>CAWFGF010000001.1:0-1579845 GCA_963815345.1 uncultured Alphaproteobacteria bacterium
TCGAACAGTAGCTTATTGAATTACCTTGAATTTCGTAACAATGGTGGCAGAAGTTGCGTCTCGTTAGCTGAGGAGTGGTTCAAATTGTTCATCGACTCGCCGCGTGACTCTCTCTGCCTGCTTCATCGGGTAGGCAATCTGCTCTTCAGTATATCGACTCTTCTTCACGGAATGCTCCTTCGGCATCGAGGGTCACATCGCTGCAAAACTCTCGTTTAAACTGGAGAAAAAAACGGGGAAGACGTGAGCTGGCGGAAGGCATCGCATCGCCAGCGGCCAGACCTAACGGCAGCTAACTGCTGCATATGCAAAAAACCTGCCATACCCCTATCGAACCGAAAACGGTCGGATGCAGTAACGTAGTCTATCCTTGCGATCAGCCCTTCAGATTAAACAGACTTCTTGATCCCCTGCATTAGTGCGGTAACGTCGGCTGATGGACCGGCCTGCCCCATCTCCCCCAATTTCTTTACTGGTGGGCGCGCGGCTCTCTCGCTCTACACGGCCTACTGGCTGATATTTGCAATCACGACTGACGATGGTTTCGCTGGAAGCGCGCTGACCGCCTTTTACAACACCGCTCCTGCGATTACGCTCGCGTTCGTCTGGCATGCGCTACTAGATCGATTCATTTGGCCCAAGAGCCAATGGGTTCAACTAGGTGCGCAGGTTCCGGCAGCGATTATGTTCGCGCTGGTCTGGTATCTTGCCATTCTTGTAATTCGAGGGCTTAGCGCAGGTTGGATTGAGAACGGATTTTCTGTGTCGCCTTTCAGTCCGATCGCATTTGCGTGGCAGATGTTTCAGGGCGTCACCTTCTACGTCCTTGTTGCCCTTGCCAGCCTTGCCATTGTAATGCGCCGTCAGATAATTGCATTGTCTACGGCTGTCGCGAATATTCCGCTTGATCGTCCTTTCACCAAATCCATACTAGTGAAGACGCAAGATGAAACGCACAATGTGCCGATCGACGAGATCGTGGCGGTATCAGGTGCCGGCGATTATGCGGAGCTTGTCCTTTCAGACAAAACCTTGTTGTCGACCACGCGGCTGAGCCGTTTCGAGGCTATCCTGCCCGACGATTTGTTCATCCGGGCCCACCGTTCACATCTTGTCCGGCTTGGCGCCATCGTTCGGACAGAGCCAGCAGGCAATGGGAGAACGGTTTTGCACTTGGTGAACGGATCAAACGTCGTCACGAGTCGTGCAGGCACGCGTCTACTCCAATCGGCAGCAATCTGATCCGCTGTTGACTGACCGCTGAAATATGTCCGTTCGTCGGAGCATGATTGGAGGCTGAGATTGTCGTGCTTCAGAGTCGGCAGTTATCAACCGGTAGGATATATTTATGCAAGCAACGTCTCCCAACATCGGGCAGCGAACTTTGCGCAGCCTTGTCATCGCAGCGGCAGTAGGTTTAGCGGCACCCGGCTGGGCGCAGACAGAGCCAAGGCAATCGAGCGATATGCCTGGGGCGGAGGTTGTTGGTAACGAGCTAGCCGGCGCGTTTTTCCTCTATCCCGAAGGTAAAGGGCCTTTTCCTGCCATCATCATCTTAGGGGGAAGTGAAGGCGGCGACAGTGCGGCCCGGCAGAAAGCTCCCCTTTTTCTCGAACAAGGCTATGCGGTGCTTGGTCTGCCATATTATTCTCCGGCCTGGTTTGGCCGCGATGCGCAGTTTCCCGAGTTACCAAAGGCATTCCACAACATTCCAATCGACAGGCTCGAAACTGCGCTCACCTGGTTGCGAGCGCAGCCCACGGTCGCCGCTGAGAAGATCGGGCTGTATGGAGTTTCTAAGGGCGCAGAATTTGCACTTGCAGGGGCTAGCCGTATCGATGGCTTCGCAGCAGTAGTTGCAATCGTGCCAAGTGATGTAATTTGGGAAGGGTGGGGGTCGGGAACAATTGTCGGTCAAAGCAGTGGTTTCAGCTGGCGCGGAGCGGCGCTGCCCTTTGTCCCATACCTTGGTATGGACGGGGAATTTGCTAAATACAGAAAGCCCGGTGAGAGGCCCCGGCTTCGCGCGCCGCAGGACGCTGGTCGTCATTCGCACCCAGAAAGGGTTGCGGCCGCCATCATCAATGTTGAAAATATTGACGAACCCGTGTTCATAGCCGGGGGCGATCTAAATAACACCTGGGCTTCCGGCGAGATGACCCCGCAAATTGCCGAACGTCGTGCTGCCGCCGGCTTGACGACGGTTTCCCTGATCTTCCTTGAAGCAGGTCATGCCTTGTCGGGAACGGGCGAACAAAACACTCAAGGGACCTATCGGTACAGTGAGGCTGATCTGGCCGCACAGGTGACCCTTTGGCCCGCGACCCTCGCATTCATGACGGAACATGTGAAAAGAGAAAGAGGCATCTCATACCCAGTAGGCACTGTAATTGTTCGGGAGAGGCTTGAGCGGGACGGAAGCTAATTTTTGGAAGAACTGGCAAGCGGCCCTTCGTCGACATGAAATCAGGAGGTCAGCTCTGTCCCTATGCCCGCTCTAAGTTGACCGTCGCAAAACCACCCGAATTTCCGCCATGAATCATCGATTTTCGCAGTCAAAAAGGGCAACGCTTGGGGCCCTCAACGAAACTTGAACAAAGGTCAGCTTTCAGGAGAGACGAAAGACCCTGCGAACGACCGCTATGTCGGCGGATGCTGCCTTGTCCATTGGGCCGCTAAAATGTCCGCTATCCCAATTTCCTCATTTGAAACCGGAAAGGCTGGAGACGGCCCAACAAAGGACCCTACAATGGGGTCAGCCCCTGCATAGGCCCTCGTTTTGCTAATCCCCCAGTTGCAGCATTATTTCGATTCCGAGATGCTTGTTGCATCCAGTATTTCGCGAACGGTCTCCTCTGGCTGATCCCACATCGGGAAGTGTCCGCTACGCTCGAACCAATGCACCGTCGCTTCAGGGAAGGCTTTGGTCGCGCGATCCGCCTGCTGCGGTAGACACAACCGATCCTTACGTCCCCAGCCGATGACCACGGGCGCAGTCGTTGCCGCAGCGCCCTCCTGCATTGCGCCGTCGGCAAGGTCCTTCACAAGCGAATTGACGGTGCGCGTATCAGCCAATGACTTCAATTCACGCGCGACGAATGCCGGGTCGAGCGCCCACGGCCTTGCAGAGAGCTGGGCCATGAGCGCGGTCCGTCCTGCGACATTTCCGGTGATAGCAGGAAGAGCCGGTCGCAGCGCGCGAACCAGAGCAACTGATGGCGTTATGGTGGCTTTGAAGAAGGTGCGCTCCCACCCCTGCCAGAAGCCGCCCGGATCCAGTGCGACAACCGCGCCCGCTCGGCCGCGCCGCGCCATCTCGAGCACCAGGCGAGCACCCAGCGAGCTGCCAACCATATCAATACCTGTGAAATTCTCCGCGCCGAGCCATTCGTCGAGACTGCGGGCGAGTCCTTCGAACGTGCCGCTGTCGGCCTCTTCGCTTGTCTGCCCATGGCCGGGCAGGTCGAGGGCAATCACCTCCCTGACTTGAGAAAGCGCAGGCGAGATAGTGTCCCACGAGCTGCAGGTTGCCCCCAGTCCGTGGACAAGGAGAAGGGGTTTTCCGCGCCCCGTGCGCGTGTAGTGCATGGTCATGTAATGGTAACGTCTCGCGCCGACTTATGGGCCCGTGGATGTCTACATTGCCGAAGGTGAAGCCAAGAGCGGACAGTCAGCTACCGGCCCAAAGTCAGTCACTGGATCGAAAGCTCAGCACATTGCGGGCTTTTCTGCGGGCCTCGACATTGGCTGCTGCGAGCCAATCGATTTCGCCTCAATGATTTGTGTGATGGATGACGTAGCTTTTTCGGGTACCACATCGTTGCGGCAAAACGGTTTCATGGATCAGCTCCGCCCACATCTTGATCAATTTTTTGACGAATGGCGGAAAAGCGACAGAGCATCATGCACTGCTCAGGCCTTCGCAAGCCTGGCGCAGCTGCACTCAAGCGACGTCCAGATATCGTCGATCACCTCCCCAAGTTCCAGGTGCGGCTGTTCAAGCGAAGCTAAATAGGTCTTCCAACGCTGCCGGGCTGCGGGGTCTTCTGCCATGGCGACTGAAAGCCCCACCGGGCGTTCCTGCGGTATCGGAGTTTCGCGCCGCTCGAATGTTGCTGCGATCGCGGCATCAAGCGCATCCTGTTCGATTGCCAAGGACCTGGGCACCGCCCAGAGATCATAGAAATCCTTCATCCGGCCATTAACCAGACCCAATGCTACGAGGGCCTGGAATTTCTCGGCTATCACCGTCTCGGGCGGATAGCTGCGGATTTTGGGTTGTTGCATGTCAAGGAGAGAAGGATAGTCGATGGTCCGGGTGGCATCGGCCAGTGCGTCTCCGAACCCGACATCGAGCGTCACCGGGATACGAGAGCGTTCGAGGTAAGCGGAGGTTTTGAGGCGAATACCCCCATATTCCATTTCTTCGCGGATCGGGCTGGCTGCAAGAGCATCTACGTCGAAGACCAGGCCGTCACCGGTCTCGATCGTCATGATCTCGGCGAAGACCGCTGTGATCGCTGCCTCGTCAGGCGGGCCGAAGCCGAGGAAATCGATGTCACGCGTTTCGCGGTTGTTATGTTCGAGCCACTGAGTGACGAGCATACCGCCCTTGAGGACATAATTGTCGCGATGCGATGAGAGGGACAGGCGAAAGAGCAGCCGTTCGAGCGCGAAACGCACCAGCAAGAGGTCGAATGCGCGGCCTTCCTCGCGCGCCATGTTCAACAGGCGTGCTTTGACCGATGCGGCCATTTTTGGGACCATCAACCATTGAAGGTCAGCGCCTCGAGATAAGGCCGCATGATGCGCCAGGCCCCGCCGGCACGTGCAGCCTCCGCGATGGCGGATGGTGTAGCCTTGCGCTGGTCGACCGCTGCGCGCAGCCCTTCGACCGCGACTGAGCGATCAACGAGCCGGCCATTGCGGAACAGGTCGGCGAGCGTCTTGGGCACAGAACAGATCGGCACATCAACACCGCAGATGGTATGGTGTTCGACGCCCTGTTTCAAATATTTGTCGGCGAAGCGCACGATGCGGACGGGGGGAGAACCCTGTACCGGGGACCAGTCGCTCGTGCCGATCGCGACCCAAGTCTTGCGCGGGATCTGGTCGGTCAGGCCATGCCAGGCGAGTGCCGAGGTCATGGCGATGACCCCTTTAGGGATGCGCTTGGCGACTTCCGCCAGCGTGACGTCGCTGTCGATCTCAGCGTCCGGGTGCTGATAGAGTCCGCGACTGATGCGGATAAGCTCGCCATCATCGAGCGCGCGCCGGATGGTGGTACCAGCAATGCCTTGCTCGCGCAGATCCTGCGCCCGCAGGATCGTGCGGCCCGCAACAAAGGTGCGAAGCTTTTCCCGCTGATTGATGGTCTTTTTTGGCACGTCACAAATCCAATAACTGAAATCACTTTAGTCAGAGGTTTTGTAACATTCTGCAGGCAAATGCGCCAGAGGCCAGTCCGGCACGATGATTATACCATATCGTTCGGCCTGCAAATTGCTTCGAAGCAATCCTCAAGATAAATGACAGAGATATAAAGGTACATCAAATTAGTGACCGCGCCGATTAATCTGATCGAACTCAAAAACCGGTCAGCTTACCGCCCAATTGCGATCACATGAGGCGATCAGCAATCCACGCCTCTACTTCATCTTCTGCCCAGGCAACCGAGTATCCACCAAGCTGGACTGGTTTGGGGAACTTGCCCTCAGCCATCCAACGATAGATCGTCGGACCCGCTAGACAGCGCGGTGTTTCATTCACGGCAAACGAATATGCCTAGTAATCCGACGAGGCTCAGCCAGTTCAGCGTCAATCTCTTCACCTACGATGGTCACCGGCATTTGCGGGACTCTCGATGTGGTTTTCGCAGGTGCCCGCAAAAAGGCCCGCAAAAATTTCAAGCCGGGACGTTGCGGGACGATTCGATCTAAGGCCTACAAAGCTTGCTTGGACCGTAAAAAGACAAGTAGAGACAACAACATAGAGTCCAAACCAAGAACTCACATTCGCGCCTGTTTTCTATTATATTTCAATGACTTAAATCGATGGTGCCCAGAAGAGGACTCGAACCTCCACGCCCTTGCGAGCGCCAGCACCTGAAGCTGGTGCGTCTACCAATTCCGCCATCTGGGCACGGGTGGTGAGCGCAAGTCACAAAGCCCACCGGGTAGGCGGCGGCCATTAGCGGGGCGGGCGGGGCGCTGTCAACGCCTCTTATCGCGAACGTGCATTGTTGCGTGCGGCAAGCCTTGCCCGCGGGCGCACATTCAAGCATGGGACTGGCTATCCGCCCTCTTCGATTATCGTGCCGCGTAAGGGATACGCTACCATGACTACCGCCTCTGCTCCTGCCACCTCTCCCTTGAACGGTCACCTCGTCACCGTTTTCGGGGGTAGCGGATATATCGGGAACTACGTCGCACAAAGCCTGCTGCGACGCGGCGCGCGGCTGCGGATCGCCAGCCGGCACCCGGAACAAAGCCATTCGCTCAAACCTCTTGCCAATCTTGGCCAACTTCAATTCGCGCGGGTGAACATTCTCAATGAGGACAGCGTGGCTGCGGCGATCCACGGGGCAGACCACGTGGTCAATCTGGTGGGATCGTTCGAAGGCGATCTGGAAAAGCTGATGGGTGAGGCGCCCGGAACGATGGCGACGATCGCCGCGCGAAACGGCGTGCGCAGTTTTGTGCATCTAAGCGCGATCGGCCCGGACGCCCAATCGAGCGCAGCCTATGCAAGAGGTAAGGCGCTTGGAGAGCAAAGGGTGATGGAGGCATACCCGAACGCCATCATCCTGCGGCCATCTATCGTGTTCGGCAAGGACGACAATTTTCTCAATCTGTTCGGTCAAATGATCGAAATGGCGCCTGCGCTGCCGGTGTTCGGCCCTGATGTGAAGCTGCAACTGGTCTATGTCGACGATGTGGCGGAGGCAGTAGCCGTTGCGCTGGAACATCCGGAGATGCATGGCGGACACGTTTATGAACTCGGCGGACCCGAACAGCTCACCATGATGCAGATTAACGAGCGCATTGCTGCGGCGCAGGGTCGAAAGCGGCGTTTTATCGCGATGCCGGATGGGTTGTCGGCGCTGTTTGCCGCGCTACCGTTGACCCCGATGAGCAAGGATCAATGGACCCTGCTGAAGCCGGGCAGCACAGTATCGGGCGAAACGCACACATTTGCGGACCTGGGGATCGAGCCGAAGCCGCTAGGACTGTTCCTCGACAAGTGGATGACACGTTATCGCAAATTTGGCCGCTTTGGCCTCAGCAATGAACGCAACAAGGAACGCGAAGCGCGCGGCGTAGCCCCGGTGCCCACGGGCGTGGGGGCCAAGGAACCCGTGCCGCGCGACTGATCAGTCCAGCGCGGTCGAATACAGCATCAGCAGATCGGCATAGGCCTTCTGCGCCGCTGCCTCAGCATAAGCGGGGCTGTCGGGCACGGTCCAGCCGTGATCCCCGGCAAACACCTCGACTTTTGCGTCACGGCCTGCAGCCTTGGCAGCGGCGGCAAAGGCGATCTTGTCACCGGGCGCCTCTGCATCATCGTCCCGCGCGACCGCGATGAGAAAGTCTGCCTGTGTCTGACCGAGCAATTTGTGCGGGCTTTGGTCGTAATCTTCCCGCACCAGGCCGCCGCCGTGAAAGCTCGCTGCGGCCTTGATCCGGGATGGGACGGCAGCCGCGCTCCACACGGTGAAAGGACCGCCCATGCAATACCCTTGCGTGCCTATCGCGCGCGCATTGTCTACCGCGGCCTGCTGGTCCAGCCAGGCAACTGTCGCTCTCGCATCGCGGCCAATTGAATCTGCATCCAGTTTCGCGCGCCACGGTTTGACCTTCGCGAAGCCGCGATTGGCGATGAATGCTGCGAAGTCTGCGAACTGTTCGCCCGCGACATCACGGTAATACGGGTTCATAACCAGTACGGCATAGCCTTCTGTTGCAAGGCGACGGGCCATGTTGCGCTTTGCCTCGCGCAGGGATGCAATATCTGGCCAGAAGATCACGGCGGGATGCTTGCCTTTGGCCGGGTGAACGAAAAAGGCGTCCATGGTGCCATCAGCGGTACCGAAAGTGACTGGCTTTTCGGTGATCGACAACCCCTCGTCCGACCTGTCTTCGCTGCCTGCTGCCTTGGGAGCGCAGGCTGCCAGTGCAGCCGCTCCGGAGAGCGCAGCGAACTTGCGACGGTCGAGCGTGCTTTTTGCCCAGTCGGCCAGTTTTGTTTCATCGCACATCGTGATGTCTCCCAGTAAACGTTTTTATGGTGATAGGCGACCGGCGCACCGGTTTGCAAGCGTCGAACATGCAGCCCGGGGCGGGGCAAACGCAGAGCTCTAGCCTCGAAAGACCACTGTTCTGGCACCATTGGACAGCACCCGTTCCTCGGCAAACAGCCTCACCGCCTCGGCCAGCACGCGGCGTTCGATATCGCGGCCCTTACGCACGAGGTCAGCGGGGCTGTCGGCGTGGCTGATACGCTCAACATCTTGATGGATGATGGGCCCTTCATCGAGATCCGCGGTGACGAAATGGGCGGTCGCGCCGATGATCTTGACCCCCCGTTCGTGCGCTTGATGGTAAGGTCGCGCGCCTTTGAAACCGGGTAGGAAGCTGTGGTGAATGTTGATGCAGCGCCCGGCAAAATGCGCTGATTGTTCATCCGAAAACACCTGCATGTAACGCGCGAGCACCACCAGTTCGGCGTCGGTGGCCTCGGCCAAATTGCGGAGTTTTGCTTCGGCAGCGGGCTTTGTCTCTGGGCTGACGGGGATGTGATGGAAGGCGATATCGCCGATATCCAGCCGGATCGCGGCGCTGCGGGGATGGTTTGACACGATCGCCACCGGCTCGATCGCCAGCTCACCCGTGCGCCAGCGATAGATCAGATCGGCAAGACAATGATCGATCTTGCTGACCATGATAATGGTGCGGCGCGGGCGGTCTTGCGCCGCCATTTTCCAGTCCATCGCAAATTCGCCAGCCAGACCTGCAAAATCGCTGCGCAATCCCTCCGCCGTGGTGCCATCGGGGTCGAATACCACGCGCATGAAAAACCGGTCGCCGCCCCCGTTTCCAGCGCGGTCATTGAATTGCTGTGCGTCGAGGATGTTGCACCCGCGCTTGAACAGGAAGCCGGTGACCTTCGCGGTGATGCCGGGCCGGTCGGGGCAGGTGAGGGTCAGGATCTGGGGGGGGGCATATCACCGCGCAAGCGCTGCCTCGCACTGTGCCATAAGTTCAGCTATGATGTCGGCCACCGGTTCCTCCCGCTTGACCATCCCGACCGACTGGCCGGCCATCAGCGAACCGTTTTCTACATCGCCGTCGATCACCGCGCGTCGCAATGCGCCTGCCCAATAATGCTCGATCTGCAATTGCGCCTCCTCCATCGCGATTTCCTCGCGATCAAGCACGGCGGCGACTTCGCGTTGTTTGTGCGTGAATTCCTCGGTGCCCTTGTTTTTCAGCGCCCGCACCGGGATCACCGGCAGGCGCGGGTCCACTTGCACGCTCGCAATCGCGTCGCGGGCAGAGGCGCGGAAGAATGCCTTCTTGAAGTTTTCGTGAGCGATACTCTCAGTCGCGCAGGCAAAGCGCGTGCCCAATTGCACACCGCACGCGCCCATATCGAGGTAGCTGGCAATCGCCTCGCCCCGGCCAATCCCTCCGGCGACAAAAATCAGGTGGTCCGCGCTCAATTCCGGCAACATCTCCTGCGCGAGTACGCTGGTGGAAACCGGGCCGATATGGCCACCTGCCTCCATCCCTTCGATCACCAGCGCATCCGCGCCAGACCGCAACAGCTTTTTCGCGAGCGCCAGGGTCGGCGCAAAGCAGATAACTTTCGCGCCCGCTCCATCCGCGCCTTTGATCGCTTCGACGCTGCCTTTGGGCGGGATGCCACCTGCCAGCACCACATGGGTAACGCCATGCTTGCGGCACACTTCGATAAGGTCGAACAATTGCGGGTGCATGGTGATGAGGTTCACGCCAAAGGGTTTGTCCGTCATCGCGCGGGTCGCGGCAATTTCCGTGTCGAGCAGTTCGGGCGTCATCGCTCCGCAGGCAATAACGCCAAAGCCGCCCGCATTGGATATGGCAGACACCAGATTGCGTTCGGAAACCCAACTCATGGCGCCGCACAGGATAGCGGTTTCGCAACCCAGAAAGTCGATGCCGCGCTGCATCAGCGCGCTGGATCGGGTGAATTCACTCATCAAGATATTCCCTTCGGCGCAGGCGATTAACTTGCAGGCAGGCCGATTGCGAGCGCTTTTATCGGCGTCGACAGGCGGTTGTCCGGAGTATCGGTCCGATCAATCCGGCGATGTTTTTAAGCGGTTGCCCGGAGTTCAGCGCCGCCGACCGCCACTTTTCGGGCACTGCTCCACAATCAGACCCGCGAAGCTCCCGCCCGCTGCCTCGTCGCGTGCGGAGACTGCGCGCCCTACTTTTTGCATGAGATCGCAATCGTAGCGCACACCTTTTGCACTCGTGGCGGAGACTATCGTGCTGAAGGCAGCAGGCGGCATCACGCGCGCTCCGCGTCGCAGGAAATGGCTTTGCCACCGCTCGCTGCCGCTGACGATCGCGATCATCGTGTCGAGCCCTTCGCTGCGGGATGCTGCATTGCCATTAGTGCTCAGCACACGGGGGCCGAATTCTTCCAGAAGGGCATCGGGCGTCGCGTCGCGCAAAAACAGCGCGGCATAGCGTCTGGCAGCCTCGGCTCTGTCACCAGCAGCCACGGCCAGGCGCAACATCGTTTCCTGTGCAATCGGTTCGCGCCAGCCGCGCTGGGCTGCATATTGAATCGTAAGGCTGCTTGCCTCGGTCTCCCCAGCCTTTGCGCGGGCAATGGCAAGCAGGGTCAGATGCTCAGCCGGGATCGGGCGGCGGCGCACAAGACGCTCGGCCTCGGGAACGGCAACGATAGCCGCATGTGACGGCGTCTTCTCAGCCAAAGCGGCGGTGACAATCCGCGCCTGCGCATGGCCGCGAAAGGGAGCGGGGACGATGGGGGCCACACCGGGGGAGATGTCAGCCTGACGGTCCAACTGCACGGCAGCTGTGACCGCCCCGATGACAAGGATGCACAGCAGCCAGATGAGGCGGACTATCATGCCAGTTCCGCCTTTTTATCGGAGGCGATCCGGGCGAGCAGGAGGAATGCAAAACCGGACAGCGCCAGCAACGTTTGGTTGCGCAGCGGGTAATCGGTAATCGATTGGAGCGCGATCGTCAGCATAAAGGCTGTTCCGCTCCACGCCACCCAGCGTAATGGGGATCGTCGCGCTTGCCAGCTTAGCCAACCGATGAGGGCAATCCACAAGACCGCAAGTGCAAGACCGGGCAAACCGGCTTCGATGGTGAGTTCGAGGATGTCGCTATGCGCGCGGCCGGCGCGGCGAACGGTCAAGTTCTCCAGCGATTCGTCGACCTGAAAAACCTCATCGAATGTGCCCATTCCGGCCCCGGCTGGCCAATACCTGGACGCGCTGTAGATTGCGTCGTCCCAGATGAACCGGCGCGCATCGTCGGTCGCCTCGAACCGTTCGAGCGTCTCCCGAACCCGCGTTGGAGCCGCGACGAGGACCGTGGCGATTGTTACCGCGCCAAGCCCGAAGATGGCCAGTGTCATGACTATCGGCCGGGCAAGCAGGCCCTGTCTGCCGCCAGCGTTCATCGCCTGCGTTTGCGGCCTCCACCACAGCGTACGAAGGATGCCGAGCGCCACGGGAACGGCGGCGAGTACCAGTGCAGTGCGCGAACGGGTCAGGATAACCGCCAACAACAGCAGCGCGCAAATTGCGAGGCGCACAGGAAGTACCGCGGGATGCGGTTTTGGGGCCGGGAGGGTCGCCGCCAATGCGAGCGCAAAGATCAGCAATAGCCCGGTAGAATTACGGTTGGCAAAAGTCCCGATCAGGAGCGGATTGCCTTTTTGATCGGCAAAGAATGATCCGAAATTGCCATCCACCGTCATCTGCACTGAACCGATGAGGACCGTCATGCATCCCAGCGCGACCACCAGTGCACAGACTATCAGCAACCGTTCGCGAGGCAGCGACCAGCCAATTGTCACCACAACGATCGGGGCAATGAGAGCAGTCAGTGCGAGCAGCGTCCGGATAGGATCGACGCTGTAGGGAAACCAGCCGACACCACCAACCAGATCAAGCGATTGAACGACCAGTTCACGACCCGGCAGAGCGGTCCAGACAGACGGCGGCAGCGGGATGATCTGCAATAAGGGCAGCAGGATCGTAGCTGCCACAAGACCACAGATGGCAAAGGGCGCCTGCGTCCAGAACGAGAAGAATTCCCGACGATGGATGGTCAAAACCGCCAACGCGACAAGCTGCACAACAAGGTTTGCTATACCGAACCGGCTGCCGCCTCCGCCAATTGCGAACGCAATGATCAACAGCACCGCGACTGCTCCGGTCGTCACCACGCCATGCTTATGCGGTATAACTGAACGGTCTGCGCGGGGATGTTTCAACATTAACCTCTAGATCGAATTTCAGACAAGAAAATGCGGGCGAGAAGCGGGCTCATCGTCGAACCGGCCCGTTACGAAACGAAAAAGCGCGCGACAATCGATGCCGCGCGCTTTCTCATTTACTGTGGCGATCTGTGGTCGCGTACCAACCTAGGTCAGGTTCCCGGCGACTGATCGTCCGGCGACTGATCGTCGTCGTCATCGATGATGATGATGATGCCCGCAGCGATCAGAGCAGCGATGATGGCAGCCAGGATGCCCGGCGCGACGATATCTTCGCCTTCAGCTGAACGGGCAAGACCGGGTTGCGATGCTGCACCTGCGGAGAAAACCGGCGCGCTGTCGCCAGCGCGAGTGTTTGCCTGTGCCGCAATTGGCGCAAATGTAAGTCCAGCCGCGGCCACCGTCATCAGAACGCGGGACATAGTCTTCATCATAACAAGGCCTTCCAATTCTCTATATGGGAATTTACCTAGTGCAGTGCAGCGAAAATGGCAACTGGTTAATAGGCGAGAAATTCGTGCGGGCTCCCCGTTGCGCAAGTGTTCCGCAGATTACCTGACATCACCGGCACACTTTCGCAGGCGCAATTGCAAACTTTGCGCGGCCTTACTAATCATCCACCATGCAATCCCCTCCAGCAAGCGTGAGGCAGCATGGACTGCGGCGACGGCACATTGCAAGAATGCCGCTATACGCTTTGCGCGCGGTTTGGGAACTGGCGCGCGCACGGATAAAACTCGCGCAACTGAACGGCCACGATGTCATCGCGCTCAACGCCCGGCAGACAGGCACTCAAACAGAGCGATCCGGGCCACGACAGTCTGTCTTGTTGGACCGAGTGGGCTTCGTCATTCCGCTTATGGGGCGATACGTGCCATGGAAAAGCGATTGCCTGGTTCAGGCAGTCGCGGCGCAACACTGGCTGGCCGCGAACAACATGCAAAGCGAAATCCAGATCGGGGCGGATTTGTCCAGCGGCGGCGTTTTCGATGCACATGCATGGCTGATCTACAAAGATGCCATAATCGTCGGCGGCGAGGTTTCGCGTTTCAAGGTGCTCGTTTCTGGGGACCGAACCGGCGATTCGTCCGGAAGAGCGTCCGATTGATCCGTCTCCCCAATCCCGTTGCCTGCTGCCCGGCCCGCCGCGTAGTCGCGAGCAAGACTTGAACTGAGCGCGCGCCAGGAGCAAGGGTCAGGCTATGAGTGGCATCTGCGGTTTCATGCATCTGGACGGTTCACCTGCATCGTCCGACACGCTGAAACCTGTCGAACAAGTGCTTGAACGGCGCGGACCCGACGGCACGCATAGCTATGCGCAGGGCCCGGTCGCCCTGTCCCATTCATCGTTGGCGACAACCCCCCAAGCTCTGAATGAAATACTGCCGTTTACCGATACCGCAACGGGTTGTGCGATCACCGCAGATGCTCGTCTGGATCGCAGCAGCGGTATTGAGGAGAAGCTTGCGCTTTCGCCGCGAGAAAAAGCGATAGGGGACGGCGAGGTCATATTGCGAGCCTATCTGCGTTGGGGCACGGATTGCCTCGATCATCTGCGCGGAGATTTTGCTTTTGCTGTTCACGATCCGCGCACGCAAACCGTTTTCTGCGCGCGCGATCAGGTGGGTATGCGCCAGCTTATCTATCACCACCGCCCTCAAGAATTGTTCGCTTTCGCCACCGAAACCGAAGCTCTGCTGCGATGCCGCTATGTGCCCCGGCGCTTGAATGAATTGCGGGTTGCTGACTTTTTCGAGGATTTCGAGGCCTACGACCTCACCAGCACGTTTTTCGATGAAATCCACCGCCTACCTCCTGCGTCAGCGATGCTGGTTTCATCACGGGGCGTCGCCCAGTGGCGGTATTGGGAACTGGAAGAACAGCCCGAGCTTAAACTTGCGAACGATGCCGAATATGCCGAAGCGCTGCTTGAGGTGTTTACGCG
Organism: uncultured Alphaproteobacteria bacterium; assembly: GCA_963815345.1. GTDB lineage: Bacteria > Pseudomonadota > Alphaproteobacteria > Sphingomonadales > Sphingomonadaceae > Erythrobacter. The sequence goes on from CAWFGF010000001.1 coordinate 14,477, forward strand.
CGCTGTCACCGAACGGTTGAGGGCACCCGGCCGGGTTGGCTCCATGCTTTCAGGCGGGATGGACTCCGGGTCGATCTGCTCGGTCGCGGCCAGCATTCTGCAGCAGCAGGGAAAGCCGCCGCTTGCGACGTTCTCGGCGATCGGAGGCGGGGCTGATTGCCCCGAAAGCCAGGCGATTCAGGCTGCTCTTTCAATGAAAGGCATTGAACCGACCTGCGTTTCCTATCGCGATCTGGATGCGATGCGCGAGCAATTGGTGCGTCTGGCGCGCGAATGCTCGGAGCCCTTCGATCTTCATATGAACTTGCCACGTGCGATCTATCTTGCGGCCCGTGAAGCGGGGCTGAAGGTTGTGCTGGACGGCGCGTGCGGCGATACCACGTTCAGCGTGGGCGATATGGTCCAGTGGCACCGGACGCGCGGCAACCTGATCAAGGCCGTACGCCAGTCGCAGGGTGAGAGACGGTTCTGGGGAGCGGTGCAACAACCGTGGCTTTCAGACCTGCTGAAGCAGTCTGCGCGGATGCTGACGCCTCAAACGGCCATCGCGCCGCTCCACGATTGGCGAAAGCGGCGGGGAGTGAGGCGGCGGCAGGCGCGCTCACGACTTTCGCCTGAATTCGCGGCGCTCATCGACCTTGACTGTCGGCGTGCCGAAAATTCCGCTCACCTCGCTGTTCCGCCAGAGGAAACCCCCCAAAACAGGGCAAAACGCCTGCTGCATCCATTCTCGACCGTCGGGAGGGAGCGATATGATCGGACCGCCGCCGCGCTTGCCATAGAGCCGCGCGATCCGTTCCTCGATCTGGACGTTCTGAAGTTTGCAATGTCCTTGCCACCCGACCAGATAGAACGTGATGGCTGGCCAAAGTTTATCTTGCGCAATGCGATGAAAGGGCTGTTACCCGATGCGGTCCGGTGGCGCGCTGGCAAGGAGCATTTAGGCGCCGATTTCACAGATGAACTGTTGGCCGGACTGCAAAACCAGTCAATCGATAAGGCTTTCGAAACTTCTGAAAGATATACGAGGTTTCACGTAAAAGATGGTTACCGCAGGGTCGCTTCTGACGGCGTGGCTGTTGACGACGGATGGCATCTGCGATATTGGCTGATCTGGAATGAACATTTGCAAGCGCTGACGCGCGAAAAGGGTACACAATGAATTTTCAGACCTCGAAGATGGGTTACGATACCCCGAAACTGACCGAATACGGTCATTTCTTCGATCTGACTGCTGGTGGCAGTGGTGAGACGGTCGAAACTGATCGTCGTTGCCCTGGCTTCATTGGTGCGAACGCAAAACGTCAACGCTGCTGATCCCAAGCTCGATTATTCGCTCTGCGCGGCGAGATCTGGTTCAAGGTAAATTTGAAAGATACGGGGCTCGAATGTTTCGTTCCGAGCTTCTGCAGGCGTGGCGTGTAGTCCTTGAAGGTTTTGAGGGCGGCGCGTCGCGTTTTGCGTTGTCCGGCGATGATTCCGGACAAGAGTTGTGCGATCAGATCCCTGAGGTCAGTTCCGACGGCTCGATTTACAATCTTGATTTTATCGGCATGGTCTCATTCGAGATCGATATCGCCAGACGTAGGATTACGGGACGGCGGATTTCGCCGAAACTGACGAGCGAGAGCCTCGCGCACGCTCTCGATGATCATTGCGCTCCCCGTATTCTGGCTCATGAAGGCAGGCTTGTCCTGCACGGCAGCGGGGTCTTGCTGGACGGCAAGCTTGCGATCTTCCTCGGAGAAACCGGCGCAGGCAAATCGACCCTTGCGGCAAGTTTCGAGCAAGCCGGGCACCATCTGCTTGGTGATGATGCCATCGTTGTCAGCGACCATGATGACCATTTTTATGGCGAGGCGACCTATCGCAGCCTGAGGCTGTTTCCCCATAGCGTCTCGGCCATTTACGGCGACGGGGCCGCGACATCGCCCATGGCGCATTATTCGACCAAGGTGCATGTGGAGCCGCGTGCCCCCGCAGTGAATTTCGAAGGTCAGTCTCCAGTGGCTGCCGTTTTTTGCCTTGATACCAATTACGAGGCGAGCGCGGTAGAAGCGCGTTTGCTGGTTCCGCGAGAGGCGTGCCTACGATTGTTGGCGCAGAGTTTCGCACTTGATCCGCAGGATAGCGATCACGCTTTGCGACGGCTCACGCAGATTTCCCGGCTGGTCACACAGGTTCCCGTCTACGAATTATCGTATCCGCGCGATTTTGCCGCCCTGCCGCACGTTCATGCAACGATCCAGCGCCTGATCAACGAAGCGCGGCAGAATACTCTCGCAGTCAGGTGATGGATATTCGAGGTCGCTTGGTCGGTCGCAATCGCGGCTCGACAGTCCTTGTAACTATATGCCTCGACAATTACGCTTTTCCCTCATGGGCAAGACCTGCGCGCTCTTGACTATCCATGGGGCGCGAAGGAACTACCCGCCGACTGAACTTGTTTGGTCGAAAGGTGTATGAGGGCACATGATGAAACTTGAAGACCGGTTCCGCAAATCCGAAGATGTCGTTGCGCGTGAAGTGGCCGGAGAGATGGTGCTGCTAGACCTTGCGAGCGGGCTTTACTTCGGCCTGAATTCCGTGGGATGCCAGGTTTGGGAGGCGCTGGATGAAGAACCACGTGCGCTTGCAGATGTGTGCGCAGCCATTGAGGCGCAGTTTAACGCGCCGCGCGACGTTATAGAGCGCGATGTGATGGCATTGATGCAGGAATTGTCCGAAAAGGCGTTGGTAAATCGCGGTGCACCTTAACGCACCACGCGTTGACCATTCTGCTGCACTCGAAATCCCGCGTGGTCCGCGTGAATGATCCTGTCGGCAAGGGCCAGGCTGGCTGGCCTGTGAGTGATGATGATTACTGTCCGGCCCTTCAGCGATTGGAGGCAGGCCTCCACGAAAGCTGATTCTCCGTCCAGATCATACATGCTCGTCGCCTCGTCGAAGATGTAGACCGGTGGATCGCGGAATAACGCCCGCGAAAGGGCAATGCGTTGACGCTGACCGCCCGACAGCCGAATGCCATTGTCGCCAATCTCGGTGTCCAATCCGCGTGGCAGGTGCTGTATAAAATCCCACGCCTGCGCCAGTCTGGCTGCACTTTCGAGCCGCGCGGGATCGACGTGCGACGCCCCGAATGTGATGTTGTCTCTGATCGATCCGTTGAACAGCAGTGCGCGCTGCGGGACATATCCGAACTGGCTTCGCAAGTCCTGCACCTGCAATCCGTTGATGTCCTGTCCATCCAGAGTGATTTGACCGGAATCGGGATCATAGAAACGCAGCAGCAGGTTGATAAGCGTCGATTTTCCAATGCCGTTCTGGCCGGTTAGCGCCACGATCTCTCCTGCGAAGACCTGCAGACTGACCTGTTCCAGCACCGGAGGCCGCCCCGGATAGGCAAAACTCACATTCTCGAAATTAATGGCTCCGCGCGCGCGATCAATCCGACCGGGTTGCTGATAGCCGTCCTCGACCGGCTTGGCGAACACCGCCTCCAGCCGGCTGAGAGTGCCGCGGGCCATTTGAAAAGAGCCATAAGTGCTCGCCAACCCACCCACCGGGCGCGTCAGAAGGGCAGCATAAAGCAGGAATGCGAACAATTCTCCTGCGCTGCGCTCACCGCTTTCAACCTGCGCGCTACCTACCAGGAGTATGGCGATTGCCGCGATTGCAGCCACGAGCGTAATCACGGGTCCGACGAAGGCCGCAATCCGGGTGCGGCGCAAGCTTAGTCTGCGTGAAGTCTCGATTGCGCCACGATAATTGCGCACATGGTGCTCTTCAGTGGCGAAGGCCTTGATCGCCGAAAGGATTTCAAGGTCGCTGTCCGCCAGCGACATTAGTCTGGCTTCGGCCCGGCGCGCCTGCCGTGCCAGCATTCGCACTCGTCGGCCTGTCCACTTCACAACGATGTAGAATATCGGCACGATGATCGGGATCACCAGCGCCATTGCCGGGTCCAGCAGAAACAGCAGGATGACAGCGCCTGTTGCGGTCATCAACAATGACGGTACGTTTGCGAGGGTGGCAGTCAGGAACGAGCTGAGATTGTTGACCTCATACGTCATCAACGCCAGCAGATCGCCTGAAGTGCTGCGATCGTGGAAAGATATTGGTAATCGCTGGATCCGCTGGTAGGCCTCCGCCCTAAGTCCCGCCAGAATCTTGCCCGCAGCAAGTTCGGACATGATAGCGACAGCCACGGTGATCGCGGTCATGCTGACAAGCGCAATCGCCAGCATCGCCAGCGTCCATTCGAGGTCGATCGCGCCTTCGCCCAGCACGCCCGCAAGGAAGTTCGCCGCCAGCCAAGGCAGCGCCAGTGTGGCAAGCGAGCCGACCAGCGAAAGCGCGCTGATCGTCAGGAGTTCGCGCAGGAAAGGTCTGGCGCGCTCCCACAGGAATGCCATGTTCATCGCCCGCTTTCCCCGGACAGGAGCCGCGACACACCCGCGCCAAGTCGTCGCAGATACAGCAGGAAAGTCGGCCAGCGATGCGCATCGGGATATTTTCGCTCAAGATGGGAGCGCGGGGGCAGGATCAAGGAGCGCAGGATATGCACCTTTTGGGACAGTTTTTCGGAGGTCTGGATATCTGTCCACATGTCACGCAGGTGATCCGGAGTGGTAACATAAAGATAGGCGCGCGAAGGGCGTCGATCCTGAGCCAGCCGATCCAGCACGCCATCGGGAAGGTTGAACGAGAGATCGCGCTGCGCTCCGTCGAGCGCCTCGTGCATCAGAACCGAGATGTCACGGTCCCGGCAAAATGCGATCAGACGGTCCCATTGCTGCTCATCGAAACCTGCGGTGAGCCGGGCGTAGTCGAACGACCAGATCAGCCTGCGGCCCCCTTTCACAGATGTTTCGTTGGCAAAGAACCCGCGAGCCGTGTGCCATAGCTGGTTAATTGCACCATGAACCAGCATCAGCATCGGATCGGGTGCCCGTGCATCGGGCGACAGGCGCGGCACAGGGGTGCTACCAGCCCAGAATTCTTGCGAACGAAGGATTTTCTGGAGCACAGGCCGGTCGGCAGGCTGCCAATGCAGGTCGACCGAATGGAGCGATTGCGCGCCGCGTTCGATCAGCCATGTCTCCTGGAAAAACAATCCGTGCGGGTCGCTGCGACGGTATGCCCCCACAGCCTCAAGCACCGCGCGGGTGCGGTCCAGATCTTCGCGATGTATCAACAGGTCGGTATCGCCGCGCCGCCGTGTCGCGGGATCATCGTGGTAGAGATAAGCCAGGGCCGTGCCCTTCATTATCAGGGTCGGCACGCTTTCGCGCGCCAGTCTGCCGATCAGGTCGGCAATAGTGTGACGGTGAATCTCTTCCCAAAGTCCGGCAAGTCTTGCCTCGGTCTGTACGGCTCCAGCGACATCTTCAGGCCATCCTTCGAAAATGTAGCCGGATTGATGCAATAACACGGCAATGCCATGGAATTCTGACCGTTGCGCCACCGTCTCGTGGATTGCAGGGTCGTGCCAATCGTCGGGCCAGGGAAGCGATGGCTTTCGCGCCAACACATTGCGCAGGCAGGATGCCAGAAATTCGTCGGCCTGCTCTGTCGCCGTCATTTCGGGCCAGTTTTCGCCCTCGAAGTGTGGATAGCGATCAGGCGGCAATGGCCATCGCCAGATTGCGCCAGATGCCGGGGAACAGGAACCGGTTGCGCACGATCGATACTCGCCGTTGCAGAAAGCCTTGTTGTGGCAGGTTCGCGAAACGGCGCGCAATGACTGCGGCCGCGCTGTCCTCGCTCTCCAGCAATTGCGCCAGTGCGTGCGCCTGATCCGCACGTACTGACAGCTTCCGTTTCATTACTGCGCGGTAGTTCGTCTCTCCCAAGGCGCGGGTCGCAGACGCCTCGCGCGGGTTGGAAACGTTGTTGCCGTGAATGCGGTAGTCGATCCGCGGCGTCCGGTCGAATACCACCGTGCCGGTGGCTACTGCGATCAGGCTGATCCACCAGTCATGCATCACCGCTTTCCCGGGGACGGGCGTGACCGCCTTGACCAGAGCGCGGTTCATGGTGGCGGTGCATCCGACAACCGATGCGTGGATCAGTGTGCGGCGAAAATTCTGCGAGCAATCGGGGTCGATCTGCTTCATCGCCCAGAACGAAGGCGTCGTTGGCTCACCCTGGCCATTGATGACGCGCAGATCGCCATGCGCGAGAATCCGGTGATCAGATCCCATCCGCCGTTCTGTGCTGCGCACCAGTTCAAGGCCGCATTCGACCTTTTCCGGGTGCCAGATATCATCGTGATCGACCAGCATGACGTAATCGGCGGTCGAATTTTCGAGCAAGCGGCTGAAATTGCGCATCGCGGAACCGGCAGGCCGGGGCGCCTCAATCATGCGGACCGGATGTCGAAAGCGGCCGGTAAACGCCGCGATGATTTCAAGGGTTGTGTCGCTGGAGCCATCATCCGAAACGACCAGAGCGAAGTCATCGTGCGTCTGGCTGACGAGCGATTCCAGCAGATCGGCAAGGTATCGCTCGCTGTTGTATGTAGCGAGCAGCAGCTCGACGGGCGGGGGTGCGGTCATGGAAGGTTCCGTTGCACCGACGCAGCACACCGCGCAACCCGGCTCTTGCTGTGGGCAGACTTGCCAACACGATACCGACGGCTGCAGACCTCAATCTCGGAGTTGTTCATATGCACCGTTCATCGCGCTTTCGCATTCAGTTCGCAGCCGATTTTTTGCCGCGATCACGGCCCTCACTCGGTTCGTCGCAAGACTGCCACATGGTTCGCCGAAATGTGCCCGATTAAGCATTGACCCACACTGTCTGCGCTGCGATGCAGCGCCCGCGCCGCGTAACACTACTTATGGAGTCCGTTAGTGGGCAATGTCGAGATCGAAAAAAGCAGGCGTGGAATTATCCTCGCCGGGGGATCGGGTACCCGGCTTTATCCCTTGACCCGCGGCGTCTCAAAACAATTGATGCCAATTTTTGACAAGCCGATGATCTATTATCCGCTCAGCACGCTGATGCTGGCAGGGATCAGGGATATTCTGATCATCACCACCCCCGAAGATGCCGAGCAGTTTCAGCGGGTTCTGGGTGATGGATCGGCGTTTGGCGTCAATCTGTCATACGCGCAGCAGCCCCGGCCCGAAGGACTGGCGCAGGCGTTTCACATTGGCGCCGATTTCGTCCGCGGGGGGCCAAGCGCGTTGATTTTGGGCGATAATATCTTTTACGGTCACGGCCTGCCGGACTTGCTCGATAATGCAAATGCGCAGCAGGACGGGGCAACCGTGTTTGCCTATCGCGTGAGCGATCCGCAAGCATTCGGCGTCGTCGAATTCGATCACGATGGCAAGGCAATCTCGATCGAGGAAAAACCGACAGAGCCCAAATCGAATTATGCCGTTACGGGTCTGTATTTCTATGATGATACCGTGGTTGACCGCGCCCGCGATCTTGCGCCCTCGGCACGCGGAGAGCTGGAAATCACCGATCTCAACCGCCTCTATCTCGATGAAGGGTCGATGGCGGTTGAGTTGATGGGGCGCGGATTTGCCTGGCTCGACACCGGCACCCATTCGTCGCTGCTGGACGCGGCGACTTACGTGCGGATTACGGAAGAACGCCAGGGCCTGAAAATTGCCTGTCCCGAGGAAATCGCATGGCGGCAGGGTTTCATCTCCGACGAGCAATTGCAGCGCATCGCAGAACCATCGCGCAAATCCGGCTATGGCGAATATCTGCTACGCCTGCTGGAACGTCCGGTGCACGGATGAACATTGTCGAAACGGCAATCCCCGGCCCCCTCATCATAGAGCCGCGTGTTTTCGGCGATGAGCGTGGGTTCTTCATGGAAACCTGGAACGAGGGTGCGTTTGCAGCCGACGGCCTCGATATGAAGTGGGTGCAGGACAATCACAGCCATTCGCAGAAAGGCGTACTGCGCGGCCTGCATTTCCAGAATCCCGGTCCGCAGGGCAAGCTGGTGCGCGTGACGCGCGGCGCGGTATTTGACGTCGCGGTCGATCTGCGCCGGTCCTCTGACCATTTCGGCAAATGGATTGGCGTCGAATTGACCGCTGAAAACAAACGGATGTTCTGGGTGCCCGAAGGGTTTGCGCACGGGTTCCTGACCTTGGCCGACGACACCGATTTTCTTTACAAATGCACCGCCCCCTATGCCCCGGCGAACGAACATACGCTGGCTTGGAACGACCCGGCGGTTGGCATCGAATGGCCCGCCACGGGGGTCGATCCGATCATCTCGGGAAAAGACACAGTCGGGCTTGCGCTCGCCGATGTGCCTGCGTTCTGACAACGGGCGATACAGATTATGAAGGTTCTCATCACCGGCGCAAACGGGCAATTGGGCGGTGCATTGCAGCGCACCGCTCCTGCCCATGCCGATCTCAATGCCATCGATGTCGATGATGTCGATTTCACTGAAGACGCGATGCTGCGGGCACGGCTGGTGGTGGAATCGCCCGATATCCTGATCAACGCCGCCGCCTACACCGCCGTCGACAAGGCGGAGAGCGATGAGGGACTGGCGCAGGCGATTAACGCCGATGCGGTCGCCATCATGGCCGAAGAAATGGAGGCACAAGGCGGCAGGCTGGTGCACATTTCGACCGATTTCGTATTCGACGGGCAAAGCGCGCGCGCCTACCGCCCCGAAGATCCGCGCGCACCGATCTCCGCCTATGGCCGGACCAAGGCGGCGGGCGAGGATCATCTGCGCCCCTCCGATCTGCTGGTGCGCACGGCATGGGTGTACGAAGCGGGTGGCGCCAATTTCGTGCGCACGATGATCCGCCTGATGAAAGAGCGCGACGAATTGAACGTTGTCGCCGATCAGATCGGCTCACCCACCTGGGCGACTGGCCTCGCGCGCACGATCTGGGGTCTGATAGAAGCCGGTGTGAACGGCACTTACCATCACAGCGACGCAGGCGTAGCCAGTTGGTACGATTTCGCCGTCGCCATTCAGGAAGAGGCGCTGGAATTGGGCCTGTTGTCCCGGCCAATCGCCATCCGCCCGATCAGCACCGCCGATTATCCGACCCCCGCAGCGCGGCCAGCGTTCTCGTTGCTGGATTGCAGCAAGACGCGGCAGACCCTTGGCGATCAACACATCCACTGGCGCACCAATCTGCGCTCTATGTTGAAAGAGGAAGCATCGCTTGGCTAATCTGCTTGTTACCGGCGGGGCCGGCTTTATCGGCGGCAATTTCGCCCATTACTGGTCCCTCCATCATCCCGAGGATGAGCTGGTGGTTCTGGATGCGCTCACCTATGCTGGCAATCGGTCCACGCTGGCTGGGGCCAATCGTACCGAACTGGTCGAAGGCGACATTCGCGATCAGGATCTGGTCGAGACACTGCTGCGCGATCGCGACATCACCACAATTGTCCACTTCGCCGCCGAAAGCCATGTCGACCGGTCCATCACCGGCCCCGATGCGTTTATCGATACCAATATCCTTGGCACCAACACGCTACTGAAGGCCGCGCGCGCCGTTTGGCTTGACGGGGATGGGCAAGATCACCGGTTCCACCACATATCCACCGATGAAGTATTCGGATCGCTTGGGCCCAATGACCCCGCCTTCAGCGAAACGACTGCCTATGCGCCAAATTCGCCCTATTCCGCGTCAAAGGCTGCGTCAGACCATCTGGTCCGGGCGTATCACCACACGTTCGGCTTGGAAGTCACGACCACCAATTGCTCGAACAATTACGGCCCCTATCAGTACCCTGAAAAGCTGATCCCGCTGTTTCTGCTCAACGCGCTATCAGGTAAGAACCTCCCGATTTACGGCGATGGCATGAATGTGCGCGACTGGCTGCATGTGGAAGATCACTGCCGCGGGATCGAGGCCTGCCTCATGCGCGGCCAGCCGGGCGAAACCTACAATATCGGCGGCGGCGCGGAGCTTCCCAATCTGGAAGTGATCGACGCGATCTGCCGCGAGATCGACCGCGCGTTTGCAGAGATTGACGGGTTGGCGGATCGGTATCCTGACGCTCCCGCTGCGCGCGGGGAAAAAACCGAGACGCTCAAAACCTTTGTCACCGATCGCGTCGGGCATGACCGGCGTTATGCCATCGATGAGACGAAGGCCCGTGCTGAGCTTTCCTACGCGCCGCAGCGCGGTTTCGACGAAGGGCTGCGCCAGACCCTGCGTTGGTATCTCGACAATGAGAGCTGGTGGCGCCCGCTTCAAAACCGATGATGTTCGGGAGCAATGCGCATGGATAGCCCAGCGACATCGACCGTGCCACCCACCGCGCAAGACGCGGACAAGACGCTGCATGTCGGGTTGCTGTGGCACACCTTCCGTTCGGAAAACCTCGGCGTGGCGGCGTTGACCTTTGCCAATCTCAGCCTGATTGCCGCTGCAGTGGAGAAGGCTGGCTATCGCCCGGTCTTTCACTGCATCGGATCGCGCGGGCAGGTCGATTACAGCGCCGAGTGCCCTTATGAAAACGATTTCACCAATGTCGGGTACAAGGCGCTGGTCAATCCGTTTTCGGATTTGCACCGGATGTTTGGCCGGTGCGACATCGTGTTCGATATTGGCGCGGGCGACAGCTTTTCCGACCTTTATTCCTGGGGCCGGTTCGGGATGATGCTGTCATCAAAAGTGGCGGCAGCGCGGACGCGGGCGAAGCTCGTCTTGAGCCCGCAGACCATCGGGCCGTTCCTGTCCATGCGATCCCGGCTCGCGGCCAAGGCTGTGCTGCAACTGGCTCATCACATCTTTGCGCGTGATGAGAAATCATTGAAAGTGCTCGAAGAACTGGGCATGAGCCGCAAGTCATCGCTCACCACCGATGTCGCATTTGCGCTGCCGTACGATGCGCCCGCGGACAAGGACCAGCGCGATCTCAATCACGGGCGCATCAAGGTTGGGCTGAATGTCTCGGCGCTGATGTATCGCCAGGATATTCCCAACGGCAGCCGAGTGAAGTTGACGGTCGACTATCCAGCGCTGATCGACCGGTTGATCGAACGCTTCAGCAATGATCCGCGATATGAGATCCATTTCGTGCCGCATGTTCTGGCTCAGCACATGGCATTCGAGGACGATTATGCCGTCTCCGAGACCTTGAAGAAACGCTTTCCCGATGCGATCTTGCCGCCGCGCTTTGCCGGGCCTTCCGATGCGAAAAGCTATATCGCAGGGTTGGACCTGCTTTTGGGCAGCCGGATGCACGCCACGATTGCCGCGCTGTCATCGAACACCGCCGTTGTCCCGCTGGGATACAGCCGCAAGTTCACCGGACTGTTCGAGTCGCTCGATTACGGCTGGAACGCCGACATGACGAGCGAGACGAACGAGGCGGTTATGGCCAAGGTCGAAGCGGCATTGGCCGATGTTTCCAAAGTGCGCGCGGATGCGATCGCCTCCAACGTCAGGGCGCGCGAACGGCTGGGCAATTATCGCGAATTCCTGGACCGGACCATCGCGGAGCTTGTTGCCAAACGTGCTTGATATCGAGGCGATCAAGGCCAACGGCCTGTGTTCCGGCTGCGGTCTGTGCGCCGGGTTGGAGGAGGGCCCCGAAAAGCCCATCGTGATGCGCGATTCTCCCGATGGCTTTCGCCGACCATACGCCACTCACCCGGTCCCCGCAGAGCAGGCGCGGTTGATCGACGCGGTGTGTCCGGGCGCGAACATCAGGCACGATCCGGCGCAGTTCGAGGCAGAGTATCACCCTGTTTGGGGTCCTCTCATCGCCAGCCGACTTGGGTGGAGCAGCGATCCCGACCTTCAGCGCAACGCATCATCGGGGGGCGGGCTTTCGGCAATCCTGCTGCATCTGCTGGAAGCGGGCGAGATCGACTATGTCGTCCAGACCGCGGTTTCCGACCACTCGCCTGTCCGCAATGCTCTCACAATTAGCACGGGTCGCGATGGCGTGTTCCGGTCTGCCGGATCGCGTTATGCTCCGTCCTCGCCACTGGAGGATATCGCAGACCGTCTGGCCGCGCCCGGTCGCTTTGCCTTCGTCGGCAAGCCATGTGACGTGGCCGGGCTGCGCCAACTGGCGCGCCACGATGAAAGGATCGGGGACAAGGTGCCGTATATGCTCGCATTCATGTGCGCTGGCGTGCCAAGCTATCGCGGGACGTCGGCCTTGCTCAGCGAAATGGGCGTGGAGGACGAGGATACCGTCGCCGCGTTTCGCTTTCGCGGCGACGGTTGGCCGGGGTTCGCCACCGCGCAACTGGCCGACGGGCGCAAATACACGATGGACTACGACACCAGTTGGGGCACCATCCTCAACCGGCACCTGCAATTCCGCTGCAAGATCTGCCCCGACGGTATCGGAGAGTTTGCCGACATCGTGTGCGCCGACGGCTGGCATCTCGACGCTGCGGGCAAGCCCCTGTTCGATGAGCAGGATGGCCGCAGTCTGGTCCTTTCGCGCACGGCGAAGGGAGAGTCGTTGGTCCAGCGGGCAATAGAGGCGGGCGGACTGATTGCGGAGTCTGTGCCGGTTTCTGCGATCCGCCAGATGCAGCCGTTTCAGGCGAAGCGCAAAGGTCTGGTGCTTTCGCGTCTGGCGGCGATGGCGTTGTCAGGGCGGATACGTCCGCGCTTTACCAATCTGGAACTTGGCGCAAATGCTAAGATGTTGGGCGTGAAGGAAAATCTGCGAAGTCTTGCGGGAACGCTGCGACGTTTGATGACAGCGCGCAAGGGCTGACCGTCCTCGTGTCAGTGTCGTTCACGACACGGGCATGTCATAACCCAATTCTCGCAGGTCGAACGGCGTAAATTGCTGAAGCCGCGCATTGGAGGCGCGGTAACGATTACCGAGCACCTCGCTGATTGCCGCCTTCATCCGCGCCTCAGCGCTTTCGCTTCCCAGTTTCCAACGGTATCCGAGCGCCTGAATAGCCCCGCCGATCTTTTCGGTTGAAGGCTTTGGGGCGGGATTGAATGTCGTTTGACGCAGGCGGTTGGAAAAGCGGATCAGCGGCAGGCCACTAGCCCTCGGGCTGACGCCGCGCGCATTGGCCTGTTCCAGTTCGGCGACGGTGGGAGTGTCCGAAATTCCCGCGAACGCGAACAGGTTTTCGAGGTAATCCTGTTTCCGGCGGCGAAGCAATTCCTGCGGCAGGACGAGGATGTTCGCTGCGCCATAGTGATCGGCATAGACCGAAACCAGCCGATCAAATTCCAGCGTATCAGGGTCGAACCAGGCATATCCCGGAGGCGGCGAATAGCGCAAGAACTGGGCCAGCGGCAGCCGACCTCCGCGTTTGAGGTACTGGACGTATATGGATTTGGTTATCGCCTTTTGCGATCGCACCGTGAACAGGATTTTTGCATCAGGCACAGCGTCCGCCAGCCGGTTTGCTATCGTCACGGAATCACGTGAACCCAGCAGGATGTTACCCGACATTATCTCGGAGGACAGCACGTTTGCGCGGCTGGCAGATCCCATGGCGGCCCGCTCCGCGATCAGGGTTCGCAAACCGGCTGCGTCAAAAACCGTTTCGTGCGGACCCACGACCAGCACGTTCACTTCATCGTGCGAGGCCAAAGAGTTGAAGTACCTGCCATTGGAAAACACCGTTTCCTGCAGCCATGTCGTCGCCGTCTTGTGAAAACCGGGATGGATCAAAAGTGTCATTTGCTATCTGACTCGTTCGAAGTCGCTGTTCCAGCCCAGATGTTGATTCCGATCAGACGCCGGACGAGGAACAGCGCGAGGAAATTTCTCATAAGAATGGTCAGGGCTACACAGATAGCCATAATGACAAGGCCGCCATAGATCGCTGCGAGCGGCGCGGTGATCAACAGGGTCGCGGTGCTGAATACCGATATCCTCAGGTTTACCCGCTCATGCCCTGACATCGCCAGAACCAGCCCGCACGGTCCGGTGATGGTGAACGCCAGCTGCCCGATCAGCAGCGCAACCAGCACCGGCCACGCCGCAACGAATTCCGGTCCAATCTGGCCAAGGATCCACTTGCCGAAAATCAGGATGAGCGCAGTCATGGGCAGCGCGAGACTCGTGCTCCATCGCACCGATGACCGCGCCAGCCGGGCGGCCTGCGCTCGATCGCCAGCATGGAAGGCGGAACTGATCTTGCCCGAATAAACCGATTGCAGGGCGGACGAAATGATCTGCAAACCGGCGGCAATCTGCACTGCAACGCGGAAAAACCCTGCCTCCGCCGCACCCAGAACCTGCGCCGCAACCGCCAGTCCATACCAGTTGCCGATCACCTGCGCGACGCCCGCGCCCCACAGCGGCAGCGAAGACGCCACAATCGTGCGCACGGGTATCTTCAACGCATCCGACCCCGTGGACAGATGCGAGGTAAGCGCGCCTAGACCGATGGCAATGGCAAGGAAGCCGCCCACGATTGACGCCCACAGAATGTCTTCAAACGTCGTCGCCATGCCGCTGACCAGCGCTATCGCCGTGGCAAGCGGAATGAACAGCGCGCTGACCGCTTGACCCAGGGTGAAGCGATGTTGCGAGCGGAGCAAGCCGTCGATCAACTGCACACCCCCACGCGCCGCGATCAACAGGCACAGCAGCGGCAGGAACGTGCGGGTGACGACATCGCCGAACAGGCGCTCCCACAAAGGCACCCCGCCGATCCACAAGACCACCACCAGAACACTGGCCGAGGCCACGCCCAGACCAAGGACTTGCGCGAATGATCGGAGCGCCACCGGCACTTTTTGCGCCGATGCTTTCGCAAAGTGCCTGACGACGCTGATGTCGAGGCCAAACAGTGCCGTGATTGCCAGAAACATCGCTGTCTGAGTGATGAGCGCATACTGACCGGTGACATCGGCGCCGAAATTACGCCCGATTATGAAAGTCACCGCAAACGCGGCCAGCACAGAGGTGCCGCGCACGCCAAGCGCCATCAGGACAAGCCCATGTTGTTGCAGCTTTCGGCGACCGAAACCCGTCAGGCCTACCCATAGGTTTTGTCGAGGCTGCAAAGGTTCCGGCACCCGGGCGCACTGCCGGAATCGCGGGCTGTTTGCGAGCGCTAATTTGCCTTTTGCGCTCGTTCCAGTCCGTGGGCCGTCCAGATTTTGGGTTGGCTGCCATAGGCCGGGCAGCTAGGACCGGGGCCACTTCCGTGCCGCCCCAAGGATGAGTGTCCCGATGATCGTTTCAAGCCTTGGAAAACTCGTGTTCTTTCACAATCCCAAGGCTGCCGGCGCATCGGTCCACAAATCGCTCGCACCCTATCATGATGGCCCTGTAAGAGGTTGGACCATCGCGCAAGATGGCACCGAACAGGCGCATTACATGATCGATCAGTTCGCTGAGCGCTTCCCCGATGAGTGGGCACGGATCGCGGATTATCAATTTTTCGCTCTCTTTCGCGAAGTACGGCCGCGCTTCTTTTCCTCGCTAGCGCAATATTCGCGGATCTATGGTGACATCGATATTCGCTTTACATCGCCTGACGCAACGAGGCGTTTCCTGTTCGACACGATGGACAAGCTTTCGCAATACGGAACTGCAGAACACATCACCGCCGTTAACGAGTTCACGGCTTTTCGACCGCAGTGGATGTATTGCCGGTCGGACAAGCATGACGTTGACGTCCAAGCCTATGCCGTGCGCGATATGGAAAAGCTGTATCAGGCGATGGAAAGCCGGATGGGTGTGGAGCTAGATCGGGTCCGCATCAACGAACGCGAAGGCTTCAGCGTACCGGGCCCGCTCGAAGCGGCGCTGAAGTATCGCAGTCTGACCAAAAGGCTGGCCACGATGCCGGGTGCGCGCGCGGCAAAGCAGATGCTCGCCCGGTTGTCGCAGTCGAAAAACGCAGGTGACAAATTCAAACTGAGCGATGCAGAAAGCAGCCAGGTCGATCAATTTCTGGCTGCTTTCTACAAACTGGACGTCTCCTTTGTGCAAAGCCGGATGGCTGCCAATGAAAGCGCATCAGCCTGATCGGTGGTTAGGGTTTGAGTTCGTCAAACCAGCCGTTCGCTTGGGAGACTACGCTTGCCAGATCGGTAAATTCTGCATGATCGAAGACCACGATTGCCAGCACGTCGGCCCACATTGACGAACTGGTCCGCCCCACCTGCAACTCCCCGCCGACCAAAAGTGCCGGAATGCGAACCGAGTGATAGGTGTTGTCGTCCAGTGCATCGTGCAACGCAAGTCGGGTGGGGGCGCGAACCCCATCGACATAGGTTTCCGCCAGTGTTTGCGTACCGGGCGCATACAGCCGTGCAGGCAGGTTCTGGACCGGATAGCCGGTGGTATCGTCGGGATGTTTGCGCATCAGCATCATCACGGTAAATGTGCCGCTTGCGTTCAGCAGGATTTGATTGTCCTTCGTGCTGCCAAATTTCACGCCGTCAATGTCGTCGATCAACGGAATGCGATTGGCAGTACCCTGAAAATACGCGCCAAGCCCGCCAGTTGTGCTGGGCCAATCGAATTCGTTGTTGGTGAGCCGAGCATCTTCATGAAACCACATGCCTGAATTGGCCTTGCCAACAAGCAACGTCACCAAGGCATCGCCCTGCGGACCGAGATTGTCTCCAGGCTCTGGCGGCACATACAATACATCCGCTTGCGTCGCGAAGGCTCCAACCGCGGCGAGCGCGGGATAGTCGATGCGGTTCTTGTCCGATGTGATAGCCGGAGCAAAACCCAGCGTTCGGGCTAGCCCGCTCGGAGTGAAATCCCCCGTAAGCCGGTTCGCGTAAAGTGTATCCTTGGCTCCCAACTGGAACATCTTTGTGACACCGGGCGGGACGAGCGCGGAAGAATGAATGCCACTATTCTGCACAGTGAAGCCCGCAAGCGGCACATCGTCCTGCCACACAAACCGTTCGTAAGAGCAATTGGTCAGCAGCGAATACCCCTCATCCGCCATTTGAGAGGTGTTGATCAACATCCCTGAATTGGCGAATGTGTTATGCGCAAACACGACATGGCCCAGCTCTTGGGGACGCTTGATTGAGCTTGTCGAACCCGAATAATCGAAGTCGTCGGTTATTTCCTCGTCGTTTGCGTGGGAATTGCCAATGAAGAAAACGTCGCGAGTGCTCGCTACGCCGTTGCTCAGAATGGGTGACAGGAACACCGGCTGTGTGTGCAAATCCCAGCCGCGATTGAACGCGAAGATGACGTTTTCTAGCCGCCCTGCAGCGTGCTGATACCAATCGCCGTGGGTGTTGACGTTCCACACGATCGTGGTTGCGTTGCGAAGATCGATGGCGTTGTTCTGATTGGCTCCACCGCCAAAACCCTGCCCTTTCAGGCCGACCAGCGAAGAAGCGCAGGCCACGCGTTCATCCCGCTCAAAGCCGGGAGTGAGGGTCGCGGTAACATCGGGCAACGCATTGAGCCAGTCGATCACATCGCCGACGGTATAACCACCCACACCATCGGTGCCGCGATATCCGCCGCCAGGTGCATTGTTGAAATAATCGACCCCGCCGGTGCCGGTATCAAATGTGTAGGTCGTAGCCCCGATGATCGCAGTCCACAGACCACCATTGGTGCCCATATTGCCTCCGCTGCGTGAAAGGGTCGCGATTGGCTCGGCCCCTGCATACTGAACGGTGAAGGCGGAAGTGTCGCCATTGAAGAACGTCTGATCGTGCTGGCTGGTCTCGCTATTGACCACGCACAGTGAATTGGAAAACACGTCTTGTGCAATGTCGATGCCCACGCAACCGCGCACCAGCCCGCACCGTGCAAATGGCGTGCTCATGCCTGTCACGAACACTTCCGTCATCCATGCCTCGCCCTCGACAAGCTGGCTGGTGCGTTGGGGAGAGCGTCCGCGTTGCAACTCGTTCTTGCCGCGCGGATCGCTGCTGGTGATGGTCACCCCGTCCATCCAGTGCCAAGGTGCCTCGGTGAGCACCGGCGCGCCAAGGCTCGTTACGTTCCTCCAATCGCAGGTCAGATTGGAACCGGCGATGTGCCACCATGTCTGCTGGCTATCGAGTTTGCGTGAATTGTCGTCCCCATCGAACACATAGTCTGGATTCTTGCCGAAGATAACGCCGGTAATCCCGTCGCCTGCTCGAAAGGTATAGCGCCCCGTGATATCGCGTGCCGAGGGCGAGATTGTCGGCCCGTCGCAATTGTAGATGCCCGGCTCGGTTGCGGTGAACAGCGGGTTCTGTGCGTTCTGGCTGCGAGCATACGAAGCTGCCGCGTGAAGCGTCTGATATCGTTTTCCGGCGATGACGGGCTGGGACGGGGCGATTGTCAGCGCGAGATCGTGCTGAGTGTCCGCCGGTGAAAAGTTGTAAGGCCCCATTACGCGCGACTGCATGGTCGCATCGCGCGGGATAGCCCGCATATACAGTTGCGCTGCCCCGCGCATGGCAGTGGCAGGCTTGCCCAACCGCACGCGCCAACCGAAATACAACCTGAAGCCCCGCTCGGTGTTGATTGAATGCCATTCAGGCGCATTGACGCGTTCATTGTTCCCCTCATACAGGAAATCGACCGCCTCGATGCCCCAGTCTGCGCCCAGGGTGCCATTGTTGTTGGCTGCCGCCACCGCTATGACATCGATCGAATTCGTAAAGTGCCGGTTGGGCGGCGTGATCAATCGCAAGGCAGGCTTGGCCGTGGTCCGCAGCGGGTCCGTTGGCAGGCTGGCAAAACCGCTCGCCGCCGTGCCATCCCATTGTGCGGAGGGCGTTAGCTGCCCGCTAACAGGAGGCACGGGAACGCCACTGTGCAGCCGCGGCGAATGGGTCGCTATGAAGCCAAAGCCAAGCCAGCTCATCAGGCGAGCCCCACGATATCGCTGGCGGTTGTTCCTGTCGCCCGGACCGCGCGCACACGGATCGCAATCACCGAACCGCTGGCGACATTGCGCAGTGTCACGTCCGCCTCATCCCCGATCGCGCGCAAGATAATGTCACCGCCAGTGCCGACATAAAAAGCCTTGGTAGCGGTTGCGAGATCGGAGGAGTTGTTCGGAGCAATGGCAAAGGCGCTGCGAGCCGGCGAGATGACGCTATCGGTGGTGGACTCGAAGGTATCTTTTATCATGGGAACCTCTTTTGCTATCTAAGTCAAGTTAGATAACCAAATAGGTTATTTGTAGGAAAGCTGTTTTTTACGTGAACCACTTCGTTTTGCGAAAGCTGTCATCGTGCTTCCGTGCTGATATAGCCGACCGCAAGAAAGGCCTTGCCCAATGACATCAAGTGATCTCGCGCAGAAATACAGCCCTTCGACCGCAGCCCGCGGATTTCGCCTGCTTGGCTCCATCCTCGACCCCCGCGCATGGCTCCACGTGTTCAAAATGGTGAATTATTATAATTACTCACATGTCGCACCGCTCAGACAGGTGAAGATCGAAGGTAAGGCGAATATCAGTCCTGATGTGGTGTTCCAGAATCCGGAGCGGATCAGCATCGGAAAGCGCGCACGGCTTGGCTCGCGTTGTCATTTATGGGCTGGGCCGGGCACCGGTCGTATCATCATCGGCGACGATGTGCTGTTTGGGCCAGACGTGTTGCTGACGGCCGCTTCCTATCGTTACGATCTGGGGTCGCCGGTCACGGATCAACCCATGGCCGAAGGCGACATCGTGCTCGGAAACGATGTGTGGTGCGCAACGCGTGCGGTGATACTGCCTGGAACGATAATCGGCGATGGCTCGATCGTGGCGGCCGGCGCAGTGGTAAAGGGAGAGTTTCCGCCCCACAGTATCATCGCCGGATCGCCCGCAAAACAGGTGGGAACGCGCAATTACTCCGATGGGCAGGGGGGCCAGAGCGTGCCGCCTGCTGGCCTCGTCACACCTACGCATGCTTGATCGACCCTGTAAACAGGGTAAGGGTTTTCCCCATGAACCGTGTCCATACGCATCATGCTCCATCGGAACAAAATGTGTTGCAAAAACGCAGAATTGCGCGCCCGGACAATATGCCGGTGTATGTGGCGGCTGCCCTTGGTTATGTGCTGTTCTTTCCTCCTCAGCTGAACATTTCGATCATGGGGTCGGTCTTGCCCCCGTACCGGTTCTTTCTGATTCCGGCATTCCTGTTCGTCATCGCAAGGGCAGTGCGCGGCAATTTCAAGTTCGTGTTGCCCGATTACCTGATCATCATCGCTACGGCGTGGATCTGGTTGGCTTTGTATATGACGTCGGACTTCGACGACTTTTTTACCGGCTCGGTGGCCCAGACGATCGATATTGCTTTGGCGTATTTCCTTGCGCGAGTGACCATTCAGAGCTTGCGCGATCTGCGGATGTTCCTGTTGCTGATGCTGCCGGGTCTTGTGCTGATGGCGGCGGTGCTGGTCCTTGAATCGATCACGCATACCCACATTCTGCAACCGATCATCGGCGGACTCATCGGCAAGGGCGGCTATTATCCGATTGACGAACGGATGGGTTTGATGCGCGGGCGCGGCCCGTTTGCGCACGCCATTCTGGCTGGAATCTTCTTCGCCAGTTTCCTGCCGCTCTATGTCCAATCCGGCATTCGCGGCTGGCCCCGAATAGCCGGAATCCTCGCATCGGTGGCAGCGTTCTTCACCGTCAGTTCGGCTGCATTGCTGGCATTGACGAGCGCAACTGCGCTGCTGGTTTATAACTGGATCACGCACCGGGTCGAAAACATATCGTGGCGATTGTTTTTTATCGTGCTCGTGATGTTCATAATCGTGGCGGAATTCGGCACGAAATCAGGTTCTTTCAATCTGATCATGCGGTTTGGATCGCTCAATTCCAGCAGCGCCTTCAACCGCGTCCTTATCTGGCGCTACGGTTCGCAAAATGTCGCCAAGAACCCATGGTTCGGGCTGGGGTTCGCAGATTGGGAGAGGCCGTTCTGGATGGGCAAGTCGGTGGACCATTATTGGCTATTGCAAGCCATGAAGTTTGGCATTCTCCCATCGGTTTGCATCGCGATTGCAACGACACTCGCCGTGCTGGCAACCATTCGCGCGGCCAGGAATTACTCGGGCATTGACCGGGAGAC
Source organism: uncultured Alphaproteobacteria bacterium (assembly GCA_963815345.1). Classification (GTDB taxonomy): domain Bacteria; phylum Pseudomonadota; class Alphaproteobacteria; order Sphingomonadales; family Sphingomonadaceae; genus Erythrobacter. The sequence goes on from CAWFGF010000001.1 coordinate 35,449, forward strand.
GCTGCGGGGCGTGGCGATTGCGCTCGCGGTGTTCGGCTTGGGGATCGTCTCGGTATCGATATGGCTTTCGGTCCATGTATGGTTCTACATGCTCGTGGGCATGACTGTCAGCCTAGGCTATGGCCTGTCGCAAAAGCGGCTCGTGGTACGGCAGCCTGTGCCTCGTGCATACAACACCCCTCCTCAGCGCCGCCCGGATTACGAGCCGCAAGACCAGGTGGGTGGATCTTTTCCAGCGTAACGCGCTCGCTTTAGCGGTCCACGCCAGCACGCTTGGAAATAGCGGCAGGCCTATCGGCGAAGCACGCTTTTCGCGATCCTGATCCCTGTTTCGCGCAATTGGCGCAGCGGGAACATCACGAGCCGATCCACAGCCAGCTCCAATGCTGTGGTGGGTCTGACCGCAACCCTGTCGCCAAGTGTGAACCGGCCAAGGACATCGTGGCTCGACAATTGACGACCCTTGATCCGGTTTGCGACGTTTTCTCCATGCACCACTTGCAGCCAGCACGGCTCAATTGTCACCTGTTCCAGTGCGAACTGTGTTTTCAATTGGGTATGCGGCGCAGCCCAGATGGTTTTCGCGCCCGCAGCCTGTTCCACCATCGAAGTGAACGGATTGCTGTCGTCATCCGCCACAAACAGCCTGCCTTTACTAAGCGCTATGCCTTTGCGAAAGTTGATGATCGTGCCGTCGGGCAGGCCTGCTGCGGCCGCCTGCACTTGCATCAGAAAGTCGTTCGACACAGCATCGTCATTGTCGAGGCGCGTTGTGACAAGCCGCCCTTTATCACCATGCAGCCGTGCGGTGACATCGACAGCAGCAAGCCCGGCGTGAAACGGCCCGACGAAGATGGCATCGAATGCCACCGCTGTTTGCGCCTGCGTTATCCGGTCCCGAAAATTTGCCGGGGTCTGTTCGTCGAAATAGATGAGCCAGCGAAAATCTTTCACGGTCTGCGCAGCCATGCTTGGCAGGCAATAATCCTCGAACAGGTCAAACCGCCGCGATAGCCATCCTGGCGAATTACGAATGGGCGCCTCGCGTCCGGGGCTTGCGACATTGAAGCGCGTGAGAATGAAATGCTGCACGATCTTATGGTTCCATCATAACAATGGCTTTTGCGCCAGTCGCGTCATCAACCCGCGCTGCGCATCGTAACCGGACATCCAGTATTGTGGATGCAGCGCGACATAGCGATAACCATCACCCAAACGGCGCAGATGCGGCTTCCACCGGGCGAGCAATCGCCCGGCCGCAAACCGCTCAAATGCAGCAATCCAGATCAGCGCTTTCGCAAGCTGGGCAGCGGGCCAGGACCAATGCTGGCGCACGAACTCAACACTTCCGGCGGCACGATACAGCAAACGCATCGGCGATAGATGATTGCCGTGCGAAGTGAGATGTCGGCCGCCCGCTGCCGGAATACGCCAGAATGTGTATCCCATCTTCGCCAATCTGGCGAACAGATCGACTTCCTCGCTGTAGAGGAAGTAACGTTCATCCAGGCCGTTTGCCTCGTCCCATGCAGTTCGACTGAACATGACCAATCCGCCGACCAGCACATCGACCTGCGTGTCTTGATCGAGTGTAGCGGCTGCGGAGTTTCCGATCAGGGAACGCCCTAACGCGACACTCGCCATTTCGCGCAAGGATGGCATTGCAATGGCATTGCCTGCATCCGGCAATCCTCTGGCATCAATGGTGACACCTCCCCATGCCGCAGCCTTGGGAAATTTGTCGCGGCTATCCAACAGGACGTCGATGGCACCGGGGCTGAGCATCATATCCGGGTTGAGCAGCAGCAGATAAGCGCCTTTGGCATGTCGTGCGAGCCAGTTGTTGCCAGCGGCAAACCCGACATTGCCTCTGCCCGGCACGATCTGAATCTCGGGAAAGGTTTGCTGGACCACCCGCGCGGTTCCCCCGTCAGCGTTGTCGACCAGCAGGATCTCATAGGTATGGCGCTGGCACGCAGGGGCGATGGCGCGGATGCATTCCTCGATGAGGTCTTCAGAGTGGTAAGCGACAATCAGGATCGAGACGTCGAAAGCGTGCGCGTCGCCAAGGCTGGACGGTTCTTTCGCAGGATCAGCGGCCTGCACGTTCGTCACTGCGTTGGCGTGTCGATCGGATTGAGTCATTCGGGGCCAACCTCGCGCGCTTTGAGGTCACGTTCCCAGACGATCCCGCCCTGAGTTTTCATTATCCTTGAAGCGCGAAAGCGGACTATCGCCTTGATCGCCAGATAGACCGCCACATCCAGGATAGAAGCTCCGTTTTTCAACGCAATTGCCAGATCGCCTGGCGCATTAGAGCCAGAAGAGTGAGGGCTGGGATACCGGCGGTGTACCTCGGCATTGCCAAGCCGCCTTCGGGTCTCAACCCGGATCTGATCGATCGCTCGCCGCGGAGGAGATACCAGAAAGGAGACCGGGTTTCCGTTTTTATCCTGTGAAATGTTCCGCCGCTCCTTGAGAGCGAACCGGCTATGGACCCACACATCGTCTCCGGTGATCGGTGGAAAATCGCCGAGGACTTCAAACCCTGCTTTTGATATGCCGAAACACCCCGAGCCGATCATGCCCTGCGTTACATAGGGCTGCGTCAGCCAGACGCGGTAATAAGCTTTCACAAGCCAGTTCGACCGCGAAAAATCCATTTTAAGCTTTGGCGATGCCGCCATGACACCGGGTTCGTTGAGCACCTCCGCAAGAGTGTGGAGGGTCTGGAAGGAGCACTGCACATCCGCATCTAGGTAGATACGGGGGAAATATCGCGCATCCCGGCCAGCCCTGTTCATCGCGGCTGTCTTAGAACCCTCGAGAAGGTCGAGCACGAGCGCCTGAGGGGCCGCCTTGCGTGCGATTGCCACAGTATCGTCATGGCAACCGTTGGCAACCACGATGATCTGGGTTTGATGCGATGGCGGAGACGACGCTGTGATCGCGGCGAGGCAACGGGCAATCACGCTCGCCTCGTTGTGCGCGGGAATGATGACTGTAAAGGGGGTCACAATTCCTCATGAAATTTGCCAGGCGGGTGATCGCGCAAGTGAATCTGGCAAGGGCGGCCAGTGCCGCACTGCTATTCGGCGTGGATACAAACCGGCGCTGTACGCCTAATCGTTTTTATAGCTGTAATAATTGTATTGATAGTCGGTGTCTTCGCCTGCTTCGAGTGCGCGATACTTGGTCAGAATGACGCCGAGGGTGTTTCCACCAGCCGACCGCAAGCGTTGCACCGCCTGTTTGACCTTCCCGTAATTGGTTCGGTTGGCTTCGAGTACAAAGATCGTCTTGTCGACAACGCGCGACAGGATCGGCGCGTCTGCGAGGCCCATCACAGGGCAGGAATCAAAGATGATGAGCGAGTAATTGTGACGCTGGGATTCGATGAAATCCCGCAACTGTGGCGATGCAATGATCTCAGTGGGATTGATCGGGATCTCGGCGACGGGAAGAATGTCGAGGTTTTCGTGAACACCGCTCAGGATGGCGGATTCGAGGGTCGCGGTTCCCTGAAGAACTTCGACAAGGCCCTGTTTCGGCTGATCAATATCCAGCAATTTCGCAACAGAAGGTCGTCTCAGATCGCCATCGATCAGAAGCACCTTCCTGCCAAGCCGGGCGAACAACTCGGCCAGAATGACCGCAGTTGTCGTCTTGCCTTCGGACGCTTGGGAACTTGTGAGCTGCAACACGTTCTGACTTTTGGGTAGCGAGAAATCTATTGTTGAGCGGATCGACGCATAGGCTTCGACCAAGGCACTGAACTGGTCGGTCCCGTTCGCCGAGATATAGCGATGATCGACGAACGGAGTATAGCCCAAGAGCGGTATGCCGACGCGTTCCTCGATATCCTCGATGGAGCGCACACGAGAGTCCAGAGTTTCCCGCAGAACTGCCAGCGCACCAGCAAAAGCTATACCGAAAACCAGCGCCAGTGTCATATTGCGGGTCAAGTTGGGCGAAATCGGTGCTCCGGGAACAGTTGCGGAGTCCAGCTTGGTTATGATGCCGGTCTTGACGTTGGCGGCGCTGCTAACTTCGTTATAGCGCTTGAGCAGGTTCTGGAGCTGGTCGCGCAATGCCTGCGCTTCGCGTTCCAGCACGCTGTATTGAACCCGGCGATCCTGTTCCTCAAGTGTTTCGCCTGTCGCAGAGCTGAGCTCTTGTTGCAGTGCCTCTTCCTGATTGCGAGCAACGGTGTAGGCATTACGGACTGTCGCCTTGACGTCCGAACTGATTGCTTCGATCTGTGTGTTCAGGGCACTGATTTGCTTCAACAAATTCTGGATTTGCGGAAAGTCGTCGTTGTATCGCTGACGCAACTCCACCAATTCCGCCTGACGCGAGGTGCGCTGGTTTACCAGCCCTTGCAGAACAGGGTTGTTCTGAACTTCCGGCAATTGGCCGGCTGGCAAGTTCTGGATCGCCCGCCACCTCTGCTCCGCCTGAATCCGGTCGGCACGGGCCTGCGATGCCCGTTGATTTATGCTCGACAGGTTAACAGAGGTCAGCGTGGCGCCTCCGCCGCCCTCTTCTTCGCCGCCGCCGGGCTGTACGATGATGCTGCTGCCACGGGCGTAATTGTTGGCAGCTTGCTCAGCCTCTTGCAACTTCACGCGAACGTTGTCGATTTCCTCGCGCAGATAGGTTTGCGCGTATTCATTGTCTTCGGTCAGACCGCGACTGTCGGCAGCGACAAAAGCGTCGGTATAAGCGTTCGCCATCTCAGCCGCCAGCGCGCGGTTGGGCGATTTGAAACGGATTTTCAGGATCCAGTTGTCGGTTGGCAGTTCTGCCGAAACAGAGCCGCTCAGGATGCGGGCCGCTATGCCCTCCTTGGTCCTGATCCACTGCTCATCGGTGACATTGGGAGGCCTGGTCTCGTCGATATTGGCACCGAGCAGATCGGTCCGGACGCCCAGATTATGTTCTTTCGCGACCACTTCGGCCAGACTACGACTCTGGATGACGGCAGCCTGCGTGGACAGGAAATCGAAGATCTGATTGCTGCCGATACCCTGATCGACATCCTGGCCGTCTGTCACGAAGTTTGCGTAGGGCTGGACCCGGACCGTTGCCTCTGCCGAATAGATCGGCGTGGCAAGTAACGTCATGATCAGACCGATGACAAGGGCAGTCGCTATTGCCCCACCAATTAACCAACGTTGCCGGAACAAAATTCCCCGGATCGTTGGGAAATCCAGAAACGACTTGCGTGGTTCATAGGCAACTAACTGATTTTCAGGCATATACGCGTCGAGATACGTATCGCCATGTGGCAAATTACGCGATTGGATGGGGACCCGTTCGTTCATTTTTTATCGCGCGAATGTTGTAAAGATGCCGAGAACCGGAAGCGTCTTGAGCAAATCCTGATAAGCCACGGAAAGGCCATCTATCCCCACAACCACGCGATCGCTTGGCTGGAGGATGGGGTCGAGCATGGTACCCTGCCGGATCTGCGCGTAATCGAATTTGGCTATCTGTACGCCGTCGGATGTTTCGCGGAACACAGCGACCTGGTCTGCCTTCGCCTCGCGCTTGATCCCCTGAGCCTGGGCCAGTGCCGAAGAAAGTCGCGCGCCCGGTTCGAAGGTGTAAACCCCCGGAGTTTCGACCGCACCTTCGACCGTTACCTGGTGTGATGCGTATTCGGTGATGTTGACACTGACCATCGGCGATTTGAGGCCGAGTGTGGCAAGCCGCTGCGTGACGTTTTGTTCGAACTGCTTTGCAGTCATCCCCGCGGCGGGGATCGATCCGAGCATCGGGATCGAAACGTTGCCTTCAACTCCGACCCGTACGGTTTCCAGAGAAAAGTCGGGTTCGCGGAAAACGTTAATGGAGATGAGGTCGGATGGCCGCAAATTGTAGGTTGTTGGCCGCGCCTGATTGTATCCGGCCTGCCCCAAATCGCTGCGCGGTTGCGCCGCCGCGGCGCCAATGACGGGTTCCGGCGTCGAAGCGCACGCTCCAAGCAACAGCGTTGCGCCGGAAAGTGCCAGAGTTTTGAGGTCTCGGCTGGCAAGTCTGCCGTCGGTCATGATTGTCACTTTCTGGTCTCCGAACTAGTGGTAAATGCTTAGACGGCGCATTTCGGAAGTGCAACGCCCTTGACCCTTGCACAAGGCGAACGGAGGCGTCATGCGAAGCCGGGACATCGGGTGAAACACGGGCTTTGCGTTTGGTGGTCGCACTTTCAACGCTATCGCGCCTGCAAGAGATGTTTGGGAAAGCTTTCATTGAAAACACTACTAAACTTCTCGGCAATCGGGCTGTACGCTCTTGCTGCGGCGGCAGCTATTTCGGCGGCGATTACGGCTGCCAATACCAATCAGATGCCGCGATATCGGTGGATCTGGGCAGGCCTCGCGTTGCTGTTTCTGGCTGTCGCGGGCTCTCGATGGTGGGGAATCGAGGTATCCTTGACCGAAACCTTGCGCGAACTCATCCGCCATGAGGACCGATACAGTGAGCGGCGCAGTTTTCAAAAGCCGCTTGTCGCGGCGCTGTTGCTGATCGGCGCTGGTACCGCCGTCGTCTTCATCTACCGCGCAAGGCAACTTGCCAAAGGCAGACGCGATGTTGCGGTCCTTATGGCTGTGGCGGGCGGGGGTATGATGGCCGGCCTGATTGCGATCCGGATCATATCCCTGAGCGCGGTCGACAGGCTGCTGTACGGACCGCTGAAGCTGAACTGGGTGCTCGATATCGGCAGCACCATCGCGGTCCTTGCAGCGGCGGGGTACTATATCACCGTTGTTACCGGGCGAAGATAGACAGAGCCAAGCGCCTTCAAGACGGATGCTTTTGATCGAGAATACGCGCGATCTGTAGGCTGGCAGTACCGTCCCCGTAAGGATTGTGCGCGCGCGCCATGGTTTGATAAGCGTTGTCGTCATCGAGAAGCCGGTTAGCCTCGGCTACGATCCGGCTGCGATCTGCACCCACCAGTTTTGCCGTGCCCGTATCCACGCCTTCGGGCCGCTCCGTGGTGTCGCGCATGACGAGAACCGGCTTGCCAAGGCTGGGGGCTTCTTCCTGAATGCCGCCCGAATCCGTCAGCACGATGTCGCTAGCCTCCATCATGGCGACAAAATTGAGGTAATCCAGCGGTTCGATCAAAGCGATGTTTTCGAGCGCGCCCAATGCTGGCTGCATCACCTGCACGACATTCGGATTGGGGTGCATCGGATAGATGATCGCGATGTCCGCGCGCGCGGCCAGATCGCGCAACGCGGCGGCGATCTGCTGCATCCCCGGACCGAAGTTTTCCCGGCGGTGGGCGGTGACGGCAATAATCCGCTTACCCCGGAAGCGCTCCCGCAGCGGAGCGACAATGGGGGCCAGCGTTGGGTCGGTGGCAATTCGCTCACGCGCGGTTAGCAGCGCATCGATCACCGTATTGCCGGTGACGTGGATAGCAGCACCGGGCACGTTTTCAGTGCGAAGCGCAGCGGCAGCCTGCTTCGTGGGCGCAAAGTGCAGGTCAGCGATGGCGCCTGTGACCTTGCGGTTCACTTCCTCCGGCCAGGGCGCGTAGATATCGCCGCTGCGCAAGCCCGCCTCGACATGGCCTACGGGAATGCGCCGGAAATAGCACGCCAGCGTCGCCATCATCGTGGTAAGCGTATCGCCGTGGACCAGCACCCGGTCCGGCTTCTCTGCATCCAGCGCCTCGCCAAAACGGGTGATGATCCGAGCGGACAGGGCATCGAGGCTCTGTCCCGGCTGCATCAGATCGAGGTCGATATCAGGAGTAATCCCTGCCATTTCGAGCACCTGATCGAGCATTTCGCGGTGCTGCGCGGTCACGGCAACGCGCACATCGAACCGGCCTACCGCGCGCAGGGCGTGGACCACCGGAAACATCTTGATCGCTTCGGGCCGCGTCCCGAATGTGACAAGTATGCGAGGCTGGCTCACCGTTTCAGCATACCGCGTGTGTCGAACACGAGTTTGCCCGCGAGCGCCTGCGGCGTGAGATGTTTGAACGCAGTGTGATCGACCAGCACAACGATGATTTCGGCCGTTGCCAGCGCTTCGTCAAGGGAGGCGAGCCGCGCGCCGGTTCCGGCAAATCCGTTTGGCAGATCGGAGGCAAACGGCTCGACCACCATGATCCGCTGACCGCGTGTGCGCGCCAGACTGAGGGCGATTTCCAGCGCCGGGCTTTCGCGGAAGTCGTCGATATCGGGTTTGAACGCGAGGCCGAGCAAGGCGACCTTGCCGCCCGGAACAGCATCCAGCAGCCCGCGGATGCGCCGCTCGGTGTACGTCGCCTTGAAATCGTTGACCTCGCGCGCGGTGCGGATCAATCGCGCCGCCTTGGGCGAACTGGACACCAGGAACCACGGATCGACCGCGATACAGTGCCCGCCCACGCCGGGTCCGGGCTGCAGGATGTTGACGCGCGGATGCCGATTGGCAAGCGCGATCACATCCCACGCATCGACCCCCAGATCGTCTGCTATAACGCTGAGTTCATTGGCAAAAGCGATGTTGACGTCACGAAAGCTGTTTTCGACCAGCTTCACCGTTTCGGCTACGCGGGCACTGGTTATCAGGCAATCGCCCTCGACAAAGCTCGAATACAGCGCCTTTGCCCGCTCGGCGCAATCGGGAGTGATGCCGCCGATAACGCGGTCATTCTGCACCAGTTCGCGCACGATTTTGCCCGGCAACACGCGTTCCGGACAATAGGCCAGCGCAATATCGCCCGATTCCTGCGAGCCGAATACCGGCAATTTGAGGTCCGGGCGCATTTCGGCCAGAATCTGCGCCACGCGCTCGGTGGTGCCGACAGGCGATGTGCTTTCCACGATGACGCAGGCACCGGGCAGGATGCTGGGGGCGATAGCCCGCGCGGCCGCCTCTACATAGCTGATATCGGGCGTATTTTCGGACGTGAGCGGGGTCGGCACCGCGATCATGTAGAAATGTGCGGCGGGTACCTTGGTCGAGGCAGTGAGACGCCCTGATCCAATGGCCTCCTGAACCAGCTTGGCGAGGTCGCGCTCTTCAATGTGGACGCCGCCTGCATTAACGGTTTCCACCACCTTTTCGGATACATCGACACCGCAGACGTTCCAGCCATAGCTCGCCAGCACGGCGGCGGTGGGCAGGCCGATATAGCCGAGGCCGATTACCGCGACCTGATGATCGGGCGCAGGCTGGCGTGCAGCATCGGCGCCGATAGCCGTGGCGGTGTCGAAAGGAGCGTTCATTGGTTCAATACCTCGGATTTGCCGAGGGGTATTGGGCAAAAGGGCTTAAAATCGGGTTATGGTTGCCGGGGTTTTTACCAGCGCGCGACCTCGGTATTCAGCCGTCCAGTGCCTGCGTGTAAGCGGCGAGCAGCGGGTTTATCTGATGCTGCCAGTTCAGCTCGCTCACCACTCGTTCCCGGCCAAAGCGGCCCATCGCCGCGCGCCGTTCCGGATCGTCGATCAGTTCGATGATCTTTTCGGCCATGTCCACCGGATCGTTGGCGCGGGCATACAGCGATGCCTCCTGTGCGGAAAAGCGCCCTTCGGTCACGTCGAATTGGACAATTGCCTTTTGCAAACTCATGTATTCCATGATTTTGTTCATGGTCGACTTGTCATTCATCGCGTTGACCCTGTCCGGATTGACGCCCAGCGCCATCGTCGAGAGCATTTCGAACAATTGCTGATCGGGCGCGCGGCCGGTGAAGGTGATGAAATCCGCCAGCCCCTTTTGCGCGGTCAGAGCCTTAAGGTCTGCAAGCGCCGGACCGCCACCCACCAGCACGAACTGAATATCCTCGCGCCGCTTCTCGCGCACCAGATAATCGACCGCGCTGATCAGCAGGTCGATCCCTTCCTGCTCCCCCATCACCCCGACATAGCCGACCATGTGGGCGCGCCCGTTCTTCCAGCTATCGACCGGCGGCACCAGTTTCAGCCGCGAGAGATCAGGGCCGGACCGCACCACGTGGACGCGATCAGGGTGCATCCCTCCGCGCTCAATGGCGATGGCCTTATAGCTTTCATTGGTGGCGATGGAGACGTTGGCGAATTTGAACGTCAGCCGTTCGAACAGCACCATCAATTGCCAGAAAAACCCGCGCTTGTTGAACTTCGCCTCGTACAGTTCGGGATTGATGTCGTGGTGGTCGAAGATATATTTGACGCCCAGCAGCTTGAACGGCAGCGCGACCAGAAAGATCAGGTCGGGCGGATTGCATCCCTGGATTACATCGAAGCGGCGTTTGAAAAAAATCTTCCACGCCAGCACCGTCTCCCAGAACAGCGCCGCGCCGTATTCAGCCAGAAAACCGATCGCACCGCTTGCTTCGAGGGGCAGCGTGTGACGGTAGATTTCAATTCCGTCGATTACCTCGTGCCGCTTCTCATACCCCTTGCCCACCGGGCAGATGATCGAGACTTGCGCGCCTGCCGCCTTCAGCGTGCGCGCTTCCTGCCATACGCGCCGGTCGAATGGCAACGGCAGGTTCTCGACGACGATCAGGACATGGCGACCCTTGAGCGGCTCCCCCTCGATTACGGCAGGGATGCCCTCTTCGGCGGCGGCGTTCAGCGCGGAAATGTTCATGGAATACTGCTTGCGTCGACCTGTCGTTCCGCCTTCACAGCCAGAGTGTCGATCAGGCGGTTGGTGGCGATGACGAGCGCGTATTCGCGGGCTTGCGCATCGGCGCGTGTGACCAGCAGATCGTCGATCTTCGGCAGCCACGCATAGGCATAACCAAGGTTCTGGCCGACCAGATTTTCCGGCTCGATCCGGGGATCGTAAATGTCGAGATCGTAGCCCGCCTCCAATAGCTTGCGCGCCATGTCGACCGCCGGGCTTTCGCGCAGATCGTCGGTCTCCATCTTGAAGGCCAGCCCGACCAGCAGCACCTTCGCCCCGCGTTTCAGTCCGCGTGTGGCGTTCAGGAACTGATGGTGCTTGTGCGCTTCGTTGGATCGGATCAGGGCATCCACGAGATGCGTGGCAGAGCCGGTGTCAGCGGCGATGTATTGCAACGCGCGCACGTCCTTTGGCAGACACGATCCGCCGAATGCGCCGCCGGGGCGGGTGTAGTAGGCAGAGATATTGAGCTTCGTATCGCTCTTGAAAATGGCGTGGACATCGCGCGCAGATATGTCGAGATTCTGGCACACCCGGCCGATTTCATTGGCGAATGCGACCTTGACCGCGTGCCAGCTGTTATCGACGAATTTGGTGATCTCCGCCTCGCGCAGGCCCACTTCAAAAACCGGTGCGTCGATCCCATCATTGAGCATCGCCATGTTGGCAGAAGGCTGCCCGTTCAAAGTTCCGATCACGATCTTGGGCGGGTTGAAATAATCCTCTATCGCAGAGGCTTCGCGCAGAAATTCAGGGTTATAGACCAGTTCCACGGCGCTTGCAGCATCGCTACCCAAAGCATTTTCGATGATCGGCCATATGATATTCTCACACGATCCGGGCCGCATGGTGGACCGATAGGCCAGCGTGAGCGGCTTTTTGCGTCCCGGCTTCAGCGCCTCGGCAATGTTGTGCGTCACCTGTGCGATAAACGACATGTCGTGCGCGCCATCGACGCCGCTGGGCGTGCCGACGCAGACGATGGCAATGTCGCAATCGTCCAACTCATCGGAAATCTGCGTGGTGGCGGCGATCCGGCCATCCTTGTGCGCGGCCTCGATCAGGGCATCGAGGCCCGGTTCATACACCGGCGCACGTCCCGAATTGAGCGCATCGACCTTTGCCTGCGCGACATCGACGCCGATCACGCTGTGACCCTGACTGGCGATGCAGCCAGCCGCAGTTGAACCCACGTAACCCAATCCGAAAATGGCAATCCGCAAGTTCAACCCTCCGCGTGGCCGCTGTGCAGCCAATAAGTATTTGCGCGTAGCAAGCGTGTGTTCGTGGTGCAACGCACAATGGCCCGCGCGGCTTGTCATCGCGCTGGAACGACGCCAAACACCGCTGCAAGATAAGGTCACAGGGTGGCCGGGAATACGGGAGACAGGGTTATGACGCAGGCAGTTGGGCCTCTGGCTGGGCTGAAAGTCGTTGAATTTGCAGGGATAGGGCCGGGGCCGCACGTTGCCATGCTACTGGCCGATCTGGGCGCTCAGGTGGTCACGATTACTCGTCCCGGCGCCCCCGTCAGCAATCCGGTGGTGGAACGCGCACGCCACCGCGTCGGCGCGGATATGAAAAGCGCGGAAGGCCTTGAAATCGCGCGCGGTGCGTGCGCTCATGCCGACGTGGTGCTGGAGGGATTTCGCCCCGGCGTGATGGAGCGGCTGGGGCTGGGGCCGGACGAACTGCTCGCCGCCAATCCGCGCCTGATCTTTGCGCGGATGACAGGGTGGGGGCAGGACGGGCCGCTGGCGCAGGCGGCGGGGCACGATATCAACTATATCGCGATCACCGGTGCATTATCCGCCGTGGGCCGCGCAGGCGAACCCGCCGTGCCGCCGCAAAACCTGGTTGGAGATTTCGGCGGCGGGTCGATGTATTGCGCGTTCGGGATCATGGCCGCGCTGTATGAGCGCGAGAGATCGGGCAAGGGGCAGGTCGTCGATGCGGCAATTGTCGATGGTGCCACCAGCCTGATGAGCTTCTTCTTCGGAGTGCGTGGGCGGCCCCTCATCACCACCAATCGTGGCGAGGGGATGCTGGGCGGAGCGGCGCATTTTTATCGCTGTTTCGTGTGCGCAGACGGGCGCGAGGTTTCCATCGGCGCGATCGAGCCGCAATTCTATGCCGAGTTGCTGGCAAAGTCGGGCGCTCCGGCGGAGCTGGCACAGGGCCAGATGAACCCGGCGAACTGGGACGACTACACCGCGAAGATGCAGGCGCTGATGAAGACGAAGACGCAAAGCCAGTGGTGTGACCTGCTCGAAGGTTCGGACGCGTGCTTTGCCCCCGTGCTCGACGTGGAGGAGGCGCGCGATCATCCACACATGAAAGCGCGCGGCGCCTATGTTCAGCATGAAGGCGAGTGGCACACCGCGCCCGCGCCGCGTTTCAGCCGGACGCCGGGCGAAGTGCGTTCCAGCGCAGACGATGGCGCAGATGTGGTTGCAGCCTGGGCTGCCAGCGCGAATGGGGGAAACTGAACGATGGCCGGCAAGTTCTTTGACGAATGGCAGGTGGGCGAGCGCATCACTCACGAAATCCGCCGCACCGTGACCGAGACGGACAATCTGCTGTTTTCGACGATGACCCACAATCCGCAGCCGCTGCATCTGGATATCGAGGCGGCGAAGGCGAGCGGTTATGGCCAGATTCTCGTGAATTCGACCTTTACGTTTGCGCTGCTGGTGGGCCTGTCGGTCGGGGATACCACGCTAGGCACGCTGGTCGCAAACCTTGGGTTCAACAACGTTGTTACCCCTGCGCCGGTTTTCATCGGCGACACGCTGCGCGCCGAAACCGAGATCAAGGAGTTGCGCGCCAGCAAATCGCGCCCGGAGGCGGGGATCGTGATTTTCATCCACGAGATGTTCAACCAGAGCGGCGAAGTGGTGTGCCGCTGCGAACGGTCAGCCTTGCTCAAAAAACGCGCTTGAATTCCGGAGCCATTGGCCGCGATGTGCGTTGGCCGGGTGATGGCACATGATAAGTCTCACAAGGCAAACTCCATGGGCGATATTGTCGCCGGCCTGAAAGACATTGCCGAGACGAACGATGATATCTCGGTGCGTGCCGTGATCGATGAGTTCGGCAGCCGGTCCTTCGCGCCGTTCATGCTGATCCTTTCGCTGATCGGGGCGCTGCCCACTGGCGGTATCCCCGGTGTCCCCACGGCCGTCGCGGTCATCATCTCCCTGGTCGCAGTTCAATTGATGTTCGGGCGCGACAGCTTCTGGGTGCCCGGCTTCATCGCCAATCGCTCTGTCCCTTCTGACAAGCTGAGCGGCACGAACGACAAGCTTGAAAAGGTCGCCGACTGGCTCGATTCAATCGCGAAAGGGCGAATGGAATGGCTGACCGGGGATGTCGCACTGCGACTGGTGGGTGCGATCATTGTCTTGCTTTGCTGCTTTATCCCGCCGCTGGAACTCCTTCCCTTTGCCGCTGCCGTGCCCTTCGCCGCGATTGCAGTGTTGTCGCTCGCGCTGATCGTACGAGATGGGCTGGCGGTGCTGATTGGCGGAGCAGCAGCGCTGGGCGCAGTGGGAATGGGGATCTATTGGCTGATGGGCTAATCCTGCACGGTGCGGTCCCCCGCAGCGCCTTTTGGATCGGTGACCTCGCCGCCCAACGCCTGCCACAACAACACCCGCGCTCGTGCCGCACGGCCAAGCGCGGCTGCGGCGCGTTCGCCGCTGGCATCGGCGGCGCGGCGCGCTTCGAGCACTTCGAGGAAACTGGCCAGTCCGGCGCGATAGCGATCATTGGCGAGTGTCGCCGCGCGATTGAGCTGTGCCTGCTCCGTCATTGCCAGTTCCGCTTCCACATCGCTCGCTGCGATCACGCCGTATGCCGCCTCGGCATCGCCCAGCGCCTGAAACACCGCGCCGCGATAGGCGGCGAAGGCAACGCGCTTCTCCGCAGCTGCGGTGTTGATCCCGGCTTCGATCCGGCCAAAGTCCAGTAGCGGCCCGGCGACCCCTGCCGTTAGCGATCCGATAATCGAATCCTCGTCGAATATGTCACCGGGATCAAACGCCAGCAGTCCCAGAACGCCCGACAGTGTCAGTTTGGGAAAGCGCGCGCGCGCGGCAGCGGCCAGGTCGGCATCGCTGGCGGCAAGCGTGGCCGCTGCGGCAAGCACATCAGGCCGATTGGCGAGTAATTGCGATGGCAAGGCGGCAGGTGCAGGCGGACGGTCAAGCCCGCCCGTGGCACGCGCCAGCGCCGCCGTGACCTCGCCCGCACTATGCCCGGTCAGCGTGACCAGCCGCCCCACGATCCGCACCCGTTCGCTTTCCAGTGTAGCAAGGCGCGAGCGCGAGGCGCTGGCGGCAGCTTCGGCGCGGACCCGGTCGAAACCGGGCGCGATCCCTGCATCCTCGCGCACCTTTGCAAGGGCTGCAAGGCGGGTGGCGGCGGTGACATCGGCCTGCAAAGCCTCTGCGCGCGCGGCCAATGTGCGCCAATCGATGACGCTTCCCGCGATCTCTGCCAACAGCGCGTTGCGCACCACCCCGGCAGAGGCGCTGGCCGCATCGATCCGGGCGAGCGCGGCGCGTTCTTGCGCGCGCAATTGTCCGAATATGTCGGGATCCCAGCTGGCGACGAGGTTGGCGCCATAAAAAGTCTGCGTGCTCGGGATCAGCCCGCTGGCCCCCGCATCCCCGAACTGGTTGGGATTGATCCGGTTCTCGGTAACGCTCGCTTCGGCGCTGATATTGGGCAGCCGATCGGCCCCTGCGCGCGCGGCCCGGCCTCTTGCAGCATCGATCCGCGCTATCGCTTCGGTAAGGCTGGGGGCATCGGCAAGAGCTGCATCGGCCAGCGCAGCAAAGGCCGGATCGCCATAGGGAAGCAGGGCTTTCACACTCGCCGCGGCACTGGCATCGGGCGCGTACAGGAAGGCAGGCGACAGCTCTGGCGCAGGCGTTGCGACGTCGGGCGCAGGTTTAAGCCCACATCCTGCCAAAGCGGTGGTTGCGGCCAGCGCGAAGATGAGGCGTGGGAGATTGGCCATGGCGTTCACTTCTTGCTCGCGCTGGCCGAAGCCTGCTTGGCGGGAATGAATGCATCGACCTGCTGGCCCACGCGGAAAAGGTCGCCCTGTGGCAGCGCGTAGATGAGTTGCAGCACTCTCACATCGACGCGTTCTGCCGCGCTGTTAGTCAACTGGCGTTTGGGCACGACCTGCGGTTCGGCGCGCACGAACGTGGCCTCAACCCTATTTTCTGCCGCGCCGCGCGGGCTGACGATGGCGTTTGCGCCCAGTTCGACACGGGGAGCCTCGTTTTCGTCGATGTCGATGCGCACGTGCAACGGGTTCGTCTCGCCCATCTGAATGAAAGGTTGCGAATTGCCGCCACCTTGCGTCGCCACGAATTCGCCGGGACGAATGTTCACCGCGAGGATCTCGCCGGAAATCGGCGCGCGGACTGTCAAACGGCCTAGCTCGGTACGGGCAGAACCGGCGCGGGCCTGCGCTGCGTTCAATCGCGCCCTTGCCACGCTTAACCGGCTGGCGGCGGCATCGGCCTCACCCTCGGCGCGGATAACTTCGGCGCGGCTGACAGCGGCGGGATCGCTCAAGCCCCGATACAGCGCCAATTGCTGCTGCGCGGTGGCGCGGGCGGTCTGAGCCTCTGCAATGGCTGCGCGTGCCTCTCCGATGGCGGCGTTCGCTTCGGAAAGCTGCGCACGCACCGAGCGGTCATCGACGCTGAACAGCGGTTGGCCCTTTTCCACCCGGTCTCCCGGCGCAACCCGCAGGTCGGTAATCAGGCCCGATACCGCAGAGCCGATGTCGATGATCTCGCTCGACGGCTCGACAATGCCGGACCCGGCAACCCGCGCCGCATCGGCCAGAGGACCGGTGGCCTTGGGCGGCTGCTGTTCGGGTTCCGCGGTTGAACGATCGGGCAGTCCACCGAAAATCAGGAACGCGGCAGCGATGATCCCGATCACCGCAAAAACGGGCAGGATCTGGCGTGAAAAGCTCACATTTTTCGGGAGAAGGGCCATGGTTTTCTCGATCTGGTCCTGAAAAGGAAAGGGGCGTTAATCGGTAGGCGGGGTCAATGATCGTCCGGCATTTCGGCCCCGTCATGGGTGACCCGGCCATCCTCCAGCACGAGGATGCGGTCGGCGAGGTCGAAAATGCGGTTATCGTGGGTAACGATGATACAGGCACGATCGGGTGCAACCGCCACATCGCGCAGCAGGTCCATCACGCGGCGACCCGATTTCGCATCGAGCGCGGCGGTCGGTTCATCGCACACCACCAGCCGCGGTTCATGCACCAGCGCGCGGGCAATCGCGACGCGCTGTTGCTGACCGCCCGATAACTGGCGCGGCAGTTTTTCCGCCTGATCGCCGATATTGAGCGCTTCGAGCAGTTCGGTCGCCTTGGCGCGCGCCTTGGCAATCGACCACCCCTTCGCAATCAAGGGTACGGCGGCATTCGCGGCGGCATCGATGGAGGGGATGAGGTTATACTGCTGAAAGATAAAACCGATGTTCTGAAGCCGGAACTTCACCAGTTCGGTATCCGACAATGCATAGATATCGGTGCCGAAGACTTTTACCTCGCCTTCAGTCGGCCACAGGATGCCGCACATGATGGAGATGAGCGTGGTCTTTCCCGATCCGCTCTCACCCACGACATAGGTCATCTCGCCCGCGCGGATATCGGTATCGATCCCGTGCAGCACGCGAATGGTGGATTGGCCCGCCTGGAAATCGCGCACGATCCCACGCGCGCAGATCGCGGTCTCGCTCTTGGCGTTCGGTTGGGGTGCCGCTGTCATATCCTGCGTCTCCATCACCGGAACACCGATGCAGGTTCGGTCTTGAGCACGCTGCGCAGCGCGAGCCATCCGGTGATCGCGAGGATCACGATCACCGCAGCCAGACTGATGAGCGGGATTTGCCAGGGGATATAGAACCCTTTGAAAAACGGATTGCCGGAAAAGCCGCGAATAAAGGCCACCGTGCCAATCACGCCCAGCGCATAGCCGATAAAGCCGACCAGTCCGGCCTGCGATGCAACCATGCCCATGATCTTGGAATTGGTAACGCCAATGGCCTTGAGCGCGCCGAACTGTTTGATGTTGTCGCGAATGAACAGGCTGAAGGTAAGGCCGACAATCGCCACCCCGACGACAAAGCCGAGTACGACCGTGATCCCGAAATTGGTGGGGATACCGGTGTTCTGGATTATGAAATCGACGCCGTCGCGGGAAAAATTGTCGCGCGTCACCGCTTTCAGCCCGGTCTGCGCCTCGATCCGGCTGGCGACCTCGGCAGGCGTCAGTCCGTCGCTCACCCCGGCCAGCACAAAGGTCAGGCGGTTGCGGGTGCCGGGGACGTAATTGAGCGCGCGGCTGTATTTGGTATAAAGCACCACTTGGCTGGTGAAGCTGGGGATGGCATCGGCCACACCGCGAATGACGGCACGCTGATCGTTCAGCTCCAGCCGCTCGCCAATCGGGTCTTCGCCATTGCCAAACAGGTTTCCGACGCCGCCATCATCGATCACCACGCTGTCTGGCTGGGCCAGCACCGATTTGTCACCGGTGACCATGCGCTGCGGCATTCCAATGAGAGTGGCATCGTCAACGCCGATGATCGCAACCCCTTCAAGATCGCCGGTGCCTGTGCGCACCGAAGCGACCGCGCGCAGGTGCGGCACCGCCCATTCGACGCCTGGGACCGAACGCACCTCGTCCAGCGCAGTGGAGGGCATGGCATAACTCACATCGGTGGTGCGCGTTACGGGATCCATCACCCATATCTGAGCTTCGGGAGCGTTATACACCCCGCTCGCCCCGCGTTCGATCAGATTGACGAAGATGGTCAGCTGCTGCGTGATAAGCAGGGTTGAAAAACCGATGCCGAACAACAGCCCGTAAAACTTCTGACTGTCACCCGTAAGCATTCTGATTGCGATCCAGAGCATCGGAACGGAACCTTTATATCGCGCAAGGGTTGCTGCATCGAAGGAATCGTACAATATTGAACGATACCGTATAACGGCGTCCAACTGAACGGCCCCGTTCAGTTTGTCAACCACCATAGTTAGATCGAGCTCCAGTCCCGTGAAGAAAAAACCCGGACGCCCTTCTGATCAGGCAAAGCGCCAGGCGATCATTGAGGCGGCATCGCGCCGTTTCTTTGGTGTCGGTTATTCCGCCACATCGATTGAGCAAGTGGCGGCCGATGCCGGGGTCTCGAAGGTCACGATCTACAATCACTTCGGCGACAAGCGTGCGCTATTTGGCGCTTCAGTTGAATGCGAATGCGAGAAGATGCGCGGTTATTTCTCGATCGAGAACATCCCCGCAGGCTCGATCCGGAATCGGTTGACCCGGATTGGAGAGGGGATGTTCGAATTTCTCTCGCGTCCTGAGATGATACAGTTCGAGCGCCGCATTGCCGCCGAAACCGAAGTCGATCCAACTATCGGTCACGCCTTTCTCGAAGCGGGGCCGCACCGCATGAGGCAGGCATTCAGCGCCTTTCTCAAGGCAGCGCACGATCGCGGCGAATTGTCGATTGGCAATTGCGATCTGGCGGCGGAACAGTTCGTCTCGCTGGCCAAGGGAATGGGCGATCTTGAACGGCGGTTTGGCGTGGCAGCCTGTCCAGATGCCAGCGCCGCGCGCATCGCCGGTGCAGTGGACGTGTTTCTCGCGGCTTATGGTGCTCCCGATCCGGGGGTGGCCGATGGGTGACTTAATCGCACCTGCGTTGCATATTATGCAGTCTTTGCCAGTGCGCGCATTATCTTGCCATTCATTCGTGCAGTCCTACATTGGACGGGTATAGCCAAGGAATCACCACGTCATGAACGACCAGAACGATCCGCAACAGCAACCGCCCGAAGGCCAGAACCCCTGGGTGAAGCAATTGATGATCTGGGGCGGAATTTTTCTCGCGCTGCTGCTGGTCGTCTCGTTGTTCAGCAATGCCGGGCAGACGCCGGGCACGCAGATCCGTTATTCCGACTTTCGTGAGCAGGTCGAAGAAGGCAAGATTGGCGAAGTGCAATTGGGTGAGGAAATCATCACCGGCACTTACAAGAACAACGGTCAGACCTTCACCACTATCCCTGTGGCGAACGACACCGAAATCACCGGTTTGCTGGAAGATAACAACGTCGATTTCACCGGTATGCCGGCCAAAGAGCCAAACATGCTCCTGTGGGTGCTGCTTAATTCCCTGCCCTTTATCCTGATTCTCGGCATCGCATTCTTTGCGTTGAGGCAGGTGCAGAAGGGCGGCGGGGGCGGTGCGATGGGATTTGGCAAGTCCAAGGCCAAGATGCTCACCGAACGCTCTGGTCGTGTCACGTTCGACGATGTCGCCGGCATTGACGAAGCGCGCGAGGAGCTGGAGGAGATTGTTGAATTTCTGAAAGACCCGACACGGTTTTCCAAGCTGGGCGGGCAAATTCCCAAGGGCGCGCTGTTGGTTGGTTCGCCCGGCACTGGCAAGACGTTGCTCGCCCGCGCTATCGCGGGTGAGGCGGGCGTGCCGTTCTTCACTATTTCAGGTTCCGACTTTGTCGAGATGTTCGTGGGCGTCGGCGCAAGCCGGGTGCGCGACATGTTCGAACAGGCCAAGAAGAACTCACCCTGTATCGTTTTCATCGACGAGATCGACGCCGTTGGCCGTTCACGCGGACATGGTCTGGGCAATTCCAACGACGAACGCGAACAGACTCTCAACCAGCTTCTGGTGGAGATGGACGGGTTCGAAGCGAACGAGGGCATTATCATCATCGCCGCCACCAACCGTCCCGACGTACTGGACCCTGCGCTGCTGCGTCCGGGCCGGTTCGACCGTCAGGTCGTGGTGCCAATCCCCGATATCGAAGGACGCGAGAAGATCCTGGGCGTGCACATGAAGAAGGTGCCGCTTGCTCCAGACGTGAACCCCCGCACGATTGCGCGCGGCACTCCGGGCTTTTCAGGCGCCGACCTCGCCAACCTCGTGAATGAGGCGGCGCTGCTCGCTGCCCGCCGTAACAAGCGGCTTGTCGCGATGCAGGAATTCGAGGACGCCAAGGACAAGGTCATGATGGGCGCGGAACGCCGCAGCATGGTCATGACAGAGGAAGAGAAGAAGATGACCGCCTATCATGAGGCAGGCCACGCGCTGGTCAGCATCAACGAACCGGCATCCGATCCGATCCACAAGGCAACGATTATCCCACGCGGCCGTGCGCTGGGCATGGTGATGCGACTGCCAGAGCGTGACAGCTATTCCTATCACCGCGACAAGATGCACGCGAACCTTGCCGTGGCGATGGGTGGCCGCGTGGCGGAAGATATCATCTTCGGTCATGACAAGGTTTCCAGCGGCGCATCTGGCGATATCCAATATGCCACCGATCTTGCGCGCAACATGGTCACCAAATGGGGCATGAGCGACAAGCTGGGCCCGCTGCAATACGAACAGCAGCAGGAAGGCTACCTTGGCATGGGCCAATCGGCACGCACGATGGGCGGGGCTGAGACCAACAAGCTGATCGATTCCGAGATAAAGCGTCTGGTTGAAGATGGCCTGAAGCGGGCGACGGATATCCTCACCGATCAGGAGGACAAGCTACACCTTCTGGCGCAGGCGTTGCTGGAATACGAAACGCTAACCGGCGAAGAAATCGACACGTTGATGGGTGGGGGCAATATTGATCGTCCTGATGCGCCCAGCGGCCCATCGATCGTGCGGCCTGTCCACGGCTCGGCTATTCCCAAAGCCGGCAAGCGGTTTGGCGCTGCAGGTGGGAAAGGCACAGAGGGTTCTGGCGGGGATGAGGCTCCTCAGGGCGCCTGAGACCCGGACCTGACGTTGTGAAATCACAGCGAGAGTGGGCGTCGAAGCGATTCGGCGCCCATTCTTTTTGGACTGAACTCCGGTCGTTCAGAACGCGCCCAGCAAAACCAGCGCCGGCAAGAACAGCAGAAGCACGACATTGATGAAAAGCAGAAGTGCCAGAAACCGCCAGATCGTCGAAGATCTCGACAGGCGATAACTGTGACGCAGATGCTTATAGATGTGCAGCGGCGCGGTAATGCTGAACAGCACGATCACCCAGCCCACCGAAATCCCGCCAGCATTCATCAGCGACAACGCGATAAACAGCAGCGACATGAAACTGAGCGAATACGTGATGAAGACCGTATGATCATACGCCAGAACCCGCCGCTTCCAAACAAACAGTAGCCATACAAACGGCAGCGAAAGAGGGATGAGCAACCAGCTGAACTTGTATCCGTTAGCCTGAAGCTTGTAGATCATAAGGCTGGGGTTTTCGGTCCACTTATCGACCAGCGTCGCGACCAAAGGGATGTCGCCCAAATCGCGACCCTCATTCGTGCCGATTTGCTCATCGCCCTTTACCTGTTCGCCGCCTTCAACCCCGACCAGACCCTTTAATGCGCGCAATTCGCGCAGGTTTGTCTCTGCTTGGGCGAAAGCAGCCTCGGCGGCAGCGCGCTCAGGCGATCCTTCGGGAAAACTTTCGATGGTTTGCGCGCGTTGCTCGTATTCGGCAATCGAGGTTCGCTCCGCTTCGGCAAGCGAAGCCTGAGCTTCATCACCGAAACTCAGATCGTTCGGCGGCCCAATTCCCACCATCTGAAACACAGCAAACATGGCAAAGACGCTGAACAGGAACATCGCCATCGGGCTGACAAATTTGGCTCGCTCACCCTGGATGTAGCGGCGCGTCAGTTCGCCGGGTTTGAATGTCAGCAGTGGCAGCGTTGCCCACAGCTTCCCGTCCAGATGCAGAACGCCGTGGATGAGATCATGGCCAATCGCGGCAAGCGAGCGGTGAATGTGCCATTTCTGCCCGCAATGCGCACAATAAGCCCCGGAGACTGCAGACCCGCAATTGGAGCAAATATCCGCGCCGCCGTTAGCGCCTGACGCCTCGCCCATATGGGGTTCGACGGCTCGCGCTGCAGCGGCTCCCTCGATTGCTGCGCCCAGTCCCTCGGCAATGTCGCTCATGCTGGTCATCCCTTGTGCTGCAACGCGCGATACACAATGCCCACCGGGCTTACCAATGGGTGCGGTTTATCCCTTCGCCAATTTGCGCTCTATCGCAGTCCACATCTGGGTGAAGGCGCGGGCGCCGGGTGAGCGCGGGGCGAACGCACCCACCGGCTTTTGTTCGACAGCGCATTGCTCAATCGCGCTGGCGAGCGGTACGATGGGCCACTTTGGATTAGCCTCGCGCGCCTCGCGGTGGAGCGTGCGCCGCATATCGAGCATCGACAGTACGGGCAGGATCGGCGGATGCCCTTTCCCGCTGCCGCGCACTTCCTCGACCACTTGGTCAAATGCACGCGACGACAGCGGAGAGGGAGGCAGCGGCACGATCACCAGATCGGCCGCGCGCATAACTTGCGCGCTGATCTCATTCAAGACGGGTGGACAATCGAAAATGATCCGGTCGTATTCCTTCGAGAGCGCTGCAACCAGTTTGGCCA
Source organism: uncultured Alphaproteobacteria bacterium (assembly GCA_963815345.1). Classification (GTDB taxonomy): domain Bacteria; phylum Pseudomonadota; class Alphaproteobacteria; order Sphingomonadales; family Sphingomonadaceae; genus Erythrobacter. Next base: position 58,584 of record CAWFGF010000001.1, read on the forward strand.
GCCGCTTTTTCTTGCCGATCCGGTCAAACTGGCGGTCCAGCGTGCGGATGCTTTCATCGGCGGGCAACAGGTCCAGATTGTCATAAGCGGTGTTTTGGATCAGTTTCGATGCTTCGGCTTCGGCAGCGAAGACACCCTGGGCGAAGCGATTTTTCGCGGGTTCGACACCGAGCAGAAATCCGGATCCGTTCGATGCATCAAGATCCCACAGCAACGTTTTTCGCCGGGAGATGTTGGCCGCGCACCATGCAAGATTGACCGAGAAGGTGGTCTTTCCAACTCCGCCTTTGACACTGTAGACTGCAATTGAAGGCATGACGCTGCGCGTTCTCCTGTCAAATGACACGTTCAGCGGCCAATATGACAAATTCGTAACAAATCAGGTATTCGCACGGACTAGATGAGAAGGCAACACTTCGTATCCGCCGCGCAGCCAGTCGTGTTCCAGCATATAGCGGGGGCATTTTATCGAAGCCAAACGCAAAAAGGCCGCCAATCTGGCGGCCTTTTCAATCCGGGACAGTTTCCTGTACCGGTAACCATGTGCGGCGATCAGCCGTCGTAATCGGCACCGATCGATGTCGAACGGGTCGGTGCCGAAGCGGTGATCCGCAGCGCTTCTGCCGACTGGCTGAGCGAGCCGATTTCGTCGGCATCATCCTCATCGTCAGGAAGGATCTTCTGAAGGCTGGTGATCAGCTCCTCCTGCAATTCCTTGGGCTTCACGGTCTGCTCTGCAATTTCGCGCAACGCCACGACCGGATTCTTGTCACGATCACGGTCGACCGTCAGCTCGCTGCCGCCGGAAATATCGCGCGCGCGCTGTGCGGCAAGCAGGACGAGGTCAAAGCGGTTTGGAACCTTGTCAACGCAATCTTCAACGGTAACACGTGCCATCAACGGGCCTCTTTATCGAATTGTGGGAAAATATCTCTTGTGGCAACTAGGTGCAATGGAGCCCAGAGTCAAGAAAATGCAACTTCGCGCTTGCTGGTGCATTGGGCTATCATGAACGTCACCGCACCTGTTGGGCCCAGCGCGCCTGCATCATCCGACCTTGACGATTATTGCGAAGCCGACCGCTTTGAAGTGACCGCGCAAGGTCATGCTTTCACATTCTACCCCACAGGGTCGGACAGACTGGAAGCGCTGGTTGAACACATCGAATCTGCACAGGCGACGGTTGATGCGTTTTATTATCTTTTCCAGCCCGACACAGCGGGCGAGAAGGTGCGTGACGCGTTGGTCGAAGCAGCACGCCGCGGAGTAAAGGTGCGGTTGATCGTCGACGATTTCGGCAGCGATGCACCACCCGAATTTTTTGAGCCAATCGTCGAGGCAGGCGGCCAATTCTCGGTTTTTTCTGCCCGCAAGAACGTGCGCTACCTAATTCGCAACCATCAGAAATTCGCCATCGTGGATCAGAAGCGGGTGATGACAGGCGGCGCGAACGTATCAGACCACTATTTTAGCCCCCCATGCGATAATGGCTGGAGCGATTTGTCGGTGGCGATCGAGGGGGAGGTGGTCGACAGCTTTACCAACTGGTTCGGCCAGATACTCAACTGGATCGAGAGCGATAGTTCGGAACTTCGCAAATTGCGCCGCATGGTGCGGCAATGGCACCCGGGCGATGGCAAGGTTCAGCTCCTGGTCGGCGGCCCATCGGTCAGCCTTTACGGCTGGGCGCACCAGTTTCGCAAGGATCTGATATCTGCCAAACGGCTGGACACGGTTTCCGCCTATTTCACCCCGCAACGCAGCCTTCGCCGCCTAATGGGCAAGGTCGCCAGACGCGGAGAAGCGCGGATCATCACCGCGGGAAAATCCGACATCGACGCAACCATCGCGGCTGCGCGCTTGCTGTATAAAGGATTGTTGAAAGCTGGCGTGAAAATCTACGAGTTCCAGCCGAGCAAATTGCACATGAAATTGCTGGTCATCGACGATTTCAGCTATTTCGGCAGCGCTAACCTCGACAAGCGATCCATCCGCATCAATGTCGAATTGATGGTGCGAGTGGAGGATGCCGGTCTTGCCGCCAGATTGCGAGAGATGATCGATCACATACAGGATGCCAGCGAACCGATTACCCGCAAGCGCTACAAGGAGCTCTCCGGTTTCCCGGCCCGATTGCGCTGGACTGGCGCCTACATCCTGGCGATGACCGATTACTGGCTGACGCGCCGCCTCAATCGTTGATCTACCACACGAACCCTTCGATCAGCGTCGCGCGCCATCAATACGTCTCGCTCTCATCGTACTTGTAATTGGGCGAAGAAAACTTGGTGATCTCACTCTGGAAGTGGAGCGGAACGTTGCCGGTTGAACCGTGCCGCTGCTTTGCCACAATCAACGTCGCCTTGTTACGCAGCTGATCGTATTCTTCTTCCCAGCGGCGGTATTTCTCTTCCGCGTCAGCGGTTGCAAAACCGTTTTCGTTCGGCCCGTCTGGACGCTTTGCCTCATGATAATAGTCCGCGCGAAAGATGAACCACACCATGTCCGCATCCTGTTCGATCGAGCCGGATTCGCGCAGGTCTGACAGCATCGGCCGCTTGTCGTCGCGCTGTTCGACCGCGCGGCTAAGCTGCGATAGCGCGATCACCGGCACGCTCAGCTCCTTGGCAAGGGTCTTCAGACCCCGGCTGATTTCGGAGATTTCGTTCACCCGGTTATCGTTGGCGCGGCCCGACCCTTGCAACAGCTGCAGATAGTCGACCACGATCAGGCCGATATCGTGCCGCCGTTTCAACCGGCGCGCGCGATTGCGCAGCCCCGCAATCGTCAGCGCGGGCGTATCATCGATATACAGCGGCAATTCCGCGAGCCGCTGGCTGGCAAAGCTCAGCTTCTGGAAATCGCCCTTGGTCAATTTACCGCTGCGCAAGGCTTCCGAGCTGATTTCGGCCTGTTCGGCAAGGATACGCGTTGCGAGCTGGTCCGCGCTCATTTCCAGACTAAAAAACGCGGTCGGTGCGCCGTAGTTGTGCTCGCCCCCGTCCTGCTGCCAGCGCAAATGTTCCTCGGCGCAATTGAAGGCGATATTCGTGGCGAGCGATGTCTTGCCCATGCCCGGACGCCCGGCCAGGATCACAAGGTCGGAGCCGTGCATTCCCGCAGTTTTCTGGTCGATCACCGAAATGCCGGTTGTCTTGCCTGACAATCCGCCGCCTGAGTTCATCGCGGCCTCGGCCATGCGAATCGCGACCAGCGACGCATCGCGAAACGTCGAGGCTTCGTTGCCGGTTTCGGCCCCTTCGGCGACGGCAAACAGATCCGCCTCCGCGCGCGCAATTCGCTCCATCGGATCGACATCTTCCGAGGTATCCAGCGCCCCTTCGACCAGCCCGCGGCCCACGCTTACGAGTTCGCGCAAAAGTGCCAGGTCGTAGATTTGCTGCGCCAGTTCATACGGGGCGAGTAGCCCTGCGCCATTGGCTGTCAATTTTGCCAGATAGCTGGGTCCGCCCAGCTCTTTCAGCGCTTCGTCACCTTCGAATTGCGGGCGCAGCGTTACCGGCGATGCGGTGGCGTTGCGATCCACGGTCTTGAGAATCTTCTCAAAGATACGTTGATGCAGCGGTTCGAAGAAATGGTGCGGTTTGATCGGGGTGCGCAATTCCTCGATCACACGATTGTCGATCAGCACAGCCCCCAGGAACGCTGCCTCCGCCTCTAGGTTGGATGGCAGCCTTCGCCCGGCGGCATCGGCCACGGTGGAATCGTCGCTGGGAAAAAGCAGTGTCTCGGTATCGTCCATGCCCGCTCTGATGCGCGAGATGCAGTCCTTCGCGCAAGAGCATGAGCGTATATATATTTTTCCCGGAGATTGTGGATTGCGGGGAAAGACTTGAATTGCGGGCCCGGCATCTGCGAAGGCTGTTCGCCATGGCCGATATGCCGCCCGATTCTGACGCGACCTCACACCGGATCGCACACATCACGCTGGATGAGGCGACGATCCTGTGGCGCAATGCCGATGTCGAACAGGAACGGCGCGTGGCGATCTATGACCTGATCGAGGAAAACAGGTTCAAACCCGTGCGCAGCGCCGAAAAGGGCGCGAACGGTCCGTATCGCCTGCATCTTGCGGTGCGAGATGGACGGCTTGCGATGGAAGTAAGCGATGAAGGCGAGGCAATGCTGGAGACGCTGCTGATAGGGCTCGCGCGGTTTCGCAGACCGATTCGCGAATACTTCGCCATTTGCGACAGCTATTATCAGGCCATTCGCAAAGCGACCCCATCAGAGATCGAGACCATCGACATGGCCCGGCGCGGCATTCACAACGGCGCGGCGGAACTGCTGCTGGAACGGATGGAGGGCAAGGTCGAGACCGATTTCGCGACGGCACGCCGCCTGTTCACGCTGATCTGCGTGCTCCACATTAAAGGTTGATGTGAGCCGTCATGGCAAAACGAGCTACATCGAAAAAGCGGGGCAAGGCGCGTGGGCCAAAGGGCAGCGGCATGACCCGCCGGCTGTTGCAACTCGCCGCGCTTATCGCGCTGGGAGCGATCGTCTATTCGGCGTGGCTGTGGATCGATATGCGATCCTGGCGCCCTGATGAAGCCACCTATCCAGAACAGGGTGCGGTGATCGCCAACGGCACGCCGGGCGTTCGGTTCGAGACGTTGAAGGCGACCGGCGCAGACTTCGTTTACCTTGAGCTTGGCACCGCAGGGGCGGCGCCCGATCCGGGTTTCCGCGAACGGTTCAGCGCGGCGCGCGCATCGGGATTGAAGGTGGGTGTGGTCCTGCCCTTCGATCCGTGCCAGCGCGCCGACCCGCAATCGGCCCGCTTTACCCGGATGGTCGCGCGCGATGTCGACCTGCTGCCTCCCGCGCTCGCGCTGACGCGGATGCCCGGCAGTTGCGACAGTATGATCAGCGAGGCCGCGGTGACGAGCGAGGTGATGACACTGGTAAACCAGATAGAAACCCATGCGGGCGAACCGGTGATCCTTAAACTGGATGAGGCATTCGAGCAGACGTTCGAAATGGCCGGAGCGCTCGACCGTGATGTCTGGCTGATGCGCGACCGTTCGCCCCCGCGCTATGCCGGTCGGCCTTGGCTGCTATGGAGCGCCAACAGCCAATTGGTGAGCGAGGCTGTGCCCGGTCCGATAGAATGGGTGGTGGTGCAACAATGACAATTTCGATCGAGCAGGAAACCGCGCTGATCGCCGCCGCGCGCATTGCGGGCGCGCACGCCTATGCACCGTATTCCGATTATCATGTCGGGGCCGCTTTGCTGTTTGCCGATGGCGCTGTCATCACCGGCAGCAATGTGGAGAATGCGAGCTACGGCCTGGCGCTGTGCGCCGAAACGGTCGCGGTATCACGCGCATTTGGCGAAGGGCGGCGCGGCGGACTGATCGCAGTCGCAGTTACCGGACCAACCGCCAAAGCGGACGGCGCGCCGATCACGCCATGCGGCAGGTGCCGTCAGGTGCTCAACGAACTCGCGGCCTTGGGCAACACCGACCCCATGGTATTGTGCGTGGGCGCGGATGAGGTGCGCCGCGTGCCGCTTTCAGCTCTGTTGCCGCACGCCTTCGGGCCAGACCATCTGGTCTGAGGTGACAGGCGGGCGTTGCCCTCAGCCGTTCCCGTTCTCGATCCATTCCAGCAGCGCAGCGAGGCAGTCGCGGCCCAGCATCTTGCAACGCTCCGGCGACCACCCTTGATCGGGCTCGGGAAAGTCCGCCAGATCCTTGAACGGCATTTCCAGCGTCATAGCGCACGCGCCAAAGCGCTCTGCCACCTGATTTGTGCTCATCGTCAGATTGGCGCGTCCGGGCGCGGATTTGGGATAGCCCAGCTTGGTCTGAAAATCGGGCGTGCGCCGGTCGAGGATGCGGCGATAGCGATAGAACATTTCGCCCTGCTCGTCGGTCCACGCCGGGATGCCTTCGAACCCGGCGATAAAGTTTGCTGGGATCGCTTCGTCACCGTGGACGTCAATCGCGAAATCGACCCCGGTTTCATCCATCCGGTTGCGGATTGCGAGCACTTCGGGTGATTTGTCGGCGCTGGGTTCGGCCCATTCGCGGTTGAGGTTGGTGCCCGCTGCATTGGTGCGCAAATGGCCGCGCGCCGATCCATCAGGATTGCAATTGGGCACGATATGAAGGCGGCAGTGCTTCAGCAGGCCGCGCGCGACCGGATCTGAGGTATCGGTCAGGCATTCGAGCGCCCCTTCGACCCACCATTCCGCCATGCTTTCGCCCGGATGCTGGCGCGCATACAGCCACACCTTAAGCGGTCCATCGCCCATTTCGAGCATATCGAGCGGGCGACCATCGAGTGTCTGCGTCAGACGAATGACGTCCACCCCCTCGGCCGCAGCAGCCTCCGCGATCAGATCGTGGTGACGCTCCATCGAATAGGGCGCGAAATAGGCGAAATAGCAAATGTCGGATGCCGGAGCGTAGCGTATCGTAAGCGTGCCATTGTCTTTGGACGCGTCGAAACTGCTGGCCGCACGGCCCCAATATTCGCGATCTTCGGAGACGCACGCATTGTAATCGGGCCAACCGCCCGGATAGGCGCTGTCATTAAGACCGGTGATGTGCAATTCCAGTTCCCGCCCTGCGCTGCCGGTCACGCGGAAATGAAACCACTGTGCAAATTGCGAATTGTGATCCTTGCGCAGAGCAAGTCTGGCGCTGTGCCCGTCGATCGCCAGCACTTCGATATTACCGCTGTCGAATGCAGCGTCGATTGCGATGTTCATTCTGTCGTCACCAGTTCTTGTGCCGTTATGCTAACCGTTTCGCCATTGCCGCCCGGAAAGTCCCGGAATAGCCCCGCTGCCAGCGTGCGCGCATTGATTTCGAGCGGGGCATAAGGCGATTTTGCGCTGGTCGGAAACTGGGCGCTACCCTCCCACAGGTTTTGCCCGCCCTGACGCGGCGCGATGGTGATGCGCAATTCGGAGAGCACGCGCGGACCGCTGCTGCCTCCGCCAAGATTAACGCCGACGCCCAACCCCCCGCCAAGGCCACCGCGAAACCCTCCGGTGCCAGCACCCACACCAACGCTGACCGGGCTGCGGTTCTGCGTGTCGGCGAGCGCGCTGCGGCTGGTCTCGATTGTGGCGATCTGACCTGCGACTATTTCATTGTCGATCACGGTATAGCCAAGCTGCGCCAGCTGATCGCCCACTGCGGCACGAAAGGCTTCGCGGGCAGCTGCGTTCTTCAAATCTTCGGAAAATCGCAGCGCAATCGTTCCCTGACCCAGCCCGGCTGGCTGCGCCGCAACAAAGCGCGTGACTTCCACTGGCCCGGTATAGGCTCCGCCCGCGCAGGCGGAAACGCTGACCAGCGCGGCTGCCGCAAGCGCGGTTCTCAAAAATGTACGTTCGGGCATGGTGCGTCCTCTTTGTATCGATGTCTTAGGCGGAAACCTCTCATGTACAAAACGCCCAATGCGAACGATGGTTGCTTGATGATTGTTCAGGACAATTCTGATAACGAGCGTGCCCATGACCTCACACAGCAAATTATCGGTTCTCGTCACCGGCGGGGCCGGGTATATCGGCAGCCATGCGGTGCTCGCGCTGCAAGACGCCGGATGGCCGGTTGCCGTGATCGACAATCTGACCACCGGCTTTCGCTTTGCCGTTCCCGATGGCGTCCCCCTGTATGAAGGCGATATCGAGGATGAGGCGCTGCTGGCCCGCATTTTCGAGGAGCAGGACACCGGCGCGATCATGCACTTTGCAGGCTCCGTCGTGGTGCCCGAAAGCGTCTCTGACCCGCTGAAGTACTATCACAACAACACCGTCAAAAGCTGGGCGCTGATCGCGGCGGCGGTGCGCGCGGGGGTTCCGCATTTCATCTTTTCCAGCACGGCAGCGACCTATGGCATCCCCGAAGTCTCGCCCGTCAACGAGGACACGCCGCGTAAGCCGATCAACCCGTATGGCTGGTCCAAACTGATGACCGAACAGATGTTGGGCGGTGTCGCTGCGGCGCATCCGATCAATACCTGCGCGCTGCGATATTTCAACGTCGCGGGTGCCGATCCGCGCGCGCGGTCCGGCCAGTCAACCGCGGGCGCGACGCATCTTATCAAGGTTGCGGTGGAAGCAGCCTTGGGCAAGCGTGACCATGTGAGCGTGTACGGCACCGATTACGATACGCCCGATGGCACCGGGGTGCGCGACTACATCCATGTCAGCGATCTTGCGGCGGCACACGTTCTGGCGCTGGAGGCGCTGCTGCAGGAGCCGGAGCGGTCGCTGACGATGAATTGCGGATATGGCCGGGGGTTCTCGGTGCTGGAAGTGCTGGACGCGGTGGATCGCGCCACAAATCGCACCATCGGTCGGCGGCTGGAAGGGCGGCGCGCGGGCGATCCCGATCAGCTGATCTCCGATCCCTCGCGCATCCGCGCAACCTTGCCATGGCAACCGCAGCACGCCGATCTCGACACGATCATCGGCCATGCGCTGGCATGGGAGCGCAAACTATCGGAATTGCGCGCAGAGCATTGACGAAACGCGCATATCGCGGTAACCGCCGCCACAGAAATTCCGCGCGTCGGACCGATTCCGGCGCGTTTTCTTATTGAAGAGACCAGACATGAAAATCCGCAACAGCCTCAAGTCGCTGAAAAACCGCCACCGCGATTGCCGCATCATTCGCCGTCGCGGGCGCACCTATGTCATCAACAAGACCAACCGTCGCTTCAAGGCCCGTCAGGGCTGATTGATGCGGTGATCGCCAGAAGGGCGGTCATCTGGTTGCAGCGGCCCGCCTCCACACCGGAGAGCGGGCCGTCGCTGTTTCAGCCGTCTATGATTGAGAGAGGTTCGGGATGAACGCATCGCAAAAGGCCGTGGTTTTTGACGTGGGCCGGGTGCTGTTCGAGTGGCAATTGCGCGCGCTGTTTGCAAAACTGATCACGGATGAGCGTGAACTCGACTGGTTTCTCGCCAATGTCGTGACCGAAGAATGGCATTTCGAACATGACGCAGGCCGCGCGCTGGGCGATATGGTGCCCGAACGCATCGCCCTGTTTCCAGCATACGAGCGCCACATCCGCGCCTATGCCACGCGCTTTAACGAAACCGTGCCGGGGCCGGTCGATGGCACGCACGATATCGTCCGACGCTTGCACGCGAACGGAGTGCCATTGTTTTGCCTGACCAATTTCGGCGACGAATTCTGGGCGATGTTCCGTCCCGAACATGACATCTTCGACGTGTTCGACGATATCGTGGTGTCTGGCACCGAAAAAATCGCAAAGCCCGATCCGCGCATTTACGAAATCGTCGAACAACGCAGCGGGCGTGCTGGTGCGCAATTGTTCTTCACCGATGACAATCCCGCAAATATCGCCGCTGCACGCTTGCGCGGGTGGGATGCGCACCTGTTTACCGATGCCCGTGCGCTGAAAGCGCAGCTTGAGGTTGCGGGTATGCTTTAATCCATTGTCCGCGCCTTTGACGGACGCCAAAACGGGTTGGACAAAAAAATGCCCCGGTCGCAACGTTTGCAAAAACGTGTGCGCCGGGGCTTTCTTGTCCGCCCGCTGGAGAGAGAAACGGGCGGACCGGGGGATCATGTCGGGCTTATTTGCCGTTGCACTTTGCCAGCTTTTCTCCGGGCAGAGCTTCGCCTTCGGTCACGAAGCTGGTAATTTCACCGAACTCGCGATTGAGACCCCGGCAAATGCGCATCGGACGCGAAGGGCCCTTTGCTGCGACGCAAGTGTTGTCCTGGCAGGCCCATGCGACACCGCCAGCGACGGCGCGGTCCGAATCGGCGGGCGCAGCGAGGGTCGCGGTGTAATACGGCGCTGCGGCCTGGCCGACATTCGGCGCGACCGTTGCAGCCAGAGCCACAGCGGCGGTGGCGATCAGGGAAATACGGCTTGCGGCGTTGAGGGAGAGGGTCATCGCTTCGTCCTTTCGTATGGGGTCAATCTGAATTTGTGCAACGCAACGTTTCAATTTAAAACTGGTTGCAGATCGCTACCTATGCGATTCGATTTTAAGTTGCAACTAAAAACTGATTATTTTTCACCAGCGTTTTGAACGGTCAGAAAAATGCGCTAATACGGTTGCAGCGAGAGGACTGGATATGGGCGAAGTCAGAGAAGCACTGCGGGAACTGATCGATTGCGGCCTACCGCAAGCGCTTGAAGTGATGGGGGAACGCTGGTCCTTCATGATCCTGCGGGCCAGCTTCAACGGGCTGAAGCACTTTGAGGAATTTCTCACCGAACTGGGTATCGCGCGAAATATCCTGTCAAACCGCCTCGCCAAACTGGTCGATCATGGCATCCTCAAACGCGAACCGTGCGCGGATGATCGGCGCAAGGTTGAATATCGCCTTACGGAAAAAGGTTTTGATCTGCTGCCCGCAATGATCGCGCTTCGGCAATGGGGCCAGAAATATGGCAGCGAACACGTGACCGAGGATCCGGTGCTGGTCGATGAACGCGACCGCCTGCCCGTGGGGCCGGTTTCGATCCTGTCGCACGATGGCCGCATTCTGGGGCATATGGACCTCAACCTTGTTAAGCGCGGCGATGTGGGCAAACGCGTCGATGGCTCGCAGGCCGCCGACGCGCAATTGCTGGAAACCGGTCACCTGATCGACATGGCGCAAGTCGGCAAAAGCTCTGCCACTGGTTGAGCCTGCCGGGAAGTCTGACGCAGGCGCTGCTCCGATAGAGACGCCGGACGGTCGATACATCGTCGTTCGCGGCAGGTTGTGGCGCAAGTCCAGCCCTTTGATTCCCGATGAAGATCGTCAGCGTTTCGTAAACGAACTGATGAACGCGCGCCGCGCTGTCGGCCATGCCAAGCGTGCAGACGATGCCGCCGCGATGAAAGCCGCGCGGACCCGCGTCCACGCTGCCAAAGTCAGCTTGGGAGAACGCGGGCCGGTATGGTGGACTGACGGCGCACCCGACGAGAACCGCAAACTCGCTCGCAATTCGGGCTATGCCAGATGGTGGAAAGAGATCGGCGGGGATAGCAACAGCTAAGGCGCCCACCTACCCTTGACCCTCGGCCGGAATGCTGCCCTTCGTGCTCGCGATGACTGCGACCCTCGACGATACGCCTGTGAATGACCGTGCCCACGATATCTTGCGCGAAACGTTCGGCTATCCCGGCTTTCGTGGGCAACAAGAGGCGGTGGTGGAGCGGGTGCTACGCGGGGAGCACACGCTGGCGCTGATGCCGACGGGCGCGGGCAAATCGCTGTGTTATCAATTGCCCGCGCTGGTGCGGCCCGGGACCGCGATAGTCGTGTCACCCCTGATCGCGCTGATGCACGACCAGATCCGCTCGGCAAAGGCACTGGGCATCCGTGCCGCCTCCATGACCAGCGCGGATTCCGACAACGCCGCCACCGCGCAGGCGCTGCGCGCGGGCGAGCTGGACCTGCTGTATATAGCGCCCGAGCGCGCGACCACGCCCGGTTTCCGCGCGCTGCTGGAATCGGCGCAGATCGCTCTTTTCGCCATAGATGAAGCGCATTGCGTGTCCGAACTGGGCCACGATTTTCGCCCCGATTATCGCCAGTTGCGCGGGCTTCTGGAACCGTTCGACCACATCCCGCGCCTCGCGCTCACGGCCACCGCTGACAAGGCAACGCGGCGCGACATTCTGGAACAATTGGGCCTGCCCGCAGAAGGCCTGATCGTCGCCGGGTTCGACCGCCCGAATATCTGCTACACGATCAGCCCGCGAAGCAATCTCAAACAACAGATCGCGCAGTTCCTCGACCGCACGCCGGGCGCGGGCATTATCTACACACAAAGTCGCAAGGGCGCGGAGGATTTGGCGCAATCGCTGGCCCATGACACCGCCCGTCCGGTCGCAGTATATCACGCAGGGTTGCCGCCCGAAGAGCGCGCGGCTTCGCAGGCCGCCTTCATCCATTCCGAGGATATGGTGATGGTGGCCACCATCGCTTTTGGCATGGGGATCGACAAGCCGGACGTGCGATTTGTGATCCATGCCGGCATCCCCAAGTCGATTGAGGGATATTATCAGGAAACGGGCCGCGCCGGGCGCGATGGCGATTCTGCGAGGGCGCAGATGTTCTGGGGCGCGGGCGATATCGTGCGGGCGCAGCAATGGCTGGCAGACATGGACGAAGAGCGCGCCGCGAGCGAGAGGGCGCGCCTCACCATGCTGGCCGGTCTGATCGAGGCGCCTACTTGCCGCCGCGCAATCCTGCTGCGGCACTTTGGCGAGGAACCGCCCGCGACCTGCGGCAATTGCGACAATTGCATGGATCCGCCTCGCGTGCTGGATGCAACACAGGTGGCGCAGAAGCTGCTCAGCGCGGTCTATCGCACCGGGCAGAGCTTTGGCATAGGCCATGTCGAAAAGGTGCTGCTGGGTAGCGAGGATGAACGCGTGCGCCAGCGCGGGCATGATAAGCTATCGGTGTTCGGCATCCTGACCGAAGACGAGGCGCCGCTGCTGCGCCCGGTAATGCGCGCGGCAATGGCGCAGGAAATGCTGGTCGCAACACAGCATAGCGGGCTGGCGCTGGGGCCGGGCGCGCGTGCGGTGCTCAAGGGGGAACGCGATCTTACGATTGCCCAGCCCACGAAGACCGCGCGCCGATCACGCAGGCGCAACGGCTCCGGTTCCACCAGCAATCCGGCGGGCAATCCCTTGTTCGAAGCCCTGCGTGCCCGCCGCGCCGCCATGGCAAAGGAGCAAGGCATCCCCGCCTACATCATCTGCCATGACAGCGTGCTGCGGGACATCGCGCATATCCAGCCAACCTCTCTGGAGGAGATGGCCGGGATAACCGGTATCGGCGCGCGCAAGCTGGAAACCTACGGAGACGATTTCTGCGAGGTGGTGCGGCAATTCGCCTGATTGGGTTCAATCGCCACGGTTTCTAACGTCGGACGGATTGCGTGTAATCGATCCTGATCCGCACCCACGATCCCACTTGCGAACGCCCACCGACAATCGCCGGGCGCACGCGAAACTGCCACGCCGCAGCCATGACCGCGCGCCCGATCTGCGATCCGCTGGGGCTTTCGCCGAGCAATTGGCAATCCTCGACATAGAAGTCCGGCACGGTCCGGCACACGATCAGCGCACTGCCCGGACCGGTCGCGGTGGAAAGGTATCCCGACAGTTCCTGACGGGTCGGCTCGCGATACCAGCGCGCAGCGTATAGCGGTTCTCCATTGGGAGCGGTACCGACGCGCTGGCTGTCATTCGCGCTGCCAGGTGCACCGGTGTCGGGCGGGCCGTAGACTTGCGCTGGCGGGCCGGAAGGCGACTTTGCCGGAGGCTTGCGAAGCGGCGGGGCGGGGTTAGGCTGCGGTGCGGGCGCGGGATTGGGCCGGGGCAGGATCAGCGCAGGCGGCGGGGTTTGCACCGGCGTCGGCAATTGCGGCGGCGGCGTCATCCGGGGTTCCGGCGGCTGGACCACCGGCTCGTTTTGGTCGGGGCTGGTTGCCTGTTCAGGTTCCGCAGGGTCGGGAGCGGGCGGATTGTCGGAGACATTGCGCGCTTCGAACGTGGTAACATCCGGCGCATTGGGATCGCCCGCACTGATGTTCCAGCCAAGCGTGAGCAACAGCGCGATTATCAGAACCTCGGCGATGATCGTCAGCGCGATCCCGGCGAAGCGTTGGCGAACTCCGCCCGCATCGCGCTCGGCGCTCTCGTCCGCGGCAATGGCGTTCTGATTAGGGGACAAGGGTGACGCTCGTGTCGGGGAAGGGGCGGAGCCGGTCTCGGTCGGTGGTTCAGTCGTCTGCGCGCGACTGGTTTGTCTTACGATGAACGAAGCTCATACGTTACGCAATCCTGCGCTCAACGCACTCCCACGAACTGGCGATAGCTCAACGCCTCCGCGATGTGCGCGCGGCCCACTTGCTGCGATCCGGCAAGATCCGCAATGGTGCGCGCGACGCGCAGCATCCGGGTGTAGCTGCGTGCGGAGAGGCGCAATTTCTCCGCCGCCTGCATCAGAAGGGTTCGCCCGGCATCATCGGGCGCGGCATGTGATTCCAGCGCATCGCCCTGCAATTCTGCATTGGAGCGCACCCCGCGCGGGCCGCAAAGCGCGCGGGCGGCTGCCACGCGCGCGGCCACGGCATTGCTGCTTTCGGTGGGCGGGGGCAGGGCAAGGTCCATCGCGCTGACCGCGGCAACCTCTACATGAAGATCGATCCGGTCGAGCAGCGGGCCCGATAGCCGCGCTTGATATTCGCTCGAACAGCGGGGGCCACGGGCGCAGGTGTGGCCCGGTTGCCCGAAATGTCCGCAGCGGCACGGGTTCATCGCCGCGATCAATTGGACGCGCGCGGGGAAGGTCACATGCGCATTGGCGCGCGCGACATCGACCATGCCTGTCTCCAGCGGTTGACGCAGCGAATCGAGCACCGGGCGCTGGAACTCAGGAAGCTCATCCAGAAACAGCACCCCCAGATGCGCGAGGCTGACCTCGCCGGGGCGCACTTTCAGCCCGCCCCCCGTCAGCGCAGCCATGCTGGCCGAATGGTGCGGGCTGCGAAACGGGCGCGCGCGGCTGATCCGGCCTGCGTCCAGCATTCCCGCAACCGATTGCACCATGGAAACTTCCAGCGCCTCTGTCGGGGAAAGTTCAGGCAGGATGCCGGGCAGGCACGATGCCAGCAGGCTTTTACCCGATCCCGGCGGGCCGACCATCAGCAGATTGTGCCCACCCGCCGCCGCGATTTCGAGCGCGCGTTTGGCGGTCTCCTGCCCCTTAACCTGCTTCAGATCAGGCGCAGGCGGGGCGTCGATCACGTCGCCGCGCTCCGGTTCTGCCAGCACGCTCGCGCCTTTCAGATGAGACAGCAACCCGGCCAGATCGCGCGGGGCCAGCACTGGTACGCCGCTTGCCCATTTCGCTTCGGAACCTTGCTGCGCGGGGCAGATCAGCCCGCACTCCGCTTCGCTTGCGTGGAGCGCGGCGATCAGCACTCCGGGCGAGGGGACGATGCGCCCATCCAGCGCCAGTTCGCCTACGGCGATCCAGTCACCCAATTGTTCGGCATCGGTCACGCCCATCGCCGCCAGCAGCGCCAGCGCGATCGGCAGATCGTAATGCGATCCGTCCTTGGGCAGATCGGCAGGCGACAGATTGACGGTGATCCGCTTGGGCGGCAGCGCGAGGCCCATTGCCGATAGCGCCGCCTGCACCCGTTCCCGGCTTTCGCTGACGGCTTTATCGGGCAGACCGACGACGCTGAACCGTGGCAGGCCGCTCGCGACCTGGCATTGCACTTCGACCTGGCGCGCCTCCAGCCCGAGATAGGCGACCGTCCTCACCAGCGCGACCATGCGTTTTCCCCGAAGAAACAGCGCCCGATTACGCCTGCGATTGCTCACGATTGTGGAGAGGTAAGAGAAGCTTGTCGAGCCATTTAGCAGCACGGCTAAACGCTTTGGCAAGCATAATCCTTCGTAAAATCGCAGGCCGTCCGGGTGCATTCTGCGATGCATGAAGTGGATCGCCGCACTTATTGTCTGTCTGCAAGCGCTGATGTTGCCCGGCGCCGCGCTGGCGCAAACCGATTATGGCAACGGTCAGCGTATTATCAGCACCGAGACATGGGTTGAGGAATGGGATCCGGCGCAGCAACGCTGGGTACGGGTGGATGACAGCGCTTTGGCGGCGGGCTGGCAGGCACGGTCGCGCGATGCCGAAACCGTCGTGGATCAAACACCGGGCGGCACCATTACCACCCATACCTATCAGGCGGCACGCTATGCCTTCCCCGACCCCGGCCATCTCCACCCAGCGCACGTGCCCCAGGTCATCGCGCAATACGGACCGTTCGTGGTGCTCAGCGAGCGGCGCGCCGCTCTGACGGGATCGACGGACACTGCAAGTCCCCACCAGTTCGAGGCGATGCTGCGCGATTTCCCCGGCATCGCGGTGCTTGAAATGATCGAGGCACCGGGCACCAGCAACGATATCGCAAACCTTGCCGTGGGTCGCCGCATTCGCGAGGCTGGCATCGTAACGCATGTTCCGCGCGGCGGTTCGGTGCGCTCGGGTGCGGTCGAGCTGTTCCTTGCCGGCGCACAGCGCACCATGGAGCAAGGCGCACAGTTTGCTGTGCATTCCTGGCTCGACAATCATGGCCGCCAGCCCGGCGATTTTGCAGCCGATGCGCCGGAAAACCGGCTGTATCTCGATTATTACGTTGAAATGGGCATGACCGAAGGGGGCGCCCGCGATTTCTACGCAATGACAAATTCCGTTCCGCATTCTGGCGCGAAATGGATGGACGCGCACGAAATGCAGGTCTGGATCGAGGATCAGGAGCGTGTGCCAGCAATCCGCAACTTGCCAGCTGCATTGCCGATCTTCGCGCGCGGCGGTTTCGTGATTGCTGTGGCCGACACACCGGCCATCGTGCTGCCGGAACTGACGGTGGAAGGTCTTGCGAGCCTCGCATCTGCGCCCATGGTGGCATCGCAGCCCATGATCGGCTATGGCGACGTGGTGAGAAGCGTGGAAGCGATGAGCCTCGTGTCGGCGAAGTCATTTGCAAGCGATGCTTTTCTTGACTCATGAAGCGCTATCCCATAGTGGCGCGCGCCTGATCATGGTATTGCGTGGGCTCGATCCACATGGTGCCGCGTAACTTTCCGATTGCTGGAGCAGGGTAGATATTACAGCCCCGCTCCGGTGCCGGACCAGATTTTTCGAGGATGATATGAAGCGGACTTTCCAGCCCAGCAATCTTGTGCGCGCCCGTCGCCACGGCTTTTTCGCACGCAAGGCGACCGTCGGCGGTCGCAAGCTGGTGCGCGCGCGTCGCCGTCGCGGCCGCAAGAAACTGACTGCCTGATCGGCCGGGCAGCCCGCCTTAGGGTTGCCGTGGCATATCTTTCCCGCGTCGCCTCTGGCGCGTACACATGCGCTCGCGGGTTCCGGCTGGAGCCCGCTTTCGTTCGTAACGAGGGATGGAAAGCTGCGCCCTCTCCCTTTCCAGCCCCGTTTGCCGTAATATAATGCCGATGCTGCAAGTCCTTACAAAGCGCGCCGATTTCGTGGCGGCAAACAAGGGGCTGCGCAATGCCCGCCCCGGCTTTGTGTTGCTGACCCGCCCCAATGACGGCGAGGGCACGCGGTTTGGTGTCACCGTCACCAAAAAGATCGGCAACGCGGTGGTGCGCAACCGGATGAAGCGGCGGTTTCGCGAATTGCTGCGCGCTGCCCTTCCGACACACGGCCTGCCCGATCACGATCACGTTTTGATCGGGCGCGCAGGCGGGGTTGAGCGCGACTTTGCGAAAATGGCGCAGGAACTCGAAGCGGCGCTGTCTCGCGCGCGCAAGGGTGTGGGCGATCCGGCGCGCGGATATACCGGCAACCGCAAGCCGCGGCGCGGGGGCAACAGGCCCGCACGCCTGGCGACGAAAGAGCATGCGAGCGCGCCATGAAGCACATCCTGATCCTGATCGCGCGCGGCTGGCAGCTTGGTCCGTCGCGCATTTTGCCGCCATCGTGTCGCTACGCCCCGTCATGCAGCCAGTACGCGATTGAGGCGCTCGGCAAATATGGCGCTCTCAAGGGTGGATGGATGGCATTAAAGCGGCTAATGCGCTGCCACCCGTGGGGCGGCCACGGACATGATCCGGTACCCTGATGGCGCAGGCGCGCCGATGGGAATGCGATTTGCGGATGCCTAAATAACCGGCAAAGATACAGTACACGACTAAGGATCGATCTTGGACAATACGCGCAATCTGTTACTGGCCTTCGTGCTTTCAGGCCTGCTGATTCTCGGCTGGGACGCAGGCATGGGGTATTTCTACCCGCAGGCTGAAACCAGGGTCACGCAGGGCCAGACCCCTGCAGGAGCAGCGGATGTCGCGCCTGCTGCCGGAGCGAGCGCGGGATCGGTTGACGGAACCAGCGTGGTTCCCGCCGATCTGCAAGGCGGACAGGTGGCTGCCGGGCCGATCGATTTGAGCGCCGCGCTGGCCGATCCGCAACGTGTCGTGATCGACGCGCCCAAGATCGCAGGCTCGATCAATCTGGTGGGCGCGCGCGTCGACGATATCGTCCTGAAGGATCACCGGCAGACCACTGACAAGGATTCCGGCCCCGTCCGCCTGTTTGCACCGGAACGCACCGATAGCCAGTATTTCGCCGAGTTCGGCTTCAAGGCCGGGGGGCAGGCAATAGCCAGCAACGCCGTATGGGAGGCGGATGGCCAGCGCCTGACAGTCAACACACCCGTCACCCTTTCGCACATCGCGGCAAACGGTCTTACCTTCAAAGTTCGCCTTTCGGTTGACGACGGGTATATGATCACAGCGGTGCAATCGGTTGAAAATGCCAGCGCGGCCCCCGCAATCGTGGAACCGTTTGCGTTTATCAAGCGCACAAGCATCAATGCTACGCCCGACCAGTTTATTGCACACACCGGACCGATCGGCGTGTTCGGCGGCACATTGTGGGATCCGCATTCCTACGAGGAGCTGGCTGAATTGAGCCGCGAAACGCCGCAGGGCGCGCCCAGCTGGATGGGCTTCAGCGACAATTACTGGCTTGGCGCGCTGATCAAAGGTGACGGGCAAGCGAGCACTGCCGGGTTCGATTCGCTGGGTGACGGGCTGTTTCGCGCCGTGCTGCGCTATGAAACCCAGACCGTCCCGGCGGGAGGATCGCTGAGCGAGACGACCCGCCTGTTTGCCGGGGCCAAAGACAGCGTCATTCTTGACCAATATGAAGACAGCGGCATCACCATGTTCGGCAAGGCGATTTCGTGGGGCTGGTTCGAAATCCTCGAAAAGCCGATCCTGTGGCTGCTGCGTACGCTGAACGGGTTGGCGAGCAATTTCGGCGTCGCGATCATCTTGCTGACGGTGGTCATCCGTGCCCTGCTGTTCCCGATCGCGCAAAAACAGTTCGCCAGTATGGCCGTGATGAAGGCGCTGCAGCCGAAAATGAAGGCCATTCAGGAGCGTTACAAGGACGACAAACCGGTTCAGCAACAAAAGATCATGGAGCTTTACAAGGAGGAGAAGGCCAATCCGCTGGCCGGCTGCCTGCCGATGATTATCCAGATCCCGATTTTCTTCGCGTTGTACAAGGTGTTGCTGCTGTCGATCGAGATGCGGCACGAACCGTTCCTGTGGATCAAGGATCTATCGGCGCCCGATCCTGCGAAGATACTAAACCTGTTCGGCCTTCTGCCGTTCGATGTGCCCGGTTTCCTCGGGATTGGTGTTCTTGCTATCCTGTTGGGCGTGACGATGTGGCTGACGTTCCGCATGAACCCGACCGTGATGGACCCGGTTCAGCAACAGATTTTCAGCCTGATGCCATGGATCTTGATGTTCGTCATGGCGCCGTTTGCTGCGGGCTTGCTGATTTACTGGGTGACCAACAACATCCTGACGTTGGCGCAGCAGAAATACCTGTATTCCAAGCATCCGCAGCTGCGCGCGCAGGCGGATAAGGACAAGGCCGAGATGGAGCGCAAGAAAGCGCGCGAGGCGGAAGGCAGCGCGTGACCGATCCTGAACCCGCATCGCCCGAAATGACGGCGGCACAGGAACGCGAGCTGATGTTGCAGACACGCGCCGCGAACCGGATGTTTTCGGGCCGCGTGGACTTTTTGTTGTCCGCGCCGCAGCTCAAATTCCTGCCCGAACCGACCGTACCCGAGATCGCCTTTGCCGGGCGATCCAATGTCGGCAAATCGAGCCTGCTCAACGCGCTGACGGGGCGCAAGTCGATTGCGCGCGCTTCGGTCACGCCGGGCCGCACGCAGGAGCTGAACTTTTTCGAGGTGGGTGAACCGACGCAGTTCCGGCTGGTGGACATGCCCGGATACGGCTTTGCCAAGGCACCGATAAAGGTCGTCGAAAAGTGGAAGGGGCTGGTCAAAAGCTACCTTCGCGGGCGGCAGGTGCTGGCGCGCAATCTGGTGCTGGTCGACAGCCGCCACGGGCTGAAAGACGTGGACCGCGAGATGATGAAGATGCTGGACGAGGCCGCCGTCAGCTATCGCATCGTCCTGACCAAGGCGGACAAGATCAAGGCCAGCGACCTGCAAGCGGTTGCCGAGCGCACGGCGGCAGAGGCCAAGAAACACGTCGCCGCCTTCCCCGTGCTGCACATCACCAGCGCGGAAAAAGGGATGGGGATAGAAGAATTGCGCGCCGCGCTGATTGCTGATGCCTTGGGCGAGGGCTGGTCCGCCTAGCACGGCAGCTTTTGGTTGGCGCTTAACGGCATTCGAATGGCTGAATGTGGGGTGGAATTCGGAAGGGCCGCTTTCGGGTGACAAGACGCAATAGCTGCGGCCGATCGCAGCCGAATAATGCGTCTCCCTTCGATCCAGAGCCGGTCGATCAAATCAGTTATGTTGGACGTCGGCTTCAGACAAAAGCAGGCGATGACGCGTTTCATGGCTGACCGTCAGCAAAGCGTCCCTGTTCCGAGACACATAGATATCCTCGCTTGGATGCGTAAAATGGACATTTGCTCTCGGCTCGCTGGGCTTACTCGATCAAGCAGGACGTCGTTGCATACCGGTTGAGGCCCGTGCCGCCTTTTGAACCTGCATCGTAGACGAAGCCGACTACGGGTTCCCTCACATTTGCGCCGAGCGCCCGACCGCGGATCCAGGATCCCTCGATCCCGGCAATCACCAGGTTGGGCGCCGACCAATGCCCGTTGCGCTTTCGCGCGCAGAAGATGCTGCGGCTCTGCTGATCGATGAACAGCACCATAGGGCCGTGGTCAGTCATCATGAGGTCAGCGCCAGCCTGTTGGGAGTCGACGGCATCGGTGACCACGGAAAGGGTGGTGATCTGAACCGGCAGCGCAAAACTGCCATCGCTTGCCCGCGTTCGCTCCCACAAGCTTCCATCGGCGAGGCGATAGGCGATCGTGACCGCTCCGCTCGTTTCATCGCGCACCAGTGGCAGCACGGCGCCATAGACCGGGCGGCCGCTACCTGCGCCTTCGGCCAGCATCAGGCGCTCCGTCAGCGTTCCGTCGCGCTCTAGCGTCCGATACCAAATTCGCCCATCCTCACTGGCATAGGCAAGGTGAACGCGATCAGCCTCGCCCAGCACAGCCTGCGGCCCGGTATCTCTGGCCACGCCATCGGGACCAAGTGGGACAGGTTCACTCCAGTTGCCGTTCTCGTCTGCGATAACATAATGCAGCCGGTCGGAAAGGAAGACCGCGACAAGGCTGCCGTCCGAACGGCGCACCAGTGTCGCCATCTGAGCGATCGCATCGGCGCTTGCGGCAATCTGGTCACGGACGGCCCAGCTATCAGGGCTTGTGGGATGATCCGAGGTGCGAAAGGCGTGATAGCGGACCGAGCGCGTAATCTGGTGCAGGATGTGGATCACACCGTCGTGAAAGCGGGCATCCACCGCTTCCAGATCGCCGGTTTCAGGGCGATTGGCGCCATCCACCTCGATCCAGCTTCGACCCGCATCGACCGACTTCATCATCATGAATTTGTTGTCGGTCTCCGATGGTTCCATGATGAAATAGAGATCATCGTTCGCAGCGCGCCACGGCCCGATGCGCCCCGGTGTCTCAACGAATGTTCCTCCCAGATGGCCGGGCGGGACGGTGAGCGTGACCTGCGCCTCGCTCAGCCCGGTCAGCGCCTTGCCTTCGCTGTCGGCAAGACGGAAGGCGAAACGGTCGCCCTCCTCGGCAAAGCTTGGCCCGTCGCCGGTGCGGCGGATTACCAGCGCCCATTCATGCGCCGCGAAGGGTGCAGAGGCGGGCGCGGGCACTGCCGTGCGGCTGCCATCGCCGCTCTCGCCGACTATGCTGACAATTGGGGTGCGCGCCACCCCTTCGAAAGCGACATCAGCCAGCATTACCAGCGCTTGCGGCGGCACCGCAATGCCGGGCAGGACTGGCTCGGCCTTAAATGCCATGGCGCCGATCTGAGCGCCGTCGAGTTCGATTTCGAGCTGCGCGCTTTCGAGTGAGATCTCGGCCTCGTGCCAGCGTCCTTGCGCGATGCCGACGTGGAATTCGGCTAGGATTGTCTCGCCCGCCGCGGTTTGTCGGCCCACTGTCACGCCGCTATCGGCCGCGAAGCGGACGAAGACCGAGCCCTGTGGCGCCTCGCCGCCGAAAAGCACGGTAAATTGGTCGGTGCCCGGTTCGAGCCGGAAGCGCAGCGTCACGCAGGCATCGCGCGCCGCACCCCAAGGCACTGGATAGAGCGCCTCGAACCCCTGCGCGCCGCCGCGGGCTGCCAGCGCCACATTTTCGCCATCGCTGCTGCGGACGAGAGCGGCATCGCTGCCATGCCGTAAGATCCAGCCTTGCGCCGGGCTGCCGGGAGCCAGATCGGCAAAATCGGGTTCGACCTCGCGCGTGGGATAGGGAAAATCGTGAATTTCGAGCGTCTCCCACGCCCCGTCATTGCGGCGGACCTGGAGGAACAGCGGAGCCGGCAGCCCCGCGGGCAGGTTCCCGATCCGCAGGCGGAACGGTCGGTCGGCTTCGATCCTTGTCGGGACAGACGCGCTGTCCCTCCCGTCACCCGTCGCCTCGGCTGGAACGGCAGCGTCCAGCACTCGCCAGTCGGGCGACTGCGCGCAAATCGGCGCGCCCACGAGGAGCGCGCCGGTCGCTAAGCTTAACAAGGCGGTGACCCGCCGCAGCGAGCGGACAGGGCCATCCGCCATCAGAAGCGATAGCCCGCGCCGAAAGTAAAGGTGCGGCCCGTAAGGTTGGTGTCTTCCACGAAGGGATCGAAGCCCTGGTAGGAATATTGCTCCTGATCGGTCAAGTTGATGACGTTCGCGAACAGGCGCAGCCCGTTATTGAACTGGTAGGAGGCAGCCAAGTCGAAACGCTGTTCGGGACCGAAGAACTCGTCGCTCTCGATACTGTCCCCCAGACCTTCGACATAGTCGGAGCGGTAGATGTAATCTCCGCGGATGTTGAAGCCGGCATAATTGTATTCGAGCGTGCCGGTGAACAGGAAGTCTGAGAAGCCCGGCAGCGCCAGATCGTCACGGTCATCACGGTCGGGGAAATCGGCCTCGGTCTCGGTGAAGGTTGCGCTCACCGCAACGCTCAGCCCCTTGAGCGCGCCGGGCAGGAAGATAAGGTTCTGCCGGGCGATCAGTTCGACGCCGTAATTCTTGGCGGTGGTGCCGTTTAGGAAGGTCTCGAATTCGAAATCGCCGCTGTCAACAAGGATCGGTTGGCCGTTGGCGTCAAGTTCATCGAACTCGCCGACGAACTCGTAGGTAAAGTCCACGATGTCCTTGTAGAACACCGCGACCGAGTAGAGACCGCCCGTATTGGTGTAATATTCGAGCTGGATGTCGAAATTGTCCGACACGGCCGGGCGCAGATTGGGGTTGCCGTCAACGATGTCCCCGTCCTCGTTGATGAACCGGCCGCTGGCCAGTTCGTCGCGGCGCGGGCGGCCATATGTGCGGTTGTAGCTTTCGCGCAGGACCAGGTTGGGCGTGAGTTCGTGGCGGAAATGGATGCCCGGCAGCCAGAAATCGTAGCTGTTCTGGACCCGGTTTTCCATCACCACGGTGTCCCCATCGAGGAAGCTGGCGGCGAAGTTGGTGCCGTCGAAATCGATCCGCTCATAGCGCACACCGCCGATGATCGTGTGGATACCGCTGCGGAAGGTCGCCATGCCATAGCCGGCATAGAGATCTTCGGTGAATATCGCGTCCTCCCGGAAGCTGTCCTCGAGCGTGTCTTCCTCGTTGAGCTCGAACAGGTCAGGATCATTGTTCAGCAGGTCGATCGCGCGCGACGGGAACACATCGAAGATCTTCGGGCCTAGCAGAAGCACTTCATCGGTGGGATCGAGCACCTGAGCGTAAGGGAACGCGTCATCGGTCTCGAACACGGTCGCTGTGAGATCGTTGGTAAAGTCGCTGCGGAAGTAGCGCGCGCCGGTCTTGAAGGTCAGTTCGCTGCTGCCGGCATCGATCGTGTGTTCGAAATCGAACTTGGCGCTGAACACTTCCTCGCGGCTCTGATTGGTCTCAAGGACCAGTTCGCCCTCGCTCACCAGCGACAGGTCGTCATCGACATTGGTGCTGAGATTGCGGATCTCCACGAGGCCGCGCCGCTGGTTGATGAGTTCGTATTCGAACAGGAAATACGGATCGTCCGGCTCCATCACGAAGTTGAATTCGTTGTCATTGACGTCGTCCTCGTCATTGACCGAGTAGAACAGGTCATATGTCAGAACGCTGCGGCCGAATTCGTGCTTGCCGCCGAAATTGAGCGACCAGATCTCGGTCTCGCGGTCCTGATCGGTGCCGATCCACCCGCGCGACGCGCGCGAGCCGTCATCACCCGGCGTGCCGCGGCCCATGGTTTCGGTCAGCAGGTCGTAGGTCTTGCGCCCGTCAGGATCGTCCTGGAAGCGTGTGTCGATATCGATATCGGTCTCGAACACGTCATTGGCGCGGTCCGAAGCGCTGTAGAAGCCGCGCAGATAGAACGAATTGGAGTTGTCGGTGCGGAAATCGAGATCGACGTTGACGGTGTTGACCGTGGTGGTCGAGAAATCGGTTTCCCAGTGCGAGCTTTCCATGAACCAGATCGGCGGATCGGTTTCGGGCAGGTTGAGGGTCGGGTTGTTCGCCGGGGTCACCAGAACCCAGTCCATGTCACGGTTGACCGAGGTTCGGTCGAGTTCATAGCTGCCGACCGCGATGCTGATGCCAAGATTGTCGTAGTCGCCGCCAATGCTGAACAGGTCGGAATAATTTGCGCTGACCGAATAGCCGAACTCTTCGGAGATATCGCGGTAATTGGCGCCGACCTCGACATCGATGCGGCGGCCGCCGCGCTCGAAGGCGGAGCGGGTGATGACGTTGACGATGCCGCCGATTGAATTGCCGTCGCGATCGGGGGTGGCGGCCTTGATCACCTCGATCGACGAGATACCGTCATTGGAGAAATCACCGAGATTGGCGCCGCGGCCGCCCGCGCTCGCGACGCGGTTGCCGTTGATTTGGAAAGCGTTGAAATCGCCGCCCACGCCGCGAATGTTGAAGCCAGTCGGCTCGCCCTGCTGGTTGGTGTCGACCGAGACACCTGGCAAGCGCTGCAGCGCGAAGCCGATATTGCCATCGGGCGCGGGGCCGAACACTTCCTCGTTATAGACGTTGATGATGCCATCGGCGGTGCGCTGCCGGTTGATCGCCAGTGCCTGGCCGGTGGCAGCGGCGCGCACGACGATCTGGTCGGTCAGCAGAGCTTCGGAATTGAGCCCAAAATCAGCGGTCGCGCGGCCACCGGCGGGGGCGCTTACTTCGCGGCTGGCCTTGTCGAAACCGAGATATTCGACATTGAGGCGCGACGAGCCGGCCGGGACTAGGATGGTGTAGCGCCCGTCATTGCCGGTCACTTCGCGCTGGCCGGTGCCTTCCACCGTGACGACCGCGCCCTGCAGCGATTCGCCGGTCTGCTGGTCGAAGATGCGGCCCGAAACGGTCGCCTTGGCTTCGCTCTGCGATGCAGTGTCTTGTGCGTGAGCAGCGCCACCTGAAAGCGCGGCCAAAGCTGTTGATGCAAGCAAAAGTGTGGCCGTCCGGCTTGATACGTTAAACATGATTGCCCCTATCGCCCTGAATTATACGCTTAATATCTGCTTCACTGTCATTCTTGCACGCCCTCGTAGGGGAGTGTGTTTTCAAACCGCCGTTCCTGTGGCAGTTCAGAGTTGTTCATGATCGACTTTGCGCCATCAGCCGCCTTGGAGAGCCGGAATTCGTCATAAAGCGTCCCGTCCGCCGAATAGGCTGCGTAATGCAGCATCCCTTTGTCGATTTCGATTACCTGGAAGAACTGGGTGTTCTCGCCGCGCCGGTCGAGCATGACGCCGGAGGCTTCGTATTTGTCCCAGCCGTCTTCGTTGAATTCATATTGCTTCGAGCCCGAGACCGAATTCACGAACATGCTCATGATCGTGCCATCGCCGGTCCTTGCCGTGCGATTCGGGACCTGGTCGAGCGAAGGCAGGGTTCCGCGCGCATAGGTGTGATCGTGCCCTTGCAGCACCAGATCGACCTCGTGCTTGAGCAGGATTGGGAGCAGGACGGCGCGGCGCCCCGCGCTGTCGCGCCCGCGCCCGGAGGAAAAGACCGGGTGGTGCATCGAAACCACGCGCCAGCGCGCATCGCTCGCCGAGAGCCTCGCATCGAGCCATTGCGCCTGTTCGCTCAGATCATCGATATTCGTGTTAAGCACGAAGACTTCGAGATCGGGCGAATAGCGGATCGAATACACCGTCTCGTGCAGTTCTTCTGACAGATCCTCCTCAACTGGAAGGCGAAATTGCGGGCGCCACAGGATCGAGAGCGGCTCGACCTCTTCCTCGGCGGTCAATTCGTAATCGTCATATTCGTGATTGCCGGTAACAGCGATTGCCGGGATCATCCCGTGAATGAAGCCGCCTGCGCGAAACCAGTGCGCCCATTCCAGATCGCGCGAGCCGCGGTTCACCAAATCGCCCGCGTGTAGAATAAAGCGCGCATCGGGCGCTTTCTGAAAGGCTGCGCGAATGACCCGCGGCCAATGCGAAGAGAGCCCGTTTTGCGCATCGCCAAAATAGATGAAGCGCACCGGCCCACTCAAGGGCGCTGTGCGGGTTTGGAACCATTCGCTCCATTGCCCCTCTGCACCCTGCACGCGGTAACCGTAGAGTGTATCGGGCTTGAGCCCATCGAACCGAACCGAGTGATGGTGCGTCTGCGGCAGACCCTGATTGTGGCTTACCTCGAAGCTCAATCCACCCACGCTGACCATGGTGAGGTCGAGCCGCTCGGTCTGTGCGTCGACCGAAACGTTCTCCTGGTCGAAGCGGGCATCGCCGCGGGCGAGCGCAATCTGCGCCCTGGTCGACATGACACTTGCATCGGTGCGCCAGCTCACGCTGATGCTCGTCGCTGGGTCGTCTTCGATAGTGGCGACGATTCGGTCTGGCCAGCCGCTTGCCTCCTGCCACGGCACCTGAGTTGTTGCGGGTTTCCCTGGATGAGCAAGAACGGCAAAGGGAATTGCAAAGATTATGCTCAAGCCGGTCAGAAAACTAAAGCGCATCGCATCCCCCTTCGCGGCAATGCTTCCTTAGAATCCGAATGCGAAATGTCAGCGACAGATATATGGCTGTTCAATGAAGCTGCGGCAGCTCGTTCGATCTGTTGGCCGAGCGCGCAATGTCACCTGTCCGTTCAGAACGCTTGTGTAGCCCAAATGCATCGGTTCAGAACCCGATCGAAGCTGGCCTTGAACCTCGAAGGAGGGGCGACTTTGAGTGGCAGATCGGTCCCACATCCAGTGCCAGCTTTTGACTGGCTCTCTCCGCCAAGCGGACAGTCAGTAACCGACTCAATTGCGGTAGCTGCACATGCCAATTCATGCGACCACCGCGCGTCTGGTTTTGGAGCACATCCGCTCTGCGCTGATCTCTCGTTGCAGACGAAGACATTCCATCATCAAAGCATTAGACCGCGCCCATTCCGGTTCGCGTTCAAGCCAAAGGCGAAGGCAGGCACAGAACGCAAGCATCTCTTCTTCGTCGAAAAGGCCAGCGAATGCGCGATAAGAGCGCGCTTCGCCGTCGTCCTGGTGCGATTTTCTGAACCACATTTGTGTGACCGAGTGGTCGCCCAGGAAATCTCCCTTTTCGACGCTCGCGCGCATTTCTTCATCGGAAACGCGTCGGATGCGTATGTTTTCAGGGTGCATTGTGATGCCAAGCGCCGACGAAACGAACTGCACAACGGTTTGAACGTCATCGAGATAGGTCTTGATCGAGCGTAGCTGAGCAAAATCGATGACAAACACGGGCGCTTCAACGCGGACCCGCTCGGAGGCCATTGATATGGTGCTGCGAAAGCCTAGCCGGACCGTCAGTCCGGAGAGCTCGACCGCGAAAGCGTAAGTGTCCATCTCGCTCCAAGGTGAATTGGACTCCAGCTCCTTGATCTTCGGGTCGTAGCGGAGAAACGCCTCAGCGCGTGGTAATTCAAACGTGACGTGCCGGATCGGATCGTCTGGTTTCCATTCGTCGGGGCCGTGTATGAGAGTGCTCGCAGAGATGGTTTGGTTGTGGGTCTTCTCCGTTCTCGATGAGCAGCTTCCCGACCCACCAAAAAAGGCGCTGTGCATCGTCGCATAGCTATTGTCTTCGAGCCGGAGTGGGAGATGCTCAATGTCCCTGTCGATGAAGAAAAAGTCATCGAAGGAGACCAACCGCACTTCGATCCGATCGTCAGAGAGGCGGAGCGCACCTTGGATGGCACGGCCGGTGAACTGCTCGCAGCAGACATAGTCCGTGTCTTTTTCCAGCCTATCGCGTGCCATGTCTGCTTTCGAGGTTTAGTCAAAGATTCGCTTCGTCCGCAACGGGGTCGATTGCTGAATGTCGGGTTTTGGCGAGATATGCGATGAAGCTGCTAGGCAGGTTTGTAACGGCACAAGCCTAGGGGATCGTCTCAAAGGTCGGATTGGCCGACGACCGCCCTCCTCCCGCCGGCTGAACATCATCGAATAGCAACGACCTTGGTTTTGACGGCATCGGCGACCGCCTTCCAGCTCTGATCACTCGTCCAAGCCGGAAGACCATCGCGTTGCGCCAGCGCAAGGCAGAAGCGGTCGCCGAGCGACAGCCCGTGGCCAGCAGTGACAGCCCGCAATCGCCCGGCCATTTGCGCCAGGGCCTTATCGGTCGGCACAATCGTCATCGGCAGTGGATCGAGCATGGCGTCAACCTCACGCTCGGGCATGCCAAGATGGATGAAGTGCGTGACCACCTCGGCGTAATTGATCGTGCAAATCCGGGCGCCTGCTATCGCGGCGGCGACTTTGTCGGCACCCTTCTCTCCCTTCAGCATGGCGATGAGGGCGGAGGCGTCCAGTACGATCTCGCTCACTCCCCGCTATCCTCGCGGCGCTTGGCCAGGAAAGCCGCGACTGAGGCTTCCGGGTTTCCTTCAGTGTACTGCTTCGCCAAAGCCTGAGCGCGGGCCACAGCCTGTGCGGCTGTTCGCAGAACCAGACCATCCGGCGTCTCGTCCAGATAGACTGCGCCGCCGCCGACGAGCCCGAGCCGCTTGCGGATGTCAGCCGGGAGGCTCATCCGGCCATTGGGCGTGATGTTGACTTGGACTGTCATGCGGGCTCCGACTCCTAATGTGTTGGCCGTGGGGCATACTCTAGCCAGAGTGCTCTTGAAATTCAACACAATGCAAATTGAGACACAAACGATCAGATGGGCCACATAAAGGCCTGCATGTCGCAATCGTCCAAAAACGTCTCAACGATACGTTGCTGCCAGTGCGCCCGCCCCTTGCAACAGCGATGTTGCCATGTTACGGCTTGTCCGGAAGGGATCGCTCACCGGACACTTTGTGGGCGGCAGAAGTCAGACCCCCCTGCCCTCCGCAAATCCCGCTCGCCGGTTCTCTCATTAAGGTGGTACGCTTTATTTTCTCACACAGGGGCCTCATCCGTTACAAATGACCAACACTCTCATCGGATACCTGTCAAGCTCGACGGCGTTCCCCCTTGGCTAGTGGAACTGATCGCTCAACACCCTGACGCGGTACAGGCAACGCTGGGAAAGGAGCTCTCAGCACAGCTGGATGATGCCGTCGACTTTGCATTCCCTGGCCTGTTGGCCGACTTTTCTCGAGCCGAAAGAGTCGTTCTCGAGTTCTTCGCTCCGCGGGTGTGGACGTGGTTATCGGCAACCGACGCACGCTTCGACGGGGACGAGCAACGAGCGCGAATGCAGGACCATCTTGAGAGAGCGATCGACTATCTACTTCGTAGTTCATTTGACCGTTCCCGGCTTGGTGCATTGGCAGAGGCTCGCCTATCTGACTGCTCTGAGGATCATTTTGGGGTCGTATGGACCATTCTCCTTCTGAGCACAGCACCAGAACGGGCCATGCCGCTACTGGAGCAAAAACTCGAACGGATGGATGGGCAAACACGGTACCAACTCTGCGGAAGTCTCTTCGCTACCTTCGGCGACCGCCGCAGCGCTCGCATCAGTCCCGATCTTTCGAGTGAGAACTTTACGCCCGCCATGCTGCTAGCACTGATCAGGCTGGCCTATGCACAGATACGTCTGTCGGATGACATCGACCGTGTCGGAGGTGGTGTTTACAGCCCAACGGCGCGCGATGAGGCCCAGAACGGGCGCGGGGCAGTGCTGAGTGCGCTACTAGCTAGATCCGGACCGGAGGCGTGGTCCGTCAAGCAATCAATGCGAAGCGACCCGCTCTTCGTCCATTTCAAGGACAGGTTGGACCAGATTGCTCGCGAGAAAGCGGCCAGCGAAGCCGAAGGGCCATCCGACTGCACCCATCTCACCGCTTCCCAAAGGATGTAGGACACAGTGTGAGGGTCATATGCCCCATGATCCTCGTTCACCAGCACCAGAATCTTGACGAGGTTCCTTCGCGGATGGTCGCGCTCATGTGCTTCTAGCTGCCGGTTTGCCTTTTGCAGCGGTCGAGTGATGCCGCGGCCGATGCGCTCCAGCACCTTTTTGCCAAGGCCGTCTGGGTCGCTGGTGTTTTTGATGAATGATTGAAGCGGCGCGCTGCCCAGAAACATTGGCCAATCAGGGCGTTGCCGCAACTGGTCCAGCAAGTTTTCTAGCCGCTCCTCGCCATCATCTTCCAAGGTTTTTAGTTCAATGGCAACGAGGCCGCCCAAGCAGGAGTAATCGGGCCGTAGCCGCTCCGACTTGTCGGGGTCGTCTAAGGACTGGCCGCGGAGCGCGTCGCGAATGAAGCGCTCTACTCGCGGGGTGAGGGGTTCGACGGGGCCAGTTCGTTCGATACGCATGGCGTTCAATATCGCTGTTGGAAGGTGTTGGGCTGCCTCTCTCTTTCCAATGGTAGATCGCCAGCGGCGCAAGGGAAAGGATCGGCAGAAGATACGGAGCATGTATCAGATCATTGCGCCGTTTTAAGTCATATCAGCCCTCATTTCGGAGCCCGCTTGGCTCTCTGACTTGAAGGGGCGCAGGAATGTGCCGGGGCATCAAGTTTCGCAAATAAAGACGGCGTGCAAGAGTCTGATCAAATGGGGCTACTGGGTAACACGTCTCACGTCTCAGAACCCTCCCATTAGAAAACGCCGAGCCGGACGGTCTCATCGAGAGGGGCCTCTCAGGTTGAAGCACAGGGTTGAATAACTCCGAGAATGCGACTATTGTCTGTATGTCGTTACAGGAGATCGCAATGGCCAAGAAGCAGTTCTCAAGCCGCGAGTTCAATCGTGAGCCTGGCCGGATCAAGAGAGCGGCCAAGGACGGCCCTGTCATCATCACTGAAAGGGGTGAGCCAGCGCTGGCCGTCATCTCCTGGTCGGACTACTGCGCGCTAAAACGCCCCTCCCCTGCCCTTATTGAGCGGCTTTCAGTTCCAGGCCTCAGTGCCATCGCTCTTGACACTGATCGGTCAAAGGCATTGCCGCGTGCAGCAGAGTTCGACTGACGATGCACCTCCTCGATACAAATATCGTGTCAGAGCTCCGCAAGCTGGGAGATGGTCGCTGCAACCCGGGAGTTGCCGACTGGATCGGGTCCCAACGAGAAGAGACGCTCTTCCTGTCGGTTGTAACGGTTCTCGAAATCGAGATCGGGATCAGACGCCTGCAAAGAAAGGACAAGCTCCAAGCAGAGATGCTGACCGAGTGGTTTGAGCAGCGCGTGATGCCGGGCTTTGCGGATCGGATACTTGGGATCGATGCGGACTGCGCGGTGCGTTGTGCCCAGCTCCACGTCCCGGATCCGAGGCCCGAGCGTGATGCATGGATAGCAGCCATAGCGCTGGAGAACGGCCTTGCGGTTGTAACCCGGAACCGAAAGGATTTCGAGCCGATGGCAGTCCCGACGATCAATCCTTTCTCAGGTGAAACTTGAGAATGTCCGAGCCGATGACATCGACAAAGGCGGCGTGGACAATTCGACGTCGAGCAGAGCCGCCTCGCCCTGTCTCGAAACCGTAGCCTCCAGCGCGCGCTATCTCCCAAGCTCAGGCAGCAGAGCATGGCCGTTACTGCTCTGCCACATGGGGCCAAGAAATCACACGAACAGGAACCCGTTATGACCAAGACTGAGAGGGATGTGACCCTCGTTGGAGAACCGTTCGCGCTTACGTTGGACGCATTTGGCCGGATCTGGCTGCACGCCAAGGTGAACGGTATTGAGATGGCGATCGACCTTGCAGACAAGGATATTGCCTTCGCAATCATGGCGGAGAAGATGAGCGACTGCGGTTACGACTACTCAGCGGTTCCGGTGCATGGCCAGGCCGACAATGACGATCAGCGAAGGCCCTGACATAGCGGAACAGAGCTTGTCGCGTAGCGCTCGGTCAAGCGATCACGCATCGAAAGGTAAGCTTCCGATCTGGGCCGTAGTACGCAATGGCCGGTTTTGGGTTGGAGGCCGCAAGCTCAGAATGACCGTTCATGGGTGGAAAACGGAAGGTCTGCTTCCCGTGTCCAACGATGGAAAGCTGACATTGGCAAGTTCCGGATGTTTCTGTGAGCACCTATCCTCGCCTCTATGTGAATGCCTCAAACCATCGCTTCGGGCGACATGCGGGCCTCGCCGACCGTTATCAGATCGTCCGTGAGTTCACGACCGAGATAACTGATATACGAAGCAGGATGGCCGCGCTCAAAAGGCTTGCAGACGGCCAGAGGTCTGAACCCAAACTTGTCAGCGATTACCAATTGAAGATCACCGCCGATATTTTTGCTTTCCGTGTTAGAAATGCGATCTTCAATTACGTATCGAGGTGCGCGCGTCACCGGGCGACCCGGCACCCCCTCATTGGTAAACGCACCATGGATTTCTTCCGTCAATGCTGACCTTTCGTCTCCAAGATACACAAAATCGTGCGTTCTCAGAGACTGATAAGGCTTCACCGTCATCTCAAATACTCCGTTCAACTCTTCAGGATAGAAATGAAAAATCTCCAGCTGTCGGCTTTTCAGGCAAAAGCCGAATACTGCAGCCTCGAATAAAGACTTTTCAGCTCCCACTGGTTTGTAATCATCAAAGGTATGCTTCAGGTAGGCAAGTACGGGCCGAGCGATATCGCTCATTGAAGGAACGTAAGAATTTTGCGAAACAATGTTGGATAGGAGTGGTGTCAGGGCAAGGTAGGCATTCTGACCCATCAGCGTACTTCCGGCAAAGCAGTAGTCCAGAGTGTGTGCGACATATGGATCGCTGAAAAAACCTTGAGTTCCGGGACGCCTGCATATGATAGGCAGCGAGAAGATTTTCACGGCGTCGGCAATTAGATGGGTGCTTTCGCCTCCCGAAACCAAGCTATCCGCAGCCGCCCAAAGGATGGGATTGCCTATCATTGCATCGTCGCGCCAGATAGCTATCGCGGTCATTTGCGCTCCTTAGAATCATTTCTGCTGTCGCTGATATCCCAAAAAGCCAACGTCTGGTTTCGGGGTTCCTAGTTTGGAATACGAACGACCGCTACGGGGTCGCTTCCTGCCGGTCTGCTTTTACCAGAAATCCACGATAAGCCGACGGGCTGCTTTTGGTGAAATCCAAAACGCTGCTGAACGGCTAAAACTGGGTGGAAAGCGGAATGGCAGCTCTAAGCCACAAATAGCGCATAGAAGTCATCGCACCCATAGAATGTTGACAATCTAGGTGTTATTATGACAATACAGATGTCAAGATGAGATACAGCCTTTCCGATTCTGAACAGGCAATGCTTGCCCTTGGTGACGAGGTAACGCTCGTTCACTATCGTCTGAACGCCGTTCTCGCTCAGCTCCATGCTGATGGAGAAGCGGTAGCGGGCGAACGCGGTGTGATGCGCAATATCGTTGCAAACGGACCCATGACCGTCCCGCAGCTGGCAGCGATTAGGCCGGTAAGTCGCCAGCACATTCAGCGTATTGTTGACGGTCTTCTTCGAAAGAAATTGGTCAGGCGGACTGTCAATCCCGCTCACCGACGTTCGAAGCTCATTCAATTGACCGAACAAGGAAAAGCCCGCCTGGAAAAGCTCGCGACTCGCGAAGCACCTCTGCTCGAAACAGCGATCCACGCGGTTACTGAACCTCGCGATGTGCCAATAGCTGTCAATCTATTGCGAAGCTTGCGCACGCATCTCGATGCGCTGCTTTTGGAGCTCGATACGAAGGATACAAACGAATGACCGCAAGTTTTCGAGCCTATGATCTCGCATACGCAGCGACGGTTGTATCAATTGGTCTCATCGCGGGGACGGCGTTGGCGCATGTTTTTGAGATGCCGCACAAGATGGCAATGCCGGGTGACGTGTGGCTATCGATCCAGGGTGTCATTTATAACGGTTGGGGTCAGAAACTGCTTTATCTTGACATTGTCGCGATCGCGGGACTGACATTTTGCATCCTCCGCAATGCCTTCGCCCGTACAGCATTGCTACTGAGCCTCATGCTCCTTCTGATTGCCGATGTAGGTATATTCCTGATTTGGATAGCGCCCACTAATGAGGCGGTAGATGCCTGGAGTTCTATTACTCCGATGAGCAACTGGGTGGAGCTTCGCCAGAACTGGGAATGGGGACATGCAGCGCGCGCAGGTGTTTTGTCGCTGGCACTCTTCCTAACCGGTTATAGCAAAACTTCCCCAATGAAAGCGATGCCAGACGCTTAAAACTCTTACGACAGCTTTGCTGGAAGGGAAAAGAACTTCGATATGTCCGTAATTGGGGTCGTTAGTTGACCGGCTGCCATTACAAAATCACCACTCAAAACCGGAACTCAAGCCGATGATGGCGCCTGACAATATATCGCCAGGGTAGTTCTTTTTGGAGCACCGAAACAGGGGCAACCAAAGCAGAGGATCCGTAAGCGGCAATTGCAGCGATGACAAACTCGTCTGATACAGCATGTGCGATCGTGACAGCGCCAGCACTATGGCCGGATAGCAACGACCGATCTGCGCCTTCGTCGCTTTCGCCAGTTTGCGCTTCATACTTTGGGGTTTCTGGAACCTTCTGGGGACGTGAACGATCAAAATTGTTTTTCGACGTATGCAAAATGTGTGAAGTGACATAACCATTCGCATAAAAGGTTAGTTTTTGAACTATCTACGTTGGATATGCGCTGACTGCTTAGTTACTGCACGCAGGCCATAGTTTGATAGGTTCTATATAAAAAACACGGAGGCCTTAGAGGGTTATAAGCTTGGGGCTGATTTTGATAGGCCTAAGGTACAAACATCGCAAACACACCAGCATCGCGACGGAAGCCTCATGACCGACGATATCTCTACCTGGTTCAATGATTGGGATCGCATACAGAGCATTCTGGTCTCTGGACTTGCTGTCTATATCGGCATCATCATTCTGGTTCGAGTTTCCGGGAAGCGCACCACTTCCCAAATGAACAATTTCGACTGGATCATAACCGTTGCACTAGGCGGACTTGTTTCATCCGGAATTCTTTTGAAGGACGTATCCGTAGCGGACGCGATGATCGCCGCGGGATGGCTCATTTTTCTTCAGTGGATAATGACTACCGTGATCCTGCGAAGCGAGTTAATCTGCCGATTGGTAAAAGCTAAGCCGACGTTGCTCGTCGACAATGGCGAGATGATTTCCGAGAACATGAAGAAGGAGCGCATCAGCGAGGCTGAGATCTTGGCAGCGCTTCGAGAAAACGGGCTGCACGAATTATCCCAAGCCAAATGGGTCGTTCTTGAGACCGATGCGAGCTTCAGCGTTATTGCCGCTAACGACAGCCGTCCGTCCGAACCGCAAATACTATCCAACGTTGGAGGTCGACCACAGAAAACTGGCTGATAAAGAAAGGTTAGTTTGGTATCGGATCAGGAATGGCCTTCGTTGACGGCACAGTTCAACAAGGAAACTGCGATGACCGACCAGATGAAACTTTCCAATGGTGGCGCTAATCATCAGGAGCCGCAGGGTGACGAAGTAATGACCACGGCACAGGGCGCGCCTATATCGGACGATCAGAATTGGTTGACCGCTGGTCCACGCGGGCCGCAATTGCTTGAAGATCAGATCGCCCGCGAGAAAATCTTTCACTTCGATCATGAGCGCATTCCCGAACGTGTCGTTCACGCACGCGGATATGGTGTGCATGGTGAATTCGAATTGACCGATCCTATCCCAGATTTGACGCGGGCGAATGTGCTTGCAGGTGAAAAAGGCAAAAAAACCCCTTTGTTTTGCCGCTTCTCTACAGTCGCGGGCAATAAGGGCTCACCTGATCTCGCCCGCGATGTGCGGGGCTTCGCTGTTAGTTTTACACGGACGAGGGCAACTGGGACATTGTCGGTAACAACATACCGGTGTTCTTTATCCAGGATGCGATCAAGTTTCCCGATCTTATCCATGCCGTGAAACCCGCACCCGATCGCGGTTTTCCGCAGGCGCAGAGCGCGCATGACAATTTCTGGGACTTCATCTCGCTCTCGCCCGAAGCCATGCACATGGTCATGTGGCAGATGTCCGACCGGACGATCCCACGCAGTTTCCGATTCATGGAAGGGTTCGGCATTCACACCTTCCGCTTCCTAAACAAAGACGGCAAAAGCACGTTTGTTAAGTTTCACTGGAAACCCAGGCAGGGACTGCAATCCGTGCTGTGGAACGAGGCGCTGAAGATCAACGGGGCTGACCCGGACTTCCACCGCCGAGACATGTGGGACGCGATCGAAAGCGGTGATTTCCCGCAATGGGATTTGGGCGTGCAGGTGTTCGATCAGGCGTTTGCCGACGAGTTCGAATTCGATGTGTTGGATCCCACTAAAATCATTCCCGAAGAACAAATTCCGGTGCGCATCGTCGGCACTATGACGCTCAACAACAACGTCGACAATTTCTTTGCCGAAACGGAACAAGTGGCCTTTTGCACGCAGAACCTGGTACCTGGTATCGACCATTCGAATGATCCCTTGTTGCAAGGGTGCAATTTCAGCTATCTCGATACCCAGCTAAAGCGGCTTGGCGGACCGAACTTTACGCATATTTCTATCAACGCGCCCAAATGCCCCGTTCGCAATTACCAGCAGGATGGTCATATGAC
The DNA here is from genome assembly GCA_963815345.1 of uncultured Alphaproteobacteria bacterium. Classification (GTDB taxonomy): domain Bacteria; phylum Pseudomonadota; class Alphaproteobacteria; order Sphingomonadales; family Sphingomonadaceae; genus Erythrobacter. The sequence goes on from CAWFGF010000001.1 coordinate 95,678, forward strand.
CATGACCAACCCCAAAGGTCGGGTGAACTATGAGCCCAATAGTTGGGGGGACGGCGACGGCGCAGAAGAAGATCGCGGCCCGCGCGCCTGCCCGCTCAACGGCTTCACCAGTTACGAAGCGCCGGTGTCGGGACAAAAAGTTCGCGTGCGCAGCGAAACCTTCGCCGATCATTACAGCCAGGCGCGTCAATTTTATGTCTCGCAGACCGAAATCGAGCAGACCCACCTCACCAATGCTTTGATTTTCGAATTGTCGAAAGTCGGGCGGGTCAGCATTCGCAAGCGCATGGTCGGCCATCTGCGGCACATTGATGCCACATTGGCGCAGGATGTCGCGAATGGTCTGGGCATGCTGGAACTGCCGGACAAGGTTCCGGTTGCACGTACACCGATCGACGATCTGCCCCCTAGCGAAGCGCTGTCTATCCTAAAGAATGGCCCCGATAGCTTCAAAGGTCGCAAGCTAGGAATTTATATCGCTGAAGGTGCGGATGCAGATATCGTCAACGGCCTCAAGCAAGCTGCAATGGATGTCGGTGCCACGGTTGGTATTGTCGCCCCGCATATCGGTGGCGCGAGGCTAAGCAATGGCAGTATGATGGAAGCCAATGAAAAGATCGATGGCGGTCCGTCAGTGATCTTCGATGCAGTGGCGATCATCATGGGTGAAGATGCGGCAAAGAACTATGCCGATGATAAACCAAGTCAGGACTTTATTTCGGACGCTTTTGCCCATGCGAAATTCATCGCTTATGTTCCAGCAGTGCAACCGCTGTTCGAAGCGGTAGGCATCGCTAACAAGTTGGACGATGGCTTCGTCGATATGTCGCAATCGAACGATGCAGCGGCATTTATCGAGAAGTGCGGTAAGCTGCGCTATTGGGATCGCATGGCGGTTAAGCAAGACTAGCTTGTGCCGGTAAACCGACAAACCGTCGGCCGTGGGCATGGCATCGAACTGGCTGTCAACGAGCTGCTCGATGCTGTGCCCTTTGCCGGATACGCGAAAGTCGAAACCATTTATGCCAATCTGCCAGCGCAAGTGAATCGTTGCGTCTGCATCCCGGCTCGTAATGAAGAAGATGAACTTCCAAATACGCTTCTTGCTTTAAGAAAATCGCTCAAAGGATGCAGTGACGACACGGCAGTGGTGTTCGTCCTGAACGATACCAATGATCGATCGTCGACGATCATCCGCGAATGGGCAGTCATGCAAGCGGTCCATCATGTGCTTGTGAATGTCTGGTTTCGCCATACGATCAGCAACGCGCCGCATGCTCGGCGCCTAGCGCTGGACATTGGTAATTTGATAGCACCTGATGGCAAACTTCTAACCACCGATGCGGACACCCGCGTCGCCGTCGACTGGATCTTGGAAAATACGAAGTTGCTTCGTAGCGGTGGGGCACTCGTCTGCGGAGATGTCGATATTCACGCTGAGGCACTAAACGCCTTGCCTCGACCGGTGATTGAATGCGGGAAAATCGAACATGCCTATCGGCTCGCAACTCAAGAGCTATGGTTGCGGCTGACCCACCCCAAACCACCACAGCTGTATGTGAAAGCCCTGGGTGCCAGTTTGGCGATCAGAAGCGCCGACTATCGTTCGGTGGGGAGACTACCGGTTCCACCCGTCGCTGAAGACAAAGCTTTGGCCGCTATCTGCCTGCGATCTGGTTTGAAAGTTGTCGAAGCAGCTAACGTAAAGGTCGTTACATCCGCGCGTATCAATGCGCGCGCGGAAGGCGGCATGGGTGATACGTTTCGCGACCGAGCGACCGAACCCGATCCGTTCTGCGATGAGGCGCTTGTTCCTTTGAAAACGCTTCAGTGCCGGGCACAGTTCTGGAACTCGCTTAGGCAGTCAAACGCTATCGAAGATGCGAGAAAGCAATTTTACAAAAGCATTGGAACCATGCGCTCCCTAACTGCGCCTCGGATGCGATTGAGCGAAGTGCGCGCCGAACTCGTATTAGTGTGGGAATGTCTGGCGGACGCCAGGCCTGAAATGCATGCGGCATGCTAAACTCGCACGACTCGAAATTCGCGCAGCAGCACAAGTCCATGCTTGGAGCGATTGCGGCGAATGCTCCGACGCAGGATTGTGCCGATGGAACGCTGGCGCAGGATTTCTGGCTGTTGCATGAGGCGGGATGGCTCGAGGCCTGTTTGCCAATGGCAGCGGGAGGCAAAGGTTGGGGTTGCGAATGGGATGGGGTAACCGACTCCATCGAAGCGCTGCGTTTGTTGGGATACGCCAATCTGAGCACGGCGCGGTTATTCGAAGGGCACATGAACGCGGTAAAGTTGATTGCCATGTATGGCACACAAGAATTGGTTGAACGGATCGCGCAGAAGGTCGCGAATGGATCGGTGCTTGGGGTCTGGGGTGCCAATCGGCCGCAACAGGCCGTATCACTCACCTCGCCCGAAAAGAGCTACTTCCTTCGCGGTTCCAAGCAATTCGCTTCGGGATTGGGATTGGTGTCCTATGCTATAATTTCCGCCGAAGCACCTGAAGGCGACGGAACACAGCTTCTGATCATACCGGTCGATGATCCGGATCGGCAGGACAAGACAGTGTGGCAGATGGCTGGGATGCAGGCCACACAGTCGGGGCATTATACGTTCAATGGAGTTCGCGTATCGGACGAAAATCTAATCGGCCACATCGACGATTATTATCGTGAACCTTTTTTCGAAGGTGGAGAGTGGCGCTATTGCGCTGCTCATATCGGGGGCGCGGAAGCGATCTACGATGCATGGCGTGCATATTTGATCGATCGCGGACGTGCCGGCGATACGATTCAACGCTCGCGAATTCTCGAGGCCGCCAAGGCACTCGGAACCGCCAATCTCTGGATAGAGCGCGCTGCTAGATCCGTCGAACGTACGGGTGCAGAAGCCGGTAGTATGACCACGGCGCTTCTTGCGCGCGATGCAACTGAGGAAGCCTGTCTCGAAGTCCTCATTCTGGCAGAAAAAGCAATGGGCATGGCGGCCCATGTGCAAGGCTCCCTTGTCGAGAGGATGCGGCGTGATCTGCGGCTCTACCTGTGTCAGGCCGCACCCGATGCCAAACGAGAACGTATTGCGAGCGCTCTGCTTGACGCGAATCAAGCCTAAATTACCGGCAAAAAAATGAAACTGGCCCCAACAAACCTCGATGATCGCGCAGTCGCTTTTCCCCTCGTTTCAGTCGAAACATTACTCGGACAAGGGCGGCTGCTACTCGTCATGGCGCATCCCGATGATGAAACATTGGCTTGCGGTATGGCGATCGCTGCGGCCGCGGAGACCGGTTGTGGCATCGACTTGTTGCTCGTAACCGATGGCGAAGGGTCCCATCCAAACTCCGTCCGATATCCTCGCGACGAACTGATTTTCGTTCGATCGACCGAACTGCGACAGGCCCTGCTCGTGCTTACCGGAAACCGCCATACCGATATCCATCGCTTGCATCTGACCGACGGAAACAGTCGGCGTAGTGACGTGTCGGACGAGCGGTTCGGCAAGCTTGTTTCAACATACGCGGAACGCGGTATCGCGACGATCTGGAGCAACTGGAAGGGCGACCCCCATTGCGATCACGAAACCGCATCGATGATCGCCGCGGATCTTGCCGACACGTTGGAAGTGCGACGTTGGAGCTGTCCGGTTTGGGGCCGTTTCGAGGAACACGAAGACGGTCTGCCGGGCAGCGTCACCTTCAATTCTGCGAAGCACAACGCGATCAAACGCTCTGCGTTGATGGCATACCGGTCGCAATTCACCGATTTGATAGCGGACGATCCGTCCGGCTTTCGAATGGCGGATAACATTCGCGAGTCTTTCGCGGCAGGCCCAGAGATTTTCATTCCATGAACAACCTGTCCAAAAATCGCGGCCAGACTTTTGACGATCTCTACCGAAACGGCGCGAACCCTTGGAACGTAACCAGCAGCGATTATGAACGCAGCAAGTTTGCAGCGACACTTGCGGTGCTCGCGCCTAACCGACGGTTTCGCAACGTGTTGGACGTTGGATGTTCCTTCCGCACGCTAACGGCGATGATTGCTCAGCGAAGCGATCATGTAACCGGCATCGACGTGTCACAGGTCGCAATAGACAGAGCGCGAAAAACGCATGGCGATATTGCACATTTTGTCACGGGTGAATTGCCGTCAGATTGGCCCAAGGGGCGATATGATCTTATCCTGCTTTCGGAAGTTCTCTACTTTCTGGACACCATAGAAATTGTGAAAGTTGTCGATCTCGTCGTGCGCGACCTGGCGCCAGGAGGATGGTGTCTGGTTGTGAACTGGACTGGTGCCAGTGACCTCCCTCTATCGGGTGACGAGGCCGCGGACTTGTTTATGGGCCGACGAAACCCGCAATTTGACCAGATAGAACCGACGATACGGCGAGAAAACTACCGCATCGATCTGTTACAAAAAGCCGTCCCGTAAAAATAGGTGCATCATTTGAGGCACTTAAATCCTCTTACCTCGTTTAATTGGCAGAAGGGGTTAAACAAAGGAGTACGACATGTCTGAACCGCAAAACTTTGAAGATCTGTATATCGAAGAGCTCGGCGATCTCTGGTCGGCGAACGATCAGATGCTAAAGATCGTGAAGCAAATGGCAGAGAAAACGACTGACGGCGATTTAGGCGATCGTCTCGAAACATCGGCCGATGGTATTCAAAAACATACAGATACGATCAAGAGCCTGCTGAAGGAATGCGGGGAAAGCGATGCCAAGGAGCATTGCAAGGGGATGGAAGGGCTTGTGAAGGAAGCCAAGAAACATGCACTGGAAGCTGACATTAATGACGGCGAAGTCCGCGATGTCGTTCTCATTTCGCAATATCAACGCATGTGCCATTACGGCATCGCGGGCTTCGGCACGGCCGCGGCATTTGCCGACGCTCTCGAAAAAAAGGATCATGCAGACACGCTGCGTGAAATCGTCGAGGAGATATACTCGGCGGATGATTATATGTCCGATCTTGCGGAACGAAGCGTCAATCTAAACGCGAAGCAGTAACGAGAGTCATTCGCTCATTGTTTGAGCAATACTGTTACACCCCATAATGATATGTAAGCGGGCTGGTAAATTCCATGTTTATCAGCCCGTTTTGCGTATTTGGATCGGATACCGTTCACGTGTCGAATTGCTCGGTCATCAACCTGAAACTCATCGGAATGTGATTGATTATCAAAGGTTAAAAATGAAACGTTTTATCCGATGGTCTCTTTAAGAATGTAGCGAAGGAGACGCATATGAACACCCCGGAAAAACTTAATCGCGAGACTTCAACATCAAACGCTTCGATAAGCGACGAGCTTAAACAGGATGCATCCCAACTAAAAGATACGGCGACATCGCAAGCCGAGCACAGAGCGAAACAGGCATCCCAAAAAGCCGCTTCTGCCGCACATTCTACCTCGTCCGCATTGCGTGACGCAGGTGACAAACTTGAACACGATGACGCTGCGCCAAGCTGGCTTGGGAGCGCATTCAAACAAGCAGCTGAAAGCATCGCAGAATTGGCTGATACGGTTGAGGGTAAAGAACCACGTGAGATCATGCGCGATGTAAGCAAGTTTGGTCGGAACAATCCTACTGCATTTCTAGCTGGCGCCGCGCTGGCAGGCTTTTCCGCCGCACGCGTGATGAAAGCCGGAACACAGCAATCGGACGCTTCTTTGAGCGACATCGATTCAGCCAACGGAAACGCAAAAAGCCAAGTGGGTGGTGGAACAACTGCGACATCGCGGAATATAGACCCCGACTACGCGCGGACCGACTTGAGTGACACCGGTGCGGAGGGCATGTCTTCATCTACATCGGCGCATTCGGCCCGATCGTCGACAACGCCGGTCGCACCGTCTGCCACCTACCAGAAAGGTTCCTAAAGATGGTAGACGAAATCAGAATCAAGACAGCGTCGTCCGATCCCCGATCTGGAAATACTTCTCATGAAGATCCAAATGTCGTTGATTTGATCGGCCATTTGACGAGCCAGGGGTCGCATCTCGCGCAGCAGCAGATCAATCTGGTCCAAGCTGAATTGCGCGAAGGGATCGACGATCTCAAGATTGCGATTGGCTCGCTGGTTAGCGCTGCCGTGGTTGGAATATCCGGCCTTGGTGTAGTGCTGATGGGTTTGGGCGTGTGGCTTGGAGACGGGCTCGACAATTATCAACTCGGTATCATTATTGTCGGCCTTATCACGCTCGCAATCGCTTTCCTGATGTTTCAGGCGGCAAAGAAGAAAATGTCGGCAGCCAACCTCAAACCCGAGCGCACGATAGAAACGGTAGAGCGCACACCTGACGCAGCAACAGGTAACCTTACGAATGATGGAGCACGATAATGGCGACGTATAATCAGGACGATCCCGATGCAATCGAGCGGGATATTGAACAAACCCAGCAGGACATGAGCCGCACAGTCGATCAGTTAAAAGATCAAATGACGCCCCGACGTATTCTGGATGCAATTTTGGACAAAACCAAAGCGGGTGACATGAACGGTAGAGACCTGGTTGATCAGGCTAAGCGTAACCCCTTGGCATTGGCAATGATCGGGGGCGGGGTTCTCTGGCTGGTGAGCGACAAGGACGCGCGACCTTCAGCATTGACCCCCAACAATTTCGGCAGGTCCAAAACATCCGATGGCAGCGATGATTATTCAGCCGAATGGGACAGTCATGAACGGTACCATCGTGGATATGTCGATCATATGTCCGCGATCGAGCCGACCGAGGGCGAAGGTAATGCTGCCTATATGGGGCGTCGCAATCGTGCGCGCGCAAACTATCTCATGCTCGAACAGGATCATGATGAGGACGATAAGTCTTTCCATGACAGGTTGAATCACGCGACCGAAACCATGCGCGAGCAGCGCGACAATCTGACAAACCGTGCAGGCGATGCCCGCCGGGCTGCTACGCGAAACGTCAAGTCAGCGGCGAACAGCACCGCGAATGCATTCAACGATAATCCTATCATCGGCGGTTTTATCGCGGCAGCTTTGGGAGCTTTTGCCGGATCGACGGTGCCTTTAAGCCGAACCGAGAAAAAAAAATTGGGTAATGTCGGCGAGCAGGCTGTCGATCAGTTCAAGAATAAGGCTCAACAGGTTGCCGGACAAGTTCGAGACCGAAAAGATGACCTTGTTGAAAAAACTGATCAGAAATTGAGTGAACAAAACTAATATAAACGGTGGAGTATTGTGGTTTGCTTTACCCCGCCTCCCATATCATTGATGTTTTTTAGGTTCGTTACGCTGCTTTGCTACAAAGCTATTTGCTAACGATTAAGCCGATGGTGCCACGGTATATTTTGGGCAATCGGACCGACACACACCATCATGTGACCATTCCGGGGGGCGCCACAGATACGCAAACTTGTCCTGAAAGCGATCCGCGCAGTTCATCCGGTTTTTCAATTGCCGCAAGCCGGCAAACTGCGCGGTTAGCGGATTGTAATCGTGTACGGGTTTGACGAGACCAACGATCGGTTCCGCTCCGATCGGGGCGGCGCTGCCGAACAGGCGATCGAAAATAAACGTTACCTGACTGTAGTTCTTGTCGATATATTGCGGCTGATTGGCATGGTGCACCTTATGCATTTTGGGGGTCATCAAGATTGAATCCACCCAACCTAGGCGCTGCACGTAGCTCGCATGGTTCCAAATGCCGTATACATTGGTCAATACGCTAACGGCGATGTAGAGCACCGGATCGATGCCGATAAGGGCGGGGATCACAGCGAAAAGGCGCTTGAGCTGTCCATCGAGGAAGAAACCGCGCGCTGCGGTCGAGTGGTTAAACGCGTTCGAAGAATGATGAATTGCGTAAAAAGCCCAAAGCAGACCGACCCGGTGGTTGAGCCGATGGTCCAGATAGTAGGCGAATTCATGCGCTACGAACGCTACCGGAACGGCGACCAATAGCGGAATGCTTTCGAAAACCCGGAAGTTTTCGTAGGCGAAAACACAGAGTGCGAGCGGCGCCAATATGCCAATTACCAGGTTCAATACGCTGGAAATCAGGTTCAGTCCGATTGAATTGAGCGCATCTTTGTTGTCGTAATCGGGATTGCCCTGGATCGACCAAAGCCGTTCGACAATGACGCTGCCGAAATAAATAACGGCAAGGATCCATAGCGCGGCCGCCCCGCCTAGGAAGTCTATAGCAGTCTGCAAACTCTCCCTTGTATCAGGCTAACGGCAAAGATGTTTTTTGGATAGTCCGCTTTCAGGTCGCTTCCTGCCGGTCTGCTTTTATCAAAAACCCACGATAAGCTGACAGGCTGCTTTTGGAGAAACGCAAAACGTTGCTGAACGGCAAAAGATGGGTGGGGAGCTGCCTGACCGCTTTCGGACAACAGAACGCGATAGCTGCCGTTGATCGCAGCCGACTAATGCGTCGCCTATCGACCCAAAGCCAGTCGTTCACATCAGCACAGGTGAACGTCGGGATTAGCCGAAAGCGGTCAATTACGGTGGATGCAGCAGAAGGTTAGGAATTCGCCCTCATTGGGGTTGGTGAAGCGTGGGCGCTATTGTATTCATCAGGCCGCGCGCCGTTGCCCCAGCCCGCGCACTAGCGCATCGTGCGCGGCCCGATCGAGATGGTAGCCCCGCAGGATGAACCAGATGGCGATGCTGCCAAGAGCCGGGACCAGCGCCATGATGGCCTTCATCGCCAGCAGGGTATCGGCCGCCTGCGCGGTGTTGGCCTCGAAACCGGCCCAGCTTAGCAAGGCGCCGAGCAGGAGCGCATTGGTTCCGACGGCCGCCTTCTGCGCGAAGGTTGCAAACCCGAAGGTGCGCAATTCAGCGCGCACACCCGTTCTCACTTCGCCATATTCGATCGTGTCGGGCAGCATCGCCCAGAACATCACCGGCAATGATGCGCCGCCAAACCCGATCAGCGCGATCGCTGCGAAACTGCCTGGCAGGAACTGCGACGGGTTGATGAAGAACAGCAGGTAGCCCCCCAGCGCGATGATAAGGCCGAAGCTCAGCGCGTCGCGCTTGCTCCGGCGCTTCGAAAGCCACACCCAGACCGGGGCCGAAACCACCAGCAGGATGGCCGGCAGCACCAGCGCAATGGTGGTGAGATCTTCGCGCCCGACATCATACTTGAAGTGGTAGAGCACATTCTTGCCGAACATACCGAGGCAGATCGAACCGATCACAATCACCCCGAACACCCGCACAAGCGGGCCGTTGGAGCGAAACAGGCCTGGGATCGCGGCGATATCGGCGAGCAACGATTGTTCGGGCGCCGCCTCGCTGCCAGCGCCCGGTTCGCGCATCGCCGCCGCGCAATAGAGCAGCCCCGCCACCGCGAGCCCGCCCGCAAGACTGGCCGCTACCAAATAGCCATAAGCCTCGCCTTGCGCAGAAAAGGCCTGCACCATCAACGGCATCAGCACGACGATCGCCAGCCCTCCACTCGCCGCACCAACCATCCGGAAGCCGGCCAGGACGCTGCGTTCATTGGCGTCGCTGGTAAGCCGCGCCTGCATCGAATTGAATGGCATCGACACCACGGTGTAAGCCGTCCGCAGCATCAGGTGCGTTCCCAGCGCCCACAGCCACGGCGCCACCGGCATATCGCCCGGGGTTGAAAACGCCAGCGCGAACGACACGCCGAACGGCACCGCCCCCAACGCAATCCACGGACGATATCGGCCCCAGCGGGTGCGGGTGCGTTCGGCCATGGCGGCGATCACCGGGTCGGTCACGGCATCCCACACCATCGCAACAAGATAGATCGTCCCGGCCAGCACCGGGTCGAGCCCCATAACGTCGGTGTAGAAATACATCAGGAACAGCGTCGTCCCTTGCCACACCACGAGAAAGCCGAAGTCCCCGATGGCAAACCCGATGCGCGTCCCCAGCGGAACGCGGTGCTGCGGCGGCACGGCCAGCGTGCTCATGCGCCGATCTCGATGTCATGCACGACCGGCAGTTTGCGTGAGGAGGTGCCGATGTGAAGGCGGTAGTGGCCGGGGTTGACGGTCCATTGGCCGGCGTCAACATCATACCAAGCAAAGGCGCGGGCGGGGACGGTGAGGGCGACGCGGGTCTGTTCGCCCGGCGCCAGTTGCTGCTTGGCGAAGGCTTTGAGCTGACGCATTGGCATGGTCTCGGCCGGGTCGAGGTGTTCAAGGTAGAGCTGCACCACCTCGGCCCCCATCCGCTGGCCGGTGTTAGTAAGGTTGCAGGTGACGGTGAAGTCTGCGCCCGCCTTGGCCAAATCCGGAGCTTCGAGGTCCGAAAGTGCGAAGCTGGTGTATGACAACCCGTGACCGAAGGCGAACAGCGGATCTATCCCCAGCGCGTCATGGTGGCGATAGCCGACGAACAGTCCTTCGCCGTAATGAACATGCGACCCGCCCGGATAGTGCAGGAAGCTGGAGTTGTCCTCGTAACGGCGCGGGAAGGTCACCGGCAGCTTGCCCGAGGGGTTCACTGCGCCGGTCAGCACGTCGGCGATGGCATGGCCGCCCTCCTGCCCCGGCAGCCAGCACTGGACAATTGCCTTGACCTTGTCTGCCCAGGGCATCTCCTCCGGGCCCCCGCTGTTGACGCAGACCACCGTGTTCGCGTTGGCGGCGGCGATGGCTTCCACCAGGGCGTTCTGTTCGTCCGGCAGGCGCATTGAGGCGCGGTCCATTCCCTCGGTCTCGGCGGTGGTGCCCGGGCCGACGAAGACCAGCGCCAACTCGGCCTCGCGTGCCGCGGCGATGGCGGCTTCGCGTTCGGGCGCAGGTTCGCGCAGCTTGATTTCGAAGATGTTGAAGGCCCGGATGCTGCCTGCCGCGGGCTGCGCATAGCGGATGTGGATCGGGTATTCGCGTCCGGCCTCCAGTTCGACCGACGCCTGCCGGCGGCTCAGCGGCAGGATCATGAACAGCATCTCTGTTTCGCGCGGGGTGGCCTCGCCGACCAGCAGCGTGCCATCCACCCCAAGCCATACCTCGGGGTTGGAATGGAGGATCTCGAAGTCGTGCCGCCCGGTGAAGCGCGGGCGCAGCACGCCGGACCACTGGGCACTGAACGCGGCGTCGCCCTCAGACTGAGCCTCTGCGCCGAAGCCGAGCTTGGCGAACCACGTTTCGACCTGTTCGAACACCGGCGCCCCGGTGAAGTCGGGACTTGCATAGTAACGCGCGGCCAGGCCCGGCTCGCCCGCTCCTGTCGCCAGCAGGCGCGGGTTCATTGTTGGGATGCGCGGTTCGGTGTCGATGCCGCGCTCGAAGATGATCTTGGCCCGGTTGCCGAGCCGCTGGCGCAGACCGTCCAAGGGGCTGACGATCCGTTCGGGCGTGACCTGCGATGATCCGCCGCCTTGGATAGCCGGATAATCCGCCAGCGCGCCGATCACCGCGACCGAGCCTGCATCGGTCAGCGGCAAAACCCCGCCTTCGTTCTTGAGCAGCACCATCGCCTCGGCCGCCGCCTTGCGGGCGAGATCGCGGTGCGCGGGGCCATGCCCCTCGGCGCGGGCGATCTTGGGGTTGCCTTCGAGCAGCCCGCAACGCTCGATCAGGCGCAACACGCGCAAGGCGTGATCGTCGATGACGGCTTGCGAGACCTCGCCCGCTTCGAGCGCCGCCTTGAGCGCCCCACCAAACGCCCGCGCCGGGCCGGGCATCTCCAGATCGAGCCCGCCTGTGGCGCAGCCCGCCGTGTCCTTGGCAGCGCCCCAGTCGGACACCACCACCCCGTCAAAGCCCCACTCGCCCTTGAGCACACCGTTCAGCAGCCAGTCGTTCTGCGAACAGAACACGCCATTGATGCGGTTGTAGGCCGACATCACCGTCCACGGCCCGGCCTCGCGCACGACCTGTTCGAAGGCGGGCAGGTAGACCTCGCGCAGCACCCGCTCGCCGACATCGGAGGAGCCGTCCATACGGCGGTGCTCCTGATTGTTGGCGGCAAAATGCTTGACCGAGGTGCCCACGCCCTCGCTTTGCACGCCGTTCACGTAAGCCACGCCGATTGCGCCAGCGAGCACCGCGTCTTCCGAGTAATACTCGAAGTTGCGCCCGCCCAGCGGGGTGCGCTGGATGTTGATCCCCGGCGCCAGCAGCACGTCCACCCCATGCGCAATCGCCTCGCGCCCGATCGCAGCAGAAACCTCGCTCACCAGCGCAGGGTTGAAGCTCGCGGCGAGCGCCGTGCCGACCGGAAAAACAGTCGCTGGATCCGAGTTGACTGAGCGCAGCCCCGTCGGCCCGTCCGACATCCTGAGCGATGGAATCCCCAGCCGCTCAATGGCGGGAAGCGTCCAGAAATCACGACCGGACATCAGGGAGATCTTCTCGTCGAGCGTCAGCGCCGCGAGCATGTCTGAAATGCGATTACTGTCCATCCCGCGCTTGATCATGCTGGCTCCGATTGTTCCTTAAGGACGCAAACCAAGACATTTGTTGAGAGCATGTCAAACATTATTTCATATATAAACTGCCGCCCATAGTGAGTATGCGCTTCACCATGCATGGCACTGCACGTTTTCAATTCGCACTGCCCTAGCTGGCCCTACCAAGCTATTGCAGCTGCGCGGTCAGCATCTGACCGGTGCGGTATTCAGCTTTCATGGTTGCAAGCAGACGCGCCACACCCTGTTGACCGCCTGCGGCCAAAGCGAAGGCCCAAGCCTTGCCAATCAGGCCTGCCGTGGCACCGACCTTTCGGGCGCGCAGCACATCGAGGCCGGATTGCACACCGCCATCACACAAGATCGGAAGAGCATCGCCCACCGCTGCGACCAGCTCAGGGACCACCTCGATAGCTGCGGGCGATCCGTCAAGTTGTCGCCCGCCATGGTTCGAAGCTATTATCGCATCGATGCCCCACTGACGCGCCAAGGCCGCATCATCTGCGGTCATCACGCCTTTTAGAAGGATGGGTCCTGACCAGTGCTGGCGGACGAAGTCAAGATCCTGCCAAGTGACCGCGGGGTCCAAATTCGCACTGATCCATTCCCATGCTTCGTTGAAACTGGCGGCTTTTGGCAGAGCGGTACCAAGGTTTCCGAAGGCATGCGGGTGACCGCTTAGATACACGTCAGCGGTCCAGCCGATCTTGCTCATCCCCTCAATGCCACGCTTCAGCCAGTCCAGCATAGTCGGTCGGCGCATCATGCCGGATCGGACATCGCGGTAGCGCGAGCCCGGTGTCTGAAGATCGGCGGTCAGGACGAGGGCGGGGCAGCTGGCCGCGGCGGCGCGTTGCAGCAATTCGCGCGTTACACCTCGGTCCTTAATAAGGTAAAGCTGGAACCAGGGCGGTGTGCCTGCACCTTCCGCTACTTCCTCGATAGAGCAGATGCCGACCGTCGAAAGGCAGAAGGGGACTCCCGCATCGCGCGCGGCCGCGGCAGCCTGGACTTCGCCACGTCGCGCATACATTCCGGCAAAACCGACAGGGGCCAGCATGAGCGGGAAGGCTAGAGACTGGCCCAGAAGCTCGACCCGGCTCTGCGGCTCGGCCACGTCCACCATCACTCTCTGGCGAAGCATGATGTTCTGCCAGGCCTGAGCGTTCCGCGCGAGCGTCGCTTCAGCATAGGAGCCGCCATCAATGTAGTCGAACAGAATGCGCGGCAGGCGCGCCCTTGCGGCTGCCCTGAAATCCGCAAAACAGGCTAATCGCTCATAATTGCTCATGCTTCATCGACGCAGATTTGGCGCTGTTCGCCGAGCCTTTCAATCCCAAGCTCCACAAGGTCGCCCGCTTTTAGGTAAAGCGGCGGCCTCATGCCGAGCCCCACGCCGGGCGGGGTGCCGGTTGAGATAATGTCGCCGGGTTGCAGGCTCATGAAGCGCGAAAGATAGCTGACTAGAAAGGCAACAGAGAAGATCATCGTTCTTGTATTGCCGGTCTGCATACGGACACCGTTGACATTGAGCCAGAGGCCAAGGTTCTGCGGGTCGGCGACGTCGTCACGAGTCACAAGGTAGGGCCCGATCGGGCCGAAAGTGTCGGCGCTCTTGCCCTTGACCCACTGCCCTGTTCCTTCGAGCTGGAAGGCGCGCTCGGACACGTCATGGATGACGCAGAAGCCCGCGATATGATTAAGGGCATCGGCCTCCCCGACGTGCTTGGCGTGCGAGCCGATGACCACGCCAAGCTCGACCTCCCAATCGGTCTTCTGCGACTCGCGCGGGATCTCGAGCGCGTCGTTTGGCCCGCAGATCGCGCTGGTAGCCTTGAAGAAGACCACCGGCTCTATCGGAGGCTCGACCCCGGTTTCGGCGGCGTGATCGGCGTAATTTAGGCCGATGCAGATAAACTTGCCGACCTTGCCAACGCATGGCCCGATGCGCTGTCCCACTTCCACGATCGGAAGGGCAGACAGATCAGCTTGCCGAAGACGATTGAGTGTTTCGTCGCCGAGATGGTCTGCGTCGATGTCATGAACTAGGCTACTAATATCCCGGATCGATCCATCATCGGCTAGCATCGCGGGAATCTCCTCTCCGGCAGGCCCGCTGCGCAGCAATTTCATGAATAATCTCCTCTCAGGCTGTCCAGCCACCGTCGATCACGTGAATTGCACCTGTGGTGAAGCTTGCCTCGTCGCTCGCAAGATAGACGGCGAGCTTGGCGACTTCTTCGGGTCGGCCTAGTCTGCCCATGGGTTGGCGCGCAACGAAGGCTGCGCGAGTTGACTCGTAATCGCCTTGTTCGCGCATCCGGTCCTCTAGAGACGGGGAGTCGACTGTGCCGGGGCAGATTGCGTTGCAGCGAATGCCGTGCGCAACGAAGTCTGCTGCAATCGCCTTCGTCAGACCGATGACTCCGGCCTTCGTCGTGCCATAAGCAAAACGGTTTGGCACGCCTGTCACACTGGAGGCGACCGAGCTCATGTTGAGAATGACCCCGCTTCGCTTTGCCAGCATCCCGGGCAGGAAAGCCTTTGCGAGCCGGTACATCGACGAAAGGTTGAGTGCGACGGAGCGGTCCCACCCATCTTCGTCACAATTTAGGATGCTGCCGTGATGCACCCAGCCTGCGACGTTGAAAAGAATACCCGTATCGGGGAAGAGGGCGGCCGCTTCGTCTGCGGCCTCTGGGTCGGTGACATCGAAATGTAACGTGTCGATCTGGCCGCATTCAGCCTTCAAGGATTCGAGCGCTTCCGCATTAATATCGGCGGCGACCACCCGCGCACCCTCCTGCGCAAAGGCGAGCGCGCTGCTCCTGCCGATGCCTGCCCCTGCGGCCGTAATAAAGGCCGTCTTCCCTTCCAGTCGCCTCATATTAGTCCCGATCCTTGGAGCCGTAGATTTGGGCAGCAGTCCCGCCGAAAATCGCTGCGCGGTCCGCGGTGCCTAGATGCGCTGTCAAGCGCTGAGCCTGTCGGAACCAAAGGGCGTAGCTGCTTTTGAGAGTTACCAATGGCCAGTCGCTGCCCCACATCACCCGCCGCGGCCCGAAGACCTCGATGATCGCTTTCACAAACTGGGCGAGATCAGCATCACCATCCTTGTCGCCCGCCTCCGTCAGCAAGCCCGACAGTTTGCATGACACGTTCCTGTGTGCAGCGAGTGCGGTGATGTCGTCCAGCCAGTGCCCGAATGCGTCCGAGTCTGCCAGGAGCCGGGCAATGTCGGGCTTGCCGCCATGGTTGAGCACGATGGCAAGCTGCGGATGGCGCTGAGCGATCTGCGTGAGCGGGGCGATCAAGTCGCGCCGCGCATGACCATCGAACACTAGTCCCGTCTCGGACATAGCCTGAAGAACGGGGCCTATGTGCGGTTGAATGATCCAATCGGGATCATCGATATCGCCTATCATCGGACGAAGGCCTACGATCAGAGGCGTATCCGCACGGCAAAGGACTTGTCTGATGGCATCATCGGCCGCGAAATCGACCCAGCCCACTACACCGGCGACCCGCGCGTCGTTCGCAGCGGTTGCCAGCATGAAATCGGTCTCCGCCGCGGTCGCGGCAGCCTGCACCAAAATGACCTGCCCAACCCGGTTGGCGAACAGTTCGGGCGAGACATCATCGAGCGAGAAATCGCGGTGGATCGGCCCCATGGCGGGGGTCAGCCAAGAATAATCACCCCGCTGCAATTGCCAGACGTGAATATGGGAGTCGATGATCGTCATGGCGCGACTGGAGCGTCTGGCGATAGCAGCCCGGCATTGCGCAGTGCATCCCACATCGCGGACGGAATTTCGGCATCAAACCAGGCAGCGCATTGTCCGACCTCCTCCGCCGTCTGAGCGCCGACCAGCACGGTTTCGACAGCGGGGTGATGCGCTGCGAATTGCAGTGCCGCTGCGCCAAGCGCCACCCCGATGCTTGCGCAAAGCTGCTCGATTGCAGCAGCACGCAGGACTACCTCCTCGGGTGCTTCTTCATAATTGTATTTCGACGATCCTACCAGCAGTCCGGAATTGAACACCCCTCCCAATATGACGCGCGTGCCTGAAGCTTGGCACGCATCGAGGAAGCCCAGTGATGTTTCATGTTCCAGGAGGGTGTAGCGCCCTGCCAGCAGGACGACATCGAGCGGCCTGTGGGCGAGCACATCGACGCAGGCCTGCACCTCGTTGACGCCGAGCCCGATCCGATTGATCCGCCCTTGGCGCTTAAGATCCTCGAGTGCAGGAAAGGCGCCCGCGAGCGCCTCGTCCAGCATCGCCCGGGCGCGGTCCCGGTGGACCAGATGACCCAAATCATGAACAAGGACGGTGTCGATACGTTCGACCCCGAGCCTTTCGCAAGAAGCCTCAAACGTCGAAAGCACAGCTTCGCGCGAATAGTCGAAGACAGGGATCCACTGATCAGGATTGGCAAATCCGAACGCCGGCACCGGCATACCATTGGCCGGTACAAGTTTGCGGCCGACCTTGGTCGACAGCCTCATCGGGCAGTCGGCACGAGCGCGAAGCCATGAACCAATTCGGCGTTCGGAGAGACCATATCCGTAAAAGGGCGCAGTGTCGATCCAGCCGTAGTGAGCACGAACGGCTTCATCGAGCGCTGCTGCGGCGGCAGCATCGGACACCTCGCGATAGAGGTTCGCGATCCCGGCAGCGCCGAAGCCCAGGGATGGCTTGCTGTCAGGCACCACTTAGCCTCTTGTGGTCCTGCCAAACCCAGCCATCCGGGAAGGCGTGGCTGACGCGTGTGGCCGGATACATTTCCGCCGAGTAGCCCGGGCGCTGGGGGGCGAGGTAGCGTCCGCCGTTAATTCGCACCGGATCGAGAAAATGCTCGTGTAATTGCCCGGAATACTCAATCACCCGGCCTTCTTGAGTGCCCGAAATGCACACAAAATCGATCATGGAGAGGTGCTGTACATATTCGCAGAGCCCCACTCCGCCAGCGTGCGGGCAAACGGGAATGCCCGCTTTGTCCGCCATCAGCAGAACGGCGAGAACCTCGTTCACACCCCCCAACCGGCAAGCGTCAATTTGGCAGAAGTCAATTGCCCCTGCCTGCAATAACTGTTTGAACATGATACGATTGTGTGCGTGTTCCCCGGTAGCAACGCCGATGCCGAAGGGACGCACGCCTTTTGCAACCGCAAGGTGTCCCAGAATATCGTCGGGGCTGGTCGGCTCCTCGATCCAAAGCACATCGAACGCTGCGAGGGTCTTTGTCCAGGCAATGGCCTCCTCGACATCCCAAACCTGATTGGCGTCGATCGCCAGCTTGACGTCGGGGCCGAGGGTATCCCGAAATAGGCCGCAGCGCCGGATGTCTTCGCGTCGATCGCGTCCGACCTTGAGCTTGAAATGGCGCCAGCCGTCGGCATGAGCGTTTTGCAGCTTTGCGACGAAGTCAGCATCGCTGTACCCGATCCAACCTGCCGAGGTAGTATAGGCTGGGTAGCCATTATCCAGCACCTCTGCGATGCGAGCCTTGCGGCCGCTAGCCTGCGCCGTGAGACGCTCCAGGGCCTCGGCGGGGGACAGAAAGTCGCTTATGTGGCGAAAATCCACCGCTCGAACGATATCTTCCGGGCTCATCTGGCTGACATATTCCCACAAGGGAAAACCCTTGCGTTTGGCCATCAGATCCCAGACGGCATTGATTACAGCCGCGGCAGCAAGATGCACCACGCCTTTTTCCGGCCCCAGCCATCGGATCTGGCTGTCGGCATTGAGAAGACGGACAAGCAGTCCCGGGTCGGCTTCGAAATCCGCGATGGAGCGCCCGTACAAAGCAGGCGCAATAAGGTCTATCGCAGCAACACAAAGCTCCGTCCCGCGCCCGATTGTGAACGTCAGGCCATGACCCTCAGTTCCGCCATCCGTCTCAAACACCACGTAGGCGCAGGAGTAATCCGGATCCGGGTTCATTGCATCTGAACCGTGGCTTTCGCGTGATGTCGGGAATCGCAGGTCCTGGCAGCTATGGCCCGTTATCCGCATGGCTTGCCCTCCGTCCTTGCCCAGCCCTCCGTGGTCATGATTGGCTTTCGACCCCTGCCGGGCGCTGGATGGCCTCTGCTCCAAGGGCAGGTGTTGTCGCTGGCAAGATCTTGTAGGTCGAAGATGCCTTGGCATTGAACGACGTGATCATGTCGTCGCCCAGGGCAGAAAAGGTCGCCGGGATTGTCATCCCGTCTGAATCTACAATCCGCAACTTCGTTGACGCGCGAACGTGCAAGGCGGTGTCAGCGCCGGCCGCAATAGTTCCACTCGTAAGAGCACTGTCGTTCCATGCGATCCCCAGGGTATGGCCGCCGCGCAAGCGCATGTCCTCGACCGAGCCGTTCGGCCACGCCGACGGCAGCGCGGGTAGAAGATGGACCATGTCGAGATGGCTTTGAGCAAGCATTTCGAAAACCGCCGCAGCGCCGCCCAGATTTGCGTCGATCTGGAAGGGTGGATGGGTGGTCAGCAGGTTTGGCTGTGATGCTCGCCCCACCAGCACCGAAAGCTGCGCATAGGCCTCGTCGCCGTCATGCAGGCGGGCGAACATGTTCGCCAGCCATGCCCGGCTCCAGCCCGTACCGCCGCCGCCGCTCTCGAGCCGCTTCGCGATCGTCTTGCGCAGTGCCTCAGAAAGCTCGGGATGCGTATCCGGCGCGATTTCGCGCCCGGGGTGCAAGCCGAATGCATGCGAAATGTGCCGGTGTCCGGGTTCCGCTTCCTCGAAGTCGGCGATCCATTCCTGGAGGCGCCCGTCTTTCGGGCTGATGATGGGGACGGGCAGGCGTGCCATAGCAGCCCGGATTTCTGCTTCCAAATCCTGATCGAGCCTGTCATCCCCCCGATAGAGTCGGGCATCGGCAAGGAGTTCAAGCGTCGACTGCCACACTTCGCGCACGATCTGGATATCGGCAGTGCTGCCATATGTCAGCACAGCTGGCTTGCCATCATGCAGATACTTGTTTTCCGGAGATTGCGACGGGTTGGTGACCAGTGATCCGGCACCGGGCAGTCCTTCCGGCACCGTCTGCATCGTGTCGAGCAGGAATAGAGCGGAACCGCGCAATACCGGATAGGCTCTTTCGCTTGCGAATTGCGGGTCGGGGTAGAAACGGTTGTGTTCGGCCAATGCCAGCGCTGCCCAGGCACCAGCCATTGGCCAGTTGGCCCAGACAGGGCGTTCAGGCGTGGTGCGATGGAAAATGTCGCTGGTATGATGGGCAACCCAGCCGCGCGCACCATATTGGTCGCGGGCGGTGACCGTACCGGCCCTGGCAAGCCCTTCAACCCACTCAACGAGCCCCAGACTGGCTTCAGGCAGAGCGCCCGGCCCAGCCAGCCAGTAATTCATCTGGAGGTTGATGTTCATGTGATAGTCGCTGTTCCACGGAGCAGCGAGATAATCGTTCCACTTGCCCTGAAGATTTGCGGGCGTGGTGCCTTCGGCCGAACTGGAGAGAAGCAGGTAACGACCAAAATGGGTGAAGAGGCCGTAAAGATCGGGATCGCTCGCCCCAGCGCGCACAGCCTTAATTCTCTGATCGGTTGGCGTTTCTGCGTCGTCCTCACCAAGCTGAAGGCTGAGGCTGCCATAGCGGCGTGAAAATGCGGTACGGTGCCGCTGCGTCAACTCGCCGATCGAACGCGTTCTTGCGGTCCGGAGCTGCGCTTCGACCTCGACCTCGGGGTCAGTGCCGCGATAGCTTGTCGCGGCAGAATAGAGCAAGACGATGTCCCCTTTGCCCTCAACAAACAGCTGCGTTCCGGACACAGTCACCCGCGCTCCGGGGGAAGAAACTTCGAGGCGGGCGAACACGTCCAGCCCGCGCGTTTCACCGGGCCCGTTTGATGCCAGAGTGAAGTTCATGGCAAGGCCGTTGCCATCTGGCAGTGCAACCTTGCCGTCAGGCCGCGCCAAATCGATAGTGTAGCGATGCGATGTATCGCCTTCATGGGCGATGTGAATGACGATAACGTTGTCGGCGGCCGAAGCGTAGACCGACTGCGTCACGCTTTCTTGTTCTCCAAGATCGTAGCGCGTGGTCGCGATGCCGTTGGGCAGATCGAGCTCCCGGCGATAATTGCTTGACCCAGCTGAGTTCGTCATTCTGCGGATGCGGATATCGCCCATTGTCTGGTAGGACATCAGATCGGCAGGGTTGCCTGGCTGGGATCTCACTGCGCTCTGTTCCGCCTCAAGCGGACGCCCCGCCCAGATCAGGTTGCGGATGTCATCAAGGCCCTCGCGCGCGCCGTCACGAAGATGATCGCGCGTGGCGCTCCCTTCCCAGACAGTCTCCTCGTTGACCTGAATGCGCTCTTCGTCAACGCGACCGAAGACCATCGCCGCCAGTCGTCCATTGCCTACAGGAAGAGCCTTTTCCCAATCGTCGGCCGGGGTGGTGAGAATGATCCTTTCGGACGCCGGTGCGGCTGCGGCCGGCATCGCGAGGCTAATGGCAAGAAGCGCTGCCCCTGTAAATTTACGCATCAGTCAACCTTGCATGTCGGGGCAGGCGGAAGAACCATCTCCATCTGCGTTTCATAGGCGCGGTACATGAACTTGAGCACGTCAAACGCCAGCTTCTGTTCACCCGTGGGAGAGATGATTCCCTTGCGGTTCCAGTAGTCCTGCACGCCGGGCAGCGGACGCATGGGCGAGCGAAAGTCCTTAAGCACCCAGGGCGAGACGCCTTGCAGATTGGGGTTCGACAGGAGCAGCCCCAAGTGCGCGCGGTAAAGGCGGGCTTGGTAATCCTCGGTCCACACTTTGTTGTCATTGCCGCGCCGCCCGGCCACCGCACCTGCCCCGAATTCGGAGAGGACCATCGGCTTTGCAAAGACGTTGTTGAGCCGGATCTTGGGGACTAGCTGCAACTCGGCATCACGGATTGTTGCCGGATCTACGCCTGTGGCGAGCGAGATTGGACGTGCGTAATACCAGCCATAATACATGTTCACTGAGACAATATCGACAACCCCGCCCAGCGGGTCATCGAGCGTGATCGGATAGGTATCGACCGGTTCGCCCTTGGCGAGGCCTGTCACGGTGCTCACCAGCTTTCCGATCGCGGCTTCACTGTAATCGGGAAGCAGCGCCGCGCTCAGCAAGCGAGTATCGTCGAGCGAGCGTACATACGCGGCAAGATCAGTCAGGAACGCAAGACGTTCGGGCGAGCGAGCGGTTTCATTGGCTATCGACCAGATGATGATGGCCGCGCGGTTCTGATCGCGCAGCTTCATTTCTTCAAACTGCCGCTTGGCAGATGCGAGAGTCGCCGGGTTCGCCCAGTCGATGCCCCAGTAGATCGGCAGTTCCGACCAAACCAGCAAGCCCCTCTCATCGGCCTCGCGAAGCATGTGTTCGTTGTGCGGGTAATGGGCGAGCCGGATGAAGTTGGCCCCAAGTTCCTCGACTTTGTCGAGCAGCGCGGCTGCCTCTTCGCGCGTCCGGATGCGCCCGCCCGCAGCCCCAAGCCGTTCGTCATGGATGCTGATCCCGCGCAAGTAGAGTGGGCGGCCGTTAAGCAGCAGCTTTCGCCCGGCGGTCTGGATCGTCCTAAAGCCGACCCGATCGGCAATGACATCATCCCCGCTCCGCAGGGTGATATTGTAAAGACGCGGATTCTCGGGCGACCACAAATCCAGGCAATCCGGCGCAAGAGAAACGCTCCGGCGTTCGCCGGGCTGCAACTTCAAGCTGCGAGCCAGCCCGAGTTCGGGAATAGCGATCGTCACCTCGGACGGTGCCGCGCCATCAGTTTCGACATCGATCTTGATCGTTCGGGCATCGCCGCTCCCGCCCAACATGACTGCGTAATTGCTGACGAAGGTCGCAGGCAGATCGAGCAGCCGGACCGAACGGGTGATGCCGCTATAGTTCCACCAGTCCATACGCAGGGCAGGAAGCCGGTCGGCACGGCGTTCGGCTTCCACGCGCAAGACCAGGCTATTGTCACCGTCGCGCAACACCTTGGTCGCCTCAAGCGAGAATGGAGTGAAGCCACCCGCGTGCTCGCCGAGCAGCTGGCCATTGAGATAGACCTTGGCGTGATAATTGACCGCGCCGAAGTGGAGGAAATAGCGCCGTGAAGGATCGTTCGTATGCGCAAAGCGCCGCCGCAGCCAGACTGTGCCCGCGTAGCGTTTCAGATCCTCTTTCTGCTCCGTCCAGGCGCCGGGAATAGTCAGCGTGGGCGAGGCATCGAAGTCATACTCCAGCAGATCGCCGGGGCCGCGAGCCTTGGCATCGTTGAAGAAGCCGTCTTTGTTAGGCGTTCCGAGGATCGAGGTGTCGCCGATGCCCACCTGATCAACGATGTAGGCCCACTCGCCGTCAAGCGATTGGCCAGCACGGGAATCGGCGTTGGTTATGTCGATCGCTTGGGCTTTGGCCGCGAAACCCGGCATAAGCGGGTGGATGCTCCCCAAGATGAGCACCGCGAGCGCCGCTAATGCTCGCCTTGCAAAGCCCCAGCTCTGGTTTGAGTGACAGCACCTCATGCGAGCGGTCGGCCGATGTATTTGCGCTGGTGCATCATTGATTTCCCGTTCCCCGCCCGCTATCCCGCAACCCGGACTGTTTTGTCAACGAAATAACGTTTTGCAAACAGCGCGACCACAATGAAGGATACGAAGGGGAGCGGCGTGATCGCACGGCTGTCACCCGCCAGATCGGCGAAAAGTCCGGCCAGTGGCGGAAAAACTGCCCCACCAAGGATTGCCATGACGATATAGGCCGATCCGCGCTTCGTGTGCCGCCCCGCGCCTCGCAGTCCGAGCGCAAATATCGTCGGGAACATGATTGACATGAAGAAACTCACCGCGATCAGGCAGATCAGCGACGCCCATCCCGAGAGGAGGCCTGCGCCCGTAGTCAGTGCAGCAGCGCACAAAGCGGCAAGCGCCAGCATGCGCGGCGCGCTCACAATTGCCATTAGCGCTGAACCTGCAAAGCGCCCAACCATGAACAACCCGAGGCTGGCCGACAGCAGAAATGCGGCTTGCCGCTCGGATAAGCCGGAAACAGAATCGATAGCGAAATCGACAAAATAGCTCCATATTGCCACCTGCGCGCCGACGTAGAAGAACTGCGCCACGACCGCGTTGCGGAGATGCGGGATAGCGAGCGCGGAGGCAACGCCGTCAAAGTTACTTTGTACGTCGGCCGGAGTCTCAGTGGCCTCGATGCTGGGCAGTCTCACAACAGAGATGATGGCGGCTACGAGCAGGACAGCGCCTGCTAGTACCAGATAGGGGGTCTGAACCTGTTCCGCTTCCCGGGCGTAATGGAGCTCAAGCTCAGCGGGCGACAGCCGTGCGAGGGTATCGACGCTGAGCTCGACGCCCGAGAAGATAAAGAACCCGCCAATTAAGGGGGCGGCAAAGGCCCCGACGCCATTGAAGGCCTGTGCTAGGTTCAGGCGCTGGGCCGCCTTTTCGGGTGGCCCAAAACGGGCGATAAGGGGATTAGCCGCCGTCTCCAGAATGGCCACGCCGCTGGCGATCACAAACAGAGCGCAAAGAAAGGCGGGGTAACTGCGCACCTCAGAAGCGGGATAGAACAGCAGGCAGCCTAGTGCATAGATGAACAAGCCGGCCAGCAATCCGCCGCGGTAGCCGATACGTTCAAGCAAGATGCCTGCCGGCAGAGCAATCAGAAAATAAGCGATATAAAACACGAACTGGATCAGTCCGGCTTCACCCCGCGATAGCTCTAGGGCTTTTTGAAACTGCCGGATCAGGATGTCGTTCAGATTGTTTGCTACCGCCCAAAGGAAGAACAGGCTCGCAATCGCCAGAAACCCCAGTCTCATTCCTTGTGCAATCACGAATGCTCCTCTTTTTTGAACCACCGTTGTAAATTTAAAACGCTCATGAAGTCGATAGCTGTTGAGTTTTTTCTCAAGTCCGTGTTTTATATCTGAAATGACCCGAGGCATCTCATGACCCAACAATCCTACTCCGCCCCTGCTCTGGAAAAAGGCGTGGCGATCGTCGAACTGCTTGCCGATGCTCAAGCTCCAATGACAATGATTGAAATTAGCGAAGCTCTCAGCCGTTCAAAGCACGAGCTTTACCGCATGCTAATGTCGCTAGAGCGGCTGGGCTGGCTGCGGCGACTGCCTGGTGAGAAGTTTGCGCTAACCAATCGATTGTTTGATCTTGCGATGCGTGCGCCACCGTCTCGCAACCTTCATGAGGCCGCGCTGCCGATCATGCGCAAGCTGTCTGAAGATTTGCAGCAAAGCTGCCATATGGCGGTAATCAGCGGCAGTGACATTGTGATTGTCGCGCGTATGGAAAGCCCGGGTCTGCTGGGCTTTGCAGTTCGCGTTGGATATCGGGTGCCGATCCATCAGTCGACCTCGGGCCGGCTCCTGTATGGTCTTTCGCTTCAGGATGCGAAGGACGCAATTGATTCTGCCATCTCTACGTCTGCGCCGTCGAAGGCCGACATGGCTGCCTTCCTGAAAGACGCAACAATCGCGCAGAAAAAAGGACTGCTTATTGTTCCATCGCGAACGGTAGCCAGCATCACCGACATTGCCGTGCCCATCAGAGGAGATCACGATGGCCACGTGATTGCAGCGCTGACGGTGCCGTTTTTGCCCGGGAGCACAGCGATCAATTCGGTCGAAAAGGCAGCAACTTACTTGCTTGAAGCGGCCAACAGAATTTCCCAAACTCTTGATGTGGGTTAACGCTAAATCGAAAATGGTGTTTCGGATCTGAAACAATCTTGGTAGCATCGCGGTCGGGTGTCGAGCCAGCCTGCTGAATTGCCGGTTAGCCAAGATGGGACGAGACTGTGAACCGGGTAACTTCCTTCCTCCTTATGTTGGCTTTCGCGCTTTCAGGCTGCCAAGCGCAACGCAATTCCGCATTAGCAAGTGTTCCACCTGCCCATTTTTCCAAACCGAACATGCTTATTGTGTACATGGATGACCTGGGCATCGGTGATCTTGGCTCTTACAATCCGGATACCAAGATACCGACGCCCGTTCTAGATAAATTTGCAGCAGAATCTTTGATCTTCAACGATGCTCACTCGACTTCTGCCGTCTGCACACCCTCGCGCTACAGTTTGCTCACCGGCCGTTATGCGTGGCGGACGTGGCTTAAGGCTGGGGTGGTGGGCGGCTATTCTCCCAGCGTAATCCGCGAAGGCGAACAGACTGTGGCAGCTTTCCTCAAGCAAGCCGGATACCGCACCGCGATGGTCGGGAAATGGCACCTCGGCTTCGGATCAAGCGAGCCTGACATGGCCAAGTTTGCGACCGGCTTTACCAGCCAGCCCGTCGGCTTCTCCTTTCCCCCCGACATCCGGCCCACCACGCTCGGGTTCGACTATTTCTATGGGCTGCCTGCCTCACTCGACTTCCCTCCCTATGCCTATATCGAGAACGGCACTTATGTATCGCCACCCAGCGGCACCATTCCCGAGCGGAGGGAGGGCGAGTATTTGGACGGTGGCTTTTATTGGCGCAGCGGAGAAAAAGCCGAAAATTTCGATTTCGAAGCGGTTGAGCCGCATTTGGTGGGCAAGGTCATTGCCTTCCTTGAAGATCACGCAAGGCAGCGCCGCGACGAGCCCTTCTTCCTCCACTATGCCTCGCCCGCGCCTCATACGCCCATTCTGCCAACCGAAGAGCATCGCGGCCGTTCGAATGCAGGAAATTACGGTGACTTCATTGCACAGACAGACACGTCCCTGGATGCTATTTTAGCCAAGCTGGACAAGACCGGCTTGCGGGACAATACGATTATCATCTTCACGAGTGACAATGGCGCAGTGCACTACACCGATCTGCATCAATTCAGTCATGCACCCAACGCGCCGTTTCGCGGCATGAAGTCCGAGCTATACGAAGGCGGTCACCGAGTGCCTTTCATTGTGAACTGGCCCGCCAGAATCAAGCCAGGTCGATCCGACCGACTGGTGATGCAGTCCGACATCTTCCGAACAGTTGCCGACATCATTGGCTATTCCGTGGCGCCAGATGAAGCGGTCGATTCTCTCAGCTTCGCCGATGCTCTTGCAGGCAGCCTCAAGGGATCCACTCAACGGCGCACGTCAGGTATCATGCACTCGCTGTTCGGAACATTTGCCGTTCGAGATGGCGATTGGAAACTTGTCCTAGACAATCAGTCCAGAGGGTATGGCGCCAATTATCCCAGCCTTCGCGAGGGCAAACTCCCGAACCCCGATACGTCGAGATATCGCCTCTTTAATCTCGCTGAGGATCCCGCTGAAGAGCGCGATGTGGCAGCGGCGCATCCGACCATTGTGCGGCGCCTTACAGATCTGCTCGAGCAAATCCGTGCCCGCGGCGAAGCCCATACCCGCCCCTGAGCCGAGGCAACCGCCTTATCGTGCATGAACCTGTACGGCGGGCGGGTTCGACGTCGCAAGTTAGGACACGGGCGTCCTCCAGATATTGCTTAGCGGACGAGGCCGAAAGGCGATGGACGCCTTCGGTTCGGCGGCGCGTCAGCCTGATCCACGACAAATGCGTGACAACGCCATAGCAACCGATCAAGGCCGAAGCATTTGTGAAACGATGTTCTATTGACAAAACATGGTTGCCCCAATACGCAATGGTGAGCAAAAAATTGCGTCTGAATAGGAGGGGAAGATGAGGACCTGTTTAAAGGCTGGCCTGCTTGGCTGCACCGGCATTGCGCTCGCGGCGGCAAGCCCAAACAAAGCTGTTGCGCAGGACGTGGGCGCGAGCGAGAGTTCTGATGACCGCAGCAACGTAATCATAGTTACTGCTCAGAAGCGCGAAGAACGGCTGCAAGACGTTCCCATCACAGTGTCGGTAATATCGTCTGAGCAGCTTGAAGCCAGATCAATAACAAGCCTCGTAGACCTTCAAAATGCCAGTCCTGAACTCAATTATCAAAGCCAGCCCTCCGCTGGGTATTCGATCAGAGGAAGCGGAACTCAAACGTTCACCCGGTCTGCCGAAAACAATGTACTGGTCGTTCTTGACGGTATCGTGCAAGGGCAGCTTACCCCTCCTGCAAATTCACTGTTCGATATCGAACGGGTCGAGGTCCTAAGCGGCCCTCAAGGTCTGCTCTTCGGCAAGAACGCATCTGCCGGCGTCGTAAACATCGTTTCGCGGCGGCCCGAGCTCGGCGAATTCAGCGGCCGCATCCGTGGCTCATATGGCGAAGACGATTTCGTCGTCATCGACGGGACGATCAATGCACCTATAGGTGATCGAGCGGCGCTGCGCATTACCGGGTTTGTGGATGAAATTGGGGCAAGGTTCCGCAACGTTTTGACCGATGACAGAATAGGTGAGCGCACGACGTACGGCGGCAGAGCCCGGTTGCTTTGGGAGCCGACCGATAAGTTTGATTTGATCGTCAACGCAGATTACGAGAAGGTCGACGGCGGGCAGAGCGTCTGGCAGACGCGAGATGTCGAGGCAGGAGGAGCGCTGGCCAATGCTCTTGCTACTTGCGGTGTGACACCGTCCCCACAAAACACCGATGTGTGCCTTGATGGCCCTTTGCTTTACAACAGCGAGTCTTGGGGTGCTTCGCTTGAGGCGAACTATGACTTGGGGGGGGCGACCCTAACTGGCGTATTCGGATACCGATATTTTGAGCGAAACAGCAATGCTGATTCCGACGCTCGCCCGACCAATCTGCTGAACGTTAACTCGGTCGACGAAGATGTCGAACAATGGAGCGCCGAAATCCGCCTTACCTCTCCCTCAGGCGGGTTGATTGAATATGTGGCTGGACTATTTTTCTATGACTACACATATAATCCGCTGATTGAGCAGGCAGGGCGGCTCGGTGCTTTGCCGGCTTCCCTTCCGGCGGCAACGTCTTCATTCGACACCGTAGTAAATCAGCGTAGTTACGCCGGTTTCGGTCAGGCGACGATCAACGTTTCCGATCGGTTCAAGCTGATTGCAGGCGGGCGCGTTACAAGAGAAGAGTTGGAGCTTTCTAGGCTTGCCTTCACCAACGCGGACTTGGGCGCGCGATATCCTTTCTTTGGTGGCGCAGAGGGACTGTTTGAACGTGAAATCGACATCGACAACTTTTCATGGCGTTTGGGCGCGCAGTACCTCCCCAGCAGCAATGTCACTTTTTTCGCTGCGGTGTCGCGCGGCTACAAGGGGCCAGCGATCAATCCCATCGCTGAAGGCAGCTTGGCACCTGACATCGTTCGAGCAGAAATCCCAACCAACTATGAAATCGGCGTAAAAGGCGGTACAAGCGATGGCTCACTGCGTGCCGAGCTAACGCTGTTTCACATGAAGGTTGATGACTTTCAGACGCAGACCGTCGCGGAAGTCAACGGCCTGACGCAGTTCGTTTTTGCCAACGCAGACAGCATCACTTTCGAGGGAGCACAGCTCAACGTCGGCATCCGTCCGGCGCAGGGTCTCAATTTCGATGTTGGACTGCTTTACAACAATGCTCGCTACGGCGACTTGTTCGTGGAGTGCAATCGCCCCTTCATTGACGGTTGTGAGACCATCGCCGGGCGCCTTGTGACCAACGTGAACGGACGACAGTTGGCCTATGCGCCTGAACTGAAGCTCACGTTCGGCGCTGATTACGAAACGTCGCTTACACAGACTGTGGAAGGGTTCGTTCAAACCGCAGCAACCATGATCGGTGATCGGAATGCATCGGCCACTCCAGACCCCAATCTTGTTATTGACGGAAACGTGCTGGTGGACGCAAGGATCGGTATTCGTGCTGCAGACCGCAAATGGTCAGCTTCGATCTTTGCCCGAAATCTTTTCGATGATCGTACTCCATCACTGATTTTTCGCGATCCGATCAGCCCCAATCTTAACTATCAGCAAGCATTTGGAAACACAGCTTTCCGAACAATTGGCGCGACCGTCGAATTCAATTTTTAAGGCCCGTGTGCGCTTCTCTCCTCGTGCACAGCCCAGGGCTATAACTGCAAGGTGGCGACTGGCGAAAATGCCGGTCGCCACCGGCTTTTTAGACTGATTGTCGCGGTGACATTTGCAGGATTTCCTCCGTGCCGGGGATTACGATTATGCTAGCAGCGTGTCCGGACAGAACGAAATGTGCTCCTGCAAGCAAAACCAGCAAAGGTCCAACGGACATGTGACGGCTTGAACCGCCATAAGATCGGCAAGTTCTGGCCCAATCACAATTAATGTGCTGGTCCGGTCTGGCGAACACAGATTGTCTGCTCTTGGCAGAACCCGCTGTTGAGCACGTCGAGCAAGAATGACTGGAAAGTCCCAATTTCAGCTGTTCCGAGCCCCATGAACACATGGCCGCTTTCAGGAAGTCGCAGGTGGCAACCGAACGTCTGACATGGGGTCGCTTCCCGCATGTCCGCTTGTGGCCGAAAATCCAGTAGATCGGACGGCCGGTCGCTTCACTTGGCAAACAGCTGCCCCGCATCCGCAAACGCCTTGAACTCCAGCGCATTGCCTGCCGGGTCGCGCAGGAACATCGTCGCCTGCTCGCCAGTCTGTCCCTTGAACCGGATGGTCGGTTCGATCACGAAATCGGTGCCCGCCCCGCGCAGTCGCTCAGCCAGCCTCTCCCAGTCTTCCATCGACAGCACCAGCCCGAAATGCGGGACCGGCACGCCGTGTCCATCGACATGGTTTGAGGCGCGGTCGCCCGTGCTGCCCGGTGCCAGATGCGCAACGATCTGGTGGCCGTAGAAATCGAAGTCGATCCACTCCGCGCTCGACCGCCCTTCAACGCAGCCCAGCGTTGCGCCGTAAAACGCCCGTGCTGCGGCCAGATCATCGACAGGAAAAGCGAGATGAAAGGGGGCAAGCGTCATGCGTATCACCATTTTCCTGTTTCACCTGATTCGGCAAGGACCACGCGCTGATACAAACTGTAACTTTGTTCAGCATCGACACCGAATGGATGAATGACTACGGTTGTCCGGAACGCATGGTGGAGCGGCTGAAGATATGAAACTGATCCTTGGTAATAAGAACTATTCCAGTTGGTCCTTACGCGGCTGGCTCGCGCTCAAACAATCGGGGCTGCACTTCGATGAACTGACCGTGCCGATCATGGGCGAGGAATGGGAGAAGGCCAAGGAGAGCATGGGCGAGGTTCAGCCCTCCAGCGGCAAAGTGCCGATCCTGTGGGATGGCGATGCGGTGATCTGGGATAGCCTCGCAATCCTTGAATACATGGCGGACAAGGTCGGACGCGACCGGTTTTGGCCCAAGGATGAAGCAGCGCGCGGAATGGCGCGGGCGATGGTGGCCGAAATGCACTGCGCCTATGCATCCTTGCGCGCCGACATGCCGATGAATATTCGCCGCCGCATGCCGCTGGAAAACGTGTCCGACCAGACCCGCGAGGATATCGTGCGCATCCTTGGTCTGTGGGCAGAGGCGCGGGCGCGGCACGGATCAGCCGGGCCCTTCCTGTTCGGAACGTTTGGTGCGGCGGACATATTCTATGCGCCCGTCGTCACCCGTTTTGTGACCTATGGCATCGGTATGCCGGGCTTTGCCACCAGTTATATGGAGGCGGTGTGGGAACATGACTGGATGCAGCAATGGATCGGCGCGGCGCAGGAAGAGGACTGGGTAATCGAACAATACGAGACAGTGACCTGACGCGATATTCTCAGAGGAACGCTTTCGCCAGGAACCACAGCCCGACGCCGACCATGCCCAGCGCGAGGATGCGACGAACCCGCCGCGCCTGTCCGCTCTTCATCAGAAACGCGCGGATCGACCCCGCGCCAAGGATCAGCGCCAGGTGAACAGAAGTGGCGATGGCGACGCTGAGCGCGGCCAGCGCAAAACCCTGTGCAAAGGTTGGGCGGCCATCCGCTACGAATTGCGGCATGACCGTAATGAAGAACAAGGTCGCCTTGGGATTGAGCAGATTGATCGCAAAACCGGCAAGCGCGTTGTGCCGAACCTGATTGCCTGGCGTAGCGGCGGGAGAGGATTCGCCCGCTTCCCGCCACGCCTCCCATGCCAGATAGGCCATCAACGCTGCCCCTGCGACCGCGACCACCTGCGACAGCACGGCGCCTTGTGCGAGGATATACCGCGCAGCAATCACGCTGAGCGCGGCATTGCTAGCCAGCCCAATCGCGATGCCGGTAATCGCCGAAAGACCGGCGCGGCGTCCCTCGGACAGGGTCAGCGCCACCAGCCAGCCCATATTGGGGCCGGGCGTCAGTTCTATCAGCAACACGGCAAGGGCAAAGCCTATGGGGTCCATCGCCAGCGGTCAGAACTCGAAATCGCTGCCATCTTTGCGATGAAAACCGCGTCCGTTGCTGAGATGCATATCGATATCGGGATAGTGGCAGTCGCTTGCAGCAGGCCGTCCAATGGCAACATAGGTACACGGCACATCCGAACGGTTCTGGAGAACATGACCATTGCCGTCATTCTTGGGAAAGGCGGCGATATCGCCTGCTCGCATGATATGCTCGCCCGTGTCGTCGACCAGCACTGCCTCCCCTGCGAGCATGATGACAAGCTCATCCTCGTCTTCGTGCCAGTGACGCTGCGCCGACCAGGCTCCCGGTTGCAGCACGACATGGCTCGCGCCGAAATCGCCGATGCCGCCGGTTGGCGCGAGGCGGCGATACCATCGGCCTTTGACCTCGCCCGCAAACTCAGAGGGGTATCCCGTGGCATTGGTTTGCGGGATGGATGCAAGATCGAGCTTGGGCATCGGCGGCACTCCTGTTAGCGCAGGTCATAATGAGCCAAGCCGTTACCTTCGCCAAGCGTTTGATTGCCGCCTCCAGCGTTACCCCGGCAACCGGCGCGGTGTTCGATGTGATGGAGCAATTGCTGGAGCCGCTGGGGTTTGCAGTGAATCGTTTCATCCGGGGCGAGGGAGCTGCCGGGACGGACGAGGCGCCTGTCGAAAACCTGTTTGCCATTCGCAAGGGGCCAGCGGGCAGCCGCCATTTCGCATTCGCCGGGCACCTCGACGTGGTGCCTCCCGGCGAAGGGTGGACAAGTGCCCCGTTTGAGCCGGAGGAACGCGGCGACCTGCTGTACGGGCGCGGCGCGGTCGACATGAAGGGCGCGATTGCCGCCATGATCGCGGCGGTGGCGGAGATACCGCAGGACGCGGGCACGATCAGCTTTATCATCACAGGCGATGAAGAAGGCCCCGCGCTGCACGGCACGCGCGCGCTGATCGATTATATGCAGGCCGAAGACCTTTGCCCGGATCTGTGCCTTGTCGGTGAACCCACCAGCGTCAACCGGCTGGGCGACATGATGAAGATCGGGCGGCGCGGCTCGGTCAATATCTGGCTGAAAGTGGAGGGCACACAGGGCCACGTCGCCTATCCGCACCTTGCCGATAACCCGATTCCAAAACTGGTTGCGATCCTCGCCGAACTGGAATCGCTGGTGCTGGACACGGGCACAAACTGGTTCCAGCCCAGCAACCTCGAAATCACCGATCTTGAGGTTGGAAACACGGCGCACAACGTGATCCCTGCGCAGGCGCGCGCGCGCATTTCCATCCGCTTCAACGATCTGCATAGCGGCCACAGCCTGTCCGAACGGGTGATTTCCATAGCGAAGAAACACGGCGGCACCGCTTTGCCGATCATCTCGGGCGAGCCATTTCTGACCGCGCCCGGCGCGTTTTCAAAAGCGGTAGCGGCGGCGATCAAGGCCGAAACCGGTATCGTGCCCGAACAATCCACCACCGGAGGCACATCGGACGCACGGTTTTTGCGCAATGTGTGCCCGGTGATCGAATTTGGCCTTTGCAATGCGACCATGCACAAGCGGGACGAGGCGGTGGCAATCGCTGACCTCGATGTGCTGGCGCGCATCTACACCCGCGCCGCTCTGGCCGCGCTGGCGCTGGACCCACTGAGTCTGGACCCTCTGGCAACAACCCCGCGCGAGGAAGAGGTTTGACGCGATGAAGATGTGGTTTGCAATTCCCCTGTGGCAGCGCGTTATCGCGGCGCTGGTTCTGGGCGTTGCACTCGGCCTGTATTGGGGACCGGACGCGGCAAGCATCAAGTGGATCGGCGACTTCTTCATCAAGTCGATCAAGATGCTGGTCGTGCCGCTCATTTTCTTCAGTCTGGTCGCAGGGGTTGCCGCCATCGGCGATCTGCGAAAACTGGGCGCGGTTGGCGGGCGCGCGATCATCCTGTTCGTGGTCACGGGGCAAATCGCGGTGTGGCTGGGCCTTGCGCTGGGTACGGGTGCGGTCAATCTGGGGCTGTTTCCAAGCAAGGAGGAGCTTGGCACACCCGAAGTCCCCACGCCTGAACCCAATGAGACCACGGCGGTGGACATGATCCTGTCGATCGTACCGGAAAGTCCGGTACAGGTGATGGCCGACGTCGCAGTGCTGCCGCTGATCGTGTTCTCGCTGCTGATCGGCATCGGCATTCTGATGGCGGGCAAGGACGGCGAGCCGGTTCAGAAAATCTTCGATAGCGGCTCTGTCATCATGCAAAAGGTGACCATGATCGTGATGGAGCTGACCCCGTTCGGCGTGTTCGCGCTGATGGCGTGGGTCGCGGGCACGTTGGGCATTGATGCGTTGAAGGCGCTGAGCTGGCTGGTGGTGCTCAATTACCTCGGTTGTTTCCTGATCATCGGGGTTATGTATTCCGCGATGATCAGGCTCATCGCCAAACTGCCGGTGATCGGGTTCTTCCGCGGGATCGTGGACGCGATTGCGGTGAGTTATTCCACCGCCAGTTCCAACGCGACGCTTCCGGTGACTTTGCGCTGTGCGGAGCGGAACCTTGGAATTCCCAATTCGATTGCAGCGTTCGTCATCAGCCTTGGCGCGACGATCAACATGAACGGCACCGCGATGTATCTGGGGCTGGCAACGCTGTTTGGCGCTTCCATCTTTGGCGTGGACCTTTCGTGGGGCCAGTATTTCCTGATCTCGATCCTCGCGACGCTTGGCGCAATCGGCGCGGCAGGCATTCCGGGCGCGGGCCTGATCATGATGGCGCTGGTGTTCGGTGCGGTCGGTGTGCCGCTAGAAACGATCGCGTTTGTCGCGGGCGTCGACCGGATCATGGACATGATGCGTACCACCACCAATGTCTCTGGCGATGCCGCCGTGGCGACCACCGTGGCGAGTATGCTGGGTGAGATCGACCGGGCGGAACTGATCTCCGCTGATGATATCTGAACGGTGAAAAGCAATGAACAAAAATACCATTCGCATCGGCTTCATTCTGGCAGGGCTCAGCAACATTCTGGGCGTACTGATCTGTTCCAAAGGGCTCACGAATGATGTGATGATGAATGCCCAACCCGGCGTGATGGGCTTTTTCGGACTGATTTCGATTGTGCTTTGGGGAATGGCCTACATCGCGGTCAGCGCGAATTACACCAAGGTGCCGTTACTGATCGCCGTTTTCGCGATTGAGAAGCTCGCCTATGTCATCGCTTGGGGCTCGTTCATAGGCACACAGTCTCTGGGAGCGGTTTACGAGCAGGATTTCCTCGCCGGATTTTTCTACTCGATTTATGGCGCGATGGACCTGTGTTTCATGCTGTTTTTCGGGTTTGTTTTTCTCAAGACCACCCGCAACTCATAATCCAGTCCCGTCCGCGCTCTGATGGCGCCGGGCATTTCGCGTTCGCGCTTGTTGGACGCGCGCCGCAGTTCTAAAAGCATCGCACCATATCCGGGCTGACATCCTGGCGAAGGCATTTGTTTGCAACCTCGTTTCAGGGAGTCCGCGATGGACCGGCGACTGACGCAATATATCCTGCTCGGCATGGCGCTGGGCGTGGTGGTCGGCCAGATCCTCCACATCAGTCTCGATCCCGCGCTTATCGCCGATCAGATTGCCCCGTGGTTCAAGCTGTCATCCGACATCTTCCTCAACCTGATCAAGATGCTGGTCGCGCCGCTTGTGCTGTCCACCATTGTCGTTGGCATTGCACATATGGGTGACAGCGCGGCGCTGGGCCGCATCGGGTTTCGTGCGCTGGTGTGGTTTATCACCGCCAGCCTGATTTCGATCGCGCTCGGCTTGCTGATGGTCAATCTGTTCCAGCCCGGCATCGGCGCACCGATCCCCGATGCCGCCGCAGCGACCGCCGCGCTGGGCGAGGTGAAGGAGTTGAAGGCGACGGAATTCATCCTCTCGATCTTCCCCAAAAACGTGTTCGAGGCGATGGCAACCAACAATATCCTGCAGATCCTCGTCTTCTCGATCTTTGCGGGCGTGGCGCTGTCGGCCATCGGGGAACGCGGCGCGGCGCTCGTAAAGGGCGCGGATGCGCTGGCGGAAATGATGCTGCAGGTGACCGGATACGTCATGCGTTATGCCCCGATTGCGGTGTTCGGCGCGCTGGCGAATGTGGTCGCGGCAACCGGGCTGGACATCCTCGGCACCTATCTGGAACTGCTGGTCGAATTCTACTTCTCGCTGGTGCTGCTGTGGATCGTGCTGCTGGGTGTTGGCGCGATATTCCTGCAAGGGCGCATCTGGACGCTCATCCGATACATCCGACAACCGATCATGATCGCGTTCTCGACAGCCTCGTCGGAGGCCGCACTGCCCAAATTGTTCGAGCAGCTCGACCGGTTCGGCGTGCCGCGCCGCATATCGGGCTTCATGCTGCCGCTGGGCTATTCGTTCAATCTCGATGGCAGCATGATGTATATGAGCTTTGCGACGATCTTCATCGCGCAGGCTTACGGCATTAATCTGTCCATCGGCACGCAGATCATGATCCTGCTGACGCTGATGATCTCGTCAAAGGGGATCGCCGCCGTCCCGCGCGCCAGTCTGGTGGTGATCACCGGCATGCTGGCGATGTTTGGCCTGCCGGTGGAGGGGGTGGCGATCATCCTCGCGATTGACCAGTTCCTCGACATGGGCCGCACCGCAACCAATGTGGTTGGCAATGCGGTGGCGACCAGCGTCATCACCAAGTGGGAAGGGATGCTGGAGGTGGAGGAGCCGGAGTTCATCGAACACCCCCACGCGCCCGCCCACACCGCCGCTGACGGGCGTGCGGGGCTGGAGCTGGGACCGGAGAACTTTGAGGAAGTGCGCTAGGCAGTCTGGCGCGTGGGTGCCTAACCCCGACGTTGCGATTCGGCGAAATGATGCTTAGAGGGAATTATGATCAAACGCTTCGTCATCATTTGCGCGCTTTGTTCAAGTTCGGTCGTCTCTGGCAGTATTCAGCTGAGTTCCGCACCTCGGATAATTAGTGAGCATAAGTCGGAGCACGCTTGTAAAGCGGAATTGCGCCGGATTATTGAGCAGGCCGATGGTAGTAAGTTGATTTCTCGCGAGGGCGATAAAACTACAGTCGATCACGTTCCGGACACTGGTGTATGGACTGACACCTACTGGTGTGCCGCCAAAGAACTCTGGCAATCGACAAGCCGGGTGATACCTAGTGCTTACCCACCCCCCGCCAACGGTCATTGAACGTTATTGCGACCGTTCGTCGAGATTGTTCAGTCCTGCAAGCGCGTGCCACTATCTTTTGGCCTCCAGCACCTTCTTCCTGAAACTGCACAAATCCACCACCCCGCACCGCCAGCACTCGGGCGTCCTCGCCTTGCACACGTATCGCCCGTGCAGGATCAGCCAGTGGTGCGCGTGCAGGCGGAACGGCTGGGGGACGCGCTTTTCCAGCTTGGCTTCGACCGCTTCGGGTGTCTTGCCCTTGGCCATGCCGGTGCGATTGCCGAGCCGGAAGATGTGCGTATCGACCGCGAACGTCTCCTGCCCGAACCAGCTATTGAGCACGACGTTGGCGGTCTTGCGCCCCACTCCCGGCAGCCGCACCAAGTCTTCGCGGGTATCGGGCACCTCGCCGCCATATTCGTCGACCAGCAATTGCGAGAGCGCGATTACGTTCTTCGCCTTGGAGTTGAACAGGCCGATGGTCTTGATGTGCTCCTTTAGCCCATCCTCACCCAGGTCGAGCATCGCGCGCGGCGTTTCAACCCTGGCGAACAGCGCCCGCGTCGCCTTGTTCACCCCCACATCGGTCGCCTGCGCGGACAAGGCCACCGCGACGACGAGCTGATAGGCGTTGCCATATTCCAGCTCGGTCTCGGGCGCGGGGTTCTCCTCCGCCAGACGGCGAAAGAATTCGAAAATCTGGTCCTTGGTCATGGGGTGTCAGAGCCCCAGCACATCATCCATCGTGTACCGCCCCGGCGCCTTGCCGATCAGCCAGAGCGCGCCGCGCACTGCGCCGCGTGCAAAGATCATGCGGTCCTCTGCCGAGTGCGACAGAACCAGCCGTTCCTGCGGGCCGGCCAGGATCACGCTGTGTTCGCCCGCCACTGTGCCACCACGGAGGGAGGCAAAGCCGATTGCCCCTTTGCCCCTTGCGCCCGTGTGACCGTGCCGTCCGCTCTCCATGTTTTGCGCCAGCGGAATGCCGCGTCCCGCCGCCGCCGCCTCGCCCAGCAGTTTGGCGGTGCCCGACGGCGCATCGACCTTGTCGCGGTGGTGCATTTCAAGCACTTCGATATCCCAGTCCGGCCCCAGCCGCTCCGCCGCCTCGCGCACAAGATGCGCCAGCAGCGTCACGCCGAGCGAGGTATTGCCGGTTTGCAGCACCGGGATCACCTTTGCCGCTTCCTCGATCGCGGCGAAATGCTCCGCTTCCAGCCCGGTCGTGCCGATCAGGATCGGCAGTTTTGCGCCCATCGCCGCCTTGAGATTGGCCGCTAGCGCATCGGGCGCGGTAAAATCGACCACCACTTCGCACTGGCCCAGAACTGGCGCGGGGTCGCCGCCCAGATCGACTCCGACGCAAAACTCCGCTCCAGCTTCCTCGATTGCGTCGGCAAGCGCGCGGCCCATGCGTCCCTTGTGCCCCAGAACCGCGAACCGGCCTGAACCGTTTGCCGCCGGTGTGACGTTACTCATTGCCTTTGCTCCGCAGGTTATGTGACACGTCGGTTCATGGCAGAGATTGAACGCATCGTCATCCTTACCGGCGCAGGCATCAGCGCGGAAAGCGGGATCGAAACCTTCCGCGCCGCCGATGGGCTGTGGGAAAAGCACAAGATCACCGATGTCGCCACGCCAGAGGGGTTCGCGCGCGACCCGGATCTGGTGCTGCGGTTCTACGATGCGCGCCGCGCGGCGCTGGACCACGTGGAACCGAATGCGGCGCACCGGGCGCTCGCGCGGCTGGAGACGGAGTTTCGCGGCAAGGTCCTGCTGGTGACGCAGAACGTGGATGATCTGCATGAACGCGGCGGATCGCGCGATGTGTGCCACATGCACGGACGGTTGAAGAGCGCGCTGTGCCTTTCATGCGAAACGCGCGCGAACTGGGACGCTCCGATGCTGGACCGCCCGCCATGCCCGGTATGCCAAGCGCCCAGCTTGCGCCCCGACATCGTGTGGTTCGGCGAAATGCCTTATCAGATGGAGCGGATTTACGCCGCGCTCGGTGCGGCAGACCTCTTCGTCAGCATCGGAACGAGCGGCGCGGTGTATCCGGCGGCAGGATTTGTGCAGGAGGCAAGGGCCGCTGGCGCGCGGACGCTGGAGTTGAACCTTGAGCCGAGCGAAGGCAGCCATCTGTTCGCCGAATCGCGCCACGGCCCGGCCGGACAGTTGGTTCCGCGCTGGGTGGACGAGGTGTTGGGGGCAGACAAGGCGCTGGCCCGCTGACCCGCTGAAAACCTATTCGGGTACTTCGATGATCCACACGCCCACCGCCAGACTGGCCGCGGCGAGCGACATTGCGCCTGCGATCATCTTGAGGTTGATTATTGCGATAGGCGAAGCCTTGTGCGCCTCCATCCGGGCATGAACCGCGCAACCATTGCGCTGGGCTGCCCAGAAAACAAATATCCCGATAGCGATGAACAGCGATGCGATGGCGCGCGGGAACCAGAAGGGCTCCAGCTTTCCAAACAGCGCGTTGAACCCCAGCCCGATCCCGACACAAGCCAACCCGGTGCGCATCCACCCGGCAAAGGTGCGTTCATTGGCCATGATCGTGCGATCTTCGGCCCAATCGGTGCGATCTTCGGCAAGGTCCGTGCGCTCTTCTGCTAGGTTATCCGATTTTTCCGACATCCACTCCTCCGCATCCCTTGCAGCCCTGGTCCTTTGCGATGGTGAGCGTGCGCATTCCAGGCTTTAACCCGTCGAGGATGTGCAGCCTGCCCCACATCGGATCGCCCAGCGCGCTCACCCCGGTCAGCAATATACGCACGGCCTGCATCGCGGCAAAGCTGCCGACCCAGCCCGCCATTCCGCCCAGCATTCCATCCTCGGCGCAGGTGTCGCAATCCTCTGCATCGAAAGCATCGCCGACAAAGCAGCGATAGCACGCCTCACTCGCAAGATGCCCCGCAAACGCGCCGACCTGCCCCTGAAACCGGCCCACGGCGGCGGACAGCAACGGCGTGCGTTCAGCCACGCAGGCGTCCGAAACGGCTAGTCGGGTGGCGAAATTATCGGTCCCGTCCAGCACCAGATCCGCGCCCATGATCAGATCGCCCGCATTGCCGGTGGTGATGCGCGCGTCCGAAATCGTTACCTTCAAAGCGTCATCGAAATTAGCGAGCCAGCGGCGCGCGCTCGTCGCCTTGCCGTGGCCGACATCGCGGCTGGTGAAGATCGTCTGGCGTTGCAAATTGCTCACATCGACCGTGTCATCATCGATCAGTGTCAGCTGGCCGATACCCGCGGCGGCAAGATATTGCAGGGCAGGGCTGCCAATCCCGCCAAGGCCGATGATCGCCACATGCCGTGTAGCGAGCGCGACCTGCCCCGCGCCGCCGATTTCGGGCAGAACGATATGACGGGCGAACCGATCCAGCCGGGCCGGAGAAAGGGGTGCAGAGAGTGGCGCACTTGTGCTCACGGATCCGGGCTTTCGGCCGGGTCATCGGCGCGCCGCTCCTTGCGGAATTTGCCGATGCCCTGCCACCACATGAAGGCGATCACCGCACCCTTGGTCGGCTGGAGCATCGCAATCAGCATCACGATGGCGACCGGCAAGACGATTGCCAGAGTGAGCGAGGCCGACATGCCGTAGGTGCCGATCATCGCGATGACCACGGGCGCGAGCAGGTGGCCCACCAGGAATAT
The DNA here is from genome assembly GCA_963815345.1 of uncultured Alphaproteobacteria bacterium. GTDB lineage: Bacteria > Pseudomonadota > Alphaproteobacteria > Sphingomonadales > Sphingomonadaceae > Erythrobacter. Next base: position 136,173 of record CAWFGF010000001.1, read on the forward strand.
CCCGATATAGGCCGGGAAATCATCGGCTTGCTGGATCGACCAGTCCTGCGCGCAATGCGTGCAAGTATCGACGGGTTTCAGCCATTTGCGAAACAGCGCTGCCGCGTCGCACCGTGGGCATTGCCCGCGCACGCCGCGCAACATCGCGGCGGCTGCGCCTGTGGGCAGATCGGGACGGGGTGGATAAGGTGGTTCGGAACCCATGCACAAACTGTTGGCAGCATGTGCACAGCCTGTCGACAGGGCTGTTGATAGGCCTGTCGAATAGCTTGTGTATTGCCCGGTGAAATACCGGTGAAACCGTGTGTGAATTAACTTTTGTGGATCAGCTTTCCAGCTGGCGCAGCAGGCTGCGCACGTCGCCGTCCATATCGGCATCGCGAGTCCTCAGATCCTCGATCAGGCGCACCGCGTGGATAACCGTGGAATGGTCGCGCCCACCGAATTTGCGCCCGATTTCGGGATAGGACCGCGGGGTCAGCACCTTGGACAGGTACATTGCCACCTGGCGCGGGCGCACCACGGCGCGCGCGCGACGCTTCGAAGACATCTCGCTGCGGTCGATCCGGTAGAACTGGCAGACCGTGCGCTGAATTTCGTCGATAGTGATGCGGCGGCGATTGGCAGAGAGGATATCGGTCAGCTGTTCCTCTGCGAGGTTCAGCGAAACTTCCTGCCCGGTAAGCTGGGCGTAGGCGATCAGTTTGTTAAGGCCGCCCACCAGCTCGCGGATATTGCGGGTGATGGTGCGCGCGAGGAAATCGATCACGTCGCTGGGCACCGACAGCGGAGCAAAGCGCGACAGCTTGGATTCAAGGATCGTCTTGCGCAATTCAATATCGGCGGCCTGAATATCGGCAACCAATCCCATCGAAAGACGGCTGAGCAGGCGCGGTTCCACCCCGTCCAGTGCCTGCGGGGCACGGTCGGCGGCGAACACCAGCCGCTTGCCCTCGGTAAGCAGCGCGTCGATGGTGTAAAGCAGCTCTTCCTGCGCCTTGGCCTTGCCGATGATGAACTGGATATCGTCCACCAGCAGCAGATCGAAGCTGCGCAGGCGGGCCTTGAATTCCATCATCTGTTCGAGCCGGATCGCCTGCACGAATTCCACCATGAAACGTTCTGCCGAACAGTAGAAGATGCGCGCGCGCGGGTGACTTTGGAGATAGGCGTGGCCGATGGCGTGTAGCAGGTGCGTCTTGCCCTGGCCGGTTGCCGCCTTGAGATAAAGCGGCGAAAACTGCGGCTGTTCGGTCGCGGCCATGCGCTGCGCCGCATTGCAGGCCAGCACGTTGGCCTCGCCGGTGACGAAGGCGGCGAAGGTCAGCGACGGGTCCAGCCCGACAGACGAGGTAAAGCCGGATTCGCCGATTGTGCCTGCGGCGACCGCGATCGCACTCGCTCCGTCGTTGGCAGGGCGGCGGCCATCGTCGAGCCGCAGTTCCGGCAGTTGCCGGCGGCCCGGATGCACCTGAATGTTGATCTTGCGCACTTCGCTGCGGGCGATGGTCCATGCGAGCTGGAGGCGATCCTCGAACCGGTCCTTAACCCAATTGGCAGAAAAATCGGTCGGCAGAAACAGGTCGAGCGTGCCGGTGTCCTTGTCCAGATTGCCAACCTGGATCGGTTTGATCCATTGGCTGTGCAATTGGTGTCCCAGGTCCTTGCGCAGCCCCCTGCTGATATCGGACCAGTCGGCTGCCAGATTTACCGCTTCTGCATCCTCCATCAAGTCCTCGTCCGAATTGCGCCGCGTTGTCCGCGCCTTGTCAATTTTGTGCACGCTCGTTCCCCAGTCTTCACGTCCCCGAAAGTCGCATCTTCGGGTGCATTATCAACATTGCGACAGGTAAACTTCCCCGGCTCCCCAGAATCGCAATTCTGAAGAGGTCTCGTCGACCTTTGGTTTAAAAACCCGGACTGCCCTTCCGGGTGAAGGACCAATAAAGGCGTGATTGGCGTTCAGCGCAACAGAGTAATTTTCATTTTTCTGAAATAATCAAGTTGACTCGCGCAAGCCCGCACACCCGCGTTTAAGCATCTGATGTTTCTGCATATCTCTAGGCGGCGCGCGCGAATCGGGAGAATCCCTTGAGTTACGAATGGGTTGCAGTTCTGTGACCAGCGTTAACGAAAAAGGGGTCGCAACCGTTCGGTGCAACCCCTTCCCATGATACATAGTAAACCTGACTGGACAGCCCCGCTGTCGTACAGGTTTGCCGCAAAAACTTACAGCGCGGCGACTCGCTTCGTCAGGCGCGACATTTTGCGAGCAACGGTGTTCTTGTGCATCACACCGCGCGCCACGCCGCGTGCCATTTCGGGCTGCGCCTGCTTCAGAGCGGTTGAAGCTGCATCCTTGTCACCCGCTTCGCAGGCGGCTTCGACCTTCTTGATGAAGCCGCGAATACGACTGACGCGCGCACCGTTGATTTCGGCGCGGCGATCGTTGCGGCGGATGCGTTTGCGGGCTTGCGGCGTGTTGGCCATAGGTCTGTCTGTCTCGCGTCTGTTTCAGTCGCCGTTCGGGCGACGGGATGTGTATCTGGTTTTCTCGTGGAACGAGCGCGCCCGGGCACAGCCAGAGCGTATCAAAGCGCGCCACATAGATGCCAAGTCGCGAATCGTCAACAATTCTATCCGCTCACCGCGCGCTGGCGAGCATCCTTGGCTTCAGCGCTGGCATTTGGGGCAGAACCACGTGCTGCGCCCGCCCTGCGCGATGCGGCGGATCGCGCCATTATCGTCGCGGCGGCATGGTTCGCCCTCGCGCCCATACACATCGAATCGGGTCGAGAAATAACCCAGCTCACCATTGGGCGCGGAATAATCGCGCAGGGTTGATCCGCCGTCGCGGATCGAGGCCTCCAGCACGTCGCGGATCGCCGGCACCAGCCGTGCAAGCTGCGGCTTTGTCACCTTGCCCCCGGCCTTGCGCGGATGGATTCGCGCCCGCCACAGGGCCTCGCACACATAGATATTGCCCAGCCCGGCGATAATCCGCTGATCCAGCAGACACAGCTTGATCGACTGCACCTTGCCCGCCAGCGCCGCCTTGAGGTGATCGACGCTTAGCCCCGGACCCAGCGGCTCCGGCCCCAATGCGGCGAATTGCGGCCACTGATCGAGCAAGCTACTCGCGACCATGTCGACCGATCCGAACCGGCGCGGATCGCACAGGGCAAAGCGATTATACGCTGTCTCTATCACCATGTGGTCATGCACTTCGGGTGCCTCCGGATCGATCCGCCAGCGCCCGCTCATGCCGAGGTGGAAGATGACCGTGTGGTCCCGGTCAAGATGGATCAGCCCGTATTTCGCCCGCCGCGACAGGCCCGTTATGCGCGCGCCTGTCATCATCTGCACCAGATCGGGCGGGAAGGCGCGGCGCAAATCGGCGCGGTTCAGGACCACGCGTTCTATCCGCGCACCATCCATGAACCGGGCAAGGCCACGCACCGTGGTTTCGACTTCGGGTAATTCAGGCATTCTTTCTAGGGCTCGCTAGCACTTGCGGCACATTCACAAGAAGCGCTCTAACACCCTTTGCGCTGGCCGCAATTCCATCTAGGGCTGCACGCATGGATCAAAACACCGACGAAACCGTCTCCTTCGGCTATGAACAGGTCGCGCCAGAGGAAAAGACCCGCCGCGTGGGCGAGGTTTTCTCCAGCGTCGCCCGTAAATACGACATCATGAACGATGCAATGTCGTTCGGGATGCATCGCGGCTGGAAAGACCGGTTTGTGAAGCGGGTTAAGCCGCAGCGCGGCGAACGCATCCTCGATATGGCGGGCGGCACCGGCGATATCGCCTTTCGCATGGCGGACCGTGGTGCGGATGTGACCGTGGCCGACATCAATCAGGAAATGCTGGATGTGGGCGCAGAGCGCGCGATGGACCGGACCGAGACGGCGGACACCGGCAGCCTAGTGTTTACGCGCCAGAACGCGGAAGAAGTCGACTTCGCCAGCAACAGTTTCGATGCGTACACCATCGTTTTCGGCATCCGCAACGTCACCTTCAAGGAAAAGGCGCTGGCAGAGGCGCACCGCGTGCTGCGGCCCGGCGGGCGGTTTTACTGCATGGAGTTCTCGACAACGCAATGGTCGGGTTTTCGTGAGATATACGACGTTTACTCGGAAAAGTTGCTGCCGCGCATGGGTCAGGTGATCGCAGGCGATGCGGACAGCTATCGTTATCTTGTCGAATCGATCCGCAAGTTTCCCACGATGCCGCAGTTCGAACGCATGATCGCGGGCGCGGGCTTCGTGAACACGAAATACGAGAGCATTCTTGGCGGTGCGGTCGCCATTCATTCAGGCTGGAAGGTTTGACCGGGAACGCTTTGGCGCTGCGCTGACTGTGACATCATGACCTCTCCCGTAATTCATCTATCGCGGCTCGCCCGCTGGGGCGTCACTCTTGCCCGGCGGCGCGCGCTTGTCGGGATCGAGGATGATCTGAACGCGCCGGCGCAGGTGCGGCGGCTGGCGCGTCTGGCGCGTCTGGCGACACTGACCGGCAAAAGCGGAACGCGCGATTATGCCGGTGCCTTTCGCGCAATCGGGCCTGCCGCGATCAAGCTGGGACAATCGCTCGCCACTCGGCCCGATCTGGTGGGCGATGAAGCGGCACAAAACCTGCTGAGCCTGCAGGACAGCCTGCCGCCCGTGCCGTTCGAACAGATCCGCGCCACGATCGAACAAAGCTTTGGCCAGCCGCTTGAAAATTTGTTTGCCGAGGTTGATCCGGTGCCCGTGGGCGCGGCCTCCATCGCGCAGGTGCACAAGGCGGTAACTGTCGATGGACGCCAGGTTGCGATCAAGGTGTTGCGGCCTGGCATCCGTGAGAAATTCGCGCGCGATATCCAGACCTATGAATGGGCCGCCGCGCATGTCGAGGCGATGGGCGGGGAGGCCACGCGCCTGCGCCCGCGCCTGACCATCGCCAATTTCAAACGCTGGACCAATTCCGAACTCGACCTGCGCCGTGAAGCCGCTTCGGCAAGCGAGCTGGCGGAGGAGATGGCAGGCGTGGGCGGATACCGCATCCCCGCCATCGACTGGGATCGCACCAATGGCCGGGTGCTGACGATCGAATGGATCGACGGGGTCAAGATCAGCAACACCGCAGAACTGATTACGCGCGGGCACGATCTGCCGCGCCTTGCCGAAAAGCTGGTTATCAGCTTCCTGACGCAAGCGATCAGCGCCGGTTTCTTTCACGCGGACATGCACCAGGGCAATCTGTTCGTGGAGGATGACGGAACCATTGTCGCCATTGATTTTGGCATCATGGGCCGGATCGACCGGCAGGCGCGCCAATGGTTGGCAGAGATACTTTACGGCCTCACCACCGGCAATTATCAGCGCGTCGCGGAAATCCATTTCGAGGCGCAGTACGTGCCCAGCTATCATTCTGTCGGTGAATTTGCGACCGCGCTGCGCGCCGTGGGCGAACCGATGCGCGGCAAGCCGGTGAAGGAACTCTCGGTCGGCCAGATGCTCGACGGTCTGTTTGCGATCACCCGCGATTTCGACATGCAGACCCAGCCGCATTTGTTGCTGCTGCAAAAAACGATGGTGATGGTTGAGGGGATCGCGACGCAGCTTAACCCCGAAATCAACATGTGGGACACCGCCGCGCCCTACGTGCGCAGCTGGATTCGCGACGAATTGGGGCCGGAAGCCGCCATCGCCGACCGGATAAAGCAGGACACGGAAACGCTGTTCCGATTGCCCGGCCTGATCCGGCGTCTGGAGGAGAAATACCCGCCTAAAGGCGGGGCGCCCGAGGCTGCGCCCTTGCCGGAGATCAGGCTGCTGACCGACCGCCGCGAACGATCGGGCGGGCCATTTGGCTATATGCTCGCCGGGCTTGCGGGCGCGGCGGCGGTGTGGGGCGCGGCGGCGATGGGTTTGCTGGGTTAGACCGGCACCTTGGCAGGCAGCACTTTCGCGGCGATCAGCGCGGCGATGCCCAGCACCGCCCTTGGCGCTGTAACCATAGGCTCGGCCCCGCTTTACCTGGTTGCGCATTCACGCGCGCTAGCTCAAAATTAACCATCGCATGTCATGCGTTTGTGCCGCATTATGCGCGTCGGTGAATTGCGCAAGACTGTTGGCCTTGGCGTAAGGGGGCGCTAGACGCAGGCACAGGGAGTTCGCGTTCGTTGTGCCAGACCACGCGGCGTCCGCACGAATGCCGAGGCGCATGTTGGGGCGCATGTTGAGGCTCATGATGAGCCAAGGGAGTGCTTTGAGACCATGATCCGTTCGCTGGCCACCCAAATCGCGGGCCGCATGTATTGTATCTCGCTTCGGGCGGGCGCCCTCTCGTGAGCACATCTCCGCAAGCGGTTCTGGGGCCGAAGATCCTGTTGGTCGTGGGCGGCGGCATCGCGGCCTACAAATCGTGCGAACTGGTGCGCCTGATCCGTAGGGGCGGGGGCGATGTCACCTGCGTCGTGACCAAGGGGGGTCAGCAATTCGTCACCCCGATGTCGCTTGCCGCGCTCAGCGAAAATCAGGTTTATACCACGCTGTGGGATTTGAAGAACGAGGCGGAGATGGGCCACATCCAGCTCAGCCGCGAGGCCGACCTCATCGTCGTATGCCCGGCCACCGCCGATCTGATGGCGAAGATGGCGGCGGGCATCGCCGATGATCTGGCGACCACGCTGATCCTTGCAACGGACAAACCGGTGATGGCGATCCCGGCGATGAACGTGCGCATGTGGGAACACGAATCGACCCAGCGCAACATCTTCGCCTTGCAAGAGGCGGGCGTCGAGGTGCTGCATCCGGACGAAGGGCCGATGGCCTGCGGTGAATTCGGCTATGGCCGCCTGCCCGAACCCGATGCAATCTGGCGCGCGATTGCCAGACATTTCGGCATTGACGTTCCCGAACCCGTCATGCCCGCACCGGCGAACGATGAAATGGATGCGGTCGAAGCGGATGACGAAGGGTCGGTGACCAGCGGCCTTAGCGGCCTGCTGTCGCGCATCATCCCGCGCTCCACGGCAAAGCGGACCGAGGACGAGATCGAAGCGGAATATCAAGACCTCGAAATGCCGGAGGATTTCGATCCCGATGCGCTGATCGAGGAAGAGGAGATCGAGTTCAACCCCGATCTGGCCGGACCGTTGCTCGCCAGGAAAGGCGGTGCGGGCGCGGCGCCCCCCACCGATGCCGATGCGATCAATCACGAGGTGAACGAGCGCCAGTCTGCACCCGAAATCCTGCCGGAAGAGGCGCCCGCCGACGAGGTCGACCCCGCACCCGCGCCCGCACCGGCCCCAGCGCAAGCCCCGGCCAAGGTCAGCAAATCGGTGAAGGGCGGAACGCAAGTCGTCGAAGCGGACATAGTGGACGCGGTTGGTACATTCGACGTCGCTCCGGGCGATCGGCCATTGAGCGGGCGCCATGTCCTCGTCACCGCAGGGCCGACATGGGAAGCGATCGATCCGGTGCGTTACATCGCCAATCGCTCCAGCGGGAAACAGGGCTTTGCCATTGCCGCCGCCGCCGCTGCACTTGGCGCGCGCGTCACACTTGTCGCAGGTCCGGTATCGCTCAAAACACCGCCCGGTGTCGATCGGACCGATGTCGAGAGCGCAGCGGAAATGAACCAGGCCGTGCGCGCTGCGCTGCCCGCCGACGCTGCCGTGATGGTCGCGGCAGTGGCGGACTGGCGGCCGCGCCAATATGTCGGCGAGAAGATCAAGAAGCGCGGCTCAGCCCCGCCAGCCCTGATGCTCACCGAAAACCCCGATATTCTCGCCAATCTTGCCGGCGGCGACAAGCGGCCCGAACTGGTGGTCGGATTTGCTGCAGAGACCGACGACTTGCTCGAAAATGCGAGGAAAAAACGCAAGCGCAAAGCGTGTGACTGGATCGTTGCCAACGATGTTTCGGGCGATGTGATGGGCGGTGATGAAAATCACGTCCACATCGTCAGCGCTGATGGAGTGGAAAGCCTTGACCAGATGCCCAAGCCCGATGTCGCGTTGGCGCTGATGCGGCGGATCGCGGAGACGTTGGGCACAGAGGCAGCGGAGTGAGCCGTTCGACCGGGCATACTTCTGGCACTGCAAAAACCGCTGTCGCGGTTGAGGTGAAGCGTCTGCCGCATGGCGAAGGGCTTGCCCTGCCCGCCTATGCCACGGCGGGCGCTGCGGGGATGGATGTTGTTTCCGCAGAGGATGTGACGATTGCGCCGGGCGCACGGCACGCGGTTGAGACCGGCCTCGCCGTGGCGATCCCGCACGGATACGAAATACAGGTTCGCCCTCGATCTGGCCTTGCGTTCAGACATGGGATCACTGTGCCCAACACCCCCGGCACCATCGACAGCGATTATCGCGGCGAGCTGAAAGTTCTGCTGATCAACCACGGAACGGAACCATTCGCCATCGCGCGCGGCGACCGCGTGGCGCAACTGGTGCTGGCTCCGGTGGTGCAGGCGGCGTGGAATGAGGTTGCGGAACTGGGCGCCACGGAGCGCGGTGCAGGCGGGTTTGGTTCAACCGGCGGGGCGGCAGGACTGTAAGTCGGGCCGCAAATCAAAGGCTTGATAGCTAACATTTCAAGGCGATTATTGGCGCGATGTGCCCACCTCGTCACAAAAACAAAAAGGCGGCGCTGATCCCTTGCGCCGCCTTCTGTGTCCCGTCCAAGGGTCGGGATCGATGAGCCTATCCGATTAATCGGCCCGGCGCACGGTCTTTTCATCATCGCGAATGGTGATGCGCAGCGTCTCGCCCGAATTGCCGGGGAAATCGGTGAATAGCGCGTCCACCAGATTGGGCACTATCGTTTGCAGGCGGTTGCTGCGCGAGACCGATTCGGCACGGCCTTCGAACAGGCGTTCTCCGTTGGCAACGTTGTCGATCTTCAGGTCGATATCACCGGTATAGACGGTGTAGCTGCGCACGTCAGGTCCGCCAAATCCGCCAAGGAACGGGTCGTAGAAGCCGAAGGCATAATTGCGCCGGAAACCAAACCCGCCAAATCCGCCCCACGGGCCAAAAGCGCCCGGTCCGGCAAAGCCGCCGCCGGTGGTGCGCACGCGCTCGCGTCCGTTATCGACGCCATAATCGAACCGCACCAGCAGATTGGCCGCCTCGGGAGAGGCTGCTTCGGTATAGCCGAGCCGGGTGAGTTCATCGGCCACTTCATCGGCGTAGATTGAAAATTCCAGTCCGCCCGCCAGCTTGGGATCTTCGGCGACAACGGCGAAGGACTGACCGGTGGGTGCAGGCAATTGCGCGGCAAAGCGCGACACGTCAGCCTTGAACGGGGTTGCGCATGCGGCAAGACCCACGCTCAGTGAAAGCGCCATGGCGATGGCGGGAAGGCGGCGCGAACGACGACTGGCGTCGTGCGAAGCGGAAGAAGCGGAGAGCGAACGGTTCATGATATTTCCTTTGCAATACCCTTATGTTGGCCCCCGATCACAGCAATGCAAGCAGGCCAATGCAGCAACGACGTGCCCGCCTTCTTACACCAGATGCTTCGCTATCCGCATGAACCTGCCGGGTTCGGCGACTGTGGCCGCTCGCGACTGCGCAAACACATCGGGTAAAATCGTGCACAACGTTACCAATAGTCTCGTGACTAAACGCAGACTGCTTAACCGCATTTGAACGCGCGCCAGGGGCGGATCGTCGGACGCGGCCGCCTATTGCCGCACAAGTCCCAGTGCCTTGTAGGTAGCATTCAGGGTGGGGATGCCACGTTCGCGGGCCTGCGCCGCGCCGCGCGCAAGGATCGCATCGAGCGTTTCGCGATCGTCCCGCAATTCCCGGAACCGCTGCGAGATCGGCGCCAGTGTCTCGACCAGCGCCTCACCCAGCTTCGCCTTGAACGGGCCAAAGCCCTGTCCGGCATTTTCGGCCAGCACCTCCGCCACGCTTTGCCCCGTCAGCGCACCATGGATGGTGACGAGGTTCAGCGCCTCGGCACGTCCGGCAAGGCCTGCTTCCTCACCCGGCAATGGCTCGGCGTCGGTTTTTGCCTTCCTGATCTTTTTCATAACCGTCTCGGCGTCATCGGACAGATTGATGCGGCTCATTTCCGATGGATCGGACTTAGACATTTTTGCGCCGCCATCGCGCAAGGACATGATGCGCGCGGCCTCTGGCGGGATAATCGGATCGGGCAGGGTAAAGACCGGTGCATCGGGCTCGCAGAAATCGTTGTTGAATTTCTGCGCGATGTCGCGTGCCAGCTCCAGATGCTGTTTCTGATCCTCTCCCACGGGCACGTGCGTCGCCTGATACAACAGCACGTCGGCGGCCTGCAGCACCGGGTATGTGAACAGCGCGATGGACTGGCCTTCGCGGTTCTTGCCGGCCTTGTCCTTCCACTGCGTCATGCGGTTCAGCCACCCCATTCGCGCCGTGCCGCCCAGCAGCCATTGCAGTTCTGCATGGGCGGGCACCTGCGCCTGATTGAACAGGATGGAGCGCTGCGGATCGATCCCGCACGCCACCAGCGCCGCCGTCATTTCCAACGTGCCTGCATACAGCGCGGCGGGTTCATGCGGCTGCGAAATGGCATGCAGATCGGCGAGGAAGAACAGACATTCGGACTGGTCGTCCATCGCATCCTGCATCCGCACCCAGTTGCGGATTGCGCCCAGATAATTGCCAAGATGCAGATTGCCTGTGGGCTGGATGCCGGAAACTACGCGCATTGGTATTGATCTTTCAGATTATCCCTGACGGCGCATTAGTCGCAGGACCGTCGCCTTGTCGAGTATGCCGAGCAGCGCCCCTGCCAGTCCATAAGTGAAAAGGCTGACCACGATGATTGCGGCAAGGCCAGCTGCCTTTTCGCCCACGCTGCCTGTGAACCACGGCGCAATCTGGCTCATCAGCGCCCACAATGCCACGCCCATGATCGCCGATGCCAGCGCGATGCGCGCAATCCGTCCAATGATGCGGACAGGCAGGCGGAAGAACCCGCGCCGTGCCAGAATTCCGCCCAGCAGCACGATGTTGACCCACGCCCCCACCGCGCCCGCCAGTGCCAGCCCGACCACGCCCAGCCCGAACCCGAAGATAAACGTTATGTTGAGCGCCACCGTCACCGCCAGCGCGCCTGCCGCGGTGATGACGGGAGTGCGCGTATCCTTGCGCGCGAAAAAGTTCGGAGTCAGCACCTTCACCAGCACATAGGCGGGCAGGCCCAATACCAGCGCGCGCACAACTGCGCCGGTGGTCAGCGCATCGGCTTGCGTAAACGCCTGCCCCGCCATGAACGCCTGCACGAATGCGGTGCCGGTGAAGAACAAAGCCACCGCACAGGGCAAGGTCAGCAACATCGCCAGTTCGATGGCGTTGGACTGCAGGCGGGTCGCCTCCTCATCCTCACCCTTGCCGATATGACGCGACAAAGCGGGCAGGATCGCTGTACCCAGCGCGATGCCGATGATCCCCAGCGGCAACTGGTTCCAGCGGTCCGCCATCGCCATGTAGGTGAGAGATCCGTCGGGTAGCTGGCCAAAGAACGCCAGATCGACGAAGCGGCTGATCTGATAAACGCCCGCGCCAAAAATCGCAGGAACGATCAGCACGCCCATTTCCTTCACCCGCTGCGTCAGGCGGGGGCGCTGAAGCGTCAGGCTGAAACCGGCGCGGCGCATGAAGAATGTTAGCCAGACGAGCTGCGCAATTCCGCTGACCGACACCGCCACCGCCAGCCAGAACCCGACGGCGGCGCGCGTTTCCTCGCCCTGCGGCTGCGCCGCACCCCAGAACAGCGCGGTCAGCAGGCAGATATTCAGCAGGATCGGCGCGGCCGCCGCAGCGGCAAAGCGCGACAGGGAATTAAGCACGGCGGCAGCCAGCGTCGCCACGCTCATGAAAAACAGATACGGGAACGCAATTCGGCCCATGGTCACGGCCAGATCATAGGTCGCCGCATCCGCCTGCATGGTATCGTTGGCAAACGGCCACAACACCCACGGCATGGCCAGCATCATCACCGCGCCAAATGCGACGAGGATCGGGATCAGCACCGCCAGCACTTCGCTGGCGAACCGGCGCGCCTCGCTCTCTGCCTCGTTCATATGACGATTGAACAGCGGAACAAACGCGCTGGCGAACGCGCCTTCGGCAAACAGGCGACGGAACAGATTGGGAAACTGGAACGCGAGCTGCCACGCATCCGCCACCCCGCCCGCGCCCAGCACGCGGGCCAGCAGGATATCACGCATAAAGCCGAAAACACGGCTGACCGCCGTCAATCCGCCGATCGTGCCGACATTTTTGAGAAGGCTCACGCGATCAGCCGATCACCCGCGCGGGCGCTGCGCTCAGGCTTCACCGACGGGTTTGGGCATCTCGTTTTCGCTGAGGCCCTGTTCCGCGCGCCGCTGTGCCAATTGCTGTGCATACAGGCGGTTGAAGTCGATCGGGTCCACCAGCAATGGCGGGAACCCGGCATCGCGCACCGCATCGGCGACCACGCGGCGGGCAAACGGGAACAGAATGCGCGGTGCCTCTGCATACAGAAAGGCGTGCGCCTGTTCCTCTGGCAGGTTGCGCATTCCGACAAGGCCGCAATAATCCAGCTCCACCAGATACACCTGACCCCTGTCGCAGGACGCTGCGATATTGATCTTGAGCACGACTTCGTGGACTTCCTCGCCCACCGGATCAGCGCCGATATTGAACTGCACGTCGATCTTGGGCTGGTCGGTCCACTGGAACACATCCGGCGCGTTAGGGTTTTCGACCGACAGATCCTTTACATACTGCGTGATGATCGCAGCGGTCGGCTGGGTATCAGCGCCATTGGCGCCCGCGGCAGGATTGTCCAGATTGGTGAGAACGTCGCCTTCGTCGGCCATGGTGGTCACATCTTTCAGCAGAAGGGTAAAATCGGTTTGCGAGGTATCTGATATTGCCGGGCGCGCGTAGCAGGCGCGTGGCCCGCCCGCAACACCTGGTCCGCAACGGAGGGGCCGCGACGCACCGTGCCACAATCGCCGCATCTGGAACATCCCGCATAGCGGTCTGTTCGTATACACTGAGGGCCACCGGTACGCCTGCGCAAAAGCCAGCATACGTTGTTGTCGTTTTGTAATTGAAGCCTATGTTAGGCAAGGTGGGGTTATGGCAGCGTGAAGAGTGACGCTTTCGCGCGAGAAACAGATTCGGGAATTAATGTGATTACTCAGATTGTCATCCTTGCCATGATTGCGGCCTTTCTGGGGTTCCGCCTGTATTCCGTTCTGGGCCGCCGGGCCGAGCATGAAGAGGAGTCCGCTCCGCAGCGTTTCGAAGGGCAGGACAGTCAACCCGGCACGCTTGGCGGGCAGGGCCAGTCGGGCCAGTCGCAGTCCTCTGCCGGTGCGGCGGTTCGCTCGTTGCAAATGGCGGGTCTGATGCCCGCGGTGGAACGCGGGGTTCGCGATATTGCGCAGGCCGACAACCGGTTCGATCTCACAACCTTCATGGAAGGGGCGAAGGGCGCCTATCAGATGGTGCTCGAAGCGTTCTGGGAAGCCGACCGTGAAACGCTGCGCGACCTGTGCGACGATGACGTATACGAAGGTTTCTCTTCGGCAATCGCCGCGCGCGAGAAAGCTGGCGAAACGCTGGCAAACTCGCTGATCCGGATCGAGGAGTCGCGCATCCATTCCGCTTCGCTCGATGGGCGCATTGCCAGGATCGCGGTGCTGTTCGTGGCGGATATCGCCGCCGTCACGCGCGACAAGGATGGCAATGTGATTGCCGGATCTCTCGACGATGCGATCGAGAGCCGCGACGTGTGGACCTTCCGCCGCACTGTGGGCGCAAGCGATCCGAACTGGGTTCTGGACGAAACCGACGAAGGTTAAAGGGTGGCGGGTGAGTGCGGCACATCCCTCCACTCTGCCGGACCCACTCTGCCGGACCCACTCTGCCGGACCCACTCTGCCGGACATTGCCGAACCTGGCCAACACCTGCCACCACAAGGAGCATAGCGATATGAACGCCCGGTCGGCATCCTTTTTCCGGTTGCCGCTGCTGGGCGCTGTATCGGTTATGCTGGGTGCCTGTGCTATTATCCCCGATGTGCGCCCGCCGGTAACACCTGCGACACCTGCGACACCGGCAACACCTGCCACCCCCGCTACCGCCGTTTCCAGCGCCGCTTTTGCAGGCGTTGTGCGCGGCCCCTCGATCAGCGCTCTGCCGATCAGCGCTGGCGGTGCAGGGCGGGCGCTGTCGGGCTTCATCGAATCGTGTCCGCAATTGCTTCGCCGCACGGATGCCAGCGGCCTCACCCGCAATTCCGACTGGCAGCCCGCCTGCAACGCCGCGTCTTCATGGCCTGCCACCGATGCGAAGGGATTTTTCGCCCGGTTCTTCGAAACCGCGCGGATCGGGGATGGCAGCGCATTCGCCACCGGGTATTTCGAGCCAGAGATCGCCGGTAGCCGCGCCCGCCGTCCCGGTTACGACGTGCCGGTTTACGCCATGCCCACCGATCTGGTGCGCGCCTGGCCCGAAGAAACGCCCGCGTCCGAGCGCACCGGCCGCCCGCCGCTGGGCCGGTACGATGAAAACGGGCGCTTCGTGCTCTATTACGACCGCGCCCAGGTCGAGGATGGCGCGCTGGAAGGCCGGGTTCCGGTGATTGCGTGGGCTGCTGATCCGGTCGAGTTCTTCTTCCTCCAGATACAAGGCTCAGGCCGCCTGCGAACGCCAGAGGGCGAAGTGATCCGCATCGGATACGCAGGTCAGAACGGGCGCGGTTACACCGGCATCGGGTCGGTCATGCGGACGCGCGGCCTGCTGGGGGATGGTCCGGGTCAGTACCCCGGATCGATGCAGGGCATCATGGCCTATATCCGCGAGAACCCGGCAGAGGGGCGCGATCTGATGCGTCTCAACCAGAGCTGGATTTTCTTTCGCGAACTGACCGGCGATGGCCCGCTGGGTGCGCTGGGCGTGCCCGTCCGGCGCGAGGCTTCGGTGGCGGCGGACCCGGCCTTCGTGCCGCTGGGGGCGCCGGTGTGGCTCGACCTCGATCGCAACGAGGCGGACGGATTGTGGATTGCGCAGGACACGGGCGGCGCGATCAAGGGGGCCAACCGCTTCGATACGTTCTGGGGCGCGGGCGATGATGCACGGCTGATCGCGGGCGGGATGTCGGGCCGGGGCGAAGCGCTGGTGATGCTGCCCAAGGGCGCGGTCGAGCGGCTCAACGCCACTCGCAAATGAGCGCACCGCGATGAGCGGGCCGCGAGGTCTGAGCGCGGAAGAACGCGCCGCATGGGCTGCACTCGCGCAGAGCGTGACGCCGATTGCCGGACGCGTTCGGCCATCGGTGCCGGTGGCAAAGGTGCCCACCACTGCACCGCCCGCACCTGTGCCCAAGGTAACGCCCGCCATTGCCGCAAAGCGCCCGGTCCCGATCCAAGCGCCCAGTTCGATTCCCGCTTCGCCACGCCGTGTGTTTCATTCCGAGCTGGATTCGCACTGGAATCGCAAGCTCAAGAACGGGCAGATTGCGCCGGATTACACGCTCGATCTGCACGGCCACACGCTCGACAGCGCGTATTCGCGGATCATCAGCGGGCTGGATCAGGCACGCGCGATGGATGCACGGCTGGTGCTGGTGGTGGCCGGGCGCGAACGGCCCGTCGATCCCGCCGACCGGAGCGAGCGGCGCGGCGCAATCCGGGCGAAACTGCTCGACTGGCTCGCCGCAAGCCACCACGCCGATGCCATTGCCGCCGTGCGCCGCGCCCACATCCGTCACGGCGGCGAGGGCGCGGTCTATCTGGTGCTGAAACGGGGGCGGTGAGGGCAGGCGCGCCAAGCTGGTCAACCCAGCAGCATCACGTTCATTAACCGGCCCGGCAGGATGAAGGCGAAGATGCCTGGGATCATCAGGGCCAGGAGGTAGGTCTGCACAAGGTGGCGTTTGTGCGCTTCGATATCGCCCTTGCGTGCGGTCGCGATGGTTTTCCAGGCGGCGCGGAATGTGACGGGCACAAAGATATGAATGAAGCTGAAGCTGCCGCTCGACTGAATGAAAATTGCCGAGGTCGCAGTCACCAGCATCAGGATCAACCAGATCTTGCCCAGCAGACGGTGGCGCGGCGTTCCTTTCCGGGTCAGCAACACATATCCGCCCAGCGGGATGGCGGGTAACACGGACGCTACGTGGATGATGACGGGCAGTTTGTTGTAATAATGCAGGTTTTCGACCATGCCCAATCCCGCACGGCCCAACGCCACAGCGCAGAAGAACGTCATCGTCACGCAGGCAAAACTGACGAGTGAGCGGGCGATTGGACCGATCTCGAACGCCGAGGCCTTGCTGGCGCGGGCGGAGGATGATGTTGCTGCGGTAAAGGGAAGGGCGATGTCGGTCATGTCAATCTCCATCTGCGTGTCGGGTGGTTCGGTTTGCAGGACCGGAGATGCCACGGTGCCGTTCGCGGACAATGCGAACTGCGCAAGCAGGCAATATCCTTCGCAAAACGCACCGGCCTGCCCCACCTTTGCCACTTTACGAAGCGCGAACGGGCACTAGAAAGCCAAGGATGGAACGAGGAGATGGGCGGGTGAGCAGCCGGTTTGTGCGGCAGGTCATCATCGACATTTGGGTGCTGGTGGTGATCGGCGTAGTGCTCGCGGTGCTCGCGCCGCTGGGCAGCGGTTCTATGACTTTCGCCTACCGCATCGCCTATTGGGTTTCGCTCGCGCTGGCGGGCTATGTCTTTTACAAGCCGATCGGCGCCCAGATTGTGCCATTATCGGAGCGGCTTGACTTGCCGCAATGGTCCATGTGGTTCGCCAGCGTTGCGATCGCGACCGTGCCGATGGCAATCCTCGTATGGATCGTCAACGCGGGCGGCGGGCCGGTCACGGTTCCGCCGCTCGAAGTTGCTCTCATGCATTACTTCGTAGTTCTGGTGGTCGGTGCGATCGTCACATTGTTGTTCAACCTGTTGCCCGCCACGCGAGCGTCGCAGCCCGCACCGCTGGCCCAAGCGCCAAGGACTCGCGCACATCCCACTGGTCCGGCCACAGAAACCGCATCGCCTGATTCCCAGCCACATGCGCCGGCCAGCGTACCATTTCTCGCCCGCTTGCCAGCCGCGCTTGGCAGTGATCTCATCGCACTTGAAATGGAGGACCATTACGTCCGCGCGCACACCGCGCTGGGATCGGAACTGGTGCTGATGCGATTGCGCGATGCAATCGCCAAATTGGGCGATCTTGATGGCCGACAGGTGCATCGCAGCTGGTGGGTCGCACGCGGCGCGGTGGACGATGTGCAGCGCGACGGTCGCAATATTCGCCTGATCCTGCCGCGCGGGTTGCAGGCGCCCGTGGCCCGCGCTCAGGTGAGCGAACTGAAGCAGGTGGGCTGGATCTGACAGTATCGCGGACTGCATACAAAAAAGGCCCCCGACATATTTGCCGGGGGCCTCCTGCGACCCTGACCCAAGGGGGGGAGAAGTCAGGGAGCTATACTGGGTATTACGCGTGATACTTCGCGCAGGTTACGTCGAACCGGTCCGCATTCATCACTTTTGTCCAGGCCGCGACGAAATCGTGCACGAATTTGGCCTCGCTGCCCGCTTCGGCATAAACCTCGGCCTGTGCGCGAAGCTGCGAATTGGAGCCGAACACGAGGTCTGTGCGGGTCGCGCGGTATTTCTCCTCGCCCGTGGCGCGGTCCGTAGCGACGTATTCCTCGTCTCCGCTTTCATCGACCGGCACCCACTTGTTCCCCATGTCGAGGAGGTTGGTGAAGAAGTCCGGGGTCAATTGTCCGGGCCGGTCGGTCAGAACGCCGATACGGTAGCCGTGGTGGGCGTGCTTGCTCACCGCACCCAGCGCCCGCATCCCGCCGACCAGCACGGTCATTTCGGGGATCGACAGGCCCAGCAGGTGCGCCCGGTCGATCAGCATTTCTTCTGTCCGCACGTCCGCCTTGGTCTTGAGGTAGTTGCGGAAACCATCGGCAAATGGCTCCAGCGGCTCGAAACTCTCGGCATCGGTGTGTTCGTCGGTCGCATCGCCGCGCCCGCCGGTGAAGGGAACTGTGATGTCATGCCCCGCATCTCGCGCCGCTTTTTCGACCGCAGCCGAACCCGCCAGCACGATGGCATCGGCCATGGAAAGATCGCCGCGATGCTGCTCGATCGTGTCCAGCACCTTGGCCAGTTCCTCGGGATCGTTGACCGCCCAGTCCTTTTGCGGGGCCAGCCGGATGCGCGCACCGTTCGCGCCGCCGCGGTGGTCGGACCGGCGATAGGTCGAGGCCGAGGCCCACGCCGCCTTCACCAGTTCGCGCACGCTCAGCCCGCTGCCAAGGATCGCGGATTTAAACCGCGACACTTCTGCATCCGAAGGGGCGGTGCCTGCCGGAACCGGGTCCATCCAGATCAGCGTCTCGTCGGGCACTTCGGGGCCAAGATAGCGGACCTTTGGCCCCATATCGCGGTGACACAGCTTGAACCAGGCGCGGGCAAAGGCATCGTCCAGCTGTTCCGGATTGGCGAGGAAGCGCTCGGAAATCTTGCGATATTCCGGGTCCATCTTCAGCGCCATATCGGCGGTGGTCATCATCGTCGGCACCTTCTTCGAAGGGTCGCGCGCGTCGGGGGCCAGATCTTCGGGGTCCGGATTGACGGGGGTCCATTGCTGGGCCCCCGCCGGGCTGCGCACCAGTTCAAAATCGTATTTGAACAGGATGCGGAAATAGTCATGGCTCCACGAAGTCGGATTGTTGGACCAGCTGCCCTCGATCCCCGAAGTGGTGATGTGGCCATTGCCAATCTCGTCCTCGTCGTTGAGCCAGCCAAAGCCCATGAGGTGCAGCGCCTCGTTTTCCGGAGCGCCGCCAAATGTGTCGCTGGGCTCTGCGCCGTGCGCCTTGCCAAAGGCGTGACCGCCCGCGGTGAGAGCGACGGTCTCCTCATCGTTCATCGCCATGCGGGCAAATGTCTCGCGCATGTCGCGCGCGCTTTGCAAAGGATCTGGATTGCCGCCCGGACCTTCGGGATTGACGTAGATCAGGCCCATCTGGATTGCGGCCAACGGATTTTCCAGCGCCTTGCCCTCATCGGGGTTGATGCGCGTGGGGACGCCTTCGTTCACCCACTGCTCTTCGCTGCCCCAATAGACGGTTTCCGGTTCGAACACGTCGGCACGCCCGCCGCCAAAACCGAATACCGGGCCGCCCATGCTTTCAATAGCGACGTTTCCGGTCAGGATGAACAAGTCGGCCCAGCTGATGTTGCGACCATATTTCTGCTTGATCGGCCACAGCAGGCGGCGCGCCTTGTCCAGATTGCCGTTGTCGGGCCAGCTGTTGAGCGGGGCAAAGCGCTGCTGCCCGCTCGATGCGCCGCCACGCCCGTCGCCGGTGCGATAGGTGCCCGCCGCGTGCCATGCCATGCGGATGAAGAACGGTCCGTAATTCCCGTAATCTGCCGGCCACCACGGCTGGCTGTCGGTCATCAGCGCGGTGAGATCGGCCTTCAACGCGGTGTAATCGATGGTGTTGAAGGCTTCGGCATAGTCGAAGTCTTCGCCATAAGGGTTGGCCGCTTTGCCTTCCTGTGTGAGGATTTCGAGATGGGTTGCCTCGGGCCACCAGTCACGATTGGTGCGGCCCAGCAGGCTGCGCGTTCCGCCATCGCCGTGGAACGGGCATCCGCCGCTCATTTCGCCTGTCTTCGCGTCCATGTATTCTCTCCTCGCTGGTGCTCGAACCCCGACAGTCCGGCTTGGGGACTCGGGGTACGCTGGTTTGATGGCAGCAGGATGATGGACGCGCGCTGATTAGTCCAAACGATTAAAGCGCGCAGTTTAATCGAATAAGGCGATTTGACGGTCGCTTAGTCGAAGTCGACCGACAGCAGCGTGAATCTGGCCGGGCCTGTCGCAGCGACCCCGTGGCTTCGCAGGCTCATCGAACCAAAGGCAAACCCGAACCGCGCCGTATCCGCCAGCGCAGCGTCGAACGCGCTGCGGTTTTCGCTGCGAGGGCGGTGGGCGATGTTGGTCCATTCCTCATCCAGCCCGATCGAAACGGTGTGCTCCCCGCGCATGATTGGCATAACGGCGCGTTTTGGCGCGTACCAGCGATAGGACATGTATTCGCCCTTCGCCGTCCAGGTGTCGCGTGCGCGCTGGAAATACAACGATATCGTGGCAGGCGAATCGGGGTCTTCCACTGCAACAAACCGCGTGCCGGGCGCGGCGTCGATTCGGTATCGCACCTTGATCCGTTTTACGTCTGCAAGCGGATAGATGCCGGTCGTCATCGCATCCCATTCGCCGCGGCCCATTTGCGGAAAGTCGACGACGAGAGCGCCGTCGCGGTCCGCATGCGGGGACGCGGGCATGTTCACCGAGAAGTTCTTGCCGCGCGCCCAAGGACCGATTTCCCACAAATCGGCGGGGGGCATAGCCATGGCTGCGCTGGCACTTCCGACTGCCAACGCCGCAGCAAGCATTACATTACGGGCGAGCGACGGATTGCGTTTGGTTATCATGACACTGCATCTACGTATCGGGCGCTGTGCAGGGATTGAACGACCGCTTCAGGCGGCAGAAAGCATCGTAGATATCACGCAGCTTGGGCTATCTCTTCCACCGGTTCATTACGGATCAGATAGTCAAAGGCGGACAGACCCGCTTTCGACCCTTCGCCCATTGCCACCACGATCTGTTTGTAAGGCACCGTCGTCGCATCGCCAGCGGCAAACACGCCGGGCAGGTTGGTCGCGCCGTCCTCGTCGATCACGATCTCGCCGAATTTCGACAGTTCGATGCCGCTGTCCTTCAGCCATTCGGTGTTGGGGATGAGGCCGATCTGCACGAACACCCCCTCGAGCGCGATGGTGCGTTCGTCGCCGGTTTCGCGATCCTTCACGATCATACCATTAACGCGGCTACCATCGCCGGTAACCTCGGTGGTCTGGCCGTTGGTGATGATCTCAACGTTGGAGAGGCTGCGCAACTTGCGTTGCAGCACGTCATCCGCGCGCAGTTTGGTGTCGAATTCGACCAGCGTTACGTGGCCGACGATCTTGGCGAGGTCGATTGCCGCCTCAACCCCGGAATTGCCGCCGCCTATCACCGAGATCCGCTTGCCCTTGAACAACGGGCCGTCACAATGCGGGCAATAGGCCACGCCCTTGTTGCGATATTCGTCCTCTCCCGGAACGCCAAGGCTGCGCCAGCGCGCGCCGGTCGAAAGGATCAGCGAGCGGGTTTTGAGGACCGCACTATTCGTAAAGTGCACCGTGTGCATCCCGCCCGCCTTGCTCGCAGGTTCAAGCCTGCTGGCGAGCGCGAGGTCGATCATGTCGATCTCGTTTTCGGCCACTTGCGCTTTAAGGCTGTCGGAAAGCTTTGGCCCCTCGGTATAGCTGGTGCCGGGCAGGTTCTCGATCCCAAGCGTGTCCTGCAATTGGCCGCCAAATCGTTCTGCCGCAATGCCGGTGCGAAAACCCTTGCGCGCGGTGTAGATGCCCGCCGCCGCGCCCGCAGGGCCGCCGCCGATAATGAGCACCTCGAACGGAGCCTTGGCAGACAGCTTTTGCGCTGCCTTTGCTTCTGCCCCGGTGTCCAGTTTTGCGAGAATTTCAGCGAGGTCCAGCTTACCGTTATAGAAGCTTTCGCCGTTGAGGAACGTCGCGGGCACGGCCATGATGTCGCGCTGCTCAACCTCCTGCTGAAAGGTGCCGCCTTCGATCAGCGTGGCGGAAACACGCGGGTTCTCCATCGCCATCAGGGTCAACGCCTGCACCACGTCGGGGCAGTTGTGGCAGCTGAGGGAAAAGAACATTTCGAATTCATAGTCGCCATCCAGCGCGCGCGCCTGTTCAATCAGGTCGGCGTCAACTTTCGGTGGATGACCACCCGCCCACAAAAGAGCGAGCACCAGCGAGGTGAATTCATGCCCCATCGGTAGGCCTGCAAAGGTGACGGTGCGCAACGGATCGCTGGCGCGGCGAATGTCGAAGCTGGGCTTTCGCGCATTGTCGCCATCGAACCGGGCATCGACCAGATCGTGCAGCGCGGCGATCTCGGTCAGCAATTCGCGCGTCTGCGCGCTTTTTTCGTCCTCACCCAGCGAGGCGACCAGCTCGATCGGCTCGCGCAGATTGGCGAGGTACTGTTTCAGTTGGCCTTGCATATTTGCATCGAGCATCGGGCAGTCCCTTTCGTGGGCGGGGCGGGAATATGGATGGGATAATGGGGCAAATGCGGGTCCGGACACCATCACCCCTTGTTCAGGGGGAGGGCGGGGTGATCGATGCACCGGACCCACCTTGCGACCCTTGGTCCGCCGGTATTCCGGAGGCCCTTCGGGTAACGGTCTGCGACGCGGGAGCGTGAAGGGGGAGGGGTGCCCCCGCGCCGCATGTTAAGCGATACGCTTGCGTACCGCCTAGATCTTGCCGACCAGATCGAGCGAGGGAGCCAGCGTTTCGCCGCCTTCTTCCCATGCTGCAGGGCAAACCTGACCCGGATTGGCGCGCACATATTGCGCGGCCTTGATCTTGCGCGTCAGTTCGTTGGCATTGCGGCCCACGCCTTCGCAGGTGATTTCCATGATTTGGATCACGCCATCGGGGTCGATCACGAAGGTCGCACGGTCGGCGAGGCCCGATTCTTCACGCAGCACGCCAAACTGCTTCGACAAGGTGTGCAGCTGGTCGCCCAGGAAGGGGAAAGTCAGCTTGCTGATCTTGTCGGAATGATCATGCCATGCCTTGTGGCTGAAATGCGTATCCGTGCTGACGGCGAACACATCGACACCCATGCTTTGCAGCATTTCATACTTTTCGCCGAGGTCTTCGAGTTCGGTCGGGCAGACGAATGTCCAGTCCGCAGGATAGAAGAAGAACACGGCCCACTTGTCCGCGATGTCCGCTTCGGTAACGTCGAAAAAGTCCTTGCCCGCCTGAAACGCGGTCGCGGTGAATGGCTGAATGGTCGAGCCGATAATGCCCATGTGTTATTCCTTTGAGATGATCTTGATAAAATGACTGGCGTGATTGTGCGATGCAAATAGGAAATGCTGCGCTGCAAAAAAGCGGAATAAAGCGATTGTGATGATCGGATTTTTCAATCGGCTAAACGGGAACCATGCGTGGAGGTTCCCCGCGATCAGTAGAACGGCGCAATTGACTGGTTTTTCGGGCGTTGTGGCAGTGCGAACCGGACCGCGCTCGTCAACTTTGCGAAATTTCCCCACGGGCTTTTTCGGCAACCTTGGCAAACATTGTCCGCAGGTCCGCCGGGGTCGCCGCGGCAATTGCGCCCGCGTCGATTTCTTCGCGCGACCATGTCAGCGAAGTTACGCCATCGTCCAGCATCGCCCATTCGGGAAACATACGCTCGCCGGTTTCCCCGGACAGCAGCATCCGCACGTTGGTATGGCGATCATCCACGGCAATCCGGGCCAGCAACGCGTCAATCGCCGCCTCCGGCCCCTCGATCAGCTGGATATACATATCGCGCCGACAGATCAGCGCACCGGTGATGTCGAGTTCGCGGTTGTTGCGCCGCGCCTGCGACAAAATGCCGGCCAGGATCGCCTTTTCAAAGCCGAACGGCTGCGACATGTATATTGCCTGTTTCATCGCGAATTTCCTGCCTCTTGTCGCCGTTACGCCGACCCTACACGTGAGGCGCTGTCAGGAACAGCGATCAGTGCAGTTTCAGCCGTGGGCGCACGATCCGGTTGACCCGTCCGATAATCATCAGGCCGATGCCCTTTACCCAGCCATGGATCGCCAGCAGGTGCATCCGGTACAGCGAGGTGTAGATGAAGCGGGCGATCCGCCCCTCTATCGCCATTGCCCCGCCGACAAGATTGCCCATCAGGCTGCCAACGGTCGAGAACCGGCTCAATGACACCAGCGATCCGTTGTCGTGATAGACGAAGGTTTTGAGCGGCTGGTCCTTCTGAATGCGGATAAGGTTGGCATAGACCGTGTCAGCCATCTGGTGCGCGGCCTGCGCGCGCGGGGGCACCGGCCTCGATTCGCCTGCGGGCACATACGAAGCGCAATCACCCAGCGCGAAAATCGCCGGATCATCGACGCTCTGCAGGGTCTCGGTAACGACGATCTGATTGCGGGCGTTCGTCTCCAGATCGAGATGGGCGAGGAACTCTGGCCCTTTCACACCGGCAGCCCACACAATCAGATCAGCCTCGATCACGTGGTCGCAGCGGGTGAAAAGCTTGCCGCGTTCGGCCCGGATCACCTGCGTATCGGTCAACACTTCGACGCCCAGCATTTGCAGTTCGTGCGTCGCGGAACCGGCCAGCTTTTCGGGCAGGGCGGGCAGGATTCGCTCCCCCGCCTCGATCAGGGTGACTTCCAGCTTGCTCTCGTCAAACACCTCAAGCCCGTAATGCCGCAAGGCTCCGGCAGCGTTGTAGAGTTCGGCCGCCAGTTCCACGCCCGTCGCGCCGCCGCCGACTATCGCCACCCGCACGCGCTCGTCCGAATCCGGATCGGCCATCAAGGCGCGGCTGACGCGCAGGCATTGATTCAGCAGTTTTGTGCGGAACCGGTCCGCCTCGTCGCGCGCGTCAAGGTAGATGCAGTGATCAGAGACGCCGGGCACGCCGAAATCGTTCGACACCGATCCCACCGCCAGCACGAGGTAGTCGTAGCGGATAACGTGATCCGATATCAGTTCGGTCCCGTCGCTATCCTGCAAGGGCGCGAGAACGATGGTCTTCGCCTCGCGGTCGACCTCTTCCAGCGCGCCCTGAAAGAAACGATAGCCCCAGCGAAAGCAATGCGCGCGGTATCCGACCTCGTCCATATTGGCGTCCAGCGATCCGGCCGCGACCTCGTGCAAAAGGGGTTTCCAGATGTGCGAGAGGTTCTTGTCGACAAGGATGATGTCGTGGTGCTTGCGCCCGAATTTCGCGCCCAGCCGCCGCACCAGCTCCAGCCCCCCAGCGCCGCCGCCAACCACCACGATCTGCGTCTTGCGCTCACCGGGATCGAGCGGCTTTTTGGGCATCGCTTTGGCAACGTCCTGCAACTCGCGATAAAGCGCGGCCGAAGCCTGGAGGCGGGGATGAACTTTCATACCTTGAGAATTTGCTCCGGATACAACAACTACTAAAAAGAGCCGATTAAGGTTCGCTGCATTGCACAATAGCGTTTATTAAGTGCTCTTGGGAAATTATTTTGCGCGAAGGGGTCCGTCTTGTGATCGGCGGGCCCGCGAGCATGGAATTCTGGAGAACGGAACAGACGGTTTTGCAAATTGATTTATACCTCGTTCCGTCGCCCCGGGCTTGACCCGGGGTCCCGCCTCTTGAGTGGCGGTCACGCAATCGTTGAAAACAAGTCATTCCATTGCGGGTTTGATTTTTCAATCAATTCGAACTTCCATTGCCGACGCCAACGCTTGACGCGTTTTTCATGAGCAATCGCAATTTCGATCGAAGCGCACCGATCTGCCCAAACGAGTTGTTCAAGGCCGTAGCGCGAGCAGAATGCCGAACCGGTGCCATCCCGATGCTGACCAACGCGCGCAACCAGATTCATGGTCACGCCGACATACATCGTGCCGCGATAGCGGTCTGCCATAATGTAAACCCAGCCGCCTGATTTCTCGCGATCCATTGCCAAAGTGAAAGGCAAGTGGGACCCCGGGTCAAGCCCGGGGCGACGTCAGGAAGAGAGAGTCTCACCAAACCTGCGCCAGTTCTTGTTGCACTACCACTCACCCCATCTGCGCGAGTTCTTGTTGCGCTATCGCTTACGCTATTTGAGCGCGGTGCAGCATCTTGTGATCGGCCAGCACCAGCGCCATCATCGCTTCTACCACTGGCGTGCCGCGAATGCCTACGCAGGGGTCGTGTCGGCCCTTGGTGCTGATTTCAGTCGCTTCGCCATTTGCTGTGATCGTCTGCACCGGCTTGAGGATCGAGCTGGTCGGTTTGAACGCCACGCGGCACACCACGGGTTGTCCGGTCGATATCCCGCCCGCCGTGCCGCCCGCGTGGTTGCTGGAGAAAATCGGTTTGCCGTCGGGGCCGGGGCGCATGGCATCGGCGTTCTGTTCGCCGGTCAGCCGTGCAGCCTCGAACCCGTCGCCGATTTCCACACCCTTGGTCGCGTTGATGCTCATCATGGCGCTCGCCAGATCCATGTCGAGCTTGCCGTAGACCGGCGCCCCCCATCCGGCGGGAACGCCCGTGGCGACGCATTCCACCACCGCGCCAAGCGATGACCCATCCTTGCGCGCGGCCTCGACCTTTTCCTCCCACCGCTTTGCCGCCCAGCTGTCGGGGCAAAAGAACGGGTTGCGGGTGATCTCGTCGTAATTGATCGCCTCGCGTTCGATATGGTCTCCGCCCAGCTCGCAGACATAGGCGGTGATGGTGACTTCGGGAATGATCAGCCGCGCCACCGCGCCCGCCGCCACGCGCGCGGCGGTTTCGCGCGCGCTCGACCGGCCTCCGCCGCGATAATCGCGGATGCCGTACTTCGCATCGTAGGCGTAATCGGCGTGGCCGGGTCGATAGGATTGCGCGATGTCGGAATAGTCCTTGGACCGCTGATCGGTGTTGTCGATCATCAGGTGGATCGGTGTGCCAGTGGTTTTATCCTCGAACACGCCGGAAAGGATGCGCACCGCGTCTGCTTCCCTGCGCTGCGTCGTAAAGCGGTTCTGGCCAGGTTTGCGCGCGTCCAGATAGGGCTGGATATCACTCGCGCGCAGCGGCAGGCCCGGCGGGCACCCGTCCAGCACCGCGCCAAGGCCGGGACCATGGCTCTCGCCCCATGTCGTAAAGCGCAGCACGCGCCCGAAAGTGTTGAAGCTCATGGCCCTGCTGATAGCGCGAAAGGCGGGCCTGTCGATATATTGCGGCTGCGAATGGGGCGTTTCCTACACTTCGATGCGGCGATATGAGGGTTTTCATGGACGAATTCCTTGCATTCAGGCGTTTTGATGCGCGATCTGGTGCGGATTGCGGCGGTGCGTCCGGGGCAGGGTTTTCAGCCTCTGGACAGTGTGTCAGGTGTGTCAGGCGTTCTCCAGCTGCGACGAGACGGGGCGCGCGAACGGGAAACGCTTGCGCAAAACGGGCGCGCGGCGCTGGCAATCGCGCGCGCTATCAGCGAGAAGCAAGGCATGATTGCAAAGCTGACAGGCAGGCTCGATGAAACGGGCACGGACTGGGCCATCGTCGATGTGGCGGGCGTGGGCTACCTCGTCCACTGTTCGGCGCGCACGCTGGCGGCGCTGGGCGGGGTGGGGGAGGCCTGCACGCTCCACACCGATTTGCAGGTGAGCGAGAACGACATGCGCCTGCTCGGCTTTGCCACCAGTGCGGAGCGCGACTGGTTCCGGCTGCTGACACAGGTGCAGGGCGTGGGCAGCAAGGTGGGCCTTGCGATCCTCTCCGCCCTGTCGACCGGCGAACTGCGCGATGCCTGCGCGGCGGGGAACGCGGCGCAGGTGGCGCGCGCGAACGGCGTGGGGCCGAAACTGGCGGGCCGGATCGTGAACGAGCTGAAGGATAAGGCGGGCGCATTGCCGGGCGGCGGCATGGCGGGCGCAGGCGTTGGCACCGTGTCGCTCGCAGGCGGGGCAAGCGCGGACGCGATGAGCGCGCTCGAAAACCTCGGCTTCAAACCCGCCGTGGCCGCACAGGCCGTGGCGCGCGCAGTGGCCGAACTGGGCGAGGACGCAGGCGAGGGCGACCTCATTCGCGTGGCATTGAAGAAGGCGGCCGGGTGATGGTGGTTTCCCCTTTTCGTCATGCTGAACTTGCTTCAGCATGCATCCTTCTCGTCGCGGCCGCGGTGTTTGTGGAGAAATGGACCCTGAAACAAGTTCAGGGTGACGAGTCCCGTGGGGCGATCCAGAATGACTGACCCCATCCCCCTCCACTCCCCCACCCCCCAACCGGGCGACCCGGACACTGCGCTGCGGCCCAAGTCGCTCGCCGAGTTCATCGGGCAGGAGGGTGCGCGCGACAATCTGCGGGTGTTCATCCAGAGCGCCAAAGCGCGCGGGGAGGCGATGGACCATACGCTGTTCTTCGGCCCGCCCGGCCTTGGCAAGACCACCCTGGCGCAGATCGTCGCCAATGAACTGGGCGTTGGCTTTCGCGCGACCTCCGGCCCGGTGATCGCCAAGGCGGGCGATCTCGCCGCGCTGCTCACCAATCTGGAACCGCACGACGTGCTGTTCATCGACGAGATTCACCGCCTCAATCCCGTGGTCGAGGAAGTGTTGTATCCTGCCATGGAGGACCGCGCGCTCGATCTCATCATCGGAGAGGGCCCATCGGCGCGCAGCGTGCGGATCGACCTGCCGCCGTTCACACTGATTGGCGCGACCACCCGGCAGGGGCTGCTGACAACGCCTTTGCGCGACCGGTTTGGCATTCCGGTGCGCCTGCAATTCTACTCCCACGATGAGCTGGATCAGGTGGTGACGCGCGGCAGCCGCTTGCTGGGTCTGCCGATAGAGGCGACGGGCGCACGCGAGATTGCGCGCCGTTCGCGCGGGACGCCGCGCGTGGCCGGGCGGCTGCTGCGGCGCGTGCGTGATTTTGCTCAGGTTGCGGGGCAGTCCACCATCACCCGCGCCATTGCCGACGACGCGCTGAACCGGCTGGAGATCGACCGGCTGGGTCTGGATGCGATGGACCGGCGGTATCTCACCATGATTGCAACCACTTACAAGGGCGGACCGGTGGGTGTCGAGACGCTGGCGGCGGGCCTTGCCGAACCGCGCGACACTGTGGAGGACGTGGTGGAGCCCTACCTCATCCAGCTTGGCTTGCTGGCGCGCACGGCACGCGGGCGGGTGATGAACGATGCGGGATGGGAGCATCTGGGCCTTGCCATGCCTGCGCCCGCTGCGAGTCGCCAGTCGGGCCTGTTCGATGGGGAGGAGGAGGCTTGAACACGCCATTCGCCCCGAAGGCGTTAACCGTTGGACTAACCAAACCCGCTTTTTCGGTGTCAAATCGGGACAGCGACCCTGAAATCGGCCCATTTTCGCGGGTTTGGAGCGCTGGCGCGGTGTTGAACGTGGTTAATCGCATTGTCCCACCGATGTTTCGCAGGCCACAAGAGGATTGGACCGGTGAAGGTGTGGGTGGTCCGCATCGAACCGGCACAACGAACAAGGTTTCGCGATTATGTCGATCAAACTGGCAGCTGCAAAGCTTTCCGCCACCGCTGCAGGCATCGCCCTGATGACCGGGGGTGCGCTGCAGGTTGCCCAGCAAGGCGGTGCCGTTCGCTCAGCGGAACCCATGGTCACCGACAGTCCGGTCTACAGCTCCGAAGCCAATGGCAAACTCATCAAGGGCGAGCCCAAGCTGATCAAGACGCGCATCCGCGATATCCCGCCAATTCCCGAACAGCGCCGTCGCCGCATTGTCGAACGCACGATCGAATGCGAGCCGATACCGCAAGGATTTGGCGGCGCGAGCGTGGTGGCGCAATCCGCTCCGCTTCCGGCAGGCGCGATTGAAGCGTATATTGATCCCAATGAATGCCCCCCAATTACGCAGATCGCCTATGCCCCTGCGCCCTTGCCACCGCTTCCCGCGGTTCGCGGCGGCGGCGGCGGAGCGCCGGTTATCATTGGCGGAGGCCTTGGTGGGTTCGGCGGAGGCCTTGGCGGCGGGTTCGTCGGTGGCTTCTTCGGCGGGGGCGGTTCATCATCGGGCGATGTCTCGGTCGTCAGCACCACCACGACGGGTGGCGGCGATGGCCAGAATCAGGGTCAGGATATCATCATAGATATCGACAATTCGACCTCGACTACCTCTTCTTCAGGACAGATCAGCTCTTCCACGGGTCAGGTTTCCACCTCGACTTCAACCGGTCAGGTTTCGACCAGTACCGGTGGGATTTCCAGCACCTCGTCCACCACGTCTGGCAACGTATCGAGTTCGACCGGGGCGGTTTCATCGAGCACAGGGGCGGTATCGAGCAGTTCGGGCAACGTTTCGAGCTCAACGGGAGCAGTGTCCAGCTCCACGGGCGCTGTATCCAGTTCAACCGGTG
This sequence comes from uncultured Alphaproteobacteria bacterium, assembly GCA_963815345.1. GTDB lineage: Bacteria > Pseudomonadota > Alphaproteobacteria > Sphingomonadales > Sphingomonadaceae > Erythrobacter. The sequence goes on from CAWFGF010000001.1 coordinate 166,234, forward strand.
CTGTGTCCAGTTCTACGGGCGCTGTGTCGAGCACAACTGGCGGCAGTTCCAGCTCTTCATCCAGCTCCTCCTCGTCATCTTCCTCCAGTTCTTCGTCGAGCAGTTCCAGCTCCTCTGGTGGTGGCGATCCTGTCGATCCGGGTGCCAGCACATCGGGCAGCAGCGGTTCGTCGTCTTCGAGCTCGAGTTCGTCCTCGTCTTCGGGCAGCAGCTCGACTTCGGGTGATATGACAAGCAGCACCAGCTCGTCGTCCTCGTCGTCCAGCAGCAGCTCATCCTCGTCCAGTTCGTCCAGTTCCAGCGGCACCTCCTCATCCACCAGCAGTGGCACCGATGTGCCCGCGCCGCCGATGATGGCGTTGTTTGGCATCGCCGCCGCTGCCATTCTGGGCCGTCGCCGCTTCAAGCCGGAAAAGCTGAACGGCTGAATTTCATCCCAACGACACTTATGAAAAAGGGCGGCCCCACCAACAGTGTGAGCCGCCCTTTTCATTGCTGAAAGCTGGAATGCCAGCCTGCACGCAAATCCGATAACTATTGCACGGGATGTCCTTCCGCTTCCCACGCCAAAATACCGCCTGCCAAATGCAATGTAGGTGTGCCTGTGTGTCCGGCCAGCCTCTCACCCACGATCTGGGAGCGCCTTCCCGATCGGCAATAGAGCACAATCGTGCGATCATCCGCGGTATCGAGTGCGGTCGGGTCGAACGCATCCATCGCGATATGTTCGGCACTTGGAATCATGCCCTGCGCCACTTCCTTGGCAGTGCGGACATCGATCAGCCTGACCTTGCCCTGATCCATCATGGACGAAAGCTGCGCCGTGGTTATACCTACGGTAGACTCTGGTGCTGCTTCGGCAACAGACCTGGCCGATGCCAGCTCCATACCAAACGGAGCAGGCGCGGCATTTTTACTCGCGTCGTGCTCGCTCTCCGGCGCGCAGGCGGCCAGCACCATCATAGGGAGAGCAAGAGGAAGAACGGTCCGCACCGCGATGCCTATGCTGCCAGCTTGCGCAGCACGTAGTGGAGGATGCCGCCATTGCGGTAATACTCCATCTCATTGGCGGTATCGATCCGGCAGAGCGCTGTGAAGGTGAAGGTCGAACCATCGGTCCGGGTGACTTCGATCTCGATGTCCTGTCCGGGAACAAGTTCCGCCAACCCTATGATGCTGAACGTATCGTCTGACGTAAGGCCAAGCGTTTCGCGGGTATCGCCTTCCTTGAACTGCACGGGCAGAACGCCCATCCCAACAAGGTTGGAGCGGTGGATGCGCTCAAAGCTCTCCACGATAACAGCGCGCACGCCCAGCAGGATCGTGCCTTTGGCCGCCCAGTCGCGGCTGGAGCCGGTGCCGTATTCCTTGCCTCCGACCACGATCAGCGGGGTGCCGTCCGCCTTGTGCTTCATGGCCGCGTCGTAAATCGCCATTTGCTCGCCGTTGTAGGTCGTCACGCCGCCTTCCACGCCGGGGACCATCTCGTTCTTGATCCGGATATTGGCGAAGGTGCCGCGCATCATCACATCATGATTGCCGCGCCGCGAGCCGTAGGAGTTGAAGTCCCTCTTCGCGACCTGATTGCTCTTGAGATAGGAGCCGGCTGGGCTTTCCTCCTTGATCGCGCCTGCGGGAGAGATGTGATCAGTGGTGACCGAATCGCCAAGGATCGCCAGCGGTTTCGCATCGACAATGTCCTCGATCGCAGCCGGGGTCATCTCCATCCCATCAAAATAGGGAGGATTAGCGATGTAGGTGGAACCGGCCCGCCATTGATAGGTGTCCGACGGTTCAACCGTAATCGCCTGCCAGTGCTCATCACCGTCATAGACGTTGGCGTACCTGCTGACGAACATCGAACGGTCGATATTGGTTGCACGGTGCTCTGCGATCTCGGCATTGGTCGGCCACAGATCGGCCAGCATCACGTCATTGCCATCCTGGTCCTGGCCCAGCGGGGTGGTGGTGATGTCCTCCGTCACGGTGCCCTTCAATGCATAGGCAACCACGAGCGGCGGCGAAGCGAGGAAGTTGGCGCGCACATCCTGGCTGACGCGGCCTTCGAAGTTGCGGTTGCCCGATAGCACGGAAGCAGCGACGATATCGTTGTTGTTGATTGCCGCGCTGATCGGCGCAGCCAGCGGGCCGGAATTGCCGATGCAGGTGGTGCAGCCATATCCAACCAGGTCGAACCCGATTGCGTTAAGATCGTCCTGCAGCCCCGACTTCACCAGGTAATCGGTCACAACCTGCGATCCGGGGGCGAGGCTGGTCTTGACCCACGGCTTGGGCTTCAGACCCTTTTCGACGGCCTTTTTGGCAACCAGACCTGCTGCGATCATAACGTCGGGGTTTGATGTGTTCGTGCAGCTGGTAATCGCCGCGATCACGACGTCGCCGTCGCCAATGTCGTGATCCTTACCCTCGACACCGACGCGGACTGCGCCGTCTTTGTTGTAAACCGATTTCAGCTCGCCGTTGAACAGTTCGTCCACTTCGGGGAGGATTACGCGGTCCTGCGGGCGCTTTGGTCCGGCAAGACTGGGTACGACCGATGCGACATCGAGTTCCAGTGTATTGGTAAACACCGGTTCTGCGGCGGGATCGAACCACATGCCCTGCGCCTTCGCATAAGCTTCGACCAGCGCGAGGTTTTCCTCGCTGCGGCCGGTCAGGCGCATGTATTCGATGGTCTTGTCGTCAATCCCGAAGAAGCCGCATGTTGCCCCGTATTCGGGAGCCATGTTGGCGATCGTCGCGCGGTCGGCAAGGGTCAGGTTGGCAACGCCTTCGCCGTAGAATTCGACGAAACGGCCCACCACGCCAACCTCGCGCAGCATCTGCACGCAGGTCAGCACCAGATCGGTCGCGGTGACGCCTTCGGCCATGCGGCCCGTTAGCCTGAAACCCACGACTTCGGGGATCAGCATCGAAATCGGCTGACCAAGCATCGCGGCCTCAGCCTCGATCCCGCCGACGCCCCAGCCCAGCACGCCCAGACCGTTGATCATGGTCGTGTGGCTGTCGGTGCCAACACAGGTATCGGGATAGGCGACCATATTGCCGTTCTCGTCCTCGCTCGACCACACACCTTGAGCGATATGTTCAAGGTTTACCTGGTGGCAGATGCCGGTTCCCGGAGGGACGGCGGAGAAGTTTTCAAAGCTCTTGGAGCCCCATTTGAGGAAGTCGTAGCGTTCGGCGTTGCGCTCGTATTCTAGCGCCATGTTGGCTTCCATCGCCTTGGGATGGCCGAATTCGTCGACCATCACCGAATGGTCGATCACAAGGTTGACGGGGACCTGCGGGTTGATCTTCTGCGTGTCGCCGCCCAGCTTCTTGATCGCATCGCGCATGGCGGCCAGATCGACGACGCACGGCACGCCGGTAAAATCCTGCAACAGCACGCGGGCTGGGCGATACTGGATTTCGTTACCTGTCGCGGGATTGTCCTGCCAGTCGACGATCGCCTGAATATGATCGCGCCCGACGGTGAACCCATCGTCTTCGAAGCGCAGCAGGTTTTCCAGCAGGACTTTCATCGAGATGGGCAATCTTGAGACATCGCCCAAATGCTCTGCGGCCTTCGCGAGCGAATAATAGGCATAATCCTTGCCATTGACCGAGAGGGTCGAGCGGGTTGCGAGCGTATCCTTGCCGATAGCAGTCATCGGGGCGTTCCATCCTTTTGGCTGAACCTTGCGCACGGGGTGGCAAGGGGGATCCGGGCGATCCATTTCCGGAAGAGTGATATGGATGAGGCAAGTGCTAGACTGCGTGGCTCAGGTCAAGTGGTGCGAGCCCTTTTTGCAAGCCGATTGGACTTCTGACAGCCCTGAACCCGCAGGGCGGGGGCTGATATCAATCCAGATCCGAGCCGCACTTTACGAGAGTTTACTTCGTGAATCAGGAGGCTTCATGCATATTGCACCGCAGATCGAAGGGCCGGACTGACGGGCGCGGGGGCACATGCAGATCCATCGTAATATCGGGGCGCACTCTGGACCCATGCGCATTGGCGTAGCCGCGGGCGTGATGATGGTGATTGTCTGTTTTGGCGCGGCTTTTGTGTTCGCTGACAACAAAGTCATCGTCGAACCGGATGACGCTGACGTTGCTATATTTGCTGGCGCTGAAAAGCTGCGCGCCGGTCCCTGAACGGGTCAAGGGGGGCCTCGGAATGGACTGCGGCGGGCCTTTCGGGTCGTTGCCGGCAAATGCCCCCATCTTTGCGTGCCGGCCGTAAGCCATTGGCATTATTGGGGGCGGGGGCGAGGCCGGAGCAGCGTGGGGGCGCGCTGTTCCGGCCTTACACCCCTTGCTTCATACCGTCGGTTGGCTGGCGGACCTCATTGCGAGCCAGCATCCAAACAGTATCAGCGCTGCTCCCAGCACAGTCGGCATCGTCACCGTTTCGCTGAAGAATAACCAGCCAAACACGCTTGCCCAAAGAAATCCGGAATATTCGATCGGCACCAGCGCCTGCGCCTCAGCCCGCGCATAGGCCCACGCTATCGCCATTGCTCCCACCACCGTCAGCGCACCCGCTGCGGTGAGCGATGTCAGTGTTGCAAGCGCTGGCGTCTGCCAGAAAAACGGAGCCAGCATCAGCAGGACAAGCCCGCCTACGCCGCTGTGAAAGGTCGCAATTTCAACTGGCCCCGCGACTTGGGATTGGCGCCTGATTATCACGAAATTGTAGGCGTACAGCAGCGCTGAAAACGCCATCGCTCCAATCCCGCGCCACAATTCCGGATTGGCCCGGCCCGCGCTGAATTGTCCGCCGACGATCACCAGCGTTCCGGCAAAGCCAAGAACACTGGCGAATATGGCCGCGCGGCCAATTTTCTCTCCCAACAACAGATGGGCGAGATACAGCGCAATAATCGGCGCGACAAAACTGATCGCAATTGCTTCTGCCAAGGGCATGGTGGTGAGCGCATAAAAAAAGCTGAGCGCCATGAATGCCGAGACAAAGCCTCGTTCCAGATGCAGTTTCAGCGTCGCGGGGTTGGGCCACGCCGTGCGCCGGGCGAGCCAGAACGGGGCAATGATTGCCGCGCCGATAAGCGATCGCAGGACTGTGGCGGTGTAGGCCCCCGCAGCCAGCGCCGCGGTTTTCATGAAGGCATCCATCAACGCAAGAAGGCCGACCCCTGCGGCTGCCATTGCGAACGGCGCAAAGCGGTTTATTGCGCCCGGATGCGGGGTGGTGCCATCGGCGGTCATATCGATTGGGCTGTAATTGTAATCTGGACTGCCGTCACTCTTTCTACATCGGAAACCGGGCTTGATTTTACACAAAACTCCGGCGAATTCAGGTGAGGGAAAGCCAGCTTGCTTGATAGTGATATATAAGCAGGGTTATGCTGGAATTCTGATAGGGCCAGTTTTGGCGAGATTGTGCCACTTTTTGGGGCCGATATGGAAGTGATTGAGGCGAGTATGCGTAAGTTTTGCAGCGTTGGCAGGGGTAACAGGCGCAGTGTGGCTGGGCCACTGGCCGCAGCTATGGCCGGTGCGGCGATGCTATCGGGTGCGGCGCTGGCGCAGGACAATTCGGCTGCGGCCAAGCCAGCACGGAATGCGTCGCAGCAGGATAATGCACGTTTTGACGAGGCATTTCCCAACCTGGTTTCCGAAGAGGTCGTTCAAGGCGGTCTGGAGGCCCCGGGTCCGCTCGTACAGCCATGGTCCCTCGATAGCGTGCAGGCGCTTATCGGCTTCATCGAAGGGGTAGGGTCGGAAGGGCTTGACGTTGGCGACTACGATCTTCTCGCGCTTCAAGTCTCTGCGCGTTCCGGTCCGAGTCAGGAACTGGATGAGCTTGCCTCGAAGAACTTTGTTTGGCTGGTCGAAGATTTGCGTGACGGGCGCACTCCGATGGACGCGCGCGAGCAGTGGTTCGTGGTGGATCCGGACCGCGATCTGCATCGCACCGATGAACTTCTCAAGCAGGCGACGCAGACCGGCGACGTTGCCGGCACGCTGAATGGGCTGCATCCGGTCCACGCCGATTACGCCGCGCTGCGCGATGAACTTGCGGCGACGCCGATGGCGAACAAGGCCAAGCGCAAGCTGATTCGCGCCAATATGGACCGCTGGCGCTGGCTGGCGCGCGACCTCGGTACGATCCACCTGATTACCAACGTGCCTGAATACCAGTTGCGCCTGCGCGCGGGCGAAAAAACCTTCACCTATCGCACCATCGTGGGTAAGCCGGGGCGCACTGCCACTCCGCAACTCTCCGAGAATGTATCTGGTGTGGTGTTCAACCCCACCTGGACGGTGCCGCAATCCATCGTCAAGGGCGAAGGTCTGGGTGAGCGGGTGCTGGGTAATCCCGGTTGGGCCAAGGCCAAGGGTTACACTGCGACGCGCGGTGCCAATGGTTATATCAGCGTGGTGCAACAGCCCGGACCCACCAATTCGCTGGGCCGGATGAAGCTGGAAATGCCGAACCCGCACGCGATCTTCTTTCACGATACACCCGCGCGCGACCTGTTCGAGACCGCCGACAGGGCGCTTAGCCATGGCTGCATTCGTACCGAGCGTGCGCTTGAACTGGCGATGACGGTGGCGATTCTTGGCAAGGCGACATCAAAGGACGAGGCGGTCGAAATCGCAACTTCGGGCAAGTACACCAAGGTTCCGATCAACCGCGAAATTCCTGCTTACATCACCTATTTCACGATGGGCACCGATACCGATGGCAAGCTGACAACGTTCAAGGATATCTATGGCCGCGACGCCCCGGTGCTCGCCAGCCTCGATAAGCCGCGCCAGCAAGACCGCGCTACCGTGAGTGATGATGAAGTGATCGTAATCGAGGACGATCCGCGCGCAGGGGGATAGACCCTGCCAGAACAACGCCGGGCACCAGAATTGGTGCGCGTTTAATACATCCCCGGGATATACCTTTGCGCGGCATTTGGCCGTTCCGGCTGGAGCGCTTCCAGATCGCCGCGCATCGCGATGCTGCCGTCTTCCTGCAAGCCGAGGCTGTCTGCAAACAGCAGTCGCCCCCCCGAAAGGTTCAGCAACGCGATGCGAAACTGTTCCTCTCCCATGGCGAAACAACCGTTGGAGCGGCCCAGCCTGCCATAACGATCAATGTGATGCGGTTCGGCATATTTGGCACGGTGCATCACGATATAGCGGCGCAGGGCGGCATCGTTGGTCTGATCAAGGCCGCCCAATCGCACCGAAGTGCCATAGCGGCCCTGATACCATTCCCAAGTGACATAGGCCCCGCGGCTGGTGGCGAGCGAGCCTTCCACATTGGAATACTGCTTTAGCCAGCCATCATGGTCAGGATCGGAGCCGGTCCCATGGCTGACATGGTAGGACTGCACCTCCTGCCGTTCGAGATTGACGAAGTGGAATCGCCGTTCCGCCGAATGCAGACCGTAATCGGCAATACCGACGATGTCGCGTTTCCAGATTGCCTCACCCGCGCGCGCCAGTTCATCCGTGGCGATCTTGAACAGGGCGCGGTCGCGGGGCGACCCCCTTGCCGGTTGTGCAGCCAGTCGCGCAGGCAGCGCAGGAAGGGCCAAAACTGCCCCCGCGGCCAGACTGCCTTTCAAGAGATCACGCCGTTTCATCGAGCCCATCCTAATACACTCTTCCTATCGCGCAAGTGAACGAAGCTGTTTACGTTGTTGCGATCCTACCCGGCATGGCTTTGCTTTTCGTGAATTGCGCGCGCCGCCATGCCCAGCCGGATGACGCCGGGCATATTCATCTTTATCGCCGGACCGACCCCTGCAAGCTTGGCAAGACGCGGGTCGCCCTCCTTCATCATTCGCGCCACCGCTGGGCCCGTGGGATGCAGGCGGCTGTGAGCGTTGAAAGCCGAAACCTTCTCATTGGCGGCAAGGATCGCGGTACTCATGAGATTGGCCATCACCGCATAAGGATAGGCATCGGTCGAATCGGTCAGCGGAGCGGGGGGGCACAGTGCGTTCTTCTCTTCATCGGTTTCGAAGTTTGCCTCCAGAAATGCAGCGAGAGCGGCGCTGTAAGGAACGAAGGGAACCTGCACCAATTGCAGTGTGATCCGGTCGCCATCGAAGAATTGACGCCCGGTATCGCGCACATCGAACGGGACCGCGCTGGCGGTGCAATCGATGAACAGGGTGTTCTGCGGCAAGTCCACCCGGCTGCTTTGCAAGTGCATACGGCCCGGTTCAATCCTCGATACATGACCGTCGCGATAGACCGTTTCGATCTTTCGCAGCATCTCAATTTCACCTTCGGAAATCACCGCGAAATGAAACATTTTAGGCGTTACGTGGGGGTCGATCCGCAGCATGGTCCCGCGCCGGTCAAGCTCTGCGAACATTTCGTCCCCGCTGGCCGATGCGTTGGCAGCCTCGACCAGATCGGTCTGGAACGTGATCAGATCCTCGATATGATGGAACGCAGGTTGCAGCAGCTTGCGATTGAACATCCAGCTGTCACGCGGACGCACCCAGCCAATCTTTTCAGGCGCGACCCCAGCCTCCAGCAGCCACACGGCTGTGTCCATCGCGGTCTTACCGCCGCCAATCACGACGTAATGGTCCGGCAGTTTGCCTGCGTCTTTCCACAATCCTGGCAGGTCACCCGGAATGGCAAAGCGCGTGCCCTCGGCAATTTCGAAAGCGGGGGTGTGAGTAGCGGGAACCGACGTCTGGAACCACGTGCCGTCCACAAGTTTGCGCCGCACCCTGACGCTTTGTTCGTCTCCCGAAAGGATACCGCGCACCTCGTGCGTTCCGTCGCTGCCACCGCGATACTCCGTCAGCGGCAGATAGGTCACACGGCCGCTGGGTATCAGTCGATCATTCATCAACTTGCTGTAATAAGACAGAATCTCTGCATGAGGTGCAAGCGGAAACATCCCGGCATTGTGCCCGCTGGTATCGCGCCGGTCGGGGCACAATTCCATCGAATTGACGCCATACGTTGCGCTGGGCTGATGCAGGGCGACAAACGGATAGGCATCGTTCCAGTGGCCGCCGGGCCGCGCGTGCTTGTCCACGATGGTGATGTGACAATTGGGGTCTTCGTCCAGCAGCGTATCGACAAATGCCAGCCCAACCGCGCCTGCGCCAATGACGAGATAATCGGTTTCAACATTGGCCATTCACGAAATCCTTTGGTCGCGAGAGTTCGAACCGCCCCTATCACGCCTTATGCAAATTTGCCCGACTGATCTTGCACGATACACTTGACCACAAGGGCGAAGCGTCAATCGGTGCGCAAGATCATCTGGTCGCCCGCTATCTCGACCGCATCGACCTGCGCGAGCCATGATTGACCGAGCAACGATACGCCAAGGCCTTCGGGAACGATCACGGCATCCACGTTGCGGCGCACGATACCTCCGACCTCAACCTCTCGCAACCGTGCAGGAACGCCATAGACATCACCGCTCGCCCCCTGGCCGATTACGCGAACATCGGCGTCGTCCCAATTCAGGCCCACCGCCAATGCATCGGCACCGGTCAGCGCAATGACACCCGCTCCGGTATCGACCATCATGCGCACCGCCGCGCCGTCGACACTGGTGGAGGCGTAGAAATGGCCGTCTGCCTGCCGGTCCAAAGTATGGTCGCCCGCAGCCCAACCCTTCGCGGGTTGCACAGAAAGCATGGCGGAGCCTTGATCGGTGTTGGCATTCGTTTCGACCGGCGCGGCGCCTTCGTCTGCGGTGTCGTTATCGGATGGCACGGCGAGGGCGGCGAAAACGCACACACCGGCGGCAAAGGCGAGGGTCCGGCCAATCATAACCCCACCATAACGCGGCGATACTTAAGGCTATTTAAAGGCACGCGACAAGTTAGCAATAAACCGCATTTTCAGCCGCCATCGCCAGCATGGAGCGGGCGTGGCGAGCGGCAACTTCGCGCTGATTGTCGCCGTAACCGCCGCCCAGGGCTGACGCCACGGGCAGGCCGCGCAGCCGCGCCTGTTGCACCACAAACCGGTCGCGTTGCACCAGCCCTTTGTCGGTGAGCGAAAGCCGTCCAAGCTTGTCGTCCCGGTGCGGATCGACGCCTGCCTGATAGAACACGAAATCGGGCGCGAAATTCTCGATCACGGATGGGAGATGTTTGGCGAGCGCTTCCATATAGCCATCGTCGTCCAGCCCATCTGGCAACCCCACGTCCAAACTGGAGCGCGCCTTTCGTACCGGAAAATTCTTTTCCGCGTGGAGCGACAGCGTGAAAATGTCTTCGCGGCCCGCGCTAAGGCTGGCGGTGCCATCGCCCTGATGAACGTCCAGATCGACGATCAGTATGCGGCGTGCATCCCCCTGCGCTATCAACCGGTTGGATGCGACCGCCAGATCATTGAACACGCAATAACCCGCGCCGGTATCGTGCAGCGCATGATGGCTGCCCGCTGCGCTGTTGGCGGCATACCCGTGTTTCAATGCCAGCTTCGCGGCCAGCCAGGTGCCGCCATTGGTGTGCCTCACCCGGTCACGGATGCGGTCGGTTACGGGAAAGCCAATGCGCCGTTCCTTGTCGCGCGGGACTTGGGCGCGGAAAACCTCATCGACGTAAGCAGGGCAATGCACTGCCTCCAGCCATGTGCGCGGCATCGGATCGGGGGCGTGTTCGGTGATTGCCGCGCCGGATGCGCGCAGTTCCTCCATGACGAGGTAATATTTGTCGAACTTGAACGTCCCGCGCGTGGGTTGCGGGGCCATGTAATCGGCGTGGTGAACGACGTGGAGCATGGGCTTCACCGCCAGCCTGCCAGATAACCGGTGTGCTCGGCCAGGATCTTGCAACCCAGCGCGATCAGGATAACGCCGCCCGCACGTTCTGCCCACATCCCAAACCGGTCACCAGCAACCCGGCCCGTGGCGACGCCACCAGCGCTAAGGGCAAATGTCACCAGTCCTATCATTGCAGCCGCATGAAGGGGCGGGGCGGCCAACGTCGGTAGGGTGATGCCGGCTGCCAGCGCATCCACACTCGTCGCGAGACCTGCGACCATCAGCGCCGTGCCTGTGAGCGTTCGCGCTGCTTCTCCTTGGCCGACGTGACCGCCCAGCATCCGTACGCCGAGAAAGGTGAGCAAACTGAACGCAATCCAGTGATCGAGCGCCGCGACATATTCGAGCGCAACCACACCAATCCCCCAGCCGATCAGGGGCATCACGCCCTGAAATGCCCCGAATGTGACAGCTATCGCAACTGTGCGTCGCCAGTCAGGCCGAAACCGCGCGCCCTGCGTCAGCGCCACCGCAAAGGCATCCATGGCGAGCGCGAGGGCGAGGAAAAAAATTTCGAGCACTGCTGGCGCCCCGAATTACTCCGCGGCTTCTGCTTCGGGAGAGTGCGGATCAAAGGCAAGCACTTCGCCCGCGTCGATCCGAGCGGCTTTTTCCTCGACCAGACGCACAATGTGATCAAGCATGTCCTCATCCTCGATCGTGTGCGCTTTCATCCCAGACAGATAGACCATGTGCTTGCCATTGCCGCCGCCTGTCAGGCCGATATCTGTTTCGCGCGCCTCGCCGGGACCGTTGACGACGCAGCCGAGGACCGAAAGGCTCATGGGAGTCTTGATGTGCTCAAGCCGTTTTTCCAGCGTTTCCACGGTGCGGATCACGTCAAAGCCTTGCCGCGAGCAACTGGGGCAGGACACGACACGGACGCCGCGCGTGCGCAGGCCCAGCGCCTTCAGCATGTGATAGCCGACCTTTATCTCTTCCTCCGGCTCCGCCGATAGGGACACGCGGATCGTGTCGCCGATCCCGGCCCACAGCAGGCTGCCCATGCCGATGGAGGATTTGACCGTTCCGCCGATCAGTCCCCCGGCCTCGGTAATGCCCAAATGTAGTGGGCAATCGACCGTTTCCGCCAGCCCGTGATAGGCAGCGACCGCGAGAAATACATCGCTGGCTTTCACCGCGACCTTGAATTCGTGAAAATCGTGGTCCTGCAACAGCTTGATATGATCGAGCGCGCTTTCAATCAGCGCTTCGGGGCAGGGCTCGCCATATTTTTCGAGCAGGTGCTTTTCCAGCGAACCCGCGTTCACGCCGATGCGGATCGCACATCCGTTTGCCTTGGCTGCGCGCACGACTTCAGCGACTTTCTTGGACGAACCGATGTTGCCTGGATTGATACGCAGGCACGCTGCCCCGCCGTCTGCAGCCTCAAGCGCGCGTTTGTAGTGGAAGTGAATATCGGCCACCACCGGAATATTGGCCGCGTGGGTAATCAGCGGGAATGCCGCCGTCGCCTCTTCGGTGGGGCAAGACACGCGGATGATGTCGCAGCCCACTTCCTCGCACCGGCGGATCTGGTCGATCGTAGCCTTTGCGTCCTCTGTCGGAGTGTTGGTCATGGTCTGGACCGTGATCGGCGCGTCGCCGCCCACCGGCACATTGCCGACCATGATCTGGCGACATTTGCGCCGTTCGATGTCCCGCCAGGGTCTTACAGATGCCATGGCGCGCAATATAGTCGCGCAAGTGCGAAGGGGCAATGACACGCTATGACCTTTGCGGCATGTACGGCCGATGGAAAATACGCTCGAAGCGCTGGACAGCGAGACAATCGAAGACACTGAACCGCTGATTTTTGGCAGGGTGCTGGATGGCAAGGGCGGCGGACGTCCGATTGGGCGCGATGACGTCGATGACTGGCAACCGCAACACCCCGACGAATTGCTATGGCTACACCTGCGTCAGAATGCGCCCGAGGTGAAGCCGTGGCTGGTTTCCAATCTCGACATTCCGCCGGTAACAGCTGAACTGCTGGTGTCGGAATCGACCCGCCCGCGCGCGCTGCGCGAAGACGGTACGCTGGTCGCAACTTTGCGCGGGATCAACTTCAATCCCGATGCCGAACCTGAGGACATGATCTCGCTGCAATTGTGGTGCGACGGAACACGCCTCATCACTTTGCGCAAGCAGCCGATGCAGACCCCGCGCGATATTCTGGCGCAGGTAGACCGGGGCCGCGGTCCGGTGGATGCGGGCAGCGCCATCGTCCAGATCGTGGAACAATTGGTGGTGCGCATGAACCGCGCCATTGTCGATATGAACGACAAGATCGACGAACTCGAAGCTATGAATGTCGAGGAAGAGCACGAGATTATCCTGCCCAAAATCACCGCAATAAGGCGCAATTGCCTGGCGTTGAAACGCCACATGTCGCCCCAGCACGAGGCGCTGGAGCGTATATCACGCGACTCGCCGGACTGGTTTGAGGAACACGACCGCCGCGAGATCGCGGAATCAATTGAGCGCCTTGGCCGGTATCTGGACGATATCGACATCAGTAAGGAAAGCGCCGTTGTGCTACAGGACGAATTGCGCGCCCGCAGTCTCGCCTCGAACGAACACGCGACCTACATGCTAACTATCGTCGCAGGGATTTTCCTGCCGCTTGGTTTCCTGACCGGGCTGATGGGGATCAATGTCGGCGGAATGCCGGGGATCGACGATGCCAGCGCGTTCTGGGTCGTCGTCGGGATTTGCGCAGTCGTGATGACGACGCAATTGTTCCTGTTCTGGCGATGGAAATGGCTTTGAGGTGATGAAACCTGTCGACGTGCCGCCCCGGCGAGGGCGGCCCGTTTGGTTAGAGCGAACGAGGCAGGAGATTACCAGCGGATGAGAGGCGGAACCACCAGGCGGCCAATAACCGCCGCAATCGCTACCGGAGCGACATGCCACAGTCCGACGTGCGAGAATGTGTCCAGCGGGCAGGTAATGCCATAAGCCAGCGTGCCGAGCGATCCTGCGGCAAGGCCCGTAAGCCAGCCTGAGCGCTGCAAAGAGACCGGTGCGCCGCGGCGCAGCCAGAAGACCGCAGCAAGCGCGACCAGCGCTGCGGCGCTCAGCGATGCGGCCGTGCAGTGAAACGCAACAGGATCATTTAACCCTGCATGCGCATGATTGCCTTGCTCCGATATCAGGCTGATTACCGCTCCGATCGGCAGGATTGCGAGCATCCCTGCACCCCAGAAAGGGGCGGTTGACCTGTTGCCGACACGCGGCATCGCGCCCTTGACCAGCGCCGCCGTGCTGGCCACGCCAAGCACCAGCAGGAGGCCATGCGTAATCAGGAAATAGCCCGATGCCTCGCCGGTCAGCAGGCCCGACCACCATTCGAACACTGCAATAGACGCGATAGAGGCGACGATGGCAGCAAAAGCCATCAGTACCGCACCATCACGTGCCCGGATGCGCTTTACCGGGGTGAAATCGTCCGACAACGCTGCGACCAATTCTTCGCGGCTCATCTTCTGGTTGGAATACACGTTCATATCAATCTGCTTCCTCAACCATAGTGGCGAGTTTTTTCAGGCCACGATGGATATTTACTTTGATCAGGCTCTCGCTTTGCCCGGTTTTTTCTGCGGCCTCCCGAATGGATAGGCCGCCGATCTTTACCAACTCTATCGCTTCTGACTGCTTTTCAGGCAATTGACTGAATAAACGATCCAGGCTGACACGGGTAAGCACCACTTCTTCTTCACTGTCTTCTACGGCGTCTTCTTCCATCAATTCCTTACCATCGTGCTTGTACACCTTGCGCAGGTGATCGACCCAGCGATACCGTGCAATCGCCGCAACCCACGGCAGGAACGGACGACCCGGATCCCATGTCGATCGCTTGGTGTAAAAGGCAATCAGCACGTCCTGAACCAGATCGTCGATCTGGTGGGGTGGCAGACGACGGCGAAAATATCGCTCCAGCCACACGCCCACCTCGGACAGCAGCACATTGGCGGCGGCTTTGTTCCCGTCCTGTGCTGCAACCATGAGGCGGGCGAAGGTTGGTTCGTCAGCAACCATCTACGCTGTCCGTGTCGCCGTGGCTTTTGCAATCAGCGCATCGAGTGAGAACATACCCGCTCCGCGACTGATGATGAATGCTGCCAATGCCATCACGGTAATCGCCCAGCCCAGAAAGTGGTCCATCGTCGGAAATACGAAAACCTGGATCATCAGCGCCATGATCATGAGCGCCGCGGCTGAAAAGCGTGAAGCCAGTCCGATCACGAGCAGGATCGGAAACAGGAACTCTGCATAGGTCGCCATCGGAACCGCGATTTCCGGCGATAGAGGCAGGCCTGCAAATTCGTTTTCGAAGATGAAGTACTGAACCTCGCTGATGGTCAGCCATGTGCCTTCCTCAACCTTGGTCTGATAGGACCGCCAGAAAATTCCGGCCAGCGCTACGCGGGTAAGCAGCAACGCTATGCTTTCGATGAAACTGCCCGCCAATATCCCGGTGATACGCTGATACAATGCGATAATGCCGCTCACGGTTTCCTCCTGTTTTTCAGTGCGCGGGGTGGCCCTTTTGCCTGAACCGCCCCGGCCTGTTTCCGATGATCGGATTTCCCGACCGGATCAGCGCTTGATCGGCTTCAGCGAGCCATTGCCCTTGGGCGTCTTGATCTTCACGCAGCTGCCCTTGTCGACATACTTCCAGGCATTACCCTGATAATCTCTGGTCGAGGTGCCGGCGCAGCTGGTGCCCGGACCCGCAGCGCAGTCGTTCTTGCCTGCAAGGCTTACGCCATAGCATTTTTCCTTGGCACCTTGCGCGGCGACCGGAGTGGTGGCGAGGCCAGCGGCGATGCCCGCGGTAAGGGCAAGACCGGCGAGCGAAGCAATTGATTTCTTGTTCATGGCGTTTCTCCGAAAGTTGAACTGGTGAGTCTGTTATCCTGGGCCCGGTTGCTCACCGGGTCTGCAAGGCCATTCGCCAGCGATGCCCGAACGGTTACACATTTTGTGGAGAATTCTGTTTTGCCCTGACACATCAGTCCTGTTCTGGCAGGCGCGTTGTACCGCAAAGCGCCAGAAAATCGAAATTGCAGATATCCAGTTCACATTCAAAGCGGGCTGCACATCGATCCCGTTTCGCGTTAGGATGGTGCCGCAATGACCACATCTTTTTCACACATCGCGCCGTTTGGCGGATTTGGCCTTGGCCTTCGCCGCACGCATTACGATGATTTTCTGGCGGACACGCATGACCCGGTCCCGGTCGATTTCGTAGAGGTTATCTCCGAAAACTACATGATCGAGGGGGGGCGCCAATTGCGCGTTCTGGAACAGGTGCGCGCGCGCCATCCGATGATCCTTCACGGGGTTTCCATGTCGATCGGTTCTGCCATTGGGCTGGACAATGATTACCTTGCGCGGCTGCGGGCGCTGGCAGACCGGATCGAGCCGATGTGGGTGTCCGATCACCTCAGCTGGACCCGTACCAGCGCCCACAACAGCCACGATCTGCTGCCTCTGCCTTTGACGCAAGAGGCGCTGGATGCTGTGTGTGCCAATATCGACCGGGCCCAGTCGGCGCTGGGACGAGCGATGCTGTTCGAAAACCCGTCAAGCTATCTCACCTTTCCCGAAGACGAGATGACCGAATGGGAATTTCTCAGCGCAATGGCGCAGCGAACGGGATGCTACCTGCTGCTGGATGTGAACAACATTTACGTATCGAGCCGCAATCATGGGTTCGACGCGCGCGATTATCTGGCTGGCCTGCCTTTGGACCGGGTGCGCCAGATCCATCTTGCGGGTCACGATCCGGCAACGGCCGAGCGCCCCGTCATCACTGACACGCACGATCGCGCGGTCGCCGATCCGGTCTGGGCGCTGTATGCAGAGGCGATGGCGATGATCGCGCAGCCGGTCGCCACCATGATCGAGCGGGACGAGCACATCCCGCCCCTGCGCGAACTTCTGATCGAGCTGGACCGGGCGCGGGCTGTATCCGGAATGGCTGTTCCCGCGTGATCGCACCGCGCGCATCTCTTGCCGACCGGCAGGCCGCATTCATGCGCACTATTCTGGATGAAACCGCGCCTCTGCCCGATGGATGGAGCAATTCTCACGCGCTGGGCCTGTCGGTTTATCGCGGCAATTACCGGTCCGCACTGATGGCGGCACTCGCCAGCTCTTTTGAACGCACAGCCCGTTATGTGGGTGAAAACGGTTTTCGGCAGGCGGGCATAAATCATCTGATCGCGCACCCGCCAGCACATTGGACGATTGACGCTGTGGGCGCGGGCTTTGACCAGACTTGCGAGGAGTTGTTTGGCGAAAACCCCGAAGTGGCCGAGCTTGCATGGCTGGAATGGACGATGCTTGAACTCGCGAGCGCGCCCGATACGCAGCCGTTCTCCCCGCAGGATTTTGCGGCGGCGAGCGCAGGTTTTGGCGACGCGCAGTGGATGGGGTTGGCGCTGATATTCCAGCCAAGGGCGGCGACGCGGATCGTGCAGCACGACCTCACGGCGCTTTGGCGTGGGCTCAGTGTGGACGATCAGCACGGCGCCGCAATCCCGCTGGACCCTGCCAAGGGTTGCATCGTCTGGCGCGAGGGGGACCGGCCTACCTTTCTGCTGGTCGATGCCGACACTTCGCGTGCCTTTGCCGCGATGCAGGATGGCGCGCGCTATGGCGATCTTATCGCATTGCTGGCGGGCGACATGCCCGATGACGACGCCATCCAGAACGCTGCCCAATCGGCCGGTGCGATGCTGGGTCTGTGGCTTTCCGAGGGGTTGGTGATTGGCATGGACGCTTGACTCGATGCACGCCTTGCCGCCTGCGGTAAACAGACTGGCAAAGGATGAACACTCAATGCTGAATGACACCATCGGCGAACTGCGCAGCGCGCGTCCCAGCATTGCGATGCGCGCTATTACCTGGCTGATGAGCAAACGGCGACCAGTGTTTCCCCACGATCCCGATGGTTACGCGCACATGTTGTCATCCCGGAAAAAGCCCCGCGATGCGCCGATGCCGCCGAAATTAGCGCAGCAATTCAACGTCGAACAACGCGTGATCAACGGGCGCGATGTGGTGACTCTGCATCCGCGATCCGGCCCTGCTGAATGGCATATGCTGTATTTCCACGGCGGCGGGTTCGTGTTGCCGATGTTCAAGGAGCATTGGCCGCTTGCCGCTGCGCTGGTGGAGCACGCCGGGGTCAGCGTGACGCTGCCGCTCTACGATGTGGTGCCCGAGACGAGCGCGAGCGATCAGGATGCACTGGCGGATGCCGCCTATGCGCAGCTTGTCGCCATCCATCCATCTGAGAAGATTGTGCTGTGCGGCGATAGCGCGGGCGGGCAAATGGCGCTGAACCTTGCAGTGCGTCTGGCGCGGGCTGGCGGCCCGCAACCGGGACGGTTGGCGTTGTTTGCGCCATGGCTCGATCTGACTATGGCAGACCCGGCAATTCCAGCGGTGGAGCCGCGCGATATCATGCTGAAGATCGACACGCTGAGGGTCTGCGGAGCAATGTACGCGGGCGACCGCGATCCCGCTTCGCCTGAATGCAGCCCGCTTTACCTGCCTGCCGAGGAGCTGGCGATGCTGCCGCCGACGCGCATCTGGACCGGTCGGCACGACCTGTTCATCGTGGATTCGCGCAGCTTTGTCGCTCGCCTTCGGGACGCGGGCGTGGATGCCAAGCTCTATGAATACGAAGCTGCGCCGCATGTTTTCATGGCGATCACCCCAACGCGTGAGGCAAAGGACGTGTTCGCGTTGCTGCGCAGTTTTCTGACCGGCTGACCGCTATACGGCGAACACCTCGCCGGTCAGTTTCTCGCTCACCTTCCAGAGACGTTCCGCGCTTTGCGGGTCGAGGGCATAAGGGCGCACGCCGCTTTTGCGGCTGGTATCGTCGAATTCAGACAGGTGGCAATCCTCGCAATAGCGCGCGCCCACGCCTTCCAGCGCTGGCGCAGTTGCAGCCCAAACTTGCGTTGCCGCGCCCTGCGCCTCGGTCTTCCATTCGAAATCGGGGTCAGATGCCATGACCCGTTCGGTAAGTGCCTTCGCCTGTTCATCGTTCATGTGCCGCCCCAGATTGGTGCGGATACCGCCAGGGTGCACCGCCAGACTATGAATGCCGTGCCCGCCAAACCGCCGATCAAGCCCCACGGTGAAAAGCGCATTGGCCGTCTTTGACTGCCCGTAGCTGATCCATTCGTTATAATCGCGATGTGCGAAATTGGGATCGTCCAGATCCACATCAGCCATGAAGTGTGCACGGCTCGAAAGATTGACGATACGCGGGTTCTCTCCCTTTTCAATCAGCGGCATCAGCCCCTTCGCCAGCACGAAATGGCCCAGGTGATTGGTGCCGAACTGAGTTTCGAACCCGTCTGCCGTATGGCTCATCGGGCAGGCCATGACGCCTGCATTGTTTATGAGGACGTCGATCTTCATAAAACGATCTCGCGCCTTTGCAGTGCAGGCGCGCACGCTTTCCAACGAAGCCAGATCGCAGACGATTGTGTCGATCATGGCGCCCGGTTGCGAAACCGTGATTTCGTTGGCGGCGGCCCCTAGTCTGTCAGCATCGCGGCCCGCGATGATGACATGCGCTTCCTTGGCCGCCATGGCCCGCGCGCTTTCCTTGCCCAGTCCCGAATTGCCGCCGGTGATGAAAACAGTTTTGCCTGACAGGTTCATGCCTTCCAGCACATCATCTGCTGTCGAATGTTTGCCCAGACCTGCCATTACTCCGCTCCCCAAATTCTAGTTCAGTGAAGCTGGCGTGATGGGCGCAAGTGCGATAGCAACGCAAGCCATGAGAAACGTTTTTCTTGCCGCGTGCATCGCGGTATTCGCCGCATGCCTGCCGATGATTGTCAACGCGCGGGCGAACGAGACTGCAAAACCACGCTGGTCGATTGCGATCCACGGAGGGGCGGGGACGATGGACCGCGACAAGATGACGCCGGAACAGCGCACCGCATACGAAGCGGCCTTGCAGGTCGGGCTGGATGCCGGCGCGAAAGTGCTGGCCGATGGCGGCAGCGCGATGGATGCAGTCAAGGCCGCGATCATTCCGTTGGAGGATTCGCCGCTGTTCAATGCCGGTCGTGGTGCCGTTTTCACTTGGGAGGGGACAAACGAGCTCGACGCATCGATCATGGACGGACGCGATCGCAGCGCGGGCGCTGTGGCAGGTGTGACCACGATCAGGAACCCGATCCTATTGGCTGACAAAGTGCGCACCGCCAGCCCGCATGTCTTCCTGATGGGCGAAGGCGCGGAGCAATTTGCTGACGAGCAGGGCTTTGTCTTGACCCCGCCCGAATGGTTCGCGACCGAAGCGCGGCGAGAGGCATTGGAGCAGATGAAGGCAGAGCAACTTTCGGCGATGGATGTCGATCACAAGTTCGGCACCGTCGGCGCGGTCGCGCTGGACCAGAACGGTAACCTTGCAGCTGGCACATCGACTGGCGGCATGACGGGCAAGCGCTGGGGCCGCATCGGCGATGCCCCGGTGATCGGAGCGGGCACCTATGCCGATAATCGCTCCTGCGCTGTCTCTGCGACCGGTTGGGGCGAATACTTCATCCGCGTCGGCGTGGCGCATGAAATCTGCGCGCGGCTGCGGCTGGGCGGTATGGCGCCGCAAATTGCAGCCGATGCCGTCATGGCAGAGGTCAAGGAGCTTGGCGGCGATGGCGGGGTGATCCTTGTCACGCCCGAAGGTGCGGCTCTATACAGCTTCAACACCAGTGGCATGTATCGGGGGCGCGCAACCAGCGACGGGGTGAACGAGGTGGCGATCTTTGCTGGCGAATAGCAGCCGGGAAGGGCCGCGCTGCCGAGGCTAGAATATCTTGCCCACCAACGGCAGCCCATTGTCCGGAGCGGTCATCTCGGCGATCACGCCGCCGACCTTTGCCAGCGCATCCTCTGCTACCGGATCAATCCCATCGGCCACCTGCCGAGTTCGCAGATAGGTGGCAAAGGTGATGGGCGCGCGCGTTAGCCCAGCCTTTTTATCATCGTCCGAAGCGGGTGGTTCGACAAACCCGATATCGACATATAGCCCGCCGCCCATGCCGGGCCATAGCGACGTCCCTGTCTTGTCCCCGGCGGGCCATTCGGCTGGCAGGCCCGCACGCACACGGCGCATACCGGTTGGGGTGTCCACCATCCATTGTCTCAACAACGCGCGCTGGTCCACCGGCAACACATCGCCATACAGCAGCCGCGCGACCGTGCGCGCCATCGCGGCGGGTGTTGTGGTGTCGCGATATTCGGTAATGGGCACATCGTTCAGTTCCGGCTCGAACCGGTCCAGGCGGCTTACATCATCGCCGATCGTGCGCCAGAAACCGGTCAACGCGGCAGGTCCGCCCAGTTCACGCAGCAAGACGTTGGCAGCAGTGTTGTCCGAGAATTTCTGCGTTGCCTCGGCCAATTCGCGCAATTGGGCCCCTTCGCCGAGGCGCTGCTCCGTAAAGGGGGAGACGGCCATCAGATCGCTGCTCGTCCATGTGACACGGCGATCCGCGTCGATCAGGCCGCGCGCGTCTTCTGCCAACACCTTTGCCGCGAGGCTCAGTTTGAAGGATGAGCAATGGCCAAACCGCCGGTTTGAATTCAGCCCGACCGACATGCGCGTACCGGTGTCGTAAATCTCCGCTCCCAGAATGCCGTCGGCAAGACTTTCGATAATCCGCAATTGGGCCACGATCCGTCCCGCCGGGCTTTGATCGGGCGGAACACAGGCCGTTGCGCCAATTGCCGCCCCCGATGCTAGCGTACCGCCGACGAATCCACGCCGCGTGATGATCAAAGGTGTTTCTCCATGCAGAAGCTGAAATCGTCGCTGACGTATTCGCCAAACGCCGCGCATTCGCGAAAGCCGTTGGCCTCATACAGCGATTTTGCAGCCGCGAAAACCGGCGTTCGCCCGGTTTCGAGACCAAGCCAAGTATATCCTCGCGCGCGGGCCTCTGCGATCAGGTGAAGCAGCAGCGCAGCACCTGCACCTTTGCCCCGAAATTCGGGCGCAGCGCGCATCGACTTTATCTCGCCGCGGTTGTCTTCCAGCGATTTGAGCGCGCCTACCGCTGCAAGCTGATCGCCCGCGCGCACGGCATAAAACGTCACATCGTCTGCGCGCAGCCGTTCGGCTGGCATTGCGTGCACCTTGCACACGGGCGAGGAGGCGCGCATTTCCTCAAGGTGCAGACGCAACAGACCGAGCACATCTTCATCCGTCAGCGGATCGTGCATAATCGAATAGTCGTTCATGAATGCTTGTCCGCCTTGCGTTTGCCAAACCGCATGTCGGTCTCCAGCCGCGCGCGCAATTGTGCATAGAACGCCTCCAGAAACGCGCGTTCGTCCCCCGCGCCCGGATCCCAGCCGATCTTGCGGCAGATCGTAGCGTGGACCGACTTCAGCGCATCGTTATTGCCCTCGCGCAGCAGCCGTTCCAGCGTCTGCAATTCCCGTTCTCCGTAGACCGAAAGATCTGCCACGCCGAACTGGTAGCGCGCGCCGGTAACCTCGCTCGATCCGCTGGCAGCCGCCGCGCCCTGTGTGGACAGCGCATCGGCCAGCTTGATCCGAGGAGCCTCGACCACCCACGTTCCCGCTATGACGTCGCCTGCGCGCAGGGCGTCCTTGTTGAAGAACGGGAAAGCCATGAAGATTATGAACCATGCAAGGCCTGCGTAGCCGAAACTTCCGAATTCACCTGACGGCGCCATCAGTAAAAAGCCGAGCGGCATGAAAAGTTCGATATCGCGGATGAGATTGCGCGCAATCACCGCCTCTGGCGTTAGCCGGCCGCCATTTCTCGCAGCAACACGGATTCCGACCAGACGCTTTCCCGGCGTTGCGCCGCGCGGGCCCAGTTCGAACCCGAGGAAATACCCATATCGGGCGAAGAAAACGATCAAAAGGTAGAGGATGAAAAGGAATTCGAGCGGGCCTGACATGGATTCCCCTCCGAAATCCACGCCCAGCAATCCATTCGCAATCAGAGCCAGCAGGAGGGGGATCACCACTGTCGCCACTGCGATCAGCAGAAAATCCAGCACCAGACCGCCCAATCGTGCCCCGCGCGAGGCGACAATTACGGGGACGGCGATCCCCTCTGGCGTGATCAGAGTGCGAAGTCGCTTGGCCGAGCCTGTATCGAGGATGTCTGCACTGGAAGTGGTGCGGGGGTGCGAGCGAGAAATTGCAGGGCCGGTAGTGTTCATTATGCTTCCTTCTTGGCGCCCAGATCCCCGTCAGGCGCATCGGTGCGATAGAGGAAGAAGTAACTCAGCCAGAACAGCAGGAATGCTGCGCCAATGGTGTAGCGATTTATCGCGCCACCGACCAATTGGCGGGCGAACGATTCCAGTATCGCCGCGACGATCATCATGAAGACGACGCCCAGCATCACAATGGCGCTGCGCCGCCCCGCCGCGGCAGCCGCATCAAGCACACTATCATTGCCGGGAAACGCCATCGATCGTCCGATATGCAGACCGGCTGCCCCTGACAGCATGATGCCGAGCAACTCTGTGGTGCCATGCACGCTCAGCCACGCACCGAACTCCACGCCCAGCCCGCTGTTCACAAACACCCACAGCATGGCGCCCAACAGTGCCATATTGTGTACCATCAGCAACAGCGACGGAATGCCGAATGCAAACCCCAATGCAAAGGCAAGAATACATACGCCGGCATTATTGCTGAACAACGATGCGGCGAATGTCGTAAGCCCGGACGCATCATCGGTAACAGCCAGTGTTTCTTGCAACTCCGCGCGCGATGCGCCCGGCACACGGGGACCGGCCATGCCTTCGGGTACGAGGCGGAAAAACCATTCCCTATCCTGCTCAACCAGCAGCCAGCCGACCAGCACGCCTGCCACCATCATGAACAGAGAAATACAGATATCGAGCCAGAGTGCCTGCACCGAACGGCTCCAGCCGCCCATGAAGAATTCGCGCAGCCATCCAAACAATCCCCGCCGCGGGCCATAGACCTGAAACCATGCGCGCTGCACCAGACTTTCCAGATAGCGCAACGTCGCCAGATCAAGTGAGGTCTCCCGCGCGACCGAAAGACTGGAGGCGGCAGTGCGATAAAGCGTGGGCAGCGCCAGCAAATCATCGTCCGGAATGTGCTTCAATCCGCCGCGTTCCATGCGCGAGACGATCCCTTCCAATCGTCGCCAGTCACCCTCTCGCTCCAGCCGAAACCTGTCGGAGCGCAATGCGGCGCTTTCTATATCAGCGGGAGCGGTAATGGCGGAGCGCGAGAAGAGGTTCCCAATCCCGCTGATAATACCGGTTGTGGCCAGTCCAGATTTGGATTTGCCCGATTTCGAATGGGGCGCGTTCATCCGATCGCCTCCGAATTCTTGATCGCAAAATAGCGGTCAATCAGGTTGTAGCCGATCTTGTCCCATGGTGCCTCGATCACGTCGACGCCCATTCGGCGCAGACGCTGCAGCACGATGCTGCGCTGGTGGCTCAAAGTCTCGGCTGTGACGCTGCGCGCCAGCGTCGCGATGTCGCCCGGTTCCTGCGCCATGAAATGTTCAAGTTCGGCATCGGCAATGGTCACGAACAACACCAGATGCTTTTTTAGCAGCCGACCGATACTCTCGATCATCAGTTCAGCCGCTGTCGAATCCGTGAAATCAGAGAACAGCACGATTAGCGATCGCCGACGCAGTTTGGCGGTGAGCGTGGCGAGGGCGAGGGTAAAGTTCGGCTCGGTCGCAGTGTAATCCAACCCGGCAGCGGCGCTTTGCAAGCGGTTGAAGGCGCGGCTGTCCGAGATGAACGGTGTCATCACCTGCGGACGCTCGGCAAAGCCGAACAGGGCGACTTTGTCTCCGCTTTTCAGCGCGACATAGGCGCAGGCCAGTGCGGCAGACACCGACCGGTCGATACGCGACATCCCGTCCACCGGCTCGCACATCGCCTGCCCGCAATCGAACGCGAACACGATCTGGTTGTCGCGCTCGCTCTCGTTTTCGCGAGCATAGAGATGATTGTGCCGAGCGCTCGCTTTCCAGTCGATCCGGCGGCGGTCCATGCCCGGCTCGTATTCAGACAGCGCCTCAAACTGAGTGCCTTCGCCGCGAATACGCCGGGCGATGAGACCAATCTGAGAATCGCGCAGGAAAGTCTGCAATTCCTTCGATCGCACCGGCGACAGATCGGGCCAGATGCGTAGCACATCGTCGAGCGAGCGACCCACTTGTCGCGCGCCGAGGCCCAGTGGGCCGGTCCAACGCAGCCATGCATAGGTAACGGGGGCGGTGCCGCGACGTTCTGGCGTTACCGATGCACTGCCCGCATACCTGGCATTGGAGTGATCGGCAGTGAGCGCAAAGGTGGCCCGCCCGGCATGGCCAAGGCGCGGATCGAATTCCAGCGCGCCTTCCAGAGATTGAACCGAAGCGCCACGAAACCGCGCACTTATCTGCAGATCGGTTGCCCTGCCGATCTCGGTGTCTTCAGGGATATCGACCTGCCATTCATCAATTTGGCTTGCGAACAGGGCGTCCATCACAATCACCGCGATCAGGGCGAGGGCGCCCACGGGAGCGATCATCCACACGCCGGGCGCAAGTGCGGCGATGACTACCGCAGCCGGTGCCAACGAAGCGACGATCCACGCTGCGCGCTGCGTGGGGACAAACGGCAATCGCGGCAGAAGATTGAGGAGCGATCCCACCAAAAGGACGATGCGAGCGAACATTGCGGGCCTAACGCGGAGCCTCGGTGCTTTCGACGAGTTCGGCGACCAGCGCTTCGATATCGCGGCCCTCGATCTCGGCCGCGGGAGACAGCGTCAGGCGGTGGCGCAGGACCGGCACGGCCAGCGCCTTGACATCATCTGGGATCGCATAGGCGCGGCCTTCCAGCGCAGCCCGCGCCCGCGCGGCATTTGCCAGTAGCACGGCGGCGCGGGGCGAGGCACCGACTGACAATTCGACATGGTCGCGGGTTGCGCGCACCAGCCGCACGACATATCCGGTGATTTCGTCTGCCACCGTCACCTGATCCAGCGCCGCGCTCGCCTGCGCAAGCATTCCCGCATCGGCAACCGCAGTCACACCCAGTTGCGCCGGGCGCAGCGGCCCCTGTCGGCTGCCATAGCTGGTGACGATACGCGCCTCTTCCGCCTCGGTTGGATAGGGGACCAGCAGCTTGAACAGGAACCGGTCAAGCTGCGCTTCGGGCAGGGGATAGACACCCTGGTTCTCGATCGGGTTCTGCGTTGCGATCACCATAAAATGATCTGGCAGAGCGTGCGTCTCTCCATCCAGCGTCACGCGGCGCTCCTGCATCGCTTCGAGCAGGGCGGCCTGCGTTTTGGGCGGAGTGCGGTTGATCTCATCCGCCAGAAGCATCTCGCAAAAGATTGGCCCGCGCGTTAGCGTGAACTGGCTGGTCTGGAAGTTGAACAGATTGGAGCCAAGGATATCGCCCGGCAGCAGATCGGGCGTGAACTGGATGCGCCCGAAATTGAGGCCCATTGCGGTCGCGAAACTTTGCGCCAAGAACGTTTTCGCTGTGCCCGGCGGGCCTTCCATCAGCACATGACCCTGTGCGATCATGGCGATCAAAAGCTGATCGATCATGGCGTCCTGCCCGACAATCGCCTTGGCCGTTTCGGCGCGGATCGCATCGGCAAGCGCGCGCAGCTGTTCGAGGGTCATGCTCATATGCTGGAAAAGTCCCTTAAGTCCGTGTGGTCTGTTCGCTGAGCGCGCGGGCGGCGCGCAAAATATCGGCGGCTTTGGTCGCGCGGCGCAAATCATCGGCGCGTTCGCTCAATGAGGGTTCTCCCGGCTGGCGCTGGACAAGAACGGCGTCGATCGCAGCGGGATCGGGCCTTGGCAGCCCCAACGCCAGAGCAAGGCGGCGCGCGCTGAGCGCAATATACGGTTCGGCCAGCAGCCGCAGCCGCCCGGCGCGCACGATCAGGTCTGCGCCATTTGCAATCAGGCGCGCCTTGCCATACGCCGTTGCAGGCGCGCTCACTGCGGTTGGGCCAAATCGCATAAACGCCCTCCAACCAATAACCAGCATTGTCAGCAGCAGGCACAGAGTCGCGGCAAGAAATGGCGGCTGAAACGCCAGCGTCAAAAGGTTTTTCGCTCCGCCAAACCCATTGAAAGTAAGGTCAAACACGACCCCGTCAAAATCGCCGTAATTCATCGAGCGTACGATGGAGATCGCCGCCAATGCGCGTTTCTCGTCGGCAAGGCCCCAATTGTTCATCAGGTCGGGTTCGACGACGAACACGACCCGATTGGAAGGTTCGGTTCGCTCAACCGGATTACCGTCATCGTCTTCGAATGTGGCGCTGAATTTCTCGCCTTCCAGACTGAAGGCAATCGTTCGCCCCTCCTGATCCACAATCAGGGGTTCGTGCGCATCATTGGGCTTGGTAAAGAGGCCCGCCGCGCTCGGCAATTTGCCAGTGAATTCATCCAAGGGATGCCGGGTGGCGAACATCTGTTTCGAAGCCTCGCTGGACTGGCCTGCCCCCGCCTCCAGAGCTTCGTTTGTCGCAGAGTTCCCGCCGTTCCCACCATTGTGCACGCCCAGCGCAAGAGGCCCATCCGGCGCATCCGCCCACATCGGAGCGCTCGCTCCGTTGAGAGTGACCCATCCGTCCTTCACATCTTGCGCATTTTCGTCCTGAAACAGCTGAGTGAGTTCGGCAACGTCCCATTTGGGCAGGATCACGAGGGTCGGCCCGGACCATTGGCGATCCTCCAATACCCTTGCCAATGCGTGGGGATCGGCGGATTTGGGCGGGGTCAGAATGAGCAGATGGTCGGTTTGCAGCGAGTTTTGCTCGCGTGATATCCTGGTTGAAAATCCATCCGCCTCAACCAGTTCGACCAGCGCGGCAAACCCGATCAGGCCATTGGATCCAGCATGAGCCTCTCCATTCGCGCTGTCATCCGGACCGGTGTCTCCCGTGCTCAGGAAATAAAGCATCGCGAGAAAGGCGGCCATTCCCACTATTAGAATGCCCAGCATCCCGGCCCGGCTGAATGGAGATGCGCCGCGAGGAGCAGCAGCGGCCAAAGTGACTGTCGGAATGAGGGTCGGCACGCTCAATGGTCTGTTCTCATTCGCGATTCTTCAACATTATCCGCGTCGCCGTGCGCATCGATCCGGGCAAGTGCAAAATCGGTATAGGCGGCGCGCGCGGTTTCCCAGTCGTCGCGCGAAAGCTGCTTTAGTGCAAACAGGCTTCGTTCCACCGCCTCGCTGATGACGGCGAACGCCCTGCGAGCAGCTTCAGAAAGCGCGGGCAGGGCGGAGAGTTCTCGCGCTGTGCTGGACGGATCGACCCAGTCGGGCCGCGCGGCGGCGATCTGTCCGACACTGCGCTGAAGGAGCAGACGGGCCGCCTCCTCAAACCGGCCCTCTTGTGCCAACCTGTCCGCATCTTCGAGCAGGGCGAGACTTTCGTGACGATCGGGTTGCCAACCTTGTTCGGCATCGCCGGTGGCAGCCGCCGCATTGCGCCTTTGCAAGACTATCGGCCCAATCAATCGCACCATCGCATAGATCGCGACAATCACCCCGATCGCGATCAATACCCATCGGAATACAGTCCAGTTCATTCCAAGCAATTCACCAATGGGCGATAGCTGATCGGTCAGCCATTCGAACAATTCGCCCAATTGTCTCTCAAGCCAGCTTGGTTCGCGCGGTTTCAATTCTTTCGGTGCGATCGGTGAAAACTGAATATCGGAATTGCCACGGATGTCGGCGTAACCTTCTGGTAGCGCCCCATATTCCACATCGTCGCGGCTCATCGCGGGCTCGGGCAATCCATCGGGTGTGCCGGCAGCATAATCGTCGACCACAGCGTCAGCAGCCGCTTGCTCAGCCGGGTCGGATGCTTTGGAAGAAACCCCTGTGGTCATGCCAAACCTCTGGTGGCACGCCCCAACTCCCCGCGCAACAGGCTATGTTCGTCAGCGCTGCGACCATGCTCCGCACGAAATTTTCGGACGGCAATACAAACTCCCGCTATCCCCTGCGTCGCGCCTGCTCGTAAGTGCCCAACAGGCGCAGTTCTTTGGAATGAAAGGCGCACTCTTCCAGCGCGCGGTCAACGGCCGGGTCGCCGGGTGTGCCGATGATATCGGCGTAAAAGCGTGATGCGGCGAAACTGGTGCCCTGTTGATAGCTTTCCAGCTTCGTCATGTTCACGCCATTGGTCGCGAACCCACCCAGCGCCTTGTAAAGCGCGGCGGGGATGTTTTTCACTTCGAACACGAAAGTGGTGATGGCTGGTTTGGTAATGTCGTTTGTCAGGAATGAAGGTTGGTCAGCAAGGATGACAAACCGCGTCATATTGTCGGGGCTGTCCTCGACGTGGGTTTCAATGATTTCCAGCCCGTACAACTCGGCGGCGATGGCTGGCGCGATGGCACCGATTTTCGGATCGCCGCGCTCCGCCACATAGGCGGCAGCGCCCGCTGTATCGGCATGGCTGAGCGGCACTATACCGCGTTCTCTCAGGAATAGGCGCGACTGGCCGAGTGCTTGCGGATGACTGTATGCTGCCTCTATCGAATGCTCCGGACCGCGCTGCTTCCCACCGCGAACGGCGGGCGCCATCAAGGTATGATGGATCGGCATGAAGTATTCGCCGACAATGGAAAGCCCGCTTTCCGGCAGCAGGAAATGAATATCTGCTACTCGCCCGTGCTGCGAGTTCTCGATCGGAATTATCGCTTCAAACGCGCGCCCGTCCTTTACCGCCTCCAGCGCGTCTTCGAAACTGAAACAGGGCAGCGGCAGCGCATCGGGCCGTGCGTCGCTGGCTGCCCTGTGCGAATTGGCACCGGGCGAACCCTGAAACGCAATCGCGCGTGTTGGCTCAAGCGTTGCGCGTTCGCGCATCAGATCAACGATCGGCAAGGCCGGGCCTGGGAAACTTCGCATGGCTGTGGTCGCTATAGCGCGAGGCGACCTGCGGCAAGCCAAGTGTTGCTGCGAATTCACTGTTACCATCATACGCACCAGCGCGCCTTTCCGGGTGCGCAGAACCGTACGCATGATCGCGCGTACGACGATGCGATTGCACGATTTGCACCAAATGGTGACGCGATCACTCTTGCGCAGGCCATGGGCGATCACTAATGGCTCGACGGCATGAAAGACAATGACACCACAGAAGCGGGCCAGAACGCCGAACAGGGCGGGGGCGATCTTTTCAACACAGCTGCAGGCTGGGTGCTGTTCGCAGCGGGTCTGGGCCTTGGCCTGTCGATCCTCTCGGCAAAGTACTTCCACGGCAGCGATCCCGAACGGCCCGAACAACTGGGCTACGTAATCGAAGGTGCAGTCGAAGAAGGCGGCGCAGCCGTCGCCGAAATTTCCATGGCCGAAGCGCTGTCGACCGCCACCGTCGAAGCTGGCGAGAAGGTCTATGCGAAGTGCGCGGCCTGCCATACGATCACTCCGGGCGGCGCGAATGGCGTTGGTCCGAACCTTCACGCTATCATGGGTGCCGGTGTGGCTGGACGTGCAGGATATTCGTATTCCAGTGCGCTATCTGCGAAGGGCGGCCAGTGGGGCTGGGAGGAAATGAACCTATGGCTCAAAAATCCCAAGGCTTATGTCGATGGGACCAAGATGGGTTTCGCCGGTCTTTCCAAGATTGAAGATCGCGCCGCGGTCGCGCTTTACATGAACTCGCAGGGCTCCAGCCTGCCGGTTCCCGCCTTCACGCCTGCCACGGTGGAAACTCCGGGCGAAGAGAATGCAGAGGGCGAAGATGTGCCAGTGGCAGACGACGCCGTCGGGGCGATTACCGAAGCCGCCGAATCCTGATGTGACCAAGGGGGGCGTTTATTCGCGCCCCTTGAAGCCCTGAGCGACAACGTACCATTCTGACGAACCCTTGCGGCTTGCCGGGGGCTTGGCGTGCTTCACGCTCGTGAAGTGTTTTTTCAGCAGGTTCAGCAGTTCCACATCGGTGCCACCGGCCAGCACCTTGGCCACGAATGCGCCGCCTTTTTCCAGCGTGTCGCAGGCGAACCATGCGCCCGCTTCGACCAGCGCCATTGTGCGCAGGTGATCGGTCTGTTTGTGCCCCACAGTGTTTGCAGCCATGTCGGACAAAACGAGGTCTGGCGCGCCGCCCAAAGCCTCTTCGAGCAGAGCTGGAGCGTTATCGTCCATGAAATCCATTTCGAAAATGGTCACGCCCTCAATCGGTTCGGTCGGCAGCAGATCGATCCCCACCACGCTTGCCCGCGGCACCTTGGCACGCACGACCTGACTCCAGCCGCCCGGCGCGATGCCAAGATCGACGATCCGGCTGGCCCCGCGGATCAGATTAAATCGCTCGTCCAGCTCGATCAGCTTGTATGCGGCGCGACTGCGATACCCGTCGGCCTTGGCCTGTTTCACGTACGGATCGTTTAGCTGACGCTGTAGCCACCGGATCGAGGATTCGGAGCGTTTCTTGCCGGTTTTGACGCGGCGATCGGGGTCTTTGCCTGAACGGGACATGCGGGCTAACTGACCTTGCCGGTGCGCAGGCGGTGTAGCGATTGCAGGGCACGCTCGCTCTGGCGCTCGGCGGCCATCAGGCTGCGCAGGATGCCTTCGCGGATGCCCCGGTCGGCCACTCCCAGCCGCTCTGCTGGCCACAGATCAAGGATCGAATCGAGGATCGCACAGCCCGCCACCACCAGATCCGCCCGGTCGTTGCCGATGCACGGAAGTTTGCTGCGCTGTGCGGGGGACATGCCTGACAAATCGGCACTGATAGTGCGCATTGCCTCGCTTGGTACGATCAGCCCGTCCACCGCCTTGCGATCGTAATGCGGCAGCTCCAGATGCAGGCTGGCGAGCGTTGTCACCGTGCCGCTTGTGCCCAGCAGGCGGATGTTCTCGCACCGGGAGGCATGGTCGATGCGTTCGGCGAACGGCGCGAAACTGTCTGACACGATCTGTCGCATCCGGGCATAGCGGACGCTCCTAGCAGCCACGTTGTCTTCGCACTCGCCTACCGTGTCTGTCAGCGAAACGACGCCCCACGGTACGCTGAGCCAATCGATAATGCGCGGGATTTTGCCCCCCGGCTCCACCAGGACCAGTTCGGTCGAACCGCCGCCGATGTCGAAGATCATGGCCGGACTGTCGCCATCCTCCAGCAGAATGTGGCATCCCAGCACCGCGAGACGGGCCTCTTCCTCGGCGGTGATGATGTCCAGCGCGATCCCGGTTTCTTCGCGCACACGCTCGATAAAGGCCGGGCCGTTCGCCGCGCGTCGGCACGCTTCTGTCGCTACAGAGCGCGCGAGGCGCACGTTGCGGCGGCGCAGTTTGTCTGCGCAGATCGACAGCGCGCCCATCGCCCGGTCCATCGCCACATCGGACAGACGCCCGGATGTGGCCAGATCTTCACCCAGTTTCACAACGCGGCTGAATGCATCGATCACTGTAAAATCACGGCCAGATGGACGTGCGATAAGCAACCGGCAATTGTTGGTGCCAAGGTCAAGTGCGGCGTAGGCCTCGTTGCTGCGTATCGCTGTACCGGCAGAATTATCG
Source organism: uncultured Alphaproteobacteria bacterium (assembly GCA_963815345.1). Lineage (GTDB taxonomy): Bacteria > Pseudomonadota > Alphaproteobacteria > Sphingomonadales > Sphingomonadaceae > Erythrobacter. Next base: position 198,613 of record CAWFGF010000001.1, read on the forward strand.
CGTTGAGAGGACTCGCTCATGGCGTCCGCCGCGTCGGGCGCGCGTACGGCTGCTATACGCGGCGTTGCCGCGGCGCATTGTCCCTCGGTTTGTTCGCAGGCACGCTTGCGAATTGAGCCGGCCTGGCCCGAAGAACCGGGTTGGTCATGCTGGAGGGAGCGCTTGTAGCGAAAATCGGCTACTTTGCCGGACCTGGCTTCCCTTTTCTTCCCAGCTCTCCTGTATTCGTCCGGCGGAAGCATATCCGCCATAATTCATGTCTTTCATCTCACCCACGCAAATCCGGCGTGAGCACTTGAAACAAAAGCTAACGCAAGCGAACGGTTTGGGCAAGCAACTCAATCCTCTGCAGTGTCGCACCATGATACGCGACCATGCGAGACCGCTGACGATCAAGGACGCCGCTATAACCATTCGCACACTTGACCTGCGGCCCCATGAAATCTAGATGCGCGGCTCGCGAACCAGCGCCTGCCCACTGCAGGGCTGCCGCAATGCCGGGTAATGCCCCGTCGTCTAACGGTAAGACTACGGACTCTGACTCCGTCTATTGAGGTTCGAATCCTCACGGGGCATCCAGCTTTCTATCCTTGGATAGCCAATTGCAGTCGACCGTATTGAGCCGCGCTTCTGGAACGCGGTCCTTTGCGATGTGGCATTGGGCCAACCCGTTCTGCCGAGGCATTGCATTAACCGGGCATTGTGGCCGCCACTGTCCAAGCGGTAGCCACACCATGGGTTTCGGTTTGTCGGACTAGATGTCAATCAAGTGTTGCAAAATGGGCAGCGCCTGGCACAGGCTTGTGCGGGGACCGGGTCTGCCCCGCAACCGTGGTGCGCAGCAGGCCTATCGCCGCGAGGATAGCTTCCACCCTCGCCTCATCGATCCGGTAATAGACCAGCTTGGCCTCTCGGCGAGTTGTGACAAGATCAGTCTTACGCAAAACCGCCAATTGCTGCGAAAGTGTCGGCTGACCGATCTCTGCGGCCTCGTCGATTTCGCCGACGTTGCGTTCTGTTCCAGACAACGCCTGCATGATCCGAAGGCGCACTGGATGGGCAAGCGCCCTCAGCGCTTCGATCATCTGTTCATCGGTCATGTCCTTGCCCCTTGCGGGGCCTCCTTCATGAACCAATCGGTCTGTTCTTTCGTGGCGAACACGTCGTCGAGTTCGGCGCTCGGTTGGCGAAGCAGGCTCTGGCCCGGCACCCAGTTGGCGGGCGCGAGGACGGCATCGGCATCGACCGCCTGCAATGCATCGAGGGTCCGCAGCATTTCGGATGTCGAGCGACCGACATTGGCCGGATAGCAGATCATCGCGCGGATCACTCCGGTCGGATCAATAAAAAAGGTCGTGCGAACTGCACCACTGTCGGCGTCATCGGTTGCGACCATCCCGTATGCGCGACCGATCACAAGCGTGGGGTCTTCGATCACCGGAAACCGCACTTCGACATCGAAGCGGTCGCGGATCAGCCGCAACCACGCGAAATGCGAAAACAGGCTATCGACGGAAAGCGCCACAAGCGCACAATCACGCGCCTCGAATTCCTCCGCAGTTTGGGCCAGAGCGACAAACTCGCTCGTGCATACAGGAGTAAAGTCTGCCGGATGCGAAAACAGGATCAGCCACCGCCCGCGGTAGTCTGACAGTCGAAGGTTTCCCGTCGTACTGCGGGCGGAGAAGTCAGGTGCGACATCTCCAATACGAAGCCCGATGGTGGGCTCCCTGCGCGCCCCGTTCTGTTCAATCGCCCTGTTTGTCATCCCCTTTACATAACACTTGACATAAAGATGGCAATACATATAATCATTTTATGTAATTGATTGAAGATGCGCTGATGGCTGACGACCAATATAGAGAGCAAGCCGCGGCGCAGATCAGAGGCGCGCAGGGCAACAAGCGGCTGCGTCCTTCCATCGCCGGATTTTTCGACGAAGCCACCAACACGGTTTCTTACGTGGTGCACGATCCAGAAACGAACGAGGCCGCAATAATCGACTCAGTTCTCGATTATGAAGCGGCTTCCGGGCGGACCTCAAACGGCTCGGCAGATCGAATTGTCGAATACACGAAGTCAAACAATCTGAAAGTGACTTGGCTGATCGAAACGCACGCGCATGCCGACCATATTTCCGCTGCTCCCTATTTGCAGGAAAAACTGGGCGGGAAACTTGCGATTGGCCGCGATATCATTCGCGTGCAGGAGGTTTTCGGCAAACTGTTTAACGCGGGAACCGATTTCGAGCGGGACGGCTCACAATTTGACAAATTGTTCGATGATGGGGAAACCTTCAATGTCGGCAAACTGGAGGGAATTGCCCTTCATGTGCCGGGCCATACTCCGGCTGATATGGCTTTCATTATCGGTGATGCCGCCTTCGTGGGCGATACGATCTTCATGCCCGATTTCGGCACCGCACGGGCAGATTTCCCCGGTGGTGACGCGCACCAGCTGTTCCGGTCGATCCGCCGCATTCTCTCGCTGCCAAATGATACGCGCCTGTTCCTGTGCCACGATTACAAGGCACCTGGCCGCGATGAATATGCTTGGGAAACCACGGTAAAGCTGCAGCGCGACAAGAACGTGCATGTGAAGGATGGCGTCACAGAGGAAGAATTCGTCGAGATGCGGACGTCGCGCGACAAGACGTTGGCCATGCCAAGGCTCATCATGCCTTCGGTACAGGTGAACATTCGTGGCGGCCGCCTGCCCGAACCCGAGGATAATGGCGTCAGTTACATCAAGATCCCGGTGAACGCTGTATGACACTGCCCGGCTTTCCCGATGCCGCGCCCCTCGCTGGGTTGGCGGGCGGAATCCTTATCGGTCTCGCCGCTGCGCTGATGCTGCTGGGGCTTGGCAGGATCGCAGGCGTTTCGGGGATCGCAGCCAGAGCAATTGGCCTTGGCAGCGGCGGGATTGCCCGCAGCGCTGCGTGGATGTTCGTAATCGGGCTACCGTTGGGTGCGCTGATAGTCGCGCTGGCGTTTGGCGGGATCGAGGCTGAATTCGCCAATCCGGTCACTCTCGCAATTGCCGGTATTCTGGTGGGTATCGGCACACGTGTCGGAAGTGGATGCACCAGCGGCTACGGTGTTTGCGGTGTAAGCCGACTGTCGGCACGTTCGCTTGTCGCGACGGTCACTTTCATGGCGGCAGGCATTGCGACCGTCGCTGCGATGAATGCCTTTGGACTGGATGTTCTGTGATGCGCAGCGCCGTTGCATCTCTCGTATCTGGTACTCTTTTCGGTGCTGGGCTGGCTTTGGGGGGAATGACCAATCCGGCACGCGTGCGCGGCTTCCTCGATGTCTTCGGAGCCTGGGATCCTACGCTTGCCTTTGTCATGGGCGGAGCGGTGATCGTAATGGCGATCGCGTGGCGCATCGTGCCTCGGCTGGCCCGTCCGGTAATGGCCGAAAAATTCTACCTTCCAGCCAAAACCGATCTGACACCGCGACTGATCGGCGGTGCCACGCTGTTCGGAATAGGCTGGGGCATTGCGGGCCTTTGCCCTGGGCCCGGCATTGCTGCGCTGGTCATCGAGCCGGTGTCTGCCGCTATTTTCGTCGCTGCCATGTTTTGCGGGATGGGCATCGTCAGGGTGCTCGAGGGAGCGAGCCGATGAAAATCGCACATGTAACCGATACGTTTGCGGTATCGCCGCAGCCCGATCCAGAGGACATACAAGCGATAGCCGCTGCGGGATTTCACACGATCATATGCAATTGCCCCGATGCAGAGGACGCAGGCCAACCCACGGCAGAAACAATGCGCAAGGCGGTTGAGGCTGCGGGCCTCGTTTTCCATCACATTCCCGTTTCCGGCGGCGAATTCCCGCAAAACGCTGTCAGTGCGTTCGGTAAGATTCGCAATCAGGTCGATGGAAAGGTGCTTGCGTATTGCCGCACGGGCACGCGCTCAATCACTCTGGATGCCCTCGCGAACATCAGGGGTCAGAGCGCCGATGAGCGGATCGGGCAAGCGCACCGGGCAGGGTACGATCTGTCGGGAATGCGCGGTCGCTTCGATCAATAGGCAGCAGGAACCGGAGAGACTATTGTGGCACAGGCATTTTCGCACGAAATCGTCATCGTAGGCGGCGGCTCGGCGGGCATCGCGACTGCCGCTTCGATGCTCAAGCGGCTGCCCTCGCTCGACATCGCCGTTGTCGAGCCGAGCGCGGTCCATTATTATCAGCCCGGTTGGACCATGGTGGGGGCCGGGATATTTGAGGCGCCCGCGACCCGGCGTCCGACGTCCAGCGTCATGCCCAGGCAAGCGAAGTGGCTGCAACAGGCGGCTGCATCGTTCCAGCCCGAAATCAATCAGCTCACGCTCGCGGACAACAGCACGGTCACTTACAAGATATTGATTGTGGCACCGGGTATCCGATTGGCGTGGGAGAAGATCGACGGTCTGGAAAGCGCGCTCGGCAAATACGGTGTGACGTCCAATTACCGCTATGATCTGGCACCCTATACCTGGGAACTGGTTCAGAACCTTAAAACCGGGCGTGCGATTTTCAGCCAGCCACCAATGCCGATAAAATGCGCCGGCGCCCCGCAAAAAGCGATGTATCTGTCCTGCGATGCATGGTCGGACCGCGGCGTGCTTGGCAATATCGATGTCGAATTTCGCAATGCTGGCGGCGTGTTGTTCGGGGTAAAGGACTATGTCCCGGCACTGATGGAGTATGTCGAGAAATACGGCATCGATCTCCAGCTTAATCAGACACTGGTTGCTGTGGATGGGCCGGGACAGACTGCAACCTTCAGGACCGAATTGGGCGAACAGACGGCCGATTTCGATATGCTCCATGCAGTTCCGCCGCAAGTCGCGCCTCAATTCGTGGCGGACAGTCCGTTGGCCAACCCGGAAAGCGGCTTTGTCGATATCGACAAGTTCACGCTTCAGCACGTGCGCTATCCGAGTGTCTTCGGGGTTGGAGACGCGGGCTCTACACCCAACGCAAAAACTGCCGCCGCTGTGCGCAAGCAGGCACCGATCGTCGCGGTCAATGCTCTCGCTGCGCTGGACAGCAATCAGCCGGTCGCCGACTATGACGGGTACGGATCGTGTCCGCTGACAGTCGAGCGCGGACGGATCGTGCTGGCCGAGTTTGGTTATGACGGAAAATTGCTGCCCAGTTTCCCGACCTGGCTCATCGACGGCACACGCCCTCGCAAGCTTAGCTGGCTGCTGAAGGTCGATGTCCTGCCCTGGGTGTACTGGAACGCCATGCTCAATGGGCGTGAGTGGTTGGTGAAGCCACACCGCAAGGCTGCCGCCTGATGGTTTCGACCGCCACGGAAAGCCGAGCAGCGCGTGCCGGTGCGCCCAGTCATGGAAGACGTGGTGGATTTCTGGCGCAATACCTGCCGATCCTGGAATGGGGCCAGGCCTATAACCGGTCGATGCTGACCAACGATCTGGTTGCGGCAATCATCGTCACCATCATGCTGATACCGCAAAGCCTTGCCTACGCATTGCTTGCGGGACTGCCCCCTGTGGTCGGTCTCTATGCCTCGATCCTGCCGCTGGTTGCCTATGCCATTTTCGGCACAAGCCGAACACTCGCGGTTGGGCCGGTGGCGGTCGTCTCCCTGATGACAGCGAGTGCGGTGGGTGCTGTGGCGGCACAAGGCACGCCGCTCTATCTCGAAGCGGCAATAACGCTTGCTGCGCTTTCCGGCATCATGCTGGCGGTGATGGGCTTTTTGCGGATGGGCTTCCTTGCCAATTTGCTTTCCCACCCAGTCATCAGCGGATTCATCACCGCGGGCGGCATCTTGATCGCGACCAGCCAGCTGAAGCACATCCTTGGCGTGTCGGCGCAAGGTGACAACTGGCCCAAAATGCTGGGTGGGCTGGTATCGACAATCGACACCATCAATCCTTGGACGCTTTGCGTGGGGGTTCCCGCGTTGTTGTTCCTGTTCTGGGTGCGCAAGGGATTGAAACTTGCGCTCGTGAAATTGGGCTTGAACCCTCGCACGGCAGACATTTGCGCCAAGGCTGGCCCGGTGGTTGCAGTCGCGCTGACTATCCTTGGAACGATTGCATTTGATCTGGGCGATCGAGGCGTGAACATCGTCGGCGCGATCCCGCAAGGTCTTCCGCCCTTCGCGCTGCCATCCTCGGATCTCGACCTGATCGGGAAGTTGTGGGTGCCGGCCTTGCTCATTTCGATAATCGGTTTTGTCGAAAGCGTATCTGTCGCGCAAACTCTCGCGGCCAAGCGTCGTCAGCGGATTGCGCCAAATCAGGAACTGATCGGCCTAGGCGCTTCCAATATCGCGAGCGCCCTTTCCGGCGGGTATCCCGTCACCGGCGGGTTCGCCCGGTCGGTTGTCAATTTCGACGCGGGCGCTGAAACTCCGGCAGCCGGCGCCTACACCGCAGTCGGGATCGCTCTGGCTGGCCTGTTCCTTACTCCGCTGCTGTACAGCCTGCCCATTGCCACTCTGGCGGCGACCATCATCGTGGCCGTGCTGAGCCTTGTCGATCTGAAGACGCCCGGCCAGCTCTGGCGTTATTCGAAGGCCGATTTCGCCGCACATATAGCCACCATTGTCATCACGCTTTTGGCAGGAGTGGAGTTTGGCGTTGTTTCCGGCGTCGCTGTGGGTTTGCTGCTCTACCTCTGGCGCGCTAGCAGGCCCCATGCGGCAATTGTCGGCCGGGTTCCGGAAACCGAGCATTTCCGCAACATCGAACGGCACAAGGTTTTTACCGTGCCGCACGTTCTTTCCATCCGCATCGATGAAAGTCTGACGTATCTCAACGCACGCTGGCTGGAGGAATATGTGCTGGAAGAGGTCGCCGACCGACCCGCCGTCCGGCATGTGATCCTGATGTGCAGCGCGGTGAACGAGATTGATGCATCGGGTCTGGAAAGCCTTGAGGCAATCAATCACCGCATGGGCGATGCCGGGATAGGCCTGCACCTGTCCGAAGTGAAAGGACCGGTAATGGATCGGCTCAAGCGTACCCGCTTCGTCGAGAATCTGAGTGGCAGGGTTTTCCTATCGCAAGACCGTGCTTTCCGCGAACTTGCGCCCGGTGATGGCTCGCCGCAAGAGCCTGTTGCAGACGCTGCGCGCGGATTGATATGATGCGCGCAAGTTTCCAGAGACGCCGCTAATACCTGGCATGCGGTTTGGCGTGGTTCTCACGCTGCGATGACCGAACTTTTCCGATACCACTTGGTAACGATGTATTTGCGACCCTCGATCACCGGCATTCGTTGGTGCAGGGTCAGCGGGTTCACACCGCCAAAACAGTCCAGATTGTTCCAGGCCAGCGCGTTGCCGCGCCGCAGAGCAAGGCTGAGGTCAAGCAAGGGAAACCGGGTGTGACCGCCCGCTGGAACATCGTTGAGGAAAATCATCATCGTTTGGGTGCGTTGACCACCGCGATCGCGCTCCTTTGGCCAGTAAGGCATATGCGTATGGAAATAGTCGTTGTTCGGCTTGAACTGTTGACCGGTCTCGTATTTCTGGCCCTGCAGGCTTTCTCCGTGCGAGGGGTCGATCCCGGTCAGCGCGGCAAGCTGAACTTCCACCGCGTTAACGAAACGATCCTGTCGAGCCATGTGGCCAGTGCTGCTGGTGCGAAACTCCGGGTCGGGTTCTTCCTGCATCAGCGTACTTGGATTGTGATTGGTCTCGATCATGTCGATCAACGTCTCGCAGGCGCGCGGATCGAGAAAATTGCGCATTACGAACAGGTCGATTGCCATGTTCGGAACTTTCAACGCTTGTGGATGCGCCACCAGCCGTTGCCGTACCTCGCGACCAACCCGGACCGGGTAGGTTTCTTCTACCGAAAACTTGTCCATGCCCCCAAGGGTCGGCCGGAACGGCATGGTTCAAAACCGGAAGGGAATACGCGCGCTGATCGTTACGTCAGGCGCATCTGTGGTCATTCCGATACCGACGCTGGTGAGCAGCGAAATCCGGTCCGAGATCGCGAAGGTCGCGCCCATGTTCAACAGGCCCACCGTCGATCCGCTGCCGATGACATCGCTGAATTCCCCGTCGATAAAGCGCAGCCGCGTCTCATCCCCATATCGCAGCGTGAAGCTGGTCGAGATGCTCGATTTTTCATTGAGCGCGAAGGCCAGTCCGGCACCGAACTGGATGGCATTGCCGATATCAACTTCGCCGGGATGCAACCCTTCGATTTCGTCGATGTCATCGAACCTGCGCGGGAAGTTGTGGAAGTAGGTGAGGTTGCCGAATACGATCATCGGATCGAGCGTTTTGAGCGCCGATGCTCCGATCGATGCCGCCCACACCCCGCTGCCGGTGGATAGCGCAACGGGAACTTCGAGATTGCCCTCGGTGCCCGGCACTTCTCTTAACCCGATGCCAAACGGGTCGCGGCCCGTGTTTGCTTTCACGCGCGCGTTGATCACGAGATCGGGCCTGCCCACGGTCTCTCGCAGCAGACGATAACTCGCGCCAGCATTGATATCGCCGAGACCGAATTCATCCACGCGCGCATCGGCGAGACCGGCCGCGTTGCCCCCGGCGCCGCCCGACTGGAACACGGATGATCGATAGATCAAAGGTACGTTCAGATCGAATTGCAGGCGGTCATTGGGGGCGAAGCGCCCGGTGAAATCGGTCGTGATAATATCCGAGCTTTGTTCGTCGATGCTGATCAGGCCGAGAAATATTGCATCCAGCGCCAGAAAACCGCTGAGGTTGATGCGCGCATCGTCGAAGTAGGCGTAGTTCACACCCGCCTCAAAACTGAAACGCCGCCCGAAATAACCTTGCGTATTTTCGGTAACATCGGTCACTGACTGCGATGGCGCAGGTTCGCGCCTCGTGCCGGACGGTTCCACGTCATCCGGCTCGTCCTGGGCGGTCTGAATAGTGCTGACAAAGGCTCGCGGACCGCGTTGCAGTTCAATCTGGTCCCCGCGATAAACCGAAGACATTACGTCTGCACCGAAACCGCGACCGCGCATTGCGGCCTGCTCATCCGGGCTTAACGGATGGGCACCTGCCAGTCCCGACACCCGTTCCAACCGATCAAGTCGATCTTCGAGATCTGAAATGCGCTGTTGGGCAACGAGGTTGCGAGTGCGCATCCTCGCAAGTTCGGCTTGGACGGTGGAGGGGCCTGACGCGGTGTCATCGAGTTCGATATCCTCATATCCAATCTGTGGCACAGCCGGAGTTTCTGACGGCTCAGCGGTCTGGGCTGCGGCGCCGGTCGCAAATGGCAATGCAGCAGCGGTCGCCAGCAAGAGACTGGTGCTCCTCAAGATGCTCGACATCTCAACTTCTCCCTTCTTGTCAGACAGGTTCCTTCGACGCGGCCCTTTTCCCTTGAGTTTTAACGGTATCGAACGTGGAAACCGTGCTCGGCAGTTGACTATGGATTGAGCAAGACCCACAATGTTGCGACGTCCGGGACGCCGCTCTCATTGAGCTTGGCGATTTTCTGGAATTGGGTGAGCGCCTCGCGAAATTGCGGAGAATCCTTGCCATCTGGCTCGCCGAGATAGAGGCCGTGGCGTGCCAGTTGGTTCTGCGCGCGCCAGATAATCCGTTCGTAAACAACGGCGCGCTGATCGCCCTCGCGCACTTCGACCAGTTGCGATTTGCTGGCGAGGCGGTGCGGCATCATCGACACGACCAGCCGCTGCGCCACCATGGCCAGGCCTTCATCGGTCGCGCGCTTGCAGTGCTGGTCAAGGATCAGCGCAAACGCTTCCGGAGTGTGCCAAGGCGTCAGGTCAAATGTGTTTGGCTCGTAACGGTTGGCCGCCGTCAGATATCCCTCGATAAAGCCGATATAGCGGGCTGATCGTTGCGGGCTGGATTCGCGCGCTTTCAGATAATCGGCGCAATCGGCTCTGCCAGCATCCTCGACTGCAAACTGGTGATCCCCCGTCTCGGCCACAGCGTTGGGCACACCAGCGAAGCCGGACGCGACCAGCGCGAGTAGCACGACGCCTGCAACTCGAAGCCTGCTGCGAAAATGATTTAAGGATAGCCCCACGGTTCTGCTGGTCACATTCCCCTCCCTTGCATCGCTGACAAGGCTGTTTGCACGCTGTGCTGTCGCACCTGGTTGAGGTCATTCACCCCGACAGTAATCGCCATCTCGTTGCGAATGGCATTCAGACTGCTCTGCAAAATCACATGTTGCGCCGCCTGGTTAAGCTCGCCGCTAATACCTTGGCGGACAAACTCGTTGCCCCGGTTCAAGGCAATGCCCAGTTCATTGCGCGCAATTCTGAAATCAACTGTCTCGCCCTGACCGGTTACATGCGAAACACTTGATGCGATGGAGGGCGTCTCGCCGGACGGCAGCGACTGGATAGACGACGTCGGCACGACTGAAAAATTCAACTCATTACGAACATCATTGTCTGACCCGGCGATTTCCTGTGTCTGGACCAAGCCTTCGATGCGGCCGAATTTGCCGATTGACAGTATCGGTGCAGCACTTGCGGTCTGAGTACTGTTTGTCGGACCCGTCTGCAGGCTGGATACATCCATGCTTGGATCGGCGCACTCCTTGCAGATGCGGTCCCATGAGATCTGGATGGTCGGTGATGCGCCATCGGGATTGCCCGCACTGTTGGCAAAATCGACATTGAATTGCAGCGTCGCCAGCAACGTCACACCATCGGAAGACTGCCAGCTTTGTACCAGCTCCACACCGAAGAAATGAATGGAATCGGCACGCACGAACTTGCCGCGCATATCGGAAAGCTCATTCGGAAACCTCACGTCCCAATCCTTCGAGGCCGGTCGGCGGCGGTCCTGCTGAAACGAACAGGACCGAGCTTGCGCCGAGCAGAAGACGGATGGACGTGCGCAGCCTGCGTTGCGTTTTTCGATGCCTGATGTCGGCTCTCGCACTATTGGCATATGGCGCTGTGTTTGCTTGTGACATGGCCGTCTCTCCTAAAAGACGAAATTGAAGGCTGGCCCCAGGCCTTGATCGTAGATCTCAGCGTTTCTGACCGGCGATCGCAGGCCGAAAAGGCGCGCTGCCGACAGGGGAGGGGGCGGGTTCAACAAAACGGTATCCGGATTGAAATCGTCACCGACGACCACGAAGACCACATTGTTCCATGCTTCCTCGAAATCCCGGCGCGACATTGTGCGGTTACCAAGCGCGGGATCGCCGATCTGGACGAAATCATCGCGCACTTTACGAACGACCACGAAGTGCTTGTAATTCTTGATATCCAGCAGGACGATGCCCGGAACCTTCAGGTTCGTCAGCGCATCATACTCGACCTCGTAGCCCTGACCGGTCATGCCGACCGCCAGCACATAATTCTTCATGTCGAGCAGCGAAAATCCCTTTTCCCGGATGACATCCGGATCGGCGATTTTCAGCATGTTCACCAGCACCTGCTGCTCACTGGTGTTCTTGTCATAGGCGCGCGCATTTGGCCATGGCGGGCAGCATCAATCAGATGCATATATAATCGCATCACGCAATGAATGCCGAAGGTTGTCTGCAATGCAGCAGAGCGAACCGCCAACCTATCGGACAAGGATCGAATGACGCTGACGGATTCTTTTTGGTCACCATGGACAAGACCCAGCACCATGAACTGTTCGATTTCGAAGCGGGCCACCATTCTGTGCCTTGCGGCCTGTCAAAGCTATGCGAAACGTGCGCTTGATCAGCCACGGTTCCATGCTTCTTCCAAGGGTAAAAACAACGGCGAACATGCCGACCAAAACACAGGCTGGAGTAGGCAAGTGTTTTGGCTCGCCTTATTGATTTTTTTGTTCTTCCCTCTTTTCTTCAGGCGTTGCTGGCGTAGGCGCGCCAAGTAGCTATTCGGTTCATTGACGCCGATCTTCCTCATCGCTGCCCGCATTCATTCTGTCCTGCGCCGCGGTGAAGGCATTGCGAAAGGCATTTATTGTAAATGGAGGAAGGACTTCATGGAAACCGACAAACGCAGACTGGCCAATGATACGTCGCGTGCTGCGAACATCGATGAAGTACGCGATCTTCGGCGTGAGGCCCACGATCTGAAGGAGGTCATTGCTGAACAGATGCTCGAGAACCGGTTGCTCAAAAATAGCAGGATCGTGGGTGGGCAGGCGAAGAATGAGATACTCTGCCTCAGAAAAACTGGAGATCATCCGCACCGTTGAGCGTTCGCATCTTCCCGCGATGCAGACTATGGATAGGCTGGGCAGAAGCCATCATCAAACAGCGCGAAAGGATCAAACGTGAAATCATTGAGCAAAGGCGCTTATTCCACCGCAAAATAGTTGCGTAAAATCAACCAATCAGATTAGCCCAAACATTCGCCTGTCTTCGAATGCCAACCTTCTCAAATTATCTGACGATGGACAGCGGTGTTGAGCAAACCCCCGCGGCAATAGTTCCTTGGCGAAGTCGGGATTATCCGCGGCTTTCAAACAGCGGATCGCCGGGGCGACAAAGCCGCCTCCATCGCCAAATCTTGGCAGCCGCGAATTTGTGGTGGGGTCACGCTTGTTCGTGATCGGCATCATATTGGCGGTCTGCTCAACCCATGTTGAGCCGGATATCGACGCCAACGCTTTCGATCCTCCCGCCGAGCGAAGCGCGCCGACCGAATTGACCGGCGGCGATGCTACCCCCGCGCTGCGGATCGCGCAGGCCCAAGGGCATGAACGCTATGGCATTCAGCATACCGACGTAACACGATCCGTTCGCTACAATTTCCTCCACTTTAGACAGCGCAGCGGAACGCCCAGCAATGGCGAGGTCGGCATGGGTGCGAAATCCCCGCGCCCTCAGTCATGAGTACTCGAAATCGATTCCACTCGTTACGCTAAAGGCCGTTTTAACCTTATCCACCTAACCCGTTAGAAACGGGATGAAACGGGTCGATGCAAACGCAAATTCTGGGATTGGTGACACCGCTCACGGCTCTGTTCTTCGCCGCTGCGTTTGTGGCGCTGTGGCGCGCAGGGCGCATGAAGCGCCATGTCCTCGGGTTTGGAATCGGCTTTTTCCTGTCCGCAATCGGGTTTCTGATCACCCATCTTGTGCCAGCAGAAGCGTTCTATGTTTTTCACGTAACGCAGCTGTTCTACACGCTCGGCTGCATCGCCATGATCGCAGCTGTGTGCGAGCGCGCGGGGCAGCCGCTTCATCTGGGAAGCATGATCGTCATATACTTGATGAGTGCAGCGGTGCTTGCGCTGGCGGTCCATGTTACGAACGATGTCGGGCCGCGGCTCATCATCGTGAATATGGGGTACGGCGTAATGTTCGCCATGGGCGTGACGACGCTGCTGACGGCACGACGCCGCGATCTGATCGATTTTGCCATCATCGCGGTCATGGCATTTCAGGCAGTTGATTTTCTGGTCAGACCGACGGTGACCCTTCTGTATGAACGGACGATCCCGGCACAACTTTATCGGGAATCAATCTATTATTCGCTGATCGGGCTGGTGCTCGGCGTGAAGGGTCTGACCACGGCGATGGTCCTCATCGGAGCAACGATTGTCGAATGGACGACTACCGTGCGCGAAGACGGCGAACGCGATGCCTTGACAGGGCTGCGCAATCGCGGGTCTTTCGATCAGGCGATGCGTGAAATTCTCTCGAAAGCGCAGACCGAGGGGCCTTCGCTGAGCCTGGTGGTTGCCGATATCGACCACTTCAAACAAGTGAACGATATCTGGGGTCATCAGGTCGGAGATCAGGCAATCGCAGGATTTGGCGACCTTATCAGCACCATGGTACGCGGTTGCGACATCACGGGCCGGATCGGTGGAGAAGAGTTTTGCATCGCAGTCTGGAATTGCGAGAACGATTCAGCGGTGAGGCTCGCCGAACGCATCAGGCACGCATTCGGAAGCCTCACGCACCCCGGATTGAGCGAAGCTCTGCGCCTTACAGCAAGTTTTGGCGTTGCTACAGCGCGCAGCGGAGAGACATACGCCCAATTGTTCGCTCGGGCGGATGAGGCGCTTTACAAAGCGAAATCGAGAGGCCGGGACCGGGTCGAGAGCGCCGAGCTTGTTATCAAGGGTGAGGTGCCATTTCAAAGAAGGGCCATCACGATCGAGTTGAATCGCGCCGCGAACTGATCGAAATCCCCTTCGGTATGAACCGCCAGCAAGCGCGCGAGCGACCGAACGCCATACCATTACCGTGAAGAATCGCTGCGGGGATGAGCTGGAGTCGCCAGTGTATGCGCGAAAGATCGCGCCTGGAGATACGTAGTAACCCAAGTCAGACAGTAACCAAAGATAGCAATAGTAAGCAAATCGGGTGGCAGTTTGTCAAATTAAAAATCTATTCGTCTTGATACCCCTTGTATGTTACTTCACGAGTCGTTCAGCAAACACTTGGGGGGAAACATGGGCAGGTTAAATTACATCATCGGTGTTAGCGCAATCGGACTTACCGGGGCTTTCTTCTCTGCGCCCGCCCTCGCGTCCGGGAACACTCCAGATACCGACGCGATAGCATTGGAAGCTCACGGAACTTTTCAGGGTTTCCGACTCTCGCCGAGCATCGCCACCGCCGATATTCCAAGCCAATCGGTTTTGCCGGACTTCTCTGTTCCGCGAAATCTGGATGCGGTTCCTGTGCCGGGTTCGCCCGAAATCGTAGCGCGCGACGATGTGGGGCTGGCTGGGTCAGTCGATGTAAACAACACCCAGCCTTCGGTGGTGCAGCTGTTCAGCCAGCGCAATTCGGACGGCGGGATATTTTTCAATTGCACGGGCACGGTCATCAATCCGCGCACGATCCTGACAGCGGCGCACTGCCTCAATGTTCGCTCATCCGAAGAGTATGGCACGCCGGATTCAGGAGCCGCACGTACAGTTCTGGTTTCTACCGGGGTGGATTCCAGTGTGAGGTTTTTCAACTATCTCGATTTCGGATCAAGCTACAGCGAGGGCGGTGTTGCCAGCAGTACTGACGTCATCATTCACCCTTCATCCAATGTCGGGGACGGTGCGCTTCCGTTCCCTTGGGCGGACGTGGCTCTGGTCGCGTTGGACGAACCGATTACCGATGTACCAGCATTGCCAATCCTGCTCTCGCCGCTGACCGAACTAACACACGTTATTCAAGTCGGCTATGGCGGTTTTGGTACGGCTGAGTCGGCATTGTTCAGCGACTTGCCCATCGGGTTTTTACGGCGCGTCGGTGAAAACCAGCTCGGAGCGGTCGCATCGTCAGCAGATCTGATCGGGGCGATATTCCCGGCCGTTGATACGTCGGCCACGACGTCGCAGGCACTGTACTTCACCGATTTCGATAATCCTGATCGCGTGGGCCCCGGTGAAGATCGCTGTACCTTTACCGGCACCAACATATCGTGCCAGAGCCTGCAAGCCGTGATTGATATCGACTGGTTCGATGGCGATGCGCTGCCCAATGAAGTCGCGACCGCAGGCGGCGACAGCGGCTCGCCATTAATTGCCGATCAGCTTGGCGGGCCTCCGGTGGTTACAGGCGTTCTGAGCGGCGGGTTCGATTTCTTCGGGATTGGCAACACCTACAGCGACATCAGCTTCTATAACCCGCTCTATCCATTCTTCGAGTTCATTACCGAGAATACGCCGTACAAATATGTCTCAGCCAAGGCTGGCGTAGGCGTATGGTCCGATCCGAACCATTGGTCGCAGGATCTCGATCCGGGTTTCCTGATCGACGATGGCACCGGCACATTGGTTAACGGATTGCCCGGCGGGTCAGAGCAGGGAGTGTACGAAACCGGACCCAAGCTGGGCGTGATCTTGGGTCAGGACATATCGGGCAATTCCGACGTTGATTCGGTCAATCTGCCGCCTGAGGGAACAGAGAACTTCGGGGCCAACATCCCCGAATCCTCGGTCCTGATCGGGCCGGGCTCGACCGGGTTCGTACCCAACAACACCGACGGAACGCCCGGCACGTCCTTCGAAAATCCGGCACAATACTTTGACGTATTCCTCAATCGGCCCAGTCTCACGGTGGTCGATATTGATGTTGAGATCGACAAGCTGACGCTCGACAATGTCGTTGCCGGCTTTGTGCTGCCGGAACCGTATTCTTTTAACACGATCATCGGCTTCGAACAGTTCAACGGCCTGGCAAAGATCGACGGCGCGCTGAACGCTGGTCTGGTCGGCTTGTTCGGCGGAATCTTCGAAGGGTCGGGGACTGTCACAACCGATGCCGTCTTCAACATCGGCGCCGCGGTTGCGCCCGGTGGATTGTTTGAGATCGGAACCCTGACCGTTGACGGCCAATACGTCCAGTCGAGCGAAGGCACCTTGCTGAACAATGCCAATTTCAACCGGCGCGGCAACACTTCGGATCTGCTCTCGATTACAGGCGACGCAAGCCTTGCGGGGCGGTTGATCGTGGCGGCAACCGGCCGTCCGCGGTTCGGCGATGAAATCACGGTGGTCAGCGCCAATTCGGTACTCGGCAATTTCGACGAGACCTTGCTCATCACGCTGTCGCCGCTCCTGTTTGCAGAATCGCGGGTTGAGGGCGGGGACGTTATCGTCAACATCAACGCATTGAGGCTGCGCGACCTGTTTGGCCGATCCAGCAACCTCCAATCTATTGGGGAAGCGCTGGATACATTGCGCTTCGGTGGTAACTTCGCTCAGTTTTCAGGATTGTTCGATATCGTCGACGGTGCGAGTATCAACAGCCTTGCCTCCACCCTGTCATCGCTCACTCCTGTCAGCGCGTTCAACCAATCCACGATTGCGACCAATTTCTCGCAGCGGTTCACCGGCCAGTTGAGCCAGCGGACCCTGTCGCTTCGGGGCGCAAACAAGGCGGCAGCCGGATTTTCGACGGCGGGCAACGCTGCATTCGCAATTGCCGGCACCTACACCCAGGATACAGGCCAGATCGGGTTTTTCAGCACGGTCAGTGGAGTATTCCTGACCAACGCTGCGGATCGCAACACCGGCGCCAATGCGTTTGAGGAATCGGTCTTTCTGCGGGGCGGCGAAATGACCCTCGGGGCCGATCTGCGGATGTCGGACAATGTCAGCGTCGGCATTGCCGTGACCAGCATCCGCAACAGCACCGCCAGTATCGGGATCACGGCCCGACCCGAAGACACCAGTGTCGCGGCAGCGGCGTATGGTGCGGCGCAGTTTGGACAGGGCTTTGCCGACATGTACCTTGGGTTCTCGCGCCAGAATCTGACCTCCGATGGTGGAAATCTGAACAATTCGGCGATCCCGTTCAGGAATACGCGGGGCGTTGCTGATGGGCGGCAGGCCTTCGCAGGTGTTCGGGCAGGCTATGCCGTTGGGGTCGCTCCCGGCCTTGAATTCGGACCGGTGGTCAGCATGGATTATGTCCGCAGCGATATTGGCGGGTTTGACGAATTCGGCACGCAGGGCTTCGGACTTTCTGTTCACGACCGCAGCTTCACCTCGCTCGGGGCCAAGGTGGGCGTGATGGGTGCGCTCGACACGAAGGTCGGACGCACCGGAATGCTCACCGCTTTCGGTTCGGTCGCCTACGCGCGCGAATTGGCCGATACGCAGGACGTGGTCACGGCGAACTTCTTCGGCGCATCGGACGTTCCGTTCTCCATCGCCAACGCGCTCGACCCGCAATGGGTATCGGTAAATGCCGGAGCGCAACTGGCACTGGCCAACCGCACCAGCATCGGTATCACCGCAACTTCCGATCTTGGCCGCGGTGTGCTGACGAACAATCAGGCCAATCTGACGATGCGTTGGAAGTTCTGACGGCATCCGGATGGCGCAGGCGTTGGCAGCCGGATCACACTGAACGATCCGGCTGTCCCGCGCCACCCGTCCGACCTCGCGAATTGTGACTTCCGCCTCTCGGCAACTTTTCGACATCAACGGTATCCTGGGTCTTGCTTCGCGGGCACGAGGCTGCTGGTCTTGCGCACACGTTTCCGATGTCCGGATTGCTCATGATCCTCCAGACCTTTCCTGCGGGCTAGCTGTGCAAACCGGCACGTTGCACGATAGAGCCGATCAGCGGGGCCAATTGAATGAATGCGATATCCTTCACCGTCTGGGATTGGATCATATTGGGAGGCTATGTCGCCATTCTGGCCGTCGCCGGGATAGCCGCGACCCGGCGCGGGATAGAAACCTCTGACGATTACTTCCTCGCCAGCCACCGCGCACCAACCTGGCTGGTCGCGGTTTCGGTTCTGTCGACCGTGCAATCCGCAGCCACGTTTCTGGGAGTGCCGGACAACAGCTTCCGCGGCAACTACACCTATCTGGCGAGCATTGGCGGCGCTCTGATTGCAGCAATCGTGGTGTCGCGTGTATTGATCCCGCGTTTTTATGCCATGGGCGCGACCACCGTGTATCAATTGCTCGAGCAGCGCTATAACGTCATCGCCAGCCGCGCGGCAGGACTGATGTATCTGGTGGGGCGCGTGTTCGCGAGCGGGGCAAGGTTGTACCTTGCCGCCATTGCGGTTTCGATGGTCATGTTCCTCGATGTCGAACCGCAACATCTGGTGATCGCATCCCTCGTGCTGCTGGTGTTCGGCATCGCGTTCACGTTCATTGGCGGTCTCAATGCGGTAATCTGGAGCGATCTGGTGCAGGTGGTCCTGTATGTCGGCGCGGCCATAGTCGTCCTGTTTTTCCTGCTGGCCAAGATCCCGCTTACGATCCCGGAGATCCTCGCCGCCCTTGAGCAGGCGCCGGACGGAATCGACAAATTGCAGGTTGTCGACACCTCGTTCGACCTTAGCGCGCCGTTCTCCATCTTCGCTGTCGTGACCGGTGTAGCCTTGCTCAATATCGGCAATTCGGGTCTCGATCAGGATACGACACAGCGCCTGCTGGCGTGCGACAACGCGCGTGACGGAAACCGCGCGCTGTTCATTTCGGTGTGGGCTTCGATCCCGGTTATTCTCATATTCCTGATGATCGGATCGCTGCTGCACATATTCTATGGGCGGCCCGATCTGATGGGAGCTACCGGATCGTCGGTCGCAGCCACTTTTCAGGGCGAGAAGATCACTGTGTTCATGCATTTCATCCTGTCGGAAATTCCTCCGGGTTTGCGCGGATTGGTGACGGTCGGGATCATCGCGGCGGCGGCTATCAATTCGGGGCTGATTTCCATGTCGGCTGTGGTTATCAATGACTTCTACCGCCCTTTCAGGATGCGGCATGGGTCTTGTCCTGAAAGGCATTTCGTTTCGGCTGGACGCTTTGCCACTGTTGTGATCGGGCTGATGCTGTTCGGGATGTCGATCCTTTGCTATTACTGGCAGCGGTACAACGACCTGCCGCTGCTCGATTTCGTTTTGGGCGTGATGGCATTTGCCTATTCGGGTCTGCTTGGCGTGTATATTACCGCCGTATTCACGACGCGGGGCTCCTCCGGTTCGGTTATTGCGGCACTGCTTTCAGGGTTCTTTGTCATCCTGCTGTTTCAGGCCTACGTCGTCGACAGTTTCGGGCTGCCGCACGCGCTGAAACAGATCGCCTTCCCATGGCAGCTTTGTCTCGGCACTGCGGTGGCGACCATTGTGTGCATGATGGGCCGGACTCATTTGACCGCCGATGAAATGGCCATTCCCGCAAGCAGTTGAGCATGGAAAGAGGGTTCCGCTTGCCGCGATTTGCCGCTGCGACTAGGGCCGTGGCCATGACAGAAAAGCATCCCGATCACGAACTCACCAACCGCAAATTCTACCGCGCGGGTGAGGAAACCAGCTTCGTCGAGAATGCGCCCGACCGCACGCCTCAGACCGCTCATCCCGCCTACAAACTGGCGTTTCGCGACACGGATTTCCTGCTGCGTGACGAACTGCGCCCGGTGCGGTTCCAGCTTGAATTGCTGAAGCCCGAAATGCTGCTGGACGAGGCGCGCGTCGGATCGACGCTGGTGATGTACGGATCGGCCCGGATCCCGTCGCCAGAGCAGGCGCAGGCGAAGATCGACGCGGCTGCGGACAAGGACGAATACGAGCAGAAGGTCGCGCAGCGGCTGGCCGAAAAGGCGAAGTATTATCACGAGGCCTACAAACTGGCGCGGCTGGTATCGGAAAAGGCAATCATCGAGGATGGCAAGCGCCAGTTCGTCATCACCACGGGCGGTGGCCCTTCGATCATGGAAGCGGGCAATCGCGGCGCCAGCGATGCAGGGGGAGAGTCCATCGGCCTCAACATCATCCTGCCGCATGAACAGGCGCCCAATGCCTATGTCACACCCTATTTGTCGCTGAATTTCCACTATTTCGCGCTGCGCAAGATGCACTTTTTGTTGCGGGCGCGGGCGGTGGCGGTTTTCCCCGGCGGGTTCGGCACGTTCGATGAGTTCTTCGAATTGCTGACCCTGATCCAGACCGGCAAGATGAAGCCGATCCCGATCCTGCTGTTCGGGCGCGAGTTCTGGGAGCGGGTGATCAATTTCGAGGCGATTGCCGAGGAAGGCACCATTTCGAAGCGGGATCTCGACCTGTTCCAGTGGTGCGAAACTGCTGATGACGCATGGGCGCATATTGCGGAATTCTACGAACTCGACCGCTAGGGCTGGTCTTCGCCCCGGCGCGTGACACACCTGACACACTGTCCAGAGGGCGAAAATCTGGTCCCACACAGCGGCGCTATCGGGACAGGCACGCGGAGCGTTGAGGACAGGCGGGCGCATCGTTCCACCCTGCGTCGGCGGTGCCCGTGTAGGAAAGTTATTTCGGCCTGCATCCCCGCCCGAACCGTCAGGTGAGCGAGCGGACCGCCTGATGGCCGAGCGGGCCGTTGCCCGCGCCATAGCCGGGCGCGTTCTCAATCGCGCGAAGCACGAAGTTGCGACCCAGCCGCACGGCGTGTTCCAGCGTCTGGCCGTGCCCGATCAGCGTCGCGATGGCTGATGACAGCGTGCAACCCGTGCCGTGCGTATGCGGCGTGTCGATTCGGGCATGGTCGAACTGAACGGCGCGCGCCCCGCCCGCGTCATCTGTCAGCATCAGGATGTCGATGATCCGCTGATCGCTGGTGTGCCCGCCCTTTGCCAGCACCGCCGCCCCGGTTTCGCGGGCGAGCTCCTGCGCGGCATCGGCCATGTGTTCAGACGTGGTAAGTGTGCGCCCCACAAGGTGCCCCAATTCCGGCAGGTTGGGCGTAATCAGCGTGGCGCGCGGGAACAGCTGCGCCTTCAACGCGGCAATGGCATCGGGCGCAATCAGGGCCGCGCCGCTGGTTGAAATCATCACCGGGTCCAGGATCACGGGGACGTCGAGCGCCTCCAGCGCGCGTGCGACATGTTCGATAATCTCGATATCGTGCAGCATCCCGATCTTGACCGCGTCCACCCCGATATCGTCCACGCACGAGGCGATTTGCTGCGCCACCACATCGCCGGACATCGGCGCGATGGCCTGCACGCCGATGCTGTTTTGCGCCGTGACTGACGTGATCGCGGTCATGGCATAGCCGCCCAGCATCGTGATTGTCTTGATATCGGCCTGAATGCCGGCCCCGCCGGAGCTATCGGAACCGGCGATGGCGAGAATGCGGGGAGGGAGCCGTGTGGTCATGGCGAGCGCCATAGCAAGTCCGCACACGGGCCGGGACTGTTTTTATGAGGACGTCGGCCAGCCTGCGGCCATTGTCGGCATAAATGCCGTGGTGCTACCAAAGGATAGGCGGCGCATCGGCGGTCGATCATCGTCAATCGACCGCCGATGCGCGTTTATCGGCAGATCAGAACGATTGCCTGGCCGTGACGCCAAATGTGCGCGGCTGGCCAATGTTGAAGCCAAGTCGCGCGCGTCCGCCGCGTTCACGATCGAACGATAGCAGGGGGTTTTCATCGAACACGTTGTTGGCATAGACCGTCAGCGACAACCCACTGTCCAGCTCGATCCCGGCACTCAGATTGACCAGCTGATAATCGGGCAGCAGCAGATCGACCGTGGTCGATGCGGTCGCTGGCGCCCCGCCAAAGGGCAATCCGGCAACAAATGTGCGCGGGTTGTTTTCCTGATCCGCCGGTTGGGTAAAGCGCGATCCGACATGCTGGAACGATCCCGCCACAAACGCCGTGGTAGAGGTGCCCAGATCCCATTCATAGCTGCCGCTTGCCGAAAACTGGAATTCGGGAACGGAGGGCAGGCGGTTGCCTTCGCGAATGCCGGTCGCCGGTGCCAGCGGGCCGGGCAGGGTGCTGTTGAATTCCGACTTGATGTAGCTGCCGCTCA
Source organism: uncultured Alphaproteobacteria bacterium (assembly GCA_963815345.1). Classification (GTDB taxonomy): domain Bacteria; phylum Pseudomonadota; class Alphaproteobacteria; order Sphingomonadales; family Sphingomonadaceae; genus Erythrobacter. The sequence continues at coordinate 220,805 of CAWFGF010000001.1, forward strand.
AATTGAGATTGAAGCCGGGCGCCGGATTGAGGCCAAGTTCAGCCTCGATGCCGGCGGCAAACGCTTCGGGAACGTTGAACACGATTCGCGAAGAGCAGCTTCCGGCATCGAGCGTCACCTGAAGGTCGCTGATGTCGTTATAGAAAGCTGCAGCGTTGAAGGTGAACCCGGTCCCCTGGGTCTTTACCCCGACCTCGTAGTTCCACAGCGTTTCGTCGTCGTAGTCCTGAAAGCCGCCGAACAGCGCCAGATCCTGTGCATTGCACAGCGGCGTGTTGAGGGGATCGTTAACCCCCCCAAGCCGGAAGCCCTGCGACGCCTGCGCGTTGATCGACACATCCGGGCTGAGTTCATAGCTCAGCAGGAAACGCGGGGTGAAGCCGTCCGATGCGGTTTCATCGACCACGCCCGCATCGCCATTGGCAAACAGGCCGCCGGTGGTGATCGTGCGGACTTCCTCGAAATCGTAATAGCGCCCGCCCGCAGTCAGGGTAAGCCTGTCGGTGATTTCGTAGCTTGCCTCACCAAAGATCGCGAGCTGTTCGATATCGAACGGCAGGTCGGAGTTGAAGGGCGAGTCCACCGGGAAGCCGTTGGACACCGCATCCGAAGTGCCCGCACCAAGTGTTGCGTCGGTAAAGGCGTCATAACCGGGGGTGGGCAGGCGCTGACGGTAGTCGCGTTTCACGTCGGAATAGAACCCGCCGATCAGCCACTGGAAAGGACCGTCATAATTCGAGGCAAACCGGATTTCCTGCGTCAGGGTCTGCAGATCGGTGGTATCGCGCAGGTTCGATGGCAGCAGCACTGCGGCATCGGGGAAACCGAGATCGACCGAGACAGACCCCGTCAACGCGCTGGCATCGCGGCTGACCAGAATATCGCGATTGGTGAAGGAACTGACCGAGGTGAACGCGACCGCGCCCAGATCGGCCTCAATCACGACATCCGCGATCAGCGTCTCATCCTCGAACGCCTCGCGCAGCAGCAGGAACTGCTCGCGCTCGCCCAGTTGGATCGGCGGCCGCGTGGTGGTAAAAGGATTGGCGAACAGGCTGAAGATTTCCTGCCGGTTGAACCCGTCGGCTTTGACCTTCTGATAGACGATACGCGGGGTGATGCTGAACCCCTCTCCGGTATCCAGCCGCAGCGCAATCCGCCCGCCGTAACGCTCGCCGCTGTTGATGTCCTCTCCGCCAGCCGGCCCCAAAGCGTCGATAAACCCGGCATAGCGGGTGTAGTAACCGACCGCGCGAACGGCGGCCTTGTCGCCGAGCGGCACGTTGACCGCGCCCTTGACGTGCCAGCCGATGTCATCCCCATCGACGAGGTTGACGTTGGCTTCGGTCAATCCCTCGGTCACGCCGATCTGTGGCTGGTTGGTGATGTAGCGGATCGTACCGCCGACCGAACCGGAGCCGAACAGCGTGCCCTGCGGCCCGCGCAGCGTTTCCACGCGATTGAGATCGAACAGGTCGAGATCGGGGGTAAACAGCGACAGCGAAATCACCGATTCATCGAGATAGACGCCGACCTGTTCCTTCACCCCCGGCTGATCGCGAACGACCTGCCCGGCAGAAATCCCGCGCACCGAAACCTGGCTTTGCCCCGGCCCGAGATTCTGGATGGTGAGGCCCGCGACATTGCGCGACAGATCCTCTAGCGTAACCGCACCCGAACGCTGGATGTCCTCCTGCGTCTGGGCGTTGATCGAAAACGGCACGTCCTGAAGTGTCGTGTCGCGCTTTGTGGCCGTCACGATGATGACATTGCCTTCTGCCGCGGCAGAATCATCGGGTGGTCCGGCCGTCGTATCCTGCGCCAGCGCGGGACTGATCCACAAGACGTTGGCGGCTCCAGCCAGAAGCAGGCTGCGACAAACGACACGGCTGGCGAAGACGATCCTCATGCAAACTCTCCTTTGACTCGCGCTGCTATACGGCTGACTCTGTTTTCAATTTCCAACGATACAAATGTCACACGCTCGTCATCTCAACAATGGCGGTTCCGCTCTGGCGAAAAGTTCCGGTGGAAATCGTTGCAACATTACATCAGCAGCGCGGGTTGTGTGAAAAGCCGGAACGCCGCCGTTGGCGAGCGGCTCGCCGCATGGCGATCGCGCTGGATGTCAGCCCTTGAACTTGCGCTCTTTGCTTGGCGGGAACTTGTCATGCAGTCTTGCTGCGCGCGTGGGGCGATCCATCAGTTCGCCGCCGCAATTGGGGCAACGATCGTCGAGCGCCTCCGCGCATCCCGCACAAAACGTGCATTCGAACGAGCAAATGAATGCGCCGGGTGCCTCGGCCCGAAGGTCGGTGCCGCAGCGTTTGCAATTGGGGCGCATTTCGAGCATCGCGTCCTCCTATGTCGCCGCGCGGACCGCTTCGCATACGGCGTCGACCACGCTTTCCACCGTTGCGGGATCATCGCCTTCGGCCATCACGCGGATCACAGGTTCGGTGCCCGAAGGCCGGATGACCAGCCTGCCATTGCCTTCCAGCTTGGTCTCGGCAGCGGCGATGGCGGCTTTTACGTCAGCATTTTCCAGCGGAGCCCCGCCTTCGTAACGCACGTTCTTGAGCAATTGCGGGACCGGATCGAACAGGTGCAGAATCTCGCTCGCCGGTTTGCCGCTGCGCACCAGACTGGTCAGCACGCGCAGCGCCGCCACCGTGCCATCGCCGGTGGTTCCATAATCGGTCAGGATCATGTGGCCGGATTGCTCGCCGCCGACGTTAAATCCGCCTTCTTTCATGCGTTCAAGCACATAGCGATCACCTACCTTGGTCCGCTCCAGCATCAGGCCGATCCCGTTGAGATACCTTTCCAGCCCCAGATTGGACATGATCGTGGCGACCACGCCGCCCCCGCGCAGCGCGCCCTTTTCGTGCATTCGCGTGGCGATAAGGGCCATGATCTGATCGCCATCGACCTTTGTCCCCTTCTCATCGACGACGATCAGCCGGTCCGCATCACCATCCAGCGCGATGCCGATATCCGCGCCTTCGGCAACCACGCGCGCCTGCAACGCCTCGATCGCGGTGGAGCCGACGCCATCGTTGATGTTGATGCCGTTGGGATTGACGCCCAGCGTGATGACTTCTGCGCCCAGTTCCCAGATGGCCGACGGCGCCACCTGATACGCGGCCCCATGCGCGCAATCGACCACCACTTTCAGCCCGTCGAACCGGACCTCGGACGCAACCGAGGTCTTGACCGCGTGGATATAGCGCCCGCGCGCATCGTCGATCCGGCGCGCGCGGCCGATATGTTCCGCGTCGACCAGCGCAATGTCCTCTTCCATCAAGCGCTCGATTTCCGCCTCGGCCTCGTCCGACAGCTTGTATCCGTCAGGGCCGAAAAGCTTGATCCCGTTGTCGGGAAACAGATTGTGGCTGGCCGATATCATCACGCCCAGATCGGCGCGCATCTCCCGCGTAAGCAGCGCGATCGCCGGGGTTGGCAATGGCCCGGTCATGATGACATCCATGCCGACGCTGGTGAATCCGGCGACCAGCGCGCTTTCCATCATGTAACCTGAAAGACGCGTATCCTTGCCGATCACCACGCGGTGCCGATGGCCGCCGCGCACGAAGTACTGGCCTGCCGCCTGCCCCACCTTCATCGCGGTGGCGGCGGTCATCGTGCCGGCATTGGTGCGGCCCCTGATGCCGTCCGTGCCGAAGAGCTTGCGTGACATTGCGATTGAATATCCTGTGATGTGATGCGCTGAATTGTCAGGCGCTTCTGGCGCGGTTATCGCGTCAAGGGAAGGGCGGCAATGGTTCGCTGCATCCATGCGCACAGCGCGAAGGGGAAATACTTGACCAGGACAACGCATGAAGGCGCGCAGGATCATGCGCCCGGACACCAGCCGGGGACTCAGCAATTCGCGCTGACGCCGATCCGCCTGCCGGTGGTGGCGACATTTGCGGCGCTGGTCGCAGGGCTGGCGCTGGGGGTGGTGCTGGCGGGCGCGGGGCTGCCTGCCTTCGTGACGGATACCATTGCGTTGACGGGGTCGCTGTGGCTGCGCGCGTTGCAGATGACGATCATTCCGCTGGTGGCTAGCCTGCTGGTATTGGGCCTTTCGCAGATGGTTACGGCGGCGAGCGCGGGTTCAGCCGCGCGGCAATTTGTCGCGCTGGTGCTGGGCGTTTCGGTGGCCGGCGGTGTGTTCACTGCGCTGGCGCTGCCCGCCTTGTTGAGCGTGGCCCCTATCCCGCCGAGTGCTGCCGGGTTTCTGGCAGATATTCCCGCAGACGCGGGCGAGGTGCCGGGTATCCTCGATTTCATGCAATCGCTGATTGCGCCTAACATCATTACCGCCGCGGCAGAGACCGCAATGCTGCCGGTCACCGTCTTCTTTGCCCTGCTGGCGGTAGCGATTACGCGCCTGCCCAAGGAACAGGGCAAAGTGCTGCTGTCGTTTTTCCATGCGCTTGCCAATGCGATGCTCCAGATCATCGGCTGGGTGTTGTGGATCGCGCCCTTGGGCGTGGCAGCGCTTGCATTCGGCGTGGGCCTGCGCAGCGGTAGCGGCGCCTTCGCGGCGCTGGCGCATTACATCGCCGTCGTGTCCTCGATGGGCGGTTTCATCCTGCTGCTGGCCTATGCGATTGCCGTGGGGCTGGGCAGGGTCGGGATTGCAGCCTTTGCGCGTGCGGTTCTGCCTGCGCAGGCCGTCGCGGTTTCCACGCAAAGCTCGCTCGCCAGTCTGCCCGCCATGCTGGACAGTGCCGGCAGGCTGGGACTGCGGCCAAGCACGGCTGAGTTTGTTTTGCCGCTGGCCGTGGCAGTTTTCCGCGCCACCAGCGTATGCATGAATATCGCGGTGGCACTGTATGTGGCCGCACTCGCTGGCATCGAGGTTTCACCGACGCAGGTTGCGTTCGGCATTGCTGTGGCGGTTATCATCAGCGTGGGATCGGTAAGCCTGCCCGGTTCGATAAGTTTTGTCGTCTCTGTCGGGCCAATTGCGCTTGCCATGGGCGTTCCAATCGAACCTCTGGCATTGCTGGTCGCGGTGGAAATGCTGCCCGATATTATCCGCACGCTGGCGAATGTGACGATGAACGTCGCGGTTGCTTCGGCGGTGGACCGCACCGGGACGCAGCGCCCCGAATAGACAGATCAGCTGTTTCCGGTCTCGCCGCGGCCTGCTGCAACTTCGTCAAGTTCTTCCAGAATGGCGCGATGCGCAATGACATCGTCGATCGAGCGCTGGGGAATGTCACCATCTTCCAGCATGGATGTAAGCGTCGCGCGTGCGCGGCCCACCCGGCTTTTGATCGTTCCGACAGCACAGCCACAAATCGTCGCCGCTTCTTCGTAGGAAAAGCCGCCAGCACCAACCAGCAGCAACGCTTCGCGGCGTTCCGGCGGCAAGGTTAGCAACGCGCGGTGCATGTCGGACAAGTGGATCGGTTCTTCCTGACCTGCGGGTGCAGTCAGGATACGCTCTGCAACGCCTTCATCGTATTCACCGCGAAACCGGTTGCGGCGCATATCGGTAAGGTAGGCATTGCGCAGGATAACGAACGTCCATGCCCGCATGGATGTGCCCGGCTCGAACCGATCCTGCGCAGCCCACGCTTTCAGCATGGCCTCCTGCACAAGATCATCAGCCATGTCAGGCCTGCCGCACAACCCGCGTGCAAACGCGCGCAGATGCGGGACAACCCCGGTAAGCTCGCGCTTGAAATCCGCTTTTTCCTCAGGTGTGCGCGTGGGTGGGGGAGGCCGTGAGACGTCGTTCGATACTGTCATCAGTTGCGGCCCCTCTCGGAGCCTTTGGTCTCACCCTCGCAGTCGGACCTGTCCTTGTCATCACCGTCATCCAATTGCGCCAAGAGGTTCATAAACGCATCGGGCAGTGGTTCATCGACGACCGAATCGTAAAGTTGGCGCAAGCCATCGGCCCAACCGGGCTGTTGCTGCGCGTCACGGTCTTTCGCTTTGTCGTACGATCGGTCTTCAGGGGAAGATCCAGTAACCATAATCCGTCATCTTGCCTTTTGATCCAACGCGGGCATCGTGCCTTCGCCGTTTGTGAAATGCTGACTAACACATAAAGCGCCTTAATCGCGTTGCGCGCCATGGTGCAAGGTGGGAACGATGCCTCGCGTGTTTTGTTCCATGGGGACAATCAGACACCACTCGCCGCGCCCATATCATCATATAAAGATCCCGATCCCGTCACGATGGCTTCTCAGGAAACGACAGATTTTGACAAACTGGTGATCCCGCGGTTCTCCCCGCCGAGGCGTGTGAGCGGTTGGCTTCTCAATTACCCGCGCGCAGTTCCGCTTTCCATTTTCGCTATGATCGCCGCCATCACCGCTCTTAGCATGTTCTCCATCGAGAGCAATGCACGGGCGCGTGAAGAAGGACAGATGCGAGATTTTGGCCAAGCTATCGCAGCGTCGCTGGAGGGCCGAGCAAACGGCTTCGCATCGTATCTGCGCGCAGGCGCCGCGCTATTTTCCACGACTGGCACCGTGGACGAGGAAACCTTCAATCAATTTGTAAGCGAGTTGCGGCTTGATAAAAATTATCGCAGTGCGGATGGGATCGGCTTTGTCTCAATCCTGAAGCCGCAAGATGTCGCGGACTTTATCGAGCGCCAACGGCAGGTGGAAAGCGATTTTCCTGACATTCGCCCGAATGTGGACATGACGGTGATTGCGGTGGCGCCAGTCACGTATTTCTATCCTGAAACGCAGCGCAATATGAAAGCTTTGGGTTTCGATATGTATTCGGAGACGGATCGCGTCGAAGCCATGGAGGAAGCTGCCCGGACGGTAAGCCCCACCGCCTCGGAAAGCATCGTGCTGGCTCAGGACGGAATCGGGAGCACCCAAGGATTTGCCATATTCATGCCGGTGTTTATGCCCCCTGACGACGATCAGCGCATCAGCCGTGAACTCGCCGGGTTCATCTACAGTCCGTTCAACGCCGACGTGTTCCTTGAATCGGCAATGGAAAGCACGGCTCCCACTATGTCCGCGCAGATGCGCGTAATGGCTTCGGGATCGGTGGGCGTGCGTTTGTATGACGGGACGGCGCGCACCGACAATCTGCTCGTCGGGAAATCGCTTGCCAATCTTGGTGGTATTCGGATCGAGGAACCGGTCCAGATCGCCAATCGCGAATTCAGTTTGGTGGTCGAAGCGCCCAAGGGCAGAACTCTGACACCCCTATCGATGGTGACGTTGCTGTTTGGACTGGCGGTGGCCAGCCTGCTGATGCTGCTCGCGCGGCTGCTGGCCCGGCAAGCGGAAGAAGATCAGACCCGTTTGAAATTCTATGAAGAACAATATTCCATCCGCAACTCATTGACACGAGAATTGAACCATCGGGTCAAGAACACCCTGGCAAATGTGCTGTCGATCATGTCACTGACCCGCTGGCGGTCTCACAACCTCGATGATTTTGCTGACAGTCTGGAAGGGCGGATCCGTTCATTGTCGGCAACCCATGATTTGCTTACCGGAACTGACTGGGGTACCACGCCCATTCGCTCCGTGATCGAGGCGGAATTGCAACACGTTCGTGCCAGTGGCGATCACATGGTAATTATCGACGGTCCGCCGGTGGAACTCGCCCCCAACGATGCGTTGTCATTCGGCCTTGCAATCCATGAACTGTCCACCAACGCAGCGAAGTATGGCGCGTTCAGCGTCCCCGAAGGTCGCGTGTCGGTATACTGGAAACTGATCAGCGATCACTTGGCAGAAGTGGAATGGCACGAGAGCGAAGGGCCAGAGGTAAGCCCCGAACGGCGACGCGGTTTTGGCACCGAACTTATCGAAAAGATTGTCGCGCACGAACTGAAGAACCCGGTGCAACTGTCGTTCGAGCGCGAGGGTGTGCGCTGTATCCTGCGCGTCCCGGTAAGGCGGAACCACGATTTCCAGATACGCCAACGCACGTGACTTGCGGGGCGGCAAACCTGCCACCCCGTCGCATCACAATCGTCAGAGCGGGCGGCTTGAACCGAAGAACAGTGCCTGGCTGATGGCGGCACGGACCGTCTTTTCCTGAAACGGCTTGGTCACGAGATAGGTCGGTTCCGGCCGGTCGCCGGTCAGCAGACGTTCGGGGTATGCCGTGATGAAGATGACCGGCACGCTGTCAATCTTCAGGATATCGTCAACCGCATCCAGACCCGAAGAACCATCGGCCAGCTGAATGTCGGCCAGCACCAGCCCCGGCGTGCGTTCCGCCACGCAGGCAACCGCCTGTGTGCGGGTTGCCGCAGTGCCGCAAACCTCATGGCCAAGCCCAGTGACGAGGTCTTCGAGCTGCATGGAAATCAGCGGCTCATCCTCGATAATCAGAACCGATGTTGCCTGTTCACGATCAATCTCGGTAACGGCCTCCGCGACCAGCGCATCGACCTGGTGCGTTTCCAGATCCATGATCTGCGCAGCCTGAGCATGAGAGAAATCTTCCAGCGTCGTCAGCAGCAACGCTTGTCTATTCAGCGGAGTGATCGCGCCCAGCCGGGCTTGCGCGCCGATTTCGTGCTCTCCGCCAGCGATGGCCAGTCCCTCGGCGAATTCTGCTCCATGGGGATCGGCATCCATGAACGCGCTCGACCAGACCTTGTTGAATGCGCGGTATAGCGCAATTCGCCCGCCTTCGAGTGACGCCTTCAGATCGGCGTCGGCCAATGCAGCCTCAAGGGTGGCACGTACGAAGGCATCGCCGGTAGATTGAGAACCGGTCAGCGCGCGGGCATAGCGACGAAGAAAGGGTAGGTTTACGGCAATTTGTTGACCCAGGGCCATGAATCTCTCCAACTTGTAATGTTCGCGAAAGTGCGCGTTGCGGGGCCATAGCGCGATCAAACGATACAGTCGCCCCAAAGCGTGAAGCGCCGAAGCCGAAAAAGGTTTCCCGATAAATTCATGATAGTTCCAACACAGGTGAAAAACCGATGCAGGATCTAAAATTCGCTCAGCCGGGAACCGCTTATTTGTCCACGCATTTAGTCTTTGTCACTGCCGAGACCCCCTCCCGTCCAAGCGGCTGGTGACACGATCCCGAAAGGCCTCCACTCTTGATGAGTGGAGGTCTTTTTTTGTGGACATTCAATCCAGTGGCTTTTCGTAAATCGTGTATTCGCGGTTGACCTTGCTTTCGATCGTATCGGCGATCGCCAGCATACCCTGGTTGCCCTTCAGCACCCAGCCCAGCTCCCCCCGATCCGATCCGAACTTCTCATGCGCCTGCACTCTGATCCGATCAATCATCATGAATGCCAGCTGGCTTGCCATGCGCGTATTGTGAAGGCTTTTCAGCACGCCCATCAACGGCACGCGCATCCCTGCGCCTTGCGGGTTTTTCAGCCAACGCATCAGGTGCAGCCATCCCAGCGGAAACAGTTTCCCGTCGATCCGGGCAAGCGCATCGTTGATATCGGGGAAGGTGAACATGAAAGCCACGGGGCGCCCGTCCACCTCCGCAATCATGTTGAGTTCCTCATGGATAATCGGCCGCAGTTTCTTGCCCGCATACGCGACCTCTTCGGGCGTAAACGGAACAAAACCCCAATTGTCCGACCACGCATCGTTCAGAATATTGAGGATGATTTCCGCATCTTCGTCCCAGCGCGCCTTGTTCACCCGGCGCACGTTGATGCGCGGGTTGTTCTCGCCTGAGCGGACGATGCGCTGAACCAGCGGCGTGAAATCGTGACTGATATCCAGGTCATAGCAATACAGCGTCTGCACTGGCGCATATCCACACGCTTCGATCCATGCGGCGTAATGCGAGGGATGGTGCCCCATCATGATCATCGGCGCGTGGTTCTGGCCTTTCACCAGCAGGCCGGGTTCTTCCCAGATCGACATCGAGATAGGGCCAAGCACGCGGGCCATTCCCTCATCGCGCAGCCATTGTTCGGCCGCGTACAGCAGGGCACGCGCAACCTCGCGGTCTTCGGCGTCGAAATACCCGAACATTCCTGTGCCCGGACCAAAGCCCTGCGATGGCGGCATTGCCAGCGCGAGTTCATCGATATGGGCGGAAATGCGCCCGACCGCGGTTTTCCCCCGGCGGGCAATGAAGAACTGCGCGCGCGCATGGGCGAAGAACGGATTTTTGTCGGGATTGATCAGTTCCAGCTGCTCGCTGCGCAATTGCGGCACGGAATGGGGCACTCGTGCAGCAAACTCACGCCCGCAATCGACGAATTGCGCCCGCCCACGCTTGCCGCTGACCGGTTCGATGCTTATTTGCGCGCCTGACATACTATCCTATCGTATTGCCCGTATTCATTCGCGCCGTGGCAGTGCGAGCACGAACTGCCCTCTCCTAGTCGCGCATCGCAGCGCCATGCAACCCACACCATTCGGATCCGGCGATAACTGTAAGCACGAAAGGCCGTTTGGCAAAAAGGCGGATTTTGCGGTAAAGCGCCGGCATCCAAGGTTAGAACCGATGAATATGCAAACCACTACGATCACATCCGCCGATCTGGCACCGCGCGCAAAGCGTGCCGATTTCCAGACCAGCGATGACAAGGCGATGCTGCGCGCTGCCCGCGATCTGACGAAGGATCTGGGGGAGGCGCGCGCGCGCATCTACTGGCCCGATATGATTGGTTCGGCAGCGCTGGGGTATGGCGGCATCGCCACCGCAATCCTTGCAGATAGCGTCGTGGTGGCGGTGATCGCCGGACTGGTCGCGTCGCTGGCGCTGTATCGCGCACTGATGTTCATCCATGAATTGACGCATATTCACCGCGACGCTCTGAAGGGATTTCGCATGGGCTGGAACCTCATGGTCGGCATCCCGATGCTGACGCCAAGCTTCATGTACGAAGGCGTGCACACCATCCATCACAAACGCACGCAATATGGCACCGTGGAAGACCCGGAATATTTGCCGCTTGCGCTGATGAAACCGTGGAGCCTGCCGCTATTCGTTCTCGTGGCATTGCTTGCCCCGGTCGCGCTGATCGTGCGTTTCGGTATTCTTGTGCCGCTCGGCGTGATGTTCCCGGCAGTGCGGACTTTCACCTGGGAGCGGTTCAGCGCGCTGTCGATCAACCCCGATTTCCGGCGCAAGGCACACGATGGCGACTTTTCGAAGCGCGTGGCATGGCAGCAAGCCGCAGCCAGCGTTTGGGCAATTTCAATTATCGCCAGCCCATTGGTGATTGGCTGGCGGCCCTTGCTGATCGCGTTGGCGATATTCTCGGTTACGGCCCTGCTAAACCAATTGCGGACACTGGTTGCGCATCTGTGGGAAAATGAAGGCGAGCCAATGACGGTGACAGCGCAATTTCTGGACAGCGTCAACGTACCGCCGCCGGGCTTGATCGGCGAAATCTGGGCACCAGTCGGGCTACGATATCATGCGCTGCACCACCTGATGCCCTCAATGCCTTACCACGATCTGCCTGAAGCGCACCGCCGGCTTGCACGTGAGCTGGGTGTCGGATCGACCTACGAGGGTGCCAACCATCCCGGAATGGCAACCCTCGTGGGACGCATCGCAAAAAGCACCATGTTGCGACGCTGATCGTTTGTCCCTTTTGGGGTCAATTTTTGGGAACTTCAGTCGGTTTCCCGTTATTCGGAATGTCCATCGCTTCCCCGGTATCGTCGATGTTGGTGGTTTCAGGGTTTTCGTTTCCGCTATCGCCGAAGGCCTCGTCCGGTCCCAGACCATCCGGGTCAACTGCGCCTTCGGGCTGTGTGACGGGCGCGGTGTTGATATCATCGCCGTCGGTCAGCGCATTGCCGGTGGTGTCATTTTCGGGGGGCGGTGCATTCGCCTCGGCACAGGCGCTGAGTGCAAGCGCGGCGGCAAGCACGGGAATAGCGAGCATTGGCAGCTTGGAATGGGACATGGTCGGCTCTCCTTGATCGAACGGTATCCCCCATCTACGGCTATGCGCGCCGCAGGTTCCTATGCCCCATCCAGAAATGCGATCATCGCACATCGACGCGCGGCGGGGAGACCGTGATCCGCCTCGACCGCCAACTCTCCGGCAAGACGCGGGTGGGCATCCAGCGCGGTGACTTCCACAAATCCCAGCGTCGCGTAAAACGGCGCGTTCCAGGGCACGTCGATGAAGGTGGTAAGCGTAACAGCGCGAAAACCGGAATTGCGCGCGTCGATCAGGCACGCGCGCAGCAGGCCAGCACCGATTCCGCGCCGCTGGAACGCCGGATCGACGCTGAATTCCCAGATGTGAAGTTCACGCGAGAACGGTTCTGTGACGATAAAGCCCGCCATTTGCCCCTCGGCATGGGCGACAAGGCAATGACCCTTGCGAATGTAGCGCTGCAACCGTTCAAGCGGGACCGTTTGCTGGCCGGCAATCCCGGCAAGCCCATCCACCTCATCGAACATGCGGCCTGCGGCAGCTTCGATTGCAGGCATCAAGAGCGCATCCTCCATCCGCGCGAGGCGCAGCGACCAGTCAGTGCGTGAAACCATCGGCCCTGCGCTCATTCCTCGGTCCGGATCAGCACCGTCTCACCCACCAGCAGGAACAGCAGGAACGGCGCCCATGCGGCAAGGAAAGGCGGATATCCGCCAAAACTTCCCATCGCCAGCGCGGCGTTATCAACCACGAAATACGCAAACCCCAACGCCATGCCGATAATTGCGCGCACGAACAATTGCCCCGATCGCGCCAGTCCGAAGGCGGCGATGGAACCCAGCAGCGGCATCAGCAGCGCCGACAGCGGCCCGGAAATCCGGTGCCACCATTTGGCGCGCATTTCCGATGTACGGCGGCCCAGCGCCTCGAACGAATCGATGGTATCGGACAGCTCCCAGAAACTCTGGCCATCCGGATCGACCGACTGCACCTCGATGCGTTCGGGCGTCAGTGTTTCGCCCACCATCAATGTATCCAGCTTTTCGGTCTGCGCCGCGCCGACATCGAACCGCGTGGGTTGTTCAAGCCGCCAGCCCGGCCCGGCAAAGCTGGCACGCGGAGCTCGCACCTGTTCAAGGATCAATCCGCTGGGCGCGCGTTTGTACCAGGTCACATCGCGCAGCGTTATCGCCGTCCCCGATCCGGACAACGTGGCAGCGGTCAGGATATTGTCTCCATCGGTCAGATAGATGTTGGACCGAACGGCCGTCTCGTTCGGGATCGCGCCGTAATCGACCGCTTCCCAGGCTTTCAGCGTGGAATTGGCGCGGGTGACGATCAGTTCGTTAAACGAAAAGCTGACCACCGCGATGACTGCCGCCGTCAGCAATAGCGGTGACAGCACCTGATGGGCCGAAAGCCCTGCCGCCTTCATCGCCACGACTTCGCTGTTCTGGTTGAGCGATACCAGCGTGATGAGCGTTGCCAGCAGCACCGAGTAAGGCAGAAACCGCGATACAAGCTGAGGCGCGCGCAAGGTGACATAACGCCAGATTTCCGCCTGACCGTTGCCCTCCGGCGCGAGAATTTCGCCGGTTTTGCCCAGCAGGTCCAGCATCATCAGGACCAGCACCAGCATGACGAGCACGGCCAGGATGCGGACCACAAACAGCTTTGCCAGATATAGGGTCAGCGTGCGTGAGGGGAAGAAATCGAGCTGCATCGTATGCGCCTATGCGTCTGTCTACTGCGCAGGCGCAAGGGCGGATGGATCATCCGAGGTGTAGGCGTCGTCCTGCGCCGGGGTTGCGCCGGGCTGACGCGCACCGAACAGTTTGCCGATGCGCTTGCTGATCTTGGCAAAGCCCGCGTCCAGCCATCCGATTGCCTGCCCGCCGGGCACATAGGCGACCTGATAGAACATCCATATAATCAGCGCGGCAAAGACCACGAACGGCCCCCACAATGCGATGATCGGGTCGAACCGGCCCAGCGCGGCGATGTCTTCGCCATACTGGTTCACCTTGTGATAGGCGACCACCATCACGATGGAGACGAACACTCCAAGCGCGCTGGTGGATCGTTTGGGCGGGATCGCCAGCGCCACTGCCAGCAACGGCATGAGCAGCATCATCACCACCTCGACCAGGCGAAAATTGAAACTCGCCTTGCTGGCGTCGCGCAATTCGGCATCGGCCTTCTCGCTCCAACCGATGCGCAGCAATTCATCGAGCACGTATTCGCGCGTTTCGTTGCCGCGAGAACGGAATTTCTCCATCGCGGGCAAATCTATCGGCAGATCGTGGCGGCTGAAACTGAGGACGCGCGGCGTGCCGTTGCCGGTATCCTGCACAATCGTCCCTTCGGTCAGGCGTAGGATAATGGTGTCTGGATCGTCGCTGGTCGACAGGAAGGAGCCTTCGCGTGCGCTGATGGACAGCACCTGATCGCGCGAATTGGCGACGCGGGCGAAGATGCCCATGAGCTTGCGCCCTTCATCCTCGCTCGCTTCGATCCTCAGTGCCATGCGGTCCGCCAGCGTGGTGAATTCGCCAACCTTGATCGAGGCACCCAGCGCGCCCGAACGCAGATCGAATTCCATCTGCTCGTAATAATACCGGCTGATAGGCTGAATGTAGAACACCAGCGCGATATTCACCGCCACCAGCGCCAGCGTGATCGCATAGGGCACGCGCAACAGCCGCCAGTAAGACAGGCCCACCGCGCGCATCGTGTCGAGTTCGGAAGACGTGGCAAGTTTGCGAAAGGCAAGCAGAATGCCCAGCAGCAGCCCCAGCGGGATCGCGAGGCTGGCATATTCCGGGATGAGCGCGCCCAGCATTTTGAATACGACGCCGATCGGTCCGCCTTCCACCGCGACGAAATCGAACAGGCGCAACATCTTGTCTAGCAACAGCAACGAAGCAGCCAGCGCGAACACGCCCAGCATCGGCACGATCACCAACCGAAAGATATAACGGTCTAAACTGGGGATGAAATTGAACACGCTTCGTCCCGGTTGCGGCAGGCGCGGTAAGGGGGGGGGCCGCGCGGTTGATCTTGTCTCACTTCGCGTCGTAGCGCGAATTTGGCGGGTCGTCATGAATTAATGGATCACCACCACCGACTGCCCGGCCCGCCTTTGAATGGGCCAGCCTCGTATCGGCTGATCCAGCCGCCGTAAAAACCGCCCGGTTGCGGGGTGATCGCTTCACCATCGACCAGACACTGATCGAACGGGTCGGGGTAGAAAGCCAGAAAATCGCGGATCCCGGCAAAGCCCGGCGTTGGATCGGGGTAGGACCACGCGCCCGCCTCTATCCGGTCATCGCCGATCACGATGTCCCAATAGCGTGCCTGCCCCTTCCATTCGCAGATCGAACGGCGCGGATTGGGCCGCAAATGGCCCATCGCGATGTCTTGTGGCGGGATGTAATAGGTTGGCGGGTGGCTGGTTTCGAGCGTGCGCCTTGCAGCGCTGGTGTCAGCCAGAACGATGCCGCGGTGCACGATGCGGATGTGGCGGCTGGTCGGCTCGGCAATGGCGGGGCGAGGGTAGTTCCAGACGCTTTCCTGCCCCGGTCCGGGCGGATCAGGTTCGGGGTGGCCAAACAGGATCAAACCGCGCCCTTAAGCTTTTTCAAGCGTGCATTGCAGCGGATGCTGGTTCTGCTTGGCAAAATCCATCACCTGATTGACCTTGGTTTCGGCCACTTCGTAGGTGAAGATCCCGCACACGCCCACGCCCTTTTGATGGACGTGCAGCATGACGCGGGTGGCCTGCTCCAGATCCATGCTGAAAAACCGTTTGAGCACCGTCACGACGAATTCCATCGGCGTGTAATCGTCGTTCAGAAGCAGGACTTTGTACTGGCTGGGCTTTTTTGGTTTGGTCCGGGTCTTGGTGGCGATGCCGATTTCGCTGTCGCCGCCATCCTTGCTGCCACCATCATCCTGATCTCCGGCAGCACGAATGCCCGCGTTCACCAGATGGGCGTGCGGGTTGAGCGGAGACGGAGCATCGGAAAAATCGCAGCGATTCATATGCAAGCCATTATGGGAGTCGTTTGCAGTATCGCAAGGGAAACGGCGCCAAATGCGGCGGAACCTGAATAAAAAGGGCCGGACAATCCGCGATGGGATGTCCGGCCCTTGCGCTTTTCAGCGCGCTTTCTTGAACCGGGTTTGGGAGAGAGAGAGGAGAGGCCCGGTCCAGAAACTGTGTTTGGTTGTTTAGGCAGCCTTCGAGATCTTCTCAGCAGCAACGCTGACGCGGTTCGAAATCGGAGCGAAGGCATCGTTGTAGAGCTTCATGATGGTTTCGGTGCGCTTCGAGCCATAGGAAACGACTGCATCGAAGTTGCGACGAACGATTTCGCCCTGCAGCTGCATCAGTTCGGTCGGCGACTTGATGGCGACAACCTTCTTGGCATCGGCGGTCACGGTTTCGACCACGGTCTTGCCGGTTTCGACGTCCGAACGCACCATTTCCTGAGCGCCGGCGAGGAAGATCTTGCCGCTTTCGACGACGGCTTCGAGGTTCGCCTTGCTGAACTCACCCATTTCGCCAGCGAATTCGCCGGTCTTTGCGTAAGCGGCCTTGACGCGGGTTTGCACGTCAGCAGCCATTTCTTTCGCCTGGGCGGTGATGTCGGTGTTCTTTGCAGTTGCCATGATGGTATCCTTGAGTTTGGTGACGGGATTTGTGCGCATGATCGAGCCAGCCTTGGCAGACTTCGCCTTTGCGGGCGTCTTGGCTGCAATCTTGGCGGGGGTCTTTTTCGCCGGTGCCTTTTTGGCCGCAGTCGTGCGGGCTGCGGTTTTCTTCGCAGGCGCCTTGGTCGCAGCGCGCTTTGCCGGTGCCTTCTTTGCCGCAGGCTTTTTGCCGGCGGTTTTCGGAGCGGCTACAGCGTCGGAGATAGCCTTGACGCTCGGCGCGGCTTTGGGTGCGTCGGCTTCGACAGCGTCGGCGACTTTCGCAGCGATGCTTTTTTCAGAAGCGGTCTTTTCAGACGCCTTGTTCGAAACGGCGGCTTCGGCAAAGGCCTTCTCAGCAGCAGCGTCGATCTTCGATTGGGTGGTGGCTTCAGCCATAATGTCCTCGCATGATGTTGCAGTGCACAAAATAGGCATTGCAAGCGCGAAGTCAAGCATTTTTGTGCAGTGCACAATAAATGGCTAACGTGTTATATTAAGATAGATATTTGGTCTTGGGCCGCATTAGGGTTGGCGTAAAGCGTCGAAAAATCTACCGCGTTTTGACGTATCGACCCGGTGCATCCTCGATCACGGTGTCGCCGCGTCCGCCCGGTTTGCGCTTGCCTGTAGCGGACACTTTCGCGCTATCCTGACCCTCAAGCCATTCCATCCAGTGCGGCCACCAGCTGCCCGGATGTTCCTGCGCACTTTTAATGAACGCATCCAGACTGGTCGCGCCCGTGTCGCCGAGCCAGTATTGATATTTGTTGGCCGACGGCGGATTGACGACCCCTGCAATATGGCCCGATCCCGCAAGCACGAATTCCATCGGCCCGGTGAAATGGTTGGTCAGACGCCACACGCTTTCTGGCGGAGCAATGTGATCCTCGCGCCCGGCCTGGACATAGGAAGGCGTCTTTACCAGCGTCAGGTCAATCGGCGTCCCGTCCGCCTCCATCGCATCAGGCACCACCAGTTTGTTGTCGCGATACAGATCGCGCAGGTAATCGTTGTGCCAGCGCGATGGCAGGTTGGTGACGTCGCCATTCCAGTGCAGCAGATCGAAGGCGGGGTAATCTTCGCCCAACAGGTAATTATTGACGACGTAGTTCCAGATCAGATCTTTCCCCCGCAAGGCGTTGAACGCCGCAGCCAGATATCGCCCGTCGAGGTAGCCCTGCGATGAAAGCTTGCCGATTGTTTCAAGCTGCCCGTCGTCGATAAAGTGTTTGAGATCGCCGCTGCGTTCGAAATCGACCTGCGCTGTAAAGAACGTCGCGCTTTTGACCTTGTCCGCTTCGCCGCGCCGGGCCTGAATGGCGAGGGTTGCCGCCAGCGTGGTGCCCGCGACGCAATAGCCGATGGCGTGGACGGCTGGCACGTCCAGTCGTTGTCGGATATGGTCGATCGCATCCATCTGCGCGCGAATGTAATCGTCCCACACGATCTCGCTCATGCTTTCGTCAGCGGATTTCCAGCTGGCGACGAACACGGTGAGACCCTGATCGACCGCCCATTTGATGAAACTTTTCTTCGGGGTCAGGTCGAGTATGTAGAACCGGTTGATCCACGGGGGAAAGACGACCAGCGGGGTCGCGAATACTTCCTCTGTGGAAGGGCTGTACTGGATCAGCTGATACAGCGGCGTTTCATGCACCACCTTGCCCGGTGTTGCGGCAAGGTTTTCGCCCAGGGTGAATGCATCGGGATCTGTGTGGGTCAGCTGACCACGCTTCAGATCATTGATGAGGTGCTGCATCCCGCGCACCAGACTTTGCCCGTGTGTTTCCATCGTGCGTTTCAGCACCACGGGGTTGGTGAGAATGAAATTGGCCGGGCTCATGGCTTCGGACAAAGCGTTTACGGCAAATTGCAGCTGGCGGCGCTTGTGCGTATCCAGCCCGTCCATCGACTTGACCGCCTGGCGAAAGTACTCGGTCAGCATGAGATAGGTCTGATGCAACAGGGCAAACGCAGGATGCTGCGCCCATGCGGGGTCGGCAAAGCGGCGATCCTGTATCGGAAGATCGGGCAGGGCGTCAGCGGTTTGCTCGCCTCCCGGTGCAAAGCCGGGAATGCTGCCTGCCATCCGTCCCAGCACCCCGGTCCAGACTTCGAACGAATCCTTGGCAAGCTTTGCCTGTGCTTCCACCAACCCTTTTGGCATCTGCTGGACCATGCTTTGCGAGATCACCAGCCATTGCGCCGGATCGAGCATCCCTGTGACGCCGCCCTTGGCTCCGCCAGCGACCTTTCGGGCGGCATCCCCCGCCTGATGGGTCATGAATTCGATCCACATCTGCTGCAATTGCAAGCCGGATTTCGCCCATTCGCCAAGCTCGGCCGGGTCGATACCTTCGGGCAGCAGGCCAGTCGTCTTGCCATCTTCGCCCTTCATTCCAGCGGGCACGGCACCAGCGAACATCGCGCGCATCGCGTCACCGCTCATGTCGAACAGAGGGGACTTGAACAGGGATCCGAAAGACTGCGCATCTTCGACCGGGCTGTTGGAGCTTTCAGGGGGATCTTTGGCCATGATAGTATCTGCTCCTGCGGTTTCGACCGCCTGTCTGATTTGCGTGTGTCACGCGTCCGGGGGACTGGACGGGCGGCGTTTTCACACGATACTCTAGCGAAAACGCCTTCCCCTAGCGACCGTTAATGGCCTATGGCAATGTTGCGTGATTTGAAATTTTGATTGCGCAAACTGTAGCGGGAAAAGCAATGAACGACCAGTTTTACCGTATGAAGCGGCTGCCTCCGTATGTGATCGCGGAAGTGAACGCGATGCGGCATGCCGCGCGTCTGGCCGGGCAGGATATCATTGATCTGGGCATGGGCAATCCCGACCAGCCCCCGCCGCAGCATGTCATCGACAAACTGTGCGAGGTTGCGGCAAAGCCGGACGCCCACGGTTATTCCCAGTCAAAGGGTATTCCGGGTCTGCGCCGCGCGCAGGCGAACTATTACGGGCGTCGGTTCGGAGTCGATCTCGATCCGGAAACCGAAGTGGTCGTGACCATGGGCTCTAAAGAGGGGCTGGGCAGCCTTGCGACCGCCATAACCGCTCCGGGTGATGTCGTGCTCGCGCCAAACCCGTCCTATCCGATCCACACGTTCGGTTTCATCATCGCGGGCGCTACCATCCGTTCCGTCCCGACGACACCCGACGAGGGATACTGGCTGTCGCTGGAACGGGCGATGAATTTCACCGTCCCGCGCCCCAGCGTTCTGGTCGTCAGCTATCCGTCAAATCCGACCGCGGAAACGGTCGACCTTGCGTTTTACGAACGGCTGGTGGCCTGGGCGAAGGAAAACAAGGTCTGGGTGCTGTCCGACCTTGCCTATTCAGAGCTGTACTTTGACGGCAATCCCACTCCCTCGATCATGCAGGTGAAGGGGGCAAAAGATGTCGCGGTTGAATTCACCAGCATGTCCAAGACGTATTCGATGGCGGGTTGGCGGATGGGGTTCGCTGTCGGCAACCGCCAGTTGATCGCGGCTTTGACGCGGGTGAAATCCTATTTGGACTACGGGGCGTTCACACCCATTCAGGCCGCTGCCTGCGCGGCGCTGAACGGGCCGCAGGACATCGTGGAAACCAATCGCGAGCTGTATCGCCGCCGCCGCGATGTTCTGGTGGAGGCGTTTGGCCGGGCGGGCTGGGACGTTCCGCCACCGGCAGCCTCAATGTTCGCATGGGCGCCGCTGCCCCCTTCGCTCAAGGAGATGGGAAGCCTCGAATTTTCCAAGCAATTGTTGACGCAGGCCCATGTCGCAGTCGCTCCCGGTGTCGGCTATGGCGAGGACGGGGAAGGCTTTGTCCGCATAGCCATGGTCGAAAACGAACAAAGGCTTCGACAAGCTGCGCGCAATATCAAACGGTTCCTATCCTCGATGGGTGTAAACAGCTCCGCTGCGTAGGAACCCGCAGTTGCTTTTACTGACATGTTTCTCAGGATTCGTTAAACTTTTGGAGAACCGAATCCCGACTAAAGGCTTTAGTTCTCATAGAGTACGCACGCGAGACAGGAGGGTTACATGGCGCAAAAAGCGTCGCGGCCTCTGACAAAAAGACAAGCCGCGGTCATGGAAAGAATCGATCGACGCACACCGATAAAGGTGATTGCGAAGGAGCTTGGCGTATCCGAAACGCGGATCAATCAGCACATACGCGCTCTCAAGGACATTTATGAAGTCGGAAGCCTTGGCGATCTGGTTGAGGAATACCGGGCCAGTCGGGAACTTGAGGAATCCGTAAGGGCGCCGTCGACTGACAATGCGGATATCACGGAAAATCAGGAAGATGCATCTTCCGGGAAGGACTTGAGAGGAGCTCCATACATCATTCCGCAGGTTTCCGCGACGGTGTTCGGGTTCGATAGGGAGAGCCGGGACAGCGTGACGAACGTCGAAATGAGTGACGTGATGCCACTGATCGAACGGGCACCCTGGTTGAAGCCGGGGGAACCAAAGGTCGTCCCCGGGTTGCTCGATGGCGAGCACGCCGTCATGTTTCGCCTTGCAGCGATCACGGGGATTGCATTCGGCTTTCTGGCCGCTGTGGTTCTGACAGTGACTGCTGCGAACGCTATCAGCGAAGCGCTTGACGGTCGTGCCGACATTCCCGTCGATGAAAAAAGCCTTTCCTGAGGAGCGCAGGGGAGGTGAGGAGACTTCCATGACCACTCCCCTTCGTGCCGATGCCCTCAATCTCAAGAAACTGATCCGCGAAGCAGAAGCGCTTGCCGATGAATCGATGATGGCTTTTGCCCGTCTGAAGCAGGCAATGATTGCCGCCCGCCAGAACCCGAATGTCGAAGTCGACACCGGACAGCGTGCCCTGATGCGCTTGAACCAGGCCGAAGCGCAGGCCCTCGCCATGTCGACCAGCCTACTGCGCGTTCATGACGAACTGAGCAAAGTAGCGCGCGAGAAGATGGGCGGTGACATGCATATCCCGACCGACGTCAAAGAGGCGTCTCTGGAAACCGAAGCAATCGACGAGCTCGAAACCGTCTGATCGGAAAAACGAAAGCCTATGTTGTCAATGCTCTTTTCCGAATACCGACCATACATTCAGGACTTCCTGGCGATGGTGGTATGTTTGGCCGCGTTCATCTGGGGACGCGGCCCGGAAAGAGTCATAGCGGCCGTTTGGTTTATCTTTTTCAAGATTGTCGCCGGAGTTTATGTTGGTTTCCTGGTGGCCAGCCCGAAGGTAACGGTGGTTGATCCCGTATTGGCTGCAATTGACTTGGGCGCTCTGGTCGTTTTCATTGCGATAGCAGTCAATGCCAACCGGAATTATCCGCTATGGATCGCTGGCCTACAGGTGTTGGCAATGACTGCTCATGTTGCGCGAGGCCTTACGGAAACGATTTCGCCAATCGCCTATGTAACGATGGTGATCGCTCCCGGCTGGATACAACTTTTCATCCTTGGCGCTGGCGTCATCCGCCATCGCCGGCGTGAAAAGCAGTTCGGGCGGTATCGCGAATGGCGTGTTCCAGTGCGATTTGGCGGCTTGCTGCCTGCCTCGAAGTACTCGTTCTAGGGTGAGGTAAGTGGATCAGTTGACCGCTCGCGCTGGAACACACGCCATGGGTTTGAGAACCTTCGCGCACGTTGCGGTTGAGGGCAAACGACCATGGTTCGAGGGGCGTTCAAGCCCGCCAGATATCCTGATCAACAGATTGCGCGCAGCCGTGCTTGCTCCGCCGGTTTTGGTGGAACGGTGCCACGCGGTCTTTGTCGACCGGCATCGGTCAGTTCTGGGCGATGCAAGACTGGGTACCGGGCGAGCAGGAGCGTTGTCCCTCAGGCTGCGCGATCTGTTTGCCAAGGCTCTGTCGCTCAACGCGAGCGGAATGATCATCGCACACAATCACCCATCAGGAGATTGTCGGCCAAGCGCGGCCGACATCGAGGCGACCCAGCGCGTTGCCGCGGTCGCAAGGGCGCTCGATATCGAGTTACTCGACCACCTGATCCTCACACACAGCGCGATTTACTCAATCCGAGCAGGGGGCAAACTGTGACATCAAGTTCCGCCTACAATGTGTTTCCCGATGGCGATACGCTGATCCCCCGCTTTCGCGAGGCTGGCGATGTAACCCTGGATCTGTTGCACCGCGATGGCCGGGTCGATGATCGCTGGTTAAGCCTGCATCCGCGCGAATTTGAATTGCTTTGGCGGCTTGCCGAAGATCCGGGAAAGCGGCTCAGCAAGCGGCGCCTGCTTGCCGATGTGTGGCGCATCTCATACGAGCCGGAGACAAACAGCGTCGCGGTGCATGTGGCGCGCGTCCGTGCAAAACTCGCCCCGCTCGGTCTGGCAGGCATCCTTGCGACGCATTCCGACGGCGGGTATTATCTGGATGCACCGCCCGGTCCGGCCAGCTTCAGATTGCGAACTGGCTCAAGGGTCTGACCGGGCAGTCCTGCGGCCTCTGGACTTGGCGGCGTGTCTGGGCCAGTTTTGTGTGATCACAACCGCAACCCAGCAGGCAGATCATCCGTATGACCGATACCATCACCGCACCCCGCACACTCCAGTTCAGCGACCGCATCGGCATCGAACTGGAAGATACTGGCGTTGCGCTAGTGCGCATGACGCGGGCCGACAAGATGAACGCGCTCGATCCGGAGATGTTCGGCGCGATCATCGCTGCCGGCGATGCGCTAGCGCAGATGAAGGGGCTGCGCGCGGTCGTGCTTTCGGGGGAGGGCCGCGCGTTTTGCGCAGGGCTGGACACGTCCAGCTTTGGCCGCACGCCTGCATCGGACGAGCCTGACCTGACCGAGCGCACCCATGGCAATGCCAACGCGTTTCAGCAGGTGGCGATGACCTGGCGCAAGCTGGCGGTGCCGGTGATCGCGGCAGTGCACGGTGTGTGCTTCGGCGGAGGATTGCAGATTGCGAGCGGGGCCGACATCCGCATCGTCCATCCCGAAACGCGCATGGCGATCATGGAGCTGAAATGGGGGCTGGTGCCCGACATGGGTGGCTATGCCCTGTGGCGCGGGCTGGTGCGCGACGATGTGCTGCGCGAATTGATCTATACCAACCGCGAATTTTCAGGGGCGGAGGCGCTGACCCTTGGCCTTGCAACCTGTAACGATGTCGACCCGTTGGCCCGCGCCACCGCCATCGCGCGCGACATCGCCAATCGCAACCCGCACGCCATCCGCGCAGCAAAGCGGCTGTCGGCGATCATGCAGGAACGCGACACGGCGGCAATACTGCTGGAGGAAAGCATCGAGCAACACGCCATCATGCGCACGCCCAACCAGGTCGAAGCCGTCATGGCCGGAATGGCGAAACGCGCGCCCAAATTCGAGGATGTGTGAACGCTGGCCTGACGCCTTGTAGCCAAGGCCTAGCCGAATACCGCCACACATTGCAGCCCTTCGAGCACCTGTTTGCCCGCCGCATCCCACATCCGCAGCCGCTCCGATGAATAGCCGACATCGGCATGGCGGCTGGAATTCTCCGCCAGATACCAGCCATTCTCGGACCGGGTTTCAGGATCGAGGACGTTGAAGGACCAGTTGATCGAGCTGATCGGGCCGGGCCGTTCCATGATCCGCACTGCACCGGGCGGCATGACGTCGCCCATCAACACCAGCTTGCTCACCGGATCGAGGTCGTGATCCTCGGTCAGCCGCGCCCAGCGCCGGATTGTCGCGCCATGATCGGCGTTTTTCGACTGCCCATACCGCACATCGAAATTGTTCTGGATGAATGCGGGGGCTTGCCCGGTCATGGCGGGCGCGCTGTCTTCCGGACCGCCGGGCCAGTCATCGGGTGCATCGGCGGCGCGCACCGCATTGGCTTCGCGTGCTGCCGCGAACAGCCAGAATGCGGTCAGCGCCAGCTTGCCATACGAATGGATTTCGCTGCGCACCTGCGTCACGTTGCGGCCCTGCCGCACGATTTCTGCGGTTAATTCCACCTCCTCGCCCACGGGCGCGACGAAGCCGATCTGGCCTGCGCGCAATGGAGGCAGATCGGCAAAGGCGCGCGTCGCCATGGTGTAGGCAACCAGCGCGGAGGCGCCGCCATACAGCGTGCGCCCCTGCATCCAGTTGTCGGCATGGGCAAGGCGGGCGGGGCCGGGGTTACCGGTCACAGGTTCTAGCAGGCTGGCAATTGTCATGGCATTGCTCTGCCGCGAGACGCGCATCGGGTCCAGAGCGGTGTTGCATAAAGACTGCGCGCACGCACACGAAGGGGCCCATTCCGCTGCGAAGACCATTGCCAAGCCCCGTATGAGGCGCTAGGTGGCCGCTTCCGTTCGGGGCTGGCGATCGCTTTTGCATTCGCCGACAACGGGCGGCTCGGCCCGATGGCGGAGTGGTTACGTAGAGGACTGCAAATCCTCGCACGCCGGTTCGATTCCGGCTCGGGCCTCCAATCGTAAACCGGCCACGTTCGATCGTGGCTGACAAATGCCGCTTTAGCTCAGTTGGTAGAGCACATCATTCGTAATGATGGGGTCAGGTGTTCGAGTCACCTAAGCGGCACCATACTTCCACTATACATCGGATTTTCCGGACCGGCTTATTGGCTGCGCTTGTCATGCGCTGAGGCAATGCGCCTCGCCTGTTCAGCGATAAAGGGCTGGACGCCGCTGATTCTGGGGCTTTTTGACGCATTTTTGACGGTTAGTGGCGTTGACGCCAACCCACCCATGCGCGCACTATCGAGCCACGGGAAATCGCAGACAATTCGCACTTTTGGGACGAGCCGGAAAACCACGGTTCTGACATCGGGAGAGCTGTGTCTGCCCGCAAGGGAGAAGAAATATGAAGATGATCAAGACGATGATGATGGCAGCAAGTGTCGCTCTGGTGGCCACGCCGATGGCCTTGCCGACCGCCGCCGCAGCGCAGGAATGGCCGTTTGTAACCGGCGAATACACTCAGATGACCGGAATTTTTATCAAGGACGGGGGGTCATACAAATACGCCCAATACCTTGCCACAGAATGGGTACGCAGTCAGGAATTCGCCAAATCGCAGGGCTGGATCACCGGCTACAAGATGTACAGCAACGTCAATCGACGCGAGGGCGAGCCGGACATCTATCTGGTGGTGACCTTCCCCAGCATGCCCGATGCCGCCGAGGATGAGCGCCGGTCCAAAGCCTATGATGCGTGGTCGAAGAAGAGCATCGCGCAGGCCGAATCCGAAGCCGGAAACCGCGCCGAATATCGCACCGTGATGGGCAGCATGCTGCTGCAGGAATTCAAGGCTCGATAAGCACGGAACGGGCTGGAGCCGAGCCAAGCGTTCCTTGTGACGCTCACTCCGCCCCGACCGTGTGCAGCCCGGCGGATGGCCCCTGCGATCCGGTCATCCGCCGGGCACTTTCTAAGGACGGGAAAAGCGCGATGTGCTGGTGGCCCCCCGCTCAATAATCATGATCGGATTGTACCGTGACCCAGACACCATCGACGGATGGCAAATTGCTCAAACGCCTCGGCTTTGCCTTTGCCGCAGCCGTGGGGGTGGGCGGGATGGTCGGCGCGGGATTGATGCGGACCAGCGGGTCAGTGCTGGACGAAGTGCCGTTCCCTTGGCTCGTGCTAAGCCTATGGGCGTTTGGCGGGGTGCATGCGCTGCTATCGTCCAACGTCGCATCGGAACTTGTGACCAGCATTCCCAAGGCAGGTGGAATTTTCGTGCCGGTGCGCACAGCCTTTGGCGATTCCATGGGGCTGCTCGCCGGATGGGTGGCGTATCTTTCTTATAGCGCAGCGGGCGCTTCCCTGGCGATTGTCTGCGCGGACTTCCTGTCTATCCTGCTGCCATCGCTCGCCGCGCATACCGCACTTGTTTCCTGCATTTTTCTCCTCGTTATCGTTGGATTTAACTGGCAGGGCGTGCGCCAGGGCGGCGTGGCTCAGACGGTCGGCAGCAGTGTGAAACTGATACTTTTGTGCGCGGTTATCGGCATAGCGTTTTTTGCTGAACCGCCGCGGCCCGGTGCTTTCGCGCAAACGGCACAGAACAATGCCCCGGCGCTCGGATTTTTCGCCATTATTGTCGCGTATCAGATGGTCTACAGCGCCTATGCGGGATGGGACAGCGCGATCGTCTTTGTTGAAGAGGACAAAAACGCGCTCGCCAACATTCCGCGCGCGATGGCGCTTTCAATTGGTGCGGTCGCGCTGGTCTATGTGCTGTTCAACATGAGCATCATGCAGGCACTGAGTCTGGAGGCAATCCGAGGCTCTGACTTACCCATCGCGTTGGTGCTGGCCAATGTGTTCGGACCGGGCGGCGCGATTGCGGTGGCAGCGCTGGCGATCATTCTGGCTTCGACGGCGCTCAATGCCAACATTATGGGTGGTCCGCGCATATTGTTCGGGCTGGCGCGAGACGGGTTGTTTCTGCCTGTCGCGACGCGCGTCAATTCAGGCGGCACGCCCGACGTCGCTTTCGCATTCACGGCAGCGCTGACCATGATGCTGATCTTTTCGGGCGGCTTTGAATTTGTGTTTCGTCTTGCGGGTGCGCTGATCATTTTCGGCTTCGTCATCTACGACGCATCGCTGTTCCGGCTGCGCTGGACCCAGCCCGATCTACCGCGCCCGTTTCGCGCCATCGGCTATCCGGTGCTGCCAGCGCTGGTGCTCGTTCTCGACACCGCTTTGCTGATCGCATTCATCGCCGCTGACCCGATGAGCGGGCTGTATATGGCCGCCCTGATCGCGCTTTGCATTCCGGTCGGAATTGTCTTGCACCGCAGCCGAGAAACATCCGCCAAACAGGAGCCTGAATATGAAATCCTTGGATAAACCATTGTCACGCCGTGCTTTTGCCGGATCGGCCATCGCTGCCGGAGCGCTCGTCGCGACACGCGGCATGGCGCAGTCGCCCGCAGTGGTGCCTACCATGGATTCGCAGATGGGGCCGTTCTACCCGCTGGGCTATTCCGGAGAAGACGATTTCGACATGACCATGTTGAAGGGCCGCACCACACGCGCCCTGGGCGAGGTGATCGAGGTGAGCGGCCGGGTGCTGGATCGGTACGGCAATCCCATGAAAAACGCTGCAATTGAAATTTGGCAGGCCAATTCTGTCGGTCGATATGACCATGCCAACGATCAGGGCCCTGCGCCGCTGGACCCCAATTTTCAGGGAATGGCGCGGCTCGTTACCGGCAATAGCGGTGAATGGCGGATCAAGACGATCAAGCCCAAATTCTATGACACTCCGCTGGGCCTGCGCACACCGCATATCCACTTCGACGTAACCGGCAGCGCGCAGCGGCTGGTAACGCAGATGTATTTCCCCGAAGAGACCGAGGCCAACGCCAGGGATTTCCTGTACAAGGATCTTGGCCCCGGCGCGCCGGGGCTGGTCGCGCAAAGACCTGTGCCCGCCACCTATCGCTGGGACATCGTGCTGATGGACGTTGCGTGATAAGCGCAGCCGGGAATTGTGCGTCCCGGTGCGATACGGGCACAATCCCCGGCCATCCACGCGACTTTGCCTAGGAGGTTTTTGCCGGATCGAGGCTGCGGTTTTCGCTTAGTTCTCGCCATTTGGTTCTGAAGGTGCAACAAAACAGCCAGAGAATTGATATCTGTCAACACTTCTGGAGTTTGCATGAACAAGCCTTCCCCCAAGCACAACGTGTTTGCCGCTTCCATTCTGGCGCTTGCCATTGCGCTGCCAATGCCATCGCTCGCACAGTCTCAGGATGAGACACAGGCGACAGCGCAGGCCCCAACCGCCGCCCATCCGTGGGGCGTCGTCAACACCGATCTGCCCGCCGACGAAGCGATCCGTTATGGTGTGCTGGCCAACGGCATGCGCTATGCCTTGCGCCGCAACGACACGCCGCAGGATGCCGCCTCAGTGCGGATGCATGTCAAGGTTGGCTCCGTGGCAGAGGCCGATGATGAGCAGGGGCTAGCGCACTTTCTGGAGCACATGGCCTTCAACGGATCGACGAATGTTCCTGAAGGCGAAATGATCAAGCTGCTAGAGCGGCAAGGGTTGGCCTTTGGACCGGACACCAACGCGACAACCAGTTTTACCGAGACGGTTTACATGCTCGACCTGCCCGATGCCAATCAGGATGCGGTCGACCTGGCGCTGATGCTGATGCGCGAAACCGCATCCAACCTTACCTTGACGGACGAGGCGGTCAATCGCGAGCGCGGCGTCATCCAGTCGGAACGGCAATTGCGAAACAGCCCGCAATTGCGCAGCGCGGTCGCTCAACTGGCCAAGCAATTGCCCGGCACGATGCTGTCGAAACGGCTACCCATCGGCACAGTCGAAGTCATCGACACCGCACCTGCCAGCCGGATCAGGGATTTCTACAACCGCTATTACCGGCCCGAGAACACAACGCTGGTGATGGTGGGCGATTTTGACCTCGATGCGATGGAAGCGAAGATAAAGGCACAGTTTTCCGACTGGACGCCAACCGGTCCGGCCGGCGCGCCGATCGATTACGGCACCATCGATCCCGCCGCAGAATTTACCGTGGGCACGTTCAGCGATCCTTCGGTCCAGACGCTGGCGATCTTTGGCAAGTCGGAACGCTATGAGCCGACGCCGAACAGCGTTGCCGAAAATCTGGAGCCTTTGCAGCGTGCGCTTGCGTCCAGCATCATGGCCTCGCGGTTTCAGAAACTGGCGCTGGCAGCGGATGCCAAATTGCTGGGCGGGGCGGTGCAGTTCAACGATGTGGAGGACGTCGCATCGCAAAAGGCAGTGGTCGCCGTAGGCAAGGAAGGCGACTGGCAAAGCGCCGTTGCGATTGCGGAACAGGAATTGCGCCGCGCGCTGCAATACGGTTTCACCCAATCCGAACTGGACGAACAACTGGGCAATATCGCCGCCAATTTCGAGAACGCAGCCAAACAGCAGGACACCCGTAAAAGCGCCGGACTGGCGGACGAGATCGCCTCTTCGACCGTCGATCAATCCGTGGTGCTGACCCCTGCTGGAAAGCTCGCGGTGTTTCAGGCATTGCGCCCCGCGCTCACGCTGGAAGGGGTAAACGCTGCCTTTGCCAGCGCCTGGGAAGGCGGCCCGACCAGCCTGTTCGTAACGACGCCGACACCCATCGAAAACGGAGAGGCGGCTGTGGCAGCAGTGCTGGCCGACAGCGCGAAACTGGCGGTCGATGCGCCGGTAGAGGAAGTCACGAAGGCCTTTGCCTATGATGATTTCGGCACGCCCGGCGCGGTCGTTTCCGACACCGTGATCGAGGATCTGGGTGTGCGCACCGTCACATTTGCCAATGGGGTGCGGCTGAACGTCAAGACCACCGATTTCGAGGCTGACAAGGTGCAATATTCGGTGCGCGTCGGCGACGGTTTGAAGGTTCTGCCAGAGGGATCGGGCGGGCTCGATTACTATCTGCAAAACGTCATGGCCGTTGGCGGACTGGGCGAACACGATATTCGCGAAATCCAGAAACTGACTGTCGGCAAAAACGTCAATATCGGTCTGGAGATCGGTCACGATGCGCTGGTCTCCAGCGGGACCACGATCCCTGCAGATACCGAACTGCAATTCAAGCTGCTGGCCGCCCTGATCACTGATCCGGGGTATCGGGCAGAGGCGGATTCGGTGTGGCAGAACGCCTTGCCCACGATCAACAATCAGAACCTGGCGACACCCGTCGCTGTGCTGCAAAGTCAGTTCGGGCGGGCCGTTGCCAATAACGACCCGCGCTTTGGCCAAGGCACGGCGGAAGATCTGGCCGCGATGAACATGACGCGGGTTGAAAGCCTGATCGCCGATCAACTCGCCAGCGGACCGATCGAAATCGGGATTGTTGGCGATATCGAGGCGGACGCGGCAATTGCAATCGTGGCCAAGACTTTCGGCGCTCTGCCGGACCGCGCCAGTGCGGGCGCGGACAATGCCAGTATTCGTCCTGCCAAAGTGGTTGGCGATACGAAGGAAGTTGCCCTCTACCACAACGGACAGGCCGATCAGGGGGTTGCGCTGGCGGTTTGGCCGACCGACGACGACGCCGATTACAAGGATGAGGTTGTGCGCGATCTTCTCGCCAAGTCGCTGGGCCTGATCCTGACCGATGAAGTCCGAGAAAAACTCGGTTCAAGCTATGCAACGGACGGTTTTTCCGAGGCATCGGGGACGTATCCGGACTTTGGCTTCCTTGGGATATTCGCAATCGCCGATCCGGCGAAGATGCCGGAAATTTATGGCGTCATGCGGACCGTCGCCGAGCAACTGCGCAACGAACCGCCAAGCGACGACGTAATCCTGCGGGCACGCAAGCCGTTGCTGGAACAACTGGACAAGCAGGATCGCGAAAACAGCGCATGGATGGGCGTGGTTGCAAGAGCGCAGAGCGAGCCCGAACGGTTGGCCCGCTGGCGCCAGCGCAAGTCTGTGGCCGAGGGGATTTCGGCGGCAGACCTGCAGGCGGCGGCGCGCGAGTATCTGACAGAGGCCGATCTGGTCGAAGTGCGGATTCTTCCCAAGTCCGTATCGGAATAAAAATGTTCAGGTGACGGGCCGGGGCGCAACGTCCCGGCCCCGCTCATCCTGTACCGCGCAGGCTTTTGCCAGCGTCCATGCTGGCGCCTGAAATCGCGCCGACCTGCGCCGCTGTTTGGCTGGCGGCATTGTCAACGACGAGGTCATGCACGAACCGCAATTTGCGGGTAATCTGATCGGTCAGCTTGAATGGATAGAAATCGCGGTTGCCCATGGACCGGTTCATCGCATTCATTGCCATCGTGATCGGCCGCCAATGGCTGATCAACTCATCGTAATTGGTTTCGTGATAGGGGTCGATCAATTGCAACCGGGGCAATGCCCCATCGTGCATGGGTTGCGGATTGATGCCATAGGAATAGGCCGTCTCCAGCCCGGCGACCATGTGGAAATGGTGCGCCCAGGTCTCGGCAAAATCCTCCCACGGATGGGCGGTGGCATAGGCGCTCACATAGGACGCATTCCAGCCTTTGGGCGGTCCGTCCCTGTAATAGGATTTGAGCGAGTCCGAATACTTTGTCCGTTCATCGCCAAAGCATTCGCGGAACCGGTCGATCACGCCGGGGCGATCGACCAGCCTGTCCCAGTAATAATGCCCGACTTCATGCCGGAAATGACCGACCAAGGTGCGATATGGCTCGCCCATGGCTTGACGGGTGGCCTCCCGGATCGCGTCGTCTGCCTCTGCGATATTGATGGTGATAAGGCCGTTCTTGTGCCCCGTCATCACCCGGACGTGCGTTCCGTCGGACTTCATCCGATCGCCGATCAGTGCGAACCGCAGCGCACCCGGCGCTACATCGCGGTGGTTCGACAGCGCCAGATTGAACTTTATAAGCGAATAGAACAACCGCCGCTTTGCCCGTTCCAGACGCCTCCAGCGTTTCAGCCCCTCGGCTGTGGAAAGGTTGGGGATCTTCACCGTATGCAGGCAGGATTGGCAAAGACTGGCGTTATAGCGCGTGTCGCATAGCCAGTTGCACGCAATCCGTTCACGGTTGGCGCACACGGCGTGACCGGGCAGGCCCGTAATCGGCAACACGGCGTCGGCCGGAACCTCAACCATTTCACTGGTCGCAGCATGATAGGCGAGGTGCGTCATACAGCTGATGCACTTGCTATTGCTGAAATGAACTTCGTGCGCGCATTTGGGACACATGAATCTGCGCATGGGCGGGTTTCTATCAGACGATGCTGCATCTGGCCACAGGGCGCGGTATAAACTGCCCTCTGCTAATCGCCACGCCCGAAAATCAGCCGCGGAGCCGTGGGGTCCGGCGAAAAGAATTCTCGCAAAAACGCGTCTTTTCGTTTGCAGTGCGGCACAGGTCTGCACCACTAGGGGGCATGATCAAAGCAGCCCTGCACCACCTCACCAGCTATTCCTACGACAAGAAAATCACATTGGGGCCGCAGATCGTCCGGTTGCGCCCGGCCCCGCACAGCCGCACGAAGGTGCCCAATTATTCGCTGAAGATCAGCCCCGCTCAGCATTTCCTGAATTGGCAGCAAGATCCCCACGGCAACTGGCAGGCGCGCATCACATTTCCCGAAAAGGTCGATCATTTCCGGATCGAGGTGGACTTGCTGGCGGAACTGGCGGTGGTCAATCCGTTCGATTTCTTCGTCGATGAATACGCCGAACAGGTGCCGTTTACCTACACTGACGATCTGAAAGACGAACTGACCCCCTATCTCCAGACCGAAGAGCATGGGCCACTGTTCGAAGGACTGGTCGACAAATACCGTGACCAATCGGGCCGGACGACCGATTTTCTGGTGCGCATCAATTCCGATCTGGAGCAGGCCATCGGGTATGTTATCCGCATGGAGCCGGGCGTGCAGCCGCCTGAACAGACGCTGGAACTGAGCACGGGATCGTGCCGCGACAGCGCGTGGTTGCAGGTGCAATTGTTGCGCCGCCTTGGATATGCGGCGCGGTTCGTGTCGGGTTACCTGATCCAGATGAAGGCCGATATCGAAGCGATCGAGGGGCCAAAGGGTCCGGAGGCGGACTTCACCGATCTGCACGCCTGGACCGAGGTGTATCTGCCCGGCGCGGGCTGGGTCGGTCTGGACCCGACATCGGGGCTGTTCGCGGGCGAGGGGCACATTCCGCTGTGCGCGACGCCGCATTACAGCTCCGCCGCGCCGATCAGCGGCATGGCCGAACCTGCGCAGGTCAACTTCGATTTCCAGATGGACGTGACCCGCATTGCCGAGGCGGTGCGGATTACCAAGCCCTTTACTCCCGCGCGCTGGCAGGCGCTGCTGGACCTTGGTGCGAAGGTCGATGCCGAACTGGTTGAAAACGATGTGCGGCTGACCACCGGGGGTGAACCGACTTTCATCGCGGACGGCGATTTCGAGGCTGGCGAATGGAACGCGGATGCAGTCGGACCGACCAAGGCGGGCTATGCCGACCGGCTGATCCGCAAATTGCGCGAAGAGTTTGCGCCCGGCGCGCTGCTGCACCACGGGCAGGGCAAATGGTATCCGGGTGAAAGCCTGCCGCGCTGGGGCTATTCGCTGTACTGGCGCCGCGATGGCGTGCCGTTGTGGAGCGATGCCAGCCTGATCGCGTCGCAGGAAGTTGAACTGGAAGAGGGCATCGCGCCCGAAGGTCCGGTGAACGAGGCCGTGGCGGAAAAGTTCATTCACGCAGCCGCAAGCGGATTTGCGCTGGACCCCGAATTCATCGAGCCGGTGTACGAGGATGCGGTCGCCTGGATCGTCAAGGAGGCCGAGCTTCCCGGCAACACCAGCCCTTCCGATCCCAAGATCGACGATCCGGAGGAGCGCACACGTATCATGCGCACGTTCCAGCGCGGGCTGTCAAAGCCTGTCGGCTATGTCCTTCCGATCCAGCGCTGGAACTCAGAACCATCCAAAAAACCGCGCTGGAAGAGCGAGAAATGGAAAGTGCGGCGCGGCGCGTTGTTTGCGGTGCCCGGTGACAGCGCGCTGGGCTATCGCCTGCCGCTGGGATCGCTGCCTTATGTGCCCGAATCCGATTACCCCTATATCCACCCGCGCGATACCGCCGAACCGCGGGGGCCGCTCGCCGATTACCGTACGCAGGGGATCGAGGCGGGCAGCGACACGCGCGAGCAAATGGTGAGCGAGCCGCTGGATGAGGACAATCCAGCCAAAGCGCGCGAACTGCGCAAGCAGAAGGTCGAGGCCGCCGAGGGCCAGCGACAGGACCGGCAGGAGCAGGAAATCATCGAAGGTGCGGTGCGCACCGCGCTGGCGATAGAACCGCGTGGCGATCACCTGTCGGTCTTTATCCCGCCGGTGGAGGCGCTGGAGGACTTTCTTGAAATCGTCGCCGAGGTTGAGAAAACCGCCAGGGCGCTGAACGTGCCCGTCCGCATCGAAGGTTATCCCCCGCCGCCCGATCCGCGGCTGGTGGTGATGAAGGTCACCCCCGATCCCGGCGTGATCGAAGTCAACGTCCAACCCGCCGCCAGCTGGGAAGAGGCGGTGAACATTACCGAAGTGCTGTATCGCGTAGCGCGCGAAACCGGTCTGACGGCGGATAAGTTCATGGTCGATGGCCGCTCCATCGGCACTGGTGGCGGCAACCATCTGGTGCTGGGCGGGCCGAGCCTGACGGATTCGCCGTTCATCCGGCGGCCCGATCTGCTGAAAAGCTTCGTGCTGTACTGGCAGCGCCACCCCTCGCTCAGTTACCTGTTTTCAGGCCTGTTCATCGGCCCGACCAGTCAGGCGCCGCGCATCGACGAGGCGCGCCACGATAGCCTGTATGAGCTGGAGATCGCGCTGGCACAGGTGCCGCCTCCCAGCGAGAAACAGCCCGCGCCGTGGGTGGTCGACCGTCTGTTCCGCAACCTGTTGGTCGATGTCACGGGCAACACCCACCGCACCGAAATCTGCATCGACAAGATGTTCTCTCCCGATGGCCCGACCGGCCGGCTGGGTCTGGTCGAATTTCGCGTGTTCGAGATGCCGCCAGATCCGCAGATGTCGCTGGCGCAGCAATTGTTGCTGCGCGCGATGACCGCGTGGTTCTGGAAAGAGCCGCAACAGGGCCGCCCGGTGCGCTGGGGCACGGCGCTGCACGACCGGTTCATGCTGGGCGAGGCGGTGTGGGAGGATTTTCTCGGCGTGCTCACCGATCTGCGCAATGCGGGCTACGATTTCGATCCCAACTGGTTCGAGGCGCAGCGCCAGTTTCGCTTTCCAGTCCACGGGGAGATTGAGGGCGGCGGCGTCACGCTGGAGGTCAGCCATGCGCTCGAACCGTGGAACGTGCTCGGTGAAACCGGCGCGATTGGCGGAACCGTTCGCTATGTCGACAGCTCGACCGAGCGGCTGCAAGTGAAGGCGAGCGGACTGGTCCCCGGTCGCCATATCATCACCTGCAACGGTCGCGCAGTGCCGATGAGCCCCACCGGCAGGCCGGGCGAAGGGTATGGCGGCGTGCGTTACAAGGCATGGGCTCCGGCCAATTGCCTGCACCCGATGATGAAGGCGAACCCGCCGCTGACTTTCGACATACTCGATACCTGGAACGGCAGATCGCTGGGCGGCTGCGTCTATCACGTCGCGCATCCGGGCGGGCGTTCGTATGACGATGTGCCGGTCAACGGATACGAAGCCGAAGCGCGGCGCAAGGCGCGGTTTCAGGATCACGGCCATTCGCCCGGTCCGCTGCCCATGCCCTCGCCAGAGCCAGCAGGTGAGTTTCCGATGACGCTGGACCTGCGCCGCCCTGCCGATTGGTGAGGGGGCTGGCCACGCTTCAGAGGTAATTTCATGTAAATTGCGGGCCTCGCGCTGGCGCGGCGTTGCCGGGCGTGGCAGACTGGTCGCACACTTTAAGGGGAGTGCGCCAATGATCCGCGGTTTCTGTCTCGCCATCGCAGCCCTGCTGGCGGTGATTTGCGGTCCGTTGAGCGCGCAGGAGGGCAGTGCAGTCACCTACACGGTGCAGCGCGGCGATACGCTGATCGGCATCGCGGCGCGTTATTTGCGCAGCGCGAGTGCTATTCGTCAGGTGCAGCGGATCAACAACGTGCGCAATCCGCGCCGCCTTCCCATCGGCACTTCGCTGAAATTGCCGCGCGCCTTGCTGCGGTTCGATGAAGTGCCGCTGGAAGTCGCCGCATTCTCCGGTCCGGTCAGCCTGGGCGGGGCCGCGCCAACGGTGGGCGCGCAAATGGCAGAGGGAGATGTGGTCACCACCGGCCCCAACGGCTTCATCACGTTTCGCAGCACATTTGGCGGGCGCATCTCGTTGCCCTCCAATTCGCGCGCGCGGTTGATCCGGGCGCGGCGATATGTGCTGGGGGATACGCTGGACGTGGACTTTGCAATCGAGGACGGGCGCGGATCGGCATCGTCGCCTGCACTGAAAGGGCAGGATCAGTTGCAGATGCGCACGCCGCGCGCGGTGACGGCGGTTCGCGGCACCGATTTCCGCGTTGCCTATGATGATGGATCGGCGCGCAGCATTACCGAGGTTACAGAAGGCGCGGTTGCCGTCGCGTCTGGCACGGATGCGATCACCGCCCTCGCCGGGTTTGGCGTGGCGAGTGCAGGGGATGGCCTTGCCCCGCCCGAAGCCCTGCTGCCGCCGCCTGATCTGGTTGAACCGGGCGCGGTGCAGACCGCCGAGCAACTGCGCTTTACCGTCAATCCTGCCCCGCAGGCCATCGCGCACCGGTTTGAAATTGCCACAGATGCGGGGTTTGTCGATGTCATAAAGGGCGTCATTGCCGAGGGGCGCGAGGCGGTGTTCGAACCGCTGCCCAACGGCCGGTATTTCGTGCGCGCCCGCGCGATATCGGCCAGCGGAATCGAGGGTTTTTCCGAAAGCTATACCTTCCGCCGCAAACGCTTTGGGGTGGAGGCGTCCATCGGCCAATCCGAAGAGATCGACGGGTTCGTATTCCAATGGCTGCCAGAGGGCGAGGGCAATGCGACCTTCGCCTTTCAATTGTGGCGCGATGGCGATGCAGCGAACCTGATCGTTGACGAAGTGGGGCTTTCCTCGACCGGGTTGGTGCTGACCGATCTGGTGCCGGGTGTTTATCAATGGCGGGTCGCGGCGGTCGAGGCGGAGCCCGAAGGGTTGCTGAAAGTCTGGGGTCCGACCCAGAAACTCACGATCTCGCAATAATCTGATGCGGGATACACAAGTGGGCAGAAAACCCCGGCAATGAACGCCACTCGCCTCAAACTGGAATGGG
This sequence comes from uncultured Alphaproteobacteria bacterium, assembly GCA_963815345.1. GTDB lineage: Bacteria > Pseudomonadota > Alphaproteobacteria > Sphingomonadales > Sphingomonadaceae > Erythrobacter. Next base: position 258,071 of record CAWFGF010000001.1, read on the forward strand.
CGATCCTGCTCGCTCTTGCGATTGCGGGCGCGCTGTATGCACAGGCCAATGGTTTGACCGGGCGGCTGGATAACCAGTTGTTCGACACCGCATCGCCGCTGGCCCGGCCCGATCTGGATCGCGATATCGTGATCGTCGCAATCGACGATGCCAGTCTTGCCGAAGTGGGCGCGTGGCCGTGGCCGCGCGATGTGCACGCGCGATTGGTCGACCGCCTGCACGATGCAGGCGCGCGCGCAGTGGTGCTCGACATCCTGTTTCTTGAACCTGTGCCAGGTGGCGGAGATGACGCGCTGGCAGCCGCGATGACGGGCGGTGGCGCGGTTTTCCTGCCCCACACATTCGCCGCCCGCCCCAATGCGATCAGCGGGATCGATCCGCTGATGCCGCTGCCACGACTGCTGGGAGCCAGCGCCGGGGTGGGCCACGTCATCGCCGAGCCCGATGCCGATGGTGTGCTGCGCCGGTTCGACCTTACGGTAAAGACTGACACCGGCCTCTATCCGCACCTCGCCGTTAAGGTTCTGGACGTGCTGGCCGGAAATGCCGCCAAACACGCTGATGAGACGCCGGACGAGGCGCTGATCGTTTTTCACCCGGAGGCCGATTTTCAGCGCGTGCCCGCGGCAGAAGTTCTGGCTGGGGCAACGCCAGCCGGATTTTTCCGGAACAAAATCGTGCTGGTTGGCGCCACCGCGCAGGGGATGGGGGATCGATATTCGGTCGCCGCCGGCCCGGTCAGTTTGATGAGCGGGATCGGAATACAGGCCAATCTGATAGGTGCGCTGAGGGACGATGCGCTGATCGCCATCGTCGATCCGGCAGTGCAGGGCATTGTCGCGGTCGCTGTCTTGCTGGCGCTGTTCCTGGCGTTTTGGCATCTGCCCCCGCGATTTTTGCTGCTCGGGGCTGCAGGGCTTATCGCGGTGTTGCTGGCGGTGTCGCTGGCTCTGCTGGGCGCGGGACAATTATGGTTTGCACCGGGGCCGATCATGGCGGCGGTGTCGCTATCCTATCCCTTGTGGAGCTGGAGGCGATTGACGAATGTCAGCCGCTATCTTGACCGGGAAGCAGCGCGTCTGGCCGCGGGCGATGCCGCACCCGTGGCCTCGCAAGGGGTGGATTACGTCACCCGCCAGATCGACCAACTTCGCAGGCTGATCAGCACAGTTCGCGGATCGCTCGACTTTTTGCGGCAAGTGATCGAGGCCGCGCCCGATGCGATTGTCGTGCTGGACCGGGCGGGACGGATCGAGATGCTGAACCACAAGGCGCTGCAACTGTTTCCGGGCTGGACAGCGCCTCGACACCAGACATTTGCAGAACTGGTGAGGGGTGCGGACGCGCAGCAGTCAAAATCGGGAACTGAACTGCAAAGCGCGGATGGCCGCACGTTCCTGATTGCGCGTGCGAGGATCGCGGCGGCTGACGAGATCGAGGGCGGGAGTGATGGCGGGGCCGGAGAGATCATCGCCCTGCGCAATGTGAGCGAGCTGCGGCGGCTGGACGACGAACGCCAGCAAATGCTCGAATTTCTGAGCCATGACATGCGCACTCCGCAGGTTGCGATTGTCGGGCTGACCAATCAGGCGAGTGCACAAGGAGTGGACCGCGATGTGGTGGGGCGTATCCGCAAACAGGCCGAGCGCACGCTGAAACTGGCAGACGATTTCGTACAGCTTGCACGGCTCGAAAGCGCCGATCTCGCGATCATGGACAGCGATATCGGCGCGCTGGTGGAGGAGGCGTGTGACCGGGCCTATGCGCTGGCTCAAACAAAGCGCATCACCATCGCGCAAGATCTGCCGCCGGAGCCGTGCTTTGCCAATGTCGATGCTTCGTTGATCGCGCGGATGCTGGACAATCTGATCGGCAACGCGATCAAGTATTCGGATGCGGGGACGCAGATTGCCGTTGCGCTGAGCGGGGGGGAAGATGCGCCGCTGGTGCTGGAGGTATCCGATCAGGGGCCGGGCCTGTCCGATGCTCGGCTGGCAAATCCCTTTGCCCGGTTCGGCGCGCACGCCACCCATGCCGGGCCAAGCGCGGGGCTGGGGCTGGCATTGGTGAAAAAGGTTGTGGATTCGCACAAGGGTACCATCGCGATGAAATCGGCACCGGGTGAGGGCACGACTTTCACGGTGACAATACCGGGTGAGCAAGCCCGTTAATTTGTGGCGCGCGCCACCGCGTCGTCTACCAACCCGTGCGCCAGCGCGGCGATATCGGCATCTGTAAATCCGCACTCGGTCGCCATGCCCGATCCGCGATAGACGATTGCTCCGTTTGCCCGATCATATAGTACCAGCGTGGCGCGCAGGCGCTGAGCGTTGCATTTGTCGAACCGGCGGTCGGGGCGCGGGGCGGCAATCCAGTCGGGTGCCTGCTTGCCTTGGCCGGCTTCGCCCTTACCGTTGATAACTCCGCCGGCAGCGGCGGTGCGGGCAATGCTGAAATCTGCGATCAGGGGCGCATCGTCAGCCTGCGTCGATGATCGGGCGGCGAGCGCATCTTGCAATGCCTTGGCAAAGCGGCCGCGTTCGCTCGCGGCGTCGTCTTCTGCGGTGATCGTGACGGAGGCGCCGCGCGCCATTCCGCTGCCGGTGGAGGTAATCTCCAATGGCTGACTTACAGCACATCCGGCCATTGGCACGAGCAACGCGGCGGTCAGCGCGGTCCATCCCCGGTGGCGGGAGGCGCGGCACATAATCGCGTTCAGAAATCGGGCTCGCTGCATTTGTCCATGCGATAGCCGAAACCGAAGACAGTTTGTATCGCAAATCCATGTTGCGGTCGCAATTGCAGTTTTGAACGCACGCGGCTGACATGCAGATCGAGTGTCCGGCTTTCCACATCGGGCACGCCGCCCCACACCTGACCGAATATGTATGCACGTGAAAGTGGGCGGTTGAGATTGTCGAAAAACAGCGTCGCCAGCTCGACTTCCTTGTTGGTGAGTTTTACCGGCTCACCCTTCCACACAATGGTTTTCAGCAAGCGGTCGATCTCGTAATCGCCAAACCGTGTAAAGCGATCCAACTCTGGCGGGCGCATCCGGCGATTGGCAGCCTCGATCCGGGCAAGGATCACTTCGTTGCTCTCCGGCTTGACCACATAGTCGACCGCGCCTGCTTCCAGTCCGCGCACCACGTCCGATTTATCCGCGCGACTGGTTATGAGGATAAAGGCGGGCGGTTTTTCCAAAGTCTGCGTGGCCCATTCGATGATGTTCAAACCGGTCTGACCGGGCATGTTCCAGTCGACCAGAACCACATCGTAGGTCTCCCGCTTGAGCGAGGTCATGAGATCGGTGCCGTTGCGAAATCGCACGCATTGATGCGTGGTATTCTCAAGCGCAGAATGCAGCTGTTCCAGCAGCTCCGGATCGTCATCCGCGATGGCAATTCTCATATGCGTTCCAGTCCAGTATGCCAATTCGGATCGTGCCCGGTTTCAATTGGCCCATCCGACTTAAGAGCGTTTGTGCCGCAATCAGGTTTTGTTTGCCGCCAGATCGGTTTGAATTGCATCCGCCACAGCTGCGCACGTTGGAATGTATCCTGCCTCAGATATTGACTTTCGGGAAGATGATGCCGCCATTTTGGTTGTATTCTTTACAAGAATTTACGTCTCGCCCTTGCCGCAACAAGCTCGCACCGGTGGTGCAGCAGGGTTGCCATCACGGTGTTGCCGGTTAGACTTCCGACGTGGCAGAGGCAGGCGCAACCAATTGAAAACCGAAACGCGCGTCGCGGTCGCGGGGGCCACGGGGACGATTGGCCGTGCGGTGGTGCGCGAGTGTGTGGGCCGTGGACTGGAAGTGACCGCGTTGGTGCGCAGCGAGCAGGATAAGGCTTGGCCCGAGTTTGCCGGGGCGCGAATTCGGGTTGTCGATCTGGGCGATTCTGCGACGCTGGAGATTGCCCTGCAAGATATCGCGCCGGAAGCGGTGATATCCTGCATTGCCTCGCGCAGCGGTGCGCCAGATGACGCAATGCGCGTGGATTATCAGGCAAATGCCAACCTTCTGAACGCGGCGCTGGGGGCGCGGACGGCGCGTTTTGTGTTGTTGTCGGCAATCTGTGTACAGCGCCCGCACCTTGCGTTCCAGCGGGCCAAATTGCAGTTCGAAGCGGAATTGCAGGCGGCTCCGATCGAGTATACCATCGTGCGCCCTACTGCATTCTTCAAATCGGTATCGGGTCAAGTGGCACGCGTGGCGGCAGGCAAGCCATTCCTGCTATTTGACGATGGCGAATTGACTCGGTGCAAGCCGATCTCCGATGCAGACCTTGCGCGTTTTATCGTGGATAGCCTCAACGATCCTGCCGCGCGCGGTGCGATCTTGCCGGTTGGCGGGCCGGGACCGGCGATCTCCCCGCGCGAACAGGGCGAAATTCTGTTCGAACTGGCCGGACGCGAACCTCGCTTTCGAAGCGTGCCGGTGCGCGCGTTCGATATCGCCTCGCGCGTGCTGGGGCTGGGCGCGGGCTGGTCCGACTGGCTTGCCGAAAAAGCGGAATATGCCCGCATCGCGAAGTATTATGCGACGCAAAGCATGTTGGTGCTGGACTCTGAAACCGGGCAATACAGCGCCGATGCAACACCCGAGTACGGATCGGATACCCTGCGCGATCATTATGCCGCGCTGCTGGCAGGCGAAACGCCCGCGACGTGATCAGTGGCGCGGCAGGATCGCGGTTGCCGCTGGAGCAAGTGTGGTGGAGGCCAGATCGCCTGTGTCCAGTGCCGTGCAATCCGCGAGGTCGATTGCGTGCGGTGCGTAATTGAAGACGAACACATGATCCGCGCTGCGCCGTATGCGCAACCCTTCGGGCATATCCATCACCGTCAGCCCCGCATCGCCCGCCCGGCGACGCATCAACATATCGAGCAGGCTGCGGTCGGGCCAACCCGCAACATAGCTCAGATTACTGTGGCGCAGTACCACGGGGCGGCCATCCTCCAACTCGACTTCGGCGGTGCAATCGTGGCGCACCTGCTCGATCCAGCGGGAGATGGTGAAGCCTTCACCCGCCTCCGTCACGCCATCGCGCAGAGATTCGACCCGTTCGACCGTGAAGGGCATCACGCTGCGCAAATCGCCCGGAGGCAAACCTTCGGGAATGGTGAAGTGGGCGGTCTTGCTGCCCGTGCGCGGCCCGATGATGACTGGGCAGGTGAGTTCCTCCAGCTTTGCGGCGAAGCCTTCGGGCAGGATCGGCAAAGACGGGACCATGACCATACGATAGCGCGACAGGTCGGCGGCGGGCGATACGATATCGACGTTCAGCTCCGCGCGGCGGAGCGCCGAATACCACTCGAACGCCAGCTCGATAGTGCGAAAGCTTTGTCCCTGCGGCTGGATACCGCACACCCAGGCGGCCTCGTATGAGAACACCAGCGCTGCCTCCGGCTCGGCGGGTTTCAGTGCGCCATGCTGCGCCAGCAAAGCTGCCGCCTCGCGCACTTCGGGCGCGGCCTCGGCCTCGCTGCTGTCAGGGCGCAGCAACCCCGCGTGCATCTGTTCCTGCGCAAACGGAGCCTGTCGCCAGCGGAAATAGGAGGTGAACTCCGCGCCGTGGGCATAGGCCTCCAGCGTCCACAGCGCGACCATTCCGGGCAGCGGCGCAGGGTTGAACCACGCCCAGTTAACCGGGCCGGGCTGCTGTTCCATCACCCCCCAACGGCCATTCGAGCAGCCGCGATACAGATCGTGATGAAATGCGGCGATATCGGGATGACCCTGCCGCCGATATTGCGCCTTTTCCTCTTCGGAGAACCAGAACTGTTCCAGAAAGCCGAGCGGGTAACTGTCCCACGTCGCCACATCCAGATCGGCGCCAACGTCGTGATGGTCGAACTCGGTGAAGAACCCCATGAAATTGTGCGTAATGGGGGTGCCGGGCGAATGTTCTCGCAGGATATCGACCTGTTCGCGGTTGAAGCTGACGACTTCATCGGAGGCAAACCGGCGGTAAACCAGCCAGTGCGCGGGGTTGCCTTCGGTCACGGTCAAATTCGGCGGGTCGATTTCGGGCAGACCGCGATATTCCATGCTCCAGAACACGTTGCCCCAAGCCGTGTTGAGCGCGTCGATATCCTCATACCGCCCCGCCAGCCATTCGCGAAAGCGCGCGGCAGCGGCCTCGGAAAAGCTCAGCACGGTGTCGTGGCAGCCGTATTCATTGTCCGTCTGCCACATCGCAATCGCCGGGTGCGCGCCGTAACGCTGTGCCAGCGCGGTGGTGATGCGGCGGCATTGCGCGCGGTATCCGGAGTGGGAAAAGCAATAATGCCGCCGCGATCCAAATCGCCGTGGGCGTCCCTCAGCATCAATGGCGACCATATCGGGCAAGGTATCCACCAGCCATTTGGGCGGCGTTGCGGTGGGCGTGCCGAGGATGACCTTAAGGCCCGCGTCGGCCAGTGTCTGGATCGCCCGGTCCAGCCAACCCCAATCGAACCGCCCCGGTTCCGGCTCGATCCGGCTCCACGCGAACTCCCCGATCCGCACCAGCGAAAGGCCCATTTCGGCCATGCGCCGCGCGTCATCAGCCCACATGCTTTCGGGCCAGTGTTCGGGGTAATAACAGCAGCCAAGCTTCATTCGGAGAGCCTTTCGAGCGCAATCAACCAAGCGGTTTCAGGATGGGTGAGGGGCAGGGCAAGCCCCTGTCGCATCAGCGCGGTACCCGACAGGATGATGCCAGCGCGCCAGCTTTCCGGGTTGGCGAGATGAGCCTGCGCTTTCAACGGCCAGGGTTCGGGCAGGGTCACGCGATACATCGCCTGCGGGTTCAGTCCTTTGAGCCGCAGCGGTGCCACATCGAACTGCGCGGCGAACGCGGTCTGCGCTGCCAGCGCCAAGGCCTTGGGACCATGCGTCACCATCAGTGCGCTTACGCCGGGATCGGGATGCACCAGCCGCCACAGATCGCCCCAATGGAGCACCTCGCGCCAGTCCTTGTACAGCGCAATGTGCGTCGCCAGAACACTGCGCTCGACCTCGCTCATCGCGCGCGGATCGGCTTCCACGCCCATGTGCCCGAACAAAGCAACCTTGGCGCGAAAATCCATCTCCAGCCGCCGGCCGGTAGCGGGATTGGGAGAGGGGCCGACATGGCTTCCCAGCACTTCGAGCGGCAGAAATTGCGACCAAGCGCGCATGATCCGCAGCCGTTCGATTGGATCGTTGTTGTCGCTCGGCCAGACACGATGGACGCGTGACAACATGCCATAATCGATGCGCCCGCCGCCGCTCGCGCAGCTTTCAATCTCGACGCCGGGATGCGCCGCGCGCAGCCGGTCAATCAGGGCATACACCGCGGGCGTCTGGGCGTATGCGCCACCGGGAAACACATCGCGATTGTGGTCCCATTTGAGGTAGGCGATTGCGTGATCGCGCAGCAGGGCATCGAGCGCGGCGAACAGATATTCGCTGACCGCAGGCTGGGTCAGGTCCAGAGCCAGCTGTCCGCGCATCGTGGGGTTTGCGGGCAAGTGAGCATTAAAACACCACTCGGGATGCGCGCGATACAGGTCGCTGTCAGGAGAAACCATTTCCGGTTCCACCCACAGGCCGAAATCCATGCCGAGCGCATGAATATGCGCGATCAGAGGGTCGAGGCCATTCGGAAACACATCGGGCGAGACGGTCCAGTCGCCAAGGCTGGTAGTGTCGTCGCGGCGTCCAGCGAACCAGCCATCGTCCAGCACAAACCGTTCGACGCCAAGCTCCGCCGCGCTAGTCGCCAGCTCGATCAGCGCAGGCTCTGACAGATCGAAGCCCAACGCTTCCCACGAATTGAGGTGGACGCGGCGCGGCGACCAACCTTTCCGATCCGGCAGCACGTCACAGCGGGCATATCCATGGTAATGCTGCGCCATTTCGCTGCGATCTGCGCCCAGTGCGATCACCGTCTTGGGCGTGTTGAAGGGTGCGTCCGGCACGAGCGTGAACTCTCCGGTGCGCAGCCGTGCGCCCATCTGCAACCACGCGCGCCCGTCCGCGCTGCCGGGCGCGTCGCAATCAACCCGTGTGTCGTAATCGCCGCTCCACGCGAGATGCACGCCGAGCGCCTCTCCCGTGGCGGGATCGTGCAGCGTCAACCAGTTGCCCCCGCCAAAGCCGGGCTTTCCAGCGCAGGATTGCGCGGCCAAGCCATCGGGTGCGATCGTCCGGCGATGCTCGTGCATTTCAGCAAGCCAGCGTCCGGAAAACGTGGTCATCTTGGTAAAGCGCGCGAGGATCGGCAGTGCGATGGAGGCGATACGATGCAGCGCCAAGGTGTGGCCAGTGGCGGACACCTCGCACCACGTCTCCACCACATTGCCTGCGCAGATCCGCCAGAATTGCGTCAGTTCCAGTGCCAGTCGCGCATCGGCGAAGCGCATTGTGAGCGTCGCGCCGCCAACGTCCCAATTGGTCAGCCGCAGGTCGGTCGAAATCTCGTGCCCGCCAGCCTCGCTAACAATCAGCGCAGCCTGTCCGGTCCAGCCATGCTTGGCCTCTGGCACGGTGCCGGGGACGGGCGGCACATCGGGCTGGCTGCCATGCGGGCCGCGGGTATTGGCTGCAGCCAGCGCGGACAGATCCTCTGCATCGGGCAACCGCGCACCCAGGTGGACGATGTCCGCCCCACCGCCCTTAACCAGCGCGAACACCAACGAAATGCCCGCGCCATCCAGCCGCACATGATCCGGATCGCCCCGCAACGCCGCTCTCTCCCTTGATTATCAGCGGTAGATGAGCGCCCCATGCGCCCTTGCCGCGCGTTAGGCAATCGGCTCTAAACGCGGGATCGAAAAGGGGGCGCGCGCCTGATGCTTTCACAATTGCCCGCGGATAACTGGATACAGATCGCGGTCGCCCTCGCACTCACCGCTGCGGTGGGCGTTGCAACGTGGCTGACAATCCGGCGGGCCAGTCATGACGGTTCGAAAAAGGACGTGTTTCTGGCGGGCGGCGGTCTCAGTTGGCTGTTTGTTGCAGGCTCCATTACGCTCACCAACCTTTCGACCGATCAACTGGTTGGGATGAACGGCAATCAGATGGCGCTGCTGGCGTGGTGGGAGATCGCGGGTTTCGCTGGCCTTCTGATCCTCGCCTTCGTATTCGTGCCGATCTATTACCGCGAAGGGTGCACGACAGTCACCGAACTGCTCGAAAAACGGTATGGCGGGCGCAGCATCCGCACGCTGATTTCCGCGCTTTTCCTGGGCGGCAACATCCTCATCTACCTGCCCGCCGTGTTGTATTCGGGCGGCACTTTCATGCAGGCGCTGTTTGGAGGCGCGATCCCGGTGCTCGTCTATGGCGCGGTGCTGGCGGCGATTGCTGCGGCGTACACCATCCTTGGAGGATTGCGGGCGGTGGCGGTAATGGACACGTATTCGGGTGTGGGGATCCTTGGCCTTGCGATGCTGATCGTGTTTCTGGCTCTGGCGGCGGTGGGTTGGGATCTGTCAGACGTGCCCGCAGAACGGCTGACGATGGTTGGCGGACCGGACAGTCCGATTCCGTTCCACACGCTGTTTACCGGCATGATCCTGATCCAGATATTCTATTGGTCGACCAATCAGAACATCACGCAAAAAGCGATGGCTGCCCCCACCGTGAAAGAGGCGCAGAAGGGCGTGATGGCCGCAGCCGTGATCCGCATCCTGATTGTGCCGCCGATCGTGGTGATCCCCGGTATCGTCGCGTTCAAGCTGTTCGGAGATGTTGGCGATACGGCCTATGGCCAGTTGATCGCGACGGTGCTGCCGCCGTGGCTGTCTGGCGCATTTGCCGCGATGGTGGCGGCGGCGGTCATCACCTCGTTCAGCGCGGTGCTCAATTCGTCTGTTGCCCTGTACTCGGTCGATTTTCACGAACAGTTCGTGGGCGAGGTAAAGGATCACTGGAAACTGGCAGCTGGGGTTTCGGTGCTGCTGACGGTAACTTCGATCATGCTGGTAACGCTGTATCTGGATGCGGCCAATGCAGACCCGGAAGAGTTCAGCATCATCAATCTGTTGCAAAAGCTGAATGGGCTGCTGTCCATGCCGATCCTGTCCGCATTCGTCGCCGGGCTGTTGTTCCGCAATGTTGAAGCACCCGCCGCGATTGCGGGCGTGGTCTGGGGCGTGCTGTTTTATGGCCTGTTCATTTTCCGCCTTCAGCCTGACGGGATCATCGCGATGCACGAGATCGACTTCATGGTGATTACGCTGGTGACAAGCGTGATGGCGGCGCTGGCGGTCAACCGGTTTGCGCTTGGCAACCGAGCGCAATTCGTGGGGTTAAGGCCCAAGGCGGCCGAGTGATGGCGGTCGATTTCGATAAGCCGCATCGCCGCCTGAACCCGCTCACCGGGGGATGGGTGCAGGTATCCCCGCAAAGGATGGGGCGGCCATGGCAGGGTGAGGAGACCGCGCCCGATCCGCCCGCGCCTGCGCACGATCCGGAGTGCTATCTGTGCCCCGGTAACACCCGCGTCGGGGGGGAAGTGAACCCCGATTACGAGGGTGTCTATGTCTTCGACAATGATTTCCCCGCGCTGATGGACGATATCGATGGTGCCCATCAGACAGCGCAGGAGGATGCAATGTATGGTGCCGCGCAAAGCCACGGGCGCTGCCGCGTGGTGTGTTTCTCACCCGATCACCGCAAATCGCTGCCCCGACTAAGCCAGCCACAATTGCGCGCCGTAATCGAAACCTGGTGCAAGGAGACCGCACGGCTAGGGGAACGCTTCCCCTGCGTGCAGGTGTTCGAGAACAAGGGCGCGATGATGGGATGTTCCAATCCCCATCCCCATGGGCAGGTCTGGGCGACGGGCCATTACCCGCAGGAAATCGCTACCGAGGAAGCCAGCCAGCGACGCTATTTCGAAGAGCATGGCAGGCCAATGCTGCTGGACGTGGTGGAACGAGAGCTGGAAGACGCCAGCCGCATCGTTGAGGCAACCGATCACTGGCTCGCGATAGTGCCCTATTGGGCTGAATGGCCGTTCGAGGTGCTGCTGCTGCCACGCTTTACCGTGCAGCGTATTCCCGACCTCAGCGACGCGGAGCGCGATGATCTGGCGGTGATGCTGAAATCGCTGACCACCCGATACGACAACCTTTTTAAAACCAGTTTCCCCTATTCTATGGGCTGGCACGGGGCGCCATTCAATCAGCAAACCGCCGAACACTGGCAATTGCACGCACATTTCTATCCGCCATTGCTGCGCTCTGCTACGGTGCGCAAATTCATGGTGGGGTACGAATTGCTGGCAGAGCCGCAACGCGACCTGACGCCGGAGCGTGCCGCGCAAATGTTGCGCAGCGTCAGTGCCAATGTGCATTATCTTGACGAACAAGGAAGAACCGAATGAACCGCCGCGACCGTCTGATTGCCCGCGCACGGCAGGGTTATCGCCTCGCATTCGGATCTGACGGCTCGGAACCGAGTCGCTTTTTTGCCGCGCCGGGGCGGGTCAATCTGATCGGCGATCATGTCGATTACAACGATGGGTTTGTGCTGCCCTGCGCGATTGACCGCGATACGATTGTGGCCATCGGCCCCGGCGTTTCCGGAGCGCCTGCAATAGAGGCTGTGGCCATCGACATGGGTAGCGCGCGCGACCGGTTTGCCCTTGATGAACCCACCGCAGAGGGCGCCAGCAGCTGGCAGAACCTGGTGCGCGGCGTGGCGCACATGATTCAGCGGCGCGGCCACACATTGGCCCCGGCGCGCCTTGCCATGGCGGGCGATGTGCCGATTGGCGCAGGGCTTTCATCATCCGCATCCTTTGCAGTGGGCATCGCGCTGGCATTGACGCGTTTCAACGAGCTGGATCTCGATGCAAGGGAACTGGCTCTGATCGCGCAGGAGGCGGAGAACGAATTTTTGGGTACGGCCTGTGGGATCATGGACCAGATGGCGTCCGCTGCCAGTGTCGCGCAATCCGCGTTGCTCATCGACTGCCGCTCGCTTGAACACATGCCGATCCCGGTGGCTGAAGATCTGGCGCTGGTAATCGTCGATTCGGGCATCCGCCGCGAACTCGTGACAAGCGGATATAACGAACGCCGGGCGCAATGCGCATCAGCCGCGCGCCATTACCGGGTCGATGCCCTGCGCGATCTGACGCCGGAGGCGCTGAAGGGGGGGCGCGCCGGGCTTGACCCCGATCTGTTTGCCCGCGCGCGTCACGTCGTCAGCGAAATTGGCCGTGTGGAGCCGACAGCGGTGGCGTTGGCGCATGGGGATACGCCCGCGCTTGCACAGGTGATGCGCGCCAGCCACATTTCCCTGCGCGACGATTACGAAGTCACCACGCCAGAAATAGATCTTCTGGTGGATACGATCAGTGCAGCTTTGGGCCGGGGTAATACCGCGTTGGGCGGGGTGCGGATGACAGGCGGCGGTTTTGGCGGCAGCGTGGTCGCGGTGGTGCGCAAATCAGCGACAGATCGGGTTATCGAAGCGGTGGAGACGCAATACAACGCCGACGCCGAAACGCCCGCCTCTGCCGTGATCTACACGATGGCCGGCGGCGCGGCTGAGGTTGCGTCCTAAATCCGCCATACCTGAGCGTTCGATCACCGAGCACCATTTACACATATAAAAATGTCTTTATATGTTTGCGGCCATGACAGGTGCTCTCATCATCGATTCCGTATTCAAGGCCTTGGCCGATCCATCGCGCCTGCGCATCGCGCGGCTGCTGGCGACGATGGAACTTGCGGTGGGCGAACTGGCGCAGGTGCTGGGGCAAAGCCAGCCGCGCGTCTCGCGCCATGTCGGCATATTGTGCGATGCCGGTCTGGCGGAGCGTCGGCGCGAGGGAAGCTGGGTATTTCTGCGGGGCGCGGGCGGATCGGAAGAGGCGGGCCCGGTCATCGCCGCGATTGATCGCGTGCTCGCCATCGCCGAGGCGGAGCAGCCCGATTTTGCCAAAGCGTGCGCCGACGATCGCCGCAAACTCGCCGCCATCCGTGCCGCGCGCGAGGAGGCCGCCACTAGCTATTTCGCGCGTCACGCAGGCGAATGGGACGAATTGCGCGCGCTCCATAGCCCGGATGCGCAGGTGGAGCGGGAACTCGCCGCCGCGCTCGGATCGCATGATCTGGGGGCGCTGCTTGATATCGGCACGGGCACCGGGCGCATGGCCGAATTGTTCGCCCACGCTTCCGCGCGGATCGTGGCGCTGGACCGCAACCTTGAAATGCTGCGGGTCGCTCGCGCAAAGCTACAGCATCTGCCGACCGCGCAGATTGAACTGGTGCAGGGCGATTTCGCCGACCTGCCGTTTGAAGCGGGCAGTTTCGACACGGTGTTGCTGCATCAGGTGCTGCATTTTGCCGCCGATCCCGCGATTGCGCTGGCAGAGGCGGCGCGCGTTACTCGGCCCGGCGGGCGCATCGCAATTGTTGATTTTGCCGCACATGATCATGAGGAATTGCGCATCCGGCACCAGCACGCGCGGCTGGGCTTTACCGATCAACAGATGCAGACGCTGCTGCGGCGGGCGGGCTTTACCCCGGCCGCGCCGGTTGCGCTGGATGGGGGCGAACTGGTGGTGAAGATCTGGATCGGCCAGCGCGCTTCCGGCATTCAGGGCACCCCCCGACAATCCCCGCTCTCTACCCCCGCTCAAAAGGCGTGCCCATGAACCCGACCCTCGATGAATTACGCGAACACCGCACCGCGCTCGACACGCCGCTGTTTTCCGGCCTGCCGGGCGACATCGCTGTCAGCTTTGAATTCTTTCCGCCCAAAAGCGAGAAGATGGAAGCCCAACTGTGGGATGCCGTGCTTGAGCTGAAACCGCTCGACCCGACGTTTGTCTCTGTAACCTATGGCGCAGGCGGCTCAACCCGCGAGCGCACCCATGCAACGGTCGCGCGGATCATCGCCGAGGCGCGGATGCCCGCCGCCGCGCACCTGACCTGCGTTGGCGCGAGCAAGGCTGAAATCCGCGAAGTGGCTGAACAATACTGGGAAGCGGGCGTACGCCACATCGTCGCCCTGCGCGGAGATGCTGGCGAACCGGGCGCGCCGTTCACTCCGCATCCGCAAGGCTATGCCGGGGCTGCCGAGCTGGTCGCGGGATTGAAGGGGATTGCCGACTTCGAAATTTCCGTCGCTGCCTACCCCGAAACGCATCCCGACGCCGATTGCCCGCAATCCGATATCGACCATCTGAAGCGAAAGCTGGACGCAGGCGCCACCCGCGCGATCAGCCAGTTCTTTTTCTCTGCTGAAACCTTTTTCCGCTTCCGCGACAAGCTGGCGGCGAGCGGGATCGAGCAAAAAGTGCTGCCCGGCATCCTCCCGGTGACCAACGTGGCACAAGCGCGCAAGTTTGCAGGCGCGTGCGGGGCGGAAATACCCGCATGGATGGACGGCCTGTTCGAAGGGCTGGACGAACGCCCCGCCTCCCGCCAGCTTGTCGCCGCGACCGTCGCCGCGGAGCTGTGCCGCCGTCTGTATGCGGGCGGAGAGCGCGATTTCCACTTCTACACGCTGAACCGCGCCGATCTCGCCTATGCGATCTGCCACATGCTGGGCAAACGCCCTGCTCATCATTCTGTTATCAAGGACGCCGCCGCATGATCCTGCAGCCCTCAACTGCCCGCGCCGCGCTGCAAGCCGCCGCTGACCAACGCGTGCTGATTTTCGACGGCGCGTTTGGAACACAAATCCAGAACCGCAAGCTGACGGAGGCCGATTATGCAGGCGATCTTGGCCTAAAGGCCGATCAAAAGGGCAATAACGATATCCTTGCGCTGACCCGGCCAGACGTGATCCGCGACATTACGCGCGCCTATTTCGACGCCGGATCGGACGTGGTTTCGACCAATACATTTTCCGCCAACCGCATCAGCCAGGCCGATTACGCAGCAGAAGATCAGGTTGCGGCGATCAACATCGCCAGCGGCAAAATCGCGCGCGAACTTGCCAGCGAATTTGCAGATAAGGACGGCAAGCCACGGTTCGTGGCCGGTGCAATCGGGCCGACCAACAAGACGCTGTCACTCAGCCCCGATGTCGAGGATCCCGGCTACCGCGAGATCGACTTTGATGAACTGGTCGCGGTGTACAAGGAACAGGCCGCCGCGCTGATTGAGGGCGGGGTGGACTTCATCCTGATTGAAACGGTGTTCGATACCCTTAATGCCAAGGCCGGGATCATGGCGGTCAAGCAGCTGGAGCAGGAACTGGGCCGCGAAGTGCCGGTAATGATCTCCATGACGCTGACCGATCTTTCTGGCCGCAATCTTTCGGGCCACACGGTCGAGGCATTCTGGTATGCCGTGCGCCATGCAAAACCGCTGACCATCGGCCTCAACTGCAGTTTCGGCGCGGATCAGCTGCGCCCGCATGTAAAGGCCCTGTCGGCGATCGCGGATACCTTGTTGATGGCCTATCCCAACGCCGGCCTGCCCAATGAGCTGGGCGAGTATGACGAATTGCCGCACACCACCGCCGGGCTGGTGAAACAGTGGGCCGATAACGGTCAGGTCAACATCCTTGGCGGGTGCTGCGGATCATCGCCCGAACACATCGCCGCGATGGCGCGCGCGGTGGAGGGCGTAGCCCCGCGCAAGGTGCCTGTGCCAGCAACCGCGATGCGACTGGCCGGGCTGGAGCCGTTTACGGTCGCCGCCTGACTGTTCAAATCCCCCTCTTTCAACTTCCCGCTGTTCGTGTCTCCCCCCAACGCACGAAAGCAATTGAGAAATCGCTGTAATGACCCGACCCTCTGCCTCCAGTTTCATCAATATCGGTGAGCGCACCAATGTGACCGGCTCTGCCGCGTTCAAAAAGCTCATCATGGCTGACGATTACGCGACTGCGGTCGAAGTTGCGCGCAGCCAGGTCGAAAACGGCGCGCAGATCGTCGATGTGAACATGGATGAAGGGCTGCTCGACGCGAAACACGCGATGACGACCTTTCTCAAATTGATCGCTGCGGAACCGGATATCGCCCGCGTCCCGGTGATGATCGACAGTTCGAAATGGGACGTGATCGAGGCGGGCATCAAGTGCGTCAGCGGCAAACCAATCGTCAATTCGATCAGCATGAAGGAGGGCGAGGCGCCTTTCCTTGAGCAGGCGCGGCTGTGCATGGCATACGGCGCGGCGGTGGTGGTGATGGCGTTCGACGAGGTGGGGCAGGCGGATACCAAGCAGCGCAAGATCGAAATCTGCAAGCGCGCCTATGATCTTCTGGTCGCGGAAGGCTTCCCGCCCGAAGACATCATCTTCGATCCCAACATCTTTGCGGTTGCCACCGGCATCGAGGAACACGACCGTTACGGATTGGACTTCATCGAAGCCGTCCGCGAGATCAAGTTGCAGTGCCCCCACGCCAAGACCAGCGGCGGGCTGTCCAACCTCTCCTTCAGTTTTCGCGGGAATGAGACGGTGCGCCGTGCGATGCACTCTGTGTTCCTGTATCACGCGATCCCCGCCGGGCTGGACATGGCGATCGTCAATGCCGGGCAACTCGATGTGTATGACACCATTGATCCGGTGCTGCGCGATGCGTGCGAGGACGTGATCCTGATGCGCTCCACGCCCGATGGGGAGAGCGCGACAGAACGCCTGATCGCGCTCGCCGAAAGCTACAAGGGCAAGAGCGTGGCCGATGAAAAGGCGGCCGAGGAATGGCGCGGCTGGGCAGTGGAAAGGCGGCTCGAACACGCGCTGGTCAAAGGTATCGATGCGCACATCGTCGACGACACAGAAATCATGCGCGCCGCCATCGAAGAGAGCGGCGGGCGGCCCATCCAGGTCATCGAAGGGCCGTTGATGGACGGTATGAATGTGGTCGGCGACCTGTTTGGCAGCGGCAAGATGTTCCTGCCGCAAGTGGTCAAATCCGCGCGCGTCATGAAAAAGGCGGTGGCTCACCTCATCCCCTTCATCGAAGCGGAGAAGGATCTGCTGCCCGAAGAAGAGCGCCGCGCCAAGGGCAAGATCATCATGGCCACGGTCAAGGGTGACGTCCACGACATCGGCAAGAACATCGTCGGCGTCGTGCTGCAATGCAATGGTTATGACGTGATCGACATGGGCGTGATGGTCCCGTGGCAGGATATTCTGAAATCCGCCAACGATAACAAGGCCGACATGATCGGACTGTCCGGCCTCATCACCCCTTCGCTGGATGAGATGGTGACCGTGGCCGAGGAGATGCAGCGCGCCGGGTTCACCATGCCGCTGCTGATCGGCGGGGCGACCACGTCCAAGGTCCACACCGCGCTCAAGATCGACCCCAATTACGAAGGGCCGGTGATCCACGTGCTTGATGCCAGCCGCGCGGTGGGCGTCGCGTCAAAGCTGCTGTCCGATACGCAGCGCGATACCTTTGTCGATGAAACCGCCAGCGAATATGTGAAGGTTCGCGATGCGCGCGCGGGCAAATCGCCCAGCCAATTGCTAAAACTGGATGAGGCGCGCGCCAATTACTACGACGCCTTCCTGTCGGATAAGCCCGCACCGCCAGCTGAGCCCGGTGTGCATGTTTTCGATAACTGGGATCTGGCAGACCTCGCTGAATATATCGACTGGACCCCGTTCTTCCGAGCGTGGGAGTTGCACGGCAATTATCCGGCCATCCTCGAAGATGAAATAGTCGGCGAAAGCGCCCGGTCGCTGAAGGCCGATGCCGATGCGATGCTGGAGCGGATTATATCTGAAAAATGGCTGACCGCGCGCGGCGTTGCGGGCTTGTGGCCGTGCGCGCGCGACCATCACTGCCCCGATGATATCGTGATCCATCGCGTCAACCGTGAAGAGAACATCCGCCTGCCGATGCTGCGCCAGCAGATCAAGAAAAGCCGGGATCGCGCGAATATGTGCCTTGCCGATTTCATCGATCCGGCGGGCGACTGGATCGGCGGTTTTGCCGTCGGCATTCACGGGATCGACCCGCATATCGCCCGGTTCCAGGCGGACAAGGACGATTACTCCGACATCCTGCTGAAAGCGCTGGCAGACCGGTTTGCCGAGGCGTTTGCAGAGCGGCTGCACAAACATGTGCGCACCGATCTATGGGGCTATTCTCCCGATGAACAGCTGACCAATCAGGCGCTGATCAAGGAGGAATATCGCGGCATCCGCCCGGCTCCGGGCTATCCGGCGTGCCCCGATCATTCGCTGAAGCCGATCCTGTTCGATCTGCTGGATGCGCCGAAGAACGTTGGTCTGACGCTGACCGAGAGCTTTGCCATGTACCCCACGGCGGCAGTCAGCGGGTTCTATTTCGGACACCCGGAATCGCAATATTTCGGCGTCGCGCGCATTGGCCACGATCAATTGGAAGAATACGCCACCCGGCGCGGGGTGGATGTGGCGACGGCGGAACGGTGGCTGCGGCCCAACCTCGATTGAGCGCGCTGCCACCCGGCAGACTGGTGTGGATCGGTGGCGCGGTGCTGGCGCTTGCCTACCTCGCGCTGGTAAGCTGGGTCGCGGCTGATCCCGTCCTGCTGCGCCAGTTGTGGTTCCTGCCCGGCATCGGAGTGATCGGGGCGATCATCGCCAACACATCAGGCACGGGCGGCGGCGTGGTCTTTGTGCCGGTGTTCAACGCGCTGCGCGAACACGGAGTCATGGCGCTCGATCCGTTGCAGGTGGTTGGCGTGTCGATGGCGATCCAGAGCTTTGGCATGAGCATGGGCGCGCTGCGCTGGACCGACCGGTTGTTTCATCAGCCGGCGCCGCAACCGCTCCATGCCCATGTCCGCCCGCGCGATTTCTTCCTGATTGCAGGCGCGGTGCTCGCGCTCTCGCTACCTGCCATGCTGATCACGCAGCGGGTCGCGCAATTTGACAAGGACGCGGTGCTGCTCGCCTACAAGGCCTTTTCGATATTGCTGGGCACAGCGTTGATCGCGGCGACATGGACGGTCAACCTCTCCCGGCCTGAACGCTCGCATCTGGAACAGCGCGATCTGGCGGTCCTGCTGGTGATCGCGGTGCCGGGCGGGGTGATCACGGCGTTGTTTTCGGTTGGTATCGGAGAATTGGTCGCGCTGTATCTGTTCATCCGGCATTACCCCGTTTTGCTTTGCACTGGCGCAGCCTGCCTGATCTCCGCCGTAAGCGTGCTGGCAGGCGTGGTCTGGCATGTGGAGGCCGGGACGATCGCTTGGGAAGTGGTGCTGCTGGCGGGACCGGCGGCAGCACTGGGCGGGTTCCTGGCGCGGCCCATCGCACTGTGGCTCGGCGCGAGGCGGCTCAAGACGCTGGACGGGGCGTGGATCGTCCTTTCGGCGCTGTATCTCCTGTGGCTTGGCCGGGGTTAACGGACGCTTGACCTGCGCGCGTTTGCCGCGATGGTAGCGGCATGTTGAAACCCCTGATCGCCGCCGCCGCCCTGATGACTTCGATGAATGCCGCTGCTCAGCAACCGGAGCCCGCCACCGTCGTCGTCGCGTTCGATGCCGACAGCGTCATTCCGCTGATCGTGGAAGGCCTCGCCAATCGCGATAGCGGGCGCGTGGTCGAGGCGAACGATCCGGTGCGCATCGCCAGCATATCCAAGCTTATCATGGCAATCGCCACGCTGCGGCTGGTCGATGAAGGCAAGGTCGATCTGGATGCAGACGTATCAGACTATCTCGGCTGGCAGGTACGCTCGCCCGGCTTTCCCGATGCGAAGGTGACGCTGGCGCAATTGCTGTCGCACCGATCCGGCCTGCGCGATGATGCGGGCTACATCATTGCTTTGGGCGAGAGCCTTGAGGCGAAACTGACGGAGCCAGAGGCCTGGTATGCCGATGCTGCGCCGGGTGAGGCTCCGTTCGAGTACGCAAATATCGGATCGCCCGTGGTCGCGACCACGCTCGAAGCCGCGACGGGGGAGCGGTATGACCGGTTGGTGGAGCGGCTGGTGTTTGCGCCTTTGGGGGTGAAAGCGTGCCTCAACTGGGTTGGCTGCGATGCAGACATGAAGACCCGCGCGGTGACGCTGTATCGCGATACGGGCGAAGTCGCGCGCGATGCACCGGCAGACCTGCCGCCCAATTGCACGATCCCAGTGGCGGATGGTGTGGAATGCACTCTTGATGCCTATGTACCGGGCACCAATGCATCTGTTTTTAGCCCGCAGGGCGGGGTGCGTATCGGTATGGTCGGTCTGGCAAAGCTGGGGCAGGCTCTGATGGTATCGAATGAGGGGGGGCTCTTTGCGCCCGAAACCTTTGGCGCGCTGGCGGCATCCTTGCAGGATGGCGAAAATGCAGGGCAAGAATTCTTCTGCACCTATGGCTTTCACCTTCAGGTGATCGAACTGTCGCAGGTTGGCGGAAAGCCGTGCGCGGATCGATTGTTTGAAACGGGAATGCCCTATATCGGGCACGCGGGCGAAGCGTATGGATTGCGTTCTGGCCTGTGGTTTTCGGGCGATGGCACGCACGGCTTTGCCTATTTTACCAGCGCCGTTCCCCCGCGCGAGGGAGGAGAGGACGAGGGCGGATTCGACCCGCGCGAAATCGAGTTGATGAAACGCGCGATTGCCGCTTGGGCGACCGAAAAAGACCAATAGCCGCACGATTATATCGTCGCCGATCATGCCTTCTGTGAACAGGGCACAAAAATCGCACTCTGCGGCGTTTTGCCCGATTGACGCAATCCTTCGCATCCGCAACATAGGCCTCGCCTGCCGGGTGCGAATCCGGTGTCTTTCGCGGGAGAGACTGCGGGCCGGGTCAGACCGGCTCCGGCGCCGAAGGAGCAACCGCCCCGGAAACTCTCAGGCAAACGGACCGCGAGCAGGATTTAGGCACTCTGGAAAGCGTGTGCGGACTTCGGCCCTCACACCACCGAAGGGGAGGCGGATGTGGCATGGTTGCCGCACCTGCTGAAGCTCTCAGGTCACCCGACAGAGGGGGCAGGAACTGCGCACCGTTTCGGGGCGTAGGATACCCGTAACCGGGCCTGCTGTGGGGACCATTTTTTGAGCGACGATCACACTCCGGACGACGAAACCCTCGAAGACGTGCCGCTCGACGTGCTGCCGCTGGATGGCTGGCACCGCGCCCATGGCGCGCGAATGGTTCCGTTTGCAGGCTACGAAATGCCAATCCAGTATTCCGGCGACAGCGTGCGCCACGGCGGCGGCATCGTGGCCGAACATGAATGGACGCGCACCCATGCGGGGCTGTTCGATGTCAGCCACATGGGACAGGTGCTATTGTCAGGCGACGGGCTGGACGCTGCGGTTGAGGCGGTGCTACCGATTGACCTGTCCACGCTGAAACTGGGTCGACAACGCTATTCGCTGCTGCTGGACGAGGATGGCGGCGTGCTGGATGATCTGATGGTGTCGCGTTGGCCCGAACACCTCTATCTGGTGGTCAACGGCGCGACCAAATACGACGATATCGGCCATTTGCGCGAACATCTGCCCGATGAAATCACGCTCAACCATCTGGACGATCACGCGCTGCTCGCCTTGCAGGGGCCACAGGCGGCGCAGGCGCTGGGGCGGCTCGCTGAAGGCGAATATCCGCTGTCCTCGCTCACCTTCATGCAGTTTGGCCGGTTCACATTGGCCGGACATGATGTGACGATTGCGCGGGCGGGCTATACCGGGGAGGACGGGTTCGAAATCTCCCTGCCCGCAGCGGCGGCGGAGGAAATTGCGACGCTGCTCTGCGCTGAGCCGGAGGTTGCGCCCATCGGCCTTGGCGCCCGCGATTCGTTGCGGCTGGAGGCGGGGCTGCCGCTGTACGGCCATGACCTGACGCCCGATATCAGCCCGATCGAGGCTGGATTGATCTTTGGCATCAACAAGCGCCGCAGGAGCGGGGGCGGCTTTATGGGTGCAGCGCGTGTTCAGCGCGAAATCGCCGACGGCGCAAAACTCATCCGCGTCGGCCTCAGTATCGAAGGCCGGATGCCCGCGCGCGAAGGTGCCGAGGTGTTTGCGCGAGATACCCGCATCGGCCGCGTCACCAGCGGCGGGTTCTCGCCCACGCTGGGCCATCCGATTGCAATGGCCTTTATCGACCCCGCACACGCTGCGCCGGGCACTGCGCTCGAAGTTGCAGTCCGCACCAAAAGGCTGCTCGCAACCGTCACCCCAATGCCATTTGTCCCGCACCGCTATTACCGAGGGAGCTAACCCACAATGACGCGCTATTTTACCGATGAACACGAATGGATCGATGTTGACGACGATGTCGCCACCGTCGGCATTACCGAATATGCACAAGAGCAATTGGGCGACATCGTGTTCGTCGAATTGCCTGCGGTTGGCGTTACGCTGGACAAGGGCGGCGATGCCGCCGTTGTCGAAAGTGTAAAGGCGGCAAGCGACGTCTACGCGCCGATTACGGGCGAAGTGACCGAGATCAACGAAATGCTCGAAGACGAACCGGCCATGGTCAACGCCTCTCCCGAGGAAGACGGCTGGTTTTTCCGCATGAGTATCGGCGATGCGAGCGAGCTGGAAGGCCTCATGGACGAAGCCTCGTACAAGGAATTCCTCGCCAATCTGTGATGGCAATCGCCCTTCCGCGCAGGGGAGGGGCACGGAGAACACCAATGCGTTACCTACCTCTCACCGATACCGACCGGGCCGAAATGCTGGCCAAATGCGGCGCGTCCTCGATCGACGATCTGTTTGTCGATGTACCCGCCGTCGCGCAGCTGGACGGTCCGATCCGCGATCTTCCCATGCACGCATCCGAAATGGCGGTTGAGCGGCACATGAAGGGGCTGGCGGGCAAGAACCTCGCGGCGGAGAACGCTCCGTTCTTCCTTGGTGCAGGGGCCTATCGCCACCACATCCCGGCCAGCGTCGACACGGTGATCCAGCGCGGCGAGTTCCTGACCGCCTACACCCCGTACCAGCCTGAAATTGCTCAGGGCACGCTGCAAATGCTGTTCGAATTCCAGACGCAGGTAGCGCGCCTCTATGGCTGCGCGGTCGCCAATGCCTCGCTGTATGATGGCTCGACCGCGTGCTGGGAGGCGGTGGCGATGGCGACCCGCGTGACCCGTCGAAAGCGCGCGGTGCTGTCCGGTGCGCTCCACCCGCACTATGCGCAGGTGGTGAAGACGATGGCGCAATTCACCGGAGAGGAAATCGCGGACGCGCAGCCTGCGATCCAGACCGAGCCTGACCTTGACGGCCTCACCAGTCGGATCGACGAGAACACTGCCTGCGTGGTGGTGCAATATCCTGATATCCTGGGCCGCATCAGCGACCTGTCGAAAGTAGCCGAGGCTGCTCACGCCAAGGGCGCGCTATTGATTGTGGTCAACACCGAACCCGTTGCCTTGGGCGCGATCAGATCGCCGGGCGAAATGGGCGCGGATATCGTCGTGGGCGAGGGGCAGGCGCTGGGCGTCGGCCTGCAATTTGGCGGGCCGTACCTCGGCCTGTTCGCGGTGCGCGATCCCAAGCATGTGCGCCAGATGCCGGGTCGGCTCTGCGGGGAGACGGTGGACGCCGAGGGGCGGCGCGGTTTTGTGCTGACGCTGTCCACCCGCGAACAGCATATTCGGCGCGAGAAGGCGACCAGCAACATCTGCACCAATTCCGGGCTATGCGCGCTCGCCTTTACCACGCACATGACACTGCTGGGTGAAAAGGGTCTGCGGCAATTGGCGGCGGAAAATCACCGGCTCGCCTGCATTGCGGCGGATCGGCTGGCGCAGGTGCCGGGCGTAACGCTGCTGAACACTTCGTTCTTCAACGAATTTACCCTGATGCTGGATGGCAAGCCCGCGCGCGAGATCGTGCGCAATCTGGCGGAGCGCGGCGTGCTGGGCGGGGTTTCGCTCGGGCGGCTGTATCCCGGTGTCGAAGCGCTGGAGCACGCATTGCTCGTCGCAGTCACTGAAACCACGACCGAGAACGATATCGATCGCCTCGCCACCGAACTGCACGATGCGCTTGCCACTGCGCCTCAGATGGAGCCTGCCCAATGAACGCGCCCAACAAGTCCGGCTGGAAACCAGCGATGCAGGCAAGCGAAGAAATAGTCGCAGCTGGCCCCGCGACCACCACCGACAATCGCGCGCTGATGCTGGAAGAACCGCTGATCTTTGAAATCGGCCACGCGGATGCAACCGGCGTTGACTTACCGGAAATCGACGCTTCCGCGCCTTCTCGCCTCGCCGGGTTCGAGCGGTCAGACCCTATCGGCCTGGTCGGCCTGACAGAGCCGGAGACAGTGCGCCACTACACTCGCCTCAGCCGCCAAAATTACGGCATCGACCTCGGCTTTTTCCCGCTCGGTTCGTGCACGATGAAGCACAATCCGCGGCTTAATGAGAAAATGGCGCGGCTGCCCGGCTTTGCCGACATTCACCCGCTTGCCCCGCAAAGCACGGTGCAAGGCGCGCTTGAGGTGATCGACCAGCTGGCCCATTGGCTCAAAACATTGACGGGTATGCCCTCCGTCGCGATGAGCCCGAAGGCGGGCGCGCATGGCGAATTGTGCGGCATCCTGGCAATTCGCGCCGCGCACACGGCGGCGGGCAATCCGCGAGAAGTCGTGCTAGTGCCCGAAAGCGCGCACGGGACAAACCCCGCCACCGCCGCCTTTGCGGGTTACAAGGTCGAGGATATTTCCGCGACCGCCGAGGGCCGCGTCGATGTGGAGGCGCTGAAAGCGCGGTTGGGGCCGGACGTGGCGGCGGTGATGATCACCAATCCCAACACCTGCGGCCTGTTTGAAAAAGACTTCCGCATCATTGCCGATGCCGTGCACGAAGTGGGCGGATACGTGTATTGCGACGGGGCGAATTTCAACGCCATCGTTGGCCGCGTGCGCCCCGGCGATTTGGGCGTCGATGCCATGCACATCAACCTTCACAAGACGTTCTCAACCCCGCATGGCGGCGGTGGCCCCGGCTCTGGCCCCGTGGTGTTTTCAGAAGCGCTGGCACCGTTTGCGCCACTTCCGTATGTGGTTGAGGAGGCTGGCCAATACCGCCTGGTCGAGGAAGAGGAGGCGGGCGACGATCACACGACGTTTGGCCGGATGACCGCGTTTCACGGGCAAATGGGCATGTTCACCCGCGCGCTGACCTATATCCTCAGCCACGGGGCAGACGGGTTGAAGCAGGTATCCGAAGACGCCGTGCTCAACGCCAATTACATCCTGCGATCTTTGGAAGACATTCTCCACGCGCCGTTCGCGGATAGCGGGCCGTGCATGCATGAGGCGCTGTTCGGGGACAAGGATTTCGGGAACGGCCTCACGACGCTGGATCTGGCCAAGGGTCTGATTGACGAGGGCTTTCACCCGATGACGGTGTATTTCCCGCTGGTCGTCCATGGCGCGATGCTGGTCGAACCGACCGAGACGGAGAGCAAGGCCTCGATCGACCAGTTCCTCACCGCCTTCCGCTCGGTTGCGGAGCGGGCGCTAGCGGGTGATGAGACACTGAAACAAGCGCCGTACTATGCGCCGCGTCGGCGGTTGGATGAAACGGCGGCGGCGAGGAAGCCCAAGCTGACGTGGGAGCCAGACGCGCAATGATGGCGCGGGCGGTTCGTGCTTGTGTCTCGGCGTTGATCGGAGTTTTTCTGATTGCCGCAGACGCGCCGCCCGAACCGCCGCCACCCATCCCGCCATTGCAGAGCGCATCGTAGAAGGCCGGTTCGAGCCGGGCGATCTGTCATACCTGCGCGGTGCCTTTCCCGGCGCGAGCGCGGAGGAAGTGACGCAATGGCAGGCCATCGAGGCGTGGCTGGAGCGGCCAATCTGTGTCAGCAGGTAAAAACGCCCGGCGCGCTGCCCGATGTCACGACGTTCGCTCAGATTGAGGAGGGAATTACGGGCTCACGGCTGGTGTTTAACACACTGGTCGAGGATAACCGATTGGCTGAGCAGCGCACCGGACCCGCCGAACGTGACTTCGCGCGCATTCTGGAGGTGCGCACGCTTGGCGAACAAATGTTGCGCCTTTCGTATTCGTGGCCATTGGAGATGCCAGAGAATACGCGCCTTCCGGATATGACACCTTTACAGTGCGATGTGTTCGGCGCCCTGGTTGGAGCGGAAATCGCGCGTGTCGATTTTGAAAACACGCAGTGGCTCAAAAAGCGCGTCGATCATGAAGGCTGGCCAAAGTCTTCGAAGGTGGGCGAGAAAGCCTCGAATGTCGCATGGCTGCTTGTCCAGCACGCCGATCACGACCCGGCCTTTCAGTTGCAGGCGCTGCTGTTGATGGAGCCTCTGGTCGTGTCCCGCGAAGTCTCGCCGAGGAGTTACGCCTACCTGTATGATCGCATCACGCTGAAACTGAAAGGCATCCAGCGTTACGCTACGCAAGTCACGTGCGAAAACGGGAAATGGGTGCCACGCCCGCTTGAAGTACCTAATTGCATTGACGAATTGCGCGCAGGTATGGAGCTGGAACCTTTCGCCGAATACCTGACGTGGTTTTCGGAGAGCCGCTAACCGCTTTTCACCGGCGGCTCGTCGCTGGCGACCATAATGCTGATCTCTTTGAGGTTGAGGATCGCCACATAGAAGCCCAGCACCGCGAGCGAACTTGAACCCAGGACTGCAAATGCTGCGCCTTTTGCACCGTTCCAGACGATTGCCGCGTCCAGCAGCACCAGCGCCAGCACCGTGGGCACCGCGCGCACCGCAAACGCCGTGCCCGCGCGCCCGGCGGATACCAGCAGCGATTCAAGGCTCGCGCCGACCAGTTCGACCGCGCCCGCAATGCTGAGGATCACCATCGCCCAGTAAAACGCGCTGAAATCGTCTTGAGCGATTGTCGCCAGCGCCCAGCGCCCGCCCAGCAGCGCGATCAGCACCGCGACCACGCCTGCCACCACCGCGATATTGGCCATCCGCCGCGCCATGACAATCGCGTTGTCGCGCGCATGGACCAGTTCGGGAAAGATCGCCTTGGACACCGTCTGCGCCAGCGCCACCAGCGCCTGACCCAGTTGCGATGCGACCCGGAATCCGCCTGCCAGCGCCGCACCGCCGAAGGTGCCCACCAGCAGGATCATCACCTGTTTGCCCGCGATGTTGAGACTACCGGACATGTTGGTGGATAGCACGAACGCCCAGGCGTCGCGGTGGCGCGCGGGTATGCGCCTGAGGCTGAGCGCAGAAAGGTCAATCCGCTGCACCCGCGCCGCAGCGATCCACAGCGCGATGGCGACGGCAACCTCGGATGCCGCCCACGCCAGAATAAATCCTGTGACATTGGGCATGTACAGCACCGCCAGCAACGCGCCGCCCGCGCGGATCACCGGCTGTACCGCTTCGGCAGCGGTCGCGCTCGCAAATTGGAAGCGAAGTCGCAACAGCCCAGTTGGGGTAGTGCGGATCGACATCAGCGATACGATGCAATACCCGAATGTCAGCGCAAACAGTTCGGGCGGCAATGGCAGCCAGAACGGCGCTGTCATGATGACAATGCCCACCGCCAGCGTCCCGATCACCACCGACAGCAGATCGAGCGCCATCGCAAATCCTGTCGCCTCACGCACCTTTTCAGGGTCGGGCTCCGCGCCTTCCTCATCCCCGTTCGCGCCCCAGCGGATAATGAATTGCCACGTCTGGAAATTGGCGAAACCCGTGATTGCCTGCCCAAGCGCCACGATCAGTGCGAAATGACCGAAACTTTCCAGCCCCAGCGTATGCGTGGCGAGATACAGGTAGACGAGGCTCATTACCGCGTTGAAGCCGCGCCCGCCCAGCAGCCAGCCAATATTGGAAAACAGGCGTTTCATCATCTGGGACCGCAGCACCGCCTATGCAGCGCTTCTGTCACCCTCGCGGCGCTTCAGGATCTTTTCGGTCACGGCGAGGGTCCGTTCGTTGTCGACATCGATGGCGTAATGCCCGTCAGACAATTGAACCGGCACCAGTTTGATGCCGAAACGACGTGAAATCTGGTCGAACAGTTTTTCCTTGGACCCGGTGCCAAGGCGAAACCGGATGAGGTTCAACAGGCCGAACGCCTTGATGATCCGGCGCGGGAATTTCACGAACTGCCCGCCTTCGCGCATGATCTCTGCCGCGTTGAGCGCTTCGCGGCTGCCCATCCAGTACATGTTGCAATTGGAAAACCCGCCATCGCGAAATTCGTAGAACCGCTTCTGCCCATCGGGATCGGCGGCCTGCACGTCTTCCCGGCGTGCCAGACCCGCAGCACCGCCTGCGTTTGCGGCAAAGCATTTCTCGATGAATTCGCTGTAGCCCTCCGGCGTAACCAGGCAATTGTCCGCCGTGGTGATCAGCAGCGGGAATTGCGCGCCCTCAGCGCCTGAAAACACGCTGTCGACGATGTTGAACTTGCCTTGAGCAAACGTCAGCCGCCCCTCTTCGATCAACTTTGCCACAATCGGCTGCGCGGCGATTTCTGCCGGTTCGTGCGCGACGATGCGGATCGCATCCACCGCGGCGCACGCGGCAACCTGTTCCACAACGCGCGCGATCATTGCCGTGCCGTTGACCGGCACCACGCATTTCTGCGCCACACCCGCATGAGCGGCGAGCGGATCGAGCGCGCCCGAGCGTTTTCCTGCCATGATGAGAGCGGTGACTTTTGCCTGGCTTGTCATAGGGCGGAACCCTTAACGGCAAATTGGCTGGCGTGCAAAGCGCGCAATGTGCGCCTTGTGCAACAGTGCGAGCCCCTTCAAAAGCGGGGCCGATGCGGATAATTTTTTCTCGCAAGGGGTTTGATTCCAGCGCCGGTGGCGGGCCTTCGCCGATCACCGCCTGCGTCGATGGAAAGGCTCGCCCGATCAGCCTGCCGATTCCGGATAGCAAGGGGTTCTCGCGCACGACCTATGGCGATCTGGGGCTGGGCGATCACGCCGCCCGCGCGAGCCGTGGGCGGCTGAGTGCGGGCGACCTGTGCCATCACGATCCGATGTTTCTGGAAGACGGCACCTGCCTGTTCGGCCAGACCGGGGCGGCGCAGACCCATCTGGAACGGCAGGGGGTGGGGGTGGGCGATGTGTTCGTGTTCTTTGGCCTTTTTAGCGCGAAAGAGGAGAAGCCACATCACCGCATCTTCGGCTATTTGCGGGTGGACGAGATGATAGCGCTGGATGGCGGTGCGCCTGCGTGGCTCGTTGATCTGGGGCATCCTCATACGCTGGGCATGCACGGCTCCAACGATTGCATCTGGCGCGGGGAAGGGCAGGTCGCCTCGCATGTCAGCGATGCTTTGCGGCTGACCGTTCCGGGTGGACCGCCAAGCCTGTGGCAGCGGCCCGAATGGCTGCGGCGCGGAGGGCTTTCGTATCACGACCGCGCCGACCGGTGGCTGCGTGGTGGAAGGCTGCGCAGCGTGGCGAGGGGTCAGGAATTTGTCGCCGATGTGGGGCGGCGCAAGGCTCCACGCGAATGGCTGGAGCGGTTGATCGACGCGATCAATAGGTCTTGATAATCGCCGAGAAATCGAGCGCGCCGTTGCCAGCTCCAAGGAAATCTTCGTAAAGCGCTGCGGCGCGCGAACCCATCGGGACCGCGGCATTGGCTGTGTCCGCCGCTTCCATCGCGAGCCGCAGATCCTTCATCATCAGTGCGGTTGCAAAACCTCCCTGGTAATCCTTGTCCGCCGGGCTTTCCACGCCAACACCGGGCAAGGGCGTGTAGGCGTTGAGCGACCAGTTGTAGCCCGAGGATTGCGAGGAAATCTCGTAGAATTTCTGTGGGTCTAGCCCGAGCTTTTCCGCCATTTTCATCGCTTCGGCGGTGCCTATCATCGTGATGGCGAGCAGCATGTTGTTACAGATTTTGGCTGTCTGTCCCGCACCTGCATCGCCAGCGTGGATCACCGCCTTGCCCATCGCCTGAAGGATCGGCTCGGCGCGCTTGAACGCCGCTTCGGTGCCGCCCACCATGAAAGTGAGCGTGCCGCTATTGGCGGCCGCAATCCCGCCGGACACGGGCGCGTCGACCATCGCGCAGCCCTTGGCTTGGGCAGTTGCGATAACATCCTTGGCGGTCGCAACGTCGATGGTGGAGCAGTCCAGGAAGACTGCGCCCTCGGGCGCATGGCCGATGACGTCGTTGGTATAAACGTCTTTCACGATCGCGCCATTGGGCAACATCGAGACGACCGCTTCGACACCAGCCACCGCTTCGCGCACGCTTTCAAAGGTCTTGCAGCCCGCCTTTGTCGCGGCCTCAAGCGCTTCTTTGCTGAGGTCAAAAGCGCGCACATCATGACCCGCCTTCACAAGGTTTGCAGCCATCCCGCCGCCCATGTTGCCGAGACCGATAAAGGCGATTTTCATAGTGCTCCCATCCTCTTTGCGCTTCTCAGCGCCCCTTCCACTTGCCTTCACGCTTCTCGATGAACGCCGCCATGCCTTCGGCTTTGTCCTCGCTTGCGGAGAGGATCTGAAAGATGCGACGCTCCATGATCAGGCCCTGATCCAGCGTCGTCTCGAACGCGGCGTTGACCATTTCCTTGTTCGCGATGGCGGCCATCGGCGGCATCGCGGCGATGGCGGCGGCAGTTTTCAGCGCCTCACTGAGCAGGTCCGCCTGCGGCACCACGCGCACGACAAGGTTCGCGCGCTCGGCTTCCTCGGCGCTCATCATCCGGCCCGTCAGGCACATTTCCATCGCCTTGGACTTGCCGATGGCGCGCGTCAGCCGCTGCGATCCGCCCATGCCGGGTGCAACGCCCAGCTTGATTTCGGGTTGGCCGAATTTGGCGTTGTCACTCGCGATGATGAAGTCCGCCATCATGGCGAGTTCGCACCCGCCGCCAAGCGCAAAGCCGTTGACCGCCGCGATCCACGGCTTGCGGGACTTCTTCACGATCTCGCTGGTCCACGGCGCAAAGAAATCGTCGAGGTAAAAGTCCGCAGCGGCCTTGTCGCTCATTTCCTTGATATCGGCTCCGGCGGCAAACGCCTTTTCGCCTGAGCCGGTCAGCACCGCGCACAACTGGCTGGCATCGGCCTGATAATCGGCAAATGCCGCGATCAGATCGGTCAGCACTTGCGAATTCAATGCGTTCAGTGCCTGCGGCCGGTTGAGCGTTATGAGGGTCACGCCAGTGGAGCCGTGGGCGTCCTTTTCGACGGTGATGGTTTCAAAAGTTACGCTGTCGGTCATTTCAGGGGCTTCCATTCCTCATCGGCGGGCAGGGGCGCAAAGATGCTGTCGATCAGCTCTTCGCTCACTTCCTCTGGCAAGGCCGGGTTCCATTTGGGGTCGTGTGTCTTGTCGACGATGACCGCGCGCACGCCCTCGGCAAAGTCGGGGCGCATCAGGACGCGCGATCCGATGCGGTATTCCATCGCCATGTTGTCGGCAAAGGTTGGCAGGGTAGCACTGGTGGCCAGTTGGCGCAGGGCGACCTTGCAGGTCTGCGGGCTTTTGGTGCCCAGCGTGTCACGCTCCTTTTGCGCCCAGGTGTCGCCCGCCTCGATGGCGGTTTCCAGACTTGCGAGGATATCCTCATACCGGTCGGGGGCGAAATGCTTGGCGATCTTGTCCGCATTACCCGCCAGCCGCGCGTCAGGCGGAGTGCCAACGGGTTCGGACAGGATGCCCGAGATGCGCCCCGGCCGTTCCACGATGCGCGCCTTGATATCCTCAAGCATGGTGCTGGGCACGTAATGCGTGGCGAGGCCCGCCCATAGGCATTCCGCGCCATCCAGCCGTGCGCCGGTCAGCGCAAGAAATTGCCCCAGCCGCCCGCCGAGGCGTGAAAGATACCAGCCGCCGCCCACATCGGGAAACAGGCCAATGCCGGTTTCTGGCATCGCAAACCGGGTGTTCTCTGTCGCGACCCGGTATTTCGCCGGCATGGCGATGCCGACCCCGCCACCCATCGTGACCCCGTCCATGAACGCGACCACCGACTTGGGGTAATTGAACAGCTGATGGTTCAACTGATATTCGTCGTGGAAGAACTTGCGGCCCGTGACGCCGCCATCGTTCAGCGCGGAATCGCGCAGCATCAGGATATCGCCGCCCGCGCAGAACCCGCGCCCTTCGTCGTGATCGATGATGATTGCCTGGATTGCGTCGTCATGCTCCCACTGCGTCAGCGCGGCAGACATGGCGTGGCACATCTCCAGCGTCAGCGCATGCAGCGCCTTGGGCCGGTTCAATGAGATATGGCCGATCAGGCCATTCACGCGGGTTATGACGTCTTGTGTCATTCAGAATTCTTTCGGTTCGATCAGATCCCAGCGATTGCCGAACGGGTCGCTGAACACCGCCACAGTGCCATAAGGTTCGTGGCGTGGGGCTTCGTCAAATGTCACCCCTGCTGCCTTAAACCGGTTGTGGCATCTGGTGAAATCATCAGTTTCGAGGAAAAATGCAACGCGCCCGCCGGTCTGGTTACCAATTGCGGTACGCTGAGTATCGCTTGCCGCCTTTGCCAGAAGCAGCCGAGCGCCGTCCTTGGTCCCAACCACAAGCCAGCGCTTGCCACCGCCAAGGTCGGCGTCTTCGATCAGATCGAATCCTAGTGCCCCGACGTAGTAATCGCGCGCGGCATCGTATTCCGGGACGACCAGAGTGGTCATGGCGAACCGCAATCCGGTCACTGCCGCAACAAATCCCGGCCCACAATCATGCGCATGACCTGATTGGTGCCTTCGAGGATGGAATGCACGCGCAGGTCGCGCCAGAAGCGTTCGATCGGGTAATCCCTCAAATAACCGTATCCGCCGAACAATTGCAGCGCATCGTTCACGATCTTGCTGCCGTTGTCGGTCGCCAGCCGCTTTGCCATCGCAGAAAAGCGCGATTTGTCGGGTGCGTTGTCGGTGACTTTTGCCGCGGCGAGATAAAGCAGCGCGCGCGCCGCTTCCAGATCAGTCGCCATGTCGGCGAGCATGAACTGGGTGTTCTGGAAATCAGCAATGGGCGTTTCGAACTGCTTGCGGTCCTTGGTATAGGCAATCGCCTCGTCCAGACACCGCTGCGCTCCGCCCAGCGAACACGCGCCGATATTCAAACGACCCCCGTCCAGTCCCATCATCGCAAAGCGGAAACCCTCTCCCTCGTCACCGACGCGGTTGGCCACGGGCACGCCCGCGTCCTCAAAGATGACCTGCGCTGTGGGGCTGGCATTCCAGCCCAGCTTTTTCTCCGGCGCGCCGAAGGATACGCCCGGCGTGTCCTTGTCCACAACCAGACAGGTGATGCCCTTGGTCTTGTGATCGCTGGTGCGCACCATGCAGACGTACACATCGTTGACGCCGCCACCGGAAATGAACTGCTTGGTCCCGTTGATGAAGTAATGGTCGCCGTCCAGCCGGGCGTGGGTTTTCAGCGCGGCGGCATCCGATCCGCTGCCCGGTTCGGTCAGGCAATAGCTGGCGATTTTCTCCATCGTCACGAGATCGGGGAGGTAGCGGTCCTTGACCTGCTGCCCGCCGAATGCGTCGATCATCCACGCCGCCATGTTGTGGATCGAGATGAACGCGCTGGTGGTGGGGCAGCCATAGGCCATCGCCTCCATGATCAGCGCAGCTTCCAGCCGGCCCAGACCGATCCCGCCTGATTCTTCCGATACGTAGATCGCGGCAAAGCCCAATTCGGCGCTGCGTTTGATCACGTCTTTGGGAAAGATGTGCTTTTCATCCCATTCCGCCGCGAAGGGGGTAATCTGATCCGCAGTGAAACGCTGCGCGGTCTCGCGGATGGCGAGCTGATCTTCGGTAAGTTGGAACTGTCCTGTCATGGTGGCCCGTCTAGCGAGTGCCGTCGGCTTAGAAAAGGGGCGTGTGGCACGCTTGTTTTGCCTGTATGGACTGCGCGCGCGTCGGCGAAGATGTGCGCCGGGGGGTGTAACCGTAATGCCTGTTCGACCGTATCTACCCTCATGAACAGCGCAGCGACACCGCGAAAACCGCGCCTTATCCTGGTCTACAACGCCGATAGCGGCCTGATCACCGCTTTGATTCACACGATTCACAAACAGCTGCGCCCGTCGACCTATCCCTGCTCGCTTTGCGCGATCACCTATGGCGTGGTGTCGATGCACGGGGAGTGGCGGCGGTTTCTGGATCGGCTGGATTGCGAAGTTGTCATCCACCACCGCGATGAGTTTGCGCAAGTCTGCCCCGCGTCGGGCGCAGGCGGATTGCGCGAGGTTGCCTTGCCTGCAATCCTGTTTGCCGACGGAGGTGAGGAACCGCGCACGCTGATCCCGGCAGATGAGTTGGATGCGATGGAGGATGTGCAAGAATTGATGGAGGCGCTGACCGTCCGGCTGCCAATGCCGGTGCTGATTGGCACGGCAGGCTAAAAATTCCTGATGTTCCGGTAGTAAGACCCGAAAAAGCAACCAGTTCTCGCTCAATTTGCCATTGAAAACCCCTTGCCCCCGTCTAATAGGAGGGCTGAAAAAGGGGATCACAATGCATTCGCGCCGGCAATTTGTAGCAGCAGTCAGTACACTTACGCTTATGGCGTGCGGCGGTGGAGGCAGTAGTCCGACTGTTCCAGCAACGGGCGGAACGCCAACTCCTGCGCCAATTCCAACTCCAACTCCAGCTCCCACGCCGACGCCTACTCCAACGCCGGACCCTTCTTTGCAATCACCGTTCAGATCGGCGGTTAGCGACAATTATCTGCGAGCCTTGGTGAGAGATATTTACATCGAAGGTGGTGATCCGGCGGCAACTTATGTCCTGAATTATGAGACGGCACGATTCACGGCCTCCGACTTCTATCGCGTTCGGCTCATTCTTACCGATATCCGGAGTGGGCGGGATATCGCGATGTGGGTGCGTCAGGACAGCAGCGACTTTACTGCATCCATTCCCGATACGATCCTGATGACACAGGGCAGCCTTGCCGAAGAAACGGGGATAACAGCGCTGGCCCGGATCAACTGGTCTACCATCGACTGGACCCGAACGGCCCTGACCCAATATGCCACCGCAGATGAAGCGGGTATTGTTGAGGACCGGGTCATCTCGCGCCAAAAGATCGTCAGCGATTTTGCCGCCGCCGCCAATCCCAAGGTTCGGCTGACTGTGGGATCGGGCCCCACGTCCAAAACGCATTTCAACAGTTTTACCGCCGCTATCGAGAGCCTTTATCTTACGGGGGTAAGCCTTAATCGGGCGAGCTTCCCGTGCTCGGATATTGCCGCGTTTTCCAATCAGGTTCTGATCGAATGTGTGGACAACGGCTATTCGGAGCAAATGCCCGCAAAGAAGATTGCCGGGACGGATTCAGGGATCTTGATCCCGCCCTTTGTTACTCTGCGCGGGCGCAATGACACCCGTTTGTTCGTTCCGGATAACGGAATGGATGCCCCGGTGATCGAAGCCCCGTTTTCGATGCGGATCGAGAATATGGTGATCGAAAACCTATCGCGCAGGTATAACATCCACATTGACGGATACAACACGCTCACCCGACTTGATCGGGCGGGCAATCTCAATTTCCCGCTCGTTTCAGTGATGGAAAATGTCCGGTTCCTGGGCAGCAGACAGCAAACCACTTGGATGTTGGGATGCGGCATCTGCAATGGTCAGCTGATCAAGCTCAACAATTGCGTGGTCCAGACCGCTAGGGTTGCCGCGCTGTTCGGCTGCCACAATTCGCCGGGCGATGTGGTTGCGGGCCGGATCGAAGTCAGCAACACCACATTCAACGATGCCGATTTCCCCGGCTCTGCGGCCTTCCAGCTGCTTAGCAGCTACCAGCAGCGCGAGTTGCATCAACTTGTTCTTACGAATACGCGGTATGGCAGCATCTCCAACGGTTCCACCATTGGAGGCGGACCGGGTTTCGTAGTTACTACAACTTGAGTGGGATCGGCCACCGCTCAGCCAATCACCGCCTCCGCCTCAATCTCGACCTTCCAGTCCGCGCCGCACAGCCATGCGACCCCGGCCATGGTGGAGGCGGGCTGCGCTTTTGCGAAATAGCGTGCGTGGACTGCTCCGACCGCGTCCTGATCGGCAAAATCCACGAGAAACATGCGGGTGCGCACCACGTCGCGCGCGCTGCCTCCCAACTCCTCGATAGCGGCAATGATGAGGTCGAAACACCGCGCTGCCTGTTCGCTCGCGCCGCCCGGCGTGGTGGTGCCGTCCGCCTCGATCGGACCAGTCCCGGCGACGATGATGCGATTGCCTTCGCGCACGGCACGGCAGAATCCGAACTGTGCTTCATAAGGCGAACCGGAGGTCGCACGGTCACGGTCCCGGCTCATGCGCAGCGCTTGCTTGGGTAATCGTCCACGATGGGCGGCGCATCGCCATCGCTCGTTTCCAGCCGCTCGGCTGCGCCCGATCCGTTCAGCGACAGGCGCAGGCGCTGGTTCCATGTGTCCCCTTCACCCTCCATCGCCAGCGTCACAATCGCGTCATCGCCCTCGGCTGTGACCCCTGTGACTTGGCCTACGGATTCGTAGAACAGGATTTCGCGCGCGCTTATCTCCATTCGCAGGTCTGAATTGGATGCGCAGGTGCCTTGCGCATAATCCCAGACGCCCCGGAACCGGATGGGGATGGTGCCATCCAGGTCTGCATCGCCAGTGCCAGCATCTGCAGAAGGGGGTGGATCGTTTGCGCCATCATCGTTCTGAGCCGCAACCGGCGTATCGATAGCGTCAGGCGCAGAGGCTTCTTCCTCCGGTCCCGAGCACCCTGCGATCAATATCGCCGCCAGCATCAGGGTAAGGGTCGTTCGCATCATCCTATTTCGGGCACGGGCGGTATTCCACGGTCGGCGACGTTCCCCCAAGATCGGTCACAACCAGCGTTCCAGCAGGTTGCATCACAAAATTTCGGCGCGCTTTGGTGGGTGTATCGGCGTAGGTGGTGTCGAATGTCGCATCGATGGTTTCGTCGGTTCGATTGTGAGTCTCGATAATCCGTCCGCCATCCTCGAACAGGGAATACCCATCGGCACGGACCGTCATGACCTTGCCGAAATTTTTGTTGCTGGCTGACGTCTGGTTGCAATCCTCAGCGGTAGGTGCGCCGCCAAGATCGTCCTGGCGCCAAACACCGTGAAGCGCCGCTGGCATGGTTTTGGGGAAGGTCTGTGTCTCATCCTCAGCCGAAATCCTTGCCTGCGGACCCACATTCGTTTCCGCCACGGGCGCCGCGATTTCAGCCGATGGATCGGTGCTTGCGGCGGGATCTGGCGAGCATCCGGCGACCGCCACACTTAAGGCGAGGACCGAGATTAGATTGCGCATGGGAAATTCCTTTTCGATGATCATGGTCTTTCAACGGCCACCCGGAAAAAATTATCCCATCGTCGGGATGACGAACGCGTTTCCATCATCTGCAGAACCATCCGGCCAGCGCTGCGTCACCTTTTTGCGCTTGGTCCAGAATGCCAGACCTTCTGTGCCGTACTGGTCGATATCGCCAAAGCCTGATCGCTTCCACCCGCCAAATGAATGGTACGCGACCGGCACCGGGATCGGCACGTTGATGCCCACCATGCCGACATTGACGCGGCTGGCGAACTCGCGCGCGGCGTGGCCGTTGCGGGTGAAGATCGCGACGCCATTGCCATATTGATGCTCGCTCGGCAGGCGCACCGCCTCGTCAAAGTCCCTGGCGCGCACCATCTGGAGGACGGGGCCGAAGATTTCTTCCTGATAGCTTTTCATCGCCGGCGTCACATGGTCGATCAGCGTCGGGCCGACGAAAAAGCCATTTTCATGCCCCTGCAGCGTGAACCCGCGCCCGTCGATCACGATTTCGCCGCCTTCTTCCTCGGCGGTGGTGATCCATTGTTCGATCCGCGCCTTGTGTTCGGGCGTGACGACCGGGCCGTAATGCGCATCGGGATCGTTCGATACGCCAATGCGAAGCGCGTTGATCGCCGGGATCAGCTTTTCGCGCAGGCGATTCGCCGTATCCTCACCCACCGGCACCACCACGGGCAGCGCCATGCAGCGTTCCCCCGCGCTGCCAAACGCCGCACCCGCCAGATCGTTCACCACCTGATCGAGGTCCGCATCGGGCATCACAATGCCGTGGTTCTTTGCCCCGCCCATCGCCTGAATTCGCTTTCCGGCCTCGGCACCGCGACGATAGACGTAATGCGCGATGTCGGACGACCCGACGAAGCTGACAGCGGCAATCGCCGGGTGATCGAGGATGGCGTCGACCATCACCTTGTCCCCGTGGACCACCTGCAATAGCCCCTCTGGCGCACCCGCCTCCACGAACAGTTCAGCAAGGCGCACGGGCACGGATGGGTCGCGTTCCGAAGGTTTCAGAATAAACGCATTGCCCGCCGCAATCGCCATGCCGAACATCCACATCGGGATCATCGCGGGAAAGTTGAACGGAGTGATACCCGCCCCGATGCCAAGCGGCTGGCGCACGGAATACACATCAATCCCCGGTCCGGCGCCCTGTGTATATTCGCCTTTCAGCACCTGCGGGATGCCGCAGGCATATTCGATCACTTCCAGCCCGCGCTGCACATCGCCCTTGGCATCGTCCACCGTCTTTCCGTGTTCACTGGAAAGCAGTTCGGCGAGGGCCTGCATGTTCGCCTCCACAAGCTCTTTGAAGCGGAACATCACGCGGGCGCGTTTCTGCGGATTGGTTGCGGCCCATGCAGGCTGCACCGCGCGTGCGTTGGCAACCGCGATTTCAAGCAGCGCCGCATCGCCCAGCGGAACTTCGGCTTGTACCTCACCGGTCGAGGGGTTCCACACTTTATGTGTGCGGGCGGCGGCGGGGATAGAGCCCGAATTCGGCATGAAATGGTCGATCTGGCGCATGGTGTGGTGTCTCTCTCCTGTTCGCGGGCGTGGCCGTTTCAGGTCGCTCGCGGTTATGGCATCCCAAGTGCCGCCTGCCGCGTGCCAAGGCAAGCCTTGTGACCGCAGTGACCGTTCCGCGACATGTCCTTTCGCGGATGTCCATTTGGCTGTAGACCGGGATGCGATGCATCTGTTTGAAGCCCTCGTCATTCTGCATGTGATCGCCGGGACTATCGGTCTTGTCGCCTTCTGGGTGCCGATCGCCGCGCGCAAGGGCGCGAAGAACCATCGCAAGGGCGGCAAATTCGCCTGTTACGGCTTCATCGCCGCTGGCGCGTTGGCAGTGGCGATGGGGCTTATCTCGCTGTTCGTGATGACTGATCGACACCCCGAAATTGCCGACCGCGCGCTGTATCAGGGGCTGTTTGGCTGGATGATGCTGTATCTGGGCGTGCTCACCATCGGCTTTGCGGATTATGGCCTTGCGGTGGTGAAGCATTCGCGGCGGCGGGATGCGCTGCGCGCACCGCGCTACCAAATGGTGATGGGCGCGGTCGTCGCGGCAGCGCTGGCTTGCGGGCTTTACGGCTTCACCATCGCAGAGCCGCTGATGATGGCGGTTGCGGCGCTGGGCATTGTCTCGATGGCGATCCAGCAGGTGTTTGTCTGGCGGGGACGCTTGCGGTTCCTCAGCGAACCTGCGCCCACGGCATATATCGGAGAACATTTCCGTGCGCTGATCGGGATGGGGATTTCGGCCTACACCGCTTTCATGTCGGTCGGCCTTATCCGGCTGGTGCCCGAACACGTTTTCAATCCCGCCATCTGGGCCGTGCCAAGCGTGATCGGCGTCTCGCTGATTATCTGGTTCACGCATCAGGGCAAACAGCGGGCGAAACGCGCAGCGCGCGTGCAGAGCGGTTCCACGGCAAAGGCTGAGCAGTCGAGCCAGCAGGCGGCCTGAACAGCTTGCAGTTGACCCGCCGCGCGTTTGGCATCATGGGCGGCGCGATGCGCGCGAGCGAAGCAATGCGGGTGTAGCTCAATGGTAGAGCAGCAGCTTCCCAAGCTGACGACGAGGGTTCGATTCCCTTCACCCGCTCCAGCGCCGCCTTCCCAAAACATCCCGGAAACGCTATAAAACCCTTGGAAATACGAGGGTTTCTGGCGTTCGATTGTCCTGCATTAGCCCGGCTAGTCTCGCCAAATCTCGCTGATTTGGGGGCCTTTTTGGCGAACATATTGGGGCAACGCCCGGCCGTGCGGTTCGGGGGCCGGGCTGGAACCGTTGCCGATAGGCACTGCATCGCGCAGCATTGGAACAGCCGCTTTTGCCCCGCTTGCATGGTATCGGGTCAGTTCGAGCGTTTGAGACGTTTTCGACATGCCGATGGTTGACGCATCGTCGCTGAATTCGGCATCAGATCAATCGAGCGCTGCGATTCAGAAGCGACAAAGGCAGCGTCTGACCAGACACGTCAACAAACA
Source organism: uncultured Alphaproteobacteria bacterium (assembly GCA_963815345.1). GTDB lineage: Bacteria > Pseudomonadota > Alphaproteobacteria > Sphingomonadales > Sphingomonadaceae > Erythrobacter. The sequence goes on from CAWFGF010000001.1 coordinate 298,230, forward strand.
CGGGGAGCGGGCATATGTTTCGATTTATCAGCGGCGCTGCACTGGCGATCAGTCTTGCCGCGGCACCTGCGGCGTTCGCGCAGTCGGAGACATTGTTGCTCCGGTCCCCTGACCTGTCATCTTCGGCTCTGGTCTTTACCTATGCCGGCGATATCTGGATCGCAAATCGCGACGGCAGCAATGCGCGCAGGCTGACATCGCATCCCGCCGATGCCCGCAATCCGCTGTTTTCTGCCGATGGCAGCATGATCGCTTTTTCGTCCAACCATGACGGCAATTACGATATTTTTGTGGTCCCGGCCGCAGGCGGGCAGCCCACGCGCCTCACATGGCATCCGGGCGATGACGAGGTCGTCGGCTTCTCTCCCGATGGAGCGGCGGTGTATTTCACCAGCGCACGCGAGCGTCGTCATGGCCGCGCGGGCCATCTCTATCGTGTGCCGCTGACCGGCGGACTGCCTGAGAAAATCTCCGAAGCGCGCAGTTTTTCAGGCGCATGGTCCGAAGATGGCAGGATTTTCGCCAACGTCCCTGTTCGCCCTGCCTATAACGGTCTGGCGGGCGGGTCGTCCGGATGGCGCGGCTATCGCGGCGGGGCCGCTCCGACGATCCAGCTGATCGACTTTGATGCGGACAGTGTGACGGAGATACCCGGCGACCGCACGACCGAGTGGGATCCGCACTTCATTCAGGGCCAGCTTTACGTCATTTCCGACAGGGACGATGCGCGCCTCAATGTCTTTCGCCACGACCCGGTTACCAACAGCCTGACGCGCATCACAAATGAAACAGAGTTCGATGTCCGTGCCATTGGGGGCGAAGGCGGCACTCTGGTGTATGAAAGCGGCGGCAGGATCCATTCGCTCGATCTGGCAAGCGGCACCGCTACGCCGCTTTCGATTTCGCTGAATGCAGACCTTCCGGCAAAACAGCCGGGCTGGCGCAAGGTCGCCGAACAGGTGGAGGCCGTCTCGATCTCCCCCACAGGCAAGAGGGTAGCGGCGACTGCGCGCGGCGAGGTGTTCACAGTGCCGGTCGACAAGGGAAGCATTCGCAACATCACTTCCACCGCTGCAGAGCGCGATTATTCGGGCATCTGGTCGGACGATGGCACACGCATCGCATATGTCGAGGACAACGGTTCAACGCAGTCGCTGGTGATTGAGGATCAAAGCGGCATCCGTGCAGCGCAGCGATTTGCGCTGGGTGGCGATTTCAACCAGCTTGAGGCGTGGCATGGCGACATCGTCATCTACACCGACAATCGCCTGCGGCTGCGGGCAATTGACATCGCGAAGAACGATAGCTGGACCATCTCCACAAGCAAACGGCGCGGTATCGGCGGAGTGGAAATATCGCCTCAGGGTCGCTGGGTGGCCTTCACAGCGACGCAGCCAAATTACAATTCCGCCCTGTATCTCTATGATCTTGCGCAACGGCAATTGCACGGAGTGACAGGTGAGTGGGCGGATATCGGGTCTCCCGCGTTCAGCAAGGATGGTGCCGTGCTGTTCTTCACCGCCTCCACCAATGCCGGGCCCACGCGTCTGGGCCTCGACATGTCGACCCAGCAACAGCCCTATCGTGCCGGGATCTATGCTGCGATCCTTGCAGCCGATGGAGAGAACCCGTTGGCACCGCTGCTTGCAAATGAGGAGCCGGAGGACAAACCCGCAAACGGCGCCGGGGCAAAGCAGGATGGTGACAAGGACAAACCGGCTACGGTCGTTGTCGATCCAGCCAACCTTTCGGGTCGGATCGTCTCTTTGCCGGTGAACGAGGAATTGTATTCGGACCTCGCAACGGGTGACGATGGCGCGCTCTATTTCGTCAGCCAGGTGCAGCCCGGTGTGGCGACACTGGCGCCGGGCGGATCGCCGCAAGCCAACGCGCGCATCGGCCGGTTCGACTTCAAGGAGCGCAAGGCCACCGACCTTGCATCGGGCGTCATCGGTCTGCAAATGGATCGCGCGGGCAAAACCCTGCTCTTGATGAAGGCCGATGGCAGTTTTGCCACTGCGCAAGCGGGCGAAAAGATCGAACTTGAACCGCTCGATCTGTCTGGCCTCCAGATGTTGATCGACCCTTCGGTCGAATGGGCCCAGATATTCAACGATGTCGCCCGGTTTGAAAAAGCGTATTTTTACGACGAGAACCTGCACAGGCTGGACTGGGATGCCGTGCGTGCGCGGTATGCCAAATTCCTGCCGCACGTTGGACGGCGCGAAGACCTGAACGAACTGATGGTGGAGATGATCGCGGAACTGTTCGCCGGTCACAACCGCGTCGGCGGGGGTGACGTTTATAATAACAGTTCCGCCCAGCCGGGATTGCTTGGCGCCGATCTCAGCGTCGTCAATGGCCGTTACCGCATCGATCGTGTGTTCGATGGGGTGCGCTGGAACCCGTTCCTCGATGCTCCACTCGCAAAGCCCGGTGTGAATGCGAAGGCCGGCGAATTCATAATGGCGATCAACGGCCAGGCCCTGTCGGGCGCCGACAATATCTACCGCTATCTGTCCGGTGCGGTCGGAACGCAGGTGACACTGACGCTGGCGACGAACGCTTCGGGCGCCAATTCGCGCGATGTGATTGTGGAGCCAACCGGCAGCGAGGGGACGCTGCGATTGTGGGATTGGGTGGAAACCAACCGCGCGCGGGTTGAGGAGGCAACCAACGGCCGCGTCGCCTATGTCTATATGCCCGATACCGCTGATGGCGGGTTCGAATACTTCAACCGCATGTTCTTCGCGCAGGCGGACAAGGACGCGCTCATCATGGACGATCGCTCCAACAATGGAGGTCAGGCGGCAAACTACGTGATCGAGCTTTTAAACCGGCCGTATCTGGCAGGCTGGCGCGACCGCGAAGGTTTGCCATGGACCACGCCCGGAGCGGTGATGACCGGCCCCAAAACCATGCTGATCGATCAGGACGCCGGATCGGGCGGTGATTTCATGCCCTACGCCTTCCGTTACACCGGGCTTGGCCCGCTGATCGGAACGCGCACGTGGGGCGGGTTGATCGGTATCGCTGCCAATCCGGGGCTGGTCGATGGCGGGGGCGTGGCCGTGCCGTTCTTCCGATTCTACACGCCAGAGGGCGAATACCGGATCGAAAACGAAGGCGTGGCGCCCGATTACCGGGTTGAGCTCGATCAGATGGCGCTGGAGAATGGGAGAGACACCCAGCTGGAGGCAGCGATCGGTTATATCATGGAGCAGATCGGGAACACACCGCCGCGCAATCCTGACAACGCGCCTGCGCCGCCCACAAGGCTCGGTCAGTAGCGCAGAATGGTGTCGGTGGCGAACGGTGCTCGCGCGCGTCAACCGTCGCCGCGACTTGCCATCAGTCAGCCATACACTGCGGGGCGTTTTGCCATCATTGCTGCAACGCTTTCCATGAATTCGGGCGAGCGCAATTGGGCTGCGAAGATCTCGCCTTCGGTCGCCATTACCTCTGTCACCGCGTAGTTTTGCGTGCGCAGCAGCGCCTTTGTGTGACGCATCGCGACCGGCGCTGCATTCGCCACGGTGAGGGCGAGCGCGCGCGTTTGCTCCGCGAAATCGGCATCGGCAAACACGCGCGAGACAAGGCCCATGCGCAGCGCTTCGTCAGCGGTGAGCACGCGCCCGGTCATGAACACATCGCTCGCCGCTGCCATGCCGATCACCTGTGGCAACAGCAGCGATGATGCGGCCTCTGGCACCAGACCCAGCTTTACGAATGGCGCGGCAAAGGTGGCGCTGGCGGCGGCATAGACCAGGTCGCAATGCAACGACAGCGTCAGCCCCACGCCAATTGCCGGGCCGTTGACGCAGGCGAGCATCGGCTTTTCACAATCCTTGATCGCGTGCAGGAACCGTATCACGGGAGGCAAATCGTCCGTCGCCGCCGCATCCCGCCCCGCCATTGCGAAATCCTGAAGATCGTTGCCGCTGGTGAAGTAATCGCCCACTCCGGTAAAAACGAGCGCGCGCGCACTATCGTCGTCGCCATAGGCGTTCACCGCATCCGCCATCGCGCCGTACATCGCCTGCGTGATCGCGTTCTTCTTTTCCGGACGGGACAGGGTGATCGTGGTCACACGCTCGGCGTAGTCAATGCGGATGTAATCGGTCATGGATGGGTTCTTTCGGGATGTGTCTGGCGCTTTGCGGGCCGCCCAGTGGCTCTGCATTGCGCAGAAAGGGTGCCCGGTTGGCCGCGCAAACAAGCGCGAATGCGGCCCTTGTCAAGGGTTGAGTGAGGCTGAGTGCCGCCTAGAACAGCAGGTCTTCCTCACCCAGCACCTCGATCATGCGTGCGGGGCCGGTGGATTTTCTCAGCGCCTCTGCCACCCGCTCGCTCGCCCGGCAGGCGGCTGCGGCTGGATCGGCCAGGGCATCGGCGGCGTCGTAATCGGCAAAGCCCAGACCTGTGCGCTCAGCGAGTTCCGCAGTGGAGACCTGAAACATGCGAAACGGGTCGAAATCGAGCGTTTCGATATCGTCGAGCAGATCGTTCTGCGACAGGATGAAGCACGCAGCAGCCAGTTCGCCCGCCGCATTGCGATACGCAATCAGCTTCCAGAAATCGCGCGGGATTGCGACGCCGCGATACAGGGGATCGTCATCGCCAAAGATCGGTCCGCCAATCACCGCCACGCGGATATCCTGCGTTGCCGCCTGTTCGAGGATGAGGTTTTCCAGCCGCCCCCACAATCCCGCCCGGCTCGACTGGTTGAACCGTTCGTGCTGGGGCGCAATGTTGGTGTAGAAATAGCTGTCGGAATTGGCCTGGCGCGCCTCCGCCACCGGCCCCCACGCAAGGTCCGCCCGCCGAGCAATATGCCCGCGATCCAGCCGGTTGTCCGAATACAGCGAATTGTCTGTCTGAAACTTCGTATCGATCCGGCTGTCGGTGCGGAAAGACTGGCCCGGCAACACCACCCGGCGCGCACCATCGACGTTCCACGCGACAAACCGCGCCAGCCGCCGTCGGGCGCTGAGCGCGACGGAGAAATGCGTATAGGGGATCACCTGCGCGCGCCCGAAATTGACCGCATCACGCTTTATCGACAGTGACATTTCCGGGATAGGCGCGCGCAGGCCAAGGAACATGTCGTCGTAACCGGCGCGCGGAATCTCTCCGGTCGACGTATCACTCAACAGCGGATCGTCACCAGCCGGGTCGGGCGAGGGCGGCGGCTCGAACGTAAAGCGCAGCTTCTTTTGCACCGACAGCGGATAGCAGGCGATCGCGTGTTCGTCGGGACTGCTTGCGGCCTCTCCCGCAAAGTGCAGACCGGCAACGATATCGGTCGCTTGCGCACCGGTGCGGATCATCCACAGCGAGCCCGAATCGCCCGGACGGCTGATCTCGCCATCGGCGGGCTGCAGATCGGGTTCGGGCGCAGGGGCGATTTCAAACCCGCCGACCGCGACCCGTCCGGCGGGAAAGCCGAAATTGATCTGCACCATCACATCGGTACGGCGGACCACGCCATAGGTTACGCCCGAGGTGCGCCCGGATTTCACCACCGGATCATCCAGCTCGACATCGGCCATCTGCAGCGGCGCGATGCCAAGTTCGTAGATCGTCCGGTCATAGGATCGCCCACGTATCCGCGCGAGCGCGCAATCGCCCGCCGCGCCCAGGTGACTGCGCAGCAATTCGCCTGCACCATTTCCAGCAACATCGTTGTTGTCGAACGGTCCGGGCTGCACCACCGGGTCCGCAATCTCGCCTTCGTTGGTGTGCAGCACGTGCCAGTTGGACAGGATGCACGGCTCGCCTGTTTCATCGTCGAATACGATCGCGCCCAGCGTTCCCGCCGTGGAGGAAAAGTGCGCCACGCTGATCCCCGGCTGGATCGGGTCGAGCCGCAATTTGCGCGTGCCCGTATCTTCGGGCTCCACCACAGTATAGGACGGCTGATAGGTCCGCTCCTCCACATCGGTGGGGACGATAAAGCCCTCTATGTCGATAGTGCGCGGCAGTTCCTTGGTCCCGAGCGCTTCCATTTCGGGCGACGATACCTTCTCACCGACGGTGAAGATCAGGCTGATCGGGCCATCGGGCTGATCGTTCTTGCGTCCGATCCCGACCGAGGTGATGTTGGGATCATCCAGAAACCCGTGCGCATTGGTGCGAATATAGCGGCGCAGCGCGGCCTTCAGATCGGCATCGGGCCGCGTGCGGGCGTCAGAGGATGACTTGCGCGGAGCCTTTCTGGGTTTGCCCGCTGATTTCGCGGTGGATTTTCCAGTGGACTTTTTTGCCATGCCTTCGACTCCTGTGCCTGCCAGCCAATGTTCCTATCATCAATCGCCCGGCTTGATGATTGTATATAAGTGGCTGCGCCGATTTGCGGGTTGCACCGGTGTCATTCACAGCCGGGCGGACACGCGCCGCCGCCGGGGGGAGATCATCGAATGGACAGTTTCCTCTTCTGCCTGGTGCTGGTGGCCGCAATTGCGCTGGGCGGGCGCGATCAGATGATCGTCGCGCAACTCTCCGATGCGTTGGGGGAGGGGGCAGGTGGCATGACCCGACGGCCTGTTCCCTTGCTGGCGCTGGGGATTGCGTGCGCCTGCGCGACGGCGGCGGCGATGACCTATGCCGGGATGTCGCTGGCTGATATCATGCCCGCCCGCGCAGCACAGATGCTGGTTGCATTTGCACTGGCAATCGCTGCGTTTGAGCTGTTCTGGCCGGTGCGCGTGAAACCGCTCTACGAGCCCACGCGCTCGTTTGGTGCGATAGGGCTGGTGCTGCTGTGGCGTCAGGCAGGCGATGCGGCGCGGTTTGCAATCTTCGCCTTTGCCGCGCAGGCGGTTTATCCGTTATCAGCGCTGATGGGCGGCGCGCTGGGCGGGGCAGCGGCGATTGCGCTGGGCTGGTCGGCTGGATACGCGCGGCTTTCGCGACTGCCGTTGCGCGCTATCAGGCAGGGTCTGGGTGCAGCTTTGCTGGTCGCCGCGCTGTTCGTCGGATTGAATGCGCGCTACGCTTGAAAATGGCCAGTTCGCGTGATTTTTGTGACCTGCATTTTTGCTGAAACCATGTTCCCCGTTGGCCGTTGGGTGTGCATGGATTTTCCCAAGCCGCGCAACCCAGACAGGTGCCGGCCAACCCTCTGAACAGGAGCCTCATCATGGCTAAATCGAAAGACAATGCGACCGCGCAAATGGTTGCTGAAATCAACGGCCTGCTGGCCGATCACTTCGCACTGTATGTGAAGACCAAGAATTTCCACTGGCACATTACAGGCCCGCGTTTTCGCGACCTGCACCTGTTGTTTGACGAACACGCGATCGAAATCCGCGATCAGATCGACGCAATCGGCGAACGCGCGCGTAAACTGGGCGGCGAAACCATCACTTCGGTCGGGATGATCGCCAAGCATACCAGCGTCAAGGATCAGAACAGCACCAAACTTTCACCCGATGACATGGTCAAGGAATTGCGCGACGATAATCAGGCGATGGTCGACAAGCTGAAGTCCATGAAAGAAGTTGCCGAACGCGCAGGCGACAACGCTACCGACGGTCTGATCGACGACTGGACCGACATGGCCGAAGAACGCGTGTGGTTCCTCACCTCAATCCTCGGCTGAATTCTTTCAATGAAATTACTCAGGGGGGCCGTTTCCGCTAGTCGGGAGCGGCCCTTTTGCTATTGTGCGCACCATGCACATAACCCGGCCCCGCATCACCAATGTCACGACTCACGGCCACGCAACCGATGGTCAGGTCGCTGATTTTTTTCATACGCGCCTGCGCCGCGCACTTTCGCGTTCGAAAGGCGGGATCGCGGTGGCTTTTCCCGGCGGCTCCACCCCGTTCCCGATTATCGAGGAATTGACCACGCGCCCGCTTGAATGGAACAGGGTGGCGGTATTCCCGACCGACGATCGCGATGTTGACGAGGATCATGCAGCGTCCAACACCGGCAAATTGCGAGAGTTGCTGGAACCGCACGGTGCGCTGGTTACGCCGCTGGCGGAGGGGTTCGACATGCCGCATTTCGCAATCGTGTGGCTGGGCATGGGCGAGGACGGGCACATCGCATCCTTGTTCCCCAACACCGACCCTTCGCCAAAGGATGCGCAGGCGGTGCGCCGGATCACGCCCGATCCGCTTCCGCCAGAGGCTCCCTATGACCGCGTGACGCTGACCATTCCGGCGTTGATCGCGTGCGAAGAACTGGCGTTCGTGGTGCGCGGCACAAAGAAACGCGAAGTGTTCGAAGGCGCCGTGAAAGGCTCGCACGATCTGCCGGTTCGCCGGTTGCTGGCGGCGCGGCAGGCCAATAGCGGCGGCCCGGTGACGTGCTTTTTCTGAAGCGGCGCGCGGCTGTCTGCGGGCAATGACACTGGCAATAAATCTGGGCTGGCTGCCCGCTTCGATCCATCGCGCGCTGTTGCCTATCGCATTTCGCGTGCGCCATCGCTGGCGGCTGCTGCGCGGTACGCGGCTGCGTGGCTGTGCGGTTCTCATCATCAATTCGGAGGGAGAACTGTTGCTGCTGCGCCATTCCTATGGTCCCGATGTATGGGCGCTGCCCGGCGGCGGGATCGACGCGGGCGAAACACCAGAGGCTGCAGCGCGGCGCGAAGTGGCCGAGGAGCTGGGCCTGACGCTCAACACGGTGCAGGAGTTTTGCACGTCGCAAGAAGTAGTCTCAGGCTCCCCTCATACCGCCCATGTTTTCACAGCGATGACCGATCAGCCACCCCGGCCCGATGGACGCGAAATCATTGAGGCAAGGTTCTTCCGCGCGAATGCCCTGCCGCAGCCCATGGGCCGCATAACTGCCGCACGGATCGCGTTGTGGCTTGAGCGCCGAGGAAATTTGCCCGGTTAAAGCAGGGTTAGCTGTGCATCATCCTTGCCAGCCTTGCGATCCTCTTTTGCGGCGTCGCCGCGATCCAGATTGGACAGGGTCAGCCCCATCAGCCGGATGGGCATGGGCAGCGGCAGAACTTCTTCCAGCAATGCGCGCGCTATCTGCGCAAAGTCGCCCTTTTCCTCGATCCAGTGGGTGACTGACCTTGCCCGCGTCATGATCTGGAAATCGGTGAACTTCAGCTTCAGCGTCAGCGTCCGTCCGCGCGTTGCGACTTCACCGCGAGCAGAGTTTTCCACGCGTTCCCACACGATATCCACAATGTTTTCCAGCGTCTCGCGCAGCTGAGCGCCGCTGGAAATATCCTCGCTGAATGTTCGCTCCCCGCCCACCGATTTGCGGATGCGATGTGGGCGCACGGGGCGCAGATCGATCCCGCGTGCGGCGCGATAAAGGTACTCTCCCATGCTGCGAAAATGCGTGCGCAGAAACTCGATGTCCTTCGCTGCCAGATCCGCACCTGTGGAAATGCCGAGGCGTTGCATCTTCTCTTCTGCCTTGGGGCCGATCCCGTGAAACCGGCGCACCGGCAGGCCCGCGACAAATTGCGCGCCTTCTCCCGGACGGATCACGCACAACCCATCGGGCTTGTTCTGGTCGCTCGCCAGTTTTGCCAGGAACTTGTTGTAGGAAACCCCCGCGCTCGCGGTCAGCTGCGTCTTGGCCCGGATTTCCTGCCGGATCAGTTCGGCAATGCGGGTGGCGCTGCCAATGCCCAGCCGATCCTGCGTCACGTCAAGATACGCTTCGTCGAGGCTGAGTGGTTCGACCAGCGGAGTGTGATGTTCAAACACGTGGCGGATCTGCCGGCTTGCCTCCTTGTAAGCATCAAACCGGCTTTTGACGAAGATCAGGTCCGGGCAAAGCCGCTGTGCCGTGATCGAGGGCATGGCGCTTTTGACGCCGAACCGCCGTGCCTCGTAACTGGCAGCGGCCACCACGCCGCGCCCGCCCGATCCGCCAACCGCCACCGGTTTGCCGCGCAATTCGGGGTTGTCGCGCTGTTCGACACTGGCGAAAAACGCATCCATATCGACATGGATAATCTTGCGAAGGCCAGTATCGCGGCTAGCATCAGGGCTGGCATCCAGCACATCGTCGCCCTCGATTTCATCATGCTGTCGCTCGCTTGCCATAGGGTCTGAAATAGTCGCTTGTCGGGGAGGATGGAACCTTATCCCGGCGTCCACTGGAACTTTCGCCGGGCTGAATGATATTGTGCACATGCGAAAAGAACAGTTTTCATCGGGCGAGCCAGTAGGCATACGGCCAGCGATGGACATGCCAGCGACCCCTTCTCCGACCACCCACCATGGGCAGGGTCGCAAGTCCATCGGCGAAACCGAGCTGATCTGGATGATGGCTCTGCTGATGGCGTTGCAGGCGTTCGGCATCGACGCGATGCTGCCCGCGCTCGATGAAATGGCGCTTTCGCTCAATGTCGAGGGCAACGATCGGCAATTCGTGATCGGCGTGTATCTGCTGACGGCGGGACTGGGCGCGTTGGTGCCGGGCGCGCTGGCCGACCGGTTCGGACGGCGACCGATCCTGATGGCATCAATCGGCGTCTACATCGTGCTGGCGATTGCCTGCGCGCTCGTCACCACTTTCGATCAGTTGATCGCGGTGCGCGCGGCGGCGGGGTTCTTTGGCGCGGCAATCGTCGCGCTGCCACCCGCAATCATCCGCGACCGGGTGGGCGGGGACAAGATGGCCCGCATGATGAGCCTCATTTTCGTTATATTCCTGATGGTACCGGCGGTTGCGCCCAGCATCGGGGAAGTAATCCTGCTGGTGGGCGACTGGCGCATGATCTTCATCGCGATGGCGGTGCAGGGGCTGATCATCGGCAGCTGGGTGTATTTCCGCCTGCCCGAAAGCCTCGCCGCTGAAAACCGCCAGCCAATCCGCCCGCGCACGTTGGCGGCGAACATGGCGACCGCGCTAAGCCAGCGCTCAATCATCGGGTATGTGATTGGCAGCACGTTGGTATTTGGCGCGCTGTTCGGCTTTATAAACTCGTCCCAGCAGTTGATCTCCGAAGGGTTCGGAGCGGCGGATCTTTTCCCCATCGTATTCGGCTTCTGCGCCGGTTCGATGGCGCTGGCGAGCTGGTCCAATTCTCGCATTGTCGAGCGGTTCGGCGCGCGGCGGGTGAGCCACACTGCGCTGTTCATGTTCATCGGGGTTGCCGGTTTGCAAGTTTTGTTCGCATTCAGCGGGACCGAAAGCCTGTGGCAGTTTGTGCCGCTGATGGCGATCAACATGGCGCTGCTGGGCTTTATCGGCAGCAATTTCGGTTCGATTGCAATGAACCCGTTTTTCAATATCGCAGGTGCAGCGAGTTCGGCCCACGCTTTTGTGCGGATGACCACGGCTGCGCTGCTGGGCGCAGCGATCGGCTATTCGTTCGACGGGACCGCGCGGCCGCTGGCTCTCTCCCTTCTGGCGAGCGGTTTGGCGTGCCTTGCGTTGGTCCTGTACAGCGAGCGTGGCAAGCTGTTCGGCCCGCCTGAGCGTGAGATGGGCCTGGGCGCGGAAAGCTAGGCTCCCAGCCTACGCCACGCCAATTGTGCAAATTCACATAGCAAGGGCCGCGTGTCGCGCGGGTCGATGATGTCCTCGACATTGAAGCGTTCGGCAGAGCGGAAGGGCGAGGAAACCTTGGCGAGGCGCGCGCGGATTTCCTCCAGCAGCGCGGCGGGGTCTTCGGCGGCTTCCAGTTCGGCCTTATAGGCGACCTCCAGCCCGCCCGCGATAGGCAGGCTCCCCCAGTCGCCGCTCGGCCAGCAATAGCGGTACTGATACCGTTCCGCATTGCTCATCGCGCTCCCCGCGATGCCATAGGCGCGGCGCAGCACGATGCTGGCGAGCGGCACGGTGGCGCGGTAGATCGCGTTCATGGCATTGACGCCGTAGCGGATCGTCCCCGCCATCTCCGCCTCGCGCCCGATCATGAAGCCGGGGTTGTCGACGAGATGGACGATCGGCAGCCGGAACTGGTCGGCGAGGCGCACGAACCGCTCGACCTTCTCCGAGGTTTTGGCCTCCCACGATCCCCCCAAGTAGCTCGGATCGCTGGCGACGACGCAGACCGGCCAGCCGTCGAGCCGCGCAAAGGCGGTAATCGCGGCGCGGCCCCAGTGCTTGCCGATCTCGAACACAGTGCCGGTATCGAACAGCATCTCCATGCAGCGGCGCATCGAATAGACTTGTTTCGGATCGCGCGGGACGAGGCTGAGCAGCGCCTCCTCGCGCCGGTCGGCGGGGTCATCGCAGGCCGAGCGGCGCGCGCTCTGGCCGACATATTCGGGCATGAAGCTGAGGAAATGCCGCGCGCGGGCGAAGGCTTCGGCCTCGCTCGCCACCTCGTCGTCGACCACCCCGTTGCGGGTGTGGATCGCCGATCCGCCGAGCGCTTCCTTGGCCTCCTCATGGTTGGCCGCGCCGCCTTTGTAAGCCTCGCCAAGCCCATCGACCACAGCGGGGCCAGCGGCGAAGATCTGGCTGAGGCCCTTGACCATGATCGAATAGTGGCTGGCGACCGTGCGCGCCGCGCCGAGGCCTGCGGTCGGCCCCAATGCCAGCGCCACCACCGGCACGGTGTCGAGGTTCGTCACCACATCGCCCCAGCCGGGCACGGCGGGGATATAGGTCGCGCCGATCTGTTCGAGCGTCTTGACCGAGCCGCCGCCGCCCGTGCCGTCGATCATGCGAATGATCGGGAGCTTCAATTCATGCGCCATGCGTTCGGCCTGCACCATCTTGCGCGCGATCCCAGCGTCCGCCGCGCCGCCGCGAATGGTGAAATCGTCCGCCGTGGCGACCGCCGGGCGGCCGTTGATGGTGGCCTTGCCGAACAGGAAAGGGGCAGGGGTGACGCTGGCGAGGTCGCCATTCGCGTCATACTTGGCTGAGCCTGCGATCTTGCCTATCTCGCGGAAGGAGCCCTCGTCGCACAGCGCCGCCAGCCGCGCGCGGGCGTCCATCTTTCCGCGCCCATGCTGCCGCGCAACCTTGTCCGCGCCGCCCATCTGTTCGGCGAGGGCTTCGCGTTGCCGCAGTTCTTCGAGTTCTTCTAGCCAAGACACGCGGCTCTCCCCAATGCCCACCCCGCTGCGACTAACGTCGCTGCGCGGCGAAGTCTCGCTCCCCTCCCGCTTGCGGGAGGGGTTGGGGGTGGGTCAATCCTCTTTCGGCTCCACTACGCACAGCACCGCCTCAACCTGCACCTGCGACCCCGCGCTGACCGCCAGCCCCTCAACCACCCCGTCGAAGGGTGCGGTGAGGGCGTGTTCCATCTTCATCGCCTCGAGCACCAAGAGCCGCTGCCCGGCGGTGACGGTCTGACCCTCGCTGACATCGACCGCGATGACCTTGCCCGGCATCGGCGCGATAATCGCGCCATCGGCGGCGGAGACTTGGCCACCCGCAACGCGCGGTTCCTGTGAAAAGTAATGAGAAAGGCTCTGGCCCTTTTGCACCCAGACACCCTTCTTGCGCCAGTTGCGCTGGCTAGGATTCTGAATGCCTGTTTGCTCAAGATCGACCGTTTCGGCGCGTCCATCGACGGACAACCGAACCTTGCGATTTGCCGGGCCGTTCAGACGAAAGCCGAACATCGAGTTGAAGCGATCCTTGCCGACCGGTGCCCAACCCACTTGCCCGGAGGGATCAGTCAAAGGGGCGAGCATCTTGGTGGCGAGATGAGGCTCAAGATAAGCGAGCGCCCCCCCACCGAGCGCCTCCTTCGGAATTTCGATCTCGGTCAGCGACTCGCCTCGCCGCTCGATCAACCCGGTGTCGAGGTCTGCCGCGATGAACGACTCATCCTTAAGACAGCTCGCCAGAAAAGCTGCGTTCGACTTGACGGGAAAAACCCATGCGGACTGGATCATCTTCAACAGAAGCTCGCGCGCCGCCTCCCGGTCTTTCCCACGAGCGACCAGTTTGGCGATCATCGGGTCGTAGTTCGGGCTAATCTCGTCTCCCTCCTCGACTCCGGTCTCGATCCGACCCTCATGGCCCAGGTCGAAATGATCCAACCGCCCCGTGCTCGGCAAAAACCCCTTGGCTGGATCCTCGGCATACAACCGCGCTTCAATCGCATGGCCGTTAATCGACAGCTCATCCTGCCGCTTGGGCAGCGGTTCCCCGCTCGCGACCCGCAGCTGCCATTCGACCAGATCGACCCCGGTGATCTCCTCGGTGACGGGGTGTTCCACCTGAAGGCGGGTGTTCATCTCCATGAAGAAGATGCGGTCGGCGCGCAGGCCTGCGCCCCCGTCTTCCCCTGCCGACCCATCGGCGATGAATTCGATCGTGCCTGCGCCCTCGTAATCGACGGCCACCGCCGCGCGCACGGCGGCGGCGCAGATCGCTTCGCGGGTGGCGGCGTCCATGCCGGGGGCGGGGGCTTCCTCGATCACCTTCTGGTGGCGGCGCTGCAAGGAGCAGTCGCGCTCGAACAGGTGGACGACGTTGCCGTGGGCGTCGCCGAAAACCTGCACCTCGATATGGCGGGGCGAGGTGATCCACTTTTCGAGCAGCACCTCGTCATTGCCGAAGCTGGCCTTGGCCTCTCGGCGGCAGCTCTCCAGCGCGGCAGCGAAGTCAGCGGGCGCGTCGACCTTGCGCATCCCCTTGCCGCCGCCGCCTGCGACCGCCTTGATGAGGACGGGGTAGCCGATGGCCTCGGCCTCAGCGGTGAGCCGTTCGAGCGATTGATCCGCGCCGAGGTAGCCGGGGGTGACGGGAACGCCCGCCTCGATCATGCGCGCCTTGGCCGCGTCCTTCAGGCCCATGGCGCGGATGCTGGCGGGCTTGGGGCCGACCCAGATCAGTCCTGCGTCGAGCACCGCCTGCGCAAAGTCGGCGTTCTCGCTGAGGAACCCGTAGCCCGGATGGATCGCATCCGCCCCGGTCGCTTGCGCCGCCGCGATGATCTTCGCGCCCACCAGATAGCTCTCCGCAGCAGGTGAGGGGCCGATATGCACCGCCTCGTCCGCTTGGCGCACGTGCAGCGCCTTGGCATCGGCATCGGAATAAACCGCAACCGTGGCCACGCCCATGGCGCGGGCGGTGCGGATGATGCGGCAGGCGATCTCGCCGCGATTGGCAATCAGGAGTTTCTGGATCATGGTGCCGGGTTAGCCCGCGCTTGTTTGTGTGTCGAGCGAGGGGATTGTTTCGCGCAGAGGACGCTGGGGAAGCAGAGTGCGCAAAGGGAGTAAAAGGCGCGTACCGGCACCGCGCTTGACCTTTTATCCGGCGAACCAGTGATGGATCAGGATCGGGGCATTGCCGCAGGCTATGAGGCTCTGCGTCCCCTGCCCCCGCTGCGTCCTCTGCGCAAAACACTTACTGTGAGGAAGGTCTGTAATCCTTGATGCCCCAGTTGATTGGCCCATCGGGATGTTTTTCCCGGTTGATCGCGGCAGACAGGAACGCGCGCGCGCCGTACAGCGCCTTTTCCCAGCGTGGCACGTATGTGCGGCTGGCCCACGCCTGTGTCCCGCGCTTTCGCACCTTGCGCCCGATTGCGCCATAAATGCGCGCCGCAGACAGCACCGCCCAGCGGCTGCGGAAGGGCAGGCGCTCTGCGCCAACCCGCGCGGCGGCTTCGTGCTTTTCGACCAGCGCCACCAGTCGCGCCGCCATTTCGGCCAGTTCCTCGCGGTGGTGCGGCTTGGTATGCTGGCCCGGCTCGATATCTTCCTCAACCAGCCACATTATCGGCAGGTAACAGCGGCCCGCCGCATCATCCTCCACGATGTCGCGCGCGATGTTGGAGAGCTGGAAGGCGAGGCCAAGATCGTTCGCCCGGTCCAGCGTATCGGTATCGTCAGGGTCTACGCCCATGATCACTGCCATCATCACGCCGACCGCGCCCGCCACGTGATAGCAGTATCGCATCATGTCAGCCTCGGTGCGCGGTCGCCAGTCCTCTGCGTCAAGCGCGAAACCGGCAATCACGTCTTCGGCCATGGCGGGAGTGAGGCCGCATTCATGCGCCACCACGCCCAGTGCATCGAAGGCCGGATCGCCCGTAGGCTTGCCTTCGAACGCCAGCGCGGTCAGGCGGCGGATCAGCGCGAGTCGGTCTTCAAGGTCCGATTGATCGCCCAGCGGGCCGCCCTTCACCTGGTTGTCGGCAATGTCATCGCAGCGGCGGCACCACGCATACAGCAGCCAGGCGCGCTCTCTTGTGGCCTCATCGAACAGGCGCGATGCGGCAGAGAAGCTCTGCGATCCAAGCTTGATCGACTGTCGCGCATGTTCGACCAGCGCGGCGCGGCGCGAGGCATCCAGCCGGGAAGGGGCGGTGTCAGAGATCATCGGCCTTCATGCGGAAAATCGGGGTGTGGGGCTGATAGGCAGCCATCTTGTCCAGCAGATCGGGGAGGGTGATGGCGCTGATCAGGATGCCCGCATGAACCGGGCGGACAAATCCGACCGCTGCCATCTTGGCGTTGAAGGCAATGAGGTCATCATAGAACCCGAACGCATTGAGCAGCCCGACCGGGTCCGAGTGATAGCCCAGCTGCGCCCAGCTCATCGCCTCCCACAATTCGTCCATAGTGCCAACGCCGCCGGGCAGGGTGATGAAGCCATCGGAAAGGTCGGTGAAGCGCTGTTTGCGCTCATGCATTCCGCTGACGGCGATCAGCTCGTCGCAATCGTGATTGGCAACCTCGGCGCGGATCAGGCTTTCGGGGATGACGCCGATGACTTCGCCGCCCGCCGCCTTCGCACCGCGCGCCACCGCGCCCATCAGGCCCAGCCTGCCGCCGCCATAGACGACGCTAATGCCGCGCTGCGCCAGCGCACCACCGACTTCTTCGGCCAGTTCAACATAGCGCGGGTCCGCAGGCGTGGCAGAGCCGCAGTAGATGGCGATGCGTTTCACTAGGGGAGTTCTTCCGGCTTTGGCATTCGTGTCATTGAAGCCTTTTCGGGGTCGTAAGCACCAAACTTCTGAAAATTCAATCGTGCTTGTGCGAGGCTGAACATCCCGTTCGGCCCGCCCCATACATTATGAGCTTCGTCTTCCCCATGCCCGTCATCTTCCCAAAAGCAGACCGGGCAAATCTCATAACAAGCGCGTTCCCCTATCGT
Source organism: uncultured Alphaproteobacteria bacterium (assembly GCA_963815345.1). Classification (GTDB taxonomy): domain Bacteria; phylum Pseudomonadota; class Alphaproteobacteria; order Sphingomonadales; family Sphingomonadaceae; genus Erythrobacter. Next base: position 315,243 of record CAWFGF010000001.1, read on the forward strand.
CAGATTGCCACAGCAAGCACACGGCAAGAATTCCGTCACACCGCCTCCTTCAGCGCCAGATCCTCCAGCATCAGGCCGGCGGTCGCTTTCGCGCTGCCGACCACGCCGGGGATGCCAGCGCCCGGATGCGTGCCTGCGCCGACCAGATAGAAGTTCTCGATCACGTCGTCGCGGTTGTGGCCGCGCAGATATGCGCTTTGCCACAGCACCGGTTCCAGGCTGAACGCGCTGCCCATGTGGGCGGAAAGATCCTGCTTGAAGTCCTTGGGAGCATAGCTGAATTTCGTCACGATCCGGTCGTGAATGTCGGGGATCAGTCGGCGCCCGATTTCATCGAGGATCATCTTTTCCAGCTTTGGCCCCTCGACATCCCAGTCGATCGGCATCTTGCCCATGTGGGCGACGGGGACGAGCGCGTAGAACGTGCTTTTTCCCGGAGGGGCCATGGAGGGATCGGTGACGGTGGGATGGTGCAGATAGATCGCGAAATCTTCGGGCAGGACGCCGTTGGAATAAATGTCGTCCAGCAGCTCCTTGTAGCGATTGGCGAACAGGATCATGTGGTGCGCGATGCCGGGCCACGCGCCATCGAGACCAAAGTGCACCACGAACAGCGACGGCGAATAGCTCTTGCGGGCAAGCGACTTGGCCATTTTCTGGCCGCGCGGTGATCCTGACAGCAGATCCTTGTAGGAATGCATGATGTCACCGTTGGAGGCGACCGCATCGAACCGTTCCCTGAAGCCGCTCTTCGTCTCGACCTCGCTTGCGCGGGTACCCATCGTGTGCACCTGCACCACTGGATCGCCCACGATCATGCGCCCGCCCAGCCGTTCGAAATGGCGGACCATCCCGGCAATCAGACGGTTGGTGCCGCCGCGCGCCCACCACACGCCGCCGTCTTTTTCCAGCTTGTGGATGAGAGCGTAGATGCTGGAGGTCTTCATCGGGTTGCCGCCGACCAGCAGCGAATGGAAACTGAACGCCTCGCGCAGCTTGTCGCTCTTGATATAGCTTGAAACCATCGAATAGACGCTGCGCCATGCCTGTTCCTTTACCAGCGCGGGCGCGGCTTTCAGCATGGTCTTGAAATCGAGGAAGGGCTTGTGACCCAGTTTCACATAGCCTTCTTCGTAAACCCCCGCCGAATATTCAAGGAAGCGGGCATAGCCAAGGACGTCGTCGGGATTGATCTTGGCAATCTCGGCGTTCAATTGTTCCTCGTCATTCGAATATTCAAAGTTCGTGCCATCGGGCCAGTTGAGGCGATAGAACGGCATGACCTTCATCAGCTCGACATCCTCGGCAATGTCGTGGCCGGTCAGCCGCCACAATTCCTCAAGGCAGGGGGGATCGGTGATAACGGTCGGCCCCGCGTCGAATGTAAAGCCGTCCTTCTCCCAAAAATAGGCGCGGCCGCCCGGCTTGTCGCGCGCCTCGATCACGGTTGTCGCGATGCCCGCCGATTGCAACCGCAGCGCCAGCGCCATGCCGCCAAAGCCTGATCCGATAACGCAGGCGGTCTTGCCGGCATATCGTTGGGCAAGGCGCGGGTCGATACCCTTGCCGCCGATCTGGGCTGCCAGGTTAAGTGTAGCATCGGCGTTCATGCGGGGGTCTCCGTCTTGGCTTTTTTGGCGGTGGTCACGTCGGTATCAGCGTGCGCGCTAAGTGGTTTGCCGCGTTGGAACATCGCCCGGATGGCGCGCGGAATAGATACGGGGGGTTTGCCCCACAGGACGCGCACCTGATCACGGATCGGGGAGCGCGCCGTATAGAAACGCTCTATCAGCCCCTGTTTGAGGCCGTAGAAACGCTCGAAGATGTCGACCCGGCGATCCGGATCGGCAGCGAAGAACAGGAAACGCGCGAGCATCCGATAATATCCGGTGCGGCGCCAATGGCGGCGCGCGCGCGCCTCGAACAGGGCGGCCATTTGCGAGCCGGAAAGGTCGGCCTCGGCGGCGAAGGCCAGCGCATTGTCCACTGCAATCGGCATGGTGTAGCTGGTGAGCGGGTGAACAAACCCGCCCCGCGCGCCCGCCACCGCCACGCCGGGGATGTTGACCTCTGCCCTGTAGGCATCGAAATCGCCGCCAGTCAGCACGGGCAGTAATCCGGTTTCGTGGCCCACCGGTACCCCTTTATGCCACCCTTGCGCGTGGCAATATTGGTCGATCCGGCCCGACAGCGTGGCGCGGTCCAGTTTTGCCTCGTCCGCGTAGTAGGTATCCTCGACGAACACATCGTGTGCGCCCAGCGGCAGGACATAGACGAACCGATACGCCCCGCCATTGCCGTGCGGGGCGAACTGGTCGACATCACCATCCATGATAACCGGGCGTTCGATCCCGTGTGGCTCCTCCAACCGCATGTGGCGGCCCATGAACACCTGCCAGCCACCGCGCAAATGCTCGCTCGGCTGGAAACTGCGGCAATCGACGACCATTCGCGCATCCAGCCGCGTGCCACCGGGCGTCCCATCGTTGAGGGTGACGCCATCGGCATCGATCCGGGTTGCGCGGGTCTTCAGATACACCGACCCTTCGGGCAGCAATTGCATCAAGGCTTCGTGAAAGTCGGCCGACGCCATGGATGTATAACCGGTGTCGAGCGTACGGCGAAGCTTGGGAAAGCGCACATCATATCCGCCTGACCATTGCGTCTTGCGGAACGGTTCCAGCAGCGCTTCCCCGGCAGCGTCCAGATCGCTCGCAAACCAGCTCCAGCGGTGGTTGCCGCCCAGCGTCGCACCGCCTTCGATAAGGGCGATGCGGAACTTTGGCCGCGCACGGACAAGAGCGAGCGCCATCAGTCCGCCCGCCAATCCGCCGCCGACTATGGCCACATCAAGAGTAGAGTTTTGCATTCGACTGATGCCCTACGGCACGAGCGGGACGGGGGCAATATTCCTGACGCACGGAATGGATGACGCGGTGAAGCAGCGGGGAACCGCAGTCGTCACCGTTCATTTAATCAGCTCAAGCTCTATATTATGTGGAACGGCGTCTGATATTGCCATCGGTGGCCTGGCCTCGCTGTCGCGCGTCTGATCAATCCGGTCCCCATTCCACTCCTTTCAGGAACCCTCAATGACCTCAACCCTGCTTCGTCCTGCCGGTTTTGCCTTCGGTTTCAGCATACTAGCCTGCCCTGTGACCGCTTTTGCATCGTCATTTGCATCGTCAGAAGCGCAAAACGCCCCTGCGAACGCGGCGACTTTTATCTCAAGCGCTGAAGGGGCGTACGTGGATAGTCCTGATGATCGGGAGCGAAACCAGCGCGGCGATGATCCCGCTTCTGCCCAGACCGGGTCACAGCCGACGCAGGATGCGCAAGGGACCGCATCTCCCGGCGCACCGCCTTTTGACATGCAGGATACGGTGTTTGATGAAACCTGGGTTGCGGTGGGTATCGGGGCAGGGCTTGTACCCAGTTACAGCGGGTCCAACGATTACGTCCTGTTCCCATTGCCGTTGATCGTAGGCCGCGTGGGCGGTGTAGGAATCAGCCCCAACGGAGCCGGCTTCGTGCTCGATCTCAATTCGCCCGGCCCGTTGGCTGGACCGGCGCAGACGCGCGTAAGTTTCGGCCCGGCCTTTCGCGTTCGCAATGACCGGGTGAATCGTGTGCGGGATGATGTTGTCGCCCAATTGCCAGAGCTTGACCTCGCAGTCGAACTGGGTGGGAATGTCGGCATCAGCTTTCCGGGCGTCCTTAACCGGTTCGACGCGGTGACCCTGTCTACCCAGATTAGCGCCGATGTGGCCGGCGCGCATGATGGCGTGCTGATAGAACCGAGTATCGGGTATCGAACGCCGTTGAGCCGCGCGAGCATCATCCAGATCGTGACTGGCCTGCAATTCGTCGACGATAGTTTCGCTGACTATTACTACACCGTTACCCCGGCGCAGAGCGCGGCGAGTGGCTTGCCGACCTTCACCGCAAAAGGCGGCCTGAATTCCATCGGCAGCACTGCAATCCTGACCTATGATCTGGATGGCGATGCATTGAATGGCGGGTTCAACGTCTATGGCGTGTTCGGGTACACGCGCCTTGTTGGTGACAGCGCGGACACCCCGTTCACTTCGATACGCGGCAGCGCCGACCAATTCATTGGTGGGCTGGGGATCGCGTATACCTTCTAAAGCCGCGCCCTTGCCATAACGGAAAAGGCCGCCCCGAAGGACGGCCTTTTCCTGTTACGCTCAGAGGACGCAGTTTATTCCCCGTCCTTCTTCTCATCCGGTTTTGCACCCTTGGCACCGTCGGCCAGTTGCGGGCGAGCTTCGGGCAGGGGGGCACGACGGTCGCCGGTTTTCAGATAGGTGTCGAACCAGCGCATCATCCGCAGATTGTAGTCATATCGGCTGGCGGCGATGCGGTTGCCGTGTCCTTCGCCGGGATAGAACACCATGCGTACCGGCACGTCCGGCTTGCGCACCTTGATCGCACGATACAGCTCAAGGCTCTGGCTGGGATCGACGCGGGTGTCATCCTCGCCATGCATGATGAGTGTGGGCGTGTTGGCCTTGTCGACATGATAGATCGGGGAAACCTCCAGCATCTTCTGCCAATTGTCCCACGGCCATGCGCGGCTGTGGACGTTGTACATCTCGTACGGAATGTCGCCCGTGCCGAATTTGCTGATCTGGTTGGATATGCCCACAAACATCACGGACGCTGCGTATTCATCCGAATAGAACGTCGATCCCCATGCGCTGGCATAGCCGCCATACGATCCGCCGGTGATTCCGGTGCGGGCAGGGTCGGTGATGCCATCGGCGACCAGTGCCTTTTTCGCGTCCACGATGTCGCGGAATTCGGGATCGGTGTAACGGCCCTGATGCGCCTTGGAAAACGCGACGCCATATCCGGTCGATCCGCGATAATTGGGCAGGAACACCGCGTACCCCTTGCCCGCGGCAACTTGGCCGGGGCTGGAATAGCCGGTGACCCAGCCATTGCTGTCATGCGCTTCGGGTCCGCCATGCACGTTCATGATGGTGGGCGCGCCGCCGGAAGGAACGCCGCCAACCGGCTCGATCAGCACACCTTCGATCTGCTGACCGTCCGTGGCAGTGAAGCTATACGCGCGCTGCGTGCCGAAATCGATTTCGGAAAGCCACGGGTTGTGCGTGGTCCAGCGTTCGAAGTTCTGGCCCTTGAGCGTGAAAATCTCGGTCGGGTGGCGCGGCGCGTTGGCGGCCACGGCCAGCATTTTCGCGCCCGCATCGACGCGGGTGAGGATCAGGTTGCCGGGATCGACTTCGCCCGTCACACGGCCGGTGGCATCGTAGAACCGCAATTTCGACTGCACACCGATGTGCACAACCGCAGCCAGCCGCCCATCGCTGAGCCATTCGGTGTCCACCACCGCCTCCGCAGCGCCCGCATTCAGCGCGCGGTATTGGCCCGTCGCTGTATCGACCAGGTGCAGCGTGGTCGGCGCTGGATCGTTCTCATCCACGCCAGCGATCAACGACAATTGCCTGCCATCGGGTGAGATTTCGACATCGTCGATCTTGCCCGGAGTGGCGACCTCGATCACTTTGCCTGTGGCGAGCGTCACGATGTTGACGCGCTTTTTGGTGTAGCTGTCATCGACCAGTGGAGTTGGCGCGGTTTGCACCACGGCAAAGCGGCCATTGTCCGCAACATCGAACGCGCTGACAAAGCCGGGGATGACGATCTCGGTGGGGGCGGCATCAACCTCCGCGCCGATCTTCGCCACGAACATGCGCGCAGGCTGGAATTCCTCTTCGTAAACGCGCGCGTTAAAGCCTGCTTTCGACTGGGTCTCGCGCTGCTCATTCTTGGCAGCATCTGCCAGCAGATAGATCGTGCTGCCATCGGCGCTCATTTCGTAGGATCGCACGGCTGCATCCTTGATCGCGGCGATTTTTGTATAGGTGCCGCCATCCACCGGCACGGCCCACACCGCGCGATCCTCCTCATCCTTGGCCCACAGAAACGTCACCATCTTGCCATCCGGGCTGAACGCGACCCCGCCGGGCGAAACATCATCAGGCAGGAAAGCGCGCGCAGTTTTGGGCGCGGTCGCGACTTTCAGCTCGCTGGTGGACGATCCGTTTTTCTCACCCGTGGTTACATCGGGCAGGCTGGACGTGGTGAATGCGATGCGCGTGCCATCAGGAGAGACTGCCATCGCACCGACGCTTTCCAGTTTCGCGACATCTTCGGGTGTCATCGGGCGGGCATTCGCGGTGGCGGCGATGGAAACGCCTGCGAGAAGGGTGGCGGTAACAGTCAGAAAGCGGGTCATTCGTCGAAGTGTCCTATCAGAAGCGGGATGTGTCGTGTTGTTGTAACGATCAGCCGATGAATCGCAAACGTGTTGTCCCCGCTTGCCTTGGCGTTGGGTTGGGAGCATCAGTATGCAAAGTCACTGGAAGGGGAACGCGCATGAAATTGTTGATGAAACTGGGATGTGCGGCAAGTGCGATCTGCGCCGCCATGGCCGCACCGGCTTTGGCCGAAACCGTGGCGATCACGGCGGGCAACGTCATCACCGATGCCTCCGCCGCGCCGACCGGACCGGCGCTGATCCTGATCGAGGATGGGCGGATCGTCTCGATAACCACCGGCGGCACCACCGATTTCGAAGCCGATGTGGTGATAGACCTGTCGACGAAGACGGTGATGCCCGGCCTAATCGATCTGCACACCCACCTGACCGGCGATCCCGGCGGCGATTTCTGGAAAGAAGCGGTCGAACCGGACGATTGGGGCGTGGTCGTCGGCGCAAAGAACGCGCGGCTGACCGCGCTGGCGGGCTTTACCACCGTGCGCGAGGCAGGCAGCGCGCCGAATTCCGCCTTTTCCCTGCGGCGCGGCACCGCCGAAGGGCTGATCCCCGGCCCGCGCATTATCGCCGCCGGGCCCGCGCTGGCGATTGTCGGCGGGCATGGCGACGTGAACGGATTTCGTTCTGAAGTGAACGAACTGCTCGACACCGGATTCACCTGCACCGGCGCGGTCCAGTGCGCAGAGAAGGTGCGGCTCGCCAGCCAGAATGGGGCGGACATCATAAAGATCACCGCAACCGGCGGCGTATTGAGCCAGCAGGGCCGCGGGCTGGAGGCGCATTTCACCTTTGACGAGATGAAGAGCATCGCAGACACAGCGCACTCGCTGGGGCTGAAAGTGATGGCCCATGCCCACGGCGCACGCGGGATTGAACAGGCGGCGAAAGCCGGGATCGATACGATCGAGCACGGCACCTATCTCGATGAAGCTGCGGCGAAAGCGATGCGCGAAAATGGCACCGTGCTGGTCCCGACGCTGATGGCGTTTCAGGGCATTTCCGAACGGCTGGGCAAGGGCGTCTATACTCCCGTGGTCGAGGATAAGGTGCGCGCGGTTGCCGATACGGCCAAGGTGTTCATGGAAAGGGCGCGCAAATGGGGTGTCACCATCGCGTTTGGAACCGATGCGGGCGTGTTCGACCACGGCCGCAACGCGCAGGAACTCGCGCTGATGATGGCGCAAGGGATGACCGCGCGCGAGGCAATCGCCAGTGCCACCACCGGCGCGGCAAAGGCACTGGGCATGGAAAACGAGATCGGCCGCCTCGCCGCAGGTTATTCAGCGGATATCATCGCAGTCGACGGTAATCCGTTCGACAATGTGAGCGCGCTGGAGGAAGTCGATTTCGTCATGGTGCGCGGACGCGTGATCGAATGAGGGGTGGGGGCGACACCTCGTCCCTTTAGCCCCTCAACATATCGCCCGGTATCGTGGAGACGACACGCATCTGTGTATTGCCGCGCAGTATCCACCTCCCCGTAAACACGCCTGCCGATCCGGGCGACAACGTAATCTGATCGAAGTTCCTGCAATCGTTGACCTCAACGATATTGGGATTGGTCGCGTTTACCTTTGTCTGGACGCCGATGGTGGACACATCCGCCCCGCGATTACTGGTGTCGATGCAATTGCGAAATGTAAACCGCCCTCCGCCGATCGTACCGGAGGAATTGTTGGCCGATACCAAAACGTTGCTGAACGCAGAATTTTCGCAGTCGAATTCGCAATCGACGAAATTGGTCGCAGCCTGCGCTCCGATCCCCGATCCATAGGCCTGAATCCCCGCCTGCGGACCGACCACAAACCGCACGCGTTCAAAGTTGACTGCGTAGTTACGGCTCAACTCACCCTCGGTATCGGGTTCCTGCACGGCGTGGACATAATCGGTGTGCCAGGCATAGCGCGCGCTGCCGCCCGCCCCTTCTGGTGCGGTGTTGCGCAAGGTTAGATCGTAGGCGCCGGTATTGGCCTGTCCTTCGATAATCGAACGCTGCGCGCCGGGCGAATGTTCGAACACCACTCCGGTCCGCTCGCGCCCTCCCAGATACACCCAGTCAGGCACGTGTTCGCTCACGCCGAGATAGGGCTGGTTGGAAGGATCGAACACCAGCGCGATGCGGTGAAACGGATTGGCGCGCAGGCACACGGGCAGTTGGAAGGGCTGGTCTCGATCCTTTAGAGGGCCGCCCGCATACAGGCTCTCAAGTGCGGCGCGGATCGTGGTGAACTGACGGCCAGCGCCAACCTGAATCACTTCCTCGAAAGCATCGGCCCAGTGTCGCCCGGCGTAATCGGAGCGCTTGGTCACATTGTTACGGTTGATCCGGCCCTGATCGGGCGAGCTGAACTGACGGATCGCGGGGGAGACCGTGATCGCGCCGGCGTTCAGCTTTAGAAAGCCCTGCAATCCCGTCCCCTGCGATGGCAACAGGGGGTTGAACGAATTGATTTGCATGCGTTCGGGCAAGTTGCCGTAGTCGGGATCGAAAATCTCGAAATACGCGGTTTCGCGGTTCAGCACCTCATCCCAGATGTAGATGCGCATCCTTTCCGCAGAGGTTTCAATCAGCGATATGCGATAATCCCGCGCTTTGGCGTGCCACAGGAACATACCGCTCACGACCGAGCCGAGATAGGGATCGACGCTCGTTGCGCTCGCATCGAATGGCTGGCTGCCGGTGGGTACGGGCGTCGGAGTTGGTGTGGGTGCAGGAGTTGGCGTCGGTGCCGGTGCAGGCGCTGGAGGAGGGACTACGGCTGTCGGCGTCGGAGAACCACCACCACCCCCACATGAAGCGAGGGTAAACGCACTTGCGCCCGCAACAAAGGCGCGCCGGGATACAGACATGAAATTCTCCGGAAATGACGTCGAACACCGACGATGATGGTTTGATGTCAACCTTTTGCGACGAAATCATTATTAGCCAATCAATGGATGCGCCATAAGGGTCGAATAGGTGGTTGTACCTATTCTGCCGCAACCCCTCAGAACCCCACAGCAAAACCCGCCTGTGCGATTACGTCGCCTTCGCCGGTATTGCCGGCGACACCGGCGGTGAAGGCGAGGTTGTCGGACGCTCGGCTGGACAGGGTCAGCGCATAGCCCTGTTCCCCGCCGTAGGTCGCAACATTGCCCGAAAGGACGAAGCTCTTGTCCGGCAGCACCAGCGCGCTGCCCAGCGCTGCCGCCGCGGCGATGCCGCCCCGCGCGCGCTGATCGACTTCGTCCAGCCGAAACTCAACGCCGGTCAACCGCGTATCCAGCGCGGTCACACCGGATGCCAGCGCGTTGAATTGCGCATCGCTCACTTGTGACAGCGCGTTCAGCGACACGCGCATGTTGGCTACCGAAGCCGCGGTCGCAACCTGCTGGCGGCCCAGCGTGCCGTTCTGGTCGATGGTGACGATATCGACCGGCCCTTGCTGCGCCAGCGTGGAGGCTTCGATATCGCCGATCCGAACCGCGCTGCCCGTGCCGCCAACGGCAACCTGATTGGCAGCCGTGGTCATCGCGCCGGTGCCGATGGCGGTGGCATTTTCGTGATTGGCCTCGGCCCTTGATCCGATGGCGGCGGAGTCTGCCCCGCGTGCCCGTGTGCCAAAGCCGATGGCGGTCGCGCGGTTGTTGACTGCCTGCGCGCCGTTGCCGATGGCCGTGGCGTAATCGACCGGAGCGAAGGCAGTATAGCCCAGCGCCGTCGAGAACTCGCCACGCGCCGCCGAGAATGCGCCGAACGCCAGCGCGCCAAAGCCTTGCCCAGCTGCCCCGGCACCTACCGCCGTTGACTGTACGCCCTCAGCCAGCGTTCCGGCGCCAAGCGCTGTGGTGTTGAGCCCGGTGGCAAGCGCATCGGCGCCCACCGCTGTGGTCTGGCTGCCGATCGCCATCGCGCCGGCTGCTCCGTCGTCCTCGACGAACGGCGCATCGCCGCCAATGGCGATCGAGCCTTCTCCCGATGCAAGCGTGCCAAACCCCAGAGCGGCCGCGTTTACACCGGTCGCCTCGGCATTAGCTCCCAGGGCAATGGCACCTCGTTCGCCAGCAAGTGAGCGCGCGCCAAGCGCTGCCGAATATATTCCGTCAGATCTTGCGAAGAAGCCGATCGATGCAGAGTCATCCCCCATAGCTTCGGCAGACGTGCCGAGGGCAATCGCGCTCAATCCGCCCGCGCGAGCGCTAAAGCCGAAGGCGCTGCTAAAAACACCGGTGGCATCGGCCACTGCCCCTACGGCGGTCGAACTGATCCCGCCCGCCTGCGCATTGAACCCGATCGCGCTTGCGTTCTGCTCGGTTGCTCCGGCATTCTGGCCCACGCTTACCGATTGCAAGCCCTCCGCCAGCGCGAAATTGCCTACAGCAACCGATCTTTCTCCCACGGCAGCGCTAGACGACCCGACGCTGGTCGACTGGTTACCGACGCTGCGCGAACCGGAACCGATTGCCGTTGAATCTGTCCCTCCGGCACGGGCAAAGTTTCCATAAGCGCTTGCCTGCACGGCGCTGGCTTCGGAGAACGCGCCGGTGGCGACCGAACGATCGGCTGACACGTTGGCACGCCAGCCGATACTAATTGAGTTATCACCTGTGACGACTGCATTTCCTCCAATGGCGACCGCGCCGGCCCGCTGCGCACGCGCGCTCTGTCCCAGCGCCACCGCGTCATTGTCGAGCGCCTGGGCATTGTCGCCGATCGCGATCATGCGACTGGTGCCGGTGGAGATAGGGTTGGTCGCCACCGCCCCATAGCCAATGGCGATCGCACGGTCTTCTCCGGCGAAGGCATCCGGGCCCAGCGCCAGCGCGCCATCTCCGCTTGCCGCCGCGCCGCTGTTGTCCATGTCCACCCCATCGCCGCCGATCGCAATCGCACTGGCTCCGCTTGCGATGGATGCCTGCCCCAGTGCAAGGCTGGAAATGCTGACAGCCTGTGCATTATGCCCCAGCGCCGTCGCGTTTGCTGCGGTCGCTTGCGCGATGCGACCGACAGCCACCGTCCGGTCACCGGTTGCGGTGGCGTTGCCGCCAATTGCGGTCGCGAATTGCCCGGTCGCGTCCGCACCCACTCCGCAGGCGAGGCTGGAATCGTCATCGCCTGAATCTGCCCCTCCGACGTTGTCGATATTGAGCAGATCCACAACGCCATCGCCATCGCGGTCCAGCAGGCAATCGTCCGCCCGAGCAGGTGCAGGCATCACCAGAGCCGCCATAGCGGTCGAGCCTAGCAGAAATGCGGTGGAAAGACTCATGGCATTGGTCATAAGGCGTCCCCAATTTGCGGAGCGCGCAGTGATGATTGCCAAGCCCCGCCTGACCGCGCCCCTGTTAATAGCAACAGTATTAGAGCGCGTTAGTGCGAACCGATATTGTTTTCAGCGCGCGAATACATAACATTCTACAGTGTTGCACGGGTGCCTCTGTCATTCGTGCAAAAGGTGCAATAATCCTCTGGTCACGTGTACCCGTCTTCTCCGTGTTCGACCTTTTGCAGCGTGGCGTGCGATCCCGCTTGCAGTGCCGCGCACGCCCGGTCCCAGCTACCGTGGAGCCAATCCTGCTGCGCGCGGCCATCGGTTTCCAGCACTATCGGCATCGCCTTTGCTCCGGCGGCTTTGGCGTTGCCATGCGGCGCGCAGGTGAGGATCGCGAAAGCGGGTACGTCCTCGTCCTTCCACACGCCTGCCATTGCGAGGATATCGTGCCTTGGCCCTCGCTCGCGGTGCGCGAACCAGTGCCGCAGCCGCCGCCCTTCGTAATCGGTCCCGCTGCCCCACAACATGATCGCGGTCGCCGGAACGATGCAGCGAAATTCGCTGTTGCGCAGATTGCCGATCCAGAACGGGCTGTCCTGGTTGCGCACGGTGGTGATGCGGCGGGTGGGATCGTCGGCAGCAGGCGGCGGCAACACCCCCCACAGTCGCGGGACCATGCGCGGCTGGAGCGGTTTTCCCGAAGGTCGCGGCCCGGCGATGAAATCTCGCCCGGCGGTAATCACCGGCGCAAACTTCAGCGGCGCAACATAACCGCCCTGCCACGGGTCTGTGCCGGGGGCTGCGCCAAACCGGGCGGCGATTTCATGCGCGGCGCAATCGAGGCGATAGAGCTGTGTCACCGCCGCAAGCCGTAATCGCGCTGACAATGCCCGTCTACCGCCGCTAATGCAACGGCCGCTTACCGCCTACAGCTGCGTCAGGATCGTGCGATCGGTGATCTTATCTTCGTCCACCAGCATGAAAGCCTTGGCCAGGATCGTCGAAAGCTGGCTGTCTCCGGTGAATGGCAATCGGATGCTTTCCGCTTCCCTTGCACCGCGGTCCGGCACGATGCACAGATATCGGTTGGAAGGCAGGATCTGGATGTTGGTCGATCCGAAATGGATCGCATATTGTTGCCGCTTTCCGGTAACGATGAGCGCCTTTTTATCGACTTCCAGCTTGTCCGCGATCGACAGGCGCGGGACGATTTGCGCGATCAGATCGCGCCGGGTTTCCGCCGACTGGCTGAGATCGCCAAACGCATGTCGGTGCCAATAGGCGCGGTTGTACCCATCGGGCCCGCCATCGCGCCATTCGGGATCGTTGGCGACACTGGTGACTGCAACGAACAGGTCGACATCGCGCATCACTTCGGAAAACACGATTGGTTCGATCTGATCCAGTTGCACCTGTTCGCCCCGCCGCACGAAACGCACCTGATCGGTCGCAAGGTGGATCGGCACTCCTGCATCGGAACGCTGGTCATCCTCGACCGGATCAACGCCAAACTCCGCCATCATGCCCAGCTTGGCCAGCACGCGATGCGGCTTCTTCCAATTGTCCCATCCGCCCAGATAATCGAACTTCCAGTCCTTCGCCTTGCACAGCGCGTGGAACTGATGCTGGCGCAGGATGTGCGCGGCAAAACGGTTGGAATAGACTTGCGTGTTTCGCTCGGCATCGGTGAGCACGTATATCTCGCGGTATGCCTGCTTTATCGGCTGCGTTATTCCAGCATCCAGAATGTGTGTGCGCCACGCGATCACATCTTTGGGCGCCGAGTTGAGCGGGTGCCACAGCCGCACCTCGGCATCGTCGGCAAAGCTGCGAACGCTCGCGTCCAAGGCGCGCAATTCATCGCCCTGCGGCATCACCGCAACGCCATCCTCCTCGCCGCCTATCTGCCAGATCAGCGCTTGCATGATCGGGCGGCGCAGCGCGTGTTCGCGGTAATGTGTGCGCCATTCGGCAAAGGACCAGTGGCGGTCTTCCAGCCATCCCGCCTCAAGCCGCCGCGCCTGCGCGCTGCGAGCCTTGTCAATATTCTTCGCCAGTTGTTTGAAGGCGGAAAGCTCCGCCCCGTGATCCGCCTTTACCGATACGGGCGGTGCCTTGACCTCAACGCCCTTGTCGTTGCTCCAGATCAGCGCGGTGTCGGTCGCGGCAAGTTCGATCGTGCCGGTCGCTCCGCCAAAATCGCGCACCAGCCGCCCGTCGCGATCCAGCCTGTAATCGGCCAGCGCCGCATCTTCGAGTGTTTCGACATCGGTGCCGGCATTTGTGGCGATGACGCGCAGATGATCGTCGATGATCTTGAGCACCGATGGCAGTTTTATCACCGTGCGCAGGCGAAACAGTTCAGAACGGGCCTCGTCGCTATCCCCCATCATCGACAGTGCATGGATCGATGTATTACCGAGTTTGGTGGAGCGGGCGCCCACCCCGCGCACCTTTTGAAAACAGCGTTCGGCAAACCGCCCGATGGCGCCTGACAAGTCCGTGCGACCGGCGACCGGCACCGCCCAGATCAGGCCTTTCAGAATGTCGAGGCTGGAATCGATTCGGGTCGGATCGGGCGTCACCTGTTTGAGCCAGCCGGGCAATGCGTGTGCAAGTCCATCCGCGCCGATTGCCTCGATCAGGGCACCGGCCTGTTTGGTCCACTTGTTCGTCGGCTTGGCCTTGTTCTCGCTGGTGGCGGCGTGCTCGAACAGCGCGCCCCATGCCGCCGCCTGTTTGTCGGATAGCGTATCGAGCCACGAGGCAAGCCCGGTGGCAAAGGCACCCGGTGGCAGGCTCGGCCCGGTTGTCGCCTTCGGATCGAGCAGTTGCGCGACCGTATCGGCGATCTGGACTTCATCCTTCGTGATGGCCTGACTGTAGGGGCCGGGGGTTGTGGCGCGCGTGTGGAGTAATTCGAGCCGCTCGCGCAGCACCGGGCCGATCGCATGCGCCTCTGCGAACCGGCCCAGCGTGTTCAGCATGGTCTTGTGCGGGGATGGAATGGCCCACCAGCCAATTCTGGGCAAGCCACACATCGCACAGCGCGGCTAGCTGCGGCTCGTTAAACGGCAAAGCCTTGCGCATCAGCGTGCCGCCAATCTTCTTGGGAAGCTCGCGCCAGACATAGTCATACCGCTTGTTCCCGGCCGGTATGGGGCGGTTGTTGGGAAGGCAAAACGCGGCCATGGCAATCGCGATCAACAGATCGTCGGGATCGTCCTTTGTCGCCTTATAGCGTTCGGACGTGGTAATCTTCGGATTGTAGCTATCCGATTTGGCGAATGCTTCGTGTGCGATCTGGCGCAGCACACGCTCGCCTTCGTCGATGGCGGGGCAGGCGACATCAGGCGCAATCCGCACGTTCGCCTTTGGGTGCCGGGGGCGGCGCGTGGCGAACATTTCGGCATGCGCTGCATCGGCGCTGCATTGGCGTTGTTGCTGCGCGGCGCCATCAATGGCGGTTGCCACTGCGCGGAACAGGCGATCGAAGACCATCGGCTCAGCCCCCTTTCAGCGGCATCAGGTGGATGAATGTCACTTGCGAATCCGGCGTCACCGTCAACGGCATTTCCAGCCCATCGACCTGTCGGTCATCGAACAGCATCACGATGCGGTTCTGCCGGAACGCGTCGAGCGCTTTTTTGACCTCGACATCGGCCTCGATCAGCTTGGCCGGTTTTCTCAGCTTCGCCTTTAACGAGCGGAACGAACGCGGCGTGTTGAGCTGATCCTCGGCTGATCCTTGCTCGACATCGATCAGGAATGAACGTGTGCGTTCGTGGCGTTGGAAAACCCGCTCTATCAGCGCGTTGGCCGTTCTGACCTCGGCGATGTTCCCTGCGTTGACCGCGTCCACCTCATCCTCGACCCGCTGGCGGATGATTTCTGCCGGAGTGGTGCTGGCCGAAATCAGCCGCAGATCAAAAGCGGGCGGATCCTCGCTCTTGTCTGTGCCGAAATATTCATCGCGTATCTTGAGTATCGTTTCCATCGCGAGCGCCCCTTGCCGTGCCGCATCCACGCTAGCAAAGAACGCTTAATCCATCGTTGCGCAATGGCGAAAAAGCCTGTCGCAGCGCACGCGCAGGCTGAGGCGGTAAAGCCCGGTCAGCTTGCAGTCCTTGTTTTGCAGACGCGGCCAGGATTGCAATGGATCGACCAGGCGCAGTAACCTTTCGCCTGATTGGACCGAAAAATGCAGAACCGCGCTTTCGGCTTCAGGGGGCCATATCAATGGAATACACATTCAGACGCACCGTTCAGATCGTCGCGTTTCTGCTGTTTACAGCTGCCGTCACGCAGGGCGTGTACACCGTTCTTTACCTTGCCGCGCCAGACGTGCCACGTCTGTTGCTGTGGGGTCTGGAAGGGGTGATTTTCACGCTTCTTGCCGCCTTTGCCGGAACCGCTCTGGTCGAGGCAAAGCGATGCACGCTGGGCTTTTCAGCTATTGCGATGAGCGCGGTTCTGAATGTCGTACAGGTGGGCGTGGGCCTGACGATGTTTGGCCCGTTCCGCGATGCCGCAGAGCAAGTGCCGGCGTTGGCCCCGGCAGCGGGCGCGGTCGTCGCGTTTTCCTTTATGGTGTACAATGCAGCAAAGATGCTGCTGGGGCTTGCCGCGCTGGTTTTCGGCATGGCAAAGATGAATGCGGGCGGCAGGGCGCTGGGCGGATTGACCGCGCTGGTTGGCGTAATTGCGCTGGTTTCCAACGCGCTGTCGATGGCATTTGGTCGCGGGTTTTCGGGTGAGTTGCCGATTGCGGGCGCATCGGGCGTGCTGGCCACCGTGCTGCTGGCGCTGTGCCTGTCCGCTGCAGTCGACCGCGACTGATCGGCTGACCACTGGACGTTGCGCGCAATATCGCTTAAACTCGTGCCATCCCCGGGGAGCGCGCTTGCGCTGAGAGGGGCGGATTAAGCACCGCCCGACCCGTTGAACCTGAACCGACTAACATCGGCGGAGGGAGTGGGCGGCTTGATAACAGAAGTCCGCACTCCGCCATCTGGAGAGACTTCGCATGGCCGACATCAACAGCCCCGTCGAAATTGGCGTCACCACCGGCCCCATCCGTGGCAGCCGCAAGGTGTATGTCGGCGCGCGCACCGGCAGCGGCGTGCAGGTTGCCATGCGCGAGATCGACCTTGAGGGCGGGGAGCCGAGCGTGCGCGTGTACGACACCTCCGGCCCCTATACCGATCCCGATGTAGCCATCGACATCAACGCGGGGCTCGCCCCGTTGCGCCGCAACTGGATCATGGCGCGCGGCGACGTGGAGGCGTATGACGGGCGCGAGGTGAAGCCGGAGGATAACGGACAACTCGGCCCTGACCGCTCGGGCGGCGTCCCGCAATTCCCGCACCCGGTGAAGCGGCCCCTGCGCGCCAGGGCCGGCATGAACGTCAGCCAGATGCACTATGCCCGCAAAGGCATCATCACGCCGGAAATGGAATACGTGGCCGAGCGCGAGAATCTGGGCCGCGAAATCGCCGCTGACCTCGTCCGTGACGGCGAAAGCTGGGGCGCACAAATCCCCGATGTCATCACCCCGGAATTCGTCCGCTCCGAAGTCGCCCGTGGCCGCGCCATCATCCCCAACAACATCAACCACCCCGAAAGCGAACCGATGGCGATCGGGCGCAATTTCCTCGTCAAGATCAACGCCAATATCGGCAATTCCGCCGTCGCATCCGACGTCGCCACAGAAGTCGACAAGATGGTGTGGGCCACCCGATGGGGCGCGGACACGATCATGGACCTTTCCACCGGCCGCAACATCCACGACACCCGCGAATGGATCATCCGCAATTCCGCCGTCCCGGTTGGCACCGTGCCGATCTATCAGGCGCTGGAGAAGGTCGGCGGCGTGGCCGAAGACCTCACCTGGGAAATCTTTGCCGATACGCTGATCGAACAGGCCGAACAGGGCGTCGACTACTTCACCATCCACGCGGGCGTGCGCCTGCCCTATGTGCCCATGGCGGCAAAGCGGATGACGGGCATCGTCAGCCGCGGCGGCAGCATCATGGCGAAATGGTGCCTCGCGCATCACAAGGAAAGCTTCCTCTACGAACGCTTTGACGAGATCACCGAGATCATGAAGGCGTATGACGTCGCCTATTCGCTGGGCGATGGCCTGCGCCCCGGATCGATCTACGACGCCAACGACGAAGCGCAATTTGCCGAGCTGTACACGCTGGGCGAGCTGACCAAGCGGGCGTGGGCGCAGGACGTTCAGGTCATGATCGAGGGGCCGGGCCACGTGCCCATGCACAAGATCAAGGAGAACATGACCAAGCAGCTGGAGGCGTGCGGAGAGGCGCCGTTCTACACCCTCGGCCCGCTCGTCACCGATATCGCGCCCGGATACGACCACATCACCAGCGGCATCGGGGCAGCGCAGATCGGCTGGTACGGCACCGCGATGCTTTGCTACGTCACGCCAAAGGAGCATCTGGGCCTGCCCGACCGCGACGATGTGAAGGTGGGCGTGGTGACGTATAAACTGGCTGCCCACGCCGCCGATCTGGCCAAGGGCCACCCGGCCAGCCAGGTGCGCGACGATGCGCTGTCAAAAGCCCGCTTCGAATTCCGCTGGAGGGATCAGTTCAACCTCTCGCTCGACCCCGAAACTGCCGAGCAATACCACGACCAGACCCTGCCAGCCGAGGGCGCGAAGACCGCGCATTTCTGCTCGATGTGCGGGCCAAAGTTCTGCTCGATGAAGATTTCGCAAGAAGTGCGCGAATTTGCCGCGAAGCAGAATGCGGGCGCGGAGAGTTTTCTGGCCAGCGAACAGCTAAAGGGCGAGAACACGCCCGAAGAGCGCGCCGAGAACGAAGCGGGCATGGAGGAGATGAGCCGGGTGTATGAGGCGAAGGGGAAGCGGTTGTATTTGCCGGAGAGGTGAGGGGCGCTGACGGGCCAATGTCAAAGTGGTTACCCTGCTGTCAGCGTTTATTATTGTACGAACGCGCAGCAAGCGTTAAATCGTGCGTATGGCAATTCGACCGATAGTAAGCGTTGAGTCAAACTTCGTCGCTCCGCGTTATAGCAAGTCTCGCGTAAATAGGGCGGGCAAAGCCTTTGCCGAGAAGAAGCCTAACTCTGAAGACCTTGCCGTATTGGAAAACTGGCGGACCGCGCACGCATATTTGCTGAACACATTTCAAGCTACGCTGAGGTACCATATACGTTCATTTAGAGGAGCCGTAGTTGCTCAAAGATTGAAGAGGCGGCCTACTATTATAGGTAAGCTGTCTCGGTACCCAAATATGCATGTCGCTCGAATGCATGATATTGCAGGTTGTCGAGTGATTTTTGAATCAATTCCCGACCTTCTTGATTATCGAAATCGTATTCACAGTGCGCGGTTCAAACATGAGCGAAAAGCAGCACAGGAAGATCGCTGGAATTATATCGCTCGGCCAAAAGATTCAGGTTACCGAGGCATTCATGATGTATATGAATACAAGGCGAAGGTCGTAGGCGGCGCGCCTTGGAACGGATTGCAGCTTGAAATTCAGTATCGAACCAAAGTCCAGCATGCTTGGGCTACAGCGGTTGAAGTTGCTAGCCTCGTTACACACAATAATCCGAAATTTGATGAAGGCAGCGATGAAGTATTGGATTTCTTTAAACTCTCGAGCGAGGTATTAGCTCGAGCGTTTGAGGATTCCACCGGACCTTTTCCAGATTTATCAGATCAGGAAATTCTAACACGGCTCCGGAAGGCTGACGCGGATACACATATGCTCCGGCTTTTCGACCAAATTAGGGTCGTACATAGACAACCCGAGGTCCAACGAAAGAATACAATCCTTGTTTTGAGTCCGCATCCTGAGCAATCAGGACAGATTGTATTGAACATCTACACTTTCGATAGAATTTTTGACGCAACCGAAAAATATCACGAACTTGAATCGGCATCAACTGGATTTGAGGACATCGTTTTGGTCAAGTCAGATAGTATGGAGAGCATTCAATATGCTTATCGGAACTATTTTGGCGATACTGCTGAATTTACCGACCTCTTGCGTGAAGGTAGGCGCCGACTTGGTATTCGAAAATGATTTTGGGCGATACGGTGGCACGCTTGTCTAAGTGGTTCGAATTGCAAACAAACGACAAGTTTTCGCGCCCTGTTTTAGCACTTCAAGCGCTAACGCGCCTTCGGGTCGGGCTATGCCCACCCCGTTTCGACTAGCCGCGCCTGCGGCTTGGCAACTCTCGCTCCCCGCCCGCTTGCGGGAGGGGTTGGGGGTGGGCCTGTGATGCCGCTCGCGCTGGCACCACCAGCCGCTCCACCAACGCCCGCAATTCGCCCGGCGTTGTGTGCCCGGCGACAATCTCGTGGTAGCCGATGCCGGCCTTGCGCAGCGCTTCTTTCTTCACCGCGTCGCGTGCGGGGGCGCAGTCGCTCACATTGTGGCCTGACCCTTGATATTCGAGCGCGTGGACCACGCGCGCGTTCTCGTCCATCAGGGCAAAGTCGACGCGCTTGGAATTGACCGCCAGAAACGCTTGCTTGTCCGGGCTGGCGAGAAATTCGCCCAGCGACACCTGCGCCATAACCTGCCAGCCAGGATTGCGGGCGATCACCGCCTTGTCCAGCGCGTCGAACACCTTTGCCTCTGACTTGTTGAGCAGCGCGCGCGCGGTGAAGGAGGCGCGGCTGACCGCCTTCAATTGCTCAGCGGCCAGATCGGCCCGGTCAGCGCTCTCGTTCCCGGATTGCCCGACCACCTTCAGCTTTGGCCCACCCTTGCCATGCCCGTGTTTGCCATGGTTACGCCCGCGCCAATACGCCTTGCGCTTGGTCGCGTCCTCGCGCTGCACGAACCGTTCCACCGCCATCCCGATCACCGCACCCAGAGCGAGCACGATGATCAGGGCTACAGGCCGGTCGAGCAGGAAGTTGACGGTTTCCATATTCCCCAGCCGTACAGGAACACGGTTTTGAAACGGTAAACCGGCGACTTTCCTACTCCACTCAATTGTGGCTTAAGCTTGCGGATGCTGCGCCCCCGCTTCAGCCTTGCAGAAATCCGGTTTTACAGCCCCCGCACGCGCCTGAAAGTTTTTGGCGCCTGGACAGTGTGTCAGGTGTGTCACCGCAATACCAAGTCACTGAAAACGCTTGGCGATGTCGGTCGCTCATCGGGAATGCAGCACCGGGCGGGCAACGCGCGTGTGCAACGCCGCATATGCCGCGTGCTGGCGGGGCCGGGCGGACTGCACCTGCCGTTGTGGGGCAGGCCCGAAAGCCAGCCCCTAACTGTTCTTCATGTTCTCCAGCCCCTTGATCCCGCCAACCTTGGTCGAGGGTTGGGAGGCGTTGGTCTTGACCTTTTCCTTTTTGGGCTTGCGCGCTTCGCGGCTCTTCTTCTGCTGGCCTTTGGCCATGGGCATTTCCAATCGCGGGCGGGATGCCCTGTTGGGATGTTACGCCCACTTCGCGCAAAGCCTCGCATGAATTCGGATGAGCCCGGCAGCGCCGCTGTATTGCAAGGGATTATTCGATGTCGAAATCGCCCCCATCCTCGCCATCCCAATAGGCGGCGCGGGTGGCGTGGACGTGGAGCATGACCATGCCTTCGGTTTCCACGCCATCCTCGAACCAGCGTTCCAGTTCTTCGGTCCAGTGTTCCTCGAACCTGTCGGTATCGCGAACGATCTCGGCCTTGCCCTCGACCGCGATGAAGATGCCCGGTGCGCCTTCGGGCTTCGGGGCGCCTTGCAGCGAGAGGCCGACTATGGGATCGCCCTTGATATCATCGACCATCAGGCAATCTTCCCAGGTGAAGAAATAGCTGTCGCCATCGTAATCGACCTGGCGGTTGTTGCTCATCGGGCGGGCACCGATCTGGCCGTCTTTGGTGTGAGTGTTGAGCATGACGAAATCGATGTCCTTCATCGCCTCGGCAATGTGGGCAAGGTGCTGTTTGGGGGTTTTGTCGGCCATGGTAATCTCCTGCGCTGGGTCCGCTGTGTCAGCGCGCGAGTGTGTGTTGCGTTCCATTTTCCCACCAAATTTGCCACCCCAAAACAATCGTTCGCTATTTGTAACATACCCTGTTATAGCGCATTTGCTGACGTCGAGATTTGCGACGGACTTCGAGTTTTGACTACCGCCGCTTGCCATTTGGGGATCCGATTTATTGGTGACTCAAGCGGCCCCGGCGTTAACCTGGCGACGACTTCCTTTCATCTGAACGATCTAAAGCACGACCGGTGGGCATTTCGTCCGCAGGCAATCCATGTTCTTTGAAAGGAACACATCATGGCCAAGACAGGCTCCGTCAAATTCTTCAACACCGACAAGGGCTATGGCTTCATCCAGCCCGACGATGGTTCGGCAGACAGCTTCGTTCACATCAGCGCAGTACAGGCCGCCGGCATGCATTCGCTCGATAAGGAACAGCGCCTGAACTATGACGTCGAAATCGGACGCAATGGTAAGGAAAGCGCAGTCAACCTTTCGGCTGCGGACTGATCCAGATACGGGGTGCGCCGCGTTTGCGTGGCGCACCCTGATTGCCGACCACGACGGCTGCCACAGATGGCACACCGCTGCCGATCCGCAGAACGGCGTGCCCCTTTCCACTCCGACACAGGTAATTGCCCATGTCCCAGACTTTCGAATTTTACCGCGACCGCGCCGATGCCGCTGCCACTGCTGCCAAACAGGCCGAGTTGCAGAACGTCAAAGAGCGTGAGCTGCGGTCCGAAAAGACGTGGCGTGCGCTGGCCGATCAGGCTCGCAAAGTTGCCGTGGATCGCGCCAAGTCAGAGGCCGAACGCGCTGCCAAGCGCGAGGCAGAGGCCACTGTCCCGCAATAACAGCTGACGCCTGACACGCGGGTACGCAATCGGGACCGCGCTGCCTTTCGCTGGCATTTCCTACAGTCCGTGAATCGTGCATCGCTGCGCGGCATGGCTGACCCCATCTTTATACTATCGACAAAACACCCAATCGTACGCGCTGCGGAAATCGCAAACGCGCGTCGGTCTATCGGCGGGGCGTTGTTTTCGCGCTTTTCCAAGCCGAGGCTTCATTTCGCCCAAATGCCCCAGACCCCCGATATTGCGGGGCCTCTGCATGGGATGGCCACCTTACTCCACGATTACGATTTCAACCCTCCGGGCCTCTTCCGGGGTCATGTCGGTGGTGGTCGCATCGTCGGGCTTCACCAGATCGGTGCGATCCTGCGCCACTCCAAGCGCAACCAGCGCCGCCTGCACATTCTGCGCGCGGTTCCTGGACAATTCCTCGTTGAGAGCGGCATTGCCGGTGGGATCGTTAAAACCGGATATGGCAAGCGTTGCGGCCGGGTTCGCCTCAAGATAGGAAAGCACCTGCGCCGATAGCGCCTCGAATTGGGGCGCGACATCCGCCTTGCCTGTGTCGAAATAGACCGTCAGCATGGGCTTGCCATCGCGCGCCGTGGCGGTCACTCCGGCGCCTTGCGGGATATCCATCGTAACGACGGGAGCCACCGGAACCGCGGACGTTACTGGGGCCGCCATAACAACGGGCGGATCATCGCGGCTGAGAACGGCGTTGCTGGCCCAGACGGAAATGAGCGCCGCAAGGAGGATCGCTCCCAAAGCGACAAGACCGGCAATGCAGCCAATCCCGAACATGCCAGCTCCGTTATCCTTCTGTCTGACGGTGGGCCGCGTAACCCCGCCAGCGCCGCCACCACTATCAACGGAGGTGGGCGACACGACGGGTTCAACGGGAGCCGGAGGCGGATTACCAGCCGCGCCTGTCGGGGCAGGATCAGCCATCGCGCCCATTCCAGCCCCTGTTCCAGCCGCAAGTCCCGCCTTCACCCCCGTTGCCGCCGCTCTGGTGCGATCATCGGCACTGCTGCGGCTTGCGCCGAACACATCCAACCTGTCGAAATGGCGGGCCAGCAAATAATACACAGTGACGCGGTTCTTCGTCGGATCGGCGCTCATCTGAGCGCCTACCGCAGTAATGCCCGCATCCAGCGTTGCATCATCATCGGTAAGCGCGAGCTTTTTCCTGAGGAAATTGTCGCGGACGCGCCCGGTTTCTTTGCTGTCGGAAAAGGAAACGAGCGATGCGTCGCGCGTTGTCAGGGCTATCCCGCAATGGCGCAGTATGAGGGCGACGACGTTTTCATCGGCATCCGGATCGTATCTGCGGACATCTGCAAACCAGTCTTCAGCCATCTCAATCCACCTCGGTCAGTTTCGTCCCGAACACCGCTTGACCGTGAGATTGCGGCGATACGTCCGCCACGTCGCGACGGGGACTCGCAACCGGTCGGGTGGAGTGTATCGCAGATTGCAGAAATGGCAACGCAGTGCGCCCGGCGCGAATAATCCAGGGCCAAAGACCCGGTTTAACTGGAACCAGCCATGGCATGTGCCCATATCGAACCGACAAGACGCAAATGAGAGGATAAATTCACACATGCAATTTCAGTTCAATTCCGACAGTTCCGTCATGGGCACCGAAAACGTCGCCGAGCGAATAGAGGAAGCCGTGCGCACAAAACTTGCGCGGTTCGAGGATCGGCTCACCCGGCTCGAAGTGCATGTGTCGGATGAGAACGGCGCTAAAGGTGGCGGCGATGACAAGACCTGCATGATCGAGGCACGTCCCCGCGGTGGCAAACCGTTGAGTGTGACGGCCCACGGTTCCAAAGTGGATGACGCCGCGCGCAAGGCAGCGAACACTTTGTCAGAACGGCTGGAGCGGCATTTCGGCAAAAGCGAAAAGCACCGGCACGAACCGCGTCCTGACAAGGCGATTTAGGCGTTTGGCCTAGATAGCGGGGCGGCTCACGCGCGCTTGTTGCCGAACAGGCGGGCGCGCAGGCCGCTGCCCGATATATGCGCCTCGCCCGGCTTGCTCGCGACAGGGTTGCTGATTTCCCGAATCGGTTCTGGATCGGGCATCTCGGGCGGGCCGCTTGGTGCCTCTTGACCGTCGGGGCCAGGTTCCCCTGCGGATTGTGCCGCTTCGACCGCAGCGGGGATGGGAATTGCGGCGGGTGGAGGGTTCGGAGCAAATCGGGGTTCCGCATCGACGCCTTTGGCTCCATCCAATGTGCCGCATTCTGGTGTCCTGCGAGCCTGCGCGATACGCGCCTCGCTCGCATGAGCATCGGCCGTGAACCCGCAACCGTCATGACGCAGCGGAACCAGTTCGTAGGTTGCGATATCATCGGGCGATCCGCCTTCAAAGCCTGCATCGCGATGGTGGACCCGCCAGGCCTCGCTGCCATCTTCAGGCCCGAACGTGTTGCCATCGGGGATTACGTATCCGCCTTCCATCGTCGCCATGCCGCAAAATGCAATGGCGGTCTGATAGGCGGCAGCCCATGGCAGGGTGGTGGCGGGCACCACGATCTCGCGGCCCAGCCAATGCCGCGCCCCAAGCGTGCGCATACCAATGCTGGAGGTGTGGCCATCGGCATCGGGCTCACCAAACAGGATCGGATGGATGGTCAGCGGACTGGGAAACGTCATCGAAGCGGCAGGCCCGGCCATTTTCTCGAACGTATCGAGATCGAGCAACTGGTTCGATTGCGTCCAGTGGATTGCGCTGGGAGTAATATGATCGGAGGTCACGCGGATCATCAAGGCCAGGGTCTCAAGCCGGGTATGAAAGGCGTCTTGCGTCGCCCAGAGCCGATTAACGCCCAGTTCGCTCAGCATGGGGGCGAATTTGGGATCCTCCTCCACCCCGCCCAGCACGCCGTGCGAGATGTCGAGCAGGATGTGACAACGCGCGCGCATCACGCGCTGGCGCATGTCGGGACAAAGGATGCCAGTGATCGAGGATCCAAGAGCGCCGCTATATACATCGATTGCGCCGGGTCCGGTCAGCAATTCGAAAGTCACCATCAGTTCGCCGCCGCCTTCCGTGCGGCCTCCGCCGAACAGACGCAGGAACATGCCGGGCCTGTGTTCGGGCACGTTGAAAGTGCTTCCGGTTTTCATTTCGATCACGCGGGCAAAGTCGCGTGCGACATCGTCAAGCCCGTCAAACGGTTGATCAAACAGCAGTGCGGCCTGTATCCGATTGGGGTATCTCATGCGCATATTCCCGGCTTTCTGGCCGGTTACGCCTAGCTATTTTTGGTAACAATCAGGTTAATCGCCCGGTCTTCAACCCAGCCCGACCTCTGCGATGATCGTTGCAATCTGCTTCCTTACGCCGAAGAACCCGGCCCTGGCTTGTGGCCAAGTGGCACGCTGCAGATCGCCGAGCAGTATCGTCGCGCGATCAGCGGCGACCAGTGCGGCTAGTTCGGGTTGCAAGCTGTCGTGGGTCCATCCGGTGGGCAGCATGGGTACGGCGATCCGATCGACCCCGACTTTGCCGAGAATATCGTCGAGACTTTCAGCCTCGCTCCATTCGTGGGCATCGCAGCCATAGGCGCTGGCTGCCTGCGAAATCCCGTTGCGCACAGCGTCAATAGCGAAGTTGCGCGCGGTCGGCGCTGTGGACATGGGGGAGCGTGCATCGGGACGCGCTGCGCCAATAATCAGCGCGGGTGGGGCAGGGAGGTCGAGCGGAACGTGGCTCGCCGCTTCATCGTGAAGGATCAGCGCATAGGGAGCGGCGAGCGCGTGCCGGTCTGGAGGTCCGGGCAGATCAAGGTTCGTGCGGGGATGATCCTCCGCGTCCTCCAGCGCCGGAGCCTTACTGGCCAGACCCGAAGCCGTCAGCGGCCCATCGGGGTGGTTCGCGGTGTAGCGCGCAATGTTGTCTTCACGCGCAATGTAGGTCTTGCCCTTGGTGTGCAGTCCGCCGACCCATCGCCAATTGAGCGTATTGGACGCCGCATCGCCATCGATCAGGTTCCGCAGGAAGAAGTCGGCGCCCAGTTCCCAATCGAGCCGCAGCGTGAAAATCCAGATACTCGCAAACCACATGCGCGCATGGTTATGAAGGTAACCGGTACCGACAAGTTCGCGCGCCCAATGGTCGAATGCGTCAATACCCGTGCTTCCTTCCACCGCATTGGTGTAGGCGGTTTGCAGGCCCACATTGCCTTCCATCCTGGCGAAGGCTGCATCGCGACCCTCGCAATACGTCCGCCAGATGCCGGGCCTCTGTTCGAGGTAGCCTTTGAAATAGATGCGCCAGAACACTTCCGCGATGAACTTTTCAGCCGCCGCGGAATTGTGCTGGGCCAGGGTTGCGGCGATCACCTCGGCCTCGCTGATCAAACCGGCATGAAGCCACGGCGACAATTGCGACACGTTCTGACGCGCCACTCCATCGTCATGGTTGCGGTTGGCAGCATATGCTCGTCCAGCACGCGGCAGAAACTCGTCAAGTTGGGCAAGAGCGGCAGCGCGTTCAGGAATGAATTGCATGGAGTGGCAATGGTCGGACAGGATCACGGTTCCGCCGACGAGCTTTGAAATGGTGTTTTGGCAAGGCTCACGCGCGCGTATCAACTCTTGCGAGTGAGCTATTGCCGCCGTCTGCCATTATTTTGCCGTTTTTATTTACGGAATCGGAACAACCTTTCGTCTCAGCCATTCGTAGATGTAACTGCCGGCGCGAATTGCGCGGCCATGCAGCTTGGAACCTCAAACGAATTCAAGGATACATTCATGAAGATCATCAAACTCGTCTCTGCTTCAGCCATCGCCCTCTCGCTCGTCGCGTGTGCGTCCGAAGCACCCGAAGCCACCACCGCAGCTGACGAAACGGCAGTCGCTGAAGAAGCCACTTCGGCAGGCACCATCGTCGAGGTTGCGCAGGGCGACGAAACGTTTTCGACGCTTGTCGCTGCGGTCACCGCTGCGGATCTTGGTACTACGCTGGGCGGCACCGGACCGTTCACGGTCTTTGCCCCGACCAATGCGGCGTTCGATAAATTGCCCGACGGTACCGTTGAGAAGCTGACGACTGAAGATACCGAGACGCTCGGCAACATCCTCAAGTATCACGTTGTTGAAGGGCGGGTTGATGCCGCGACGCTCACCAGCGCAATCGAAGGCGCGGGCGAAGCTGGATACAAGATCACGACCGTTGGCGGAACCGAACTGACTGCGATGGTCGTTGATGGCGGCGTTGTACTGACCGACGGCGCGGGCAACACCTCCAAGGTAACCGCGACCGATGTCGAGGCCTCCAATGGCCTGATCCACGTAATCGATACGGTGCTGATGCCTGAATAATCTGATCCGAACATTTGAAATTTGCGAAAGGCGGGCCTTGATCGGGTCCGCCTTTTGCATGATGAAAACCCCATGGCTGCCAAACCTCATCTGCAAATGCAGGCTGCGATCTGTACGATTGGATCGCTGGCATTTCTCGCCGCCTGCTCGCAAGCTGGCATGATCGATCCTGATGGTGCCGTGTACTCCGAAGTTGGTCCTGACGCAGTGATCACCCTTGTTGGAACGGAGCCTTTCTGGAACTTGGAAATTCGGCCGGATGGCGATGGGCAATATTCCGCTCGTTATTCCACCGCAGATAGCCCCGATGCACGGGAATTCGCTATGGTCCGCTTTGCCGGGAATAACGGATTGGGTTTCAGCGGCGAGCTTGAAGACGAAACCGTGCAAATTGCCATTACGCCGGGTGAATGCAGCGACGGGATGAGTGATCGAACCTATCCCTTAAACACGATCGTTCATCTGGCAAACGCGAACCTCCAAGGTTGCGCCTATACCAGCGATGCTCCCTTCACCGGGCCGGACGCGCCCTGATCGGCGGGTGAACGCTTTTTCGGGTGCAAATTCAATTGTCGGACGCCCAGCGATTGACGCCTCTTTTGCGAAAACCGATCGTGATTTAGAAGTGTGCCGGGCAAACATTTTCTGCTTCGAAACCTATTATTCTTGGAACGAGCGGGCGGCAAAAGCGTCTTGAATCCTAAGTTAAGACAACACTCAACTCCTTGTTAGCCCGGCTGCGTTCCGTGTTAGCGTGCGTTGAAAGGCGACAATCGTGAACACTGACGACGAAAGAGAGCGAAGAGGGTCCAGCCAGGCATCCTTACAGTTTGATGACGCGCCTGAACGGTTTCGTTCGGGCAATTCCAGTGATCGTTTCGCTGGCTCTTCCGGGGTTCTGTTTGAACAGGCAATGGCGCAAACGCGCATGGCGATCTGCCTATCCGATCCTAACGATCCGGATCATCCTATCGTATTTGCGAACCGCGCTTTCCGCCGGCTCAGCGGATATTCGGAAGAGGAAATCGTCGGCCGCAATTGCCGATTCATGCAGGGGCCAAAGACCGATCCCGAACCCATCCAGCGTATTCGCGATGCAATCATAAACGAGGATGTGG
The DNA here is from genome assembly GCA_963815345.1 of uncultured Alphaproteobacteria bacterium. Taxonomy (GTDB): domain Bacteria; phylum Pseudomonadota; class Alphaproteobacteria; order Sphingomonadales; family Sphingomonadaceae; genus Erythrobacter. The sequence continues at coordinate 344,129 of CAWFGF010000001.1, forward strand.
TGGTGGTGGAACTGCTCAACTACCGCAAGAACGGGACAACGTTCTGGAACGCCCTGCACCTTGGCCCGATCTACAACGACAAGGGCGAGTTGGTCTATTTCTTCGGTAGCCAGTGGGATGTCTCCGATGTCCGCGCAGCGCGCGCTGAAGAACGCCACGCGCGGGAAATGGCGCGCGAACTGTCGCACCGGATGAAAAACATGTTCGCGGTCATATCCGGGATCGTCAATGTGACGGGCAGGGTGCGCGGCATCCAGACCGAAGCGGCGGAGATCAATTCGCGCATTCAGGCGCTGGGCCGTGCGTATGAGACGACGCTTGACGACGCATCTTCAGGCAGCATCGACATTGGCGAGGCAATCCGCGCCGTGATGCTCCCTTATGATCGCGATGCCGAGCGACTTGCGCTGAATGGCACCGGAGTGCGGATGCCGTTCACGACGATATCGATTGTCGGTCTGGTGCTGCACGAACTCGCTGCCAATGCGACAAAACACGGCGCATGGTCGCGCGATGCGGGACAGGTTACTCTGGATTGGCACCCGTCGGACGATGGCAGCGCGTTGGAAATCGTATGGAGCGAGACGGGCGGTCCCAAAGTGGATAGCGATGCCATCATCCCCGGAACCGGTACAGCGATCGTCGACCGGTTGCTGGCGACATCGCGCGGTTCGATCAAGCGGGAGTGGGCCGAAAACCGACTTACCGCGACCATCTGCGTCCCGGCGCAAGCGGCAGGATAAATCAAATGGAACATGCCATCCTGTTGCTGGAAGACGAGCCGCTGATCCTGATGGATCTGGAATTTGCGGCGGAAGATCAAGGCTGCACGCCTCTTCCCACACCCAATTGCGATGAAGCACTGGCGATCATTGCCTCACATGGAAAACGGCTGACGGCAGCTATCCTGGATGTGTCGCTTGGCCAGGGTAAGACCTGTTTCCCGGTCGCTCATGCGCTGGATCGATTGGGTGTACCGTACATCTTGCATTCCGGTGATCTTGATCGCCATGACGAAAACATTCGCACTCTCAATGCGGAACTTATTGCCAAACCTGCGCCGGCGCAAAAAGTGGTGGCTGCAGCAATCGCTCACGCGAACCATTCCGCAGCACACAGCGTAGGCGCGAAGAAGCGCGCCCACGATGTGGCGAACGATTAGTACAGGCCAGGGATTTCATACTGAGCGGCGTTCGGTCGATTTGGCTGAAGTATCTGCCGCCCTCCTGCGCTTTGTGCTGTGATCCCAGCCCCGCTGATCGGGGTGCATGATCTTCCCGCAAGAAAGCCTAAGGCGCTGGCAATAGATGCCTCTCGCGGATCGCCAAACGCGGTGAAGATGTCATCATCCGCGCGGCACGTATTGGGAACGACGCTCGCGAGGCCGGTATAATACTCGCCGTTTCCACGGGCATTGTTGGTCTGGAAAGTGGTGGCCCGTATGCGCAGGTCGCACGCCGTGAGGTCAAATCCGAACTGGCCTACCGGCTTGCCAAAAGTGTTTGCCCCGATCAGCGCAATATCGGCGTTGCCCAGATATGGGATCATGGAATTGATCACAAGCTCGCTGGCCGATGCGGTGCCGCCGCGACCGATGAACGCTACCTTCGTCGGAGCGATTGCATTGACCTCGTTGATGATAAGCCGCGTTTCGTTCTCGCTGGATTTTGAGGGACGCAGCACAGTCTGGCTCCAGACCTGACCCGCGCGTCCACGGTTCATCAGGTCACCAAACGTGTCGGCCACCCGCACCAATCCGCCGCCGTTATAGCGCAGATCGATGATGAGTTCCGTCACGCCTTCCGTCCGGAACCGGCCAAACGCTTCGCGCAGCTGTTCATCGGCGTTGGCGACGATGAACGTGCGCAGATTCAGGTAGCCGACCCGTTTGCCTCCATCGTTCAGGATAACAACGCCATACCTGTCAGAAATCGGATCGAGCGAGAAGTCGGTCTTGGTCACATCGGCGGTAATGATGTTGCCGCCAACCTGTGCAAACTGCAGGGTTCGGGTAACGCCGGCATCGGCGGGGCCCAATGCGTTGACCACTGCCTGCGCACCGCCGCTTGCCAACAGGGTGGATACAGATTGCAACGTGCCGCCGGGCACTCCGATACCGAGCAATTCGGTGCCACGATCCATGCCTGCCTGAAAACCGCGTCCGGCTTCGAACGCTTCAAGCAGAAAGACCCGGTTGTTCACCGTGTCATAGGAAAGCCGGATGCCAAAGCCGGCGCTGGAGCCCGAATTGATCAGCGCGTTTTCCTCGGCGATGGAGGTCGCGAAGGTAAAACCGCGATCCACGTTCTGCGCGCGCGCGGGCGCCACGCGAGCATCGAGAAAGGCCTGCACATCGTTGAACGCGCTGGGCTGCACGCTGTTGTCCAGCAGGTTGGGAAACAGATACCATTCGTTCAGCACATCATTGGCGAACTGGATCTGTTGCGACACCGCGCACGCGCTGGTTGGCGTAGGAGTGGGCACAGGGGTTGGTGTCGGCCCCGGACCTGCGATCGGGCCCGCACTGGGGTTGGAACCGCCGCCCCCGCATGCGACCAGTGCAAACGCAAGCGTGGCGGAAAGTGTGGTGCGACCCCGTGACATAATCTTGTGCGACTCCATCTCATATTTGCATCCGAAGGCGTGAAACATAGTGCGACGCAATGCAATCGAAGCCATCTTTTCATGGGGAAGAGACAAATCTTTAGCGCAATCCTGTTGCAAATCCGCCATTGCGGCCCAACTTTTCGCTGTTTTCCGCAGGAAACCGGGCAAATCGTGTATCCACGCCTCGTCCTGCGCCCATGATCGGACTAGCTTGAGTTCCAAATGAGACGATTCACATCATGACCGACTTTCCTGACTGGCTCGCAGATGACCTGCCGCCACCCGCACGTCACAAGGGGCTTGCGATTGCGGCTTTGGGAGACAGCCGTTCGCTGAAACGCGGCGGTTTTGCCTTGAGCAGTCCCGCGTTCCGGGCCGGAGAGCAGCTCGATCCGTGCTTTACTGCCAAGGAAGAAGATGCCGTCGCGCCGCCGATCGAATGGACCGCGCCCCCTCCGGGCGCTCAGGAACTGATCGTTATAGTCGAGGACGCCTCTACCGATGGCGATGCTCCCCAATGTCACTGGCTGGTGTGGGGATTGCCCGGACAACGTGGCAAACTGCTCGAGGGGGAAGTGCCTCCGCGAACAGGCAAGAATGCGCATGGTAATTCGGAATGGTTGCTGCCAGACCCGCCAGAGGGCGAGACGCGCCATTACGTGTTCCAGATTTTCGCAACCGATTTGCCGATGACCCTTATGCCGGGGGCAAGCCGGGAAGAAGTGATGGCATCGATCAAGGGTTTCATTACGGCCTGCGCGGTGCTGTATGCCCCATTTACCGGAACCGCCCCATCGCAGGACGATTTCGCCGACGATGATTTTTAAGTACTGCCACAATCATAAGGGAGAAGAAATATGGCTGGCAAGACCAACGCACTGCAGAAACCGGTGCAACTTTCAAAAGAACTAGAGGCGGTAATCGGCAAAGGCCCGATGCCCCGCAGTCAGGTGACTTCGAAAATCTGGGAATACATCAAGGCGAACGACCTGCAAAAGCCCTCGGACAAGCGCACGATTGTTCCCGATGCGAAGCTTAGCCCGGTCATCGGCAAAGAAGAAATCTCGATGTTCAAGATGACTGCTGCAGTGTCCAAACACCTCACCTGAGGTCTGACACTACGCCAGGAACGATCAGCGGCGCGCGATGCGATAGGCTCCGCGTCGCTGATCTTTCACCAAACCCTTCCATGACAGTGTGACCTCACAGGATGCGTTCAGCGCATCTGCCGCGCTGTGAACCTCGTCCATCCGGGCACGCCAATCCCCTGTCGGTCCGGCAAGGAGGCGCGCTGCTTCGCTGGGACAGATGGACTTTCCCGCATCGCGGCGGTCCAGCAGCGCAAGAATCGCCGACCGCGCATCCACAGGAATACTGTCGGGTTGATCGTCGGGCGATGTCACAACCTGTGCGCGGCCCTGCGTGACAGGGGCATATTGACCCCTTCCGCCCAGAAATCACCGGTCCATAGCGCAAGCCAGATTATAATCGGCTGGGCGATCATTCGTGGCACGTGATAGCCAAGACCAAGTCCGCCATCGGGGCGTGCCATGTCCATCGCGAAATGGTTGACGTTGGCAGGCCAGACACACAGCGCATACAGCGCAAGACCGATCCCGGCAGCCTGTCGCAGTGGGCGGGAGAACGGTTGTATCAGCCCGATCGCCCCCGCAATCTCCGCGATCCCGGTCCAGAAAACGACCGCCTCGGGGAGGGGTACCCAGTCCGGAGTGATCGTCAGAAACGGATCGGGTCGCGCAATATGAGCATACCCCGCAAAAGCGTAGGCAGCCGATAGCAGGATGCGCAGCGTAGCCTTGATCATCAGAACGATATTCATTTTCCCGGCTCCCAATCCGGAGGGGCGAGGGTAAAGGCTGCAAAATCGAACCCCGGAACCACGACGCACGAGACCAGGCTGTAGCCATGCACCCCTGCGCCTTCGACTGGTGTGTGCGCAGTCTGCCATGCGCAGTTGGGCACGAAGCCTTGTAACTCCTGCCCTCGCATGATGTCCGGCCCAAGATGCACGGTTTCAACCGGCCCCGCATCGCTGATTGCTATACGCAGGATAAGTGGGTCGCCGCCCTGCCACAGCCACATTTCTTCGGCATCGACCGTGTGCCAATGGGAGCGTTCGCCCTCTTTCAGCAGAAACATGATCGCCGTCCCGCTTGCGCGCCCGCTCGAACCGCTGGGTTCACCGCGCCAAGTCTCGCGATACCATCCGCCTTCGGGGTGGGGAGAAAGCTGCAATTGCCCGATCAGTCTTGCCGCGTTATCTGTCTCATCCACGTCGCACGTCTCCTTGCCACGAACCCTTATCGGGAGTTCCCTTGATCATGCAACATGCCGTTTTCTATCGTTTCGGTGCCGCTTTGACTGGCCTGTCGCTGGGGCTTTCGCTCGCATTGGCAGCCCCCGTAGCTGCGCAGGATGAGACGGCGGCTGATTCTGCTGCCGATCCGGATCTTCAGGCGGCCCTTGCGGCTCTGGAGGTGGCGCCAGTGTTCGACGGGCACAACGATGTCCCGTTCCAGCTGCGCGTGCGGTATGCCAATCAGATCAACGATTTCGACTTCGCCGACACCACCGATGCAACCGCCGATCATCCCGAAGGTCAGGTCATGCACACAGATTTGGCCCGTTTGAAGGCAGGCCGCGTCGGGGCGCAATACTGGTCGGTATATGTGCCTGCCAGCCTGACCGAGCCGGAAGCCGTGCAAATGACGATGGAGCAAATCGACGTGATGAAGCGCCTGATCGCGCGCTATCCCGATGAACTTGCCTATGCGCAAACCGCCGATCAGGTGGAAAACGCGATGGCCAGCGGCAAGATCGCCTCGCTTCTGGGTATGGAAGGCGGACATTCGATCGGTTCCAGCCTTGGCGTGCTGCGCCAGATGTATGCTCTTGGCGCGCGCTATATGACGCTCACGCACTCGGCAAACACGCCGTGGGCCGACAGCGCGACCGACGTCCCCAAGCACGATGGCCTGACCGATTTCGGTAAAGATCTGGTGCGCGAGATGAACCGTATCGGGATGCTGGTCGATCTCAGCCACGTGAGCGAGGCGACAATGATGGACGCGCTCGATACGGTGCGCGCGCCGGTGATCTTCAGCCATTCGGGAGCGGCGGCAGTAAACGGCCACGCGCGTAATGTGCCAGACACGGTGCTACGGCGCCTACCTGATAATGGCGGAATCGTGATGGTGGTGGCGTTGCCCGGCTTTCTCAACGAGGAACGCCGCCAATGGTATGCCGGGCGCGAAGCAGAGGAGGCGCGGCTGAAGTCGCTCAATCTGGGACAGCCGGGTATCGTCGCCGCTGCGATGGAGGAATGGGATGCTGACAACACCGAACCCCCAACGATGATCACTCACATGGCCGACCATATCGATCACATTCGCAAGGTCGCGGGCGTCGAATATATCGGGATTGGCGCTGATTTCGACGGTATGCCTGCTGGCCCCGTGGGGTTCGAGGACGTGGGAGGTTATCCAAGATTGTTCGCGGAACTGGCCAAACGCGGATATTCTCAAATCGAGATGGAACTGATCGCCAGTCGCAACGCGCTTCGCGTGCTGCGCGCTGCCGAAGCTTTCGCCGCCAGTCAACGCGATGTACCACCGATTGAATCGCGCTTGCCCGAAGAGGAGTGACGCGCGGCAGCCCGACTACTCTTCTTCGGCTGTGTCGGGCAATTCCTTGCGCGGGGTGGAGGCCATCTCTTCCAACTCGCTTTCCGACATGCTTTCGAACATACCGAGGGATGCCCCTTGAAGGTCGGACTTGTCGCTATCTCCGCGTTTGGCGGAAAGGGCCGCGCCTGCGGCCCTTTGCTGGGCCTTGCTGGTTGCTTTAGCCATCAATCCCTGTCCCACGCCGATAATTCACTGCCGCGTTTCAGCACCTCATCACCGTCTTCCTGTTCTATCAGGTATGCAGGGTTGTCCTCGTCCCCATCCTTGGTCACTTCGGTGCCCTGCAGGGTGCGCGTTACCTCACGTTCGAACCGTTCGGTGATCTGGCCCTTGCCTTCGCCGTTGCCCCAGTTCCATTTGACGTATTGGTTCGTCTGGAAGCTGTTGGAATTGCTCATCGTCAGTCTCCTGTTTTAGATACAGGACACTTATGCGCGAAAACGCAGGATTGTTCCGGGATCGCGCGCGAACGATGGCCGAACAGTGGCCTAGTTAAGCGCTTCTGCGGTGGGATCTTCAAGCGGGGATACGTCGCCTTCGCTCGGCTGGGCGGGGATGTTTTCTTCTGCAACGCCCTCTTCGCGCATTTCCTCGACCCGCTCGGTTGCTGTGCCGGCGCTCTCGACATCGTCCTGCATCAACGCGGGCACGATCCATACAACGCTCATGGCAATGATCGCCAGCAGCAGGCTGATCCCGAGAACATAACGCATAACGCCAGTCTTTTCGCCAGCGGTTGCGGCATCGTCCTCGATATGGATGGCATCGTCTTGCTCGTTCATGGTGATCCCTATGCGTATAAGCTGATATTTGAACTTGTATTTTTTCGGGCCTTTAGCGCCCGAAAAGGGGAGTGGGCAATGCCTGTAGTGCAATTACCTCGTTGGTTCGATCATTCCCGCAGCAATTCGTTGATACCTGTCTTGGACCGTGTTTGCGCATCCACGGTCTTCACGATTACCGCGCAATACAACGAAGGCCCAGGGCTACCATCGGGCAACGGCTTGCCCGGAAGTGATCCCGGCACCACCACGGCATAAGGCGGAACCTCGCCCATATACACCTGCCCGGTGGCGCGGTCCACGATCTTGGTCGAGGCGCCGAGGTAGACGCCCATGGAAAGGACCGCGCCTTCGCCCACGCGCACCCCCTCGGCGACTTCACTGCGCGCGCCGATGAACGCGCCGTCACCGATGATGACCGGCTCCGCCTGAAGCGGCTCCAACACGCCGCCAATGCCAGCGCCGCCTGAAATATGGACATTGCGGCCAATCTGCGCACACGATCCGACCGTGGCCCATGTGTCCACCATCGTTCCTTCGCCAACATAGGCCCCGATGTTGACGAAGCTGGGCATGAGCACCGCGCCTTTTGCGATATGGCTTCCGCGTCGAACGATTGCACCGGGTACCACGCGAAAGCCAGCGCCGGCGAACCGGTCCTGCCCCCAACCCGCAAACTTGATCGGCACCTTGTCATAGGCGCATTCACCGGCGGATGCGCCGTCCATCACCTGATTATCGTGCAAGCGAAAGGACAGCAGCACGGCCTTTTTCAGCCATTGATTGACTGTCCATCCTCCCGCGCCATCGGGCTGCGCCACTCGCGCCTCGCCATTGTCGAGCAATGTGATGGCATCACTGACAGCGTGGCGGGCTTCATCCCCCGGTGCGATTTCGGCGCGTCGTTCCCATGCGGCTTCGATGTCTGCGATCAGGGCTTCTTGCATAACTACTCCGGAGATAGCCCCATATTGAAACTTTGGCGCCAAGGGGGCTCGTGAAACGATCACGCGCTGCTACCCCTGACAAGTCGCGGCGGCAAGGGCGGTTTGCGCAACCGGCAGTGTGCGCAAGTAACGGGACGGAAAGGCGATACCGCCAATCTGGAGGCTAATTGATACGGGCAATTGCTTGTCATGGTGCAAACTGAATGCTTATAGTTGAAGGCCTAGGGGGAATCGGTGAGGACGTAATCGATGCATGACTTCCCCCGGATTCCGGGCCTGCTGACAGTCGCCGGGACTACTGGATCAGCTTTGACCAGCAATCAAACATTTGATGATGTTCCGTCGGCGATACCGGAACACCTGTGTTCGCCACATTCGGTACGCATTCCTGCGCCCGATCCCGTCGCACCGGTTAGCTGGAAACCGTTCGTCGCGGCGATTGTGTGTGCTGCCTTGAGCGCATGTGGCGGCGGTGCTGATCGGGGCGTTCCTGTGGTGTCGGCGCTTCCACCTCCTCCACCGCCACCACCACCACCACCGCCTCCGCCGCCCCCACCCCCGCCGCCGCCGGTCACGAATTTCGACACAGCGGAATTTCGACGGTCGGATGGGCCGGAATTTCATGGCGCCCGCGTAGCGTGGGAAAGCAATGCAACCGGTGCAGGAGAGGTCATCGCCGTAATCGATTCCGGTATCGACAGTGACAGTCCTGAATTCGCTGGCCGAATTCATCCAAATTCAGGGGATGTAGCGGGCAATCGTGGTCTTGATCCCGAAGACGATCACGGCACAAACGTTGCGTTGGTGGCGGCCGCCGCGCGCAATAACGTAGGCGTGCTGGGTACTGCTTTTGATGCACAGGTGCTAGCGATCCGCGCGGATATGCCGGGTTCGTGCGGTACGGATACGCCGCAGGATGCCACGCTCGGTTGTCGTTTTGCAGACAGCGATATCGCGCGTGGCATCGATCTCGCCATAAGTTCCGGCGCGACCGTGATCAACCTCAGCCTGGGTGGAGGCGGCGCGTCTACGGGGCTTCGCGCTGCGCTGACCCGCGCCGCCAACGCCGGGGTGGTCGTGGTGATCGCTGCCGGCAACGCGGGCGATGGATCGGACCCTGCAATACCGCCCGATCAGCCCGATCCGTTCGCCGCCGATGCGGTCAGGTCTGGCAATGGCAACGTAATCATTGTCGGCTCGGTGAACGAAAACAGCGAATTTTCCGCGTTCAGCAACCGTGCCGGAAGCTTTGCAGACACGTTTCTGTCGGCTCGCGGTGAGCGCGTATGTTGCGTCTATGAAAATGGTGAATTGTTTGTCGAGACAGTCGGTGGCAACCAGTTCGTGACGCTGTTTTCCGGCACAAGCTTCGCGACACCGCAAGTCGCGGGCGCAGTTGCGTTGCTGGCGCAGGCCTTTCCCAATCTCAATGCGCAGCAAATTGTCGAAATTCTGTTGAGCAGTGCGCGCGATGCGGGTGCGGCGGGGGACGATGGTGTATTTGGCACCGGCATTCTCGACATTGCTGCGGCCTTTCGTCCTGCGGGTACGACCCGTCTCGCCGGCACAGCCAACTCTTTGAGCTTGGCAAGCAATCTCGCCTTGGGATCCGCCGCCATGGGAGACGCGCTGAACGGTGCGCAGATTTCGACCGTGGTGCTGGACCGGTTCGACCGGGCCTATAACGTCGATCTGGGCGCTGGCGCAGTGCAGAACGCGGGCCAGGTTCAACGGCTGCGAGGCGCGGTGGAGCGCGGAACGATTACGCGCGCTGTCTCGAGCCCTGCGTTTACCGCCGCTGTGACAGTGGGCCGCGGGGAACGCGCAGCGGGGTTGGGCTGGGTTGGCAACTTGCAACTAACCCCTGAAGAGGCGCTTGGCGCGCGCGTGTTGGCTGCCCGTGTTGCTGCGCAGATTGCGCCGGACATGCAATTGGGCTTTGCCCTGTCGCAGGGGGCAAAGGGACTGGTCGGACAATTGCAGGGCGCACAAAATGCCGCCTTCGCCATCGCCCCGCGCGCAGGGTCGGATGTTGGCTTTACCGAAAGCAGCGATGTGGCGTTTGCGGTGCGTCGGAAATTGGGTGGCTGGGGCCTGACCGCGTCGGCGGAGCGCGGACGTGCATGGCTGGAAGGCGACCGCAGCGGCATTGCCGCGCAACTACCCGGCGGAGCGCGACGTCCGACTGCAACATTCGGGATCGCAGCGGATCGCCGATTTGGCGGGCTCGACACCAATTTTGCGCTCACTTGGCTAACCGAGGGCGAATCGCTGCTTGGTGGACATTTCAACCCGGCGCTGGGTTTTCGCGGGGCGGACACGATGTTCCTTGATGGGGAGGCCAGCCACCAGTTCGGCAGATGGACCATCGGCGGTGCGATGCGGTACGGCATTACCCGGCCGCGCGGCTCTGCATTGATTGGCGATGGCTCACAATTGACCAGCGATGCGTGGTCGTTTGATCTGACGCGGAACAACGTTTTAGGCCGCGCAGATACGTTGGGCATCCGGGTCAGTCAGCCGCTGCGGGTGAACGGGGGCGGCATCAGTTTCGACCTTCCGATCGCCTATAATTATGCGTCTGGAACAGCGGTTCTGGGTCGCCAAACCCTCAGTCTTTCTCCGGAAGGGCGCGAGATCATGAGCGAACTGACATGGGGTGCACCGATGTTTGGCGGATATGTGCGAGCGAGCGCGTTTCATCGACGCCAGCCCGGTCATTTCTCCGCCGCGCCAGATGATCTGGGGGCACTCATCAGCTTTAACGCGGCGTTTTAAGCGCCGCGTTTCAGGCTCTACGCCGGCATCCCGGCATCAAGCGCGAACCTATAGGCACGCTCCACCAGCGGGGCAACGCGGTCGCTCATCGCCTTTGCGTGGGCTGAAGATGCGGTGCCATCTATAACCCGCTTCTTGATCCCCTGCATGATCCCGGCAAGGCGAAACAGATTGTACGCAAAGTACCAGTCCATCGGTGGCACAGGATAGCCGGTGCGCGCGACATATCGCTCCACTGCCTGCCCAACCGTGGGAATGCCAAGCTCGGTAAGGTCCAGCCCCATCAGACCGGCGCGCCCATCGGCGGGCTGAAACCAGTTGAGCATCAGGTAGCTGAAGTCTGCAATCGGATCGCCCAGCGTTGACAGTTCCCAATCCAGCACCGCAATTACGCGGTTATCGGTCTTGTGAAAAATCACGTTGTCCAGCCGGTAATCGCCGTGCACTACGCTGGAGCCATGCTGCGGCGGAATAGTCTGCGGCAGCCATTCAACCAGCCGCTCCATCTTGGGCATGTGCTCGGTTTCGGAAAGCTTGTATTGTTTGGACCAGCGCGCGATCTGGCGGGCGCAGTAATCGGTCGGCTTGCCATAATCGCCCAAGCCGATTGCGTCGGGCTGATTGAGGTGCAGATCGGCGATGGTGTCGATCAGAGCGTTGTAAATTTCGCGGCGCTGATCGGGTTCCATACCGGGCAGCGCACCGTTCCACAGCGAACGGCCATCGGCCATGCTCATCACGAAAAACTTGGAGCCGATGGCCTCAGGGTCTTCGCACAGGCCGTACGTCCGGGGAACCGGAAAGCCGGTAGGATACAGCCCCGTCATCGCCGCATATTCCCGATCGACCGCATGGGCCGAAGGCAGCAATTTGCCGAACGGCTGACGACGCAGCACGTAGTTCGTCTCTGGCGTTTCGATCTTGTAGGTCGGGTTGGACTGTCCGCCTTTGAACTTTGTGTATTTGATCGGTCCGGCGAACCCTTCGACATTCGTCTCGAACCACCTGATCAGCGTGGCGAGGTCGAGCTTGTCGGCTTCCGGCACTTCGACCGTGCCGACCATTTCCGTGTCGAAATCAATGTCCATCAGTCAAACACCACCACACTGCGTGCGGAATGGCCTGCACGCATCTTGTCAAAACCGGCATTCACATCTTCGAGCGCGATACGTTCAGCGATGATCGTGTCCAGATCGAGCAGGCCGCGCAGGTAGAAATCGACCAGTCGCGGCAGGTCCACCGGAAAATGGTTCATGCCCATGATCGCGCCCATCAGCTTTTTTCCGCCCAGCAAATCCATTGCGCCAAGCCCGACTTTGCAATCGAGCGGCATCATCCCAAGCACAACGGCGGTGCCCCCACGTCTCAACGACGCTACCGCGAGATCGGCGGAGGCTTGTCGTCCGACCGCCTCGATCCCCCAGTCGACCCCGCCGCCCGATATCGCGATGATCTGTTTTGCCGCATCGTCTGCCATGGCATCGACGGTGTGGGTTGCGCCCAATGTTTCTGCCAGCGCCCGCTTTTCGGGAAGCGGATCGACCGCGATAACCTTGCCCGCGCCGGCGATGCGCGCGGCATTGACTGTCGCCAGACCCACCCCACCGCAGCCGATTACAGCCACGGTTTCGCCCGGCGTCACCTTGCACGCGTTAAAGATCGTGCCAGCGCCCGTCGTCACCGCGCAGCCAAGGATTGCGGCGCGGTCGAATGGCATGTTTTTGTCGATGGAAACGCAGGCGTTTTCATGGATTAGCATCTGCTGCGAGAGCGCGGACAGGTTAAGCATCTGGGCGACAGGCGAGCCATCGGCGCGCGTCATGCGCGGATTTGCACCCTTGGGGCGGCGGGTGTCTCCACCCAGGCACAGCGCCATGCGGCCCGTCACGCAAAATTCGCAATGCCCGCAAAATGCGCTGAGGCACGAGACAACATGGTCGCCCGGCTTGACCGTGGTGACTTGCGACCCCACCGCGCGGACGATGCCTGCCGCCTCATGCCCAGGAACGCAGGGCAGCGCATGCGGGTAGGCTCCATCGATGAAATGCAGGTCCGAATGGCAAAGGCCGCACGCCTTGGTGTCGATCAAAACCTCATGCGCGGCAGGATCGGAATACTCGACCTCGCCGATGACCAGACCTTCGCCCGGTGTCTCAAGAATGGCTGCTTTTGCCAATTATTCCTCCGTTCGCCCTTAACCCGATGGTTGGCGGGCATCATCCGTGGGGACAACAGGCGCCTCTCGTCAAGGTCAGGGCGAAGGAGTAGTGTGAATTTATGTTGCCGCAGAGTGATCAGGCGATCATTGAACGGGTACTGCGGCTTGTTCTGCAACGACCGGGGTCGCGGCTGCGGAGGCCGGTAAAGCGATAGGTACATCGAACTTCGTGCGCGCAGAAAGCTCACGACCGCGCGGAATGCGGGCGCTTTTGCCCGTCACCACAAGCAGTGGCGCTGCCAGAAGAACCGCGCCAACCGCTGCGAGAGTGCTGCCCTCGCCTTCCTGACGGTACTTGCCATCGACCTGAATGCGTTGTCCGGCAACTTCGACATAGCGAAGCTCAATTTCCATTTTGCCGGACTTTCCGAACACCGCCTTGCCGGTTTTCCAGGTTACTTCGCCAGCCCCGCGCGAGCCTTTCGGAATGACGATGTAGTCCCCAACTTTGACATCGCTCACGACTGTCAGGTTGAACATCGAACCCTCATCGATGTTGCCGCCTTTAGTCGTTAGATCCTCGTTCATTGCCATGATCACTTCGGTATTCGCCGGCAGCACCGCTTGGGGTGAGGACTGCGCCACCTGAACAGCGATCGGTTGGACTGCCTCAGCCTGCATTGCGGCTGGATCCTGTCCTGCCGCGTGCGTTGCAGCAAATGCGGTCAATGCCGAGAAAGCGAAAAATCGTATCATCGTAACCCCCTGAAAAGGCCAATTCGAACATGACCCTGTCCGCGCCCTATCAGGTTATGTGCATGGGTTACTACCTGCCGAATGCACCATTTTGGCGCATTCGGCAGGCGCTGATTTATCGCAGCTATCGGGCCGCGCCGATATCGCCGGAACTTGTGCCGCCATCGTTAGCGGGGGAGCCGTGACCGGCCGAACCATGACCGCGCAGGGCGTTGGCGCTGGGACCGGCTTCGGGTGCGTGCTTGCTGATTTCCATGCGCGCGATGGAGCGTGCGTGGACCTCATCGGGGCCATCGGCAAGGCGCAGGGTGCGCTGGTGCGCGTATGCCTGCGCCAGACCGTAATCGTCCGACACACCGCCACCGCCATGCGCCTGAATAGCATCGTCGATGATCCGCAGCGCCATGTTGGGGGCCTGCACCTTGATCATCGCGATTTCCTGCTTTGCCGCCTTGTTGCCGACCTTGTCCATCATGTCGGCAGCTTTCAGGCACAGCAGTCGGGTCATGTCGATATCGATGCGCGCGCGCGCAACGCGCTCTTCCCAGACCGAATGCTTGTAGATCGGCTTGCCGAAGGCCTCGCGTTCCTGAAGCCGCTTGCACATTTTCTCCAGCGCCTCCTCGGCGACGCCGATCGTGCGCATGCAGTGATGGATGCGGCCAGGCCCGAGGCGTCCTTGAGCGATTTCAAAGCCGCGCCCTTCGCCCAGCAGCATGTTGGTGGCCGGGATGCGCACATCCTTCAGCTCGATTTCCATGTGGCCATGGGGCGCATCATCGTATCCGAAGACGGGCAAATGGCGCAGGATGTTCACACCCGGCGCATCGAGGTCCATCAACACCATGCTCTGCTGCGCGTGGCGCTGTGCTCCAAAATCGGTCTTGCCCATGACAATTGCCACCTTGCACCGCGGATCGCCTGCGCCTGACGACCACCATTTGCGCCCGTTGATAACGTATTCGTCGCCATCCCGTTTGATCCGGGTTTCGATGTTGGTCGCATCGGAAGATGCCGTGAATGGCTCTGTCATCAAAAAGGCGGAGCGGATTTCGCCATTCATCAGAGGTGCAAGATATTTCTCTTTCTGCTCGCGCGTGCCGTACCGGTGGAACACTTCCATATTGCCGGTATCGGGCGCGGAGCAGTTGAACACCTCGCTCGCCCAGCCGATGCGGCCCATCTCCTCGGCGCACAGCGCGTATTCAAGATTGGTGAGTCCGGGGCCGTCAAATTCGAACGAGTCATCGACATGGTGATGGCTGTCATTGCGCGGCGGCATGAACAGGTTCCAGATGCCCGCCTGCTTGGCGAGTGCCTTTTTGTCCTCGATCACCTGAATGATTTTCCAGCGGTCACCCTCGGCATCCTGCGCCTTGTAGGTGGCCATATTGGGGCGCACTTCCTTCTCGATAAAGTCGCGCACACGGCCGGCCCAATAGGCCTGGCGTTCAGTGGGTTGGAAATCCATGGGGGGTGATCCTCTCTCGTCCGGTTTGGTTCGATTCTGAAACCTAGATTGGCAGAGCGGCGGCGTCGCGCCAACCTCTGATTTGTCGATCCGGCCTAGCGATAGGGTCAGCCTATGGTGCCAGCGATTGCGCATCCGGGTCTGCGCGCGCGGCGACATCGATCGGATCGCTGGGCATGGCTGGCCCACGTTGTGAGAGCCGACGCAGGCGATCTTCATGCTGTTCGCGGCTGATCGGAAAACTGCCGAGCCAGTAGGCGGCAATCCCCGCCATCACGATTGTGGCACCTCCGAACAGGATGATTATCAGGCTGATCACGTCCTGCGGAACGGTGCCCGGCGATGCGTCGGTCTGCAATCCTGAGGCGGATATGATCAGACCCGTGGCGAAGATGCCCGCCCCGGTGGCACACTTCTGGATCAGCCAGTTGCCGGAATAGAACGCTCCTTCCGCCCGGCGGTGTGTGCGCTCTTCGAATGCCTCGACAATTTCCGCGATCATCGAAGTGGCGGAAACCATCATGACGACACCCAGCGTGTTGCCGAACAGCAGGAACGCAAACAGGGTCAGGGTGGACTGGGTGCTGCCGACTTGCGGCCAGAACCCCACCAGCAGCAATGCAAACGGTGTGAGGCCAATAGCCACGCTGCCCAGCGCGCCGATTGTGGCCGATCTTGCTTTACCGAATCTTGCGTGCATTGGGCCGACGATGAAAAACATCAGCACCACCGAAGCGAACAGCATGATCGGATACGCCACCAGCCCGGTTAGCCAGTCCGGCGCATCGGGGCTGATTGGCCCTTCAAGTTGCCATACGAACAGGTTGAGATAGTTCGAGATCGAAAACGTCATGCCCTGACTGACATACGCGGCAAGTCCGCCTGCGGCGAAAATGAGAAAACTCTTTTCCGAAAACGCTTCCCTGATTTCCGAAAATGCTGCGCTCAGTGAGAACGGTGGCGGCTTCGTCGCCGGGAGTTTTGCAACCAGATGGTGCTGTCCTGCCGCCGATCCGATCACTGAAAGCGCGATCATCGCTGCGCCAAATATGCCAAATGCGGGATATCCATCGGCTTGCAGCAACCCGTTGGGACCGGGCATGAAAACGGTATAAGCCAGCACCATCATGGTCAGCCCGCCCAGCCAACCCGAAAGATACCGGAAGCGGAACAGCGTGGTGCGCTCGTCATAGTCCAGGGTCAGTTCCGGCACCAAGCTGATGGAGGGAACTTCGCAGGCCGACAACAGCATCCGCACCGCAATCGCGAGACCCAGCAAGCCCATAAAGCTGGGGGCTTCTCCACCCGGCGGCGACCACAACATGACCCACACCAGCGCCAGCGGTATCGGCGCGGTGTAAAGCCATGGCAGACGCCTGCCCCAGCGCGTGTAGGTGCGGTCCGACAGATTGCCGATGACCGGATCGACCACTGCATCGACCAGCAGCGCGATCAACAACGCCGCGCTGACCAGCGCCGCCTCCATCCCCAGCACCTGATTGTAATAGATCAGCAGGAAGAACGAAAATCCGATGTCCTTGACGCCAAATGCAACCGCGCCAAATCCATGGATCAGCTTCAACCTCAACGGGAGTCCACTTGCGCCAGATGTCATGCGCAGCGCATCTGTCTGCAAAATACCCACAGACGCCCGTTTCGCGCGAATCCTGCCATTTTTGTCTCCGGTCCCTCGGTTCTCAGCCTAGGGCGCACACACTTCGCGTCAATCCTTGTTGCACCTGACGTTACGGCATGGGAGGGGGATGCGGTGCCGCCGGGCGTGCCTCCAAATCGCCGCTTGCCCCGGCGGGCGCAATTCCCATAACGTCAGCGGCAAGTGGGAGCCAATTGAGAGAGGTAACGGCACAATGTCCGATCTGGAAACATTCCGCAGCGAAACACGCACCTGGCTGGAAGCGAATTGCCCGGCAGAGATGCGCCAGCCCGTGCGCGACGAGGACGACATCTATTGGGGCGGACGCCGCGCCACTTTCAAGAACGACGCGCAAAAGGCATGGTTCGAGGCATGTGTTGCCAAGGGCTATACCGTGCCCGCCTGGCCCACGGAGTATGGCGGTGCAGGCCTCACCGCTGCCGAGGCCAAGGTTTTGCGGCAGGAGATGAGCCGTATCAATGCACGCATTCCTTTGTCCAGCTTTGGCATATGGATGCTCGGACCGGCGCTGCTGAAATTCGGCACCGAGGCGCAGAAAAAGCGTTTTCTGGGGGAAGTCGCACGCGGCGAGATCCGCTGGTGTCAGGGATATTCAGAACCCGGTTCGGGCAGCGACCTTGTCAGCTTGCAGACCTATGGCGAAGACGCGGGCGATCACTGGGTGGTCAACGGGCAAAAGGTTTGGAC
This sequence comes from uncultured Alphaproteobacteria bacterium, assembly GCA_963815345.1. Lineage (GTDB taxonomy): Bacteria > Pseudomonadota > Alphaproteobacteria > Sphingomonadales > Sphingomonadaceae > Erythrobacter. The sequence continues at coordinate 361,697 of CAWFGF010000001.1, forward strand.
GTCATACGCAGATCAGGCCGACTGGATTTTCTGCCTCGTTCGCACGGACAAGACGAACAAGTATCAGGGCATCACCTTCATGCTCTTCGACATGGAAAGCGAAGGCTGCACAACCAAGCCGATCAAGCTGATCAGCGGCAGTTCGCCATTCTGCGAAACCTTCTTCGACAATGTCAAAGTTCCCAAATCCTATGGCGAGGATATCCCGGCACAGGTGGGCGAAATCAATCGTGGCTGGGATGTGGCAAAGTACTTGCTTGGCCATGAGCGCGAGATGATTTCGGGCGCCGACGGCGGCGATCGCACCAGCGCGATCGGTGCCGCCATGACCCGCGCTTCGGCGAAAACCGGTGACGAGATCGACCCGGTGCTGCGCGCCGAGCTGGCCATGTTCGATGTCGATGCGCTGGCATACGGCGCGATGGGCGAGAAATTTCTCGACGAAATCAAGGTTGGCAAGGCGCACCCGGCGCAGCCCAACATGATGAAATACGCAGGAACGGAGCTTAACAAGCGGCGCCACGAACTGATGATGTCGGTCGGCGGTTCGCGCAGCCTAGAATGGGAAAGCGAGGAAACCGGTGGCGGCAAACCTTCACGCAATTGGCTTCGCACTAAGGCGAACTCGATAGAGGGCGGTACCAGCGAAATCATGCTCAACGTGATTTCAAAGCGCATTCTGGACCTGCCGGGATCCTGAACCATTGATCCTCGCTCCCGAAAACGGGAGGGGGAATTGGGAGAGAACATGTAATGCCACTTTATCACGACGACGATCAGACCATGCTGGCTGACACCGCCAGCAGCTTCATGGCTGAAGAAGGCAATATCGCCAAACAGTTGCGTTACTGGCGTGATCGCGATTGCAAGGATGGATTTGGCCACGCCCTGTGGAAACAGATGGCCGAAATGGGCTTTACCGGGATGCTGGTGGGCGAGGATGACGGCGGACTTGGCATGGGCCATGTCGAAGCGGGCATCGTGCTCGAAGAGATCGGCCGCAACCTGACCCCTTCGCCCTTCCTGACATCTTCCGTGCTGGCAGCGACCGCATTAAAGCATGGGTCGGACGATTTGCGCGGGCGCTATCTGCCCGGCCTGATCGAAGGCGAAAGCGTGTTTGCCGTAGCGGTTGACGAAACCGCCAAGCATCGACCGGCACGCATCGGAATGAGGGCGGAAAAATCAGGCAACGGTTTCCGCCTGACCGGCTCCAAGAGTTTCGTGATTCAGGGCTCCAGTGCCGACATGATAATAGTCGCCGCGCGCACCAGCGGATCGGACGATGACGCAGATGGCGTCACACTGTTTGCTGTCCCCAAGGATGCCGCGAACATCAGCCACGATCCTGTCCGCCTCGTCGATAGCTCGGTCGCCAGCCACATGAAATTCGACGGGGTCGAACTGGACGGCGGCGCGGTCATCGGTGAAGTCGACGGCGGGCGCGATGTGCTGAACGCCATGCTGACGGCGGGTCGCATCGGTGCAGCGGCAGAGGGTGTTGGCGTTGCTCGCGGGGCGATGGATCTGACTATTGACTATCTAAAGCAGCGCAAGCAGTTCGGCACGTTGATCGGTGAATTTCAGGCTTTGCAACATCGCGCCAGCCATCTCTATTCCGAGGTGGAAATCGCCCGCGCCGCCGTGTTCAAGGCTCAGCAATTGCTGGACGCGGGCGCGGACAGCGCCGAGTTGATGAGCTCCGTTTCAAAAGCGAAAGTCTCCAAGACTGCGCGGCTTGCGGTTCAGGAGGGCGTGCAGATGCATGGCGGCATAGGCATGACCGATGAATACGATATCGGACTTTACATGAAGCGCGACCGCGCCCTGTCGGAATTCTTGGGCGATGCGTATTTCCACGCCAACCGAGTCGCCGAATTGAGCGGATACTGAGGAAAAAAACATGGATATTCAATCGCTCTTTGGCCTGAATGGCCGCATCGCCCTTGTCACCGGCGGCAGCCGCGGCATCGGCAAGATGTTCGTAGAAGGGCTGCTGGCGGCGGGCTGTGCGCGGGTCTATATCTCGGCGCGCAAGGTTGAGCAGATGAACGAGACGATCGCCGAATTTGGCGCGGACCGCGTCATCGGTATACCTGCCGATCTTTCCCAGATGGACGGGATGCAGGCGCTGGCCGATGAGATGGCAGAACGCGAGGAAAAGCTCGACATCCTCATCAACAATGCCGGCGCTGCGTGGGGTCAACCTTATCTCGAATTCAACGAGGCGGGGTGGCATCGCACGATGGACCTCAACGTAAAGACACCGTTTTTCCTTACGCAAAAGCTGCACAACCTGCTGGTCGCAGCGGGCAAGGGCGATCATCCGGCAAAGGTGATCCACGTCTCCTCGATTGACGGGCAGCGGATCAACCCTTGGGAAACCTATGCCTATCAGGCATCCAAAGCGGCGGTGATCCAATTGACCCGCCGCATGGCCGCGCGCCTCATTCAGGACAACATCATCGTCACTTCAATCGCGCCGGGTGCTTTTGCCAGCGAGATGAACAAGGCGGCCAAGAACGCCCCCGATTCAAGCGCCGCGATGATCCCGGCCAAACGTATTGGTGAGCCCGAGGACATGGCCGCCGCTGCGATCTATCTGTGCAGCCGCGCAGGCGATTATGTGGTGGGCGACACGATCACCGTGGACGGTGGCATCGTGAATGCGGCGTTGCCGGCCATGTTCAACGACCCGGCTGGCTGAGGCGTGCCTTGCAAGTTGTCGGAAGGCCGTCGGAGCGATCCGGCGGCTTTTTTGTTTGCGACACGCGGTTGGTGTGACGCGCGGCGAAGATGACACAATTGACACTGTGTCGAGCGGGGTCTTGAGGTCTAACAATCGGAAATTACGGGTAAAATTGCTTTCAAACGAAGTTGACACTTTGCAGGATCCCCGGCGCGCATGGCGTTGCGTGCGAATGCTGATTGCTGGCCGACGATGAGAAGGAACGGGGGGAAAGAGCGAGGGGGAAAGAGCGGGAGGCGCGATCATAGCTGCGCGTGGCGCTGTAAGAAACGGGGTGGATCAGCCAGCCTGCCGCCATCCGCGTCACTTCGGCTTTCCCATATTCAACCCGGCTCATCCGTTCATCGCCCCGCCACCGTGCGTCGTCACCCCGGCCTTCGCAGGAATGGCCGGAATTGGGTGGTTAGGCGAAGGGCAACTTTGAGGGGCGCCCGGCATTCGTCCGCGCGTTCTGGCCTGATCAGGGATTGACGCTTGAAGGCTCGCAGCATCATTCAGAATTTGGCGAAATGTTCTGGACATGGTCGCGATGCGACCCGAACGGCTGAGAAACTGTTCGGCATGAGGTAGCGATATGTATGCGAGTGAAGACCACCGACGCCGTTTTTACACCGTCGAAGCAGACCTGCGCAGGAACCCGAGCGATTTGGAGTTCGTGAACCAGGCTGAGGTGCTTCGGCACAGCTCAGTTCCGGGCGCCTATATTCGCGCGGGAATGCACCACCACGCGCTGGAGGGGCTCGGCGCGCCGCTTTGTTTTGGTCTTCCTGTGCTGCGCGGTAAACCCGCGCTCATTGTCGGCGTCAACGAGGATGAGGGTGATTTGCTCGACATCTATGGGTTGAGCGAACGCTATGTGTCTCCTCGAGCAAAGGAACTGCTTTATAGCATTGATCCGGATGCGTTCGAATTTGCCGAATGTGCCACAGTCGATGGCTCCGGACGGCCACTGGAGCCCTACTGGATGATGGATGTCATTCGGGTTGTGGAACAGTGGGACGAGACACGGTCCAAGATTTTTTGGCATCGCGAGCTACGTGCAGATGATCCAAATCAGTCGGAAAATCCCCTCATTGCCCGGCTGCAGGACGTCTACTTTCCGTCAATTTCTCGAGGCGAGCACGCCTTTTACCTGCTCCGCTATCCCGATTACTTCATATTTGATGAGACCATCGTGAAGGCATGGCACGAAGCCAGCCTGACAGGCGCGTTCTTTACTCCGCTACAGCCGCCCACTCCCGAAGAAGCCGTCGAAGCAGACCAATTCTATAGTTACCCCTACTGGACAGATCGACTTTAGTCTCAAGCTGGCCGCTACGCATTGTGAGTCTTCCGTCTCGACGGCGCTTCCTCGGTGGCTCGCCAGTCTTCATCGCGAAGCAAGTGACGATGACCGTTATGGGGTCGATAACAAACCCCTACCCCATCAATTCCCGCACGAACGGGATCAGCCCCGTCTGGCGAGTCCTGCGCATACGTTCTGCATCGAGCACTTCGCGTACTCTGTCGAAGCATTCTTCCACATCATCGTTGATGACCACGTAATCGTATTCGGCCCAATGGCTGATTTCAGCGCGGGCACGCTCCATGCGATCGTCGATCACTTCGCTGCTGTCCTGCGCGCGTGATTCCAGGCGGCGGCGCAATTCATCGAGGCTGGGTGGCAGAATAAAGACGCTGACCACGTCCTGCTGGTCTTTTTGGTACAGCTGCTGCGTACCCTGCCAGTCGATATCGAACAGGAAATCGCGCCCCTCCTTCAGCGCATTGCGGATTGCACCTTTTGGCGTGCCGTACCGGTGTCCGAACACGTACGCCCACTCATAAAAATCGTCCGCCTCCACCATCGCATCAAAGTCGCTTTCGGAGACGAAGTGGTAGTGTACGCCGTCCACTTCGCCGGGGCGGGGCGGGCGAGTGGTCGCGGAAACTGACAGTTCGATTGACGGATCAGCCTCAAGCAACATTCGTGACAATGTGGTCTTTCCCGCGCCAGATGGGGAGGACAGGATAAATAGCAGCCCGCGCCGTTTCAACGCGCCTGTTTGCAAGGGCGCAGGCATCGTTGCGCGCGCCGGTGAATGTTCGGTTTTATCGCCCATGCGTCCCGTTGCGACAGGAGCGCCCGCAAATCAAGGCTGGTGGAACGGTTTTGGAGGGGTGGTTGCAGGTTGAGGATTGCGCGTCATTTTACTTTGCAGGGTTTTTGGAACGAGTCCGGGTTCGCACCGTCATCCCTTTGGCGATGCGTTTCTGACGGGCTTTTCCGCGATCATATAACGTCTTTGCCACCAGTCCCCCGGCAACCACTCCAAGACCGAGCGGACTACGGGTGGCTATCCGGCTCATGCCATAAAGCGTGAGCGATTTTACCAATCCGCGACTGTCGATCAGATGTTCAGCGTCCTGATCCTCGACCGCGCTGGCTTTCGCCACTCGTTTTTCTAAGCCCTTGCGAAAAAATGTGGACGCGCTGCGCACGATGATGTCTGTGATGATGAGGTTCGTCGAAGCATCAGGGCTGGGCAGCAGCGAAGGGCGGCTCGCATTATCTGCAGCGCCATCTTTCAGTATCCTGCGCTTTACGCGATCGGGTCTTTTTCGGGCCATGGTTATCTCTCAACGCTAAAGCGTCGATACTGATCCCGCCAGAGTTTTACAGCAAGTGGGCGGGAAGTTATTTTTTGCGGCCAAAGTCCACGGTAACGACATTCGAGCCTGATCCATCGCCGCTATCGCCGCCGTCATCCGGATCGCCGCCTTCGGCTTTCGCGCCCGTTTCTCGATTGTTTCCGAAATTGGCAGCGCCATCATTCTGCGCGTCTTCGTGCGCTTCTGGTTCCATATCAGACACCGCCGCCTGAAACTGCAGGCCAAAATCCACTGCCGGATCGACGAATGCGGTGATTGCGGCAAACGGAATGTCGAGCTTTGCAGGGATCTGATTGAATGACAGCCCGACGCCAAACCCGTCCTCGCGCACCTCAAGTTCCCAGAACTTGTTTTGCAGCACGATGGTCATTTCATCTGGAAACCGCTCACGCAGGTGTTTCGGGATGGATACGCCGGGTGCGCCGGTCTTGAACGTGATGTAGAAATGGTGCGTGCCCGGCAATTCGCCGCCGCCTCTCTCGATTTCACCGAGCACACGTCCGACAACGGCGCGCAGCGCTTCCTGAACGATCTCATCATAAGGGATCATGCTGTCGGGTGTATCATCGGTCATAACGCGCCTTTCGTGGCGAGGCGCGCTTGTCTGGTCAAGCGTTTCGTGGCCCCAATTGCAAATCAATCTTCAACCCTCAGGCAAGGCGCTTTTGATACCCGGATCAACCGACGCGCCACTTGCACGCTGGTCCTGTGCGATTATAGCGCACGGTATGGCTCACACTTCCGCTTCCGATGGTCCGGCACGCACCGGATCGGTATCCCGCTCCACGGCGGAGACCAGAATCGAGATCGCCGTCAACCTGGATGGGACGGGCGCATATGATGTTTCGACCGGGATCGGGTTCCTCGATCACATGGTCGAACAGTTCGCCAAACACTCGCTGATCGACGTCACGATGAAGGTCGAGGGCGATCTGCACGTCGATCAGCACCACACGACCGAGGATAGCGCGATTGCGCTGGGTCAGGCACTTTCTGATGCCTTGGGCGACAAGGCCGGGATCGGACGGTATGGCAGCGCCTATTCGCCGATGGATGAAACGCTGAGCCGAGTGGCGCTGGATATCTCAGGACGGCCATACATTGTATGGAATGCAAAGTTTACGCAGGAAAAGCTGGGCGAATGGGACACAGAGCTGATCGAGCACTGGTTCCACTCGGTCGCGCAAAGCGCCGGACTGACGCTGCATATCGAGCTGCTGTACGGCACCAACAACCACCACATCTGCGAAAGCATCTACAAGGGTTTTGCCCGTGCCATGCGGATCGCGGTGGAGCGAGACCCGCGCAAGGGCAGCGCGATCCCCAGCACCAAGGGGCAGCTCGGTGGGTGAAGTTGTGGCCCTCGTCGATTACGGCGCGGGCAATCTGCATTCGGTTCACAACGCGCTGAAGGCTGTCGGGGCCAACGTTTCCGTCACCGCCGACCCCAACGTTGTGCGCGCCGCAGACCGCATCGTGTTGCCCGGCGTGGGCAGTTTCAAGGCGTGCGCGAATGGCCTCAAAGCGATCCCGCACATGATCGAGGCAATGACCGAGCGGGTGCATGTGGGCGCCGCGCCGTTCCTTGGCATTTGTGTGGGAATGCAATTGCTCAGCCACCGGGGGCTCGAACATGGCACCACGCCAGGCCTTGGCTGGATCGGCGGAGAGGTGCGGCTGATGACACCGCACGATTCCGCGATCAAGGTGCCGCACATGGGCTGGAACGATGTTGCGATGATGCCTCACGCCCGCGACCACCCGGTGATCGAGCCGGGAGAGGCGTATTTCCTGCACTCCTATCATTTCGTTGCAGATGATCCAGCCGATGTCGCCGCGATGACCGATCATGGCGAGGGTCTGGTCGCGGCGGTGGCACGCGACAACATTTTGGGCGTGCAGTTTCACCCGGAGAAAAGCCAGGGTTATGGGCTGGCGCTGCTCCAACGTTTTCTGGAGTGGTATCCGTGATAATCTTCCCGGCAATCGACCTGAAAGGCGGCGAAGTCGTTCGCCTTGCCGAAGGGGACATGAACCGCGCGACCGTATATGGCGACAATCCTGCGGCGCAGGCTTTGCTGTTTGCCGACGCCGGGGCGCAGCATCTGCATGTAGTCGATCTGGATGGCAGCTTTGCCGGGCGGGCGGAGAATCGCGCAGCGGTAGAAGCAATTGTCGCGGCATTTCCCGGCCACGTGCAACTGGGCGGCGGCATACGCGATGCAGCGGCGGTCGAAGGATGGTTCAATCTTGGCGTCGCGCGCGTCGTCATGGGATCGGCGGCGCTCAAAGACCCCGAATTCGTCAAGGACATGGCGAGGGAGTGGGAAGGCGGTATCGTAGTCGCGGTGGACGCGAAGGACGGCATGGTCGCGACCGAGGGTTGGGCCGAGGTTTCCGACGTCCCCGTGGTCGATCTTGCCCGCCGGTTCGAGGATGCGGGAGTTGCCGCACTGCTGTTTACCGACATTGGCCGCGACGGATTACTGAAGGGCGTAAATTTGGAGGCCACCGTGGACCTTGCGCGCCGGGTCGACATCCCGGTGATCGCGAGCGGCGGGGTGAAGGGGCTGGACGACATCCGCGTGCTGTCGATGCACGCGAGCGAGGGGATCGAGGGCGTGATTACGGGACGCGCGCTGTACGAAGGGCGGCTCGATCTGGCAGCGGCAATTGCGATGGGGGCGCGGGTGGCATGACCGTCCGCATTCGTGTCATCCCCTGCCTCGACGTCGCAGATGGGCGCGTGGTTAAGGGCGTCAATTTTGTCGATCTGAAAGACGCGGGCGATCCGGTCGAACAGGCGCGCGCCTATGATGCGGCGGGGGCGGACGAGCTGTGTTTCCTCGATATCTCCGCCAGCCACGAACGGCGCGGGACGCTGCTGGATATCGTGCGGCGCACCGCCGAGGTGTGCTTCATGCCGCTGACCGTGGGCGGGGGCGTGCGCACGGTGGAGGATGCGCGCGCGCTGTTGCTGGCAGGCGCAGACAAGATTGCGATCAACTCTGCCGCCGTCGCCCGGCCCGAACTGGTGCGCGAAATTGCGGAAAAATTCGGCAGCCAGTGCGTGGTCGCCAGCGTCGATGCGCGGCGCGTGATCCTGCCGGTGGGTGAAGCGGCGCCTTATTGGGAAATCTTCACCCATGGCGGGCGCAAACCGACGGGCGTTAATGCGGTCGAATACGCCAAACAGGTCGCCGATCTGGGCGCGGGCGAACTGCTGGTGACGAGCATGGATGGCGACGGCACGCAGAAGGGGTATGATCTGGAACTCACCCGCGCGATTGCCGATGCGGTCAGCATCCCGGTGATCGCGAGCGGCGGGGTCGGCACGCTCGATCACTTGGTCGAGGGAGTGACGAAGGGCCATGCCAGCGCCGTTCTGGCCGCCAGCATATTCCACTTTGGCACCTATTCCATCAGCGATGCGCACGCTGCTTTGCGAGCGGCAGGCTTGCCCGCGCGCGGCGTTTGATCCAACACCGCGCACATGGACACACTAACCCGCCTTGAAGCCACTATTGCCGCGCGCCGCGCCGCATCGCCGGACGAAAGCTACGTCGCAAAACTCAACGCGCGCGGCCTTCCCAAAATCGCGCAGAAACTGGGCGAGGAAGCGACCGAGACGGTGATTGCGGCGGTTTCTGGCAGCAATGACGAACTGGTTGGCGAAAGCGCCGATCTGATCTTTCACCTCATGGTGCTGTTGAACGCGCGCGGCATATCGCTCGATCACGTGTTGGGCGAACTCGACCGGCGCGAAGGGCTTTCGGGCCTGGAGGAAAAGGCCAGCCGAAAGGACGCTTGATGCCAATTGATGCAACGCAACCCTATGATGACGAAAACATCTTCGCAAAAATCCTGCGCGGTGAAATTCCGTGCACAAAGGTGTACGAAGACGATTGGGCATTCGCGTTCGAGGATATCAATCCGCAGGCGCAGGTCCACACGCTGATCATCCCCAAAGGGCGCTATGTCAGCTGGGACGATTTTTCGGCCCACGCCAGCGATGCCGAGATTGGCGGCTTTATCCGTGCGGTGGGCGCAGTGGCGCGGGCGAAGGGTCTGGTGGAGCCGGGGTATCGCCTGCTTGCAAATGTCGGCGCGCACGGCGGGCAGGAAGTGCCGCACCTGCACATCCATCTGTTTGGCGGACAGCCGCTGGGGCCGATGATCTCCCGGCGGTAGACACATCTGGCCGCGTGCCTGTCGTGTTTCACCGCCATTCAGGCAAGGGATCGCAATGACATCTTTGCAGCGAATCCCGTCTGCGCTAGGTGGCGTCCCTGTATGGTTAAACCAACCCCTCCCGGCGGAGTCTTTGACGGCCCGCGCCACCTGTATGCGGTGCGCGTCTATTACGAGGATACTGATCTTTCGGGCATTACCTACCACGCCAACTATCTGCGCTGGTTTGAACGCGCGCGCTCTGACCTGTTGCGTTTGCTGGGGATAGACCAGCGTGCGGCGATAGAGGCAGGAGCCGGGGAAGACGGCGGCGCGTATGCCGTGTCCGAGATCAACCTGCGATATCTCAGCCCCGCGCGGCTGGACGATGATGTGGTGATCACGACCACCTGCACCGATTTGGGCGCGGCAAGCTGCAGGATGCACCAGATCGCGCGTCGGGGCGACACTGCTCTTTGCGAGGCCGCGCTGCGCGTTGGCTTCATCACGCTACAGGGGCGCCCGCGCCGCCAGCCGGCCGCATGGCGTGCCGCATTCAAAAACTTTATGGAACATGAGGCCCAATGACCCTTTCGCTTGACCTTCTGGCCGCTGCGGCGACCACTGCACTCGCGCCCACGCCCGACCGGCTCGATCCGCTGGAGTTGTTTCTGGATGCCGACATCGTCGTTCAGGTGGTGATGGCGGGACTTATCCTGGCGAGCATCGGCGTGTGGACGATCATCGTCAGCTTTTCTCTGCGGGTGCGTGGTCTGGAAAAAACCTCACGCACTTACGAAGGCGATTTCTGGGACAGCAAGGATCGTGACAGCCTATTGAGCCGCAAGGTGCGTGGCGAGGTTCCTTCTGCCCGCGTTGCCGGGGCAGGGCTGGACGAATGGAAGCGCTCCACCGCAAATGGCCGCAGCGTTGACCGCGCCGCCGCGCGCGACCGGATCAGCGCCGCCATGGAAAGCCAGATTGCCGCCGAAGCGGATGAATTGGCGGACAAGCTGACGTTCCTTGCCACCACCGGATCGGTTGCGCCGTTTGTCGGCCTGTTCGGCACGGTGTGGGGCATCATGAACAGCTTTTTCCAGATCGGCGCGCAGGAAAGCTCCTCGCTCGCCGTGGTTGCACCCGGCATTTCGGAGGCGCTGTTTGCGACCGCCATCGGCCTGTTTGCCGCAATCCCCGCTGTTATCGCCTACAATCGCTTTTCCGCGCGGGTGAACCGGTACGAATCGCACCTGCAACGCTTTGCAGACAAAGTGCATGCCGGTTTGAGCCGGGAACTGGACAAAGCGTAGTGGCGATGGGGACAGCCTCTTCGCGCTCAGGTGCCCGCCGCTCCGGTCGCCAGTCGCGCCGCGCACCGATGGCTGAGATCAACGTGACGCCATTCGTCGATGTTATGCTTGTGCTACTCATCATCTTCATGGTGACAGCGCCGCTGATCGCCACCGGTGTTCCCATCGAACTGCCTGAAAGCCGCGCCAATCCTGTCGATCAGACGCCCGAACAGATAACCATCTCTGTCGATGAAACCGGAATTATCTACATTGACGATGCGCCTGTGCCCGTGGGCGAGTTTCCGCAGGCGCTCGAAGCGTTGGAGCGGGGCGCTGATGGCGAGCCGCCCATCGTCGTGTTCCGCGGGGACAAGGCATTGGATTACGGGCGCACGATGGCGGTTCTGGGTGAGCTTAACCGCGCCGGCTTTACCTCGATATCGCTGGTCACCAGCGGTTCAGTTACGCCGCCATAGCAGGGGAAGGGTGATGGCTGAAACCGCCACTTTCCGCCAAGCGGACAGCGCCGGCCTGGTGGTCGCGATAGCGCTGCACGCCTGCGTGGTCGTGCTGCTGTTGATGCAGCCCGCCCGCGAAGCGGTGATGGAGATACCGGAGCGCATGACGGTCAGCCTCGCTACCGAAGTCAGTCTTGAATCGACCGCGCCAGATCCGGTGCCGGAAAGCCGTGCGGCGATAGCCCCGACGCTGGGTGATAATCCCGCACCCACCGCTCAGTCCGCTCCGCCGCAGGTGCAGCCCGATCAGCCACCGATCCAACCCCGCACGCAGCCCACCATCCAACCACGGGTACAGCCGCGCCCACAGCAACGCACAGCTTCAGCGCCTACACCGCGCGCCACTACTCCTCCATCCGCCACGCGCCGAACCCCGTCGGCTCAGCCTGCGCGGGACCGCACCCGCCCGGATCGCACGCAGCCTGCAAAGACAGCGAACCCCGGCGGCGGATCGCGTATCGGGGATGATTTCCTGGCCGGTGGCGGCAGTTCAACCACCACCAGCGAAACCCGTCTTCCCGCCTCGCAGATTGGGTCGAGCGCCAAGGCTTCTATCGTTCAGGCTATCGCCCGCCAGTTGAAACCGCACTGGACCGCGCCCGACGGGGCAGATGCCGAACAGCTTGTCTCCATCCTCGCGTTTGAGCTGAACGAGGACGGATCGCTTAAAGGCCGCCCGCGCGTGATCGATCAGTCCGGCATTACCGATTCAAACCGTCCGCAGGCGCCGCTTCATGCCGAGCGGGCAATCCGCGCTGTTCAATTGGCCGCGCCGTTTGACCTTCCCGCCGAATACTACAATGCTTGGAAGTCGATCCGCGGCGCACGCTTCGATAGGAACCTGTCACGATGAAATTCACGCCTTTTGCCCTTTCCGCCAGCCTGCTTGCCGCGCTTTGTGGCGTGGCTGTCTCCGCGCAGAACACCGATCTGGGCGAACCGCTTGGCGACGGCGAACAGGTTGAAACGACGCAGACCGCACCCGGAGCCGATGAAGCGGAGGAGGAAGGCCTGACCTTCACCGTCACCGACGAAAGCGCATGGGAGGATATCGGCATTGCCATACCCTCTTTCGCCACCGACCGCGACCGCCCGACGCCCGCCAACGCATCGGGCACTGATGCGCTGGGGCGCGAGGTCGCGCGGGTGATCACTGCAAACCTGCGCAACAATGGCCTGTTCAAACCGACCGGACCCGACACCCTGCCAAAGCCCGCCTTTGGTGAGATAACGGCTCCGGGCTGGACCACATGGAGCGGGCGCGGCGCGGAAATGCTGGTGCAGGGTTATGTTCAGGCGCGCGACGATGGCCGGCTGGTGGTGGGCTGCTATCTCTACGATGTCTCGCTGCAAAAGGAACTGATCCGGGAAGGCTGGGTGGTGCGCCCGGCGGACTGGCGGCGCGCGGCGCACAAATGTTCGGACCTCGTTTATTCGCGGCTGACCGGCGAAAGTCCTTTCTTCGACAGCCGCATTGCCTATATCGCGGAAACCGGGCCAAAGGATAAAAAGGTCAAACGGCTGGCAATCATGGACAGCGACGGGGCCAATCACCGGTTCCTGACGCTGGGCAGTGCAACAGCGCTGACGCCGCGGTATTCGCCCGATTATTCAAAGATCATGTATCTGTCCTATGTCGACGGAAACCCGCGCATCTATGTCTATGATATCGGCAGCGGCAAGCAGACCTTGGTTACGGAAAACCGCAACCCGACGCTCGCCCCGCGCTGGTCACCCGATGGCCGTTCTATCCTGTATTCGATGGCGGTAAACGGCAACACGGACATATATCGCGTCCCTGTTACCGGCGGCGAAGCAGTGCGTCTTACCAATACGCCGGGGATCGATATTGGCGGATCGTATTCGCCCGACGGCAGCCAGATCGTGTTCGAAAGCGACCGTTCGGGCAGCCAGCAATGTTACGTGATGGATGCTGATGGCACCAATCAGAAACGCATTACCTTTTTCGGCGGGCGCTGCGCCACACCTGAATGGAGCCCGCGCGGGGACCAGATTTCCTTCACGCGGATCGCGGGTGATTTCAATATTGCCGTGATGACCCCGGCGGGCCGTAACCTCAAGGTGCTTACGAACGGATGGCAGGACGAGGCTCCGACCTGGGCACCCAACGGCCGGATCATCCAGTTTTTCCGTACGGAGCGCAATACAGGCCGATCCGGTCTGTGGCAGGTCGATCTGACCGGGCGCAACGAACGCCGCCTGCCGACCCCCGTCGACGCCTCCGATCCGGCTTGGGGCCCGATCCGTTCCTGATTATCGTTTGAGTCGCAACAACCCGACGGCCACTTGCCAATCCACCGTCTGCATAAGGACCACAGCCATGAATGCCAGAAACTCTGCAATCCTGATGATCGCCTCTGCAACGGCGCTTGCCGCCTGTTCCAAAAAGGCGCCCGAAGATTTGCCGCCGCCGCCAGAAAATACCCAGAACACGCAGGCTGAGCCAACGCAAACTGCTCCGACAGGCGTGGTGCCGGGCACCCAGGCGCATTTCCAGAACGCGGTTGGCGGATCGACCATCATCTATTTTGATACCGACCGGTTCAATGTCGACAGTCAGGATGCCGCCGCATTGCAGGCGCAGGCGCAGTATTTCTCGCAATACCCGCAACTTACCTTCACCATAGAGGGGCACGCGGATGAACGCGGTACGCGCGAATACAACCTTGCGCTAGGTGAACGGCGCGCCAATTCGGCGAAGAATTATCTGGTGAGCCTCGGCATCGCGCCAAACCGCATCACCACTGTCAGCTATGGCAAGGAACGCCCGATTGCGCTGGCTTCGGATGAAAGCGCATGGGCGCAGAACCGCCGTGCAGCGAGCATCGTGGTGAATTGATCGGGCTCCGGGCGCGGGTGGGTTCACCCAAGCCCGGATCGCGCTGCGTCCCGTCCCGCTTCAGATCAACGTGCCTGCACTCACAGCGGCGCACAGCCACGCCATTGCTGCTGCGGATAGCAGGCCGGAAATCTTAAGTTGCGGGCTCATCAAAGGGTTCCTGTCGGGCTGCGCGGGGACGGTGCACGCGTCCGATTATTTTGCAATGCAACATTTTACTGTGAAGCTGGTTCCTGGAGCGACCTTGATTCGATACTTTCTGCCATGCGACCGCACCCGCACCGCCATCACGACGGCTTTGCATTCCGGCCCCGCATTGCCTAAGTACGCCGCGTGAGTTTCCATCAAACCTATTTAAGCAGCACCCTTCAATGAGCCGTGTCCGGCGTTCCAACGATTGGGGCTTTCCGCGCTGGCGCGGATATGAAGCCTCACGTGAAGCGGCCAGTGTGCGCCTGTGCGACCGCCACGGCTGCGAGGAGCGGGGGGATTGCCCCGCGCCCAAATCGCCCAACAGTCCGGATCGCTGGTATTTCTGCCAGACCCACGCGGCTGAATATAACAAGGGCTGGGACTATTTCGAAGGCCTGGATAAAGAGCAGAAGGAAGAGCGCGCCAAGGCCGAACGGCAGGAAACCTCCGGCTATGCCGAAGCTTCGCATTACGGTTGGAGCAGTTCTGGTGACGGATCACGCAGCGCCGATGAAATGCGCGCGCTGGAGGTTCTGGAACTGGAATCCGACGCGGATTTCAACGCCATCAAGAAAGCGTACCGTGCCCGCGCCAAAAAGGTCCATCCCGACGTGAAACCGGGCGATGCGGACGCGGCCAAGCAGTTTCAGGCAATCCAGGTCGCCTACGAAGTGCTGCGCGCGGCGGACGAACGGCGCGAGTGGCGAGGGTAGGGGGCGACTAAACCGCCTCTGGCCATATTGCGGGCGCATTGCCATCCCTGCATTTCCACCTCAAAACGTCGGATTATCGTTCCACCATGGCGTATCGGTCCACGGGCGCGCGTCGAGTTCGTGGGTCCAGCAACTGCGCGGCTGCTGCGCGAGGAGCCAGTAGGTTTCCGCCAGCGCAGCAGGGTCGATCACGCCATCGGTGCCTTTTGATGCCTTGAACGCCTCAAAATTGTCGCCCAGCATCCGGCCCAGCGTATCGGGCGCATCGACTGCGCCATCGACCACGACATGCGCGATGTGGACGCCTTGCGGCGCGAATTCGGCGTTCAATGTCTGGCACAGCATCCGGCGCGCACCCATCGCGCTGGCGTGGCTGTGCTGGCCCGCATTGCCGCGCACGGCGGCGGTGGCGGAGGTAACGAGGAGAGTGCCTTTTCCCCCGCTTCTGGCACGCTCCGCCATCGCCGGGAAGGCCGCGTGCGCTAACCGAAACAGACCGAAGCAGCCCAAACGCCAACCCAGCTCGAACGTGCGGTGCGGCGTATCGGCCAGTGCGCGCGTGCCGATCTGCGCACCCAGATTGTACAGCACGCACTCGATCGGGCCGATATCGCGCTCGATCCGGTCGATCAGTTCCTCGATCGCGCCGTCCTCGCTGGCGTCCAGAAGTGTGCCAGTGGCGGTTCCGCCCCCATCCTCTATGCCGCCGATGAGCCGCGCCAGCCCTTCTGCATCAGACCGACGCGCGAGCACGGCGTGGTATCCCCCAGCGGCAAAGCGCGCGGCGGTGTGGCCGCCAATGCCAGCGCCAGCGCCGATCACCAAGAAGACGGGTTTGCGGGTGTCGGTCACTGCATTTCTCCATCGCCCACCCCGCTGCGACTAGCCAGCGAGTTGGCAAGTCGCGCTCCCCTCCCGCAAGCGGGAGGGGCTGGGGGTGGGCCCTATCTTTCACACGTGCTCCAGCGCCTGTTCGAAATCGGCGATCAGATCGTCCGCGTCTTCAATCCCCACGCTGATGCGCACCAAGCTGTCGGTTATGCCCAGCGCCGCGCGGCGCTCGGGCGAAACGGACAGGTGCGTCATGCTGGCGGGGTGGCTGGCAAGCGTCTCTGTCCCGCCAAGGCTGACCGCGAGTTTGGCGATGGTCAGATGATCGAGGAACCGGAAGCACTCGGCCTCGCCGCCTTTCAGAAACACGCTGAAGGTGGAGCCTGCGCCCTTGCAATGGCGATCAAAGATGTCCTGCTGGCGCGCATCCTCGATAAACCCCAGAAAGCCAAGACCCGTCACCTTGGGATGATCGCGAAGGAAGGCGCAGACCTTTTCCGCGTTCTCGCCCGCGCGCTGCATCCGCAGTTCGACTGTCTCAAGGCTACGCAGCAGCATCCATGCGGTGTTGGGATCGACAATGCCGCCCATCGTATTGCGCAGCGCGCGCACTGGGTCCATCCACTTTTTCGCGCCTGCAATGCTGCCAGCGACAAGGTCCGAATGACCGCCGACATACTTGGTCAGCGAATAGGCGATGATATCCGCTCCGTGATCGAGAGGGCGTTGCCACAGCGGGCCAAGGAAGGTGTTGTCGATGGCGATAGGACAGTCCCACTTCAGATGCACATCGCGCGCATCGCGCACCGCCTCGATATCGACCAGCGCGTTGGTCGGGTTGGCCGGGCTTTCGAGATAGATCATCGCGACCTTGCCGCCGTTTTTTCCCGCCTGGCGTTTTGCGCGGGCCAGCACATCGTCCAGCTCAGCGCGCGTGGCGCCCGCGGGAAAGTCGATATACGTGACGCCAAACCGGCTCAGCACCTTGGAAACGAACCCCTCGGACGCGGCATAGAGCGGGCCGGAATGCACAATCACATCGCCCGCGCTGGCATAGGCGAGCATCAGGATGCAGATTGCGGTCATGCCGCTTGAAAATGTCAGCGCGTCCTCTGCCCCATCCCAGATTGCCAGCCTGTCTTCGAGGATTTCCTGATTGGGTCCATTGAATCGCGAATAGACCAGCCCTTCGGCCCCGCCCGCGCGTTTGCCCGTGATCCCCTCGAAATGCCGTTTCCCCGCCGCCGCGCTTTCAAACGCGAAGGTGGAGGTCAGGAAAATCGGCACCTTCAGCGATCCTTCCGACAGGGCAGGGTCAAACCCGTGGCCCATCATCAAGGTTGATGGCTTGAGCTCGCGCCCGGCAATCGTGGTCTTCTCCGGCTTTGGCTTGCGGCGAGGGGTGGGGGTCGCGGGGGCGGCGTTCTGGTCTGCGGGAAGTTCCGACATGGCGGGTGTCCTTTATTGGTCAAACGCTCCCAGGAAGGCGGGAGCCGATCCCAATCCGGCACGTGCGGCGCCCGCTCCTAACCTTCCGCAGAAGCGCCTCTCCACCCGTCCTTTTCGATCTGAAGGCTAGTGCCAACCGGTTGCAATGGCAACCAGTTTGCGCGCCGTTCATGCCAGTGCGGCGACCATCCAGACGACGCCGACAATCATGAAAATGCCGATCAGGTCGAGCAACAGTCCCGCGCTCACCAGTCGTTCGATCCTCAGCCGTCCGGTGCTCCATGCGATAGCGTTGGGGCCGGTCCCGGCGGGCAGGATAAAGCCCCAGCTGGCGGCCAATGCTGCGGGCATGGCAATCAGTATCGCGTCCTCGCCCAGCCCCAGCGCAAAGGCGAGGCTGGCGACCACTGGCATGATTGCGCTGGCAGTGGCGACGTTGCTGGCAAATTCCGTTACCAGCACCACCATCGCGACAATCGCCAGCGCCATCACGAACAGCGGCATTGCTTCCAGTGGGAGCAGCGCATTGCCCAGCCATTGCGCCAGCCCGCTGGCTTTCATACCCGCCGCCAGCGCCAGCCCGCCGCCAAACATCATGATAACGCCCCAAGGCGCACGGTCCGCCTCGCGCCAAATCAGCAGCGGCCGGCCCGTGCCGTCGGGCAACAGGAACAGCGCAAGGCTGGCGATGATCGCAATGGTCCCGTCGGTCCAGCTGTCTTCCGGTAGAAGTGGCGCGACCCACAATTGCGTGGTCCACAGGGCAAAGGTGATGGCGATGACCGGAACCAGCCGTTTCTCCGCGCTTGACCAGGGGGAGTGATCATCAATCGCGGCACGCGCAGCCGCTACATCGAAGGGGTGCAAGGCGACGCGCTGCACCCGCGCGATGATGTACGCAGCCAACGGGATACCAATCACTACCAGCGGCAGTCCGAACAGCATCCATGTTGCAAAGGTGATTTCCAGCCCGATCATGTTGTCGAGCAACTGGACTGCTATCCCATTGGTGGGGGAGCCGACAATCGTGCCAAGCCCGCCGATGGATGCGGCAAAGGCAATCCCCATCGGCAATGCGCCGTTCAGGCCTTCCGTCTGGATCAGGTCGGAACTGTCCGGGACGGCTGGGCCTGTTGCAGCGCCCTCCGCACCACCCGAAATCACAGCCAGCGCCATGGGCATCATAATTAGCGCGGTCGATGTGTTTGAAATCAGCATGGAAAGCAGCGCCGCGCTGATCATGAAAGCCAGCAGCAAGCGCACTTGCCCGCCGCTGCTGCCAACAGTTTTCAGCACGGCGAGGCTCAATCGCCGGTGCAAACCCGTCCGCTCAATCGCGAGCGCGATGAATGCGCCGCCCAGCAGCAGAAACAGGATCGGTGCATAATATGCGCTTGCTGTTTCGTTGGCGGTCATCACCCCGCACAGCGGCAACCAAATAAAGGGAAGCAGCGCGGTTACAGTCAGCGGCACCGCCTCTGTCATCCACCAAGCCGCCATCCAGATAACCAGCCCGGCAACCATCCACGCAGCTACAGGCATACCGGGCGGGGGCGGAAACATCGCGGTGACTGCAAAGGCTAGCGGTCCAAGCAGCAGTCCGATGCGACGCACGGTCATGAAGGGGATGCCCGTTTCATCCGCGCAAGAGTAGCGCCACTGCCGCACTGCGCAATTGTACTGTGGAAACGACCCACAGCCGTGAACGCACCGGGCCACCTGTGTGGAGGGCGCTGCCGTGTATTGCAGAGATTACGGTGCGAATTACACCGGACACATTCGACCTTATGAACTTGCATTACACCATCAGATATGACCGCTTTATTATGGTGGAGGCGGTACTGTAACGATGGAGTGTTCGATGCCTGCTTTACTTCCGATTGGTGTGTGTGTTGTCCGGCCACTGCGTGCCGGGGCGCTTGTGCTTGCGTCGGTAGTCTTTGTTGCGGTGCCCGCGCAGGCCAACACTACGGTTGAAATGGCGGCGCACCGTTCTACTTCGCCGATGATGCGGCCCTGAGGGCCCATCTGAAGACCTATGCGGGCACGGATGTGAAGCAAGTCCTGAACAGGTCGGACACCGCCCGGTATAGCAATTACGAGGGTGATCTGGCCGGTCTCGTGCTGGGAGAGCGCGATCCGGCGTTGCAAAACCTGTACGCTGTGTGTGACGCGACCAAAGGCGACAGCCTGCTCGGGTTTGATCGAAACGGGCAAAGTGCAGTGCCAAGCCGTAGGCGGCCTAATCTGGATATGGCACACAAGCCAAAGGAAGTGCAGTAACGCGGCCACACCTGGCTTTCATGAAACTCCGCACAATCAAGAGGCAGCTTAACCCGAGAACGCTGCCCCTTTTTGGTTTCCAATTCAGCTGGCCTAGTCGACCTCATCCTTGTCTGGCGAATCGCCCGGCAGTGTTATCTCGCTGAACGTGACGGTTCCAGTGCGCCCTTCGCGAATAATGCGCTGGACCTTCTGTTCGCGCTGGACCAGCAGCCGCTGCATGCTTTGTGGAATGCGGAACGATTTCTGCGTACCATCCGCGCTCTGGATGTTCTGATAAGTCGGCTCGCGCGCGCCGCCTGCCAAATCGGCAATATCGTATTCCGTAACTACAGCCTCGGTCTTGCTGGTTTCTTCAAGGATCTGGCTCACTTCCGGAGTGGCATATTCAGAAATATGGGCTCGCAGATCAGATTCGAAATTGGGGAAGTACCAAGGGGCTACTTCTTCGAAGATACTCGACACCTGCAATGTATCGCCCTGTTTCTGCGTACCGCGTAGCGAGTTCACGAAATCACGCGCGCTGCGATCCAGCAGGCGGGCGACATTCTCGCCACTGAAAGCCTCTCGCTGGATTGACGGACCGCCGATATCGCCGCGCCAGAATCCGTAAACGACGCGCGGGTCTTTCCAGTTGGGGTATACGATCTTGGTGCGAATATCCTTCAGGCTGATCGCAACGCCTTCAATCGTGATAAACTTCGCATCATCCAGCGGCACACCGCCGATCTCGATCGTTCGCGGCTGGCGCACCGGCCAGGCATTGGCGATCTGTTCAACCATCGCGACATTGTGCAGGTTAATCCAGAAGGCGAGCTGTTCATTGCGGCTGAGCGCCTGAATGTCGATTTTGTCGGCAACAGACTCAAGGTCGCGGCGATATTCGCCGAACGTCGCAATGACGTCCGCATCGAGGAAGCTGAACATCACGCGCGTCCCTTCCAGCCGCAGACGCAAGGTGTGACCATAGACGCGGCGCGTGCCGTAACTTTCCGGCGGGCGCCCAGCGGTCTCACGCAAGGATGGACCCATTGAAATTACCAGGTTGCGCATTGCCTCATCCCAGATCGAATAGTCGATCTTGTCGGTGTTGGGATTTGCACTGGGGATGAAGGTCGCGAATGCGTTGTCGGAGATGCCGGTTTGCGCCGATAGCGGACTGGCGAACATCACCGTACCGACAAGTATCGGGGCAAGAACCGCAGAGAAACGGGCTACTGAAGCGGTGGTGGCAGTACGCGCCCGCAAAAACGAAACCATGATTTCCCTCCGAAAAGCGCTGGCTGACGACAAACCCCGCATAAGTCTGCACTTGTACAGCCTGTTTATGAAACGCGCATTGCCGATCATCGATTTGCCCAAGTCATTGGTCGAAAAGTGCAAAGCGCCGTTACTGGTCTTTGCCCGGCCTGTACAACAGGGGGGTGCCAAATGTTTAACGCGTCGGGGGCAAGCGTGCAAAATCACGCTTGACCCTGACGATGCAGATGGACGGTTTGGGTAATGGTTGCTGAACCCGTGCTCCGCCGGAAATCTTGGCGAAGGGATTGTGACCGAGTTTGACGGGCTGAAAGCCTATTTCGGTGCCAGCACCATCAGCATCTGGCGACCTTCGAGCCGGGGGAAAGCCTCAACCTTGGCGGTTTCCTCCACATCGGTCTGCACCCGCTTGAGCAGGTCCATGCCAAGATGCTGGTGCGCCATTTCGCGCCCACGAAAACGCAGCGTGATCTTCACCTTGTCGCCATTATTGATGAACTTGTTCACGTTCTTCATCTTCACGTCGTAATCGTGCGTGTCGATGTTAGGACGCATCTTCACTTCCTTGATGTCCTGCGTTTTCTGGGACTTGCGCGCAAGATTGGCTTTTTTCTGCGCTTCAAAGCGATATTTGCCGACATCGAGGAACTTGCACACAGGCGGGTCCGCATTGGGGGACACTTCGACTAGGTTAAGGCCCTTTTCGTTGGCCTGCTCCATCGCTTCGCGGGTGAACATCACACCAAGGTTTTCGCCTTCGTCATCGATAACGCGGACCTTGGGGACTTGAATGAAATTGTCGTAGCGAGGGCCGCTTTTAATTGGCGGGGCCATCGAACGCCGAGGTGGACGGGCTATGTGTGTTCTCCTTGAGTAGCCTTGGGTTTACGGGCGGCAATATAGGCGGGATTCCAACCAAGCGCCAGATGAGTCTTAGGCAGCGGCACGGAATAACGCGAAACGTGCCAGCCTGCCCTTTGCCGGAAGCACCGCGTCAATGCTGTGCGCGGGGCTAAGCGCGCGGAGGATCTCTGGCGAGGCGGCGTCCATGCCCCCGGTGTAGGCTCCGAAAGCGGGCACGATCATGCGGTCAGCA
Organism: uncultured Alphaproteobacteria bacterium; assembly: GCA_963815345.1. GTDB lineage: Bacteria > Pseudomonadota > Alphaproteobacteria > Sphingomonadales > Sphingomonadaceae > Erythrobacter. The sequence continues at coordinate 383,762 of CAWFGF010000001.1, forward strand.
CCGTTGTCTGAGCGGCTCACCACGGCGCAGGCGCGCGCGATGTGGCGACTGCGTACCTTCAGGCGCAGTTTGGGGTGGAAATGCCCCGAAAGCTCGGCGCGGGTCTCACCCGGCTGTGCCTCATGCCTCAGCACAATGCCGCCCACTTCCATTTCACCCGTCAGCGTGGCTCCGAATGCCCGTGGCAGCGCCTCATCGTGGTTGCCGGTGATCCAGACCCAGTCGAGCGCGCGCGTCAATCCTTCCAACATCCCGCAGGCATAGGGATCCAGCCGGTTGGCACCTGCATTGTCATGAAAGTTGTCGCCCAACGTGATGACCCGGCGCGCGTCCGTTATCTTTACCGCATCGGCAATCCGCTCCAACGTTTCGCGGCTGTCGTATGGCGGCAGCATCTGGCCGGTCCTCGCATACCAGCTGCCCTTTTCCAGATGCAGATCGGCCACCAGCAACGCACGTTCACGCGGCCAATACAGCGCATTATTTTTAAGCAGGACCAGCTCGTGGCCCGCAAAATCAAGCGGGGCACCAACATCCTTCGGGAACGAAACAGGAACCATACGGCCTAATTGCCGCGTGCAAGGGAATTTGGCAAGGGCGCGTGCAGAACAGATGTCCATTGACCTCGCCCATTGACTTGGCCGGTGCCAAAGCGGATTGACGGAGCTATTCTAGCTGCTCTCGCGAATTGAGGGCAGTGAACGATGAGTGACAACGGGAATTGCGCATGAGTGATTGGGATCCGCACACGGCGCGGGCAAAGGAATGGTTCGAAAGCTTGCGCGATCAGATCTGCGCCGCGTTCGAATCGATCGAGCGCGAAGCAGGGTCGGACGCGGCCTTTACCTACACCCCTTGGAGCCGCGAGGAAGACGGCAACGACAATCCCGGTGGCGGCGTGCAGGGATTGATGAAGGGCAAGGTGTTCGAGAAGGTCGGCGTGAACGTCTCGACGGTCGCGGGAAATTTCGCGAAGGAATTTGCAAGTTCGATCAACGGCGCGGACGCTGATAATCCCGGCTTTACCGCGACGGGTATCAGTCTGGTTGCGCACATGGTCAACCCGCACGCTCCTGCGGTGCACATGAATACCCGGTTCCTGACCACGGGCAAATCCTGGTTCGGCGGCGGGGCGGACCTTAACCCGCCGATCCCGTACGAGGAGGATACAGAGGCTTTTCACGCCGCGATGCGTGCCGCCTGCATGGCTCACAACCCGACTTACTACGACCGGTACAAGAAGTGGGCCGACGAGTATTTCTATATCCCCCATCGCGACGTGCATCGCGGTGTCGGCGGCATTTTCTACGACCATCTCGAAAGCGATGAGGAGCCCGCGTGGGAGCGCAACTTTGCTTTCACGCAAGATGTTGGGAAGGCGTTTCTGGATGTCTTTCCCAAACTTGTGCGCAAGCGGATGAACGCTGAGTTCAGCCCGCAAGACGAGGCCTGCCAGCTCGAATATCGCGGACGCTATGCCGAGTTCAATCTGGTTTACGACCGGGGCACGATATTTGGGCTGAAGACCGGGGGCAACATCGACGCGATCTTGATGAGCCTGCCGCCAAGGGCAACGTGGAGTTGAGCAGTCTATGAGACTGCGGGCTGGCGGAACCGGGCTCTGTCAGGCGCATTGCCGGTAGGTGATAGCCCTTCGCGACCCCGTTCGGGTGATACCGTTGTTGTTCCTTGTCGCGATTGCTGCGGGGACTGCGTTGCTATGGCTGCCGATTGCGACAGTCGACGGCACTCAGACCAGCCTGCTCACCGCATTCTTTACTGCGACCTCCGCGATATCGGTTACCGGCCTGATCGTGGTTGACACCCCGACATATTGGTCGTTTTTCGGTCAGATCGTAATTCTCGCTCTGTTTCAGATCGGCGGGTTCGGGATCATGTCGGCGGCGACGATTTTCGGGCTGATTGCGGGGCGCGGATTTGACCTTCGATCACGCATGGCGACCCATATCGAGCGGAGCCGGCTGGATATCGGCGATGCGCGCAGCGTTCTGTTTCTGGTGCTGTCCGTTACCCTGATTGTAGAGGCGGTCGTGGCTGCGATCCTGTCCGCTCGGTTGGCGCTAGGCCATGGATATGACTGGCCAAGCGCACTTTGGCACGGCGTGTTCCATTCCGTAAGCGCGTTCAACAACGCCGGTTTTTCCAGCTATTCCGACAGCGTGATGGGTTTTCAGTCCGATGCGCTGATGCTGTTGCCGATAATGATCTCGATTACGATTGCGACCGTCGGGTTTCCGGTGTTGCAGGACTTGCGCGCCAATGGCCTCAGATGGAAGAAATACGCCCTCCACTCAAAGATCACACTGGCAGGCACGGGGGCGCTGTTGCTGCTGGGATTTGCAGCGATGCTGGGTATGGAGTGGAGCAATCCCGACACGCTTGGCCCGATGACGGTCGCGGACAAGCTGCTGAATGCCGCGTTCCATTCCGTCATGCCGCGGACCGCCGGTTTCAACAGCCTCGATGTCGGCGCGTTTCGTGACGAGACGCTGATGGTGAATTACGGTCTGATGTTCATTGGGGGAGGCAGCGCGGGCACGGCTGGCGGGGTCAAGATTACAACAGTGGCGGTTCTGCTCGCCATGGTTGCATCGGAAATCGTGCGCCATGACGATGCCAGCCTGTTCCACCGCAGGCTTGGCCAGAATGTCCAACGTCAGGCGCTGACCGTCACCGCGTTGGCCGCAACGCTGATTGTTTGCGCCACAACGTACATCGCGGCCACCACCACGCTGCCATTGCAGGACATTCTGTTCGAATGCATCAGCGCATTTTCAACCGTGGGTATGTCGACCGGAATTACCGCCGACCTGCCACCGGGAAGCCAGCTGGTAATCATTGCTCTTATGTTCATCGGCCGGGTCGGCACCATTACTGTTGCGACCACGCTGGCGCTTGGCGCAAGCAAGCGTCCGTTCCGTTACCCAGAGGAGAACCCCATTGTCGGCTAAAAATCGCTCGCCCGTGCTTGTCATCGGACTTGGCCGGTTCGGCAGTTCGGTCGCCTTGACGCTGGAGAAAATGGGGCACGAAGTTCTAGCCGCTGATAGCGACCCCCGGTTGGTGCGACAGTTTGCCGACGATCTTACGCAAGTGGTGGAGGCCGATTGCACCGAGGAGGATTGCATGGCCCGGTTAGGCGGTGGCGGTTTTGAAACCGCCGTGGTCGCCATCGGCAACGATATCGAGGCGAGCGTGCTGTGCGTGCTGGCGCTGGTCGATCTGGGTGTGCCGAACATCTGGGCGAAGGCGACCAACACCGGCCATGCCCGCATACTTGAGCGGACCGGTGCGCATCATGTCGTCTTTCCCGAACAGCGCATGGGCGAACAGGTTGCTCATATGGTCAACGAACGGCTGCTCGACTTTATCTCCTTCGGTGACGAATTCGCCATCGCGCGAGTGAAGGCTCCTGGTGCCATCGTCGGTCTGCCGCTGGTGACCAGCCAATGCCGCAAGAAATTCGATGTGACTGTCATTGGCGTAAAGCGGGCAGGAGAGGACTTCATCCACGCCGTGCCCGATACGCTGATCTTGCCAGATGACGAACTGGTTGTGTCCGGACGGATTGAAAAGCTGGAACGTTTTGCCGCGCTCGATTCATAAAGCTTGCAGCGCCGCGCGGCGCAACGCACATTGACGTCAATGCTGCGCCAGTACGAACTTGTAGAAAAGGTCAAGGAATACGACCCTGACGCCGACGAGGCGATGCTGAACCGCGCCTATGTCTATACCGTCCAGAAACACGGCACCCAGAAACGCGCAAGCGGCGATCCGTATTTCAGCCATCCAGTAGAGGTGGCCGGGCTGATGACCGACCTGAAACTGGACCAGGAAACGATCATCACCGCGCTGCTGCACGATACGGTGGAAGATACACTCGCCACGATCGAAGATATCGAAGCGCTGTTCGGTCCTGAGGTTGCGCGGCTGGTCGATGGCGTAACCAAGCTCAGCAAGATCGAGGCCATGCCCGAAAACGAGCGGGCAGCGGAAAACCTGCGCAAGTTCCTGCTTGCCATGTCCGAGGATATCCGCGTTCTGCTGGTCAAGCTGGCGGACCGGTTGCACAACATGCGCACGCTGCACTTCATCAAGAACGAGGAAAAACGACAGCGCATCGCGCGCGAGACGATGGATATCTATGCCCCTTTGGCAGAGCGGGTGGGCATGTATGAATACATGCACGAAATGCAGGCGCTCGCATTCGAACAGCTGGAACCGGAAGCCCACGCCACGATTTCCGGGCGGCTTGAACAATTGCGCAGCCAGGATGGTGGGCAGGTCGATGCGATTGCGCTGGCGATCAAGCAGGCGCTGGCCGAATCCGGACTGAAAGTGAAAGTCGTCGGGCGCGAAAAGCATCCCTATTCGATCTGGCAAAAAATGTCCGAACGCCATGTCAGTTTCGAACAGGTGACCGATATCATGGCGTTCCGCGTCATCACCGAGGATGAGGCAGACTGTTACCGCGCGCTGGGCGTTCTGCATACGACATGGCAATTCCTGCCGGGCCGGTTCAAGGATTACATCTCCACCCCCAAGAACAATGGCTATCGCTGTCTGCACACATCGTTGATGTACGAAAATTCGATGCGGGTTGAGGTCCAGATTCGTACCCGCGAAATGCATCAGCGCAACGAATTCGGGCTGGCGGCACACTGGGCTTACAAACAGGGCGACAAGCCTGATGGCGAGGTGGGCTGGCTGCGCGATCTGATTGAAATCGTGGATGCGAGCCACGATGCCGAAGAGCTGCTCGAACACACGCGGCTGGCGATATATCAGGATCGCATCTTTGCCTTCACACCCAAGGGCGCATTGTTTCAGTTGCCCAAGGGTGCATCTTCGGTGGATTTCGCCTTTGCAGTCCATACCGATCTGGGTCTGGCGACGGTTGGCGCGAAGATAAACGGGCGGCACGTCCCGCTTCGCACGCCGCTGAACAATGGCGACGTGGTGGAGATCATCAAGGGGCCATACCCCGAGCCGCAATTGTCATGGCTGGGTTTCGTCATAACGGGCAAGGCGCGCGCCGCCATCCGCCGCGCTGTGCGGTTGAAAGAACGCGCCGAGGTCGCCTCAATCGGTGCCAAGCTGTTCGATGAGATCGCAGACCGGGTTCCGGCAAAGATCGGCAAGAAGGCGATCCGCGCCGCGCTTGACCGGTTGGGCATGGAGGAACCCGAAGACCTGATGTTCGCCATCGGCGCGGCCAAATTGACCGACCGCGAAGTGATGGAGGCGCTGGTTCCCGGCAGTACCGCTGATTTTGAGGAGGACGAGGATTGGTCACGGCGCGATCACGCCATCTCGATCAAGGGGCTGACGCCGGGCGTCGCGTTTGAATTGGGCACGTGCTGTCATCCGGTGCCGGGCGACCGCATCGTGGGCCTGCGGCGCAAGGGCGAAACCGTGCTGGTTCACGCGATTGACTGCCTAGAACTGGCTGACGGTGTCGATAGCGACTGGCTGGACCTTAGCTGGGGCCAGCGTTCGCAGGGCGCGCTGGGGATGCTGCGCGTAACGCTGTATGACCGGCTGGGCACGCTGGCGGAAATGGCGGGTATCTTTGCCCAGGCGAAGGCCAACGTCATGAGTCTTGACCAGACGCAGCTCGAATATCCGTTCACCACTTATGAGATCACCGCCGAAGTGCAGGATCTGGCGCATCTCAGCCGCATTCTCAGTTCACTTCGGGCAAGCGACGCGGTGGCACAGGCGGAGCGGATCTGATGGCGATCATCAGCCTAGATCATGTGCAATTGGCCATTCCTGAAGGCAGTGAGGATAGGGCGCGCACATTCTATGCTGGTGTGCTGGGTATGCGCGAAGTTCCCAAGCCCGATACTCTTTCCAAAAGTGGCTGCTGGTTCGAAAGCGGCACGCTCAATCTGCATATCGGCGTTGATCCGGACTTTATCCCGGCAAGGAAGGCGCACCCAGCGATGCTGGTCGATAATCTGGCTGCGCTCCGGGAGCAGCTGAAGGTGGCGGGCTACGAGACGCGGGACGACAAACCTGTGGAAGGGTATGCGCGGTTTTTTACGTTCGACCCCTTTGGCAACCGCTTGGAGCTGATGCAGCGCACCTAGCGAGTAATTGGCCTTTTATTGCTCCTGAGTTTTTGCAACCGCCCGCACGGGCACCGGGATATTGCAGATGTCCGTACCGCCAGCGGGTACTAGGAAGAACGGGTCGCGGCGGTTGGCGCGCGCCTCAGCGTAAGCTGCGAAGGTGGCGCTTTCGGTGGATAGGTATTCGAAGGCCGGTTGTTCGCCCGCCGGAAGATCACTCGCCACCCGCACCGAGAGGATCGGCGTGCGCTTGTCCGCCTCGCCAGTCGTGTAGAAGCCCAAATCGCCCGACCCGCGCGGCAGGCTGGAGAGGTGCTGCATCCCCTCGATCACCCGGCCGACCAGTGCAATATTGCGATCAAGGTGGCGCGGCGCGTGCCCGATCACAGTATAAAGCTCCGCGCCAGAGCCTGTGTCTGGTGAATAGTTCCGCCCTACGCCAACCATGCCGTAGCAGTGTGTGGGCCAGGCCTCCTTGATCGCCCAGCCAAAACCCTTCCCTTCACGTTGCCCTTGGAATTGGGTCACACCCACAGGAAAGCCTTTTGCGAAGCCTGTCCAATAGGCATAGGCGTCGGGCATTCTGTATTTCACGGCGATAACTTGGGGGCGCAACGCGGGCGGGGCGATGGTTCCCTCCTGCTCATTCATGGGGCCGTTGCTGTTAAATAGCATGTCCAGCGACCCAGGCACCACTTTGGCGACATAATCCGCCTCCCCCATCACCTTCAGCCCCTCGGGCAAGGGCTTCGGAGTCCCAGTCGCTTCGGGGTTATCGTAGTTGGGATCGCCCCATTGGGTGACGTAATTGTCCTGCACCCGGTTGATTGAAATGCCGTCATACCACTTGGCGCGCGCGAACAGACGGATGTTTTCTACCCACCCTTGCGAGAACGGCGCGGGCATCAGCTGGATCACCACCTCGCGGCGCTTGCCTTCGGCGTCGGGCGCGAGGGTCATCACCAGCAGGTCTTCGGGCGCAATCATAACCCAATCCGTTTGCGGCGCCTGTACGACAATCTCACTGGGGGAAGGCGCACCTTGCGGTACTTCCTGAGCGGAAACAGGCACGGCAAGGGCGAGGACCGCAATGGCGGCGAGGAGCGTTTTTCTCATGACGTCACTCATGCCACGCTCACCCCATTGCGACTAGCCTCACCTTGCGGTTCGGCAAGTCTCGCTCCCCTCCCGCTTGCGGTAGGGGCTGGGGGTGGGAATACAAAAACCCCTTTCCACGCGTTTTTGGGGGCGGAAAGGGGCTCTTGGTTTGCAGCGTTCGCAGGGAATGCCTTTCCGCGCAGCGCCGCTCCATGCGACTCGATATACCACCAACAGCACAAAATAGCTCGCAAAGATCACGGGTACGCCTTGCGCCCCGCGCATTCCGTCGCTATCCGCGCCATCTTGCCCAAACAGGCATGCGGAGCGGTGGCCGAGTGGTCGAAGGCGCACGCCTGGAAAGTGTGTATACGGTAACCCTGTATCGTGGGTTCGAATCCCACCCGCTCCGCCAACTGCCTCCAGCACCAGTTCCTGGTTACTGAGCTTGCAATTCATCCAAACAGGCCGATCTGGCCGGAGCAAGCGGGGCGATTTACACAGCGCCTGCCGGCAAATTTGCCAATACCGTCCTGGCGTGTTCCCGATGCAGTGAATACCGGTGGTGACTGATCCCGAAAGTTCGCAGAGCACAACATCGGGACACACACTCCTATCAACACACTACAAAATGAGTTGGGTCTGATAGTCGGCTCGGCGTTCAGCAACTGCGCTACAACCCGTAACAGCCCCAATCGCGATGGAGGCGGAGTTCGTTCTGTCATGTGCTCAAAAAAGGACAGTTGATTAGGCCGATGAGGACGATGACAACAATGGGGCAGATAGCCGACAGCCGCTTATGACAACGTGGTTAATCGAGCTGCTAGTCCGGTGTCGAATGCCCGATCGATCCAGTTTGCGTCCATGCCATCGCCTCGTTTACAATGTCGATCCACTTGCCAGCAATGGCATCGGTGTTGAACCGCGCTGACGCTTCCTTTGCCCGTAAAGCATAATCCTGCCGCAGATCAGGGCTTCCCAAAAGGGTTGCAAGAGCCTTGGCAAGTGCCGGAACGTCGCCCTGAGGAACAAGCCGGCCGGAGACGCCATCTTCAATCATGTCGGCAACGCCGTGGTCACAATCAAAGGCGACGACCGGCAATTCAGCCGCCATCGCCTCGACAATGACGTTTGGCCAACCTTCATAGGCGGATGAAAGAACCAGAACATCAGCAGTCTCGATCCACTGCCCCGGATTGTCCGTCAACCCGGGCAGGACAATCCGGTCATCCATGCCAAGTCGCGAGCGCTGATTTTCGAGTTCGGCGCGCGCGGCGCCTTCCCCCCAGATGACAAGCCTCCAGCCGGGAAAGTCTGCCGCGATCGATGCAAAAGCATCGATCAGCAAATGAAACTGTTTTTGATCTGCCAGCCTCCCCACCGCCGTAACGGTGTTTCCCTTGCGCCGATTCTCCCAATTTTGTGGGAGGTTGACGGGATTGGGAATGATCGTGGTGCGGGGCCGTTGGCGTGAGGGATAATATTCCGCCGCGCCCTTTGTCATCGTGACGAAAGAGAACGCCTTGGGGTAGGTGTATGCGCGCGCCATGCGCCAGAAGCGATTGAATTTCTGCAGCGTCGGGTTGTTGCGCTCGGAAATTATGATGGGAACCGGAGATCGATTGGCAGCAAGAAGCGCCATTACGTTTGTTTTTGTCAGGAAACTGATCACCACGTCCGGCTTGAATTCGCGATATACTCTTTCGAGCGCTCTGACGCGACGAACGGTCTGTTGAACCTGAACGGGCAAACAGCCACGGGTGGCCGGCAAATTCAGACGAAAGAGTTCAATTTCGTGCGCAAGAGGGTAAAACGAGTTGAAATCTGGTGCATCGAAATTGGCGATGCCGATTTGCCGCCCACCTCTCGCCCAGTAATTTGCAAGGGTTGTGACAACTCTCTCACTGCCACCTGCGCCCAGTGACGGGAGCACGAACAGGATGCGCGCATCGTGATCAAGACGACTGGCCGCGCCAGAGATGCGCGTCAATTCCATCCTTCCCCCACAAATGGGTAGATTGTACTCATTGTTTTTTCTGGCCCCTCGTCCCCGGTGAGTTGCGTCACCAATTCGACAACGCTTTTCATCCCTTGTGAGAGATGAAAACCAATTGCGCCGCTGGAGTATCTGCGATCAGCCCTGCTCATCGGGCAGGTATTCGCTGCGGATCACCCGATCTTAAAAAAGTGATCTTTTGCCTGAGCACAGATTTGTCCGGCAGCCGCCTTGATTGCAAGGCAACTTAAGAGGCTGGAGTACCAGCCGTTGCGGGACAGCGCAGTTGGAAAAACGGACTACTACATTATCGACGTTGACGATCGTCGAGGTCTGATTGAAGCTGACCCGCGGAAGATCGATCGATGCTCTCCTCATCCATTTCCGCCGACGATGTGTGATCGGAACCCATTACGCGGGATATGGATAAAAGTGGATCGCAACCTCTTTCAGCCTATCAACCCGAGGGTCACTGGACGATGCAATTCGAAGATATTGATTTTGTGATAATTGGTGCCGCGAAGTCAGCGACAACCTGGCTTCAGACACAATTGCAATCCGACCCTCAGGTTTATATGCCCGATCCGGAGCTTCATTATTTTTCGCGGGAGTATGAGCGGGGGGATGACTGGTATCTGGCGCAGTTCAGCGATCAGGGGCTGGGCAAAACCATTGGCGAGAAATCCAATTCATACCTTTACGAGCCCGGTACTGCGGCTCGCCTCCACAACGCAATGCCTCAGGTCAAACTGATCGCGCAGCTCCGCAACCCGGTTGAGCGAGCGTATTCCAATTATTGCATGCTTTTCAGGCGAGGGGAGGTCGGACCGGATATCGAGACTTACCTCGATCCTTCACTAGGGGAGAATTTTCGGTTTCTGGTCGCCGGAAATTTCGCCTCGCACCTCCAACCTTTTGTCGATCTGTTCGGCCGCGAAAAACTCCTCATCCTGTTTTTCGACGGAGTATCGCAAAATCCGCAGGCGCAAATGTCGCAGGTGCGTGCCCACCTGGGTTTGCCACCGCAGCCTCTCGCGCCGGAAGGACAGGAGAAAGTAAAGGACAAGACGGCGGCCGCGGTCCCTATCCAACTGCGAAAGCGCCTTCAATGGATGAAACCATTGGTGCGACCCATGCGCGGTACCGCCGCGTTTGAGGCCGTTCGGGGCGCAATTGCGCGCAAGCCGCAGTATCCGCCACTGACAAATGAAATACGACAGCGCCTGAACGACTATTTCCGCCCCTCGATCGAGGTATTGGAAGAGATGAGCGGTCAGTCGCTCAGCCACTGGTACAGGCCGATGGATCGGGCCGCCTGACGAACCGACAAGTTTGCAAAAAATGCCCTGACCTCGATCGCGCGATCAAATTATCAAAAGCCATCGTGGTTGGCTTGGATCAAACCCCATTGGTCGCCCCCAAAGTCGATAACGTGTTAGTCCGTTTTTCCAACTGCACTCCCCCACGTGTGCTGGTACCCATCTGATGAAATTGCCGTCGTGATCGACGGCGGTTGCCAGACCGGCCTGTCTCTCGGGTTCAGGATCAACGCACAATTCGAAGGAGCGTGCGCTAAACCTGCCCCAAGACATAAAGCTGCGAGCCGATTTCGGGTCGCGGGATTGATCAGGCCAGACTGCAAAAAGTTTTACGAGGAAGGTGCAGAAGCATGAAGAGGTTTATCATAACCGGAGTTCAAATGAGAAACAAAGGCTCCCAAGCCATGTTTCTGTCTTTATGCTACGCCTTGAAATCCATCTACGAAAATTGCGAAGTCACTGGTTTTGCGTTCAAGTTTGACTCGCCTGAGAAATATACGTTCAAAATACTTCCACATGACGATTTCACGCGCTTCGTCTTTAAGTACCACCTGAACGAGGTTCCGCTCTTGACCCCGTTGATGACAAGTCTCGCCAGTCGCCTGAAGAAAAGCGCAAAGTGGGACGGCAAAATCAATGAGATGGAAAAAGCACTGAAACATGCGGACGCCATCTTCGATGCGAGCGGTTACACTCTAGGATCAGGCTGGTCCAAGCAGGGTGGGGAGCAATTGCTTCAGACAATCAAGCTTGCCAAGCGCTATAATAAGAAAATTATCCTGATGCCGCAGAGTTTCGGCCCGTTCGACTGGGGAGAGGAGGATGATGCCGAATTTCTTGCCAGAGTGAAAAAGGAATTGAGCTATTGCTCGCGGGTGTATGCGCGCGAAAGGGAAGGTTTCGACTGCCTCAAAGTCCTGGGCCTGGACAATGTTGAATTGTCGGCTGACATGGTTATTCGCGAGAAATTTTTCCCGGCAGCTCACGACATCTACGTTCCCGGCTATAATCCGAAAATAGAATATCCGACGAAGGGATCAGTTGGTTTGATTGTGAACGAAAACCTGTTCAGGATCGGCGAGCCCGGCTCGGTTCGCAAATTGTATGCAAAAATGATGGATAAGCTGATCGACAACGGTGAGGAAGTCTATTTCCTCAACACTTCGACCGCTGACCTGAGCCTGACCGAAAGCATCCTCGAATTGGTCACGAGACGCGAGAAAGTAAAAATCATTACGGGTGAATACTCCAGTCCGGAACTGATCGATATCATCAGTCGGTTCAAGTATGTGGTCGCGTCCCGGTATCACTCAATCGTGTTCGCCTACAGAACCGGCGTCCCCGCCATCATATTCGGGTGGGCAGCCAAATACACCGATCTGGCGGCTCATTTCCAGCAGCAGGATTACGTATTCGACGTAAGGGAGCCGGGGGTGGATCTCATTATTGAGAAGATCGACCAGATGGAGGCGAATTACGAGAAAGAGTCGCAACGGATTAAGGATTGTCTTGCGACCGTTCAGGCAACGTCGGTAGTGCAGCAAGCTGTGGCGCTTTGCGAAAGCGATCCTGCCCGGCGTGCTCCTCAGCAGAGCTCGAGCCTGTCGCCCGCTTATTAGCGTATCGCGGCAGCGCGTCGGCTTTGGGTGGCAGGCGATGCTGTCCTTACGCTCTTATCCTCGTGACAGGATTGGCTGTACGAAGCGCACGCTGCTTGCTGGCGAGTTTGCCAGATACTTGACGCAACACTTGTCGCGATTGTCTGTAGCCGCATCTTTGCCAGCGTATACGCCTTTCGAAAATCCTGCGGTCTCATTGGGATAGGTTCCTTCATTTTGCTTGCGTGACGCGAATAAAACGATGTGATGTGCAACCATGGGTTATAGAGCCGATATCGACGGCATGCGCTGTCTCGCAGTAGTACCGGTTGTCCTGTGCCATGCGGGCCTTCCAGGCTTTTCGGGAGGCTTTGTCGGCGTCGACATTTTCTTCGTAATCTCGGGATATCTGATCACTCAGATCATCTCGGGCGAAATACGCGACGGAAACTTTTCGATCACCTGCTTTTACGAGCGGCGTTTTCGGCGAATTCTGCCGACAGTGCTTTCCGTTATCATCGCCTGTTTGTTTGCCGGCTGGTTCATCTTGCTGCCGGACGAGTATCTATCACTTGGCAAATCCAGTCTGTCGACGATCTTTTTCGCTTCGAACATTCAGTTTTTTCTGGCTTGATCCGATTACTTCGCAGCCGATGTCGCATTTGATCCGCTTTTGCACACATGGTCGTTGGCAGTGGAGGAACAGTTTTATCTTCTCTTCCCGATCTTGCTGATTGCTCTGTCAGGACGCCTGCTCCCTTACCGGTTTCCTGTGATCGTTCTGATCTGTGCTGTCTCGTTTGCGCTCGCGGTCTGGGGTGTCTCCAATTTCCGCATTGGCACGTTCTATCTTCTGCCTACCCGGTTCTGGGAAATTGGCCTTGGCGCACTGCTCGCGCTTGCTCCTGCCCGCCTGCGGTCCGGACGGAAAATGAGGGAGGCGGGCGGTTGGCTCGGCCTTGCCCTGATTTGCATAAGTATTCTGGTGTTGGAGGATGGCTCGCCATTTCCCGGGCTCGGTGCGTTGCCTGCCTGTGCGGGGACCGCGCTGCTCATCTGGAGCGGGGCTGATGGGCGCACCGTCGCGAGCAAGCTTTTGTCAGTCCGACCGTTCGTTTTGATCGGACTGATTTCATATTCGCTCTACCTTTGGCACTGGCCACTGTTCGTCTTCCTGCGGCTGGGGCTCGCGACCGCCGATCTTCCTTACGAAGTGGCGATACCGGCGGTTCTGGCCTCGGTTGGGCTTGCGGCGATTTCGTGGAGATATATTGAGCGACCTTTCCGAAGGCCGCGAAGTGCTGCGGCTCCAACGCCGGGCTGGGCAATTGCATCGCCGACCCTGCTTCGCTCCGGCGCTGCGATGTCGGTCGTCGCAACCCTGGCTTGCGTTCCAATCGTGCAGGGGGGGTTCACCAACCGGGTTTCGCCCGCAGCCCAAGCTTCCTATCTCGCCGCGAAAGACCGGGGATCGATAAGCGTCACATGCGAAAGGAAGACATCACAAGGCGATCCGTGCAGCATTGGCGAGGATCTCGTCGCCGGAGACGAACCCGATCTTATAATCTGGGGGGATTCCCATGCTCTGGCCATGTTAGGGGCCTTCGATGAAGTGCTCGGCGAACAGGGGCTAACAGCGGTGGTCTATGCCAAGCCGGCCTGTGCGGCGTTGATCGGGGTAACGCGGGCCGATCAGGACAACGCCGAGGAATGTGACGCCCACAACCGCAACGTCCTGCGCGAAATGCGCGAATATTCCGGCGACCTGACAGTCCTTTTGATCAGCCGTTGGGCTCTGCTTGCTGAAGGGGATCGAGCGATGGGCGAGGCAGGATCAGGAGCAGTGCTAAGGCCTTCCGATGCCAATGCGGATGGTGAAGATGATACAAATTCATCGCTGGTGATGACTGGACTGGACATAACGGTGCGTGAACTGACGGAAGAAGGCATCGAGGTAATCGTGATGCGCCCGACGCCTGAATTCGGATACGACATTCCAAAAGCGTTGGTCCGTAAAACCTGGACAGGCGTCGAACCGCGCATCCTCAATCGGGATGACTACAAGGAACGCGTCCATGGCACCAACGAGATAATCGATACGGTGGTGGCGCGCTACCATGCAGAAGCCATCGCTCCCGCTGATATATTGTGCCCTGACTCTTGCGAGGTTTCCGTCAGGGACGAAATCTTCTATCAGGACGACGATCACCTCAGCCGGGCAGGGGCCGAATGGCTCGTTCGTGAACTGATGGTTCGCAAGATTTTGGACATTGATGATAACGACGGTTGACGCAGGTCAGCCATCGTTCCCGTGCTGGCGCGTGAAACGATTTTGGGGAAGTCAAGTCGTGCCGATTCTGACTTTCTCTCCGGCTATCACGACGAGAACCGTGAGTGCGATGATCTTAAAATCGAGAAGCAGGCTGCGGTTCTCAATGTACCATAGGTCCAGAGCGACCTTCTGATCGAGCGTGAGCAGGGTGTTTCCGCTGACTTGCGACCACCCGGTCAGGCCAGGCTTCACTGTGCAACGCTTCGAACCCCGGATGCCCAGTTCCGCGATCGTGGCGGGCAAAAGAGGGCGCGGTCCTACAAACCCCATTTCGCCGCGCACGACATTTACCAGACCGGGCAATTCGTCCAGTCGCGTTCGGCGCAGGAAGGCCCCGATTGCAGTGACACGCTGATCATCTGGAAGAAGCTCGCCAGTTGCGTCGCGCGTATCGCGCATCGAACGGAACTTGAGCAGCCTGAACGGAATGGCTCCCTTTCCGGCGCGGTATTGGCGGAACAGCACCGGGCGCCCCTGTGTGATTGCACAAACGAGCCAAAGCATCAGCAGGACGGGCGAAAGCGCCAAAAGAGAGATTAGCGCTGCAACGCGGGCGGGGAAAGAATTCACGTCACGAAGGCTCCGCTGCGACTTTGTTTTGCTGCTGAAGTTTGGAACAGATCTGGTCGATTGTCTTGTGGAGCGGCTGCGGGGAAAACCCGTTCGCCCGCAATTTGCTGCAATCAATGGTGGGAAAGCCGAAGTCTTCTGCCCGCGACCCATCGCCAAATTTCACCACAGGCGACCTGCCCAGCCGATTGCCGATCATCGTCACGATCTGGGAGAGGGTATGGCGTGTTCCAGAGGAGAGGTTGTAATCGCCTACCAGACCTTGCTCGGCCGCCAGGATGAGGCCGGAGGCGGCATCTTGCAGATCGATAAAATCTGCGCCGTATCCCGGATTGGAAAGCACGATCTCGTCACCTGACGCAATCCGGGAAGCAAAGCGGGAAACGATATCGTTGCCTGAGCCCACCACGGAAGACAGTCGCAGGAATGCGCAGCCCAGCCCTGCCTTTTGGGCGCGCTCGCGTCCATAGGCCTCCTGTGCGATCTTGGAACCGAGATAGAGCGTGCGGCCAAGCGGCCTTGTCGTGGTTTCCTCATCGGCGACTGGCACGCGGGGGTCGTATATGTTTGCGCTGGATGCGACGACTACGTGCGCCACTTTCGCTTTGGCCAGGAGGTCGATCATATGTCCGGTTCCCAAAACGTTGGTCCTGAACATGGCAATCGCAGCATCTTCATTCTGAGGGTCGGTATCGATATGGGCCGCGAGATGGATAGCGGCGTCCACGCCTTGAAGTGCGTGAGCCACATCCGGACTTGCGTCAGCATTTGTCAGATCGACGAAATGAAAATCAACCGCGCTCACAAACTCTTCCGGCAGCCGCCTACCGAGCAAAACGAGACTGTGACCGGATTGCAGCGCCTCCCGAGCCACCGCCATCCCAACTTTGCCAGAGGCTCCCGTGATGGCCAGACGCACTAGGCTGCCGTCCGGTTGCGCTCGCCCATGTTGTCTGGCAGCAATTGCTCTTCCAGAAAGCGAACCACCGTCCCTCTGGTTGTCGGCGGCTGGGTGATCGGCGTTCCATGCAGCAGCTTTTGCAAAACCATGTGAACCTCATTGAAGCCCAGCAGAGCGCGCATCGGCGTCGTTCCCGAGAAACGCGCGTTAATTTCGAACAGACGGAATTGGCCATCGGCGCCTTTGCGAAACTGGAAGTTCGCCGGCCCGTGAGGCTGGAAGGCAGCTGCAACCTTGCGGACATATTCCTCGCAATCGGGATAATCGTCGGCATAGGCGCGAAAGGTGTTGCCGTCGCGCAGATCGCGACGCAGCACGATGGAGGCAGCGACGTCGCCGTCGAAACAGATGACGCCAGCCGTGTATTCCTGATCGTCAGGCCCGGCCCATTGTTGGACCAGCAATCCCTTGCGATCTCGCGTCGCCGCCTCCAGCTCGTCCTGATCGCGAACTAACGTTACGCCGACCGCGCGCGCCCCGCGGCGCGGTTTCACGATAAGCGGAAAACCGAAGGCTGCAACCAGCTCGTCGATTTGCTCGCGCTCCTCTACGGCTGCAGAACGAGGGAACGGTAAGTCGTTCGCCTCCAACCATCTCGCCGTTGCAAGCTTGTCGTCGGCAATCTCGATCAGGTCCGGGGAGCTGACTACGATTTTCGTATTGAACCGATCTTCCCACTCGTCCCGCATACGCGCAAAGATTTCCAGCTCGACATCGGTGCCGATCAACACCGCGTCTGGCCGTTCGCGATCGAGCATCGCTTCAATCGCACCTTTGTAGTGGCCATCGTTCGCCATCGGCACGAGATCGTGGGAATCGGTCCAATACAATCCCGGCGAGAGCGGGTTGGGATCGAGGGACACGATCTCGTATTTCGCCGGCGCTATCTTCAGGGATTTGATGATTCCCTGACCCAACACGGCTCCGGCTCCGGTAACGGCAATCTTGGTCATTGGTAAAACCTGCAGAGCATTGATTTTGTATCAGAAGATAGGCCGGAAATAGCATGAATTCCGGTCTGGACCGCATTCCTGTCGAACTCTATTGGTCGCTTGCTGACAGAAAGCTTTCCACCCACAATCTCGACAAAGGCCCAAGCGGGTTGCGTCTGGTGTCGTGAGCGGGGTTGGCCGACCGAGTTGACCACGTGGACCTCTGTACCATCCTCGTCCCGATAGAACTTGGCACGATGCAAATGTCCAAAAATCCCGGCTCGAAAGCCTCGCTCGCGCAGCTTTGAGGCAGCGGTACTCAGCAGGGTCTCGTCTGAGAGATACGTCCAGTCCCCATATCCAAACGGGTTAGCATGGGCGAAAAGAACACTTCCCCAGGCCCATTCCGGGATCCATTCCAGACGTAGGGGCCACTCTTCGCCAAGCTCGCCCCAAGTCCACTCGACCAACTCTCGAATCCATTCCGGCAGCTTGTCGATATAGGCCGACCGTCGATCGCGCAGATCGATGTAGAGCTGTTCGTGATTTCCACCCACAAGAAAAGCGCCGTCCCGATCAATCGCTTCCAGCGCCAAATCACGGCATGCGCATGGATCGACGCCATAAGTGAAAAGGTCGCCCAGCAGGATGAGCTGATCAAACCCTTCCTGACGTGCATCTTTGAGCGCCTGCCGGAACGGCGCTATGTTGGAATGCACGTCGCTGATTACTGCAATTCGCATGCCGGGCTCATTCTTTCACTACGCCGCGTGGGATCCAAGGGGCGCGCGACCAAACATGCGCGAAATTCGTTCCCGCCACGTGCGCCTGACGGGCACGTTCCCGTTGAAATAATCCGCCGCGTCGAAATAGAACTGGATCGAATCGCCGTACTTACGGCGTGCATGTTCGGCATAATCCACCTGATTGTAGACACAGCCGGCGACATTGCCACTGCCCAGCAGTTCAAGGGTGGCGCGGAACTGCTCGATCGTCGTCTCGCCCCATTTGGCGACGAGAACTGTGTCATCGGTGTATTCGCACATCGATCGCGCATCGCGGACTGCCAGCACCGCAGGAGCGTTCACCACCACAAGATCGAATCGCGTCTTCAATTCCAGAACCAATTGCCGGAAGCGGGACGAACTGAGAATGGCAGCAGGCTCCGCGACAGGTTGGGAAGCGCTGAGCAGCATGAACCGGCTCAGCATGTCATCGACGTCATTGGGAAAGACAAGGGCCATGCCGTTTTCGTCTTCTACTGCCTGCTGCTCATCGTGAGGTGCCGCCAGTGCGTGGAGGTCTACATTGCCCCGCACCACTTCCATGAGTTCAGGAGCTTCGATGTCTTCCTGAATTTTCTGGAGGATGCCCGAACGCCGCAGGTCCAGATCCAGGATAACAGCTCGCTTGCCCATCGCGACGGCAGCCGACGCGACGGTGAGGGCGATTACCGATTTGCCGTCACCCGGCAAGGGCGATGTTACGAGCACACTTTGCGACTGATTGAGCGGGGTAAGCGCGCTGATCTCGGCATAGACCGAACGCGCGACCTCGGCGAACAGCGATTGTGGCTCTGTGAACACCGGCAATTCGCGCAATTTGGGGGAAATGCCTGCGTCCAGTGCTGGCAGCATTCCGAACACCGGCAGATTAAAATATTTCCTCATCTGGGCGACGGTGCGCAAGCGATCGTCGAGCAAATCAATGGTAAAAGCCACAATCATCGCGAGAATGCCCGCTCCGATCAAGGCGACAGCGCTGACTTTCAAGGGAGAAGGGGAGATGCGTTCGCCATCCGCGATCGCAGGAGAGATGATGTTCGAGGATACACCCTCAACCAGTTTTTCAGACTGCACGCGCGTGATCTGATCAGCGATTTCGGCCACTGCAGCGGCCGTTGTGACCGCCTGTCTTTCGAGTTGTTCGAGCAGCGGAGTGTTGGCGGTGTTCTGATATGCTCGTGAGGTCAAGGATGCAGCGACCGCCTGCAATTGCCCTGCGCGGGCTGCGTCCCGCGCCGCTTCGGCGCGCGCCATCTCCCGCATTCGTCCCGCATCTGCGCTTGCCTGCGCCTGCGCTGCTCTGCGTGCGGTTTCCTGCTCACGGGCAAGGCTCGAGCGGACGCTTTGCAATTCGGTCTGCACACGGCCCAATTCGGGATAGCCACTGCCGTAGGTTTGCGAAAGCCGGGCGTATTCGGCACCCAGTTCAGCCTCTTGGCGTTGCAATTGTTGCACTGCCGCCGACGTTGCACCGGCGGTGGAACTGATCCCGGCAGCGCGAGCGATTCCGGCGCTTTGAGCTGCTGAACCAGACCCCATCGCCGCGGCCGACGCTGCTTCGGTAGCGATCCGGTTGACCTGCGCAAGATCCTCGGCTCCACCCGCGCCCACGAGCATCCGATTTTCCACCCTGAATTGGGCAAGGTTGCGCGCGGCTTCGACGGCACGTTCCATACGCTGGTCACGCTCGGCGTTTAACTCGCCCAGCAGTTCTTCTCGACGAGCGGAACTGCGCGACTGCTTGAGATCGCGAACGGCCTCCGGAAACGCATTCGCGATCTTGGCTGCAAGCTCCGGCGAGCGGGCGACAGCGGTAAGTTCGATAAGATCCGAGCTTTCTTCCGATTTGACGCTGGTCATGTCCAGAAGGGTCGAAATGGCAGCGCTCATACGCTCTGATTTGTTGCCACTTGGCGTGCCTCCCATCTCGCGTATGAATTCGGGCTCATTCAGCAGATCCATATTCTTGACGACGGTCTGCGCAGAATTTCTTGAACGGTAAAGTTTGCTCTCGTTAGCGATACGTTGGGTGTTGCGGGCCAGCACATCTGCCTGGTTGGTGCCGATCTCATCGATCAGCTCAACCTGAATATTGGCCGTGGACTGATAAACATTCGGCGATGTCAGCTGCCACACCAATGTTCCCAAAGTCGCCGCGATGACAATTGCAAGCACCAGAAGCCTGTGCCGCTCAAATGTCCGGATCAAATCCACCAATCCGAACTGGTCGGTCGAACTGGTCGGCGTAAAAGGTTGGTACTGAGTGGGCTGGAATGTGCGGCGCTGTGCGGGCAACGCCTCTCTTGGCTGATCCAGAACGATGTCGTTCATTGCGGTTGTTCCCTACGTACCATCTCACAAGTCCTCGGTGGAGGATCAATGAACAAGGATTAGAGGAGATAGGGGGCACGGGTAAAAGGCTATTGCGGGGTTATCGGCTCTCTTTCGACTACCCCCTTTGGTGGAGGCGGCGATCGATTGGGCGCTGGCGCCATAGTGGCGTAAAGCTCTCTGTGCCTTGCCGCTGTGCGTTCGATCGAGAATTCGCCGCTCCTTTCGATCGCTCCCCTGGACAACCGCGCGTACATCTTCTCATCTGTAAGAATGGCCGAAATGGCTTTTGCAATGGCACCTGGATTGCCCAAAGCGGCTTTCATCCCATTGACGCCGTCCTCGACCAATTCCCTGTTCCCTGGAACATCGGTAGCCACTATTGGCAGTCCACTCGACATGGCTTCCAACAGGGTCAATGGCATGCCCTCGTATAGAGAGACGTTCAGATAGAGATCGCTGCCCTGCATCAAGTGCGGCACATCTGAGCGCTCCCCCAGAAACTCGACAATATCCGCGACGCCGTGCTCTTGAGCGCTTGCGGCGAGCGTTGGGAGATTCGAGCCGCCACCTGCAATTTTGAAGCCTGGGAGCGGGTCGACAAGGCCAGAAGATTTGAGGTGCGCTGCAACCCTTATCAGCAGGTCATAATTTTTCTGCTGGCTAATTGCTCCCACGGTTATGATGGTTTTTGCACCGGGTGTAAGCGCGCGTGGCGCTCCGGGCTGGAACTGTCGGCTCGCCGCGTTCGGGATGCGAACAACAGGCTTGCGGGCGTGCCTCCGAAGGATCGCCTCCACGTCCGAACCGATCGCAACATAGGATTGCGTCATCTGGTCGCACAGCCTGAACATCCACGGCGGAAACGGAAGTTTCGTGTTGTGATGGGTAAGGACCGTTGGCGCTTCTACGCGTGCCAGCGTAAGCATCGGTAGAGATCGAACGGTGTGTGCATGAATGATTTCGGGACCGAATTCGAGAAGCACTCTCCTTATCCGCCGCGCTCCAGCAATCGGGTTTCGGGCCGCAGACAGACCTAGGGACACAAATTCACCCCCGGACGCTCTGATCTGCCGAGCCATACGTTGTTCGGTTTCCAACGAATTGCCAACCGTTTCCGCATCGCACAAGGCAATTACCAAAGGTCGATCGCCGTGGCGCGCAAATTCACCCGAAAGTGCCGCGACAAGTACTTCCGCGCCCCCCGTCGTGAGGCTGTTCACTATGGAGCAGATCCGCATCGACCGGGCCATCGGTTCAGACGATAAAGCCCGTCGAGCGATAGAGCATGCGTGCGCCATCGCGCAGACTGTCTGAGAAGATTTGCTGAATGCGCTCATCTTCTGCATGGCTGAGATAATCGAGATAGCCCGCGACCTTTCCGCGGCGTACGCGCGATGCATCGGCATCATTTCGATCGTAATCGTGGCCTGGTATGCCCGTTTTTTGCTCCTTTTTCTGCATCCGGTCAAAGCGCGCTTTCTCCACCGCCTCGCGCAGGACTGGCTGATTGATCGGAATAGAGAGAAACTGGAGCAGATCCTCAACTACGCCCTCGGTGTCATCGCTCATGTTCTCATAGGACAGGACGAGCGATTGGCGACCCTCAAGGCCACTCGCCCAAAGGCTGTGATATTCGGCAATGCTTTGCGCGCCGAACTGTTCATCTTCGATGAATTCCCCGATCGTGCCTTCAAACCGATGCTTGTGCCTGGTCTGATGAAAATAGGACGAAACAAGCACATCGCGCGGGTCGCGCAGCAGCAATACCGCTGGGAGCGATCCGAACAGTTTTGGATCGTAATCTCGATGGCTGACCGCAATCAGCGGCAGCCCGCTGATTTTCGCTTCCTTGTAAGCGGGAAGTCCGCGCTGTTTGTCTAGGTCGAAATTGGGCAGGAGCTGGAAAGTGGAGCGCAGGTCCGGCTCAAATTCCAGTTTAGCAAGACGGGCGAGGTAAACGGACAGGAGATAACGCAGCCAGGTGCGACCGCTTTTTGGATAGGAAACCAGAAATGCGTCGATATCAGGCAACCAGCGCTGCAAACGCGCGTCTTTACCAGAGCGTCGGATTGCCCGAAGCTGCCTCTTTAGCGCCATGGTAATCATGCTGTCGTCTCTGGCGAAGCGGAAGTTGAGGCAGTGGCCAGAATGTCTTCAATGAGATCGGTCCACATTGCGCCGATTGCTGCTGGTTGAAAGCGTTGCGAGGTCTTTCGGGCCTCTTCGCCCAGGCGATTTCGCAAGGCGCTGTCTCCCATCAGGCGGTCGAGCTTTGCCGCCAGATCTTCAATATCGCCATCGGCAACCAACAGACCGTCCACCCCGTCCTCGATCATCTCGGCCGGGCCAAAATTGCAAGCGAAGGAAACCGACGGCAGACCGGCGGCCATCGCTTCGCCCAGCGCCAATCCCCATCCCTCGAAGCGCGAGCTAAGCACGAAAGCATTCGCTTCGCAGACCCATTGTCCCGGTTCATCAGTCAGACCGGGCATCTGCACTCTTGAACCCAGACCGAGTTCGTCGCGGAGCTTTTCGAGCGCTTGCCGATCGGACCCTTCGCCCCAGATGCAAAGATCCCAGTCGGGATGATGGTTTGAAACGCGGGCAAATGCCTCCAGCAGTAGGTCAAATCCTTTCTGATGCGTGAGCCTGCCCACCGCAGTCAATTGCTTGCGAGGGCCGCTATTTCTGGACGATTGCCGGGTTCCCCACTCCGCCATATTAGGAATGACCCATGAACGCCGACGCATCTGGGGCGGAAAGCATTCCATCGCCTCTCGCGTCATGGTCACCAGACCATATGCCGCCGGATAAGTCCTCTCGCGCAGCCATCGCCATACCGGGCCCGGATCCTGCAAGATGGGATTGTTGCGTTCGGACACGATCACGGGGATGCCCAACCCCCTTGTGGCGAGGACGGTCTGCACGTTGGTGCGCGTCAGGAAACTGATGATGAGGTCGGGCTGCGATTTCTGGAAATGGCGCCTCAGACCCTGCCCGCGAACCGCAATCTTGCGAATGGCATCCAATTTCGCACGGCGCGCCACCGGCTGGGCAAGGTATACCAGCTCAACCCGCGGGTCAGTTGTATAATAAGGCGGCTCTTCGCCTGTTTCGAACGAGACGATTTTAGCAGAGTGACCTCTTTCAACAAGTCGATCCGCGATGAACGACACCACATGTTCAGAACCACCGGCCTGCATACCAGGCAGGACCAGGCTTATGCGTCCGGTGCGCGAGGGCGATGCTCTTGCCGATCCCATCGGGCTCAAAGACGGATTGTTCATAAGGCCGGAGCCTTACCCGGTGCATTGGACACAAAGGTCATCCGGAAAACTATCTCGAGGAGGATGAATGTAACAGCGGAAAAAGCAATGTGCGCATAGTTTGCCCCTATCGCTCCCACATCTGGAATAAAAATTAGTGCAGTTGCGAAAAAGGTGACAGTCGATATCAGCGCTATAGACAGAACCGCCCCGGGTCGATTCATAGCCAACATCGTAGATCGCGCCGGTGCGGCAACCATAATAAGTGCAACTGCCACCAGCTGCGTCACCAAAAGGGGGTAGACCATTTCGAACTCTTCCCCGAACAACCACTTTACACCGGATGGCCCAAGAACCGAGACGGCAGCGACGATGCCAACCCCGATGGCACCCAATGCAATCTGGACCTTGACCTTGATTGCGCGAACCTGATCGAAACGCTCGCGGGCCCACATACGCGCAAGGTCAGGATAGATCACAGCCTGGACGTGCTGCCCAACTTGCTGGGCGACTTTGGCGAACCGTTTGGCAATATGATAGGAGCCCGCGAGCGTCGGACCGGCGAGTGCGCCAACCAGCAGGGTATCCGCCTCTTGCGTAAGGGTGCGAAGCGAGCTCGAAAGGTTGGTGGACCAGGCAAATCCCATAAATCCCGGAAAGCGCGCGGTGATCCCTCTCATGCCTGCGCGCATTGGATTTGCAACACCCAGGCTCTGAAGCGCGCGCACGGCAAGCAAAGCAAATACGGCGGTGTCGATCAGTTGGGCAATCGTCCAGATGGCCAGAAAGACTGGCAATGGTGCTTCGAGCGCCCATGCCGCCCCCGCCATGATGGCGCGCAGCACGGCGGAAAACAGGGAGAAGTAGGCGAGCAACTTGAACTGGCCCGCCAATCGCAGTGCGGCTGTTGGCACCCCGCGAATGTTCAAGGCGATAGCCGGCGCGAAGATCAAGAGGAGATAGAAGTCCGATTGCTCCAGCCCGATCACCGGGAGCAGAAGATATCCACCGGCAAGCATCGCTGCGGCAGCAATCAGTGCGCAGCCAATGTCAAGCAACAGGCCGAGCAGAAAAAGCTCGCCCATGGTCTGCGGGTTTCCCTCGATATCTTTCTGCGTGGCAAACCTGATTAGCGGTTGCCAGCTTTCGAATCGGATGAACCTCTCGCAGATCCGCCCGATGGTGAGCACAAGTGCGAGTACCCCGTAGGCCTCCGGGCCGAGGGCTCTGGCAGCGAGAACGGTGCTCAATGCCATGATGGCCGCGGCCGCCATGCTCCCGCTTAACAGGTGCAGGATACTGCCAAGCCTTGAGCGCAGCATTTTCTTACCGCTACCGCTCCCGGTTTCAGCCGCCGATTGCGTTGCAGCCTCGTCGCCCCTCATCGGTACTGCGCCACTTCCTGGTCAAGGGTCGGGGAAGATGTTCGCTGGCGAGCGAAATAGGTGCTCAGCGCCAAGAGAACAGGGAGAATCCAGGCTCGCGAATACATATGCGGGATAGATACGGTGTAGACATTGAACACGAGGATGACCGCAAGGATCATCGCTCCTTCCGGGCGGCTTCGAGCAATCGCAAGGAAAGCCGCCGCTACCATCGTCAGAAGGATCGTGATCAAACCGGCGAAGGCCAGAATGCCGCCTTCGTTCCAGATCAGCAGGTGCAGTTCGTGCACGGGCGTGGCGTGACTGTTCTTCTTCCTGAGCTGGTCGAC
The DNA here is from genome assembly GCA_963815345.1 of uncultured Alphaproteobacteria bacterium. Lineage (GTDB taxonomy): Bacteria > Pseudomonadota > Alphaproteobacteria > Sphingomonadales > Sphingomonadaceae > Erythrobacter. Next base: position 408,765 of record CAWFGF010000001.1, read on the forward strand.
GCCGAGGCCGATGAAGACATTGTCATCGGCCATTTGCCATGCCTCTTCGATCAGTGCGGAACGGTCCGTATAGGTGCCAGCCTGATTAAGATCGCCTGTCGTAATGGCCCCTGCGACCCGCTCTTCAAAAGCGGAGGGGAGTGGAAGGGGTGAAACGAGAAATAGTCCCAACGCGATTGCTCCCAGAAGCAAAGCGCGGATAAACAGTCCAACACCCGAAATCGCAAGGTAAACCGAGATCGCGATTATCGCAGCGACAAATCCCGTGAAGGACCCGCTGGCAAGCAGACCCCAGATCAGCAGTATGCCGCATATGAGGCTGATGCCAAGGGGCATGATCCCTTTGCGAACCGAATAGAGAAGCATGGGCAGCGAATAGGCGATCATCGCTCCGTTCGGGTTTGGCTCGCCGATCATTGCGCCAAGGCGGCCGTTGCCGGTCAGGAAACCGTCACCCATCAAACCTGTAGTGTCCGCACTATTGAATATCAGGCTGGCTGAAATGCCAATCAATTGCGACACGGCTATGCCGATCACGAAGAGGGCGGGGAAGTTTCGCGTCAGCGAAATCTGCTGTCCCATCAGGACCATCGGCATGAGAAAAAAGGCAAAAAGATATTGGCCGCCGACGAGCAACCACCGATCGACGCTGCCATTTATAACGGTTCCGATCAGGAGGCCCATAAGCATAAGAACGAGGCCGAGGAACCAGAACACCGTCAGGTTACCAAAAGGTCGGCTGTTGATCTCTCCGCGATAAAGCATGGTCACCACGATCACGGAAAGCAGAATATCGCTCAGCGTAAGGTTGATGGACCCGACCCGCAGCAGCGACCAGCCACAGAAGAAAACGGCAGTCAGGAGCGTTAGCCTCATGAAACGCTGCATTGAAGTCGGGGCAAAGGTAACGTCGCCAACCCGAGCGTTTTTCACGGCGCGGTTTCCCCATCCGCTCTCGGGCGTGAATGGCGCGTCAGGAAACCTTTGATCCGGCGCCATGTAAGGATTGTTTTGCTCGTTCATCGCAGGCATACCATTGCAAGCCGCGACGCTCCCCGACAACCGCTTATCAGTCCAGTGTGCAGCGCATTTGGGCTATGCTACTCTTACAGGGATTAGTGATCGTAATATACCAAAGATACCTTGCCGCAGGGCGTGACGTGGCGGAGGGTGGAAATTGATATTGATTGGAGCGTGGCAGTGCGGCGCAAAAATTCCCTGAAAGTGATCTACATCGCGGGCTATGGCCGCAGCGGTACTACGCTGCTGGACATCGCCCTTGGCCAACAGGAAGGTGTTTTCGGAGGCGGTGAGATCACTGCACTTCCCCGCCATGTGTGGGAGGAGCAGGAATTCTGCGCCTGCCGCAGCACGGCAGGAGAGTGTGGATTTTGGGGACCAGTCGTCAGGCGCTGGCTTAAGGGCAGGCGACCCGATGCAATGAATGTTCATGGCAGGCGGTTGGCTCGCTCCGAGTGGCTGATCGATCCGCGACGATTTTTCTGGCGCTTCTTTCCGGGTAAGTCTGGGCGAGGGTATCGCGAAGAGGTGTCAGCACTTCTTCAAGAGGTTGCTGAAGCATCCGGAGCATCTATCGTCGTTGACTCGTCAAAGCTGCCCGGCCGCGCTTCTGCGCTCATGGCGATCGAGGAGATTGAGGTCTATCTGGTGCACATGGTGCGCGACGGGCGGGGCGTCGCGTGGTCGATGATGAAGCCGTACCGGCGCGCGGTCGAAGACGGGATTCAGAAGGAACTCAAGCCGAAGCCGATGTGGTATACCGCCGCCCGCTGGATCGTTGTGAATCTGGGGGTGGAAATGCTGCGTCTGCGCCTCCCCCGCAAACGGAGCATTCGCGTTCGATATGAGGACTTCGTACTGGATCCAGAGGGAACAGTCACGTCTATCCTCGATCTTGTGGGTCATGATTACGTATCGCCGGAACACGGCGCCGAAGTGATGAAGCCGCAGCATCAGATCGCAGGCAGCCGCCACCGCATGCAGGAAGAAATCAGCATAAGGAAGGATATCGGCTGGACCTCCCAGATGCCCCGCTCGATGCAGAATTTGTTTTCCTTTCTCACGGCTCCCCTGCTTGCGAGGTATGGCTATCTGGGGTCGCCGCCCGGTCAGGCGAATGCCGAACGCAATCGGGATCGCAGAATCTTGGAGGATGTTGGATGAAAACGCAGATCGGAAAAACCTTCCCGGCGGCAACAGCTCTCGCGATAGCTGGATCGAGCCTTTTGCTAGTGTCCTGCGCGCAAAAGGTCGACGCTGCACCCCCCGGAAATCCTCAGCCAGCATCGAAAACTCGGGCCTTTCCCGGAGCAATCGGACACGGTGCCGGCACGGTCGGAGGGAAAGGGGGACGGATAATCTACGTGACCAATCGCAAGGATTCGGGTGCGGGTTCTCTGCGAAGCTGCCTTGTCGCGCAGGGCAGCCGGGTATGCGTCTTCCGCATCGGGGGCGTTTTTCGCTTCACCGGGACGCCTCCCGTGATCAGCAACCCCAATATCACCATCGCCGGTCAGACCGCGCCGGGGGGCAGCGTAGTGATTACCCATGCAGGAGGCCCTGCGGCCCGCACTCCGATCATCATAAAGAATACGCATGACGTGATCGTGCGCCATGTAAGGGTCAGGCTCGACCGTCTGAGTGCGAATCGCAAGAGCGACGATGGCTTCACCATCGAAAACAGCCGAAACGTTATCATCGATCACGTCAGTGCCAGTTGGGCTAGCGACGAACTGATAAACGGCTACGGCGACAACGACCGGATCACAATCAGCAACTCAATCTTCTCCTATGGAGTGCCCAGGCACGATAAATGCGCCCTTCTGGCCAGCGACCCGAAAGACGCTCAGCGGCTCAGTTTCATCGGCAATATCTGCGCGCACAACGGCGATCGCAATCCAGACATCAACTTCCCCCCCGCTTCGTGCGTCGAGGTTGTCAACAACGTCATGTACAACGCGCAATCACAGTTCGCAGAGGTATGGGAGAGCTTTGGCGGCAGCCCCGTTTCGATCGTCGGAAATACCTTTATCGCTGGGAGCAATACCGGCAGCCGCGCTCAAGGTATCGCGCGAAACACCATCGGGTCGCGCGGCTCGGCGGCGATCTATCTGTGGGATAACGAGTTTCGCGGCAATTTCGAACACGTATCCGGATCCGCCAAGGCGGCACTCGTCCAACGCTCCCCATGCCCGATGACAATCCGGCCGCTTGCGGCAAAGGTCGCCTACGCAAGTGTCCTGCAGAAAGCTGGGGCATGGCCACGAGATGCAATCGACAAGCAGGTCATAAGCGATATCAGTAACCTTTCCGGGCAGATAATCGCGAAGCCCGGAACGATAGCGCCAATGCCCGGCGGCGCGCCCTATTCAGACATCGACAAGGATGGAATGGACGACAATTGGGAGGTTAGCCACGGGTCAAACCCTCAAATTTTCGACCCTTGGGTCGATAGGAACGGCAATGGCGTCACGAATTTCGAGGATTTCCTTTCCTATCGCGAAAGTCTCCTTGGTGCGAACATCGCCAAATGAATATTGCTGATACGTCCCGCAAACTCGCCGCCATAAGGAGCGGTGCAACACAATCGCGACCAGTGACGATTTGCTATCCGTTCGCCGGAGATAGCGTCGGTGGCAGTCACTTCTCGCTCTGCGGGCTGCTGGAGAACCTTGATCCGGCGCGATACCGCGTGCTCGTCGTCCCGGAAATATCAGGGGGAAGGATCGCAACGCACTTTTCAGCTTTTGAACAGATGGACGATCCGGGACGGCCGCGGGCTTCCTTCAGGCCGGGCGTGAAATTCAGCGTGACCAATTTTCTGCGCACCTTTGCGGGCCTGCCCGCGCGTGTGCGCTTCCTACGTGAAAATGGCATCGATATTGTCCATACTAACGATGGACGCACTCACGCATCCTGGGCTTTGGCCGCTCGTCTTGCCGGCTTGCGTCTGGTCTGGCACCACCGTGCCGATCCGGATGCGTTGGGTTTGCGTTTCGTGGCGCCAATTCTTGCCACCAAGGTGCTCACTGTCTCAAGCTTCTCGCTGCCCAAGGGACGATACTTGAGCGCTGCGAACAAGGCAGAGGTGATTTTCAGCCCTTTTGATACATCGATCAGTGCCGATCGCGCGCAGGCGCGTCGGCGGGTGCTGAAACTCGCTGGACTTCCCGAAGATGCGCTGCTGCTCGGCTATTTCGGCAGTTTCGTCCCGCGTAAGCGGCCGCTCCTGTTCGTCGATCTGATCGCGGAGTTGCGATCCCGGCTCAGTCGGCCCGTGTATGGCCTGATGTTTGGCGAGGCCGTTCTTCCCGAAATGGATATCCTGTTGCGAAGCCATATCCAAGATACGGGCATGGCGGACGCGGTCAGGCTTATGGGCTTCCAGACGCCGGGGCACGAATGGATCGCAGGTTGCGATCAGCTCATTGTGCCCGCCGTAGGGGAGCCGTTGGGCCGGACCCTGGTGGAGGCAATGCTCGTGCGAACGCCGGTTGTTGCGACACGGTCCGGTGGCAACGAGGAGGCGCTTGCCGGTGAAAGCGGCATTCTGGTCGATCCCGAAAGCGCCGTTTCACTCGCCAATGGAGTGGAGGCGGTGCTTTCGGATCCCGGCATGACAGAAATGATGGTGGAGCGAGCCGACAAGTCAGCCCGAGAAAGGTTTGGCAAGAGGCGCCACGCAGCATCGGTAATGCGCGTGTATGAGGAATTGCTGCGCGAGTAGTTGTGGCCGTTAGAAACGAATTCGCACCGACAGGCTTGCGCGGAGCCTGTCGAACTCTTGCGTTCGGTCGTCGCTAACCCGCTCGGATGCATTAGCCTCGGCGATGAGGGACACATTCCTGCTCGCAAGATACTCCAGACCAAGGTTCGAGCCATAGATCTTTTCCTCGATCCCGCTGCCAATGAAACGGCTCTGTATCCACCTTAGGCCTGTGCGGGCGTAGAGATTGTGGCGCAGTTCGAACTGTCCGGTCAGCGCCAGGCGCGTGTCCGTTCGTGCCTGCGCACCGCGCCGGAAGGTGGCAACATCGCCGCGAAAGGCTTCGAGAATAAGGGCCGACCGGCGTGTTGGCAGATAGGCAATTGAGGCGTCAACCGAGAAGCCGGTGCGTGCCTCGATGCCGGGGTCATTCGGGTCAAACCGGAATGCTCCAACGCGGGCACGACCGCGCAGACGCTCGCTATCGATAAAGCTAAGTCCGATCTGCCCCCCGTAGGTGGTCGCATCCCGGTCTGGCAGGATCGGCGTTCCTTCCAACCGAAAATCTCGCACACTGGCAAAGCCGGTCAACGTCGCATAGATCGGCCCGCTCACCCTGTAGCCCACCGTCGCGCGACCGGAATAGGTCTTGAAATCGCGATCATCGTCCAGTGGCGACACTGCATCGAGATCGCTGAAAGCTGCTTCAACACCCAGCAACAAGCGACCACCCTCGCGGCGGTAGGAAATGTTTGCGAAGGTATCGTCGACAAGTCGAGGTCCGACAATAGCTAGGTCACGCGCCTCGGGATCGCCGCGGTTCTCTTTCAGACGAGCGTAGCCCGCGTTCATATTCAGTCTGTCACCGAGGCTGGGACTGTAGGAAAAATCCCCGGATACACCATAGATGTCGGAGTCCTCGGTTGTGAAATCAGAAAACCGTGAAAACTCCCCGAAACCTGCAAGTGTGAACCGCATGTTGGTGTCGCCAATACTCGCTTCGAGCTCGGGGCGTACTATGAATTCGAGATCTTCGACCTCTGCACCATCTGGACTCGCGATGACGTTATCATCGTAGTTGGCGGTTACGATTACTCGTGGTTGCAGGTTTATCGGACCAGCGGAGAGCGGATCGATCTTGTATTCCGGATCATCTGCCGCAAGCAGGGGGGCGATGGTGGTTTGGCCAAGAGCGTGGGTTGGCATAAGCGCCGCGCCAGCAACGCAGAATGCGCCGAAGTTCCTCTTGATGGGACTCACGCGCATCAGAGCCAGCTTTCATAAATTCGGATCCGGTCGCCCGGCAGGATCATGCTGTCTTCCGAGGCCACGCCTGTGATCTGACGTTCCCCCACCATTCGGGTGATTGCCACCTGTCCGGTATTCGCACGGTAGGTGTATCCGCCTGCCATGGATATGGCGGCAAATACGGTCAAGCCTTGGCGGTATGCATATTCGCCCGGCTGTCGCACTTCACCCATTATGTATATTGGCCGCAGTTCGAGCGGCTGAACAGCGACGTTCGGCGTCTTCAGAACATCTGCTGATACGAGGCGTTCCGTGATGGCGTTTTCCATCTCGGCGTAAGACAGACCTGCTACCTTTATCTGCCGTACCAGTGGGAACGAGATCGTCCCGGTTTCATCGACGATATATTCGCCTGAAACTGCGTCGAGGTCCTGCACGGTAACGCGCACCTTATCACCGGGAGCGATGCGCACTTCGGCTGTGCCAGCGCTTTCGAGCGGCGGCAGATCGCTGATCCCGGTCGAGCACGCCCCCAAAAGCGCAAGGCAGCTCGCCGCCAGAAAGATCGATAGTCTTCTGTAAAGTAGGGTCATCTCTAATCCTCTCATGGTCTTCGACGTCAGACTGAAATCCTGCATTTTCCGGGGCTAATTTGAAAGCGCAACAGGAGATTTTTCGCGATCGGATTGCAGCCAGTTCAAAAAATCACGGTCGAGCAGCTCACCCAGTTCCGTCAAATCGCTGGTATAGAATTCGATCAGGTGATTGCGCATATCGTCGGACAGGGGCGGATAAGCCACCTGTTTTGCGAACAAATCCCGCGTAGCTCGGAAAAGCGAACTGTTGCGATAGGGGCGCACCATCGGCTTGAGCGGGGCGAGCATCTTTCGGATGGGCAGCGGCAGCAATTCCTTGCTGCTATCGTTGTACTTGCGCTTGACCGCTTCGGGATCGTGATGAACCTGCGTTCCGAGATGATTGAACACTCTCGCCAGCGTCTGACTTGGGTAATCGCGCACATCCTCGAATGTGAAAACTAGCAGGTTCTCAGCCGGGAACAGCTCCATCCAGCGCCTCAGATGCGCGGCATACAATCCATTGTTCAGGAACCGTGGCTGTTCGCTGTTCAGCGAGGTCATGTATTCCTGCGGCAAGCCTTTGACTGTGCCCCTGCGAAACAGCATCTTGTAGTCGGCATAGGCGCGATCCACCGGGTTGCGCAGTTGCACGATAAGCTTCGCGTCAGGATAGGTTTTGCTGATCCTCTGCGCCGCCTCGGGTGTCGCCAGATAATCGGCGGTCTTCTCGCCCCACAGCGTTCCGGCAGCCTTGTGAGCGGGAAAAAGGTCGCGATACCACTGGATTCCCCGGTCGTGCTCTCTGGTGAAATAGTGCGGTTCTATTTCAGGAACAAATATATCGGGGTGTTGGCTCATTTGAGCCTGCAACCATGTGGTTGCGGCTTTCATCGCGCCGATAACAAAGAAATCGAGCGGGGGCATACCGGGCTGGATCATGATGCTACCGATAGGCGGGTAACGGTGTCTGCAAGGCACCGTCCGGCGCGGGCGGTCTGTTCGGGAGAAAGCGTGTGATCCACCTGGAACATCATTGTCTCACGTCCAAGTCGATGCGCATTGGCAAGATCGCCGTCGCTCTTGATGGTAAGACGGCTGAAGGCTCCCTCGCGGCTCATGTCCGGACACGAACCGCTGCCGCACATAATTCCTTCGGAGGTCAATGCGGCAACGATGTCTGATCGGGCGACGCTGGTGGGAAGGCGATCAAGATTGAGGCGGACATATGCTTTGTAATAGGCATGTTGAGCCTGATCGGGCAGTTTCATCGCGATCACCACTGGGTTCTTGCAGGCTTCTTCCAGCAGTGCGTTGGCGTTCTCGCGGCGACGCGCAACCCATCGGTCCAGTTTGGCCAATTGCTTTCGTCCGATGGCGGCCTGCATTTCTGTCAGCCGGAAATTGCTTCCGAATGAGTCATGCAGAAAACGGAATTCTCCGGCTGGCGATGCTGAATGCTCCCGCAAACGAACCGGGTCTTTTCCATGATCCTTGTATGCCCACGCGGTGCGCCATGCGCTGTCGTCATTCAGCACCAGCATTCCGCCTTCGCCTCCGGTCGACATGATCTTGTCGGTGCAGAAAGAAAACGATCCTGCATCGCCGAATGATCCCACCGCGCGGCCGCGCCAGGTTGCTCCATGAGCCTGAGCGCAGTCTTCAATAAGTCGAATGCCAGCGCCCGATGCAATCTTGCCAAGCCGGTCCATGTCGCAGGGCTGGCCGGCCAAGTGTACGCAAATAATGGCCCGCGTCTTGTCACACAAAAGCCGTTCAACCAATTCCGGATCGATATTCTGGGTGTCCAACTCAACATCAGCAAACACCGGGCGGGCGCCCACCGCGACAACTGCGCTGGTCGTTGCAAAGAAGCTTCGCGCCGGCACTATGACCTCGTCGCCCGGACCGATGCCGAAGGCACGAAGGGCAAGCTCGATCGAAACGGTGCCATTGCTCACAGCGATAGCATGGGGCACACCCAGATAGCTTGCGAATTCATCTTCGAATGCCCGGTTCTCGTTTCCATGGACGAGCGCGTTGACCCGGCCGGACTCCAGCACGTTCCTGACAGCCTCGATTTCGTCGCGCTCGTGCCGCGGCCAGAGCGAAACTGTCGCTGCTGGCAGTTCGGGTGCCATCACCTGCATCGGGCGCGTCGTTCCTGCGGCTTGCATCATATCGTTCAATTCTCCTCGACCGTCAGAAACCTGGGACGCCACAGAGGCATCGAGTTTGCGACAAACCCGGCAAGAGTTGGCGAGCTTGAAGGAAGGTTGGTCAGATGGCTGGTAATTCGCCTGACGTCGCCGTCGTTCCCCCTCTCGATTTCGATACCGATCTGTTCGATCGCGCGCGTAATCAGAGGCAGCGGAATGGGATGCGATTGAGCCTCGAAGATGCCAGGTATTGAGGAGGGTTGCTGTACCTCACAAGTGTCGAACAATTCCTCGAAGAGCTTCTCACCAGGCCGAAGACCGGTAAACTTGATTTCGATGTCGACATCCGGCTCAAGGCCATGAAGCCGGATCATCCGCCGCGCCAGATCGACAATTTTCACCGGCTCACCCATGTCCAGCACCATGATCCGCCCCCGCGGTGTTCCGTCATGAAGTGCACGAGAACTGCTCTCGAGGATAAGCTGCACCGCTTCACCCACTGTCATGAAAAACCGCTTTATCTCCGGGTGTGTCACCGTGAGCGGTCCGCCAGCGAGCAACTGGCTTTTGAACAATGGAACTACGGAACCCGAAGAGCCAAGCACGTTGCCGAACCGCACAGTCACAAACCGTGGCGCCTCCGGATCATCGACCCCGCACAAGTCCAGCGACTGGGCATACAGTTCGCCCACGCGCTTGCTTGCACCCATGATCCCGACCGGATTGACTGCCTTGTCGGTGCTGACCTGGACCATTGCGCGTGCGCCAAATTCACAGACTGCATCGGCAACGTTCTTGGTCCCGATAATGTTGGTATGAGCGCCTGCGCACGGGTTGGCCTCGGCTATCGGCACATGCTTTATTGCAGCGGCATGGTAGACGATCGCCGGTTCATGGCGTTTGAATACGCGCCTTACTTCACCCAGATCCCTTACATCGCACAGGGAAATCGCGACAGACTGCTCCGGGTAGGACTCACGGATCTGGCGCTCTATCGTGTACAGATTGTATTCGCTGTGATCGAGCAGAACCAAAAGAGCCGGATTAAACGCGGCAAGCTGGCGGGTGAGCTCCCCTCCGATGGTTCCACCGGCACCCGTAACGAGGATCGTTTCACCCGCGACCTGTTTCGAAATGGTCGCTTCGCGCAGTTCGAATTCGCGCCGCCCCAGCAGTTCGGTTGTCGAAAGCTTTTCCAGGGCAGATGACTTTTCCCGGCCAAGCAAATGCCCCCAGTCGTCTCCCACTTTCACGATCTTTATACCAAGATCCTTGGTAACCCGACTTACCGATGCCACGACGCGCGCGCTCAGATTGATAGCGTCGTCACACACGATGATCGTGTCCGGGCGTCGCTTGCGCTCTTCGAGTGCAATGACTGCAGTAAGCAGGTTCTCGGGAAAACCTAAGACAGGCACGCCTCTGATCCGAGCGATCGGGCCATCGGCTTCGGGTAACAGGATGCCAACAATGGTGATGGGTGATGCCCTGTCGGGGGCGGTGATGCTGATGACAGAATCAACCCAGTCCGCACGTCCCACCAACAAGACCTTTTCCCGATCTACTAAAGCGGATTGCGGCGCTGCGCGCGTCAGGGTGAAGATGGGAAGGCGTCTGGCTGCTCGCCTCGACAGGCGCATGATCTGCATGGCGAGGAAGGAGAGGCAGAAATGCAGAATGGCCAAGAGGACAAAGTGCGACGAAAAAGCTCTTTCGGCCAAAAACCAGATACCGACCCAGACTATCGCGAGCGCGATCGCTACGTTGAGACCCATCACGAGACAGTCAGCCAAAGATGTGAAACGCCAGTTTCGCCGGTAAAGGCCTGCCAGAAACATGATGAGGACTGCCGTAGCGCTCGCCGCAGCTACAATTGCGGGGAAGGGAACAATGCCTGCCGGGATTTCCACCCGCTCATCAAGGAGAGGCTGCAATAACAAGAGCGTTGCCGCTATGGCTGTAAAATCGAGCGTCATGACACCCGCCAGCCTGATCAGCTTTTTCCAACGGAAGGCAGGTATAATGCCAAACCGGTCAGCCAGCGCACGTGAAAGGCGCGTTAGTCGCCCCGCATTACCGGCAGAAACGCTGTCCACCACATGCGCGGTGGACAAACCATCCTGTTCAACTGTGCCTGCATTGGACTGCGTCATTTCCGTGCCTCGCTGCCCAGGTCAAAAGGAAATCTGACCATTACGATGCCAAGGCATACGGCGTCTCAGCGGTTGGCGCACTTGCGCATCACGGCATCAACCTAAAGGGTTCTTCTTTGGCTAACTTCACCCAACAGGGAGGGGCATCGCTCCGAAAGGGTATGAAGGATGCTCTCCGAAGGGCCACAGGTGACCCGCCGAAAGGCCGGTTTGTCATCCTTGGAGACGCTGACCCTTCTTTTGCCTATACAACCGAATACAGTTTTCATTTCTGCATTCGACCGGCCATCAGCGGATTGCGCACCACTTATCTGACAAACGACGTATCCGGAGATTGCCGTGAAAATTGTCGTGCTTTCAAGCCTCGCATTTTCCCTCATTAACTTTCGTGGGAAACTTCTGGAAGAAATGCGCCAAGCAGGACACGAAGTGGTCGCCGTAGCTCCGGACGATGATCCGAAAGTGCGCGCCAGACTCGCCGCAATCGGCATAGGCTTCCGCACTGTGCCCATGGCAAGAACCGGCACGGACCTTTTCTCAGACCTCCGAACGATCTGGGCCTATCTGAAATTGCTTCGCGAAGAGGACCCCGATGCGGTGCTGGCCTACACGCAGAAGCCGATCATATACGGCGGCATTGCGTGCCGCTTTTCGGGTGTGAAGAGATATTACGCCCTTATGTCAGGGCTTGGATATCTTTTCAGCGAGGCTGCATCAAACAGACGCTTCCTCAAATGGCTCTTTTGCCAGCTGTATCGGGAAGGCCTCAGAAACGCGAAGAAGATATTCGTCTTCAATTCGGATGATCGCAAGGACATGATCGAAGCGGGAATCGTCAGTGGTTCCTCACCTATCGTGGAAGTGCCGGGCTCCGGCGTTGACCTGGAACGGTTTGCACATGCACCCTTGCCGGATGGGCCGCTTCATTTTCTGATGATCGGTCGGCTGATGGCGGACAAGGGCATCTGGGAGTTCGCTGAGGCTGCGGCCATCGTCTCGTCCAATTGGCCTGAAGCGAAGTTCAGCCTGATCGGGCGCGAGGAACCGAGCAATCCTACCGGCCTGAAGCCTGCTGACCTGGCACGCCTGAAAAGCGATTATCCAGTCGAAGTAATCGCAGAGACCGATGACGTGCCCACCTTTCTGGCCAAGTGCCATGTCTTCGTTCTTCCAACCTATTATCGCGAGGGACTGCCACGGACGATCCTTGAAGCCCTGGCTGTGGGTCGCGCGGTGATAACGACCGATAGTCCGGGCTGCCGTGATGCCGTGAGTGACGGCGTTAACGGGTTTCTCGTACCCCCTCGCGACGCCGCAAGACTGGCGCAAGCGATGGAGGAACTGGTTGCGGACCGCGTACTGGTCCAGCGGATGGGTGATAACTCCCGCCACCTCGCAGAGACCGTTTATGACGTGCGAAAGGTCAACGCATTCCTGATGGAAGAGATGAGCCTCTGGCGCGGAAATTCGGAGCCGAATGGCTTTATCCAAAGCGATGTTCGACCCGGCACCGCACATGGCGCGGTTTGAGCCGATGAAAATCGCGCTTGTCGGAGCGGTAGAAAGCTCCCTTTGCGCGCTGCGCGCAATGATCGATGTCGGTTGTCCCCCTGCAATTGTAGTGACCTTGGCGCCGGAGTTATCGGCTCGCCATTCCGACTTCGTTGATATGGCCCCACTGGCGCAGGAACATGGCATTGAAGTCTTGCGAGTGCGTCAAATCAACGATCCGGATACGATAGAAACGATCCGTTCCGTGGCGCCCGAGTACATCTTTGTCGTCGGTTGGTCACAGATATGCGGTCCGCAATTCATGCAATTGGCACCCGACAGGGTTATTGGTTACCATCCTGCACCGCTTCCGCGCATGAGAGGACGAGCGGTTTTGCCGTGGACGATCCTCAATGACGAGAAGATAACCGGAGCCAGCTTGTTCTGGATGGATGAAGGCGTCGACACCGGCGATATCCTCGAACAACGCTATTTCCATGTGTCGCCGCGGGAAACCGCGCGTACACTGTATGACAAGCATATGGCGGCGCTGGGTCCAATGATCGGGGCTGCACTGGGATCGCTGGCTTCGGGCTCACCCCCCAGATCGAGCCAGGACGAATCTTGCGCAACCTACGCAGCACGACGCAGACCAGAAGATGGCCGGATTGACTGGAGATGCCCGGCGAAAGAAATTGATCGTCTGGTCAGGTCCGTGACGAAACCCTATCCTGGCGCGTTTACCGAATATGCCGGCGAAAAACTTGTGGTGTGGCAGGCGCAGCACTTCGAACAGCATGACCATCATGGCGTCATCGGACAAGTGGTCGAAGTTTTTGACAAGACATTCTCCGTGATTACCGGTGACGGATTGCTGAGGGTAGAGGCATGGGAGACGGAATCATCCGTTCCGATCCGCAATCATATCGTATTGGGAAGAGAATGACGAAGTCACTGGCTCACTTGGGGAAAACGCTTGTTATTGCCCCGCACCCTGATGACGAGGTGCTCGGCTGCGGCGGCACGATGGCGCGCATTGCGGATGGTGGGCAGGAGGTCCATGTCGGCGTCGTGACCCGAGGTTATGAGCCAGCTTTCCCGGCCAGCATGGTCGAGAAAGTTCGCCAAGAACTGACCGCCGCACATGAGATCATCGGGGTTAAACAGTGTCACTTTCTCGATCTCCCGGCGGCGGCTTTGGACCGGATCGCAGGTGCGCAATTGAATGCCGCGATTGCCGGACTTGTTCAGGAGGTCGCCCCGGACACCCTGTTTCTGCCTTTTGTTGGCGACATTCATCGGGATCACCAGCTGGTATTCTTTGCCGGTCTGGTGGCTGCAAGGCCAAGAGGGCCTGACGTACCGCAGCGGATTTATGCTTACGAGACCCTTTCGGAGACCAATTGGGCTGCACCTGGCGTTACCGAGACTTTCGCTCCGAACGTTTTTTTTGACATCAGCGAAACTGTCCAGCGCAAGCTGAAGGCGTTCGCTATGTTCGAAAGTCAGGTTAAGCCATTCCCCGACGAACGTTCCCTCGAGACCCTCGCAGCCCTCGCAACCCTTAGAGGCTCAAGCGTTTATCGCCACTCGGCCGAAGCATTCATGCTGATTCGCGAAGTTAGCTAAAAAGGGTTACCCACAAGCAAGCGCTGATTGGCTCGGTGTCCTATTTCCGGACTCGACGAATCCCTACAATACCTTCTAGGTATCAATGACTAATGAAACGATAATAGGTTACGGTAGCGACTCGGACCGAACCCGTCGAAGGGTGGCGATCCGTGCGCAATCCTTTCGGGTCGCAGGGGAATATCTCGAAGGAGGACGTATTATGGGTAATCGAGCATTAGTGCCGATTGGTATTGTGAGTGATAACGCACTCGCGCGCGAAGGATTGAGGAGGATCCTCGAAGGGGATGCCTTTTCGGTGGTGGAGGCTCATCGGTCTGTGCGGGCATTACTGGACGTTAAGGAGCGTTCTGACAGTCCTGGAATTATTATTCTCGATATCGACGAACAGGACGACATCTGTCAGGCCGTCGACGATATACACAATGCGGTGCCTGAAGCGAAAATCGTCGTGCTCAGTGACGACTTTGACTTCGATCTAATGCTGCAGGCCTTCAAGGCCGGGGTCGACGGTTACATTGTTAAACGTATCGGCTGCGAGTCCCTGATTGGATCGCTGAGACTGGTTTATCTTGGCGAAAAAGTGATGCCCAGTGAACTGGCGAAGGGGTTGCCCAAACGCTGGACGGGGGGCGGGCTACCCTCAATGTCGGAGCGAGAGGTGGTTTCTCTGCTTTCCGAACGAGAAATGGAAACCCTTCGGTTCCTGATCCTTGGATCACCCAACAAGGTGATTGCCGGGCATCTGACCATCAGTGAAGCGACGGTGAAGGTGCACGTCAAGGCGATCCTTCGCAAACTGGGTGCACAAAACCGAACCCAAGCTGCAATTTGGGCGGTCAACAATGGAATCGAGTTGAAGCCAACCGAGTTCATTTCCACCAATCGCAGCAGCGAGCAAGCGGACAATAAGGAAAGGGCTCTGGCAGCTCACTGATCCAGCGGACCCCAAAATAGGTCGCCAGAAGCGTTAGAATCCTTGGGAGAGGATGCCGGCCAATGGCACTGAAGTCCGGGAGATCTTGTCTGCACTCCGTTCGTCTCACGAGTCTTGGGGGACCGCAAAAGACACTTTGAAACAGAGCCCGGCACGCATTACCCGTTGGAGAAGCCGACATAGGCATGACCAGGTACAGCGCGGCCGTGGCCAACTGAGTGCGCAGAGCCGTGTGGCAGCGCTGAGACTTTAGCAACATCCTGAATCACATGCAGAATTAAGCTGGGGCAGCGTAGGGACGATTGGCGAGTCGTTCGCTTTATCATCAGGCATTTTGCGTATTGCGCGCCCTCACCAGGCAAAATCCACGCGCACAGCTGCCTTTGATAGCCCGCACCGTTTCTCAGCATGGCATGAACAGCGCTTCCGGCGACGGGCCGAGAGAACAGATAACCCTGAAGATAGCGGCAGCCTTCACGTTCGAGTGCCTCGAACTGGCTGACATCCCCCACTCGTTCCGTCACAGTTTCCATTCCCAACGCATCCGTCAACGTGGTGATTGCCCGTATGATCGCATGGCCATTGCCGTTGACACGCAGGTCTTCGACAAAGCTGCGGTCAATCTTCACCTTGTCGAATGGAAACGCTGGCAGATAACTGAGTGAAGAATATCCGGTCCCGAAGTCATCGAGCGCAATCCGTACGCCCATGTCACGGAGCCCATGAAGTGTCGCCATCGTCTTTTGCACGTCGGCGATTAAGATGCTTTCGATGATTTCAAGTTCCAGCCGGTTTGGTGCCAGACCCGTGTTGGACAATTCTTGCAGGATTGTGTTGGCAAGCCCGGTATAAGCGAACTGCTTTGGGGAAATGTTCACAGCAACCGAAACAACCTTCGGCCATGTGCTGGCCTGTCGGCACGCCTCGCGGATCACCCATTCACCGATTGGCATGATGATCCCTGTTTCTTCCGCCAGCGGAATGAATTCCAGCGGGCTGACCACGCCGCGTGTTGGATGGTTCCAGCGGATCAAGGCCTTGAAACCGGTCATGCGTCGCTCTGCAACGCTGTAAGGTGATTGAAATACCAGTTCAAAACTGCCGTCGCGTAAGGCTACACGCAGATCGAGTTCGGTTTGACGCCGGACACGGGCCTGTTCATCCAGCGCAGGTTCGAAGAATTGATAGGTCGACTTGCCCTCGCTTTTTGCGCAATGGAGCGCAAGGTCCGCGTTTTTCATCAAGGTCGTGTCGTCAGTTCCGTCACCCGGTGCGATAGCGACGTCGATGCTGGCGGAACATTCGACATTATGGCCCTCCAGCATCAGGGGTTGCTGGAAAAACCGTTGCAGATCTTCTGCGGTGCTTGCAAAATTATCGTCTCGGGTAAGCCCTGTCATCAGGATCGCAAACTCATCCCCGCCAAGCCGCGCAATCAGCGCGTTGTCGAGTGTTTCGCACGCATGGTCCGCGATATCGCGCAGCACCGTGTCGCCTACCGGATGGCCCAGCGTATCGTTGATAACCTTGAAATCATCGAGGTTGATATAGGCCACAAGCAATGGTTCATCTGCGCAGCATCGCGTCAACGCGCTCGCAAGTTGTTCGGTAAACAATTTGCCATTGGGCAAGCCGGTCAGTCCATCATGCAGGCCGACATGGATTATCTCACGCTCTCGTACAGCAATGGCGGTCACCATAGTGTGGAAACTGCCGGCCAGACGACCGATTTCGTCGTCGGTTTCCACCTTGAGGTCCAAATCGCACCCCTCACCGATGGCCCGCGTGGCCTCGACCAGTTTTTGCAGCGGACCGGTAACGCCGCGCGCGACCCGCCAACTGAGCGCGATCACGAGGCCGATACCGCCCAGCGCCAGCAGCGCCAGCAGCGCCAGCAGCCCTTGCAAGTTCGAATATTCGGCCAGTGAACCGGTGAGCGAATGTCGCAGCACGAGTTGCGGACAAATCTCGTCCTGCAACACCGGAAGATCGGATACGTGATAAAGGAAACGCTCGCCGTCGCGCCGTTCGAAAACCTCGCCCACTGGGTTCGCTGCGATCCAGTCCGGCTGAGCGGAGGCGCGTTTGACGCTGGCTTCCATCGCAATTGGGGCGGGGGTTACCAGCCGGTCCAATTCCGCCCGGTCGAGTGGTTGAGCCAACACCAGCCAGCCGATCAGATCGGGCGCCATGATGGGCGACGCAGCGACAAGGGCAGACTTGCCGTCCACTTCGATAATCCCGCGGGTCGCCCCGTCATCCAGTCGATACCACAGACTTTCGCGATCGGAGATACCGATCTGCCTGCTCGTAATGATATCTGCGTCCAGCGTCATGACAAACGCCACACGCGTTTGCGATCGTACCTTGAGGTTATCGAGCGCGCTGCCGATTGTGGCGGCATCATCGGTCGCGACCGTTCCGCGAAACCCGAAACTGCGCGCAGCCGAAACCTCTCCAAACCGCGCCAGTCCGCCGTTTGCGATAATCACGATTGCCGCCAGCACCACAGCAGACAGCGCTGCATAGAGCGCGGCGATACGGACAGACAACAATCCTTTACGCAACCTCGCGAGACGGCGCAGCGAGGCAGGCAATGCAGATTGCATCACCGCAGGCGGACCTGTATTTTACGAGCCTGCGTACCCGCGGCAATCCTTGCCTGGACGCGTTCTCGTTAGCTTGAACGCGCAATTGCGAATGCCACACGGTGATTTGTTCCAACCCGACAGGTAACACGGAAAGCGTAACGTAGCCGTTGATGTCGGCCTTCGCTGCACGGGGGGGTATCGGTCACCCTGATGTATCCGCGCATCTGATCGTACATATTGCATCCCAGTTTGACGTTTCCCGCAATCGGGCCCGCAATTGGGAAGGTGTGCGTGCGCCATTGATCTGGCCGAGGCCGACCCTCGTATCGCCGATATCTTGGTCAGCAATGATACCGTTCGGATCAAGCGCACGCTGGGCGAACAGCTTTGCTATTTGATCCATGCCGGATGCGATTACACCGGGCGCGACATGCGTACCGCCCACGCCGGACTTGGAACCAGATGCGAGGATCTGAACGTGCTGATTGAAAACCTGCAATCAGCGATGCGTGAGGCAGACGTACCGTTTGCCGCGCAAAACAAGTTGCTGGCCAAGCTCGCGCCGATGTCTGGCGATGTGATCGAACGATAAAGCGCGCCGCCGCGCCAGTGGTAGGCGCGGGGGCACTTGCATCGTCTGCGTGCGGGTTTGAGTATTTTCGGCTTTAAGAGCAGGCATCCCCATGACAATAGGGCACATCAGCAATGAAAACCCTTGGGAGCCTTCACGCATGAACCTCGAATTTACCCCCGAAGAACGCGCCTTTCGCGAGGAAGTGCGCTCCTTCATCGCCGAAAATCATCCCTCGCACCTTGGCGATTTCGGGATGCGCGAAGACATGTCGCCCGAAGATATGGTCGCATGGCACAAGGTTCTCGGCGAAAAGGGCTGGTCGGTTCCGGCATGGCCAGTCGAATATGGCGGCACCGGCTGGACGCCGACGCAACGCTACATCTGGTCAGAAGAGAACGCGCGGGCAAACACCTTCATGCCGCTGCCGTTCGGCGTTTCGATGGTCGGGCCGGTGATTTACACCTTTGGTAATGAAGAGCAAAAGGCACAGCATCTGCCAGGCATTCGCAGCGGGGATGTTTGGTGGTGCCAGGGTTATTCCGAACCGGGCGCCGGGTCCGACCTTGCCAGCCTCAAAACCACGGCTGTCCGAGACGGCGATCATTATGTCATCAACGGGCAGAAAACGTGGACCACTCTGGCGCAGCATGCCGACTGGGGTTTCTTCCTGTGCCGCACCGATCCTGACGCTGCCAAACCGCAGGAAGGCATCAGCTTCATCCTGATCGACATGAAATCGCCGGGCGTCGAGGTGAAGCCGATCAAGCTGCTGGACGGCGGATACGAGGTCAACGAGACGTGGCTGACGGATGTGCGCGTGCCGGTCGAGAACCTGGTTGGAGTGGAAAACAAGGGCTGGACCTATGCCAAGTTCCTGCTCGCCCACGAACGCAGCGGCATTGCAGGGGTCGCCCGGTCAAAGCGCGGCGTTGAGAAGCTGCGGGAAATCGCAGCGGTGGAAACGCAGGATGGTCAGCCGCTGATCCAGGATTTCGATTTCGCGCGCAAGGTCAGCCAGCTTGAGATTGATCTAGCGGCACTGGAGATCACCGAACTGCGCACGCTGGCAGGCGAACAGGCGGGCAAGGGACCGGGGCCGGAAAGCTCCATCCTCAAGATCAAGGGCACCGAAATCCAGCAACGCCTGACCGAATTGACACTGGAGGCGGTCGGCAGTTACGGCACGCCGCTATATGGCAATATCGCGCAGGTTCCGGGCGATGCCGGATCGAACCAGTATCCGGTCGGCCCCGAATATGCCCAGCACGCGGCAGGATTGTATTTCAACATGCGCAAAACTTCGATCTATGGCGGATCGAACGAAATTCAGCGCAACATCATCACGAAAATGATCCTCGGCCTGTAAGGCATAGAGCGACACCGGAGAGAATTAGTGGACTTCAATTTTACCGAAGAACAAGAAATGGTGCGCGACGGTCTGACGCGCATGGTGCGAGAGCAATATGACTGGGAGACCCGCCGCGCGGCAATCGCCAGCGATGCGGGATGGCGTCCCGAGGTGTGGGCGCAACTGGCCGAGCTGGGCATCCTCGGGATGCCGTTCAGCGAGGAAGATGGTGGCTTTGGCGGCGGAGCGGTCGATGCGATGATCGTGATGCAGGAATTCGGCAAGGGCCTCGTGGTTGAACCGTTCGTCCCCACGGTCGTGTGCGCAGGCGGGTTTCTGAAACACGCCGGCACCGCGGCTCAAAAGGAAGAGCATATCGGTGCGATCGTCGATGGCAGCCGGGTGTTCGCGTTTGCCTATGCCGAACCGCGCAGGAGATTCGATTACGCCGATCTGGAAACCACCGCGAAGAAGGATGGCGGCGGCTATGTGCTGAACGGTCACAAGGCGGTCGTCATTGGCGCGCCATGGGCCAGCCACCTGATCGTCACCGCGCGCACAGGCGGAGAGCAGCGCGATCGCGATGGCATCAGCGTGTTCGTAGTCGACAAATCAGCCAAGGGCGTGGTGACCCGCGATTATGAAACGGTTGACGGTCGCCGCGCGTCGGAGGTTTATTTCGAGAATGTCGAAGTTCCCGCCGACGCCCTGATCGGGGAAGAAGGCGCGGGCCTGCCGCTCATCGAGCGCGTCACCGACGAAGCCATTGCAGCCCTGTGCGCAGAGGCGTGCGGCGCGATGAAGGTCGCCAACGCCATGACGGTCGAATATTCGCGCCAGCGCAAACAGTTCGGCGTGCCAATCGGTTCGTTTCAGGTACTGCAACACCGCATGGTTGATATGTACACCGAATACGAACAGTCGGTCTCGCTCACCTATCTGGCAACCCTGCGGCTGGATGCCGAAGAGACCGAGCGCAAGCGTGCGGTTTCGGCAGCCAAGGTCCGTATTGGTCAGGCCGCGCGGCTGATCGGGCAGGAAGCGGTGCAGATTCATGGCGGCAACGGCGTGACCGATGAGTACGCCATCGGCCATTACTTCAAGCGTCTGACCACCTTTGATGCCGAATTCGGCAACGTCGATCACCACATGAAACGTCACATCGCGCTGGGATGAGGTGCTGACTGCCAGCAGTGAGAATGCCGGGTCTGGCGATTGCATCGCTTGACCCGGCACCCTGCACGCGTCAGTCGGGGTTTCGATGACGCACAATGATGCCCGACCAGTCGAACGCACCGCCGTCAATTGGGCCGACGGCTGGCAATTCTGGATCGACCGCGGCGGCACGTTTACCGATATTGTTGCGCGCGCCCCCAACGGGACGCTGACGACGCGCAAATATCTCTCCGACAATCCCGAAAGTTATGCCGATGCCGCGATCCACGGCATGCGCGCAATCCTTGGCATTGATGCAGGCGCGCCTTTGCCGGTAGACGCCATTGCCGCGATCAAGATGGGCACCACGGTTGCAACCAACGCCCTGCTGGAGCGCGCGGGGCAACCGACCGTGCTGGCGATCACCCACGGCCTGCGCGACGCCATCGAGATTGGGCATCAGGCCCGCCCGCACACCTTCGCGCTCAACATTGCCAAGCGCGATGTATTATATTCGCACGCGATCGAGATCGAGGAGCGAGTGCTGGCCGATGGATCGGTGGAGCGCGCGCTGGACGCGGACACCGCCCGCCTACAACTGCGGGCCGCATTCGATGACGGGTATCGTGCTGTCGCGATTGCGCTGATGCACGCCTACAAATTTCCCGCACACGAATGCGCGCTGGTGCAGATCGCGCGCGAAGTCGGCTATACCCAGATATCCGCCAGCCACGACGTCAGCCCGCTCAGCAAGATCGTGCCGCGTGGGCAGACCACGGTGGTTGATGCGTATCTGACGCCGGTGCTGCGTCGCTATGTCGATCAGGTGGAGGCCGCGCTGGGTAATACCCGCGCGCCTGGGCAATTGCTGTTCATGCAATCTTCGGGCGGGTTGACGGATGCCGCGCATTTTCGCGGGCGCGATGCGATCCTGTCTGGCCCTGCGGGCGGGATCGTCGGCTGCGTGGCAACGGCAAAAGCGGCAGGGTTCAACAAGGTTATCGGTTTCGACATGGGCGGCACGTCCACTGATGTCTCCCATTACGCAGGCACGCTGGAAAAAGCGTATGAGACCGAAGTTGCCTGCACCGCCATGCGTGTGCCGATGCTGGATATCCACACGGTTGCAGCGGGCGGGGGATCGCTGTTGCGGTTCGACGGGACACGCCTGCGCGTCGGCCCGCAATCGGCGGGGGCGGACCCCGGTCCGGCGTGCTACCGGCGAGGCGGGCCGTTGGCGGTGACGGATATAAACGCCGCACTGGGAAAGCTCGACCCGCGGTTTTTCCCTGCGATATTCGGGCCACGGCAGGATCAGCCGCTGGACAGCGAGGCCGCGCGTTCCGGGTTTGACGCGCTGGCAGAGGAGATCGGCGACGGACGATCGCCAGAGGCCGTGGCGCAGGGGTTCCTCGATATCGCGATTGAGCACATGGCGCAGGCGATCCGGCAGGTCAGTCTGGCGCGCGGGCACGATGTGGCGGGATATGTCCTCAATTGCTTTGGCGGGGCGGGCGGCCAGCACGCCTGTCTGGTCGCGGAGCGACTGGGCATCGGGCGGATCCTGCTGCATCCTTTGTCTGGTGTCTTGTCCGCCTATGGCATGGGCCTCGCGGTGCTGAGTGCAGAACGTCAGGCAGTGATAGAGCGTATATTGGCACCCGATCTGGGAAGCAATCTGGCCACAGAGGTCGATCGGCTCGACGCCCTGTGCCGCGATGATCTGACCGCGCAGGGCGCACACGCCGATGGCATCACCACCCGCGCAACGGCTCTGTTGCGCTATCGCCGCACCGATACCGTGTTGACCGTGCCGCTGGCCGATGCCGATACCATGAAGGCCGCTTTCGAGGCCGCGCATCACCGCCAATACGGGTTTACGGCCAGTGAAAAGCCGATCATCCTCGACACCCTGATCGTGGAGGCCAGCGCAGGGAGCGATCCAGCTTGCGAACGTTCACCGGAACCGGTCGACGGTCCGCCCGTCGCCATCGCGCAGACGCGCTTTTACAGCGGCAATCAATGGCACGATGCACTGGTGTTTGGCATATCGGAGCTGGGACCGGGCCATGTCGTCACAGGGCCGGCAATCATCACCGAGCCGAACGGCACCATCGTGATCGAACCCGGATGGACCGGCACGGTGAACCCGTTCGGCCATCTGATCCTGACCGTTCAAGAGCGCGGGGCAAGGCGCTCGCCCGATCCCTCCATCGCCGATCCGGTCACCCTGGAACTGTTTAACAACAGATACATGTCCATTGCCGAACAGATGGGCATCATCCTGCGCAACACATCGCAATCGGTGAACGTCAAGGAACGGCTCGATTTCTCGTGCGCGATATTCGATGCGAGCGGCAATCTGGTCGCCAACGCGCCGCACGTGCCGGTGCATCTGGGATCGATGGACGAAAGCGTGAAGTCGATCCTTGCCAGCGGACAGGCAATCGGGCGCGGCGATGCCTTCGTCCAGAACAACCCTCACCGGGGCGGATCGCACTTGCCGGATATCACCGTGGTATCGCCGGTGTTTGGCGATGATGGAGAGGGCATCGTGTTCTTCATCGCCAGCCGCGCGCATCACGAGGATGTGGGCGGCATCTCCCCCGGATCGATGAGTCCGCGCGGGCGCACCATCCACGAAGAAGGGGTGCTGCTCGACAATATCAAGCTGGTGGAAAACGGCGTGTTCATGTCCGAGAGGATCGAGGCCGCTTTGGCAAGCGGCCCTTACCCCGCGCGCAACATCCCACAGAACATCGCCGACCTGATGGCGCAGCTCGCCGCCAACACCGCAGGCGCAAACGAGTTAAACAATCTTGCCGCGCAATTCGGCCTGGACGTGGTGCAGGCGTACATGGGCCACATTCAGGATAACGCCGCCGCCGCCGTGGGCCGCGCTCTTTCTCGGCTTGATGACGGAGCTTTTGCGTTGGAGCTCGATTCCGGCGCGCAGGTCCAGGTTGCAGTCACGATAGACCGGTCTGCGCAAACTGCGCGGATCGACTTTACCGGCAGCAGCGATCAACAGGACAGCGCATTCAACGCTCCTGCCGCCGTTACCCGCGCGGCGGTGCTGTATGTCGTCCGCTGCCTCGTGGCGGACGATATCCCCTTGAACGCGGGCTGCATGCGCCCGCTTGAAATCATCGTTCCCCAAGGCTCGATGCTCAACCCGCGTTATCCCGCCGCCGTGGTCGCAGGCAACGTAGAGACGAGCCAAGCCGTTACCGATGCGCTGTTCGCTGCGTTTGGGCGGTTGGCTCCGGCGCAGGGGACCATGAACAATCTGACGTTCGGCAATGACCGCGTCCAGTATTACGAGACGATCTGTTCAGGCGCGCCCGCCGGGATCGGGTTCGATGGAAAGGGTTTTGACGGCGCGGCGGCGGTGCACACCCACATGACGAACACGCGCATGACCGATCCCGAAGTGCTCGAAGCGCGCTTTCCTGTGGTGCTGGATGAATTTACAATCGACCGGGGATCGGGTGGGCGCGGTCAGTGGAATGCGGGAGACGGGGTTACGCGCCGCATCCGTTTTCGCGAGGTAATGGATTGCGCGATCCTTTCCGACCATCGGCGCGTGCCGGTTCCGGGCCTCTTCGGCGGGCAAGCCGGGCGGCTGGGTGAAAACAGCATCGTGCGCGCCGATGGCAGCGTCGAAGATCTGGGCGGCTGCGGGGAGGCGCAGGTGCAGCCTGACGATGCCATCGTGATCCGCACCCCGACCGGTGGCGGGTTCGGTCCCGTCGATAAACGCGCGGAAAAGCCGCAGTGATCGCACGGTTGCGCAATCTGGGGCCCGGCGCGCTGGTGACGGCGGCATTCATTGGGCCTGGCACAGTCACCGCCTGCACGCTGGCCGGGGCGGTTCACGGATACACACTGTTATGGGCGCTGCTGTTCGCGACATTTGCCACGATTGCGCTGCAGGGAATGTCGGCGCGCCTCGGCCTCATCACGCAAAAAGGGCTGGGCGCGAACCTCGCCATTCTGTTTGAGGCTTCTGTCTGGCGCTGGCCGCTGATCGTGCTGGTGGGCATGGCGCTGTATGGCGGCAATGCGGCCTATGAGGCGGGCAATCTTTCTGGAGCGTCGCTTGGCATCGCGGCGATTGCGGGGGAGAGCGGCACGGTGTTCACCGCCAGCGTGCTCACCATCGCCGCGCTTGCAGGCGCATTGTTGATGCTGGGCAGTTACGCCGCGATCGAGAGCGCGCTGCTGGCGTTGGTGATGACCATGGCGGCGGCGTTTGTTGCCACCTTTGCGATCGTCCGCCCTGATCTTTCGCAGATGATTGCAGGACTGGTAACACCGACCGTTCCCGACGGCGCGCTGTTGACGGTAATCGCGCTGATCGGGACCACTGTTGTGCCGTATAATCTTTTCCTGCACGCCTCTGCCGTCAGCCGAAAATGGTCCAGTCCGCAAGACCTTGGCGCTGTGCGTGCGGATACTGGCATCGCCATCGGGCTGGGGGGATTGCTTGCGATCCTGATCGCCTCCACGGCTGCCGCCAGCCTGTTCGCCAGTGGCATCGCGGTGGAAAGCGCGGGCGATATGGCGTTGCAGTTTGAGCCGCTGTTCGGCTCGTTTTCGAAATATCTGCTCGGCATCGGGCTGTTCGCCGCCGGATTGACCAGCGCCATCACCGCGCCGCTGGCAACCGCCTTTGCGATGACGGAGATCTTGCGACTGGACGCGGGCCAGAAATCGTTCGCCTTTCGCACCATCGCATTGAGCGTAATCGCTATCGGAACGGCGCTGTCGCTGGCAGGCATCCGCCCGGTCGAGGTCATTCTGGCCGCGCAATTCGCCAACGGCCTGCTGCTACCGATCCTCGCAGGGTTCCTGCTGTATGCCATGAACCAGAGTGCGATTTTGGGCCAATATGCCAACAGCTGGCGCGCCAATATTGCCGGCGCCATCGTGATGCTGGTTGCAACCGGACTAGGTATCCGGCTGATCTTGCTGACGTTTTCCTGAAACCCCGGATCGCCTGACCATCTCGTAACACTTGACCATCCTGCGCGCATCGCGGAAGGCTGGCGGCTTCGCGAGTGTAACACGGGGTTTGAGTAATGCAGGGTCGGTTTTTCGGGCGCTTGGCCGTAGGTCTGGCCGCGTTGTGGTGCATTTGCGTGCCGATAATCCCCGCTCAAGCGCAAAGCTTTCTTGAGGCGCAATTCGATCCCGCCATCCCCACCCTGACACAGAGTGTGGGTCACGCGCCGGGGGAGCGTATCACCTCGCCCGCCGATTCTCTGACATATCTGCGTGCGCTCGCCGATGCCGCTCCCGATCGGATGCGGATCGTCAAATATGCCGAGACGTGGGAAGGCCGTCCGCTGCACTACGTCATCCTGACCGCGCCCGAAAACATGGCGCGGCTGGATGAGGTTCAGGCCGATCTTGCCTCAATTGCCGCAGGGCGTGCAGGCAATGGTGCGGCATTGCCGGTCACCTGGCTGACCTATGGCGTGCATGGAAACGAGATTTCATCGACTGATGCCGCGTTGATGATGGCGTATCATCTGCTCGCAGCCACCAATGACACGCGCACAGCGAAAATTTTGCGCGAAACCATCGTCGTGATTGATCCGATGCAAAACCCGGACGGGCGAGCTCGCTTTATCGACCGGTTCCAGGCCGCTACCGGGATCGTCCCGTCGGCGGATCGCCAGTCCGCCGAACATGACGAGCCGTGGCCGAGCGGGCGGGTGAATCACTACATGTTCGATCTCAACCGCGACTGGTTCACGCTGAGCCAGCCCGAAACACGCGGCAAGGTGGCCGCGATCCGCGCCTGGAACCCGGTAGTTGTCGTCGATTTGCACGAAATGGGCGGGGACGAGACGTATTTCTTCAGCCCGGCTGCCGATCCCATCAACCCTAATATCACCGCCGCGCAGCGCCGCGCCTACGAACTGATCGGGCGCAACAACGCCGCCTATTTCGACCGCATGGGAGAGCCGTATTTCACCCGCGAAGTGTATGACCTGTTCTACCCTGGATACGGCGATACGTGGAACGCGCATCACGGCGCGATTGGCAGCACGTATGAACAGGGTTCGGCGCGCGGTCTGGTGTTTGAACGCCGCGATGGCACGATCCTCACCTATGGCGACGGCGTGCGCAATCACTTCATCGCCAGCTTTGCCACGGCAGAGGCAGTGGCGCAAAACGCGGACCGTTTCCTGTCCGATTTCGCCGCCTATCGCAGCGCCAATGCCAGCGGCGCGGCGGGCAACGGCACCTATGTCATCGACCTTTCGCAACGGCGCTGGAACGCAGAAAGCCTTGGCCGCAGGCTGGCTGCGCAAGGGATAATCGTGCGACGGCAGGATGGCCCCGCGAATGCATGCGGTCGCTCCTATCCCGCCGGGTATCTTTCCGTCCCGCAGGCGCAGCCCGCCGCGCGGCTGGTGCGCAGCCTGTTGGATCGCAACACCGAATTGCCGCCAGAATTTCTGGCTGAACAGGAACGGCGCCGTGGCAATGATTTGCCGCACGAACTGTACGATGTGACCGCGTGGTCGGTCGGGTTAATGTCGGGCGTGGACGTGGCCGTTTGCGGCTCTGCGGGTGGCACTGCGCTGACACCCGACGCCGCAATCGCGCCGGTCTCAGGCGGATCGGGTGATTTCGGCGTTGCTGTACCATGGACTGATAGCGGACAGGCGCGGCTAGTGACGTTGGCCCTGCGCGAAAAGATCGTGGGCCGTGTAACGGATGAAGCATTTACCGCAGGTGGTCGCACCTTTCCGCGTGGTACCGTGGTGTTCCCGGCAGGCGGCAACACGGATGGCGCGCTGGCACGAGTGGAAGAAATTTCACGCGGGATTGGGGCGGAGACGGTGCGTTTGTCCTCCGGCTGGGTTGAGGATGGCCCCAATCTTGGCAGTGAAAGCTTTACGCGGCTGACCTTGCCGAAGGTTGCGATCGTCTGGGACGAAGGTGTGTCGCAGCTGAGCGCGGGCGCGCTGAGATATGTGCTGGAACAACGTATCGGTTTGCCGATTACACCTATCCGTACGAGTCGTTTTGCCCGCGCAGACCTGACGGATTACGATGTGGTGCTGGTGCCCGATGGCTCTCCTTCAGATGCGCTGGGCACACGGGGAATGCAGACCCTGCGCCGGTTCGTGGAACGGGGCGGTGTGCTTGTCACGGTCGGAGACAGTCTGGCCGATTTCACACGCGGCGATGAGCCCCTGCTGGCGGTAACGCG
Organism: uncultured Alphaproteobacteria bacterium; assembly: GCA_963815345.1. Taxonomy (GTDB): domain Bacteria; phylum Pseudomonadota; class Alphaproteobacteria; order Sphingomonadales; family Sphingomonadaceae; genus Erythrobacter. The sequence continues at coordinate 436,585 of CAWFGF010000001.1, forward strand.
AGAGGCGGCGCTGGGCCTCGACCCGGCCAAGGACGAAGATGAGAAGACCGGCGACCTTGCCGAAGCAACAGAAATTGCAAGCGAGGCGGAGTATCGCGCCGCGATCCAGAACCCGCGCGCGCTGCCCGATACGCTGCCGGGCGCTCTGCTGAATACGGTTGCGGATCGCGAAAGCTTCCTGTCGGCAGGCTATGACGATGGCGCGGTGGTGAATGCGGGGGGGGCCGCCGTGTACACTCCACTGGACCGTGCAAATGGCATCAATGCCTTGCGTTTTGCCGCGAGCGACAGGCTTATCGCCAGTGGATACGTCTGGGATCAGAACAAGCGGCAGCTGGCTTTCAAACCCTATCTGATGGCGCAGCCTACCGGCAAGGGACTGACCATCGGATTTGCCCACGATCCATCGCTGCGCGCCTATCTGGACGGGCTGGACCTGTTGATTGCCAACGCAGTCCTGATCGCACCCTCACGCGTGCGATGAGGGCGCGATAGGAGATTTAAGCTAAGGTTTCAGGCAGCAGCCTGTTTCTGGTTCCATTGCGGGGCCTTGGGCGCGGGCAGGCCGGTTTCCGCCTCGCAAGTTTGGCGCAGCGTCTCAATATCCGGGCCGTAATCGAACAGCGGCAATTCGCCGCGTTCTGCGCGCATCTTGGTGCGCAATGCGTCGGTCCCATCTGTATCCACCGCGCCGTATTCATCGGCGACTACGCCGTAATTGCGCGCGCCGTCGGGCGTAACCAGACCCTGCCGGATTTCCAGACTGACATGTTCGGAATCCCTCTCGAGCGGATCGCCCCAACCTCCGCCTCCCCAGGTGATGAAGTGCAACAGGTCACCTTTTTGCACCGCGACATCCTCTATCTTGTTGCCGACGACGGTGGTGCTGCCATCGCCACGCTCCAGCAATTTTTTCGCGCGTGCACCCGGCAGCCCGCCGTTGACACCCCACGGCGGTACGAACCAGCGATCATCGTGGATGGCGATGTTGCCATCCGCCAGAAAACGATAAGTCATGTGGATGCCGTTGCCGCCGCGGTGCAGGCCCGCGCCGCCGCTATCGGGTTCGGTCGAATAGCGCTCGATCCGCAGCGGGAAATAGCGTTCGAGGAACTCATTGGGCACATTGGTAAAGCCCGGCCACAGAGAATGCCCGTCGGGCCCATCGCCCAGTGGCCTGCCCGGTATCCCGCCAAATCCGATCTGGAACAGCTGAAACCAGTCGCCCGCTCGGCCCTCGCGGTTGTCCCACCCCGAATAGAACAGGTGCGGCGATGAACTGAACCCGGCAGCATTGAGAAATTCGGGCGTCTTCTGCCCCAGCAAACCGCCCAGAATATCGAAAATCCGCCCCAGCGCATGGGTGCGACCTGAAAGGGCTGCGGGGAATTTCGGCTTCAGCAGCGAACCTTCGGGAATGCGCACCTCGATCAGATCATAGAACCCGTCGTTGAACAGGATCTGCGGATCGAACACCATGATCATGTAGATGCCAAAGAACATCTTGAACATGTTCTCATTGAGCAGAAAGTTGATCGATGCGGCGGATTGTGGATCGGTACCCTCGAAATCGAGGATCACCTTGTCACCTTCACGGTGCATTGTGCAGGTGATCTTGTAAGGGCCAAAGCCCTTGCCATCGTCACAGATGTAATCGGTAAAGCTCACCGGCTCTTCGGCCACGGCCATCGCCAGCAGCGCTTTCATCGCACGATGGTTGCGCGCCAGCAGCTCTTGCGTGGCAGAGACATACACATCGTCGCCAAAACGGTCTGCCATTTCACTCACTCGGCGCGCGGCGACCCGGCAGCTGGCAATGATCGCGTTGAGGTCGGCCTGGCACCAGTCGGGCTTGCGCGTCTGGTGCATTACCAGCTTCATCAGGTCTTCGTTGTATTCACCTTTTTTCCAGATTTTCACAGGAGGAATGCGCACCCCTTCCTCAAAAATACTGGACGCTCCGATCGGCATCGATCCAGGCACGCTGCCGCCAATGTCGGACTGGTGGCCGAACATCGCGGTATAGGCGATCAGGCGGCCATCCTTGAACACCGGGAGCAGGATGAGCCAATCGTTCGAATGGCTGACCGCGCCCTGGCAGGAATAGGGATCCGACAGGAAGATCATGTCCCCGTCTTCAAGTGTACCGTCAAAGCCTTTCAGAAATCCGTCGATGAAGCTGCCGAACTGACCAACGATCATCTTGCCAGCGGGATCAGCGATCATGGGGAAGGCATCGCCCTGTTCGCGAATGCCGGGCGACATGGCGGTGCGCACCAGCGTCGCGTCCATCTCGATCCGGGCGTTTCGCAGCGCATTCTCGATTATGTCTAGAGTGACCGGATCGATGTCGATCGTCTTGAACGGGGTGTCGTTAGTTTCGATGATCTGTGCGGGCATGGATCAGGCTCCCTGTTCAGGGTTGATGAGGATGTTGCCCACCGCATCGACGGTCGCGATGCAGCCGGTTTCGACCAGCGTGGTTGAATCCATCTCGGTTATGATGGCGGGGCCGGGGATGCTGTCTCCCTGTCTCAGCCGTGCGCGATCATAGATTATTGCGGTGTGCTGCGCCCCGTCCATCCACAGCGTGTGGTCGCGGATTTTTGCTGCTGACGGATCGCCATCGCCCTTGGGCAATTTTGCGGCGGGTAGCGCGGGCGGTTGCCCCAGCGCTACCGCGCGCAGGTTCACGATTTCGTGCGGCGTATCCATGTTGAAGGTGAACAGGCGGCGATGCTCATCGTCAAAACGGGCGAGAATGCCTTCGATCCCGTCTGCATCCAGCACGGTTTCGTCGATGGTCAGCGGCACCTCGAACGCTTGACCGGCATATCGGATATCGACCTCGAACTCGACGCTCAGATCGCTCTCGGCCACGCCATCGGCCAGCAGTTCTCCGCGCGTCTGATCGGCCATCTCGCGCAATACGGCGACCAGATCGGCGACGCTTGTATCCTTGGCGAGCCGAGAGAAACTGCGAGCGGTTTCCGTGCGCATCCGCGTGGTCGCATCGCCCAGCGCACACAGCACGCCGGGTGAAACGGGAGAGACCGCGGGCCAACTGCCCATCAATTTGGCCACCGCATTTACATGCAGCGGTCCCGCGCCGCCAAAGCCTATCAGCGCGAATTCGCGCGGGTCATAACCCTGTTGCACGCTGATCATGCGCAGCGCGCCGAACATGTTTTCGTTGACGATATCGATGATCCCGCGCGCAGCCTCCATCAATCCGATGCCCAGCGCATCCGCGACAGTCTGCACCGCGGCTTTGGCCCCTTCGCGATCCAGTTTGAACGCGCCGCCCAGCAGATCTTCGGGCAGATATCCCAGCACCACGTTGGCATCCGTCACGGTGGGCACCGTGCCGCCCTTGCCATAGGCGACAGGGCCGGGCACCGCACCCGCGCTTTCCGGGCCGACGCGCAGCGCTTTTGTCAGTTCGGGGACGTGCGCGATGGAGCCGCCGCCTGCACCCACGGTCTTTACGTCCAGCGCCGATGCGCGGACGGACAGGTGGCCCACCTCGGTTGTGCGAACCCGGCGTGCCTCCAGCCCTTCGATCAGGGCAACATCGGTGGAAGTGCCGCCGACATCCAGCGTCAGAATATTCTTGAGCCCCGCATTCTTCGCTACCCACAGCGCACCCGTCACGCCGCCTGCGGGACCGGACATGAGGATGTTGACCGGGTGTTCCTCAGCTTTCTGGCTGCTCATCAGCCCGCCACGGATCGCAACAGAGAGAGTTTGCCCTTGATGCCTTGATCTTCCAGCTTGGTGCGCAGGTTGGAGACATATTTGCTCACCACCGGGCGCACCGCCGCATTGGCAACGGTCGACAGCGTGCGTTCGTATTCCTGCATTTCGGGCAGCACTTCATGGCTGAGAGACACGGGGATACCGGGCAGTTCTTGCGCGGCGATTGCGCCGATGCGCGCCTCGTGCGCGCCGTTGACATAGGCGTTGATGAGGCTGACGGTCAGCGCTTCGATGCCCTGACCTTTCAGCTTTTTCAGTGCGGCGCGCACAGCGTCTTCCTCCAGCGGGCGCACCTCGTTGCCATCGGCGTCCATCCGGCCGGGCACATCGATCGTATCCTCCAGCGCAGCGAGCGGTTGCGGTTTTGGCCAGACGATCCACGCGGCAAGCCCACCGGGCACGAAACTGCGCGCGATCTGCATCACGTCGCGATACCCCTCGGTCACGATCAGTCCGACCTTCGCGCCTTTGCCTTCCAGCACGGCGTTGGTGGCGACGGTCGTGCCGTGCAGGAAATAGCTGATATCCTGCGCGGAAACTCCAGCCAGCTCCGTAATTGCCTTTACTCCGTTGAGGATCCCTTCGGAGCTGTCATGCGGGGTGGAAGGCGTCTTGTGTCGCCAGAATGCGCCTGTGCTCTCATCGAACAGCAGCAGATCGGTAAATGTGCCGCCAACATCGACACCCAGCCTATAGGTCATGTATTCTCCCCGCCTCGTCCCCGCATTCGGGATCAGTGGTAATCGGTTGTATCCTATGCCGCCCGCGCGACAAGTGAAGGCAATTCACGCCGGATAATCCCGGCGAACCAGCGATTGGCCGCTATCGCGCCATCGAGCGATATGCCGCTTTCGATCCCGGATTGGTCCATCAGGTAAATCAGGTCTTCGGTGGCGATGTTGCCGGTCGCCTTGGGGGCGAACGGGCATCCACCAAGCCCGCCTAGCGATGCGTCGAACACCCGCACGCCGGCCTGATATGCCGCCCAGGCATTGGCAATGCCGGTGCCGCGCGTGTTGTGGAAATGGCAGCGCATCGGGATGCGTACGCCCAGCAATTCGCCAAGGGCTCCGAACAAATCGCTAACCTGCGCTGGCACTCCCACGCCGATCGTGTCCGCCAGCGCGATTTCGACCGGGCCTTCGCTCGCGAGTTCCTCCGCAATGGCGAGCACGGTCTGCGGTTTGACTTCGCCTTCGAACGGGCAGCCGAACGCGGCGCTGATGGTGACTTGCGCCGCTATGCCGTGTTCACGCGCAAAGCGGATCATGGCGCGATTCTCGACGATGCCTTCTGCTATGGTCTGACCCTGATTTTTCTGTCCGAACGTATCACTGGCCACGATCACGCAACCGATCTGGTCGATCCCGCGGCCCTTTCCATCCCCTGAACCCTTTTCACGCGTGGCAAGGCCACGCATCACGCCGCGTTTGTTGAGAGCCAGCCCGATATAGGTGGTGTCCGCCCGGTCAGGCAGTCCAGCGATAACTTCCTCTGCATCGGCCATCTGTGGCACGCGGTGGGGGTGAACGAAGCTGGCAACTTCGAGCCGTCGCGCGCCGTATTCTATCATACGCTCGATCAACGCCAGCTTGTCAGGCGTCGCGATCATATCGGGTTCGTTCTGAAGCCCGTCGCGCGGTCCGACCTCTACCAGTTCGATACCCGCTACCTGTGTATTTGTTGCTGCCATCGAATCTGCCTTGGGCTGTTCCGGATTCCTCCGCGACATACGAAAATTGTATACAAAAGCAAATTTCATGGCTATCAGGCGCGGCGCCGCCCTGAGATCCGGCGCGATGATGATTGATCACTTTGTGTCACGTTGTGCCGCGCTTGGTTCTTTTGTGGTGCGGTTGTGGTGCGGCTTTAATTTTGTGCGATCGAGGGGTGATGGAATGGCTCAGGGTGCGCTTGCGGGGCTGCGGCTGATCGAGATGGGGCAGCTTATCGCAGGGCCATTTTGCGGACAGTTGATGGCGGACCACGGCGCGGAAGTGATCAAGATCGAACCGCCAAGGATCGGCGATGCGATGCGCAACTGGGGACAGGGTATTCCGCTGTGGTTCTCGGTCGTTGCGCGCAACAAGAAATCGATCACGCTCAATCTGCGCGAAAAGGAAGGGCAGGCAATTGTCCGTCAACTTGCCGCGAAAGCCGATTTTCTGCTCGAAAATTTCCGCCCCGGCACTCTGGAACGCTGGAACCTGGGTTGGGAGGAATTGCACGCGCTGAACAAGGCGCTGATCATGATCCGCGTCTCCGGCTATGGCCAGAGCGGCCCCTATTCCTCGCGTGCGGGCTATGGTGGCATCGGAGAGGCGATGGGCGGGATGCGTTATATCGCGGGAGAGCCCGACCGCCCGCCGAGCCGCGCGGGCCTGTCGATCGGGGATTCGCTGGCGGCCACTTATGCCTGCCTTGGCGCGCTGATGGCGCTTAATCACCGACACGCAACAGGAGAGGGTCAGGTGGTGGATTCCGCAATCTACGAAGCAGTGCTCGCCATGATGGAATCGACTGTCCCAGAATACACCGTCGCGGGCCATATTCGCGAGCGGACCGGGTCGATCCTGCCCAAGGTCGCACCCTCCAATGTCTATCCAACCAAGGACGGCAGCGTATTGGTCGCAGGCAATCAGGACAGCGTTTGGAAACGCATGGCGACGATGATGGGGCAGGCCGATCTGGGCGATGATCCACGTTACAACAGCCACTTCGCGCGCGGAGAGCGGCAGCAGGAGCTGGATGACCTGATCGGTAAGTGGACAAAGCAGTATACCAGCGCGCAGGTGCTCGAAAAATGTGAGGAACACGGCGTCCCGGCGGGCAATATCTATCGCGCGCCAGAAATGCTGGAAGACCCGCATTTTGCCGCGCGCGAGGCGATTATTCAGCGATCGCATCCGCGCCACGAGAACTTCAAGATGCAGAATGTCGCCCCGCGCCTTTCGGCAACGCCCGGGAATGTCGAATGGGTCGGCCCGGAACTCGGCGAGCATAACGAGCTGGTGTATGGCGAGCTGCTCGGCATGGACACGGCAACGATGGCCGATCTGGAATCGCGCGGGATTATCTAGCCCGCTTTGGGCGCAGAGGCCTCCGCTTTCATGGCGTTGGCGAACACGTGAAATGCTCGGCGCAAATGGCTGTTCATGACAGCGCGCGCCCAGGTAGGGTCACCCGCGCGAAAGGCTGCAATCAGCTCGTCATGATCGCGTGCCGATTGCGCCAGATCCGCCGTGGAATAGGATTGCGCAGTGTGAAGCACCACTGGCTGTTCCACCAGCATGGCCAGGATCTGAGCAAGGCGCGGGGAATGGGCGGCGTCCATCACGGCCTCATGAAACCGACGGTTGGCATCGAGGAACCACACTATGTCGGGCGGGTCGCGCTCGACCACTTTATGCAATTCGAGATTGATAGCCTCCAACGTTTCGATCTGTTCGCCATCCACCCGCGTGGCGGCGCGTTCGGCGGCATGGCCCTCCAGCATCTGGCGCAGGGTGAACATCTCGTCAATTTCGTTTGCCGACCAGTCGGGCACGAAAATGCGGTTGGATTCTGTGCGCATCAACAGCAGTTCGCGCACCAATCGCTGCACCGCATCGCGCACTGGCGTGCGGCTGACCCCAGCGATATGCGACAATTGTTCCTCGGTGAGACGGTCGCCGGGACGTGTTTCTCCGGCGATGAGAAAAGCCCGGATCTTTTCGTATGCTGTATCCGAGGCGGTGCTCACGATGCGCTCTGAAAAGGGGACACAACCGCACCACAACGCGATTGAGGCAATTTACAACGAACCAAAGCGTGACCAAAATTCATCAATAATCGCCCTTCGAAAACGCAATCGTCGCCGCTTATCAATTTTTCTTGACGGAGACAAATTGTATACAATAGGGCAAAGAGATGAAGATCGTTGGCCTGCAACGTGGCAGTTCGAACCGGGAGCGTGAAAGGGATGCGGCCCCGGTCAGGGCACAGGGTTCACGACCATTAAGCCACCTGATCTTCGCACAAGGAGCAGCGCGCCGGTGGTCAATCCCGGTCGTTTGAGGAATTGCGCGGGGGCACGCAAAAACCAGTACAAAGCCGGAGCGGTTTCCCGGCCTAGTTGAGGGAATCCCGGTTATGACTTTCGCGAAATCAATCCTCGCCTCTGGCGTTGCCTTCACAGCGCTGGCGACGGCCATGCCCGCCATCGCCCAAGATGCTGACGAACCCGCCACAGCCACGGCGGAAGCGGCGCCGACCGGCAACGCTATCATCGTGACTGCACGCCGTCAGTCGGAAACGCTGGCGGAAGTTCCCAGCGCCATCACGGTCTTCACCGAAGATACCCTTCGCGCAGCCGGGATAGAGCGGGCCGATGATTTCGCCCAATTGACACCCGGCGTAACCATCGTGACCGGAACGGCAGAGGCGGGCGATACGCAGATCAACATTCGCGGGATCAATGGCGCACGCGATGCCGAAAGCTCGGTCGCGCTGGTTGTCGACGGCATTCTGAAAACGAACACTGCACAACTTAATCAGGTTCAGGGCACGTTGCGCCAGATCGAAATTCTTAAAGGACCGCAGGGCGCGCTCTACGGTCGCAACGCGGCGGCGGGCGCAATCGTTATCCAGACCGCCAAGCCTTCCGATATGATTGAGGGCCGCGTGCTGGTTTCTGCAGCCGAGGATTCCACCTATCAGGCCAACGGTTACATTTCCGCGCCGGTAGGCGAAAATGCCGGATTTGTTCTGTCGGGAAATTACTTCACCACGGATGGGTTTTTCCGCAACCGTTTCCTGAATGCCGATGTTGTGGACGACCAGGAAATCTGGTCCGTCGACGGGCGCTTTGTCGTTGATCTCAGCCCGGCCACTGAACTGGATATCAAAGCGCGGTATTCAGAGCTTTCGGGCGCATCCATCAATTACAACACCGCGTTTCACCTTCCCAATTTCGCGGCTGTCGATCCAGCATTTTTCGAGGACGTGAACGAACACCCATTCGGTTTCTATTCCAACATTCGTCCTCAGAACGAACAGCAGACTTTCGAGGTTTCGGCCAAGATAGAGCATGAATTCGACAATGTGACGCTGACAGCGTGGGCGCAGTATAACGATGTCGATCAACTGCTGACCGCCGATGGCACGTCGGCGGATTTCGCCCGCTTTACCTTTCCCGGCGCGACGCCCAATTCCGTCGCTGCCTCCAATTCATGCTTTGGAACCACCGCGCAATTGACCGGATTTCCGTCCAATCCGCCGACCTTTATCGGCCAGACGCCAATTCCGTTCATCTTTGACCCGGCGACCGGATCGACCTTTGGCGCGTTCAGCCCGACGACCTGCGATGGGACGCAGCTGCAAATCCGGCAACAAAGCGATATCAGCGCCGAAGTGCGCCTTGCCTCCAACACCGGCGGCCCGATCGAATGGCAGATTGGGGGGTATTATCTGCATATCGACCGGCAGGTCGGCGTCAGCCTTGGGGCGGATCTGGGGCAGGGGGTCAGCCGCGATCTGTTCAATCCGTCCGGCTCCTTCAACCCTACGACCCAGTTGTATAACGACGATTTTTCGACCGACGTTTTCGCCGCTTTCGCATCGGTGGACTGGGAGGTGACCGACCGGTTCACCATCGGCGTTGCAGGCCGCTACGATATCGAAAAGCGCAATGTCTCAAGTCTGGTGCCCAACGCCACCGATCCCTTCAGCGGCGGACCTATCAATCCGGGTCAGGCATTCGGGCCGATCCCCGATCAATCCGAAACCTTCAGACAATTCCAGCCCAAGATTTCGCTGCGATATGAACTGACCGACGATCTCAACGTCTATGCCAACTGGGGCATCGGCTTCAAAGCAGGCGGGTTCAACAACCAGGGCTCTGCCGCGATTGTCGATCAGGCGTTCAACCAATTCATCGGCACAAACATCCTGATCGAAGACCAGTTCCGCAAGGAAACATCGTCAGCCTTCGAAGCGGGGATCAAGGGCGAATTGCTGGATGGCCGCGTAACGTTCGATCTGGCGGGCTATTACACCGATATCACCGATCTGCAGTTCTTTGAATTCTTCGTTGGCGGGTTTGGATTGCTGCGCGTCGTCTCCAACATCGATGAGGTGCAGATTTACGGAGCGGAGCTGAACCTCTCTGCGGAAATTCTGGATGGGTGGACTGTCTTTGGATCTGGCAACATCACGGAAAGCGAGATCAAGGCGAATGCCGTGCGTCCGGTAACGGTCGGTAACGAAAGCCCCTACACCGCCGAATACACGATCAACGTTGGCACGCAATTGGATGTGCCGGTCAATTCCAGCGTCGATTTTATCGGGCGCGCCGATTATCGCATCACCGGGCCAACCTGGTTCCACACGGTGCAGGATGACACCTCTCCCACATTGTTCAGTGGCCTGCTGCCGGGATCGGCTTTGATGCTGCCCGGTTTTGTTGGGGACGCAGATTATTCGATCACACAGCGCGAGGAATTCGGCGTGCTCGATGTGCGTGTGGGGCTTGAATTCGATGACAATTTCACGCTCATCCTGTTTGCCGAAAACCTCACCAACGAACGGTATCTCAATGAAGTAATCCCAGCGATCGAATTCGGCGGATCGTTCCTGTCGCCCGGCGGCAGGCAACGGTTCGGTATGGAAGTGGCGTTCGACTTCTAGAGCTGGCCGGGCGGCATGAACGACGATCTTCAGGGCAGCTATGCGGGGGTGTATGAAAACCGCATCGGGTTCGGCCAAAAACCGGCCCTGATCCTCGTCGATTTCGTGCAGGCGTATTTTGATCCTGATTGCGCGCTGTATGCCGATGTCGACGATACACTCGCCGCCGCTCTCGAATTGCGCGCAGCAGCGCGGGCAGCAGGGGTGCCGGTGATCTACACCAATGTGGTCTACCACCCCACCATGGTAAATGGTGGGCGATTTGTGCAAAAGGTGATGCCGCTGTCAGGTTTTGCGCAGGGGCACCCCAACGGCAATTGGGCGCCGGGGCTTGAGCCTGCGGCTGATGAGCTGAACATATCAAAGCAATATCCCAGCGCGTTCTTCGGCACCTCTTTGGCATCGACGCTGACGGCGGCAGGGCATGACAGCCTGATTATTACCGGGCTGACGACCAGCGGCTGCGTGCGTGCGACGTGCGTGGATTGTTGCAGCCATGGCTTCATCCCGATCGTGGTCGAGGAGGCAGTGGGCGACCGTCATGATGCCCCGCACCGCTCCAATCTGTTCGACATGAATGCGAAATACGGCGATGTCGTCAGTCTGGCCGAAGCGATTGCATCGCTGCCCGGCTGAGATTTTGCGCGCATCACTTCGGATGCGCTTGGGCCAGTCCAGTTTGATCACCCGCGACTAACAACAAATTCTAATCCCGTAACCCGGAATGCGATCGCGCAATATCGCATACCGCCTGACCCGCACAACGCGGCGGCTGGCACGCCTGCAGACCTTTGATGAATGTCGTTGCAGGCGATAGCGAAGAGGTCGACCAGTCGAGCGAAGTTGCCAAATCCGCCGCGATGAGCGGATTTGTGCAATCGGGCGCGGCGGGATCGCTGCTCAGCAGTGTTCTTGGCGCAGGCGCGGTCCTGAGCATGTTCGGCGGTTTTGGCGGCAAGAAAAAAGCGCGTGGCTACCGGGATCAAATTGTTGGGCCCTTCCAGCGGTCTGACAATCGCTACAGGGTCCGGGACAGTCAAGAATAGTACGTTGAGTTTTGTCGGTGGCGGCGCGTGGAGTGCGGGCGCTGCAGCGTCGGGAATCGGGGCAGCAGCACAGCACTGTGATCCTGTATGGCGCGTCTGAATGCCATGTTAAGGCCCGCACCGCGTTTCGCCAGAACCCCCATCTGGCACTAAGCCCAGAGGAATTCGAGCTGTTCCGCTATTTCATGGAAAACGCAGGCGAGATCGTTACCCGCGAAATGCTGCTGCGCGATGTGTGGAAAATGGAGTTCGACCCGCAAACCAACGTAGTCGATGTTAACATTGGACGGTTGCGGCGCAATCTGTAAGACGTGTTCCAGACCCCCGCGCTGGAAACGATTTGGGGTCTGGCTACCGTATGCTTGAGGGAAAGTAGTGATCGAGACTTGCGGCTCGATCTTTACCCGTCTGGTGTGGGCGGCAGGCGCGCTGTCCATCGCGCCGGTGCTGGCGCTGTGGTGGACCACGCTGCAGACAGTGCGCGCCACGCTGGAGGAAGGTGCCCGCGCCGAAGTCGACACTGATATTGCCGGACTCGTCGATATCTATGCCAGCAACGGGCGCGAGGAACTGGCGTTGCGTATCGCTGATCGTGTGGCGGTCACCCCGATGCACGGTAACACGCCGTACTATCTGTGTGCCGGTGACAAGGACACGCGGTTGGCCGGTGATATCGAGCGGTGGCCAAAGCTGGACGCTTCGGTTTCGCAAGGTGGCACAATCGCGATCGTAAGGGACGTTGAAGTGTATGCCCGCGCGGTCCAGCTTGACCGGGATTTGCAGCTGGTGGCGGCGCGCACGATGCAAGGCGTGAGCCGCTGCTGCAACGCATCAGTGCGGTGTTCATCATCGGTGGGGCGGTGCTGGTAGTGCTGGTCGTCATGCTCGGCAGGCTGACCGCGGTGCGCCTGCAACGGCGGATCGAGCGGATCAACGCTGCCTTTCGCGAACCTGCCCATAGCGACGCGCTGGCCCAGTTCAGCAAAACCGGCGGTGACGAGATTGACGAGCCGACTGCGCACAGCAGCGCGGCATTGAGACGGGTGCGTGATCTGATGGAGGCATATCGTGACACATCCGATCAGCTTGCCCACGAAATTCGCACGCCTCTGACCCATCTGGACAATCATCTGGTAAAGGCATTGCGCGATCATCCTGCGCAACCCGTTGCGCAAAAGCTTGCATCGGCGCGCGGCGCTGGCAGAGCTGGAATCACGCAATTCGGGCTGGCAGGATCGCCCGCTTTCCACCGTTGCAACAATTGCTGGCATCCGCGCAAACCTTGCTCCGGGAGAGGCGCTGATGACTCTGATCCCGGCCTATGATGGAGCGTATGCAATGCTCGTGACGCAAAGTGGCGCAATGGGCCGACGGATTGGAGAGCCGCGCGCGCAACTGGTTGAGCAGGCCCGCTGCCTGCGGGACAGCGCAGTGGCGGCGCAGTTCGATGCGGCGGCAGCGGTTTCGCTGGGCAAGACATTCTTTTCCGCTTAAACGACCGAGGCGCTGCGCGACATTCAGGTGAACAGAATGCTGGCGGGAGGACCGTTCGCATCGTTGCCCTTTGCGATGATACAGGTCGGTCAAGCCGATGGAGATGAGGCAAAGTGGCTCAGCGATCGCTTTGCTCTCGTCAATGTCACCTCGTTTGATCCTGTCGCGGGTCGAGCGTCCAACGCGCCGCTGGCAGAAACCGGGCGCGTCGTCGCATTCGCTACCCCAACCCCGTTTGGTGATAAGCGCATGGCGATCTCCGCATCGGCCCCCGCAGGGCAGGTGATGCGCAGCCTTTCCGCATATTTTCAGACCGATAGCGTCGATACCGATACGCTGGCTCAACTGCCGCCGTTGCCAGGGGCGGGCAGCGAAGCCAGAACGATCGCAGCGTCCTTTCCATCTAGTGAAAGCACAGTTTTCGTCGGTGCCGGGGCAAACGAGGCGCGCCTGGGCGATGATCGTGTTGGCAAGGCAGACGTCCTTCTGTTTGCAACCCACGGGCTGGTCGCCGTTTGTCCTGATTGACTGACCCGCGCAGATACCGCCGCACGGGGAACGCAGCGCAACCGTGCCAAGGTGTGCAAACAAACCCGCCTGTCATCGGGCCCAAAGCAGCGCAGCGTCACCCGCAAGGCTTTGGACAGAAACGTGCCGCTAGACATTTAGCCCAGCACTTCGCGCAGCAGCGGATTGGGAAAGCGCCGGCGGATCGTCACCGCCCAGAAAATCTCTGTAAGGTCTTCCAGCCGGCTGAACTCCACAAGGGAGCCCGCCTTCAATTCGTCCTGCACAACTATGGGCGGTATGACTGCGATGCCCACTTTGGCGCGGGTCAATAGGCGTAGCATCGCCATGTCGTCTGCCTCTGCGGCGATGCGCGGTACGATGCCCTGCCGGTCCAGCGCAAGCCGTTCAAGCAGTGCATCGAACCCTGCGCGCAGGCTGGTTTCCGGCGTTGGCAGGATCAATGGGTAATGGCGTATCAGATCTGTCAGCGCGGCCTTGCCTGACCCCCGGGCATCAGGTGCCAGATCAGGTGCCAGATCAGGTGCCCCAACCAGGCTGATCGGCTGGTCGTCAACCCGTGTCACAAGATACGGACTGCCCGCATCGCGCGCCGGACTCATATTCGTCAACACGACATCGAGGCTCAGCGCTTGAAGTCCGCGCAGCAGGCTGTCCTGCGTGCCGGATCTCAGCACAACCTCCACATCGTCGCGGTTAAGAACCGGATCAAGAAACTGCATCTGGAAATTGCGCGAAAGAGTTGCCAGCGCGCCAATGCGCAGAACCCGCCGTTGGCCCTCCGCGCGCGACAGAGTGGCGGCAAGGTGATCGGCGGTGCGAAAGATATCATCCGCATGATCAAGCGCAATGCGGCCCGCCTCGGTAATCTCAAGGTTGCGGCCACGCCGATCGAACAGTGGGTGTCCCAACGATGCCTCAAGAGTCTTGATCTGGGTCGAGACCGCGCTTTGCGAAAGGTTGAGTGCGCGCGCGGCGCCGGTCAGCGTGCCTTCGCGTGCAACTGCCCGGAACAGGCGAAGGTGGTGCAGATTCAGGATGGCCATTGTTCTATAATAGCGAACGAAATGTGAAATTATATGTATTTTTCTTGATGTAAGCAAAGCGATAGGGCTGCCTCACAGATTGTCTCGCGACCCGTTTCCCCGGAGCAGCTCATGCCTTTGTCACCCTCGCTTTCATTTCTGGCGCCGCTGGTGTTGGTGCTGGTTGCCTTGATTGCAGCCGCTCGCCCGGGCAAGCGTCCCGGATTGCTACCGCGCTGGTCGGAACTGGCGGCATTACTTTCCCTTCTGCTGAGCGTCGCCGGATTGGTTCAGGTCATCATCGGCAAGGCGGGCGCAATCGCCGCGTTGAACGGGCCGTTTCTGCTGGCGCTGCGGGCGGATTTGGTCAGCGCCACCATGGCGGTGCTGGTCGGGTTCATCGGCGGGGTCGTGATGCGTTACAGCCGCACCTACATCGATGGCGAAGCGCGCGAGGGGGCGTTTCACGGGTTGATGCTTGCTTCTCTCGCAGCGGTCATGGTGTTTGTTCAGGCAGGCAGTTTGGCGACACTGGTCATCGGCACGCTCGCAGTGGGTCTGGCGCTCAAACGGCTGCTGTTGTTCTACCCTGATCGCGCAGAGGCGCAGCGGGCCGCGACCAAGTTTGCGCTGGTATGGCATTCGGGCGATGCGTTGCTGATTATCGCGGCTGCGCTGCTGTATGCGGCATTCGGAACGGGTGATCTTGCACAGCTTGCGCTGTCAGCGGGTGCAGACGGGCTGGGGATTGTCGGCAATATTGCCGTGGCCTGCATCGTGATTGCCGCAGCGCTAAAAACCGCGTCTTTTCCGCTGCATGGCTGGCTGACCGAGGTCATGGAAGCGCCCACGCCGGTTTCCGCGCTGCTGCACGCCGGGATCATCAATTCGGGCGGCGTCCTGCTGATCGCGTCGGCGGGACTGGTTCAGGCCAGCACCGGTTCAATGGCCGCGCTGGTCGTGCTGGGCGGGTTTACGGCTCTGTTTGGCGCTGCGGTGATGCTGACACAAAGCGCGGTAAAGACGGCGCTGGCGTGGTCTACGGTGTCACAGATGGGCTTCATGTTGCTGCAATGCGGACTGGGGCTGTGGACGCTCGCGCTGCTGCACATAATCGCGCACTCGCTTTACAAGGCGCACGCCTTTCTTTCCTCGGGCGGCGCGGTTGCCGATGTGGGCAGCATCGCTCGCCCCGGTCCTGTTGCAGCGCCTAGCGTAAAGACGGTCGCCAAATCCTTTGCCCTTGCACTAGTACTGTATGCGGGGATCGCGACCGTGTTCATTTATGCCTTCGGTATGAAAAGCCCGCAGGCGGTGGCGATGGGTGCAATCCTCATATTTGGTGTCGCCTACATGATCGCGCAGGGTCTGGCGGATCTTGCCCCACGCGAACTGACGAAGCGGCTGGTGGGTTCATCGCTGTTAGCGGCCATCGGGTATTTCAGCTTTCAGGCGCTGGCGCAGGCGATATGGGGACCCATATTGCCCGACGCACCAACGCCTGCGCCGCTGGAATGGGCGATGATAGTTGTCGCGGTGTTCAGTTTTGGTCTGGTCGCATTTGCGCAGGCATTGTTCCCATTGTGGGCGCATCACCCCTCGACCGCCGGCCTCAGGGTCCACCTTGCCAATGGACTGTACCTCAATGCCCTGCTCGACCGTGCGATTGGCGGCTTCGCTACGACCAAAACCCGCAAGAATGCGCAATAATTCCCTTCGGCGGAGAAAATCCATGATGTTTCAGCATTCGCAAATCACGCCTGCCCGCATGTCCGAAGTGCTGACCGCGGCCGAGGCTGCGGCACGGGCAGTCCCGCCAGCCTTTCCGTTGGACGCAACCGTGGCGGTCAACCCGTTTCTGGGTCAGACCAGAGAGGATCTGGCTACTGCATCAGCCCGGCTTTCGCGGGTGGCGGGCACGCGCATCACGCAATCGGGGGCAGCCTATGCTGCCGCAATTCAGGAAGGCCGGATCGAGGACGGCGACCTTGAAGGCGCGCTCGCTGCGTCCACCTCCGGGCTGAAGCATTCGAGCGTTGCCGCCCTGAAACTCGCCGCGTCTGCCCTTGGCGAAGGCACGGTTGCGGCCGCCTTGCCGACAATTGCCGATCTGGCGGCAAAGGCGACCGGCATCGACTGGCCCTCTGTAATCGACAAGACCTTCGGGTTGTGGGCGGCGGGGCAGTTCGATCGCGGGCAGGCGCTTTGGTCGCCCACTCCGGGGGCGCAGGCATTTGCTGCGTGGCGTGCCTGGGCCAGCCACGATCTGACGCCTGAAATTGCCGGCCTCAACGGGTTCTGCGCCCATGTGGCGGCTGCGCCCGATACCACCGAACGAGCGATCCTGTTCGCCGCAGACAGGCTGGGTCTGACCGCAGAGGCCGCTGAAACCGCTTTTCACAGGCTGTATATGAGCCTGGGTGGATGGGCACAGCATGCGCGCTGGATGTTGTGGCAGGCGGAACTGGCGGGCGAGGTCGACCGCACCCTTGCCGATATGCTCGCGATACGATTGATCTGGGATGAGGCGTTGCTGGAGCAATTTCCGCAGATTGAAGGCCAGTGGGCTCAAACGGTCGCGGGCCATTCGGCACCGCTTGAACCGACGCAGGACCAGGTGGCGCTGGCTATCCTGCAAGACGCTGCCGAGCGTGCGCATCAACGGCGGTTGAGCGCTGCGCTGGATGGATCGCAGGCAGGCGATGGTCGACCAACACTGCAGGCGGCATTCTGCATCGATGTACGGTCGGAGGTGTTTCGCCGTGCGCTCGAAAGCGTGGACAGCGGGATCGAGACAATCGGTTTTGCCGGGTTTTTCGGCCTCCCACTGGCGCACACCGCGCATGGTTCTGATGTGGTGGAAAACCGCTTGCCGGTGCTGCTCAACCCCGCAATTCATACGACCAGCGAAGGTGATGCGGATACCGCTCGTGCAACACGCATTGCGGCGCGCACGGCGCGGGCGTGGGGTCGGTTCCGGCAGGCGGCGGTTTCATCGTTCGCTTTCGTCGAGTTTGCCGGGCCACTGTACGCAGGCAAGCTGGTGCGCGATGCTCTGGGACTGGGCGGGGCTGCGGCATCGCCCCAACCTGCGCCACAAGTGGTAGGCGGCATGAGCGCGCAGGCGAAGGGCGATACTGCGGCTGCGGTACTGGGGGCGATGAGCCTGACGGACAATTTCGCTAAGACTGTCCTGCTGCTTGGCCATGGTGGCAATGTCACCAACAATCCGCATGAAAGCGCGTATCATTGCGGCGCGTGCGGCGGCCACCCCGGTGATGTGTCCGCGCGCGTACTTGCGATTCTGCTGAACGATCCCGAAGCGCGCGCCGGGCTTGTGGAGCGGGGGATCAATGTCCCGGCAGACACCGTATTCATTGCCGGGCTGCACGATACGACAACTGACAAGGTTTCCCTTTTTACCGGCGATCTGCCCGCCGATCACGCGCAGGACTGCGGATTGCTGCGCGACTGGCTGGACCAGGCGGCATTTATCGCCCGAACTGAGCGCGCACCGCGTCTGCCCGGCGCAAACCGGCAAAGCATCGCGGCACGCGCCCGCAATTGGGCAGAAACCCGCCCCGAATGGGGCCTCGCAGGGTGCGCCGCGTTCATCGCTGGCCCGCGCGCAGCAACCGTTGGAAAAAATCTTGGCGGACGCGCCTTTCTCCATTCCTATGACTGGAAAGCCGATACCGGGTTTGCCACCCTTGAGCTTATCATCACGGCCCCCGTAGTGGTGGCAAGCTGGATCAGCCTGCAATATTACGGATCGAGCGTGGCCCCCGAAGTGTTCGGTGGCGGTAACAAGCTGATTCACAACGTTGTAGGCGGCATCGGCGTTATCGAGGGTAACACGGGTCGGTTGCGCACCGGCCTGCCTTGGCAGAGCGTGCACGATGGTGATGCGCTGGTCCACGAGCCGCTGAGGCTGTCGGTGATGATAGAGGCCCCGCGCGAGGCGATCCTGAACGTCCTTGAAAAGCACCCCGGCGTGCGCGACCTGTTCGACAATGGCTGGCTGCACCTGTTCGTGCTGCAGGATGGCAAGGTTGCAGCGCGGTACAAGGGCGGTCTGGAGTTTGCCGATGCACCGCACAAGCAGGCGGTTGCAGCCTGATCGCCCCCATCGCGAAGATTTAGACGCGGGAGACTCGTCGGGGGATCGGGCGAGCTTCCTTTGTCTGGCGGGTTTCGATATTTGCCTAAGGCAAGGTCGCGGTTGTATTGATCGTCACCAACCCCGCCGGGGCCACAACGGGATGCCTCCACAAAAATGATCGTCAAAATTGCTGCCTTCACCAACGAGGTGCAAATCGCCACCCTGTCGCAAATGCTGGGCGCGCTCGAATGGCGCGACGGGCGCGAAACCGCGGGCAAGATCGCTGCCGAGGTGAAGCGCAACCTTCAGGCGCGGGTGGACACCGATGCGGGGCGCGCAATCCGCGGGGAACTCAATCCCATAATCTCGCAAAACTCAGTCGTAAAAGCAGCCGCGCGGCCGCGCCGTTTTTCCCCCTTGATGATCAGCAAGACGCGCGATGGCGGATATTACGGCCCGCACGTCGACAATGCGCTGATGGGAAAGGGTGTAAACCGCATTCGCACTGATTTGTCCTTCACATTGTTCCTCAGCAATTCCAGCGATTACGAAGGCGGCGATCTGATCATTCACAACGCAGGGGTTACACAGCAGATCAAGGGTGATTGGGGCCAGTTGGTGCTGTATCCTTCCACCTCGATCCATGAAGTGAAGCCCGTAACGAGCGGCGAACGCATCGTCGCGGTAGGCTGGATCGAAAGCCTGATCGCAGACTCCACACAGCGCGAATTGCTATTCGACATGGAAAATTTGCGCACCAGTTTGCGGGGAAAACTGGAGCCGCAATCGTCCGAATTGCTGATGCTGGACAAGGCGATGGCGAATCTTCAGCGGATGTGGAGCCAGCCCTGATTGCCCTCTTGTGACCGACCTTGTGTCAGGTAGAAAAAAAAGGTGAGAGCGCTCCGGCTGAAGCCTCCCCCCTGTTGCAATCACACCACCCCGAACGCCAGCATCGCATCGGCAACTTTCTTGAAGCCTGCGATATTGGCGCCCTTCACATAGTCGACATAGCCGTTTCCATCATTGCCGTATTCGGTGCATTTTTCGTGGATGCCTTCCATCAGATCGGTCAGCATGTCGCCAAGCCGTTCCTGGTTCCAACTCACACGTTCTGAATTCTGGCTCATTTCGAGTCCGGAGACGGCAACCCCGCCCGCATTTGCCGCCTTTCCGGGGCCATACATGATCTTGGCATCGTGAAAGACTTTCACACCGTCCAGCGTGGTCGGCATGTTAGCCCCTTCGGAGACCGCAATGCAGCCATTGTCGACCAGCGCCTTTGCCTCATCCTCGTTCAGTTCGTTCTGTGTTGCGCAGGGCAGGGCAAGGTCCGCTTTCACGTGCCATGGGCGTTCACCCTCATGATATGTCGCGCCCTTGAATTCGTCGGCGTATTCGCTGATCCGACCACGCTTCACGTTTTTGAGATGCTTGATCCAGTCGATCTTTTCCTGATCGATGCCATCTGGATCATGGACGAAGCCATCTGAATCCGACATCGTCAAAACCTTGCCGCCCAGCTTTGTCATCATCTCCGCAGCGTGGGTCGCAACGTTGCCCGCTCCCGATATCACTGCCGTTTTACCCTCGATATCATCTCCCTTGTACGCCAGCATGTTGCGCATGAAATACACCGCGCCATAACCCGTCGCCTCGGGCCGCATCTGCGAGCCGCCATATTCAAGCGCCTTGCCCGTCAGCACGCCTTCCCAGCGATTGGTGATACGTTTGTACTGGCCGAACATGTAACCGATCTCGCGCCCGCCCACGCCGATGTCACCAGCGGGGACATCGGTGTCCGGGCCGATATGCCGGTACAGTTCGGTCATGAAAGCCTGGCAGAACCGCATGACTTCGGAATCAGATTTGCCGCGCGGGTTGAAGTTTGCGCCGCCCTTGCCTCCGCCCATGGGCAAACCGGTGAGCGAGTTCTTGAACGTCTGTTCAAAGGCGAGGAACTTGAGCACGCTTTCGTTGACGCTGGGATGGAACCGGATGCCGCCCTTGTAGGGGCCGATGGCGTTATTGTTCTGCACGCGCCAGCCGCGCTGAACGCGGATATTATGGTTATCATCCTCCCAACAAACGCGGAAGGAAACGATGCGATCCGGCTCCGCAATGCGACGCAGGATTTGCGCCTCGTGATATTGGACCTTGTCGTCGATGAATTCGTAGATGTCCTGCGCAACTTCCTGCACGGCCTGAATGAATTCGGTTTGCCCCGGATTGCGTTTCTTCACGCCGGACATGAAGGTGTCCAGGTCTACGTGGTCGGATACAGCCATCTGTCATTCTTTCCCGATGTGATTGGATACAACCGCGAATTACCCCATTGCTTGTTGCAGCGGTATCATGTTCTGCGAAGGCTTCACACCGTGCAGCTTTGTCACAACCAAACAAGTTCGCGCTTTGCTTGAGGTGCGGTGTGCGATAGGTTCGCTTTCGCAACTGAGCGATGCGCAACCGGGCCTCGGCAAAAGGGCTGGTTGGCAGCTGATGGAGGAAACAGGGCGATGGCAAAATTCACACTCAACGGCGATGCTGTGGAAGTCGATGTCGACCCGTCCATGCCCATCCTGTGGGTCGTGCGTGAGACGCTTGGCCTCAACGGCACGAAATTCGGCTGCGGAATTGCACAATGCGGAGCCTGCACGGTGCATCTGGATGGGCAACCGGTGCGATCCTGCTCCACCGCAATTGCCGAGGCAGAGGGGCGCGCAGTCACCACGATCGAAGGTATCGCCGGTCCCAATGGCGAGCTGACCGCTGTTCAACAGGCTTGGGTCAGCGAACAGGTGCCGCAATGCGGATACTGCCAGTCGGGCCAGATCATGAGCGCCACCGCTTTGCTACGCGACAATCCCACACCGTCCGATGCGGATATCGACGCCGCGATGTCTGGCAATATCTGCCGCTGCGGCACCTACACCCGCATCCGCCGCGCGATTAAGGTCGCATCCGGACAGGAAGCGCCGCGTGAAACCCGCATGAGCGGGGAGGTTTGAGCCATGAACGATCTGACCCCTGAAAAGAAAGAGCGCTCCGGCCTTGCCAAGTGGAGCAGGCGCGGATTCATCGGCGCGGGTGTGCTGGCGGGCGGCGGGCTGCTGATTGGAATCGGAGTGCGTCCCGGCAACCCCATCGGCGCGCTTTCGCCAAAGGTGGCGGGCAACGCGAGTGAGCAACTGGTCAACAGCTGGGTAAAAATCGACACCGATAATATTGTCACCGCCATCGTCCCGCATTGCGAAATGGGGCAAGGCGCGCATTCGGTGCTTGCACAGATGCTGGCCGAAGAACTGGACGCCGCTTGGGACAAGGTGCGCGTCATGCAGGCGCCGACCGATGGTAGCTACATCGTGACAGACACCGCGCGCATGTTTGCCGCGCCGTTTACAATGAACGCAGCCGACTGGCTGGAGCCGACATGGGACGGTTTGTTCACGCAGATCGGCCGGTTTGCCGACGTGCTGATAACCGGCGGTTCCTCCTCGATCCGCACTACCGGGCAATATCAGATGCGTATCGCAGGCGCAGCGGCGCGCAAGATGCTGGTAGGCGCGGCGGCAGACGCCTGGGGCGTTCCCGCAAGTGAGATCGAAACGCGCGACAGCACCCTGATCCATGCGGGCAGCGGCAAGTCCGCGCCCTATTCCGAATTTGCCAGCGCCGCGGCAGAGCAGCCGATGGACCATACGCCGACGCTCAAGAACCCGTCGCAGTTCCGCCTGATGGGCAAGAGCAAGGCGCGCACCGATATCCCGGCAAAGGTGGATGGTACTGCGCAGTTCGGCATCGATGCTGCGCCCGAAGGCCTGAAACTTTCCTACGCCGCCACCGTGCGCCCGCCCGTGCCGGGCACCAGCGTTGCCAGCATGGATGCAACCCGTGCCAAAGAGATGCGTGGCGTGCTGCAAATCCTCAATATGGGCGATTTCGTCGCCGTGGTCGCGGACAGCTACTGGCAGGCGCAGCAGGCGCTCAATACGGTCAAGATCGAATGGACCAAGGCCGAAAGCCGGATCCGCGCCACGCAGGATCAGTTCGATGCCTATACCGCTGCGCTGGACAACGCCGGGCTGGACGGCGGCGAACATTTCGCAGGCAAGGGCGATGCGGCGAGTGCGTTTGCCAAGGCAGCGACAACGATAGAGGCCGAATACAAGGTGCCCTATCTCGCCCATGCGCCGATGGAGCCGATCAATTGCACCGCCCACGTGCGCGAGGATGGCAAGTGTGACGTGTGGACCAGCACGCAGGTTCCGATGATGGTGCGCACGTCTATTGCCGAGGCTACCGGCATCGCCAAGGACGATATCACCGTACATCACCCGTATCTCGGCGGATCGTTCGGGCGGCGGCTGGAGGCGGTGTATGCCACCATGGCGGTGCGCATTGCACAGGCCACCGGATACCCGGTCAAATCCATCTGGAGCCGCGAGGAAGACACGCAAAAGGCGCTCTATCGGCCTGCAGAAATCAGTCGGTTGCGCGCCGGTCTGGACAAGGCCGGAAAGCTGGCTGCGTGGGACAACAGCTTTACCCAGCGCAACGACCCTCCGGAATCGAGCGTGCCCGCGATATATGCGATCCCCAACACCAGCATTCGCGTGGCAGGGGCACCGCTGCACCTGCCGTTTGCCGCATGGCGTTCGGTCGATCACTCACAGCACGGTTGGTTCGTGGAGAGCTTCATCGACGAAGCCGCGCACGCCGCCGGGGCCGACCCGCTCGAATACCGCCTCGCCATGCTGACCGGCGCGCCGCGTCATGCTGCCGTTCTGAAACGGGTCGGAGAGATCGCAGGCTGGAGTGCGGCGGGCACGGAGGGCCGGGCCAAAGGCGTGGCGATCGTCGAGAGTTTCGGGACTATCATTGCCGAAGTGATCGAGGTCGACATGGCCTCTGGCAAGCCCAGGATGACCGGCATCTGGGCGGTCTGCGATGCGGGCTATGTCGTCAATCCCGATGGCTTTCGCAATCAGATCGAGGGCGGCATCGTCTATGGCCTTACCGCAGCGATGTATGGCGAACTGGACCTTGCCGATGGCGCGATCACGCAGAGCAACTTTCACGACTACAAGATGCTGCGAATGGACGAAGTGCCCGAAATCACGGTTGATATCATCAACAGCGGCGACGTGCCCACCGGCGGCGCGGGCGAGCCGGGCCTGCCGCCAGCTGCGCCTGCGCTGACCAATGCAATCTTCGCGGCATCGGGCAAACGCTTACGCGAATTGCCCATCGCCAGACAATTTGCCTGACTGCGCCGAAGGGGACACGGATGATGCTGAAACTCCCGGCCTTGGCCATGACGCTGCTGGCCGCAACACTGGCCGCCTGTTCATCGAATGAGCCTGCGCCGGTGGTCGAACAGATCGTCGTGCGCGAACCGGGCCCGCCCGTCATCGCTCCGGCGGCGAACGCTACAATCGCAAATGACAAAAGCGCGTCCAGCGTCGAACTGGTTGCGCTGGGTGAGGATGCGTTTCAGGCCTGCACCGGGTGCCACAATGCAGAGAAGGGCGGGCCGAACATAGCCGGGCCGAACCTTCACGGCGTGGTCGGGCGCAAGGCGGGTGCCGTGACCGACTTTATCTACAGCGATGCACTGTCGGGATCGGGCATCACGTGGGACCGCGCCTCGCTCGACCGGTTTCTGGCCAATCCTGCCGGCTATGTTCCGGGAACGGACATGGTCGCGGGCGGCGTCGACGATGGTCAGCGACGCGCAGCCATTGT
This sequence comes from uncultured Alphaproteobacteria bacterium, assembly GCA_963815345.1. GTDB lineage: Bacteria > Pseudomonadota > Alphaproteobacteria > Sphingomonadales > Sphingomonadaceae > Erythrobacter. The sequence goes on from CAWFGF010000001.1 coordinate 460,950, forward strand.
CGCCTATCTTGCATCCACCGGCGAATAGCGCCGAATCTTCGCGATGACAGACTGGTTTGAGGTTCTGACCTTCCTCGATGAAGCGCAGCAGCGCGGCCAGCCGTGCGTGCTGGTGCTGGTCTGCGCGGTGCAGGGTTCCTCCATGCGAGACCCCGGCACGATCATGGGCGTTGCGGCCGATGGCAGCTTTGCGGGATCGCTTTCGGGCGGCTGTATCGAAAACGCCGTGGTTGCAGAGGCGCTCGACGCTCTGGCGGCAGACGCGCCGCGCATGGTTCGGTTTGGCGCAGGCTCGCCCTTTCTCGATATTCGCCTGCCATGCGGAGGCGGGCTGGACCTGCATTTCGAGACGCTGGGCAATGGGCCAATCATCCGGCAGTGCCTGCGCGCATTGGCAGCGCGCCAGCCGGTATCTCTGTTGCTGAAATCGGGGCGAACGAGCGTAGCCGCGCACTGGCACCCGTCGCGTTTTGATGCGACGAGCCATTCGGGCGAGTTCGGGCACTGGCCGGGACCGCGTGTGGCCATCATCGGGCATGGTGCAGCGGTTGAGGCTCTGGCGCTGCAGGCACGCACGCTGGGATGCGATACCGATGTGCTGACACCAGATGACCGTATAGTTGCGGCGCTGTCGCAGCAAGGCGTGCCCGCCGCCCTTATCGAACGCCGCAACCAGACCGATCTGCTGGTCGGTGATGCGTGGACCGCGTTCGTTTTTCTGTTCCATGATCACGACTGGGAGATTGAGCTGATCGCGCGCGCACTTGATCTGCCTCACTTTTACCTAGGTGCAATGGGCGGGCGAAAAGCGCACGCGATGCGCAGCGCTGCCTTGCAAGATCTGGGAGTGAGCGAAGCGCAGATCGCCACGATCCACGCGCCGATTGGCCTGTTTCATTCCTCGCGCGATCCGCGGACGCTGGCGTTGTCGACGCTGGCGCAGGTGATCCGCGCCTATCAGGACAGCGATTTCGAGGCGCAGCTTGCCTGATACCGGAATTAATCATGACCGCATCGCAATTGCCGTCCTTGCTGCGGGTGCATCACAAAGGTTCGGAGCGCAAGACAAGCTGACAGCGATGTTTCGAGGCCGGATGCTGGGTGAAATCGTGTGCGCAAACGTACCCAAAGAACAATTCGCGAGGCGCTGGGTCATCGCCGCTGCCTCGCAGCACCCGTGCGAACCTTTCTGGCTTTCGGAGGGTTTTGAGGTTGCGATCAACCCTGACGCAAACGAGGGGATGGGGACGTCGGTCGCGCTTGCCGCGCGACTGGCGCGCGATGCGGGTTGCGATGCGCTGATGATCGCTCTGGCCGATATGCCGCTGGTCCCGCGCGAACATTTTGCGGCTTTGGCGGAGGCGGTGGTCGAAGATGCGGATATCATCGTCTCCGCGACCGCCACCACGCGCCAGCCCCCGGCAATCTTCGCCTGTCGACAGTTCCCCGCCCTCGCTCTTTCGCACAAGGATCGCGGCGCACGCGAATTGCTCGAACAGGGCCGGGTTCTCGAATGCCCCGCGCGCTGGTTGATCGATATCGATACGCCGGACGATTTGCGAAAGCATGGACAGGCGAACGCTTAACCTCCTAAACTCGCGAAAAAGGGAGAGAGACCTTGATCGATTTCGTCCGCCGCGCAGAAACCCAACGCGAAACACTTTGCACCGCAGAACAATACGCGGACCGTTATCGCCGCTCTATCGAGGCGCCCGATGCATTCTGGCTTGAGCAGGCCCAGCGGCTGGACTGGATCACGCCTCCGACAAAGGGTGGTGAATGGTCGTTCGACCCGCCCAAGATTGCGTGGTTTGCCGATGGCCTGCTGAACCTGTGCCATAACGCGGTGGACCGCCACCTGCCGTCCCGCGCCGATACGATCGCGTTAATATTCGAACCTGACGATCCGGCCTCACCCGCCCGCAAGTTGACGTATGCGCAATTGCACGACGAAGTGATCCGCATGGCCAACGCGCTGAAGGCAGTGGGCGTTGGCAAGGGCGACCGGGTCACGATCTACATGCCGATGATCATCGAAGGCGTGCTGGCAATGCTGGCGTGCGCGCGGCTGGGCGCGATCCATTCGGTGGTGTTCGGCGGCTTCTCTCCAGAGGCGCTGGCGGGCCGCATCGAGGATTGTGGCAGCCGATATATCGTCACCGCCGATGAAGGCCTGCGCGGGACCAAGCGTGTGCCGCTGAAAACCAATGTCGATGCAGCGCTCCTGATCGAAGGCGTGGACGTCGAAGCTGTGCTGGTGATCAGGCATACTCGTAACGACATCAACATGGTCGAGGGCCGCGATCATTGGTTTCACGAAGTCGCGCATGACGCAGACTGCCCGTGCGAGCCGATGGCTGCGGAAGACCTGCTGTTTATCCTCTACACTTCGGGTTCGACCGGAAAGCCAAAAGGCGTGCTGCACACCACCGGCGGTTACGGCGTGTGGACGGCGACGACGTTCCATTATATTTTCGACTACCAACCGGGAGAGGTGTTCTGGTGTACCGCCGATATCGGGTGGGTCACCGGGCACAGCTATATCGTTTACGGGCCGCTGATAAACGGGGCAACCGCGGTGGTGTTTGAGGGTGTGCCCAACTACCCCGATCACGGAAGGTTCTGGGATGTGGTGGACAGGCACAAGGTCAACATCCTCTACACTGCGCCTACCGCGATCCGCGCGCTGATGCGCGAAGGCGATGCGTTCGTCACCAGCCGCGATCGCTCTTCGCTCCGCCTGCTGGGCAGCGTGGGTGAACCGATCAATCCAGAGGCGTGGCGGTGGTATTTCAATGTGGTGGGGGAAGGGCGCTGCCCAATTATCGACACATGGTGGCAGACAGAAACGGGCGGTGTGATGATAACCACTTTGCCCGGCGCGCACGATATGAAACCGGGCAGTGCGGGCCTGCCGTTTTTCGGGATTCAGCCGCAATTGGTCGATAGTGAGGGCGGGGTGGTGAGCGAGGCCGCCGAGGGCAACCTTTGCATCAGCCACAGTTGGCCCGGACAGGCGAGGTCCGTTTATGGCGACCATGACCGGTTCGAACAGACCTATTTCAGCACCTACAAAGGCAAGTACTTCACCGGCGACGGGTGCAGGCGCGATGCGGATGGATATTACTGGATCACTGGCCGTGTGGACGATGTGATCAACGTATCGGGCCACCGCATGGGAACGGCCGAGGTGGAAAGCGCGCTGGTGCTGCACCCCAAAGTCGCAGAGGCGGCCGTCGTCGGCTATCCGCACGATATCAAGGGGCAGGGCATCTATTGCTACGTCACGCTGAATGCGGGTGAGCAAGCCACCGACGATCTGCATGCCGAGCTTCGCGGCTGGGTCCGCAAGGAGATCGGACCGATTGCGACACCTGATCACATCCAGTTCAGCGATGGCCTGCCCAAAACGCGATCCGGGAAAATCATGCGCCGCATCCTGCGCAAAGTGGCGGAGAACGATTTCGGCTCGCTCGGCGATACCTCGACGCTGGCCGATCCCTTGCTGGTCGAACGGTTGATAGACGGGCGACAGAACCGGTAAGCGACCTGCCGCGCTGCCTTAATGGTTTTGCGCATCCCTTGCACCGCGCGGAACGCGGATTGTATCCACCAGCCTGCGGACGTGAGGCGGGGTTTTTTCCGTCACGCTGGCAATTGCGATGGCGACGCCGAAATTCACCAGCATCCCGATCACGCCAATTCCCTCAGGTGAGATCCCCAGAAACCAGTTTTCCGGTAGGCTCGCGGCCGGGTCTATCAGTTTGAACCATACGATGTAGGCGAATGTGAAGACGAGTCCCGAAACCATTCCAGCAATCGCTCCTTCGCGGTTCATTCCTTTGAAGAAAATGCCCATGAAGATCGCGGGAAACAGGCTGGACGCGGCAAGGCCAAATGCGAATGCCACGACCTGCGCCACCCAACCCGGCGGATAGATGCCAAGATAGCCCGCAATCAGGATCGCCACCGTTGCCGCGCCGCGCGCCGCGCGCAATTCGTTCTTTTCGGATATGCGGGATTGAACGTGCTCTTCAGCAGATCGTGACTGACCGAACTGGAGATTACCAGCAGCAGCCCCGCCGCCGTGGATAGCGCCGCCGCCAGCCCGCCAGCGGCCACCAGCGCGATCACCCAACCGGGCAATTGCGCGATTTCGGGATTGGCCAGAACCATGATGTCCTTGTCGACATAGACTTCATTTGCGCTACCGGGATTGAGCGTGTTGGCGATCAGCCGTTCGCCCGAAGCGCCGGTTCCGCCGGTGAATTCGGGCGGACCGGTAAAGGCATCGCCCGCGCGATATTGCATCGTTCCATCGCCGTTCCTGTCCTGCCATGCGATCAGGTCGTTCTTCTCCCAATTGCTGAACCAATCCTCGGCCTGGGCGTAGCGCGTGCCGTCCACCTTATCGACGAAGTTGAGCATGGCGAACGCTCCAACCGCCGGAGCGGTGGTGTAGAGCATGGCGATAAAAAACAGCGCCCAGCCGGCCGATTTGCGCGCATCCGAAGCCTTGGGCACGGTGAAAAACCGCACGATTACATGCGGCAGACCGGCCGTTCCCACCATCAGAGCCATGGTGATGCAGAACACGTCGATCATGCTTTTCGACCCGGCGGTGTAGGCGTTAAAGCCCAGATCGACGAGCACTGTGTCAAGCTTTTGCAGCACCGACATCCCCGAACCATCGGCCACCTGCGACCCCAGACCCAATTGCGGAATGGCATTTCCTGTGACCATGAAGCTGATGAAGAACGCCGGGACCATATAGGCAAATATCAGGACACAAAACTGTGCGACCTGCGTGTAGGTGATGCCCTTCATCCCGCCGAGTACGGAATAAATGAACACGATGCCCATGCCGATGATGACGCCCGTCGTGATATCGACATCCAGGAAGCGTGAAAACACGATCCCCACACCGCGCATCTGGCCCGCGATATAAGTGAAGCTGATAAAGATCAGGCAGATCACCGCCACCACGCGCGCGGTTTTCGAATAATACCGCGTTCCGATGAAATCGGGCACGGTGAACTGTCCGAACTTGCGCAGATACGGCGCCAGCAACATCGCCAGCAGCACGTATCCACCAGTCCAGCCCATGAGATAAACAGAGCCGTCATACCCTGCAAAGGCGATAATCCCCGCCATCGAAATAAAGCTTGCCGCGCTCATCCAGTCGGCAGCGGTGGCCATGCCGTTGACGATGGGGTGAACGCCGCCGCCCGCGACATAGAAATCCGTTGTCGATCTGGCCCGGCTCCAGATAGCGATGCCGATATACAGCGCAAAACTGATGCCGACGAATAGGTAGATCAGGGTTTGCGTATCCATCCTTGTGCGCGCCCCCTAATCGTCGAGATCGTATTTGCGCTCGATCTGGCGCATCCGGACGACGTAGAAAAAGATCAGCGCGATGAAGATGTAGATTGAACCCTGCTGCGCGAACCAGAAGCCGAGAGGGTATCCGCCCAGCATGAACCGGTCGAGAAATTCCCGGAAGAGAATGCCAGCGCCAAATGAACACGCGAACCAGATCGCCATCAGGGTAACGAGCAGCCGCACGTTTTCGCGCCAGTATGCGCCTTCGAGTGCGCCGGTCTCTTCCGGGTTTTCTTCAGAGGTTGCCCCCGCATCAGAAGCGTTCGGTTCATCCATCGTATGTCCCCTGTTTAGAACGGCGCGGCTATTCCAACCCGAGTTCGGGCAGGTTCATCGTCGCGGCGGAATAACTGGCGGACGCGAGCCTGCCATTGAGATCGGCGCGGATCGCGCGGATTTGCGCATCGGCGGCGCGTTCCTCGCGCAAGTTGACGAGGAAGAAATCGCCAGCGCCAAGCGTAAACCGCTTGCGCTCTGCTGCGACCATGGCGACGGCCTGCGCAACTTCCTGATCGGCGAGTCCCGCGATACGGAGCGCTGCGTTGAGATTGTCGAGGATATTGTCCAGCTCCACCTCGATCTGGTCGGCGGTGCGCGCCTCTCGCAGTTCAATCGCGCGCAGTTCCGCCTCGGCGCGCTGCAACGCTCCGCGCGCGGCGCGTCGTTGCAGCGGCACCTTGAACGTCAGGCCGACAATCGTGTCGGTCGAATCGAAAGTCGGCCCGCCATCCCCAATCGGACCAAAATCGCGGCTCAACTCCACCGACACGTCGAGATTGGGTTTGAGATCGTTTTCCTTCAGCAAAACCTTGTTGCGCGCGCGTTCCAGCATCAGACGAAAATTGCGCAGTTCGGGGCGTTGATCCAGGATATCGCTGCGCGCCACCGCCAGCAGCGATTGCATGTCGGGCAGGTTCGACAATTGCCGTTCGTCTGGCAATTGCGACCGCGTCGGCACAATCAGACGCCCGGCCTCGTCGCGCAGATAGTAGGATAGCGAATTGGATGCAGTGCTGAAATTGCGCCTCGCTTCTTCCAGCAGGGTCCGGCGGCGAAGGACGTTCTGTTCGTTTTCGACCATCGCGATACGCGGCATGGCCCCCGCCTGCACCTGCCGGCCAAGGCCTACGGCGCGCGCTTCTGCGATTTCCAGCAGTTCTTCATAGACACGGATTTCATTGCCCGCCGCAACCCAGTTCCAATACGCCTTTAGCGCCTCGAACTGGACGTTCAATTGCACCAGCAACACATCGAGGCGAGCCTGATTGGCCGCCAGCTTCGTATCCTCGATATCGAAGCGGCGCTGGTCGATCCGGCGATTGCGGAGCAGTGACAGCAGCGCGCCGACTTTGATTTCGCCTATTTCGTTGGTGTTGTAATAGTTCTCGTAAATCGGGAAACGCCCGTCGGACAGACGATAGCTGCCAAAGATTTCTCCGCCGAACGGCGCGATTGGCTGGGTTGCCTTGCCTTCGACATATCCGCCTGAAAATGTACCCGTCACGCGGTCATACGCTTCTGCCTCCAGCAACAGGTCGAACGCGCCGTCGGCGGCAAGTTGATCGGACCGGGCCGCAGCTTCGCGCTCGAAACTTTCAAGGATACTGGGAAACGTCAGGGCCGATGATCGCAGCACTTCATCGGGCAGCAGCGGGCCGTTGCGCAACGCCAGTGACAGCGGATCGCCCACCGGCTCGATATCCTGTGCGGACGCAGGCACGGGCGCTGCGGCGAACCCGGCACCTGCGATCAGGCCCAGTGCCGATATTAATACGCCCCTACCAACGGCCAAAGCCATGATCAGCCGCCTGTTCCGAACAAGCTCGCCGTACCTGTTGACCCCGCTCCTGAAGCGGTCGTAGAATTGCCCGACCCCTGGGGAAGCTCTGGCGGGAAGTTGTTAAGCTGACGCCATATTTCATAGCCGACCGGCACTGTCTCCAGCAGCACAAAGGCCTGAACTGTCGCGCCGAACCGGGCATAGCGTTCGGTTGGCCACGGCTCCTGTTCGGGAGAGACGACCTCGCGGATCAGCACCCGGAACCGTCCGTCAGGTTGAGCTGACTGATCGACGGCGATGACCGCGCCGGCAAAAGTGCCGACTGCCACAGAAGGCCAACCGCTGAACTGGACCGCGGGCCAACCCTCGAACTGGATGCGCGCCGGGGCTCCGGTCTGCACCAGACCGACATCGCGGCCGTCGACAAAAATCTCGATCACGCGTTCGGTGTTTTCGGGCACGAATGAGGCCAGGATATCGCCCGCATTGATATAGGTCGCTGCATCCCCGCCGTTGATCGACTGGATAAAGCCATCGCGCGGCGCGGTTACCAGCTGGTTGGACTGGCGCGACAGCCCGACATTGGTGCGCGTCAGGTTGGCCTCGGCCTCGGCCACGCTGCCGCGCATCTGATCGACGCGGATTTGCGCCTGTTCATAGTCTCGCCGTGCGGCCAACCCAGCCTGGAACAGTTCGGCCATGCGCCGCTGATCTATCTCGGCGGTGGCCAGGGCGCTCTGTGCGGCTCGCAATTGCACTTCGACCTGAGCGCGCTCCGCCTCCAGACGTTCGATCAATTGCGGATCGATATCGGAGATACGCACGATCGGGTCGCCCTTCTTCACAGCGCTGCCATCGCGCACGAACCATTCCTCGATCCGGCCAGACACCAGTGCGTTGATATCCTGTTGGCGTTCATTGGGATTGAGCGTGGTCACAACGCCGCGCCCACCAGCTGTCTGCACCCACGGAACGTAGATCAGGAATGCCACAGCCGCGATGAACGCGATCAGCAACATGAAGAATATTGCGCGAAAGATGTGCGGCACCCGTACGTCGCGCAATGCAGTAAAGTGCGCCATATCCTGTTCAATGGTGGACATTATTGCGGTTCCATTGCGCCAAGGGCGGAAGAAACCGGACGGGGGCGACCCGGCATCCATGGCGGCTTGCTGTTCACGGCGAGGCAGAAATCATCGAAGCTGTCGAAATAGCGTTGCTGTTTTGCCTCAAGAAACAGGAACCGGTCAAAGCCCAGATCAATGCGCCGGTTGGAGAAATAGATGACGGTCGAAAACGATTGCTCACGCAGTTCGTTGACGGCGGCGGCAAGATTATCCTCACTCAGCAGATCGAACAGTTTGCTCAACACCAGGATGCGCGGGCGTTCGAGCAGGGCGTTGGCGAGTTTCAGCTGTTGCAATTCAACCGACGAAAGCGGCCAGCCGGTTGCCGCGATGGGGGTGTCAAGGCCCAGTTTGAAAGTCGAGATCGTATCGATCAGGCCAACCGTCTCCAGCGCGCCGACCATGCGTTTGGAGGCCGTGTCCTTGCATGACAAAGCCAGATATTCGCGCACCGTCATACCCACGAAAGTCGGGCGGTCCAGCACGTGCACGTTCTTGCGCAAATTGTGCGCTTCTATATCCTGAAAGTCGATGCCACCCATCGTGGTGAACCCGCCGCCGGGCAATTCGTGCATCTTCAGAATATTGGTGAACAAGCGCTGCACCCCGTGGTGGCTTGCCTCTGCCATGACAATTGCACCGCTCGGGATCTCGAAGTTGAATTCGGCGTCTTCGTGCCGGGCACGCCCCCGCACGCCATTGAAGACCAGTGTGTGTTCCTCGACATTGATAGGATCATCGCCAGCGGGCTCTTCCTGTTCGACGTCGTAAAACAGCGAGATTTCTTCCACTGCTGCGCAAAGATCGTAAAAATAGGTGAGGTATGTGCCAAGCTGTGCGACGCCGAAAAACGCGGTCGACAGGACAAGTTCGGCCGCGACCAACTGGCCTAGCGTAAGTTCGTCGTTGATGACCAGCCATCCGCCCAATCCCAGCAGCACCGCGCTGGCGGCGGCATACAGCGTTAGGAAGGCGAGCGTCTGGCTGAAATGCTGGCGGAAATGGCGCTTGCGCTCGCTGATGTAGCTGGCGGTATGCGAATTGGTGCGATCCAGCGCATAATCGATCCGCCGCTGCGATTTGAAGAACCCGTTGGATTCGCCAATCGTCTCCAGCCAGGCGGCTGTGCCGTGTTTGGCGTGGCTAAGATCGATCCCCGTGCGCACCGCGCGCGCGCCCCACACCAGCCAGATGATCCAGATGAGCGCCGACATGATGATCGTGAACAGCAGGAAATACGGGTGGTAAAGCGACACCAGCACAAACCCGACGGCGACCTGCAGCACGACGGTAAATCCGCCGACGAACAGGATCGGAATGGCTTTTTCCACATTGATCACGTCGAAATACCGGTTGAACAGCGAACTTTTGCGGGCATCGCCGAAAAACGGGTTCTTGGCATACACCGACAGAAGCGAAATTTCCGCCACCAGTCGCGCGTAGAAACGCCGCGAAAACAGCTCCATCAGGTGAATGCGCAGGGCGTAAAGCAGGCCCGATACCATCAGCAGCCCGAACAGCGTCAGCGACAGTACTATCAAGGGAGTAGCCAGAGCGGTATTGGCGACCGTGTTTATCAGCATTTGCACGGAAATGGGCGTCGCCAGCGAAAGCAGGCTGATGCCGATGCCATAGATTATGGAAAGCCAGTAAAAATTGGCTTCGGGACGCAGGATATCGAAAAATGTCCGGAAGAACTTCGATAGCGAAATCTTGTCTCCGTAACTTGGATGTTCACTGGCCATGGCCCGTCATGTTCCAATCAGCGTTCTGCGCATTGATAAAACTGCACCTGCTTAAAATTTGGGTTGCCCGCAGATCCCCGGCGGACATCCATCCCCTTAACGGCGTTCCGACCGCGATGCCACGATCATCGCTCACGTTACCAATGCAATAAATGCAAGAGCTTGGCTCACGCACGGATTTGCGAAGACACAAGCCTGCCAAAGAGGCGATGCGGAGGCAAGGGTCTCCGTCTGCGAGCAATATCCAGAGAAACCGGGCTTGCACTTCAACCACGCGCAGCGCAGGGGTTTGCCGCAAAGGTGTCGTTGGCTGTATGCCCCTGCGGCGCGCACATTCGCGAGAGGGAGTTTGAACGGTGCACCAACAACCGTCACATCTGAAGGTCGCCGACCTAATAGCGCGGCTGGAACTGGCCCCGGTTGTGCCGTTGATTGCAGAAGACGATTCGGCACGCGCGCTGGACGTGGCGCTGGCCTTGCAAGCCGGCGGGCTGAGCGTCGTGGAGGTTGTGCTGCGCAGCGACAACGCGCTGGCCGGGCTGGAGGCGATCTGCGCTGCGGATGCCGGGCTGATCGCGGGCGCGGGAACGGTTCTGACGGTCGACCATGCAAAGGCTGCGCGCGATGCAGGATCACAATTCATCGTTTCACCGGGATTGGTCGATACCGTAGCGCAGCAATGCCTTGCCGATGGATTGCCGGTTTTTCCAGGCACCATGACTGCCGGAGAGGTGCAGCGCGCCTATGCCATGGGTCTGCGCGCGGTGAAGTTCTTTCCCGCCAGCCTCGCGGGCGGTGTGCCGATGTTGAAAGCGTTTGCCTCGGTCTTCCGCGAAATGCGGTTCATGCCGACGGGCGGGATTTCCCCGGACAATCTGGTAGACTATCTCGCCCTGCCGCAGGTTCTGGCCTGCGGGGGAAGCTGGCTTACGCCCAAGGGGGCGGACCTTGCGCAGATCGAGCAACTGGCGCGTGAAGCGCTATCGTTTGCCACCGCTGCGCGCGGGTGAGGACAGCGGATAGCGATATCGTGCTGGTTGGCGGCGGGCACGCGCATGTCGCGGTGCTGGCCGACTGGATCAGCGGTGGCCTTCCCGCGCGGCGCGCCACGTTGATCACGCCGTCGCGCCATTTGCGGTATTCGGGCATGGTTCCGGGATGGATCGTTGGCCGTTATTCCTGCGATGAAGGCACGGTTGACGTTGCCGCTTTGGCAAGGCGTGCGGGCGTGGAGATGGTGCTGGACGCCTGCGTCGGGATCGATCCTGAAGCTTGCACAATTTTGACCACAGGGGGAAAAACCATTGAGTTTGGAATTGCCTCCATCGACACGGGCGGTATTGGCCGGGCGCACCAGGTTTTGGGCGATGACCCGCGCCTGATCGACATCCGTCCAATCGGTCGGTTTGTCGAGCATCTGGAGGAATGGCGTGCGACCCAAGTGGACCTGACCGCGCGTATCGCCGTGATCGGCGGCGGCGCGGGCGGGGTGGAACTGGCCTTTGCCCTGCACAATCTTCATCGCAATACCGGCCATCCCGGCGTGAATTTCGTCACGGGGGCAGAGGGGCTGTTGCCTGATTTTTCGGATGCGGTCCGATCCACCGTCAGGCTTGCTATGGATCAGCAGGGTATTGCTGTAGTTGAGGAAGATGCCCGGTTTCAGGGCGGCGCGCTCATAGCCGGGGAACATCCGATCGGGCCGGTCGATCTTGTCGTGGCGGCGCTGGGCAGCGGCGCGCCCGAATGGGCCGGGCAAAGCGGGCTGGCGACCGACGAGGACGGGTTTATCGCGGTTGACCGGTATCAGCGTTCAACTTCGCATCCTCAGGTTTTCGCGGTGGGGGATGTGGCTGCCCGGACCGATCGTGAAATCCCACACTCGGGCGTTCATGCAGTGTTCGCCGGGCCAGTACTCGCTGCCAATCTGCGCGCGGTGCTCGCGGGCGCAAGGCCGGGGCGCAGCTATCGTCCGCGCTGGAATAATCTTTATCTGATGGCGACCGGCGACGGCGCGGCAATTGCCAGCTATGGCCCCGTGACAGCGCAGGGGCGCTGGGTCGCGCAGCTGAAAGACTGGATCGACCGGCGCTGGATTGCAAAATATTCCGCGCTGGCAGGCGGATGATGCAGGTCTATTGTAACCGCGCAGCGAACCAATGCGAATTACGATCATGGGAGGGGTATCCATGAAGAAGATCATCATCGTTGCGGCGATCGCGGCGCTCATCGCGGCGTATCTCTATTTCGACCTTGGCGATGTGCTGACGGTTGCCGGAATTAAGCAGCAGGTGGCTCAGGCAGACGCGTTCTATCGGGAAAACCCCGCGTTGGTGCTTGCGATATTCTTTTCGATCTATGTTGCGGTGACGGCGGCATCACTGCCCGGCGCCGCGATTATGACGCTGGGGGCGGGAGCGCTGTTTGGCGTCGTGACGGGGACGATCCTCGTCTCGTTCGCCTCCACGCTGGGCGCGACGCTGGCGTTTCTTGCATCGCGATATGTTCTGCGCGACAGCATCGAAGGGCGGTTTGGGGAGCGCCTGAAAAGCATCAATGCCGGGCTGGAGCGCGACGGGGCGTTTTACCTATTTACCGTACGCATGATCCCGGCGATCCCGTTTTTCGTCATCAACCTGGTATTCGGTCTCACTCGGGTCAAGACATGGACATACGCTTGGGTCAGTCAGGTCGGGATGCTGCTGGGCACGATAGTTTACGTAAACGCAGGCACGCAACTCGCAAGGATCGATAGCCTCTCCGGTATCGCATCTCCCGCCGTCATCGGTTCGTTCGTGTTGCTCGGGATCGCCCCGTGGATCGCCAAAGGGATCATTGGCATCATCAAGCGGCGCAAGGTTTATGCAGGCTTTTCCAAACCCAAAAGTTTTGACCGCAACCTGATTGTGATCGGCGCAGGGTCCGCTGGACTGGTGTCCGCTTACATCGCAGCGCAGGTCAAGGCCAAGGTGACGCTAATCGAGGCGAACGAAATGGGCGGGGATTGCCTTAACACCGGCTGCGTTCCGTCCAAGGCGCTGATCAAGAGCGCTAAGGTTGCCGCGACCATGCGCCATGCCGACCGCTATGGCATCACGCCGGTTGAGCCCGATGTGCCATTCAAACAGACGATGGCGCGCGTGCTCAATATCATCAAAGCCATCGAGCCGCATGACAGCGTGGAGCGCTATACCGATCTCGGCGTCGATGTGGTCAAGGGCCATGCCAAACTGATTGACCCGTGGACGGTGGAGATCGCGCTCAACACCGGAGAAACCCAGCGCCTGACCGCGCGCAGCATCGTCATCGCCAGCGGGGCGCAGCCGTTCGTCCCTCCGCTCGATGGATTGGAGGGCACGCCATACCTCACCAGTGAGAACCTGTGGGATGAATTCGCAAAGCTGGACCGCGTGCCTGCGCGGATAGCTGTGCTGGGCGGCGGACCGATAGGCTGCGAGCTTTCTCAGGCACTTGCGCGCCTAGGCTCGAATGTCACTCAGGTGGAGATGGGGCCGCGTGTGCTGGGGCGCGAGGATGAGGATGTCTCGGCGCTGGCGCAGGCAGCATTGGAGGGCGCGGGCGTAACCGTGCTGACCGGGTACCGCGCCGTGCGTATCGCAGACGGCGCATTGGTAGCCGAACACAATGGCGAGGAAAAGCGCATCCCCTATGACGCCCTGATTGTCGCTGTGGGACGCAAGGCGCGACTATCGGGCTATGGTTTGGAAGAGCTGGGGATCGACACCAGCAAAACCGTCAACACGGATGAGTTTCTCGCGACAAAATTCCCCAATATCTATGCCGCGGGCGACGTTGCCGGGCCGTATCAGTTCACGCATGTGGCCAGCCATCAGGCATGGTATGCCAGCGTCAACGCACTGTTTGGCCAGTTCAAGCGGTTTCAGGCGGATTACCGCGTGATCCCGGCAGTGACGTTCCTCGATCCCGAAATCGCCCGCGTCGGCCTCAACGAAACCGAGGCAACCGAACAGGGTTTGGAATATGACGTCACGCGCTACGATCTTGACGATCTCGACCGTGCGATCACTGAAACCGAGACCGCAGGATTTGTCAAAGTGCTCACGCCGCCGGGCAAGGACACGATCCTGGGTGCAACCATAGTAGGCAGCCATGCGGGAGAATTGCTGGCCGAGTACGTCCTGGCGATGAAGCACAAGATCGGCCTCAACAAGATCCTCGGCACGATCCACTCCTATCCCACCATGGCCGAAGCCAACAAGTTCGCAGCAGGCAACTGGAAACGCGCGAACAAGCCGGAAGGCCTGCTGAAATGGGTCGAGAAATATCACGACTGGCGGCGCGGGTAGCTGCGCCAGACCGATGACAAAGGGGAATTAGCCAAGTGGACTGGTTCGATCAGCTGCGGCCGATTGCGGGGATTGCCGTGCTGACCGCACTGGCGTGGGCGATGAGTGAGAACCGCGCGAATCGACCCACCGTGCGCTGGATCGCAGGCGCGCTCGCACTGCAGGCGGCGCTGGCGTTGCTGGTGATCCGGGTGCCTTTCGTGTGGGCGGCGATGGAATACGCCAATCGCGGCGTGCAGGCGATTGAGCAGGCAACACTCAAGGGTTCTTCGTATATGTTCGGCTATCTGGGCGGGGCACCGCTGCCGTTTGCGCTGGCTGATGGCGCCGCGCCGCCGCTCATCATCGCGTTCCAAATCCTGCCGCTCGTAATCGTGTTTTCCGCACTCGCCGCCTTGTTGTGGCACTGGGGTGTCCTGCGGGCGGCGGTAAAAGGTCTGTCCTTCTTGCTGCGCCGCACCTTGGGGGTGAGCGGCGTCGTGGGCCTTGCCGGCGGGGCCAACATGTTCCTGGGCGTTGTCGAAAGCCCATTGGTGGTGCGCGCCTATTTTGCGCGGGTCAGCAGGTCTGAACTGTTTCAGATCATGGTTCTGGCAATGGCCACAATTTCTGGCGCAATCCTCATCCTTTATGCGACCACTCTGCGTCAGACTGTGGACGATGCGGTCGGCCACATGATCGCCGCCTCGCTCGTTTCGCTGCCCGCTGCTTTGCTGATTGCGCGACTGATGGTGCCAGGCGATGCGGGCGACCTTGAAACCGAAGCGGATGATCAAGGCCCTCAAGGCGATCTCAAATACGAATCTAGTATCGACGCCATCGTAAAAGGCACGATGGACGGGATGCAATTGTTCCTTGCCGTGATCGCAATCATCATCGTGGTGTTTGCGCTGGTCGCGCTGGTCGATCAGGCGCTGACCCTGCTGCCGCTGGTGGCGGATGAGCCGCTGAGCCTGAAAAGGTTGTTTGGCTGGCTCTTTGCCCCGCTGATGTGGCTTATCGGTGTTCCGTGGGCGGAGGCGCAAGCGGCGGGCGGGCTGATGGGGACCAAGGCGATCCTTAACGAGTATGTTGCCTATCTTGAGCTTGCAGCCCTGCCAGAAGGAACGCTGAGCGAACGCGGCCTGCTGATCGTCACCTATGCGCTGTGTGGGGTGGCCAATCTGGCGAGCGTCGGCCTGCTGGTGTCCACCATCGGCACGCTATGCCCGGAATGCCGGGCAGAGGCGGCCAGCCTCGGAATGAAAAGCTGGGTCGCGGGCAATATCGCCACAGCGATGACTGGCGCTTGGATCGGGCTTCTGACCTTTGCGCCGTCAGTCGCGGCGGGCTGAGGGGGAGGGCGGACTATGTTCGATGCCAAGCTGCGCCCCTTGATCGACCCACCTCTGAATGCTGCCGGGCGCGCGCTGGCAGGGGTCGGCGTGTCGGCCAACATGCTCACCTTTGGCGGGTTGGCGCTGGGGCTGACGGGCGCATTCGCAATTGCATCGGGCCAACTGGGCTGGGGGCTGGCTCTGATCCTCGCCAATCGCGCCGCGGACGGTTTGGATGGAGCGGTCGCGCGGGTGCGCGGGCCGACACCGCTGGGTGGATATTTCGATATAGTCGCCGATTTCGCCTTCTATGTCAGCGTGCCGGTGGCGTTTGGGGTGCTGGCACCTGCAAACCTGCTGCCCGCGCTGGTTCTGGTTGCCAGTTTCGTGCTGACGGGGGTTAGCTTCCTCGCCTTTGCCGTGATCGCTGCCGAACGCGGCGCGACGACGCAGGCGCACGGCACGAAGAGCTTCTTCTATTCCACCGGTCTTGCGGAAGGGGGCGAAACAATCGCGGTGTTCGCAGCGATGTGCCTGTTGCCGGCACAGTTTGCGCTGATCGCTTACGTATATGCCGGCCTTTGCGCAGCGACCGTCATTCAGCGCAGCGTGCTGGCGGCCGCGACGTTTCGCGACTGAGTGCTAGCGCTTTGTTGAGCCAGCGTCAGCGTTGGCCGATCTGATTGGCAACCTGCGTTCGCAATTTGGCGATACGGGCAGCGTTAGCCCCAAGGTCACTGCGCCCCACGCGACTGACTGAGCGGAAGTTGATTTCATTCTCGCCTATCCGCGTGACCACGTCGTCCTTGAAACCGAACCAGAAACTTTCCGCCACGCCTTCAACCATACCGGTTTCGGCATCGGTCCGGATGTCCTTGAAGCCCATGTTCCCCATCGCAGCTGCTACGGCAGCCACAGCGTCAGCGCGGCTTGCACCTGCAAGCGGCAGAGGAGCGAGCGTCGCATAGCGATCAGTAATGATCTGCGCATGCGATTTGATCGCCAGTTCCGGTGCGGCTTCCTTGTACAGCTCCAGTTGTCCCAACGGGGTCTGGTAATCGCTCAAGGGATTGGCTTCAGCCTCGGCGCGCGCGGCCATCGTCACGGCGGAAAATGCAGGGGGATTGGCCGTATCGGTTGCGATATCGTGGATCGGGTTATCAGCCGCCGTTCCACGTGCAGCGATGAACATCGCAAATATCGATCCCGATACCAGAAGCCCGATAACGGCGACCGCCATTATCCCGCCGCGCCGCGGTTTGGCGATGGCTGCCATGATCAACGAAACCAGAGCGGCAAGCGCGACGACACCCAACACGATCATGCCGCCGCTGAAAGTCAGCGTCACCAGTCCGGTTTGCCATCCCCATATCCCAGCCTTGGTTCCCAATGCCGCGATCGCGAAATAGAGCGGCAGGAATGCCAGCAGGGCAAGGACGATCTTTGTGTGCAAAGGCAAGGTTTTGAGCATCCCGCCTCTTAGGCACGAGCTTTGCCAAAGGCAATCTTTGTGCGTCAGCCAATTGCGCCTTAACCGCGCGCCTTCTCATCGTTGCTTGCGCCCATGATGTCCTGCTGCGACTTCAAGTGACGCTTTCAATGCGGGTAATTCTGGTTTATGTGCCGGCACCTCGCGGTAGGTTGTAGGTAAATCACAAGGATAGACTGAATATGAAGCGTAATACTCTTTTGGGCGCAGTGGCGCTTGTCAGCCTGACTGCTCTGTCTGCATGCGGCGGCGCTCAGGCCCCTGCTCAGGACGAAGCAGCAACGGCACCGGTTGCTCCGGTGACGCCCGAACCCGCAGTTGAAGCAGTCCCGGCAGTTGAGCCCAACGGCACTGTGATCGAAATCCAGATGTATTCGAAGGATCCGGACGATTCGAGCAAACTGCAGGTGTTCAAGCCCGCGCTGGTGAAAGCCAAGGTTGGCGACACCATCAAATTTGTCCCCACCAATCCTGGCCACCAGTCGTCCTCGATCGCTGACATGCTGCCCGCCGGCGTCACCGGTTGGGAAGGCAAGATCAACGAAGAAGTCACGTACGTCGTGCCGGCCCCCGGCGTGTACGGTTACAAGTGCGTTCCGCACTATGCCGCTGGCATGATCGGTCTGATCGTTGTTGAGGGTGAAAACATGGATGCGAACCTCCCTGCCGCCAAGGGTGTGACCCACCCCGGTCTTGCGGGCAAGGCGTTCGACGCGTTGTTCACGGAAGCCGGCCTGTAAAAACGACCGGACCCGTTCTCAATACGAATAAGGGCGGCGTGGGAAACCACGCCGCCCTTTTTGCTGCCGGGTCCGGTATCGGACCCGGCAAACGGCAGCCGGGATCAAGCCGCCGAAGCCATCCGCGCCAGTTCACACTGCGACCAAATCTCGCTGAGAGCGTTGATCAGGCGATCGATGTCGCCATCGGTGTGCACGGGTGAAGGGGTGATGCGCAGTCGTTCCGTTCCCACGGGTACGGTGGGATAGTTGATCGGCTGCACATAGATGCCATGATTGTCCATCAGCCAGTCGCTGATGCGTTTGCACTTGTGCGCATCACCCACCATCACCGGAATGATGTGGCTGGGATTGTGCAGGTGCGGGATGCCCATGATATCCAGCTTGCGCCGAACCTGTTCGACCCGCTCTTTCTGCAATTCGCGTTCACGGTCGCTGTTTTTCAGATGCCGGATGCTGGCCGCCGCGCCCGCCGCGACGGCGGGGGGCAGGGCGGTCGAAAAGATAAATCCGCTGGCAAAGCTGCGCACGAAATCAACAAGGTTTGTCGAGGCGGCGATGTATCCGCCCATCACGCCAAAGGCCTTGCCCAGCGTGCCCTCGATCACGTCGATCCGGTCCATCAACCCTTCGCGTTCGGCGATGCCACCGCCGCGCGGGCCATACAGGCCGACCGCGTGAACCTCGTCGATATAGGTCATCGCCCCGTGCTTTTCACACACATCGAGGATTTCCGCGATCGGCGCGATATCGCCGTCCATCGAATATACGCTTTCGAACGCGACCAGTTTGGGCCGGTCGGCAGGATATTCGCTCAACTGCCGGTCGAGATCGGCCGGATCGTTATGCTTCCAGATGCGGCGTTCCGCCTTGGAATAACGGATGCCCTCGATCATGGAGGCGTGGTTCAATTCATCGGAGAACACCACGCAGCCCGGAATGCGCGCGGCCAGCGTGCCCAGGCCCGCCCAGTTCGAAACATAGCCGGAAGTGAACAGCAGCGCCGCTTCCTTGCCGTGGAGGTCGGCCAGTTCGCGTTCGAGTTCGACATGATAGTGATTCGTGCCGGAGATATTGCGCGTGCCCCCCGCGCCCGCGCCGCATTCGTCCAGCGTTTCATGCATCGCTTCGAGCACGGCGGGATGCTGGCCCATGCCAAGGTAATCGTTGGAACACCAAACGGTGACGGCCTGCGTTTCCTCGCCCACAAATCGGGTCGCGTGCGGAAAGCGGCCGCGATGCCGCTTGATGTCTGTAAAGACGCGGTACCGCCCTTCCTCGCGTACGCTTTCCAGTTCGCTGGCGAAAAACCCCTCGTAGTCCATTTGTTTTCCCCCTCCAGGGCGTGTGTTTTCAGTTTTGGTCATGCGGCTCAGTCTTGGTTGCGCAGCGCGATGCATTAAGCGGTGTTGTCGCGGGCCGTCGGAACGCCCAACCCCACAGCATCCCGTCGCGGAACGGCAGCGCCAGAAACATATGTTCCAGCGCGCCGAGCAGGGCGAGCGTCGTCAGAAGGCTGGCCCCCACCATTTCCGCACTGCCCAGCGGTGCGGCCATTGCGAGCGAACCGAACCATGCCGC
Organism: uncultured Alphaproteobacteria bacterium; assembly: GCA_963815345.1. Classification (GTDB taxonomy): domain Bacteria; phylum Pseudomonadota; class Alphaproteobacteria; order Sphingomonadales; family Sphingomonadaceae; genus Erythrobacter. The sequence goes on from CAWFGF010000001.1 coordinate 480,441, forward strand.
CATGGCCGCGATCCCGAGGATCGACACGCCCAGCAGCACGGTCATGCGGTTCGGCCCAAAATAGGTTTTCAGATAGGCAAGGTGCGGCGGCAGCATTTCGGCGGTCGAATTTGGCACGCCGACAAACATGTTGATCTTGGCCGTCAGCCGCAGACCGAACAGCATCACAAACACCGTCGCGCCAATCTGGTTGGGCGCATTCCACGATAGCGATATGAGCAGCAGCGCTGTCAGCGCCAGCGCAACCTCGTGGTGGATCACGGTGGCGCTCGCCTGCGTAAACCGTTCCACACCCTGCACGCCCACTCCAGCGGGCACACGGCGCGGACCGGTGGCAGCGCCTGTCAGAAATCCGATTTCATGCCATGCCCATACCAGCAAAGCGCCGACAAACGCGGCATAGACCGCGATCACCGATACGCTTTGCGCGGCGAGCAGGATCACGACCAGTCCGGCAATCCCGCCGATCCCGCCGATCAGCAGGCTTTTGAAGAAAGTCGCATGATCGCGGTTGTCCGCCCATGCGACAAGCCCGGTCGCCACGAACCAGATCAACACCGCCACGATGAACGGTACAATATGACCATCCCAGCTTACCATGCGGGCTGCAGCCTAATTGTCTGAGGCAGGGAGTTGGACTTTGTCCGGTGGAAATACAGTCGGGCAAAGTTGAAACCGGCGCCCGCCATCCCGCTCATCCGCTGGGCAAGGCCGATAACGCCGCCGCGTTCCTTGCCCGCTTCGATGCGGCGCGCGGCGCGCAGCAGTGCGTCCATCTTTGCGCGAAAGGCCGGGCTTTTGGTATCCACTACGACCGGAAAAACCTGTCGGCTGATCTGGTTGCAGATGTCGAAGACCTCGTAATCGTACTCGGTCGGATCGACGCCCAGCGCCTTGTGAAAGACCGGCCGGTTGTGATCGCGCACGAACATGGTGGCATAGACGGATACGATAAAGAACCGCACCCACAGCTTGTTCATGCCGGTGAGCAGCTTTGGGTCAGAGCGCAGCAGCATGGCGAACGCCTCGCCATGGCGGAATTCATCGTTGCACCAGTTTTCGAACCAGTCGAAGATCGGGTGAAACTTGTTCTGCGGGTTGGCAGCCAGATGGCGGAAGATCGCAATATAGCGCGCATAACCGATCTTTTCTGACAGATAGACCGCGTAAAAGATAAACTTCGGTTTGAAGAAAGTGTATTTCTTCGTCCGCGTCAGAAAGCCGAGATCGACGCCGATACCGGCATCCTTCAGGCTTTCATTGATGAAGCCAGCATGGCGGCTTTCATCGCGGGCCAGCAGTTTGAAGAGCTGCTTTACGTCCGGATTTTTGGTGCGCTTGGCAATTTCGGCATAGAGCACGCAGCCCGAAAATTCGGACGTGAGCGAGCTGACGAGGAAATCGGTGAATTCGGCCCGCAGTTCCGGCTCCAGCCCCTCGATGACGCCGGTGAAGCTGTCATTGTGGCGAAAGTGCTGCTTGTTCGGGTCTGCGATCATTTCAGCGATCAGCGCGTCCCATTCTTCGCGAACGAGTGAGACGTCGACCGCGTCCAGCGCATCGAAATCGGTGGTGTAGAACCGCGGGCTGAGCATGGTGTCCTGCGTGGCAATGGCCATCGCATCATCCTTGGTCATCATGCCCGCGCCATCTGCAGATTTGATCTGGGTGTGGGCGTTCATTTGATCCTCCCGGGGTTGAAGCTGACTTCATACAATTCCGACATGTCGAAATAGGCCGCGATCCTGATCCACGCACGCTTGAACGGGCCGGCTCGGGTCACGGTGGCACCCCGTTCGAACACGGCCTTTTCGCCAAATGCGATGGAGATCGGAGCGCCGTGGACACTCACCGTGTCCCCCGGTTCGATCTGGACATCGCCCGCCAGTTCGACGTGCGCGTGAAAGTGATCGGGGCTCTGCTCGACCGTGATCGTGCAGGTTGTATCAAACCGCTTTGCAGTGATAGCCGATCCCTGAGCTATCGCTTGTGTCATAGTTCGCGTCCTTTCCTGAGGATATCCTCATAGACTTCATTGGTCTTCGCTCCGAAAGAGCTCACCTCGACCGCTTGTCCCGTCTGGGTGTCCCGCAGCGTCATTGATCCGTTGTCCCAGCTGATCAGTTCAAACGGAACGGCCGGCCCGATGCCGCGCGCCATCCGCCCCTGGATCAACGCGCGCGCGGTGGCGCGCACAAAGCCGCCGGTGTTCGGGGCAAATCGGGCCAGTTCCTTGCCACTGACTGCATCGGTAACCAGCACGCCGCCTTCGGCAGTGTCGAAGAATTTGAGGCTGCGCGTTTCCACCGACATCACGCCATCAGCAGCGCGGATTTCGGCGGGCACGGCCTGGCGATCAAAAAAGCCAAAGCTAACCGCCATCGTCATCGCCAGCGTGATTGCAACAACCACGCCCATCGCCATGACCGGCAGTTTGTGGACCTTGAATTCGTCCTCTTCGTAGGTGCGCACGATCATGCGGTCGCTCCCTTCAATTGCGTGTCCCGATCAGAATTACTGCCGCGCGGGGCAGGCGCATTGAGATCGGTCAAACCGCTCTCGATCGGATTGAATTGCGCGCATGCCTCGGCCAGCAATTTTGCCACGTTTTGCGCATCGGGCACCGCGCGCAGCATTGGCTGGGGGTGATTGAAGTGGAACGGGCGCACATGCGGCCACAGCAGCAGGTTGCCCAGCACCCGATCACCGTTCAGTTCCACCGCGATATCGCCGGTGTTGCCGCCGCGCATGTTCAGATGTCCCGCGCGCACATGCTTCAAAGGGATGTTGATCCGTGTTTCTATAGCCATGCCGATCCGCAGGATCAGCCGGGTATCGGTAAGGATATACAGCGTGGTGCGCATGCAATGCCACGCAATCAGTTGCAGCACCATCGCGCCAACCAAGCCTGCGCCCGCCAGAAAAAGCGCGCCGCTGGTGTTGCCGAATGCCAGTGCGATGCCGATAAGCAGCGTGAAATAGACGGCATAGCTGCCCATGTGAAACGCTGTGCGGGTGAGGACCGGCAGATTGGGCCGGCCCTTCCACAACACACGTTCATCCGTTGCCGGTGTGCCCATGGGGTCGCCATGGGCACTTGGCCCGTCAGCCGCTGTGATGGCTGGATGATCCCTCTCCAGTATCACAGCACAGGCTCCCCACGTTCTGGCGTAGCGTACATGTAACCGCCGCCATAATAGGCCATGATGCGGTCTTCTTCGTAACGGGTGATTTGTCCGGGCACTTCGATGCGGGGGACATCGGCAAACTGCGCTGCGGTGATGGCGTCGATCTGGACCAGTTCCGGCTTGTCCGGAAGGATCCCGGACAAAAGCCCCTTGGTCTGGACCACGGTCACGAACATCGGAGCCAGCACCTTGTCACCCGCAGTGGTTTGCACCTCGATATAGCGGATGATGTGTTCGGACTGATCGACCCAGATGTCGCTTACGTGGCCCACCAGTTCGACCCTGGCATCGTACACCGGCCAACCGATGATGTTGGGGTCCTTGTCGGCAATGACAATATCGTGGCTGTCGCCGATCGGCACGATGCGCGGGCGACCGTCAAAGGTCAGATCGGGATATTTGGCCCGATTGGCCCAGGCCGCCGGACCGACGCCATCCTTCATGGCGTTGCCGGTGGGCGTGTAGGGCGCTCCGCCCGCCTTGAAGGTCTGCACTGCCGGGATTTTAACCGGATCGCGGGGCACATCCTCGGGAATATACACTCCGCGGCCATGCGGCAGCTTGAACACCTTTTTCTTCGCCGGTGCCAGCGGACCGGGTTCCAGCGCGCCTGTCAATTCGTCTTCGAGCGGATAACCCTCGCGGCGGCTCTCGCGGTTAAGATACAGCACCAGCCCGATAAAGAAGAAAAAGAACAGGTAAAATGCGAGTTCGGCGACATCGAATCTGCCGGCGAGGTAGGTGGCATTACTCAGGAAAATGCCAACGGTATCAGGAAGTGTCATTTCATCGTCCTCCGGTGGATCTGTGCGGCTGTCCGTCTGCTTTTCCCGTTGCGTGGGGCGGTCGCGGTCATGTCGGGAATTCACGCAGGCCAAATGGCGTGTCTGCGTCCTCCCCGGATGTGGTTGCGGGTCTGCGATTGTGCCCGACAAGCGGTCCAATCGCGGCGAGGCCTGCAAGAAGCAGCAGGATTTCAACAATATACACGGCGGTGTAGCCCGTGGCGCGCGATGCTCCGATGATCAGCGCGTCGCTTTGCGAACCGGTGGTGACGGTGAGCGCAACGATGGCGTCGCGCATCCCTCCGCCAAGAGCGATCCCCGCGCCGGCACAGGTCGCCTGCACTGCGCCCCATGCGCCCAGCGCAAGTCCGGCGGACTGAGTGCGGGCGAGATTCATCGCCTCTATCAGTGTACCGACCGAAAACAGGCCAAGACCAAGGCCGATTGCAATCGCGCCAAGGAACAGCATCATCGGCGATGCGAACGGCGCGGCGAACAGGACCATCAGAAACGCGGCCAGCCCCGTGACAAGCCCGGCGCCCGCGATTCGCAGCGGGTCATTGCCCTTGCCAAGCGATTTGCCCGACAGCACGAAACCAATGAGCGCACCCAGAGCCCATGCGCCGGTAAGCCCGGTGGTAGACCCGACGCTGAGGCCGAGGACTTCGCCGCCATACGGTTCAAGCAGTGCGTCCTGCATCGCGAACCCGGCAGAGCCGATGCCAATCCCGGTCAGCAAACGCGCATTGGTGCCATCGCGCACAAAACCGCTCCACAATTCGCCAAAGTTGGGCGTTACGCGCTCGGGCGCTGTCAGGGCCTTGTTGCGCGGCTCCTGTTTCCACAGCGCGACAACGTTCAGCGCCATCGTCAGCACTGCCGCGCCCTGGATCACCTGAACCAGCCGCGTGTTGGAAAAGTCGATCAGCAGCCCGCCGATCACGAATGCGGCAAACATCATTCCTACCAGCAACATCACGTACAGCAACGCCACCGCGCGCGGGCGCTTGTCCTCTGGCGCAAGGTCGGTCGCCAGCGCGAGGCCCGCGGTCTGGGTCACATGCACGCCGGTTCCGGTCAGCAGGAAAGCGCCCGCCGCCGCGATGGTGGCCACGGTGAAGCCTTCGGGATTGGCGAACAGGATCAGCGCGAAAGGCATTATCGCCAGTCCGCCAAACTGCATCAACGTGCCAAACCAGATATAGGGCACGCGCCGCCAGCCCAGTACCGATCGGTGCGTGTCGGACCGATGCCCGATCAGTGCGCGGAACGGCGCAACCACCAACGGTGCGGCAATCAGCATGGCGACCAGGAAGGTCGGCACGCCCAGTTCCACGATCATCACCCGGTTCAGCGTGCCGTTGAGTAGCACCATCGCCATGCCCACACTCACCTGAAACAGCGCAAGCCGCAGCAGGCGACCCAGCGGCAGATCCACGCTTGCCGCATCCGCGAATGGCAGCCATGTCATCGCGATTTCCGCGAAGCTGGGCGAGTGCCGTTTCGGGGAGGGGTTGGGCGTGGAACTCATCAGCGGCGCACCAATTCCATGGCCTGGCTGGTGTAGAATCCGCTCGATACGCGGTGGGTGCGGCCAATATCCCAGCCTCTGATCGCGGTCAGACGATGACGCAGTTCAGGCTCCGCAATGGGTACGATGGCGGGGGAACGGTCGCTTTTGGGAAAGACCTTTCCAACCTTGTGCATGGTGCCCAGCATCCGGGTGTAGGGAGCGAAAGTGAAGACGATCGTGTCCGAAGTCCGCGCGGCGAGTTGCGCCAGCGCCTCGACGAGGTTTTCCAGTTCATAGTGGATGAGCGAATCCATCGCGACCACATGGTCGAACTCGCCAAACGCCGGATCGAGCATGTCACCCGCTTCCCACCGGATGCGGCCATGCCCGGTGAATGACGGAGCGCGTTCGCGGGCAACCTCCACCAATCCGCCCGCCACATCGACGCCTGTGATTTCCGCGCCGCGGCAGGCGGCCGCAATGCTGAGCGCGCCGGTGCCGCAACCGGCATCCAATACGCGCGTGCGGCGCAGGTCTACGGGCAGCCAGTCCAGCAGCACGTCGCGCATCGCATCGCGACCGGCGCGCACTGTGGCGCGAATGCCGCTGACTTTCTTGTCCGATGTCAGGTCGATCCACGCCTGCCGCGCGGTGCTGTCAAAATACGTCGCCAGCGCCTCGCGCCGGTCGGCATAGCCATTGGCAATCGGTGCTGCGGAGCGGGTGTGGGGGCGAATAAGATAGTCCGCCTCAAACGTATCGGGAGAGCGTGTAGCCATCATTCAAACCCCAGAAAATCGAAGATGTCGCGGTCCTTCATCGGCTGCGCGGTGCTGGGTTCGACGCCTGCCCACAGCATCGCGGCGAGGCGCAGATATTCGTCCTGTGCAGCGATAACCTCAGGGGCATCGTCCATCTCGAACAGCGTGCATTTTTTCAGGCGCGAGCGGCGGATTGCATCGACATCACGGAAATGCGCCAAGCGATTCATCCCGATTTCCGCGCAGAACCGGTCGATCTCATCGGTTTCGCGGCTGCGGTTGGCGATAACGCCAGCCAGACGCACTTCGTAGTTCTTGGACTTGGCGGCGATGGCGGCAACAATGCGGTTCATCGCGAAGATGGAGTCGAAGTCATTGGCGGCGACAACCAGCGCGCGCTCGGCGTGTTGCAGCGGGGCGGCAAATCCGCCGCACACCACATCGCCCAGCACGTCGAAGATCACCACGTCGGTATCTTCGAGCAAATGGTGCTGTTTTAGCAGCTTGACCGTCTGGCCAACCACATATCCGCCGCAGCCTGTACCTGCCGGAGGCCCCCCGGCCTCCACGCACATGACGCCGTTATACCCTTCGAACATGTAGTCTTCGGGCCGCAATTCCTCGGAGTGGAATTCGACCGTTTCCAGCACGTCGATGACGGTGGGCATCAGCTTTTTGGTCAGGGTGAAAGTGCTGTCATGCTTGGGATCGCACCCGATTTGAAGCACGCGATGGCCCAGTTTGGAAAACGCCGCCGACAGGTTGGAGGACGTCGTCGATTTGCCGATCCCGCCTTTGCCATAGACCGCGAATACCTTCGCGCCCTTGATCTTGTCTTCCGGGTCGAGCTGGACCTGAACGGAGCCTTCGCCGTCTGGACGGCCGAAACTCGCGCTCTTGTTCATAAGGTTCATGACGTATGGTATCCCTTCCTGGTCATTCGCCGACAAAGACGCCTTCGAGGCGGTCTTCGAGTTCATCGCTGGCGTCGCGCAGGGCTGCGAGGGTGGCCGCGTCGGGCTCCCACAGCTGGCGATCACAGGCTTCGAGCAGGCGGTTCGCGACGCGTGCGGAGCTTTTCGGATTGAGCTCTGCAAGTCTGCGCCGCATCGTTTCATCGAGCACAAATGTCTCGGATATCTTCTGGTAAACCCACGGTTTGACCTGGCCGGTGGTGGCCGACCAACCCAGCGTGCTGGTCACGTGGCCCTCGATTGCGCGCACGCCTTCGAACCCGTGGTCCAGCAGCCCTTCGAACCACTTGGGATTCAAGGTGCGGGTGCGCGCTTCCAGATCAATCTGTTCGCCCAGGGTGCGGACCTTCGCCGCACCGCGCGTGGCGTCGAGAATGTACACTGGGGCCTGCGCGCCCTTGGCCCGTGCGACGGAGCGCGATACGCCGCCCAGTCCATCGACATACTGATCGACATCGTTGATGCCCAGTTCCACGCTTTCGAGGTTCTGGTACGTGAAATCGACCGTGCCGAGCGCACTTTGCAGCAATTCGCGTTGTTGTACGGGCGTGCCCTTGACGCCGTAGGCAAAGCCCTTGTTGATCTCGAAGGCGTTGGCCAATTCATCCGGATCGGCCCAGGTGCCGCCGTCGATCATCTGGTTGACGTTCGCGCCGTATGCTCCCTCGGCGTTGGAGAACACGCGCAGGGCAGCGGTTTCCAGATCGCAATTGTGGCGGGTCGCATGGGCAATGCTGTGCTTGCGCACAAAGTTCATTTCCAGCGACTCATCCGCCTGCGCGGCGAGCCATGCGGCTTCGGCCAGCATCCGGGTTTGCAGCGGCAGCAGATCGCGGAAGACGCCCGACAGCGTCATCACCACATCGACGCGCGGACGGCCCAGTTCTTCGAGCGCTATCAGTTCCGCCCCGGCAAGCCGACCGTAGCTATCGCGCCGGGGCCGCGCGCCCATCAGCGTCATGGCTTGCGCGATCTGCACGCCCTGCGTCTTCATGTTGTCCGTGCCCCACAGCACCATTGCGATGCTTTCGGGGAAGGCTTCGCCATTGTCGCAATGGCGTTGCAGAAGGCTGGCGGTGTGTTCCTCGCCCTGCTTGCAGGCGTAGCTGGAAGGCAGCAGAAACGGGTCGAACCCGTGAATATTACGGCCGGTCGGCAGCACCGCAGGATTGACGACGACATCGCCGCCGGGCGCGGGCTGGACATATCCGCCATCGAGCGCGTGGATGAGCGAGCCGAGTTCGTCAGAGGAATCGAGCAGCGCACCCAGCGCCGCCCGGTCAGGCGCATTTTCGCCGCCCGCCTCGTTTCCGGCGTCAACCATCGCATCGAGCATGTCCTCCCGCCGGTCGCCATGCGGATTCTGGCCGAACACGTGCAGGCCATGCGGGATGAGCGTGCGCTCCAGTTCGTACAGCCGCCCGGCAAGGTCACCGATATCGCCGCATTCGATGTCGATGATTTCGCACTGGTCAGCAATTAGCTGCGCCAGATTGGCGCGCTCCGTTTCGTCCTGCGTGGCGCGCCAGCGCTCGACGTTCGATTTGAGCGCGGCCAAGTCCTTGTATAGCCCCGCCTGCGCCAACGGAGGTGTCAGATAACTGATGAGCGTCGCGCTCGACCGGCGCTTTGCCAACATCCCTTCGGACGGGTTGTTTGCCGCATAGAGGTAGTAATTGGGCAGGTCGCCGATCAAACGCTCAGGCCAGCAATCGCCAGTCATACCGGCCTGTTTGCCGGGCATGAATTCCAGCGCCCCGTGGGTGCCGAAATGCAGCACGCTGTGCGCGCCGAAATCTTCGCGGATATAGCGATAGAATGCGCTGAATGCGTGGGTGGGCGCAAAATTGCCTTCGAACAGCAGGCGCATCGGATCGCCTTCGTATCCGAATGCGGGCTGCACGCCGACAAAGACATTGCCGAAATGCGCGCCCAGCACCTGAATGTGGCTGCCATCGGATTGCGCCTTGCCGGGCGCGGGGCCCCATTGCGCTTCGATCTCGGCTAGATGGGCTTCGCGCGCGACGTGTTCATCGGCGGGGATGCGGTGGGCAACGTTGGCATCCGCGCCATAGCGGGCGGCATTGCCATGAAGCAGCGCGGCGCGCATCGCATCGACGCTTTCGGGAACATCGACGCTGTAACCCTCGGTCTTGAGCCGGTGGAGTGTGTTGTAGAGCGATTCGTGTACCGCCATGAACGCAGCGGTTCCGGTGGCGCCGGAATTTGGCGGGAAATTGAAGACGACCACGGCGAGCTTTCGCTCCGCGCGCTGCGACCGGCGCAGCGCGATGATCTTGGCGACCCGCGCGGCCAGTGCTTCGGCGCGTTCGGGGCAACCCTGCATCGCGCGAATGCCGCCGTTTTCGGGCTTGGCGCAGCGCCGCGCGCATCCCTCGCAATGCCCGGTGCTCGATCCCGAACGACCGCCAAAAACGCTCGGCATGGTCGATCCGTCAAGTTCTGGCAGGGCCACCATCATGGTCGCTTCCAGCGGCAGCAGGCCCTGATCGCGCCCGCGCCATTCCTCCAGCGTCTGAAACTCGATCGCGTGCGCCGCAATATAAGGAACGTCCAGTCCGCCCAGCACTGTGCGAGCGGCTTCGGAATCGTTGTAGGCCGGACCGCCGACGAGTGAAAATCCGGTGAGGTTTACCACCGCATCCACTGTGGGAAGACCATCGGGATCGACAAAGAATTTCTCGATTGCGGGCCGCGCATCAAGGCCGCTGGCGAACACCGGGACAACCTTGATCCCGGCATTCTCGAACGCGGCAATCGCGCCATCGTAATGCCCCGCATCGTTGCCCAAAAGATACGACCGCAACAGGACGAGGCCCACCGTGCCATTGCGACCGGGGGCATTTGCACCGCGATCGCGCGGCAATAGGCGCAGGCTTTCGGAAATGCGTTGAGCGGTGCGTGGGTGATAGACGCCGGTTTCGGGGTATTCGAGCGGAGCCTGTGCCTGCGTCGCCCCACGCCGCGCAGCGCGTTCACCAGCGGCATAACGGTCGATCAGCGAACGAACCATCGCAATCACGTTCTCGTCCGAGCCGGCCAGCCAGTATTGCAGGGTCAGGAAATAGGCGCGCACGTCCTGCGCGGTGCCGGGAATGAAGCGCAAGATCTTTGGCAGGCGGCGCAACATCTTCATCTGCCCCGCACCCGAACTGGCGGAGCCGCTCTTGCCGGAACCCCGCAGCTTTTTGAGCAGGGCGAGCGGCCCCTTGGCCGGGGCGTCCATGCGATAGCCGCCCATGCGGGTCAGCTTGACCACTTCGCCTGCGGACATCAGGCAGACCATCGCATCGCAGTTTTCGCGGCGGGCCTCCAGATCGGGCATGATCGTGCGCACGTGATCATCAAGAAACAGCATCGTCGCGATGACGATGTCGGCATCGGCAATCGCGGCGCGCGTGTCTGCCAACGTATCGTCGTCGCAGCCCCATTCGGACGCGGCGTGGAGGGTGAGTTTGATATTGTTCTTCGACAATTCACTGTCGGCGCGTTCGACAGCGCCTTTCAGGTGATTGTCGAGCGTGACGATGGCGACGCGAACCGGCGCATCCAGTTTGTAGAGAGTGTTGCTCTCCACCAGGGTTTCCGCCCTACCGCGCATAGTGTGCTTTCGCGTCGTACAGCGTTTCGAGGTCGATTTCCGCCCGGCCCTGATCGGCGGCGAAAGCCTCAGTGTTGCGGCGCGCCTTGCCGCGGACAAAGAAAGGGATTTTCTTCAGTTCGCGGTTTGCTTCGTCCGTCCAGTGTGCGCCGTCATTGGCGGGTTCGATGGCGGGAGCGGGCGCTTCTATTTCGTCGGCTGTGGCCATCTTCGGGCTATGCGCGGCGTGGTGCGAGGGTCCGGCCTCGTCAGAAAATTCAAAGTCCTCGCGAAACATCGTAAGCAGGTGCTCTTCCAGGCCCATAACCAGCGGATGGACCCAAGTATCGAAGATCACGTTTGCGCCCTCGAACCCCATCTGCGGGCTGTGGCGCGCGGGGAAATCCTGCACATGCACAGGTGATGAAATCACTGCGCAGGGCAGGCCCAGCCGCTTTGCGATGTGGCGTTCCATCTGCGTGCCAAGCACCATTTCCGGCGCGGCTTCGATGATGGCATCTTCGACTTCCAGGTGGTCGTCGGTGATCAGCGGTTCGATCCCGTGACGCTTTGCCTCATCGCGGACTTCGCGCGCAAATTCGCGGTTGTAGCAGCCCAGCCCGCAGACTTCGAAGCCCAGTTCATCGCGCGCAATCCGTGCGGCGGCAACCGCGTGGGTAGCATCGCCAAAGATGAAAACGCGCTTTCCGGTGAGGTAGGTCGAATCGACCGATCGGCTCCACCACGGAAGCCGGGAATTGGTGTCGCCGAGGGCAGGCGTGGGATCTGCACCTGCCAGCTCGGCGACTTCGGCAATGAAAGCGCGTGTGGCGCCCACGCCGATGGGAATGCTGCGAATGGCGGGCTGTTTGAACGTGCGTTCAAGCCAGCGGGCCGCTTCGTCAGCGATCTCGGGGTAGAGGACAATGTTGAAATCCGCCGCTCCAATGCGCGAGATCTCGGATGGGGATGCTCCCAGCGGGGCAACCAGATTGATGTCGACACCCAACACATTAAGGATATTGCGGATTTCGACCAGATCGTCGCGGTGGCGAAAACCAAGCGCGCAGGGGCCAAGGATGTTGGCGCTCGCCCGGCGACCCTCACGGGGTGTGCGTACCAGATTGGTATCTGCCAGATGCCGCACAACCTGATAAAAGGTTTCCGCTGCGCCCCAGTTTTCCTTACGCTGATAGCTCGGCAGTTCCAGCGCGATGGCTGGGCAGGGCAGGTTCATCGCCTCTATCAGGCCGCCCGGATCGTCCTGGATCAGCTCCGCCGTGCATGACGCGCCAACGATCATCGCCTGCGGCTTGAACCGCTCGGCAGCGGAGCGCGCGGCGTCCTGAAACAGTTGCGCTGTATCCTTGCCGAGATCGCGCGCCTCGAACGTGGTGTAGGTGACAGGCGGGCGTTTGCCGCGCCGTTCGATCATGGTAAACAGCAGGTCCGCGTAGGTATCGCCCTGCGGTGCGTGGAGGACGTAATGCAGCCCCTCCATTGCGGTGGCGATGCGCATCGCGCCTACATGCGGGGGGCCTTCATAGGTCCAGACGGACAGCTGCATCGCCTATACCTCCAGCACGTCGCGGCGGCGCAGGGGCCGCGCGAACAGTTCGGCAAGGTCGCCTGCCTGATCAAAGCCGTGGATCGGCGAGAAGACGAGCTCGATCGCCCATTTCGTCGTCAGCCCTTCGGATTCGAGCGGATTGGCGAGGCCAAGCCCGCAGACAGTCAGATCGGGGCGGTCTTCGCGCACACGGTCCAGCTGAAGATCAACATCCTGCCCTTCGCTGATGCGGGCATCGGCAGGGATCAGTTCCAGATCGCGGGCGACGTGCGCGCGGTGGAGATAGGGCGTTCCCACCTCGACCGGAATCATGCCCATTTCGTTGCTGAGAAACCGTGCCAGCGGCACTTCGAGTTGCGAGTCGGGCAGAAAGCTGATGCGCTTTCCCTCCAGCGCCGTGCGGGCGTGGTCCATCGCGCGCTTGGCCCGCTCACGTCCCGGCGCGATCACGCGGTTGAAGTGCATGTCATCAATACCGAACGCGGTCGCAGCCGCTTGCAGCCAGTTGGTCGTACCTTCCGCGCCGAACGGGAACATCGCATCCAGCCGCACGGCACCGCGATTTTCCAGCGCCATCGCCGTTTCGGCAAGGAAGGGCTGGGCCAGCAAATAGCGTGTATTAGGCCCGACGGGTGGCAGATCGCGTGCATTGCGAGCAGGCAGAACGCCGACATTATGGATGCCAAGCTGGTCGAACAGACGCAGGAACTGGTCCTCGACGATATCAGGTAGCGCACCCACGATCAGCAATTGCTGCGCCGCGTCCGCTGGCAGAGCGGGCATTTCCGGGACCAGAGCAGCCAAGCAGGCGTCCTCGCCCTGGGTGAAGGTTGTCTCGATCCCGCTGCCCGAATAATTGAGGATGCGCACCGCTGGCATATGCCGCGCGCCAAGGCGCTGAGCGGCTTTCGCCAGATCGAGCTTGATGACCTCTGATGGGCACGAACCGACAAGGAACAGCGATTTGATATCGGGGCGACGAGCCAACAGGCGGTCAACCACGCGGTCCAGCTCGTCCTGCGCATCGACCATGCCGGCCAGATCGCGCTCTTCCATGATCGCGGTGGCGAAACGCGGCTCTGCGAAGATCATCACCCCGGCTGCCGATTGCAGCAAGTGCGCGCAGGTGCGCGATCCGACGACGAGGAAGAAAGCGTCCTGCATCTTGCGATGGAGCCATACGATACCGGTCAGACCGCAAAAAACCTCACGCTGCCCACGTTGGCGCAGGATCGGGCGTTCGGATGGCCGGGCGTCAGCCAAGGCGGGGCGAGTGGCACATCCGGAAAGCGTGGCGACCCCGCTCATGCCGGAACCCCATTCGACCGGGATGCTTGCGATTGTGCAGCGTCGAGCCGGGCGGCGCGCAGTTTCAGCAAGAACTGTCCAGCGTTGATGACATAAGCCGCGTAAGCCGCAAGTGCCACGGCCATGCGCGCCTCGACCGATCCGAGCGTGGCGAGCAGCATTACAAGGTATGTCGTATGCAGCGCGAGGACGAGCATCGAGAACACGTCTTCCCAGAAGAACGCCGGGGCAAACAGATACCGGCCGAACACCACTTTTTCCCAGATCGCGCCAGTCACCATGATGGTGTAGAGAATAATCGTCTTGAAGATGATCGAGATATCGGCGGCAAACGCGCCTTCGCCTGTGGATAGATACCGTACCACCAGGCCCAGACTGATCAGGAAAACCAGGAATTGTACGGGTGCCAGCACACCTTGCACTACGGTCCAGCCCGATTCGTCCCGGCGGCGGCGCTCTTCTACTGTGTAGAGCGCTGCGCTGTTTCCCTGAGTGTCTTCGCCGTGTTTCGCCCTACCTTTTAAGGTTGGGCTTGCGGTTCCGACCGGGGAGACATGGTCCTGCCGAGTCATCTCTTGTGGTGAGCCTTTGTTGTCAGACCAGAAGATTACGCCCATACACCGCGAAGTGTCAACTCAGTTAGACGTTAAAAGATTTGGACAGTTAATTTCGCGAAGTGTCCAGTTTGTTTGCGCATTGCGGAAAATGGGCGTAAGACAGAGTCGCTGACGTAAGAGGGGTGGCATCCGGCCGGCCCAGTTGGTGCAAATGCGCAGTCCGCATTCTCGGGTGTAAGGCCCGGCGTTCAGGAGGGTTTGGCATGGCCACCTCGTTTGATGATACCCACGGCAGTGGATTGGGCGGAAATGGCGTGGGCAGCAACGGTTTGGGCCGAAGCGGCGTCGGGATCTTTGGCGCGGGCGCCGTCGCGTTGTTGAAGGCGATGGCCAGTCCGCTCAAACGTGGAAAACAGCCGGACACATCGCAGGGCAGGCAGTTCAATGCCATTGCCGCATCCGACCCGATCAATTCGGTCCTTGCAGGGGACATAATTCCGCGACTGCTGATGGCGCACAGTGCAGGCGCATCGACCATTCAACCGGACAGGGAAAAAGTGATCGACGCATCGGACATTCAACGGTTTGCCCAACTACCGCTTAACTTGGATGCGCCCAATCTGCTTGAGGAGGTCGAGGGCTTTCTCCAGCGCGGGATGAGCGTGGAGGCAGTCTATCTCGATATGCTAGCACCCGCCGCGCGCCGTCTGGGCGAAATGTGGGAAAGCGATGAATGCGATTTCGTCGATGTGACGATGGGGCTGTGGCGCTTGCAGGAAGTTATGCGCGAGGTATCGTCACTGGTTCCGCCGGCGTTTTCATTCGCGGAATCTTCGCGCACTGCACTGTTCTGTCCGATCCCCGGCGACGTCCACAGTTTCGGCGCGCAGATGATCGAGGATATTTTCGCGCGCGCCGGTTGGGAAAGCGAGGTTCTGCTTAAACCTGAACGCCGCGAATTGCTCGATTATGTCGCGCACCGGCCACTTGATCTGGTAGGATTGACGGTCTCACGTGATTGCCCTAATTCCGCGCTCGCAAGCCTGATCAAGGCTATACGAAGCGTGTCCATCAATCCGAACCTGACCGTTCTTGTGGGCGGACATATCATTCAGAACAATCCTGCAATCATCAAAGATATTGGAGCCGATGGGACCGGCGCTGATGCGAGAGCTGCGCTGGATTTGGCCGAACGGCTGATTCCAGCTGCGCGTATCCAAGCGCACTCGCTCACCTGAGGCGACGAAAACATGTTAACCCGCAAGCACAGCATCGAAGGCAAGAACCCTTTCGGCAACGCAGCCGAATTGTTCCACACGCTCGATTCCGAAGCAGCGATGAAGCTCGCCATGGTCGCGGGCGACGTGACGCTGGTGCTGGACGATACCGGCACCATTCTGGATGCGGCCTACGATCCCATTGACTATCCCGGTTTTGAAAACTGGGTGGGCGCCAACTGGATCGAAACCGTCACCGTCGAAAGCCGGCCAAAAATCATGGAAATGCTGGCCGCCGCGCGCCGCGGCGAAGTGCAGCATTGGCGGCAGGTCAACCACCCTTCGCACGATGGCGATGTGCCGATCCGTTACGCGGTGCTCAGCGTCAATGGCGGCGAACACCGCATCGCATTCGGCCGCGACCTGCGCGAAGCGGGCAGGCTGCAATCGCGATTGTTACAGGTTCAGCAGTCGCTTGAGCGCGATTACATGCGGATGCGCCAACTGGAATCGCGCTACCGGATGCTGTTCGAGCTCTCGGCAGAACCGGTCCTTATCGTGGAGGCGCAAACCCTGCGCATTCGCGAGGCCAATTCCGCCGCGCATAACCTGATGCATGCTCGCTCGGCCACGTTGCAGGGCAAGAAACTGCTGACGCTGATCGACAAGGATTCGCGCGATCACATGCAGACGATAGTGGGCGCAGCGCTGAGTTCCGACCGCGTGTCCCCGATCCGCATAAAACTGCAAAAGCCCGCGCGTGAGGTGTCTGCTGCGGTGGCCGGTTTCACGCAGGATCGCGGGCAATATCTGCTCGTGCGCCTTGGCCCCAGCGGCGAAGGCGACATGCACAATCAGCCATCGCCGGTCCTAAATCTTATCGAGGACATGCCCGACGCCTTTGTCGTTGCGAATGCCGGACTGGAAGTTATCAGCGCCAATCACTCCTTTGTGGAAATGGTGCAGGCGGCCAGTGCCGATCAGCTTCGCGGGCGACACCTGTCCGAATGGGTAGGCCGTCCCGGTATCGACCTCGATTTGATCGAGGGGCAAATCCAGCAGCACGGCGCAGCGCGCAATGTTGCAACGGTCCTGCGCACGCCCAACGATATCGAGGGTGAGCAGGTCGAGCTTTCGGCGGTCCGCAGTTCGGGCGAAGATCCGCTGTTCGGCTTTGTGATTCGCCCGATCGGTCGCCGTCTGCGCGACTTGCCGCCCGGCACAAAGGATATGCCGCGTTCGGTGGAGCAACTGACCGAACTGGTCGGACGTATGCCGTTGAAGGATATCGTGCGCGAAAGCACCGATCTCATCGAACGGCTGTGTATCGAGGCGGCGCTTTCATACACCTCCGACAACCGCGCATCGGCAGCGGAGATCCTGGGCCTGTCCCGCCAGAGCCTTTATTCCAAGCTGCATCGTTACGGGCTTGGAAATCTGACGGTCGACACAGACTAGACGCAAAGCGGCATGGGTTTGCATCTGACGAGCATCCCGAAAAATTGCCTTTTTTCCGCAATCTGATTGCAGCGTATTCCCGCGCACGTGTGTCTTGGATCGCGCGAAATGGCGGCATTTTGGCGAAGCTGGAAACAATCGCACTTGTGCACACGAAGAAGTGTCAAAATAATTTGACGCTCCGTCTTGTCAGGCATACGCTTCAGTCATGCTACGCTCGGCCGTCTCGACTCGTGTAGCGCCCCTTCCGGCGCTTCGCGATGTTGTGCAGCTTCTCAAACCCATCACCTGGTTCCCACCGATGTGGGCCTTCATGTGCGGCGCGGTGTCTTCAGGCGCCGGGCTCGATGGACGCTGGTGGTTCGTGATGGGCGGCATCCTGCTTGCGGGGCCGCTGGTGTGCGGCACCAGTCAGGCAGTCAATGACTGGTTTGATCGTCATGTCGATGCCATCAACGAACCCGACCGTCCGATCCCCTCTGGTCGGATCGCCGGGCGCTGGGGATTGTATATTGCACTTATCGCCACTGCGATTTCGGCGATTGTCGCATGGCTGCTCGGCCCGCTGGTGTTCGCTGCGGGTCTGGTCGGACTTGCTCTGGCTTGGGCTTACAGCGCGCCGCCGTTCCGCCTGAAGGCAAGCGGTTGGACCGGACCTGCGGTGGTCGGGCTGACCTATGAAGGGCTAAGCTGGTTTACCGGAGCGACCGTGATGCTGGGCGCACTGCCGCGCGCAGAAGTGCTGATCGTGCTGGTGCTCTACAGTATCGGCGCGCACGGCATCATGACATTGAACGATTTCAAGGCGGTGGAGGGCGACCGTGCAACCGGGCTGCGATCCCTGCCGGTGACAATGGGTGTAAATGGGGCGGCGCGATTTGCCTGTCTGACGATGGCTGCGGCGCAGATCGCTGTCATCGCGCTGCTGGTCGTTTGGGCGCTGTATATCTCTGCCGCGCTCGTCGGTGTCGTGCTGCTGGCGCAACTGGCCGCGATGCCGCGCCTGCTATCCAACCCGGCGCGCCATGCCCCGTGGTACAACGCGGTCGGCGTGGCGCTGTATGTGCTGGGAATGCTGGCCGCGGCGCTCGGCCTTGGCGGGTATTTCTGATGGCTGGTGCGACCGCCGAACCTGCGGGGCTTTCGTGGTTCGCGATTGTGCGCATCGGTTTGGTGCAAGCCTCCATCGGCGGGCTGGTGATGCTGACCACAACGGTGCTGAACCGGGTCATGGTTGTCGAATATTCGCTGGCGGCCGCGGTTCCCGCAGGTCTGGTCGGCTGGCATTATGCGGTGCAATTGTGCCGCCCATTGTGGGGTCACGGTTCCGACAAGGGGCGCAATCGCGCGCCCTGGATCATCGGCGGATTGGCGGTCCTCGCACTGGGGGCGGTGCTGGCGGTCCAGGTCACGATCTGGACCGGACCGATTGTCACGCAGATGCTGCTGGGCGTTCTTGCCTACACGCTGATCGGCGTCGGCGTGGGTGCGGGGGGCACCTCTGCGTTGGCGCTATTGGCATCGGGCGTTGCGCCGCATCGTCGCGCGGCGGCGGCAGCGGTCACGTGGATCATGATGATCGCGGGCATTGTCGCATCGGCGATAATCGTGGGAGCCTTGCTCGACCCGTTTTCGCCCACGCGACTGGTGAAGGTGTCAACCGGACTTGTCGCCGTCTGTCTGGCGATCACATCGCTGGCGGTGTTCCGGCTGGAACCGCGTGACGCGGCGGTGTTTACCGAGACAGTCAAGGATCAGCCCGCGCCCGCTTTTCGCGAGGCCATACGCGAAATCTTTGCAGAGCAGGCCGCGCGCCGCTTCACCATCTTCATCTTCGTATCGATGATGGCTTTCAACATGCAGGATCTGATTCTGGAGCCATTCGCCGGGATCGTTTTCGGCATGACACCGGGCGAATCGACCAGCCTTGGCGGGATGCAGAACGGCGGCGTGCTGACAGGAATGATCGTTGCCGGGTTGGGGGGCAGTGCTTTTGCCGGGCGGTTGCCGGTGGAACTGCGCCACTGGATCGTGTTTGGTTGTTTGGGCTCTGCCGTCGCGCTTGGCTGCCTTGCTGCCGGAGCCATCGCCGGGCCGGGCTGGCCGATCCACGCCAACGTCTTCATTCTGGGTTTCAGCAACGGGCTGTTCGCGGTCGCAGCCATTGGCGCGATGATGGGGCTGGCCGGCGCGGGCGCAAAGACACGTGAAGGCGTGCGCATGGGCGTGTGGGGCGCGGCGCAGGCCATCGCATTTGGGCTGGGCGGATTTCTGGGCGCGGTTGGCCGCGACGGGGCGCTCGCGATGACCGGCGATCAGGGGCAGGCATTCCAGTTTGTGTTCGCGACCGAGGCTGCGCTGTTCGTGCTGGCCGCCGCGCTTGCCTGGCGGGCGACCACTACAAAAATCGGGCATTCGGCCCACAAGAACCGGGATCAGGAGAGGGAGGTCTTTGCATGACCGATACGATATACGACGCCGTTATTGTGGGCGGTGGACCGGCGGGGGCCACCGCTGCAACCGATCTTGCGCTCGCGGGCCATTCGGTGCTGCTGCTGGAGCGTGGCGGCCGGATAAAGCCATGCGGCGGGGCCGTGCCGCCGCGCTTGCTCAAGGATTTTGACATCCCGCAAAGCCTGCTGGTGGCGCGCGCGCGTTCGGCTCGCATGATCGCGCCTTCGGGCCGGGCGGTCGATATGCCGGTGGGCGAGATCGGCTATGTCGGCATGGTCGATCGCGAGGAGTTTGACGAATGGCTGCGCGAACGCGCCCGCAAATGCGGGGTCGAACGGTTGACCGGGACGTTCGAGAGGATCGAGCGCGATGACCGGCAGCACCCGATCGTTACATTCCGACGCACGCGCGGCGGCCCGATCGAGCGGGTGCGCGCGCGCTGCATCGTGGGTGCGGATGGCGCGCGTTCTGCGGTGGCCAAACAGGCCCTGCCCAATGCCGAGCGCGTGAAATGCGTGTTCGCCTATCACGAGATTATCAAATCGCCCGCGAATGACAGCGAGGTTTACGACGCCAATCGCTGCGACGTGTTTTATCAGGGCCGCCTCTCTCCCGATTTCTACGCCTGGGTGTTCCCGCATGGTGAGACCGCAAGTATTGGCGTTGGCAGCGCGAACAAGGGGTTTTCCCTGCGCGGTGCCGTCGCCGATATGCGGTCCGACCTCGATCTGGCGCGGTGTGAGACGATCCGCCGCGAAGGCGCGCCAATCCCACTGAAACCGCTGAAGAAATGGGACAACAATCGCGATGTCATCGTTGCAGGCGATGCGGCGGGCATCGTCGCGCCGGCATCGGGCGAAGGCATTTACTATGCGATGGTAGGCGGACGGGTTAGCGCGGACGCCGCGAGCCAGTTCCTGAAAACCGGCGAGGCCAAGGCGTTGAGGCTGGCGCGCAAACATTTCATGAAAGAACATGGCCGGGTATTCTGGATCCTGGGGATCATGCAGTATTTCTGGTATTCCAGCGACAAGCGGCGAGAACGGTTCGTGTCCATGTGCGATGACAAGGATGTGCAGCAGCTGACCTGGCAAGCGTATATGAACAAGCAGCTCGTCCGGTCGAAGCCGATGGCCCACGTGAAGATATTCGTGAAAGACTGTGCGCATCTGCTGGGCCTGAAGGCGGAAACCAGCTAACGCCGCCGTCATGAAGGGAACATGGATATTGCCCGTCGTCGCGGCGACGCTGGCGGCTTTGGGTGTCGCGTTCCTTGGCGCGACGATCACCGATTTGGGGCCATGGTATCAGGGTCTGGAAAAGCCCGGATGGCATCCGCCTGATGGCCTGTTCCCGATTGCCTGGACAATCATCTATGCCCTGATCACGATCTCTTTCGTGACCGCGTGGCGGGCCGCGCCCACCGCGCGCATTTCGCAGACCATGCTCAGCCTGTATGCGCTCAACGGGTTTCTCAACATCAGCTGGAGCCTGCTGTTCTTTCGCGCGCAGCGTCCCGACTGGGCGTTCGTGGAACTAGTCATCCTGTGGCTCTCCATCATCGCCATGATGATCTATTGCGGACGGTATTCGCGCGCCGCCAGCCTTCTGCTGGTGCCCTATCTGATCTGGGTGACGATTGCAGGCGCGCTGAATTGGGCGGTGATTGACCTTAACGGGCCGTTCGGCTGACCAGGCGCGTGCGCGCCGCTGCGGGGGTCAAATCGCCATGGCAGACCAATCCCTGATCGAAGCCTTCTTTGCCAGCGGCCATGCCGCGGACGCGGTGATCGCAGTGCTGGCAATGGAGGGGCTGTGGCTGCGATCGCGCGGGTGGGGCTGGCTGCGGATTGGTGGATTGCTCGGCCCGGCGGTTTGCATCGTGCTGGGCCTGCGCGCTGCACTGGTTGGTGCGGCGTGGTACTGGATCGCGTTGCCGCTTACCGCATCGCTGCCGCTGCACCTTATGGATCTCCGGTTGCGCATGATGAACCGCATCGACTGAGATCCCGCTGCCGTCCTGCGCGATGACGCCGCACAACACAAAAGCCCAGCCACGCTGATCCCTGAAGGAGGCGAGGCCGGGCTTTTGTGTGCCGACCGGTAGAGCTGCTGCGCTGGTGCAAGCGGGCTCTACCGATGTGGGGCAGGGCAACATCGCTCCGGTTATTTGGGAGCGTAATAGTGCTCCTGCGCCCAGATATACCAGTTATCCACGACCGTTCCCGACAGCAGCACTCCGATGCCCCCGGTCAGCGTAGTCAACACTGCGAACCACCAGGCCCAACGGTGGATCGATTCCATCGATGCGTTGAAGCCCATGGTCCAGCGCCAGAACAGACCGGCCCGTTCCGAGGCTGTGCCACGGTCGGTAATCTGTTCGATCTCACGCTCACCGCCATAGCGGCCAACGGCAAGGATCGTGGCGCCATGCATCGCGAACAGCACAGCGGAGCCATACAGAAACACGATCGAGAGGGCGTGGAATGGATTGTAGAAGAAGTTGCCGTGGATCAGCGAGAAATTGTTCGTCCACAGCAGATGCGAGAACACGCCGTAAGGCACCGCGTCCACCCACCCATTACCGAGCGCGGGGCGAATGAAGCCGAGCACCAGGAACAGCCAGATGGCCGAAGCGAACGCCCAGGGGATGTGATATCCCATGCCAAGCGCGCGGGCCCGCATGTAGGTACGCGCCCACCAGCACAGCACTGAAATAGTCAGGAACGCGCCGGTGAGAATGAACCAGCCACCCTCTTTCAGCGGAACGAAGAAATCAAACCCGTATTCCGGTCCCGGAGGATTGAGCGACAGCCAGAAGAATTCGCGCAGGAATGTCTGCGGGCTGTAATTCGCCTGATCGAGGAAGTTGAAGCCGATGATGACAATCGCCGCACTGCCGAACGCCAGTGAGATGAGGCCGAGCCAGCCGAGATAGATCGGCCCGAACTGCGCCTGCCCGACCTTGCCCAGCCAATAGGTATAGCCAAGTGCGGGAATGCGGACGTCTTCGGCGGGTGAAAGCGGGATGCCCATTTCGGGCGGACCCTTTACCTGCACCTGGGTGAAGATGTTTTGATACGTAGCCATTATGTCAGGGCCTCCCCTTCCCAGAGCGGGATTTCGCGCCAGAACTCCCAAAAATCGACCCAGCTGCCGACATAGATCGGACCGGAGATCACGATGCAGATTGCGCTCCAGAACCCGGCGCTGAGCGCCAGGAACAGACCGACGCGGTGGATACCGAGCGTGCCGACCGAATAGCCGATGAAGTCACGGAAATACGTGTCTTCGTATTCGGGCGTCTTTACATCCGTACCGCGCGTCGGGTTCACTGCGGATAGCACAAGGCCGCCGTGCAGTGCCAGCGCGAGGCAGTTCGTGAAGAAGAACGTGATCGCGAGCATGTGGATCGGGTTGAAGTGGAAATTGCCATACAGATAGCCGGTGTAGGAAACCCAATCGAGGTGAGTCCAGATGCCATACGGGAACGCGTGTCCCCAGGCACCCATCCAGATCGGCCGGATGAACTGCAGGGTGAAATAGGCGAACACCGCAACGCTGAATGCGATGGGCACGTGATAGCTCATCCCCAGCTTGCGGGAAATTTCGGCCTGACGCAGCGCCCACGATGAAAACGCGATGATCGCGCACAAGGTGATGACCTGCCAGTATCCGCCTTCGTTCAGCGGCATGAAGGCAAGCCCGGCTTCGACGGCCGGTGGCTGGATGTCGATCAGCCATGGGTTGAGAGTGGGACCAGAGGCGGCGGCTGCGAAGATCAATGCTGTGCCAAGCAAGGCACTGATCGCCGTCGTCACCCCAAAGAATCCGACATAGAAGGGGCCGACCCAGAAGTCGAAAAGGTCGCCGCCGATCAGTGTCCCACCGCGCACGCGGTATTTCCGCTCGAAACTAAGGAGCGCCATAGATCCATCCTCCCCGCCGCACGGGCGGGCCAATTGAGTTACCGTGAAAGAAGTAGGAGGCAGGCAGGCGAACCTGCCCCCTCACATCTTTGGTGGCCTTTAGGAGGAAGCCTGAACTTCCGCCGGCTCGATCATGGCCGTAGCGGTCACAACCGGGCCTTGTCCGCGGATCTGGGAATCGTCGAGCCAGTTGTACTTATCCGTGCTGAGCAGGATGAAGTGGATCGAGAACGCCAGAACGGCGAGGCCGACATGCAGGGCCACGAGAACGCGGCGCACGTCAAAATGAAGCCAAATACTCCACATGATGAAATTCCTTTGAATAATTCGTTTGCGGATTTGAACCGGAAGTCAGGCGCACAGCCTTGGCGACCGGTGAGGCAAATCGCAGATTAAATCGGGAACCAGGGCTTATCGAAATACACCAGTGCATGTGCGACGACTGCAATCGCCACATAGAGCATGAAAGTGCCCATGAATGCCTTGTGGATTTCCTTCGCCTCTTCGGGCGTCAGGTAAGTGCCAATGCGCTCACCGGGAGTCGGATCAACCATAATTAAGTCTCCGTATCAGTTGGGTATTAGGGGGCAGAGCCCCCGTCGGCATCCCCGCGTGATCCCCCACGTGGATTGGGTCGGCCCCGGAACCTGACGGTGCAGGGGCAAACTTGATGTTCGCTGTCGGGCATGGGTTGAGGAGATGCGTCATGCGCGTTCCCCCTCAAGCATACCATGAGCGAGACATTCTTGTGTTACGCGATCAGCCCCGCGTCGGCGGGCTGCGCGTTCTGCCGCATCGCGAATGCGCTTGGCAGCGGAAATTCTGACCAGTACCGGCTGCTTTTCGACCATTTCGTCGAGCAGGGCCTTGGCATCGTTGTCCCACGTCAATTCGGCACCGATGCGGGCCGGGGTTGCCGGGGTTTTGTCCATCTCCGTACCCAGCGGCAGGATGTGGAACAGCGCATCGAACAGCGCATTGCACACTTCCTGCACCAGATATGTCGCACCCGAATATCCCATGAAGGGCGTGCCGGTGTGGCGACGGATCGCGGCTCCGGGGAAACTGGCCGGAATGAACTGGGGCTGCGGGCCGTGGCCCCCACCGGCGCATTCGGCCATGTACATGCGCTCGTTATAGCTGCCGAACATCACGAGCGGCGGGCTTGACTGGATCGCGGCGCGCACGTCCTCATTCTTCGGCTTGACCCCGGCGCAGCGCGAGAACGCCATCGCGCAGGGCAGACCCATATCCCCTTCGAGGAAGTTGCGGATGCCGCGCGCATACGTGTCATTGGCGACAATGCCAAAACTGGCCGTGCCAAAGAAATCCTGCGTGACGGAACGCCACAGATCCCACAGGGGCTTGATCGTGGTGTGCTTTTCGCGCTCAATAAACGGTTCTGGGTCAAGCCCCAGTTCTGCCGCCAGCGCACGCAGGAATTTGGTGGTTTGCGTAAGCCCGATCGGTGCCTGAAAATAGGGCCGTTCAAGCGTCTCGCACAGATTGCGCCCGAACTCGCGATACATGCAGACGTTGGCTTCCGCCATGCCGAGCTGGCGGATATCGGCAAGGTGACAGCCAAGCGGGAAGACGACGCCGACTTCTGCACCGATCCCTTCGACCAGACGACGGATTTCGGCCAAGTCCGATGGCATGTTGAACATGCCGTAGGATGGCCCGATGATGTTGACGCGCGGCTTTTCGCCGTCCTTGCGCGCACGTGGCTGCGGCGCTTTCTTGGGGCCAAATTCGGTCCAGAGCCAGGTGAGCGCGCGATCGGCGCTTTCCCACTGATCCTCGTCGATTGTGCGCGGCAGGAAGCGTTTGATATTCGTGCCTTCGGGCGTGACACCGCCGCCGATCATCTCGGCGATGGAGCCAGTCACCACCACGGCGGGCAGTTCCGGGTCGAGGGTCTGCCAGGCGCGTTTCATCGCGCCTTCGGTCCCGGTCTTGCCCAGCTCTTCCTCGCCAAGGCCGGTGACGACGATGGGCAGCTCGTGTGGGGGCAGGGCGTCGGTGTAATGCAGCACCGAGGTAACGGGCAGGTTTTCGCAGCCGACCGGACCATCGATGATGACCTGAAGGCCTTTGACCGCGGTAAAGACGTAGGTTGCGCCCCAATATCCGCCTGCGCGATCATGATCGAGAACGAGGGTCATGTGCCCACCGCCTCTGACGCCTTGCGCGCCGCTTCGTTCAGGGCCGCATATTTCTTGCGGAATTTCGGGCGATCTACGGGGAGTTCTTCCCACACGCCGGCCGCATGTTCGGTGCCGACGCCCTCGAAGAAATCGCGCATCGCATCAAAGCGTGCCTTGTTGCCCATCGCCGCGTTGATGACTGTGGCAAGGCTGCCCGCGCCCGCCGGACCCATAAGGGGACGGGCGGAAATGAGGTTGGTGAAATAAAGCGAGGGGATCGCGCGTGACTTGGCATGTTGCACCACCGGGGTGGTGCCGATGGCCAGATCGGGGCGGTATTCCTCCACCGCGGCGATATCCTCTTCGAGGCTGGCGCGGAAATTGACCTTCACGCCTTTTGCTTCGAGCCATTCGCGGTCCGCATCGGACCAGCGGGTCTTGGGGCAGGCACTGCCGACATAGGGCACATCCGCGCCGCTTTCGATCAGCAGGCGGGCAACCAGCAGCTCCGAACCTTCATAGCCCGACACAGTGATCCGACCCTTGATCGGCTGAGCCGCCAATGCACCGTTGATGGCACCGATCATGGTGTTCTTGACGCTGTCGACCTTGTCCTGTGCCAGTCCCAGCGTGTCGCCGATGGATTGCAGCCAGGCGGCGGTTCCATCCGCGCCGACCGGGGCGGATCCGATGATCGGGCGACCGGCATGTTCGAACTCGCGGATGCTGGCGGTGTAGAACGGATGGATCGCGGCGACAGCGGCGCAATCGAGCGCGGAGTACAATTCGCGCCACTCGCGCGTTGGCACGACCGGACCTGCGGCGAGTCCAAGCGGTTCGAGCATCTGCCCGATGACCACCGGATCGGCGGGGAACATCTCGCCCAGCAAAGTTATGCTAGGCTTGTCGGTGCGTTCCTGCGGGGCGGCAACGGGGCCAGCGGCCACTTCCTCGCGCGCATATTTCAGCATCGCACCCGCCAGCACGTCCTTCGCCTCGGCATGGGTGGGAATGCCGAAACCGGGCACGTCGATGCCGATGATGCGCACGCCGTTGATCTGCTGTTTCAGCAGCCGCAGCGGCACGCCGCTGGCAGTAGGCACACACAGGTTGGTGACGATGATAGTGTCATAAAGTTCGGGATCGGCGAGATTTTCGACCGCTTCCTTGATATCCTCGAACAGTTTTCCGGTGACGAGCGTTTCGGATGAGAACGGCACATAGCCAACCGTCCGGCGCGCGCCGTAAAAGTGCGAAGTGAATGTGAGGCCGTAAACGCAGCAGGCGCTGCCGGAGAGCACGGTCGCAGTCCGCTTCATGCGCAGGCCCACCCGGAGCGAGCCGAAAGCGGGGCACATGCTTTGCGGCTGATCGTGCGGGCCGCGTGCAAGATCCACAGGATAATCGGCGGCGTATTGATCGAGAATTTCGCTCTTGCCTGCCGCGCGCGCGGCTTCGAGCATGGTGTCCTTTGACGAGCAGGCGCCGCCCTCGCCAGCAACAGCTTTCGCAGTGCCGGTATCGAGGTCGATCCGATCAGGGGCGCGTGCCGCGTTGGAGGGTGTGGTGTCGGTCATCAGGCTTCGTCGTAGATCACTTCGAGGCTGGGGCGAGTTTGAAACACGCCGCCGCGCATATCGGCCTGCGTTGCTGGCACGAGTTCGACATTGCCGCCGGTTTCATCCGCGCTGAACAAGCCGAGCAGACCGTCTTGCGACAGCGGTGTCGGGCGCACCGGAGGTGCCTCTGCGACGTTGACTGCCAGGTCTTCAAACAGGCTTGCCCATTCGCCGCCGGGGATGCCGATGATCTGGTAATTGGCGCTTTTACGGCGAATATCCTCGTTCGCGGGGATCGCGGTAAGCACCGGGATGCCGACGGCTTCGGCGAAGGCGTGCGCTTCGCCCGTGCCGTCATCCTTGTTAATGATCATGCCTGCCACGCCGACATTGCCGCCCATCTTGCGGAAATACTCGACCGCCTGGCAGACATTGTTGGCGACATAGAGCGATTGCAGGTCGTTCGATCCGACCACGATCACTTTTTGGCACATGTCGCGCGCGATCGGCAGGCCGAACCCGCCGCACACCACATCACCCAGGAAATCCAGCAGGACGTAATCGAAACCCCATTCGTGAAAGCCCAGCTTTTCCAGCAGTTCAAACCCGTGAATGATCCCGCGCCCGCCGCATCCGCGGCCGACTTCTGGCCCGCCAAGCTCCATCGCGAACACGCCATCGCGCTGAAAGCAGACATCCTCGATGCTGACTTCTTCGCCCGCGAGTTTTTTCTTGGACGAGGTTTCGATGATGGTCGGGCAGGACTTGCCGCCAAACAGCAGGCTGGTCGTATCCGATTTGGGATCGCAGCCAATCAGCAGCACCCGCTTGCCCTGCTGCGCCATCATGTAACTGAGATTGGACAGCGCAAAACTCTTGCCCGAACCGCCCTTGCCATAGATCGCGATAACCTGCGTCTCGCTCTTTATCTCGCCGGTGTGGACGGGATCAGGCTCACAGGCCGCTTCTTCGCGCAGCGCCTCGGCCTGTGTTTCAAGCATGGTCATGCAGCGCTCCAGTCCAGAATCATCTTGAGGCAATCAGGGTCGCTGAAGGCCTGCGGGTAGGCATCGTGCGCCTCGCTTGCGGGGCGACGGGTCGTTATGAGGTTGCCAAGGTCCAGCTTTCCAGCCTCTACCAGAGCGCGCGCGGCGCTCATGTCGGCGGGCTGCCATTCAGCGGCGATACGAAGGCGCGCCTCGGCCTGAAATGCGGGGGCAAATGCAAAATCGACACGGCCCGAATAAAAGCCCGCCAGAACGATTTCGCCGCCCTTGCCAAGCCGACCGACCAGCGCATCCACAATGTGTGCGTCGCCGCTCGCATCGTAGATCGAACGGTAGTCGCGCCGATCGTCCGCCTGCGGTTCGATGACGGTGTATCCCTGCGCGCCGGAATGCCGGGCGGGGTTGGTTTCCCACACTGTCGGCGCGGGCGAACCGGTGGCCAGAGTCAGCCGGGCAAGCAGTCGGCCCAGAACACCGTGGCCTATAATAAGGTCCGGCGCGGTGCCGCCATTGATCGCGTGAAGCGCCGTGGCGGCAAGCGCGAACAGGACGCCATTTTCACCGAGGCTTTCAGGAATGGGCAATGCCCTTGCCGATGGGACAACCACCTGCCGAGCCGTCCCGCCGAACAGGCCGCGCGCATTCGTATAACAATTGGCGCCCGGCACGAACACCCAGCCGCCAATACGCCCGCGCGCTTCTGCGCCTGCGTCAATGATCCGACCGACAAATTCGTAACCGGGAACAAGGGGATAGCCCATGCCGGGGAATTGCGGCATCCGGCCGGTCCACAGCAGTTTTTCGGTGCCGGTGCTGATGCCGCTGAACGCGACTTCGACCACGACATCGCTGGACCCCATCGCGTTCAACTCAAGCGACCGGAGCGTCAAGCGCTCTGGTCCTTCAAGTATCACCGCGAGTGTTTCCATCATGTTCAACCCGATTGGGTTTCCCTCTTCTCGTTCAGGGACCGTTACGACTCGTGCAACGCCCCCGATCTGATTTCCGATGTTTTGTTACGCTTTACGAAACCGAGTGTCAAACAAAGCGGACACTCTTTTTGTCAGGCTATCGCGACGATCATGCTGGCGATGACGGGTTGAGGGCCTGCGATCAGGCGCGATTTGCGAAATCCCGCAGTGCGCAGCATTGCCGCTATCTCCGCCGGGCTGCGTGCACGACCCGATCCCATTGCCCACAGATAAAAGCCGAAAAACGCCTCCCCCATCGGTTCTGCGCCGGGGATGCGAGCCATCGGTTCGGCAATCAACAGGCGCTGGCCCGGCTCCATGCTGGCGCGAATGTTGCGCAGCAAAGCGGCAGCGGGTTCATCGTCATGATCGTGCAAAATACGCACCAGAGAGACCATGTCATAACCGCGCGGGATCGCATCTTCGAAGAAATTTCCCGGATGGCAGGTCAAACGCGCCGCGCCCACAGCCTCGTTCAGCGGCGCTTGCGCGGCCTCTGCCACTTCGGGCAGGTCCATCAGACCCAGCCGCAAGGCAGGGTACGCCTGCCCCACGCGCCGCAGAAAAGCGCCGTGCCCGCCGCCCACATCCAGCAGGCTATCCGCGCCTGAAAAGGAGTACGCCGCCAGCACCTGATCCGCGACATAGCGCTGTGATGCAGCCATAAGCTGCGAATACTCGCCCGTTTCCTGACCCCGCTCTGCCGCGCCGTGCAGCGCGCCTGCGTAAGACCAGAATCGCGAAAGCTCGGTCGGCTCGCGCCGGTCCCGGCGCAGCAATTCCAGCGGGTCAATGAGGTCGCGATACAGCAGGCGGTGGTGGAGGATCATCGCCTGCGTGCCCTTATCCGCGACCAGCACGGCACCTTGCTGGCCGAGCATCCAGCCATCGCCCAGTGCTTCCTCTGCCAGGTCGAGCGCGCGTGCGGCGCGCAGCAGGCACAGCGCGGCATCATTACTGAGATCGGTGCGTCGCCCGACTTCGGCGGCGCTGATCGGCCCGGTTGCGAGGATATCGAGCAGCCCGCATTCAACCGCCGCCTTCAGCACCTGTGAATAAGTAAAGCCGACAAGGTGATCCATCATCTGTGTGGCGCGGCGCTTTGCGATGGACCGCACGAACGGCAGGCGCGCGCACCAGTGCTGAAAGCCTGCGCTGCCGAAAACCGCATTGCGCCGGGCAAGGTAACCCACCCGCCAACGCTCGGTGAAGGTGCGCTGGCAGCGTGCCGGTAGTGGGTGGTCCGACATCAGTTTCTCGCAAATTTGCGGTGCATATGTCCAAATAATTGGACAGATTGGGTGACAAGGTCAATATGATTGTCCGGAATAATCCATTCGGGGGAGTCGGTGAGCAGTCACATTGCCATCATCGGAGCGGGAATTGGCGGCCTGGCGAGTGCGGCCCTGCTGGCTGCGCGCGGGCATCGTGTGACCGTGCTCGAAAAGGAGCCGCACGTCGGCGGCAAGGCGCGTCAGGTCGAAATGGATGGTGTAGGCGTGGCTGGTGGGCCTACCGTCTTCACCATGCGCGACGTGTTCGATGAAATCTTCGATCAGTGCGGTGCGAACCTTGACGATTATGCCACGATCAGTCGCGCGCACGTGATCGCGCGGCACGCGTGGGACGACCGCGGCCACCTCGATCTGTTCGCCGATGCCGACCGCAGCGAGGCGGCAATCGGCGATTTTGCCGGAGCCAGCGAGGCGGCCGCCTATCGCGCATTTCGCGCCGAGGCAAAGCGGATTTACGAGGTTCTTGATAAACCGTTTCTTCGCGGTGATAACGCGAGCACTCCATTGCCGATGATGTGGCGGATCGGCCCGTGGCGGATCGGCGATGCGCTCGCCATGCGTCCGTTCGACAATCTGTGGAAGGCGATTGGCGGCCATTTCAAAGATCCGCGCCTGCAACAATTGTTCGGCCGCTATGCCACCTATTGCGGCTCCGACCCCTTTCGCTCACCTGCCACGCTGATGCTGATTGCGCATACCGAGGCAAAAGGCGTGTGGCTGATCGACGGCGGCATCCACGCGCTTGCTCGCGCGCTTGCAGACCTTGCGCGGCGATGCGGCGCTACCATCCGCACCGGAACACAAGTTGCGCAATTGCTGATCGACAACAGCCGTGCCAGCGGGGTGCGGCTGACCTCTGGCGAGACAATCCATGCAGACATGGTGCTTTGCAACGCCGATCCAGCCGCTCTCGCCAAGGGCAAGTTTGGCGAAGGCAGCGCCCGCGCGGTCGCCAATATGCCCGACCATAAGCGTTCCCTTTCCGCATTCGTCTGGTTTGCGCACGCGCGCACTTCCGGGTTCGATCTGCAACATCACAACGTCTTTTTCTCGCCCGATTACGCGCGCGAATTTGCCGATATTGCCGCCGGTCATCCGCCTGCCGATCCCACCGTCTATCTGTGTGCGCAGGATCGTGGGGCTGACAGCGCAGGTGCGCGCCCTTCGCCGGGTTCGCGAGAACGCATCCAGATGATCGTCAACGCGCCTGCCAATGGCGATACCCATTCCTGTTCCACCGAGGAGATCGAGAAATGCAACACCGCCATGAGGAGAACGCTGGCGCGGGCGGGACTGGAACTGGAAACGGACATGCCGCACAAACTGGCTACCCCGCAGGATTGGGAGCGCCTGTTCCCGGCAACGGGCGGAGCGCTTTATGGCAGAGCGTCACACGGCTGGGCGGCCTCTTTCCAACGACAGGGTCCGCGAACGAAAATACCCGGTCTTTATTGCGCGGGCGGGGCGACCCATCCGGCAGCGGGCGTCCCTATGGCCGCCTTGTCCGGGCGGTTGGCAGCGAAAGTGATACTCGCGGACCTCGCTTCGATGAGGCGATCCCATCGGGCGGCTACAGCTGGTGGTACATCGATGCCATCAGCGAAGACGGGCAGCACGGCCTGACCATCATCGCCTTTCTGGGCAGCGTATTCTCCCCCTATTACAAACGGTCGGGGCGGGGCGACCCGATCAACCATTGCAGCCTGAACGTCGCGCTGTACGGTCCCGGCCACCGCTGGGTGATGACGGAGCGGCCTAGCGGCGCGGTCTCGCGCACCCGCAGCGAGCTGACCATCGGGCCAAGCAACGTGCGCTGGGATGGCAATGTGCTGGAGATCGAGATCGAGGAACGCGACACGCGCCTGTTCAATCCGATCCATCGGCCCGTGCGCGGCAAGGTGCGCGTCTATCCCGAAGCGCTCAACCCCACATCGTTTGCGCTGGACGATAATGGCGATCACATCTGGCACTGCATGGCCCCGCGCGCGCGGATCGAGGTGGCGATGGATCAACCGGGCCTGTCATGGGCCGGCAATGGTTATTTCGATCACAATCGCGGCAGCGAGCCGCTCGAACATGGCTTCAACACTTGGCACTGGTCGCGCGCGCACATGAAACAGGGCGCCGTGGTGTGTTACGAGGGCGAGCGCGGCGACGGATCGCTGTTTGCGAGCGCCATTCGGTTTAACAAGGACGCCATTCCCGAAGAAGCAGACCTGCCGCCCATCGCGCCGCTGCCGCGCAGCAAATGGCTGATCGAGCGGCGCACACGCTCAGAAATCGGTATCGCCAGAGTGCGCCGGTCTTGGGAGGACGTGCCGTTCTATTCCCGCGCAGAGCTTGCCTCGCGGCTGTATGGCGAGGAAGTGGTAACGGTGCAGGAAAGCCTGGACATGCGCCGATTCGCCTCTCCCATCGTGCAATTCATGCTGCCGTATCGGATGCCGCGTTCGCGGGTTTAGCGGGGCAGGGCGAGGTAAAGTCCGCTTTGGGGATTGAGGGTCACACGCGCCTGTGGTGGGGATTGGGTGGAAAGTTAACGGTCCGCTTTCAGGTGATAGAACGCAATTGCTGCCGTTGGTCGCAGCCGAGCAATGCCTCGTCTCCCGATCCAGACCCGTTCGTTCGCGGCATCTAGAACGATCGTCCGGTGCTGCCAAAAGCCGCCCAAAACGCAAGCACCATAGAAACCAAAGCTGTAAAGTGACCGCTTGGCGCGCTACAAACTTGCAAGACGTCTCGCATTATGTTCGACGGTCAACTCCTGCGCCCCAAGTAACGTTTCCGAAACTTGCGTGCGAGACGGCAAGAATAACCATTTGCAACTTGCCGTGTCGTTCGTGAGGTCCACGTCCATGTATCCTCTTCTGCTAGTGTCGCACCAGCGTAGAAGTGGGTTGTGAGCCATGAAATTCTCGGCGATCTGCTTGGCCTCTCCGCCAAAGCGCTTATCAAGGCCGAGCGAGGACACGCTCTGGGCTGCGAACTCCACACCTGCGGGTTCACCTTTTAGTTCCAGATCATAGGCCCACGCATTATGGCTGTCGCCGCTGAGTACGATGAGATTGGCTCCCGCATCCCGGGAAGCGGAAAGCAGCCGCTCGCGTGCAGCAGGGTAGCCGTCCCAGCGGTCCAGCCCGAGCGGCACGCCTTGGTTCGACAGGAACCCGGCGATCTCGATCCGGCGCTGTTCGGCAGACCCAAGCTCGATCCCAGGTGCAAACCAAGACGCATCAATGTGGGGCATGAGCGTGGGAGCCATGATAACCTGCTGCAACAGCACCTGCCAGCGGGTCTGTCCAGACACGGACGCGTCAAGGCCAGCCGCAAGCCATTTCTCCTGATCGGCTCCCATCATGGTGCGAGATTCGTCGGCCAATGGCCCCTTGAGAAACATGTCCAAGGCTGCCGACGGATTAGAGGCTCCGGCAAGAGCGTTCGTAATATCCAGTTGACGGGAGCGCGCCAGCAGCCGTGTCTCAAGCCGGAACAGCGTCGCCAGATTACCGATCCGATAGCTAGCAAAAGGCTGCCGCTCCATCGGTAGCCATTCATAGAAGGCCTGCATCGCAGACCGTGTGCGAACCGTCCAATCCCCTTCGCCTTCGTCGTGATTGCTCGCACCATGCTGCCAGCTGTTGTTTGCAACCTCGTGGTCATCCCAGATGACGATCATGGGATGACGGCGATGAAGTTCCTGCAGTGCCGGATCAGCGCGATAGGTTGCGTAGCGCAGACGGTAATCGAGGAGACTGACAGTCTCGCCCTCCGGCGCGATGCCGCGCCCAATTGCAAGGGCCTCCAATGCGTCGGAGCGATCAATCGGCGATTCGTAGATATAATCGCCCAAATGGACCACCAGATCGAGATCGTCTCGTTCCGCTGCGTGAGCATAGGCGTTGAACCAACCGGACGTTGCGTTGGCGCGGGACATCACTGCCATGCGCAGGGCGGCGACTGCGTGACCTGGCAGGGTGCGCGTCCGACCTATCGGCGACACGGATCCGTCCGGAGCGATGAAACGATAGTAATAATATCGATCGGACCGGAGCCCTTCGAACCGCAATTGCGCGCAATGATCGCCTCCCCCATCGTGCAATTCGTGCTGCCGTATCGGATGCCCCGTTCGCGGGAATAGGGGGCAGGGCGAGGTAAGGTCCGCTTTCGGGCTTCAGGGCACCCGGTGCGGATGGCCGGGATTGGGTGGGGAGCGGACGGTCAGATCTAATCTCACGTTGCCTTGTCTGGCCCTTGTATCGACGTGCCACGATCACCACCTCCAATACGCGTCGTGTTGCTCCTTAAAGCGCAATTCTGTCCGGCGGTGTCTCTTCACGATCAGAAATTCATTTGATTGGTTTTCCTGAGACAGGAAACGCAATCGCCGTGTCTCGGGTTTCGACAGCCAGACGCGGGCGATCCGAAGGGGCTGCCTCATGATCGCCTATTTTCTCCTCGTTCATCGTTATCCAGCACAGTTCAAACGCCTTTTCAACGCGATCTATCTGCCGGGCAACCAGTATGTCGTTCACGTCGACAAAGGCTCCGGGAAGGGACTGGCAAAGGAAATCTCGACTTTTCTGCAGCCCTATCAGGGAGCAGAGTTACTCGAATCTCGCGATGCACTTTGGGGTGGCTACAGTCTCGTCGAGGCAGAACTCAGAGGGATGACCCGCCTGCTAGAGATGGGCAGTCGCTGGAGTCACTACATCAACCTTTCAGGGCAAGATTTTCCTCTCAAGAGCCAAAACTACATTCGCCAGTTCTTCGACGCCAATCCGGGGAAGCAGTTTATCCGCGCTCTCGACCAGGCGAAACAGCGGCCCGACACCATGAACCGCATCAGCCATATGTTCGTTGAGGAGCGTGGGAGGATGACAGCGACGGGCGTGGCGCGCCCATATTTGCTCGGTGACACGCCATTTATAGGCACCCAGTGGAAAGCGGTAACCCGCAGCTTTTGCGAATATGTCTGTCATGATCCGCGAGCGGAGCGCTTCAAGGCTTTCTACCGCAACAGCTTCATAGCGGACGAGGCGTTCTTTCAAACCGTGATGATGAACAGCATCGATCATGGGATTGTCATGAACGATGATCTGCGGATGATCGATTGGGTGCCTGATGGCGACATCAAGCTGCGCCCGCGAAATTATGACGAGAGAGATTTCGAACAATTGCGGCGCAGCACCGATCTCTTCGCGCGGAAGTTTGATGCCGAATATGAAACGGGAATATTGTCGCTGCTCGAACGCCATCTGACATCGTCTGCAGCTGACAAATACCGCGATCCCGCCAAGAAGCTCACAAAGCCTCCGCCCGCAAATAAAATTCAAATTATCGCCGCCGGAACCGAAACACTATCATCCGAACAACGCCTTTGAGAGGAAATCTGATGGCAAAGTCGTAAAAGAAATCGAACCGCGAAGCTCGCAAGCCAAAAGCTGAAAAGCTAACACCCAACGCCTCGAACCCAACACAAAAGACAGGCATCGGTCGCGGCCTTGAACACCTGAGAACCGGTCGCGAGAAGTAAGGTACTGTGCAGCTGACCGCAGCGAAATGCCGCGCAGAACAAGATCGCCATCCTTCTTGCCTTGAGTGGCTCGCTCGTTTTCTAGACCACCGGGCCCATGGCATGGCGGCGTGCAAAGTCCATGATCGGGGCTAGTACGCGCTCCGGCGCTTCCTCGTGGGCGAGGTGGCCTAGGCCTGACAGCACTTCCAGCTCGCACATCCGCAGCCAGCCCGATGCCTCGCGCGCCCAGCTTAATGGGATCGCCGCATCCTTGTCCGAATGCACCAGCAAAACCGGGTTCTCGATCGCGTGCATCCGGGTACGCAGGGTGGGCAGATCCCAGTTCGCCATCATCGCCAGCGCGCCCTTGGCGTGGCGCGGATTGCCCAACAGCGCCTTGTAACAGGCCACCCCCTCGGCATCGATGCGCGAATTCGTGGAACGGTACAAAAACCGCTCCCCCTCCTTGCCGAACGTCGTCATGCTGGAGAAGATGCGCGGCACCAGCGGGTTGACGAACAGCAGCTTTGCCACCGCCGGAAACAGTTGCGCCGCCGGTCCGGGGAAGGGGCGCAGCGCAGAATTGAGGCCGACCACAGGCCCCTCGTAGCCGTGGTCGAGCGCCAGTTGCAGCCCCAGCGCGGCGCCCGCCGAATGGCCGATGATGAGATCGGGCCTTATGCCAAGCATCTGCGTCAATTCGTTGATCGCGCGCGCCATGCGCGGCAGCGACATTGCCTCTGGCGGGTGGCCGGTGGTGAAGCCGTGGCGCGGCAGGTCCATCGCGGTGACGGCGAAATCCTGCGCCAGCAGCGGCATCAGCCCGCGCCAGCTGTGCACCGATGCGCCGGTACCATGCAGCAGCAGGAGTTGCGGCGCTTGGCTGTCGGCGGGGGCCATGCGCTGCACATGCCACTTCGCGCCGCCCGCCTCGATAAAGGCGCTGGCGTCGCGGTGCGGCCAGATCAGCCCTTCGCGGTTCCAGTCCAGCGCGCGGCTCACGCGGCGATCCTGGAGGGTCGCGCCGCTTCGATGGCGCTGTGAAGCTGGCGCGCGTCGGCGCGCGGCAGGGCGAGGAACCGGGCGTTCATGGCCCCGGCCAGCGCAGCCCCCTCTGGGCTGATGCGGGCGGAGATATCGACCACCAGCGCATCAAACCCGGCGCGCGCAATCGCCTTTGCCGATGCAATCGCGTGCTCGCCCGCCTGCTTGCGTCCCGGTTGCCCGTCGCGGTCGATATTGGGTCGGCCATCGGTCAGGATCACAAGGCTGGGCGTGCGTCCGCGCGCGGCGATAGTCTCGGCGCAATCGCGCGCCGCATCAAGGCCCAACGCAAGCGGGGTGCCGCCGCCGCCCGGAAGTTCACCCAGCACCCGGCGCGCTCTGGTCAGCGAGCGCGTGGGCGGCAGTATCAGTTCGGCGCTGTCCCCGCGAAACGCGATCAGCGCGACCTCGCTGCGAGTGACATAGGCCTGCGCCAGCATCAGTTCGACCGCGCCCTTGGCCTCTGCCAGTCGCGCTGCCGCTGCTGATCCGGAGGCATCGACCGCAAAGATGGTGACGCGCGCGGCCTTGTCCTCGAACCGGCGCACGCGCAGATCGTCCTTGCGGATCAGAATGGGGCCAGAGGCGTGTGCGCCGATCTCTTTCCGGCGCACTTCCTGCCAGGGGACCGCGGCGCGCAAGGTGTCGATCAATGCAAGGCGCGCGCCGCCGCGCGGCATTCCGGGGCGGGCACCCAGCGGCTTTCCGCGCAAGCCCGATTTGCGCCGCCTTCCGGTCCCGCCTCCGGTGACGCGGCGCGGAGCCTTGCCCTGCGCCAGTGCGGCCAGCAGATCGTGCGGGATCGAAGCCTTTGCCGCTTCCACCAGCATTTCTTCGAGCGGGGCATCGGGCGCGGGTTGGTCGTTTTCGGAAGTATCACTGCCACTATCAGGGGGCGGAGGCGGCGCGTTTTCGGGTGGCGTCTCTTCCAGCTGCGGCATCTGCGTGGCCCGCGGGGCGAGGACCAGCCGGACAGCGACGGCCAGATCGACCTTTTCGGCGTGCGTCCGGCCCAACAGCGCGGCGTGGGCACGCGCGGCTTCGCCCGCAAAGATCAGTGGGCGCAGCGAGGATACTCCCAGCGCCTGCGCCGTTCCCGCCAGCGCGGTCAGCGCGTTGTCTTTGAGCGGCGCGACTTTGGCCAGAGCCAGCGGGGGTGGGGTGTCAAACGCCTCCACCTGCCACGTGCGCGAATGGGTGAGGTCGCAGTGAAACCCGGTCCGCTCCAGCAGGCTGGCGGGCGGGGCATCGTCAACCTCCGCGCTGTCATCGAGCAGCACCAGCGCTGGCCCGGCGTCGCTTTCATCGCAATGTTGCGCCAGCCTCCCAGCAATCCCCGGCTCGATCCGTTCAGCCATCGGAACAATCACCACGCCGCCCGCGCATTCTTCCAGCAGACCGCGCTGGCGCACGGCTGCACCGGCTGCGAGGCTGGAGGCAATGTCGATCCCGCCCAGCAACCGGTCATCATCGACGTGAGCCGGCATCCTTCGAACCGGCTTTCCCGCTGACGTCACGGCGGCAGTCAGCGCCGACACCAGGGCGTCACGCGCGGGCGAGGCCCCCCGCAGCGTCAGGCCGCCGAATAACACCGGAGCGATCAGGAACAGCCGCGCCGCGAGAATCGCGTCCTCGATCGGATCAGGCGCGCCGCCATGAGCAGTCGCGGGCGCGATCATCCGAACAGTTCGTCTATCGCGCGGGTGATCCGCACCGTCGATCCGGTTTCGTCGAGCACATCGCGCCGCAGCCGGTGCCGCAAAGCCGACGGGGCGACCGCGATCAGGTGTTCGCGCCGCACGTCCTTTGCCCCCTTCAGCGCGGCCAGCGCGCGCGCCGCCCGCATCAGGGTCAGTTCCCCGCGCAGGCCATCTGCGCCCACCGCCTGACAAAGATGCGCCGCATCGGTCAGCAGGTCGTCATCCGGTTCCAGATGCTCCAGCCGAGCCTTGCCGCGCGCCACCTGCTTGAGAATCTTGTCATCCGATGCCGCCCATTCGCTGGCGAAGGCATCGGCGTCGCGCTCCTGCGCGGCCACCAGTTTCATGATCGCCACCCGCGTTGCGATGTCGGTGGGCGTGCGGACCTCCACCGACAATCCGAACCGGTCGAGCAATTGCGGGCGCAATTCGCCCTCTTCCGGGTTGCCGCTGCCGATCAGCACGAATTTCGCGCGGTGGCGCACCGAAAGCCCCTCGCGCTCAACCACGTTTTCGCCCGATGCCGCCACGTCCAGCAGCAAATCGACAAGATGGTCTTCGAGCAGGTTGATCTCGTCGATATACAGGAACCCGCGATGCGCCTTTGCCAGCAGACCCGGTTCGAACGATTTTTCCCCTGCCCGCAAGGCCCGTTCCAGATCGAGGCTGCCGATTACCCGGTCCTCCGTCGCGCCCAGCGGCATGTCGACGAACGGGACCGGCTTTTTTCGCACGCGGCCAGAAGTGCACGGATCGGGGCAGGTGCCGCGTTGCTCTCCGGTGCAGCCATAGCGGCAGTCCTCAACCGCGCTGATCGGTGGGAGCAGGCTGGATAGCGCACGCGCCGCGGTCGATTTGCCGGTGCCGCGGTCACCGAACACCATGACGCCGCCCACCGCCGGATCGACCGCCGCGATCAACAGAGCCTGCTTCATCTCGTCCTGACCGACGATGGCGGAAAAAGGAAATCTTGCCATAGGGGTGCTCTTGTGGACTCTTGCGCCCGTTCGGACAAGGGCGACTTTTGGCTTGATTTTGCGCTTTAAACCCGTGTTGGTTTATCGGTGGCGTGACCGCGTCAGCAACAGCACCGGGATCAACCCGGCAGCCAGCAGGATGAGCGCCGGGATCGACGCTTCGACCAGCCGTTCATCGCTGGCAAGGCGATAGGTACGGGTCGCCAGCGTCTCCAGATTGAACGGGCGCAGGATCAGCGTGGCGGGCAATTCGCGCAGAGCGTCGATCACCACCAGCGCCAGCGCGGCGAGCACGCTGGGGCGCAGCAGCGGCAGGTAAATGCGCGCCAGCACCCGAGAAGGGCCAGCGCCAAGCGACCGCGCCGCGGCATCCAGCGAGGGCGGAATGCGCGCCATCCCGCCGTCCAGCGCATTGTAGGCGACCGTCAGGAACCGCACGCACAGCGCGTAGATCAGGATCAGGCTGGTGCCCGTCAAAATCAGCCCGCCGCCATATCCCAGCCGGTCCCGCGCAAATCCGGTCAGCCCCTGATCGAGCCAGCCGAGCGGAGCCAAGAGCCCGACCGCCAGCAGCGCGCCGGGCAGGGCGTATCCCAGCGTCGCAAACCGGATGACGCCGTTGACCAGGCGCGATCCGCCGCTTTTTGCCGCGCGCGCCTTGGCAAAGGCCAGCACCAGCGCCAGCGCGCAGGTGGCAGCGGCGACTGCGATGCCCAGCCACACGCTTGCTCTTGCATAGGTGCCGATTGCGGCGGCGGCGGCAATGGCGGCGTCCTGCTGTGCCAGCATACCCAGATGCAATGCGGGGATTGCGAAGCCGAGCGCGACCGGCAGAGCGCAGGCCAGCAGCGCTAGAACCTTGCCCAACGGGGAAAGCGCCACCAGCGGCGCACCCGGTCCGGCACTGGCCAATCCATCGCGGCTGTCGCTGCGCCCGCTGCGCGTGCCTGCCTCCAGCGCGACCAGCGCCGCCACGAACACCAGCATCAGTGCCGCCAGTCCCATTGCTGCATTCTTGTCCCCGCTCGCCAGCCAACTGCGAAATATGCCGGTCGAAAACGTCGGGATGGCGAAGTATTCCGCGACGCCGAAATCCGCGAGCACCTCCATCAGTACCAGCGCCAACCCTCCGGCGATGGCTGGCCGCGCGGCAGGCAGGGCGACGCTCCAGAATGCGCGCCACGGCGCAGCGCCAAGCGTGCGTGCGGCGCGAAACTGGCTCGCGCTCTGGGTGGCGAATGCGGCGCGGGCGAGGAGGTAGATATACGGATACAGCACGATGGCGAGAATGAACGCCGCACCGGGCAGGGATCGGATCGCGGGAAATCTGTAATCGCCCACCTGCCAACCCGTTGCGGCGCGCAACGCGCCTTGCACCGGGCCGGAAAAATCGAGGAGATCGGCATACAGATAGGCGGCGATATAGGATGGCAGCGCCAATGGCAGGACCAGCGCCCATGCCAGCACGCGGCGACCGGGAAAGGCGCAGGCGCTGACCAGCCACGCACATCCCGTGCCGATGATCGCCGCCAGCGCGCCTGCCAGCACCATCAGCAGCGCGGTGTTGATCACATAGCTTGCGAGCACGGTGCGTGCCAAACGCTCCAGCGCGTCCACCCCGCCGCCCGGCAGCGCCACCACGACCGCGATCAGTGGGACGCAGGCGAACGCGGCGATGACAAGTGCGGACACCAGCCAGCCGGTTGGCCAGTTGCCCCGCACCGTTGCCCGCATGTTCGCAACGCTTGCCTGCCCGCCTGCAAATTGCCTAAGGCGGCTGATCAAACGTGCCTCCATACACTGCTATCGCACGCGCCGGGACTTGCCATTTGAGCCTTGAATTCAGCCATATTGCCCATGTTTACGGTTCGGCCCCGATTGCAGCGAGTGATGGCGCCGCGCATTCGGGACGCGCATTGGAGGATGTGAGCTTTACCGCACCGGGCGGAGAAATCACCTGCCTGCTTGGCGCGTCGGGCTGTGGCAAGTCAACCTTGCTTGGGCTGGCCGCCGGATTGCTGGATGTGCAGGCGGGGCAAATCACGCTGGATGGAGAGACGCTGGCGGACCCCGGCACCAATCCCCCGCCAGAGGATCGGCCCGTGGGGCTGGTGTTTCAGGACGGCGCGCTGTTTCCGCATATGACGATTGCGCAGAATATCGCGTTCGGCCTGCCGCGCGGGACGCATGACGCGGTTGACGGGTGGCTGGCGCGCGTCGGGTTGGCGCTGCTGGGCGGGCGCTATCCGCATCAGTTGTCTGGCGGGCAGCAACAGCGCGCTGCGCTGGCCCGCGCGATGGCACCTGAACCGCGCGTGCTGTTGATGGACGAACCCTTTGCCAGCGTCGATATCGTGCTGCGCCGTCGCCTGCGCCGCGAATGCCGGATGGTGCTTCGCGATCGCGGAACGACGACAATTCTGGTGACGCACGATCCTGACGAGGCACTGGATATCGCAGATCGCATTGCAGTGATGGAGGCTGGAAGGATCGTACAGTTCGGCACGCCGCAGGAACTTTACGATGCGCCTGCCGCGCCTTCGGTCGGGGCGATGTTTGGGGGTGCGCAAATCGTCTTTGCCAGTTTCGAGGCTGGAAAGTTTGAAACCGCATTCGGTCGATGGGCCACGGAATGCGTGGTCGTCGACAGCCCCTGCGGGACGATCAGCGAAGGCGCACGGTTCGATCTGCTGGTGCAGGCGCGCGCCATCAGGCTGAACCCCGATCCGCATGGCGCAACGCTGCACGATCTGCATCCACAAGGGGACCGGGTGCGCGTGCTGCTGCGCGGCGGCGGCGGGGGCGAATTGACCGCAGAGATCCCGCAAGCCGCCGCCGCCTCACTGCGGCTGGGCGAACGGTATCGAGTGGTGCCGGATCTCTCCAGCGTCAGGGCATTCGCGCGCGATTGAACCGTGACAAGCTCTTGCATGACTTTCGCTTGATTCCGTGAAGATAATAATGCATCGCAATTGCAAGTCCGCTGAAGGAATGCTGTTGTGCTCACATACTACCGCCCCATACGCCTGTTTACCGCCGCCATCGCGCTGGCGGCGACGTTGCTTGTCTCCGCTTGCGATCCCGCTGCGCCAGACCCGCTTGAAGGGGTGAAAATCACCGGCGAGGTCAACGTGTATTCTTCGCGCCATTACGATACCGACCTTGCGCTTTATGAAGATTTCACCCGCCAAACCGGCATTAGGGTCAACCGGATCGAGGCTGAGGCCGATGCCCTGATAGAAAGGATCGCGAGCGAGGGGGAATATTCCCCCGCCGATCTGCTGATCACCGTCGATGCGGGCCGTTTGTGGCGGGCGCAGAACGCAGGCGTTCTCTCCCCTGTAAAATCGGAAGTGCTGGACAAAAGGCTGCCGGAAAACCTGCGCCATCCCGATGGCCTGTGGTTCGGCCTTTCCACCCGCGCGCGCGTAATCATCTATAACAAAGACGCAGGCGCGCCCGCTGGCCTCGCTGATTATGCCGATCTAGCAGATCCCGCGCTGAGAGGCGAGATCTGCATGCGATCATCCTCCAACATCTACAACATCTCGCTGCTGTCCAGCATAATAGCTCATCGCGGGGAGGCCGCGGCCCGCGACTGGACCAATGGCGTGGTTGCCAATTTCAAACGCCCGCCTCAGGGCAACGACACCGCCAATATCGAGGCCGTCGCCAACGGCGAATGCGGGGTGAGCCTGGTCAACACCTATTACCTCGCGCGATATGCCGATGGACCCGAAAAGGCGGCAATCTTTGACAAGGTCGGCGTGATCTTTCCCGATCAGGATGGCGTGGGCACGCACGTCAACATCAGCGGAGCGGGCGTCACCAAGTTCGCGCCCAACCGCGCCAACGCAATCAAGTTTCTCGAATACCTGACGCAGGAAAGCGCGCAGAAATATTTCGCCAACGGCAATCACGAATACCCTGCTGTGAAAGGCATCACGGCAACCTCTGCGGTGGAAGCGTTGGGCACATTCAAGTCCGATACGCTGAACGCGGCGACTATCGGCGCGAACCAGACGAAGGCGGTGGCGATTTTCGATGCAGGGGGGTGGAACTGAGGCGCGCAGGCTCCGGAGCAAGGCGCGCTTTCAACTCGAAACGCG
The DNA here is from genome assembly GCA_963815345.1 of uncultured Alphaproteobacteria bacterium. Taxonomy (GTDB): domain Bacteria; phylum Pseudomonadota; class Alphaproteobacteria; order Sphingomonadales; family Sphingomonadaceae; genus Erythrobacter. The sequence goes on from CAWFGF010000001.1 coordinate 524,080, forward strand.
AAACTACCTTGAAGCGAACGGGCGTTGCGTCCATCTGCGCGCTCAACCCGCGCCCATGCGGTCTGACAACAATTGCCGAGGTTTCCCAAGTGAACAAGCCCATCACCGATCGCGAACAGTTTCAGGAAAGCGGCGCGCTGAGCGTCGAGACGATTACGCATGTTCACCAGTGGAACGAGGAATTGTTCAGCCTCAAGATGACGCGCCCGGCGTCTTTCCGCTTCCGTTCTGGCGAATTCGTGATGATCGGCCTGCCGCAGGAAAGCGGAAAGCCATTGCTGCGCGCTTATTCGATGGCCAGCCCCAGCTATGCCGAGGAGATCGAATTCCTCTCGATCATCGTGCAGGACGGGCCGCTGACATCGCGTCTCCAGCACATCCAGCCGGGCGATCCGGTGTATCTGGGCAAAAAACCGACCGGCACGCTGGTCACCGATGCGCTGCTTCCGGGCAAACGGTTGTTCATGCTGTCCACCGGCACCGGGCTGGCCCCGTTCATGAGTTTGATCCGCGATCCCGAAGTCTATGCCATGTATGACGAATTGATCGTGGTGCATTCGGTCCGCCGGGTGTGCGATCTGGCCTATCGCGAACTGCTCGAAAGCAAGCTGGAGGGCGATCCGCTGCTGGAGGATGAGGACCGCGCGCGCATGATCTATGTCCCCACGGTTACGCGTGAGAGTTTCCGCATGCAGGGCCGCATCCAGACGCTGATCGAGGATGGCCGCCTGTTCGAACAGAGCAAGGGCCCGCAGAAATTCATTCCCGAAGAAGACCGCGTGATGCTCTGCGGCAGCATGTCCATGATAAAGGACCACGCCGCCGATCTGGAAGCACGCGGTTTTGAGGAAGGCGCCAACAATAAACCAGGCCAGTTCGTGATCGAACGCGCGTTCGTGGGCTAGTCACCGCAGCGCGGTCGTTGGTATTCACGAGGCATTCATCCTGGCGATATCAGCCTCCGTGCCGAGGAGAACATCATGCCAAACAGCATTTTTTCCAATCTCGCCCTTATCGCTTTCGCCGTTGCCCCGATGAGTGCGGCCGGTCAGGAACTGCGAATGTCTCCGCTGCCAAGTTATAACCTCGTGCAAGTGTCGGTTGCGTCGGCTCAGATTGCGCCCGCAAGCTTTGAGGCGCAGACTGCCGCGATCCGCACATGCGGAGAGGCGCTTGAGCTTGGCAAGACTCTCGGAGCGCGAGTGGAAAGGAAAAGGTTCGTCCACCTGTCCGAATTGCCGCCGCAACTCAGGCCTGTTGTGAAAGGCGTGCCAACGGGTCAGGCGACCCCGGTGCTCAGCGAGGACGGTTCGATCCTGCATGTGCTGGTGGTGTGCAACCGCGCCTGAACTGCGTCGGTCACGACCTCGCGGCCCCGCTTACCTTCGCGCTTTACAAACCCTGCTCTCTCGCGTCAGTTGCTCGCCGCAACCTGATTTTCGGAGAGACACCCCATGCTGAACACCGCCCACCGCACCGCCTATAACGAGGATCATGAGGCGTTTCGCGATACCGTGCGCAAGGTGCTGGTCGAACACATGGTGCCTCATCTCGATACGCATGAGGAGCAGGGCATCGTCCCGCGCACCGCGTGGAAGGCATTGGGTGAAGCGGGGATGCTGTGCCCTACGGTGGCAGAGGAGAACGGCGGGCTGGGCCTCGATTTCGGGTTCAACTGCGTGCTGGCAGAAGAGCTCGCCTATATCGGCACCTCCGCCGGGTTCACGCTGCAAAACGACATCACCGTCAATTATTTCGAGCGGCTGGGCAGCCCTGAGCAAAAGGCGAAATACCTGCCCGGCATGATCAGTGGCGACACCATCACCGCCATCGCCATGACCGAACCGGGCGCAGGCTCGGATCTGCAAGGCGTGCGCACCACCGCGATCGCGGACGGCAATCACCTCGTCATCAACGGGTCGAAAACCTACATCACAAATGGCCAGAACGCCGATGTGGTGATCGTGGTGGCAAAGACCGATCCCGCCGCCGGGGCCAAGGGCACCTCGCTGATCCTGGTCGATGCGGACACGCCGGGCTTTGCAAAGGGCCGCAATCTCGACAAGATCGGTCAGCATTCCGCCGATACGTCCGAGCTGTTCTTCCAAGATGTGCGCGTGCCCAAGACCAATATTCTGGGCGGCGAGGGGCGCGGGTTCGTTCATCTGATGGAGGAATTGCCGCAGGAACGCCTTTCCATCGCGGTCAGCGCACAGGGCGGGGCGCAGCGCGCGTTTGACGAGGCGGTGAAGTTTACCAAGGATCGCAAGGCGTTTGGCAAGACCGTGTTCGAGTTCCAGAACACCAAGTTCACGCTGGCGGACCTTGCAGCGAAATTGCAGGTCGGCTGGGCGCATCTGGACTGGGCCATCGCCCGCCACCTGCGCGGCGAGCTGACCACCAGCGAGGCGAGCGCGGCCAAGTTGTGGCATACCGAAATGCAGTGGGAGATGGTGGACGCATCGCTGCAATTGCATGGCGGCGCAGGCTATATGAACGAATACGCCATTGCGAGGCTTTGGCGCGACGCGCGCGTTCAGCGTATCTATGGCGGCACGTCCGAGATCATGAAGGAAGTGATTTCACGCTCGATCTGAAAAGGCTCAGCCCATGACTAACCCCCTCGACTTCTCCAACAAGCGCGCCCTCGTCATCGGCGGATCGGGCGGGATCGGCAATGGCATCGCGCAGGGGTTCGCGGCGCGCGGGGCAGAGGTGCACGTCACCGGCACCCGGCCTGATGAGGGAGACTATCTGGAGGCGGAGGACAGCGATTTTACCGGGCTGACCTATCACCGGCTCAACGTGATGGATCGCGATGCTGCGGGCGCGTTGGCGCAGGCCATCGGCGCGGTTGATGTGCTGGTGCAATCGCAAGGGATCGTGCGTTACGGGCGCGAGGAATTTGCTCGGCCCGGCTGGGACGATGTGATCGGCGTCAACCTCAATTCGGTGATGGACGTGGCGCGCGCGTTCCATTCGGGGCTGGCGCAGCGGGCCGGTACGATGATTGTCGTTTCATCGGTGGCGGCGTTTCAGGCGGCGAAAGGTAATCCTGCCTATGCTGCATCAAAGGCCGGTGCGGCCAGTCTGGTGACGTCCCTAGCCGAGGCTTGGGCGAGGGACCAGATCCGCGTCAACGGCATCGCGCCGGGCCTTGTCCCGACCAAGATGACTGCTGTGATCACGCAGCACCGTGAACGGCTGGAAGGCGCGCTCGCCTCCATCCCGCTGGGCCGCACGGGCACGCCCGCGGACATGGCGGGCGCAGCGCTGTTCCTCGCATCGCCGCTTGCCAGCTATATCACAGGGCAGACGCTGGTGGTGGATGGCGGGTTGACGCTGTCGTAAGGCTGTCCACGCGCACGGGTTTCAGCCCAGCCGAAACGCTTTCCTACACTGCCCTGTTCGTGCGAACGCCATGCGCAGCGCGGACCATTGCGAGAGGCAGGGTTTTCGTCCCCTGAACAGTGTGTCAGGTGTGTCAGCGCCCCGTATCGAACGCAGGAGATAGCGATGCAATTCACCCGCCTTGGCCAGTCCGGCCTTTCCGTGTCGCGCCTGTGCCTTGGTTGCATGTCCTATGGTGACACGACCAAGGGTTGGCATGGCGACTGGCTGCTGGGTGAAGAGGACAGCCGCCCGTTCTTCCGCGCCGCGCTGGAGGCGGGGATCAACTTTTTCGACACCGCCAACGGATATTCGGGCGGCACGTCAGAGGAAATCACGGGCAAGCTGCTCCGCGAGATGGCGCACCGCGATGAGATCGTGGTCGCGACCAAGGCGTTCATCCCGTGGCGCAACGCGCCCAACAGCGGGGGCCTGTCACGAAAGAGCCTGATGCAGGCCATCGACGATAGCCTCACGCGGCTGGGGATGGATTATGTAGACCTGTATCAGATCCATCGCTGGGACGATGCGACCCCGATCGAGGAGACCATGGAGGCGCTGCATGACATCGTCAAAGCGGGAAAGGCGCGGTATATTGGCGCTTCGTCCATGTTCGCATGGCAGTTTGCCCGCGCGCAGGAGACGGCGCGCGCAAATGGCTGGACCCGGTTCATTGCGATGCAGAATCAGCTCAACCTGCTCTATCGCGAGGAGGAGCGCGAAATGCTCCCCCTGTGCGATGCGGAGGGCGTGGGCGTGATCCCGTGGAGCCCGCTGGCGCGTGGGCGGCTGGCGCGGCCCTTGGGCGAGGAAACGGTGCGCAGCAAGACAGATGGTTTTGGCAAAGTGATCTACCCGGAGGATGAGGCCGACAATGCGATCATCACTGCGCTGGAAGGGGTGGCGAAAGCGCGCGGTGTGTCTATGGCGACCGCGGCGCTGGCGTGGCACTTTACCAAGCCGCAGATTGCCGCCCCGATCATTGGCGCGACCAAGATGCACCATCTGAGCGACGCAGTTGCCGCGCTGGATATCGCGCTTTCGGCAGAGGAAGTTGCCACGCTGGAAGCACCCTATCGCGCCAAGTTCCCGACGGGGATGGGCATGGCGATGCCGGGGATGGATCAGGTGACGGTGCGATCAGACTGACACCAAAACGCCGCGCCGCGCCGTTTCGGGCGGGGCGCGGCGCGTGCGCCTGGAGAAAGGAGGCAGTTAGATCAGAACTCGGCCGACAATCCGATGGAGAACGCCGTGCCGACCTGGAAGGTGTTGATTTCCACCCGATTGCCCTGGAATTCCTGAAATTCCAGATTGTCGCGACCAAAGATATTGCGCACCTCGACGCTCAGTTCCAGCGGGGTGCCGAATGCCGAAAGGTCCGTGCGTGCGACGAAATCGACGGTCAGGCCGGGGTCTTCCACCACATCGGGCAGCGGACCGCCGCGCAGCGTTACCCGTTCGCTCGCATAATTGATCAGGAACGTCATCTGCTGCGTTTTTTCGGTATCCTCGATCCCGATGGATACGTTGGCGATGTGATCCGACTGGCCGACCAGCGGCGCGCCATCGTCGAACAGGTTGAACGCGTTCTGGGTCGGGTTGCCGGGGATCGGCGCGATATCACCCTGCGCAACGGAGATGCTGGACTGGGTGTAGGTGTAGTTAGCCAGAAGCAGGATCTGCTTGGTTTCGAAGAACGATCCGCCGAGGCTGTAAAGATCGATGCCGTAAACCGCGTCAACCTCGACCCCGTAAAGCTCCGCCGCCGGGGCGTTGGCAAAACTGGTGAGGATCTGGCCCGATGCGTTCACAAGGAAGTTCTCGATCGGATTGTCGAGCTCTTTGTAAAAGCCCGCGATGCTCACTTTGTCGGGGCCACCAAGGTAGTATTCTGCGCGCGCTTCGAGGTTTATCAGTTCGCTGTCCTGCAAGAACGGGTTGCCGCGGAAACGACGGTTGCTCTCAGGATCGAAATAGGTCTGCTCAACCAGCTCGCGGAACTGCGGGCGGGCGATGGTCTGCGATGCGGATACCCGCAATTGCAGATCGTCGATGGGCGACCAAGTGATGGTGGCAGCGGGCAGGAAGTAGTCGTTGGCGATATTGGTCGGGGTGGCCCCGGCAATCGGCGTGTTGAACACCGTCTGGTCAAGCTCCACCAATTGCGTCGCGTCTTCGTATCGTACGCCAGCCTCGATAGTCAGCGTATCGGTTGGCACCCAGCGTACGAGGCCATAGCCGGCCTGCGTTTCCAGCGCGGCGTCGAACACGGGGAACGGCGTTGCTTCGGTCAGGGAAACGTCGAACCCGGCAAGGGTGGCTCCGTTGATGATATCGCCCGGACGACGCAGGCCCAGCGCCACCGCGACCACTTCGTCAAGCGAGGCGAGGTCGGGATTGCTGGTGTCGGGCGAGATGAAGGGGCGGAATTCGCGGCTGGAGGATCGGCGGTCCGTGTCCGAATAGGCAAAGCCGACGGTGGCGGAGAAGGTGTCAGTCAGCTCATAGGACAGGTCGACACCGCCAAACCACAGCTCTTCGGTCAGATCGTCGAACGAAGCGGTGCTGATCCCGGCGTCTGAAAGCTGGTTGAAATACGCCACGAACAGATTGCCGAACGGGCTGCTGGGAATGTTTGTGCGGGTGTAGCTGAAGGTTGTGTTGAATGGCGCTTCACGATCGGTGCGAGCATAACCGCCGCGCAAATCAACGTCGAGCGCACCGAATTCGAGTTCGGCGACCAACTGGCTGTCGATCAGCTGGCGTTCGAACCATGCGGTTTGCTGGTTGATGAAATCAAAGCCGGTGATGCCGGGAAAGATATCGAACGCTTCTTCGAGCCGTGCGGTTTTCAACGTGTCGCGGATATACAGATTGGTCCAGCGCACGGTGTGCTCGCCAATGTCCAGACCCACGCCGACCAGCCCGTTTACGAGCACGTTGTTATCGGTGATAAAGGTTTCTGACTGGCCGAAGATTTCCGAAAGGTCGCTGCTGCCTTCCTGGCTGAGAACCGAACGGTTGCGCCAGCTGTTTTTGATCCCGGCGGTGGCGATCAGGCCAAGGTAGGTGTCGCCGCCCAGATCGAACGAGAGGCCGCCGGTGATGTTGGCAGAAAAGTTCGCGGGCAGGCTGTCATTGCGCTGCAAGGTAACTAGGTTCGTCGGGAACAACTGCCCGGCGATCCCTTCGGACGTGGCGAGATCGATGTTGCCGATCCGCTCTCCACTGTCGAGGAACGCTTGCAGATTGGAAGGAATATCGCGGTTGCCATTGTCAAAACCGAAAGTGTCAAACTGCGATCCGAAATAGGTCAGGCCGTTTTCAAACGTCGTCTCGGTATCACCGCTACCGCTTACGCTGATTTTGAGGAAGTCCTCGACCGGCACGGCTTTGGTGGTGAGGTTGATGACGCCCCCGCCAAATTCGCCCGAATAGTTTGCCGAATAGGTTTTCTGCACCAGCGAGGAAGCGACCACGCTGGTGGGAAAGATATCGAGCGGCACAACGCGGCTCAGTGGTTCGGGGCTGGGCAGGGGAAGGCCGTTCAGCAAGGCCAGTGAATAACGATCACCCAGACCGCGCACGAACACACGACCGTCACCCACCACGGAAAGACCGGAGACGCGGCCCAGCGCGCCTGCAATGTCGCCTTCGCCGGTGCGCGCGATGTCCGCTTCGGAAAGAACGTTGAGAACCTGCGTCGAATTGCGTTCGGGATTGCGATCACGCCGCCCGGTAACGATGATCCCGCCACCGGGAACCGAAACGTCGGGCTCCTGAAAATCGCCCTCTTCCTCGACGCTACCGACATCCTGAGCCAGTGGATCTTCGCTCGCTTCGGGAGGACTGGTTTCGTCCGTCGATTGCGCGTGGAGAACCGCCGGGAACGTAAGCGACGTGGTAAGAAGCAGCAGCCCTGCAAGGCGCGTGCCGGTCGACATAATGCGTGACCCCCTAAAAATCAGGCTCATATTCAGGCCCTTGAACGTGATGAGCCGCAAACCGGCTCAGAAGTTGAAAAAGAAGTGGGGACGCATGCCAAAGCAGCGCCCCCACATTCTTTGGGCGCTATTAAAGCGGGAGCGAAGTGCAGGCACCGCTGGCGCTGCCGAAGTTCGCAATCGAGGAGTTGCAGGTCCAGTCGCCGAAATCGGTTGCCAGCGAGCTTGCTACCGCGCCGACAAAGCCGGTGTCGGTGAAGAAGCTCGACCGGGCAGTCAGTCCCGCACCGGTGAATGCGGTAGCGCCATTCTCGGTCGCGCCATTCACAAAGACATTGGTCAGAGTGATCGCCGCTGCAAGATTGCTGTTGGCATCGAATTCAGCGAGCAACGCGGAGTCACTTGTGGCGTTATTGGCTGCGCCGCGTACCGGTCGGGTAGTGCTGCAATCGCCGATGATCGAGTTGAAGCCGATGATCGCGTCCTGCGTCGGCTGTTCGTCGATACGGAAGCACAGCCCTGCGCCACCCGGCGCTGTATCGATCACCCCGTTGGTCAGACCCAGCGCGGCACCACCGCGAGCGCGGATGACCTGAGAGGAGGCCGAAGAGCGCTGCACAAATGTGAAGCTGTCCACCTGGAACACGGTCTGCGGCAAGGCATTGCCCGGCGTGCCCTCGGCCAGATCGTCTGGCGAGTCGAGTTCGATGAGGCTGTCACCCGTGTTCGCGCGCTGGGCGACGACCACGTTCTGCAAGTTCACACGTGCACCGCTGTCAACGTCGAGCGAATTGTCCGAGGCGCCGATGACCGCAATGTTGCGGGCATTGAACTGACCACCGAAGAATTCGAGGCCATCGTCAGAGCTGTTGAACGAGAACAGGTTATTGATCGTTGTGCCCGAACCAACACCACCCGTAGTGAGCGACTGCAATTCGTTTGCCTGCTGAAGTTCAAAGCCGGAGAAACGGATCTGGTTGAACGTGAACGAGCCCGAGCTGTCCGCATCGTTGGCGCCGCCGAAAGGTGTGGCGACCACGGTGCCTTCCAGCTGCTGTTCGCACTGTGCGTTCTGCGCAAATCCGGTGGTGTTGAAGACGTTGTCAGCGCAATCGGAGACGCGCGCACGGCCAAGCAGGACAACGCCGCCCCACTGCGCCTGGCTGGTGTCGCTGGAAACGCCGATGACATTGTCGCGGCTGGTCCAGATGATCGGATCGGTTGCAGTGCCGTTGGCGCTAATGCGATTGCCGCGGTTCACGACAAAGAACGCTTCGGCTTGTCCGTAAAGGATAGCGCCAGGCTCGATCGTGAGGGTCACAGCGGTGTTGGTGCTCGAAAAGCCCTGATCGGTGCCGACGTTCACGCGGTTGCGGATCTCGTAGACCAGACCATTCACGAAAGGCAGCGTGTCGTTGACTGTAAAGGTCGTGGGCAGCGCGCAGACGCGATAGGTACCGGTCGGGCCGGAGATCGTGCCGGCATCGGTGAGGCCACCGGGTGTGGAGATAGTGGGGCAACCACCCGCCGGGGTCACCAGTGCCTGAGTCGGCGTGGGAGTGGGCGTGGGCGTGGGCGTCGGAGCCGGGTTGTTGATGATGATGTCGCCAGATGTGCCGGGCGAGACGATTTCGTCAGCGCCGCAGCCAGCAAGTGCAACAAGGCTGCAACCCAGAACGAGAGTGCGTTGAATTTTTTTCACAGCGAGCGGTCCCCTAAAACCGAGAATCAGAAAAACGCGTTGAATGTGCGCGCAAGAGGATCGCTAGGGGTGATGCGTGACAGAATTTGTTCAGCGTTACAGCTTTGTGGCATTTTTGCGATTATGACTCTTGCATGACAATTGTGTCATGTATCGAAAGTAGATTTTTTAAATTTAGAGCAACTCGGCAGGATTAGAATAGCGTATGATTTCATACTCTTGCCGCGCTCAAAGATTACAAATATATGACAATATTTCAGATATGTTGCAATCGAAGCAAATAGGGAGCATAAGGAGGTTCGATGTGAAATGGAGAGAAGAAGATGTTCGCAACCTCAGGAATTGTCGCCGCGTTGCTGCTTGTCGGCGCAGAAGCACCGGCTCCCGATCGCGCCCCCCTTACCGATCAGTCGGATGTGCTTGGATCTGCCAGTCTGGCGAAGGGTGAGGCGGCAACCGCAATCACCGCATTGGAACGCGCGGTGGATACACAGCCGGATGATCCCGCGCTGCTTATCAACCTTGGCATCGCCTACGCCCAGAACGGCGAGGAAGCTGCTGCACGGGCTATGTTCGAGCGTGCTCTGATCAGCTCTGATCCAGTGGAACTGGAGACCGCAGACGGGACCGCAACTGATTCACGGCGTGTGGCGCGGCGCGCCATCAAAATGCTGGCTCGTGGTGAATTCTCGCAGACCTTGTCGCAGCGCGACTGACACTTCTGGCCGGTCTGGATTGAGTACAATTTGGAGACGGGCATAGCGGCATTGTTCGCTGTGTCCGTTTTTGTGTGCGCTGTCGGATCATTGGTTGCAGGCTGGTGGGGCCTGATCCGGAACCGCTCGCGCAACTTTCAAATTTTTTCTCCCCTATATATAATGCAACGTCGACTGCTGGGCATTGACCATAATGTGGTCACACGGCCACACAATTGTCACATGCAGTAACCGGACTGTCACCGCTACGTCATTTAGACTAGACATGGGGTACGCTTCGGAGGGTTCGATATGATTCTCGGGCGCGCGAAAAGCGCTTGTATTGCATCGGTGATTGTTGCGGGGGCATTCTCCCACGCGACTGGCGCGCGTGCCGACGTCATGGAAATTGACGGCGATGGCGCGCGTTGGGTGGCAGGCGCGCTGGTAGCTGCGCCGGTCGCGGGATCGCAGGCCGAAGCTGCGCTCATCGAAGCAAGCGGTCCCGAATTTGGCACGCCTGATGGCATTCTTGCCAATGTCGTTGCCAATGCTTCCGGAGTGCCAGCACCATACGCGGCAAAAATACAGGAACTCAGCCACCGTTTCGATCTCAGTCCCAGCCTGCTGGAAGCGCTGGTCTGGCAGGAAAGCCGCTGGCGTTCGAACGCAGTCAGTCATGCAGGTGCGCGCGGCCTTGCGCAATTGATGCCGGGCACGGCGCGCTATCTGGGCGTCAATCCCGATGATCCGATGCAGAACCTTGAAGGCGGGGCGCGATATCTGCGCGAACAGCTTGACCGGTTCGATGGCGATATCGAAAAGGCGCTGGCCGCCTACAATGCCGGGCCGGGCCGCGTAATAAAGGCGGGGGGCGTTCCCAACATCCGTGAGACGCGCCAGTATGTTGCGGCAATCATGGGCCGTCTCGCCAACCGTTCCCGCCCGGCAGCCGCGCAATAGACGGGCAGGCCGGTCGTGCCACTTGATCTCAGGAAATATGGATACACAAATGACATCGTTGTTTCGCCTGCACTCCCGCATTCTTGCCATGTTCAGCCTGCTTTTGCTGCACACCGCTGCGCTTGCGCAGCAGACTGCTGGCGACGCCGGTGGCGGACCGATCGTGGATGCGCTGAACTGGATGCAGGGTATCCTGCTCGGCCCCGTAGCCACCAGCCTTGCCGTAATGGCGGTGGCAGGCGTCGGCTTCATGATGCTGACAGGCCGCATGAACTGGCGCTATGGTGGTACAGTGATCGTGGGTGTGTTCATCATCTTTGGCGCGCCGCGCCTTGTCAGCAGTATCAGCGCGTTCTGATCCGATGAACGACCTGGTCCGCCATCCGATTTATCGCACGCTGACGCGCCCACAGATGTTTCTAGGCGTGACGATGAACTTTTTCATCATCAACATGACGGTATCGACGATTGCGTTCCTGATCCTCGACAGTTTCTGGTTTATCCCGGTGCCCATCATCATGCATGGCATCGGGTATTTTGCATCCATGCGCGAACCGCGTATCTTCGACCTGTGGATTACAAAGGTTTCGAAGTGCCCGCGCGTGCCCAATTTCAAACGCTGGGGCTGCAACAGCTACGCGCCGTGACGTAATCGGTATTGAGGCTCACTGAAGGAGGGCCTGTTATGGTAAAATGGATCGGACCCGCCAGCTGGAGCGCGAAGGAAGCGCTGGTCGGCGATCGTCTGCCGTATGCCCGGCTGATCGATGACAGCACCGTGCTGCTGCGCGATGGATCGGTGATGAGCGCGCTTCAGGTGCCGGGCCTGCTGTTCGAGACAGAGGATTCAGACGCACTCAACGCCCACGCTGCCACGCGCGAAGTGATGCTGCGATCGACGCTGGATGCGCGATTTGTGATGTATCACCATGTCATCCGCCGCCGGGTGGAAGTGGAGCTGGACGCCGCATTCCCCGATCCGCTTTCCCGCCATATCGACATACGCTGGAAAGAGCGGCTGGCGGGCGGTTCGCTGTTCATCAACGATCAGTTCGTGACGCTCATCCGCCGCCCTGCGCGCGGCAAGACCGGCTTGCCTGAGCGGGTTTCCCGGTACTTTTCGCGGCGCGGGCAGGAAGAGCTTGAGGCCGATCCCAAGGACATTCGCAGCCTGAAAGCCGCGATCACGGGCCTCACCGCTTCGCTTTCCGCCTATGGTGCGGCGGTGCTGGGCGATTACGCTGCCTCCGGTTCGAAGGGTGGCACCAATTCAGAAATGCTGGAGCTGCTCTCCGCGTTGTTCAATGGTGAAATGCGCCCGGTTCGCAGGCCTTCGCCCGAAACCGATATCGGCCACATGCTTCCGTATCGTCGCGCCAGTTTCGGGCTGGATGCGATGGAATTGCGCGGATCGGGTGAACCCGATTTTGCCGCGATCCTTGGGTTGAAAGACTATCCTGAGGCGACCTCGCCCGGCCTCCTCGATGGGTTGTTGCGCTTGCCATACGAGATGGTCGTCACCGAAAGCTATGCGCCCAATGAACGCACGACGGCGCGCGAACGCATCGATCTGGCGCTGCGCCGGTCGCGGTCGGTGGATGAAGAGGCTGCTGCCGAACGTGCCGACATGATGGCCGCGCGCGATGCACTGGGCAATGGCGGGGTCGGCTTTGGCGATCATCACCTGACCGTGCTGGTGCGCGAGCGCACTCTGGACCGGCTCGACGATGCGACCGCCGCCTGCGCCGCGGCGCTGGCGGATACCGGTGCGATTGCGGTGCGCGAGGATACGAACCTCGAACCGTCATTCTGGGGCCAGTTCCCCGGTAACGAGAGCTACATCGTGCGCCGCGCGCTGATTTCCAGCGCGAACATGGCCGGGTTCGGCAGCTTTCACGGGTTCGCGCTGGGGCAGGCCAACGGCAATCACTGGGGCGATGCGGTCACTCTGCTGGAAACGACCAGCGCGACCCCGTTCTTCTTCAATTTCCACCACGGCGATCTTGGCAATTTTTCGGTCATCGGGCCGAGCGGTTCGGGCAAGACGGTGGTGATGAATTTCCTCGCCGCGCAGGCGCAAAAGTTCAAACCGCGGACCATCCTGTTCGACAAGGATTGCGGCGCGGAGCTGTTCATTCGCGGCATTGGCGGGCGGTACGACCGGATCAGTCCGGGGGAACCGACCGGGTTCAACCCGCTCAGCCTGCCCGACACGCCGGCCAACCGCGCTTTCCTGCGCGACTGGCTGGCGGTACTGCTGAAAGCGGACGGGCCGGAGGAATTTGCGCTCATCAGCGCGGCAGTGGATGCCGCCTATGCCAACGATCCCGGTTTGCGCCGCCTGCGCCATTTCAAGGAGCTGCTGGCGGGGGCAAAACGGCCTGAAACGGGCGACTTGGCCGACCGGCTGGGCGCGTGGATTGGCGGCAGTGGCGGGGACGGCGGAGAGCACGCCTGGCTGTTCGACAATGAACGCGACCGGCTGGATCTGGAATCGCGCGTGCTCGGCTTTGACATGACGCAGCTGCTAGAAAATCCGCGCCTGCGCACACCGACCATGATGTATCTGTTCCACCGCATTGATGAGCGGTTGGACGGTCAACCGACGATGATCCTTATCGACGAGGGCTGGAAAGCGCTCGATGATGAGGTGTTCGCCGCCCGCATCCGCGACTGGCTCAAGACCCTGCGCAAACGCAACGCGCTGGTCGGATTTGCGACGCAATCCGCGCGTGATGCGCTGGAGAGCCGGATTTCCACCGCCTTGGTCGAACAGACCGCGACGATGGTGTTCATGCCCAACAGCCGCGCGCGACCAGAGGATTATTGTGACGGCTTCGGCCTCACCGAGCACGAATTGGCGCTGATCCGCACCTTGCCCGCGCATTCGCGCTGTTTTCTCGTTCGGCAACCCGATGCCAGCGTTGTGGTGCGACTGGACCTTTCCGGCGCGCCTGAAGTGCTGACCATGCTGTCTGGTCGAGAGGCTGCGGTGCGACGGCTCGATCTGCTGCGCGAGGCAGTGGGCGATGATCCGGCGGCGTGGTATCTGGTGCTGACCGGGCATGAATGGCCGGAGCCTGCGGGCCCGGATGATACCGACAGCGATCTGGACAGCAATTTCGGCAATAGCGCGCCGCGCGTCTGGCAGGCAGCGGAATGAGCACGACCTGCGATCTTGCCGCACAGGAAGTTGGCTCCGGCGTCTCTGCCGCGCTGACAGCGGTGGATTGCGTCGCGTCGCAAGTTAGCGAGCAGGCATTCGGCAGGCTGTTCGGAGCCGATGGTCAGATGGCGGTGGTGCTCACCATCCTGCTGACTTTCTATATCGCGTTTCTCGGTATCAGCCTGATGCTGGGCCGGTCGAACCTGTCGATCCGGGCGCTGGTGCCGCGTATCATGACGCTGGGTCTGGTGCTGACGTTCGCGACCAGTTTTGCCGCCTATTCGACCGTGTTCTATAACCTGTTTGTCAAAACGCCGGACTGGCTGGCAGGCGTGCTTACGGATGCCGATGGGTCCGCCACCGCGACCTTTGCGCAAAAGCTGGATATCGTGTTCCTCGCCGTGCAGCAGGCCAGCAACGGGCAGACCGACATCAGCGCGTTCTCCCCGCCGGGGATGATGTGGATGGGTGCCATGCTGCTGCTTCTCGGCACGGTCGGTTTGCTGGTGACGGCGCGCATCGGGCTGGCGCTGTTGCTGGCGGTTGGGCCGATCTTTGTGGTGCTCGCCCTTTTCAATGGCACGCGCGGGCTGTTTGTCGGCTGGCTAAAGGGCATGGTGATGCTGGCGCTTGCGCCGCTGTTTGCGGTTGTGGGCGGCTCCATCATGCTGGAGATGGCGGTGCCGATCCTGTCCAAGCTGGTGCAGGTGCCAGGAACTATTAACCAGCAGGCGGCGATGGGATTTTTCGTCGTCGGCTTCGTCCATTGCATGTTGATGCTGATGGCGCTCATCGTATCGAGCGTGATGGTCTCCAAGTGGCAGGCATTCGGCCTTGCCGGGGGTAATTCCGATGCAGACCGCGATGCGCCGTCCATGCGCCCTGCCGCCGTCGCCCAACCTGCGGCAACGCTTTCACGTGCTGCAGGGATCGCACCCACCGCTGCGGCTGCAAGTGCCGCGGCAACGCAGCGCCGTGCCTACATCGCCCCGCCAGCGGCAATTGCTGCCAACGATACCGGGCCGGCAGGATCGACCGTGCGAGAGACGCGGGTTTTCAACACCGCTTCAGGTGGGGGTCAGGTCGCCCCGCTCAATCCTGCCACATCGCGCACGCGCGGCATCGGCAACCGCTTTCGCAGCGCTTCGTCCGGCGCTGCGCCAACCGGCGCCAAGACCGCTTCGAAAACGGAGATACCACAATGACCCGTGCAGCCCGATTGCTGCCTCTGATGATTGCCGCCGCACTTACACTGCCCGTACCGGTTGCCGCGCAATCGGAAGCTGTTGGCCCTGTCGATGGCCGCATCATGACGCGCGTGTATGATGAAGGCGCGGTCGTCACCATTCGTGGCAAGGTAAAAGTGCAGACGACGATCAAGTTTGCCGAGGACGAGCAGATCGAAAACGTCGCCATCGGTGACAGCGGCGCGTGGCAGGTGCAGCCCAACAAGGCGCAGTCCATCCTGTTCGTCAAACCGCTTGCCCCCAGTGCGGTCACCAATATGACCGTGGTGACAAACCAGCGCACCTATCTGTTCGACCTCGTAGCGTCACCCCGCAACGCGCCCTTGTATGTGATGCAGTTCCGCTATCCCAAGCTGGAAAAGGCCAAGGAAGAAGCGCGCCTCGCCGCGGTCGAAGACGCGAAAAAGGAACGCGCATCCGAAGCGGAACTGGCAGCCGCCAGCGATCCGTTCGCCGTGCAGGATCCCGCAACGCTCAATTTCCAATGGGCAGCGGCAGGCGAGCGAACGCTGCTGCCCGAACGCACCTATGACAATGGCGACGTCGTGTTTCTTACATGGCCCGTCGGCGTCGCGATCCCTGCGATCCTGGTCCTGAACGACGAAGGCGAGGAAGGCCCCGTAAACTTTACCGTGCGCGGCGAAACGATTGTTCTGGAACGTGTGCCCACGCAGATAATCCTGCGTTCGGGCGATGAAGCTGCTACGTTGACCAATATCGGGCCGAGTCCCGCACAGGCGCGCAACGCGCAAGCTACGACTCAATCGCGTCAGGGTTCCTGAGCCGTGCGCGCATTCGAAACAAGAGTGTTCAATTCGGTGATGACCGTTTCGATGGAGAATAAGTGATGCGTCTTGCCATGCGTCTCCCGCCCAAGAAGGGCGATACAGGATCCGCCAATGTTGGCGACCCGCGCGAGGGTGAAAGCGCCGAGATCATCGATCTCGCCAGCCGCGCCGGTTTTTCCCCGGTAGCCGAGCGCAAGGGCAAGACCGACGGTTTTGGCCCGGCGCTGGGTGTTGCGATTGTCTTTGGCCTCGGCGCGCTGACATTGTGGAGTATGAATGCGGCGCAGATCGAGCAGCCCGAGCCGGTTGGCAACCCCGCTCTGCAGCCCAATCAGCCAGCCGTACCGCAGCCTGCGCCTTCCCAGGCTCCCGTACCCGGGCCGGGACCGGCACCGGCGCAGTACAATCCCGCGCCTGCGCCGATCATCGCGCAAGATCCTGCAACCAGCCCCGGACTTGCGATCAATCCTTATGCCAGCCCGACGATGGTTTACGATGCCAGCGGTTCCGCTGTCGGTGTGCGCCCCGCACCCGGCGTCGTGGCCGCTCCGACTTCGCAATCCGGACCCGGCGCATCCCCTGTCGGGTCTGCCGGAGCGTTCGCAAGCGCGATTGGCGGAGTGGGCGGGGCATCGGTTCAGGCCGAGGCGATGCGCAACCCCTCCACCACGCTGACGCAGGGCACGCTGATCCCCGCCATTCTTGAAACGGCGATCAACACCGATGTTCCGGGCTATGTGCGCGCGGTGGTCAGCCAGGATGTGCGCAGTTTCGATGGGAAAAAGGTTCTGGTCCCGCGTTCATCTCGTCTGATTGGCCAATACCAGTCCGGCGTCGAGAACGGACAAAAACGTGCCTATGTCATCTGGACACGGCTGATCCGCCCGGATGGCGCATCGGTCAACATCGCCTCGCCTGCGGTCGCGTTTGACGGGACCACCGGCCTTGCAGGCGATGTCGACAACAAGTTCTTCAAACGCTTCGGTTCGGCCATGCTCCTGTCCGCGATTGGCGGGCTGAGTGCAATTGGCACCGGCGGCGCATCGGTTATCCTTGGCGGAGCGGGCCAGAGCGCGGCGGGCATCGCGGCGCAGCAGGACAGCTCTGTCGGTCCGAC
Source organism: uncultured Alphaproteobacteria bacterium (assembly GCA_963815345.1). Classification (GTDB taxonomy): domain Bacteria; phylum Pseudomonadota; class Alphaproteobacteria; order Sphingomonadales; family Sphingomonadaceae; genus Erythrobacter. The sequence goes on from CAWFGF010000001.1 coordinate 541,095, forward strand.
AATCCGTGTGAAGATGGGAGAGCCGATCAGGGTCTTCACCGCGCGCGATGTCGATTTCAGCTCGGTCAAGAACTGAAGCGCCAGAGCGGGTGCCGCAATGACCGCCGATGTCCATCCCTTTACGCCCGCAGGGGGCGGCGATGCGTCTCCCGGAACAGATGCCCTTGCAGGCAAAAGCAGTCTGGATGTGCTGGCCGAACGCAGTGTCTATCTCGACGCTTATCTTGCCCCGTTCAAACGCTGGCTGGATCGTGACACGGTAACAGAGATCATGGTCAACCGGCCCGGCGAGGTCTGGATCGAGGACGCGTCCAACCCCGGCATCCGCAAGATTTCGACGCCGGAAATTGATGACCGGTTGGTGCAGCGCCTTGCTGAACAGGTCGCGCGGGTCAGCCATCAGGGCATCAATCGCGAGCACCCATTGCTAGGCGCGACGTTGCCCGATGGCGCGCGCATCCAGTTTTGTGGCCCGCCCGCCAGTCGCAAACACTGGGTGATGGCAATTCGCCGCCACCGCCGGCTCGATCTGCCGCTGGATGCCTATGACAACGGCCCGCTTGCCGGTGAGGCTTCGGTTGAGCTGCCCGATCCGCAGTGTCAGCCCATCGCCTATCTGCGCGAGGCGATCCGCCACCGCCGCACCATCCTTATCTCGGGCGGCACCAGCACCGGCAAAACCACGTTTTTGAACGCCATGCTTGGCGAAATCCCGCAGGCTGAACGCGTCGTTCTGGTTGAGGATACGCCCGAACTTAAATTTCCCGGCGAAAACTGCGTCGGTCTCGTCGCGGTCAAGGGTGAGCTGGGGGAGGCCAAGGTCACATCGAACGAATTGCTGCAGGCCGCGCTGCGTTTGCGCCCGGACCGCATCGTTCTGGGCGAATTGCGCGGGGCCGAAAGTGTCAGTTTCCTGCGCGCAATCAACACCGGCCATCCCGGCAGCTTTTCCACGATCCATGCCAATTCCCTGCGCGGCGCGCTCGAACAATTGTCACTGATGGTGATGCAGACCGGCATTGGCCTTACCCGTTCGGATACGATTGCCTATGCCGCCAGCGTGATCGACGTGATTGTGCAGTTGGGCCGCGATGCGAATGGCAAGCGCGGGATCACGCAGATAGCGGAGAGCCGAACGCTGGTCTGAGCGCTGCGCAAAGTTGACAATTTCCCGGCAAGCGCCAAGTCCGTTATTGACCGCAGGCGCGGGTTGCGGAACAGGAGCCAGCGCAATTTTGCCACAGCGCGAGTACAGAGGACCAAGCCCAAGCAATGAGCACCGCGCCGATCTTGCAAGGCTTGCCCGATCCGGAAAGCGTCGGCGATGGCGATAATTATTTCAATCGCGAGCTATCGTGGCTGGCTTTCAACGAGCGTGTGTTGGCAGAGGCGGAAAATCTGCGATATCCGTTGCTGGAACGGCTGCGCTTCCTGTCGATTTCAGGCAGCAATCTAGATGAATTCATGATGATCCGCGTCGCTGGTCTGGTTGGGCAGGCACAGCGCGGCATCGACAAGGTGGCGATCGACGGGCGCACCCCGACCCAGCAACTGACCGCAATTCGTGAAAAGCTGGCGGAGCTTTCCAACCGCCAACAGGATATCTGGCGCGATCTGCGCGTGGCGCTGGCAGAGGCGGGCATCCACATCGCCGACGAACAGCGCATCCGTCCCGAAGCGCATGACTGGCTGGAGGAGTTTTTCCTCGGCGAAATCATGCCCGTTATCACGCCGCAGGCGCTGGACCCTGCGCATCCGTTCCCGTTCGTACAGAACGAAGGGATGGGATTGCTCTTCACCCTGTCGCGCGATGCGGACAAGGAACAGATCATCGAGATGGTCCTGATCCCCAGCGCGCTGCCCCGGTTTGTGCGCGTGCCTGCCAGCCGGTCTGGCGACGAAGCGATTTACATCTCCATCGCCAGCCTGGTCCAGCGCTATGCCAAGAAATTGTTTCCAGGCTTCACCATTCAGGGCGATGGCCTGTTCCGGGTGCTGCGCGACAGCGACATCGAAATCGAAGAAGAGGCCGAGGATCTGGTGCGCACGTTCCGCAGCGCGATCCAGCGCAGACGGCGCGGGCAGGTGATCCAGCTTGAGGTGGAGGAGGATTTCGACGCGGAGGCGGAGCGCATCCTGCTTGAAAAACTGGGCGTGCACGAAGCCGCGGTGATCAAGACGGATGGCATGATCGGGATCGACGGGCTGGCTGAAATCGTTTCCGAAGACCGCCCCGATCTCAAATTCGATGCCTATTCGCCGCGCTATCCCGAACGCGTGCGCGAACACGATGGCGATGCCTTTTCCGCTATCCGTGAAAAGGACATCATCATCCACCACCCCTACGAAAGTTTCGAAGTGGTGGTCGATTTCATCCGGCAGGCTGCAAATGATCCCGATGTCGTCGCCATTAAGCAGACGCTGTATCGCGCGGGGTCGCAATCCAACGTTATCAACGCTCTTATCGAAGCGGCGGAAAACGGCATTTCGGTGACTGCCGTGGTGGAGCTGAAAGCCCGTTTCGACGAGGAGCAGAACCTCAAATGGGCAACCAAGCTGGAACGCGCAGGCGTGCAGGTGATCTATGGTTTCACCGACTGGAAAACCCATGCCAAGATCGCGATGGTCGTGCGGCGCGAGGGCGAGGGCTTCCGCACCTATTGCCACTTTGGCACCGGAAATTATCATCCGGTTACAGCCAAGGTTTACACCGATATGAGCTTTTTCACCGCGGATCCGCGGCTGGGCCGGGATGCTGCGCGGATGATGAATTTCGTAACCGGGTATGTCGAGCCGCGCGCGCTGGAACTGATTTCCATTGCCCCGCTAGACCTGCGACAGGAACTGTATCGCCGGATTGACGCAGAAATAGTCAATGTGGGCAAGGGATTGCCTGCCGCCATCTGGTTGAAATGCAACCAGATTACCGATAAAGGCATGATCGACAGGTTGTATGCCGCCAGCAACGCCGGCGTTCAGGTGGAACTGGTGTGCCGGGGTATCTGCTGCCTGAAGCCCGGAGTACCTGGCCTGTCCGAAAACATCCGCGTCAAATCCATTATCGGGCGGTTTCTCGAACACAGCCGCATCTACGCCTTTGCCAATGGCCATCCCATGCCAAGTCCCGAAGCGGCGGTGTTCATATCCTCTGCCGATCTGATGGGCCGCAATCTCGACCGGAGGGTTGAAAGCCTGATCCCGATCCTCAACCGCACGGTCCACGATCAGGTGCTGCAACAGGTGCTTCTCGCCAACATGCTCGACACCGAACAAAGCTGGTGGCTGCAACCCGATGGCAGCTATTCGCGGGTCGAGGCGCTTGATAAGCCGTTCAATTGCCATCGCTACTTTATGACCAACCCCTCATTGTCGGGTCGCGGAGGAGCGCTGGAGACGGGCGGCGTGCCTGAATTGTCGCTGCGCAAAGGGCGCGCGGATTGACTGACGGAATCGATACAGAAATATGAACTTCAACAATCGGCGCAAGGAAGGCGATGGCGCGTTTTCCGGCAATATGGCCGGGCGCGCGATCATCGATATCGGCTCCAATACGGTCCGTCTGGTGATCTACAGCGGCACCATGCGCGCGCCTACAATCATGCTGAACGAGAAAGTGACGGCGCGGCTGGGTCGGGACATCAGCAAGGATGGCACCCTTGCCAAAGAGGCGATAGTGCTGGCGATGCGCGAACTGCGGCGATTTGCGCTGCTGCTTGACGATCTGGGCGTGCGCGAAGTGGAAACCGTGGCAACCGCCGCCGTGCGCGAGGCAAGCAACGGCCCGCAATTCATCGCGGCGCTGAGGGAGATTGGCCTGTCGCCGCGCGTCCTTACCGGCGAAGAGGAAGCCGTGCTGAGTGCCAGAGGCGTCGCGGGCGCCTTTCCCGGCGCGGCAGGCATTGTCGCCGACCTGGGCGGGGGAAGTCTGGAATTGGTCGATCTTGATGAGGGCGAGGCAAGCAACCCTGTTTCCTTGCCGCTTGGCGCGCTGCGCCTGCCCGATTACCGGTTGAAGGACGACAAGAACAACGCCCAGATGCGCAAAAATCTGGAGGCAGCCATCGTCACTGGTGCAGGCGAGCGCGAGATCGGTGGCACGCTGTACCTGGTGGGCGGAACCTGGCGGGCAATGGCCGTATTCGCGATGCAGAATGACAGGCATCCGTTAAGCGATCCGCACGGCTTTACGATCTCTGCGGTCCGGGCGAAGGAAATGGCGAGGGCGTTGTTTGACGAAACGCCCGAAACGCTCAAATCGCGCAAACGGATATCTTCGATGCGGGCGGATAAATTGCCCGATGCTGCGGTGTTGTTGCAAGCCATGCTGGCTGTGCTGAACCCGGCGCGGATCGTGTTTTCATCGTGGGGCCTGCGCGAAGGGCTGATCTTTACCGCGCTACCCCCTCCGCAGCAGGCGCAGGATCCTCTGCTCGCCGGGGCCGCGCATTTCGCGAGCCAGCGCGGTGTGCCCCCGATGATGGCGGCGCGCATTGCAAGCTGGACGCTGGATGCGGCGCCGGGCCGCAATCACGGCAGCGAACGGCTGCGGTTGGCGGCGACGATGCTGGCGCTCGCTTCCATGCGGATCGAGCCGAACATCCGTCTGCCGCAAGCCATAGAATGGGCGCTGGCAAAACGCTGGATCGCGCTGCGCAGCGATCAGCGCGCGATGTTGGCGGCGGCAATCTCCGCGAATGGCAACGATCTGGAACTGCCTGAACGGGTACGTTCACTGGCAAGCGAAGAAGCCCTGGACGAAGCGATCAACTGGGGCCTCAGCGTGCGGTTGGCGCGGCGGCTGGGTGCAGGATCGCGCCGCTCGCTCGACAGCAGCCGATTGGTGGTCGATGGTGATGCGCTTGTGCTGCGCCTTGCGACCAGTCATGCGAGCCTGCACGGCGGACCGGTAGACAAGGATATGCGGCTGCTTGCAGCAAGGCTTGGCCTGACGCCGCGGGTCGATATCGTCGCGGACGAAGCCTTGCGCGCTGACGCGGACGGTTAAACTGCAGACCTGATCCGAGGCAATCAGGCGCGTGTTTCCTTGGCCGAGAATGGCGAGAAATCGGTATCCATATCGAACAGGTCCACGCCTTCCGCCTTTTTCAGCCGAGCCACCACCACATAGGTTACCGGCGTCAGCAACGCCTCCCACGCGACCTTGATAAACCATTGCGAGAGGGCAACCTGCACCAGCGTTTCTATCGGCCAGCCCGGCAGCGCCCAGAATGCCAATGGGTAGAAGATCGCGCTGTCCAGCCCCTGTCCCACCACCGTCGATCCAATCGTGCGGGTCCACAACGCACGGCCTCTAGTCCAGATCTTCATCTTGGCCATGACGATGGAGTTGGCGAACTCACCGACCCAGAATGCGATGATGGACGCGGCGACAATCCGCCAGCTGTTGCCGAACACGTTCTCGTAATCGGACTGGAACGGCCAATTGTCCGCCGGGGGCAGGCTGACCACCACCCACGCCATGAAAGCCATGAAGGCGAGCGCAGCAAATCCGGTCCAGATCACGCGCCGCGCGCGAGCATAGCCATACACCTCTGTCAGGATATCGCCGATTATATAGCTAATCGGGAAGAACAGAACGCCCGCGCCGAAAATCCACGTTTCTCCTCCGGGCAGGGTGATGTAGCTGGGTTTCGATGCGCCGATCAGATTTGACAGCAGCAATATCGTAACGAACCCCGCCATGACGAAATCATAGTAACGAAAAGCCGCCGGTGCGTGGCTGGTCGCAACGATTCCATCATCGGGATCACGGTCGAACGCGGCGGCAGGATCGGGTTTTTCCATGGCCCGTTGCCCTAGCGTGATTCCCAAGCGCTTGAAAGCGCGCTAAGGGCGACCTCGGCGTGCGCCCGTAGCTCATCTGGATAGAGCGCGAGACTTCTAATCTTGAGGCAGCAGGTTCGAGTCCTGCCGGGCGCGCCATCACTTCATTGCAGTCGGAAATTCGCGCGCGGCTCATCCGCGAGCGACGGTTTCCAGCAATTCTGCAGTGATCGGATAGCCCGCATCCTGCATGATGGTGAGCATTGGCTGGCCGCTGCTGGCGTCGATTTGCGGGATGATGGTGCGCACCGGGATAGCCTCCGCCTGTGCGCGTGCCTCTTCGAAGCTGGCGAACAGGGCGAGCCGTTCCAGATTGCGGCGGGTGGGAAAGATCAGTTTGATCGCTCCTTCCTGCGCCATGTCGAGCGCGCCCTGTGCGCTGGTCCAGAACAGCCGGGTGTTTTCTGTTTCATCAATCGAGACGTCGACTGCCCCCGTTCCCAGATCAGCAAGGTAGAAGCGGGTATCGTAAACCCGGCTCAGCTTCTCGTTTTGGGGGAACCACCGTGCGAACGGGACAATCTGGTCGAGCTTGAGCGTCCAGCCAAACGCCGCCAGCACCGGCGCCAGCGCCCCTTCGCGTTCGAGCATCGCCCGCGCATCGCGAGCGCTTTCGCCGGTAATTGTGCCGGAAAGGCCAAGCGCAAGGCCCGTCTCCTCGAGCGTTTCGCGGATAGCGGCGATCTGATGCGCAGCCTCATCAGGCGAAAGCCCGGCATCCTGCGCGGTCAACTCGCCTAGCGCATAATCCTCCGGATCGACCCGTCCGCCGGGAAACACGGCCATTCCGCCGGCAAAGGTCATGCTGCGTGATCGCACTGTCATCAAAACCTGCGGAGGTCCACCATGGGGACATTTGCGAAAGATGATGATCGTCGCGGCGGGTATGCCATCGGAATTTGATGAGTAGTGCGGATTGGCGGGATCGGTGATCGGGTCAGTCATGAAACAAGTGATGGCCGCAGCGCGCGCATTTGCCAAGCGAACAGCGGGTCTGACTCTGGTGCGTCGATCGAATGATGGACCAACGCTGTGTCGGACAATTTTACAGTTAAGAAAATAGGCCGTCGTCGTTAACCATTGAAGTATCTGACAATCATTAAACCCACGAGTTTGGCACGAGTAGTGCATTATGGTCTGAGTAACACATGGTCTTCAAACGAGGTGAGACCTTCCTGGTCTTACGGTCTTACCTCCCCGTGCAAAAGAAAACCGCCTTGCGATTGGTCTCGCAAGGCGGTTTTTTCTTTATCAAGCTTGGTGCTCGCCCAAGCGGGGCGGAGGAGTCAGCTTTCCGCTTTGGCGACGTTCTTTTCGTCAAGCATTTGCTTCAGTTCGCCCGCTTCAAACATTTCCATCATTATGTCGCTACCGCCGACGAATTCGCCTTTGACGTATAGCTGTGGGATGGTCGGCCAGTCGGAGAACGCCTTGATCCCCTGGCGCACTTCCATGTCTTGCAACACATCAACGCTTTCATACGCGACGCCGCAATGGTCGAGGATGGCCACTGCCTTGCTGGAAAAACCGCACTGCGGAAACAAGGGAGTGCCCTTCATGAAAAGGACGACATCGTTTTCGCCGACAAGGGTTGAGATACGATCGTTGATATCAGCCATGATGATCCGGCCTCTGCTGTTTTTGGTGTAGGGGTTTGCGGGTATCCGCATGCGATATTAGTTGGGAACCGCGGTGCTCACTTGCAAGGCGTGCAGTTCCCCGCCCATTTTCTCGCCAAAGGCGGCATAGACCATCTTGTGCTGCTGCACGCGGGTCTTACCCGCGAACTGGGGAGCGGTAACGCGCGCTGACCAGTGGTTGTCGTCGCCAGCCAGATCGGTCAACTCAACCACTGCGCCGGGCAATTCAGCCTCGATCGCGGCGACAATATCTTCGCCCTTCATCGGCATCGTGCGTACTCCCGGCCCACCGACATCAAACGCCGCCCATGAACTGGCGCCTGGCTTCAACTGTCATTTCTTCAAGCTTTGCGCGAATGTCCGCCTCGCTGACATCGGATTCGGCTGCGGTGAGATCGCCCAACAGTTTGCGGATCACATCCTCGTCGCCCGCTTCCTCGAAATCGGCCTGCATCACGGCCTTTTTATAGGCATCGGTTTCTTCAGGCGTCAGATGCATCAGGCCAGCAGCCCATTCTCCCATCAGCCGATTGCGACGCGCCGCAACCTTGAACGCTGTTTCCTCGTCCATAGCGAATTTGGCTTCTTCCCCGCGCTCGCGGTCTTTGAAATTGGTCATTGGTCCCTCCGGAAATATCCTGCGGTTCGAGATAGGGCGGGGTACGGTTGGCGACAAGCAATTGCTGCCCCGCATATCCCGGATCAGTCGATCGTCACCACCAGTTTGCCCACCGCTTCGCGGTTTTCCAGCTTGGCAATGGCATCGCCCGCGCGTTCCAGCGGAAAGGTTTCGGAGACGAGCGGATCGATCTTGCCCTCTTTCATCAGCGCGAACAGCTCATTCACCTGCGCGACGAATTTGGCCGGTTCGCGGGCGGTAAACGCGCCCCAAAACACGCCGCAAATATCGCACGATTTCAGCAGGGTGAGGTTCAATGGCATCTTCGCGATCCCGGCGGGAAAGCCGACAACCAGAAACCGTCCCTCCCACGCGATAGCGCGCAAGGCAGGCTCGGAATATTGCCCGCCGACAATGTCATAGACGATGTTCGCGCCTTCAGGCCCGCAAGCATCCTTGAACGCCTGCGACAGCGCCTTTGATGCGTCCTTGTCCATTTCCCCGCGCGGATAGATGACGACATCGTCCGCGCCTGCCTTGCGCGCAACCTCACCCTTGGCCTCGGACGAAACCGCCGCAATCACGCGTGCGCCAAATGCCTTTGCCAACTCCACCGCCGACAGGCCAACACCGCCCGCCGCGCCCAGAATCAGCACGGTATCGCCCGCCTTGATGTGGCCGCGATCCTTCAGCCCGTGGATTGTGGTGCCGTATGTCATCAGCAGCGATGCGGCTTTTTCAAACGGCACGTCATCGGGAACGGGGAACATGCGGCCGGCAGGCACGACGACCTTTTCCGCAAGGCCGCCATTGCCGATGCCCGCCATCACGCGGTCGCCGACCTTGTAACCGGTTACACCTTCGCCGATCGCTTCGACCACGCCCGCCAACTCACCGCCGGGCGAATAGGGGCGCTGCGGTTTGAACTGATACAGGTCGCGGATCATCAGCGTATCGGGGTAATTGATCGCACACGCCTTCACCGCGACCAGCACTTCGCCCTTTCCCGGCGTCGGCACGTCAATCTCGTCCAGCGTAAGCATGTCCGGCCCGCCCACTGCGTGGGTGCGAATGGCTTTCATTGTGGTTTCTCCCTCAGATGTTTTTCAAGCGGCCGCGGCGCCGGGTGTCAGCCAGCTTTGGTCTGATCGGCTGCGTGCTTCGTATTGGCTGATAGCCGCATCGCGCTCCAGTGTCAGGGCGACTTCATCCAGCCCGCCCAGCAGGCAATGTTTGCGGAACGGGTCGATTTCAAAGACAAAGCGATCCTGAAACTCCGTGGTCACACTCTGCGTTTCCAGATCGACCGTTATCGGTGAGCCCTGCCGCGCGACTTCCATCAAGCGGTCAATCGCGGGTTGCGGCAACACCACCGGCAGGATGCCGTTCTTCACCGCATTTCCGGAGAATATGTCGGAATAACTGGGCGCAATAACCACCCGGATACCCATGTCGAGGATCGCCCAGGCGGCATGTTCACGGCTGGAGCCGCAGCCGAAATTGTCGCCCGCGATCAGGATTGGCGCGCCCTCATAGGAGGGGTCGTCAAACACGCTGTCGCCAGTGCCCCGGATCGCTTCGAATGCACCCTGACCCAACCCATCGCGTGTGATGGTCTTGAGCCATTTGGACGCGATGATGACATCGGTATCGACGTTCTTGCGGCCGAAGGGATAGGCGGCGCCTGTAACGCAGGTCAGCTTTTCCATCATCGGGTATCCTCAATCGGTTTCGGGGGGTTCGCCCGAAGGGATGGTACCCGGTGCGGCCTTGTCCTCGGGCTTTTGCCGGAACCGCCGCCCGGCATACAGCAGTGCGGCTGCTATCGCGGCGGACCCGATTGTGGCAGCAGCGCCGATAGCGGCTTTTGTTTTCTTGTCATCTGTCATGCATATTCCTTGCGCCTTGGCGTGCCGGGTTTCAAGCGTCGATCAATCCAGTTCGCGCACATCGGTAAGTTTGCCCTTTATCGCCGCCGCTGCCGCCATCGCGGGCGAAACAAGGTGCGTGCGCGCGCCCGGTCCCTGACGACCGACGAAATTGCGGTTGCTGGTGGAGGCGCAACGTTCGCCCGGCGGAACCTTGTCCGGGTTCATGCCGAGGCACGCCGAGCATCCCGGCTCGCGCCATTCGAAACCTGCTTCGATGAAGATGCGGTCCAGCCCCTCTTCCTCGGCCTGCCGCTTGACCAGTCCGGAGCCGGGGACCACGATTGCCCAACGCACGTTCGATGCCTTTGTGCGGCCTTTCAGGATTGCCGCGGCGCTGCGCAAATCCTCGATCCGGCTGTTGGTGCAGCTGCCGATAAAGACGTTCTCGATCGCCACGTCGGTCATCGCGGTGCCGGGCGTCAGGCCCATGTAATCGAGGCTCTTCTGCGCCGCTGCCCGCTTGCCCTCATCGGCAAAGCTTTCGGGTGAGGGCACAGTTCCCGTGATCGCGACGACATCTTCGGGGCTGGTTCCCCATGTTACCGTGGGGAAGACATCGGCGGCGTCGATCGTGACCGACTTGTCGAACGCAGCGCCCGGATCGGTGCGCAGCGTGCGCCAGTATGCAACCGCTGCGTCCCAGTCGGCGCCCTTTGGTGCCATCGGGCGGCCTTTCAGATAATCGAACACGGTGTCATCGGGCGCGATCAATCCGGCGCGTGCGCCCGCCTCGATGCTCATGTTGCAAACGGTCAGGCGTTCCTCGACGCTCATCGCCTCGAACACGGGGCCGCGATATTCGATGACATAGCCCGAACCGCCCGCCGCGCCGATCACACCGATGATGTGGAGGATCAGATCCTTGGCCGAAGAGCCGGGGGGCAGGGCGCCTTCTACCCGCACTTCCATTGCCTTTGACTGTTGCAGCAGCAGCGTCTGCGTTGCCAGCACATGTTCGACCTCGCTGGTGCCGATCCCGAACGCGAGCGCGCCCAATCCGCCGTGACACGCCGTGTGCGAATCCCCGCACACGATGGTGGTACCGGGCAGCGAAAAGCCCTGTTCGGGGCCGACGACATGGACGATCCCCTGTTCCACGTCGGCATCGCCAATGTACCGGATGCCGAAATCGGGTGCGTTCTGCTCCAGCGCTTCCAACTGAGCGGCGCTCTGCTGGTCGGCAATCGGAACCTTGCCGCCCTGCGCATCGCGCCGTGCAGTAGTGGGCAGGTTGTGATCGGGCACGGCCAGCGTCAGATCGGGCCGACGCACCAGGCGACCGGCCTTGCGCAAAGCGTCGAACGCCTGCGGGCTGGTCACTTCGTGCACCAGGTGCCGGTCGATATAGATCAGCGAGGTACCATCATCGCGGGTTTCCACGATGTGAGCATCCCAGATTTTTGCATAAAGCGTGCGGGGCTGGCTCGCCATAACGTCTCTCAATCATCAATCCGGGCGCGGGTTAGCGGTGATCGCGCAACTCTGGCAACACAGATGGCGATTATATCGCAATTCGTCATGGCACCTTAATACTATTCACGCTAATTGACACCTATGTCAGCAACTGCCTCCGCCTCACCATTCCGATTCCCGATCACGGTCGTGCCCGACGACATTGATTTCATGGGTCATGTGAATAACGCGCGCTACCTTAACTGGGTGCAGGATGCGGTGTTGGCGCACTGGAACCGGATCGCGCCGGCAGAGGACGTGGCGAGCAAGGCGTGGGTCGCTCTGAAGCACGAGATAACCTATCGCAAGCCCGCTTTCCTTGAGGACGACGTGATCGCCAGCACGGTGCTGGAACGGTACAACGGCGCACGCGCATTTTACCACACAGTGATCAAACGCGGCGAGGAAGTGCTGGCCGAAGTGCAATCGAGCTGGTGCTGCATTGACGCCAAGACCCTGCGCCCGGCGCGCATCGGTGAACATCTGCGCGAAACATTCTTCCCCAGCGCGGGGTGAGGTTGCGGATGTGGCTTCGATGCCTGCCCTAGCCGACGGCAAGTTTCACAAGCGGCAGGAAAAAACCTGCCGTTCAGGTTCCGATCCCATTTCTGCCGCAATGGGATAACACTAGAATGCTGAAACCGGCCTCGCCGTCGACCACAGACAGGGAAAAATGAGATGGAGAAATTCCGACCTGAGGAGGGCGACCGCCTGATCCGGCTGATTGACGCATATGATGCGATTTCGGAATTCGTGCGTCTGAATTATGGACCGATGATGGACACCTCAGACGGTCTAGCAGACATTTATGCTGATACCTTTAGAGGGGCGCTACCTGGGGGGTTTCCGGCAGATGAAAGCACATGGAAGGTATGGGTGGAAGCGTGCGAGCGAGTAACCCGAAACACGAAATCAACTGACGACAGGTGAACGTCCGCTTCCCTCACAAACCTTGCCATACCAACACAATCCGCGCGCCGTTGAAAGCAGCCTTTCGCTGCAGCCATCACCGGCTGCCAGTCCCCGCGATGGCGGGAACTGGCGCGTGCCTCAGCCCCAGGGTGTGACCAGATACTTCTCGCCGGTTTTCATCTGGCGATAATCGGTGATGGCGTCCTTGGTCAGCATGCCTTCCAGATCGACCTTCGCCTTGTAGGAGCTGGCAAAGGTGGTGGTGAGGTTCTGCTGCACGCGGGTGCGCATCCGGCCCACGGTTTCCATGCCGGCATTCTGCAGGAACGGCGTCAACAGCCACCCAGACAGCGTCCAGCCAAAACCATAACTCGGCGTCAGGATGGTCGGGCTCATGTCCAGCCGACCGTAAATGAACATGCGCTTTTGCTGGTTGGAGCCATAGCGCGAATATTCGCTCATCTTCGATACAGCGACCTGTTCCATCGCCTTGAACACGTTGTCGGTAGCATGACCGCCGCCGATGGGGTCGAATCCGTAAAACGCATCGGTCGCGTCGATCGCGGTGCGCAGCTGCTTCATGAAATCGTCGTCCGAAGAATTGACCACGTGTTTTGCGCCCATGCCTTTCAGCATTTCGACATGCTCGGCCTTGCGCACGATGTTGACGAGTTCCATCCCGTCCTCTTCGCAAATGCGGATCAGCATCTGGCCAAGATTGGACGCCGCTGCGGTGTGAACGATAGCTTTTTGTCCGTCCATCTTCGCGTTCTCGACGAAGCCCAGCGCGGTCATCGGATTGACGAAGCTCGACGCGCCGGTTTCGGAAGAATGATCGCCCAGCGGCAGGCACATCATGGCGTCCGCGATGGCGTATTGCGAAAAGGCGTTGCCGGGCACACAGGCGACCCGTTTGCCCATCAGGGCTTTCGCCATGTCGCTGTCGCCGGTGGCGATGACTGTTCCCGCGCCCTCATTACCGGCAGGCAGGCGCTGGCCATGGCGCGCTTTCTGACCTGAAAGGAAGGGCTCGGGCATTTGCGCGACCACTTTGCCAGCGGAATATTCCGCATTGTCGAAATCGGCGGCACTTGTGAGGATCGCGAGATCGCTGGGGTTGATTGGGGCGGCCTCCATCTTGACCAGCACCTGATTGCCTGTGGGATCGGCAAAGGTTTCCTCGCTCACTTCCAGCGTCAGTTTGCCGTCGGCGGTGAGAGTGGTGAAAAGCTGTTTTCCGGTGGTGGTCATGGTTGTGGTCCTCTCGTTGATGCGTGTCGCCGCGTTGCTAGGCCCACCGTGCCGTGCTGGCTAGGGTGCATCGGGATAAATGGCCTGCGCGAAATACAGCCCCTGAGGCGGCGCGTTGAAGCCAAGGGCGGCGCGGTCTCTGGCGGCAAGCGCCTCGACGATCTGCCCTTGCGTCCACGTGCCCTGTCCCACCAGTTTGAGGCAGCCGACCATCGAGCGGACCTGATGGTGCAGGAAACTGCGCGCTTCGGCATGGATGCGAATTTCACGTCCGAATTCAGTGTCACAGCTCTCCAGGTCCAGCCGGTCGAGCGTCTTGACGGGGTCTTTCGCCTGACACTTCACGGATCGGAAGGTGGTGAAATCATGCTGCCCGATCAGGTTTTGCGCGGCGCGGTGCATTGCATCGACGTCGAGTTGGGGGACCACCTGCCACACCCTGTCTCTCAGCAAGGCCAGCGGTGCGCGCCGATTCAGGATGCGATAGACATAGCGTCGCCCGATGCACGAAAAGCGCGCGTGCCAATCGTCTGGCACCACTTCGAACCGGGTGATCGACACGGGCAAAGGTCGCAGGTGAGCGTTAAGCGCGCCCGCCAGCCGAAACGGGGTAAGGCTGGTGTCCAGATCGATGTGGCTGCGCATCGCGATTGCGTGGACGCCTGCATCGGTGCGCCCGGCGCTGTGCAGCGTCACCTCTTGTCCTGTAGCGCGTGCGATTGCATCCTCGATGGATGCCTGCACGCTGGGGCCGTGATTCTGGCGTTGCAGGCCCTGAAACGCCGTGCCGTCAAATTCTATGGTGAGCGCAAAGCGGGTCAAGCGAGCATCGTCCCCGCATCAACCGCGCGTCCGCGCAGGAAATCACCACGATCCATTGTGGGCTTCCCGGCGCGTTGCAGGCGGATCGGGCGGATGGACCCGGTGCCGCAGGCGATGGTAAAATCTGTATCGAGCACTTCGCCCGGCGCACCTGTTCCCGCGACAACTTCCGCCAGCAACAGCTTTACCCGCTCATCCTCCAACTCGAACCATGCTCCGGGAAAAGGGGCAAGGCCGCGCACCTTCTGCTCTATGGCTTCGGCGGTGTCGGTCCAATCAATGCGGCCTTCCGCCTTGTCGATCTTCGGTGCGTAGATGGCTTGTGCATCGTTCTGTGCGAGGGGCGGGAAGGCGGGCAGGTCCGCCAGCACATCGACCATTGCTCCGGCCCCCATCGCGGACAGTTCCTGCGTCAATTCGCCCGTAGTTTTTCGCTCCACCGGGGTTCGCACCACGTGCAGCATCGGCCCGGTATCCAGCCCCGCTTCCATCTGCATGATCGTAACGCCAGTCTCCACATCTCCCGCCATCACCGCGCGGTGGATCGGAGCGGCCCCGCGCCAGCGCGGCAGGATCGAGGCGTGGATGTTGAGGCACCCGTGCACCGGAGCATCCAGCACAGCTTGCGGCAGGATCAGACCATACGCCGCCACCACCGCGACATCCGCGCCCAGCGCCGCAAACTCTGCCTGAGCCTCTGCGCTCTTGAGCGAGGTGGGTGCACGAACAGGCAATCCCAGCGCCTCTGCCTGAATCTGCACCGGGGAGGGCCGCAGCTTCTTGCCTCGCCCGGCAGGCCGCGGCGGCTGGGTATAAACGCACGCGATATCGTGCCCCGCGCCATGCAATGCGACCAGCGCCGGCACCGCGAAATCGGGCGTTCCCATGAAAATGATGCGCATGATTTTCGCGTGGCCCTTTCTCGTAACTGCGCCAGCCCCTATCTCTCCCCCCATGGCATCGCAAGAGATCGAAGCGCTTTCGAGCACGCTGGCCCGCTTGCCCGGTCTTGGACCGCGATCTGCCCGGCGCGCGGTGCTGTGGCTGGTGAAGAACCGTGAGAACGCGCTGCCCGCGCTGCTGGAAGCGCTGGCGATGGTTTCCGAAACTCTGGTCGAATGCGGCACCTGCGGCAATGTCGACACCCGCGACCCTTGCGGCATTTGCGCCGATCCAAAGCGTGACGCGCGCGCGCTTTGCGTGGTGGAGGATGTTGCCGACGTATGGGCGCTTGATCGCGCGCGGCTCTTTCGCGGGCGGTATCATGTCCTGGGCGGGCGGCTTTCCGCGCTCGACGGCATCGGACCGCAGGATCTCAACATTGCCAGCCTGATAGACCGGGTGGCAGACGGCGCGGTTGATGAAGTCGTGCTCGCGATGAACGCCACGCTGGAGGGGCAGACGACAGCGCATTACCTCGCCGAACGGTTGCAACCCCACGCCCTGCGCATCACCCAGCTGGCCCACGGCCTGCCGGTCGGAGGGGAACTGGATTATCTCGATGAGGGGACGCTGGCACAGGCGCTGCGGGCGAGGAGGCCGGTGGAATAGCGCGCACCACATCCCTTGCCGTTTTCGGCCTTCCACACTAAATTACGCCACATGGCTATCCGTGAAATCCTAGAAGTGCCGGACCCCCGGCTGAAAATCGTGTCCGCGCCTGTGGCACCGGACGAGTTCAACGACGATCTGCGCACGCTTGTCGCGGATATGTTTGAGACAATGTATGACGCCCCCGGCATTGGCCTTGCCGCGATTCAGGTCGGCGTGCCGAAACGGGTGCTGGTGATAGACCTGCAACCCGATGATCCGGACGCGGAGCCTGTCCCGTGCGACCACGATCACGGGCATGATGGCCACCACCATCACCATCAGCCGACCAAGAATGAACCGCGCATCTTCATCAACCCGGTGATCGTCGATCCTGCGCAGGAACTGTCGACCTATCAGGAAGGCTGTCTGTCCGTGCCGGAAATCTATGCCGATGTGGATCGCCCTGCGACCTGCACTGTGCGCTATCAAGACCTCGACGGCAAAACGCACGAGGAACATCTGGACGGGCTGCTGGCGACCTGCCTGCAGCACGAGATGGACCACCTCGAAGGCATCCTGTTCATCGACCACCTTTCGCGCTTGAAACGCGGCATGGCGATGAAAAAGCTCAAGAAACTGCGCCAGGCTGCATAAGGTTAAGGCGCACCGGGACCTTTGCCCGGTGCGCTGTCTTGTTTTCACGGCTTGATCAGCTGTCGCGTTTCATCGTGTCGAGCGCCGCTTTCAGATCGCGAATAATTTCGTTGCACATGCGCGTGCAGCGCTTGCAATGGGCGTCGTCGTGCATGGAGCAATGTTCAAGGCATTGTTCGCACGCAACGATCGTTGCCATGCCCATCGCCTTGATCGCAACTACGTTGCCACCCGTTCGGCGCGACGCCATGCGATAGAATGCAGTGCATGCATCGGACGCGTCGAGGCACCGGCGGATGCAATCCGTGCGCTCTTTCACGTTTGCTTCGGCAAGGCACGCATCAGCGCATGAATTGATGATCGCTGCGCCATACATGGCGTGCTTCACCGCTTCTCCCAAAGCATCGTTGTAATCGTCACCAACCTGCGGATGGTCCTGGATCATTTCCTTGATCGACATGATTTCGTCTCCTCTTTCCAGCCTAGCGAACGGGGCGGGGGAAAGGTTCCGAAATCGTGCTTGGCGAGCGCAAGTGTTCCATGTATGTTCCCACAATGGAATCAGGTCTGATCATTGGAATCGTCGCGATCCTCGCCTTGCTGGCCGGCGCGGCTCTAGGGTATTTTTTCGGCGTTAAGCCATCGGCGCAATTGCGCGAGAAGCTTGCCGAGGCTGAGCGCACGGGGCGCGATGTGGAACAACGGTTGGGCGATGCGCGGGTCGAACTGTCGGCCATGGGCGAGCGCGCCTTACGTTCCGATAGCTTGGAGATCGCGCTGAGCGAAGAACGCACAAAACGCGCGGCGCTTGCGGAACTGTTAGCCGAGTCGGAGGCCACCAAGAAAGAGCGCGAGATTGCTCACGCAGACCAGAAACGTGCGCTGATCGAAGCGCGTGAGGCGATGTTGAGCGAATTTCGCGCGACCGGGGCGGAGGTGCTGAAGGTCAATCAAGACGAATTTTTGAAGCGTGCCGAGGCTCGGTTCAAGGAATCCGAGGCAACCGGCGAGGCAAAGATCAGGGCACTGCTGTCACCCGTTGGGGAGCGGTTGGAGAAGTATGAGAAGCAGGTCGAAACGCTGGAGAAACAGCGCGTCGATGCGTTCGGGCAGTTGAACGGCGTAATCCAGTCGATGCGCGAAGGGCAGGAAGAGGTCCGGCGTGAGGCGCAGCGGCTCGGCAATTCGCTGACCAACGCGCCCAAGGCGCGCGGGCGATGGGGCGAGCGTGCCTTGCAAAACCTGCTGGAACAGTGCGGGCTGGCGCAGCACACCGATTTCAACATGGAACACTCGATCGATACGGAGGACGGGCGGCTGCGCCCCGATGCGGTCATCAATGTTCCCGGCCAGAAGAAACTGGTGATCGACTCCAAGGTCTCGCTCAACGCCTATCAGGCCGCGTTCGAAGCTGATGATGATGCGGTGCGCGATCAACAGATGAAATTGCACGCCAAGTCCATGCGCAACCACGTGCAGACGCTGGGCGACAAGAGTTATCAGAGCCAGTTCGACGAAGCCCCCGATTACGTCATCATGTTTGTGCCGGGCGAGCATTTCGTGACCGCCGCGCTGGAAGCCGACCCGACCTTGTGGGACTTCGCGTTCGAACGCCGCGTGCTGCTCGCAACGCCCACCAATCTCGTAGCCATCGCCCGCACCGTCGCGCAGGTGTGGCGGCAGGACGGACTGGCCAAGGAAGCCCAGGAAATCGGCAAGCTTGGAGCGGAATTGTATGACCGTCTGCGGGTCGCGGCGGAACACATGAAACGAGTGGGCGGGGGGCTGGAAACCGCGGTCAGCAATTACAACAAATTCGTCGGCAGCTTTGAACGCAACGTGCTTTCTTCGGGCAAGCGAATGGCGGACAAGGGTATCGCAATTGGCAAGAATGCAATCGAAGACGTGCCGCTAGTGGAAAGCGTGCCACGCTACAACGCTGCCGATGCCGAAGCGGTGGAGGTCGAATACCCGGAACTGGAACACCGCAAGGATGCGGCGGAATAGGCGCACAGCTGGCCATCAGGGCAAATTGGTTTTTCACACGTGACAAATAGGGTGATGGTAAATCACTCGTTTGCGGGATGCGTCCCTATCCGAACTGCGGACCGGTGCATCAGATCCGCGCGGAATTTCCCCCGCACAGACGTCGACCTTGTCAGTTTTGCGACCCAAGGCTCGCCAGCACTTCATAAGCCAATACCGCGCCTGCGACCGCGGCATTCAGCGAATCCGCCCGGCCCTTCATGGGCATCGTAACCCGCAGGTCGCACTCCTCCTCGTAAGCCTCGGGCAGGCCCTGCGATTCGTTGCCGACCAGAATGAAGCACGGCGCGGCGTAGGGCGCGCCGCGATACGGCACCGCCTCGCGCAAGGACGCCGCGACCAGTTGGCCCCCATGCTCCTTAGCTCCCCCGCGCAGCCACGGGACAAATTCCTCCCACCGCGCCTGCGCCAAACGCTGTGTAAACACCGCGCCCATGCTGGCGCGCACTGCCTCGGCGCTGAAAGGATCGGCGCAATCATCAATCAGGATCAGTCCACCTGCCCCCACGGCATCCCCCGTGCGCAGAATTGTGCCCAGATTGCCCGGATCGCGCAGATCCTGCGCCACCAGCCAGATCTGGGCAGTGCTGCGATCCAGATCACCAAGCGCGGTGTCAAATTCATCGAACACGCCCACCACGCCTTGTGCGTTTGATTTGCCAGTTATTTTTGAAAGGATATCGGGCGAGGTCGTGATTGTCTCACCGCCCGCCTGCTCCACCGCGATTTCCAACTGCGCCAGCAATTTGTGCTCATCGCGCCCTTCAGCCATTACCAGCTGGCGTGGCAAGCGGCCCGAAACCCGCGCATCCTCTAGCAATCGAAGGCCCTCGACCAGAAATTGGCCAGACCGCTTGCGATGTTTCTTATCCCGCAGGGAGCGCAGATATTTGACGGTCGGATTGGAAAATCCGCTGATATGTTTGCGCATTGCTCCGCTCAGACCAATTTCGCCCGCACGCCAACTCGAACGACAATCCTGCGGCAATGGCTCATTCTTCGCCAAATCCGTCTTCGACCAGCGCGATCAGATCGGCCAGCACCGTGTCTGCGCCATCCCCATTGACAATTACCTCTACCGTGTCGCCCTTTGCCGCGCCCAGCATCATCAGGCCCAGGATCGAGCCGCCCGCCGCGCTGTTCGCGTCCTTCGTCACGCGCACGTCGACCTGCCCGTCCAGGGCGGCGACCGCGCCGACAAATTTTGCACTGGCGCGCGCGTGCAGGCCGCGCTTGTTGACGATGGTTACGCTCTGGCGTTGCTGCGTCATGGCTGGATCATCGCACTATCATCACACTGCGCGCCCCATCAGTCGGCCGAAGCCGTATCGGGACGCCGAGTCTCTTTTGAAAGAAGTTCGCTCGCCACGGTGATGTAATTGCGACCCGCCTTGCTCGCCGCCTCCACCGCATCATCGACGCGCATCGTCTTTCGCACGCCGGCCAGGCGAATTAGCATGGGCAGATTTATTCCCGCGATCACCTCGATCCGGCCCGCATCCAGCAGCGATATGGCGAGGTTGGAGGGTGTGCCGCCGAACAGATCGGTCAGGATGATGACGCCCGCGCCGGTATCGACCGCGTCGATGGCGTCGGCGATTTCGGCGCGCCGTTGCTCCATATCATCGTTCGCTTCGATGCAGACGGTCGCGATGGCCGACTGTGCGCCGACCACGTGTTCCATGGCCTGCACGAACTGGTCGGCAAGGCGACCATGGGTGACCAGAATCAGTCCAATCATGCGTGGCCAGTCATGTGTGAGGTGTGGTCCGTCTTTCTGATCGGCCTACAAGCCGATTTGCGCTGTACCTGTGCAAGTCGAGGGCTACGGGCGCGTCTGGCGTTCGATATCGTCAGTTGCGCGCGATCCAAGATTGCGGTGGCGGACAGTGGGGGAAAATCCCGCCTCGCGCAAGTGCTGCGCCATGCGTTCGGCGGTGAATACCGAACGGTGTCTCCCTCCGGTACAGCCAAACGCAACATGCACATACGCTTTTCCCTGCGCGGTGTAGCGCGGCAGCAATGTCAGGATTAGGTCGCGGATTTGCGTAAAGGCGGGGGCGAAACCGCTATCACGCTCGATATGTTCGCCCACGGCAGCATCCTGCCCGGTCAGTTCGCGCAATTCATCGACCCAATGGGGATTGTCCAGAAAGCGCATGTCGAACACCAGATCGGCGAGCGGCGGCATCCCGCGTGCGAAGCCGAAGCTGGATAGCGTCAGCGTCATCGTACCATTGTCAGCGGGTGCGAACTGTTCGCGCACCCGTGCTTGCAATTCGTTGCTGGAAAGCGCGGTGGTGTCGATCACGATGTCCGCCCAGCGCCTCAAAGGTTCGAGCAATTCGCGCTCCGCCGCGATCCCGTCGAAAACTGGGCGTCCCTGCGCCATGGGGTGCCGGCGGCGTGTTTCGTTATAGCGTCGTTCCAGCTCCGCCCCGCTGCAATCGATGAACATGAAGGTGATGGAAAGTCCTGGGCGGCTCGAAAGGTTCTTCACCAGTTCGATGATGTCGGAAGGGACAAAACCGCGGGTGCGCGAATCAAAGCCGATGGCCAGCGGGCCGGGCGGGGAATGCGCGTTCTGGATAGACGAATTGACCAGACCCTCAAGCAGGCGAACCGGCAGATTATCGATGGTTTCCCACCCAAGATCCTCCAGCACGTCCAGCGCAGTCGATTTACCCGCGCCTGATAGCCCGGTAACCAGCAACAATCGCAGCGGTTCGCGGTCCGCCGGTTCGGCAATGGCGGGCGTTGAGGGCGATTGAGCTTTGTCCATGTCACATCCTTTTTGCCGCAATCGTGCGTCAGGGAAAGCGACTTTTTCAACGCCGTCCCTTTTGAACCAATCGTCAACGGCGGCTATTCAAAGGTCAGTCCGTGCATTTGCAAGGCGATTTCAGCACGCCGCGCCGGAGCAAAGGAACCCGGCACAAAGGCGAGGGTGGGGACGGAGCAACCCAGTACGGTGCGCATCGTGGCGGCATCGGGCAGGCGCGCTGCATCGTCAGCTATCGTCAGGATCAGGGCGACGGGCGCGGGCGGCGCGATAGGCAGGCGGGCAAGGCCGACGCCGCGCACTTCTATCAGGCCGACGATGTTGGGCGGTGCGCTCGCCAGCAAACGCGGCTGTGCAACGGTATCCTGACGCGACAATGTAACTGCGTCATCGCCGATCAGTTGCGCACCGCGATCAATCAGCGCGAGCGCGAGGCTGGATTTGCCTGAGCCCGGCGGCCCCTCGATCAACAGCGCCCGGCCAGCGATGGCGACTGCACTGGCCTGGAGGACCGATTGCTCCAGATGTTCAACCACCGCGCCGCTCGATCAGGCTGCAGGCAGGCGCAGCAACAGGCACGCGCCGGCTGCGCCATCGGGCCGCGCATCTGCGCAAAGCGTGCCATCATGCGCCTCTGCAATGGCGCGCGCAATCGCCAGGCCAAGCCCGGAATGGTTGCCGAAATCCTCCTCTACCGGGCGGACGGAGTGAAACCGCTTGAACACCTTCTCGCGCTCGTCTTCGGGGATGCCCGGCCCAAAGTCGCACACTCTCAGCGTGACGCAGGTGCCATCGTTGTCGATCAAGACTTCTATGGGAGCATCGGGCGGTGAAAAGGACACCGCATTGTCGAGCAGGTTCTCGACCACCCGTTCAAGCCGTGCGCCGACGCCCATGACAGTCGCGGCAAATCCGCGCGTGTCCAGCTCTATCCGGCGATCGTGGTTTTCGGCGCGGTGTTCGCGGCTGCCGACGATTGCGCGCGTCAGATCGGCCAGATCAATCCGTTCCAGCGTGGCGCGCGACATTTCCGCATCGATCCGGCTCGCATCGGAGATTTCGCTTACGAGCCGATCGATCCGGCGCACATCGTGGGTGGCAATGGCGATGAGTTTTTCGCGCAGGTCGACATCCTTCACACGGGGAAGCGATTCAATTGCACTGCGCAGGGATGCCAGAGGGTTCTTGATCTCATGCGCGACATCGGCGGCAAAGCTGTCAACCGCGTCGATCCGCTGCCGCAGCGCGCCGGTCATGTCGGATACCGCACGCGCGAGCTGGCCGATTTCGTCCGAGCGTTCTGGCAGGCGCGGCACTTTCACCTCGCGTGAGCGCCCCTGCCGCACGCGCACCGCAGCGCGCGCCAGTTCGCGCAGCGGGGTGACGATAGTGCGTGCCAGAAAAAGGGACAACAGCGCCGATGCGCCCAGCACGACCAGAACAACAATGCCCAGTGTGGTGCGTGCGGCGCGGACATTCTGGGTAATGTCGACGGCGTTGCGAACCGTCAGCAATGTCGCGCCGTTCAGCCCGACCGGAGCGGCGGCGGTGATGACCGGCGACCCATCGACCCAGTCATACAGGCTGATCTGGCTCACACCCTCCTCTCGCGCCTGAGCCAGTTCGGGCCATGCATCGGCAAACATCGCCTCTTCCGGCGAAGGCTCGACATAGTCAGTTACCGGTTCTGCGCTGACGATGGTATCGACCGTGCGATCCAGCCATCGGGCGAACTGCTGATCCCAGCTGTCATCCTCGATATTCTCGAATTCGAAGGCGGGTTCGGCCAGCGCGAAACTGTCTGCCCACAGCCGCCCTTCGGCATCGAACATGCGCAGGCGCATACGCTGTTCCTTGCCGATCTGGACCAGCAGGGCCTCCTGCCGTTCGCGGCTGGCACCGGCCAGCGCCTCGGCGGTGATCTGGGCTTCGATGCGCGCCAGTTTGAACCGCTCGTTGACGAGCTGCGTGCGATAGCTATCGAGATAGAACAGCCCGCCGCCCAGCAGCGCCAGCGGCATGATGTTCACGATCAGGATGCGCGCGGAGAGGGAGAACCCGCCCCTGGATTTCAGCCTTCCAATCGCCCCCGCACCCGACGTTTCACCGGCAAGATCGTCCGCACCGAAGGGATCGATTTGCATCGGATCGGGAACGGGGTGCGCGTTCATCGAAACTCACGCATCGTTGAAGCTGTAGCCGGCGCCATACAGGGTATCTATCGCGCCAAAGGTGTTGTCGACGACGCGAAATTTGCGCCGCATCCGCTTTATGTGGCTGTCGACCGTGCGATCATCGACAAACACGTCATCGGGATAGGCCGCATCCATCAACTGATTGCGGCTTTTGATGACACCGGGGCGCGCAGCCAGCGCTTCGAGGATGAGGAATTCCGTCACCGTAAGGCTGACGGGCAGATTGTTCCACGTCACATAATGGCGCGCCGGGTCCATATACAGACGCCCGCGTGCGATCACCGGGTTGATGGGTTCGTTGGGGTAATGCTCGCTTTCGAATTGGCGATCCGGTTCCGACCGGCGCAGGATTGCGCGGACCCGTGCGATCAGCAGGCGCTGGCTGAACGGTTTGGCGATATAATCGTCCGCGCCCAGTTCCAGTCCGGCTTCCTCATCGGCCTCGTCATCCTTGCTGGTGAGAAATATCACCGGCAAAGCAGAGTGCGCGCGCACCCGCCGCAGCAATTCCATCCCGTCCATCTTGGGCATCTTGATGTCGAACACCGCCAGATCGGGCGGGTTCTCGATCAGTGCTTTTAACGCGGTTTCACCGTCGGAGTACAGGCGCGTCACGTACCCTTCGGCCTGCAACGCGATGGAAACTGTGGTGAGGATGTTGCGATCGTCATCGACCAGCGCGATTACGCCCGCTTCCTCGCGCCGGGGCGCAGGATGAGGCGG
This sequence comes from uncultured Alphaproteobacteria bacterium, assembly GCA_963815345.1. Classification (GTDB taxonomy): domain Bacteria; phylum Pseudomonadota; class Alphaproteobacteria; order Sphingomonadales; family Sphingomonadaceae; genus Erythrobacter. The sequence continues at coordinate 565,499 of CAWFGF010000001.1, forward strand.
GCTGTCCACAGCAGCGCCCGTCAGGCTCGCCTCGCCGCCGGTGTGTTGGCCGGTGTGTTGGCCGCTTTCCGGGCTGCAATTCGGGCTGGTCCGGGGCGAGATTTTATCGTCCTGATCGGGCGTGTCGGCAGGGGGTGTGGCGTTTACCATTTATCCGGTTTTCCTCCAGTCTGAAGGTCTAGCCCGATCGTCCGCCCAAGACAATGAACGCCCGTTATTCCAACGCCTACAATCTACTCATCCCTGATCGGACACGTGTTGCATTCCGCGCGTTTGACGGGGGTAATCCGCCCGACTATGCCGAGCCCAGATGGGGCTGGGTGAACGCGGCGAATCAAGCCAAGCACTGCTGCATTGCCTGCCCTTGTCCGGTTTTCATCCGCCCAGCGCATTCATGCGCAGGCGCGTTCATGCGAAGTCTTCGAAAGGATCGACCTTGACCCCGCTTTCCCAACCGCTTGCCTCTCAGGGCATTGAAACATCTGGCGAACTTCGCACCAATCTGGGCACTGCCGCTCTGGTAGAAGCAGCGCTGGCGGCGGGTGAGGGCGCGCTGTCAAAGGATGGCGCGCTGGTCGTTAAGACCGGTGCGCACACCGGGCGCAGCGCGAAGGACAAGTTCATCGTGCGCGACGCCGTTACCGAAGACACCGTGTGGTGGGGCAAGGTCAACGCATCGATGACGCCCGAACACTTCGCCGCGCTGAAACAGGATTTCCTGAAAGCCGTGAGCGAGAAGGAAACGCTGTACATCGCCGATCTGTTTGGCGGATCGCAAAGCGAATACCGCGTCAATGTGAGAGTTATCAACGAGTTGGCGTGGCACAATTTGTTCATTCGCACCCTGCTTGTGCGACCCACGGTGGAAGAATTGGCTGAGTTTGCGCCCGAATACACCATCATCGACCTGCCCAGTTTCCGCGCCGATCCGGCCCGCCATGGCACCCGCAGCGAAACCGTTATTGCGGTAAACCTTACCGAAAAGCTGATCCTGATCGGCGGCACCAGATACGCCGGTGAGATGAAGAAGAGCGTGTTCGGCATCCTGAATTACCTGCTGCCCGCACAGGGCGTCATGCCGATGCATTGTTCGGCAAATATCAGCGCCGATGGAAAGACCGCGGTGTTCTTCGGTCTTTCGGGCACGGGCAAGACCACGCTGTCCGCCGATGCCAGCCGCACTCTGATTGGCGACGATGAACATGGCTGGTCGGACACGGCGGTCTTCAATTTCGAAGGTGGCTGCTATGCCAAGATGATCCGCCTGTCGCCCGAGGCAGAGCCGGAGATTTACGCCACGACCAAACGGTTTGGAACAGTGCTGGAAAACGTGGTGATGGACCCGGTCACTCGCGAACTGGATTTCGATGACAACAGCCTCGCAGAGAACACGCGCGGGGCCTACCCGATCGACTTCATTCCCAACACCTCTGAAAAGAACCTTGGCCCGGTGCCCAGCAACGTGGTGATGCTGACCGCAGATGCGTTCGGTGTCCTGCCTCCGATTGCGCGGCTGACGCCCGAACAGGCAATGTATCACTTCCTGTCGGGCTACACCGCAAAGGTGGCGGGCACCGAAATCGGCGTGACCGAGCCAGAGGCCACGTTTTCGACCTGTTTTGGCGCGCCGTTCATGCCGCGCCATCCCAGCGTTTACGGCAATTTGCTGAAAGAACGCATCGCCAGTGGAGGGGTGCAGTGCTGGCTGCTCAACACCGGCTGGACCGGCGGCAAGTATGGCGTGGGCAAGCGGATGCCGATCACGGCGACGCGCGCGCTGCTCAACGCCGCGCTCGACGGCGATCTGGACGGTGTGGAGTTTCGCGCGGACCGCAATTTCGGTTTCGACGTACCGGTCAACGTTCCCGCTCTGGCCGCGGGGGGCATCGACCAGTCGATCCTCGACCCGCGCAGCACTTGGGCGGACGAGGGCGAATACGATGCAACCGCACGCAAACTGGTGCAGCTTTTCATCGACAATTTCGCTGAATTTTCAGCCCATGTCGATGAAGGCGTGCGCAACGCGGCTCCAATTGCCGCCTGAAGCGTTATGCCTTGGTAAGCACGTGATTAACGCCGACAGACGGCCAACAAAATACAGGGAGATGCAGACATGAGCCTTGCACAGATGTTGCAGCAGACCGGGGCAATCGCCTCTATTGCCAAGGAATTGGGCGTTGATGAGGCAACCGCCAAGACGGCGGCGGGCGCTCTGCTTCCGGCGATTGTCGCCGGGATGGGCCGCAGCGCCACCGGTGGTTCCGCCACGCCTGATCCGCTGGGCGGGCTGGGCGGGTTGGCTGGTGCGATTCTGGGCGGTGGTTCCGGCTCATCAGGCGGCCTCGGCGGCGCGTTGGCAGGCGGGCTCGGCGGCGGTTTGCTGGATGCAGTGCTGGGCAGCAAGCCGACACCGACGCAGCCGGGCAACGACATCCTCGGCACGATATTCGGCAGCAAGGATGTGAGTCGCTCTGTCGCGGGCGAGGTTGCGGGCGCCACGGGGCTGGATGAAGGGCTGCTGAAGAAAATGCTCCCGATCCTGGCGATGGCAGTCGCGGGCTACCTTGCGAAACAGGCGATGGACAAGCGCGGCACCGGCGCTGCACCAGCCGCTGCTCCGGCTAGCGTTGGAACGGGCGTTGGGTCAGGCGGCGGCGCGCTGGGCGGTATTCTCGGCTCGATCGTATCGGGCATGATGAAGCGCTGATCGCCAACAGATGCGCATTTACTCCGCCCTGAAATGCGCTGTAATCGCGTTCAGCGCCGGCACGCGTTCGCCCTGTTGTTTGTTGCTGAGGAAGGCCAGCAGATCGCGCACCTGCGCCGTTTTGGGGTTTCCATGAGGCGCGCTGGCGAGCGGTTGTAGCGCATTGCGCGCATCTGCAATCTCGCCGTAATTCATGTGCGTCATGCCAAGGATTAGCCACAGATCCTGATCGAAGGGAGCAAGCTGGGCGGCGCGCGCAAACGCCTGCCGCGCATCCGCGCTGGGTTCCACCCCGCGTTCCAGATACGATCGGAACGAATAGATCAGCGGCGCGGTGTGATCGCTCTCCAATTGGTTAAGCGCCATGAAAGGCTGCATCGCGGCGGCATAGGCAGCCTCCTGCGCCGATCCGTCAGGTGCCTGCCGGGCCTTGCGAAACAACGCTTCGCCCTTGTGCAGATAAGCCGCTGCGATCTCTGTATCGAGCGCCAGCGCCGTCTCTGCCGCCGCGATGGCAGCGTCATTGTTGCCAGCCTTGTATTCCGCTTCGGCCAGCACCGTCTGCACAGCGGCGTCCTGTGGATATTGCGCGGCAATGGTGCGCGCAGTGGTGGCGAGGTTGCCCGCCGTTTGCGCATCGACGCCGCGCTGCAAGGCCATGCGCGTTTCCATTATCGCCGCCTCCCCTTCGGTGAGAGGCTGCAACACGACCTCACTCAAGGCCATTTTTTCCGCGCCGACTTGGTAAGGTTTGCGGTTCCGATCACGCAAATACATGTCCATCTGGCGCTGGAGCAGTCCCAGATTGCCGAACACTTTTTCGCCCGCCTCCAGCGACGGAGTGCCCTTCAGCACTTCGATCCAGTATTCTTTCAACTGGCCCTGCCGATCCTCTGTCAGGGACAGGTAGTTATAAAGCAGCCAGCTTTTTCCGTAGAAGGCATCGCTCCCGGCGCTTGTCAGGCCGGACGTATCTTCGATTTGCAGGGCCTGGGGGATAGAGACAGTCCCGTCCTTTGCAATGTACAGGTTGAGGACCCGGTGTCGTGCTGGCAGGCCAAGAACAACCGATCCGTCTTCGTGAAAATAAGTGGCGGAGAAAAATTCGGCCGCGCCTTCGCTCATCCACAAAGGCATGGCGAACCGTTCGGTTGAGGTCAGGAAATGGTGCGCATATTCGTGCAGCAGGACAACCGTGGAGAGATCGGGATAGCCATCGCTGTTGCGGATATCCTGCACAAACGCGACGCTGCCACTGGGGCGCGGGATGTAGAACCCGGCGACAGAGGATGTGCCTGCGAGTTTGCGAACCTGCCCGGCAGAGCCTGCGACGAACACCGTGACGCGGTTGGAGGGGCTGGGTGTTTCCAGCGTTCGCCCGGTGAAATCCTCCATCGCAGCGTGATAGCGTTCGAGGTTTTCAGCGAAGGCGCGGATGTCGGCCTCCTTGTCGTCGGCATAGATGACAAAGTGATCGCTGGACGCCTCGTACCATTCGGCATGGGCTGGAGCGCTGGCCAGCAGCGCGGCTGCCACCATCGACACAATCGAAAATATCCGTGAAATCATAGTTTGAATGCCCCTGCCGGCGAAGTCTGCGGATCCGCCGCGTTCCGGGAAGGTTAGCCGAATGAAAGGCGTTTTGCACACCGGCCAGATTGGCCACACCGGACAACGATCGGGTTACGCGCACCAGTTTGGAAAAGGAGTGCGCATCGGGTGAGCTTACTGCGTTTCCTTGCCAACTTCGTTGCCCGTATTCAGGTCGCCCGTTTCCGTGTCGCCCGTGTCCCCGTCGCCTGTATCCCCATCGCCCCTATATCCTTCACCAGTATCACCAGTGTCATCGGCCGCCTCATCGGCAAGCTCGCCACCCTGTTTCGACAGCACTTCCCTCATATTCAGGCTCGTGCCTTCCGCTGTCTCGTCCAGCAGTGCGATGAGCGATTTTGCCCCGGCGGCGCGACCTCTGCCGTGCGGATCGTTGGCGATGGGTTGAAGCGACTCCCTCGCCAACGCGATCTTGCCCTCCTGCATCTGCATCACGGCGACATTGAACCATAACACCTTGTCAAACGGAGCCAGCTGCGCCGCCCGCTCCAGCGCGTGCCGGGCGTTTTCGGGCGGCGTCGCGCCGCGCTCGGTATAGCTGCGATAGTAATACACCAGCGGCAAGGGGTGATCGTTTTCAAGCGTGTTCAGCTTTGAAAATGGCTCCATCGCAGCCTCGTATGCGGCCTCTTTGGCATCGGCATCTTCGGCGTTGGCGGCCATGCGGAACATCGCGAAACCCTTTTGCACATAAGGGTTGGTGCGTTTTGGATCGATGGCGATGGCCCGGTCCGCCGCAGCGATGGCTGCGGCATCGTTGCCAGAGTCGAATTCCGCCTCTGCCAATGCGGCGAGCACGCCGGGGTTGCCGGGATATTTCGCCGCGACCTCGCGCACTTTCACCACGAGTTCGGCGGCCTGCTCGGCGTTGACACCGCGCTGAGAGCGGATGCGCAGCGGCATCATTTCAGCCTCGCCTTCGGGAAGCTTTCGGAACGCGATGTTTCCGACGGGCAGATCGGTAGATGGCAGGGTAAGCTGCATGAACCGGCGGCCACGCATGTACTGGTCAAGCTCTCGCTGAAGCTGATCGAGGTTGCCAAAGGCTTCATTTGCAGCCTCAATCGAGGTTTGGCCTTCGACAATTGCAGTCTGGTATTTGCGCAATTGCGGTCGGCGTTCCGGGTTAAAGGTCAGGTAGTGATACAGCAGCCAGCTGCGCCCGTAGAATGCATCGTAACGTTTGCCCTTGTTCTTTTCATACAGATCGTGGTCCAGCAATTCGCGCACGGAGACATCCTGAGCATAGAACAGCTCACCTGCACGGTGGCGCGCAACCCGCCCGATCAGGACTCCGCCATCCTTCTCGAATGTCGCCGCCGCAAAGAACTCCGCCATTCCCTCGCCCAGCCAGCGCGGCATTTCGAACCGCTGGCTGGAGATCAGGAAATGGTGGGCATATTCGTGCAGCAACACGATGGTTGAGAAATCCGGGTACCCGTTCTTGTTGCGAATATCCTGCACAAACGCGCGCGAAGCGCCTGCTCTGGGTACATAGAACCCTGCAATATTGCGGCTTTGGCCGCCTGCGATTTTTTGCAGTTCGCGCTGACTGCCGACCACGAAGATGACCACCCGGTTCGATGGGCTGGGCTTTTCAAACTTCTTGCCCGTCAAATATTCCATGGCGGAATGATAGCGTTCGAGATTCTCGGCGTAGCGGCGAATGTCGCTCTCCTTGTCATCGGCGTAGATGACAAAATGATCGCTCGACGCTTCGTACCATTCGGCATGGGCTGGCGAGGGGGAGAGTGCGAGCGCGCAAAGCAGCGCAATTGCGGCGAACAACCGATGTATCGTCAAACAACAATCCCTTTCACAGCGCCTGCGATTACGCTGTCAAAGCGATACTATATTTGCTTTCGTCGGCTTGGCCAGAGAGAATCGCGAAAAATCCGCGCAGCTTCATTCCCGGTGTTTAAGCGCATCCAGATAGGTCCAGATCTGGCTCACCACCACCGATCCTTCGCCAACCGCGCTGGCAACGCGTTTGACCGATCCGGAGCGCACGTCGCCCACCGCAAAAATGCCGTCGGTGCCGGTTTCAAACGGGCTTTCACGGCTCACGCTTGCCCCGGTCAGCACAAACCCTTTGGGATCGGTCCGGACCAGGCCCGAAAGCCAATCGGTGTTGGGTGCCGCGCCGATCATGATGAACAGGGCGGTCGTGTCGACCCGCCGCGATCCTTCGGGCGTGGTGAAGGTGACGCCGCTCAGCCATTTATCGCCGTGCAACGCGGTTACCTTGGTGTTGTAGTGGATGGTGACGCGCGGATCGGCCTCCAGCCGGCTGGAAAGATAGCTCGACATGGACGCCGCCAGACTGTCCGATCGCACCACAAGATGCACGTGGCGCGCGCTGCGCGACAGATACATTGCCGCCTGCCCGGCCGAATTGCCGCCGCCGATCACCACGGCTTCGGTCTTTTTGCAGAACCGCGCCTCCATCTCGGTGGCGGAATAGAATACGCCTGCACCTTCGAGTTCGCGCAGGTTTTCTAGCGGCAGGCGGTTGTACTGCACCCCGGTCGACACTAGGATGGCGCGCGCGCAGACCTGATCGGCTGCGTTTTCATCGGTATCCAGCGTCGCGCAGAACGTGCCGTCGTCGCGCCGTTCCAGTGCCTCCACCCGGCGCGGCATGGCGAAACTGGTGCCGAATTTCAGCGCCTGTATCTGCCCGCGATAGGTAAGGTCAGTGCCGCTGATTCCGGTGGGAAAGCCCATGTAGTTTTCGATCCGGCTGGAGGTGCCTGCCTGCCCGCCAATCGCGGTATCCTCGATCACCAGCGCATCCAGCCCCTCCGACCCGGCATAGACCGCCGCGGCCACTCCTGCCGGGCCGCCGCCCACGATCAACAGATCGAACAGTCGCTGCGAACAGATATCGAGATCCAGATTGAGGAATTTAGCGACCTTGCGCGGGGTCGGGTTTTCCAGTCGCGTATCTGTGCCCAGAATGACGGACGGCTCATGCCCGGACACATCGCACACGTGCAACGTATCGCGGTCGGTCGCGTCCATATCGAAGCTTTGGAACGGGATGCGGTTGCGCGACAGGAACCGCTCAACCGCCTGCACCGCCGGATCGCGGTCTGCGCCGATCACCTTGACCGATCCGTTGCTCAGTTCAAACTGCTTGCGCCGCCGCGCGGCAAAGACGGTGATGATGTGGTCGGAAAGCTCTGGCACGCGGCTCATCAGGTCCAGCATCGCCTCTCGCGGGGCCTCGATCACGCGGGTATCGCGCGCAGCCCGCATCCGCAGGTAATTGGTGCCGCGATTGAGAAAGCCGATTTCGCCCATGAACTGCGTCGGCCCAAGCGAGCTTTGCAACAGGCGTTCACCGGTATGGTGGTTTACAACCTCGATCTCGCCGTCGATCACATAGACGAACGTATCCATCGGATCGCCGATTTCGGAGACGGTTTCACCCTTGGCATAGGAGCGTTCCTGCCCGATTTCGCAAATCGCCTCGATATGCTCGGGTGCCAACGGCACACGGCGCATGGTTTCGAGATCCTGACCCAGTTGTTCCATCGTGTGCCTCCCGCGCGCGCTTCGTCAGGGTAGATGGGGGGCGTTGGCGTGCATACCAGTGCTACCCCCTGGCCGCGGCGATGTAGCGGCTGACGGTGTTGCCCACCACATCCAGCGGGGCATTGCCGCCAAGGATGACGGCGGTGTTGAACGCCTTGAAATCATACGCGCTGCCCAGGTCTGCCTCTGCCCGAGCGCGTTGACGCACGATTTCGGAATGACCGATCTTGTAAGAGCACGCCTGTCCTGGCCAGCTGCAATACCGGTCCACTTCGCCCGCGACTTCCTCAGCCTTTGATCCGTTGCGCTCGACAAAGAAGCGGTTGGCCCGTTCCCGCGTCCAGCGCTTGTCGTGCAGACCGGTGTCGACCACCAAACGGCACGCGCGAAAGGCGAGGCTTTGCAGATAACCCAGCTTGCCGACCTTGAAATCGTCATACGCGCCCAGTTCGTCTGCGATCTGTTCGGCATACAGCGCCCAGCCTTCGGAAAAGGCGCCGAACGCTAGGATGGAGCGGATGAGCGGCAGGCGGTTCGAAAACTCGCCTTCCCACACATGACCGGGGATGCTTTCGTGGAATGTGAGATCGGCCAGATCGTATTTGCGATGCAGGTCAGTGTCGCGCAGGTTGATCCAGAACCGGCCCGGTATCGACCCATCCTTGCTGCCCGCCCCGCCATAGGCGCCGGGCGCGCCCGGTTCCTCTGCCAGCGGCAGGCGTCGCACTTCCAATGCGGGATCGACCAGAGTGTTGAACGCGCGCGGCATCTGCGCCCTGATCCATTTGACCTGTTCGTCGATGAAGGCGAAAATCTCCTTTCGCCCCGGATCGCCTTCGGCAAACTTGTAGCGCGGGTCTTCGGACAGCCCTTGCATCCGCTCACCCACGGTGCCTTTGGTATAGCCGATTTCTCGCAGGATCGGGTCCATGCGGCCGTGCAATTCGTCGAGTTCCTCCAGGCCCTGTTCGTGTATTTCGTCCGGGCTTAGCGACGTCGTGGTCGATGCGCTGGTGGCCCAGCTGTACCATGCCTCGCCATCGGGCTGCGCCCAGATGCCTGCTTCGCTCTTCGCATCGCGGCGCTGCGAATACAACTCGGCCAGTTGCGCTTCCAATGCGACGGCGATCGGGCCAGTCACAAATGGCTCGGCCTGCTCCACGATTGACTGCGACAGTCCCGCCTTTTCCAGCGCGGGCTTCAAATCGTCGATGAACAGCGATCCGTCGCCCGCCGCTTTCAAGGTGTTGCGCAATTGCGCGGTCGCCTTGTCGATCAGGAAATCGGGTGGCACCACGCCCAGCGCGCGCGCCTGCTTCACCCGCTCCAGTTCTCCATAGAGCTGGGACGGCACTTCCTGCAGGCGGCTGAGGTAATATTCGGCATCCTGAGCAGTGTTGAGCGGCTGACTGGACCCCAGCGCACGGGGAAAGTCGATATAGCCGCCGACATTCTGGATGATGAGGTATGGCGCATTGCGCCAGCTGCCGACGGCGACATCGCCATACGGGAGGGCCATCCCTTCGAGCGCCTTTGAAAACGCGCTCTCGACGACTTCGAAACCGATCAGTTGATCAGGAGTGCAGCGATCTTTCGGGTAGCCGCGCGCCTCGGCCAGCAGCCGCGTGAGCGTGGCCCGATACGCCTCGCGCCCCGCCGGACCCGGAATGCCCCACGTGCCGCGCCAATCGGCATATTCGCCGGTATCGACTCCAAGCCCGGTTGCGCGGCCCGGTTCATGCGCGAGCATCGCGTAGGATATATGGTCCAGCATCGCATCGGGCGACAGGCCGATAATCGGTGCGTCGGCGGCGCGGTAAGCAGACCCGGCGCAACCGGGCAGGATCGCCAATGCGGAAACGCCGCCAAGCCCGGTAAGGGCCTGACGGCGCGTGAAGTTCGTGTGTGTCTCGCTCATCCGCCATGCCTAACGTGCTGGCGGTGCGGGATCAATCAGTCGTTGATTCAGTTCTTGAGGTCGTCCGGCACAATGCCGCCGGCTTCGCCGAGTTTGCGCATCACCGCGCGGTGCAGGGCGATGTTGTCCTCTGCAGAACCGGAATAACCCGTGATGCCCACTTCGCCCGCCAGTTCCTTGCGATTCTCATAGCTTGGATCAAGGTTCAGCAGCTTCATCAGATCGACGATGGAGGTTTGCCAGTTCAGCTTGTCCGCTCCCGGTATATTGCCGACGCGCTGCATCACATCGACCTGGCCGATGGGCGCGCGCTTCGGCTCGGCAGCCGGGGTGGCTACCGGTGCGGGCTTAGGCGTCGCTACCTTTTTCTCGTCCTCGTCGTCGCCCCAGATTGCATTCTTGATCGAGCTGAAAATACCCATGACATCCTCCTTTGTTGCGGTTTCCGACAGGGTTACGGCATAAGCCGATGATGTGCCAGAGCAATGACGTATCACGATAAATTGTTACAGGGTACAGCGATCAGGGAGGGTGAGCCGAACGATGACGGATGTGGTGCTATCGCTGGTGATGTTGGCGGCGCTTGCTCTGGTGGCGGGCGCTTATCTGATGTGGCGACGCACGGGCGAGGCGAAACAGCCGGTTCTGATGCTGGTTCTGGCCGTGATCGCGGTGATCAACGTGTTGATCTGGACGGTGCCGACCAAAGACGGCACCGCCCCTATCGAGCAGGTGGGCGAGGCAACCGGGCGGTAGCAATCCCGGCAATTCATGCGCAGATGTCGCACCGCCCGATGAGATGGGCAAACCTACGGTATCTTCCAGTTGATCGAGCTGGAATAGGTGCCGGAAACTTTCTCACCCTTGCCATTGCGCGCGGGGGTAAAGCGGGCGCGCCGTTCCAGCAGGCGGCAGGTTGCACCGTCCAGCACATCGTGCCCGGTCGACTTGGTGATGGCGCAATCGCTCACCTTCCCGCTCGCGTCGATCCTCAGCGTAAAGCTGGCAATGCCGGTCAGCCCCTCGTTGATCCAGCGCGGGCGATAATCGCTGGTCGTCACCCATTCACCGGGATTGCCGCGCGGAGCGGCACTGATCGGATCGGCCAGCGGAGTGGGAGAAGGGCCGGGGGTTCCGGTCAGCGGCCCCTTGGGTGAGGGGATCGGCACGGATTGGGTTATCGTCCCATCGAGAATATCAATCGGAACGATCGGACTCTGCAAAAGCGGAATGTTGACCTTCGGAATGATCAGGTTGGGGGTCTTGGGTGCCTGCACGACAGGGTTGGGATTGGGCTGCGGCTCCACCGGGGGTGTTGGCGGGGGCGGAGGTAGCGGTGTGGGATCGGCGGGCAGGATGAACCCTTTCAGCCCCTCGTCAGGTTTTGAGTTCGTGATGCTGATAGCCAGCCCCGTAACCAACAGCGCGCCAAAGCCCAGCGGGACAGCGAGCGCGCCTAGCAGAGCGGCAGGGCGGGTGGTGTTGGCGTGTGATGCGTAACTCATGGGAGGTCTCCTCTTTGCTCCTCTCCTGCAATGTTACATCATAACATTAAACAAGCAAGTTGTTTCGAGTTGCGGTTTGAGACCCATATTGCATCGAAATGGCTGGTGCTCGCGCAATTAACTTGTGCGGGGAGGTTCAGAGGACACCACCAGCGTACGCCCCCGCGCCGGTGGGAGCCTCAGCCGGATGGCCCTTGTGCCTTGAAAGATCCCCGCCTTCGCTGGGACTCACAGGGGTTGTTGTGTGATGGCTGCGCCCACAGGCTGCGCGATTACTTGATCGGGCAATCCGGCGACAGGCGGAAGTCGAGGTAATTATCGACCGAACCCATCAGATCTTCGATTTCGTTCTCGAAGAAGTGATTGGCGCGCGGGATTTCCTCGTGATGGATCGTGATGTGCTTTTGCGTGCGCAACTTGTCGACCAGTTTTTGCACGGCATTGGGTTGCACCACAGTATCGGCTGCCCCCTGCACGAAGATGCCGCTCGCCGGGCACGGGGCGAGGAACGAGAAATCGTACATGTTCGCAGGCGGCGCGACGGAGATGAACCCGCGCACTTCGGGACGGCGCATCAGCAATTGCATCCCGATCAGCGCGCCGAACGAATAGCCCGCAACCCATGTCGTCTGCGCTTCGGGATGCATCGATTGCACCCAGTCGAGCGCGCTTGCCGCGTCCGACAATTCCCCGATACCGCTGTCAAAACTGCCCTGGCTGCGACCCACGCCGCGAAAGTTGAAGCGGAGGACGGCAAACCCGCGATCCACGAACGTCTTATAAAGCCGCTGCACGATCCGGTCGTTCATTGTCCCTCCGCCCTCTGGGTGGGGGTGGAGGATCATCGCCACGGGCGCGCGCGGGCGCGGCGGCGGGGAAAAACGGCCTTCGAGGCGGCCTTCGGGACCGGGAAAGATGACTGAGGGCATCGGCTACCTTGCAAGAAACTGAGAAACCGCCGGACACCGGGTGGCGGCCTGCGAAAGCGCGCTCTATATAGGATCGGATGCAGAATGCGCAATTTTTTGTCGGGCGACCCTGAATGGAGCGCATTTACCTCGATCATGCCGCGACATCGCCCCTGCGCCCGGAAGCCCGCGCCGCGATGGAGGAGGGTTTTCGCCTGTGGGCCAACCCCTCCAGCCCCCACGCCGAAGGCCGCCGCGCCAAGGCTGCGCTGGAGGATGCACGCGAGCGGATAAAGCGGGCGTTGGGGTGGAGCGGGGAACTGATCTTCACCAGCGGAGCCAGTGAAGCGCTGTGGATCGCGCTCAACCGGGCCAAGGTTGACCGCCGGATCGTCAGCGCGGTGGAGCATGACGCGGTGTTCCGGGCTGCGCCGGATGCGGAGGTGCTTTCGCTTGGCGATGGGGCGCTGGTAGGCGACGATTGCTTAAGAGACGCATTGGAGGGCGGCGACACGGCGATTGTCGCGATCCAGCACGTCAACTCTGAAACCGGCGTGATGCAGCCCTTGTCCGATTACCATTCGATCCTGCAAGAGGCTGGCGGCTTGCTGTTGGCCGATTGCTCACAAAGCGCGGGCAAGCATGAATTGCCTGTTGGCGACATGATCGTCATCTCTTCCCATAAGTTCGGCGGACCCATCGGGATCGGGGCGCTGCTCGTGCGCGACTATGCACTTTTGGAACCGGTTAGTGGACACGAGCGCGGATACCGTCAGGGGACCGAGAACCTGCCGAGCGCTTTGGGGATGGCTGCGGCGCTTGAGCAATGGCAGCCTGATGCTGCCGAGCCGTTCATCGAAGTTGGCGACAAACTCATCGAGCTGAACGACCTAGTGTGGAATAGTGGCGGTCAGGTGGTCGACGCAAATGGCATGACTTCGCTTTTCATAGGTGCGCTTGCTCACCAAACGTTGAGCGCCCGTGTCCAGCTTATCAAACTCGACGCCATGGGCTTTGCCGTTTCTGCTGGCAGCGCGTGTTCTTCGGGCACGCTCAAGAAAAGCCGGGTGCTCGATGCCTTCGGTGTGCCTGACGATGTGGCGAGCCGCACCATCCGCGTCAGCCTTGGGTGGAGCACCACGGCTGAGGAACTGGAACGATTTGGGCGCGCGTGGGCTTCGCTTACATGATCTACCTCGACTATCAGGCCACCACACCCCTTGCTCCCGAAGCGCGCGATGCGATGCTGCGCTGGCTCGATGGGCCGGAGGGGACCGGCTTCGGCAATCCGCATTCACCGCACCGCATGGGCCGTCAGGCCGCCGCCGCGATCGAACTGGCGCGGGAGCGGGTCGCGGCGCTGTTTCCGGCGGGCGGGCGGGTGATCTTTACCAGCGGCGCGACAGAGGCGCTGAACCTTGCGATCCGGGGCAGCGGAAGCACGGGCTCGGTCTCGGTCTCCGCCATCGAACACGCCGCCGTGCTGGATACCGCCCGCGCGCTGGGGCAGGCGCACGTCCTCAATGTCTCAAAAGAAGGCCAGTGCAACACCGCGCAGGATGTACCCGCCGATACGCGGCTGATCGCGGTGATGGCGGTCAACAACGAGATCGGCACGATCCAGCCCACTATCGACTGGCACCGCAAGGCAAAGGAAAACAACGCCCTGTTCCTGATCGACGCGGTGCAGGCCTATGGACGGATCGAAGTGACGAGCGCCGACATGATCGCCATATCCGCGCACAAGTTTCACGGGCCAAAGGGCGTAGGCGCCCTGTGGGTGCGCAACGGCGTGAAACTGGAAGAACAGCAGACCGGCGGCGGGCAGGAGGCAGGGCTTCGATCCGGCACGCTCAGCCCCGCGCTGATCGCCGGGATGGGCGCTGCGGCTGAACTGGCGCGCGAACGCATGGCGCAAGATGCAGAACATGTGGCCGGGTTGTGGGACCGTGCGCGCCAACTGTTCGCCGGGTGGGAGATCAACGGATCGCTTGACGCGCGCTGGCCGGGCAATCTCAACATGCGGATGGAGGGACTGGACGTGAACCGGCTGATGTCAGATTGCCGCAATGTCATGTTCTCCGCTGGCAGTGCGTGCGCGAGTGGATCGGGACGGACCAGCCATGTGCTGAAGGCCATCGGCCTCAGCGACAAACAGGCCAAAAGCTCGATCCGGCTGGGCTGGGGCCGCTACACTACGATGGAAGAGCTTGAACAGGCGGCGAAGGTCATCAATGATGCGGCGCTTGAACAGGCTAAATGGGGCGCGCCGGCGGAACAGGGAGAGTAGGCAAAGTGGGACAGACAGTCACCTTCATCGACCCGCGCGGCAATCCGGTGGAAGCCACCGCCGAAACCGGTGACAGCCTGCTGCGCGCAGGCCAGGCCGCGGGCCTTCCGCTCGAAGGGACGTGCGAGGGGCAAATGGCGTGCTCCACCTGCCACGTGATCGTCGCGCCGGAATGGTTCGACCGGTTGCCCCCCGCCAGCGAGGAAGAGGAGGACATGCTGGATTTTGCAGCAGGCGTGCGCCGCACCAGCAGGCTTTCATGCCAGATCGAAGTGACACAGGAGATGGACGGCCTCACCGTGAGCGTCCCGGCACAAAGCGCCGACGCACGCAAGATGTGAGGCCGCCCGGCTACGTTCAAATGTCGGCAGTTCCAGCGGTTTGTGCCCGCCGCGTCAATCTGCGGATACCCCAGAACACGCCGCCAACGGGCAGGGCGATGGAACCAAGCAGGATCGCCAGCGCCACCAGATAGCCGAAGATCGTGCCGAGCGATCCCAGTGCGCCCTGCACAGGACCAAGGAAATCGCTGGTGACAAGGGTGCCGGTTTCATATCGCACGGTCACGCGTGAATAGGCGACGCGGCCTTCCATTTCCTTTATCCAGCTGCGCGCCTGATCGATCTCTTCATTGACTTGCGAGACGCTGCGTTCAGCTGCGACCAGTTCCTCCACGGTGCCTTTGCGCGTCTTCAGCACATCCAGCAGCCTATCGCGAAGCTGCGTGCGGGCGTTCAGCCGCGCCTCTGTATCGACCAGTTGTTTCGACAATTCATCGGAGGCGATTTCGGCGGAAACCTGCTCGGCCCCGGCGTCTTCCGCCTCATCTTCGAGCAGGGCGCCAAATGCGCGGGCCTGCCTGCTGGCTACCGCCATCTGGAGAACGCCGCTGACCTCGTCCGCTTCCTCACCCGATTTGCTCATCGCAAGGATCTGGCAAATGCCTGCACCCTGCTGTTCGCAAAGACTGGCATGGCGACGCTGCAAGGGGCCGATTTCATCGGACGGCATTCGCCAGAGGAAATCGTAGGTGTAGGCGAGCTTTGGCACAGTCATCGGAATTTCGCCAAGACTGGGGACCAGCGACCCATCGACGCCAGCATCGCTCGCCGCGTCGGTGGCGCTCTCGGCCACGCTATCAGTTTGTGCCGCGTCGAAACTGGGTTGCCCGGCTTGCTCACAGGCTGCCAATGCGAGGCAGGAGGCTATAATCCCGATCAGAATTGCGCCTTTGTTCGATCCAGTCCCCAAGTCTTGCCTCATTGTGGCCTCCTTTATGCCATATTGTCGCCACATTTAGGTCACAATTCTCAGCACATGGCAAGCGACTTTAAGAAACTTAGATTTAACAGAGGGGTAGCGGAATTTTAAGACGATTTGGTAAAGGCAGAACGCGGCAGAATTTGCCAAATCAATGACCACGACTCAGGTTTCGCGCGGAAATAAGGCGGTGTGAGCAGTGCGCAAAGAAAACCCCGCCACGCGGTTTGCATGGCGGGGTTCTAATGATCGCCTTGTTCGTTCCGGCCGGATCGAACAGGGGCGTATAAACAAATCAGACCGGTTCGGCGACTTTGGTCACTCCCAGCGCATCCTTCAGCGCTTCGGTGAACGCTGGAATGTCATCGGGATTGCGGCTGGTGATGATCGTTCCATCGACGGCGACTTCGCGGTCTACCACTTCACCACCGGCATTGCGCAGATCGGTGCGCAGCGATGGCCAGCTGGTCACGACCTTGCCTGCGATAATGTCAGCTTCGGCAAGCAACCACGGCGCGTGGCAAATCGCCGCAATCGCCTTGTTCTGCGAATTGAATTCCCGGATCAGGCTGATCACGGTGTCGTTCATGCGAAGAACGTCGGGATTGATCTGTCCACCCGGCAGGAGCAACGCATCGTAATCATTGGCGTTTGCGTCGTCCACGGTGAGGTCGACGGCGACGCTCTCACCCCAGTCGCCGTCTTTCCAGCCCATGATTTCGCCTTCTTCAAGACTTGCGACCGAAACATCGACGCCAGCTTCTTCAAGCAGCGATTTCGGCTTCATAAGCTCAGACTGTTCGAAACCATCTGTTGCAATAATCAAAACGTTTTTCATGTGTAATTCCCTATGAGTTGTATGATAAACCAACCCGATGGGGACGAATGCGTTCCGCCTCTTTGGATGAATTGTGGCTTAGCGGCGACGAGGCCTGCCGCATTGCCTGTGGAAACGCCACTCCCGGTGGGGCCACGCACTTGCTAAGCGGGTGGCATGGCTGATCCTACCACCAAAGATGAATCCGATCCGTTCGACGCCATCGTCGATGCGCCTTTCGATGCTGCGCTGTCGGAGCGGTATCTGGTTTATGCACTTTCGACGATCACGGCCCGTTCGCTGCCGGACCTTCGCGATGGGCTGAAACCGGTGCATCGCCGCCTGCTGTGGACGATGCGCCAATTGAAGCTGGACCCGTCCAGCACTTTCAAGAAATCAGCACGCGTCGTGGGCGAGGTGATCGGCAAGTATCACCCGCATGGCGACACCGCGGCATACGATGCGATGGTGCGGCTGGCGCAGGATTTCTCGTTGCGATACCCGCTGGTCGAGGGACAGGGCAATTTCGGCAATATCGACGGCGATAACGCCGCCGCCTACCGCTATACCGAGGCGCGGCTGACGAAAACCGCGATCCAGCTGATGGAAGGGCTGGATGCGGGGACGGTCGATTTCATCCCGACCTACAATGGCGAAGAACGCGAGCCTGAACTGATGCCGGGGTTGTTCCCCAATCTGCTGGGCAATGGTGCCAGCGGGATTGCGGTGGGCATGGCGACCAACATTCCCAGTCACAACGTCGCCGAGGTGATCGACGCGACGCTTGAATTGATCGACAACCCGCATGTTGAGCACGCACGGCTGATGGAACTGATGCACGGCCCCGATTTTGCGACCGGCGGGCAGGTGATCGACAGTGCCGAGGTGATCTCCAGGGCGTACGAAACCGGGCGCGGCAGTTTCCGCCTGCGCGGCATGTTCGAGGCACCCGAAGCCGAGGCCGCCGATGATCGCGCGGCGGGGATCGAGCGGCTGGGCGGGGGGCAATGGCAGCTGGTCATCACGCAAATCCCGTATCAGGTGCAGAAGGGCAAACTGATCGAACAGATTGCGCAGGCGATCAGCGACAGGAAACTGCCGATCCTGGAGGATGTGCGCGACGAAAGCGACGAGGCGATCCGCATCGTGCTGGTCCCGCGCAGCCGTAATGTCGACCCCGAACTGCTGAAGGAAAGCATCTTCAAGCTGACCGACATGGAAACGCGCTTCGGCCTCAACATGAATGTGCTGGACGCGCAGGCAGGCGGTGGGCGCACGCCGATGGTGATGGGGCTGAAGGAGCTGCTCGAAAACTGGACGCGCGCCCAGATCGACATTCTGCAGCGCCGCACTCAGCACCGGCTGGACCAGATCGCGGGTCGGCTGGAATTGGTCGAAGGCTATATCATCGCCTTCCTCAACCTCGACCGCGTGATCGAGATCATCCGAACCGAGGACAAGCCCAAGCCGGTGATGATGGCGGAGTTTGGCCTGACCGACCGGCAAGCCGAAGCGATCCTCGACATGCGGCTGCGGTCCCTGCGCAAGCTGGAGGAAATGCAGCTTCGCACCGAGAAGGACGCGCTGCTGGCCGAACAGGACGATCTGGAAAAACTGCTCGAAAGCCCGGCCCGCCAGCGCACCCGGCTGAAAAAAGACCTGCGCACCCTGCGCAAGGATTATGCCGAGGATACGAAGATCGGCGCGCGCCGCACCCGCATTCAGGAAGCCGCCCCCGCGGTGGAATTCAGCATGGATGCGATGATCGAAAAGGCGCCGGTAACGGTGATCCTGTCGCAAAAAGGATGGATCCGCGCGGCGAGCGGCCACGTGCCGCTGGATCAGGAATTCAAGTACAAGGAGGGTGATGCGCTCGCCTTTATCCTCCACGCGCAGACCACAGACAAGTTGCTGATTGCGGCCGCAAACGGGCGGTTCTTTACCCTGGGTTGCGACAAATTGCCCGGCGCGCGCGGGTTTGGTGAGCCGCTGCGCACCATGATCGATCTGGAAAGCGACACCTCCATCGCAAAAATGCTGGTCCACCGCGAAGGCGGGCGGTTGCTGCTTGCCTCCAGCATCGGCAAGGGTTTTGTGGCGGAGACGAGCGAGCTGCTCGCCGAAACGCGCAAAGGACGCCAGGTCGTCAACCTCAAGGGGTCGGCAACCTTGCGGGTTATCCGCGAGATTTCGGATACTCACGATCACATCGCGGCGGTGGGAGACAATCGCAAACTGATCGTGTTCCACCTGCAGGAAATGCCGGTGATGGCGCGCGGGCAGGGGGTGCAAATCCAGCGATACCGCGATGGCGGACTGTCCGATGCGATCACGTTTACGCTGGCCGACGGGCTAAGCTGGCAGATGGGCGGCAGTGGAGAGCGAACCCGTACGGAAAACGAGATCGGCATGTGGAAAGTCGCGCGCGGCGCAGCGGGACGGATGCCGCCAACAGGCTTCCCCAAGAACAACCGCTTCGAATAAGGCCATCGCGCAAAAAAGCCGCGCGGACCGTTACAGACCCGCGCGGCTTTGAAATGCGAAATTGAGGCGTCGGGTTACTTTACTCTGACGCGCCGCCAGTCCCTTGGGCGTTTGCAGCGGCGTTCGCCAACTGTTCGGCGGTGAACAGCGCGACCAGCGTGCCGCTGGCGTCGACGGCGAAGTGCTCTTTCTTCAATGCGACCGGGCCGTTTTTACCTTCGAGCACGATAGCATCGGCCTCCAGATCAACCTTGGTCAGTGTGCCCGCCGGGTTGCCATTTGCGGTGTTGATCGCCGTGCCAACCACCAGCGCTGCGTCACGCTTGGCTTCGGCTTCGGCCAGCTGCGCAGCCATCATGCCGTCGATCTGGTCCTTGGTCGCGTTGACCGTCCATTTGCTCTCACGCTCAGCGAGGAGGTCTGCGGGCAGCGGCGCCTTGTGCATCCCGGTGTCGATGGTGACGATCCCGTCAGCATTGCTTTCGACGGTGCCGATCGGCGCGTCATCGTTGCCATAGACCGTCGTACCGGCATCCTGCGCATTGGCCGCAAAGGGGACAGCGGCGAGGGTGGTGGCGAGAAGGGCCATTTTTGCGAAATTCATTGAACTGTCACTCCGTTCGTCAAGGGCTCTGTTAACGCTGCGTTTTGCAGCGCGCGATTGACACGCCAGTGGAAAAGGCGACGTGGCCGGGATCAGGCTTTTGCCGAACCGACCAGCGACGCCAGAATGCCGAGAGGTATGCGCGTCCTGTGGGTGTGTGTAGCACACTTTGCCATCCCTAACGAAGATTGCCGCCGGGAGACAAGCCGATCACACGCGCCGATTAGTAACCTGTCCCATCTGAAGACCGGCTGAACGTGTTGGTAATGTAGGGAAATGTCCGCGAGCGTCGAAACCGGGTGGTTATTGGCGATGCAGTTCATCGTCCAGCAGGGCCGCGATCCGCGCTTCGTCGGGGAAACCTTCGGCGATCCAGCGGCGTTCTACCGACTGTAATATCCGCGCGACCTGAGGACCGGCGGCGATACCGCTGGCCACGATCTGGCCGCCTTTTAGCGGGAAGGTCGGGGGGGTATATCCGGTCAACCCCTGCGCATCCGCGCCCAGCAGCAGCAGGCGATCCTGCGCGCTCCCCACGCCCAGACGATAAGCGAGCGCGTGCGGGCTGGCGATGTCGTCGCCCTGCCGCTCCGCCGCCGTCACCAACCGCGCGCGCTGCGCCTTCGACAATCGCAACCGCGCCGCGCATGTCTCGGCAACATCGGGCGATGGCGGCAGCAGCGCCGCAAGCCGCCGGATCGGGTGAGGCGCGATGCCCTGCGCCGCCTCTGCCGCGATCAGCGCCGCCAGCGCCTCGACATGCACCGTGCATGTCTCTGGCAGGATCACGCCCAGCACGCCCAGCGCGCGCATCCGGCCCACGGTCGCATGGGGATCGGGCAGGCTCAGCAATTTGAGCAATTCGTCGGCAATGCGTTCGCGGCTCAATCCCTTGAGCGTGCCTGCCATATCGGCGCAGGCGTCCTCCGCTGCAGGGTCCAGCGCCGACCCGAACCGCGCCTGAAACCGGAAGTATCGCAGGATGCGCAGGTGATCTTCGGCAATACGTTCGCGCGGGTTCCCGATAAAGCGCACGCGGCGCGCCGCAAGATCCTCCAGCCCGCCGAAATAATCTGCGATTTCGAGCGTTTCGGGGTGTGCATACAGCGCGTTGATGGTGAAATCGCGCCGCGCGGCATCATCGCGCCAGTCGGATGCAAAAGCGATGGTGGCGCGCCTGCCATCGGTCGCGACATCGCGGCGGAGCGTGGTTACTTCAACCGGCCCGCTGTCCAGAATGGCGGTGATCGTCCCGTGGTCGATGCCTGTGGGGACGGTGCGAATGCCCGCATCGCGGCACAGGTCGATCACCCGGTCGGGCAGATGCAGCGTCGCGCAATCGACATCGCTGACAGCAACGCCCAGCAAGGTATCGCGCACCGCCCCGCCAACCCAGCGCATATTCTGCACGCCCAGCGCCCGGCCCAGCGCGCCAAGGTCTGCGCGCGTCGTCCAGTCCGCTTTGGGGAGGGTTTGTGTCATGCCGATCTGTTCCGCGCCCCGCTTAACCGGCGATCCGCGCAACTTCAATCCGCCGCGCCAGATTGAGGATGATCGCCGCGGTCACGCCCCAGATGCGAAAGCCCTCATATTCCATCTCGTAATACCGCCGCAGCGCGCCGCGCCAATGTACCTCATTCTCGGTCCAGTTGGCAGGGTTCAGCAGCAGATCAAGCGGGGCTTCGAACCATGCCTCCACCTCTGATGGGCTGGGGACGAGTGGCAGATCGGGCGGCACCACGGCCAGCACCGGCGTTACCACGAACCCGGTGCCGGTGTGATAGATATCGGTCGCGCCAATGACCTGCACGGCGGACGGTGGCAGCGCCAGTTCCTCTTGCGCCTCACGCAGGGCGGCGGCGATGGCGTCTTCGCCCGGATCGATCTTGCCACCGGGAAAGGCAACTTGCCCCGGATGGTCGCGCATCGCTGTGGGACGCTGGGTCAGCAGCACGCCGGGAATGGGCCGATCCGTCACCGCGATCAGCACCGCTGCCGGGGTCGCGCGATTGTCAGCCAGATGCGCGTCGGTCAGCAGGCCTGACACATCGCGCGCGTGCCCCGCGGCATATTGCGCCGATAGCCGATCAAACAATTCCCCCATGCGCCGCCCCTTATCGGCCCATCTTTCAGCCCGCTGCGATCAGTGAGAAGATTGCGCCCTGGCTTGTCACCAGCCAATCATCACCGCTGGTCTGCAATGCGATTTCGGCCAATTGATTATAGGTCGAGCGGTTCAGCCGGGCCTCGCAACCGCGCCGCACATGCAGGTAGATTGCCGGAGTTTCCGGATCGCCCGCCGCGCGAATAGGGTTGTCTGGTCCTGCCACCAGCACTTCATCGGTGTTGAGCCGGAACGCGATGTCCGATCCTTTCAGTTCGCAATCGGTCGCGATGAAGGCGGCGTCCTCCACCTCGATATGCAGTTTCTCGAACGGGCTGACCAGCCAATGCGCGCCCGTAGCATCGCGCGTCAACAGGCCGGAAAACGCCCGCACCATCGCGGGGCGACGGATCACACCCTCATCGTGATACCACGTGCCATCGGCAGCAATGCGCATACCGCTTTCCCCGATGGTTTGCGGCGCCCAATGTTCCACCGGCGGCAGTTTGCGCTGGGCCACCTCCTCCGCAATCTGGGCAAGGGTGAGTTCGGCGAGATGCGGGGGCGGTTCATAAGGCATAGGCGATGAACGCGGTGCCAGATAGCCGGGTTCCGGGGAAGGGGAATTGATGCAGACGGACCATTAATCGCGCTGAAGGAAGATCCGTCTATCCGCAGATCATTCACCCCACGGCCCCAGCATCCCCTCGTCCGGCATCGCCGCCAGCGCCGCGCCGCGCGCCAGCAACCGGTCTGCCTCATACGGGCCGGGGCAGCGCCAGCCGCCCGTGGCTGCGGCGGAATATCCCCACCGCCCGTAATATCCGACATCCCCGATCAGCACCTGCGCAAACGGCATCTGCCCATCGGCGGCCAATCGCTGTTCTGCATCCAGCATCGCGGCCATCAGGCCAATGCCGAACCCTTCGCCCTGCCGTTCGGGCAGCACCGCGACCGGCCCGACCATCACCAGCGGAACCTTGCGCCCGTCTGGCTGGATCAGCGCGATCGGCCAGCACTGGATCGTTGCAACCAGCATTTCTTCCGCGTCGAGCGCGGCAAAGCTCAATGCAGGAAGCCAGTCCATCCCGGCGCGAATGCGGTAGGCTGTGCGAGCATGGCGATCCGGGCCGAATGCACGATCCAGCACCTGCTCGATCATCGCTTCTGGTACGGCGGACAACGGCACCAGACTGGCGCTGTTGTCGTTATCAGGGGGCTGGATTCCGGGGGTGGTGGACATGGCGCGGCGGCTTAGGCGCAGGAGCGCGTATTGTCGATGGACAAACGCCGCCGACCCAGGCCGCCGCGTGTGCGATCACATCGTCAGGCGCAGCAGCCGTCCGCCTTCGCCATCCTCGGCGATCCAGATGCTGCCATCCTCGCCCTGCTCGATCGAGCGCAGCCGTTTGCCAAAGTCATAGCGCGCCAGTTCGGTCGCGCTTTCGCCCTGGATACCGACGCGGATCAATGCCTTGGTGGAAAGGCCAGGAATCAGCGCCTGCCCCTTCCACGGGGCGAACATGTCGCCCGAATAGATGATCATATCGCCCGGCGCGATTACCGGAGTCCAGTAAATCGCAGGTTTGGCAAAACCATCGTCGGCGCTGTGGTCGGGGATCGGATCGCCGTTGTAATTGACGCCATAGGAACGCGTGGGCCAACCGTAATTGGCGGTCTGCTTCACGAGATTGAGTTCATCCCCGCCCTTGGGACCGTGCTCCACTTCCCACAGGCGACCTTGCGCATCCCAGTCCATGCCCAGGATGTTGCGGTGGCCATACGACCAGATTTCGCCGGTTACGCCGCCTTTGTCGGCGAACGGATTGCCGGGCGCGGGGGTGCCATCCATGTTGAGGCGCACGATGGTGCCAAGCGTGTTCGATGTGTCCTGCGCAGGCGTCTGCTTCTGCCGGTCTCCGCTGGCGACAAAGAGATACCGTTCATCGGGCGAAATCGCGATCCGGTGAGAATAATGCCCGCGGCCCGAAACCTTTGGCGTCTGCCGCCAGATCACCTCGAACCCCTCGATCGCGCAGGTGTTGGCATCATCGTTGCACATCACCGTCCCGCGACCCAAGGCCGCACCATAAGTGTCCGTCTCGCTGCCCGCCTCGGCAAAAGTGAGATAGATTGTGCGCCCGTCCTCGCGCTCTTCCTCCGATTTCAGGAAAGCGACATCGCCAAGCCCGCCTTGCCCGCCATAGGCAACCTCCGGAAGGCCGGAAACAGTGGTGACTTCGCCCGTGCCGGTCTTCATGAATTTGAGCGCACCCGCCTTTTCGGTGATCGCCAGCGTATCGGTGCCGGGCAGGAATTCAATCGCCCACGGCTGGTCGAATTTGCCCATTTCGGTGACGGTGTAGGCGGCGTCAGTCTCCACGCCTTGCGCACTATCGCCCGCACTATCGCCCGCGCTTTCCCCCGATTGTGTGTTGACGCAGCTTGCGAGCGCGAGTGCGGGGAGGAACAGTGCGCCAAGGATGACTTGCGAAAATCTGGAGAATGCTTTCATGTCAGGGGTAACTCCCAAATCGTTCAGTTGTGCCGACCAGTTGATCATCGGCGTGGATGAGGCCGGGCGTGGGCCGCTGGCCGGGCCGGTGGTGGCCGCCGCCTGCGCGTTGGGGTCTGCGATACCTGCTGGACTGAACGATTCCAAGAAATTAACCGCACGGCGGCGCGCAATCCTCGACACGGCGCTGCGCGAAGGGGGGCACGCCTTCGCCATCGCGGTGGTGGAGCCGGACGAGATCGACCGCGTCAATATCTTCCAGGCGACCATGCTGGCGATGACGGCCTGTGTCGCTGATTTGTGCGCGCAACTGGGCCGCGATCCTGACAGCGTGCTGATTGACGGCAACCAGACCCCGCACGGCCGCTGTGCTGACTGGCGCTGGAGCGCGCGGGCCATTGTTGGCGGTGATGGGTTGGAGCCTGCGATCAGCGCTGCATCCATCATCGCCAAGGAACACCGCGACCGGCTGATGGTCGCCGCCGCGCAGGCGCACCCGCATTACGGATGGGATCGCAACAAGGGCTATGGAACGGCAGAGCACATGGAGGCGTTGCGTCTGCATGGTCCCACCTCCCTGCATCGCCGGTCGTTCGCGCCCGTGGCGCAAGCGTCTTTGCTTTGAACGCGCCTTTACCCTAGGCGCGCGGGCATAATGTTGAACGCTGTTCTTTTAAGCCTTGTCGGGCTGGTCGGCCTCGCCATCGGCGGCGAATTGCTGGTGCGCGGCGCTGTTGGCATCGCGCAGAAACTGGGCGTGTCGACGCTGGTGACGGGTCTGGTGATCGTCGGCGCGGCCACCTCGATGCCGGAAATGGTGGCCAGCGTGCAGGCCGCGCTCGCCGGTGCTCCGGAAATCGCCTGGGGCAATGTGGTCGGATCGAACATCGCCAACATCCTGCTGATCCTTGGCATTTCCGCGCTGGTCATGCCGATCACGTTGACGGGGATTGGTCGGCGCGATTCGGTGGTGGCATTGGGGGTGACGCTGATCCTGTGGGCATTGGCGCTCTCGGGGCTGGGCGCGCGCTGGGTCGGAGTGGCGCTGCTGGTGGGCATCGTTGTCTATGTCATCTGGCGATATCGCCACCCGCGTACGGAAGAGATCGCCGAAGAAACCGGCGGCGCGCATGTCAACGGCCTGATCGCAACCGCCCTGTTCATCGCCGGGCTGGCGATCCTGATCGCGGGCGGACAGGCGCTTGTCACCGGCGCGATTGCCTTGGCGACGACCTTTGGGGTCAGCGAGACGGTGATCGGCCTGACCGTGGTGGCGGTGGGCACATCCTTGCCCGAACTTGCCGCATCGGTTGCGGCGGCGCTGCGCGGCAAATCGAGCCTTGCACTAGGCAATGTTGTGGGGTCCAACATCTACAACATCTTGCTGATCGGCGGGGCGACGATGACGATCGCTCCGCTGCCCATTCCGCAAAGCCTCGCCGGCGCACAGATGGCGCTGCTGACGGTCAGTTCTGCGGCGCTGCTGGCGATGCTGTGGAAGGGAAAGCACATCGGTCGCTTGCTCGGTGCAGCGCTGGTCGCGGTGTTCGCGGGCAATGTGGTGCTGGTGTTTATCTGAACGAAACCGCGCGGATCGAGTCCTGCGCGCCACACCACCCCATCTGGAGTCCCGCTAAGGTGAAGGGACTCAACATCTTGTGCCAGTCTCCTTTCGTTCCGCGTTAACTTGACTCAGCTTACCTTTCGTTAACCATGTTCGCCGCAGAATCGCCGCTTGACGGGGAGTCCATGAGGACTCATGCCCTGTGGATAAGTTTGAACTGGCGTATTTGCGGGGACAAGAAGTGGGCGTGATCGAGACAACGAGATTGGCGGCGCGGACGGGCGAAAAAACCCGCCGCAAAACCCAGGCCGAAGTCGCGCTGGACACCCGTGCAGCCCTGCCGACCGGAAAAATCCTGAGCGGCGATTGCATCGCGGCGATGCGTTCGCTGCCCGACAATTCGATCGATTGCGTGTTTGCCGATCCGCCCTACAACCTGCAACTGGGCGGCGATCTGAACCGTCCCGATGGCAGCGAAGTCGACGCGGTGACCGATCATTGGGACCAGTTTGAAAGTTTCCGCGCCTACGATGATTTCACGAAGGCTTGGCTGACCGAAGCGCGCCGGGTGCTGAAACCCGATGGCGCGCTGTGGGTGATCGGCAGCTATCACAACATCTTTCGCGTCGGCACAATCCTGCAGGATCTCGGCTTCTGGATCCTTAACGATATCATCTGGCGCAAGACCAATCCGATGCCCAATTTCAAGGGCACCCGGTTCACCAACGCGCACGAAACGCTGATATGGGCGAGCATGGGGGAAAAGGCGCGCTATCACTTTAATTACCGCGCAATGAAGACGTTGAACGACGAACTTCAGATGCGTTCTGACTGGGTTATGCCGATCTGTTCGGGCGGGGAACGGCTGAAGGAAAACGGCAAGAAAGCGCATCCCACGCAAAAGCCGGAGGCGCTGCTCTACCGCGTGCTGCTGGCCACGACCGAGGCGGGCGACGTGGTGCTCGATCCGTTCTTCGGTACCGGGACGACGGGCGCGGTGGCGACGCGGCTGGGCCGCGACTGGATCGGCTGCGAGCGTGAAGATTTCTATCGCGGTGTCGCGGAAAAGCGCATCGCGAAGGAACTTCCGTTGGACGAAAGCGCGCTGAAAACGATGCAGAGTAAAAAATCCGCCCCGCGCGTCGCCTTTGGTGCGCTGGTGGAAAGCGCCCTGATCCCGCCGGGCACGCGGGTGTTCGATAAAAAGCGTCGCTGGTTCGCCATTGTGCGCGCCGATGGCTCGCTGGAACTGGATACACAGGCAGGTTCAGGCAAAAGCCAGACCGGCTCCATCCACGGCCTCGGCAAGGATTTGCAAGACGCACCCAGCTGCAACGGCTGGACGTTCTGGCACTATGACAAGGCCGGTGAAACCCTGCCGATCGACGCCGCGCGGCAATTGTACCTGCTCGCCAACGAGGATTGATGCAGTAAGCACGGCCCTTGCCGTCGGACAATTTTCCGACAACCCCGGTATCAGGAGCGATCGCCAGAATAAAGCCGACGGATGCGCTGTGATGGCGGGAATAGGGGTCGAATCGCGGTTCAGGGAATTTTGACGGCCAGTCCAGACGGATGCACGTGCCCCTCAACCATGAAACCTTCCTTTAGAATGGAGGGTCCGATCACGTCTGGGGCAGTGTCACCCGATGGGCTTGAGCCGCTACCCATGCTCGCTGCCACACGGCAAGAATCGGTTCGAACTCGTCGAGCGTCATAGTCTGCTCGTAGGTTTCCGCGCCGATATTTAATTCTGCACGAATCCCGCCATTTTCAAATTCGATACCGGCAACATTGGCCCCGTCATATTCTCCGACGACAGATGATGATCCAGTTTTCGCGATTTCAAGAAGCGCGGCAATGCGGGCCGGATTCTGGCAATCCATGATCGCATGCATGACGGGACAATATCCGCGATCAATGTCGGGCATATGGTCGACAAGCAAACGCCCATTCCTGTCGTATCCGACAACCCCTATCGGTGTATCAAATCGTTCAAGCATGTGATCGTAATAACTCATCGAAGCACTCACTCCCTCACCGGATAAGCGGTTTGAATCGCACCGTTACGGGCAAACCCTTCGATCCCGAACCCCAGACCACTGCTGCCTGCGAAACCACCGTTTGGAAGAACGCGGTCATTGCGTAAGGCATCGGCATAGGCATTTCTTATCGCCGCTTCAATCTCGACGGCGCTGAGATTATCGGGATAGAAAGAACTGAAGCCGCGCTTTTCCACCCATGCACCGGTAGCCTGGTTCAACACTTCAACCTTGCCGGTGTAGACGCCGTTGGCATCCGGCGGCATCAGTCGCTCCGTCATTCGCGCGTTTGGCGGATCAATGCTGTCCGGACGGCTGTGAAAGCCCACGGCCCGTCCTCTGCGATTGATCTCACCCATCAGGATATGATCCAGCTCGACGTCAATTCGGCCAGCAATGCGCGCGAATTCATCCATCGGGCCGACGATCGGAGTATTGGGTCGATCGACGGGTTCGGGGTCTGGCAAGCGTTGGTTAAGCGGGAGATCATCGACGCCGTTCGCCAACCTGGCTGCATCAGCCACATCATCGGCCCGGCCCGCGAGCCGCGCGGCATCGCCCGCGGCATCTCCCACCCGCGCCGCTGTACCGACCTTGCCCGCCTGTCCGGCAATCGGCACAAAGGTTG
Organism: uncultured Alphaproteobacteria bacterium; assembly: GCA_963815345.1. Classification (GTDB taxonomy): domain Bacteria; phylum Pseudomonadota; class Alphaproteobacteria; order Sphingomonadales; family Sphingomonadaceae; genus Erythrobacter. The sequence goes on from CAWFGF010000001.1 coordinate 593,996, forward strand.
CTGCAACCTCGAAGCTTACGCGGCCCACCGTCTCGCCCCACCAGCGCGCTTCGGCCTGCGGACCTTGCGCTGCGGCGGCGGCGTGGGATGCTTCGAGGCCGCTCCATTGCGCATCGATGGCATTCATGATGTCACCGCGCAGACGCCCAGGATCGGAAGCCACTGCGCCAATATAATCGGTCACCGCGCGGCCGATGTTGGTGAGGGTTGCGCTGGTCGCCGCGCCGCGCTGCGCCGATGGAACCACGGCATCAATTGCGCCCGGCAGTGCGCCGGTCATCCCGCGCAGGGCATCGCCCGCGTGGCCCGCAACCGAGGAGTCTGCGCCATATTGCAGCGTGCGCCCTGCCAGTTCGAGCGTGCCGACCACCATTTCCTGCGCCCCGGCGAGCGCGCCAGCGCGCATACCTTCGCGAAAAGCAGAAAGGGATCCCAGCGTATCCAGCACCCCTTGCAGCGATCCGCCCCATGCAGTTTCGCCCAATCCGGTGCCGCGCGCCAGATCGGCCAGTTGTGGCTGGACGGTATCGAGCAGCCGGTCGATCGGATCGAAGCGGTTGAGCATGGTGCCGATCTGATCCAACCACCCGCGTTCCGCAGCCTGCACCTCGCTTGCGGTAGAGGCGTTTTGCAGCGCCTGATACCGGTCGATTACCTGATTGAGCGCAGCATCATCCGTGCGTCCGCCCGCAAGTGTGACGAGCTCGTTGTAAAACGCCCGCATTTCCGGGCTATCGCTGGTGCGCGCCTGCTCCAGCCATTGCCCACGGGTTTGGCCGGGGATCGAAGGGCTGAACCCGTCATCAAGCCGATTGAGACGGTCGAAACGGGATGGCGGCAGGCTCTGCGATCCGACCCCACCTGCGTTATGTCCGGCTCCGGTAATCTGGTTCACGACGCGCCGCTCCCTCAATGATCGATTCGCCGCATGAGAGTCGCACCGTTGGATGCTCGAAGGTATCTGCAGATCGTATAGCCCTGCCATCTGCGGCGATACGGCGATCGGAAATTCGCCCCAGAGCCAGAAATGGACAATTGTAGCCGGAGGCAGGCAACCCTGAGGCCGCGTTCCACTCGCCAACCGGAAGCCGGGCTCGGGAGCTGAAATCGCGTTTTTGCTCGCTCGAAGGGCAATTGCCCCAAACTCCCTGTCCTACAGCGCGCCTTTCTATTAAGCCTGATGGCCATGACGAAAAGCCATCTTTATCCGGCCAGCAACCTGCGGTTTTCCGCCCCTTGCATGGCCCGCTCGTTTTCTCCCCCTGGACAGTGTGTCAGGTGTGTCACCCCTGCGCGCCACGCCGGCAGTAACGCACCATGACCGCCCACGTTTACGTCCACCCTATCGGCCTTGCATCGGGGCCGCAGGCGGAGGAGGGCGGAGCGATCCGGCTTGCAGGCGGGCTTGCCTATGCCAGCCGGTTTGCGCTGATGGTGCGCGATGGCGGGGCGGTGATCCGGCGCGAGGTGTTCGGCTCGCGCACTGCGATGGCGGTGCTGGGCGCGCTGGAGGGGGAGTTGGCGCAGGATGCGGCGCAGCAATGGGATAACCTCTCCAAATCGCACCCGCCACTGGAATTGGGCGCGCGCACGATCCGGCTCGATCAGCCGCAGATCATGGGGATCCTCAACGTCACGCCCGACAGTTTCAGCGATGGCGGCGACTTCCTCGACCGGCCCGATGCAGGCCGTGCCCACGCTGCCGCCATGCTGGAGGCGGGCGCAGCAATCATCGATATTGGCGGCGAAAGCACGCGCCCCGGCGCGGCGGCCACATGGGAGGATGACGAGAACAGGCGCGTCCTGCCCGCCATCGAATATTGCGCCGCGATGGGCGCCGCGATCAGCATCGACACCCGCCGCGCAGGCGTGCTGGAGGCAGCGTTGCAGGCGGGCGCGCACATGGCGAACGATGTTTCCGCCATGCGCTATGACGATCGGATGAGCGGACTGGTCGCGTCGTCCGGTTGCCCCGTGGTGCTGATGCACGCGCCGGGCACGGGCGATGATCTGCACGAGGGCGGAAGCTATACAGACGTGGTCAGCGAGGTGTTCGACTTTCTGAAAACCGCGCGGGCACGGGCGACTGCCGCGGGAATCCCCGAAGGCAACATCATGCTGGATCCGGGCATCGGGTTTGGCAAGACCTTGGCGGAGAACCTCGTATTGATGAATGCGCTGGCGCTGTTCCATGCGCTTGGCAGTCCGCTGCTGGTGGGGGTCAGCCGCAAACGCATGATCGGCGCGCTTTCCCACGAGGAGACGGCGGATCAGCGGTTGGGCGGGTCCATAGCGCTGATGATGCGGGCGATGGATGCGGGCGTGCAGATGCTGCGCGTCCACGATGTGCGCGACAGCGTGCAGGCAAGGAATGTGTGGCGCGGGATGCGCGATGCGGCGCTCACGGATTTCAGCCAGTTGCCGCGCGATCAATAGCCTGGAATTGCGAGATCGTCGCAAAGCCGTCATGCAGCCGCGCCAACAGGCAGCGACAACAGATCAATAGGAGTTCCTGAAACAATGCGCCGATCCATCCTGCATTTCCTGACCAGCGCCACCGCTTTGCTCGGTGCAGCCCCGCTCATGGCGGATCACCACGGCGAGGCGTCAGCGCGCGAACCTGCTCCCCCCGAACCTGCTCCCGTCGCCGTGTCGCTTTCGCCCGACGAATTGCTGGCGCCCTATTACGCCAAACTGCGCCAGAGCGTTTCCCTGCCTCATGCGGGCGAGGGACCGGCGCTCGATCCTGCAACCCGGCTGACCCGGATTGCGTTTGGCAGTTGCAACCATCAGTCCGCCAGCCAGCACATGTGGCAGCAGGTTGCCAGCGCCAATCCGCAGCTGTTCATGATGATCGGTGACAACGTCTATGGCGATAATGCGTGGGACGGCGATGCGGAGCTGGAAAGCCTGCGCGCGTCCTATGCGCTTCAGGCATCGCATCCCGAATGGCAGCGCCTGCGCGCGGCCGTGCCAATGCTGGCGACGTGGGACGATCACGATTACGGGCTGAACGATGCAGGCGCGGCGTTTCCCATGCGGCGCTGGTCGGAGACGATGTTCGAGCATTTCTGGGGATCATCCGACGCGGTGCGCCAACGCCCCGGCATCTATGACAGCGTGATGTCCGGTCCGACAGGCGAGCGGGTTCAGATCATCATGCTCGACACGCGTTTCTTCCGGTCCAACCTCAATCGCATGGAATGGAGCCGCGAGCGCCCGCCGCTGGGCGTGTATCTGCCCGATGAGAGCGACGCGGCAACTGTGCTGGGCGCGGAGCAATGGGACTGGCTGAAAGGCGAGCTGGCAAAGCCTGCGGACCTGCGCATAGTCGTATCCTCGATCCAGGTGCTGACCGAGGCGCACGACTACGAAAGCTGGGAGAACTTCCCCAAGGAGCGTGCAAAGTTGCTGGAGATGATCGGCGCGCGCGCGGACAGCGGCGTGGTGCTGCTGTCGGGAGACCGGCATTCGGCTGGCATCTACAAGATCGACGATGCGCCGGGTGGCGAAACTTTGTGGGAGCTGACCAGTTCGTCCCTCAACCTCGCTTTCGGGGAAGGCGACATCGCGAAAAGCTCCGCGCGCGAACCCGATCCCAAACGGGTCACACCGTTCTTCGGCGTCGAGAATTACGGGCTGGTCGATATCGACTGGGGCAGGAAACGGGTGACGATGACCCTGAAAGGCGACACCAGTCAGACCTTGGCGGAACAGAGTTTCAGCTGGTAGTTATGAGGGGTCCGCGGCGGCGTTACAGGATAAACCCGCCGTCCGATACCAGCACATGCCCGGTGATGTTCGATCCGGCATCGCTGAGCAGGTAGAGGATATTGTCTGCGATCTCGTCCGAGGTGGCGAACCGGCCCGACGGGGTGGTCTTTGCCATCGTCTTGATCGTCGCCTCGCGGCCCCGTGTTTCGACAGACCGGTTGAAGTCCTCGCCGCTATCCCAGATCGCGGTATCGACCCCGCCCGGCGCGATTGCGTTGACGCGGATGTTCTGGCCCACACCTTCCAGCGCGGCCATGCGCGCCATGTGCGCCACCGCCGCCTTGGCCACGCCATAGCCGCCGGTTCCGGGCACGACCTTCACGCCCGTTGAAGACCCGACCACCACCACGCTGCCGCCCATTGCAGCCATTGCGCGCATGCTGGCGCCCAGCGTAAGAAACGCACCGTCAAGGTTGACGTCCATCACCTGTCGCCATTGCTGCAACGTCAGTTCAGCAAGCGGTCCGAACGATCCGATCCCGGCATTGACGATTGCATGATCCAAGCCGGAAAGCCGCGGTTCGAGCGCTTTCCACAGCGCCTCATCCGAGACACTGCCGAAAACATGCTCAACCTCGCACGTGCTCGGCAGCGCAAGAGCGTTCAGTCCATCCGCGCTGATGTCGTTGAGAAACAGCTTTGCCGCGCCGCGCGCCGCCAGCGCTCTCGCACACGCCGCACCGATTCCGGAACCTGCTCCGGTGATAAGCGCTGTCCGCCCTGCAAAATCCTTGATCCCATCCATACCGTTTGGGCTACGCGCTTCGAATCGAACGATCAAGCGGCCCCATCACGCCGCGTTATCGATCCCCAGGTCGCTCAGTTTGCGATACAGGGTCGAGCGTCCGATGCCGAGCCGCCGGGCGACCTCCGTCATGCGGCCGCGATAATGGCCGATGGCTAGGCGGATGACGTCAGCCTCTATCTCTTCCAGCGGGCGCAGATTGCCGTCCGCGGTGTACAGCATCACCCCGACGCCATCGTGGAAATGCTGGCCGCCACCAGTGACCTGTTGTTCGCCCAGCATTTCGCAAAGCTGAGGGAAGCTGTCTTCGGTGAGCGTATTGCCCTCGCAATAGACCGCCGCGCGAAACAGCACCGATTGCAGCTGGCGCACATTGCCCGGCCAGTCATACGCGGCGAGCAGCGCCAGCGCACCGTCGCTGACCGAGAGCGACTTCAGTCCCGGCTGTTCACCGATACGGCTGAGGAAATGGCGGCTAAGCGCCGGGATGTCTCCGGTCCGGTCGCGAAGAGGCGGAAGGCTGATGCGGGTCGCGCCCAGCTTTTCCGCCAGCGCGGCGTTGAACTGGTTGCCCGCCACCAGCTCATCGAGCGAATGGTTGCTGGCCGACAGCAATCGCACGTCCACGCGGAAACCGTGCGATGCGCCAACCGGGCGCACGATGCCGGTCGCCAGCGCTTCGGCAAGGCGCTGCTGCACCCCCAGCGAAATCCGGTCGACCTCGTCAAGCATCAGCGTGCCGCCGTCGCAATGTTGCATGGCGCCGATCTGGCGGTCGAACGCGCCGGGAAAGGCGTTGGGCTCGTGCCCAAACAGAACCGATTCGATGGAATTGGGCGCGATGCTGGCTATGTTGATGACACGCATCTGAGCCTTTGCACGCGGGGATGCGGCGTGCATCGCGCGCATCAGCATATCCTTGCCCGTGCCGTTTTCCCCTTCGATCAAGGCATGAGAATGACCACGCGCAGCCTTGGCCGCCTGCGCCAGCGCTGTGCGGAAACCGGGCGCGGTGCCGATCATCGCATCGAAATCGAGCGTGGCTGACATCTTCTCGGTCAGGGGCGCGAGTTCATCGCGTGGTGCCGATCGGGTGGTGACGGTGCGCAGCGCCTCCATAAGCCGATCCGGCGCGACCGGTTTGACCAGATAATCGCTGGCGCCTGCCCGCATCGCTTCGACCGCCAGCAGCGGGGATGCGCTGGTGGTCAGCATCAGAACCGGCAAAGCGGGGCGACGTTCCTTCAATTCGCGGATCAGGTTGCAGGCATCATCGCCCGGAACCCATTGATCCAGCAGAATTGCGGACAATTGCATCCCCTCGCGCGTGCCAAGCGTCGCTATCGCGGTTTCGGCATCGCTCGCCACGACAGTACGCCAGCCGTCGCGCGCGGCAATCGCCGTGATCAGTCGGCTTTGTGCCGGCTCATCGTCGATCAGCAATACAAGTCGTGGACCCACTTCCGTCATGCGCGCAACCTCTACTCCCCCAAACCCGAGCGTGAGTGTGCCGGGATGAAACGTTCGACGTTGCGATAGCGCGGGGGAGTAAAGACCAGATTAAGGCTGATCGCGGTCTCACCCCAAAACGCACCATCCCCGCCAACCATGCGCGAAGGGCTTGAGCAAAGCGTGACGCTTCGATACGGCCCGGATCAGTGATGCGGCGCGTGTCTGGCGATTGACCGCCCAACGCGCCGCTTGAGATAGAACGCATAAGGAATGAAGGCGATGGCGAGCCCGGATATCAAACAGAAGGACAAACTTTACAGCGGCTTTATGAATACGCTGAAATGGGTTGTTCCGACCATCGCGGTTATCGTGCTGGTCGTGATGATGATGATTGCTGATTAAGCCAGTCTGTAAAGGGGCGAAACCTACGTGAAGATTGCTGTCCTGAAAGAGCGCGGCGCGGGCGAAACCCGCGTTGCTGCGACGCCTGAAACGATCAAGAAGTTTGCAGGGCTTGGCAATGAATTCGCGGTGGAGACCGGAGCGGGGTTGAATGCCTCAATCTCCGATGCGGCCTATGCCGAAGCTGGCGCGGCGGTGGGCAGCGCGGCGGATACGGTAAAGGACGCCGATATCGTGCTGGCAATACAGGCGCCCGAACCCGCAATGCTGACAGGAGCAAAGCCCGGCGCAATGGTGGCCGCGCTGTTCGATCCGTTCAATAACGCCGACCTCCTTGCCGCCTATGCCGCAGCCGGTCTCGAGGCGCTTTCGATGGAATTCATGCCGCGCATCACCCGCGCGCAGGGGATGGATGTGCTCTCAAGCCAGTCCAACCTCGCAGGATACAAGGCGGTGCTGGTCGCCGCCAACACCTATGGCCGCGCGTTTCCGATGATGATGACGGCGGCGGGCACGGTGCAGGCCGCACGTGCTTTCATCATGGGCGTGGGCGTTGCGGGGCTTCAGGCGATTGCAACTGCACGGCGGCTGGGTGCGCAGGTTTCCGCCACCGATGTGCGGTCCGCGACCAAGGAACAGATCCAGTCGCTGGGCGCAAAGGCGATTTTCGTCGAGAACGTCGCGGGTATCGAAGGCGAGGGTTCAGGCGGCTACGCGACCGAAATGAGCGAGGAATACAAGGCCGCTCAGGCGCAGCTGGTATCCGAACACATTGCCAAGCAGGATATCGTGATTACGACCGCCCTGATCCCCGGACGCGCGGCCCCGCGCCTCATCACCGACGCTCAGATCGCCACAATGAAGCCGGGCAGCGTCATTTTCGACCTCGCCGTGGCGCAAGGTGGCAATGTCGAGGGGTCAAAACCGGATGAGGTCGTGGTCAAACACGGCGTCAATATCATCGGATATTCCAACACGCCTGCACACCTGCCCGCCGATGCTTCCGCGCTGTTTGCGCGCAACCACTTCACCATGTTCCAGGCGTTCTGGGACAAGGACGCGGGCAAGCCGGTGTTCGATGAGGAAATCGGCAACGCGATCCGCCTGACACAGGGCGGCAAGGTTGTGAACGAGAGGCTGCAGGGGTGAGGTGCGTTTCTGCGGTTGCAATGTTCCTTGCCGGCTGCGCGACAGTCGCACCACAGTCGTTCGACTTCTCTGAAGCGGATGACCTTCAGCTTTATGCGGAGAGCTCGCTCGTCGGTTTGCACAACCACGGTAACACTCCGGCATGGCGCGGTCTGAATCACCGCGAATATGCCGTGACCGAAAGGCGCAACGTGGTCTTTACTGGTTTGGCCGCCCTATACGGACGAGCCGAAGTCGGGCAGATCGATGCCGAACTTGAGGATATTTCGACCGTAAGGTTTGAACAGGGACCTACGTTCGAAGAAGAGCGCGACAGGCTCGATAGAGCTAGCGCTGCTTTGTCAGAATTGGAAAGACGCCTAGCGCGGGGGAGCGCCTCTTAATGGACTTTATCTCAATCCTCTCGATCTTCGTGCTGGCGTGTTTCGTCGGATACTACGTGGTCTGGTCGGTCACCCCGGCGCTGCACACGCCGTTGATGGCGGTGACCAATGCGATTTCGTCCGTGATTATCGTCGGCGCGCTGATTGCTGCGGCTGAGGCGTCGAGCGATGCGGCGAAGTATCTCGGCCTGTTCGGGGTGGTGCTGGCCAGCATCAACATCTTTGGCGGGTTCGCCGTGACCGAGCGGATGCTCGCGATGTACAAGAAGAAGGAAAAGTGAGGATGGGCCGCACTTTCTCCAGCCGCGGCGTCCCCGCATTCGCGGCAATGTCGGTATTCCTTGCGACCCCTGCACACGCTGCGGGCGGGGCCTCCGCGACCCCTGCATGGGCAATGCTCGCCTACCTCATCAGCGGCGTGTTCTTCATCCTCGCGCTGCGCGGACTTTCCAGCCCCGCAACATCTCGCACCGGCAACCGCAATGGCATGATCGGGATGGTGTTGGCCGTGGTCACAACGCTGATCACGCACGATATCGCCAACATCATCGAGATTGGCATCGCCATCTTTATCGGCGCAATCATTGGCGTGACCGTGGCGCGCCGGATTGCGATGACGTCCATGCCGGAACTCGTCGCGGGCTTTCACAGCCTCGTTGGTCTGGCCGCGGTGGTCGTCGGCCTTGGCGCGTGGCTGGACCCGGCAAGTTTCGGGATCGTCGATGCGGCTGGGCAAATCCTCGCGGTCAGCCGGGTGGAGTTGGGCCTTGGCATTGCCATTGGCGCGATCACGTTCTCCGGCTCGATCATCGCATTTTTGAAACTGTCGGGCCGGATGAGCGGCTCTCCGATCATGTTGCCGGGGCGTCATATCATCAATCTGGGCACACTGATCGCAATCCTTGCACTGATTGCGCTTTACACCGTGTCACCCGAAGGCGGCGCGGGCGAGGGCTGGATGATCCTGGCGGTCGCGGTGCTCGCCTTCCTTATCGGCTTCCTGCTGATTATCCCCATCGGCGGAGCGGATATGCCCGTGGTCGTCTCGATGCTGAACAGCTATTCGGGCTGGGCGGCAGCGGCGATGGGTTTCACGCTGGGCAACAGCGCAATGATCATCACCGGCGCGCTGGTTGGATCTTCCGGCGCGATCCTCAGCTACATCATGTGCCGTGCGATGAACCGCAGTTTCATCAGCGTCATCGCAGGCGGCTTTGGCGGCGAGAGCGCAGCGGCTGGCGGCGGTGAGGCGCGCGAGCAGCGCCCCTACAAGCAGGGCAGCGCCGAGGACGCAGCCTACATGCTCGAACAGGCGGAAAAGGTCATCATCATTCCCGGCTACGGCATGGCGGTGGCGCAGGCTCAGCATTCACTGCGCGAAATGGGCGACAAGCTGAAGGAAAAGGGCGTCGACGTGAAATACGCCATCCACCCCGTTGCCGGACGTATGCCGGGCCATATGAACGTGCTGCTGGCCGAGGCAAACGTGCCCTATGACGAGGTGTTCGAACTGGAGGATATCAACTCCGATTTTGCGCAGGCGGACGTCGCCTTTATCATTGGCGCAAACGATGTGGTGAACCCTGCGGCCAAGACCGACAAGACTTCGCCCATTTACGGGATGCCCGTATTCGACGTGGACAAGGCCAAGCAGGTTTTCTTCATCAAGCGCAGCATGGGCGGCGTGGGCTATGCCGGCGTCGACAATGATGTGTTCTACATGGACCAGACAATGATGCTGCTGGCCGACGCCAAGAAGATGGTCGAGGAAATCGTAAAGGCGCTGGATTGAGCCGGATTGTGGTGAAGGCAGTCGTTGATGCGTAAGCTGGTGATTGCGGTCGTGGTGCTGGTATTGCTGGCGGGCATTGCCTTGCAAACAGGGCTGGCACGTCCGGTGGTCAAATGGCGGGTGGAGAGCGCGCTGACCGCATCGGGCATTTCCGATGAACGCGCCGATTGCATGGCGGACCGGATGGTCGATCGCTTGTCCGTTTGGCAGCTTTACACACTGCAATCGGGCATGGCGCCGCGCGATGGCGAGGCCGACAGCGCGACCGGACTGGGCGATCTGGTAAAGCGCCTGCGCCGGGTCGAGGATACCGAGGCCGTTGCGGTCGTCACCACCAGCGCGGGTTTGTGCGCTATGGGAATCGGGTAACGCATACCTAGCGGCTTGCAATTGATGCCCCCCTTGCGCCACACTGCGTTGGCGAGAGGGAGAATGCGATGATCAGGATTACCGCCGCCGCACTGTTGCTGGCCTCCAGTGCGGGCTTATCGGCCAAGACGCACGCAATTGCGCCGGGCGAGGGCGCGCAGGAACGACTGCAAGAGGCGCTGATACTCGCCGAACCGGGTGACGAGATCGTGCTTGCCGCCGGACGCTATGATCTGACCGACGGTCTCAGTCTGGATGCCGATGGCGTTACGGTGCGCGGCGCGGGCATGGAGCAGACCGTGCTCGATTTCACCAGACAACAGGGCGCGGGCGAGGGGCTGCTGGTAACCTCCGACGACGTTACCTTGCGCGATTTTGCCGTCGAAAATGCCAAGGGTGACGGGATCAAGTCCAAGGGCGCGGACAACATTATCTATCACGCGATTCGGGTCGAATGGACCGGCGGGCCAAAGGCATCGAACGGCGCATACGGCATCTACCCGGTTGAGGCATCCAACATCCTCGTACAGGACAGCTATGTGCGCGGCGCATCGGATGCGGGCATCTATGTCGGGCAGTCGGATAACATCGTCGTGCGGCGTAATCGCGTGGTCGAGAACGTCGCCGGGATCGAGATCGAAAATTCGAACAACGCCGAAGTGACCGAAAACCTCGCCACCCGCAACACTGGCGGCATTCTGGTGTTCGATCTGCCGGGCCTTCCCAAGGTTGGCGGCGGCAACGTGCTGATCGCGAACAATGCGGTGATCGACAACAACACCGACAATTTCGCGCCCGAGGGCAACATCGTCGCCAGCGTGCCTTCGGGCACCGGGATCATGGTCATGGCGAACACCGGCGTGCAGATCATCGACAACGCGCTGATCAACAATGCCACCAGCCACGTGATGTTGATCGCGTATTCAAAGGACTTCACCGACGAGCGTTACCAGCCGGTGCCGCAGGACGTTTACATCGGGGACAACATCTTCGGATCGGGCGGTAACGCGCCCGACTTTGCGGGCGGGGCACAGCTGTTGCAGGCGACGGGACTTGAGGCCTTGCCTGCGATCCTGACGGACGGACTGCACCACAATGTTACCAGCTCGAAAGCGCTCCGGGCGCTGACGCTTGGCCTGACAACGGTTGGCCAACCGCTGACGCAGGCGCAGCCCGAGATTATCGAGATTGCAGCCGCGTCGCCGATCAGTTCACGCACGGCTCTATCTGATGAGGTGAAGGCGTTGGAGGCGCGGCTGAAGTGAGGCGTTCGACGCTCGTTCTGGCGGCGGCAGCCTGCGCGTTCGGCGGGGCGATTGCCGCGCGTTCGGCAGCACCATCGGCTGTAAACGACGCGGTTATCCTGGGCGAAACCATGCCGCGCACGCTGAGCGAGTTCGGTTTTTTTGCTGATGCCGCCGCGCGCGTGCCGAACGCGGGGCTGACCGGCTATGCACTCAACACGCCGCTATATTCCGATGGCGCCGACAAGCTTCGCCTTATTTATCTGCCCGATGGCGAGCGGATGGAGCCTGAGGGGACGGGCCTCCTGCAATACCCGGTCGGCAGCGCGATCATAAAGACGTTTGCCTTTGGTACGGGCGCAGACCAGCGCTTTATCGAGACCCGCATTTTACTACACCGTGCCGATGGCTGGGTGGCGCTGCCTTATCGTTGGAACGCGGAGCAAACCGAGGCGACGCTTGCACTGGCGGGCGCGCGGTTGCCGATTACCCGGCCCGACGGGGTGGAGGTGAGCTATCGCATCCCGAACAAAAACGAATGCAAGACATGCCATTCGAAGGATGGCGAGGTCATTCCCATCGGCCCCAAGGCGCGCAATCTGTCGCGTGACTGGCTTGCCGCGAATGTGACTGCGGGAAAGCTGACCAATATGCCACAGGTCGCGCGCGCCTTGCCGGTATGGGGTGACAAGACCGCCGCCACGGCGGACCTCGCGCGCGCTTATCTCGATGTGAATTGCGCGCATTGCCACCAACCGGGGGGCGGGGCGTCGAACAGCGGGCTGGACCTGCGCTGGGAGCAGGACGATCTCCACGCCATCGGCATTCTCAAACCCCCGGTCGCAGCAGGACGGGGAGCGGGCGGGCACTTGGTCAGCATTGCGCCAGGTGATCCCGATGCCTCGATCATGGTGCACCGGATGAGCTCGACCGAACCGGGCGTTGCCATGCCCGAACTGAACCGGTCGACCAACGATCCGGACGGCATCGCAATCGTGCGCAAATGGATTGCGGAAATGCAGCGATGAAGTGGCTGCTGCGGATCGTCGGCGGGCTGATCGTGGCGCTGGTCATCGCGTTCTTGATCTTTCGCACCCCCGATACCGACCCAGCGGAGATGCGCGCCAAATACGCCGCTGCCCCGTCGCAATTCGTCGCAATCGGCAACGGTGTGACCGTACATTTGCGCGACGAAGGGCCGCGCAATGGCACTCCTATCATTTTGCTCCATGGTTCAAACGCCGATCTGCACACCTGGCAGCCGTGGGTTGACGATCTGAGCGGCGATTTCCGCATCATCCGTTTCGATCAGGTCGGCCATGGCCTGACCGGACCGGACCCTGCGGGCGATTACAGCCGCGCCAATTATGTTGAGGACATTCGCGAAGTTGCCGACGTGCTGGGCTTGGACAAGTTCATCCTCGGCGGAAATTCGATGGGCGGAAAACACGCGCTCGCCTTTGCGGCGGCCCATCCCGATCGCCTGGCGGGACTGGTGCTGGTCGATGCGGGCGGAATGCCAATGCCTGACGAAGAGAAGGATGAGGACAACGGCAGCGGCAACATCGGTTTTGCAATCGCGCGGATGCCCGGCATCAACCGCATTGCAGAACAGATCACGCCGCGCAGCCTGATCGAACAAAGCCTTGAGCAGAGCGTTTCGGTCCAATCGGTCGTGACCGATCAGGCGGTGGACAGGTATTGGGAGCTGCTGCGCTATCCCGGCAATCGTGCTGCGACCATGGCGCGTTTTGCCGCTCCCTATGATCCGCTGACGCGTGATGAAATCGCGGCGATCACAGCGCCGACACTGATATTGTGGGGGGAGGAGGACGCGCTGATCCCGGTGTCCGCGGGACGGTGGCTTGACACGGTGATGCCCAACGCGACCATCGCCGTCTACCCCGCAATAGGCCATTTGCCGCACGAAGAAGCACCCAAAGCAACGCTTCAGACGCTGCGAGAGTGGCTTATTAACTCCAAATCAACCATATAACTGTGCGAATTCACTGGGGAATTTCAGCCCTATGGACGCAGGGATCGCATCATCGCTACAGCTTGTAGAGAACAGCCACACGGATTCGAGGAAATTGCGTTGCGCAAACTGGGTATGATTGGGGGCATGAGCTGGGTTTCGACCGGCATTTATTACGACCGGATCAATCGCATCGTTCAACGGCGCGCCGCCCCGATGGCAAGCGCACCGTTGCTGATCGAGAGCCTCGATTTCTCCGAGCTCTATGCGATTCGCGAAGATCGCGACTGGCGACGCGCGGGTGAAGTGCTGAGCGATAGCGCCAGGCGGCTTGAGGATGCGGGCGCCCAAGGTCTGATCATCGGCGCCAATTCCATGCACAAACTGTATGATGACGTGGCGCAGGCTGTGTCGATACCGGTGCTGCATATTGCCGATCAGGTGGGACGCGCGATACGCGACGCGGGGCACAAAAGCGCCGCGCTGATTGGCACACGCAATGTGATGACCGAAAGTTTCTACCGCAAACGGCTTGTGGCGCAGGGTATCGACCTGCTGGCCCCCGATATGGCCGTGGTCGAGAAGCTGGAAGGGATCATCTACGAAGAGCTTATGCTGGGCAAGGTTTCACGCGATGCGCAGCGCACGTTGAAAACGATCATCACCAACAAGGCGCAGGAGGGGGCGGACGCTATTGTATTGGCCTGCACAGAATTGAATCTGGTGGTCGATGTGGACGCAAACGTGCTTCCGGTGTTCGATTCCACCCGCATCCACTGCGAGGCGGCGGCTGACTGGATACTCGAGCCCGAAACCGTAAGTTAGACCGCAGATCGCCCGTTGCCCGGAACGCTTTGGCGCAACTTTATAAAATGATGCTGTAAGTTACGCAGTTCGTGTCTAAATGCCTGTCAAGAGTTTGCATTCCTATATGGAACGGCATTCTCCGGGTCTTCGGGTCGCATTCCGATGGCCCTGCGGGGCCACCTGCCTCACCCCCCAAAGCACCGGCGGGTGGCCCCCTTTGCGCATTTTTCGTGCCCATTCCCATCGCGCAACCCCAATAACTGCACGCTACTTGCCTGCGTTTGATCCGTGCCCGGTGCATCCGATGGGACTGGAGGAGCATTCAGCGCCCCGATCCGCCCACATTCTGCGCCGATCCTCTTATGCAGCGTCCTATCCACCGCATTCCTGCGCTTCCTGACGCGGTTGCCAATCTGTTCCCGTTGAGCGGAACGCTGAGCCTGCCTAGTCGGGTTTTGTGACTATATCGCACCCATCAGGCTTGCACCCATCGAGCTTGCACCCATCAGGGCTGACCCCAACCGGCCGAGCGCCATACGCCGCTGACCCGGCACACCATGGCGGACGCGAGTTTGGAAGAGCGCCGCGCGGCAGCGCTGAAGTCCGGGGTCCGCGCAGCGATTTTCAGCGGGATCGTGATCGCATCATCCATTCGATGAGTTTTCGGCGTCTCAAATCGAAAACGCAGGTGTTCATAGCGCCGGAGGGCGACCACTATCGCACTCGCCTCACTCACAGCCTTGAGGTGGCGCAAATAGGCCGCGTGCTGGCGCGTGCGCTGGGGTTGGACGAGGATCTGACCGAAGCGTTGTGTCTGGCGCATGATCTGGGCCATCCGCCGTTCGGCCACGCGGGCGAAGACGCGCTGCGGGCTGCGATGGAGCGGTTTGGCGGGTTTTGCCACAACGCGCAGACCTTGCGCACGGTAATGCGGCTGGAAAGCCCCTATCCTGATCATGACGGGTTGAACCTGACGTGGGATCTGCTGGAAGGTTTGGCCAAGCATAATGGACCGGTGGCCACACCCGGCTGGGCGTTGGCGCAGCTGGATGCCGCGCTGCCGCTGGCGCTGTCGCAATGGCCTTCGCTCGAAGCGCAGATTGCCGCCGTTTCCGATGACATCGCGTATGACAATCACGATATTGACGATGGCTTGCGCGCCGGGTTTCTGGGTCTGGATGACCTGATGGAGCTCGATTTCCTCGCCGATCAATGGCGGGCCGTCGAAAAACGCTTTCCCAACGCCCCGCGCGACCGGAAATTGCGCGAACTGATCCGCGAACAGATCGGCCTGATGGTGAACGATGTGCTGAAGCAGACCGGCAATGCGGTTGCCGGGATGGAAACGGTAGCACAAGTGCGCAGTGCCGGACGGCAACTGGCCCGATTCTCGCCAGAAATGGCGCAGTACGAGCGGGCGCTAAAGGCGTTCATGTACGAAAAGCTGTATTTCCATCCGGAACAGGTCGCCGCCGCACACCGCGCGCGCGATCTGGTGGCGCGGCTGTTCGCAGCCTATTCGCAGGATGCCCGGCTGATGCCGCAAGACTGGCAGGGTCGCTTACCGGCAAGCGAGCCGGAGCGTTCGCGCATGATCGCCGATTTCATTGCCGGCATGTCCGATCAATTCGCGATTGACGCCTGCACCGCGATCTATGGCAAGCGGCCGGAGGGATTGCGCAATGTCTGAAAACTTGCGTTCGCGCCGACCCAAGGCACAGGGCGATTTCGGCAAGGCGGGCGCCCTGATCGCGCCAACGCGCATCGGGCTGGTTGGTGCGACCGGGCTGATCGGGCGCACCCTGATCGAGATTTCGAGCGCGAGCGAAGAGGCGCGCATGGTCGGCATTGCCCGGCGCGAGATTGAAATGCCGCCGGGCGCGCGGATGGAATTGTTCGTCTCCGACCCCGACAAATGGGGCGAGGTGATGGAAGCCGTTCGCCCGCGTTCGCTGATCTGCGCGCTGGGGACGACGTGGAAAAAGGCCGGTCGTGACGAGGCAAATTTTCGCAGCGTCGATCAGGATCTGATCGTCCGCACCGCGCAGGCGGCCAAGGACGCCGGGATCGACAACATGGTTCTGATCAGCGCGGCGGGTGCGGATGCCCGTTCCAAACACCTTTATCAAAAAGTGAAGGGCGAGACCGAAGCGCTGGTGACGCAGGTGGGTTTCAAACGGCTCGATATCCTGCGCCCCGGCCTGCTGCGCGGCGCGCGCGAGGACGACTTCCGCCCGTTGGAACGGTTGGCGCTGATGGTTGCGCCGCTGATCGATCCGATGCTGAGCGGCAAGTGGGAAATGTTCCGATCGGTCGACGCCGCGCTGGTGGCGGAGGCTGCGCTGGGCCTTGGCCTGCGCAAGGCGGCGGGCCGGTTCACGCACGGTAACGAAGCGATGCGCCGAGCGGCGCGCGAATGGCGGGCAAAGGTCGCGCCGCAGGGAGAGTAATCAATGGACTGGTCCGCCGTTTTCACCACGGTCAACGTGGTCGCGCTGTTTGCGTGGGTGGCACTCATCGCGCTGCCGCGCCCGCCGGCATTGCTATCGGGCATCCTGTTTTTGGGCGTTGGCGGGTTGTGCGCGCTGTATGCCGTGCTGCTTGTAAGCGTGCTGACCGGCATCATCCCGGCGGGCGGGGGCGCAAACTTCACCACTATTCAAGGGGTGCGCGCGATATTCAGCAGCGATGTGGGCGTAGTGATCGGCTGGACGCACTACCTAGCCTTCGATCTGTTCGTGGGCCTGTGGATCGCCCGCGATGCGGATGCAAAGTTCTTTTCACGCTGGTTGCAGGTGCCCGTACTGGTCGCCACCTTCATCGCCGGGCCGGTCGGGCTGATCGCGTGGTTGCTGATCCGCGAACGCCGGGCACGCGCCAGAGGGCGGTTCCAGTAGCGTAAATTGGTGGACGCAGCAGGTGACGAGGGATACTCCTTTGGGTCAATAAGATCCGGGAGAGAGACCGACCATGTCACAGGCCGCGCACGAGCAGTTCACCACCTTTGACGAGTTCCTGTCGTATTGGGCGCAGCACCGCCCTGATGACATCGCGGTGGAAGAGGGCACGCGCCGCACTTCCTATGCGCAGGCGGACCGTCTTACGCGCCAGCTGATCGCCTATTTCAAAGCATGCGGCGTTGCGAAGGGTGATCGTATCGCGTGGCTGGGCAAGAACTCCGATCGCTATTTCCTTGCGCTGTATGCCGCCGGCAGGATGGGTGCGGTGATGGCGCCGATTGGCTGGCGGCTGGCCCCGCGTGAGATCGGCTTTATCCTAAGCGATACCGGAGCAAAGCTGGTGATTGCAGCGGCGGATTTCGCGGCCACGGCCAACGATGTAGCCGCAACGCTTGATCCCGCACCCACCGTGGTCGAGGCTGAGGCTGCCTTTGACGAGGCTGCGACGATGGACCCGGCAGATTACACGCCGCCCGCCGACGATGAGCCGGTGCTGCAACTCTACACATCTGGCACGACCGGTAATCCCAAGGGCGCGCAGCTTTCCAACCGCAATCTGTTTGCGCTGAGAAAGCCGAGCCTTGAGGAACACCTGCCGTGGCAGAACTTCAAGCCGGACGATTGCGTGCTGGGCGCAATGCCGTGCGCGCATATCGGTGGAACCGGTTCCGGACCGATCGCCGTGGCCAACGGCGTACGTGTGCATGTGCTGCCCGAATTTACGCCCGACGGGACGCTGGATGCGATCGAGAGCGGGGCAACATTGCTGTTCCTGGTGCCCGCAGCAATCCAGATGATGATCCAGCATCCACGCGCGTCCGACACCGATTTTTCCGGTCTGCGATACCTGATGTATGGCGCAGCTCCGATGCCGCTTGAACTGCTGAAACAGGCGGTGCGAACCATGCCGGACACCGGCTTCATGCAAGTATATGGAATGACCGAGACGACCGGCACGATTTCTCTCCTGCCGCCAGAAGATCACGATCTGGAAGGCAATCAGCGGATGCGGTCGGCGGGCAAGGCCGTGCCCGGCGTCAGGATCGAAATACGCGGGCCAGACAATGCAGAAGTACCGCGCGGCGAAATCGGGGAAGTGTGCATCCTCTCCCCGTCCAACACCGCCGGATACTGGAACCTGCCCGAAGCCACAGCCAGCACCATCGACCCTGATGGCTGGTTGCACACCGGTGATGCCGGGATCATGGACGATGACGGCTATGTCTATATCCAGGACCGGATCAAGGACATGATCATCTCTGGCGGGGAAAACGTTTATCCCGCCGAGGTTGAAAGCGCGATCTACGGTCATCCCGCCATTGCCGAGGTTGCCGTCATCGGCATACCCAGCCCCAGATGGGGTGAAGAGGTGAAAGCCTGTATAGTTGCCAAACCCGGCTGCAATATCGATGAGGCCGACGTAATTGCCTACACGCGAGAGCGGATCGCCGCATTCAAGGTGCCTAAAAGCATCGATATCATTCCCGAAATGCCGCGCAATGCCAGCGGTAAAATTCTGCGCCGCCAATTGCGCGACCCGTATTGGGTCGGGCAGGAACGTCAGGTTGGCTGATCACGAAAGGGCCAGCGATGAAAATACATGCCCCTGCAACCCTCCGCAATCGCGAGGCTATCGCCAAAGTGTTGGAGCGCGAATTGCCAGCAACTGGCACCGTACTGGAAATCGCCGCCGGTTCGGGAGAGCATGCGGTCTATTTCGCAGAGTATTTCCCTGCGCTCGACTGGTGGCCAAGCGATCCCGACCCGGAAGCGATTGCCTCGATATCAGCCTATCGCGACGATTACAGTGGATCGAACCTTCTCGAACCGGTCTTGCTGGACGCGGGGCAGGACGATTGGAAACCGCGCCTTACCCATGCGATTGTGTGCATCAACATGGTGCATATCAGCCCCTGGGAGGCGACAGAGGGCTTGTTTGCCGGCGCGTCGCAAATTCTCAGCGGCAAAGGTTCGCCCTTTATCCTTTATGGGCCGTATTTTGAAGCGAATGTAGATACCGCGCAATCTAACCTGGAGTTCGACGCCGATTTGAAGGACCGCAACGCCAATTGGGGAGTGCGTTCCATTGAGGACATGGATGCGCTGGCGAAGCGTCACGATTTTATCCGCCGGGCACGTCATGAAATGCCCGCGAACAACCTTACCTTGGTCTACGCGCGGGCCTGAATGGGCGACGCGAAGGCGCGATCAGTCGATCGCGCGTTCGCCGGCCTTGCCCACCGACTGGATATCTTCGCCAACGCCTTCAACCGTATTGCAGGCTGCAATGCCCATGGTCATGCTGGCGGCGGCAATGGTGAGAATGGTCTTGCGGATCATGATACACTCCTAAAAATCGGCATTATTGAGGACATAACATTTCTACAGGCTGACTGGTTCCACAGGGTCGACAGTCTGTTTGTTTTGTCGGGCAAGAGATCGTTCGCGAAATGCGATCAGCGCGCCTGCGCCAATGATAAGCGGCGCGGCCAGCCACAGGCTGCCAGACGGTGCGCGATCAAATACGTAATAACCGTAAGCGGTGGCCCATAGCAGCGATGTATAATCCATCAGCAGGATCACTGCCGCCGATCCGAACCGCAGCGACGCCGTCAGCAGCATTTGCGCCAACGCACCGCATAGCGCCATCGCGACGATAATCGCCCATGTTTGCGGATCATGCGCTTTCGCGACGAAGGGAAGCGCGAGCGCTGCCAGCGGAGTAGTGAGTGCGGCGAACCAGAACACGATGGTCCACGGGGCTTCGGTCTTGTTCAGGTCCTGGATCTGGAAGCTGATGAGCGCGACCAGAAACGCCGCAATCAGGCCCACCGCCGCTCCGAATGGGTCGATCAGATCGGTGCCGGGCCGGGTCAGCAGCAACACACCGGCAAAGCCCAGCAGCACTGCGCCCCAGCGATATTTGCCGACCTTGTCGCGAAACAGGATGACCGATAGCAGCACAGCGAAGAACGGCGCGGTGAAGCTTAAAGTCGTGGCTTCTGCCAGTGGCAACAGCACCACCGCTCCATAGACGAAGAACATGCCGGTAAGGCCATAGATCGCACGCAGCACATGGGCGCCGAACCGCTGTGTGCGGATGGCGGAAAGCCGCCCCAGCAGCGCCAACATCCCTGCCACCACAATCAGCGTTATTGCCTGCCGCCAGAACACCAGTTCCGCCAGATGCACGCCGCGCGTGCTCGCCAGCTTGACCAGCATCGCCATCGTCGCAAGCGTTCCGGCGGTAAGCAATCGCAGGCCCAGCGCAAGATACGGGCGAGGGCGGGCAATCGATCCATCCATACAGGCAGCGCTTGGCCCACGACCGGGGATTGCGCAAGCGCGCGGGGCCACTAAATCACGCAGGGGCTATCTGATCGGCGACAACGGTTTTGAAATTCGTAGAAGTGATATCGGGCGCATGGACGCAATTGGTGCTGGCCAGCGATGCCGAGCGGATGGCTGTGGCAGGCGCTGCGTTCTGGGTAGTCGGTGGCCTGTGCGCGCTGATGGAATGGCGGCGCGGGCGTTCGCGTTCTGTCGAGCGGCTGGAAAGGGTCGGCTGGGTGCCGTGGACCGGCATATTCCTGATGTGCGCTATGATCGGCGGCGGTTGTCTGGCCTTGAGCCTGCCGGTGGTGATCGGTAGACTTTGACGCCAAGCGCACCTGCAAATCGACGCCAAAGGCGTCGCAAAGCCGACCGGCCCGCATCAGCGCATCAGAGACACGCCTCGAGATAAGCCTGATCGAAACCGAACTGGCGGGCTTTTTCCAGAGTATAGGGGCGCAGGCCGCTTGAGCGATATTCGCCCAGGATCTTGCCGTCTTCGCTTTCGTCCAGATATTCGAACTTGAACAATTCCTGCGTCACGATCACGTCGCCCTCCATCCCGATCACCTCGGTAATGTTGGTCGTGCGGCGCGAACCGTCACGCAGACGTTTCACCTGAACGATCAGATCGACCAATTCGGCGATCTGACGTGAGATTGCTTCCTTCGGAATCTTGATGTCGCCCATCAGGATCATGTTTTCCATACGGCCAAGGCATTCGCGCGGGCTGTTGGCGTGGAGCGTACACATCGAACCATCGTGACCAGTGTTCATCGCCGCGAGCAGATCGAAGCATTCCGCGCCGCGAATTTCGCCCAGGATGATGCGGTCAGGACGCATACGCAGGGCGTTCTTCACAAGATCGCCGATGGTAATTGCGCCTTGCCCTTCAAGGTTTGGAGGACGCGTTTCCAGCGGCAGCCAGTGCGGCTGTTGCAGGCGAAGTTCGGCGGCATCCTCGATCGTCAGCACGCGCTCACCGGGGTCGATCATCTTCGACAGGGCGTTGAGCATGGTGGTTTTGCCCGAACCCGTACCGCCGGAAATAACGATGTTCATCCGGCAGGCCCCAGCGATTTTCAGCGCGGTTGCCATCTTGTCCGACATCGAGCCGAATTCCTTGAGCATGTCGATCGTGATCGGCTTCTCGGAGAATTTACGAATTGAGATCGCGGTGCCGCGTAACGACAGCGGCGGAACGATTACGTTCACACGAGAGCCATCCTTCAAGCGGGCATCGGCCAGCGGCGTGGTCTGGTCAACGCGGCGGCCGACCTGGTTCACGATGCGCTGGGCAATCTGGAACAGGTGCTGTTCGTCGCGAAAACGGATCGGGGCAATCGTCAGCTTGCCCTTCTTTTCGATGTAGGTCTGGTCCGGGCCGTTGACCATGATATCGGACACGTCCGGATCATTCAGCAATTCTTCCAGCGGTCCAAAGCCGAGCAATTCATCGATCAGCACTTTTTCCAGCGCGAATTGCTCGCGCCGGTTCAGCGTGACCTTCAGTTCGGCCAGCACTTCCATGATGATCGGACGGAATTCTTCCGACAGCTCTTCCTTGGAAAGGGTTGCGGCGGCTTCGGGATCGACGCGTTCGAGCAGGCGCGGCAGCACCTGTTCCTTGATCTTGTGGACGCTCGCCTCGAACCCTTGCGGTTCGTGCTGGGTGGCCTCGATCAGCGCGGCGCGTTCGGCGAGCCGATCCATCGCCTCTGCCGTGCTGCCCTTGGAATTGCCGGACGAGGACGATGCGCTTGGCCGGATAGGCCGCGACTTTTCCTCTTGGTCGGGCAAGGGCGGGAATTGTTCGCCGCCCTGGGGCTGGGAGGATTGACCCCCCGATGCCTTCATTGGCCGGGCAACACCGAATGCGGGCCTCGCGCCCGGCTTGATTCCTCCAGCGTTACCTTTTTTGCCGAATGCACTCATGCCAAGCCCCCAAGGCCATTGTTCCAGTTGAACACACCTCATCCGCAAAAGCGCGAAGGGTGCCTCTCGATTTGTGGTGAATAAACAGGAAAGCTTATTTTTTCCCTAAGGGTTGCCTGCCCTTGCACGTGTTTCTCGAACGCCGTGCAATTGCGCTTACGCCGACGCTGTAACACGGTCGCGGTCGATGAGGTACAGCGCGCCGGCTAGAGCGGCGCTGATCCCGATACTTGCCAATCGGTCGATGCCCACGGCTAGAAACGCCGCTCCGGGTGGTTGATCGGCAATCGTCGCCATGCCTGCCGCCAGAGCTTCGGCGATGCCCAGCCCCCCCGGAGTGAGGGAGGACGCAGAACCCAGAATCGTTGCAAAGGCAAACGGGAAAGCGTCGGTCACAGCTATTGGACAACCCACAGCTGCAAAGGCTATCGCGATCCTGACGCCGGTCAGGCCAAGCCCAATCATACGCAGCGACAGCGCCGCCATGGTCCAACGAATGCCGGCATGACGCCCCAGCCACCAGACGCTAGCCATGACGCCTGCCAGTCCCCCCACTCCCAGCAAAGTACCTGGCAAGGTCGAAAGTCCGAAAGTTGCACCAGCCGCACAGGATGCACAGCCGAGCCAGAGCACGGCATTGACCAACACATGTGAAGCTGCGGTTCCAGCCGCAATACCCCGCCGGATCATCGCGCCCCCTCGCACGATTGCGCCACCGGGCAAGGGCAGTAATTCGGCAGCCGTAGAAAGGCTGGAGACGCGCAGCGCATCACCCCACGACAAGCGCAGCCCAGCCCCGCCAACCATCACCATCATGCTGATCGACCCGTAAAAAATACCGAGTGGCACCATCACCAGTATCAACAAGGTAAGATTGCCCCAGCCAATGTCTGCCAGCCCCAGATCAAGCCGGATTGCCGACACGACACTGCCACCACAAAACACGGCCAGCGCCAGCAGCAGCACGATGCGTTCGTAACGCTTGGCCACCCGTCGCAGATCGGATGCCATTCGCATGATGCTCGCAATCGGGATTTTCATATTGTGTAGGCCGCCAAGGTTGCCTGCGCGACCCGTTTCCAGTTGAAATGCTCTTTGGCTCGCAAGCGCGACTGGCGAGTGAACTGAGTGCGTTTTTCCGAACTCCAGCCAGCGATTTCGACAATCTTGTCGGCCCAGTCCTGGGCATTTCCGGGCGGTAGAAGAAAGCCGGTCTCACCATCGATCACCGCGTCGGTGAGCCCGCCAGTCGCTGCTGCAAGAACAACCCCGCCAGCGCTGGCGGCTTCTGGAGCGACGAGTCCAAAGCCTTCGAATTCACCATTGCCGATATCAATATTGGGTACAATAACACAACCGGCACGGGCAAAGTGATGAACCAGTTGTGATTGCGACAAACCGCCGAGAAATTCAACTTGAGGATGATTGAGTGCAGTCTGTTCGCTGGCGTCCCATACCGTACCGATCACCGTCAGACGCGTGTTATCCGGGAGCAATGGCAGCACCCGATTGATGAACCACGCGCACCCCTTGCGCTGAACCAGTCTGCCAGCGAACACGATCGTGTTCGTCTCAACTGGCTGTTCCGCCGGGGCATCAAGATCGGTGGCTAGCGGAACTTTGGCGACGCAATGCCAACCGAGTTCGCCAAGCCGCCTGCGCGTGGCATCCGAATTGGCGATTGTTCGCGCGCCCGGCAACAGCCAAGCGCCCAGCTTCTGGAATGCCTCAAACGCGGATCCTTTCAGACCGCCTCGCAAGCCATAGGACACATCGGTTCCATGGGCGCTCAGGATCAGATGCGCCGAAGGGAAGAACAGGCGTGCCATCAACCCCAACGGCCAGATCGCCATATCACCAAGGTGAACGATTGTGGGCTTGATCCGAATTCTTGCAATGCGATGCAACACGCTGAACGGGAACAAGGCAAGCGCGGTCGGCCTCGGCGGCTGACCGTTCTTGCGACCGCTTAGCGCGATCACTTCGACTGGGACGGTGTCTGAAAGTTCTTCGGTTAGCCGCTGGCAGTAGGTCTCCATACCCCCCACCGCCGGAGCCCACTTGCGGGTTATGAATAACACGTCTGGGCCATTATCATCAGTGTGCCAAGCCATCAGAAATCTGTCCAACAGGGCAGTGCGCCGGACGATACGCGCTGGCTAGACGAACGAGCTATCGCTCCCGGGACCCCGATCGGCCGATCGACCGGAGATGACTTCGGCGTGACCGGTTTGTCTGAACTGGCGGCAGGCGTTTTCACCGCTAAGCGCACACTTCGCATGTTAGCTCATACCCCGCCGGTGCTGGCTTGCGCAGCACAGCGATAACCCCATTGGCAAGCAGGCCGTGCCGGTCAGTCATCGCGTCGAACCAGCGCGCAAAAACCGAAACAGGCGCGTTAAGCGCGCAAAACGTCCGCGCGCCGATGACGGGGATTGCGCTGAATAGGGCATGGCCAAGGGTCGAGAACTGGTGATGGATGAAACAGGCCAATCCGCCGTAATGCGAAAGCTCGACAATCTCAAAGCCGGCGCTGTGCGCCAGATAACGCAAACCACCCGGCGTAAAACGCGCATAGTCGAATGGAAGTTCATGCTGGCGGCTGAGATGCGGTACGGAGATAACCGCAAGGCCCGACGGTTTCAGAACACGGTGCATTTCGCACAGGGCGTCCAGTGGCCGGGGGACGTGTTCGAGAACCTGATGACACACAATCCCATCATAACGATCACGCGGCACCTGCGGCATGTTCTGAAGATCGGCGGTCCAGGTCACGGTTTCATCGCTGCGCGGCGCGATGTCCACACATTCGCGGACTCCGTTGCGAGTAATGATTGCACGCCACCCGCCGCGGCCAGAGCCTGCGTCCAGCGTGAGGCCATGCGACACACGATGGGTCGGCTTTTCGCCCGCGCGCCATAGCGAGTATGTGGTCCCTGAAAACATTCGGTTTGCAAAGGTCTCTATTCCGGGCTCGCGATCCAGAGCACGATTGCGCGCGGTGGCGATGCGGGACTGCACCTGCTGTTCGCGGTGGGCAGCGAAGTCTTCGGCCAAAGGGGTGGCTGTTTCCCGGATCGGGCGGCTGACAATGTGCGGCGCGGCTGAATTGTGATCGGCAGAGGCAATCGGTCGGCTCACGATTGCACCTGCGCCATTGAACTTTGTAGATCGACAATGGTTTGAGCTTTTATCATCTCCCTGTCGACACCGCTTTGAGCTTGCGCAGCAAGCCGCTCCTCGATCCGGCGCAGCTTCAGCATGTTTGCCTCCAGCAGCTTGCGGTTGGTCGCCACCAGATCGGCGAGCAGGCCGAGCGTCGCCACCAGAACGCCAACAATCAGAAGCGCGCTGCCAAGGACGAGAGATTGCAAATGGCCGTCGCTTTCGCCCTGCATCACAAACCACAGGAAACGCGCGATAGGTACCAGTCCAAGCACGCTCATCAGCGCACCAATCGCCACGAACACGCGGAGCGCGTTGAAGGTCGTGTAGGCGCGGATGATCGTGACGCCGGTCGACATGATGAAGCGCGGGATCGATTTGAACAGGCGCGAGGGGCGCGTCGCAGCGTTCGTCCGGATCGGGACCGAGACGATGGCCAGTCGCTTGCGCCCCGCCTGGATCAGCATGTCGGTGGTGTAGCTGAATTCTGTGGTGATGTTGATCCGCTGCGCCGCGTCCCGGCTGATCGCGCGAAAGCCGCTGACCGCATCGGTTATATCGGTCGCGGAAAGCGTGCGCACGACCATGCTGCCCAGCCGTTGCAACAGCCGCTTGAACAGCCCGAAATGCTGATTTTCGCCAACCGAGCGATCACCGATGACGATGTCTGCCTGCTGCGCGACGACCGGAGCGACAATCGCGGCTATGTCTTCGCCGGCATACTGGCCATCGGCATCGGTGTTGACGATGATGTCCGCCCCTTCCTGCAGACACCTGTCGATACCGCTGCGAAACGCTTCGGCAAGTCCGCGATTGCGGCGATGGCGCACGATGTGGTGCACACCCCAGCGCCGCGCCACGCCCGCCGTGTCATCGTCGCTACCATCATCGATGATCAGGTATTCGATCACATCGATGCCCGACAGGCTGCGCGGCAGAGCGGCCAGCGTTTCGGGCAGCACTTGCGCCTCGTTCAGGCACGGGATCTGGATAATCAGCTTCGTCATGGTATCGCGGCTTGCCCCCGGTCGCGTTAGGCGGATCGTAATGCGCTCTTTCAGGCGGTGTTACGCGGAGGGGTTTAAGCAATCGTAAACCATGTCGGGACCGGCACGCGTCGCGCGTCAGAACTTCACCCAAATCTCTTCGGGCGGAGCATGGAGGGGAGGCTGCGGGCGATTGCCCCACATCAACCGCGACGATTGCGCGCCCGGATTTTCAAGCGCGATGGTGCCGCGCGTCAATTCCACGAGCGATCCGTCTGCGATCTTCGCGCCATCGATCCTGAGATCGCCCATCGCGGTGTAGGTGCCGGGCACGAGCAGCGCCCAGTTACGCTTTTCCCCCGGCGCAAGTTCAATCCCGGCGACGTAGATATCTCCCCAGAACGGAATGAAATTATCGCGCAGGGCAGCGGCATCGGCGGGCAGGATCCTGTCGGTGCCGGTGCCGTCGAACAGCGGAGAGAAATCGTCGTTGTTGTCGATTGCGAGCGGGACCGTCTGCCGTTTCATCCCGTTGAGAAATTCAGGCTCGCCCGCAGCCAGATAATTTTCGACCCCCCACACGCTGCGGAAACCGTTGGCTTTGGGAAGACTGCCCAACATCCCGCAGCAATCGAAATAGGCGGTCGCTTCGGGGAAGGATGTATGGACCGCGCCGACCAATTGCCGCTGCTGCGGCAGCACGTCGCGGCGCTCAAGGGTGCAGACCGCAAGCGCGCACACGGCAATGGCCCCGGCAATGGCGGCATGGCTGTATCGCTGCGCCAGCCATGGCACCACGAACGCCGTCGTCGCAGCGATGGGTGGCAGGAAGAACACGTAAGCGTAAGGTGAGCTGTTCTCGTAATAGATCGGCGTCAATGCGACGATCCACAGGCCCGCTATCGACCATTTGCGGACGGTCGGCATTGCGCGTTTTGCCAAAACGAACGGCAACAACAATGCCATGGCTGCCAATGGCAAGGAATTGGCTGCAGCTGCGCCCATGAACTGAATGTAGATCCATTCGTTGAGGCCGAACATTCTTCCGCCCGATGACGCCAGCGTCCCCTTGGCTGCCCCTTCGGCGGATAGCAGCCCCTGATCCATGCTATGCAATGTGAAAAGTAACACAAACACCATGAGCGCAATGACACCCGCAGCAATCCAGCGGACCGGATACTGACGATCGAACTTGCGCGCCTGCCAGCTCCACAACGCCGCCCCGGCAAAGGCTGGCGCCCACAGAACGATCTTGATCGTTACCATCGCTGCGACTCCGACGAGTATTCCCAAAATCGCAATCCAGCGGGCAGAAAGATCGGTGCGAACCACCACGGCCAGCGCGTTGGCCAGCAAAGCGGCGACAATCGGATCGACCCGAAACGACGTTCCATGCTGCAACACATAGCCTGCGCCCAGATACGCCGCCGCCGCGATCAGGGCTGCACGATGATCGGCAAAGGCCCGCGCAATGGAATAGATCCCAAATCCCGTCAGCGCCAACATGGCGAGCATGAACCAGCGCGCGATCAGGATATGGTCGATCTCGTCACCCGGAAGCGATGGAAGCCACCACGCAAAGGCTCGCGTATGGATCGTCTGGAGCGGCGAAATTGCCTCGCCGCGCGCGACGATCTCCACCTGCGAATAGAACAGGAACTCATCGCCGTTGATCGAGCGCCCCAGCACCATGGAGATATGGATCGCCCCCAGCAATCCGAGCAGGGCGTACAACCATACCGCCGAATCTGCGCCCGGAAGGCTGCGCATCCGTGCATTCGGGTGCGATGCATCCCCATTCGCCAGACCAGCGTTTCGTGTTGTGATGCTCATTAGCCTGAAGTTAGCCGGGATAGCTTTAAGCAACCGTAAACCATGCTAGAGCATTGCGCTTGCGGCGTCGTTACGCGTGCGTCGGGTCCATCCATCCTGAAAGCAGCTTACAGTGAACTCCACCCCGCGCAGCGGAATCGTCTATGCCGTATTGGGCTTCGCGATCCTTTCCATGGGAGATGCCGTGATAAAAAGCATGGCCGGGGCGTGGCCGCCCCATGCCGTCGCGGCGCTGCGATTTTCCATCGGTGCCGCAGGACTGGGGTTGCTGCTGTGGTGGGCGGAGGGGCCGCGCGCCTTCGTGCCCGCAAACCCGGCGCTGCAACTGGCGCGCGGCGCATGTCTGGCCATGGCATCGCTGTGCTTTTTCTCGGCGATTTACATCATGCCGCTGGCAGAGGCGATGGCGATTGCGTTTCTGGCCCCGTTCCTGACGCAGATTTTCGCCGGGCTATTCCTGGGAGAGCGGGTGCGGCCAAAGGTGTACGCCGTATCGCTGGTGGCGCTGGCGGGGGTGGCGATCATCCTGCGGCCCAATCTCACGCTGCTGGGGGTGGGCGCGCTTTTGCCGCTCGCATCGGCGGTGTTCTTTGCGTTGCTGATGGTCACCAACCGGGCAAGCGCGGGGAAAAGCAGCGCGATGGCGGCGCAATTCTTTGCTGCGGCGTTCTCCGCGCCGATCCTGATTGCAGCATGTCTGGTAGCCAAGGGATCAGGGATTGCATCGCTGGATTTCGGCTGGCCAAGCTGGGATGTGATCGCGCGCTGCGCGCTGGTTGCGGTGACCGCCAGCACCGCGCATTGGCTGGCCTATGTCGGCACTTCCAAAGCAGGCGCGGCGCAGGTCGCTCCGGCGATCTATGTGCAGATGCTGGTTGCAGTGACGCTGGGTTGGATGTTTTTCGCCGAAGTGCCGGATTGGTGGACGCTATTGGGCGCGGGATTGATTATCGCATCGGGCCTGTATCTGTGGCGCGACGGATTGCGCGGGCAGGGTGCAGCGCCCTTGCCAACCGGTCCTCTCGCCACGAAAAAGGTCTGACGGTACTGGCGGGCGAAATCGGCAAGTCTATATTCATGGCGCAGCGTTAATTGCGCAGGCCATTCAACAGGGGAATACCAGAATCCATGTGCGGCATTATCGGAATCGTGAGCCAGACCAGCGTTGCCGACCGGCTGGTCGACGGGCTCAGACGGATGGAATATCGCGGCTATGATTCAGCCGGGGTCTGCACCCTTTACGAAGGTGCGATGGTGCGCCGCCGCGCCGAGGGCAAGCTCGCCAATCTGATCGAGGTGCTGCGCGAAGATCCCGCACGCGGCACAATCGGTATCGCCCACACCCGCTGGGCCACACATGGCGCGCCAACCGCAGCCAATGCTCACCCTCACGCCACCGCCGAAGTCGCGATTGTCCACAATGGCATCATCGAGAACTTCAAGGAATTGCGCGCCGAACTCTCAGGCACCGGGCGAACGTTCGAGAGCGAAACCGACAGCGAGGTCGTGGCGCACCTGATCTCTGCCCGGATCGAAGCGGGTGATAGCCCCGAAGATGCCGTGCGTGCCGTTTTGCCACGCCTGCGCGGTGCGTTTGCGCTGGCGATCACATTCCGCTCGCATCCCGATTTGCTGATCGGCGCGCGAATGGGTTCGCCGCTGGTGGTGGGGCACGGGGTGGATGAGATGTTCCTTGGCTCCGATGCGCTGGCGCTCGCCCCGCTGACACAGCGCATCACCTATCTTGAGGAGGGTGACTGGGTGATCGTGCGCCGCGATGGCGTGCAGATCTTCGACGCGGACGGACAAGAGGTGTCGCGCCCGGTGCAGGCATCGGGGGCATCGGCAGCGGCAGTGGAGAAGGGCAATTATCGCCACTTCATGCAGAAAGAAATCTTCGAACAGCCAACTGTGGTCGCGCAGACGCTGGCGTCCTATGTGCGGCGCGAGGACAATTCGGTCGCCCTTCCACAATTCGATTTTGACATTTCTGGTGTGCGCAGGCTTACCATCGTCGCCTGCGGCACGTCATACTATGCCGGTATGGTCGCTAAATACTGGTTCGAGCAATTCGCCCGTGTGCCTGTCGACATAGATGTCGCGTCCGAGTTTCGATATCGCGAACCTGTGCTGGAAGAGGGCGGGCTGGCGCTGTTCATCTCGCAAAGCGGAGAGACCGCTGATACGCTCGCCGCGCTGCGCCACTGCAAGGCCCACGGCCAGACCATCGGCGTGGTCGTCAATGTGCCGACCAGCACCATGGCGCGCGAGGCGGACCTGCTGTTGCCGACCCATGCCGGTCCGGAAATCGGCGTTGCCTCGACGAAGGCGTTCACTTGCCAGCTTGCAGTGCTCGCCGCACTCGCTGCGCATATGGCGGTGAAGAAGGGGCTGGTTGACCGCGCCGGCGAGGAGGAAATCGTACGCCACCTGCTCGAAGCGCCAGCCGCGCTCAATGCTGCGCTCGACCATGATGACGATATCGCGGCGATGGCGCACCTGATCGCTCCGGCGCGCGATGTCTTGTATCTGGGGCGCGGTCAGGATTTCCCGCTGGCATTGGAAGGGGCGTTGAAGCTCAAGGAAATCAGCTACATCCACGCAGAGGGCTACGCCGCCGGAGAGATGAAGCACGGCCCCATCGCGCTGATTGACGATGCGGTACCGGTGGTGATCATTGCCCCTTCCGGCCCGCTGTTCGAAAAGACCGTCTCCAACATGGAAGAAGTGCGCGCGCGCGGCGGGCAGGTGGTGCTGATCTCTGACGCAAAGGGACTGGAGGCGGCGGGCGAGGGCTGTATCGCGACCATCGAAATGCCGGTAGTTCACCCGCTGATCGCGCCGCTGGTCTATGCCATCCCGGTGCAATTGCTGGCCTATCACGTCGCCGTGGTCAAAGGCACCGATGTCGATCAGCCCCGCAATCTGGCAAAATCGGTCACGGTCGAGTGAACTTCTGAATGAGCGCTGCCGATCTGGTTGAGGTAACAGGCGGCTGTCACTGCGGCGCGGTCCGATTTGCGGTACGCACTGATCGCGAGCCGGAAGTGCTCGATTGCAATTGCTCGATCTGCAGCGCGACGGGCTATTTGCACCTGATCATCCCGCATGACCGGTTTACGCTGTTGCAGGGCAGGGATGTCCTGACATCCTACCGGTTCGGTAGCGGCCGCGCAGAGCACCTTTTTTGCCGGATCTGCGGGATCAAGAGCTTTTATCAGCCGCGATCACACCCCGATGCGTTCAGCGTGCATCTTGGCTGTATCGAAGATGCTAACAGGCTTGAACCCCGAATTACGCAGTTTGACGGGCGTAACTGGGAACGCGCCGCCACGCGGGCCGGGCTGACCGACCCGGCATCGCAATAATTCTTATCATTTGATGGTACGTGGCTGAATACTCTCATAAAATCTGCAACAAATCTAAGGCCACTTTACATCCCGGTTAACCTTTACAGCATATTCCTGCGTCTGTGAAAAAGAGCGTTAGTCAATCGCAGGAAACGCCGTCAGGTTTGTCCTTTTCCGCTGTGCTGGGCATAACGGGGGTGGGCAACGATGACTGGGCTCGTCTGCGCGGTATGCAATACGCAGACCTTGCAAAAGTCACGTATTTTCGCGCTGCGGCTCACGTAATTCTCGCTGTTATCATAGCCGGCATTTTCATCGACTCGATCTCGCCATTGTCGCTGGCGCTGTGGTGCGCGGCGATGATCGTGGTGCACGTTATGGGCGCACGGTTCGATCGCACCTTGATGGATGTTGATCGCCGGTCGATTACCCGGCATGAATTTCGCCGCCAGTCCGTCACTCCCGTTGCGTCAGGCCTGATTTGGGGCGTGGCCATCGTCTTTTTCGGGCCCAATGGATCGCACGCCGATATGGTTGCGTTGATGAGCGTCGTCGCCACATTGTGCACCGCATCGGCATTCATGCGGCTGGCCGCGCCGCTGGGCTCGGTCCTGTTCATCGCCATTCTCAGTATTTCCGTCGCTGCGGCGATGGCGATCGGCGCCATGTGGTTCGCGATGTTGGGAAGCCTTGCATTCGGTACGTTCACCGTGGTTGGCGCCTTGCAGGTTGGACGGGCATATTTGTCGGAGCATCTCGCGCGTTCGGCGCTGATCGAGAAGGAGGAGGTCGTCTCGCTCCTGCTGCGCGAATTTGAAGAAAACGAGGCGGACTGGCTGTGGGAGGTCGATCCCAATCGCCGCCTGCGCGGGGTAAGCCCGCGCTTTGCATTCGCGCTGGGGCGCACGCAGGCCGATGTCGAGGGCAAGCCGCTGCTGGAATTCATCACCGGGCGATCCTGGGATGCAGGTCAGTTCCCGCCCAGCCTGCACGAACTGGCGGACAAACTGAAGAACCGCGAGAATTTCTCCACTCTGCCGGTGCAGGTTTCCATCGCGGGCGAAGCGCGCTGGTGGGAGCTCTCGGGTACGCCGATCCGCGATGAACGCGGCAAGTTCATCGGTTTTCGCGGAGTCGGATCTGATGTGACCGAGAAACGCGAATCGAGCGAGAAGATCGCCTATCTTGCGCGTTTCGATACACTCACCTCGCTTCCGAACCGCCTGCAACTGACGGAGGCGCTGGGTGATGCGCTGAAATTTGCCGGCCAGTGGCGCACCCGCTGCGCGTTGCTGATGGTCGATCTGGACCGCTTCAAATCGGTGAACGATTCTCTGGGCCACATGATCGGCGACAAATTGCTGGCGCAGGTATCCGCGCGCATCAAGGCGATGATGGATGACAACACGATCTGCGGAAGACTGGGGGGCGACGAATTTGCCATCGTCATCCGCGATGCCAGCGATGCCAACCACGTTCGCGCGATAGCAGAACGGGTCATCCGGGCGCTGACGGAACCGTACCACGTCGACCAGCACACCCTGTATGTGGGCGCTAGCATCGGATCGGCATTCGGTCCGCGCGATGGAGCAACCGTCGAAGAACTGATGCGCAATGCCGACCTTGCACTGTACCGGGCAAAGGATGCAGGCGGGGGCGAACATCACCGTTTCGAACCGGTCCTGCATGCGTCAGCCGAGGAACGTCGCCAATTGGAGGTATCGCTGCGCAAGGCGTTGAGCCGCGATGAAATGGTGCTGCATTACCAGCCCGTCGTCGATGCTCGCAGCGAGGCTATCGTGAGTTTCGAGGCTTTGGTGCGCTGGGACAGTGCCGACCACGGCTTTGTCAGCCCCGGCAAATTCATCCCGTTGGCAGAGGAAACCCGCCTGATCGTGCCTATCGGCAAATGGGTGCTATGGCAGGCGTGCCGTGAGGCGTGCCAATGGCCCGGCCACATCAAGGTGAACGTCAACGTATCGCCCGAACAATTGCTCGAGCCCGATTTCCATCACGAGGTTGTGGAGGCGCTGTCCACCACCGGCCTGCGGCCCGATCGGCTGGAGATCGAAGTCACCGAAAGCATTTTCCTGCGCGATGCGACGATCGCGCGAACCGCGCTCGAACAGATCCTGGCGCTGGGTTGCACGGTGGCGCTGGATGATTTTGGCACCGGGTATTCCTCGCTGGGATACCTGCGCAAACTTCAGTTTTCGACGATCAAAGTCGACCGCACCTTCGTGCAGGGTGCAGCGCAGGGCAGCAATGAAAGCCTGGCGATAATCAACGCCGTGGTCGCGATGGCAAAGAGCCTCGACATGACCACCACGGCAGAAGGCGTTGAAACCAGCGACGAGGCCGAATTGATCCGCAATCTGGGCTGCGACAAGATTCAGGGATATTACTTTGGCCGACCGATGACGAACGATGACGCGCGGCTGCTGTTCAAGGCCCAGCAGGCCCGCATCGCCTGACCGTCATTGTTTCGGTTTATCGCGGTTCAGGCTGCGGCGAGACTTTCGAGCACGCTTTCAAACACCCGCCGCCCGTCGCTTCCGCCCAATGCCGGGTGGGATGCAGGCTCCAGCGCGCGTTCGGGGTGCGGCATCATGCCCAGCACGCGGCCATTGGCGCTGAGCACACCGGCGATGTCGCGCTGCGATCCGTTGCAAGGCTCGCCATAGCGAAAGGCGATGCGCCCTTGCGCTTCCAGCGCATCCAGCGCGGCATCATCGGCGAAGTAATTGCCATCGTGATGCGCAATCGGCACACGGATCGTCTCGCCCGTGGCAAACCCTTGCGTGAACAGCGACGTGGTGTTTTCGACAATCAGCGGCACGGTGCGGCAGATGAAGCGTTGTCCGGCATTGCGCATCAGCACGCCGGGTAGCAGGCCGGTTTCTGTGAGCACCTGGAATCCGTTGCACACGCCCAGCACAGGAACGCCGCGCGCCGCCGCTGCGGCAACCGCCTGCATAATCGGGCTGCGCGCCGCCATCGCGCCCGCGCGCAGGTAATCTCCGTAGGAAAAACCGCCGGGCAGCGCGATAAAGTCCAACCCATCGGGCAATTGCGCATCGCCATGCCATACGCGCAAAGGAGCCGCGCCAAACACCGCCTCCAGCGCCACCGCCATATCACGGTCGCAATTGGACGCGGGGAAGGTGATGACTGCGGATTTGAAACCCATCAGGCCGGCTCCCCCTGAAGAGCGTCGGCACCGGGGCGGACAATCTCGAAATCCTCGATCACGGCGTTGGCCAGCAGTTTGTCACACATCGCGCGCAACGTCTCGTCGCTGGTATCATCGTCAACGTCCAACTCTATGAGCTTGCCGATGCGCACGTCGGTCACCCCGTCAAACCCCATCCCTTCGAGCGAATGGTGCACCGCACGACCCTGCGGATCGAGAACACCGGACTTGAGGCGAACAAGTATGCGGATTTTCATGGCACGGGTTCCTGCAATGTCGAGTGCGTGGGTCGAAAACGTCGCCCCCGATATAGCGGGAGGGTGGCGAGGTGCAATCGGAGGACTTTGCATTTGCGCAGGGTTTAACCACGTGTTTGCCGATGCGCTGTGCTCTGCCGCTTCTTTTGATCCCTCAAACTGTAACCATTGCGCAACAATTGCATCAAGAAAGCGGCGCGGACGACTGTTTACGGGCGTAACCTGTGCTGCACATCTCGCTCGAATCGGTGCGATCTGCCAGCGTCCGCTCCGCATCGTCACCATTACCGCCAACCTTCGCGATCGTCTCAAGGGGCCCTTTTATGTCACACCGCATTCCCGCCGCCCGCGCTTTCTGGGCTAGCACCACCATCTTTTCTGCCGCCGTGTTCGCGCTTGCCGCGCCTGCCGCCGCTCAGGATGCGGAAACCGAAGGCGCGGAGGAGGGCAAGCTGCCCTCGATTATCGTCACCGCCAACCGGCGTGAGGAAAACCTTCAGGACGTACCGGTGTCGGCAGAAATTCTGGATCAAGGCCGCGTTGGCGCGATCTTCAGTGCGGCGGGAGACACCACTGCGCTTGCCGGATCGGTGCCCGGCCTGAACGTCGAAAGCTCCAATGGCCGGGTCGCCCCGCGGTTCTACATTCGCGGTCTTGGCAACACTGATTTCGACCTTGCCGCATCGCAGCCCGTTTCCGTCCTGCTGGACGAGGTCGTGCTGGAAAACGTGACGCTCAAAAGCTTTCCGATCTTCGATGTCGAACGGATCGAAGTGCTGCGTGGGCCGCAAGGCACCTTGTTCGGGCGCAACACGCCCGCTGGCATCGTCAAGATCGACACGATCAAGCCGGGTTTCGAGGACGATATCCAGTTGGGCTTCAGCTTCGGCTCGTTTGACACAATATCGGCCAATGCGGCGCTGGGCGGCGGAATTGTCGAAGATGTACTGGCGTTCCGCGTCTCCACCCAATTCCAGCGCCGGGGCGATTGGATCGACAACGGGTTCACAGGCGAAGAGGACGCGCTTGGCGGCTTTACCGATTTCGCTATTCGCGGGCAATTGTTGCTGACCCCTGACGCATCGGATCGGTTCAGCGCCCTTGCGTCGGTCAATTTTCGCGATCTGAACGGCTCGTCCACCTTCTTCCGCGCGAACGTGCTTGGGGCGAGCGCCGGCCAACCCAATAACACCAACAATCTCAACGAAAATTACGACCGCGACACCGTGTTCTACGATGCGGGCGGCGGCAACCCGGCGGAATACAACCAGTTCGGCGCAACGCTGAAACTGGATTACGATTTCGACGCTGCCACGCTGACCTCGATTTCGAGCTATTGGGAAAGCGAAGGGTTTTCGCGCGGCGACGTCGATGGCGGCAACCTTGTCACCGGGCCGGGCTTCATTCCGTTCCCGTCCGACACGCAGGACTCGATTGATCTGAATCAGTTCACCCAGGAAGTGCGGCTTGCCTCCAGCGGCGAAGGTCCGTTCAGCTGGCAAGTGGGCGCATTCTACTTCGACAGCGATTTCGACGTGACGACGGTCGGTTTCACCTTCCCGCCGCCGGTGACGGTCAACCACACCAACGAAGCGTGGGCGGTGTTCGGTCAACTGACTTATCAGCTGAACGAAATGCTCCGCGTGACCGGCGGTCTGCGCTATTCCGATGATCAGAAGGATTTCATCGTCGTGTCCGGCGCGGCGCCTCAGCCGGTTTCGGTGCAGGATGACAATATCGACTGGGATATCAGCCTGTTCGCCGACGTGTCGGACGATACCAGCGTGTATGGCCGCATCGCCAACGCATTCCGCGCGCCGACCATACAGGGTCGCGATGTCGCGTTCTTCAATCCGCCCAGCGTGGCGCAATCGGAAAACATCACCAGCTACGAAGTCGGCTTTAAAAGCGAGCTGGCCGACCGCGCAATCCGCATCAACGGCGCGGTGTTCTATTACAACGTGCAAGACCCGCAGTTCACGGCCGTGGGCGGTGCGGGCAACCTGGTGCAGTTGGTCAACGCGAACGAGGGCGAGGCCTACGGGTTTGAGTTGGACACCGCATTCCAGGTATCGAGCCAGCTGCAATTGACCCTCGGCGTTTCGTACAACAACACGCAGATCAACGATGACACGCTGGAAGTTGGCACCTGCGCACAATGCACCGTGACCGATCCGACGCGCACCATCGCCGGCCCCTTTGGCCCGGTGACTTTCGCTGCGGTTGACGGCAATCCCTTCCCCAATGCGCCCGAATGGAGCGGCGATTTCACCGCTAGCTACACTGTGCCGGTCGGAGAAAGCGATGAGTTCTTCATCTTCACCGACTGGACGTATCTGGGAGAGACGAACTTCCTGCTGTACGAAAGCCGTGAATTCAACGCCGACAATCGCTTCGAAGGGGGCCTGCGGGTCGGCTATCGCGGCAATGATGGGCAATACGAAATCGCTGCCTTCGCCCGGAATATCACGGGAGAAGACAATGTTCAGGGCGTGGTTGACTTCAACAACAACACCGCATTCGTGAACGAACCGCGCGTGATCGGCGTGTCCTTGGGCTTGAGCTACTGATCGCAGTCCGTCTGCGCCGGTGGCCCGCACCTCCGTGCCCCGGACGCTGACACATATTCGGCAGCGCATGCGTTTGAGAGGGGCTGGCAGGGGGGTGACCTGCCAGCCCTTTCCCTATTGGCTATGTTCCGCAGCGCTTTCAGCCACCGCGGCCTTTGCCAGCGCTTTTTCGCTCGGCAGCACGACGAATGTGGCCGCTGCATCGGGGGTGAGATATTGCGTCACTGCCGCGCGCAGATCGTCGACGCTGACAGCCTCCAGAATTTCCGGATAATTGATAAATCGGGCAATGCGTTCAGGATGGCTTTGTGCGCGCTGGGCAAGGGAGGTCCAGCCGCCCAGATCCTTCAGCGCGTTCTCATACCCTTCCAGCAACGGCTTGCGCGCCCGCTCGATCAGGTCGGGCGTGATAGCGTCTGCGGCAAGATCGGCCAGCATCGCGGTAATCGCCTCGCGCGCGGCAGCGACCTGTCCGACATCGAGCGACACGTCGATCGTGATCGTGCCGTAATCGCGATAATCGTCGCTCAGGGCGACGCTGGCGCTGGGGGAATATGCCTGCCCCAATTGTTCGCGAATGCGGTCGGTCAACTCCAGCCGCAACACCCGGCCGAGCATTTGCAGCCTGACTGATTCAACGTGATCGCTGTCATCGCGCGCAGGCCAGACCATGCGCAGCAGCGCCTGATCGGCCTCCCCATCGTGCAGGATCGTGCGGGTTGAACGATCCTGAGTGAAGGCCCGGATGCGCGATGCCTCACGCGGCAGAAAGTCCGCCTCTCGCGGGGGCAACGCACCCAGAGTGGAAGCGACGGCGGCAATCGCGGCATCCTCGTTCAGATCGCCCACCAGCGCCACTTCAATCGCGCCGCGCGCCAGCCGGTCTGCAATATTGGCCTTCAGCCCCGCAAAATCGAGTGCTTCGAATGCCGCCTGCGGTTGCAGTGAGAAGCGCGGATCGCCGTCTGACAATTGTGCACCCAGCACTGCATTCAGCGCACGGCCCGGTGTTGAATTGAGCGCTTCGAAGAAATCCGCGATGCCCTTGCGAAACCGTTCGACCCCCTCTGGTCGATAGCCCGGATCGGTCAGCAGAGCGGCCAGCAATTGCATTTGTAACGTGAGATCGCGCGGCGTGGTCCCACCTCCCATGGTGAAGCTGTCGGTCGCGCTGCCAAAGCCGAAGCTGACGCTGCGCCCCGCAAGTATCGTGGAAAGTTCATCCTGGCTGTGCTGGCCAAGGCCCCCTGCGGGGATGGAACCGGCCAGATACACTGCCAGCGGATCCTCGCGCGTCAGCATCAGATCACCGCCGTCCAGCGCGACGCGCACATTGATACGGTCCTTGCGCACATCGGTCTGTTTGAGGTTCAGCCGCACGCCATTGGCAAAGGTGATCTGGCGGATGCCGAATGCAGGCTCCAGCACATCGGAAACGACGATACCCGGCGCGCCGAAATCGGTGTAGGCGAACTGCGTCGCGCCGGTATCGTCGGGTGCGGCGATGGGCAGCGCCATCCCCTCTTCAAAGGCGAGCCGCAGCGCTTCCTCGCCGCCTTCGGGCGCGGTACGGCCCTGAAACCGGATGAGCGGATTTTCCAGCGCAACCAGATCGGCGCGCAGAGCCTCCATCACCGCTGCCGGAGAGACACCGGCGGCGTCGGCCTCAAACAGGGCAAGCGACTGCTCTGGCGTGATCGGCACGATATCGTTGGCCACAAGTCCAAGCGCTGCGCCGACAAATGCCGCATTGCTGCGCGTCTGCGCGCCGGCTACCGCGTTCTCGCGCGCGGTGCGGGCATTGGCCAGTTGTTCGTCGATTTCCGCCTGGGTGAAACCATAAGTCAGCGCCTGATTCAGCTCGCGCACCGCAGCCAGCACTCCCTTGCGCCATTGCTTGTCCTCGCTGGCTATCGAGAGGGTGTAGGAACGCGCGTCTTCAAAGATATCGCCCGCACCAAATCCCGCGCCCTTGAACGGCGCATCGCTCTCGCGCGCCAGCCGCGTCATGCGGCGACCAATGATGTTGTAGCCGATCCCGCGCAGCAAGGCTTGCCGCCGATTGGCCAGCGTATCGGGGCGGTCGGCCCACGGCCCGGTGACCATGATAGAGACCGATTCCGTCAGCGAGGGGTCGATATAGATATCGGTAAGTCCGCGCCGCGTCACATCGATCGGGCCAGTTTCCGGATCGACCCGAGCCGCGCCAGCAGACCAGTCTGCAAATCTTGCGCGGAGGGCGGCCTCCATCACGTCGACCGGATAATCACCGACGATCACCAGCACGGTGTTGGCGGGGGTGTAGGTGCGTTCGTAAAGACCGCGCAGATCGGCCGCCGTGCCGGTCTCAAGCACTTCGAGCGCGCCGATGGGCAGGCGCTCCACAAACCGCGCACCCGGCGCGATGAAGCGAAAACCGTCCTCTTGCGCGCGCTGTGAAAAATTGGCCCGGTCGCGCCGTTCGGCCAGCACCACGCCGCGTTCGCGCTCCACCGCGTCTGGCGCGATGGTCAGCTCGCTCGCGGTTTCGCGCATCAGCATCAGCGCGGTATCCAGCAGCGCAGTGTCATTGCGCGGCAGGTTGAGCATGTAGGTGATCGCATCGAAGCCGGTTGATGCATTGGTGTCCGCGCCAAATGCCAGCCCTTCACGTTCCAGCAGTTTGATCATCTCACCTTCGGGAATGCCGTTCGACCCGTTGAAGGCCATGTGTTCGAGGAAGTGCGAAAGGCCGCGCTCAGCCTCGTTCTCGTCCAGCGATCCCGAATCGATCCGCATCCGCACCTGCGCCGTTCCCTCGGGCGTGGCGTTCTGGCGCAGGATGTAACGCATCCCGTTGTCCAGCCGTCCGAATGTGAAGCCCGGATCGACAGGCACGTCGCTTTCTTCGAAAAACCACACCGGTTGCGGTGCGGATTGCGACTGCGTATCCTGCGCGGCGAGGGGTGGGGAAAGGGTGAGAGTTGCCGCCAGAGCCATTGTCGACACCAGCGACCAACGAAGTCGGCGCATGTTCAGCATGGCCACATCGTGCCGAAATTTGTGGCGGTAGGCAACGCAATTGCGCGTCGGAAAGGGTCCGATGGAACCGCAATTACGCGCGTGCAATCGCCCTATTTCTTTGCGGGCGGCGTCCCGCGCAGGCGCGAGCGGTGGCTGGAAAGGTCGAACACCTCGCCCGGCTGGTTGTCCTCACCCTGCAACAGGCCCAGTCGCCGGGCGACCTCGCGATAGGCCTCTTCCTCGCCGCCCATGTCGCGGCGGAACCGGTCCTTGTCGAGCTTTTCGCCGGTTTCCATGTCCCACAGACGGCAGCCATCGGGGCTGATCTCATCGGCGAGAATGACGCGGGTGTAATCGCCATCGTACAGCCGCCCGAATTCCAGCTTGAAATCGACCAGCCGGATGTTGATCGCGGCAAACATTCCGCACAGAAAATCGTTGATGCGGATCGCCATGGACGAAATGTCGTGCATCTCTTCGTGGCTGGCCCAGTTGAAGCAGGCGATGTGCTCTTCCGCGACCAGCGGATCGCCCAGCGCATCGTCCTTGTAATAATACTCGATCAGCGTGTGCGGCAGCGGTTCGCCTTCCTCGATACCGAGGCGTTTTGACAGCGAACCAGCCGCAACATTGCGCAGCACCACTTCGAGCGGGATGATCTCCACCTGCCGGATAAGCTGTTCGCGCATGTTCAGGCGGCGGATGAAGTGGGTGGGGATGCCGATATGCGAAAGGCGGGTGAACACGTGTTCGCTGATGCGATTGTTGATCACGCCCTTGCCGTTGATCGTGCCGCGCTTTTCCGCGTTGTTGGCGGTCGCGTCATCCTTGAAATACTGGATCAGGGTGCCGGGTTCGGGCCCTTCGTAAAGGATTTTGGCCTTGCCTTCGTAGATCTGGCGGCGACGCGACATGGCATTGATCCCCTTGGGCATTACCCTGCTGCAAGCGAATGGTGCCCGGGGGCGGATTTGAACCACCGACACGCGGATTTTCAATCCGCTGCTCTACCCCTGAGCTACCCGGGCATTCGCTGCGGCGACGGTGCAATGCAATTGGCACCGGCGAGCAAATGAGAGCGCGCCTATGGCGAAGCCATGCGCGATTGGCAAGCACAAATCAGTCCTTTTGATCCCATTCGTCGCGCGCGATGTCTTCTGGCGAGGCCGGGCGACCGGGCACGGCATAGCCATCCCCGAACCAGCGCGCCAGATCGCGGTCCTTGCACCGCGAAGAGCAAAACGGGGTGAATTGCTCAGCTCGCGGTTTCCGGCAGATCGGGCAGGGTCTGGATTGCTTCGATGTCATGATGACAGAATTTGAGCATTAGGGGCCTCAAGCGCAAGGGCCGGGTCGGTTTCTACCCGGACGTTGCGCCCCGTCCGGCGTTGCAATTCTTCCAGCCATTCGGCCTTCAGCCGGGATTTGAGGGCAGGGTGTATCCGCAGCAGGACTATACGCCCGCTGCCCTGCGCCCGCTCCGCCACCCGTAACGCATGGCGCGCGCACATTCCGGTGCGCGACGTGGCAAACCGAT
The DNA here is from genome assembly GCA_963815345.1 of uncultured Alphaproteobacteria bacterium. Taxonomy (GTDB): domain Bacteria; phylum Pseudomonadota; class Alphaproteobacteria; order Sphingomonadales; family Sphingomonadaceae; genus Erythrobacter. The sequence continues at coordinate 636,210 of CAWFGF010000001.1, forward strand.
GCAGCAAGGATGGTCCCTCCAGCCGGGCGATCAATTGCACAAAGCCGAAACCGTTCATCGCGGTGCGTTCATGCGGCCAGCCTGACAGTGCGGCGGTCAATGAATCGTCGACGCTGCGCCGATCCTCCTTTGCCTGCAAGGTGGGAAAATCGATCCCGATCGAGCCTCCCAGATCGAACCAGCGCAACGCGCGCGCAATCGCCGGAATGGCGGCAAGGGCGAGTGCGCGTGGCGGCAAAGTGCCGTCGATGTCGATTACGGTCATTGCCGGGGTGGTGCTGCACAGGATCTCGCCGCCAGCGAAGGCAAGACTGCCTGATGAGGCTGCGTGCCATACATCCTCCCACGCCCCTGCCTCGAATGCGGGCACCGATTTGCCGGCAACCTGCGTCGCCCTGTCGGACGAACCATCGGTGGTCAGCGTGTCGTCCAGAAACCGCCCTTGCCCGCGTTTGAACCGCCCCTGCTCAGCGATGGGTGCCCGCGATACGCGCAGGGCAAAAGATGCGCCCTCGGTCAGGTGGGTGGGCAGATGGTCGACCAGTACCTGCGTGCCGTCCTCTAGAACCGCGACCCCGCGCCGCGCTCCTGCCGCTTTCGATGTGAGCCGCGCCTTAGCAATCTGCCCCGCCGCCAATTCGCCCGGCCATTCCAGCTTTGCCGCGATCACGTCGCCGCGATCAATCAGCAGGCAGCGTCGCTCACCAATGCCATCCTCGATGAGCCAGTCAGGCAATGGTAAACCCCGCCGATATCAGCAGGCCGCGCGTTTCATACAGCGGCAGGCCCATAATGCCCGAATGGCTGCCCCTGATCCACTGGATCAACCCTTCGGCGGCACCCTGGATGGCGTATCCGCCCGCCTTGCCGCGCCATTCGTCGCCCGCCAGATACGCGGCGATTTCCTGATCCGACAATGCCTTGAACCGCACGATATTCTCGCTGAGGCGCGACCGCATCGTGCCATCGGGGCCGCGCATGACCACGCTGGAAAGCACTGTGTGCCTGCGCCCTGACAGCAATGACAGGCAAGCGCGCGCTTCCTCTGGCGTCTCGGTCTTGGGCAGGATGCGCCGCCCTGCCGCCACCACCGTATCACCTGCCAGGACAAACCCGGGGGCAGATACAGCCGCTGCTTTTTCCTCCCCCATGCGCAGCGCATAGTCGCGCGGGCGCTCCGCCTTCAGCGGGGTTTCGTCGATATCGGCGGGCTGGATTGCATCCGGGGTCACGCCCAGCCGCGACAGCAGATCGCGCCGCCGGGGCGAAGCCGAGGCAAGGGTGAGGTGAGGAGTGGTGACAGGGGCGCCCATGCGCGCCAGTTTACTGGGGGCCGGGGCCGCCGCGTCCGGGCATGAAGCGATAGGTAATGCGCGCCTTCGTCAAGTCATATGGCGTCAGTTCGCACAGCACTTCATCACCCACCAGCACGCGGATACGGTTCTTGCGCATTTTCCCTGCTGTATGGCCGAGCACTTCATGACCGTTTTCAAGCTCGACCCGGAACATCGCATTGGGCAGCAGCTCAACCACGCGCCCGCGCATTTCGAGGAGTTCTTCCTTGGCCATGTAATTCCTTATCAAAGTGCGACCGGGCACAGCGCCCATCGGTCTGGCCGCGCGCTTTAGCGATCAACGTGTGAAAAAGCCAGAGAACAAAATCATCCCGGCGCGCGTTGGACTCGTAAGGTAAAGAAGACCCACGCCCACTCTTCCGTCAAATCCGGTACAAACCGATACGCTCCAGCAACTTGCCCAGACTGTTGGAATGCGCAAAAGGCCCCTCTTATGCTCCCTGTGAAACCGATTTTGCCGTTGCGGCTGGCCCTGATGGCGGGTGTGGGCCTGACAACCATGGGCGCGCTGGCCTACCCCTCGCTGGCAAATGCTGGCGAAGTTGCCGAGGAAAGCGCGGCGCAGGATAGCGGGCAGACTGCAAATCAGGGTGGAGCGCAGACTGATCCGCAGGACACCGATTTCGGCACAGACACCGGCGGCGGACCGGGAACCGCACTCGATCCTGTCGAAGGCGGGCAAATCGTGGTGCAGGGCGCGAGACTGCGTGGTCAACTGAATGTAGGGCAAGCGCCGCTGCTGGAACTGGGCGAGGCGGAAATTGCCGCAGAAGGCGTGGCGTCCATCGCCGATCTCGTCACGCAGATCAGCAATCAGACCGGCTCTGCACGCGGACGCGGCGGGCGGCCGATCATTCTGGTGAACGGCATCCGCGTCGGCTCATTCCGCGAGCTGTTCCAGTACCCGCCCGAAGCGCTCGCCAAGGTGGAAGTTTTTCCCGAAGAGGTCGCCGTGCGGTTCGGCTTTGCGCCCGATCAGCGCGTCATCAACCTGATCCTGAAGGACGATTATTCCAGCCGCGAGGTCGAGCTGGAGTTCGAAGGTCCAGCGCGCGGCGGCTATTTCGTGAATGAACAGGAATTCGGCTATCTCAAGATTGCCGATGGTGCGCGGATCAACCTTAATCTGACCGCGCAGGACACTTCGCTGCTGACCGAGGCGGAACGCAATATCATCCAGACTCCGGGTTCGGTCTCGCTCATCCCCGGCGATCCCGATCCCGCGGGGTTTCGGAGCCTGATCGCGGACAGCCGCAACCTGGAGGCCAATCTCAGCTGGGCCAAGGCGCTGATCGACAGCGGCATTTCCCTGTCCGCCAACGCCAATTACCAGCGCAACGATACGCGCAGCCTCGATGGGCTGAACACGGTATCTCTGACAGAAGACCCGTCTGATCCGGACGCGGGCGTGTTTCGCACATTCGGGCAGGCCGACCCGCTCGAACGGCGCACGGCGAGCGATACCGGTGCAATTGCCGGATCGCTGACCGCGCCAGTCAATGCGTTTCGCCTGACCAGCACGTTTGACGCGAGCCTTTCTGAATCTACGACGCAGATCGACCGGCAATTCGATACCCAAGCGCTGGAAGCTGCGGCGCTGGCAGGCACGCTGGCGCTGGATGGGGATCTGCCCACCGGGGCCGAGGCCGGGTTTGAAACGGCGTTCTCCCGAAATCTGAGCGGGGTGAATCAGAACACGCTGAACGGTCCGATCACCGATCTTCCAGGTGGCGAATTGCTGGCGACATTCGATCTGGGATACAGCTGGGACCGGATCGAAAGCGCCGATTCCCGCACGCTGCAACAGGTGCAGTTGACGCGCGGCAACATCAACACCGGAGCCAATCTGGTTATTCCGATCACCAGCCGCCGTACCGGGTTTGCCGATGCGCTGGGCAGCTTCACGCTGAATGCGCAAGCGGGGCTGGAACGGCTTTCGGATTTCGGGACGCTGGGTGATTACAACGTCTCGCTGAACTGGACGCCGACCGACAGCCTCGATCTGTCCGCGACCTATATCTATCGCGAAGTCGCGCCAAGCCTGTCCGCGCTCGGCAGTCCGCAGGTGACCAATTTCAACGTCCCCGTGTTCGACTTCGTCAACGGCGAAACGGTGCTGGCTGACGTGACGAGCGGTGGCAATCCCGATCTTCCGGCGGAAACACAGCGCGACTGGAAATTCGCCGCCAACTGGGAATTGCCTTTTGCCGATGGCGTGCGCCTGACGGTTGAATATATCCGCAACCGCTCGGACGATGTGACCAGCGGGTTTCCGCAGATTACGCCCGAGATCGAGGCGGCGTTTGGCGATCGCATCACCCGCGATGCAGCGGGCACGCTGATCGCGCTGGACCGGCGCGCGGTGAACTTTGCGCAAACGCGCAGCGAACGCCTGCAATTCCAGCTGTCTGCACGTGGGAGCATCGGCGCAGGCTCCAGACAAGAAGGACGCGCAGAAGGACGCGGAGAAGGACGCGGCGGGCCTCCGGGGGCTGGCGGACCTCCGCAGGGCGCAGGCGGACCCCCTGACAGTGCCACCGGGGAGACGGGCCGCCGTGCCGGCTTCATGGCGTTCCGGACGCGCATTTGCGCCGATGACGGGTTGGCGGTGATGCGGCAAGTGATCGACACCGCGCGCGCTGGCGGCGATGTCTCGGCCATCGTACCCGGCCTGACGGCCGAGAGCGTGCAACGCATACTGTCGCGGCTTGGCGGGGCGGAAAGCGCGGAGTTGACCGACGACCAACTCGCGCAGTTCCGTGAGCGGATTTGCAGCGTCGATCCTGCGATGTTTGGCGGGCGTCCTGACGGGGCTGGCGGCGAAGGACCGGGCGGCTCAGGCCCGCGCGGCGAGCAATTCGCAGCCCTGCGCACGATGGTTTGCGGCGAGGATGGCCTCGTGCAAATGCGCAAGCTGGTCGACGCGATTGAGCGCGGGGACGACCTTTTGCAAATGTTGCCGGGCATCGATCCGCAATTCCTGAAACTGATCCTGGATCGCCAGCGCGGACCGGACGGGACAATCCCCGATGCGGCGCTGGAGCAATTCCGCAGCCGCATCTGCTCTGCCGATGGCCCTCCCGGAGCCGGGCAGTCTGGCGGCGCATCGGGCAGCGGCGGCCCTGCTGCGGGCGGCGTGGCGTTCAATCCGTTTGGCGGGGGCGGCGGCGAACGCGGCTGGCGATATTTCGTCAACCTCACGCACACGGTCGAACTTGCCAACGAGATCCTGATCGCGCCCGGCGTGCCGCAATTGGATCAGCTGGACGGGCAGGGCACCGGTGCGTTCGGCCTGCCGCGCAACACATCGCGGCTGGAAGCGGGCATCTTTGGCAAGGGACTGGGAATGCGCCTGTCGGGCCGATACACCGGCTCCACCCGGCTCGACGGTTCCGGTTTGCCGGGCAGCAGCGATCTGTTCTTCGATGATCTGGCGACGTTCGACATCCGGGTCTTCAGCAATATCGATGAGCTGACCGGCAGCACCAGCCCCGCGTTGAAGAACGTGCGGGTATCGCTGCGGATGGACAACATCTTTGACGCACAGCGCGCGGTTCGCGATGAAAACGGCGCGACTCCGATCAATTACCAGCCGTTCGTAATTGACCCGGTCGGGCGGTTTGTCGGAGTGGACATCCGTAAGTTGTTCTAGGCGCAAGCCATTCTGACTGCGTACGGCGTTCCCCGTACGCAGTCAGAAGCCTAGAACTTCAGCTTGGGGAACAGCAATTTGTGTCGGGTTTGCGCCTCGAACGGGGCCCATTCGCCCTCCACCTGCGCCAGTCGATCGGCCATTGCAATCATCACACTGGGGTTCACGCCAAGGCCGCAATGGCTGGCATAGACCACGATGTTCTCGCTGGGATGGCCGTTGGTCTTATGCGGGTCCTGCACGCTGCCGCGCCAGTGGACGATGCCATCGGTCTTGGTCAGCACCGAAGTCGTCGGCACTGGCGGCGCAATGTCCAGCCCATGGAACTGCCCACCGCGAATTTTCTCCGGCTCATCCCCATTGAAAAACTTGAACAACCGCGCCGCACTGGTGTGGTTGCGATCATCGGAAATCGGGCTGCCCAGCGTCATCACCAGCCGCACCTTTTCCGGTTGCAGCTTAGCCAATTCGCGCGCCAGCACTCCGCCCAGGCTCCAGCCGATCAGCGAAACCTTGCGCCCGCTGTCCTGACACAGCCGGTCGAGCTGTTCTTCCAGCCGCGTAATCAGTTCCTCGTTGACGCGCACGTTGCGGCCTGAATCCCAGCCATGTGCGTCATATCCAAGCTCGCTCAGCAGGTTGCGCATCGGCACGGTGGAACTGTTGGTCGCCATGAAACCGGGCAATGTCAGCACTGTATGCCCATCACCCTTTGGCAAGGTCGATAGCAGCGGGCGAGTGAGGTAGAACGAGGCGAATTCGATCAGCGCGCGGCCTTCCGACAACGTCCAGATCCGATTGGGCGGGGTCGCATCGGACACGGGAACACGGCGACTGCCAGCCCGGTCGTTGACGACGATACTGCCCGAAGGCGGTGCCATAGTGGCCATTACTTGCTCTCCTTGACGATCCGCGCTGCTGATGCCCTTGCAGGCTTGCGCTTGGCGGCGGATGGTTTGGGTTTCGATTTGGGGGCAGTTGTCTTCGCCGCACTTTTAGCCGCTGCCGTGAGCGATGCCTTATCAGATGGTGTCTTTACGGCGGGTTTTTTCGCCGGTGGTTTTTGGGCCACAGTTTTCTTGACCGAAGCTTTAGGCGCGGCTGCCTTGCTGGAAGCTGACCTGCCGGGAGTTTTGGTGGCAGCAGCCTTCCCCTCGACCGCCTTCGCCGCCGCCAGCATCTTGTCGAAACTTTCCTGCAAACACTCGGAATAAAACTCCGGGTCCGGCATCACGTCGCGGCAGGCGGTGAAACTGATGATCGCCTCATCGACATAGGATTGCACCACATGCGCCAGCCCCAGCCCGTCGGTCAGGCAGATGAGCGATAGCGCCATGCTCTCCATCCGCGCGCCCGCGGAATAGATGTGAACGGGCGGGCCGGGCACGTTGGTCACCACCGTGTTGAACGGCATCGCCACGCGGTGCGCCAGACTGACGCGATTGAACAGTTGCGCACCCAACGCCATGTAAAACAGCGGGTTGACCTTGCTTACCTCTGTCATCCTGCGCGCGCCGATGGCGTTGGTCATGGCCTTGGAATTTTTCGTCCGGTTAAAGACATATTCCAGTCGTTCCGCCGGGTCTGCGATATGCGTGCCAAGCGGGGCGATCATGGCCGCGACCTGATTGCCCATATCGCTCTTCTCGTTTTCGGAGCGGACCGATATAGGCGCCATCGCGGTCATGGTGCCTTTGGGCAGATCGTCCTTGGCGGTGAGATATTTGTTGAGCGCCCCGCCGATGATCGCCAGCGCGACATCGTTGACCTTGGCCTCTGGCTGCAATGCGCGGATTGCCTTCACATCGGCCAGCGGGAAAGACCTCCCTTCGACCACCCGATGCGCGGAGATGCTGCGGTTGAAGCGTGTGCGAGGCGGCACATAATCGCTCGTCAATTTGAATTCGCGCGTTACCAACCCCTTGATCGCGCTGGCAATACCCGGAACTGCCTGAGCGGCGACACGCGCCTGCTTCATGGGATTTATCAGGGCGTTGAGATAGGATTTGCCAAGCAGTTCGACCGGGCCGGGGATTTTTTCGGGCTTCCATTCGTCGGGCGCGTTGGGCGGCGGAGTGTTGGGGGCGATCGTGTGCAGCGCCTCCATCAAGTCAATCCCGCTCATCCCGTCGATGGCGGAATGGTGAACCTTGGTCACGAAGGCAAAGCATCCGGGCGGAAAGCCGCGAACGTTGTCGAGCCCTTCGATCACGGTGAATTCCCAGGGCGGGCGGGTGAGGTCCATCGGGCGCGCGTGAATGCGCGCGGTCTGGATGCACAATTGCCGCCAGTCGCCCGGTTTTGGCAGGGCCACGTGGCGGACATGGTATTCAAGATCGAAATCCGGGTCTTCGATCCAGTACGGATAGTCCAGATCGAACGGCACCCGCACCAGTCGCTGACGCATGGTCTTGGACAATTGCATCCGGGATTCAAAGAATTGCAGGATGTCCTTGAAACGGACAAAGCCACCGGGCGCGGTTGCCGGATTATAGATCAGCAGATTGCCGATATGCATCGGCGAATTGGGTGATTCCATCGCCACAAACGACGAATCCATTCCCTGCAACTGACGCAAAGGCACCCTCCTTTTGCTTACCGGTTCCTCGTCCGGGGCTGCCGCTGTTGCGGTCATTCTACCTCTGGGTAGGAGTGTTTCAAACGCGAGACAACCTTACGTGTACGGCAAGCTTTACGGATCATCTATCTTAAGACTGAAGAACTGTTGAAATTCAATTGCTTGAATAACAGGCCGCAAGCCCGTTTTATTGCGCAATTCCTTCGCCTGCGGCAACACCGCTGGCCCATGCCCACTGAAAATTGTAACCACCCAGCCACCCGGTCACATCCACCGCCTCGCCAATGGCAAAGAGGCCGGGCACGCGCTTGGCCTCCATCGTGCGGCTGGACAGTTCGCTGGTCGCGATGCCTCCGATGGTTACTTCGGCCTTGGCGAAACCCTCGGTGCCGTTGGGGGTAAATCGCCAGTCCGACAGGCGCTGCGCGGCGGCGCGCAGATCCTTGTCAGGCAGATTGCCCAGTTCGCGCTCCAACCCCAATCTCTCGCTCAGCGCATCGGCCAGCCGGGCTGGCAGATGGTCGCGCAGCACCGCCTTCAACGTGGCGCGGGGCCGGTCACGTTTGGCCGCGATCAGCCAGTCGCTTTCCACCTCGGGCAGAAAAGCAATCGCAACATCCTCCCCATTGCGCCAGTAGGATGAGACTTGCAGGATGGCCGGACCGGACAGGCCCCTGTGCGTGAACAGCGCGGCCTCATCGAACGCGGTCTTGCCCGCAGTCGCACGCACCGGAGCCGAGACGCCCGAAAGTTCGCGAAACAGCACATCGTCTCCGCCCAGCGTCAGCGGCACCAGCGCGGGGCGTGGCTCCACCACCTTGAGGCCGAACTGCCGGGCCAGATCATAGGCAAAGCCACTCGCGCCCATTTTCGGGATCGACGGCCCGCCGGTAGCGATGACGAGGGCTGGCGCGGTGTAGCTTTGGCCCGATGCGATCACGCCGAACGCATCACCTTCGCACACAACCTCGCTTACTTCGGCATTGCAGATCACATCGACGTGTTCGGGCGGGCATTCATCCAGCAACATCTGCACGATCTGTTTGGCCGACCCGTCGCAGAATAATTGTCCCAGCGTCTTTTCATGCCAGGCGATGCCGTGCTTTTCGACCAGCGCCAGAAAATCTGCGGGGGTATAGCGGGCAAGCGCAGACTTGGCGAAATGCGGATTGGCAGAGATGAAGTTGGCTGGCCCAGCGCCCAGATTGGTGAAATTGCACCGCCCGCCGCCCGAAATCAGGATTTTCTTGCCCGGCTTGTCTGCCTTTTCCAGCACCACCACGCGTTTGCCCTGCTGCCCGGTGACAGCGGCGCACATCAGGCCGGCGGCCCCTGCGCCAAGGATAATCGCGTCATATCGCTGCATGGCGCATGCGATAGGCGCGATGCTGCGCGCTGCCAAGGAAACGTGGTGTGGCGGAACGGTGCGCCGGGGACGATTGCGCCCGTTCCGCCACATTCGGTTATCACTCGGACATGTCTTTCGGGGACGATGAGACTACCCGAGTGATGCCTTAGACCGGTGGCAAAGCGGGCTGCGCCGCTGTCACCAGCTTTCCAAGCGTGTTCCATTCCTCACGCGGGACCCAGTTGCGGTTCGCTCCGAGCCACGAATGGTCGTCCAGCTCCAGCAGGCCGATCAGAACCTCGGCAACGATGGTCGCACCCACCGGGCCCAGCGCCTCGCCTTCGCTGCTGGAACCGTTAGGCTCTGCCCTGCCGATCACCTCGGCCTCTGCCAGCAGATACAGCCACAGGGGAATCCCATCGCGGCCAAGATCGCCATTGAGATCCTCGATTCGGTCAAGCACCTTGTCGATCTGTTCTTCCGGGCAACCGATCGCGGCAGCGACTTTTTCCCCGCCGGGCAGCAGAAATGCGTTGCCGCGCAGCAGGTTGCGGGTGGCGAGGGATTTCTCCTGCGCCGGGGCATTCGGGTTGATGAACGGCAGATTGAGCAAATCACCCGCCAGTTTCAAATCCAGTTTCTGCGCCCGTTCGACATTGCGACCCTCAGGCGTGTCGAGCAGTTCGTGCCAGTCCACTACCGCATCGGGGATGCCCACCGCATCGAAACCCTGGCCCAGTTCCGATCCAAACAGTTCGAACCGCGCACCGCCGCTGCGCACCTGCAGCTTCATCGGGATCATGGAATGGCCGAACCGATAGGCCGCGACCGAAAATTCGACCGGGATAAACGGTACGTTCCCGCAATAGACCTGGCGTCCGCAGCCCAGTATCCGCTCCACCACCGGCCGGCCGCAAATCGCAGCCAGAAAATCGTGCACCAGCGAATACTGGTAATGCCATGTCGTCTCGCGCCGGGCGGCTTCGTAAAGATTGTGGCCGGTAAGGCCGGTTTCCGCGTGCAGCGTTTCCGCCACCAGATTGTGGAAGCGGATGATCGCCAATTGTATCTGGCTGATGATCCGGTTTTCATCGTTCCGCGGATCGCCGATGATCGCACGGTTGTTGGGCGAACGCAGCAGATCATGTTCGTTGAGGCCCGGTTGACCGGGGTTGTCCGCCCCGGTCAGCAGTTTGACGCCCGCAAATGGGCCTGGCTGCCCGCCGACCGAACTCTGATCGAACAGGTAAGGTTGCGCCTCTGGTCCCAGCCCGTAAACGCAATCCAGATCAAGCGTCGGGGTGCGCACGTTGGCAATCTCACCCGGATTGTCGATCACGCTGTCAAAGGTCGTCGATGCATCCAGCGTGACATCGTGATCGACAAACTGTCCAAAGAAAATCATGCCGACGGGGACGGTGTCGGTGCGATTGTTGGCGGATTTGCCGTCCATCGCGCCGTCGATTCGGCCAATCTCGATCAGAATGTCGGGGCGGGTGTAGGCCGGGTGCAAGTCCGGGAACAGTCCGCCAAAACGATCTTCGCGAAATCCACCGACGTCTTCTTCGCCGTAATGCTTTACACTGCAAAAGGGGTTCAGGCCCTCAAGCGTTTTCATACCGTGATGATCAGAAACGGACATAGTTCACCTCCCTGTTAGTTAACGGTTAGGCGACCAGTTGTTTATTATTGATTCGCCGCAACCTAACACGGCCCACGAATAGTTGAACAGGATTCTGAGATAGTCGTTTAGATTGGCGCGATATTACAACTTTCTTTGAATTAACATTTGGGCCAATCGCGGCGCTTCCATCCGCTGCCCCGGCGACCTATCGGTGCATCATGTCGCGAACCGAAGCTGGAACACCATCCAACCCCGGAGGCTCCGAGCGTTTCAACGAAGAACGCGCGGCCTATACGCTCGCCTCCGCCACGCCCAATCTGGAGGCGGGATTGGAGGCGATCCGCGACACCGTGCAGACATTGAAGCCGGTGCCGGGCGTGTACCGGATGCTGGATGCGCGCGGAGAGGTTCTGTATGTCGGCAAGGCGCGCAGTCTCAAGGCGCGGGTCGCGAACTACACGCAGATCAATGGGCTGACCCAGCGCCTGCAACGCATGGTCAGCCAGTGCCGCGCGATGGAGATCATCACCACCAATTCCGAGGCCGAGGCGCTGCTGCTGGAAGCCCAGTTGATCAAGCGGTTTCGCCCGCCGTTCAACGTGTTGCTGCGCGATGACAAAAGCTTTCCGTTCATTCTGCTGCGCGCCGATCACACGTTTCCACGCATCCACAAACATCGCGGCGCGCGCCGGGCAAAGGGCAATTATTACGGCCCCTTTGCCAGCGCGGGCAGCGTCAACACCACGCTGAATGCGCTGCAAAAGCTGTTCCTGCTGCGATCGTGCACAGACAGTTTCTTCAACAATCGCGACCGGCCCTGCTTGCTTTACCAGATCAAGCGCTGTTCGGCCCCGTGCGTGGGCCGGATTGACGAGGGGGGATACGATGCGCTGGTGGCGCAGGCGAAGGATTTTCTCGCCGGGAGATCGGGGCAGGTGCAGGCCGATCTGGAAAAACAGATGGCGGCAGCGGCGCAGAACCTCGATTTTGAAACCGCCGCCATCCTGCGCGACCGGCTGCGCGCGGCGACCTTTATTCAAGGGTCGCAGGCAATCAACGCCAGCGGGATGGGCGATGCCGATATTTTTGCGCTGGCGCATCAGGGCGGGCAGATGGGCGTGCAGGCATTCTTCATCCGTGGCGGTCAGAACTGGGGGCATCGCGCGTTCTTCCCCAGCCACACCCGCGAGGTGGAGGAGGCAGAGGTGCTGTCCGACGTGATGCTGCAATTCTATGAAGAAGTGCCGCCGCCGCCCACCATCCTCGTCGATCGTGACCTGCCCGAACGCGAGCTGATGGAAGACGCGCTGGGAGAGCTGGCTGGGCGCAAGGTCGCAATCTCGATTCCCCAACGCGGCGACCGCCGCAAATTGCTGGCGCAGGCGAGCCGCAATGCGGTGGAATCGCTCGAACGGCGGCTGGCGGAGAAGGGCACCAAGGCCAAGGTCCACCGCGAGCTGGCCGAATTCCTTGAGCTGGAAGAGCCACCGCAGCGCATCGAGGTGTATGACAACAGCCACATTCAGGGCGCGAAGGCGGTCGGCGCGATGGTGGTTGCCAGCCCCGAAGGCTTTGAAAAGTCGCAATATCGCAAGTTCAACATCCGCGAGGCGCAGTCCAACGATGATTTCGGCATGATGCGCGAAGTCATGGCGCGCCGGTTCCGCAACTGGTCGGAGGGGGACGAGCCACCGCGGGCCGCCGAGGGCAAACGCGAGGGCCACCAGACCATCCTGCCCGACCTGCTGCTAATCGACGGGGGCAAGGGGCAGGTTTCCAGCGTCATGCGCGTGCTGGAGGAATACGGGCTGGCGGATCAGTTCGCCGTAGTCGGCATCTCCAAGGGGCCGCATCACGGGCGCGAGGGGCGCGAGGTGTTCCACTTCCCCGACGGACGCGAAAAGACGCTGCCGACCAATTCGCCCGTCCTGTTCTATGCCCAGCGTCTGCGTGATGAGGTCCACCGATACGTCATCGGCGCGCACCGGGCAAAACGGTCAAAGGCAATCACGGCATCGCCGCTGGATGAGATTTCCGGCATCGGCCCGGCCCGCAAACGCGCGCTGCTGCTACATTTCGGCACCGCCAGCAAAGTCCGCGCCGCGTCACTCGAAGACCTGCAACGCGCACCGGGAGTGAGCGAAAAGGTCGCGCGGCAGGTGTATGATTTTTATCACGCTGGGGGGTGAGGGGGGCTGTGGTGGGTTTGGCGTTGATTGAGACAAGAAGTTCCGTTCCCATAAGCTGCCATTGTTCCGACCAAAGCATTTTGTGAGATGCGGGATTGCTTATGAATTGGATTGATAAAGAGGGCTATTTTCTAGCTATTCACGCCTTCGGTAGCCATCATAGGGTAGAAATAGATCAAGCTAGATTTGATGACATCAGTGAGGCTGAAGCCAACCTGCGCCGTGTTCTCGATTTGGAAGAACTATGGGCCGCCGTGATCCAAAACTATTCTGATTTGGAAAAAGGACTGTTAGAGGCAGCCCTCAAACATATGGTTATCACGGAGTACGAAAGTCAAATTTTTCATGATTCACAATTGAGCTTCGCGGTTAGACTGACCAATCTCTTGAGTAGCTGCAGAGCCTATATTGATCAGACGGTCCAGAATTTAGGCAATCTGAAGCCTAATAGAGATGACGCCAAGGCGTTCAAGGCTGCTTGCAGCCGGGAATACGATGCTCGTTTAGGATACCGATTTATGGAGGCTATGCGGAATTATTCGCAGCATTGTGGGCTTCCTCTACATGGCTCTTCCTATGGCATTAGGCGACAAGCTTCAGGTTCTTTGGAATATTACATCGTAACGAACATAGATTTGGATAAGCTCAGGAACGATCAAAATTTCAAGCGAACAGTTTTACAAGAAATCACTGACAAAAAACGGAATGCGGAACCATTAGTTAGAGAATACGTTGCTGGCCTCAGCGCAGTCCACATAGAACTACGCGCTCTGCTAAAAGTCCGGTTGGACGATTGGATGGAATTGATCCATGGTGCTATTGCCCAGCATGTAGATAGCTCGCCCGACGGAAAAAAGACCCCCGGACTTTGCGCCATGCAACTCGGCAAGGAAGGTGAGTGCCTTCAGCGCGTTCATCTTGGCGAAGGGATAATTCAGCGGGTTGAGATCCTGCAGAAACGCCATGGCTCGTTGGAAAGGCTGTCCAAAAGCTTCGTTTCTGGCGCCCCGCGTCCCGAAAAGAGATAAGTATGCTGGGATTCTCGCCAGCGTATTTGAATTTGGATTACACTATTTTATCTCGCGTCAGCGCGTGTCCGCCTTCCCACCCATCTCCGGTATTTGCGACGTTTGCCGGAATCCAGCGCGGTTGGCCATTGTTCTTAATTGCTTTGTGAATCTGCCCGCGCCGGGGTGACAAAGGATGAAGCAGGTGGCGATCCTAGACCTGTCCTACGCCAGCACTTGCGATCTTTACTCGTCGCCATGTCCGCCAGAGGTGATCTGCCGCGTTCAGACAGCGCTGAAGAGGTCGCACCCCCGCTACGAAAAACCCCGCCCCGCGCAGATCGCGGGGCGGGGTTTTGAATTGCTCGGCGCGAACGCCGTCTAACTTGGCGTCTTACTTGGGATACACCCACGTTTCGCCGCGGGCGAGGTTTTCGCTGGCGAAGGCCCAGTTCAGCTTGTCACCCACAACCGCGTCGAGATAGGCCGGACGCTTGTTCTGGTGATCGAGGTAATAGGCGTGCTCCCACACGTCCACGGTCAACAGCGGGTTGAAATCGCTGTCGGCCAGCGTGTCGCCGTCGTGCGTTTCCTCGATGCTCAGCTTGCCGCCCTTTTCAGCGAGCCACACCCAGCCGCTGGCAAAGTGGCCCGCGCCGCGCGATTTCAGTTCTTCCTTCAGCTTGTCGACCGAACCGAAGGCGTCCTTGATCATCGAGACCAGTTCGTCGGAAGGCGAGGTTTCTTCTGCGGCCATCGAATGCCAGTAGAACCCGTGGTTCCAGCTTTGCGCGGAATTGTTGAACAGTCCCTGATCGTTGCCACGTGCGGCGGCGATGACTTCTTCCAAAGCCTTGTCGGCGTGGTCTGTGCCTTCGATCGCGCTGTTGGTCTTGTCGATATAGGCCTGATGGTGCTTGCCATGGTGATAGGACAGGGTCTCTGCGGAGACTGCGGGATCAAGCGCGCTGTCGGGATACGGAAGGTCGATAAGCTTGAAAGCCATGATAAAGTCCTCTGTCAGTTTGCGTGGTTCGGATGCGTTCCTATGGAAGCAATGATTGGACGTAGCAATGGTTGCCGTGGGGCGCAGGAAAAACCTGCCCTGACCGCCACAGCGCGCAATTGTTCATGTTACAACTTTTGACATACCGGGGTATTGCTGCCAAGCGATCAAGGACTTATCGGTCGCGCGGTATGTTGGGTTATACGATCTTCAGGGTTTCGGGCAACAGTATGCGGCCCGTGCTTCCGCACAAGAGCGCTGGATTATTCCGGGCGGCACGCAGCTTCAAACGCAGCGATGTCGTGCTGGTGAGGCATCCCGATCACGGACTGCTGGTGCGCAAGGTTGCGGGAGTGAGCAAGGAGGGGCGCGTGGGTCTGCGCAGTCTTGCGCGGTGTCCCCGCAGCCCAAGCGGATTGGCGAATGTCGAACCTCAGCACGTGGTCGGCAAGCTTACGCTGCGGATGCGGTGGGCGCGGTTCCTGCCGCGATTGGCGAGCGATTAGGTCGCAGCATCGCCGCACGCCCGCGCTGCGTTCATCAACTCATGCCGCAGCCTGCGTAATGCGCTCGCGCCGGAAAGCGGCATCGGCCCTGATCCGCGCATGTTCGACCCAGGCGGAATGCACCCCGCTGGAAATCTTGTGCGGCAGGCGCGCGCGGGCAATCGGGCCCTTGGCGATATCGCCCGCATCGAGGATCGCGAGTTCCGACGTCCCAGTGTTCTCATCGATCAGGAATGTGACGAGATAGGCGTCCGCCTCATCGGTTGCACCCTTGCGCGGTACTACCGGGCTTTCACTGGCATAGACCCCTTCGGGCAGGCGGTAGACCTGCTCTTCGCCCGTCGCGCTATCATGGCGGACATAGCCGTTGAACAGGAACCAACCGGGCCGCGTGGTGGTGGACCAGGTGTAGCGGTTGGGCTGCATCAGGTAATCGGGATTGATCATGCCGAATTCGACGATGCGGTCGGACAAACGCTCTTCGCGCGTTTCTCCGGTGGCAAGGTTGAAGCGCCAGCGGTGGAACCGGCTCTGAAAGGAATGTTCGTCAACATACGCCATCATGTGGCTGTATTCGCCCGCTTCCCCGATCGGATCGGGCATGGGTTTATCCTGATAATACCCTTCGAGCACAACCTCGTCGCCCTGTTCATAGGCGTTGGTCCAGTGCAGAACATAGGTCGGCGATGCCTCGAACCAGCGAATGTCCTCCGGCTGGCCGCGCCGCGGGATCAGCGCAAACCGGGTCGGCACGCCATCGTGAATGCGCGCCGCGTGGATGCCGCGCTCCAGCAGCCTTGCGTCCCAGAACAGCGGCATGTCGTTGAGGATCGACCAGTTCTGCGTGATCGCCATGTCGTGCGGCAGGCGCGGGCCGGACAGCGGGATCGGCACGCAATGCACAAGGCTGCCCGCACGGTCGACCACGCCGTAATGCATGTAGGGCGCGTGTTTTGAGTAATTGAAGAACATCAGTTCCCCGGTCGCCTCGTCAACCTTGGGATGGGCAGAAACCCCGTCCAGCGGTGCCCACGGCGCCTTGCCCAGATTTTCCAGCGTCACCGGGTCGATCATCCACGCCTCGCCGCACTGATACAGCGTGGCATAGGCGATCCCGGCGTGGACGATGATGTCGGTGCTGCCGGTATCTTTCAGACCGCCATGCGCGCCATATCCGGGGCGCTTCGATGTGCCCGCCGGGTCCATCAGGCCACCCCACAGCGCTTCGCCCGCGATCTGCTCCTGCGCAAAGCAATGCGTGCGCACGAACCGGTTGCGATAGCTCGCCTTGCCCCCGGAAATACTCACCTGATGGATCATCGCATCGCCATCGAACGGGTGATGCCGGCCCAGCGGCTGGTGCACCGGGTTTTCGGTGTTGCGCAGATAGATACCGTCGATATCGGTGGGGATCTCCCCCTCGATCATCTCCAGCTCGTCCACGTCCACTTCTTCGTGAACCGGCGTCCACGGGCCGGAAAGATAGGGGTGGTTCGACGGTTTCAGGCTAACTTTTACCGGCGGCTGGCGTGTGATCTGCATGGGCTGGCTCTCTCTTCGAGCGGCAGGATAACCCGCCGAGCACCTTTGGAAAAGCCTTTGCCGGTTTGATCCTGGTCAAGGACACATCGCCGCCATGCTCGCAAGGTATCATTCAGGCCATGAAAAGGAGAGCGCCATGAAGTCCATTCTGCTGCATATCGGCGGCGACAGCTGCATGGGTTCGCGTTTGCAAGTCGCGTTCGACATTGCCCGAGCCACCGGTGGCCACATCACCTGCCTGCAAGCAGTGAGTTACGAGGTGTTTGCCCCCGGCGATTTCTACGGATCGGCGATGGCGGCGGCGCTGCCCCTTATAAAAGAGGCGGCTGATCAGTTGCGCGCGAAGATCGAAGCCGATCTCGTCAACGAAGATGTGTCGTGGGACTGGCGATTCTTCACAGGCATGGCCGAATCGCGCCTGCTGGAACAATCGGCGTTGCACGATCTCATCGTGATCGGTCCCAACGACATCGGCGAGGACGGCACGCACGGCCCCTCAGGCATGGCCGGAACGCTTGCCCTGAAGGCATCGGTGCCGGTGCTGGTCGTTCCGGGCGATGCGAAAGGGCTGGACTTGCGAAAGCCGGTGCTTGTCGCATGGAACGGATCGTCAGAGGCGTGCGTGGCGCTGCGTGCATCAGTTCCGCTGCTGGCGCTGTCGGAAGCGGTGTATCTGGTGACGGTGGAGGAGAAGAACGACCAGAATCGCTATGATTTCCCGCCGGAGGACGGCGCGCGTTACCTCAGCCGCCACGGGATCGATGCCGAACTGGTCGAAATCCCGCGAGGCGAAGCGAAGATTGCCGACACCCTGTTTTCCGCCGCGCAAACGCGCGAATGCGAGATGGTGGTGATGGGCGCCTATGGCCATTCTCGGCTGGCAGAGCTGCTTATGGGCGGGGTGACACGCCGATCCCTCAGCGATCCGCATATGCCGATCTTCATCGCGCACTGAAGGGGGAGGGACCGAGCGTCACATCTCCAGCAGGTGTGGCGGCATAGGCCGCGGAAAGCTGGCGATAGGAACGCGAGGCGAACGCAGCCAGCGTAAGCGCGACGCCCAGCAATCCCGTCAGACAGAACACCAGCGCAATGCCGCGCTCTGGCCCGGTTCCGAACCAACCGCCGATCAGCTGCGCACCCGCGCCCGTGGTCATATACGGGATCGCCACGAACTGGGTGAGCGGCCCCATCAGGAACGCGGTCAGCGGAGACGCCGCCTGCTCCACCGATTGCGCAAAGCCGAATACCCGCCCCTGCCGCCCATACGGAACAACCTTTTGCAGGGTGGTCTGCTCTGCCGCTTCGGCATAAGGACCAAAGAACATCCAGGTCACACAGCCGATAATCAGCAGGATGATCGAAGACTGGATCGTAAATACGCTAGCCACCAGCCAGATAGCCAAATTGGCCAGCAGCAGAGTGCGCAGCGGCCTCCTTCCCAAACCGGCCTTCGCAATCATCGCCCCGCTAAGGATGAACGCGGAGGATGCCGCTGCCCACAGCAGGCCCCAATCCTGTACTGCCATCAGCGACAATCCGTACCCATCCAGCAGGGCCATGAACACTCCGCCCAGCAGGTTGTTGAAGGTGGAGAAGAATATCAGCGCGAACAGCCCCGGCACGCCGGAAACCACGCGAATTGTGCCGCCAAGATCAATCTCCTTGCGCCCGTCCAGCTCGGAAGATTCCGGTTCGGGATCGTCGATGCGCACGGTCAGCAGGTGCAAAAAAGCGAACGCGGTAAAGCCGATTGCCAGCATCAGCGGCCCGCGTATTCCATCCCACGCGACCAGAAAGCCGCTGATGCCGGACGTCATCAGAAACCCGATACCGCCAACCATGCCGACCAGTCCGTTGGCCTTGTCACGCCGGTCTTCCTCGATCAAAAGCGTCACCAGCGTGGGCAGGGCGATCATGCGAATGTTGCCGCAGATCACGCCCAGCATCACGAGCGTTATAAACACCCAAAGCGTGGTACTCGCACTTTGCGCAAACGCCTGTTCCGGGACCAGCGCATAGATGACAAGCGCGACGGCATAGAGCACGAACGATCCCGCGCTTGATGCCAGCATGATGCGTTTCTTGCGGTGGTGATCCACAAGGCTGCCGAACCAGATTGCAAATCCCGCGGTGAACAGCAGGTAGATTCCGCCGATCATGCCGGTGACAAACACTGAGCGGGTTTCCAGAAAAGCCCAGAAGATAAGCGCGAACCAGATCGTGAAATTGACCACGTTCTGCACCAGATTGTTGGCGAGAATCAGGTGAAATGGGTCGATCCGGGGCACGTGGCAACTATTCCCTATCTCAAGGCGATTTGCCAGCGCTTGCGGGTCGCACGGCGTGTTTTCCTACTCAGCCTGCGTGCCCTAACAGGGCTGCATGTGCGCCTCCCTTATCTGTTCAGCATCGCTCAGCCGTGATCGCGTGAGACGATCACCAGGCGCCTTACTGATCGAAAGGATTTCACCCCTTGGACAGTGTGTCAGGTGTGTCAGGAGTGCCCAGATGGCGACGAATGAAGGGGAACGGCACCGCCCCCTCGGATCACTTGCCCTTGCGCCGCCGCATCATGCCTTCCTGTGCGACGCTGGCGACCAGTTGCCCCTCGCGGTTGAAGATACGACCCCGGTTGAAGCCGCGCCCGCCTCCGCTCCACGGGCTGTCGGTGACGTAGAGCAGCCATTCGTCGGCGCGCGCGGGCGCATGGAACCAAAGCGCATGGTCAAGGCTCGCCCCCACCAGCTCGCCGCGCATCCAGCTGAGGCCGTGGGGCAGGGCACTGGTGCCCAGCAGCGTGTAATCGCTGGCATAGGTGATGATCGCGCGATGCAGATCGGGCGTGTCCGCTGTGCCGGTAATCGGTGCGCAGGTGCGGAACCAGCTGTGCGCGTGCGGTTCTTTCGGCTCGGAGTTCATCCAGTGCAGCCGGTCCACCGTGCGCATCTCGATCGGGCGGGGGCGCAGCATCAGCGCGCGCTGCGCGTCGGTCAGTCTGTCACCCATTGTCTCGACCATCGCCCGGCGCGCTTCCATGTCAGTGCGCAGATCCTCCGGCGGGACAACGTCGGGCATGGGCGCATCGAGGTGCTCCAGCCCGGTTTCCGGCACCTGAAAACTGGCGGTGAGGTTGAGTATCGGGACCGATGTGCCATCCTCGCTCTCTTGCGCGGCGACGACGCGGCGATTGGCAAAGCTGCGACCGTCGAAGTCGCGCTCGATCCGGTAATCGATCGGTGGCCCCTCCACCCCGCCGCGCAGGAAATAGGCGTGCAGCGAATGCGCGGTCTTGGCGCTGGGAACACTCGCCTGCGCGGCCTGAAGCGCTTGCGCCAGCACCTGCCCACCGAACACGCGGCCCATGCCGCCCTGTTGAGGAATGCCGCGATAGATATCGGACGCCCGCTTTTCCACGGTCAACAGACGCACCAGCCCTTCGACCAGCTGTTCGGGAGTGGACGGTTCGCTCATTGCACAAGCCCTTGCGAGCGAGGGGTCTGCCAAGTCAACCCGTACATACTCCGGTGCGGCCTCCGACCATCCTCAAACAAGAACCCGCCGGACACGAAGGTCCGACGGGCTCCTGATCGATTACCCTGCGTTGTCGGTTCGCAGCAGGGCTACGGTTTGTTCAGGTCAACTCGCCAGCGCCGCGAGCAGCAGCAGCGCGACGATGTTGGTGATCTTGATCATGGGGTTCACCGCCGGGCCGGCAGTGTCCTTGTACGGATCGCCCACGGTATCGCCGGTGACTGCGGCCTTGTGAGCCTCCGATCCCTTGCCGCCGTGATTGCCGTCCTCGATGTACTTCTTGGCATTGTCCCACGCACCGCCACCAGCAGTCATGGACAACGCCACGAACAACCCGCTGACGATCACGCCAAGCAGCAGCGCACCCAGTGCGGCAAAGCCCTGATCCTGCCCTGCAAGCGCTGTGATGACGAAATAGACCACGATCGGGGCCAGCACCGGCAACAGCGAGGGCACGATCATCTCCTTGATCGCGGCCTTTGTCACCAGATCCACGGTCCGGGCGTAATCGGGCTTTTCGGAATAATCCATGATGCCCGGCTTTTCGCGAAACTGCTCTCGCACGTCCTTCACCACATCGCCCGCGGCACGGCCTACGGCAGTCATGCCCATCGCGCCGAACAGATAGGGCAGCAGAGCACCCAGCAGCAGCCCGACGATCACGTACGGGTTTTCGAGGCTGAAATCGACCTGAGCATTTGGAAAATACTCGCGCAGATCGGCAGTGTAGGCGGCGAACAGAACCAGCGCGGCAAGCCCGGCCGAACCGATGGCATACCCCTTTGTCACAGCCTTTGTGGTGTTGCCGACAGCATCGAGCAGATCGGTCTTCTCACGCACGCTGTCATCCAGCCCGGCCATCTCAGCAATGCCGCCCGCATTGTCCGTCACCGGACCATAGGCATCCAGCGCCACGACCATGCCAGCCAGCGCCAGCATCGCTGTTGCGCCATAGGCAAGGCCGATAAGGCCCGCCAATTGATACGCGCCAATGATCGCCGCAACGATGGCGAGCGTCGGCAGAGCGGTCGATTCAAGACTGATGGCCAGACCCTGGATCACGTTGGTGCCGTGGCCGGTTTCAGAAGCCTTTGCGATAGAGCGCACCGGGCGGAAATTTGTGCCCGTGTAATACTCGGTGATCCAGATTATCACGCCTGTCAGGATCAGGCCGATGAGCGCGCAAAAGAACAGGTCCATGCCGGTGAACTCCACCATATCGGTAACCGGATTGATGACCGTGCCCATGTTACCCAGCGCCAGTTGCATCACGCCATAGATCAGCGGAACAGAGAGAATCGCGGTGACAAGGAAGCCCTTGTACATCGCTCCCATAACGTTGGTCCCGCCGCCCAGACGCACGAAATACGTGCCGATGATTGAAGTGACGATGCAAGCGCCCCCGATCAGCAGCGGCAGCGTCATCAGCGGCAACAGCAAATCGCCGAGCTGCGTCAGCAACAGTGCGGTCAGCACCATTGTTGCACCCACAGTCACGACATATGTCTCGAACAGATCGGCGGCCATGCCTGCGCAATCGCCCACGTTATCGCCCACATTGTCGGCAATTACGGCGGGGTTGCGGGGGTCATCTTCGGGAATGCCGGCCTCAACCTTGCCGACGAGATCCGCGCCTACGTCGGCCGCCTTGGTAAAGATACCGCCGCCCAGACGCGCGAAGATCGAGATGAGCGAGGCACCAAAGGCGAGGCCGACCAGACCATCGATCACTTCGCGGCTGTTCGCCTCCATCTGCATCGGGCCGACAAGGACATAGAAAAACACGGCAATTGCGAGCAGCGCCAGTCCCGCAACCAGCATTCCGGTAATTGCGCCGGCGCGAAACGCCAGCGTCAGACCTTCTTGAAGCCCCTTGGCAGCGGCAGCCGCGGTGCGCAGGTTGGAGCGTACCGAAATGTTCATCCCGATAAAACCCGCCACGCCCGAAAGCACCGCACCGATGACAAAGCCGATCGCCGGGATGAACCCCAGCGCCACGCCAACGATAATCGCGACGACCACGCCGACCATGGCGATTGTGGCATATTGGCGGTTGAGATAGGCCTGCGCGCCTTCCTGAATGGCAGCCGCAATCTCCTGCATCTTGGCATTGCCGGGGTCCGCACTCAGCACCTGCCGACTGGTGACGATGCCATAGACAATGGCGAGCAGTCCCAGCCCGATTGAAATCAGTATCAGATCCACGATGATCCCCTCTCTCGTGTTATGTTTTCATCCCTAATTGCGCATCCTTTCCCAAGGAAGGCCGCGGGATTGGCAGCTTACGGGGTTGGATGGGCGTGGCAAGAGCAAACGCGAAGGGCGGGCTGCTAGTCTATGAGCAGGCACCGGTGCATGCGAACAACGGCGACGGGTCAGCCGTGTTGGTAACCCAGCTCATCGGGATCCGCCATCGCCGTGCCACCCAGATAGAGCGGCGCATCGCCCTTTGCCTCAACCGTGCCGATCCGCGTCGCAGGGACCGGAACCTGCGTTTCGGGTTGCGTGGTGAACAGCAATTCGTAATCGTCGCCCCAGCGAATGCAGTCATGCAGACGCGCGGTATCGGCGACGGGGATCAGTTCGGGGTTGAGCCGGATCGTTACCTCGCTGGCCTTTCCAAGCCGCCAGGCGTCCAGCAACAACCCATCCGACACGTCCATCATCGCAGTGACGACCGGAGCAAGGGTGCGACCTTCGCGGATGCGCGGCTGCGGACGATTGAAGGCGTCTGCATGTTGTGCCTTGCCTTCAAAACCGAGCATCGCGCTGCCGATAATCCCGGTGACATAGACTGCATCGCCAACCTGCGCGCCCTTGCGAGAGGGCACGGGAAAATATGTTGCGCGTCCAAGTGCGGTAATGCCGAAAGTGCTGGCCCCGGTCGAAGAGATCGTATCGCCCCCCAGAAGCGGCACATCGTACACCGCCAGAGCATCGCGCAGCCCGCTGATGAAACCAGCGTCATCCTTGCCCAGCGAGGCACCCAGCATCGCGCCGATGGGTTCAGCCCCTTTCGAGGCGAGATCGGAGAGATTCACCGCGACCAGTTTCCAGGCGACATCTTCCATCCGTGCCTCAGGCAGGAAATGAGCATCCTCGGCCATCATGTCGTGCGTGATGATCAGCGTTTCATTGCCAAATTCCACAACCGCGCAATCATCTTCGAGATTGCGCGCACCCGGATGCAGAGGCAGAGCGCGCAGCTCCGCCAGAAACTCCAGCTCGTTCATGATGTTATCGTCATCCCAAACTTATCCCGCCACAGGCATAACCGGGAAAGCGATCAAGTGAAAGCGGTATCGGGAAGCGGTTTTACGATTGCGTCATAGGAAATAGCCGGTTGCATGTTTTGCGTCCGCGGTTCAGCGCACGTCCTTTGCAATTGCGTCGAGAATACCGTTGACGAATTTGGCTTCCCGGTCGTCGAAAAATGCCTTGGCGACATCGACATACTCACTGATTGCGCTGGCTTTAGGCACATCGATACGGGCGACCAGTTCATAGGCTCCGGCGCGCAGCACTTGCAACATGGTCTTGTCGAGCCGTTTCAGCGTCCAGCCATCGGCGAGCTTTGCACCCAGCAGCGCGTCGATCTCATCACGGCGCGCATCCACGCCGCGCACGATATCGTCAAAGAACGCCACTTCAGCATCGGCGTAAGTCGCCTCGCCGTGATCCTGATCGTCGATCACTCGGCCCAGGCGGTGCTGGTGAAACTCATCGAGCAGCTTGTTAAGGGCAGTACCCTCCATCTGCGCCTGATACAGCGCCTGCACGGCAGCCAACCGCGCGGTCGATCGCGCCTGCGAGCGGGGATTGGTATGAGAATTGTTCATTTGAGCCGCACCTCGACCGATTTGGCATGGGCGGGGAGGCCCTCTGCATGGGCGAGCGCGATTGCGGCAGGGCCGATTGCGTCGAGCGCGGCCTCGTCGAGCTGGATGAAGCTGGTGCGCTTCATGAAATCGAGCACGGACAGCCCGCTCGAAAACCGCGCACGCCGACCGGTAGGCAGAACGTGGTTCGGCCCGGCGACGTAGTCCCCGACCGCCTCGGGCGTCATCCGTCCCAGAAACACGCTGCCCGCATGTCTGATATCCTTGAGCAATTGCTGGGCCAACGCATCATCCACCGCCAGTTCGACATGCTCTGCGGCGAGCCTGTTGGCGAGGGCGGGCGCCTCTCTCGCCAGATCGTTGACCACGATGATGATGCCGTGTTCGTCCCAAGACTCGCGTGCGCGTTTGCCTGTTTCCAGCATCCCCAACAGCACATCGACCGCGTCTTCGACCTGTCGGGAAAAACCCGCATCATCGGTGATAAGCACCGATTGCGAGGTGGGATCGTGTTCGGCCTGGCTCAGCAGGTCGGCCGCAATCCATTCCGGATCGTTCTTGCCATCGGCGATCACCAGAATCTCTGACGGTCCGGCGACCATATCGATACCGACCACGCCGAAGAGCTGGCGTTTTGCCTCCGCGACGTAGGCGTTGCCGGGACCGGTTATCACATCCACCGGAGCGATTTTCTCTGTCCCATAGGCAAGCGCGCCCACCGCATGCGCGCCGCCGACGCGCCACATCTCGTCAATTCCGGCAATGTGCGCAGCCGCCAGCACCAGCGGGTTCGATTGCCCTTTCGGCGTCGGGGTGACAACTACCACCCGTTCGACCCCGGCGACACGCGCGGGGATAGCATTCATCAGAAGTGATGAGGGATAGGCAGCGCGTCCGCCCGGAACATACAGCCCCGCCGCATCGACCGCGCGCCAGATTGCGCCCAGCCGCACGCCAGCGTCGTCGGTATAATCGCGGTCTCGGGGCAATTGCGCTTCGTGATAGGCGCGAATGCGGGCCGCAGCCAGTTCCAGCGCGTTACGCAGAGCAGGTTCAAGCCCGTCATAGGCTTCCTTCATTCGCTCTTTGGTGACTATCCAGTCAGCATCCGATCCCAGCGCATAGCCATCGAACCGCTGGGTAAATTCTACCAGGGCCTTGTCACCCGAACCCTTCACATCGGCAAGGATCGAGGAAACCTGCCCGGCGACATCGCGGTCGGTCTCACGCCGCGCAGTGACGAGGCGGGTAAAACGCATCTCGAAATCGGGATCGATAGTGGCGAGCATTTCCATTATGCGGCTTCCTTCCGGCGGCGTTCGGCATCTTCGCGAAAGGCAGAGACAAGCGCGGCGATCCGCTCGTCCGTCTTCAACGCGGCGCGATTTACAATCAGGCGCGCTGAAATGTCGATGATCCGGCTGGTTTCCACCAGTCCATTCTGCGCCAGCGTGCGTCCGGTCGAGACAAGGTCGACGATCTGCCGCGCTAGGCCAAGCGAGGGGGCCAGTTCCATCGCGCCGTTCAGCTTCACGCATTCGGCCTGAATGCCGCGCGCTTCAAAATGGCGGCGGGTGAGGCTGGGATATTTGGTCGCCACGCGCAAATGGCTGGCGCTTTCATCGGGGTCGTCATCATCGGCCAGACGCGCGACCGAAAGGCGGCAGTGCCCGATATCGAGATCGACCGGAGCATAAAGGTCGGAATAGTCGAATTCCTCGATCACGTCCGATCCGACGATCCCGACCTGCGCCGCGCCGTGCGCCACGAAAGTCGCCACATCGAAGGCGCGCACGCGGATCAGGCGCATGTCCGCGCGCGTCGTGTCAAACGCCAGCGCGCGGTTGGACTTGTCGAAAAAGCCGTCTTCGGGCACCACTCCGGCGCGCGCCATCACTGGCAGCGCTTCGTCGAGAATGCGGCCCTTGGGCACAGCGAAGGTTAGCTGCGGCTGGGCGGTGATGCTGGCAGAGGAAGTCATGGCGCGCCGGGACTTAGGGATTGGGCAGGCAAAGGGCAATTGGAAAGGGCCGAACATTTGGACAGCACACAGACCAGCAAGGCCGAATATCAGGCAATCGACCCGCAGGCGACCGGGCCGCAGGCCGTGGCGCGCGCGTTCGAGAACCAGGTGGCCTATTGCCGCGACAATGGCGCGCCGATCACCGCATCGGTGTGCCAGGCTTTGCGTGAACTGATCGACACGACGCGCGGCGGCGCGGTGATGCTGCGCATTCGCAAGTGGGCAGGGCCACCGCTCGCCGATGCGCTGCCACTGCGGTTGGCGGGCGGGTTGCACGGACTGTTCCGCAAGGGCGAGACGCTGGAGCTGACTCCGATCTACACCGGCCAGCGTGTCTCCAACGCCAGCGAAGTGATCGCCGATGTGATAGAGCGGAACGAGGCGTTCTTGCTGCCTTGGCTGGATAGCCCGCCGCAAACGAACGAAGCGGGCCGGTCGAGCAATTTTGCCGCCGCGCTCCTTTGGCTGGCCGATCAGGGTTTACCCGCGCAGTTCGCGCTCAACGAATTTGGATCGAGTGCGGGCATCAACCTGATGATGGCGCAGTATTTCTATGATCTTGGCGGGACCACTGTGGGCCAGAATACGGCACAGATGCGGCTGGTTCCCGAATGGCGCGGCGATGCACCCCCTGCGCATCCGGTCGAAATTATGAGCGCGCGCGGGTGCGATGTTGCGCCGCTCGACCTGACCGACCCCGATCAGGCGTTGCGCCTCCACGCCTATATCTGGCCCGAATTTACCGAGCGGTTTGCGCGGATGGATGCGGCCGTGGAGGCAGCCCGCCTGATGCCGCCGGAAATTGTGCGCGAGAGCGCGGACACATTTGTGGACCGTGTGCTGGGCGAGCCGGCGCAAGACGGCGTCACCCGCGTCATCATA
Source organism: uncultured Alphaproteobacteria bacterium (assembly GCA_963815345.1). Taxonomy (GTDB): domain Bacteria; phylum Pseudomonadota; class Alphaproteobacteria; order Sphingomonadales; family Sphingomonadaceae; genus Erythrobacter. Next base: position 663,295 of record CAWFGF010000001.1, read on the forward strand.
CATTCGGTGGTGTGGCAGTATGTGCCGCAGGTCCAGCGTGAGAAGATCACCGCTCTGATCGAAGCGGCGGGTGAGTTGGCGTCGAAAGTCGCTCCGCTGGCGTGGGTATCACTCGAAGCCAATCGCGACACCCATCGGCACGAATTGACCGTTCGATACTGGCCCGGTGGCGAGGAATGGAAGCGGCTTGCGGTGGCGCATCCTCACGGAGCATGGGTCGAGTGGGCTGGATAGAGTTCAGCTTGCCAGAAAACGCTCCATCGCCGCATTGAACCTGTCCGGAGCCTCCCACGGGACGAAATGCCCGCAATCGGGCACCCTCGCGATAGTCAGCGGCTCGACAATTTGCCCCAGCCCTTCGAGGTTTTCAGGCGGCAGGGCGAGGTCATCCATCGCCCAGATCACCAGCGTCGGGATCGTCAGCTTCGGCAGGTCCGGCGGGACATAGCTGTCGGGCACTTCGAACGGAGCATCCATCGTCGGCACGTCAATCGGGCTGGCACGGTAGTAATTGATCATACCGAACGCGGCATCGCGGTTCTGCCAGTCGCGCAAAAGCGCCTCGCGCTCCTCCGGTTCCATGGCCTGCGGGCGATCCCACTTCACCTCTTTGCGCATCAGCCCGGTCAGGCCTGCATCCTTTATCAGCGCATCGTTGGCGGTGTCGCGAAAGCCGCGGATATACTGGCTCGCCTCGCGCTGGCCGGGGTGGGTATAGAGCAGTTTCTGAAAGATTGCGGGGTGCGGCGCGTTGGCGATCACTGCGCGCTCAACCCGCATGTGCTGACCGCCCAGCGCCACGCCCCAGGCAATCGCGCCGCCCCAATCATGGCCGACAATAGTGAACTTCGCTATTCCTAGCGCGTCTGCCAGCAGGAAGACGTCACCGATCAATTTGACGGGCGCATAGGCGGCGACATCCTGCGGCTTTGACGATCCGCGATAGCCGCGCTGATCGGGCGCGATGCAGCGGTAGCGATCACTGAAATGCGCAATCTGGTGACGCCATGTCCGGTGACTTTCAGGAAAACCGTGGAGGAAAATAAGGACGGGCGCATCGACCGGTCCTTCATCCACGCAATCAAGGTGGATGCCGTTGGCAAGTTCAACGCGTTTCTGTTGCAGCGCCATGCTCACCCCCCGGCTTCCATTTTTTCCATGTAGCCATTGGCGACCATGGTGGCCATTTGATCGAGCAGCGCATCGGGCGTGCGCCGCATTTCGCCCATTGCCTGTTCGACCCCTTCGGCGATGATGATTTCGCGCGTACCGATGGTAATCTGATCGAGCATGGTTGCCGCAGCGACATCTGGCGCGATGCCGTTGTCGATCGCCTTGTCCGAATGGCCCCGCACCGATCCGTCACCGTTCAGCGCGTTGCGGCTGACCCCGGTGGCAATGGAGCCGGGATAGATCGTATGGACTGCAACTCCGGTGTTCGAAAGCTCCGTACGCAGCGCATCGGCATATCCCGCCAGCCCGAACTTTGCCGCGCAGTAAGCGGTGCGCATCGGGACGCCGACCTTGCCCGCGATGGAGGAGATGAAGGCGAGCGCGCCCGATCCGCGTTCCACCATGTGGCCGATCAGACCCTGACTGAATTCAATCTGCGCGATGAGATCAATTTCGATAATGTCGCGATAGACTTGCATATCGGTGATTAGCGCGCGGCTGCGCTGGGATATCCCGGCGTTTGCAACCGCCAGATCGACGCCGCCCCTCCAGTCAAGCGCCCGTGCGATCGCATTGGCCAGCGCCGTTTCATCGCGCACGTCGAAGGGCAATATCAGCGTTTCGCCGCAATCGCTCGCCACCTCCTGCAATCGCGCCTCGTCACGGCCCGACAGGATCAGATGCGCCCCGCGCTGCGCCAGTTCGCGCACCAATGCAGCGCCAATGCCCGATGATGCCCCGGTGATCCATGCCACCTTGCCCGCGTAGTTCATCGCTCTCTCCCTCTTGCGCCAAGGATTAGCGAGCGCCAGGGATAAGGGCAATCAGGTTGCTGTTTGGGACCGGATCATATCGGCCAGATTGGCTGGAAACACCGGCTCTGGCCAACCGTCAAGCTCATCCTGCGTGAACCACCGATGCTGTGTCATCAGCGCCTGTTCGGTTTCGGTATGGCCGCTGGTGTCGATATCCGCATGAGTTACGCGGATCAGGAAAAACCGCTCGTCGGCTTGCACAGGCTCGCCCTGAACCGTGATGAATTCCGGCTTCATCTGCGCGATTTGTGGTCCCGGATTGGCGATGATCCCGGTTTCTTCGAGCAATTCGCGCCGTGCCGCATCCTCGAAGCTTTCATCCGTCTCGCACTCACCCCCCGCCGTGACCCAGAATGGTGGACGGCCCGGCACATCGTAGCGAAACATCAGCGCGCGACCCGCGGCATCGAGCACGATCAGCCTCGCCGCGCGGCGCAGTCGCAGGGCAGGATTGAGGCTCATTCTGCTGGCGCACTCGCGCGAATCGCAACGGCGTGCACACGTTCCCCGACAATATCGCCAAGCGCGGCGATGACCGCGCGCTGCCGGGCGAGCCGGTGCATGTTGGCAAACGCCTGCGCCTCTATCACCACGGTAAAGTGCGAAGCGCCCGAGCCGTCATCACCCGAATGACCGGAATGTTTCGCGCTGTCGTTGATGATTTCAAGCGCGCTGGGCGTGAAAGCCTCCTGCAACAATTCGCGCATTTCCTCGACGACGGGGCGGATCGACATGAGTGTTTCCTTAATTGCAACGGTTTGCGGGTTGGAATTTGGGGCGCGAAACGCCATTCTCAACCCCTATGGCTGCGGCAAGACTTCACGGACGATACGAAACCAACGAACGGCGCTGCCAGGCACCCGGTTGCTGCGAGGCCGGAGAGTTCCGCGCGCCGGGCCATCGTCCCAGCGGTTTTGACGGGCCGGGCGAATGGCGCTGGTTCTGTCTGGAGCATGTGCGCGAGTTCAATGCGGGGTACGATTGGTTCGAAGGGATGAGCGCGGACGAAATCCTTGCCGCGCAGTCACCGATCAGCGGATGGCGGACGGAAAACAAGGCGTTCTCCGCGCGCGCTGCGATCGATGGCGTGCCGCGCTGGGCCGATTTCGATGATCCGCTGGATGCGATTGCCGCGCGTGCAAGCGGCATCCGCAGCCGAGCCGAACGCGTCGCGCGCATGGCCCAGGCATACAATGGGACGATCCGCTTTTCCAAGGACGAGGCAGAGGCACTGGAGACGTTGGGGCTTGGCTCCAACACAGATAAACGCGACCTGCGTCGGCGATATTCCGAGCTCGTGCGCCGTTATCATCCTGACCGCAACGGCGGGGACCGCAGCCACGAGGCGCGGCTCAACCGCGTTGTGGAGGCATACCAATTGCTGAGGAAGAGCGCGGCTATCGTGTAGGTTTATTGGCCAATCAGCGCGTAGCGACCGTTGTTGCGGCGTCCTTGCCGAAGTAGTCTGACGTCCAAAGCGCGGGACGCGTCAATCTGCGCCGATTGACCGTTATGACACAGATAGATGTCGAAGAAGCGGCAGTAGGACGAGTGATGGATAACTCATTAATCTGACCGCTCCCTCGATTGCAGCATCGCTATCCAATATTTGGAAATCGTTCAGCGTGCCGGTTATTGCGATGCCTCATCCTCGATCAGTTTGCGGTCGATCGCCTTTGCCGTCTTGTAAGCTTCACGGGACCGAAGTCGCTCCGCATAAGCCTCAAACACGTCCCGCTTCGGCATCGAGCCAAATGCCATGCCCCAGTCGACCTGGCTGCCGACATAGACATCGGCCATGGTGAAACGGTCGCCGCAGACATAGTCGCGACCTGACATGAGTTTTTCCAAACCGTCCATCGCACGCTCGTAACTGCCGAAACCGACCATGCCTTGTTTTTGCGGATCGTCGACGCTCCAGCCCATGCTGTTTGACACCACGGCCTGTTCGAGGGGGCCAGCGGCGAAGAACAGATAGCGGAAATAGTCTGCCTTCTCTTCCGCACGCGGCAACAGGTCGGGTGCGGACATCTCGGCCAGGTAATGGCAGATCGCCGCCACTTCCGTCACGATATGATCGTGGCGACCTTTGTTCTCATGGGTGTGATGGTGGACCAATGCTGGCACCTTGCCCATCGGATTGATCGCAAGATAACCCTCCTCGATCATCGTGCCGCCATAGGTGAGCAAGACCTGCGCATAGTCCGCGCCAGCTTCGTGCAGCGCCCAGCGTGCGATCTGCCCGCGGCTCATCGGGTTGGTGTAGAATGTGTAATCCGCCATCGTTCAATCTCCTTTGCGCGGGCCGACAAGGCCGAATGGGGCACCTTGAGGGTCGACGCCGGAAAAGGAATACTCGCCGCCCGGTATCTCGGTCGGCTCCTGTATCACGGCGCCGCCGTTCATTTTCGTATATTCCGCCGCCGCATCAATGTCTAACACACGGAAATAGTAGGTCCAGGCGCTCGCCGACATTGCGGGCATCAGGGGCATGACCGCACCAATCATGTGACCACGATCATCGCCGACTTTCCAGAATTCGTATTTGCCAAGCTCCCCCATATCCATATCGCCATCCGGTTCCCAACCGAACTGTTCGCCATAGAACGCCTTGGCCGCAGCGGGATCGGCAGAGGCAAGCTCGTTCCATGCGCAATGACCCACCGTCGGTTCGGTCGCCGCAAAGCTCACACTTTGTGCGTCGGGATTGTCGGGATGCGGCACCGGCTTCATGACGTAGAACATCGCGCCTTGCGGATCGGCCATGATCGCGGCCCGGCCAACGTGCGGAATGTCCCACGGCTCCATATGCACCGCCGCCCCCGCCGCCTTCATCGCGGCAACGCTGGCATCGACATCATCGACCGCGATGTATCCAGACCAGAACGGCTGCGCGCCGCCATCGGTCATTTCCTTGGTGAGGGCAAAGAACCCGCCAACCTCGGCAGTCGCGGAGGAGAACAGGCGGTAATCCATATCCGGATTGCCGCTGTCCTTGAATGTCCAGCCGATCAGCCCCGCATAGAATTTTTGCGAGGCATCGGTATCTGTGGTCATCAGTTCATACCAGATGAAATCCCCGTGTCTGTTTGCCATTGGTCGTCTCCCTAGCTCGCCTGATCATAGATCGTGGCAAACCCGCCAAAGATCATCCGCTTGCCATCGAAGGGCATCGGGTTCTTTTCCGGATCGAAGCGATCATCGGGGATCGTGCCGCCTTGCATTTTAGCCATGGCGACATCGCGTGTTGCCTTGTCGGGCCATTCGATGAAGCCGAGGCAGATCGTCTCGTCATCGCGCGCGGCGACGGCGCGGTGAAAATCGGTAACCTCGCCTTTGGGTACGTCCTCGCCCCACGTTTCAAGGACGCGGGTAGCTCCGTTTTCCAGGAACCAGCTGTCGGCGGTGTTGCAATGCTGCTGGAATTTCTCGCGATTGGCTGTCGGTACGGCCATCACGAACCCATCTATAAAGGTCATGATCCATCCTCCTGTCCAAAGTCCGGGCGGACCCCCGCGACTCGGCTTGACGATGATGAGCAATAAAGTATAGAAAAGCAACCATGAAGTTACTAAAAGAAACTCAGCCGCGCGAAAGCGGTATTCACGGCAGGTGGTACGACGATGCCTGTGGCACCGCCTTCGCGCTCGAATTGGTTGGTGAGCGCTGGTCGCTGCTTGTCATTCGCGAGCTTATATTGGGTCCAAGACGGTTTTCCGACTTGCGCGCCAGCCTGCCCGGATTAAGCGCCAAGGTGTTGGCGGAGCGGCTTGGCGGACTGGAAGCGAGCGGGGTGCTGGTGCGCCGCCAATTGCCACGGCCTGCATCGGTGCAGGTTTATGAACTCACCGCATGGGGCTATCGGTCAGAACCGGTCCTTCAGGAACTGGGGCGCTGGGCGGCGCAATCGCCCCTGCACAATCCGGCCTTGCCGATGTCGGCGGTGTCGATGATGTTGTCGCTGCGCACGATGTTCGATCCGGCCAATGCCGCAGGACGCAGCGCTGTCATCGGGTTTGACATTGATGGGGACTGCTATCTGGCGCGTCTGGCCGATGGTGCACTGCCGATTACGCGTGAGCCGATTGCAGGGTCGGATTTTGTGTTTGCGGTGAACGATGCCGCCACTCTGGTCGCGTTGTTCTATGCCAAGGTCGATCCGAGCGTGCTTGAACGTTCGGGCGCGCTGAGCATCACCGGTGATCGTGCCGCCGCGCTTGATTTTGTTGCGCTTTTTGAGCTTCCCACGGCCTAGCCCTGCCTGAACGCCCATCGCAGCGTCCGGCCCATGCCCCAGGTTGCGGCACGGGCGGGGATCGCGGTCAGGATCGGGCGTTGCAATCGCAGCATCGACCGCGCCCAGTCGGGCAGCATCGCCACCGCTTCTGCGCCCAGCATCGCCTGGATTCCAGGCGGCGTTCCCGAAGGGCGCTGTGTCAGGACCATCTGCGCTACCTCGCGCGCTTCGGGGCTGGCGCGCAGATCGGTGCGCAGTTCGCGAAAGATGCGGTCCGCCTCGGCACGGCTCTCGGGAACGGGATCGGCTCCCAGAGCACGGGCGATAACAGCGAACTGGCGGTAATATTCATCCTGATTCGCGATTGGCATGTCGGGTCGCACATGGCGCAGGTATCCCGCTAGAAAGCTTTGCGCCTCCACCACATGCACCCATGCCAGCGTGCGCGGATTGCTGGCGCTGTAGGGCGTGCCATCGGGCAAAACGCCACCGACGCGCGCATGGATCGCGTTGACCGCGCGGATGGAGGCCATCGCCCGGTCGCGCTGCCCAAATGTCGTCACGGCGATAAACCGCGCGGTGCGTTGCAGCCGCCCGTGCATATCCTCGCGAAAATTGGAGTGATCGAGCACGCCCTGCAACGCCTCTGGATGCAGCATCTGGAGCAGTAGCCCGCGAATCCCCCCGGTCATCATCCCCACCAAATCCGCGTGGACCAGTCTGATCGGCGTATCCCGTTCGAACAGGGCGTCATCCGATGGGGGAACAGGTTGCTGGCCGTTGGCGGTATCGTTGAAGACACCGCGCACCTGCTCGACAACCTTGAGACGGAGTGTTTCGATGGGATCGGCCATGCGTGACGATATAGGGATCACAGTGCGGATTGCACACTGCGATCAGACAGATGGCCAGATCAGCCAACGCGATACTTGCAGGGCGGCCATTCGCGTTCTAACCGGGGCGCGCAATGAATTCACCCATGACCTCTGATTTCGCTGGCGAGAACGCCACCCCTTCCAAACCCGACACGATTGTCGACGTGCGCAAGACGTTTGGCATCGATGTCGACTGGCAAGTGCCCGCCTTCGCCCAGCCGAGCGAGCATGTGCCCGAAATCGATCCGGCCTACGTGTTCGATCCGGATACGACGCTCGCCATTCTGGCGGGGTTCGCGCACAATCGCCGGGTGATGATCCAGGGTTATCATGGAACCGGTAAATCAACCCATATCGAACAGGTCGCAGCGCGGCTCAACTGGCCCAGCATCCGGGTAAACCTCGATGCGCATATCAGCCGGATCGACCTGGTGGGGCGCGATGCAATCGTGCTGAAAGACGGGTTGCAGGTTACCGAGTTCAAGGAAGGCATCCTGCCATGGGCGCTGCAGCATCCGGTTGCGTTGACCTTTGACGAATACGATGCGGGTCGCCCTGACGTGATGTTTGTGATCCAGCGCGTGCTCGAATTCGATGGCCGCCTGACCCTGCTCGATCAGAACCGCGTGATTACACCGAACCCCTGGTTCCGCCTGTTCGCGACCACCAACACCGTTGGCCTTGGCGATACAAGCGGGCTGTATCACGGCACGCAGGCGATTAATCAGGCGCAGATGGACCGCTGGAACATCGTGGTCGCGCTCAATTACCTCGCACCGGAAGTCGAGCAGGAAATCGTAAAGTCCAAGACGCCCGACACCGACGATGCGACCATCGCCAACATGATCAAGGTCGCCGACTTGACCCGTCAGGGCTTTATCAATGGAGATATTTCGACCGTGATGAGCCCGCGAACTGTGATTACGTGGGCGCAGAACGCGGCAATTTTCAAATCCCTCGGTTTCTCTTTCCGCCTGAGTTTCCTCAACAAATGCGACGAGGCAGAGCGCGGTCTGGTGAGCGAATACTATCAGCGCGTGATTGGCGAGGATCTGCCTGAAAGCGCGGTGAAGGGAAGCTGATCCGTTGCCGAGACAGTGAGTCGGTCAACACCTATGGAGAACTCTTAAAATCTTTTTCTACACATTCGTTCGCGGCGAGTGGTCTGATAGGTGCGATGAATAGTTTCATTTGTAACATACCGAATAAATTCTCCTGGTATTATTTGCAAACGGGTCGAGGATGATCCTGGCCCGATTGTTGGAGGAGAATTACAATGAAACTTCACCCAATTGCACTGGCTGCACTGGTCACTTGCGCCATCACCGTTCCCGCCGCAGCGGATTCGTCCTCTTTTGTGTCTGCGTCATCTTCAACGAACGGGTCAAAAAGTTCAGTGTCGGTGAATGTGTCGACCAGCGGCAACGGTTTCGCGTCGGGAACCGCAACAGCACCCGGCAAGTCAATTACGGTTACTCAGGGCGTTCCGAACGGAGGCAATGTAGAGATAGCCCGCCCTAGCGCTTCGGTATCAGGTTCCACTGTTCGCTCGAACTCAATCTCCGTATCGATCTCAAGGACAGGATCGGCGCTGAAGCGGATATTGGCGGATTGGACGGCGTTCTTCCGCTGACGCTTTTTCATTCGCTGGCACGCGCGGCCTGATGAGGCCGCGCGCGCCGACGAAAATAATCTCTTCGCGAAGGGCGCACTTGCACCGCAGTGTTATAGGCTGCTAACACAGCAAGCATTATGGCGTTATTTGACCGATTCCTGAGGCGCGCAAATGGGCGCGGTGCTGAGGAGCTGCCCGGCAATGAATATTACGCGTTGTATGAATCTCAGCGTCCATTTGATGCAGATGACGATTTCGATATGGACCAAGGCGCGGGCACAAACTCGCGCGCTTCACCTGATTATCACAGCTGGGACACACGGCTGGGCCAGATCGACAACGCGGTCGCTATCGAGGAACGCCGCCGTCTACCGTGGTGGACGCCTGCATACTGGCAGGGCCGGCGCAAACGCTGGTGGGCGGTGCGGATTGTCGCAGCAATCCTTTTCGCCTTAATACTGCTCGTCGCATGGCTAACCATCACCGCGCCGCTTTCCAAGAGTCTTGAACCCATCGCCCCGCCGCAAATCACCCTGCTGGCCAGCGATGGAACGCCGATTGCGCGGTCGGGCGCAATGGTGGGGGAGCCGGTGGAGCTGGAGAAACTGCCCGATCACGTTGCGCAGGCCTTTATCGCGATTGAGGACCGGCGGTTTTATTCGCACTGGGGCATAGATCCGCGCGGGATTGCGCGTGCGGCATGGACGGGCGTTGGCGGCGGAAGCACGATCACGCAGCAGCTTGCGAAGTTTACCTTCCTCACGCCGGAGCAAAGCCTGACGCGCAAGGCACGCGAGGCTCTGATCGCGGTTTGGCTGGAGGGGTGGCTGACCAAGGATGAGATACTCGAACGATATCTTTCCAACGCCTATTTTGGTGACAATCAATACGGTCTGCGCGCGGCGAGCCTGCACTATTTCTATCGCCAGCCCGAAAAGCTGTTGCCCGGACAGGCCGCAATGCTGGCGGGTCTGTTGCAGGCGCCATCGCGCTATGCCCCGACAAAGCATTACGACCGCGCCAAAAAGCGGATGGATCTGGTTGTGGGCGCAATGGTGGAGGAGGGGTATCTGACCGCCGCTGAGGCCGATGCGCTGCCCGATCCGCGGATTGACAGCCGCACGCGCAACGATCTGCCGACCGGCACATATTTTGCCGACTGGGCGCTGCCGCTGGCGCGTGCGCAAACCAGTGAAGGGGCGGGCGGTGGCTATGCCAGCCAGGTTTTGACCACGACGCTGGATTCGCGCCTACAGGCGCTGGCCGGGCAGGTGGTCAACCGGGCGCAGCTGGGCGATGCGCAGATTGCATTGGTAGCAATGCGGACCAATGGCGAAGTGGTCGCGATGGTGGGAGGCAAGAACTACTCCGAAAGCCCATTCAACCGGGTGACACAGGCCCGCCGCCAGCCTGGTTCGACGTTCAAGCTGTTCGTCTATCTCGCCGCGTTGGAGGCTGGGTGGAGGCCCGATGACACGATTTCCAACCTGCCGATAGAAACCGGCAGCTACCGCCCCAAAAACGCCAAGGAAAACTATTCGGACACGATCACGCTCGAAGATGCGCTCGCCCGGTCCAGCAACGTGGCCACCGTGCGCCTGTTCAATGACGTGGGCAGCGAACGCGTGATCCGCTCTGCGCGTGAACTCGGTATCGCTTCTCCCATGCCGGAAGACGATCCCAGCCTCGCGCTGGGCACATCGACGATGACCCTGATGGAACTGACCAGCGCCTATGCCGGAGTTGCCGCGAACAGCTTTCCCGTGCGCCCGTTTGCGATCGCGCCCGAAGAAAAAAGCTGGTGGCAGAAACTCTGGGATTGGTTCACCTCCAACGAGGACAGTCTTTCAGGACGGGTGCATCAGGATATCGAACAGATGCTGCGCGCCGCGATCAACCGCGGCACCGGGCGCGCGGCGACGCTGCCGATTGCGAATTTCGGCAAGACCGGGACGACACAGGTTTCGCGCGACGCCTTGTTCGTGGGCTACGCAGGCGATCTGGTGGTGGGCGTGTGGATCGGCAACGATGACAATTCGCCCATGGGCAGCGTTGCTGGCGGAGGTACGCCCGCGCGGATCTGGGGCGATTTCATGCGCGGTGCCCTGTCGTTAAGGCCGACGCCCGCACCCAAGTCCTCGCCCGATCCCGAAGGCCCGGTGCAACCGATGGACATCGAAGGAGGCGAGGAGATCGAAATTGGCGAGGATGGCACCGTGCTTCGCATCGAGGATGGTGCAATTTCTGTTGGCCAGGACGGGGTACCGGTCGAATTCCGGCTCGACGAAAATGGCGCGGCGATTGTCCCCAGCCGGGCAGAGCCACCTCCGGTGCCGCCACCCACGCCCTCTGGCCAATAGAGCCGCTACGCGTGCCGCGACATCACGCCATCAGGATATTCATCACCGCCGTCGCAATCGGGCGGCTTGCATCGTCCTGCCATGCTTCCACTGTAAGATTGGCATTGCGCCGCCCAAGCCGCGTAATCCGGGCCCGCGCAAAGGTCTGCTTCTGTTTTCCGGCGGTCAGATATTGCACCGTGATGTTGATCGGTTTGAGCCGGGGCTGTCCCGGCCCGCGCTTTTCATCACGATCCAGCGCCATGCGGAGCGCGGCATACCCTGCCGCCTCCAGCAAGCCGGCCGTTGCACCGCCGTGAAATGCGCCCGGTCGCCCTTCGACTTTGGGCCCGAAATCGACCGTCAGTACGGGCGCGTCCGCATCGACGCTGGCAACTGTTATTCCGAGCGAGCGTGCATATGCAGGCAATTGCATCGAAGCTGACGGGTCAGGCATTGGCACCTCCGCTACGCGGGTCGGACCCGATCACCATGAAGACGCCTGCAATATGCGCGACCGGATCATCCGCATCGCCATCGTGGGCGACACCGCGGACGAACGCGGCCGAACGCGTCATGCGATAACACTCGACCCGGCCAAACACGCTGGCCCGGTCGCGAGTGGCACGTTGATAGTCGACCCGCAAATCGAGGGTTGCAACGGGAAAGAACTGAGTTTTCGTGGTCCAGATCGCCATTCCGCTGGCCATATCCATCAGGCTGAAAATCGGACCCGAAGCCAGCACCGGGCGATCGGGTTCGCCCAGCAGATCGTCACGCCAGGGTAATTCCAGTTCGACCCAGTTTTCCCCGTGGCGGCAATATCGCAGCCCCAGCCAGCCCGTATGGCCGTGCCTGAAAAAGAACTTTGCCGCCTGTTCCGGATCGAAAGGGGCGGGAGAAGCGGTATTCTGCGAAGTCATGGGAACAGCCTCTGAATGGTCAAGACCCTGATTACAATCATTTAATTTCCAACCTCGTCCATTTTCGCCCACTCGGCGCTGCGTGTCGGAGCATATGCTTTGGCGCCTGAGAGAAAGGAACCATAATGAACTTCCCCAAAATTGACCTTTCAGCCTTGCCCGGACTTGAAACTGCAAAGAGCCTGTTCGGCTCCATTACGCAGGCTGGTGCAAATTACGATGATCGCGTCGTAATGATCATGGTCTATATTCATGACACCGCTCCGCCGCCACCGCAGATCCCGTTCTGATCGGTTGGAAGCGGGAGCAAGCCTAATATGATAGTGCATCCTGCCATTGCCGGTCTGCGGGGGACGGAATCCTCGCAGACCGGTCATGCGGAGAAATCTGGCGATCGGACGCACGCACAGTGCAATGCCTATACGATCGGTTGCGTGCGTGACGAATGGCTGATGGAGCCGACGGTGCGGGTGATTGCCCGGGAACTCACCAGCTATGCGCGGGGCACGCCGCTGACCGACTGCCCGCAACTTACCGTGTTGACGAGCGATCTGATGGCGGCTCGCGCCTTTATCAACCGGCTGTGTGCGGTCATGATTACGACCACGAAAAAAGCGCCGCTGTGTGAAATGCCGTTCCGGTTCAAGACATCGCGCGGTCTGTCGAACATGCAATTGATGGACGCGGGCATGGCCAAGCTCAGCCTGATCGCCTACGAACCCCTGTCCGACCAGGCCAAATGCAAACCCGGCCGACCCGCAACAGCGCTGTTTGCCGACTGCGAAGCGCGCGAGATCATCGTTAGCGGATATGCGCGCGGTTCGATGCATCGTCGAACGGAAACGGGCCGATTGCACAACACTGAGCTTTGCTGGAAAGCAGGCGATATCATTGAAACCGCAGGAAAGGTTAGCGCGCGCCAAATACGGCGTGTCGGGAAAACGCTGCTGGTTCTGCAGTTGAGCCGCGAGCCTGTTGCGCCAGAGCCAACGGTCGAAATTCTGCTGGAGGATGGCAGCATCGTCCGCACCGCATCCGGAGATAAATCAGCCAGTCAGGCGCTGATGGCAATCGGCGTACTGGGCGCGCTGGGTGCGCAAACCGCCCTGGATGCGATGCGCGATACCGCCCTGAACCTGCGCGAGGACAACGATGTCCGATGGGAAGCGGTGCGCCAGACCCTATCGCTGGATGCGGTGCGAGGGTTGTCGCTGTTGGCCGATCTGGACCAGCGCGCCGATGACGCACTGTCTGTGCCCGCGCGGTCATTGAAGGCCAGTTTGTTCGCCGCACAACCGGCCTTGCGAACTTTGACACCGGAGAATGCCTGATGCCGCTGGTTATCGACAATCCTAGCGATGTGGACTGTTCCTTGCCAGAGGCCATAGAGGCGCTGGCAGACCTCCGGTTCGATCCGCGGGACGAGGGCAATTGTGTTGAGGCTGCAACGTGGTTGCGCCGGCTAACGAACAATCGCCGGTTTTTGGCCGATTGGCTGGTGGACCAGCTTGCCGGTCGCCTGTCGGGCGGCAGCGGTCAGGTGCTCGATAGCGGGTACGGCCCACAAGCCATCGTGCTTAGCCCCTTACGCGGGGGAATGTTTCTGCGCGCCAATATCTGGCCGTCGGAACGGGATTTGTGTTTCCAGACCAGCGGCGCGAAAAGCTTTGTCTATGAGGTACCGCACGATCACAATTTCTCGTTCCTGACGAGCGGATATTGCGGGCCGGGCTATATCAGCGACTATTACGAATACGATTACGATCGGGTGGTTGGTTTTCCCGGGGAGGCGGCAGGCCTTCGACTGATCGAGCGCAGCGCGCTGAGCGAGGGCAAAATCATGCTGTATCGCGCCCATCTCGATGTGCATTCACAATTGCCGCCAGAGGCGCTTTCGGTTTCGCTCAACGTGATGCACGTCGATCCGGCGCAATGCTGGTTCGATCAGTATGCATTCGATGTCGAGAGCAATCAGGTGGACCGCGTGCTCAGTCCCAATGCGAGCGAGGCGTTCCTGCGGATCGTGGTCGCGTCTGGCAGCCAAGAGGCGCTCGATTATGCCGAGCAGGTTGGCGCGGGCCATCCCAGCGAACGCCTTCGGTTGGCGAGTTTCGAGGCACGTGCTGGTCTGATGCGAGACGATCAGAAAGACGCGCTGTGGCGCAAGGCAGAGGCATGCGGCAGTCGGATGGTGGCAGAGATCGCAAGGGAGCGGCGCGACCAGCTTGCCCTGAATTAAAAGACGGCGCCTGCCAGCCGGTCAATCGCGCCTTGTAAAATTACCGCAGCGGCGTGGCTGTCTATCGCCGCAGCGCGTTTGGCGCGGCTCATATCCTGCGCGATCATCGCACCTTGCGCGCTGGCGGTGGACCAGCGTTCGTCCCACAGCAATACCGGCAGGGCAAAGGCATCGGCGCAATTGCGGGCATAGGCGCGGCTGGCCTGCGCGCGCGGTCCTTCGCTGCCGTCCATGTTGCGCGGCAATCCCAGCACGATCCCTGCAACGTCGCGCTGTTTGATAATCTCGGCCAGGCGTTCACGATCGCGGCCCCACTTGCCCCGTTCCAGCGTCTTGCCCGCGGTAGCAAATCGCCAGCCCGCATCGCAAAGCGCCACGCCGATCGTCTTGGTCCCCAGATCGAGGCCCATCAATACGCCGCCGTCAGGCAGGGTATCCTCGAATTCGAGGGAATTGTCGGTAATCAGGATGCGGAACCCACATTTGCCGCGCCCGCCTTGGCCCGTACGCGGCGCGCCACATCGGCTTGGGTATTGGCCCAGAAAAGCGGGATATCGTAGACATGGTAATTGTTCCCCGGCAGCACATAGGGCCCGAGTTCAGGCGGATCGCCAATCAGCAGGATGCCACGCTCGCTGCATTTCGCCGGGACAGCACCGGGCACCAGTTCACCGTTCGATATGCTGTCATCAGGCACAAGCGTGCCGAGATTGGCGGACGCCGGGGCCGAACCTCCGAACATCCCGGTGAGCGGGTTGGTGCACAGGATCTGGCTGTCACCGCGTTGCTGCCCGTCATAGCCGATCGAATCGGCGTAGGTCTCTATAACGGAGGACGGATCGGCAGGCTCGGCAAAGCTCGACCATGAAATCAGGCAACCGGTCTGCGCAGGCGTAGCGCAGGCAGGAATGCCGATAGCGGGCAGGTCATGCTCGACAGACACAGGCCAGCCGATGGCATAGGCCGCGACCAACCGATCAGCGGCAGACCCGTCCATCACTTCCTCGCGCAGCAGGCGCAGCAGATGCAGGGCTCCTTGCGAGTGGCCGACAAGCACGATCGGCGTGTCATCGTCCAGCGATTCGATGAAATACCGGTATGCGTCGCGCACATCGGTATATGCCGCGTCGATCGCCGCGCCTGCTTCAGGCTTGTCTGTCAAAAATGCACCCATCGTCGCCTGACGATATCGCGGCGCCCAGATTTGCGAGGCTGCATTGAACGGGCTGGCCATGCCGCGAACATAGAGGCGCGCGACGCGCTCTGCCTCGGCATCGACGCCTTCTCCCAGCTTCGCATTCCAGCTTGTTCGGCTGAGATAGCTGGTTGGGTGGACGAAAAACACCGCGAAATTGGGCGCGTCGGGCGCAGCACCGGACCTCAGCGGGCGGGCGGTGCTGCTGCTACCGCCATCGCCGGTTTCCGCTTCAGCCGCAGCATAAGCTGGCTGCCAACGGGCCGGATCGTTCACGCCGATACCGGGGCGCGAAATCCACATCGATGGGTCCTGATAGGCATTAACCTCAAGCGGTTCCTGCTCGACGAATTCGGCGCTCGGCACGAGTGCGAGCGCTGTAATCTCCTTCTGGAACAGCTGATAGCCGATTGCGGCAATCAATACCCCGACTATGCAGATCGCGACGAAATAAAGAAATTTTTTGGCCATAATTCAGCAAAATGTCCGAAAGGGAATGTGCAACCTATTCAGCGCGCTCCGCCCCGTCGGGTTCCGCCTTTTCCACCAGTGGGGGGCGCAACGTGGTCCACGCACGCTCGGGGCGCAGGCTGGAAAACCAGCTCAGCGGGTTCCAGGTTGTCGATCCATCCAGACTGAAGGTGATGAATTCGGCCCGCCCGCCAATATTTTCCAGCGGGATCGGCCCACCGAGGCCACGCGCCTCGGCTGCGGCGCGGCTGTCCGCGCTTTGATCGCGGTTATCGCCCATTGCGAACACGTGTCCCTTGGGGATGAGGACCGGGCCATAATTGTCGAGGCTCTGATCGGTGTAGTCGATCACAAGATAGGTCGCGCCATTGGGCAGCGTTTCGCGATAGGTCGGCGGTTCATAGAATTGCGAGCCGTTTGCTTCTGTCACCTTGAACCGGTCGAATGCGTTGAGGCACTGTTCCCCTTCGCACAGCAATTCCGGCTCAAACGGAATGCGCGCCGGTGGCACGACCTCGCGCCGCACCAATTCGCCATTGAGGATAATGCGCCCATCGCGCACTTCGATAGTGTCACCGGGCACACCGACGACCCGTTTGATATAATCCTCATCGCGCAATGGGTGCACGGGAATCACGATGTCGCCATATTCCGGCGTTGAGGCAAAGATTCGCCAATCGCTGCGTGGCAGCATGTGGAAACTGGCCGACGCCCATGACCATCCATAGGGATATTTGCTCACCACCAGCCGGTCTCCGACATACAGCGTCGGCATCATCGATGTGGAGGGAATGTAGAACGGCTTTGCGACCAGACTGTGGAATGCCAGCACCGCCAGCAACATGAGAGCAAGACCGCGAATTTCCGCGAGCCAATCGACCTTTTCTTCGCCCTTGTCCTCCTTCGTTTGAGATCTGGAGGAAGTTTCCGGCGGCATTGCCCGGTCGGGGGCCACAGGCTGTCCGTTCTCGGGCGCGGCGCCGGGTTCATAGCCGGAGGTGGAGGGTATCTGGTTCACTATGCCGGGGCCTGTCAGGTGCTGGTGATCGGGTGGGCTTCGATAATAACGAATGCCTGCGCCCATGGGTGATCATCGGTTAGGGTAAGATGAATGGTGGCCTCATGGCCCGGTGGGCAGATTTCTTCAAGTCGCTTTGCTGCGCCGCCTGTCAGCGCCAGGGTCGGCGCGCCTGATGGGGCGTTGACGACACCGATGTCTTTCATGAACACGCCGCGCTTGAAACCGGTGCCGACCGCTTTGCTGAAGGCTTCCTTGGCAGCGAACCTTTTCGCATAGGTTCCGGCAATGGTGAAGGGGCGTTTGCGTGCCTTGGCGCGCTCGGTCTCAGTGAATACGCGATTCTCGAACCGCTCACCATAGCGGGCGAGCGAATTGCCAATGCGTTCGATGTTGCACAGGTCAGAACCAAGGCCGATGATCATTTGAACGCCCTTACCACAACCAGCGCGAGCAGCATCAGCGCAATCACGTGCAGCATCACCTGGCTTTTGAACAGGGGATGCGCGAAATCGCCCTTCGCTACCCGTGCCGCACCGACATAGCCGAAAATCTGCAAAGCTACCCAGCCGATCGCAAACGGCATCATCGCGCGAGTTTGCAGGGAAAAGCCCAGAAACCCGATGGCGATCAGGAACAGTGCCGCTGCCGCAAAGGCCCAGCGTTTCTGATCGGCGGCTAACGTTGGAAGGTCAGATTCAGGCAAGGCCACGTGCCTCATCCATCAATTCGCGCATCTGACGGATGGCAGGCTCCAACCCGGTGAACACGGCCTCACCGATCAGATAATGGCCGATATTCAGTTCCGCAATCTGCGGAATGCCAGCAATCGGCTGTACGTTTTCAAAGGTCAGGCCGTGGCCCGCATGCGGCTCAATCCCGTTTTTCGCCGCCAGTGCAGCCATGTCGCTGATACGGCGCATTTCGCTTTCGATTCGCGCGCTGTCACCGTCCAGAAAGGCGTGGGCATACTCACCCGTATGGAACTCCACGACGGGCGCCGCAAGGCGCAGGGCGGTGTCAAGCTGGCGCTCATCAGCCTCGATAAACAGGGAAACCCGGATGCCGGCATCCTGCAATTGCGAGACAATCGGAACCAGCGTATTGTGCAGACCTGCTGCGTCGAGGCCTCCCTCGGTCGTTCGCTCCTCACGTTTTTCAGGGACGATGCAGGCCGCGTGCGGTTTGTGGCGCAGCGCGATTTCAAGCATCTCCTGCGTCGCGGCCATCTCGAAATTCAAGGGCAGATCGGTCGCAGCCTGAATGCGCGCGATGTCATCGTCGCGAATGTGGCGCCGATCTTCGCGCAGATGGGCGGTGATACCATCGCCGCCCACTCTCGCTACTATCTCTGCCGCGCGCACCGGATCGGGATGGTCTCCTCCGCGGGCATTGCGGATTGTGGCGACGTGATCGATGTTGACGCCCAGACGCAATGGGTTGGGGCAGGATGGTGAGGGCATCGGCGTGCTATTCCTTGCGGCTTCCCGGTTTGGTGACAGCTACGGCGGCGAGTTCGGCAGGGATGTCATCTTCGGCGTAAGTCGGGAAATCGAACGCCGCGAGCGGATAGAATGGCACGCCCAGATCGACAGTGCCGACCGACCGATCAATCAAAGCGCATTCCGCAATCACCTCTCCGCCTTCGCGTGCGACTGCGAGGATCGCCTCACGACTGGAAAGGCCGGTTGTAACGACATCTTCGACCATCAGCACCCTTGCGCCTTTATCGAGTGCGAAGCCACGGCGCAGGTAGAAAATGCCGTCGGGCCGCTCCAGAAACAGCGCGTCCTTGCCCAGCACGCGGGCGACTTCGTGACCGATGATGATGCCGCCCATTGCCGGGCTGACAACGATATCGACCCGGTCCAGGACATCCGAGGGGATGTTGGCAACCACCGCTTGCGCCAGCCGTGCGGCGCGCGCCGGGTTCATCAGGACGCGCGCGCACTGCAAATAGTGTCCGCTATGCCGACCCGATGAAAGCTTGAAATGACCCTCGAGCAACGCATCGCAGCCGCGAAATTCCGCAAGCACATCGTCCAGTGTTTGAGGCAGGCGTTCAGAGGCGGTCATATTCATCCCTCAAACGGAGTAAATGCGTGGAAAAGCCAATTGCTTGCGCGCGGTTCAAGCTCGCTTGCATAAATTTCTCCCTAGAAGCGCTTGAGGGTCTGGGCAAGCGCGGCTAATGGGATCACAGCATTGGCAGAATTGTCGATACGTCGCTGCCGGGCAGGTTGTCCGAAATTCACGGACCTGACCGGGCGGTATGGGATAAAATTTAGAACCACTGGGCACACAAGCATGGGTCACACGATCGGCCGTATGAAGGTCACTATCATCGCACTCGCAGCGGCATTCGGAGCGCTGGTCGCTCCTGTTGCCATCAGTGCGCAGGACACTGCCACGCCCGTTGAGGCAGCAGTCGCAGACACCGCTGTTCCTGCCAACGCGTCTGGGGTGGAGGCGGCTGGGGTGAATGCTGCTGGGGCTGAGGCTGTAGCCGCTCCGCAAGGGTCCTATGTTCCCATGTCTCCGACGAAGGACAAGGGTATGCCCACCGATCCGCGCTCGGGCGAGGATGGTGCCTTTCTCAAAAGCATGACCTTCCAGGACCAATACACGAAAGATGGCGCGTATGCGTTGGGGATGCATAATTACATCCTGATGCCGGTCATCACGATCATCAGCCTGTTTGTGCTTGGTCTGCTGTTGTATGTGGTTGCGCGTTATCGCCGCGCTGCAAACCCTGTGCCCTCGCGCACCACGCACAACACCGCGATTGAAGTGATCTGGACCATCGTTCCGGTCATTATTCTCGTTATCATCGCTGTCCCGTCTATTACTCTTCTGGCCCGCCAGTATGAAACGCCGCCGGAAAACGCGGTGACGGTCAAGGCGACCGGATACCAGTGGTACTGGGGCTTTGAATACCCTGACCACGGCGATATCGAGGTGGTGTCCAACATGAAGGAAAAGGCCGACGCGCTGGCCGATGGAGAGATGTACCAGCTCGCCGTGGACAATCGCATGGTCGTTCCTGCCGGTGTGCCTTTGCGCATCCAGACTACGGCGGCGGATGTTATCCACGCCTTCGCGGTGCCCTCGCTCTGGTTCAAGATGGATGCCGTCCCCGGTCGCCTGAACGAAAAGCTGCTGACGATTGAAGAGCCGGGCGTTTATTACGGCCAATGTTCCGAATTGTGCGGTGCGCGCCATGCCTTCATGCCGATTGCGGTTGAGGCGTTGCCCATGGCCGAGTTTGAAGCATGGGTCCGTGAACAGGGCGGGACCATTCCCGGAGAGGCTGAAGCTGCTCCGGCTGCTGCTGCCACTGGCGCAGTCGATGCATCCGTAGTGGCTTCTGCGCAGTAATTAATGCTGCGATAGCTGCCCGAAGTTGAATTTAAGAACTAATACGAACGCGAGAGTATCTGAACCATGGCCACCACTGCTGAAGGTTTCGAGGCACACCACGATGATCACGCACATGCGGATCACAAGCCGGGCTTTTTCGCCCGGTGGTTTATGTCGACCAACCACAAGGATATCGGGACCTTGTATCTGATCTTCGCGATTTTCGCGGGGATCATCGGTGGCGGCATTTCCGGCATCATGCGCGCCGAATTGGCCGCGCCCGATATTCAGTATCTGGGCTGGTGGGTTGATATGCTGGGCGGAGAGGCGGGCGTCGCTGCCAATCTGCACATGTGGAACGTGTTCATCACCGCGCACGGCCTGATCATGGTGTTCTTCATGGTCATGCCCGCGATGATCGGCGGATTTGGCAACTGGTTCGTTCCGCTGATGATCGGCGCGCCCGACATGGCGTTTCCGCGCATGAACAACGTCTCCTTCTGGTTGACGGTTGTCGGTTTCTTCAGCCTGCTATTTTCCATGTTCGTTCCCGGTTCCGCCGAGGGGTTGGGCGCAGGCACGGGTTGGACAGTCTATGCGCCGCTGTCGACAAAGGGTTCGCCCGGTCCGGCGGTCGATTTCGCAATCTTCTCGCTCCACCTTGCGGGCGCAGGCTCCATCCTGGGTGCAACCAACTTCATCACCACCATCTTCAACATGCGCGCTCCGGGGATGACCCTGCACAAGATGCCGCTGTTCGTTTGGTCGGTGCTGGTCACCGCGTTCCTGCTGCTGCTGGCACTGCCGGTGCTGGCCGCTGCCATCACCATGCTGCTGACCGATCGCAACTTCCAGACGACGTTCTTCGATCCGGCTGGCGGCGGTGATCCCGTTTTGTATCAGCATCTGTTCTGGTTCTTCGGCCACCCCGAAGTGTACATCATGATCCTGCCGGGCTTCGGTATGATCAGCCAGATCGTCGCCACTTTCAGCCGCAAGCCGGTGTTCGGCTATCTTGGTATGGCGTATGCGATGGTCGCCATCGGGGTCGTCGGCTTCATCGTGTGGGCGCACCACATGTACACCGTTGGTCTCGACGTGAACACTAAGATGTACTTCACCGCGGCGACGATGGTTATCGCCGTCCCCACCGGTGTGAAAATCTTCAGCTGGATCGCGACGATGTGGGGCGGCAGTGTCAGTTTCAAATCGCCGATGGTCTGGGCGCTGGGCTTTATCTTCCTGTTCACCGTTGGCGGTGTGACGGGTGTGGTGCTGGCTAATGGCGGCATTGACGATAATCTGCACGACACGTACTACGTGGTCGCGCACTTCCATTACGTGCTGTCGATGGGCGCCGTGTTCTCGCTGTTCGCGGGCTTCTATTACTGGTTCCCGAAGATGAGTGGGCGGATGCACTCCGAATTGCTCAGCCATATCCACTTCTGGACGTTCTTCATCGGCGTGAACGTAATCTTCTTCCCGCAGCACTTCCTGGGGATGCAGGGCATGCCGCGTCGTTACCCGGACTACGTTGAGGCCTTCACCTACTGGCACCATATCAGCACGATCGGTTATTACATCACCGCGTTCTCGATGGTCTTCTTCTTCGCCAATCTCGTCTACGCGTTCGCAGCCGGTCGCAAGCCGGGCAACAACCCGTGGGGCGAAGGCGCGACGACGCTGGAATGGACACTGACCAGCCCGCCGCCTTACCACCAGTTTGAAACGCTGCCCGTGATCGAGGATCATCACGATTATCACGATCACCGTCCGCAGGCTCAGCCGGCCGAATAAGGCACGCGGGGCGGCATCGGTTGGTGCCATCGCTCCGACTGGACACACTTTGAGGGGGCGCGTCTGACAATCGGGCGCGCTCCTTCGCAACATCGATACGCAGGATTATGACCCTTTTGACGCCTCAAACTCAGTCGACCGCGGCCTTGCTGCCGACCGAATGGCGCGACTTCTTCACGCTGACAAAGCCGCGCGTGATGACACTGGTTATCTTCACTGCGATCTGCGGCCTGCTCGCCGCGCCCGGCTCCATCCACCCCGTGCTTGGATTTACCGCGGTGCTTGCGATTGCGATGGGTGCGGGCGGATCGGCCGCGCTCAATCACTGGTGGGAGGCTGACCTTGATGCCGGGATGAAGCGGACCGCCAACCGCCCGCTGCCCACCGGCCGGATGCGGCGCGAGGATGCCCGCGATTTCGGCATGTTCCTGTCGGGCATTTCGGTGATGCTGATGGGAGTTGCGATCGGATGGCTGGCGGCTTCGCTGCTGGCATTCGCGATTTTCTATTACGCGGTCATCTACACTATCTGGCTGAAGCCGCGCACCCCGCAGAATATCGTCATCGGTGGCGGATCGGGCGCGTTTCCGCCACTTATCGGCTGGGTCGCGGTAACGGGGGACATCACCGCGATGCCGCTGCTATTGTTCGCGATTATCTTTTTCTGGACTCCGCCGCATTTCTGGGCGCTCGCGCTGTTTGTGAAGACTGATTATGCCAAAGTAGGCATCCCTATGCTGCCGGTGGTCGCGGGCGAGCGTGTGACGCGCAATCAGATATGGATCTACACGCTGGCGCTGGCACCCATCGCGGTCGCGCCGTGGCTGATTGGCGGGACAAGCTGGATCTATGGTTCGTTTTCGGTCGTGCTGTCCGCGCTGTTCGTCGCGCTCGCGCTGCCAGTTGTGCGTCGCAACGCGGTGATGGGACCAGCAGCAGAAGGCGGCGATCCAATGGTTGAGGAAAAGACGCTGTTCAAGTTTAGCATCTTGTATCTGTTCATCCTGTTTGGCGCGCTGGTCGCGGACCGCCTGCTTGAGGCGCAGGGCGTGATCGGTCCGGGAATGATTGCCGGGGGGATAGCGCCTTGACCCCGGACGAAGAAACCGAACTCAAACGTCGCCAGAAAGCTCGCAACCTTGTGGTTGGCGGCACATTGCTGTTCTTCGTCGTGCTGTTCTATGCAATCACCATCGTCAGGATGGGCTCGCAATGAACACCGCGCCCACGCTCGACATGGAAACGCAACGCCGCAACGTGCGCACCGGCCTTATGGCGCTTGGGCTGGCGGCAGCGATGATCGGCCTCGGGTTTGCATCCGTGCCGCTTTACCGCATGTTCTGTCAGGTCACCGGCTTTGGCGGCACGACGCAGGTGGCTAGTGAGAGCGATGCCGCGCGGGCGTTGGCGGGGGCCACGGGCCGCACCATCTCCATCCGGTTTGACGGGTCTACCGCAGGCAACGTGCCGTGGACGTTCCACCCCAGCCAAGCGACCGATACAGTGCGCATAGGCGAGCGCGATATGGCGACGTATGTGGCGCGCAATGACGGCGCAGAGGCGATCACCGGAACTGCCACGTTCAACGTGGAACCGGCGCAGGCGGGCCAATATTTCAACAAGGTGCAGTGCTTCTGCTTTACCGAGCAGACGCTGGAACCGGGTCAGGAGGTCACCATGCCGGTGGTCTATTATGTCGATCCGGCGATCCTGAAAGACGAATTCATGGCCGACGTGGAACAGATCACGCTGAGCTATACTTTTCATCGCGCAAAAGAGCCGGTATCGTCTGCTCTGGACCGCACAGCGCAATCGCAATAGCATTCAATCCTAGGGACGGGACACGTAACATGGGTGGCAAAGTAAACCACGATTATCACATTCTGGAACCGGACATCTGGCCGCTGGTCGGCTCGCTGTCGGCGCTGACTTTTACCAGCGGGATGGTGCTCAGTTTTCACCCTGAAGTTTTCGGTTCTGCGGCCTCGATCGTCACCTATCTGGGTCTGGCAGGTCTGATCGCCACATTCTTCATGTGGTTCAAGAACATCGTGGTCGAGGCGCAGCGCGGCGATCACACACCTATCGTCCAATTGCACATGCGCTATGGCATGATCCTGTTCATCGCTTCAGAAGTGATGTTCTTTGTCGGCTGGTTCTGGGCGTTCTTCGACTTTTCGCTGTTTCCCGCGGCGCTCACCTATGACCACACAACCGATACCACCACGAGCCTGTTCGGCACCGAAGCGGCCGCTGCTGCGACGCAATTCGTGCCCAAGGGGATGGAGGTCCTCGATCCGTTCGCACTGCCTCTGCTCAACACGATAATCCTGCTATGCTCGGGCACCACTGTCACATGGGCGCACCATTCCTTGATCCATGGTGATCGCGAAGGTCTGAAGCAGGGTCTTTGGGCGACCGTGGCGCTGGGCGTGCTGTTCAGCGCCATTCAGGCCTACGAATACAGCGTCGCGCCGTTCGGCTTTGGCGGGAACACCTATTCCAGCGCGTTCTACATGGCGACCGGCTTTCACGGGTTCCACGTACTGATCGGCACAATCTTCCTCGCGGTGTGCCTGTACCGGGCATATATCGGCCACTTCACTCCGCGCCAGCATTTCGGATTCGAGGCGGCCGCGTGGTATTGGCACTTTGTCGACGTCGTGTGGCTCTTCCTATTCATCTCGATCTATGTCTGGGGCGGCTGGGGCGCTGAATATCACTGATGCCAACGGGTGAGAGCCCGAACATGGAAAAGGGGCAGTCCGGTATCATTCGGGCTGCCCTTTTCGGTTTGTGCCCGCGCTGTGGTGCGCGCACACTGTTTGATACGCCGGGTCAGATCGCCTCCCGATGTGACGCGTGCGGGCTGGAACTCGCACCGCTGGCGCGTGGCGGGCGGCTGGCGGGTCTTGTCACCATGGTATTGGCGACACTGCTGATCACCGCTGCTGTGCTCATCGACGATGCGCTGCGCCCACCGATATGGTTGCAGGCGCTGATCTGGGCTCCGCTGACAGTGGGCGTGGTGCTGGGCGCGTTGCGGCTGTTCAAGGCAATCTCCGTTTTCGGGGCATACGAAGCGGGCCAGCAGGAGAATGAGAAATGATCCGGCAGCTTCCCATTATCCCCACCATCATCGTCATCGTCGCCGCGATGACCATGGTTGCGCTCGGCATCTGGCAACTTGGCCGCGCCGATGAAAAAGCGGCGCTGATTGCGCGGTATTCCGATGCAAATGCCAAGGCAGACCCGGTCGATTTTCCTCCAGACGGTGACGGCGAGGACGTGTGGTTCCGGCGTAGCTCGGTCGATTGCGACAGCGCAGGCCAGATAAAGCCCGTCGCTGGCACGGCAGCCAATGGTGCAAAGGGTTGGACGATGCGCGTTACTTGCGTCACCGAAAACGGGACGGATGCACTGGTGGACCTTGGCTTTGCGCGCGCGTTAGATCTGCCAGACTGGGGCGGTGGCATTGTAACCGGAGTAATCGCACCGGGTCCGCGCCTGGTTGCCGATCCGCCGCAAGCCGGTTTGCAACCTCTGGCAACACCCGATCCGACCGATCTGCCCAACAACCACCTTGCCTATGCAGGTCAATGGTTCTTCTTCGCGCTGACCGCGCTGGTGATTTACGCGATTGCCGTGCGGGCCCGCATCAACTCTCGCACTCGCAAATCGCCCAAATGATTGCCCCCGCGCGCCCGCGCCGCTAATCCCCGCCGCCATGCAATATGTATCCACCCGAGGAAATGCGCCGACACTCGATTTCGAAGGCGCGACACTGGCCGGGCTCGCCTCCGATGGCGGGCTGTATCTGCCGCGTGAATGGCCGCGCTTCAGCATGGCCGAGGTCGAGGACATGCGCGGGCTGCCATACCCGCAACTCGCCGCGCAGGTGATGCGTCCGTTCGTCGCGGGCAGCCTGTCGGTCGATGAACTGGATGCCCTGTGCGAGGCGGTCTACGGTGATTTCGGGCACAAGGCGGTGACGCCGCTTGTCCAGCTGGACGAGACGCATTGGCTACTCGAACTGTTCCACGGCCCGACGCTGGCGTTCAAGGATGTGGCGTTACAATTGCTGGGCCACCTGTTTGAAACATTCCTTGCCCGCCGTGATGAGCGGCTGACCATAGTCGGTGCGACCAGTGGCGACACCGGCTCTGCCGCGATCAACGCGGTGGCAGGGCGCGACCGGGTCGAGATTTTCATGCTTCACCCAAAGGGCCGGGTGAGCGAGGTGCAGCGCCGCCAGATGACCACGGTGCGCGCGCCCAATGTGCACAATCTCGCCATCGAGGGTAGTTTTGACGACGCCCAGCGCCACGTGAAGCGCATGTTCGGCGACGCGCAGGTCAACACCATGCTCAATCTGGGTGCGGTCAATTCGATCAATTGGGCGCGGCTGATGGCGCAGGTCGTGTATTACTTCTACGCAGCGCTGCAATTGGGCGCACCGACGCGCAAGGCCGCTTTCAGTGTGCCGACCGGCAATTTCGGTGATGTGTTTGCAGGCTATGTCGCGGCGCAAATGGGCCTGCCGATCGAACGGCTGATCGTCGCCACCAACATCAACGATATCCTCCACCGCGCGCTCAGCAATGGGGACTATTCCGCCGGAGTGGTGACACCCACGCACACACCGTCGATGGACATTCAGGTCAGCTCCAATTTTGAGCGGCTGCTGTTTGACTGCGGCGGACGCGATGGCGCGGGGCTGGCGGCGCAGATGGCGACTTTTGAAAGCGAAGGCGCGATGCAGCTCACCAACAGCCAGCGTGAAAACGCCGCCGCTTTGTTTACCAGCGCCAGCGCCGATCCGGACGCCACCACGCGCGCGATGCAATGGGCGCAGCGCCATTGCGGGCAGGTGATCGATCCGCATACCGCCGTTGGCCTGCACGCCGCGATTGAGCTGGCGCAGGCGGGCGCGGTGCCGCGCGGCACGCCGATCGTCACGCTGGCGACCGCGCATCCTGCCAAGTTCACCGATGCGGTTGAGCGCGCCATTGGTATGCGCCCTGGCCTGCCTGCGCGGGTTGGCGATCTGTTCGGGCGCGAGGAGCATTACACCGAAATCGCCGGCGAGTACGAAGCCGCGCGCGACTTCGTGCTGGAACGCGCCGTGGGCAAAGCCGATGCGCCTGCCGCCTGATGGCTGAACTGATCCGCGATCCAGTCCTGATGGAATGCACCGGGTGGGACGGTTATCGCCTGCTCGATAGCGGGGCGGGGCGCAAATACGAATCGTTCGGACCCCATGCCTTCATCCGCCCCGAACCGCAGGCGCTGTGGCAGCCACGCTTGGCGGACTGGCCTGCCGCTGGCGAGTTCGTGCCAGGATCGGACGAGGATGGCGGCGGGCGTTGGGTGATGGAGCACGCCGTGCCAGAGGGCGGTTGGGAACTCGCGTGGAACGAGGTGCGCTTCACCGCCGAGCCAACGCCTTTCCGACACCTGCAATTCTTCCCCGATATGGCCCCGGTGTGGGACTGGATGCGGGCGTTGCTTGGCGGGCGCGACGACGCCGAAACGCTCAACATGTTCGGCTATACCGGCCTTGGTAGCCTTGCGCTGAGTGCGCATGGACCGGTCACGCATGTCGACGCGTCCAAGAAATCGGTCGCACAGGCGCGCGAGAACGCCGCGCTGTCGGGAATGGAAGATCGCCCGATCCGCTGGCTGGTCGATGACGCCGCGAAATTCACCGCGCGCGAAGTGCGGCGGGGCAGGCGTTACGACGGCATCATCCTCGATCCGCCCAAATTCGGACGCGGACCAAAGAACGAGACGTGGCGGCTGGAAACCGGACTGCCCGACCTCATCGGAGACTGCGCAGGCTTGCTCGATGCCGACAGCCGTTTTTTGTTCCTCACCGTTTATGCGGTGCGAATGAGCAGCGTGGCGCTCGCTGGCTTGCTCGAGGAAAAACTGCGTCACTTGCACGGCACCATCGAACATGGCGACCTCGTCGTGCGCGAGGAAGGGCCGGGCGCGAGGCTTTTGCCAACAGCGATCTTCGCACGTTGGAGCAATCCGGGCTAAGCGCGCTTCATGAAGCACATGAATGATTCGCTGATCCTTGAAGTGGCCGATCTCGAAGTCGATGTCCTCACCGGCATTTACTCCGAGGAAACCGGCAAGCCCCAGCCGCTGCGCATTACGGTGCAGGCGCGATACGATGTGGCGGATCGGTATGATCCCGACACTCCGCTCGATGCGTCCAAGAATTACATGGACTTGAAACACGCAGCCTCTGCCGGATTGCCTCAAGGTGTGCATTTCAAGCTGATCGAAGCGGTGGCAGACCACATTTGCGAAACGCTGTTCGTGCAGGACCGCAGGGTGCAGGCGGTGACGGTGAAGATCGTGAAGCTCGCCATTGCCGAGGCGAACGAGCGGATCGGCATCACGCTCCATCGCGAACGGCCAGCGAATTAGCTTGAGAGGATGCAGCGCGAGATTTCCTTTGACGACCTACCCACCAGCAGCCTGGATGCACATGCGCTGTTCGTGACGCGCTGCCTGCCACAGGTGCGTGCGGTGATGGAGGAGGAGGGCGTAAGCGCGCTTGCCATCATTCTGCCGCCTGCTGGCCCCGATCATGACGCATGGCGGCGCGCGCTGGCGGGCGATCTGGCGCGCGAATACGCGCCCCGGCGGGTCAACATTGCGGGCGGGAGCGAGGGCGACCCGCTGGATGCGGTGCTAAGCTATTTACAGGATGCGCCCGGCGTCACTGGCCACTATGTTCAGGCCCATGACTGAGTTGAAGCGCCCCGATCCCCTGCGCACGCGCGACGTGATTCGCGTCGATCACGGGGCGCCGCTGGTCGATGCGTTCCAGCGCCGCATAACCTATCTGAGACTGTCGGTGACGGATCGCTGCGACCTGCGCTGCACCTATTGCATGCCGGAACGCATGACCTTTCTGCCTCGGCGCGAGGTGCTGACGCTGGAGGAATTGTATGATCTGGCGACCGGCTTCATCGCACGCGGCGTCACAAAAATCCGCATCACCGGCGGCGAACCGCTGGTACGGCGCGACATTATTGACCTGTTCCGCGCGCTGGGTCGGCATTTGGTTGCGCGCGGCGGCGGGGGGCTGGAAGAACTCACGCTCACCACCAATGCAACACAACTGGCGCGCCATGCCGATGATCTGGCGAGCGCGGGGGTGGCCCGCGTCAACATCTCGCTCGACACGCTGGATCGCACACGGTTTGAGCGGCTGACGCGGCGCGATGCACTGCCACAAGTGCTCGAAGGGATCGCGGCGGCCAAGGCGGCAGGGCTGAAAGTCAAGCTGAACGCAGTCGCGCTGAAGGGTGAGAATGAGGGCGAATTGCCCGATCTTATTGCATGGGCACACTCGCAGGGCCACGATGTGACGCTGATCGAGGTGATGCCGCTGGGCGATGTTGAGGAAGAACGGCTGGACCAATATCTTCCCCTCGACACGGTGAGAGAGCGATTGGCACAGCGTTGGACGCTCACCCCCAACAGCGCATCCTCTGGCGGTCCGGCGAGGTATTGGGATGTGGCGGAAACCGGCGGGCGGCTGGGCCTGATCACCCCGCATACCAGCAATTTTTGCGAGGGCTGCAACCGGTTGCGCGTTACGGCGACGGGCCAGCTTTACCCCTGCCTTGGCGGGTCGGAGCGGGTCGATCTGCGCGCCGCGCTGCGATCCGACGACCCTGCCGGGGCGCTTGCTGACGGCCTCAATCAGGCACTCGCGATCAAGCCGGAGAAGCACCATTTTCGTATGGACGCTCGCGGCGCAGACCCTGCATTGGCGCGGCACATGTCCCTGACGGGTGGCTGATGACCGGCGTGCGCATCGTTTACCTCGGCAGGTTGGCCGATGTCGCGGGCCGGCCCGAATCGGAGTTTGCATCCTCTTCGGGCGCTCTTGATTGGCCGGACCTGCTGGCCCTGCTGGACAACCAAGTGTGCGAAGGGCTGGGCGACGCGGTGGCGGATGTGCGGGTCAAGGTCGCACTTAACGGCATCGTGCTTGATAACCGCGAGGCTTTGGTCGCCCGCGACGGTGACGAGGTTGCGCTGCTGCCGCCGGTCAGCGGGGGTTGAACGAGTGCGCGACATCCGCCTGCTCAATTCGCCATTCATTCCCGGCGCGCTGATCGGACCGTTTACGCAAGCCAATCCGGGTCTGGGCGGGGTTTGCACCTTCGTTGGCGAAGTGCGCCCTGATGGCGGAGTGGAAGCGTTGGAACTCACCCATTACGAACCGCTTACCCTGCCCGGAATGCATGATCTGGCGGACCGCGCTTTTGCCCGGTTCGATCTGATGGGGCTGCTGATGGCCCACCGCGTCGGGATGATGGCGCCAGGTGAGCCGATCGTCTGCGTCAGCGCCGCTGCCAGCCATCGCCGCGACTCCATCGACGCGGTCGATTTCTGCATGGACCACCTCAAAAGCGCGGCGTGGTTCTGGAAACGCGAGAAACGCGCAGGCGAATGGCATTGGATCGAACCGCGCGCGCAGGACCACACTGATCTTTCACGCTGGAATAATTCGCCCGTTTGATCGAGATCAAAGTCAGCCTCGCGGATCGTCCCTAATGCTCATCTCAACACAGGAGATGATCGATGAGCAAACTGGTCCACGAGAAACTAGCGCGCGGCGAAGCCCGTATTGTTGCCGCACCGGCAAAGGAGGCGCCTGCCACCAGCGCGCCGCGCCATCAGGTCGATGTGGATCGCAATTTTGAATTGCCTACCGGTCTGTATATCGCGACGGTCGGCTGTTATCTGGCGTTTCTCGCCACCACCTGGATGGCTTTTGCTTCGCCCATGCTGGCAATTCCCATGGTGATCTTCGCAGTGTTCATCGCCGGGTTTTTCGGCGTTCCCGCGATCTGGTCCCTACTGAAAGACAATGTCAGTCGACCGCTCGATCCCGGCAGCTTTGCCCGCCGCGGCATCATGACCTACACCGGTCCGCTGGCGGCGCGGGATGCGACGATCCAAATGCTGATCCTGCCGGTGCTGATCGTGGGATGGGGCGGCGCGATAGCGGTCATCGTCGCAATCGTCAGCTAGAGCGTCAGCTAGCAAGCAGTACCCTTGGTTCAGCGCGCCGCAAGCGCCGCGAGCAGCGCGGGATCAAGCACATTGATCCCGCGTTTGCCTGTGCGCGCAATCGCGCCCGCTGCCTCAATCTCGCCCAGCTTGCGGCTGACCGTCTCGATCGTCAAACCCAGCATGTTGGCGATCTCTCCGCGGGTCAGGGGCAGTTCGAAATGGGTGGCGGGGTGGCAGGATGACTGGCTGGCCGCCACGGCGAAATCATTCAGCAGCGCCGCAAGACGCATCTCAGCGGTAGCATTCCCGGTCAATTCCAGCAGTGCGCGCGTTGCCGCCAGGTCTTCCTGACTGCGGCGCAGCAGCGCGCGGGCAAGGGCTGGGTAGCTCTCAATCGCGGCTTCGATATCGCGGCGCGAGAAGGTGCAAAGTCGGCTTTGCGTCAGGGCGACCACATCGTGATGCGCAAACGGAGCGAACAGCTCCCCGATAAACCCGGCCGGATGCACAAGTGCAAGGATCTGTTCGTTGCCATCGCGATCTATCGCCGCGACTTTCAGCGCGCCGCTGACAAGGGTGGCGCAGGCGGCGTCCTCGTCTCCGGCGGCGAATAGCATCTCACCGCGTTCCAGTACCCGTGTACGGCCCGCAGCGGCCATCCCCGTGCGTTCTTTGGGGGTGAGTACGGCGCAGGCGGCCGTCGCCCGCACCGGGCAGTCGTCACAGGAAAGCTGGACGGTGCTGCCCATATGCCGCGATCCTCAGCGTTCCAGCCGTGCCGCGATCGCGGAAAGGACACGGTCCTGCTCGATCAGGGTTGCGGCCAATCGGCTTTGAACCTGTGCAATGGCGGCGCTTTCGTCCGCCTCCGCCAAGGTGATTTGTGCGCGTGCGGCCAAAAGGTCCAGGTCGGCCAGCGCGAGGCGCGCGTCGCTGTGATGCGAGGTGAGGTCGGCAAGACGCACCTGAGCCGTGGCCCACCGGTCGGAAGTGATTCCATCGCCGCGCGCTGCGTCCGCCAACGCTCGCACAGGGCCGGACTTCGCCGCAAACTCGCGCGTTGCGCGGTCCGCACGCGCGCTGATCATGGCAATCGCAGTGTCCAGATCCTGTGGCAGTGGTTGCGAGATAGTCGCCGGGTCGACTGGCGGAACCGTCGTTATCCCAGGAAACTGCACCGAAACGCGCCCCTCCTCAGCTGAGGTTGTGGGAACGGTGAACGGCGGGAACTCCGTTGAACCGCCAGCGCACCCGCTCAGCAGCACCCCCGAGAGGCATGCGGTGGCAGCGATCCGCTGCAAATAAGATTGTGATTTGTCAGACATGATCCCGCGCCGTGTTACCACGGCTATGGCGAGTGGCAAGGATTCGCGTCGGCGTCCATCGCTGTGGAGGCTGCCGGATGGGGGTGTGCATATTCACGGGTCATTTGGTGATCGGCGCATTTTTCAGACCGCTTACCCGTTGACTTGCCCGCCCTGTTCCCTTAACGGCACCGTTCTTTCCGGGGCTGATTTCAACTCAGCACCGCATTGCCGTTTGGTCACGCGGGGTTAGCCCGCAGCGGGCCAGACACAGCACAAGATTGAGAGTTTATAGCCATGTTCGCGATAGTGCGCACAGGCGGCAAGCAGTATCGGGTTGCCGCTGGAGACAAGATTGCCGTAGAAAAGCTCGCCGGAGAAGCCGGTGACACGGTCACGCTGGGTGATATCCTGCTGGCGGGCGAAGGTGATTCCATCGCCGATGCCTCCAACGTTACCGTCTCGGCGGAGATCATCGCTCAGGCTAAGAGCGAGAAGGTGATCGTTTTCAAGAAGCGTCGCCGTCACAACTATCGCCGTAAGGCAGGTCATCGCCAGCACATGACGCTGCTGCGCATCACCGATGTCGGCACCGGCGGTGCAAAGAAGGCTGCTGCCAAGACGGAAGCTGCGCCCAAGGCAGAAACCGCTCCCAAGGCGGAAACCGCTCCCAAGGCGGAAGCCAAAGCCGCACCGGCGAAAAAGGCAGCTCCGGCCAACAAGGCCGCAGCCGAAAAAGCACCGGCCGATAAAGCACCGGCCGATAAAGCACCGGCCAAGAAAGCGCCCGCCAAAAAGGCCGCGCCCAAGGCCGACGAAAAGAAGTAAGGACAAAGAACCATGGCACATAAAAAAGCAGGCGGTTCATCACGTAACGGTCGCGACTCAGCGGGTCGCCGCCTTGGTGTGAAGAAGTTCGGCGGTCAGGACGTGATCGGCGGCAATATCCTCGTGCGTCAGCGCGGGACGAAGTTCTATCCGGGCACCAATGTCGGCATGGGCAAGGACCACACGCTGTTCGCGATGGGCGAAGGCGTAGTCCGATTCCACAAGAGCAAACTTGGCCGCAAATACGTATCGGTAGACATTATGGCGCAAGCCGCCGAATAACCGGACGATTCATTGACAGGATCGTCCCCCGCGGGATGGTCCTGAGCCGATACTTCGATGTCGGCGTTCAAGAGGGAGACAGGCCACCCCGCCAGCCGGGGGAGCCGTCTCCCTCTTCGCATTTCTCCCTCACCCTGCCGCGCTTTTACCGGGCGCGGCCATGAAAATGTCACGCGCTGTGCCTAGGTGCCAGGCGCGGGGCGAAGGAGGAGCGAGACGTGTTTCATCGCAGTGCAAGATTGCTTTTGCGGCCCGTGTGGCCGGAGGATTGGCGCGGTATCCTTGGCGGGATTGCAGACGAAGGAGTGGTCCGCAATCTGGCGCGCGCTCCTTGGCCCTACAGCGAGGATGACGCGCGCGCATTCGCTGCTTTGCCAGTCGCGCCGCGCAAACCACGCTTTGTCATCACCCGCGCTCATGACGGCGAGGTTATCGGCTGTACGGGAATCGATGATGCGGAAGACGCACCGGGAGCTGTAGAATTGGGTTACTGGATCGCGCGGCCGTATTGGGGTCAGGGATACGCCACCGAAGCGGGCCGGGCGGTGCTGGAAATCGCCCGCACGTTGGGCCATCCGCGCGTCGTCGCATCGCACTTTTATGACAATCCGGCTTGTGGGCGTGTGCTGACGAAGCTCGGGTTCGTGCCGACAGGACGGTCGCTGATACGCCATTCGTGTGGACGTGGCGAAGCGGCGATGACGCACGAATACGCTGTTGATTTCGACGCCGGAATGGACGGCGCATCACCCGAACCGCAAAGCGACGAACGACGCGCTGCTTAGGTCATCGGCCCAAGGTAGAGAGGGGAAAGGGTTTGGTCCGCTTGTCCCGCCCCGCGTTTCCACCTAGAGTTCGGTGATAATGGCAACTCGCAAACGTTTGACACCTGAAGAATCTCGCAATTCTGCCCTTCAGGCCGCGCGTGCGCTGCTGATTGAGACCGGGCCGCAATCGGTCACGCTGAAGGCGGTTGCAGCGCGTATCGGGCGCACGCATGCCAATTTGCTGCACCATTTCGGGTCGGCATCGGGCCTGCAAAAAGCGCTGGCGGAACATCTGGCGCGGACGGTGTGCGAAACGATCATAGACGCTGTGCGCGCCAGCCGCGCAGGTCTTGGATCGGCGCGCGAGGTGGTCGATCTGGCGTTCGACGCGTTTGACCGGGAAGGCGCGGGCGCGCTTACCAGCTGGATGCTGCTGACGGGTAACGAAGATGCGCTGGCGCCGATTATCGCCACAATCCACGATCTGGTCGATGAAATCGCGCCGGAAGAGGCAAACCATTCGGGGGAGGATCAGACGGTTCACCGCGACACTCTGAATCTGGTGCTGTTGGCGCTGGGTGATGCCTTGATCGGGGCGGCGCTGGCCAAATCGCTGGGCCTGCCGCGCGATGCGGCGCGTGAACGCGCGCAGCAAATGCTCGAAGCCTCGCTCAATCTCGATGAGGTCGGTTAGGATCAGTCTGCCAGCGCCGCACTCTGCCAATCCGGCAGGGTCGCCGGGTCGAGGTCAGTCACCCGCAGGTGGTCGACCGCCAGACCGAGGTCGGGATGAGCGGCCTTGCGCCGTCGTTCGTCCGATGTGCTGAGCGGGACGACCACTAGCCGCCGGTTGACCTTTTGCCGCCAGTTCATTCGCGCGGTGTTTTCCTGCCCGACATAGCAGCCCTTTTCAAAGCTGACGCCGTGCAGTTCCACCGCGTTGGTTTCCAGCCACAGGATGTCGCCCATTTCCGCGACACCTTCGGGCACGCCCAGCGCCAGCCGGTGAGCTAGATACGCATCATCCGTCGGCTCACCCGAAGGGGCGGCGAGCCAGCGATACCCCAGCGCAGGCAAACGCGGATCGGGCACCGCACCCGAATGGGCATCCACGCTCCAATGCACCGCCAGAGTATCGTCGCGCGCAATATCAATTGCGCGGCGCAGGCGATAAAGCGACAGGCGCTTTACCAGATCGTCGGCCACGTCCGCCTCGCAATCAAGCAGGATCGCACCCGCATCCTCCTCCCATACCAGAAAATCGAACATCGCCTTACCCTGCGCGGTCAACAAAGCGGCATAGACCGGCAGCGCGCCGGACACATCGTTTGTCACCAACCCTTGCAGAAACGCGCGGACGTCCTCTTGCGGATCGCGCGGGGACAGGCGGATT
This sequence comes from uncultured Alphaproteobacteria bacterium, assembly GCA_963815345.1. Taxonomy (GTDB): domain Bacteria; phylum Pseudomonadota; class Alphaproteobacteria; order Sphingomonadales; family Sphingomonadaceae; genus Erythrobacter. The sequence continues at coordinate 698,977 of CAWFGF010000001.1, forward strand.
ACGGCGCGCGATTGAAGCTGGGTGTTTGTCATCATCGGATCCTGTGCGCAATTGCCGTGGCCAGATGCTCGCCCAGCGTCGGCCCTTGTTCGGGGTAGAGATAGGGTTCGATCAGCTCCGCTTCCATAACCGCCAGCGAGCCATCGGGCGTTCGCAGCATGTCGATCCTTGCGTAAAGCGGGGTTGGGAAGGGGATCGCTGAAAGAATAGCGTGCGCGGCCGCAGCTTCGTCAGCGGACGGGCGGTGCACCTCCTCGCGCCCGCCATACAGCGACTGAATGCGGTAATCGCCAATGGCCGGGCGTTTGCGCAGCGTATGGCCAAGCGCACCGTCGATGAAGACGAAACTCAGCTCGCCTTCCTCCGCAATGGCGGGAAGGAAGGGTTGCAGCATGGCCGGGTAATCGTAACGCCATTGCGGTTCGAGTTGCCTGCGCTCCAGCAATTCCTGCCCCTGCGCGCCCGCGCCGACTTGCCGTTTGACCACCAGAAGATCACAGTCGAAGTGGTCCATCGCCGCCTGTGCGCCGGCGGCGTCCACCGTGTCCCGCCATAGCGTCGGGATGGTGCGCGCGCCCGCAGCCGAGAGCGATTGCAAATAGGTCTTCGTCAGGTTCCAGCGGACAAGGTCGGGCGGATTGCACACCGTGATGCCCCGCGCCGCCAACTCTTCGAGCCGATTGAGAAAAGCGTCAGCCTTGTCCTGATAATTCCACGCCGTGCCCAGCATGACGAGCGCGATACCGTCGAACGCCTCCATCGGCGCCTCCCAGTCCATCACGCACAATTCCAGCCGCGCATTTGCGAAAGCCGGTCCCAGTGCAGCGATCATCAGGTCGTGCTCGAATGCGTCCCACCGCCGTTCGCCCGCGCCGGGTAAGGTGGTTTCGCAGGCGAGAAATCCGATTTTTTCCATAGGCTGAGGGATGTAGGCGCGCACCATCGCACTGGAAAGCCCCCGCGCGTGCGACTAAGACCGCTTGCATGACCGATAGCATCACGATCTGTCGCCCCGATGATTGGCACCTGCATTTCCGCGACGGCGATATCATGCGCGGCGTTGTTCCCTATACTGCGCGCCAGTTTGGTCGGGCGATCGTGATGCCCAACCTCTCGCCCCCGGTGACAACAAGTGCGCTTGCTGCCGCCTATCGCGACCGCATTCGCGAAGCTGTGCCCGCCGGCGTCATGTTTGAACCGCTGATGACGTGCTACCTTACCGACACCACCGATGCCGATGATCTGGCGCGCGGGTATGCGGACGGCGTGTTCACCGCGGCCAAGATGTATCCCGCCAACGCCACCACCAATTCCGCGCACGGGGTCAGCGATGTGGAGCGCATCTATCCCGTGCTGGGGCGAATGGAGGCCGAAGGTATCGTGCTGTGCATCCACGGCGAAGTGACCGATCACGATATCGACGTATTCGACCGCGAGGCCGAGTTTATCGAGCGGCATCTGAAGGCCATCGTGGCGAATTTCCCGCGCCTCAAGGTCGTATTCGAACATATCACCACCGCCGATGCGGTCGCCTTTGTCGAGGGCGCGCGAGAGGGGGTCGCAGCGACGATCACGCCGCAGCATCTCCATATCAACCGCAACGCGATGCTGGTGGGCGGCATCCAGCCGCACAATTACTGCCTGCCGGTGGCCAAGCGCGAGGCGCACCGGCTGGCGCTGCGCCGCGCGGCGACATCGGGATCGGCGCGCTTTTTCCTGGGCACTGACAGCGCGCCACACCTGCGATCAGCAAAGGAGGCTGCGTGCGGGTGCGCGGGCATCTTCAACGCGCCTTATGCGCTGGAAAGTTATCTCGCCGTGTTCGAGGCGGAGGGCGCGCTGGACCTTTTCGAAGGGTTCGCCTCGCTTCATGGACCGGCATTTTACGGCCTGCCGGTGAACAAGGAAACGGTGACGCTCGAACGTGCGTCCGTGACCGTGCCCGATACGCTGGAACTGGTCGGGGAAGAGATCGTGCCGTTCCACGCCGGGCAAACGCTCGGCTGGAGGATCGCAGGCTAGTTCGTATTCACGCAGGCAGCGCGGCGCGCTTTGCCCGGCGGGAGCGCGTCCAGAGGTCCGCCGCGAAGATCGCGACGGCAATCCAGATCAGCATGAAACTGCCAAGCTGCGCGGGCTTCAACTCCTCACCAAATACGGTCAGCCCCAAGATGAATACGATGGTGGGCGCAAGGTACTGGATGAAGCCGAGCGTCGAATAATCCATTCGCCGCGCCGCAATCGCAAACAACAGCAGCGGCACGGCCGTGACCACGCCTGAGAATACGATCAGCGCGCTCAATGTGAAATCCGCGCCGAATGCGGAGCCTTGCGGCGTAGCTGCGTAATAGACCGCAATCGCAGATGCTGGCAGCAACAGGATCGCACTTTCAATCGTGAGACCCGGTAGGGCGCCAACGGAAACCTGTTTTCGGACAATGCCGTAAAGGCCAAAGCTGAGAGCAAGGCTCAGACTGATCCACAAGATCGTTAACGCGCCCGCTGCGAGCAGCGCCACTGCCGATGCCGCAATCGCCACAGCGATCCACTGCAATTTCGACAGCCGCTCTCCCAGAAAGACGGTGCCCAGCAGGACGTTCAGCAGCGGGTTGAGGTAGTATCCGAGACTGGTCGCATAAACATGGCCCGCACTGATCGCCCAGATATAGACGAACCAGTTTATCGCGATAAGCGTGGCGCTGGCGAGCAGCATGACGATCGCTCGCGGGCTCGAAAAGGCTGCGCGGATTTCTCCGAACTGACGGCGCACCGCAACGATGACAAGGCACAAGGGCAGCGTCCAGATGATGCGCCAGCCGACAAATTCGAACGCCGGGACGCTCTTTACCAGCAGCAGATACAGCGGCAGGAATCCCCATATCAGATAGGCCGCAATCGCAGGCGGCAGGCCCGAAGGCTGCGAGGGAGATTCGGGTGCGGCATCGGTCATGATGGTGGTGCGGTAGGCCCATGCCTCACACGGAGCAAGCGCCACCATTTCGTTCATGCGACTGCTACAAAAGCTGAACGTCGGCTGTCACCGGCGATGCAGATGTGTTCACATTACTCGCATTATAAATGAATGAAATCGCGGATCGGGGTAGATCACTCTCCATCCACGTGACGGTTTTATCAGCTTGGGCCATTCCCACCAATGGTCCCGGCGCGGCTCCCACCAGCCGCGGAAGGCGCTCTCATCCCGGTTTCGGGGTGGGGGCGTTTTCGCCTTGGGCAACCCGCGCTGTGACGTATTCTTTAACCAAGGTGTGACACTGCTCACCGCTATGAAAGTCCGCTTGCACCTTGCGTTTTGTGCGTCGCTTTTCGCCCTTGCCGCGTGCAGTAACGGCGGAGCGGAGGCTCCTGTGTCTCCCGTTAACGATGTGGACCCCTATATCGCCCGCGCGCTGAACGATCCGCTGATGGTCGATCCCGACCTTGCGTATCGAAACGAGGCCAATGCGGCGATTACCTTTGGGTATGATCACGCACTGCCATCGTTCAAGGCGACCCAGGAAGAAGCGGGCCGCGCGCGCGAGGCTGCACGCCTGAAACTGCTGGAGAGCGGCCCGATCCGCGATTTGCCTGCGCCGCAGAAGGGCGCTGGGCCAACCTCGCTCGATCAGGCGTTCGGAGTTGAGGCGCTGCTGCGCGCCATCGATGTGCCAACGCAATGTCGCAAGAATATCGCTGGCGATTTCGCCTATGCTGCAACCCTTCCTGATATCGCACAGGTCATGCCGCATGGCATGGTGCGTGTTGCTGCAGCGGTTGATCAGCCGGGGTGCACGTTGCGTATCGTGCGCTACGTTACACCGGTCGCGATCGAGGATGCGCTGCAATATCACTACACGATGGCGGTTCGCGCAGAGCTGACGCCCACATTTTTTACAGTCCCCGAAGCCAGCCTGATCGGCAATCGCCGGGGCACCCATTTGCAGGTTTATGCGCGCAAGACCGCAGGCAATCTGAGCGCGGTGGACGTGATCACCTGGACGCTCGGCTAACTGGTTTGAGCGCCTACTCCTTCAAGCCGATTTCGATGCTTGCGCGCGGTTGCTCCATCTCGGTGCTGGCGACCGGATAGGCGCAGTAATCCGCTGCATAGAACGCCGCCGGACGGTGATTGCCCGACAAACCTATCCCGCCGAACGGAGCCGATGACGATGCGCCGTTGGTGGGCCGGTTCCAATTGATGATCCCGGCGCGGATGTTCGCCCAGAAGCGCCCATATTCATCGGGCGTTCCCCCGATCAGAGAGGCTGACAAGCCAAAGCGAGTGTTGTTCGCCTCGGTAATTCCCGCATCCAGATCAGGCACCCGGATCACTTGCAGGATTGGCCCGAAAAGTTCGATATCGGGGCGGTCGGGAATGGCAGTGGTGTCGATAATGCCGGGGGTCAGGAATGGCTTGTCCGGATCAATCCGGCGCATCGGCGTCAACGCCTTGCCCCCGGCAGTGACCAACGCGAAGAAACTTTCGTTGAGGCGCTCGGCGGTGTCGTTGTCGATTACTGGCCCCATGAACGGCTGCGGGTCTGCCAGAGGATCGCCGACTATCAGCTTTCGCGTCAAGGGCACCAGCTCATTCATCAGATCATCGTAGACGCTCTCTTTGACGATTAGCCGACGCGCGGCGGTGCAGCGCTGCCCGGCGGTGGTAAAGGCGCTTTGCACGATCAGCACGGCGGCATCGGCCAGCTTGGGAGTGTCGATCACTACCATCGGGTTGTTACCGCCCATCTCCAGCGCAACCATCTTGCCCGGATTGGAGGCGAGCATACGATTGATTGCAATTCCCGCCTGCGCGGAGCCGGTGAACAGCACGCCATCGACACCGGGATGCGCAACCAGTGCCTTGCCCTCGTCGGGGCCGCCGATCACCAGTTGCACCACGTTTTCGGGAACGCCCGCCGCCATCAGGCAGCTGACGAGCATTTCGCCCGTGGCAGGGGTCTTCTCGGAAGGTTTGAACAGGATCGCATTGCCCGCGATCAGCGCGGGGATGATGTGTCCGTTGGGCAGGTGCGCGGGGAAATTGTAAGGACCAAGAACCGCCATCACGCCATGCGGTTTGTGCCGGACGGCGGCAGTCCCCAGCATCGCGCTGTCGAGCTTTTTCTTGCCCGTTCTCTCGGCATAGGCGCTAACCGAAATATCGACCTTGTTTATCACCGCATCGACTTCGGTGTGCGCTTCCCACAGGGGTTTGCCCGCCTCCCGAGCGATCAGATGGGCGAAATCGTCCGCCCTTTTGCGCACTTCGTTGGCAAAGCGGCGTGTCGTCTCGATCCGCACGCCCAGCGCTGTCGCGGCCCAGGACGGCCAGGCTTTGCGCGCGCGGCTGACCGCTTCGCCAACATCGCTATGCTGGCCACGCCATAACTCTTCGCCAGTGGCCGGTTCGGTGGAAATCAGGATGGTTTCAGTCAAGGTGGTGCAAACTCTTCCTCGCGCGTTTCGTTCCGCACCCGATCCCGACCGAGAATGGTATCGCGCGGGGTTGCTAACTTGGGGCAGACCGCAACCTTTCAGCGCGTTAGCCAGCATGTCCTAATTGGCGGTTTGTGTAAACGGAAGGAAAATCCTTAATTCCACAAGCGCCACGCAGCAGGAGCCACGCGGCCATCTCAGACGTGTCCAGCAGGCACAGGCGCTGGACCGTGGGCTTCTCCCATGCGCCGGATCGCGGTGACTTTGGCATCCAGCGGTCCCCAGTCATCCTGCGTTTCGATGGCGGACCAGATCGCCTCGACTTCATCGATCAGCATGGATTGCGGCTTGGTATCGGCCCAGTAATCATGGCCCGTTTCGACGGGGGCATATCGGTCCAGCGCATCGGCCAGCGGCGGCGGCGCGTCATTCAGGGAACGCGCGCCGCGATGGGCGAAGAAGAACGCATCCGGTCCCATCTCGCCCTCCCTCATTGCCTTTTCACAGGCCGAAATCATCTGCGCGTCCTCCTCCAGCCCGCGCGGCTCCACGCCCAGCCGCCAGCACCACCGCCGGGTGATCGCCTCCATATAAAGCGGCCCGAACCGGTCGAGCGCAGCCACCAGCGGGGCGCTTTCGGCCAGCAGGCGCAGGCTGACGGCCAATTGCCCGCAATTCCAGTTGAGCGCCTCTGGCTGGCGACCAAACGAATACAGGCCCCCGTGATCGAAATAGGCGGCTGTAAACGCCGGATCCCAGACGGGGAGCCAGCGCCAGGGGCCATAGTCGAAACTCTCGCCCGTCACATTCATGTTATCGGTGTTGAGCACCCCGTGGACGAAGCCTGCGACCATGTAACTTGCGGCCAGATCGGCCATACGTTCGACCGCGTGGTGCATCAGCTGTACCGCCGGTTCATCGCCCGCCAATGCATCGTCAGGCGGCGGCGGGCCAGGGAATTGCGTGAGGCAATAGTCCACCAGGGCGGCCATGTGGTCAGCCTGTTCCAGCGCCAGCAATCGCTGGAACGTGCCGATGCGCACATGCGAATGACTGAGCCGCACCATCACGGCAGACCGCGCCGGGCTTGGCTCGTCCTCGCGATGCAGTTTTTCGCCTGTTTCAATCACACTCAATGTCTTTGATGTGTTGACCCCCAGCGCCTCCAGCATCTCGGTCGCCAGTATCTCGCGCACTGCACCTTTCAGCGTCAACCGCCCATCACCGCGGCGGCTGTAGGGCGTCTGGCCCGATCCCTTGGTCCCCAGATCCATCAGCCGGCCGTCGGCGGCGCGCATCTGCGCGAACAGGAATCCGCGTCCATCGCCGATTTCCGGATTGTAGGCACGGAACTGATGCCCGTGATATTTGAGAGCGAGCGGTTGCGGCAAGTTGTTGGGCAGGGTTGCAAACCGGCCAAAGTGCCGCGCCCACTCCTCATCGCTCAAACTTGCAAGCCCCACGCTGGCGGCGGCGCGATCGTTGCGGAACCGTATTTTCGTATCGGGAAAGTCGGCAGCGGCGACGGGCGAACCCAGCCATTGCGCCAACTGATGGATGGCGGGATCGGGACGATAGCTGGGCAGTTGCGATTTGGCATCCATCCCGCGATAGTGGGCGGCGCAAATGATGCTTGCAAGCGGCGATACGCGCTGCGCAAGGGTTTTCGCACACACAGACAAGGGAATGACAGGGACGCTAATGGCCAACAGCTACGATGAAAAGCGCTGGAAGAGCGCCGATGGGCTAGAGCTGTATTACCGCGATTATCCCGGCGGTGAGGGCGCCGATGCGCGCACCCCGGTTGTGTGCCTGCATGGCCTGACCCGCAATTCGCGCGATTTCGCAGCGTTGGCAGGCCATATCGCGGCACGCGGTCGCCGCGTGATCGTGCCCGAAATGCGCGGGCGTGGTCAGAGTGATTACGCCCCGGATGCGAGCACCTACAACCCAAAGCAATACGTGGCCGATGTGGAATTGCTGCTGAGCGAGACGGGGATCGACCGGTTCATCTCCATCGGCACGTCGATGGGCGGATTGATGACCATGCTGCTGGCAGCGGCGAGGCCGGGACGTTTGGTGGGCGTGGTGATGAATGATATCGGCCCGGTGATAGACGTCGCCGGGCTGGAGCGGATCGGCGGCTATGTGGGGCAGGGCCGCAGCTATCCCACATGGATTCACGCCGCGCGATCAATCTCTGCGGTGCACGGCGAGGCGTTTCCCGATTACGATCTGGACCAATGGCTCGAAATGGCGAAGCGCACGCTGGTCGTGTGCCAGAACGGGCGGATCAGTTACGATTACGATATGGCCATTGCGGAGCCTTTTGCGGAACCCGGCAATGCCGCGCCCGCCAATCTGTGGCCCGCATTCGACGCGCTGCGCGATGTGCCTATGGTTCTGCTGCGCGGCGAATTGACGGACCTGCTGTCTCCCGAGACGGTTGCGCAGATGGCGCAGCACAATCCCGCGATGCGCACGGTTACCGTGCCGCGTGTTGGCCATGCGCCGACGCTGGACGAGCCCGAAGCGCGCGTTGCCATAGATGCACTGCTCGAAAGCTTGCCATGACCAGACCAGCGGGCGGTTCGCCGGCCAGACCGGTGCGTATCCTGCACTGCCATTCGACCTTTGCCGCCGGTGGCAAGGAACGGCGCGCGGTGCGTCTGATGAACGCGTTTGGCCACCGGGCAGAACACACCGTCATTTCTGCCATGCCCGATCAGTTGGGCGCGCGCGAATTGCTGGATCGCGGCGTCAAGGCGAGTTTTCCGCAGAATTTCCCCAGCCTCACGGGGCGACCGACTCCTGGCCGGCTGGTTGAAATAGCGAAAGCGCTGATCGGGTATGACCTGATCCTCACCTATAATTGGGGCGCGATGGACGTGGTGATGGCGCACACCGTGTTCGCCGCGCAGTTCCGATTGCCGCCACTGATCCATCACGAGGATGGCTTCAACGCAGATGAGGCGCGCGAGCTGAAGTTCAGCCGCAACTGGTATCGCCGCATTGCGCTGGGTCGTGCATCTTCGCTGGTAGTGCCGAGCACGGTTCTGGAACGGATTGCCATCGACACATGGAAGCAGCCGCGCGCCCGCGTTGTGCGCATCCCCAATGGCATCGATACAAAGGCATTTGCCAAGGCGCCAAAACCGGGTGCGCTCCGCGTCGTCAAACGCGAAGGCGAACGCTGGGTCGGGACGCTGGCGGGACTGCGCCCGGTCAAGCAATTGCCGCGCCTTGTCGAAGCGTTCAGCAAGCTTCCCGACGAATGGCAACTGGTGATCCTGGGAGAGGGGCCGGAGCAATCCGCGATCCGCGAAGCCGCCTCTGCGCGCGACATCGCTCACCGCGTTCACCTGCCCGGCGCGGTCAGCGATCCGGCAAGCGTGATCGGCCTGTTCGATATTTTTGCCCTGTCATCGCAAAGCGAGCAATTCCCGCTATCGGTGGTGGAGGCCATGGCCGCCGGGCTGCCCGTCGCCGCGCCCGACATTGGCGATATCCGCGCGATGGTAGCCTTGGAGAACGCTCCCTATATCTGCGCCCCCGGCGACACCGACGCACTCGCCGCATCGCTTGAGCAATTGGCCGGCGACCCGCAGGAGTGCAAGGAAATCGGCGCAGCCAACAAGGCAAGGGCGCGCGAACACTATGACGAGGCACAGATGATAGAGCGTTACCGAGCCTTGTATTGCGCCGCGATGGGGCGCGAATTCTGAGCGCGCCGTGCGCGCGCCGGGACGATTGCACAACCGCTTAACCCGGCGTTCAAGTGTGAAGCGGCAAATCCGGGTGTCTGCATTCGCCCACGCGCCATTGCGTGCAGGCAGAGCAGGCATTAAGGCCGCGCTCTGAAACAGTGAACAGACCCAAGAAACGAACGAGGAAACCTAACTCCCGTGGCGCTTACTCCAACTACAACCGGCCCTTCGCGCGGCAGCGATCAGGATGATCGCAAGCTGAGCGCGGAAGATGAAGTCGTGATCCGCGAAATCGACGATGCCGTGCGGCAAGACGATACGATGCAGTTCTTCAAGAAGTATGGCACCGTTCTAATTGGCGGCGTGGTTGCCCTGCTGGTCGGCCTTGGCGGATATTTGCTTTGGGATGCACAGGTGGAAAGCGGGCTGGAGGCTGAATCCGAACAGCTGGTTGGTGTGCTGGATTACGCGCAGGCTGAAGATTTCGCCGCCGTGAAAGAACGCACACAGCCGCTGCTGGATTCAGACACCCCCGGCGTGCGCACCTCCGCGCGGTTTCTGCAGGCTGCGGCCGCGCTGGAACTGGGTGAGACTGCGCGCGCAGTGGATTTGTACGCTGCCATCGCCGCCGATGAGGAAGCGCCGCCTGCGATGCGAGATCTGGCACTGATCCGCGAAGTTTCCAGCAATTTCGATAAGCGCAAACCCGCCGATATCATTGCGCGGCTGAAAGACATCGCTGTGCCCGGCAATGCCTTTTTCGGCAGCGCGGGGGAATTGACGGCAATCGCCCACCTCGAAGCGGGCAATCGCAGGGAGGCAGGCGCGCTGTTTGCCGCAATTGCCAAGGACGAGGGCCTGCCGGAAAGCCTGCGATCGCGCGCGCGCCAGATGTCCGGTCTGCTGGGGATCGATGCAGTCGTCGATGTGGAAAAATTGCTGGAGGATGAGGGCATCAACCCAGCCGGTGCGGGACCGGATGCCGCAACTGCCCCTGCGGCACCGCAAGCTGCACAATAGCCCTGCCAAATAGCCGAAAATGCGAACGGGATACCGACCGATGATGATTACGATGAATGCGCTCAACCGGGCCGCTCGCGGTACACTGATTGCCGGGGTTTGCGCCTTGGCGTTGGCGGGATGCGCGGGCAATGGCCTGTTCAAGGGTGGCAAGAAGACGACACCTACCGTGGGCGAGCGCGTCTCGATTTTGTCGAAGATCGAAACCGGCACCGAGGTCGACCCCGCGCTGGCTGGCGTGACTGTGGTTCTGCCGCCGCAGATTGCCAACACCGAATGGTCGCAGGTCGGCGGTTCGGCGAGCAAGTCCTATGGTCATCTTGCGCTTGCTGAAAACCCGACCAAGGTCTGGACCGCGAATATTGCAGGCTCCACCAATCGCGTGAGGCTGGCCGCCTCTCCGGTGATTGGCAGCAATACCCTGTTCGTTGAAGACACAGCCGGGGTAATTCATGCCTTCGACAAGAAGACCGGCCAGACGCAATGGACTGCGGATAACGACGAAATGAGCTCCGATATGCGCCCCTCGGCGTTTGGCGGCGGGGTAAGCTATGACAAAGGCATCATCTACGCCACGAACGGCGCAGGCGAGGTCAAGGCAAAGAAAGCCGACACCGGCGAACTGATCTGGAAGGTTACGCCCGCAGGCCCCTTGCGTGGTTCGCCCACTATCGCCTTCGGGCAGATTTATGTGATGACGCAGGATAATCAGATCATCGCGCTGGATCAGCGCAATGGTGATCTGTTGTGGGATGAAAGCGGATCGACAACGCAATCGGGCGTATTTGGCGTTGCCGCGCCCGCCGCCGGGCAGGGCACGATCATTGCGGGTTATTCCAGCGGAGAACTTACCGCCTATCGCTATGAGAACGGACGCACACTTTGGTCCGATGCACTGGCACGCACCAATATCTCCACTCAAGTCAGTTCGCTGACTGATATCGACGCCGATCCGATCATCAATTCCGGGCGCGTTTACGCGCTGGGGCAGGGTGGGCGCATGGCGGCTTATGAATTGGTCACCGGCCAGCGCATCTGGGAGTTGAACCTCGCCGGGATTTCCACCCCTGCGATCGCAGGTGAATGGATCTTCACCCTTACCGACGATGCCCGCCTGCTGGCGATTGCACGCTCGACCGGGCGAGTACGCTGGATCACGCAATTGCAGGAATTCCGCAAGGAAAAGAAGAAGGAAGACCCGATCTTCTGGACTGGCCCGGTATTGGCAGGAGGCCAGCTTTGGGTGGCGAGTTCGCGCGGAGAAGTGTGGCGGGTCAGCGCGGGCGAAGGTTCCGCACAACTGTTCGCCGACATTGAGGCTCCGGTTAGTCTGCCGCCTGTAGTTGCGGACGGTTTTCTCTACATCCTTGATGACGCGGGGACGATCCACGCGTGGAAATGACCGAGTTAACTCAATGATAGCGGCGTGTCAGCAACCGGGACAGCGGCAATAGCAATACGCGGGAATTAACCCTTTTTCGCTAAGCGGGCAGGATGAGCGACACCACATCCGGCCAGCGTCGAATCGGGCAGGGCAGCCTGCCTGAAAGCGACGTCTCGGCAGGCGTCGGTCTTTCTGGGTTGGCTGGCCTGATCCTTTGGATTGCGTTTTGCCGGTCCTATCCGCTGATCGCCGAAGTGTTTGACCTTGCAGGTCCGCGGGGCGTGCTGTCCGGCCCCTATGCCGCGCTCACCGCGATGCTGTTTACAGCCGGGCCGATGGCCGCATGGTCGGTGCTGGTCGACAAGGTGCATCTGCGCCGGTCGACTGGGCTGGACTGGAGTCTCAAACGATCGATCGCCGATGTCATGCCGGTGTCGGCAGTCAAAATCTGTGCGCTGTGGGCAACGTGGGCGATCATTGGCGCGCTGTATTGCCTGTGCCGCTGGTATTGGGATGGCAATTATGTGTTCGCGATGAGCGTGCTTGGCCATGCCATCGTGCCACTTGTGATCGCTTCGGTGCCCTACATAATCTGGATTGACCGCTTCATGGTCGATCAGAAAGACGCGACCTGGCATTTCGGCGCGCTTTTGATTGGGCGCGAGCCGTTCGATGGCGAGCAGGTAAAAAAGCACTGGCGCGCATGGATCATCAAGGGGTTCTTCGGCGCTTTCATGATCTCGATCCTGCCCGCCGGCTTTGCCTATGTGGTGGAGGCGAGCCCGGCGGCGATCCTCGCCAATCCGGTCGAACTGGGCGTGCTGCTCATCACCGCGCTGTTCATGATCGACGTACAGATCGGGACCGTCGGTTATCTTGTTACGCTGCGCCCGCTGGATGCGCATATCCGGTCAGGCAATCCATTTCTTGGCGGCTGGCTGGCGGCGCTGCTGTGCTACCCACCCTTCGTTTGGGGCCTGATCGGCAACGACAATCAGGTGCTGAGCTATGAACAAAATACCGCGATGTGGGATCACTGGATCGGTGGCAATCAGGCGATGTTGTGGGTATGGGCTGCATGGTTGGTCACGCTGACTGCGATCTATGCGTGGGCGACCTTCATTTTCGGCATCCGCTTCTCGAACCTCACCTATCGCGGGGTCATCACCAACGGGCCGTACCGCTACACCCGGCATCCCGCTTACTTGTCGAAGAACCTGTACTGGTGGTGCGCATCCATGCCGTTTCTGGTCACCAGCGGATCGCCGGTGGATGCGATCCGCAACACGTTTTTTCTGCTGTGCGTCAATGCGATCTATTACTGGCGCGCGCGCACGGAAGAGGCGCACCTTCTTTCCGAGGACGCCAAGTATCGCGATTATTACGACTGGATGGAGCGCAACGGAGCAATCACCGCGCCGCTTTCGCGGGTCAAGCGGCGCCTGCTAAATCGCGGGCAGTCGGTATCGGCTTCCCGATCGGCAGGCATCATGAGCGAGCCTGCCGAATAGTCAGAACGAATATTTGTAGACGTGGCCCACTTCCTCGCCCCACTCGCCGTAATACGCATCGAGCAGGCGCTGGGCGGGTGGTTTTCCCGAAGCAACGATTTCGTCGAGCGTATCGAGGAACCCTGTCTCATTGTCTCCGCTGGCGTTGAGCCGCGCGCGCGCTTTCAGCCCGCCATGCGCGATTTTCATCACTTCGCGGCCCAGATCCTGCAAGGTGCCGCCGCCCGGTGATTTCGTTGCAAGAGCAAGGCGCGGCACCTCGTTGCGCATCCGTTCGCGCTCTTCCATCGACCAGTCCTTGACCAGTTCCCACGCAGCATCCAGCGCGCCCTGATCGTACAGCAGTCCCACCCAGAAGGCCGGGAGCGCACAGATCCGGCTCCACGGCCCGCCATCCGCGCCGCGCATTTCGAGAAAGCTCTTCAGGCGCACTTCGGGGAAGGCGGTGGAGAGGTGATCCCACCAGTCGCTTTGCGTCGGACGCTCGCCGGGCAGCACGGACAGTTTCCCATCGAGAAAATCGCGGAAGCTGAGGCCAGCTGTATCAATGTATTTCCCATCGCGGAACACGAAATACATCGGCACATCCAGCATGTATTGCGCCCAGCGTTCATAGCCAAAGCCATCCTCGAACACGAACGGCAACATCCCGGTGCGATGCGGATCGGTATCCGACCAGATATGGCTGCGATAGGACAGGAAACCGTTGGGTTTGCCCTCGGTAAACGGAGAATTGGCGAACAACGCCGTCGCCAGCGGTTGAAGCGCGAGGCCAACGCGGAATTTCTTTATCATGTCCACTTCGGAAGAATAATCCAGATTGACCTGTATCGTGCAAGTCCGCAGCATCATGTCGAGGCCCATCGTGCCCACGCGCGGCATATGGCGCAGCATGATTTCATACCGCCCCTTGGGCATGATCGGCAATTCTTTGCGAGTTTTGTCCGGCCACATGCCAAGGCCCAGATAACCGACGCCGCAGCGTTCCCCGATGGCCTTTACCTGTTCAAGATGACGCCCGGTTTCCGCGCAGGTCTGATGCAGGTTCTCAAGCGGTGCGCCTGAAAGCTCCAGCTGGCCTGCCGGTTCAAGGCTGACTGCGCCATCAGTGCCCTTCATCGCGATGACGTTTCCGCCTTCCTCCACCGGCTCCCAGCCAAATTCGGTGAGGCTCATCAGCAGATCGCGGATACCGCATTGCTCGTCATAGGAAGGCGCGCGCCGGTCGCTGCGCTTGTAAACCAGCTTTTCGTGCTCGGTCCCGATACGCCAGTCGCCCTTGGGCTTTTCGCCTTTCCGCATCGGCTCTGTCAACTGATCGAGCGTTTCGATCACGGGATCGTCCAGATCGGAGGTTTGGCGCGTGCTCATGCAATTGCCCCTAGGCATGAGCGCGGGCGGTGGAAAGCGTAATCTGAATTGTCGGCGACGAAGTCAGCCTTCACCCCCGGACCAGTCGCCCGCTGTCGCCATCCACACCGATAACGCAGCAATCGCGGCGGTTTCCCCGCGCAGGATACGGGGCCCAAGACTAATCGCGCGCGCTTCCGGGTGGGCACGGATCGCGGCTCTTTCGGCATCGTCGAAACCGCCTTCAGGACCGATCAGGAGTGCGGCGGGGCCGTGGTAGTCGGCAAAGGCATTGGCGGCGGGTTCGCCCCCCTCCTCATCGGCAAAGAACAGCGCGCGCCCTGCTGGCCAGTCGCGCAGCATGGCTTCCAGCTTCGCCGGTTCGGCAAGGTCGGGCAGGGCGGTGCGCGCGCATTGCTCGGCAGCTTCGATCGTGATGGTGCGCGCGCGTTCAAGGTTGAGCTTGTCCGCCACACACCGCCGGGTCAGCACCGGTTGAATGAGCCCTGCGCCCAGTTCTGTCGCTTTTTCCAGAACCATGTCGAACCGGTCTTTTTTGAGCAGCGCCGGACACAGCCACAGATCGGGCACGGCTTCCATCGGGCGAAGCTGTTCGACCACGTCGAGCGTGATCGAGCGCTTGCCCGCGTCCACCACCCGCGCCGCCCATTCGCCAGTATTGTTATCGCACAATATTACTGCATCGCCGGGCTGGGCGCGCATCACGCGGGAAAGGTAGTGCGCGGGATTGCCCTCGATCTCCAGTTGGGCGCCCATAGCGAGCGACGGCTCCACAAACAGGCGCGGGGCGCTTTTTGGGGGCCACGCCGGAACCCTGGGATGATGCGTTGCGGACATGGCTTCCCCCTAGGCGTCGGCGCCGCTAGAGCCAAGCCCATGACCGCACGCATGGCACAATTGGGAATTGCAGGGGTGTTTCTTGCGCTCGGCGGATGGGCGCTGTTTGCGCCCGCAACCGTGATCGACCTTGCGTTCACCCCCGATTACGCAGTGAATACCTTCGTCACACGTTTCATGATTGGCTGCTTTGGGGCGCAGGCAGTGCTGTTTGGCACGATGGCGATATTCGTCAAATTCACCGCGAGAGCGTTCGCGGTGTTTGCGCTGCTGCTGCTGCCGTTCTTTGTGTTCAACTGGTATTTCCATTACGAAATTCCAGTGCTCAGCTCGATCGGGATGCTCGATTTTGCCGGAAACGTAACGATGCTGGCATTGGCGTTGATCGGTTGGCGAGCAGCCAAACGCGAAGCAGTTGAGACATGACCGACCACATTGTCCCTGACAGCGAACATCGCGGCCTGATTGCGCATCTGCCGCAATTGCCACGCGATCTGGCGCAGCTTGCGCGGTTTGACCGCCCCATCGGCTGGTGGTTGCTGTTCTGGCCTTGCGTTTTCAGCGTATGGCTGGCGGGCGCAGGGGTGCAGTGGCAGCTTCTTGCGTGGTTGCTGGTCGGCGCGATTGCGATGCGCGGTGCGGGCTGTGTTTACAACGATATCGTCGACGCCGATCTGGACGCCCGCGTGGCGCGCACCGCCGCACGGCCAGTGGCAAGCGGGCGGGTGAGCAAGCGCGCGGCGTGGGGCTGGCTCATCGCGCTGTGCCTGATTGGCCTCTTTGTGCTGCTGCAATTGCGTTTGGCGGCGCAATTGGTGGCGCTGGGAAGCCTTGCGCTGGTGGCGGCCTATCCCTTCATGAAGCGGATCACGTGGTGGCCGCAGGCGTGGCTGGGCATGGTATTCAACTGGGGTCTGCTGGTCGGCTGGGCAGAGCTGGGCGCGGCGGCATATGGTGGTCAGCATTGGGACGCCATTGCTGCAATCTATGCCGGGTGCATGGCCTGGGTGATCGGATATGACACGATCTATGCGCTACAGGACCGGGAGGACGATGCGTTGGTCGGCATCCGTTCCTCCGCATTACGCATGGGCGGGCGGGTACAGGCCGGGATCGCTGGCTTTTACGCGGCCACCATCGCGCTGTGGGCACTGGGCATCTGGCTGTATCGTCCCGATCCGCTGGCGGTGCTGGCGCTGTTGCCCGTTGCGCTGCATCTGCTGTGGCAGGTGGCAACGCTGGACCCTGCGGACCCGGCCAATCCGCTCGAACGTTTCCGCTCGAACCGCTGGGCAGGCGCGCTGATGGCGGCAGCATGCTTCATTATCGGCAACGCACACGCTGGAGGGGGCGTCTGATGTGCAATCTGTATCGCATGACGAAGAATGCCGATGAGGTCGCCAAGTGGTTCGATCTTGTTAACAGCGCAAGCGGCGCCAATTTCGGTGCCGAAGTCTATCCCGGCTATCCCGGTCTGGTCGTGGCCGAAGGCGAGTTGCGCCAGATGAGCTGGGGATTTCCGCTGGTGATGAAGGGCAAGAACGGCCAGCCGCTCAAGCCCAAACCGGTTAACAACGCGCGCACCGACAAACTCGACAGTTTTTTCTGGCGGCACTCCTTCGAGCAGCGCCGTTGCCTCATCCCGGTCAGCGCGTGGGCAGAGGCGCAAGGGGAGAAGGGAGCTATGACGCGCACGTGGATTACGGTGCCAAATGCCGATCTGTTCGCGGTCGCCGGCGTTTGGCGGGTGAGCGACGAATTCGGCGCGTGCTATTCGATGGTAATGACAGACAGCGCGGGATCGCAGGCGCAGGACATTCACAGCCGGATGCCGGTGTTGTTGCGCTCTGAGGATTACGAGGGTTGGGTATCAGGCGCGCCCGAAGATGCAAAAGCACTGTGCCGCGCCTGGCCGGGTGATCTGGTAATCGAGCGAACGGACAATCCATGGGTCAAAGCCAAGACGGAGCAGCAAAACCCGACCCAACAGACGTTGCTCTAGGCAAGACAGGACTAATCCGTAAGTTCTGGTGTCGGGCAAAGCAGCACTCACAATTTACTTCACAGCCTAGTCGCAGCCATCAGCCCCATCGCTATCCCAGCCGCCTGATACGCCGTCATCGTTCGCCCATGGGCCTTCAAAGACTGCAGACCAAAGCGCATACGCCAGAAGTGCCCAGATTACGAAAGATCCAGGATCGCCGGACGTCATAAACGCAAACAGTTTGGACCAGTCGAACCGACCAGTGTTGTGCGCGATCTCAATATCCAAAGGGACCCCCCTATTCCCGGAGCCTCGTCGGCCACAGAAAGAGACCATCTGACAAAAACCTGAAAATTAGGTTTTCAGGCTCAGTTTCGTGGACTTTCTGTTGAGGCTTCGCGATCTTTCAGGACCATTAGGTATTCGATAGCCGCCGATCTGTACTTGAATGTCAGAATCTCAATCCTCCGGCCCCAGTTCCGGGTCGAGATCGCGTGGCCTTGCGAAATGAGCCAGCGTGGCGCTGTGGTTTCGCAACGCGCTCCAGTGGTCGATATTGCATTCCAGCACGGCGAAACTGGCGGTCGGGAACTTCACTGATGCTTCGCGAAACAGGTCGTTTTCGCGCGCCGGGGAGACAAGGTTTAGGATCGTCTCCTGCAAGCCGGGATTGTGTGCCACGATCAGCACGTTTTCGGGATCGCTCGCTGCCGCATGGGCGATCACCACCTCGACGATGGTTTCAGGGCTGGCAAGGTACAAGCGATCCTCGAACACCGGGGCAACGCCCAGCCGCGCAGACTCCAGGGTCGCCTTGATCCGGGCGGCAGGACTGGCCAGCGCCAGATCCCATTTAATGTCCTGCGCGCAGATATGTTCGCCGATCAACGCCGCCCCGCGCCGTCCACGGTCGTTCAAACCCCGGTCGAAATCGCGTTTGACTGCGTCGTCCCATTCGGACTTGGCATGGCGCAGCAGCCCGAGCCGTTTCATACCGCGTTTCTCCCTGTTCGCATGGCGCCATGCAATTGCTTAGATCGGATCGGAAAGCAATTGCTGTTCCGTCCAATTTGGCCAGCGATCAACGCCAGAAATCATTGGAGGTGATCGGGGATAGCGTCGTCCAGCGCTTCGCGCAGCGGATCGGGCGCTGCCGTGTCGCCGATCAGGCCGTCGCGCACGCGCGCCAGCGCTTCGTCAAGCGTGACGCGGCGCACCAGCGTGCCTTGCGGAAAAGCGGACAGCAACCGGCTGGGGAACGCGGAGGAGAGGACCACGAAATGCCCCGCATCGTCCTTGCCCCTGATCAGCCGTCCGAACGCCTGCGCCAGCCGCGCGCGGATGATGCGATCGTCATAGGCGCTGCCGCCGTTGGCCGCGCGCCGCGACTTGTGCAGGATATCGGGCCGGGGCCACGGCACCGCTTCCAGCACGACGCAGCGAAGCGAGCGCCCCGGCACATCCACCCCATCGCGCAGGGCATCGGTGCCCAGCAGGCTGGCACGCGGATCGTCGCGAAAGATATCGACCAGCGTGCCGGTGTCGATGGGATCGACGTGCTGGGCATAGAGCGGCAATCCCTCGCGCGCGAGCCGGTCTGCTATGCGTCCATGCACCGCGCGCAGGCGGCGGATTGCGGTAAACAGGCCCAGCACGCCGCCCTCGCTTGCCTCGATCAGGCGCGCATAGGCGCCCGCAAGACCGGGCAGGTCGCCACGCTTGATATCGGTGACGATCAGTACTTCGGCGCGGGCAGCGTAATCGAACGGGCTTTGCGCAGCGGACAGCAGCGGCTGGCTTTCGACATGAGCCGCGCCGGAGCGGGCGATGGCGGCGTCCCATGCCTTGCCCTCATCCTCGATCCGGTCGGTCAGGGTGGCGCTGGTCAGCATGACGCCATGCGCCGGCTCCAAGACGGTGCGCGCGAACGGCTTCATCGGGTCAAGCCAGCGGCGATGGATCGCGACATCGAATTCGCGGGCGTCGGAACGGTCGACTGCCAGCCAGTCGACAAATTGCGCGTCAGCCGGACCGCCCAATCGAGCAAGCAGCGCCTCCCACCCGGCCAGCAGATCGATCCGCCAGCTGAGCGAATGGCGCGCGCCCTCGATGCGCGCGCGCCCTTGCGCATCGAGCCAATCGGGCGGATCGGCAATGCAAGCCTCCAGCCGCCCGCCCAGCTGGATCAGCGGGACGCGGATCGCGGCCAGCGCCTGCGCAGCCGCACCCGCCGCTTCGATCACGTCGCCCGGTAACCCGCTTGCCTCGGTTTCGATGCCGTATCCCGCATCAGCCCCGCCGCTTTCATCGCGGGCATAGACCGCCTGCCGCACAGCAGACAGCAGCGCCTCTATCTCGCCCGAGGGAGCACCTTCGCCAATGCGTTGCAGCCACCCGTCGCCCGGCAACGCCTGCCCGGCTTCGCAAGCAGCCTCGATCGCCTGCCCGCCTGCATCATCATAACTGGCGATGTCAGCCAGCCGCGCCGCAAGTCCCCGGCGGCGGCCCCTGTTTGTGCGTTCCGGACCCATGATCCAGCGGCGCAGTTCGATGGCCTCCTGCCCTGATATGGTCGCAGCAAAGGTGGAATCCGCAGCTTCGAATACATGATGCCCTTCATCGAAGATGACGCGGGTGGGGCGCTGCGCATGATCGCGGCCCCTCGCAGCATTGACCATCACCAGCGCGTGATTGGCGATCACCAGATCGGCCTGCGCGCTATCGCGGGCAGAGCGTTCGATGAAGCATTTGCGGTAATGCGGGCACCCGGCATAAATGCATTCGCCGCGCTGATCGGTCAGGGCTGCAATGCCCCGCTTGCGAAACAGTGTGCCGATCCAGCCGGGAAGGTCGCCGCCGATCATGTCGCCATCGCGGGTAAATGCCGCCCAGCGCGCCACCAGATGCGCGAGGATCGCGGGCCGACCGGTAAAGCCGCCTTGCAGCGCATCCTCCAGATTGAGCAGGCAGAGGTAATTCTCGCGCCCCTTGCGCACCACCACTGGCGGCGTGCCGTCGTCGCGTTTGGGCGGCCAAGCGCGGCGGCTTTCGCTGCGAAGCTGGCGTTGCAGGTTTTTGGTGAAGGTGGACACCCACACCGTGCCGCCCGATTGCGCAGCCCACAGCGATGACGGCGCGAGATAGCCCAGCGTCTTTCCGATGCCCGTTCCCGCCTGTGCCAGCGCGATATGCGGCACTTCGCGCGCGGCGCGCGGTGCAAAAATGCGCGCGGCATCCTGCGCGTATTCGCGCTGCCCGGCGCGCTTTTCGGAACCCTTTCCGGTCAGCGCGTCAAGCTGTGTGAGAACATCCAACGGGTCCAGATTAACTTGGCGAGGGGGCGCGCGTTCACCCGCTTCCTCCCATTCGGGCAGGGTCGCGAACAGCCACTTCTCCGCCCTCTCTGGACGGGTGATATGCGGTTTCAGCACCTGCGCCCACGGCCAGCGCAACCGTTCGAGCGAGTGGAGCGTGGACCATGCACCCTGACGTTCGAACCATTCAGGATCCTCGCAAGCCGCAATCAGCGCGCCTGCCGCGAGTTGCAGGAAGCGCGGCACATCTTCATCGCCCGCGGGTTCCTCCATGCCCAACGCCTGCGCCAAGCCGCGCGGGGTAGGCACGCAGAACCGCGCCGGGTGGACGAAGGCGAACAGTTCCAGCAGATCAAGCCCCGAAAGATCGGGATAACCCAGCCGGTTTGCCACCAGCGGCGCATTCAGCAGCAGGATCGGCGTATCGGCGGCGGCCATGATGGCGTCGCCCTTGGATACAGCGCCTGTCTCTCCATTGGCGGCACGCAGCCAATTGCCCCCGTGGCTCGCATGAAGCGCGGGCAGGGGAACGGGCGTTGCGGGGTGGTTCGCGGATGATGGCACAGTGGGCGAAAAATGGGGCACGTGTCGCGCAAAGTAAACACACATGCCAGTACTGGTCCCCGGCACAATCGCCCGCAAGCGATGCAGGGCATTCGCCGCTTTCCTACTGCGAGGTTCAACGATTAAGAATGGCGCGATGCTTCATGCGCTATCTTCTTCCTTGGTCGTTAAACGTGCCGCTAGGCTCGGTGATGGGTCACGCCTGCTCAAAGAAGTTTGGGCACTGGGCAGAATTTTGGCCTCTGGACAGTGTGTCAGGTGTGTCACCCCTGCCTGCGCTAGGACGCTTCGCGCTTGCAACATGAGCACGCTTCCATCAGGAGATGGGCGCTATGAATGACACCACCACCTTTGACACCGCACTTACCGAAGCCGCTCGCATTTCGAAGGCGTGGCCTTTTCAGGAGGCGCAACGTCTCGCCAAACGGCTGCGCGGTGGAAAGCCCGATGGATCGCCGGTGCTGTTCGAAACCGGCTATGGACCCTCGGGCCTGCCGCACATTGGCACGTTTCAGGAAGTGTTGCGCACAACGTGGGTCCGTCGCGCCTATGAGGCGCTGACGGGGCAGGCGACCCGTCTTGTCGCTTTCTCGGATGATATGGACGGGCTGCGCAAGGTCCCAGACAACGTGCCGAACAGGGATATGCTGGCCCAGCACATGGGCAAGCCGCTGAGCCGTATCCCCAATCCGTTTGGCACCGATCATGAAAGCTTTGCCGCGCATAACAACGCCATGCTGCGTGCGTTTCTGGATCAGTTCGGCTTCGAATACGAATTCGTAAGTTCGTCTGACAGGTATAATTCGGGCGCATTCGACGATGCCCTTCGCGGGGTGCTGACGAATTTCGATGCGATTATGGATATCATGCTGCCGACCCTGGGTGAGGAACGGCGCAAGACCTATTCCCCGCTGATGCCAATCAGCCCGACCACCGGCGCGGTGCTTCAGGTGCCGATCGAGGTGGTCGATGCAGAGGCGGGCACGATCCGCTTCACCGACGAGGATGGCAGCGTGATCGAGCAATCCGCGCTTGGTGGCATGGCCAAGTGCCAGTGGAAGGTCGACTGGGCAATGCGCTGGGTTGCCTTGGGCGTCGATTATGAAATGTACGGCAAGGATCTGACCGACAGCGGCGTGCAAAGCGGGAAGATCGCCCGCGTGCTGGGTGGGAACAAGCCTGAGGGGCTTATCTACGAGCTGTTTCTCGATGCCAACGGTGAAAAGATTTCGAAGTCCAAGGGCAACGGTCTGGCCATAGAGGAATGGCTGCAATACGGCAGCGAGGCGTCGCTGGGTTATTACATCTTCGCCAATCCCAAGAGCGCAAAGCAGTTGCACGCGGGAGTCATTCCCAAGGCGATTGACGATTACTGGCAGTTCCGCGGGAGCCTGGCGGAGCAACCCCTCGAGAAGCAGCTGGGCAATCCGGTGTGGCATCTTGCCCGCGCGAACGAGCGGTTCAGCGGGCCGGAGGCTCCGGGCGCGGGCGACACGCTGAGCGTGCCCTACAGCCTGCTGCTCAATCTGGTGAGCGTGCTGGGGCTGGAGGCGACGGCGGATAATCTTTCCGAATACGTCGCCACCTACACCGGCGCGCCCGTCACCGATCCCGCACTGATGGAACTGATCGAGGGCGCGGTGCGATACAACCGCGATTTTGTCGCGCCGACTTTGTCAAAGCGTGCACCCGTAGGCGGCGAAGTGCTGGCGCTGACTGAACTGGACGACCAACTGGCCGCCGTTCCTGCCGATGCCGATGCCGAGGCGCTGCAGACGCTGATCTACGAAGTGGGCAAGCGCGAGGAGTTTGGTTTTGACAATCTGCGCGACTGGTTCCGGGCGCTGTACGAAACGCTGTTGGGCAGTGAGCAAGGCCCGCGCATGGGCAGTTTCATCAAGCTGTATGGTGTAGAGCCGACCCGAAAACTTATCGCAGAGGCGCTGGCGCGGGGGTAAATCTATTTCCACTTTCGCGTGCGGTACCACTTTGTAATCACATATTTGTTGCCCTTGATGACTGGCGTTCCTGCGTGCATCGTATCTTCATTTGGGGTGCCATCGGGCAGCGCGTTGTTCCAGATCAGCAGCACGCCGGGCTTGGGCTTGATCATGATGCCGACCTCGGTGAAGTGCGTGTCGCCGCCTTCCTCAACGTAATTGAGGAAAGCCATCGCAGTCCATGACCGCTGGCCACCACGCTTGCGCTCGCCCTCCCAGTATTTCTCGGAGGTGTAGAACCAGTCATTGTGCGGCTTGAATTGCTGCCCCGGCAGATATCGCTGGCCCTGTATCGCCTCGCCGATTTCCGGGTTTACGCCCAGCAGATCATCAATCCGCCGCCCGATCGCCTTGACGAAGCTGTCATGCGGATTGAGATCGCCGGAATAGGAGGTGCGAAAACCGCTATCATAGCCCAGTTCGTGCAGCGAGGACGGCTTTGCCGTCAGGTCGATCATCACGCACAGTCGCTGGCATTCTTCCGGAGTCAGAAAGTCGCCGACTGCAAATATCTCGGCCTTGTCGGTGTCGATCTTGTACACGCCGGGGTCTGCTGCCAACCGCTCTCGTACGGATTTACCCACACGTTTCAGCGCGTCAGCATCGGGAATGATCCTTGTCGTCGTCATCGCTCGATAATTAGCAATCGGGGGAGCGCGTGCAACCAAAAAGCCCTCGCCAAACCGGGGTTTGACGAGGGCTTTTTTGGTCCCAGGGTCAGTGGGTCACCAGAAGAAATCGTGCACCACATCCACCACTTCGCCGGTATAGACATCTACCAGCAGGACATCATCGTAATACCGCACCCAGCGATAGGGTCCGTACACGTCCGGCAAGCGATAGGCGAACGGATCGTTGATGAAGTAACGCGGCTGGAAGAACAGGCTATCAAGATAAAAGCCGATCCCTACGCGGTTATAGTAGTGGTTGCGGAACGGCGCGTAATAGCGACCGAGACGGAATGCATTCCGATTCGAGTGACGGAAGTTCTGCCAGCCGAACCGGCGGTTGTCGCGCCAGCGGCGGTCCCACCGGCGGAAATCTCCACTCCGGAACTGCCCGCCATTACCAAACCGGCGGTTGTCGACACGACTGTCGCGAAAATTGCGGCCATCGCGGAAGCGACGGTCATTTCTGCGATCGTCGCGACGGTCCGCGCGCCGTTCAGCCCTTACGCCATCGCGAAAGCCATCCCGGCGAATCTGACGGTCCTCGAACCGATCACCGCGCCGTTCAGCCCTTACGCCATCGCGAAAGCCATCCCGACGAATCTGACGGTCCTCGAACCGATCACCACGCCGTTCAGCCCTCACGCCGTCGCGAAAGCCATCCCGACGGGCCTGCCGGTTATCGACACGATCGCCGCGCCGATCCGCTCGCCTGTCACCACGCACGGCCTGTGCCCGATCAAATACTTCATTGCCGAAACCTCCGCCGTTGCTGCGACCATCGCGGCCACCAGTGCGCAGGTCACGCCGATCAGCACGCTGCTCTCTCCGACTTACGCCGGTGGGCGCTGTGGTGACTGAGGGAGCGCGGACCTGTGCTTGACGTTGAGCCCGATCCCCGCGCCGCTCGCCGCGCTGTTCGTTACGCTGGACATAGCGTTCTGCACGTTGAACCGCGCGCTGTGTGCGCGCTTCGTCTCGCTGCGGCGCTGCTGCTGGGCCACGCTCACGGCTGCTTTGCCGGTCTGCGCGGCGCTCGCCGCCGCGCTGCCCGCGACGTTCGCCGCGTGGTTGTTCTGTGCTGGCAAGATTGCTCGGCTCATTGAAAGCGGTGGTATCAAGGCCGGTCGAGAAAGCTTGCGCCGGGACCGGGGTGATGGCCAGCCCCAACGTTACGGCCAGGGCAGAAAGCGCGCTGCCGCGCAATAATTGGGTAATATCCATGAACGCCTCCAGTGTTGCCGTCCCACCACTTACGGCTGATTGATAAACCTCGTTACGCTGCTCTCGCTGTCGCCAAACTTAACCGACCTGATAGCCTTTCGTTCATCTAGAGCGCCATAATGATGAACAAGGGGGCGAACTTTCTGGATGATGCTTGCTCTGGCCACGCGGATTCTCCACATCGCGCTGTATGTTAAACACTCTCGCTGAGGTACGCAGTGACCTCACTCATCGCTTGAAGGACGCTGCGCAAGACCGCAAAGGGCCAATGCACTCGCCAGCTGTCATAACCGCAGATGTCGATGCGCGAACGATGGTCCTACGCGAATTTGACGACGTTGCGTGGACGTTGCGCTTTCACACCGATACCCGCGCGCCAAAGGTTGCCACGATCGACGCGGACCCGCGCGTCGCCGTGCTGTTCTATGACAAGGGTGCCAAAACGCAGATCCGCGTTCGCGGCACGGCTGCGGTGCTGCGCGATGCTCCGATTACTCAGAGCGCGTGGGACGGTGCGCCCAATTTTGCGCGCCGGTGTTACATGGGCGAGGGGCCTGGGGCGCCATCGCCCGAGCCAACATCGGGCCTGCCCAAAGCGATGGAGGGCGTGGAACCGAGCGATGCGCAATTGGTCCCGGCGCGGGTCAATTTCTCGGTATTGCTGGTGACGATGCAGGAGATTGACTGGCTGTATCTGGCGCATACCGGCCATGTGCGCGCACGGTTTGTGCGAGAGCTGGCGGGGGAGTGGCATGGCGCGTGGGTTACGCCATGACAGGGGCTCAGGCGGCTTGCCCTGATACTGGCGCGGGATCGGGTGGGGGCAACAATCTAAGGTCTTCGACCACGCTAGCCTCCACTATCTGATTTTCGCCACGCGCGGTGGCGGATACGAGTGCGGATTGCGCTCGAGCGCGCCATTGTGAGAAACTTTCTCCTGCGCGACGTCCCGCGACCCCAAAACTGGCGGAAAGGCGCAAATTATCGGCCAACCCCTCGATCCGGCTGCGCGAAAGCGCGCGCCCCAAACGTCGGGCGATGATTGCCGCGTCCGCCTCTGCCGCGCCCGGCACCAGAATGGTAAACCCGTCCCCGCGGATCTCATTCACAATATCCTGGCAATCATCCGGGCTGGGGCCGCCATCACCGCTGCGTAGCGAATTGCGCATGATCGTGGCAACCTGCTGCACCGTGCTGTCACGCGTGTTCTTGCCCCAGATCTGCTGGATCTCGCGCATGTGATCAACTTGCAAGCGCAGCATTGCTTCCACGCGCACAGGGGCGGGTCTGGTGCCGAAATCCACGACCTCGCGAAGGGAATCGCTGCTCCGCATATATTTTATCAAGGGTTCGCCGTTTGCAGCTCTGAGGCGCGCCTGCTGCCAGCGCTCCAATATCCGGCGTACGCCATGTCCGCAAACTGCACCAAGCCCGGCGGTACAAACCAGTAGCGCACAAAGTATTACAGGATCGACAGTAACCGCCCCGACGCTGAACATGTGACGCATTTCCCCCGCTATCACCCAACGCCACCACCGTGACCGGGTGTATGGGGTGATAATGCCAGCGGGGTGGTTAAAGCTGCGTAAAGGAGACGGACTGACAGGTCAGCACGTATTCACTGTCTCAAATGACTTCAGTCGCTGGACGGCTGTATCCCATATCCTGACGTAACCCGCTCAGTCGATACAAGCGAACTGCGCCTGCCATGATTTACCGCGTCAGCTTTTTGTAGGCCAATCGCGTTGGCCGGTCCGCTGCATCACCCAGCCTGCGGCGCTTGTCTTCCTCGTAGGATTCAAAGTTGCCCTCGAACCATTCGACGTGGCTGTTGCCCTCGAAGGCCAGGATGTGCGTCGCCAGACGATCAAGGAAGAAGCGATCGTGCGAGATCACCACGGCGCAGCCGGCGAAGTTCTCGATTGCCTCTTCCAACGCGCCCAGCGTTTCCACGTCGAGATCATTGGTCGGTTCATCCAGAAGCAACACGTTCCCACCCTGTTTCAGCATCTTTGCCATGTGGACGCGGTTGCGTTCGCCGCCTGAAAGTTTGCCAACGTTTTTCTGCTGGTCCGCGCCCTTGAAGTTGAACGCGCCCACGTATGCGCGGGTGGACATATCGTGGCCGTTGACCTGCATGTAATCGAGCCCGTCAGAAATTTCCTCCCACACGTTGTTGCCCGGTGTCAGATCGTCGCGGCTCTGATCGACATAGCCCAGATGCACGGTGTCGCCGATTTCGATAGTGCCACTGTCGGGGGTTTCCTGCCCGGTGATCATCTTGAACAGCGTGGATTTGCCCGCGCCGTTTGGCCCGATCACGCCCACGATACCGCCCGGCGGAAGCATGAAGGAAAGGTTTTCAAACAGCAGCTTGTCGCCATACGCCTTGGTAATGTTCTTGGCTTCGATCACCTTGCCGCCAAGGCGTTCGGGCACTTGAATGACAATCTGCGCCTTGCCTGGTTTGCGACCGGATTGCGCGTCCTGCAATTCCTCGAACTTGCGAATTCGTGCCTTTGACTTGGTCTGGCGCGCGGCGGGGGTCTGACGGATCCACTCCAGTTCGCGGGTAAGCGCCTTTTGACGGCCCGATTCCTCGCGGTTTTCCTGATCCAGCCGCTTGGCCTTCTTCTCCAGATAGGTCGAATAATTGCCCTCATACGGGTAATAGGTGCCGCGATCGAGTTCGAGGATCCACTCCACCACATTATCGAGGAAGTAACGATCGTGGGTGATCATCAGCACCGCGCCGGCATATTCTTTCAGATGGTTTTCCAGCCATTCGACGGATTCCGCGTCCAGATGGTTGGTTGGTTCGTCCAGCAGCAGGATCGAAGGTTTCTGGATCAGCAGCCGAGTAAGGGCAACTCGGCGTTTCTCTCCGCCCGAAAGGCTTTCCACGCCCATGTCGGATGGCGGACAGCGCAAAGCCTCCATCGCGATTTCGAGCTGATTATCCAGCGTCCACCCGTCGACCGCGTCGATCTTGGACTGAAGGTCGCTCATCTCCTCGCCCAGCTTGTCGAAGTCCGCATCGGGTTCCGCCATTTCGGCGGAGATAGCGTTGAACCGATCGACCAGATCGGCGGTCTCGCGGGCGCCATCCTTGACATTTCCCAGCACCGTCTTGGTCGCGTCCAGTTCCGGTTCCTGCGGCAGATAGCCAACCGTGATGTTCTCACCCGCCCACGCTTCGCCGGTGATGTCGGTGTCAATCCCGGCCATGATCTTGATCAGGGTCGATTTTCCCGCGCCATTGGGTCCGACGATACCGATTTTCGCGCCTTGATAGAATTGCAGACTGATGTTCGACAAAACCGGCTTTGGGGCACCGGGAAAAGTCTTCGTCATGCCTTTCATGACATAGGCGTATTGCGCGGCCATCGGGGTCGTCCTTTGTGGAAATGGGGTGTGTTTGCTGGATTTGACGGTGCAAATAGGCGTTGTGCGCCTACCGGGCAAGCGCTGGCTTGTGGAATTGACCGGGACCGCCTTTAGGCAAGCGTTTACCAATCCCTGCGATACCCTTTCCGATCCGAAAAGGAAAAGTCGTGCAGGCGCAAATACTTACCTTTATTATTCCGGGCATGATGGCGATATTCGCTGCCGTGCTGATTGCGCTGTGGCGGACGGACCCGTCGCGCAACTATGTGCTGGCGTTCGCATATTGGGCGCTGGCGTTTTGTGGCGGGATCATCCTTCAGGGGGCGATCACCTGGAATTTCGCGCCGTACGATATCCTGTTGTTTCACTGGAATGCGGCCATTGCGATCATCGCGCTGATATGGGGCGTGGCCAAGCGCGATGGGCAGCGTAGTCCCGTTATCGCGATGCTGGCGCTGACGGTGTTGACTACGCCGATCCTGTATTTTGCACGCATTTACGAAGTGCAGAGCGTTCTTCTGATGACCCAGAATTTCAATACGGGGCTGCTGTTTGCGTTGGCAGCGCAGGCCAAGTGGAAAATTGCGCCACGGAACATGGGCGACCGCGCGATCCTAGGAGTGTTTCTGGCGCTGGCTGGATACGCGGTCCTGCGGCCTAGTGTGACCGTGCTGGCGCAAACCCAGATGTCGATGGCGCAATATCAGGATTCAGTCTTTGCCTCGCTCAACATCGTAGCTTCAGCACTGCTGGCCCTGATGCTTGCGCTGTCGCTGATCGCAATGGTGGCGCTGGATAACATGCGACGTGATCGCGAAGTAGCGGTGACCGATGCGCTGTCGAACCTGCGCAGCCGCGCCGCGTTCGAAAGCGAGGTAAAGGCGATGCTCGCCCGCGCGCTACATACCGATACGCCGGTCAGCCTGATCGTTGCGGATATCGACCATTTCAAGCAGGTGAACGATACGTTCGGCCACACCGCCGGCGACCGCGTGATCGCCCGGTTCGGAGAGGTAGTACTTGGGAAGATTCGCGCGACCGATCTTTCAGGACGTATCGGCGGGGAAGAGTTCTGCATCGCTGTATGGGATTGCGACGCCGCGTCGGCAGCCCGACTGGCGGATCGCATCCGCATTGCCGTGACCGATAGCAAGCGCGCCACCGATACCGGTCTGCAACGCTTCACCGTCAGCTTTGGCGTGGCAGAGGCGTTGCCGGGTGAACATTATGCAGCCCTGTTCGAACGAGCCGACCACGCGCTGTATAATGCAAAGAATGCGGGGCGAAACCGGGTCGCGCTGGATAGTATGCGTCCTGCGAGCGTTGCGGGTGTAGCGCTGCAAACGTCCGATCCTGTCGACGGAGCAAGGGTGGTTTCCTTCACACCGCGCCCTGCCGAACAATTCTCCTGACATCCTTTCTTGATCTGAAAAATCAATCACCCTGTATCCTCACCCTTGATCTGCGAGATGCAGACAGACAAGCCAATCTCAGCAGATTGGAATTACGCAACGCATTCGAGCAAGACGTATGCGGATGGTCAGAAACGCACCGCCTAACCCCTAAATTGGACTATAGCATGTGGGCAGCGTTGCGGGGTTGCTCTCCGGCTATGCGCGGATGAACTGGACAGGCGCGCGGCGGGCCGATAGCGATGCCGCGCATGAACCGCATCTCGATCAAAACCCTCGCGCGAAAATTCGCAATCGGAATGACTTTTTCTGGCGCCTTTGCTGCTTCGTTTCTGGTGAGCACAGCCGCGCAGGCGGATAATCATTCCACCTCGATTGAAGCAGTTGCTATGCAGGCGCTGCAAGGTGACACGCTGGCATGGGACTTCGTCGAGGGGCTTACCACCGAAGTCGGCCCGCGCCAGGCCGGGACCGAGGCAGAGGCACGCGCCCGCGTTTGGGCAATGGACTGGCTGAAGGCGCATGGCTTTCAGAACGTGGCCGATGAACCGTTCCAGATGGAAACATGGGTGCCCGGCGATGTTCACCGCGCGCACATTGTCAGCCCATTTGCGCAACCGCTGGTGATACAGCCGCTCGGCGGCAGCGCCTCCACAGGACCGGACGGGATCACCACAGAAGTTGTCATGTTCGCAAACGTGGACGCCCTGCGCGCCGCACCCGAGGGCAGCCTGAAGGGCAAGATTGCCTATATCTCACATTCGATGACGCCTACACAGGATGGCTCGCAATACGGATTTGCCGGACCTGCGCGTTGGGTTGGGGCGGAACTGGCCAAGCAGAAAGGCGCGGTCGCGACCGTCATCAAATCGGTCGGTACCGATTACCATCGCAACCTGCATACGGGCGGCACCACGTTTCGTCGGGGTGACGGATCCACCGATGTCGGACGCCCTGTTCCAACGCCTGCGGGTGCGCTGTCGCTGCCCGATGCCGCCAATCTGGAACGCATGTTCGCGCGCGCCAGTGGTCGCCCGATCATAATGAAATTGACGCTGACACCTGAAACTCTTGGTACCACCACCAGCGGCAATGTGGTGGGTGAGATCGTGGGCCGCAATCCCGATCTGCCTCCTGTGCTGCTGGCTTGCCACATCGATAGCTGGTGGAACGCGCCGGGCGCATTTGACGATGGCGCGGGCTGTGCGATTGTGGCGGCGGCGGCGTTGAATGTGCGCAAGTCGGGCCAGCCCCTGCGCACTATCCGAGTGTTGATGGCAGGCGCGGAGGAAGTCGGCCTGTTCGGTTCTACTGCGTATTCAAAGGCTCACCTGAATGAGCGCATCGCGGTCGGTTTTGAAAGCGATTTCGGCGCAGATCGCATCTGGCGCTTCGAGAGCAATTTTCGGGAAAGCAACCCTGATCTGCACGCCCGCATCGCCAGCGCGGTTGCTCGGTTCGGTGTCGCAAATTCCAGCAATGTCGCCAGCGGTGGGGCCGATCTAAACATCGTACGCGATCAAAACGGGGCGCTGATAGATTTACAGCAGGATGGCACGCGCTATTTCGATCTGCACCACACGCCCGATGATACGCTGGACAAGATCGACATTGTTCAGCTGCGCCAAAATGTCGCCGTCTGGACCACGGTGGCCGCAATCGTCGCAAATGAGGATCGATCGATTGAGACTGGCGGGCCGGAACCTTCAGCCCCGGCAGTCATGGGTCAGTAAAACCGGACCCATTGCCAGTTGTATGCGTTGAGGATCCGCATCCACACGCAATGGGAGACAACCGATTTTTCTTGAAAACACCAGCGCCGACATCGTTTTGCGGGGATTGATTCTGGCACTCGTTGCGCTTGCCTATGTCACCTTCCTGATCCGCGTGAACGGCCTGCGTTCGCTGTCGAAGATGACCAATTTCGATTTCGTGATGACGGTCGCGTTGGGCAGCCTGCTGGCAGGGGCTGCGCAGGCAACCGAATGGTCCGGGTTTAGTCAGGCGATGATCGCAATGGCGGGCTTGTTCGTGGGCCAACGAATCGCCGCGCGCCTGCGCAACGTATCGGATGCGTTTGCGGATGCGTTGCAGAATGAACCGGTAATGCTGATGCGCAATGGTCAGATCCTGCACGATGCCTTGGACCGGACGCGCGTTACTGAAAGCGATCTCATCGCCAAGCTGCGGGAGGCCAACGCCCTCGATATCGATCAAGTGCGTGCCGTGGTGCTGGAAGCGACGGGTGATGTTTCCGTGCTGCACGGTGATGCGCTGGACGAACGCATCATCGCAGGGGTCGGGACCGGGAAATAGTTCGGCTCAGACGCGGATAAGCCCGGTCAGCGCCGGCACGGATCGGTCGGGGAACAACGTGGCCATCGCTTTTGCGGGATCCAGTCCGAAATGCTCTGCCACGGCGCCCGCAAGCACGCTTTCCAGCGCCGTTGTGGGCATCAGGTCGCGGCCCTGGAACAATCGCTGCTCGCCAAGACCGGGCCAGTCGGCAAGCACGCGCTTACCCCGAACTGCGCCGCCTACCATCAGCGCCGCGCTTGCCGTGCCGTGATCGGTCCCGCCAGTCCCGTTATAGCGTGCGGTACGGCCGAATTCTGTCGCGACGAGCACCAGCGTGTCGGGCCATACATCCCCCATCGCGGTGACGTAAGCGCCCAGCAACGTATCCAGATTGCGGGCGGGGCGAACGAAGGTTCCGCGTTGATTGGCGTGGGTATCCCATCCGTTCAGTTCGATCATGGCGATGCGTGCGCCGTCCGCTCCGCGCATCAACGACGCGGCCAGTTCCCCTGCTTTCGCCGCATCGCGCAGGTTCCTGACGCCATCATCGGCAGCCATTGCGCGGGTTTCCAGTGCCTTGGCATAGAGGCTGCCCAGTTGTTCGTCCCGCGCGTAGAGTTTCGCGACCCGATCCAGAAAATCAGGGGTGGCATCGGGCAGTCCTGACGGCGCGTAATTGGTGGCAGGCGCCGCGCCGCGCAATGCCAGTGGCATGGTAGAAGCGATCGCCAGCGCGCGGGGAGGCCTGGTTGCATCCACCATCCCCACCAACCGATTCAGCCAGCCATCGCGCCTGAGATTTGGTGCAGACGCGCCGCTTTCCAGCATATCCTGTCCGTCGAAATGGGACCGGTCGCGATAGGCGGTGGCGGTGGCATGGGTAAACAGCGCATCGCCCGCATTGTACGCTGCGCCCACTTTCTCGAATGCTGGGTGGATGGCAAACATCCCGTCCGCCTGCATGGCGCCTTCGTAATCGGGCAGGGCAGCGGCACGCAGGCTGGCGAAGGCGGGATCGCCTGTTGGCGCCAGCATAGCCATCCCGTCCATCGCGCCGCGCAGCAGTACGAACAGCAGGTTCTTGTTTCCCGTAGCTCTGGCAAAGGCCATACGCGGCATAACAAGCCCCGATGCGCCCAACGCCAGCGACGCAGCGATCAGCGCGCGACGGTTCATATGCGTGTCCATGGCGATTTACCTCCGCATCATTTCAGGCGACACAAGCAATAGCGCGAGCGCCTGCGATCCGCTTTCCGCGCGGGTCAGCCAATCGCGCGTGTTGTCGCTCAGCGTACCCGGAAACGCGGCTTGCGCGCGTTCCAGGACTGCATCGGCGTTTGCGTTGCGGGCGATCTGTTCAGCCAGTTCTACCCGAAGCAGGAGCGCCTCGGGACCAGCCCACGTGTCAGCCACATCATCGAACCCGGCGGGTGAGGGCGCGCTCCACGGCACTTGGCCCAATTGCCTCAGAGTGGCGTTGAGGCGCGGCTCTCTGAATACCTCGACACCGGTAAATCGCAGCACGCTGACCAGCCATTCGAACGGCTGGCGAAACTTCACCGGTGTTTGCGCCCAGCTTTCCGGCGCGCCTGCCAGCGTGCGGGCTAGAATGCCAAGATCGCCCCCGGTCTCGCGAAAATTGCGCTCCAGTTTATCCACCAGGCTGGCGGGTGGATCGTCCGCAATGAAATGGCGTGCAAGTTTGGTTGCAACAAAGCGGGCGGTGGCCGGGTGCACGGCGAGATCGTCGAGAATATCCATCGCCTGCCGCGCGCCGGTATCGGGATAGCTTCGTCCCAGAACGGTGCGCGTTCCCGGTTCATGCGCCATCGCGATGAACGCCGCGCCGCCCGGTTTGTCCTCGGCAAATCGAGCCAGACGGGTGAATCCTCGCAGCGTCCAACCTGTCAGCGCGCGGGCCAGCTCCGTCACGCCTGATTGTGAGTAACCGCCCGCAACCCCCAATGTGTGCAGTTCGAGCACCTCGCGCGCGAGGTTTTCATTGAGCCCGCGCCCGCGCCTACCAACGGTCCCGGGTTTCGCTCCATTGCGGCCTTGTGCGCGCATCTGGGAAGGAGAATTGGGCCCGACGGACTGATACTGATCGAGGTAAAGCAGCATTGCCGGATGCAGCACGGCAGCCTTCAGCAAGTCCGAAAATTTACCGAACGCATTGGGCCGCACAGCGTTGAATTCGTGGTTGCCGACTTCGAATGGCGTGCCTTGCTTGCCCGCGCTGACGGAGAAATGGTTAGCCCAGAAATGCACCAACCGTTCTGCAAAAGGATTGGGCGTCTCGACAGCTATCGCCACGCGCGTTGCCACATCGGCGCGGTAACGGCCACGCGCCGCGATCAGTTTGTCGCGATATTCAGGCGGCAATGCGTTGAACCGCTCTTCCCGCATCGAATCGGTTTCAGGCTCTGTTTTGGCGCCCTCGCCAGCCATTGCCGCCGCCCTTCGGGCTTCGGCACGCGAGTCGCGGATGATAGCGATCAACTCGCCCGCCTCGCCGCTTGCATCGGGGCGTGCCGCGAGCGCGCTGGGGCGGGGGTCAAACCGGCGCAATTGCTGCAACAGATCAGCCACCGGATCGGCTGCTCTTGACGAAAGAGCCGCATCGCCCGCCCGCAGTCCGTAACCGAACCGGTTGAGTGCGATGCTTGCTTTGGTCATGGCCGCGTTTAGCCTCCGCCGTCGAATACGAAACCAACCTGTTGCGGCTGAATATGCCGCAGCCAAGTTGGCTGTTGTGTGAACATCATCGCGCGGCGGACCGCCACATGTCACGTTTTATCGCGTCGCGGAATGTAACCGCGAGCTGCTCTCTATGGCTCGCCGAGTTCGCCAGATTGAGCCTGAGCATCCTGAACCGCGACCATGTAGTCGACGATTTCGGGGATCGCGACCTCGTCGACCGGCGCTTTGTAAACCTCGATCATCTTGCCGACCATCGAAACCCACTTTTCGCGCGGGACGCGTGGTTGTTGCAGCATGGTGGAGGGCGAATGACAGCCGGTGCAATTGGCCAGCACCGCCTCCAGTCCGGGACCGGGCGGCAGGGTTGCGGGGTCCGCGGGCAGGGTGATCTCGGCATCGCGGAACACGACTTCAGGCTCGGTGTTGCAGCCGCCCAATGCGAACACAATGAGGAGGGCGCAACGCTTCATCGTGCTCTGAGCGCAATACGTTCGATGACGTTGCGGGCGTAACCGCTGGGGTTCCAGACGAGTGTTTTAGGCTGCACCGCGCCGTTTACATTGGCGGCGCGCACGCCGAGGCCGATGAGGTCTCCGGTCACTTTCGGAATTGTCACCGACCACCGGCGAAAGCCATAAGTCCCCTCGTCCGGGCCAAGCTCGCATGCAATTTCCTGCCCGGCATTCACCAGATCGACCCGCGCAAGCGCTGCGTCCCCGCCCATCGCGATCCCGCGCAGGGTCAGCGGCGCACCCGCTGCAATAGCATCGCCTTCGGCATGGCTGGTGATGAAGGCGCGCGGAGGCATCACGGTGATCGGGACCGTGGCAAAGTCCTTGTCCGCAGGGGTCACCGGGGCGGTCGGCACGCGATACGTCTTGGCGACGTAATAGCTTTCATCCTCCCCGGTCAGCAGTTCGATACCGCTCAGCATCTTGACCCAATAGGTCGAGAACCAACCCGGCACCACGATCCGCAGCGGGTATCCATGCATGATCGGCAACGGCTCGCCGTTCATCGCCCATGCGATCAGCACATCGTCGCGCCGCGCAATGTCGATGGGAATAGATTTTATGAATTGCGGCGCGCCGTCGGCCAGCGGCACGTCCAGCCCGGTAAAGCGCACCCGTGCGGCACTGCTCGCAACGCCCGCCTTGTCGATCACATCGCGCAGGCGCACGCCGGTCCATCGGGCATTGCCCATTGCGCCATTGCCCCACTGCGTGCCGGTGACGCGGGGATCGGACAGGCCGCGCCCATTGCCCGCGCATTGATTGATCGCGACGACCTCAACATGATCGCCCGCGCCCGCAATCTCATCAAGCGTCAGGGTTAGCGGGCGCGAAACGGCACCGCTGATCTTTACGCGGTGATCGGCGGCGGTGATACGCGTCGGGAAATCCCAGTTCCAGCGCACGAACATTCGATCATTGGGGGTGATGGTGCCGTCATCGAACACCGCCATCGGCGTTTCGAGCACAGGTGGGCGGATGCGCTGGACGATCATCTCTGCCTTGCCGGGGAAACGCGGTTCCAGCAGGCGCTTGCTCGGCCCGCCGGGCAGGGCCAGATCGATGAGCTTTCGTCCCAAGGCAGGCGTGGCGACTGCGGTGCCGGCGCCTGCCAGAAGCAGCCGACGGGTCAGCCGACCTTGCGGCGCGCGCTCGGCTTCGCGATTGCCGGTCATTCCTGCTGTGTCTCATCATTGGCGCGGCGGCGGATCAATTCGGCAATATCGGCCACGGTCAGTCCATGATCGTGCAGCAGATCGCTGATATCGTCGATCCGTGCCATTTCGCCGTCATCGCGCAATATGGAGCATATCACCGCAGCATTGCCAGCATCTGCCATGCGCGCCAGCTCAATCGATGCCTCCACCGCCGATGGCCGCGCCAGCACACCGCCCGCCTGCGCGATCAATGGGAAGACATGGCCGGGCGAATGGATATCGTGCGACGTTGCCCCATCGGCAATCGCCACTTGCACCGTGCGCGCGCGGTCGGCAGCGCTGATGCCGGTCGAAACCCCGCTCGCCGCTTCGATGGACCGTGCGAACGGCCGTCCGGTCTGGCGATGCGTGCCGGGATTGACAAGGCTGAGGCCCAGCCGATCCGCTCGGTCCTGCGTAATCGCAAGGCAGATGAGCCCGCGCCCATGCGTCGCCATGAAATTGATCGCTTCGGGAGTGACTGCCTGCGCCGCGATCATGAAATCAATGTCGCCGCCGCGCAACCGATCACCGGTCAGCACGACAATCCGGCCCGCGGCAATCTGAGCCAAGGCATGATCGAGGTCGGCGGGCGTCGTCACGGTTTTTCGCTCTCGGCAGCCCTGCCGGCCGCAAAACTGCGCGCACCCAGCACGACCTGTCTGCCCACCAGTTCCAACTGCCCGCGCGCGCGTTCATCCAGACACTCGCCATCGGGCGAAAACAGGCCGCGATAGGTGCGGATCGTTGCGCCCATCGGCGTTGGCCAGCCACGCAGCGCGTGAGTGATGGCGCGCATGGTCAGCAGCGTGCTCATAGACGCCTGATCGCCGAAAGCTGTCGCAATCAGACCCACCGCGCGTCCATCCAGATAGGGACGGGTATCGCGTGACAGGTCTTCGAGGTAATCGAGCGCGTTCTTGACGACGCCCGATATGGTGCCGTGATAGCCGGGTGCTGCGATCAGCAGACCATCAGCCTCGCGCACCGCCGCAACCATCTCCGCCCCTTGCGAAGGATCATGCAGTGGCCCCAGATAATGAGGCAATGCGGTCAGATACTCGCCGCCGAATACCTGCACCTGCGCGCCTTCCCCGCCGGCAATGCTGGCCGCGAGGCGTAAAGCCTGCTCGGTCGAGCTGCCGGGATTGACTGTGCCGCCAAGGGCCACAATGCGCGTCATGCTGAGCCTGTCCTTTCGGTGATATATTGATCGAGCCGCGCGGTTTGCTCCGACGAGAAGTGCAGGCCGAGTTTGGTGCGCCGCCATAGCACATCCTGTGCGGTGCGCGCCCATTCATGAGTAATCAGGTAATCGACCTCGGCTGCTGTCAGGCCATGCCCAAATTGCTCGCCCAGATCGCCTGGTGTGGTCGCCCGCCCCAGGATTTGCCAGGCAAGGGTGCCGTATAACCGTATCATCCGATTGGCCTGAGCTTCGCGAAGGAAGGGATATCGCGCGGCGAGTTCGCGCGCTTTTGCAGCTGCCTCTGTCCGACCGAAATCGCCACCGGGCAGCGGGGCAGAGCCAGTCCAGTCCGCGCCGTGCGCCAGCGAAGGGCAGAACGGGACCACCAGATCCAGCGCCGCGGAGGATAGCTGCCGATAGGTGGTGATCTTTCCGCCGAAGACGGAAAGGAGGGGTGCGTTATCCTCTCCCCCATCCAATTCAAAACTGTAACCGCGTGTCGCCGCCTCTGGCTTTCCCGATCCGTCATCGACCAGTGGGCGAACGCCCGAATAGGTCCATACAACGTCATCAGGCGTGATGGGGTTGCGAAAATACTCGCTGGCCCCCGCGCAAAGATAGGCGATCTCTTCCGGACTGGCCTTCACATCGTCCAGGCTGGCGTCATGATCGACATCGGTGGTGCCGATCAGGGTGAAATCCACCTCGTAGGGAATGGCGAAGAAAATACGCCCGTCGGGAAGCTGGAAGAAATAAGCGTATTCGTGTTCGAACGCCTTGCGCACCACGATGTGCGACCCGCGCACCAGCCGTATCCGCTGATTGGCAGGCTCGCCCGCGCGGTCTAACAGATCGAGCACTCGCGGCCCGGCGGCATTGATAACGCACCGCGCCCGGAACTGCTCACCCCCTGCCTCGATCAGCCAGGTATCCCCCTGTCGTTGCATAGCGGTCACTTCGCAACGGGTGCGGATTTCTGCCCCCCGATCAGCGGCATCGCGGGCGTTCAGTACCACCAGCCGCGCATCGTCGACCCAGCAATCCGAATAGGCGAAGGCGTGGGCATATTCCGGCTTTAGCGGCGCGCCCGCCGGGTGCTTTGCCAGCGCCACCGATTTTGCGGCGGGCAGCAATCTGCGCCCGCCGATATGGTCGTACAGGAACAGGCCCAGCCGCAGCAGCCAGCGGGGGCGAAGGCCGGGGCGATGCGGCAGGATAAAACGCAGCGGCCAGATGATATGCGGCGCGATACCCCACAGCACCTCGCGCTCGGAAAGCGCCTCTCGCACCAGCGAGAATTCGTAATGCTCCAGATAACGCAAGCCACCATGGATAAGCTTGGTTGAGGAGGACGATGTGCCCTCCGCCAGATCGCCCCGCTCGATCAGCAGAACGCTAGCCCCGCGTCCGGCTGCATCGCGCGCGACCCCGGCGCCATTTATGCCGCCGCCAATGACGGCAAGATCGTACACCTGTTCCATCACAAGACCCAGTTTGCAAAGGCTAACGCAACGGCAAGCGAAGCGATCGTCGCCGCCAGCACCGGCATCACCGCGCGCCAGCCCAGTTGCAGCAGCAAATCGGTGCGGGTGCGCATCGCAGTGGCTGTCACCGCCAGCAGCAGCAACGCCTTTGATGCGATCAGCGCGTTTTCGGCGACTGCAGGCGGCATCGAGACAAGTGAATTCAATCCAACCAATGCCAGAAACGCGAGGATAAAGCCTGGCAGCATTGGCACGCGCGCGCTCTTCTTTCCAGCATTGATCGGTTGCGCGCGAGCAATCCACAGCGCGGCCAGCGTTACCAGCGGGGCAAGCAGCGCCACACGCGTCAGTTTGACCACAGTTGCCTGCGCGCCTGCCATGTCGGATACTGCGAAGCCCGCGCCGATGGCCTGCGCCACGTCATGAATGGAAGCTCCGACCAGAAAGCCCGCCTGTGCATCGGTAAAGTTCAGATACTGCGTCAATGCCGGGTACGTGGTCAACGCAATCGCGCTGGCCGCTGCAAGGATGACGAGGGTAAGAGTGAATTGCGCCTGATCGATCCGGTCTCGCCCGATCACACCATACAAGGCGAGCGCGGCGGAAGCGCCACAGATTGCCGTCGATCCTCCGGCGAGCAATCCGACAGACGGGCTGTGATTTGTCGCTCGCGCGGCCAGCATTGCTGCGATAACCGCGGCCGACATCACCAGAGCGAGGCCAGCGAAAGGCACCACGCCCATCGCGCTGATCTGCAACACCGTCACCTGAAAACCAAGCAGTACGATTCCTATGCGCAGGCCATGGCGCGAAGTCGCGTCCAGCCCATCATGGGTACGCGGGTCTCCGGCGGCAAAGTTCAACGCAAGGCCAAGCAACAATCCGGCAAGAATGATCGGAACGCCGTAGTTCTGGCTCAGCCATGCAGCCGCCGCGCTGGCGATGGCACAGATGGCTATGCCGGGAATGAAGCGAGATAGCGGCCTACGCTGGACAGGGGTGCTGGTCTTCGACGGGGCAGTATCGGCGAGCATTACCTCGCCAAACAGATCGCCCGCATAGGCATCAAAATCGGGGCGAGGCTTTTCCATC
Source organism: uncultured Alphaproteobacteria bacterium (assembly GCA_963815345.1). Taxonomy (GTDB): domain Bacteria; phylum Pseudomonadota; class Alphaproteobacteria; order Sphingomonadales; family Sphingomonadaceae; genus Erythrobacter. The sequence continues at coordinate 739,264 of CAWFGF010000001.1, forward strand.
ATATCGATCCAGCCTTGCGCATATTGCCTTTGGAAAGCCCCTGTCTCGACATCTGGTTTTAGACGTTCTGTCCTACGGTGTCACAGCTTTATATCGAGGACGGGTATAAAGCAACTTCGCCGCCTGCGCTGCCGCTCCAATCAGGTCGCCACATCCAGAGCGCCTTCATCGCGATGAATCGTCGGCAGCAGCACCTGAAACCATGCCAATGCCATCAGATAGGACGCGGCGGCGAATACGAACAGGGGGATAAAGCCAAAACCCGCATCCAGCACGCGTCCCGTCACCAGACTGATCGCCACCCCGCCCATGTTGCCCATAAATGCGCCAAATGCCGTCACCCGGCCAACCTTGGCGTTGGGCACGACATCGGTGATCGTGGAAAAGATCGAAAGCGAGAAGCCCTGGTGCCCCGCCATCACCACGCCCATCATGATCGCCACCGGCCAGAAAGCATTTATCTCCAGCACCAGCGGCAGGGGGGTCACGACCAGCGCTGAAATCAGCATCACGTTCTTGCGCACCCTGTTGACCGACCAGCCGCGCTCCAGCAACCGGGTCGATGCCCAGCCAGCAAGCAACGCGCCAAGCCCCGATCCTGCGAACGCCAATGCCAGCGGAATGGCCAGTTCCAGCGTCGAGAGGCCGAACTCCTTGCGATAATAATCGGCCAGCCAGAAATTGATGAACCACCATGTCATGTCGGACAGCGCCTTTGCTCCGACAATCGCCCACGTCTTGCGATTGGAAAGAATCGGTCCGTAACCGGACGCCGATGTATCGCCGGGCATCAACTTTGGTTCTTCCAGCGTGCGCTCGCGCAACTGGTTCAATCCGCGCGCGAGCCAGATCCATGCCACCAGCGAAACCAGTCCACCAATTCCGCCCACGACCAGCGCGCCGCGCCAGCCAACTGCCAGCGCAATCGCGGGGATAACGAACGGCATGGCAATCGTGCCAGCACCTGCCAGCATAGTGGCGAAACCGAACGCGAAAGACCGCTTGTCTGGCGCAAACAAGGTCGCGACCGTCTTGATGACGAGCGGGGTCTGCACCGCCTCTGTCACGCCCAGACCAATGCGCGCACCAACCACCTGCCATGTGGTGATTGCCCAGCCATGCGCGATCGCCGCAAAGCTCCACGCCGAAGCGCCAACTTGCATGGAACGATGGACGCCCAGCCGATCCACCAGCCAGCCCGTGAACAGAAATGCGAACGCGGCAGAGAACTGCGTAACGGCCGCCAAATCACCGAAATCGCTGTCGCTCCAGCCGAAATCGGCCATCATATCGGGCTTTAAAATAGCGATGATTGGGCGGTCCATTGCGTTGAACACGCCCGCAATGCACAACACCGTAAATAACGACCAACGCAGGTTGGAGGACATCTGGCGAGATGCCACGCCGGCAGCCGCAGGTTTGGCCAGAGGGGTCAATTCTGCGGTCATCGAAGGCTCCCGGCATTTCGTCTGAAGGCATGGTTAGCACGACTGCGCTGCTTTGAAAGAGGGCCGCCGGATCGCCCCGGCGGCCCATCCTTTCCGGTGCGACCCGGAAGGGGCGCACGTTACATGCGGGCGCGAAGGCTGATGCCGAAATACTGATCCGCATCGCGCGGGATCTGCAGCCGCTGACCGCCCGCAACATTGAGCAACACATAGCTGTTGTCTGTGATGTTGCGCGCATGGAAGGTCACGCGGTACACATCATCCGGATCGGAAAATCCGATTGAGGCGTTCCAGATGCCGTAGGGGTCGATCAGACCAACTTCGTTGAGGTCGGAAAACTGCTGGCTGACATGGCGAAAATCGCTGGTCAGGTACATCTGAAAACCGCCCAGATCGCGCTCATATTCGCCGCCCAGCGTGTAAACGAACTTCGGCGCCAAGGGCAGTTGCGTGCCATCGGCGACCGGCGGCTGGTTCGCGCCGACCCGGTTGAAAGCGACAACGTGCGCGTCGGCATAGGCTGCACTTGCGCGCAGTGTGAGGCCGTCAAATGGATTGGCTATCAGATCGGCTTCAAAACCGGTCGTCTCCACCTCGCCCGCATTGGTCAGATTGGTGACCGTTGCGCCGTTCAGCTCAATGAAGTTGTTCGCCTGAAAACCATCATACTTGGCGATGAAGCCCGCCAAATTGAGCTGCACCCGGTCGTCAAGGAAGCGCGACTTCAGACCGACTTCGAACGCGTCAGAAATTTCTTCCGCAATGGGCACGGCGTTGTTGGGGGCGGTGTGGTTGAAGAACACGTTGAACGCAGGGCCTTTATAGCCGCGCGTGTAGCTGCCGTAGACAAGCACGTCTTCTGCCGGTTTGTATTCCAGTGCCGCGCGGCCTGAAAGATTGCCGTTGTCGGTTGATCCGGCGGAGGTGTTGGTGCCATTGCCACCCGCCGCGATAGTGCCGCCTGCGGGGTTGCCCGATATGCCTGGCCCGGTAGCGGGCAGGCCCGTGGCTGCATTGATCCCCGGCGCGCGGGTGTGAGTGAATTCCAGATCGTCCAGCGTGTAACGCAGGCCCCCGGTAAGCGCCAATGTGTCGGTAAAGCGATAGGTTGCTTGCCCGAACACCGCAAGGTTGCGGGAGGTGACATCGCTGAACGAAGTCGCAGTCGGGAACAGGGTATTGACCGTATCGGCCACGTTGCAGGGCCGCCCGCCGGTCGCTGGATCGATCGGCAGAGTCGATGTGGCGCATGTTATGTCGCGGCGCGTAAAGACCTGGGTGTTGTCAGATTGCCAGGCGAAAACGCCGACCTGATAGAAGAACGGCGCTGACTGGTCCGATGCAACGCGCGCCTCGATCGAGTATTGATCGGTCCGGACGACCCCATCGTCGTGCAATTGCGCCGTGCCGACCAGCGCGCGTGGCAGGAAATCGCCTTCGCGCAGTTCCCGATTGAACCAGTTGCGATAGCCCAGGACAACGTTCAGCGTGTGGGTTTCGCCTAAGTCGAAATCGCCCGATCCGGTGACGCTCCACTGACGATCGCGCGTTTGTGTTACGAGGTTGTGATTGACGAAGCGCTGATCCTCGCCCTGCGCCGATCCGCCCGGCAGACCCAGTTCTGCATCCAGCACCGCGCCCCGGCTGGCGCCCGTGACATCGGCGCAGCAATCGTCATTGGCGCGGAAATAATCCGCGATTAGGCGCAAGTCTCCAGCGCCGGTCGAATAGTCGACAATGCCGCGAATGCCATAATGTTCGTATCCGTTGACGTCCTCGTTATCGCCGCCGTTGATATTGGTGATATTGCCGTCAAAACTGCTGTAAAAGCCTGTTAGCCGCGCGGTCAGGTTTTCCGCCAGGGGGCCAGCGAGCGCTGCGCGCAGGCGATATTCATTGCCTTCAAAGAAATCGGCGCGGGCTTCACCTTCGAACTGGTCGGAGCCGCCGCGTGACACGATGTTGACCAGACCCGCCGAGGCGTTCTTGCCGAACAGGGTGCCTTGCGGACCACGCAACACTTCGAGGCGTTCGATATCGACAAGATCGAGAAAAGCCTGTCCTGAACGCGACAGCACAACGCCATCGACAACGGTGGACACACTCGGCTCTGCTGCGATTGAGAAGGTGATCGTGCCGACACCGCGCATTACAATCGCGCTGTTGGCGCTTGTCGTACCCTTGCGGAAAGTGACGGACGGAACAACGAGGCCGATATTCTCAAGCGAGGTGACGCCCGCCTGATCCAGCCTCTCACCCGAAACGGCGGTGATGGCGATAGGCACGTCCTGTACGTTTTCTTCGATTTTCTGGGCAGTTACGATGATTTCTTCGACCTGCGCCATGGCCGGTGCGGTGCAGACAAGCGCCAAGGAACTGGCGGAAACGGCAAGCGCCCTCAATGCAATTGTGGTGTTGTTGGACATTTTGTTTCTCTCCCCATGTCTCCCGATCAACTTGTTCAGCGAGGTTTGTAAGCCGCGCGCAACCGTCGATCTGTGGCACACTGGAGTTGCGCTTTTCGCCACTGTATGTCAAGCGGTGTCACAAGAGCCTGTGAGGGGAGTTGGAAGCGTTGACATTGCAGCTGGCTGCAAACGAAGGGGGATTTGATCTTGCCGTTGGCGGGATCACAATCCTTGCGCAGCGGCCTGATTTCCCCGCCGTTTCTTTAGGCTTTGGCTACCCAAAAGTGGCGATGGTGCGTGGCAATTTCCGATTGAGCGATACGCTGAATACTGCGCCTGCACTTACCCGGTGCGTCGCTAGCGATAACGGTGAAATAGTGCTGACCAGCGAGGACGCGTCGGCTTGTGTCGAAATGCGCCAGATATCGGGAACCGGACGGCTGAGCGTCAAGTCGCTGACCCCGCACAATCGCCTCATGCTCGATTTTCAACTCGGCAATAAAGACGTGCTGTGGGGCGGCGGGGAGCAGATGAGCCACCTTGTCCTGAACGGTCGCAGCTTCCCCATCTGGACCAGTGAGCCGGGGGTAGGGCGCGAGCCGGGAACGCCGCTTACCGATCAGGCCAGTGCCGATGGATCGTTTGCGGGCGGTGATTACTGGACCACGAACTATCCCGAACCCACCGTGCTATGTTCGGCAGGCTGGGCGATTTCGCTCGCCAATTCGGAGTATTGCGAATTGGATTGCACGCAGGCCGGGAGGCTGCGGGTACACGTGTGGTCTGGAGAAGCGGAGTTCGATCTGTTCGCTGGTGCGCCGGCCGATCTGGTGCAGCAATTGGGCGCTCGGTTTGGCCCGCGCCAGCCTTTGCCCGAATGGGCGCTGGGTGGAGCGGTAGTTGGCCTGAAAGACGGAGAGCGAAGTTTTGAGCGGCTCGAACGCATGATTGACTCGGGTGCAGCCGTTTGTGGCCTGTGGTGCGAGGACTGGGTCGGCATCCGCCAAACCAGCTTTGGCCGACGCCTGTTTTGGGACTGGCAGTGGAACACCGGCCGCTATCCTGATCTGCCCGCCCGCATTGCTGCCCTGAAATCGCGTGGGGTGCGCTTCCTCGGTTACGTAAATCCCTATTTGGCGGTCGATGGGCCGCTGTATGCAGAGGCTGCGGCGCATAATTACTTCGCGCTCAAACTGGATAGTGACGAACCCTATCTCGTCGATTTCGGAGAGTTCGAAGCGGGCGTCGTGGACTTCACCAACCCATCGGCAGCAGATTGGTTTGCCGAAGAGGTGATCTGCAAGTGGATGCTCGATTTCGGGTTGGACGGGTGGATGGCCGATTTCGGTGAGTATCTCCCCGTCGATCTTCGACTGCACAAGGGCGATCCCATGGCAGAGCACAATCGTTGGCCGGTGCGCTGGGCCGAGGTAAACGCGCGCGCCGTCGCCTCGCGCGGGCGCACGGGTGATGTGCTGTGGTTCATGCGGGCAGGCCATACCGGGGTGCAGGAACATTGCCCGCTGCTTTGGGCCGGAGACCAATCGGTCGATTTCAGCCGCCATGACGGTATCGGCACGGTGATCACTGCCGCGCTTTCATCGGGGTTGGTCGGCAACGCCTTCAGCCATTCCGACGTGGGCGGCTACACCAGCCTGTTCGGCAATGTTCGCACCGAAGAACTGATGCTGCGCTGGTACGAGCTGGGCGCGTTCAGCCCGGTGATGCGCACGCATGAGGGCAATCGCCCGGATGATAATCTTCAGATCGACAGCACGCCTGAACTGATCGCCGGGTTCGTCCGCTGGAGCTGTATCCACGCCGCGCTCGCGCCCTACACCGCGCATCTGGTGGCCGAGGCGAACGCGACCGGCCTGCCCGCCCAGCGCGCGCTATTTCTGCATTACCCAGCCGACACGCAGACCTTCACGATCCAGGATCAATTCCTGTATGGAGCGGACCTGATGGTGGCACCAGTGATCGAGGCAGGAGCGGTGATGCGGAAGGTATATCTGCCGGGGGCTGGGTGGCGGCATCTGTGGAGCGGGCAGGACTACGCTTCGGGCTGGCATGATGTGCCTGCTCCGATTGGCCAGCCGCCAGTATTCTACCGTGCCGACAGCATGTTTGCCGATGTCTTTGTGGACCTTCCCAAGGTGACCGCATGAGCGACCGGGACAATATTCGCCCGAATATCCGCGATGTCGCCGCGCGCGCCGGGGTGGCAGTAAAAACGGTCAGCCGGGTGCTCAACGGGCATCCCTATGTCAGTTCTGCGATGCGTGAGAAGGTCGAAGAGGCGATGGCCGCGCTTGATTACCGTCCCAGCGTTGCGGCACGCATTCTGTCGGGCGCAAAGTCCAACCAGATCGCGCTGATCTATGACAATCACAGCCCCTATTACATGTTCCAGATTCAGAAAGGGTGCTGGGATGTGTGCCACGAAAACGGCATCCGCCTGCTTGCCCAGCCTGTTGATGTAGCCGATCCGGGCGTGGGCGATCAGGTGCGAGGGCTCGTCAGTGAGACGCATGTCGATGGTATCGTCCTGTCATCGCCGGTGACGGATTGTGACCCGGTTCTGCGCGCGCTCGAGGCGATGGACGTGCCGTTCGTGCGGATATCGCCCGGCACCAACCATTCCCTCACCAGCTCTGTTTTCATGGACGATGCGCAGGCGGCTGATGACATGTGCACCCATCTGATCAACGCAAGACACCGGCGGATCGGGTTCATTCGTGGCCACGCCAATCATATGGCTTCCGATGATCGCCTGTTCGGTTATCGCCGCGCCTTGGACCGGGTCGGCATCCCGTTTGAGCCGCAATTGGTAGTCGATGGCGAGTTCGATTTCGATTCCGGCGTCTATGGCGCGCGCGTGCTGCTCGATCTGCCCGATCGGCCCAGCGCAATCTTTGCCTCCAACGATGACATGGCCGCAGGCGTGCTGGCGGTGGCGCATGATCGCGGCATCACTGTGCCAACACAGCTATCGGTCGCAGGGTTCGATGATACCACGTTGGCCCGCACCGTCTGGCCTCCGTTGACGACGATACGGCAACCGATGGCCGAACTGGCGCGCACCGCCACCGAAATCCTGATTGCAGGCGGGGATATCACCCATCGCCGCTTGCCCCATATGCTGGTGGAGCGCGCGTCTGTCGCCCCGCCGCAACGGTCCCCTTTCAAAGGAACATCAGATGAGTGAACTGCCCCTTCCACCTGCCACGCGCACCCTTGGGTCCACCGGCATTACAGTATCTCCCATTGCCTGGGGTATGTGGCGGCTGGCCGATAACGGGCGGACAGCCAGCGATGCGGCGCGGCTGGTGCACGCTGCACTAAATGCCGGGATCACGTTCCTCGACACCGCCGACATCTATGGTTTCGATGGCGCGGACGGATTTGGCGATACCGAGGCGTTGTTGGGAGAGGTACTGGCGGGCGAGCCGGGCCTGCGTGATAAAATAGTGCTGGCGACAAAAGGCGGTATCATGCCGCCGGTGCCCTACGATCAGAGTGCCGATTACTTGCGCAGCGCGATTGACGCTTCGCTGACCCGGTTGAACGTTGACAGCGTCGACCTGTGGCAAATCCACCGCCCGGATATTCTCGCTCATCCACAAGAGGTCGCGCGGGTGCTGGATGATGCGGTGGAGAGCGGCAAAGTGCGCAGCATCGGCGTGTCGAACTTCACAGCCATGCAGACCGCCGCGCTCCACCATTTTCTCGGGCGGAAACTGGTGGCGATCCAGCCCGAAATCAGCCCGCTGCGGATCGATTGCTTCGAAAATGGCGAGCTGGATCAGGCGATGATGCTGGGGCTGACCCCGCTCGCCTGGTCGCCACTGGGCGGCGGACGTCTGGCTGCCCCTGAAACATCGCGGGATAAAGCGGTGACCGATGCGCTCGATACGGTTGCAGGGGCGCAAGGCGTATCGCGCACTGTCGCTGCGTACAGCTGGCTGATGGCACATCCGGCGGGGATTATCCCGATCATTGGATCGCAGAACGCCGAACGCATTGCAGAAGGCGCAGCTGCGCTCAAAGTGCGCTGGACGCGGACGGATTGGTACGCGGTGCTGGTCGCCGCGCGTGGAGAAAGGCTTCCTTGATGAGTGACACTCAACAATGCGAAATCGCGTGGTTTTCTGCGCTGTGCGATGACGATTACGAATTTCTCGGCGTACCCGACCCCTATCTCCAATCAAGTTGGGAGCACTGTCGCAACATCGTATTGCGCGCGGAGGAAGGCGGTTTCGACAACATACTGCTGCCCTCCGGCTATGCGCTGGGCGTAGACACGACGATCTTTGCCGCCGCGGTAGCCCCATATCTTAACCGCATGAAATTGCTGTGGGCGACCCGCATGGGTGAGGACTGGCCGCCGCAACTGGCGCGCAGGATCGCAACTCTGGACCGGATTCTTGGTCCGAATGCGGCGGGGACGGGAGGTCGGCTTAACGTCAACATCATCTCCTCCGATATGCCGGGGCAATCAATGGAAAGCGCGCCGCGTTATCGCCGCGGTACAGAGATAATGAAGATCGTGCGCACGCTTCTGAACGGCGAACATCTCGATTTTCAAGGTGAGTTCTATCAACTGAAACTCGATCCCGCGCGCATCACCACGCTTTCGGGAAAATGCCCGCCATTCTACTTCGGAGGGCTGAGCCACGAAGCGCGCGAATGTGCTGCCGAAGCCTGCGATGTCTACCTGATGTGGCCCGATACGATGGACAAGGTGCGCGATACCATCGCCGACATGCGCGAGCGCGCCGCGCGTTATGGCCGCACGCTGAAGTTCGGATACCGCGCCCACGTGATCGTGCGCGACACCGAGGATGAGGCACGCGCCTATGCTGACCGGCTCTTATCCAAACTGGACGATGAGGCGGGCTGCGCGATCCGCGAAAAATCGCTCGACGCCAAAAATTACGGCGTGCAGCGCCAGCAGGAGTTGCGCAGCGCGGCGGATGGTGATGGCTTCGTTGAGGAGAACCTGTGGACCGGCATTGGCCGCGCGCGATCAGGCTGCGGCGCTGCGATCGTGGGCACGCCCGATCAGGTGCTGCAGAAATTGCGCGCCTATCAGGCCGAGGGGATCGAAGCTTTCATCCTGTCCGGCTACCCCCACATGCAGGAATCCGACATGTTCGCCCGCCACGTCCTGCCGCACATCGGACACGGCCCGTTGCAGTTCTAAAGCCGAACGAGCGGGTCTGACGGGGGCAGTATTGAGGGAATTGGCTGGGGTGGCAGGGATCCCAGACGGAAATGACGCAAGGTTCTGAAACACTTGGTTTCTTCTATTTATCCCGCTGTAAATGGTCCCTGTAGGGTGCCACGGAAGGATACCACGGCAATGTCCGGCATACAGAACGTCATCCGCAAGCAAGGCACGTATTACTACCGCAAACTCATACGTTTAGGGCCTGATAAGCCTTTCCGCTTACGGCTGTCCCTCAAGACTACGTGCCTCAAACAGGCAGGCCTGCTCGCGCCGGCGCTGACCTTGATCGGGGAGAGGGTGGCAATGAACATGATGAGCAACATGGCGCGCGATGGACTGACGGGTCCCCAGCGCGCGGAAATCTACCGCAGCCAAATGCTCGAGGAACGCGACCGGCTCGAGACGATGCATGCCAGCTTGCATATCGTGCCGCCCGACGACCATGACGATATCGGCATGGCGCTGTCGCTGCGGCTTGGTGCTAGCGAGATGGCAGCGCAGGATGGCGTGAAGAACGGGAAAATCGAGAACTTCCTCGTCGCGCACATCGATCCAAACGATGACGACGCGCCTATCCTGGTGCTTGCGTGGTCGGACATAGCAGCATCGATAGAACATGAAGGCGCTGGGCAAGCCGCTATTGCAAGGCTTGCCGAGATCGGCGTTATCCCGTCAGCGCTGCGTGAAGCAATGGCACGCAAGGTAATCAACGAAGCTCGCATCGTGGCGATACGCGAGTTCCGCGAGGTGCTGGGCAATCCAGGATCGGCATACCCAGCGGTGCCGATCGGAGGATATGAGCCAGCGCCACCGAACTGCGGAGCGGCAAAACCCTCTGCTTCGACGGTCGAAGCCCCACCGTCGGTCGCTGGCCTGTGGGCAACGATGACTCCGACTGAAGCCGTCGAAAAATTCTTCGCGCATAATCCGCGCACAGGCAGTGCAGATGGAACTGCGAGCAACTCAGGGATGAAGCCATGGACGGCAAAAACGCGCGAACAGTTCCGCTTGCCAGCACAGTTTCTGGAAGAAGTGATGGAGGGTCGACCTCTTGCTCAGGTCACGCATGATGATCTGGTCAAGCTGAACCATTGCTTCCAGCGGTTGCACGGAGTGTCATTCCGAAAATCTAAACGGCAGCGTGCGATGACGATCCTCGAGATCGTTGACGAATACGTAGAACAGGCCGCCAAGGAACGGGAAGCGGCGGAAGCGGAAGACAAGCGCAAGCAGGTATTCGGATTGAGTTGGACAGGTTCTTCGCTGCCATCCCGTGCGTCGCTGGACCTGCTGCACCCATGTCAGGGGAACCATGGTTCTCCAGTTCTCGAGAAAGAGACGAGGCCTCAGAAGACCAGTCGATGGCAGGCTTTTTCACGTAAACACCTTTAGTTGATCTTAACTTACCTGATCTCTTCTTTAGATTTGGCCGACAAATTCGCAATACAGAAAATCCAAACGCTAAAATCATTGTGTTTTACGATACTTGGAAAAATTTTGGCGGTCAGAGACTGTTCGGGAATCGCTTGGTTATCACCCGATTCTGCTGGCAAATTCAGCCGAAAAAATCAGCCCACCGGATGTGGGAAAGGCGGTAAACTCCAGACCCGAGCAGTCCAAGGTTGTGTAGCGGTGCAGCGGCTATCGCCGGTGGTCGATCCTCGGTTCAGCTATCGCGGTGAGGACGTGGTCGTGGCTCTGGATCGGGCATGCAAGCAGATCGGCTATCCGAAGACGATCAGGATGGACAACGGCAGTAAATTTATCTCTCGGGACATGGATCCGTGGGATTACCAGCGCGGTGTAATCCTCGACTTCTCCCGCCCTGGTAAGCCCACCGACAGTCCTATCCTGAGCCTTTCGAAGCGGCGTTCATCGAAGCGTTCAACAGCATGCTGCGCAGCGAATGCCTGAATGCTCACCGTTTCTTATCGCTGCAAGAGGCTTGCGAAAAGCTAGAGGCGTGGCGTAGACACTGCAACGAAGAGCGATCGCACATCGGGATCGGGAATATCCCACCGATCATGCTGGCAAACTCAGCCGGCGCAACCAGCCCACCGGCCCTGGGAAAGGCGGAAAACTCCAGACCCGAGCGGTCCAAGGTTGGGTAGCAGTGCAAAAGCCGCTCGGCTCTAATCCTAGCTGGGGGAAAGTTGGGGGTCACGTCAAATGGCGAATGGCCGTTTTTCGATTCCTAATGCAGATTTGAAGCGCGAGACGCTTGCTCTGTATACCCAACGCAATCTGTTCGGCTCAGTGCCGATGACCCTGCTTAACTCTCGCTGCGAATTAGGTGAACTCAACAAGAACAAGTGATGCATTGTCGGTCCCGTCACGTTCCAGCATCTTCTCGATCAAAGAATCAGCCAAGGCGGAAAGGTCGAGTTTACCATCAATGTCGTGCTCCTGCAGGGACCGGGAAAGTCCGTCCGAGCACATGAGCAGCCAGTCACCGGGAGCGGCTGTGATCGAAATGCATTCAATGAGGGGTTCTACGCTCGTCCCGAGCGCACTGGTCACGACGTTGGCCTGCGGATGATTTGAGCCGGTTGCAGCGTCAATCAATCCCGCGTCAAGCAGTTGCTGAACCACGCTGTGGTCTCTGGTCAATTGGCGCAGCCTTCGCGATTGAACGATGTAGGCACGGCTGTCCCCGGCCCAGCAAATGACGGCTTCGTTACCTTCGGCAACCATTGCAACAAGGGTGGTGCCGCCATTCCCGGCAGTAACCTCGAGCAGTCTTTGGTGCGCCTGCATAACGGCTTTACGCAGGCCTCCGGCCCCGCCCTCTTCGCGCCACCGGGTTAGTTCCGCGATGACGAAGTCTGCGGCAACATCACCCGCGTCATGCCCTCCCATGCCATCAGCAACGGCCCAAAGTCGCAGGTCGGATCTGTCGACAACACGGTCTTCGTTGACGCTTCGCACCCGGCCGACATGCGTCCGACTGGTCGACCGGAACCCCTCGCTTTTGCGATCGGATAGGCGGAACAAGCGTGTCAATGTCCTCACGACCCGCTCGTCTCTTTAAGCAATCCCTCGCTCTTCGCATAGGCGGTGGCAAAGGCCCGATCGAGTAAACCGGGGCGGCCATTGGCGAGCTGATCGGAAAGGTCGGCATGACGCGCGGCGACCTCCTCGACCTGTGCCGTGCTTCGGCTTTTCAGGAGCGAAGTGCGCTGCGCCGCTGCCTCCTCGAGGCTGGCTGGAGCAAAACGGTCGATGGCAGCGCGCAAACTGCCCTGCAGGCCGGCAAAGGTTGCAATAAGATGCCTTTTCAAGTCCTTGAAGGAGGCTTTGAGCGCAGCCGGCCCCGAAAGGAAACCATTGGTTTCGGCGAGCAGCAGATCGACCGCAAGGCGCTGGGTCGGTGCCCACTTGAAAGGGTTGTTCGCTTCCCCTCCGATTGTCGTCCGGCTCATCTGATAGCTCATGCGAGCCTTGTCACGCTCCGCCATCAGATCGCCGATCCCTAGCACCATCTGCCGGTAAAGCGCGCCAGCGCGAAGCATGATGACGTCAGGATCCTCTGAAGACAGGAGCGAAGGGTCAAGGCCGGCTCCCGCGCAGAATGCTTCGAGCAGAGTGCCGTCGTGGCGGGGTATCTCGTTGAAGGGGTCGTTCCATTCACTTGGCACATTGATCGAATTGCCAAGAGGCGCGGCCGAGATCATCGTGCTGTCGGCACTCCTACCTGAAGCCGCCGTGTGCGGTGCGATCGTCGCGACCAGCCGAAAGCGTCCCATCTCAAGGACGACTGGAAGGCTCAGATCGGTCAGCACTCCCAAGGGAAGATTGATGCCTGTCGCGGCGTTGCGAACTCCGTTCGCGCCACTGACCGTGATGCCCAGCCCTTTGGTGGCAGCGTGAATTTCGCAATGGGCGCGAGACAAGGCGCAGTCGGGATCGTCAACCGGCCAATCCGATGCTGGGTCACGGCCAATCGTCAGTGAACCCTTCTCCATCAACCGCACATCGACAGGATGAACCGCATCATCCCGATTGAACAATTGGAGCATATACATGGGATGTTCCTGCGTCATCTGTCGATGCGTGTGGCGGCAAGCAAAGTTTGATCGGGAGCGACCGACGCGCGTGTCTCGGCCTCAACCATGACGTTGTTGAACGCCTCGAAAACGCTGCCGAATTCGTCGCTGCGCCCTTGCGACAATCGCACCGAGAAGTCACCTCGGGCCGCGGTATCCAAGGCGGAGCGCAGTCGTCGAAGTGGTCGTGCCGCTATCACACCGCTTGCATACCCGACGGCCACGACGACGGCCATGATGACGACGCAAAGAGCGATAAGGAGCATCCGCGACGTTGCAATCGCCTTGTCGAGACCGCCGCGGTCTAGCGCCAGTTCGACAGTCCCGAACTTGGCACCCGCATAATCAATCGGTCGCACGAACCGGAGTGTTTCCGACGATACCGATTCGCTCTCTGGCGCGCCGTAGCGGGTGCCGACCAGCTTTGGATCGCTGGCCGCGCGGATCGTGCCTGCGCTGTCGCTGATGATGATCTGGCGGACATCTACATTGTGCGACGCCAATACCACAAAAGCTTGAAGGCCGGTCCAGTTCTGCTCTCCAGGCGGCAGTCCAGCGTTATCGACGACCGTGAGCGCGGCATTGGCCGTCACGAATGCAGCGATACTGTTGCCGGAAGCCGTCGCCATCCCTTCCAGCAGCTGGGCTTCGCGCTCAGAAATGAAATAAACCGATGCAGTTAGGGCGATGGCGGTGACGCTTGCAAGCGCAAGTGGCAACTTCGTTCGCATCGACAAACCACGGCGAGGGAGCGCAAGTTCGCGCAGCTCGTCCAATTGCCGATCAAGTGCTTCGACCAGTGCCGCCCCATCGGCAAAGCGCTGTTCGGGCTTCTTGGCGAGCAGCCGGTCGATAATGGCGCGGAGGCCGGGCGGACAACTCTTCGTCGCATCCCCGATTGGAGCGACCTTCTCCTGCGCGATCTGAATAGCGAGTGTCGCCAGACTGCCGCCGGGAAAAGCAACATTGCCTGTAATCAGCTCATACATGACGACGCCGAGAGAGAACAGGTCGGACCGGTGATCGACAGGAAGACCCAACGCCTGTTCGGGACTCATGTAGCGCGGTGTCCCAAGAAGCTGCCCCGCCTGAGTTCGGGCCAAATGAGTTGGGTCTCGCTCATCGACACGTGCGACGCCGAAATCGAGCAGCTTGGCGGTCTGGCCGTCGGCGCTGATCATGATGTTGGAGGGCTTCACATCGCGATGCACAATGCCGGAGCGGTGCGCATAGGCGAGCGCGTCGGCCAATTGCCGTGCCAGCCGCAAAACGCGTTCGTGCGCGATGCGGCCATGCTTTTGAAGCAGCGTTTCGAGAGGCTCGCCCGCGATCAGTTCCATCGCGATGAAGGCCTTGCCGCCAACCTCGCCCGCATCATAGATCGTGGCGATATTGGGGTGGTTGAGCGCCCCGGCAGCACGCGCCTCGCGGAGGAACCGCGCGCCAAGCTGCGGGTCGCGCATGTATTCCGTCTTGAGCACCTTCACCGCCACGGTGCGACCGATTTCGGGATCGTGGGCGCGATAGACTTCGGCCATTGCACCCTGTCCGATCACGCCTTCGACGCGGTAACGGCCCAGTTGGGGCCATCCGGCTTCTTCCGATTGTCCGGCTGAGAGCGCCGGGCGCGAGGAATGGCTCTGACTCATGCGTCAGTTCCGCGCTTTTACGGTTGCGGCGATACGCTCGGCTCGCGCGAGATCACGACCGATCGCGGCGTTGCCGGGATCGAGTGCAGCGGCACGTCGAAGTTGTGTGACGGCATCGGCCACCCGACCCTGGTTGAGCGCGGTAAGGCCGGCGGCCTGCGCACGCTTTGCACCGGCGCGGTCGACCCTTGCCGCGGCCGGCGCCTTGACTTTGCTGGCGACACCTGGCGCCTTCGGCACTGCAGAAGGCGCACGTGTTGCTGCGGCTTTCGCGGGTCGCGGAGGCTGACCGGGTATCCGCAACACGGTTCCGGCAGCCAGATTGTTGGGGTTCTCGATGTCGTTGTATCGCGCCAGCTGATAGGCCTTCAGACGGTTGCCTAGAAACCGGGATGCAAGACCTGTCATCGTGTCGCCACGCTGCACTACATAAGGAAAATTCGTCGGCCCGAGATCTTCGCGTGCATCTCCCGTTATCGATTGCTTGAGCATCAACAGGGCTGGGTTGGCGGGATCGCGATCCAGCGCCTTTTCCACGCGGCGACGCGCCTCCTTGCGGTTGCCCTGATACAAGAGCTCCGCAATGGCATCGATCTCGCTTGGTGAAACCGTGGCGGTGGCAGGGCCAGCGGTCTGCACCGGCGCTTTTCCGGAGCAGGCTCCAAGGATAAGTGCGCCGAGCGCGGCAGCGAGAAAGCGGGACGTCATGAACAAAGCCTTTCGACGAGCAGAGGGGGTTGGGGGGGTGCCGATGTCGTATGGCGCAACGGGCCGCTGACAAATGAAACGAAGTCTTCCGGTGCAAGCGGGCGGGCAAAATGATAGCCTTGGAAAAAGCAGCAACCTTGCGCGCGAAGCCAGGCATATTCCGCCGGGGTCTCCACACCCTCGGCAAGAACCTTGATCCCAAGCCCGCATCCTAGAGCCAGCAGGGCGCTGCAGATAGCCTGGCTATCGCGTCGCTGATCAACATCGGTAACGAAGCTTCGGTCGATCTTGAGCTTGTCGAACCTCAATGCCCTCAAGGCGCTAAGGCTCGAATAGCCGGTTCCGAAGTCGTCGATGGCAACCGCCACACCCATCGCGCGCAGGGCATGGCAAAAGCTTGCGGTTCGATCGCCGTCGGCCAGGGCGACGCTTTCCGTGAGTTCTATTTCAAGGGCATCGGGAGTCAGGCCGTGCCGCGCCAGTGTTCGCTCGATCATCGAGGGAAGCGCCTCAACCTCAAGGTCACGCCCGGACAGATTGACGGCAACCTTTAATCCATCGCAGCCGGCAGCGCGCCACCCGCGCGCTTCGCGAAGAGCGTAATTGAGCGCCCACAAACTGATTTCATGCGTGATGCCCGCTCGTTCCATCACAGGCACAAATCGCGTCGGCGAGATCTCGCCATGCAGGGGATGCGACCACCGGATCAGAGCCTCGGCGCCGCAAAAGCGGTCTTGATCGGCATCGAACAGGGGTTGGAAGACCATGTGGAGTTCGCCCCGCGCAATCGCCTGCCGAAGGTCCTGCTCAACCGAAAACAGCTCACGCGTCTGGGCAGCAAGCACTGCATCCACGACAGCTTGGTCCTCAGACGAATCGGTCGTCACGGCGAAGGCCGACAAGGTTCCCGACACCGCGGCCTCGGGCGTGCCCTGGGTTGCATCGAAACGCGTCCTTCTGAGCGCGATATCGGGAAGTATTTCGCGCTCGTTTTCGATTATGCGATCGCTCAGCGCGTAATGGATTGCGTGGGATTCGACGTGGGCCGATCCCTCGCTGACGTCAGGGCCGAACCAGACAGCAAGATGCGCGCGATCGATCTGGGCGATCAGGCGCAAGGATGCGAGCATTCCCTGCAGCCGTTCCACCATTCGCAAAAGCACACGGTCACCCAAGGCGGGATCAAATAAGCAGAGCCGATCATAATCGCGACAGGCCAACACAAGCAGTGTGCCGGACATGTCCGATGCCATCCTCGCAATCAAAACTTCCCGCGTCGGCACGCCGGTCACCGAATGAATGCGGAAATCCCGAAGTTCATGTTGCTGGGCTCGGGCGACCAGAAAATTGATGGCCTGTGCGGCACGAGAATGCAGTATGCCGGCAGGGATCGCGCCGATGATCGCCTCGGCAGCAGCGATGGAGCTGCGCAGGTTGCGCCGTGCATACCAAGATTGAAGCGCAAGATAAATGCCAAGCAATGCTAGAATCGCAAGGGTGAGTGCGATCGGTAGATTCACCATAAGGGCCCTGCGGCGGGCACATGCCTACAAGCATTTTCAAGGCGAACTTGCGTTTTGCGCATTCAAGGTCACTATATCTTGAAGAGTTTACGGAGACTTACCACGAACAACGGTTCATCGCAAAACGCGTGTGACGTTGGTGCGGGACGGCAAGTCGGCTTCGGAGTTCTTTCGATACATATCCAGGTTTGGCCGGGGGATATCGGTGAGATCCCAAGATTAGAGTTGGCAGACCCTCCCAGATATCTCACCCCCACGACCTTCCCCGCTTCCTACTTCAGCACGCTGGAAGAGAACTTCGTGCCTCCCTTGGGCTTTCTTAGGCGCGTAGCATCCGGCCGACGTCAAGTGTTCGATTTGCCATTGCGTCGGATTGGGGTCGAAAGCTGCCAGACGGCTTATAGGGCTTCGATTGCGTTTCCAGCCGCTCGCCTGCTGGAGCTTTCTTTGAGGTCCACAATTGGCTTGCATGGAGCAGTTGGCGCCAGATCAAGTATCGCACGCCAATACATCACGGCGGGCATGTGTCCACAACCCTAGGGTCAGGACCTATTAAATTGCTTGTGCGCGATGCGTTTGGTTGATTCAATGGCAGCGTCGAGGAGGTGCTGTCGATGGAAGTCCCATCTTTGCTGAGCAGTGCGCAGATGCGCCGGATTGAGCCGTTTTTCCGCTCTCGCATGGTATCCCGAGGGTGGATGACCGGCGGATCGTGTCGGGCATTGTCTACGTCATCAAGCATGGGCTGATGTGGCGCGATGCGCCCAAAGGCTATGGCCCGCACAAGACGATCTACAACCGGTTCATTCGATGGAGCAAACTGGGCGTGTTCAACCGGATCTTCGCCGAACTGGCAGGCCAAGCCGGGGAGCCCGATGCGATCATGATCGATGCCACGCACCTCAAAGCGCACCGCACGGCTTCAAGCCTGTTAAAAGGGGGGCTCTTCCCAGACGTATCGGGCGGACCAAAGGCGGGCTGAACTCGAAGCTCCACGCCGTTTGTGATGGTAAGGGACGTCCGATTATCCTGCTGCTTAGCGAAGGCCAGATGAGTGACCACAAGGGCGCTGCCTTGCTGTTTCCCAGCTTGTCAAAGGCCAAGGTTCTGCTGGGCGACAAGGGCTATGACAGCGACTGGTTTCGCACCGCGCTCGAAAGCCAAGGCATCGCCGCTTGCATCCCACCCGTTCGGCACCGCAAGATCCAGCTACCCTACGACAAACAACTCTACCGCCAGCGCCACAAGATCGAAAATGTCTTCGCTCGCATCAAGGACTGGCGGCGCGTCGCAACACGATACGACCGATGTGCTCACACCTTCATGTCCGCCATCTGTATCGCCGCAACCGTCTGCTACTGGTTGTGATCAATGAGTCCTGACCTATCGGCTAGAAGGCAGCTTGGAAGTATTGCTGCCCGAGTTCCAGCAATGGAAGCCTGAAAAAGATTAGGCTGAAACAGCCATTATTGCCGGATGCCGGACCTATTCGAACATCGCGCTTTCAGCGTTTTGCGCAGCGAAAGCGCCGTTCGATCGCATCGATTTGCTTGAATTAATTCCGGCGCTGGCAAAGCATGGTGGTCTCTATAGGATCAATGATCACAAGCCTTCCGCACGACCTGCAATCGTTTCCATGCCGATAACAATGAAGCGTAAAATTCGCGATCGTATCGAGCCGCTTCGAGCTCACAGCTTGTGCCTGACCGACCAGACAAGCGCTGAGCACGCGCCGATAATCGCTGCCAAGCCGGCAAGGGATGCAGGATCGAGAACGAACATACGAACCTCCGAATCGGGAAAAGTCGTCGTTCTTATTTTGCTCCAAAGTAGGAAAACGGAAACGCTCGCGTATTCTTTAGGGGATCTCGCGACACCCTTCGGAGCGGCAACCAACGTTCTTGACTACCGGGCAATTTGCGGTGTGGCCTTGCCTTCGCAGATGATCCGATTCATGGTGCCTGCATCGAAACCACGACAGGGTGCCACGACAGGGTGCCACGCGAGTTTGTATCGCAGAGAAACCAATGGGTTTTCAGGCACTTGAATCAAGAAGAAAAGCTGGCTGGGGTGGCAGGGATCGAACCTGCGAATGCCGGTACCAAAAACCGGTGCCTTACCGCTTGGCTACACCCCAGCACGAAGGCGCGTCCTATAGCGGCTCCGCCGCATATGGGAAGAGCTATCCTGCGATCAAAATGCTCTGGTCAAAGTTTTTTGCCCTCAAAATCGGCTGCCGAGTGGCGCTCTCGCAATTGTTCCTCTTCCTCGCCCCAGGTCTTGTTGACGATGCGTCCGCGTTTTACCGCCGGGCGTGCGGCAATCTCGTGGACCCAGCGCGCCACGTTCTTGTATTCATCAATCGACAGGAACGTTTTCGCGTCATCGTAGATTGCGCCGAACACGAACGGGGCAAGCCAGGGATAATTCGCAATGTCTGCGATGGTGTAGTCTTCCCCGCCAAGATATCGCGTCTGCGCAAGTCGTTGGTCTGCGACATCGAAAATGCGTTTCGTTTCCATGGCATAGCGGTTGATCGGGTATTCGTATTTCTCCGGCGCGTAGGCAAAGAAATGGCCGAAACCGCCGCCAATGAAGGGGCCAGTTCCGACCTGCCAGAACAGCCAGCTCATCACTTCGGCGCGCGCGGCGGGGTCGGTCGGCAAGAATGCACCAAACTTTTCGGCCAGATGTACCAGGATCGCCCCCGATTCGAAGATCCGGAACGGCGTATCGCCGCTCTGGTCGATCAGGGCGGGGATCTTGGAGTTGGGATTGATAGCGACAAACCCGCTCGTAAACTGGTCGCCTTCCCCGATGTTGACGGTGTAGGCGTCATATTCAGCGCCCGCATGGCCCGCTTCCAGCAGCTCCTCAAGCATGATTGTGACTTTCACCCCATTGGGTGTGGCGAGCGAATGCAACTGAAACGGATGGTCGCCCACAGGCAGATCGCGGGTCTCGCGCGCGCCGGAGGTAGGGCGGTTGATATTGGCGAACCGGCCGCCCGATACGGTGTCTGCGCTCCACACTGTGGGCGGGGTATAGGTGGGATCGGCCATCGTTTGTTACGCTCCTTTTGATCGGACGAGACGGTAATGTCACTCTTGATCATTGAGGTGGTCCACTCACCATTCAAGCGCAAGGCGGAACCGAATTGCTGTGGCAGGCATTTGCTTTGACGTGGAAAATCTAATCTATGTCGATGACAGCCTGCCAGGCATCACGCGCAAGGGCGCAGGCAAGGGCTTTGCCTATTACGACGTCGACGGCGCGCTGATCCGCGATCCGGCGGAGCGCGACCGGCTGAATGCCATCGCGCTGCCACCTGCCTATAATGACGAATGGTTCTGCCCCGCGGACAACGGGCACATTCTGGCGACCGGCTATGACGATGCGGGGCGCAAGCAGTACCGGTATCATCCGGATTTCCGGCGGATGAAGGAAGGCGAAAAGTTCGACCGGTGCGAGGCGTTTGGCCGGATGCTCCCGTTGATCCGGGCGCGTGTCGATGATGATTTGAGCCAGCGTAATCTTACTGAAACGCGCGCGCTGGCATGTGTGGTCCGTCTACTTGACCTTAGCGCCATCCGAGTCGGTAATGAACAATACGCGCAGTCCAACCAGAGTTATGGCGCAACGACCTTGCGCCGTGAACATGCCGAGGTGCAGACCCGGAGCCTGCGCCTGCATTTCTCGGGCAAGGGCGGAAAAGAGCGCGATATCCGGCTGGACGACCCACGGCTGGCGCGCGCCGTGCGACGCATGACGGACCTGCCGCGCACCGACGCGGACGATAATTTGTTCCGATATCTTGATGAAGACGGCGCGGCGCACCCCGTTACCTCGGCCTGCGTCAACGACTATATCGGAGAAGCGATGGGCGGCGATTTTACCGCCAAACACTTTCGCACATGGCATGCCAGCGTGCAGGCGTTCCAGACGCTTGCCGATACGAAAGAGTCTCTCTCGACGGGAGACCTGTTGCAGACCGTTGCCGATCACCTGGGCAATACGCCTGCGGTTGCGCGGCAAAGCTATATTCACCCGGCCGTGATTGAGGCCATCGCCCAACAGGAGGATTGGCGACGAACGCTGCGATTGCCGCGCGCGACACGTTGGCTTTCACGCCATGAACGCGGTCTGCTGGAAATGCTGCGCGACGCGCCGGCGGCAGCAGAGCTGCTTGTCGCCTAGGATTACTGCGAATATCCCGCTAGGGCACTTGCGATCAGACAATGCGAGACCCCTGGAATGGCTGCCACGACCCACGAATTTTTCGATTGCCACAATCAGGGCTTTGTCCGGGTGGCGACTTCAACGCCGGTTTCACGGCCCGCGGATGTCGCTTATAACACCGCAGGTGCAATCGCAGAGGCGCGGCGCGCGCACGATGCCCATGTCGATCTGCTGGTTTATCCCGAACTTACGTTGTCATCGTATGCCATCGACGATCTGCATTTGCAGGGCGCGTTGCTGAACCGCGTGGAGCGCGCCGTAGCCGAAATCGTTGAGGCCAGCGAGGGCTTGTCTCCCGTGCTTGTGATCGGCGCGCCGCTGCGGCGCAATTCAAAGATTTACAATTGCGCCCTGGTGATCGCGGACGGAGAATTGCTGGGGGTGGTGCCCAAAAGCTATCTGCCAAATTATCGCGAATTCTATGAAAAGCGGTACTTCGCCCACGGCCGCAATTGCCGCGATATGTGGATCGCGGTTGCTGGCGATGAAGTGCCGTTTGGGACCGACATCGTGTTCGCCGCTGCGAACCTGCCGGGCTTCACATTCGGCGTGGAAATCTGCGAGGATTTCTGGGCGCCCAATCCGCCCGGTACCATGGCCGCGATGGCGGGCGCGCATATCCTGTGCAACCTTTCCGCATCGCCCGTCACCATCGGGCGCGCGGATGATCGCCACCTGCATTGCCGCAGCTCCTCCTCGCGCTCGATCTGCGCCTATGTCTATTCCGCCAGCGGACATGGAGAAAGCACGACCGACCTTTCATGGGACGGGCAAGGCGTAATCTACGAAATGGGGGAATTGCTGGCAGAGAGCGTGCGGTTCGATCTGCATCCGGAATTGTGCATCACCGATATCGACACCGACAGGATCGCGCTGGAACGGATGCGTAACCAGACCTTTACCGATGCGGCAGAGGCGCACGGGCGCCCGGAGGACACTTTCCGCCGGATCGTGTTCGAGCACGCAGTTGCCAAAGGCGATATCGGGCTTCGGCGCAAGATACGCCGTTTCCCGTTTGTGCCCAACGATCCCCAATCGCTCGACGCGGATTGTTACGAAGCTTTCAACATTCAGGTCGATGCTTTGATGCGGCGGATCAATGCCACGCGCGCGAAAGCGTTGGTTATTGGCGTCTCAGGCGGGCTGGATTCGACCCATGCCCTCATCGTTGCAGCCAAGGCTTGCGACCGGCTCGGCCTGCCGCGCTCCACCATTCGCGGCTACACAATGCCTGGCTTTGGCACCTCCGAAGGGACTAAGTCGAATGCGTGGGCGCTGATGAAGGCGATGGAAATTACCGCCGAGGAAATCGACATCAAACCTGCGGCAAACCTGATGCTGGAGGACATGGGCCACCCGTATTCAAAGGGGGAGCCGGTGCATGATGTGACATTTGAGAACGTTCAGGCGGGACTGCGCACAGATTATCTGTTCCGGCTGGCAGGGCAGCATGGCGGGTTCGTAATCGGGACCGGCGATCTGTCGGAACTGGCGTTGGGGTGGTGCACCTATGGCGTGGGCGATCACATGAGCCATTATGGCGTCAATTCAGGCGTGCCCAAGACGTTGATCCAGTATCTGATACGCTGGACCATCGCGACCGAACAGTTTGCACCTGCGTGCAGCGATGTGCTGAATGCGATTGTCGAAACCGAAATTTCGCCCGAACTGGTGCCCGCTGACGCGAATGGCGCGATGCAGAGCACTGAGGAAAAGATCGGTCCGTATGAACTGAACGACTTCTTCCTCCACCACACGATCCGATACGGGCAGCGCCCCGGCAAGATCGCGTTTCTTGCATGGCACGCATGGAAGGACGCGGAGTCGGAATTGTGGCCGGCTGATTTTCCCGAAGGTCGCAAGAACGAATACGATCTGCCTACGATTGCGCGCTGGCTGGAAAGCTTCGCGCAGCGGTTCTTCGGGTTCTCCCAGTTCAAGCGGAGCGCGCTTCCAAACGGGCCGAAGGTCTCCTCGCAGGGGGCGCTGTCTCCGCGTGGCGACTGGCGCGCGCCGTCCGATGCGGTGGCGGATGTTTGGCTGGACGATTTGCGCGATAGCCTGCCGGAAGACGTGCGTTCAGCGCTGGCGTCACGGACCCGCTGACGCTCTTGCGCGGCTCGCTTCCCCTTTCTGCGGTAGCGGTGCTGTTCGCGTGCAATTTGGCGTGGGCGCTGAATGTTGTCGTCAGCAAACTGGCGGTCGATGATCTTGCCGTGCCGCCGCTGTTCTATGCAGCGTTGCGATCATTGCTGGTGATGGTCGCGCTCGCGCCGCTGCTGCGCCGCGTGCCCGCAAACCTGCCGCATGTTATGCTGGTGGGGCTGGCTATCAGCGGAGGCTCTTTTGCATTGCTGTTCATCGGTCTCAAGACCGCAAGCCCTTCGGCTGCCGGGATCGTCAGCCTGACCGGCGCACCGCTGACCGTATTGTTCGCGATCCTGTTTTTGAAAGAGCAGGTGCGCTGGCGGCGTGGACTGGGCATCGCGCTGACATTTGTCGGGGTCGCCGTCGCCATCGGATCACCCAGCGGGCTGGAGAGCGGCTGGGGTCTGGGCTTTGTCTTTGCGGGCGCACTGGTTGGCGCCATCGGAGCGGTGTTTTTCAAGCGGATAGAGATCGGCGCAGTGCAGATGCAGGCATGGGCCGGATTGGCATCGGCCTGCGTGTTGTTTCCGTTGAGCCTGATGCTGGAAGCCGGACAGATCGCCGCGGTGGGTGCCGCGCCATTGGCAGTGATCGCCTGTGTGTTCTTTGCCGGGATCGTCGTATCGGTAGGCGCGCATTCCGCCTATTTCCGCCTGCTGCAGCGTCACGACACCAATCTGGTGGTGCCGTTAACGCTAATGACTCCGTTGATGACGATAGCCCTTGGCGCATGGCTGACCGGAGACGCGGTCGGCTGGCCATTGCTGGTCGGCGGCGCGGTGGCAGTGTGCGGAGTTGCGATTATCGTTGTCCGGCCCAGCGCCGCCTTGTTCAAGCCGTTGCTTGTGCGCCCGCGACTGTAACAGAAAGGGGGCGCGGTTTGCGCGCGCCCCCGATTGTCATTTGCTCAGGCGGCCAGTTTTTCGACTTTGGACTGTGCAGCGGCAATCTTCTCGTCGGCGTTTTCGCCCATGATGCCATCGGCGGCCGCCATATCGACGACTTCGATACCCAGAAATTCGAGGAAGAATTTGAGCCAGCTTGTCATGAAGTCCGCATCGCTGCCAATCGGCGTGCCGCCCGATGCGGCAGTGATGTAGGCTTTTTTACCGCCCAACAGCCCTTCAGGACCGGTTGCGGTGTATTTGAAAGTCGTGCCCGCACGCGCAACCAGATCGGCCCATGCCTTGACGGTGGCGGGCACGCTGAAATTGTACACCGGCACCGCCATGACGATGATGTCCGCAGCGAGCAGCTCTTCCACGAGCGTGTCGGCGATGGCGGCAAGTTCAGCCTGTTCGCTGGTGCGTTCGGCTGCGGGGGTCAGGCCAGCGTGATACCGTTCCTGTGTCTGGAACGGGATATCGTTTGCCGAAAGATCGCGAACGGTCACGTTGGCTCCGCTGCCTTGCACCAGGCCATCGACAAGCGATTGGCCAAGTTGGCGTGAAACACTTTCGTCGCCGCGAATGCTGGCAGTAAGAAACAGGATGTTGGACATTGTGGAACTCCATAAAAAAGGTTGGGTGACAATGGGTGCGGCCCAGACAGCTTTTTCTCCGGCCGCGTCATTCAAATTAGGCGGCGTCCACCATCACGATCTCGCTGTCTTCGACGGCAGTGATCGTCACCTCGGCCATATCCGTGATGGCGACACCGTCGCGCGCTTTTGCTTCGACGTCTCCCACGCGGATCATGCCGGTGGCCGGCACAAGGTAAAGATGCCGCGAAGGGTCAGCCACGTCATAGGTCAAACTCTCGCCCGCCCTGATGGTTGCGCCCAGAACGCGGGCGTCGGCGCGAATTGGCAGAGTGTCGCCAAAGGAGTTGTCGTTGGCCAAACCGCTTGCGAGCGTCACGAACTGGCCCGCTCTCGCGCCTTTTGGAAAAGCGCGCGCGCCCCATATGGGTTCACCGCCGCGTGCATCAGGAATGATCCAGATTTGGAAAATCTCCGTTGCCTCATCCTCGCGGTTGTATTCCGAATGGCGGACGCCGGTCCCCGCGCTCATCACCTGGACATCGCCGGCTTGCGTACGGCCTTCATTGCCCATGGAATCGGTGTGGGTGATCGCGCCTTTGCGCACGTAGGTGATGATCTCCATATCCTCGTGAGGATGGGCGGGAAATCCGGTTCCGGGTGCGATGGTGTCGTCGTTCCAGACACGCAAGTTGCCCCAATGGACGCGCGCAGGGTCGTGATAACCGGCGAACGAAAAGTGGTGATGCGCGTCCAGCCAGCCGTGATTGGCCGATCCAAGACTGTCGAATGTGCGCAGTTCGATCATGGACATTCTCCTGATTGCGGCGACGCGTCGGTGGTCAGCGTGTAGCGATATGTGAAGGGAGATAGGGCGTCGCTCATGTCCGGATAAGTGCGATAAAACTTGTAAAAATGTTCAGATAATCGGAACATCGAATGATGAGAATCGGCGAGCCTACTCTGGATCAATTGCGCATTTTTCTTGCCGTGGTGGAAAATGGATCATTTGGCGGCGCAGCGCGGGCGATGGGGCGCGCAGTTTCCGCAATCAGTTATGGTGTTGCCGGACTGGAAGCGCAGCTGGGTGTCAGCGTGTTCGCGCGCGAAGGGTCGCGCAAGCCGGAACTCACGCCTGCAGGAGAGGGATTGCTGGCCGAAGCGCGGGGGGTCACGGACCGGGTAGATGCCTTACTCGCCAAAACGCAAAGCCTCCACGCAGGGCTGGAAAGCCGGGTCTCGCTGGTAGTTGATGTGATGGTGCCGGGCGAAGCGACGGCGCTGGTTTTGAGAGCTTTTCGCGAGGAGTTTCCTACGGTCGCGCTGGTCCTGAACATCGAAGGTTTGGGTGCTGTTGCGCAATGCCTGCTGGAAAACACAGCCCAGCTTGCCATAGGTGGTCCGGTAATCGGCGATCATCCCGCTCTGGAACGGCAGGCGATCGGTGAGGTCGAACTGATCCCGGTTGCGGCGCCTGATCATCCCCTCGCTCGCAAAGCCAAGGACAAGACAGTCGCCCCTGGCGAGACGCGCAAACATTTGCAACTGGTGCTGGCAGACCGGTCTGCGCTGACCTCTGGCCGTGAATTTTCAGTCCTCAGCCCTGAAACCTGGCGGCTGGGCGATCTGGGCGCGAAACATTCGCTGCTGAAAGAAGGGCTGGGGTGGGGCAACATGCCACGCGCGATGGTGGCTGGGGATCTGGCAGCGGGCCGTCTGGTCGAGCTGGATTTGCCGGAGGCACCCGGCGCCCATTACCGTTTGAGCGCACTGTGGCGGCGCGATACGCTTCCCGGCCCTGCCGGGCGCTGGCTAATCGATGGTTTCGGCAAAGCGCTGAATGCGTGAAGCGCGGCCAGCATTAGGCGTTAGCAGTCTGCGCACAACCAGCTCAAGGCTTCCATCTTGTTGTCGAATTATCCTACGTCCAAGCCCGCGCTGACACGTTTGTACTGCAGCTTCATCAGCGGTGATGCGTTAAGGATCGCGACGCGTTGCAATCCGAATTTGCGCGCGTTTGACAGGTGTTCGGCAATCGCAGTGGCGGTTTCCTGATCCTGCGGAATGAAATCCAGAAAATCGCCCATGACATAGATCGGCTTGCGCGCTCTGACGAGCGGGATTGAATGCTCGGTCAATCTGTCCAGAAACACCTTCATCGCGTCGACTTCCCAGAAGCCTGATACGGTGAACTGGATTTCGCAAAGTTGCTCAAGCAATCTGCTGGAATGCGATTGTTCTGTTGTTGCCATAAGCGCGATTTGTCCCAAACCGAATAAATCCCGGTAAAATCCGCATTGCGGGTGTCATCTGGGACGGAGAAATTGGGCAGCGCCGATGTTCCACGACGCAAATCGCGATTTAGCGGTCATCGGAGGAAGACCGAAGCCAAGTCAGCGCTTCGTGCCGGGTGTCGAAAAATTCCAGCGTCATCTTTTCCTGTACGCGCCGATACTGCTGTTGCAGCAGTGGCGATGCTCCGAACAGCGCCATCTTTTCCACGCCAAACGTGGGCGCAGCTTCATGAGTCAGCCTAATTTGTTCGCTAACGTCGCGGGTCTGCACAGCAAGTTTGCTGAGATCGCCAAGAGCGCGAATCGTACCACGGCCAGAGCCGAGAGCTTTGCAGGCGCTCACCAGTTCGCTTTGAGCCTTTACGACGGTTTCGAGCGTGAACAGTCCTTCAAATCTGAAATGCAACTCACCAAAATCATCGAGTCGGCGCACGGTATAGGCGGGGGCAAATCTGGACATTATTTGAAATCTAACCAGTCGCGAGCGCTTGCCTCGTCATCGAAGAACTTGACATCCAGACCGGCACCGATGCGGCGGTATTGCAATTTGACGAGCGGTGCGGGCGATACGACGGCAAAGCGCGACAAGCCATTCTGGCTTGCCATCAGCAGGCTATCGCGAATGGAATCTGCGGTTTCTCTGTCCTGTGGAACGAAATCGGCGAGATTTCCGAGCGCATTGAACCCTGTGCGATCGCGAAGAAAGGGTTTCGCCGCTTGTGCCAGATCTTTTAGAAAGTCCTTCATGGCTTCGAATTTCCAGAACCCGGCAATCGCGAAATACAGTTCGCGGCGATCGGTGTTTGCATACACGCGAGAGGTGGGTGCAAGGTGGTTCATCGCAATCGAATATCGCGCGCATAAGTAAAAATATCGCTTACGCCAGCCAGGTCTATTCAGACTTGCATCATCCAGCCATGTCGGTCCTCGATCTCGCCACGCTGAATGCCAACGAGTTTTTCGCGCATCTTCGTGGCAAGTTGACCGATACCGCCTGCACCGATGTGGAATTCTCCATCGGGAGAGGCGACCGTTCCCACGGGCGTAACCACCGCAGCCGTGCCGCACGCCAGTGTTTCCAGCAGCGTTCCAGCATACGCTTCTTCGCGCCACTGGTCTATGGAATAGGGTTCTTCGCGCACATCGAGACCCTCCTCACGCATGAGCGTAATCAGGCTGTCGCGGGTGATGCCCGGCAGGATCGTTCCGCCCAGCGGCGGGGTGATGACGCTGCCATCGCTGCGCGCGAAGAACAGGTTCATGCCGCCCAGTTCCTCTACCCACTTGTTCTCGATCGCATCAAGGAAGACGACCTGATCGCAACCTTGCGCGATTGCCTGCGCCTGCGGGACCAGGCTTGCGGCGTAATTGCCGCCGGTTTTGGCCGCGCCGGTTCCGCCGGGGGCAGCGCGCACATACCCTTGTGCGACCCAGATCTTTACCGGACTGACCCCGCCCTTGAAGTAATTGCCTGCCGCGCTCAGCAGCACGATGAACTTATACTGTTTAGCCGGGCGCACGCCAAGAAACGCCTCGGACGCGAACATGAAGGGGCGAATATAGATCGAGCCGCCTTCGATCGGCGCCATCCAGTCGCGATCCGCCTGCACCGCAATGCGCACCGCTTCGATGAACAGCTCTTCGGGCATTTCGGGCATGGCCATGCGGCGAGCGCTGGCGTTGAATCGCGCGGCGTTGGCCTGCGGCCGGAACATCGCCATGCTGCCATCAGGATGCGCGTAGGCCTTCATCCCTTCAAAGATTTCCTGCGCATAATGCAGCACGCTGGCCGCAGGATCGAGGCTGATCGCCTCGCGCGGGCCGATCCGCGCGGAATGCCATCCACCCTTTTCCTCGTCATAGTCGATGGTGACCATGTGATCGGTGAATACCTTGCCAAAGCCGGGATCGGCAATCGCAGCCAGCCGCACGGCATCAGGTGTGGGCGAGGGGTGGGGGATCGTCTCGAATTGCATGATTTGCGGGTAGTGGGCTGCGGTTAAGGACGCAAGAATTGTGTGGGGACGGAAGCAGTTTGTGTGTCGCTCGCCTGGTTCAAGGTGAGCCGATACCGCAGCGGAAAGAGGTTGTGACAAACCAAATGTAAAGGGCTGACCCTCGCATTTGGAGGATCAGCCCTTTGCATGGTCAGCGGCCGGAAGTGCCGCTCACGAAGCCTCACTCGGCAAAAGAAATTACCGAATATGCTCCGTAGGGATCTTCACCGACCTCGCTACTGAACCATGAGACATCGGATCACCTCCTTTCGCGCTTTTGAGCCAAGGCCCGCATCGTTTCACCGGGGGCCGAGCCGAGACGTTTACCGCTGGCCTGTGCACGTTGTGAATCACAATTGTGACGGACGCAAGACCTGACCGCATGTTTTCCCAAGAGTGGATAAAATATCCATGCGTGGCGGGACGACAATTGTTTGTCCGACCGTTCACAATGGCGGCTAACGGCAGTCTTCGATAACGCGCGAAACTTCGGTCCATGCAGGCAGATACAGCGCTTGTTGGCCTTCAACCTCCACAGAAAAGCGCCCCTTGCTGAGCGCCATGGCATCCAGCAGAAGGTCACGGGCGCTTATCGCGACGGTGAGATACGGATTGGCCGCGTCGGCTGGAACCGCCTGCAATGTGCGCGCGGCGGTTTCAGTCCGCACGATCATCGCGCGCGGCCCTGCGCTGGCCCCCGCGCGCCAGAAACCGATGCGCGATGCAGCGCGGTCGCAGGTCAGGATGAAATCGCCCCGGCTATTTGCCGATGCGCCGCCTGGCGCTGCACTACCGGTCCCGGCAAACACTGCCAGCGGACCTGCGGCGCTTACTTGATAGGTCCATGTGCCCGGCGTCTGCGGCGCGTCTATCCAGTTATCATAGGCTGGCGGCGTAACGACAGGAGGAGGTGTGACAGCGGTCGGCCTGATGACCGGTGCAGGAGCGGGAGTTGCAACTGGCGGAACGATTGTCGGCGCGCAGGCCGCAACGCCAAACGTGAGAGCAAGGGCGCCCGCGGCATGAAGATAGATCGCTTTCATGCCATCCCAATGCGCGCTATCGCGTTTCGCGTCCATGAAAAAGCCTGCAAAATCCCCGCAAAATGCTTCGCGCGCCGGCTCTGGCAAAATGCGCGTCGATCAGGCGCTGGTCGAGCGTGGCCTTGCTGAAAGCCGCACGCGCGCACAGGCGCTGATAATGGCGGGGGTTGTCTTCACTGCAGAGATAAAGGTGGATAAACCCGGCCAGCAGATTGCGGCGGACGCCCCGCTGGACGTGCGCGGACGTGACCATCCATGGGTCAGCCGGGGCGGGATCAAGTTGGCCCATGCTCTCGATCATTTCGCGATCGATCCGCGCGGCGCGGTGGCGATGGATATCGGCAGCTCGACCGGCGGATTTACCGATGTGCTGCTGAACCGGGGCGCTGCGCACGTCTTTGCAGTCGACAGTGGGACCAATCAGCTTGCGTGGAAGCTGCGCGACGATCCGCGCGTCACCGTGCTCGAACAGACCAATGCGCGCATCCTGACCCCCGATCTCATCGACCGCGGGTGCAATATGGTGGTGTGCGATGCGAGCTTCATCAGCCTGTCCAAAGTGTTGGAGCGGCCGCTGGAACTTGCCGCGCAGCAATGCCGCTTGATCGCGCTCATCAAACCGCAATTCGAAGTCGAGAAGGCGGAGGTTGGCAAGGGCGGAGTGGTGCGAGATAACGCATTGCACGAACGGGTCTGCGAAGAGGTTCGTGCATGGTTACAGCGGCTTGGATGGGATACTCAAGGTATCGTCACAAGTCCGATCACCGGGCCCAAAGGCAATGTCGAGTTCCTGATATACGCGGAGCGACACTGACGTTTCGCCCATTGCATCGGCGGCGCAGTTCAAAGATTGAGCGAACTGATCTTTTCATCCAGATCGATCGGAATTTGCGCCAGCACTTCTTCTCCGCTCGCCTTTTCGTATCCGGCATCGCCATGCTGCGCAACCAGTTCCGCCTGACGCGCATCGCGTTGACGAAGCAGTTCTTCAATCTCTGTGCGGTACAGTGCCACCATCGCCGTGACGAAGCGATTGACCAGATCGTCTTCCTGCGTGTGGTCTACATTGAAGGCCGGAAGATGCTCGATCATCACATCGGCAGGGTAGAGAAATTCATCGGTTACAAACCGGTTTACCGCAAACCACGTTCGCGGAATGCCCAGATTGTCGATGGAAAGGCAGATCAGATGTGTGACGTGCGCCTTCGCGTCCTCTCCCGCGCGCGGCCAGACCTTGGGTTCGAGCCCCTCCGGCAGTTGCGAGCGGTGGAGGAACAGATGGAAATGCCCGTGCTCATCGGTATCGCGCTTACCCGCGGCGTGAATGTGGTAATACCAGCGCGCCTTGCAGAATTTATCGCGCGCATCGGTCTTGGGGTAATGCGTCCAGAATGTCGTCCCGTCTTCGGGCACCACGCGCAGCATCAGCGGGCGTTGTTCCTGCGCCATCGCGGTGATGGTCTCGATGACCGTGTGGGCTGCCTGTTCTGGTGTCATGAGGAATGCCGGAGGATGCGATTGGGGAGGCGTTCGTAAACTGTCGAAGCCTCGAAAACAAAGGGCCGACAGCAACGCATTCGTCGCTATCGGCCCATTTGTTACACGTTAAAGAGAACGTGTGGCTGCGTACCGATTATTCGGCGACTTCAGCAGCTGCACAGCAAGCGGCATCAGCCACTTCGGCAGCGGCACAGCAAGCAGAATCAGTGGGTGCAACTTCGGCGGCTGCACAGCAAGCAGCATCGGCAACTTCTGCAGCAGCGGCACAGGCGCTCATCGCTGTCTCGTCAGCGGTAGCGGTGGCGGTCTCTTCAGCGGGAGCCGAGCAAGCTGCAGTGGTCATGGCCAGGCCGCCAGCAACAGCAAGCATCGAAGCAAAGTTGGTCTTTTTCATAAGTGTGTTTCCCTCAATGGACCCTGAAAAGTTTGAGACGCAGATTCTCAGTTCATCTCGCCAGGAGCGTCTCGAATCGCGGCAAGATTGTGGCACGGATAACAGAATGTTTCATTTTCGCTAATGCAAATTGCCGTGCGGCTATATTCTTCTGCGGATAATATAGGGGATGATCCCGTTTCACCCCAGCGCCCGGTGCATCCGTCGCAAGACGTGCCAAACATGGGATGTATGGAGAACGAACCCGCGCGGCAAAAAATCGCGCTTCAATGGTATTGCACCATTGCAATTGGCGAAATTGCTGCGCTTGTGTATCGGCACGATATTGCACGAAAAAGTCGGCTAACCTCACCGTTGCCGGCGCAGTTCACGCTACATCAGGGCGGCATATGGGAGGGATGATGAATTTCCTGGCATCCAAGGAACAGTTGCGCGCAAGCTTTCTGCGCTGGTCGCTATTCTGCGTTCCCCTGATCCTGTTGCTGGGTTTCACGTCCGGAGAATTGGGCAGCCCCAATACCCTTTGGTTTCAGAACCTGACCAAACCTTCCATTTTTCCGCCCGCTGCGGTCTTCGGTATCGTCTGGAGCGTTTTGTTCGTGATGATCGGCGTTGCGCTGGCGCTCGTGACCAGCGCGTGGGGCGCGTATGGGCGGCCATTGGCGATAATCCTGTTTGCCCTCCATTTTCCGATTACCCTCGCCTGGACGCCGGTGTTTTTCGGCTTGCAGAACATGGGCGCCGCACTGTGGGTGCTGGGCGCCGCCATCGTCACGCTGATCGCAGTGCTGTGGGCATTTTGGCGAGTGCGCAAAGGCGCGGCCCTGATGTTGCTGCCGTATTTTGGGTGGGTGTGTTTTGCCACAGCTCTGAATTATCAGTTCATGGTTGCAAACCCTAATGGCGGCGAAGCGCAGGACAGCGGCGCGGCGGTGGAAGTTAAGCTCTAGACAAGACGCCCACGGTTCACCAAATAGCGGCTATGCAAAGCGAAAACCCGATCATCGCCGACATCGTCAAACTCGCCAACAGTGCGGCTGGCACCGTTGCCGGCATGACGCGTGAAGCCCGCGAAAGCGCGCGCGAGCGCATGCGTGAGGCGATGGGCGGGATGGACTTCGTCTCCCGCGAGGAATTCGATACGGTCAAGGCGATGGCACAAAAGGCCCGCGAACAGGCCGATGCGCTGGAGGCCAAGGTAGTAGCGCTCGAGGCGAAGCTTTCGGGCGAGTAAGCGTTGGATTTCCCCTGCTGGGGCGGGGTCGGCTGCCTGAGCAAGACGGCTTAGCGCGGTGAACCTTTCTGCCCCCGCCATTCTCATTTCCTCGCGGCCTCATGCCGAAACTGCCACTATCGCACGGCTCCTGACCGAGGAATACGGGCTGGTGGCTGGTTATGTTGCTGGCGGCCGCGGACGGCAATTGCGGCCTGTCATGATCCCCGGAAACCTCGTCGCATTGGAATTGCGCGCCAAATCCGACAGTCAATTGCCATTCGTTCGGCTGGAATTGGTCGAAAGCCGTGGGCCGTGGCTCAGCGAACCGCTGCCCGCTGCCGCGATCCAGTGGGCCTGTGCGCTGACCGCCACTGCGTTGCCTGAAAGAAGTCCCTTTCCCTCGCTGTATCAAGGGCTGAAGGCACTGCTGGACGCGGTGTGTAACGCACCATCGGCGCGGGGCTGGCTGGCGGCGATGGTCGGATATGAGGCAATGCTGCTCAGTCAACTGGGATATGGCGGCCAGAAACCCGATATGCAAGCCGATATCGAGCACCAGTTTGAGGCTTTTCGCCAGTTGCACAAGCCGATCGCGCGCTACCTGCTTGCCGATACCACTCGCGATGTTATGGCCGCGCGCACGGCTTTGGGTGAACGGTTGGCCCGGATGATCCAGGGGTAGGTGAAGCGATGAAAATAGCGGTTCTGGCAGGCGACGGCATCGGCCCGGAGGTCACGCGCGAGGCGGTGCGCGTGCTCGAAATGCTGGACCTGCCGCGCCTGACCCTGTTCGAAGGCGATGTCGGCGGTATCGCCTATAAGCGCCATGGCCACCCCCTGCCCGCGGAAACGCTGGACATGGCCAGCCGCGCGGATGCGGTGCTGTTTGGCGCGGTCGGCGATCCGTCCTGCGACGCATTGGAGCGGCATCTGCGCCCCGAACAGGCG
Organism: uncultured Alphaproteobacteria bacterium; assembly: GCA_963815345.1. Classification (GTDB taxonomy): domain Bacteria; phylum Pseudomonadota; class Alphaproteobacteria; order Sphingomonadales; family Sphingomonadaceae; genus Erythrobacter. The sequence goes on from CAWFGF010000001.1 coordinate 773,538, forward strand.
ATCCTCGGTCTGCGCAAGGAATTGGGTTTATTCGCAAATCTACGCCCGGCCAAGGTGTTTGCCGGGTTGGAGAATCTTTCTCCGTTGAAGCCAGAAATCGCCCGCTCGCTCGATCTGCTGATCGTGCGTGAGTTGACAGGCGATGTGTATTTTGGGGACAAGGGCGTACGCGAAACTCCCGACGGCGAGCCAGAGGGGTGGGACATGATGTCCTATTCCGCGACTGAAGTTCGACGCATCGCCGAGGTCGCTTTGCGTGCAGCAGAGGATATGGGTGCAGCGCTGACCAGCGTCGACAAGGCTAACGTGCTGGAAACCAGCCAAGTCTGGCGCGACACCGTGATCGAGGTGGCGCAAGGGTATTCGGGCGTGCCGCTGTCGCACATGTATGTGGATAACGCCGCGATGCAGATCATCACCGCGCCGGCGCAATTCCGCGTGATCCTGACCGGCAATCTGTTCGGCGATATCCTGTCCGATCTCGCGAGCGCGGCGGTCGGCTCGATCGGATTGCTGCCCAGCGCGTCGATGGGGGAACGTCAAACTGAATTTGGCACGTTCGGCCTCTACGAACCAATCCACGGTAGCGCGCCCGATATTGCCGGGAAGGGCAAGGCGAACCCGATGGCGACGATCTTGTCGGCGGCGATGATGCTGCGCCATTCATTTGGCCGCGAAGTTGACGCCGCACGGATCGAAACGGCAGTCGAACGCGCGCTGGCCGACGGTATTCGAGGCGGTGATCTGGGCGGCACCCATGGCTGCGAGGCCATCGGGGAAGCAGTGCGCCAGCGGCTTTGAGGCGTGCGATCCATGCCTCTCGACCTCGCAATCATCCTGCCCACGCTCAACGAAAGCGGTAATCTCGGCCCTCTGATCAAACGTATTGAGGCGGCGCTGGGCGATGGCACACAGACCGGCTGGGAAGTGTTGATCGTGGATGATGACAGCCAGGATGGCACTGCCGACGAAGCACGCACGCTCGCTATCATCGACCCTCGCGTGCGGGTAATTCAGCGGATCGGGCGGCGCGGGCTGGCCTCTGCCGCTATCGAGGGGTTCTGCGCCACCGCCGCGCCATTCGTCGCAGTTATGGACGCCGATCATCAGCACGACCCCGAATTGCTGCCGCAAATGCTCACCGCGTTGAAGGCGGGCGATGCGGATGTTTGCGTTGCCAGCCGCTTTGCCGCCGGGGCCAGCACCGCAGACTGGGCTGCGCCCGAACGCGAGCGTCTATCAAGCTTTGCCAACCGGGTCGCCCGCGCGATCACCGGAGTGGACTTGACCGATCCGATGAGCGGATATTTCATGCTGCCTACCGCCACGGCCCGCGCGCTGGCACCGCGCCTTTCGGGCATCGGGTTCAAGATATTGCTCGACTTGCTGGCAACATCACCTGCGCCGATGCGGGTGCGCGAATTCCCACTCATTTTTGCCGCCCGCCGTGAAGGAGCCAGCAAATTGGACCGCGCCGTTCTGTTCGATTTCCTCGCAGGTCTGTTTGAAAAGACGCTGGGCCGGGTGATCCCCACGCGCTTTGCGTTGTTCGGCACGGTCGGCGGGCTGGGGGCGGTGGTGCATTACGCGGTGCTCACCTTCGTCTATTCCAACATGACTGCGACATTCTGGAAGGCGCAGACATTGGCCGTGCTGACAGCAATGAGCTTCAATTTCTGGCTCAACAACTGGCTAACCTATCGTGACAAGCGACTGATCGGCTGGGCGGCAAGCTTGCGGGGCTGGGCCGGGTTCTGCATCACCTGCGCGGTCGGAGGCTTCGCCAATGTCGCGGTGGCGACCTTGCTTGAGGGACGCGGCGTACACTGGACCGTCGCCGCGCTGGCAGGCATCCTGATCGGCTCTGTATGGAATTATGCGCTAAGCAGCCGGTTCGTGTGGGGACGCTTTTGATCGGGAAACAGGCGCGAAAGCGACCGCAAGGGCGACCGTCCGCCCGCAGGTGCCCCACAACGTAGCGGAGGGAACAGCACTGCGGATCCGCGCCGGATGGCGCACAAAAACCTCACCTCCAGCCCGCGAGCCAGGTCCACTTGGCGAAGCTCATCGGTCCTTCCAGCGCGCCCGCCGTCAGGATCGGGAAAAACAGTGCGAACATCAGAGTACTGGCGAGCGGCACCGCCCAGACCAGCCAGCGCAGCCGCTTTGTCTGCGCGGCATCGCTCAGGGCCAGCGCGAGCGCTGCCAGCAGAAACACACTCGGCATCATATAGTGGTAATAGAACTGCACCGGTTTGGGCGCGATCAGCCACAGGCCCAGCGCGGCGCAATATCCGATGACCGCACCCAGGCGCGCCCAGTCGCTGCGATACAGGCCGATCCAAAGACACCATACCAGCGCGGGCAGGCCCGCCAGCATCGTCACCGGATTACCGATCAGCAGCACGCCGCGCTGCGCATTGTCGATGAATTCATACAGATACCAGATGCCGCGCGTGTTCATGACCCATTGCGGCCACGTACTCTGATACGAATGCGGGGCCATGACCGACTTTTGCAGTTCGAGGATTTGCGAATGCAGTCCGATCAACCCCGCCTCGCTTAAGGGGGAGGGGGTACGGAGGGTGCCCAGCCAATATCCCGGCGCAAAGGTGAGGCCATAGGTGATCAGCGGTACCAGACCCAGCCACACAAATGCTTCGGCAAGGCTGATGCCCGGCACCGGAATCCCGCGGCGGCTGGAGAACAGACGACGGCGTCCGGCAGAAAGACGCGCGGCAAAGAATGTCAGCCCCGGCACCATCGCGATAGGCACGGCATTCCATTTTGACCCCATTGCAAGGCCCAGCGCGATGCCGGCCAGTGCCAGCCGGATGCGTCCCATCTCAGGCTCACGCATGGCAGCGAGAAACTGCCAGGCGCCCAGCGCAAGGAATGCGGCCATGAAGATATCGAGCATCGCGATGCGTGCATTGACGAACAGGTGGAACCCGGTGGCCAGCAGCACTCCGAACAGGATCGTTGCCAGCCGATCCTCGCTCGCCTGCCACAGTGCGCGCATGCTGGCAAACACCGCAACCAGCCCGGCAATAAGCGGCATGACCCGCCAACCCAGCGGACTGTCGCCCAGCCAGTGCATTCCCAGCGCGATCAGCACCTTGCCCAGCAGCGGGTGTTCGCGATTGAGGTATTCGCCGCCGCCTGGCATGCCGATCTTGAGGAATTCGCGCGCAGCCGGAAGGTAATGCACTTCGTCGAAGAACGGAGCAGAGGGAATCGTCAGCCGCAGAGTTGCCAGCGCCATAAACAGCAGCGGGATAGCGATGCACCAGACCCAGGGATCGCTGGGATGCACGCGCGGACGCAACGGTTCACCGGTCACTGTGATCAGGGGAGAGGCGGCCTGTGGCATCGGACACCAGCGCTTAGGCAAGCGCCCGATGCGGGGCAAGTGCGATCAGGCGCTGGCGGGTGTTTGCACGGTGGACTGCGTTGCGGAAGTGGCAGTGCGGTTTTCCAGCCAGAACAGCCGCGCGCACATCGCCAACAGGCCGATGCTGGCGGTGGGGGCGATCAACAGCGCCCACAGCGGCACGTTCATACCCTGTTTGCGAGCGCGCGGCGCGATGAAGAACAGTGCGATCATGACGCACATCACCAGATCCCACCACACCTGAATGCCGGTGAGGTTCTGCGTGTGATTGGTGAAGAACATTACCACGCCCTCCTCCCAGATTTGCCCCGCGGTGAATGCGCCAAAACCCCCTGCTAGCATCGCGGCAAGCGTCGCGCTGCCCCCCTCGCGCTTTAGGAAGAGGATGCTAAGAAGGGCAAGGAAGCCGCCAAATGTTACGACCAGCCAGATGATTTCAAGAGTGTTCATGGCGATATGCTCCACAGTATGTAGCGTCTGCTACAATGTTCTTTAATGCGATGTAGCGTTCGCTACAAGAGGGTAATGCAAAAAATTCCGCTCTCCCGCGAAACGATGTTGCCGCTGATGGCCGCGCACGTGCTCCAGCACGGGTTGGGCGGGGCAAGTCTGCGACCATTGGCGAAGGCTGCCGGAACAAGCGACCGTATGCTGATCTATCATTTCGGCAACAAGGAAACGCTGATTCGCGAATTGCTTGGTTACATTGCGGACGTTTATTCGGCTGCGCTGGATATGGCGCTGGGTGATGATCGACCGATCAGCCGCCAGCAATGCCTCGCGCGGATTCTCGATCAGGCGCGCCAGCCGACCATGCAACAGTTCATGATCCTGTGGTGGGAAATCGTTGCGGGCGCGGCGCGTGGCATCCCTGGATACAGGGAAGCAGCGCAAGCGATGATCACAAAGCAGCTCGCATGGCTTGAGGCACAAATGCCTGCTGACGATCCCGACCCAGCAGGCGGAGCGCGATATCTGCTGACTTTGATGGAGGGCACCTTGATGCTCGGAACTGTCGGTCATGCGCGGACCGCGCGCGAAGGTCTGCTTGCGAGCGGGCTGTCTGACCCCTAGAGGACGCTGCCATGAAAAAGACCACCGGAATGGACCGCGCCGCAACGCGCAAATGGCGCCCGGCAACCCGCGCTGTGCGCGCGGGCACTTGGCGCAGCGAACATGGCGAGACGAGCGAGGCGATGTACCTCACATCCGGCTACACCTATGACGATGCGCAGACCGTGGCGGACAGGTTTGCAGGCGATGCAGTTGGCATGACCTATTCGCGGCTTCAGAACCCGACCGTCGCCATGCTGGAAGAACGCATCGCGATGCTGGAGGGGGCGGAGGCGTGCCGCGCGCAAACTACCGGCATGGCGGCGATGACGGCTGCGCTTCTGTGCCAGCTTTCCGCGGGCGATCATGTTGTTGCTGCACGTGCCGCATTCGGAAGCTGCCGCTGGCTGGTCGACACACTGTTGCCGCGTTTCGGGATCGAAACAAGCGTGATCGACAGCGCCGACAATGCCGCGTGGGAGGCTGCGATCCGGCCTGATACCAAGGTTTTCTTCTTCGAGACGCCCGCCAACCCTACTCTCGATATCGTCGATCTGGCGCATGTCTGCGGGCTTGCCCGCGCACACGGCATAACTTCGGTGGTGGACAATGCCTTTGCATCGCCCGCCTTGCAGCGCCCGATGGAGTTCGGCGCGAATGTTGTCGCCTATTCCGCGACGAAGCTGATGGATGGCCAGGGCCGCGTGCTGGCCGGTGCGATCTGCGCACGTGAGGAATGGATCACGGAAACCCTGATGCCGTTTCAGCGCAACACCGGGCCGACCCTTTCCCCGTTTAATGCCTGGGTAGTCATGAAAGGGCTGGAGACGCTGGATCTGCGCGCCCGCCGCCAGAGCGAGAATGCGGTTGCGCTGGGTGCATTCATGGAACCGCGCATCGCTAGGGTGGGACAGATGCTTCACCCCGGACTTGCCAGCCATCCGCAACACACGCTCGCCACCGCTCAGATGGAGGCAACCGGCCCGATCTTTGCGTTTGATGTTGGCACCCGGGCGCGCGCGTTCGCGCTGCTTGATGCGCTGGAACTGATTGATATTTCGAACAACATCGGTGACGCCAAAAGTCTCATGTGTCACCCCGCCTCCACCACCCATGCCGGGATGAGTGAGGATGCGCGCAGCGAAATGGGCGTGACCGAGGGGCTGGTGCGGATCAATGTCGGGCTGGAGGACATCGCCGACCTGGTCGAGGATATGGATCAGGCATTGGCGGCAGCCGGGATTTAGGCGCGACGATAATGCAAAAAGCCGGGACAACGGGCCTTACCCGCCATCCCGGCCTTTTTGCACACCACCCCTGATGAAAGCGTCATTTGCGGCGCTGCGCGGGGTGTCTTGAACGACAATCAGGGCTTCAGCCAACGCCATCGCACTGATGGGCCGTATTTATCGAGATAATGATAACAAAGGCGGCAGAAACGGGGTTAGTCACGAATTAACTCTGCTTGTGCGTGATGACGGCGCAATTTGACCGCACGGGCAGGGGAGGCGGCGGTTGTGCAATGCAGCAAATATCGTTAGGGCGGAGACAAGCACGACCGGGCGATCCGCCTCGGCTCCTTTCAGATCAAACCAAAAAGACCGCCCATGATCCAGGACCGCTCCTTTGCGGCGACATTTCGCCGTGATTGGTTTGCGCAACCGCGCGCCGATATTCTGGCGGGTATCGTTGTCGCGCTGGCGTTGATCCCCGAAGCCATCGGCTTTGCCCTGATCGCGGGCGTCGACCCAAGCGTCGGCCTGTATGCCAGCGTCGCGATCGCGATGGTTATAGCGTTTACCGGCGGTCGGCCCGGCATGATTTCTGCCGCGACCGCAGCCGTTGCAGTTGTAGTGGTGCCGTTGGTGCGCGATTACGGCGTCGAATATCTTTTCGCCGCGACTATCCTGATGGGGATTTTTCAGGGGATTGCGGCACTACTGCGACTCGACCTGCTGATGCAGTTCGTCAGTCGCAGCGTCATCACCGGGTTCGTCAATGCGCTGGCGATCCTGATTTTTCTTGCGCAGATTCCGCAGCTCAACCCATACAATTCCGGCGTGGGGATCGAGACCTACGTGATGATCGCGGTGGGCCTTGCCGTGATTTACGGTCTGCCGCGCATCACCAAATCTGTGCCTAGCCCGCTCGTTGCGATCCTGCTGCTGACGGCGGCTTCGATCTATTGGGGTTTGCCGGTCAACACTGTCGCGGGCGAGGGCAAGCTGCCCGAAGGCCTGCCCAACTTCGCGCTGCCTGACGTGCCGCTGACGTGGGCGACGCTCCAGATCATCGCGCCGTATTCACTGACGATGGCAGCTGTTGGCCTGCTGGAAAGCCTGCTCACCGCGCAGATCGTTGACGATATGACCCACACCGAAAGCAATAAACGCCGCGAGAGTGCGGGGCAGGGCATCGCCAACGTGATTGCCGCCTGCTTTGGCGGGATGGGCGGATGCGCAATGATCGGGCAATCGGTGATCAACGTGGCCAGCGGCGGGCGTGGGCGGCTTTCGACCTTTACCGCCGGCGCTTTCCTGCTGCTGTTGCTGTCCGTTCTTGGCCCCTATGTCGGGCAGGTACCCATGCCCGCGCTGGTTGCGGTGATGATCATGGTCAGCATCGCGACATTCAGCTGGAATTCCATTCCCAACCTTCGCCTCCATCCTCCGTCAAGCTCAGTGGTGATGGTGACGACCGTGATAGTGGTAGTATGGACCCACGATCTTGCCCTGGGCGTGCTCGCGGGGGTACTGTTGTCGGGCATATTCTTCGCCAACAAGGTGCGGACCTTGTTCGACGTGCAGCGCGTGCGTCGCCCGCATTCGGCAGTGTACCACGTAACCGGAGAGATATTCTTCGCCAGCGCGGACAAATTTACCGCGATGCTCGGTCCCGAAAATCTGGCCGAAGATCCCGCGCATCACGTGGTGATCGACGTTACGAAAGCGCATTTCTGGGACATTTCAGCTGTCGGCGCGCTGGAAAAGGCAGTGGACCGGATGCGCCGCAACGGTCGCCATGTACGAATCGTCGGATTGAACGCGGCCAGCGCCGATCTGGTCGACAAGTTCGCACTTGAGGACCGGACAGGACTGGAGACGGGATTGGCGCCTCACTGATCCTTGCCAAGCGCGTGACACCATGCGAGCGCTTCAGTTCCAAAGGAGAGCAGAAACATGGCCAATCGCATCGAGCTGATTTTCGACTTCGTCAGCCCCAACGCCTATCTGATGTGGTGGCCATTGCGCGATATCGTCAAGGCGACCGGTGCAGAACTGGATGTGACGCCGGTTTTCCTCGCCGGAATGCACAAGCTGACCGGCAACGCGCCGCCGATGATCCGCGACGCCGAGGTGAAGGGCAAGAACGAATACGCCATGCTGGAGATGAACCGTTTCATCGACCGGCACAATCTCGACAAGTTCCGCATGAATGCGAAGTTTCCTTTCAATTCGATCACCCTGCAACGCATGGCGGTTGCGGCCGATCAGGATGGGCGCGGTGTGCAGTTCGTCGAGGCGTTGCTGCCTGCGATATGGGAGAAAGGCGTCGATCCTACTGATCCCGATGCGCTGGGCGCAGCGATCAGTGCTGCCGGTTTCGACGCTGCCGATCTGTTCGCACGATCCCAGACTGAAGAGGTGAAGCAGGCCCTCGCCACCAACACCGACCGTGCGGTGGAACGCGGCGCCTTCGGCATCCCCACCATGTTTGTCGGCCCAAAAGGCGGCACCGAGATGTTTTTCGGCAAGGAGCGGCTGGCGCAAATAGAGGTTTCGCTGGCCAAGGGGTGATGTCCGAGGCATTTTGCCGCGCCAACGTCGCACTAATTCCATGTATCTTGAAACGCAGCTGTGATTTGCGGCACTCCACCCCTTGTGGCCCGGCGCAGAATTGCTACGTTGCAAATTGCTATGAAAGAGCTGTTCCAACATGCTGCCGTTACCGAAGGGGTTACCGTTCGGGTGGCCGTCAATTTCCTGCCAGAACAATCGCACCCTGAAGCGGGTAAGTGGTTCTGGGTCTATCACATCCGCATTGAAAACAGCTCGCATGAGACATTGCAGCTGCGCACTCGTCACTGGCGGATCACCGATGCGCGCGGGAGGGTGAACCATGTCGATGGTGAAGGCGTGGTGGGTGAACAGCCCAGCCTCGCTCCGGGTGAGAGCCACGATTATGTGTCGGGTTGCCCTTTAACGACGCCGCACGGTTCCATGGAAGGGTTCTACACCTTTCTGCGTTCCGATGGATCGCCGATGGAAGTGCGAATTCCGTACTTCCCGCTCGCTGCGCCGGAAACGGCCGATGGGCGCTCGTAAACCCGGCTTATCCAGCCATCTTGCGAGTCATCGCGCGGCGGCCTAAGCGGCGTATCCGTGAAACGCACCCATCTCCCCCTGAATGCCCTGCGCGTCTTTGATGCCGCCGCCCGGCACCTGTCCTTCACCCGCGCTGCTGACGAATTGGCGGTCACCCCGGCGGCGGTTGGCCAGCAAATCCGCGCGCTCGAGGATCACCTTGGTGTGGTTCTGTTCCGCCGCACGTCGAAGGGGCTGGAACTGACGCCCGAGGGTTGCGCGGGTCTTGAGCCCTTGCGCGAAGGGTTCCTGCGGTTTGAGGAAAGCGTGCTGGCGATGCAGGCCGGGCAGGCGTCCGACCGCTACACTATCGCTGCACCGCGCGAATTCTATGCCGAGTGGTTGAGCGCGCGGCTGGCGACGTTTCAGGCTGAAACGCCGGGCATCCAGTACCACCTCGTCGCTGATGAAAATGCCGACTTCACCGAAGCCAATCTCGATATCGCGATCCGGCTGGTGGATGGGGCGGGCGATCTGGAGGGCGTGCAACTCGCCCCCGCGCAGCGTGTCACGGTGGCAGCCGCAGGTGCGCGCGATGCGTGGATCGATTGGCCCGACGCCGCTTTGCCCGATGGCGTGAAGCCGTGCATCACCGCGGGCAGCGCAGGTCAGGCGCTCAGTTCTGCGCTGGCGGGCATGGGGCGCACCGTCCTCCCGCGTCCGCTGGTCGAGAACGCGCTTTCCGAAGGGCGGCTCGAACAATTGGGCGACCCGGTCGAAAGCCGGCGGGCATACTGGATGATCGCTCCGCTGCCGCAATGGCGCAGCAAAAAGGTGCGGGCGCTGGTGGCGCATCTGGTTCGGTGATAGCTCCCGTCCCAAGGTTATACACTCCGCGCTTCGATCTGCGCCCGATGGAGCGTGCCGACGCCGCTGCACTGTTTCCCACACTCGGCGATGAGAGACAGTGTCGGTATCTGTCCCGCGAGCCCTTCGCATCGGAGGCGGAGTTGTGGGGCTGGCTTGCCGCTCCCGATTGGCCAGGGCTTACGTGGATTGCTCAGGATCGTGCGAGTGCGCGCGTGGTCGGGCGGTTTGTCGCGGTGCCGGGCGAGGCGAACGTCTTCGAAATCGGCTACATCACCTGCGCCGACCGGCAAGGCGAGGGCGTGGCGCGCGAATGCACGTCCGTCGTCATCGTGCACCTCTCACAGAAAGGCGCGCGGCGGGTGATCGCAGAGGTGGACGCGCGCAACATCGGCTCCATACGGCTCCTGCAATCGCTTGGCTTTCATGAAGACGTGCACCTGCGCGCGCAGGAAACAACCCACATCGGCACATGCGACCTGCATTTTTACAGTTTGGTGATCGTATAGGTTGTCGCGGAGCTGGTCGCTGTGGATTAGCCCCCGTCTACCCGAACGCCGCGAACACCGCTGCCATCCCTGGCGGGTCGCATTCTTCGCGCAGACGCCTTAGCGCCACTTCCACCTCCAGCACATATTCCAGCACACCGTAGTCGTGGCCTACGGCGCGGCCACCCAGCGATTGGGTGAAGTCGCGTGCGCGAGCGTTGTCGGCCAGGATGTTGACCTCGAAGTCGGCGATCCCCTCCTCCCGCGCGTCCAGCAGGATCGTGGCCGTCAGCAGCTTGCCAAGGCCGAGGCCGTGATAGTCGTCAATTACCGCGACGGAAAATTCGGCGCTGTCATCGTCGTCTGCGTCGCGGAATGCGTGGACTGCGCCGATTGCAGGCTTTTCCGGTTTGCCCATGTCGATCGCTCCCCAGGCGATGTGATCGTGGCCGTCGGCGTGAACCAATCTTTCTATCACCCATTCGGGCGCGGTGCGCGCGCCGGAGAAGAACCGCAGGTATCGCGACCGTGGCGACATCTGCTCGATCCCGATACGCATCAGTTCGCGGTCGTCCTCGCGGATGGTGCGGATGCACACCGGGCTGCCGTTTTCCAGCGTCGTGTGGATTTGCATGGGGGAGGCGCGGCTGCATTGCATCGGCCCGCCATATCATGGCATGGGCGAGTGCGCAGCGCGAAAAGTGACAACGCGCGGCTCTTGACGCCTCAAGCGAATACTTCTAAGCGGCGGCCATCCAAGGGGCTTTTGCGAGTCACCCTGGACAATAGAGCTGAACATTGCCGGTCCTGTCCCGCAGGTCTTGCTTTTTCGATAAAGCAGGGCCTTTTCTATTGGGGCGATCCTCTACATGGGGAACGCCTTGCAGGGCAGCCGCCAAAGTAACCCGGTGGCCAATGGGCCGATGTGGTGGAGCGTTTCAGTTTGGTCGAACGGCCCGGTGCCATCTGCTTTGGCAGATGTGCGGTCGGGTTTTCGGACAAGCTTCTCTCCTGCAACATCGTCCTGGTCGTCACCTTCATATGGTGAAGTGAGAACTTAATGCCGACGATCAACCAGCTGGTCCGCAAGGGCCGCACCCCGCAGAAGGCCAAGTCCAAGGTTCCTGCGATGGAACAGAACCCGCAAAAGCGCGGCGTCTGCACGCGCGTCTATACGACGACGCCGAAAAAGCCGAACTCCGCTCTGCGCAAGGTTGCCAAGGTGCGCCTGACCAATCAGCGCGAAGTCATCTCCTACATCCCTGGCGAGGGCCACAACCTGCAGGAACACAGCGTTGTGCTGATCCGCGGCGGGCGTGTGCGCGATCTTCCCGGCGTACGTTACCACGTGCTGCGCGGCGTGCTTGATACGCAGGGTGTGAAGGATCGCAAGCAGAGTCGTTCGAAGTACGGCGCCAAGCGTCCGAAGTAAGGTTTTTTGATGGGTGTGCCGCCGACATCCGTCGTCGGCCAGTGCCCGGCCTGCTCTTTTCCCTGCCCTTCCTTTCTTCAGGATCTGATATCCGGGATGAAGTGCGGGGCAGAGGGCAGGCGAGGCACCCACTCCGAAGGAGTAAGAAATTATGTCACGTCGTCGTCAACCGCCCAAGCGGGAGATCCTGCCCGATCCCAAGTTCGGGGATCAGGTGCTTTCGAAATTCATGAACAACCTGATGCTGGACGGCAAGAAAGCCGTTGCGGAAGGTATCGTGTACACCGCGCTCGATACGGTCGAGGCCAAGGCCAAAGCCGATCCGGTGCAGATGTTCCACGATGCGCTGAACAATGTGAAGCCGCAGGTCGAGGTTCGCTCGCGCCGTGTGGGTGGTGCCACCTATCAGGTGCCGGTCGAAGTGCGCCCCGAGCGTGCTCAGGCTCTCGCGATCCGCTGGCTCATCACCGCTGCACGCGGTCGCCCGGAAACCACGATGTCGGCGCGCCTTTCGGGTGAGCTGATGGATGCGGCCAACAATCGCGGCAATGCGGTGAAGAAACGTGAAGACACGCACCGCATGGCTGACGCGAACCGCGCGTTCTCGCACTACCGCTGGTAACGAACAGGCGGGCTGGAAGGCGGCCTTGCCACGTTGCACGAAATCGGGCGGTCCCGGATTTTGTGCGAGCGGGGCGTCTTCAACCCGTCATACTCGTCACTATATGGCGTAACTACCTGGGGCACGATCGACTGATCCGCATCCCGTCCATCTGAGGAATGAATTATGGCCCGCGAGTATCCGCTGGAGCGCTATCGCAATATCGGCATCATGGCGCACATCGACGCCGGAAAAACCACCACGACCGAACGCATTCTGTATTACACCGGAAAGTCCTACAAGATCGGCGAAGTGCACGATGGTGCCGCGACGATGGACTGGATGGAGCAGGAGCAGGAGCGTGGCATCACAATCACTTCGGCTGCAACCACCACGTTCTGGGCCGCCGAAGATGGCGAGGGCCCCAAGCACCGCATCAACATCATCGACACCCCCGGCCACGTTGACTTCACCATCGAAGTCGAGCGTTCGCTCCGCGTGCTCGATGGCGCGGTCGCCGTTTTTGACGGTGTTGCCGGCGTTGAGCCGCAGTCCGAGACCGTGTGGCGTCAGGCTGACAAGTACGGCGTGCCGCGCATGTGCTTTATCAACAAGCTCGATCGCACCGGTGCCGATTTCTATTACTGCGTGCAGTCGATCATCGAACGCCTCGGCGCGACGCCGCTGGTGCTGTATCTCCCGATTGGTGCCGAAAGCGACCTCAAGGGCGTCGTCGACCTCGTCAACAATCGCGGGATCGTGTGGGAAGACGATGGCCTTGGCGCATCGTTCAACTATGTCGATATCCCAGAGGATATGGCCGACAAGGCTGCCGATTATCGCAACCAGCTGATTGAAACCGTCGTCGAACAGGATGACGATGTGATGGAAGCCTATCTCGAAGGTGACATCCCCGATCCTGCGACGCTCAAGAAGCTTATCCGCAAGGGTACGATGGCACGCGCCTTCGTTCCGGTGCTGTGCGGCTCCGCGTTCAAGAACAAGGGCGTCCAGCCTTTGCTCGACGCCGTGGTGGATTACATGCCGAGCCCGCTCGACGTGCCCGCGATCAAGGGCGTGAAGCCTGATAGCGACGAGGAAGACACGCGCCCGTCAAGCGATGACGCGCCGTTCTCCGCACTGGCGTTCAAAATCATGAACGATCCCTTCGTGGGCTCGCTTACCTTTACACGCATCTATTCGGGCAAGCTGGCAAAGGGTCAGGTGCTCAACAGCGTCAAGGACAAGAAGGAAAAGATCGGCCGTATGCTGCTGATGCATTCCAACAACCGCGAAGACATCGAAGAGGCATTTGCCGGCGACATCGTGGCTCTGGCTGGGATGAAGGACACCACCACGGGTGATACCCTGTGCGATCCTGCAAAGCCGATCATTCTTGAACGGATGGAATTCCCTGAACCGGTGATCGAACTGTCGGTGGAACCCAAGACCAAGGCTGACCAGGAAAAGATGGGCGTCGCGCTCAATCGCCTTGCTGCTGAAGATCCCTCGTTCCGGGTGGCGACTGACCATGAAAGCGGCCAGACGATCATCAAGGGCATGGGCGAGCTTCACCTCGACATTCTGGTTGACCGCATGAAGCGTGAATTCAAGGTCGAGGCAAATGTCGGTGCGCCGCAGGTTGCTTATCGCGAATCGCTCGGTCGCACGATCGACGTTGATTACACCCACAAGAAGCAGTCGGGCGGTACGGGCCAGTTTGCCCGCGCCAAGGCGACCTTCACTCCGGGTGAACGTGGTCAGGGCATCGTGTTCGAGGACAGCATCAAGGGTGGTAATATCCCTCGCGAATACATCCCGTCGCTGGAAAAGGGCATTCGTGAGCAGGCTGCGAGCGGTTACCTCATCGGGTTCCCGATCATCGACTTTACCATCCACCTGACGGACGGCGCCTACCATGACGTCGACTCCAGCACGGTGGCCTTCGAAATCTGCGGTCGCGGCGCTATGCGCGAAGCGGCTGAGCGGGGCGGGATCAAGTTGCTTGAGCCGGTGATGAAGGTTGAGGTGATTACTCCGGAAGAATATCTGGGCGACGTCATCGGCGATCTCAACAGCCGCCGTGGACAGATCCAGGGCACGGACACTCGCGGGAACGCCCAGGCGGTCGAAGCGATGGTGCCGCTGGCGAACATGTTTGGCTATGTGAACGAACTTCGCTCATTCAGTCAGGGTCGTGCGCAGTACTCGATGCAGTTCTCGCACTACGACGAAGTACCCTCGAACGAGGCGGCCAAGGTCAAGGAGAAGCTTGCTTAACCCGGCAAGCAAGGCTAGGGGCGGCGCCTGATTCAGCGGGCCGCCCTTTCTCCCGCTATGAAATAAATTTAGACAGAAGGTATATCGAGAAATGGCGAAGGAAAAATTCCAGCGTAACAAGCCGCACTGCAACATCGGCACCATCGGTCACGTTGACCATGGCAAGACGACGTTGACGGCAGCAATCACCAAGGTGATGGCAGAAACTTTCGGCGGCAGCGCTGTTGATTTCGCCAACATCGACAAGGCGCCCGAAGAGCGCGAGCGTGGCATCACCATCTCGACCGCGCACGTCGAGTACGAAACCGAAGCGCGCCACTATGCGCACGTCGATTGCCCCGGACACGCTGACTATGTGAAGAACATGATCACCGGTGCCGCACAGATGGATGGCGCGATCCTGGTTGTGAACGCTGCTGACGGCCCGATGCCCCAGACCCGCGAGCACATCCTGCTTGCCCGTCAGGTCGGCGTGCCCGCCCTCGTCGTTTACATGAACAAGGTCGATCAGGTCGATGACGAGGAAATCCTCGAACTCGTCGAACTGGAAGTTCGCGAACTGCTTTCGAGCTACGACTTTGACGGTGATAACATTCCGATCGTGAAGGGTTCGGCTCTCGCCGCTCTCGAAGGTCGCGATGACAACATCGGCAAGGAATTGATCCTTGAGTTGATGAAAGCAGTCGACGAACACATCCCGCAGCCCGACCGACCGGTCGACAAGCCGTTCTTGATGCCGATCGAGGACGTGTTCTCGATTTCGGGTCGTGGTACGGTTGTGACCGGCCGTATCGAAACCGGCATTGTGAACGTTGGCGACGAATGCGAAATCGTTGGCATCAAGGACACGACCAAGACGACCGTGACCGGTGTCGAAATGTTCCGCAAGCTGCTCGATCGCGGCGAAGCTGGTGACAACGTTGGTGCCCTGATCCGCGGTGTTGCCCGTGAAGACGTCGAGCGCGGCCAGGTTCTGGCCAAGCCCGGCACCGTGAACCCGCACACCGAGTTCAGCGCGGAAGTCTACGTCCTGTCGAAGGACGAAGGTGGTCGTCACACGCCGTTCTTCGCGAACTACCGTCCGCAGTTCTACTTCCGCACCACCGACGTCACCGGCGAAGTGATCCTTCCCGAGGGCACGGAAATGGTGATGCCGGGCGACAACGTGACCATCCAGGTCAAGCTGATCGCACCGATCGCCATGGACGAAGGTCTGCGCTTCGCTATCCGCGAAGGTGGCCGCACCGTCGGCTCAGGCGTGGTTGCTTCGATCCAGAAGTAAGCCTGTATTTTCCTTCGGGAAAATTCGCGATAAATTAGGGGCTCGGTTCATTTATGTGAGCCGGGCCCCAATTTATGTAAGGCTCGAATACGGGGCGAGGGTGGCGGTCAATCACGCCAAGCTGCTCTGGGTGGGGATTTAACCCGATTTATGGGTTGCCAGAATCCCAACTCAAACGTATACGCGCCTTCAACGACGAGGATTCGTTCTCGACAACGCAATTTTGTAAGGCCGCCCGCGTGGCCATTCGGACAACCGGACATTCCGGAAGTTTGAGCCAGGGCAAGCGGGGTCGGCCTTATTGTTTTATCGGAAGGGCCGGGAAACCGGAACCACCCTTCCTGGCTCTTTCGCATCGGTGTAGGTAATGGAAGCTCAGAATATTCGTATTCGCCTCAGGGCGTTTGACCACCGCGTTCTCGACCAGGCAACTGGAGAGATCGCTGATACGGCTCGCCGGACCGGCGCGCTTATTCGCGGCCCCATTCCTTTGCCGACGCGTATTGAGAAGTTCACCGTGAACCGCGGCCCGCACATCGACAAGAAGTCGCGCGAGCAGTTCGAGGTGCGCACCTACAAGCGGCTGCTCGACATTGTGCAGCCCAACGCCCAGACTGTCGATGCGCTGATGAAGCTCGATCTGGCAGCGGGCGTGAACGTCGAGATCAAACTCGCGTAAGCGGGTTTCTCGTCGTCCATCGACAGGACGTTAAACCGGTCGGAAGTTTGGGGCTCCAACGACCCCGCTGCATTACAACGCAGCAAGACATTGGGATACCGCCGGTACGTCTTCGGACACTTTACCGGGCTGCGTCCTCCGTCTCGCCAAGCTTCGCCAAATGGCGTGGTAAGGCTTTAGCCCGGACGGGGCAGCAGCATAAAAATTTGGGCCACCGGCAACAACCGTTGCTGGTTTCTGGTTTCACGCACCGTGGGGATGGTCCTCGTGGTGCCTCTGTGAGGAGTACAAGACGATGCGCACTGGCGTGATCGCAAAGAAGGTTGGGATGACCCGCCTCTTCCAGGAGGACGGACGGCATGTGCCCGTTACCGTTCTCGCTCTGGAAGATTGCCAGGTCGTTTCACACCGCACCGCAGATACCGATGGCTATTTTGCCGTCCAGCTGGGTGCAGGCGAAGCAAAGCAGAAGAACGTGGCGAAACCGCAGCGCGAGCATTTCGGCAAGGCCGGAGTTGGCCTCAAAAAGCGCGTGGCGGAATTCCGCGTCGATAACGAAGATGGACTCGTGCCGGTCGGTTCGCTGATCAGCGCTGAGCATTTCGTCGCCGGTCAGAAGGTCGACATCACCGGTCACACGCAGGGTAAGGGCTTTGCCGGCGCAATGAAGCGTTGGGGCTTCGGCGGTCTGCGTGCGACGCACGGCGTTTCGTTGTCGCATCGCTCGCACGGTTCGACTGGTCAGCGCCAGGATCCGGGGAAAGTGTTCAAGGGCAAGAAGATGGCCGGTCACATGGGTGATCGCCAGCGTACCCAGATGAACCTCGAAGTGGTTCGCACCGATGCGGACCGCGGCCTGTTGTTCATCAAGGGATCGGTTCCCGGTTCCAAGAATGGCTGGTTGCTGGTTCGCGATGCGATCAAGCTGCCGATGCCCGAAGGTGTGCCGTTCCCCGGCGCCGTGCTCGACACTGCCAAGCCGGCAAATGACGAGCCTGCGAACGAGGCATCGGCATCCGAAGTTGCAGCCGATACGCCTGCTGTGGAAGCTGCTGCTCCCGCCAGCGATGATGGCGTCTCCAAAGAAAACGGGGAGTCCTAAGCCATGAAGGTGAAGGTCCAGAAGATCGACGGGAAAGCATCCGGCGACATCGAATTGAACGATGACGTGTTCGGTGTGACACCGCGTGCGGACATCCTGCACCGGGTTGTGACCTGGCAGCTGGAAAGCCGCCGCGCCACCGCTCGCCCGACGCGTGAGCGTTCGGACGTAGCCCGCACCGGCAAGAAGTTCGGCGCGCAAAAGGGTTCGGGCGGCGCTCGCCATGGCGATCGCGGCGCTCCGATCTTTATCGGCGGCGGCAAGGCTCACGGCGCGCGCAAGCGTGACTTCAATCCCTCGCTCAACAAGAAGATCCGTGCCCTCGGTCTCAAGATGGCGCTCTCGACCAAGGCTGCAAGCGGTCTGGTCGTGGTCGACACGCTTGAACTGACCGACGCGAAAACGAAATCGCTCAAGGCGCAGTTCGTCAAGGCGGGGTTGGCTGGCAAGGTGCTCGTGATCGATGGCGAAAGCGTCAATGACGGCTTCAAGAAGGCCGCAGGCAATCTGCCGGGTGTAAACGTGATCCCGGCAATGGGCGCGAACGTCTACGACATTCTCAACCACGACACGCTGATCCTGACAAAGGACGCTGTCGCCAAGCTGGAGGCGCGCTTCAATGGCTAAAAAAGACAGCATCGATGCGCGGCACTACGACGTGATCCTCGCACCGCACATCACCGAAAAGTCCACCATGGCTTCGGAGAACAACGCGGTCGTGTTCAAGGTCGCCGGTGACGCGACGAAACCGCAGATCAAGGATGCGGTGGAAGCGATTTACGCGAACCAGAAGGCAAAGGTCGTTTCGGTGAACACGATCAATGTCAAAGGCAAGACGAAGCGCTGGAAGGGCAAGCCCTACAAGCGCAGTGACGTGAAGAAGGCGGTCGTGCGGCTCGCAGAGGGCACCATGATCGACATCACCGAGAAGGTGAACTGATGGCACTCAAGAATTACAAACCGACAAGCCCGGCGCGCCGTGGCCTGATTCTGGTCGACAAGTCCGGTCTCCACAAAGGTGGACCGATCAAGTCGCTCACGGAAGGCAAGCGCAAGACCGGTGGTCGCAACAACAAGGGGCATGTGACCTCGCGCGGGATCGCGGGCGGTCACAAGCAGAAGTATCGTTTCATCGACTTCAAGCGTCGCAAGTGGGATGCCCCCGCGACCGTCGAGCGGATCGAATACGACCCTAATCGCACAGCCTTTATCGCTCTCATCAAGTATGAGGACGGTGAACTGAACTACATCATCTGCCCCCAGCGTCTCGACGTGGGTGACACGGTGGTCGCCGGTGAGAAGACCGATACGAAGCCGGGCAATGCCATGCTTCTGGGTCAGATGCCGGTCGGCACGATCTGTCACAACGTGGAGATGAAGCCGGGCAAGGGTGGTCAGATCGCTCGTTCGGCAGGTGCCTATGTCCAGCTCGTCGGTCGTGACCGCGGCATGGTTATTGTGCGGCTGAACTCGGGCGAGCAGCGTTACCTGCGTGCCGATTGCATGGGTACGGTTGGCGCGGTCTCAAACCCCGACAACCAGAACCAGAACTTCGGCAAGGCCGGTCGCACCCGTTGGAAGGGCCGTCGCCCGCTGACCCGCGGTGTTGCGAAGAACCCGGTCGATCACCCGCACGGCGGCGGCGAAGGCCGTACCAGTGGTGGCCGTCACCCGGTTACCCCCTGGGGCAAGCCGACCAAGGGTGCCCGCACCCGCAAGAACAAGCAGACGGACAAGATGATTATCCGTTCGCGGCACGCGAAGAAGAAGAGGTAAGACACGATGGCACGTTCCGTCTGGAAAGGTCCGTTTGTCGAACTCAGCCTGCTGAAGAAGGCAGAGGACGCGCAGGAAGCCAGTGGCAGCAAGCCGATCAAGACCTGGTCGCGTCGCTCCACCATTCTTCCGCAGTTCGTGGGGCTGACGTTCAACGTCTATAACGGTCAGAAATTCATTCCCGTCACCGTTTCGGAAGAAATGGTCGGTCACAAGCTTGGTGAATTCTCGCCGACGCGCAGCTTCCCCGGCCACGCTGCCGACAAGAAGGGCAAACGCTAATGGGTAAGGCAAAATCCCCCCGCCGCGTTGCGGATAACGAGGCTCTGGCAGTCGGCACGCAAATTCGCGGCTCGGCTCAGAAGCTGAACCTCGTTGCCCAGCTGATCCGCGGCAAGAAAGCCGAAGAGGCGCTGAACATCCTCTCCTTCTCCAAGAAGGCAATGGCAAAGGATGCCAGCAAGGTGCTTGCCTCGGCGATCGCCAACGCAGAGAACAACCATGATCTGGATGTCGATGCGCTAGTCGTGGCGGAGGCCTCGGTTGGCAAGTCGATCACCATGAAGCGCTTTCACACGCGCGGTCGCGGCAAATCGACCCGTATCCTGAAGCCGTTCAGCAAGCTGCGCATCGTGGTTCGCGAACAGGAAGAGGAAGAGGCTTAACATGGGCCAGAAGAGCAATCCGATCGGTCTGCGCCTGCAGATCAACCGCACCTGGGACAGCCGCTGGTACGCCGAAGGGCGTGACTATGCGCAGCTGCTCAAGGAAGACATCGAGATCCGTAAGTACATCACCACGAACCTGCCTCAGGCGGCAATTTCGAAGGTGGTGATCGAGCGTCCGGCGAAATTGTGCCGGGTTTCGATCTATGCGGCTCGTCCCGGTGTCATCATCGGCAAAAAGGGCGCGGACATTGAAAAGCTGCGTTTGAAACTGTCCTCAATGACCGACAGCGAAGTGAAGCTGAACATCGTCGAGATCCGCAAGCCGGAAATCGATGCTAAGCTTGTCGCGCAGGGCATTGCCGATCAGTTGATTCGCCGCGTGGCTTTCCGCCGTGCGATGAAGCGCGCAATGCAATCCGCCATGCGTCTGGGTGCTGAAGGCATCAAGATTGTCTGCGGCGGACGTCTCGGTGGGGCGGAAATCGCCCGCGTCGAGCAGTATCGCGAAGGCCGCGTTCCGCTGCACACGCTGCGGGCCAACATCGACTATGCCGAAGCCGAGGCGCTGACCGCCTATGGCATCATCGGCATCAAGGTGTGGGTATTCAAGGGCGAAATCCTGGGCCACGATCCGACCGCGCAGGACCGTCTGATGATGGAATCGCAAACTTCGGGAGTGCGTCCGGCCCGTTGAGGCTGGACCACTGAGATAGGTTAGAGACAATGCTGCAACCGAAGAAAACCAAATACCGCAAGGCCTTCAAGGGCCGGATCAAGGGCGAAGCCAAGGGCGGCACCACGCTGAACTTCGGCTCCTATGGTCTGAAAGCGCTTGAACCTGAGCGTATCACCGCACGCCAGATCGAAGCGGCTCGCCGCGCGATCACTCGTGCAATGAAGCGTCAGGGCCGCCTGTGGATCCGCGTCTTCCCCGACGTGCCCGTGTCCAAGAAGCCTGCCGAAGTTCGTCAGGGTAAGGGCAAGGGTTCGGTGGAATACTGGGCCGCGCGCGTAAAGCCGGGTCGTATCCTGTTCGAACTCGATGGCGTGCCCGGTCCGGTGGCCGCTATCGCATTCGAACGCGCTGCGATGAAACTGCCGATCAAGACCAAGGTTGTGGCCCGTCTTGGCGACACCTCGCATCTGGGAGGCGAATAATGGCTGATATTGCAGACCTTCGCCAGAAGTCGGACGATCAGCTGAACGCCGAACTGGTCGAGCTCAAGCGCGAACAGTACAATCTGCGCTTCCAGTCGGCGACAAACCAGTTGGAAAAGCCTTCGCGCATTCGCGAAGTGCGTCGCAACATTGCGCAGATCAAAACGCTGCAAGGTGAGCGCGCTTCCAAAGCCGCCACCGAAGCCAAAGCGTAAGGAGTAGACAATGCCCAAACGTATCCTGGTCGGGACTGTCACCTCCGACAAGACTGACAAGACTGTGACCGTGCTGGTCGAGCGCAAGGTGAAGCACCCGCTGTACGGGAAGATCATTCGCCGCTCGAAGAAGTATCACGCACACGACGAAGCCAACGAGTACACGATTGGCGATGTGGTGCGGATCGAGGAAACGCGGCCGATCTCGAAGACGAAGACCTGGTTGGTCAAGGATCGTATGGTCGCTGGCGGAACGCAGGCGATCGAAGCCGATCTGGATGTTGAAGCAGCCGGTAATTAATTGAAATGTTTCCTGCTTCGGCAGGGACAGACGTAGGAACTGCCAGACTAGTTCTGGCAAGCCAAGAGAAGGAAACGGATCAATGATCCAGATGCAATCCAATCTCGACGTCGCGGACAACAGCGGCGCAAAGCGCGTCCAGTGCATCAAGGTGCTGGGCGGGTCCAAGCGTCGGTTTGCGTCCGTGGGCGACGTGATCGTGGTTTCCGTAAAGGAAGCCCAGCCGCGCGCGAAGGTCAAGAAGGGCGATGTTCATCGCGCCGTGATCGTCCGCACCCGCAAGGACGTCCGCCGTGCCGATGGCAGCGTGATCCGCTTTGACAGCAACGCCGCTGTACTGGTCAACAAGAACGAGGAGCCGATCGGCACCCGTATCTTTGGCCCGGTGGTGCGCGAACTGCGCGGTCGCGGCTTCATGAAGATTATTTCGCTCGCTCCGGAGGTGCTCTGATCATGGGTGCTGCAAAGATCAAGAAAGGCGACAGCGTCGTCGTGCTCTCGGGTAAGGACAAGGGCCGTACCGGCACCGTCACACAGGTCATGCCGAAAGATGGCAAGGTCGTGGTCGAGGGCATCAACGTTGTCGCGCGTCATCGTAAACCGAGCCAGACCAACCCGCAGGGTGGCATCGACCGGTTCCCGGCGCCGATGAACCTGTCGAAAGTGGCCGTGGCCGATCCCAAGGATGGCAAACCAACCCGCGTCCGTTTCGAAGAGAAGGACGGAAAGAAGGTCCGCGTTGCCGTGAAGAGTGGGGAGACAATCGATGTCTGACTACATACCCCGGATGAAGGTCCGTTTTGACGAGGAAATCGTCAAGGCCATGACCGAAAAGTTCGGCTACACGAACCGCCTTCAAGTACCCAAGCTGGAAAAGATCACGCTCAACATGGGTGTGGGTGAAGCCAGCCAGGACAAGAAGAAGGTCCAGACGGCAGCCGAGGAAATGGCTCTGATCGCTGGTCAGAAGCCAGTCATCACCAAGGCCAAGAAATCGATCGCCCAGTTCAAACTGCGCGAAGGCATGCCAATCGGTTGCAAGGTTACCTTGCGCCGCGAGCGGATGTACGAATTTCTCGATCGTCTGGTGACTGTCGCAATGCCGCGCATTCGAGATTTCCGTGGTCTGAACGCAAAGTCGTTCGATGGACGCGGTAATTACGCGATGGGCCTCAAGGAACAGATCGTGTTCCCCGAGATCAGTTACGACAAGATCGAGAAGGTGCGTGGCATGGATATCATTGTCACCACTACCGCAAAAACCGACGAGGAGGCGCGCGAATTGCTGCGTCTGTTCGGCTTCCCCTTCCAGGGCGAAGCAGGTGAAGAAAAGAAGGCGGCGTAAGCCTCCTCATGCACGAGACACGAAAGAAGAGAGCTTAAGTCCAATGGCGAAACTGAGTTCGATCAACAAAAACGAGCGTCGCAAGAAGCTCGTCAAGCAGTACGCTGCGAAGTACGAAAAACTGAAGGCAGTTGCCAACGACAAGTCGCTCGATGAAACCGAGCGTCTGGTTGCGCGCCTGAAGATGGCAGAGCTTCCGCGCAACGCAAATCCCACGCGCGTACGCAATCGCTGCGCCACCACCGGCCGCCCGCGCGGCTATTACCGCAAGTTCGGCATTAACCGTATCGAATTGCGTAACCTCGGCAACAAGGGTCTGGTTCCAGGCCTGACCAAGTCGAGCTGGTGAGGACATAGAATATGGCAATGACCGATCCTCTGGGTGATATGCTCACCCGTATCCGCAATGGCCAGCAGGCGAAGAAGGACAGTGTCCTATCGCCCGCTTCCAAACTGCGTGCGAACGTCCTCGAAGTGCTGATGCGCGAAGGCTACATTCGTGGCTATTCCGAAGACAGCACGGGCAAGCACGCGGCGCTGCGGATTGAACTTAAATACTTCGAAGGCGAGCCTGCGATCAAGCATGTGGCGCGCGTTTCGAAGCCGGGTCGCCGGGTGTATTCGGGTTCCAAGGAACTCCCGAACGTGCGTAACGGCCTTGGCATAACCATCGTCTCGACGCCGCGCGGTGTGCTTTCGGATAACGAAGCGCGCGCCAGCAATGTCGGCGGCGAAGTGCTCGCGGAGGTGTTCTGATGAGCCGCATCGGTAAACGCGCGGTCGCGATCCCCGGGGGTGTTACCGCTTCGATCGAGAACGGCACGCTCAGCGTGAAGGGGCCCAAGGGCACCCTGACGATGGGTCTCAGCGATCTGATCGACTACAAGGTCGAGGGTGACGAGATCCAGGTCAATCCGGCCAATGAAAGCAAGCAGGCGCGGTCCTTTTGGGGTCTGCAGCGCACGCTTGTCTCGAACCTGGTCGAAGGTGTGACCGACGGTTTTACCAAAACGCTCGAAATCACGGGCGTTGGCTACCGTGCCAAGGCGCAGGGCAAGACGTTGAAACTGGAACTTGGCTTCAGTCACGACGTCGATCTCGACGTGCCCGAGGGCATCACGGTCAACACGCCTGATCAGACTACCGTGGAAATCAGCGGTATCGACAAGCAGGCTGTCGGCCAGTTCGCCGCCGAAGTCCGCGAATTCCGCAAGCCGGAGCCGTATAAGGGCAAGGGCATCAAGTATCGCGGCGAGTATATCTTCCGCAAGGAAGGGAAGAAGAAGTAAGATGGCAAAGCTTTCCCTCTTTGAACGCCGTCGTCGCCGGGTGCGCACCGCTTTGCGGGCGCGTTCCGGTGGCAAGCCGCGGCTGTCGGTCCATCGCACGGGCCGCCACATCTACGCGCAGATCATCGATGATGCCGAAGGGCGCACCGTCGCCGCTGCATCGACGCTGGGTGTCAAGGTGTCCGGCGCGAACGTCGACGCTGCTTCGCAGGTTGGCAAGGAAATTGCCGAAGCTGCCAAGAAGGCTGGCGTCACGACTGTCGTGTTTGATCGCGGTGGTTTCCTGTTTCATGGCCGCGTCAAGGCGTTGGCCGAAGCCGCCCGTGAAGGCGGGCTGGAGTTCTGAATATGGCTGACGAGAACACAACCCCCGAAAAGACCGCAGCGGAAACCGCTGGTCCCGATATCGCAATCGCCAACACCCCGAGCGAAGCAGCCGACAACCAGTCGCCAGCGCAGGGCGATCAGATTCCCCCGCGTTCGCGTGGGGGCCGTGGTGGCGGCGACAACCGTGGCGGTGGAAACCGTGGCGGCGGCGGCAATGATGGCGGCGGCCGTGGCCGTGGTCGCGGTGGTCGCGACAACAATCGCGGCGGTCGGCGCGAGGAAGAAGACGACGGCATCATCGAAAAGCTGGTGCACATAAACCGCGTCTCCAAAACGGTGAAGGGCGGTAAGCGCTTTGGCTTCGCCGCGCTCGTGGTGGTTGGCGATGGCCAGGGCCGCGTCGGCTTTGGTCACGGCAAGGCGCGCGAAGTGCCTGAGGCCATCACCAAGGCAACTGCCGCTGCACGCAAGAAGATGATCCGCGTTCCGCTGAAGGAAGGTCGCACCTTGCACCATGACGGCAACGGCCGCTTTGGCGCGGGCAAGGTTACCGTTCGCACCGCTCCTGCGGGTACTGGCATCATCGCCGGTGGTCCTATGCGCGCTGTGTTCGAAAGCCTGGGCGTCGCTGACGTGGTCACCAAGTCGGTCGGCTCGTCCAACCCTTATAACATGGTCCGCGCTACCTTTGACGCGCTGACCGATCAGACTTCGCCGAAGTCGGTGGCGCAGCGCCGTGGCAAGAAGGTCGCCGATCTTCTTGGCCGTGGCGGGGTCTCCGATGCGGAAGCGGAAGCTGATGCAGCCGCGATTGTGGAGTAACCGATAATGGCTACCATCAAGATCAAGCAGATCGGTTCACCGATCCGTCGTCCCGAAAGCCAGCGCAAGATCCTCATTGGTCTTGGGCTGAACAAGATGCACAAGATCGTCGAGCGTCAGGACACCCCCGAGGTGCGCGGCGCGATCGCCAAGATCCCCCATCTGGTGCAGGTGGTCGATTGAATAACCCTCTGAGCCTCGCTGTGGCGGGGCTCATTTTTTCTAGCGCGAACAAAGCGAAAGCGAGTGCGAGACATGAAACTTAACGACATCAAAGACAACGACGGCGCCCGTAAGGATCGCATGCGTGTCGGCCGTGGCATCGGCTCGGGCAAGGGCAAGACTTCGGGTCGCGGCCAAAAGGGCCAGAAGGCTCGTTCCGGTGTCGCGATCAAGGGCTTCGAAGGCGGCCAGATGCCGCTTCACATGCGTCTGCCAAAGCGCGGGTTCAACAACCCCTTTGGCAAGGATTTTGCCGAGGTGAATGTCGGCATGATCCAGAAGTTCATCGACGCCAAGAAGATCGACGCCAAGGCTGACGTGACCGAGGAGACACTGCGTGCAGCCGGTCTGGTGCGCGGCGGCAAGGACGGCGTGCGTCTGCTCGGCAAGGGTGATTTCACCGCAAAGGTCAAGATCCTCGTCACCGGCGCCACTAAGGGCGCGATTGCCGCGGTCGAAAAAGCTGGCGGCAGCGTAGAGGTTGCACCGCCGGCGACGCCGGAACATGAGAAAAAGGCTGCCCGCCGCGAGGCGAACAAGGCTGCCAAAGCCGCCGCGAAATGAACGAACGCGGTGTATAATCCGATGAAATAAGGGGCGAGGGGTTCGACAACGGGCCCCTCGCTTCCTATTTACGCCACCACGCACTTCGCCGGGCGTCGGTAAAGGCTGACTTTCCAGCCCGGTGCGGTAAACAAGGGTGGGCCAAAGCGCACAGGTGCCAGAAGGCATTGGCGCGGCGGCAGGCAAGTCCAGGATCGATCGATAACAATGGCATCACGCGCCGATAACATCGCCAGCAATCTCAACCTTGGCAATTTCGCTCAGGCGACCGAGCTGCGCCAGCGCATCTGGTTTACGCTGGGTGCGCTGATCGTGTTCCGCTTTCTAAGCTTTGTTCCGTTGCCTGGTGTGAACCCCGCAGCGTTGCAGAATCTGGCGGAACTGGGCCGGGGCGGTATCCTCGATATCTTCAACACATTTTCGGGTGGCAGCCTTGAACGGATGAGCCTTATTGCGCTCGGCGTGATGCCATATATTACGGCGTCAATCGTGGTGCAGATGGCGTCCGCGCTGCATCCTACGCTGTCCGCTCTCAAGAAAGATGGCGCGACCGGGCGGCAGAAACTCAACCAGTACACCCGCTATGGCACGGTTTTCCTGTGCGCAATTCAAGGCTATTTCCTCGCGGCGGGGCTCGAAAGTTTCGCCAGCCAAGAGGGTATCGGGGCGGTCGTCAGTCCGGGCTATATGTTCCGCGCCGGTGCAGTCATCAGCCTTGTCGGCGGCACGATGTTCCTGCTGTGGCTGGGCGAACAGATCACTTCGCGCGGGATCGGTAACGGTGTCTCGCTGATCATCATGGCGGGCATTGTCGCGCAGTTCCCGACGTTCGCGACGAACCTGTTCGAGGGCGGTCGCACGGGTTCGATCGCTCCGGGCATCATCATCTTCTTTATCCTGATGGTCGTGGGGTTGATCCTGCTTATCTCCTTTGTCGAGCGGGCGCAGCGGCGTTTGTTGGTACAATATCCCAAGCGCGCGACCCAGCGCGGCATGGTCCAAGCGGATAATCAGTATCTTCCTTTGAAGTTGAACACGGCAGGCGTTATCCCGCCGATCTTCGCCAGTTCGCTGCTGCTGCTGCCGCTGACGATCTCGCAATTTGCAGGCAATTCGGTTGACACCGAAAGCACGTTTGGGGGCGTCGTCGTCAGCCTCAACCAGTATCTCGCGCATGGGCAGCCGATCTACATGACGCTGTATGCCATCGGGATCATCTTCTTCTGCTTCTTCTACACCGCGGTGGTGTTCAACCCCGAGGAGACGGCGGACAATCTGAAGAAGAACGGCGGCTTCATTCCCGGCATCCGTCCGGGTAAGAGGACTTCGGATTACCTCGAATACGTCCTCACACGCATCACTGTGGTTGGCGCAATTTACCTGACACTGGTGTGCGTCCTGCCCGAATACATGATCGCGCAAACCGGCATTCCGCTGTTCCTGGGCGGGACCAGTCTGCTGATTGTCGTTAACGTTACGGTGGACACCATCGCACAGGTTCAGTCGCATCTGTTCGCCCATCAGTATGACAATCTCATCAAGAAGGCCAAGTTGAAGGGCCGCAAGCGTTAGAGCGTGGGATGCGCTCGCAGTGTGAGTGCACCGTTCTCGGCACAGCGAGATAATCGGGGGATGCGATGAACATCATTCTTTTGGGGCCTCCGGGCGCGGGTAAAGGCACGCAAAGCGCCGGGCTCGTCGAACGGCACATGATGAAGCAGCTTTCCACCGGCGACATGTTGCGCGACGCGGTGAAGGCCCTGAGCGAGGTCGGCATGAAGGCCAAAGCCGTCATGGATCGCGGCGAGCTTGTGTCGGACGAGATCGTGTCGCAACTGATCGACGATAACCTTGCCTCGATGGACGCCCACACAGGAGCCATCTTCGATGGGTACCCGCGTACAGCGCCGCAGGCTGAACAGCTGGATGCCATCCTTGCCAAGCACGGACGCCAGCTTGACCATGTTATCGAACTGGCGGTGGATGAGGATGCGCTGGTGGCGCGGATCACCGGCCGGTTCTCCTGCGCCAATTGCGGGGCGCTTTACCACGATACCGCCAATCCGCCCGCCGTCGCGGGCGTGTGCGACAATTGCGGGAGCACCGAATTCAAGCGCCGCCCGGACGATAACGAAGAAACGGTGCGGATGCGGATGCAGGAATATCGCGCCAAGACCGCGCCGATCCTGCCGGGCTATGAAACGCGCGGGATCGTCACCCGTCTCGATGGCATGGCCGCTATTGACGAAGTCGCCCGCGCGATCGACACGGTTCTGGAAGGCTGAACCCGCCGTCCGTTCAGCCACTGTCAGGTTGCAATGCAAGGGGCTGGAGCCGCTTGCCATGATCGCCTAATGAAGTGCGATAGGGAGCCAAGGGTCATGCGGAAACTGTTCATCACCATTATGGGGGGCGCCGCCGCCCTGACATCGGTCGCTGCTAACGCAGAAGTCGCCAGGAGCGGAGACAATGGTTTCGTCACGCGCGATGAAGCTGTCGTGAAGGCCGATCTCAAGCAGACCTGGCTTGCCCTTATCAGCCCGGCTGACTGGTGGTCGGCAGAGCACACTTGGTCTGCCGACGCTGCGAACCTTAAACTGACGCCGCAGGCCGGCGGTTGCTTTTGCGAGACGATCCCGGAAGTCAACCAACCCGATCGCTTCACGCTGGAGGGCAGTGTCGAGCACATGCGCGTGGTGCTGGCTTACCCGGAGAGCGCGCTGCGCATGATCGGCGCGCTGGGTCCATTGCAAAGCGAGCCTGTAACCGGCGTCCTCACCATCGCGCTCAGCAAAGTCGATGAAGGCACGCGGATCGTGTGGGAATACAATGTCGGCGGACCGATGCGATACGAAGTGCCCGTTATTTCAAAGGCTGTGGACGCGGTGATGAGTATCCAGCTGGCGGGTCTGGCAAGGCGCCTTGGCCGCGTTGATAAGCCCGCTGCCGCCAAGGACAAACCGAATGACACAGTCCCGAAAGGCTCCGCAGGAGAGCCCGCGGAGAAGGGAGCGGGACCAAGCGTCGATGACGTTTTTGGCGATTTGTCGAAGGATAAATAAAGGGCTAGGCGCTCGCTTGCGACGGACCGTTCAAATATCCGTCACCGGGAGTTGACGCGGCAACCGATTCGGCTTAAGCGGCCGGATCATTCGACACGTTCGAACCCAGTCCGGCAGGTAGGCGCCATTGCGTTTGCCAACCGGGCTTTTGCCGTTTGATAGGCTTTGCTTTTCAAACGGACCACAATCGTGGAACCGGGTTTAGGGTAGGTCGATCTGGAAGCGTTGAGATGGGGGTTCTGGGCATTTGCCTTATCCTCTGTGGAGCATGGAGAATTAAGTGGCTCGTATTGCCGGGGTAAACATCCCCACAAATAAGCGCGTGATCATCGCGCTCACATACATTCACGGAATTGGTCGCAAGACTGCGGTTGAAATCGTTGACAAGCTTGGCATTGCGCACAGTTCGCGCGTTCAGGATCTCACCGATGAAGAAGTCCTGCGCATTCGTGAGACGATCGACAGCGACTATTCGGTCGAAGGCGATCTTCGTCGCACCACGGCGATGAATATCAAGCGCCTGATGGACCTGCGTTCCTATCGCGGCCTGCGTCACCGGAACGGCCTGCCCGTTCGCGGTCAGCGCACTCACACCAACGCCCGTACCCGCAAGGGCAAGGCCAAGCCGATCGCAGGTAAGAAGAAGTAAGCGCAGGCGGGTGGCGAGACAATCGCGGCCCCCACGCTTTTCCCTTCTTCCGTCAGTTAAAAGGAATATCAGACAATGGCACGCGAACCCGCCAAAATACGGCGCCGTGACAGGAAAAACATCACCAGTGGTGTTGCTCATATCAACGCCAGCTTCAACAACACGATGATCACCATCACCGATGCACAGGGCAATGCGATCAGCTGGTCTAGTGCAGGCGCGATGGGCTTCAAGGGTAGCCGGAAATCGACGCCCTATGCAGCGCAGGTCGCGGCAGACGATGCGGGCAAGAAAGCAGCCGAACATGGCGTGCGCACGCTCGAAGTCGAGGTGAAGGGGCCGGGTTCTGGGCGCGAGAGCGCGCTGCGTGGTCTTGCAGCCGTCGGATTTAACATTACTTCGATCCGCGACGTCACACCGATCCCGCACAACGGCGTGCGTCCGTCCAAGCGTCGGCGCGTCTGACCCGATCCGGATTGGCGGCAATTGATATTGCTGCTGACCTGGCGGGTTTTGAGGCGTTCCTGTCTTTCAGGATATCCGACGGCCCGCACAACATTTGAACCGCTGATATAGCGAACTAGGGGAAATCCATGTCCGTCAATACTAAGAACTGGCAGGAACTCAAGAAACCCAACGCTCTGGAAATCAAGGAAGGCAGCGACAAGCAGCGCAAGACGACGTTTGTCGCCGAGCCGCTTGAGCGTGGCTTTGGCCTGACGCTTGGCAATGCGCTGCGTCGGGTGCTGCTTTCGTCGCTGCAAGGCGCGGCGATCACCTCGATCAAGATCGAGAACGTGCTGCACGAATTCTCCTCGCTTGCCGGGGTGCGTGAGGACGTCACCGACATCGTTCTCAACGTGAAGCAGATTGCGTTGAAGATGGAAGGCGAAGGGCCAAAGCGTTTGCAGCTTTCCGCGACCGGTCCCGCGACTGTCAAGGCGGGCGACATTGCCGTGTCCGGCGATATCGAAGTGATGAACAAGGATCTGGTCCTGTGCCACCTCGATGACGGCGCGACGCTGAACATGGAACTGACCGCGGATGTGGGCAAGGGTTATTCGCCCGCAGTCCAAAACCGCCCGGCCGACGCGCCGATCGGTCTGATCCCGGTGGATTCGCTCTACAGCCCGGTTCGCCAGGTAAGCTATAAGGTCGAGAACGCACGCGTCGGGCAAGAGCTTGACTATGACAAGCTGTCGTTGACCGTCGAGACCGATGGCACCGTCACCCCTGAAGACGCCGTGGCATACGCTGCGCGCATTTTGCAGGATCAGTTGACGCTGTTCGTCCACTTCGAAGATGGCATTCCGCAGCCGCAGTCGGCCATGATTGGCCACGCTGCGCAGCCGCAGGAAGACGACGCCAATCAGCTCAACCGCTACCTTCTCAAGAAGGTCGATGAACTGGAACTTTCGGTGCGTTCGGCCAATTGCCTCAAGAACGACAACATCATCTATATTGGTGATCTGGTCCAGAAGACCGAAGCCGAGATGCTGCGCACGCCGAACTTTGGCCGCAAGTCCCTGAACGAAATCAAAGAAGTGCTGTCCAGCATGGGCCTTCGCCTTGGCATGGACATCCCCGGATGGCCGCCCGAGAATATCGAGGAAATGGCCAAGAAGCTTGAACAAGAGCTGCTGGGCTAAACCTCGGATTTATCGCGAGCAGATCAAAGGGCTGCTTTCTTCGGAAAGCGGCCCTTTTTCGTTGGGCTGGCGAACGGCAAATTCCTCCGTAAGAACGATTCTGTCCGGAAAGCGTTAGTCAGCAACGCAAATCATCAGGACAGTCTACAATGCGAAAAGCTTTCATTCTCTCAACCGCCGCTGTGGCCTTGCTCGCCGCGCCTGTTTCCGCGCAGACCAGCCAGCCCAGCACCCGCGATCGGATCGGGAACGTACTGGGTACCTTGCTTGGTCTTGGCAATCAGGATTCCAACTCGATCGAGGGGCAGTGGAAAGCCGGGCGCACGGCGCTCGCAAACCAGCGGGTCCAGTTCGACGCGCGCATCGACAGTGACGTTCAGTCCCGCGTCCTGTCTCAGGACACCGCGATGCGCCTCAAGGCTGACTATGCAGCGCTCGTCGATATCGAACGCGGCTACGCGAATGACCGCATGTTCTCGACGGCGGACCGTGCCGATCTCACGACCCGCTACAACGCGCTCGTCCAGGTCCTTGATGACCGTGTCTATCCGGCCAACGCAACTCCGCCCAGCGCCGACGTCAACCTGGGTCGGGCCGATTTCGATCGCCGCGTGGATGCGGCGGTTTCTTCGCGCAAACTGACGCGTACGGCGGGCCGGACATTGAAGTCGGATTACAACGCAGTGATCGCACTGGAGACCAGTTACCTGCGCGATGGCATCCTGACAGAGGCAGAGACGGCGGACCTCGATGCGCGGCTCGATGCGCTGGACTTGCGCGTCGGTGATGTGGCGTACACGGTGCCGGTGACGCCGCGTTCGCGACTGGATGCGATTGCTCGCGCCCTGCCTGACAGCGGATTGGCGACCGCGGTCCGGGCGCAGCTTCTGGTTGAACATGGGGATCTGATGCGACTCGAAACGGCCTATACTCGCACAGCGCCAACGGCTGAGGAGAAGGACTATCTCAACCGCCGCCTGACCGAGCTTGAAGCGCGCGCGCGGATCACCCGCTAACCCGGCGGAGCATACGTTAAAGACGCAATAACTTGACTTCTCCGCGGCGTTGCGCTTTGGGCTGCACGTCGCGGGGAAGCCCGCGCGGTCTGGGGTACCTGATACGGCCCCTCAACGAACGGAGAACTTTATTATGCGTCACAGTATTTCACAGCGCAAGCTGAGCCGCAAAACGGGCCACCGCAAGGCCTTGTTCCGCAACATGGCCGCAGCCCTTATCAAGCATGAACAGATCCTCACGACCCTGCCCAAGGCGAAGGAACTGCGTCCCTATGTCGAAAAGCTGATTACGCTGGGCAAGCGTGGCGGCCTTTCCAACCGTCGCCTGGCGCAGGCGCGCCTGCTGGACGAGACGCAGCTTAAGAAGCTGTTTGACACGCTGGCAGACCGCTACAGCGATCGCGAAGGCGGCTACACGCGCATCGTCAAGGCTGGCTATCGTGGCAGCGACAGCGCACAGATGGCCATTATCGAACTCGTCGACCGCGATCCCGAAGCCAAGGGTCAGGACAGCGGCCCGGTTATGAACGAGCAGGAAGAATTCGCCGAAGCGTAAGCGCGGCTGAGATTGCTTACGAGGGGGCTGGCGGAGCGATCCGCTGGCCCCTTTTCTTTTGCGCAGAGCCCAGTAGTGTCGCGGCGATGAGAACGCTGATCCTCGCGGTAGTATGTGCGGCAGTTGCCACCGCATCGCCCGCAACCGCACAGTCCGCACAGGATCGGCTCGACGCGCGCTATGACCGTGCGTTGGCGGCAGGATACAAGGCGCTGATGCTGTGCAGCGCAATTGCCAACGCAGAGGCAAATGGCGCGACCCGGACACCGGAAAGCGTCATGGCGTGGGAACTGACGGGTATTCAGGCACCGCTGGATGCCATCGTCCCGACGCTGACATTCGACATTCTGCGCCATGGCAACGGCACAGTAGAGCGCGTCAATGTGGCTTGGGACGAAGAGAGCGAGCCGCGTTCGGCGATCCATCTCGATGATGGCAAGGGGTGCGCGCTCAATCCCGTCAACGGGCCGGCAGAGTTTTACGGACGTCCGGCAAACACAATCGTCAGTCACCGCCACGCGGCCTCGCCCCGCGTCATAGCGCCTGCACCAATGAAACCGGCTATTGAGGCGGCATTTGCCGACAAGTATGGTGCCGGAACGCGAACCACTGCTGTTCTTGTCCAGCGAGACGGGCGGCCGATTGCCGAACAGTATGCGGCGGGCTTCGGACCTTTTACCTCCCAGCGCACTTGGTCTGTCGCCAAAAGCCTTGCTGCCACGCTTGTAGGTGCATCGGTTCAGCGAGGCGAGGCGAGTGTGTCCGCCTCTGCCAATCTGGGTTATTCGGTTGGCGATCCCCGGCGGGCAATCACTATCGACCATTTGTTGCGAATGGCTTCTGGCCGTTACTCCGATACTCCCGGCAATCGTACCGACCCGCTCTATTGGGGCGGAGCAAGCGTCGCTGAAACCGCGCTTCACTGGCCGATGATCGCGCCGCCGGGGACCAGTTTTCGTTATGCCAATAACGATACGCTCGCTTCCGTGGCTGCGATCTCCCATACGTTTGCCGATCATTCGCCTGCGAATTTCTACGCGCGTCTTGGCATGGACAACACCGTCGCCGAAATTGACTGGAGGGGCAGTTATATATTGTCCTCACAGGTCTGGACCACTGCTGGCGATCTGGCGAAATTCGGCCAGCTTTACCTGAACGACGGCAAGCTGACCGATGGCACCCGCATCCTGCCCGAAGGCTGGGTGAACTATGTCTCCACCCCATCTGGCCCGCAACCCGATGGTGAGTTCGGTTATGGCGCGGGGTTCTGGCTGATGAACTCATCCGAGGGCGTGCCCGCCGATACCTTTGCCGCGTTCGGCAATCGCGGACAGTATGTGGTGATCGTACCGAGCCGCGATATGATTATCGTGCGGCGCGGAGAGGATCCGGTAGGCGCGCGGTTCGATATTGCAGCATTTGCAAAAGATGTCTTGGCGGCAGTTGACTGATTAATTTGAGTGCCCGAATTGTTCACATTAGAAGGTCATAAGATTAACAGTCGCTGCAAGCGTTCTTCAGGCTTATCTCATCGCGAATCATCCATAACGGCAAGGTAGCCAGGCAAGTCGGCCTCGGCTGAAGACCCGAGGATGAAACCCATGACCAAGACGAAAGCTCTCAGGAAGACGATCGCCAAGGGGACGCTCGGGACCGTCGCGGCAGGCGCGATGGCCCTGGCTACCACAACCCCGGCGATGGCCGACGACCACCGCGACCGAGACGGCATTGGGGCTGGCGAGATCATCGCTGGCGCTGTCGTAATCGGCGGCATTGCTGCGTTGGCCGGCGCATTTGATGGCGACCGTGACCGATATCGCGACCGCCGTTATGATGACCGCAATCGAGATTACCGCCGCAGCAATTTCGGTCGGCAAGGCCCACGTGCAGCAGTTGATCGCTGCGTCCGCGCCGCCGAAACCCAGGCCCGCCGCTTTGGCGGATGGCGTTATGCCGATGTAACCGAGGTCCGCGACATTGATCGAACGCGGCGCGGCTTCCGTGTACAGGGACGCATTCAGGTGGAGGGCAATCGCAATTTCCGCGACAATTTCGACCGCGGTCGTTTCACCTGCCACTTCGATGGCGGAGGCCGCCCGCTTATCGACTTTGACGGTGTGCGTGGCTTGCGCTGATCCGGTGCTCCATCACTGGATCGACGCTGGAACGGGGGTGCGGGCGAGCGGCAACGCTCGCCTGCATTTCTGCGAGGATGGCGCATCCATGCCTCCCAACCCTGCGCGGTGGTTAAGCCCTGCGTAATTTTCGTCCCGCTAGAAAGTGCAGTTATATTGAGCGCGTGGTGGACGCTCGCCCCTGAAATCGATCCGAATGCAGCAGGAGGGAGCATCCATGTCCTTTAAATCACGCGCAGCCGGTGCAGCGGGTATGGCCGCCGCACTATCATTGGCAATTGCCACGCCGGTATCAGCCGCAGAATCGCCGCAGGTTCCGGTCACCGGCTCATCGCTCGCCCTTCTCGAAGGTTTTTCAACCAGCGTGTATGACGCTGGAGCCGATGTCAGCGAATGGCGCCGGTGTGGCTGGCGCGGTTGCTATCGCCGGGGTTGGAGAGGCCATCGAGGTGTGCGCGCAGGTGACGTTCTGGCCGGCGTGGCGATTATCGGCGGGATCGCCGCGATTGCCAGTGCCGCCAACAACAATCGTCGGCGTGATCGAGACGTCGTGATAGTGGAACGCGACCGTGTGATCGACCGACGTTATGATGACCGGCGTTATGACGACCGCCGCTACGATGATCGGCGCAATCCGCGCGCATCGGGCGGGTCGGGTCTCGATAGCGCAGTTTCGCAATGTCTCACCGAAATCGAGCGCGATGCCCGGGTTGAAAGCGTTGATAGCGCAAGCCGCCTTTCAGAAGGCTGGATCGTGTCCGGCACGCTGTTCAACGGATCGGGCTTTACCTGCGAAATCGGCAATGATGGGCGCATCTCCGATATAGACTATGGCGGGTTCAGGGGCAGCAGCCTGGATGACGGGTCAGTGCTGTTCGAACGCGCGGCAGAGGGGCAATTGAGCGAAGATCGCTATGCCAGCGCGCGCGCATCACTGGATGGAACGCAGCGCTTCGCCGTGGCGGACACCTCTGGTCAAGCAATCGCATCGGATCGGCCCTCAGAACCGCTGGTTCCGCTGAATTCGGACAACCTTCCGGCCTATCCCGGTGGACCACTTCCCGGCGACGAGTAAACGCGCCCAGCTTGCACATACAACGAGCGCGGAGGCAGGGGCCTTCGCTCCCGTTTTGTCATGGTCCGTCACGTTCGGACGGGCTGGAATTATTGCTATAGCCGGGAAGGCCCCAGTGAAGATGGATGGCAGCAGCGCGCAGGGCAAAGCCGGCAATGAACGCGCCCGCCCATGCCCAGCCGTTGGCAAAGCCCAGCGCATCGGTCAGCATCACTCCCGCAACACTCAGCCCGGCGCTCAGCGCGGCGGCAGTCACGTATAGTTCGGGTTGCATGATGATCGAGGGCCGCCCCGCCACCACATCGCGGATGATGCCGCCGACGCAGCCGGTGATGACCCCCATCAGTATAGCGGGCAGGGGCGCAATGCCATAGGCCAGCGCCTTTGCACTGCCGAGCACGGCGTAGGCCGCCAGCCCAGCGCCATCGGCAAAATCGAACAATTTGCCCTGCCACAATCCTAACGGAGTAAACCATGCAAGACCCGCGCAGGCGAGGCACACGGCGGGCACCCATGCCTCCGTTACCCAAAACACCGGCGCATCGATCAACAGGTCGCGCACCGTACCGCCGCCAACCCCGGTCAACAGTGCAAAGAACGCCATGGTAACGATGGTCTGCCGCTCCTTTGCAGCGATCACCGCGCCGGAAAGTGCGAACACCGCGATGCCGATGATGTCGAGCGCATCGAGGATCGGGGTGAAGATTTCTTCGTTCATCGCGGCGCGCGGATGCGGGGGCGCGCCTTGCGCCGCCGGAACATGAGGATCGTGCCGATGGCCGCACCGATCAGAGAAAGCGAGGCAAACCCGATCAGGATAGGGTGGCTGGTATCCTCGCGCTCCGAAAGATCCATGATGTGCAGGCCCCATGCAAAGTCGAACCATTGCCACCAGCGGGTGCGAACAGCCTCTATTTCCCCGGTGTCACGCCCGATGTAGACGCGTGTCCCGTCCTGCAGGGCGACCCGCCAGACCGGAACGGGGCGGCGAAAATCGAACGGCACTTCATCTGCGCTGAAGAACGTGACGGATCGCACTGCGTCTGCCCCCTTGACCGAGTCCGCAGCGATAGCGCGCGCGGCGACGGCATCAATTGCGGGGATCGCAGCGCCGCTCTCGAAATCCACGCGGCTGACGCTGCCGTCCAGCGCGGTAAGGATCGCAACGGCGCGGCCATCCTGCATGATGACGCGCATTTCCTTGATCTGTGCGTCCGCATCCACAAGGGAACTGCCCGGTATTACAAGCGGCGCAGAAGCACCTGCATCCACGCGCAAATGATCCCCGCGCACTTGCTCAATCGGCTTAACCGTCATGAACAGGCCTGTCGCCAACCATACGACGATGGGTATTCCAACCAGCCAGCCCAGCCAGATGTGCCATTCGGCAAGGGTTTGCATGATACGAGGGCGGGGCATTTTTGGATGACCTGGATGCACGATTGAAGTCGCTCGCCATGTGCGAAACGGTGCCGCAGTGCAAGGCCTGACCTATGCCTCCAGGGATTGGAGCGCGGAAGCCTGGCGGGTTCTAAGCAAACCTAGCGCAAGGCTAAATCCAAGTAGGGAGGCCGCCCCGTAACCGATAAACGGATAAGGGTAGTCGCCCCCAAGCGCGGCGAGGAGGAACCCGATCAATGTTCCTGCAAGTGCATATCGCGGCGCTGCAGCTGCGCCGGGCGTGCGGATAATCAGCGCGAAACTCACAGCAAGACTGAGCGTCAAGATCAGCGCGATAGCAGGTGTCGTCTGCCAAACGTCCTCAAGCACATTTTCAGCAAAGGGTTGCGGTGGAAGGTTGGGGCGAAGACCAGCCCCGAACACCGCGACAAGCCCTGCCGCCAACGCAAGAATCCACCACTTGTTGCGCAGCGCAATCACTCCGCCAAAAGCGCCAAACAGCAACGCCAGTGCTGAGGCGAGATCAGGTTGGCGCGACGCGACCAGCATCGCCAGCACAATCGAGAGCGGCAGGCGCTTCGGGTCCTCTGCCGCAAGGACCGCGATTGCCGGGATCACCAGATAACCGACGTGGAGCGAGAACCCTCCGAATGACAACCACCGCGCGACGCCGTCGATTTCAGGTCCGATCACCAGTGGCATGGCGAAAAGGACAGTCAGCGCGAAAGCCAACGCTCGCCTTATGGATGGGTTTGCCGGTCGGCGGGCCAGCAACGCGAATACCATCGCGAGGACCAGCGCGCCCGCGTTCACCAGCACATATCGAGTTGGCGCGCCGCCCAAGGCAAGAAAGGCAAGGCCGGCAAGCCCGGGGATGACTATCGCAACCGCCGCCTGCCCGCCTCGTAGCAGGAAAGGGTCGGCGGCGCTCGCCATCACATGTGGATCGGTTTGCCCTGCACCGCCATGGCCGCTTCCTTGAAGGCTTCGGCGTGGGTGGGGTGAGCGTGGCAGGTATAGGCAATGTCTTCGGATGTTGCGCCGAATTCCATCGCCTGCGCGGCCTGCGCGATCATGGTGCCCGCCAGCGTGTTGATCATCCACACCCCGATAACGCGGTCGGTTTGCGCATCAGCGATGACCTTTACGAAACCGTCGGTCTCGCGGTTTGTCTTGGCACGACTGTTGGCCATCATTGGGAACTTGCCGACCTTGATTTTCGACTTGTCGCCGCCTGCATGCTCGATCGCCTGCTCTTCCGTGAGGCCGACGCCCGCAATTTCAGGCGCAGTGTAGACCACGTTGGGGATCACATCGTGGTTCACGATCCCGGTCTGTCCGGCGATATTTTCCGCAACCGCAATGCCTTCATCCTCGGCTTTGTGCGCCAGCATCGGGCCGGGCACGCAATCGCCGATTGCCCACACGCTCTCGATCTTGGTGCGGAATTCGTGGTCGATTTCAATCTGGCCGCGATTGTTCACCTGAAGGCCGGCCTTTTCCAGCATCAGGCCATCGGTGTTGGGACGCCGCCCGATTGAGACAAGCACATGGCTAGCCTCAAGGGTCTGTTCGTCTCCACCCGCCGCTTTCTCGATGGTGAGGGTGACCTTGTTACCGTTCACCTTCGCTCCGGTGACCTTGTGGCCGAGCATCATTTCCATGCCCTGCTTCTTGAAGATCTTTCCAGCTTCCTTGCGCACCTCACCGTCCATGCCGGGAAGCAGCTGGTCTAGGTATTCCACGACCGTAACCTTCGCGCCAAGCCTGCGCCAGACGCTGCCGAGTTCCAGCCCGATCACTCCGCCGCCGATTACCACGAGGTGTTCAGGCACTTCATCCAGATCGAGCGCGCCGGTGCTGTCCACAATCCGCTTGCCTGCGTTGTCGACTTCGACGCCCGGTAGCGGGGTGACGCTGGAGCCGGTGGCGATCACGATATCTTTGGCAGTGTGCGTAGCGTCGCCGACCCTGACGGTATGCGCGTCCTCGAAGGCAGCATGGCCTTTCAGCCAGGTGACCTTGTTCTTCTTGAACAGGAATTCGATTCCGCCGGTCAGTTCGCCCACGGCCTTGGTCTTTTCTTCCATCATCCGGCCCAGATCAAGCGTGGGCGTGGCGGTGATGCCCCAGGTGGCGAAGTGGCCATTGGCGGCCTCGTCGAACAGCTCCGAGCCGTGCAGCAGTGCCTTTGACGGGATGCACCCGACATTGAGGCACGTCCCGCCGAGCGTCTCGCGGCTTTCGACGCAAGCGGTCTTCAGCCCCAGCTGCGCCGCGCGAATTGCCGCGACATAGCCGCCGGGGCCTGCGCCGATGATGAGGACGTCGTAATCGTATTCAGCCATTTTCTGCTCCGTTCGTGCGTTCCTGCGAACGCAGGAACCCAGGAACCCAGTCAGCGCGGCGCCTGATCGCCTGGACTCCTGCGTTCGCAGGAGATCACCGGTTTATGTCAAACCAAAGGTCACGCCAGTCCGGGTTGTCTTTTTCAATCAATTCGAGCTTCCACGCCCGTTTCCATTTCTTCATTTGCGCCTCTCGAGCGCGCGCATCATGCAAGTTGGGGTAGTGCTGCGCCCATACAAGTTGTGTGCAACCATACTTCTTGGAAAAGCCTTCGACATGTCCTTCGCGGTGCTGCAAAATTCGTTTTGGCAGATCACTCGTGACACCAAGATAGAGTGTGCCGTTGCGCCTGCTTGCGAGCAGATAGAGCCAACCCTCCTTGATCATTCCGACTCCTGCAGTCGCAGGAGGTTACTCCCCCTCACAAATCAATCAGCATCCGCGTCGGATCTTCGATCGCTTCCTTGATTATCTTCAGAGCAGTTACAGCTTCGCGACCGTCGATCAGGCGATGGTCGTAGCTGAGCGCCAGATACATCATCGGGCGGATCACGATCTCACCGTTCACAACCACAGCGCGGTCTTCAATCCGGTGTAGGCCCAGCACCGCGCTTTGCGGAGGGTTGATGATCGGGGTCGACATCAGGCTGCCGAAGACACCACCATTGGAGATGGTGAACGTACCGCCCTGCATATCCGCCATCGTCAGCGAGCCTTCCTTGGCCCGCGCACCGAAGTCGGCAA
This sequence comes from uncultured Alphaproteobacteria bacterium, assembly GCA_963815345.1. Taxonomy (GTDB): domain Bacteria; phylum Pseudomonadota; class Alphaproteobacteria; order Sphingomonadales; family Sphingomonadaceae; genus Erythrobacter. The sequence continues at coordinate 814,343 of CAWFGF010000001.1, forward strand.
TGTCCTTTTCAATTCGGGCAAAGCCCTTCTTGTCGGCATCGCGGATCACGGGGACGACCAGGCCGTTGGGCGCACTGACCGCGACCGAAATATCGACATAGTCGTGATAGACGATCTCATCGCCTTCGATATAGGCGTTGGCGGCAGGCACGTCTTTCAGTGCGAGGCACGCGGCCTTGGCGAAAAAGCCCATGAAGCCGAGCCGGATGTCGTGCTTCTTTGCGAACAGATCCTTGTATTTGTTGCGCGCTTCGATGACGGCGCTCATGTCGCAATCGTTGAAGGTGGTGAGCAGGGCAGCGTTATCCTGCGCGCCCTTCAACCGCTTTGCGATGGTCTGGCGCATCCGGGTCATCTTGACGCGCTCTTCGCGGCGCTCACCGCTGGCGGCAGGCGCAGGAGTTGCCGACGCGGGGGCGGGGGCCGGAGCAGGCGTGTCGCCCTTGGGCCCGTCCTTTTTCAACTGGGCAGCCGCGATCACGTCTTCCTTGGTCAGGCGGCCATCCTTGCCGGTGCCCTTGATCGTGGAGGGATCGACCCCGTGTTCCAGCACTGCGCGGCGCACAGCGGGGGAGAGTGTTTGCGCCCCGCCAGTGGAATCAGCCCCTGCACCGACTTCGCGGGTCTGAGAGGCTCGCTCGTCCTTGCCCTCGGCGCGCATTTGCTGCGCGCGTGCGGGTTCCTCACCCTTGGTCGCAGCGCCCGTCGCGCCCTCTTCGATGATCGCGATCACCGCGCCCACTTCCACCGTGTCACCCACAGCGGCGCGGTGTTCGGACATGACACCAGCGACGGGCGAGGGCACGTCGATTGCGACCTTGTCCGTCTCAAGGCTGCAAATAGGCTCATCGGCGGCGACCGCGTCGCCCGGCTGTTTCAGCCATTCACCAATGCTGCCTTCGGTAACCGACTCGCCCAGAGCCGGAACGGTGATTTCAGTGGCCATATTGTAGGATCCCTTTCGGCCTTGGATGTTATGTGTGCGCGAGGCCGAGAGCCTCGGCGATCAGTTGGTCCTGCTGCGCCTTGTGGCGGCTGGCGAGGCCCGTGGCGGGTGATGCCGCAGGGTCGCGTCCGGCATAGGCTGGGCGCATTCCTGCGTGACCGGCCTTCGTCAGCGCGTCTTCGATCTGGTTCTGCACGAAGAACCACGAACCGTTGTTCTTCGGCTCTTCCTGACACCATACGACCTGTTCCAGATTGCTCATCCGGGCCAGACGCACCGCCAGCGGATCGCCGGGGAAGGGGTAGAGTTGCTCGATCCGTACGATCTGCACATTCTGCAGGCCCTTGGCATCGCGTTGTTCCATGAGATCATAGGCGACCTTGCCCGAACATAGGACGAGGCGGGTGATCTTCTCATCCGCAATTTCGGTCAGGTCTGACTTGATCCGTTTGAACTGCCAGTCGCCCAGAAACTCCTCGCGCGGGCTTTTCGCCATCGGGTGCCGCAGCAGCGATTTGGGCGTCATGATCACCAGCGGCTTGCGGAAAGACCGAAGCATCTGGCGGCGCAATACGTGGAAGTAATTGGCCGGCGTGGTAATGTTGCACACGCAGATATTGTCATCGGCACACAATTGCAGGAAGCGTTCAAGCCGGGCGCTCGAGTGTTCCGGACCCTGACCTTCGTAACCGTGCGGCAACAGCATCACGAGGCCATTGGCTCGCAGCCATTTTGCCTCTCCGCTGGCGATGAACTGATCAATCATGATCTGCGCGCCGTTGGCGAAATCGCCGAATTGCGCTTCCCACATGACGAGGCTTTTGGGGTCGGCCATCGCGAACCCGTATTCGAAGCCGAGCACACCGTATTCGGACAGCGTGCTGTCATACACCTCGAACTTGCCGTGCGGCAGGCTGGCGAGGGGGATGTACTTGCGCTCATCATTCTGGTCGACCCACACGGCGTGTCGCTGAGAGAAGGTGCCGCGACCGCTATCCTGCCCGGACAGGCGCACGCCGTATCCTTCCATGACGAGGCTGCCAAAGGCCATCGCTTCGGCAGTAGCCCAGTCAAAACCTTCACCGCTCTGGAACATCTCCGCCTTGGCAGAAAGGACGCGGCCCAGCGTTTTGTGAATGTCGAGGTCGCCGGGAACCTCCGTCAGCACACGGCCAAGCGAATCGAACATTTTTGGCTCGATCGCGGTTTCCACACTGCGGCGCGCGGTTTCGGGATCGGCTGGTTTGTTAAGGCCAGCCCAACGCCCGCCAAACCAGTCGGCCTCGTTCGCCTTATAGCTTTTGGCGGCTTCGAATTCTTCTTCCAGATGACTGATGAATTCGTTGGTGACGGTGTCCCGGTGCCCTTCGGAGATGACGCCTTCCGCGATCAGGCGGTTTTCGTAGTGCACGCTCACCTTGGGATGCTGACGGATCTCATCATACATCAATGGCTGCGTGAATTTCGGCTCGTCGCCTTCGTTATGGCCAAACCGGCGATAGCACCACATGTCGATCACGATGTCGCGCCCGAAGGTCTGGCGATATTCAACCGCCAGCTTGCACGCGAACGTCACCGCTTCGGGATCGTCGCCGTTCACATGCAGGATCGGTGCCTGCACGCCCTTTGCCACATCGGAAGGGTAGGGCGAGGAGCGGGCGAATTTCGGGCTGGTGGTAAAGCCGATTTGGTTGTTGATGATGAAATGGATGCAGCCGCCCGTGTCGTATCCGGGGACGCCAGAAAGCGAGAGGCTTTCCCACACCACGCCCTGCCCCGCAAATGCCGCATCGCCGTGGATCAGGATCGGCAGCACCTGCTGCTTGTTCGTCAGATCGTCGCGGATCGCCTGCTGCGCGCGGGCCTTGCCAAGGACAACCGGGTTCACCGCTTCAAGGTGGCTGGGATTGGGAGTGAGCGACATGTGCACCGAAATGCCGTCAAACTCGCGGTCGGTGCTGGTGCCGAGGTGATATTTCACATCGCCCGATCCGCCCACATCCTCCGGATTGGCAGAGCCGCCGGAAAATTCATGGAAGATCACCTTGTAAGGCTTACCCATGACATTCGCGAGCACATTCAGGCGGCCACGGTGGGCCATGCCATAGATGATTTCGCGCACGCCCGCGCTGCCGCCTTGCTTGATCACAGCTTCCAGCGCCGGGATCATGGATTCGCCGCCATCGAGGCCGAAACGCTTGGTCCCGACATATTTCCTGCCGAGGAATTCCTCGTATTGCTCGCCGCGAATGACAGCGGCAAGGATCGCCTTTTTGCCTTCGGGCGTGAAGTGGATGGTATCGCCGGGGCTTTCGAACTTGTCCTGCAGAAACCGCCGCTCCTCGGTATCTGCGATGTGCATGTATTCGAGGCCAACCTTGCCGCAATAGACCTCGCGCAGCCGCGCATGCAGCTTGCCGATGGTGGTCCATTCCAGACCGAGCACATCGCTGACATAGACGTCTTCATCTTCCATCCCGGCAAGGCCGTGGAATTCCAGCGTCAGATCGTCGATTTCGCTGCGGTTTGAGAGGCCCAGCGGATCGAGCTGCGCGGCCATGTGCCCGCGCACCCGGTACAGTCGCACCAGCGTCATCGCCTTGTTTGAGATGTCGGCAGCGTGCTGAAGGGCGTCCTTGTCGAGCGGTTTGCCTGCTGCCTTGGCCGACTTGTCGATCGCGCCCTTCATCTGGTCGAGCGTCATCTGCGTCGGGTCCATCGCCTGAGCGAGGTCCGCATCCGCACCGCTGACCGTATCCAGCCAGCGCGCATTGCCCCACGAAGGGCCAGGCTGCGCGCCTTCCTGATCGATCATTTCGGGGATGAAGGTCTGGGTTTCTTTGTTCATAGTGTGCGAGTCTCCGCGCAGGCGGAGACCTCCCTCAGATAGAGTGCGGAATTGAGTTGGAAAGATCCTCCCACGCCGGATTGCGCTGTTCGATCCGCTTCACTTTCCATTCCCTGTTCCATTTCTTCATGCGCCTTTCGAAACGCTGAGCGTCATTCAGATCGTCAAACCATTCACACCAAACAAGGCGGTTGCAATTGTAGGTCCGGGTGAAGCTGGAGACCTTGCCGAGCCGATGTTGCTCAATTCTGTTCGCAAGGTCTGCGGTCACTCCGATGTATAAAACCCCGCCCGCCTTGTTGGTCAGGATATATACAAACCCGCCTTTCCCCATTCTGTGCGCTTCCTCGCAGGCGGGTACCTCTCCCCGATCCGAACGCGGTCCCCGCCTGCGCGGGGACTCACGGTCTTCTTAGGCCATCTCTTTGAGCATCGCATCAAGCGTGGTGCCAAGTTCGGACGGCGAGGGCGATACGCGGATGCCCGCATCTTCCATTGCGGCGATCTTGTCGTCCGCGCCGCCTTTGCCGCCTGAAACGATGGCACCTGCGTGGCCCATGCGTCGGCCCGGAGGTGCGGTGCGGCCTGCGATGAAGCCGACCATCGGCTTGGAACGGCCCTTGGCGCGCTGTTCCTTGATGAAGGCGGCGGCTTCCTCTTCGGCAGATCCGCCAATTTCGCCGATCATGATGATCGACTTGGTTTCAGGATCGTCGAGGAACAGGTCGAGCACGTCGATGAAGTTGGTGCCGTTGACCGGATCGCCGCCAATGCCGACAGCGGTGGTCTGGCCAAGGCCGACCATGGTGGTCTGGTGCACGGCTTCATAGGTAAGCGTGCCAGAACGCGAGACAACGCCGACGCTGCCCTTCTTGAAGATGGAGCCGGGCATGATGCCGATCTTGCATTCGTTAGGCGTCAGCACGCCGGGGCAGTTCGGGCCGATCAGGCGCGACTTGCTGCCGGTGAGCGCGGCCTTTGCACGCACCATGTCGAGCACCGGGATACCCTCGGTGATGCAGATGATGAGTTCAATCTCGGCATCGATAGCCTCGCAGATAGCGTCGGCAGCGAAGGGCGGCGGCACGTAGATGCACGAGGCGGTGGCTCCCGTGGCTTCCTTGGCCTCGCGCACAGTGTTGAACTGCGGCACGCCGACATGGGTGGTGCCGCCCTTACCGGGAGTGACGCCCGCCACCATCTGCGAGCCATAGGCAATCGCCTGCTCCGTGTGGAAGGTGCCGGTATTACCGGTCATCCCTTGGGTGATGACCTTGGTGTCTTTGTTAATGAGGATGGACATACAGTAACCTTTATTACGGTTTAAAATGAATCGCGGACTCGACTAAATGTTTTCGCGACCCAAGCGGTGATAACCAACAGACCTACCCCGTAGCTCGCTGCCACGAAGGGCAGCGCTGCCAGTAGAGCCATTCCGCCTTGCGAGTAATCTGGCACCCACACGATTGCTGCAGTGAAAAGCCAAAGTAAGACAGCTGATATGGTGACAATTTTCAATCTGCTCGATGTGCTCAACGCAACGCCTGCTACCAAGCAAACCGAAGAAAACAAAAAAAGCAGAATGTAGATCATCAGGTTCAGCCTTCACGCCAATGAGCCATCCAGCGCCTTGCACGCTTCGAGCAGCTCCTCGACTGCATCGGTGCTGACCTTGAGGTTGCCTCGCTCTTCGTCCGACAGTTCGATCTCGATCACATCCTCGCAGCCGCCAGCTCCCAGCACAGTGGGGACGCCGACATAGAGGCCATCGAGCCCATACTTGCCTTCAACGTAGGAAGCGCACGGCAGGATGCGCTTGCTGTCACCCAGATACGCCTCGGCCATGGCAATCGCGCTGGTGGCAGGCGCATAATAGGCCGAACCGTGGCCCAGCAGCTGGACGATCTCGCCGCCGCCTGCGCGGGTGCGCTTGACGATTTCATCGAGGCGCGCTTCGTCCACGCCCTTGATTTTGGCCATGTCCTTCACCGGAATGCCGTTGATCGTGGAGTAGCTGAGCACCGGGACCATCGTATCTCCGTGGCCGCCGAGCACGAAGGCGTTCACATCCTTGACCGAGCAGCCGAACTCCCACGCGAGGAAGGTCGCGAACCGCGCCGAATCCAGCACGCCCGCCATGCCGACCACCATGTTGTGCGGCAGGCCGGAGAATTCGCGCAGCGCCCACACCATCGCATCAAGCGGGTTGGTGATGCAGATCACGAAAGCGTCAGGCGCGTTGTTCTTGATGCCTTCGCCGACCGCTTTCATCACCTTGAGGTTGATGCCGAGCAGGTCGTCGCGGCTCATGCCGGGCTTGCGCGGGACGCCAGCGGTGACGATCACCACGTCTGCGCCGGCAATATCGGCGTAATCGTTGGTGCCGGTAATCTTCGCGTCGAACCCTTCGATCGGGCCGCACTGCGACAGATCCAGCGCCTTGCCCTGCGGCATACCCTCGGCGATATCGAACAGGACTATGTCGCCCATTTCCTTCTTCGCAGCGAGGTGGGCGAGCGTGCCGCCGATCATGCCGGAGCCGATAAGAGCGATCTTTTTGCGCCCCGCGTTCTTGGCCATATTACCGATATCCTTCCCTGATGTTCGGGGACGATACCTGTCACGCAAAGCGCCGAACTGATGCGGCGTATGCCAGACCTTGCCGTCCCGTAGCGTCCGTGCATTGGTTTCGCAAAGCGGCGTAGGCGGGTCGCGGTGGCTTTGCAACCAACAAAAGATCGCATCCGGCTGTTTTATTTGAGAACAGTTCGCAGTATCATTAGGGCGCTGTGGCCCAAGTCAGGATCGCTCCCGAACCTCGCTCGCTCTCTGCTTAACCAATGACGCGCAAGGCCGTTCCGGGTCCGCTATCGCGCTCCTGCGCCAGGAGCATTGCTGCAAGATAATCTGGCACCGCGCGACTGAAGTAGAAGCCTTGGCCAAGTGTACACCCGGCATCGCGCACGGATTGCACCTGCTCCAGTGTCTCCAGCCCCTCTGCCACGATGTCCATTTCCAGCCGGGCACCCATTTCGGCGACGGCGCGGATGATCGCTTCACTTTTGCGACCGACCTTCTCACCGGAGACAAAGCTACGGTCGACCTTGATCTTCTTGAACGGGAAACTGTTGATATAGCCGAGCGAGGAATAACCGGTGCCAAAATCATCGAGCGCGAACTGCACCCCGATTTCGGACAATTCCTCGATGAAGGCGGCGGTCGAGTGGTTGTCCTCGATAAACAGGCTTTCGGTCACTTCCAGCTCTAGTCGGCGCGGGTCCAGCCCCGCCTCGCGCAGAGCGTTCTTGATCCCCAGCGCTGCACCGGGCGCGCGGATCTGCAACGGCGACAAATTCACCGCCAGCGTCACATCCTCTGGCCATTGCGCCGCGGTGCGTGCCGCCTGCGCGGTGATCCAGTTGCCAAGCGTCACGATGACGCCGGTTTCCTCTGCCACGGGAATGAATTCATCGGGGCGCAATTCCCCTTTTACAGGGTGGAACCAGCGCACCAGCGCCTCGAATGTGCGAATTTTGCCCGTTTCCAGATCGACGATTGGCTGGAAGAAGATCGACATTTCCTCACGCTGAATGGCAGTGCGCAGTTCCCCTTCAATTTCGCGGCGGCGCACCAGATCGCGGGTCATCGCTCCATCGAAGAAACACGTCTGCGCCCGCCCGCCGATCTTGGCATGATACAGGGCAAGATCGGCGCATTGCATCAGCGTGTCGGCATCGGCGCCATCATCGGGCAGTAACGCGACACCCAGCGATGCGCGCACTTCCAGCCGGTCTCCATCGATCCGGATCGGACGCATGATTTCAGCGTGAACCTCGCTGGCGATGCGTTCGGATGCCTTGCGGTCCGCAATTGGACAGAAGATGATGAATTCATCCCCGCCAAAGCGTGAAACAGTCGAGCTTTCCGGGCAGACATCGCGCAAGCGGCGCGCGACTTCTGCCAGCACACGATCACCGACGGGGTGGCCCAACAAATCGTTCACTTCCTTGAACCGATCCAGATCGATCCAGATCAGCGCGAACCGGCTGTCGGCCTCGATTTCCACCATGGTTTCAATGATCGAATGGTTCAGCCCGGCACGGTTGGCGAGGCCTGTTACCACATCGGTCCGGGCCAGAGTCTGCATCTTTTCGGCCAGCAACGCGCTGGTTTCCGCAGCGGCGATGGAATCCTCCAGCATCCGGAATACGTTCATCGTGATTGAAGCCATGGCTGGGATCATGAAGATGATGGTGATCAGCAAAGTGATCGTGACCACAGTTCCCACAACGAAGGCAGCGATTGCGATCGGCACGCATACCAGCAGCAACTGGCCCGCAGCGATGGTCGGTCGCCCGGCGTTGCGCGCGGACACTGCAACGCCATAACACAGCGCGTTGGCAATCATCATCACGCTTGCCTCGGCGCCGGTATCGAACCACAACGTCATGGCAGCAATCATTCCGAGCGCGAGCGCATAGGTAAACGCGCCGACTTCGTACATGTATTCAAGCCGGGAGGTGCTGGTCTTGCGCGCGCTGGGAGATATCGCAAACGAGACACCGACACGCAGCACCGCAACAATAGTTAGGATCGCAAACCCGATCCAGATTTCCGGAACCCTGGAAACCCAGGCGGCCACGCCCGAAGCAGCCACTCCCGCCAGCGCGCCCAGGGCTAGGCTGGTAGGCTGGGTGTAAAGCGTTTTGACGAGGATCCTACGAACCCGGGCGGACGTCTTGTCACGCCGTTTGCGCAACAGCTGCAATCCAAGCGCAGAAAGGAGCGTGTTCGGGTTCATTTAACCAACGCTCTAATACAGAGTCGTCAAGCGCGGGTTAATGGGCTGCTTACCGTTTCTACAGGCGGAATTGCGCGCATGTCGGCACATTTTGGATATTGCGCCATCCAATCGCCTGATCAAACGGTAAGGAACCCTTCGCGGGTTGATCGCAGCGCACTGGAAAGGCGCGCCCGGTGTGGCTGGGCGATGCATTCGCGGCAGCGCTTCAGATACGCGGGCAATCGGATGTCTGGCATTCCGGATTTGTGCGACGCTCGGATTCGGCGGCAAGCGTGCGGTCCAGTGTGCGAGTTATCGCCAGCCACCAGTCGTATGCGGCGCGGTCGCCTGCGAAGAATGCGGCCTCGGCCCTTGCGCGTGCAGAGCGCGCTGCGCCAAGCCCGTCCTGCGCGAAATGCCGCAGCGCTGCGCGCAGGATTTGCGCGTCGGTTTCGATATGCGAAAGAACAAAAGTGCCGGGCGCGAGCGTATTGTCATTCGCCGAGTGCGCCACAGCGCGGACATGCAGCGCCTGTGTTTCCGAGATGGAGACGCGGCCGCGGCACAACGCAGTAATCGCGTTGTTGGCGGGGGCGATATGAATCGTCATGACGGCGAAGTCCCGTTTGTTATTCGCGCTTTATATGAAGATCCGCGGCACCCGATCTGGCGCGCCGCACCGGATCAAAGGCCGAAAGAACATCAGCGCTTGTTTATCAAACAGGGTTTTAGGGCCGCAGGGCTAAAGCTTGGTGTGTGGACAGGGTTTAGAGACGATTAACCGTCCTTGGGTGCAGGCCTGGGGGTGGAGGGCGTCACCCATTTCGTGGCCGGCGCGCACCGCGATTATTCGGCTGGTTTTCCAGCAGCGCTGCCCGATCTTAAATCCAGACCCGCGGGATCCGCCTTCCATTGGCCGGCCTTTGCATATTCTTCGCGCGCCTGACCCGCTGTTCGCAGTGTGGGATCTGCCAGGTGCTCACCAAATGGCGCGCTGCCCGACGCCGGGCGATCCGATGCAGCAGCCGGGCGCAGTGTCGATCCGCGCGCGCTGCCCGCAGGAGTGGCGGAGCGCGGCGCTATGTTGGCCGGCATTGCATCGGCGGACATGAAAGGGGCGAAGACATCGCGCAGTCCAGCCGCAATCGCGCCAGTGCCAGTGTCAGTGCCAGCGTCAGAGACGGACCTGCCGCTCACCACCGGCTCATTGCCGGCATACCGCATGGTGAATGCGCTCTTTTCCCCGCCGCGGCCACGGTTGCGATAAAACCGGTGCGCGCCAATGGTCCCGACCGGGTCGAGTGTGCCAGCCCAGTACGGGTTGACCCACAGCGTGTGGTAATGGGTCGCATGGCCGATGGGTGCATACACCTCGCCCGACAACGCCCCTTGCGCGATCCGCTGAGCGCGTGCCCAGGTTGGGCCGCTCGCGCGGCGGGCAAGACTGCCGTCGCAGGTAAAGCTGAACTGGCATCCGGTGGATCGCTGCGACCCCTGATACACGACCCCGCACACGCTGCTTGGCCAGCCGGGATGCGCCACGCGATTGAGCACCACCTGTGCCACCGCGCGCTGACCCGCTTCGCTTTCGCTGGCGGCCTCGTACCATATTGCCTGCGCCAAACACTGGACCGCGCGGGCATGGCCGATCCCCGCCCCTGCGGTAAAGATCGGGCGCGCCGAGGGACCGGCATCGATGGCCTGTCCGATTTCGCGGTCGCCCTCCGCCCCCGATTTCAGCGGATCGCTGCTGGGCAATGCGATCAGCGCCTGCGACGGCGGATCGGCGAGGTAATAGAACGCAGACCCGGGAAAGCTCATGCCCGGACGCTCGAACGGCATGGCGGCCTGCGCAGCAACTTCAAGGGTCGGAGCATCGGCGGCGAGCGAACCGAAATCATCGGGCGCGGCCATGGCGGGCACGGCCAACGCAGCAAACAGCACGGCCAGCCGTTTGCGCAGGGAAATGCGGGGCTCCGGGTGAACGGGCGTGGACAGTTCCGGCATCGCACTCGCCAGCGAACGGCCAAGCTGTTCGGTTCTGGCAAGTGCGCCTGGGGTTATCGCGCGTTCTCTCTCACCCAACCTGACAGGGGGCGGAGGACCGAATTCGGCTCGGTCGGTGATCGAGGTGCGGAAGGCATTCATGAAGCGCCTTCGCGCCTATCGAAACACCCGCAGAAGGGCGAGCGGCACGCCGGGACCGTCCCGAAAACGAACATACGTGCTTTAAGCGTTAACGCTATTGATTGAGCGCGCTTGCCCCGTGCACAATGGCTGCCTATCGCGTGGTGCATCGTGACTGCGCAGCAACCTTCAATCTTTCCGCCAAAGTTCGATTTCGCCAGGCGGTTGGTGGTTGGCGCGCTGGCGCTGGCGGTGGCAGGGTGTTCTCCTGCGATCCCAGAACGGAGCAATGGCGGCGCACCCACCTTCGTCAGCCTGAATCCATGCGTCGACGCGATCCTTGTCGAAGTGGCGACCCCAGCGCAAATCCTAGCCCTGTCGCATTACAGCCGCGATCGCGCGTCCAGCTCTGTCGCGGAGCAAGTTGCCACGCGCCACGCCTTCACCGGGGGCACGGCGGAGGAGATCATCGCTCTTGCACCCGATATCGTGCTCGCCAGCAGCTTCATTGCTCCGGCGACGAAGTCTGCGCTTGAACGGTCCGGCTTGCGGGTCGAGACGTTCGGCAGCCCGACAAGCGAGGCGGAAAGCGGTAATCAGATCGAGCGAGTAGCGCGATTGACGGGGAATGTCGGGCGCGGCGAAGACGTGATACGCCGCATTGATGCAGGCCCGCCCCGGCCAACGGGCAACGAGATTTCCGCCTTGCTGTGGCAACCGGGGCAGATCGTGCCGGGCGAGGCCACCCTGATCGATGAGCAGATGAAATGGGCTGGGCTGGCCAGCCACAGTGCCGCGATGGGTCTGGCGCAGGCCGATTACGTCTCGCTTGAGGCGGTGCTGGCCGACCCTCCGCAAATCCTGCTGATCGCAGGTGACCAGGCGGGGCAGGTGCATCCGCTGCTCGATACGATGAACGATACCATGGTCGCCCGTCTGGACCCCCGGCTGCTGAATTGTGGCGGGCCGACCATCCCGAAAGTGCGCGAGCGGCTGGTTGAAATCCGCAAGGAATATGAGCGCCGTTTCGGACAGGGCCGCACGTGATGTCGCGGGCCAGCATCGTTTTTGCCGTGTTGCTGGCATTTGCCCTGCCGCTGTCTCTGCTTGCGGGCCGGGTGTGGATCGTACCCGATGTCACCACCAATGGCTGGCTGATCCTTGCCGAACTGCGCGCGCCCCGCGCGGTGCTGGCCGTGGTGATCGGCGCGGGGCTGGGCGCGGCGGGGGCGGCGATGCAGGGGTATCTGCGCAATCCGCTGGCCGATCCGGGGTTGTTCGGCATCGCCCCGATGGCGGCCCTGGGCGCGGTGGCGAGTTTCTGGCTGGGATCATCCGTCCCACCTGTCGTCACGCAATGGAGCCTGCCTGTCTTCGCTCTGATCGGCGCAGGATTGGCGATGGCGCTGCTGGCGCTGATTGCGGGCCGATCGCTCAGCGACGGAGCGAGCGGCGCAGGCGGCGGCATCGCGCTGTTCACGCTGGCGGGGCTGATGATTGCCAGCTTGGCAGGCGCGCTTACCGCATTGGCGATAACACTCGCGCCCGATCCGTTTGCGCTCTCGCAGATCGTGCTGTGGCTGAACGGCGCGCTGACCGACCGATCGTGGCGCGAGGTATGGATCGCAGCGCCTCTGGTGGTCGCGGGAATTTCCGCGCTCGCTTTTACTGCGCGATCGCTCGATGCACTGACTTTGGGAGAGGAGGCCGCGCGCTCGATGGGCATCGACCCCCGCCAACTGCTGTGGCTGCTGATCGCAGGCATCGGCCTGACCGTCGGGGCAAGCGTTGCAGTGGCGGGCATTATCGGATTTGTCGGCCTGATCGTGCCGCATCTGGTGCGCCCGCTGACCGACCGTATGCCGTCGAGCCTGATATTGCCGAGCGCATTGGCGGGTGCCTGCCTCGTCCTGATTGCAGACAGCACCGTGCGGATCCTGCCGCTGGTCACGGAATTGCGGCTGGGCATTGCCCTATCGCTGATCGGTGCGCCGTTCTTCCTGTGGCTGCTGCTGCGAATGCGCCGGGGGCTGATCTGATGCAGGCGTTGCGGGCCTTGCGGGCAGAGGCTTTGGCGATTGCGCGCGGCGGGCGGCAGGTGGTTGCGCCGTTGAATGTCGCGCTGGAACCGGGGACGATCACCGCGATCTGCGGCCCGAATGGAGCGGGTAAATCTAGCCTCATCATGGGGCTTGCCGGGTTGCTCGCGCCCGCACAGGGCCGCGTGCTGCTGGGCGAGACGGAGCTTCGCGCCTTGCCTGCGCCGGAACGCGCCCGCGCGCTGGGTTATCTGCCGCAGGGCAGCGATATCGCATGGGACGTCGCGGTGGAAAGCCTCGTCGCGCTGGGCCGCCATCCGCATGGCGATGCGCGCGGACCCACCGGACGCGCGGCGATTGACGCGGCCTTGTCCGCCACCGCGATGCAGGATTTGCGCCACCGCCCCGTCAGCCAGCTATCGGGCGGGGAGCGGGCGCGTGCGCTGCTTGCCCGCGTGCTGGCCGGACAGCCCGAATGGGTGCTGGCCGATGAGCCACTCGCCGCGCTCGATCTGGCACATCAGCTCAATCTCGTCGAACATTTGCGCGGATGCGCGGCGTCGGGACAGGGGGTGGTGATTGTACTGCACGATCTGGCACTGGCAATGAACCATGCCGATCGGGTGCTGGTGCTTTCAACGCGAGGCGAAGAAGGGGGAGGCGAACTGATCGCTGATGGAGCACCGCGCGATGCGCTGAACCCCGAAGTCATCGCGCGGGGCTGGGGTGTCGAGGCCCAATGGCTGGGTGAGCCCGGTGCGCGCGCGCTGCTGTCCAAGGTCTAGGAAGCTTCTGCGAACACTGTAGGAAAAATCCGCGCGAGGGCCGAAAATCCGGCTCCTCGCGCGGTTGTCTTTTGATGATCCACGCAGACCAAAGGTGCGACCCAAAGGGCAAAGCGCGATATTTGCAAAGACCACGCCAGCCTAGGGAAATCAGCCAAGCTCGCGACTTCACATTTCCTGTAGGGTGATTTTAATCGGCTCCAGTTCAACGAAATCAAATGGATACAGGGGAAGAAAATCCATGATTTCCAGTCTCCGCAGCCTTTGTAGCGCCATATAGCGGTTTCCTCCGCCCGTACTGCCGCGCAATCCGGACAGCCCGCGAAACATTCGCTTCCCACGCCCGTTGCAGAACAGAGGCAGGGAGACCATTTCGGGGATCGCGGGTCTCACCGCGCGCTGCCGCCCTTTACATCTGCGAACATTTCCGGAACAAACAATCCCTATGAGCCTTACCAAAATCAGCGTGCGCGGCGCGCGTGAGCATAACCTCAAGGGTATCGACATAGATCTGCCGCGTGATGCGCTGATCGTTGTCACCGGACTTTCTGGCAGTGGCAAATCCAGTCTGGCGTTCGATACGATCTATGCAGAAGGGCAACGGCGCTATGTCGAGAGCCTTTCGGCCTATGCGCGCCAGTTCCTCGAAATGATGCAGAAACCCGATGTCGAACATATCGACGGGCTATCGCCTGCAATCAGTATCGAGCAGAAGACGACGTCCCGCAACCCGCGCTCCACCGTCGCGACCGTAACCGAGATTTACGACTATATGCGCCTGTTGTGGGCGAGGGTGGGCGTGCCCTACAGCCCCGCAACCGGAAAGCCGATCACCGCGCAAAGCGTGTCGCAAATGGTCGACCGGGTGATGGAACTGCCAGAGGGGACGCGCGCCTATCTGCTCGCCCCGGTGGTGCGTGCGCGCAAGGGCGAATACCGGCGCGAATTGGCAGAATGGCAAAAGGCCGGCTTTACCCGCGTGCGGATCGACGGGGAACTGTACGGGATCGAGGACGCGCCTGCGCTCGACAAGAAATTCAAGCACGACATCGAAGTCGTGGTGGACCGGATCGCGGTAAAGGACAGCCCCGACGGCAGCCTGCAAACCCGGCTGGCCGACAGTTTCGAACAAGCATTGAAGCTGGCGGACGGGCTGGCCTATGTCGATCTGGCCGATGGCGTCGTGCCGGGGCGCGAGGATGAGGCCGAGGGTGGGGGCGCGATGAAGGGCGCAGGTCTGGCCGCCAATCGCATCGTCTTTTCCGAGAAATTCGCCTGTCCGGTGAGCGGCTTCACCATCGAGGAGATCGAGCCGCGGCTGTTCTCCTTCAACTCGCCCCAAGGCGCGTGCCCTACCTGCGACGGGATCGGGGAAAAGCAATTGTTCGACGAGCAATTGGTGGTCCCCAATGAAGCGCTGACCCTGAAACAGGGCGCAATCGCGCCGTGGGCCAAATCGAACCCGCCATCGCCCTATTACATGCAGGTGCTGACCAGCCTTGCCAAGGCGTATGACTTTGACCTCACGACGCCATGGCGCGATCTGGAGCCGGACCAGCGCCTCATCATCCTGCACGGCACGGGCGGGATGCCGGTCGCGCTCACTTTCAAGGACGGGCGCAAGCAATACACGGTCAAAAAGGCGTTCGAGGGTGTCATCGGCAACCTCAACCGTCGGATGCTGCAGACCGAAAGCGCATGGATGCAGGAGGAGCTGGGCAAGTACCAGACCGCGCAGCCGTGCGAGACATGCGGCGGCAAGCGCCTCAATGAAAAAGCGCTGGCGGTGAAGATCGCAGCAACCGACATCGCCTCCCCTGTCGCCTTGAGCGTAGCGGAGGCGAAGGCGTGGTTCCTGGCGCTTGACGACCAGCTGACCGACCAGCAAAGCCAGATCGCCCGCGCCATCCTGAAAGAGATCAACGAGCGGCTGGGCTTCCTCGACAATGTCGGGCTGGACTACCTCAATCTCGACCGCACCAGCGGCTCGCTGTCGGGCGGGGAGAGCCAGCGCATCCGCCTCGCATCGCAGATCGGCAGCGGGCTGTCGGGCGTGCTCTACGTACTCGATGAACCCAGCATCGGCCTGCACCAGCGCGACAACGACCGGCTGCTGGAGACGCTCAAGCGCCTGCGCGATCTCGGCAACACCGTTATCGTGGTGGAGCATGACGAGGACGCGATCCGCACCGCCGACCACATCGTAGATCTTGGCCCCGGCGCGGGCGTGCGCGGCGGTGAGATCGTGGCGCAGGGGACGCTCAAGCAGATCCTCAAGGCCAAGGGCTCGCTCACCGCCGATTACCTCACCGGCAGGCGCCGGATCGAAGTGCCCGCCACCCGCCGCCCCGGCAACGGCCACATGCTCACGGTGAAGGGCGCGCGCGCCAACAATCTGCAAAACGTCACCGCCTCCATCCCGCTCGGCACGTTCACCTGCGTTACCGGGGTCAGCGGCAGCGGCAAGTCGACCTTCACCATCGACACCCTCTACGCCTCCGCCGCCCGCGTGCTGAATGGCGCGCGCGTGATCGCAGGCAAGCATGACGCGGTCGAGGGGCTGGAGTTCTGCGACAAGGTGATCGAGATCGACCAGTCCCCCATCGGCCGCACCCCGCGCTCCAACCCCGCCACCTACACCGGCGCCTTCACCCAGATCCGCGACTGGTTTGCGGGCCTGCCCGAAAGCAAGGCGCGCGGGTACAAACCGGGCCGCTTCAGCTTCAACGTAAAGGGCGGGCGCTGCGAGAAATGCACCGGCGATGGCCTGATCAAGATCGAGATGCACTTCCTCCCCGATGTCTATGTCACCTGCGAGGAATGCGGCGGCAAACGCTACAACCGCGAAACGCTGGAGGTGAAGTTCAAGGGGCTCAGCATCGCCGACGTGCTCGACATGACGATCGAGGATGCGGAAAGTTTCTTCAAGGCCGTGCCCTCCATCCGCGAGAAGATGCGGATGCTGAACGAGGTGGGCCTTGGCTATGTCAAGGTCGGCCAGCAGGCGACGACGCTGTCAGGCGGCGAGGCGCAACGCGTGAAACTGGCCAAGGAACTGGCGCGGCGCAGCACCGGGCAGACGCTCTATATCCTCGATGAGCCGACCACCGGCCTGCATTTCGAGGACGTGCGCAAGCTGCTGGAAGTGCTGCACCGGCTGGTGGATCAGGGCAACTCCGTGGTGGTGATCGAGCACAACCTCGACGTGATCAAGACCGCCGACTGGGTGCTGGACCTCGGCCCCGACGGCGGCGTGCGCGGCGGCGAAGTGGTGGCGGAGGGGACGCCGGAAGAGGTGGCGCAGGTGGAGCGGTCGTTTACCGGGCATTATGTGAAGAGTATGTTGGAGAAGTGAGGGTGAGAGAAAATGGGCAGAAAGGCTATTCCATTAGAAAATTTTCCAGTAGCCTTTGCCGTTCATTTACTCGTGTCTGGATCTCGTCCCTCAATTCTTTAAGAATTGCGTGCAATTCATCGAATGTTTGGCTAAAGCCAAGCTTGTCTAGCCACCAAGAGTCCGCACTGGTGACCTCTATTATCTGACTTCGCTGCTGCCCTTCATTATTTTCAAAGACTGTCCGGAATGTCTTGTATGATTTCCTCCGAACATATGCTTCGTCCATTATCAATCTGCGGGCTTGAGAGGTCTTTAAGCCGCGAATTGATTTAATTGGAAATGCGGCACCAAGCCTCCGAGGATAGCTCTTACAGACAAATTCTAACGGACCAAGACACCCTTTTGGGAGGTTCTCAAAGCCGAAGGAGAAATAACGGTCTGCTTCGTCTTCACCATGCAGGTGGTCTGCGTAAGCCACAACATTGCCCAAAAGTTCTGCAAAAGTTCTGCCGGTATTTCTCTTCCCCTGCTTCGGATCGAAAAATTTGATAAATTTTTCTATGGTAGGCAGCACCCATTCGACCTCCAGTTTCTCGCGACTGAGATCAAGGGCCATAGGCAGGACATTATCGTTAAAGCGTTCCGATAATTTATCTGCGAGCGCAGCGACCTTCGACTCGTGCATCTTATCAAGAAAGACTGCGGTGAAGTACTCTTGAAAAGATCTATGGACGAAGACGAAATTCAATCCATCTTCTTGGATTATGCAAACGGCATCTCGAAGGTCAGATATGAAGTCAAAACTAGTTATTGAAAGGTCATCTATAACGTTATTAGAGTATTTAATTCCCTTATCGACATAACCTTGAAGTTCGGTTGCATTGAAAGAAAATTTTTCTGCAATATAACTAATTGCACAAAAAGATGCCAATACCTGCTTAAAGTCTTCTCGTGATAGACCAGTTTTAATTTTTCTCACGAATTGTTCTTTATCGGCATCATGTTTCTGAAATAGCGTATCAAATGCACGAGCGTAAAAAGCATGCATCTTATTTGGAATCTCGGCGAATTCCTCATACGTTAACAGCATAATTATCGTTAAGAGCGGTGACTGCAAAAAGTCGCCGTGGGTTTCGAAGAGCTTTGTTTCTAAAGACTCGAGAAACCGAGCTTTGACACCGCAGTCATATTTCGCATTCTCTACTAACTCTCGGGTCTGGCGTCGGTTAAATTTCTCGACCTCATAAACTTCAAAGGCCGTCCAGCTTCCGAAGACATCGTTGTCCGGTCTGCTTGAAATTAAGATCGGAGCCTCTGGAAAATCGACGGTAATTTCAGTTATCTTCTCTGAATAATGACGTCTTAAATCGTACTCGATCTCATCGAACCCATCTAGAATTAGAGCAAATAGGCCGGATCTGAGCGCAATCTTGAATTGCCGATATGTAACACCCCTGTCTTGAGGTGTGCATTCGTCGTAAATGAAGCGCAGGAGATCCCCATCTTTCCGACCGTTCAATTTCCTTAGCTCGATGAACAAAGGAAGCGACTTTGAGGACTCGAAAGTTCGGAGTGTTGCAAAGCGCATAAACATGCTCTTTCCGCATCCAGCTAGGCCGGTCACGACTATTTTCTGGGAATCCAAGAAGTCGTAGATCAACGCAAGGTCTTCGACATTTTCGGAAGTTGATTTCGACGTTAGCGAGACGTGAATGTAAGTTTGGTCCAAATCGCACGGCTCGTAGGGATTGAGCAAAGTCTTGTAAAAGCGACAGCGACCGTGACTTACTTCCAAATATGGACGAACGCCAATTTCCAACTTGATTTTGGCGCGATCAAGCGCTGACGAACCAATTCGGCTCGCTGCCGCTACGATCTTTTTTCCGATTTCACCGACTGCTCCCGCACCCAGTTCGGCGGTGGAAAACGAGGGATCTAAGTCGGTAACCATAGTGTTCTTGTTCCGATTTTTGTGTGGATTGCTTGTAGACACGAAGCATTCTTCGTCAATGATGCGGACTTACTTTCGAGAAGTCGAGTGCGATGACACTCGAAGGCGTAGAGTATGCACGCCATTCTGTCTTTTTGCTCAATTTGTCGTGGAATGGGGCGAGTGGTAGCGAACAAATCTTCCCTACCCCCCAAATCCATGCCTCGCTTCGCGGTTCTCTTCAGGCAGCAGCGAGTCCGCCCATGCCTCTCCTAAGTCAGCTAGATAGCCACCAATTCCCCGTCTTTCACAAAAGCGGGCAGGGCGCTAGTCCCGCGTCGGGCCGTGCGGCGCTCCTTACCCCCGCCAAGTAGGCCGCATTTTGTGAGGCGCTTTCGCATCGTGGCGTTTTGCGGCTCGTGTGCCGGGCGATCGGTATAGCTTTCCTACACCCCCCAAAATCCATAACGTCCCGCGCTCCCCTCATACAGGAGCCATCATGTCCAAGACCTCGCACCTTCCGCCGGTATCGAACACGCCCAACCATCCCAACAACGCCATCACCCGTCAGCAGGTCAGCGATTGGGAGCGGCTTGTGGTGGCGCCTGCCAATGCGGCGCGTGAGGGCGGGATTGCGGGGATGACGCCTGAGATGCTTGAGAGCCATGCGCATAACGAGCGGGTGCTTCGGGGGACGCGGGTTTTGGGGATCTGGTAGGTTTTTGGGGGGGGTGGTTCTTTGCTGCGCCCACCCCCGGCCCCTCCCGCAAGCGGGAGGGGAGAAGATTGCGCCAGCCGTGGCCGCTGGTGCTTTGCCGCGCCCACCCCCGGCCCCTCCCGCAAGCGGGAGGGGAGTTGCGTTGCGCCCTCCCGCAAGCGGGAGGGGGGTTTGGTTGCGCTCTGCCCCCCAACACGCTCCCACGCACCCTATAAAACCTGCGCTGTCCTACACGCCTCAATGTGTATAGATGAACCGGCTCCCGCGCGCTCTGGCAGCGCGCCTTACTGACCTCGCGCTGGCACAGATCACTCGCCCGCGCGCCGATTACAGGAGCCGATGCGTGACTGATAACACCCCCGCCACCTTTCGCCCCGCCGCCACCGCCATGCTTGAGCACGGCGCGAGCCCGTCGCAGCAATTCTCGCGCGAGCGGCAGGTGGCGTTCCTCGATGCGCTGTCCAACTGGGGCAATGTGCGCGCGGCGGCGGGCTGTGCCGGGGTCAGCCGGTCGACCGTCTATCGGATGCGGCGGGGGTGCTATCGCTTTCGCAATCTGTGGGATGCCGCGCTGCTGCTCGCCCGCCCGCAGGTGGAGGCGGTGCTGGCCGACCGCGCGCTCAACGGGGTGGAGGAGCAGGTGTTCTATCACGGCGAGGAAATCGCGACCCGGCGGCGATACGATGCGCGGCTGTTGCTGGCGCATCTGGGGCGGCTGGACCGGCTGGAGTGCAAACGCGAGGTGCGCGATGCGACGGTAGGGTTCGACTTCGCGCTGGAGGAGCTGCTGTCGGCGCGCGAGATCGAGCTTGTAGGGCTGGATCTGCGCGACCTGGCGGACGATCCGAGTGCGCCCGAAGACCCGGCGGATCGCGCCGAATAGGGCGGACAGGTTTTCCGGCCCTGGACAGTGTGTCAGGTGTGTCACGCTAACGCTTCGCGATCCGGCAAATCGGGTGTATGATCGGCGGTCTCGGGGCTCGTTCGCCGGGCACATGCACCCGTCCGGCGATACCGGTCCCCACAGGATCGGAGCGGGACTATGATTGCTACAGACAGATGGATCGCAGCGTCGTTGTGCGGCGCATTGCTGGCCGCAGCGCCGGCGCTGGCGCAGCAGGACTTCGCCTATACCGGCACGTCGATGTTCGGGGAATACGAGGTCCGCCACAAGGGCGCAGACGACAAGGCCAGCGGCGACTTCACTGCCGAGATGGATCTGGAGAACGGGCGAATGTGCTATATGCTGGAGACAGACGGGCTGGACGGCTTCACTGCCGCGCACATCCACAAGGCCGAGAAAGGCAAGAACGGCCCGCCGGTCGTGACGCTGGAGCTGACCGATGATGACAAGTGCGTCGACGTGGATGTCGAATTGCTTAAGGACATCACGAAGAACAGGCACAAATACTACGTCAATGTGCACACCGAGGCGTTTCCGGAAGGGGCGATCCGGGGCCAGCTCGATCATTCGTGAGGCTTATCCGATTACGTCGATCTCGACCGTGCCGTGCCCGCGCCCCACAATGCCGAGCTTTTCGGCGGCGGCGCGGCTGACGTCGATAGTGCGGCCGCGCACGAAGGGGCCGCGATCGTTGATGCGTACGGTGACGCTGCGCCCGTTGCCGGGATTGGTGAGCCGGACGACGCTGCCAAACGGTAGCGTTTTGTGCGCTGCGGTCATCGCGTTCATGTCGAACCGTTCGCCGCTGGCAGTGGGACGGCCGTGGAACTGGCGACCGTAATAGGAGACGACGCCTGTGCCCATGCTGCGCCCGGCATCTTCGGCTTCGACCGGAGGTTCGAACGAGGTGAGGTCAACCGCGCCAGCAGGAGTGGCGGCGGTTTCGACAGGTGCGATGTAAGGCTTGAACTGGGCGGCGAAACCAGGGGCTGCGTCGGAATTGACGGCGTCCGCTGCATCTTCCGAGGCGGCGTTGGCGGAACCTGCGGGCAGGGCAACCGCCATCAAGGCAAGGCCAGCGAGGCCACGCCAGGTGGTCTTGCGCTGCGACCGGCGCATGGGATGCGTAGCCAAGGTGTGGTTGTAAGTCATCGATTCCTACCCCGTCCAGTGGTGAAGGCAGTAGGGGAAGGGGGTGCGGGGTGGCAATCGGGCGAGGCTCAGGACAACCCAAACGCGGGGCAGTTGAACGCGATACGTCGGTGTGGGAGCGGCGAGCGGCCCGGTTCTGACGGTTCGAATGGCAGATATTGGGGTTAACAGTTTGTGAAGACACATCATAGACGCTGGTGGAGATTCGGCTCGCGACAAATGCAAATGGGGCCGGCATTTCTGCCGACCCCACTCTCACCAGCGCGTGGGCACCTTGTCTTGCATGTCCGATCGGCGGACCGATCTTCCTTGCTCCTCAAGGCACGCTTGGCGCCCGATGTCTCATGCCGTTCGCGGATCAGCCTGGCTCCGCTCGAAAGCTTTACCCGGCGATCTGCCCCGAAGGGCATTTTCGCGATCGGTTTCCTCACCGGCGCTCGCACCGGCATCCGACTGCCACCTGCCGGGTTGCCGCCTTCGCGTTCCGGGCCGAAACCCTTTGCGCGATGCGTTCGCCCTTTCAGCGTAGCCGGGACCGTTCACCCTTTGCGGACCGTGATCTTCGTTTGCGCACAGTCTTACCCGTTTGCATCCATCAGATCGCGGACCAGGTTCGCAGTCCTTCACGAAGACACGTTTCGCGTTTTCCTGAAGCGAACCGACTTGCTTTGTGCCGAAGCATTCAGCAGGTCGTTTCTCGGACCACGCGCGGACAGATGTCAACGCAACCTTTGGGTCATGAACCTTCAATCATTCAGTGCCTTACGGCGCTGTCTTCTCTCTGGTTCGTGTCCCGAAGACAAGTTGAAACTGCGCTCGAAACAGCAATTCGACAAGGGTTGCAAATGCGAGTTATCCACTCTCGCCTGGATCGCCTGTGGATGGGGGTGGACAACTCAACCGTTCGTCGCTTTCGTGGTCGCGTCGGCCAGACTGGAGCGATTTTCCACAGATCGTCCGGCAAAATCAGCAAACTACGCGTTTATGAAAATTGCGCGACAGTGTTGTGTAGTGACCGGCGGGTGGCGCGACTCGGAATCGTCGACGCAGACCGACACCAATCACCCACCATCGCGGTCCCGCTGCGCGAGCAGACGGAGCCTCAGCGCGTTCAGTTTGATAAAGCCCGCGGCATCCTGCTGATCGTAGGCACCCGCATCATCTTCAAAAGTCACATGCGCCTCGGAATAGAGGGAGTTCGCGGATTTGCGCCCAACGACGCTGGCCAGTCCCTTGTACAGTTTCAGCCGTACAGTGCCGCTGACCTTCGTCTGGCTGTGATCAATTGCGGCCTGCAGCATCTCCCGCTCGGGCGAGAACCAGAAGCCGTTGTAAATCAACTCGGCATATTTCGGCATAAGCTCATCCTTGAGGTGGGCAGCACCCCGGTCGAGCGTAATCTGTTCTATGCCGCGATGGGCACGGGCGTAAATCTCGCCGCCCGGTGTTTCGTACATGCCGCGGCTCTTCATCCCCACAAACCGATTTTCGACGAGGTCGAGACGGCCTATCCCATGCCGGCGACCCAACTCATTAAGCGCCGTGAGCAGCGTGGCGGGCGACATGGCCGCGCCATTCAGCGAGACGCCATCCCCGCATTCGAAGCCGATCTCGATATATTCGGGGGTGTCGGGCGCGTCTTCCGGATGGTCGGTGCGCGAGTAGACGTAGTCGGGCGTCTCTTCCCACGGATTTTCGAGCACTTTGCCTTCCGAAGAGGTGTGCAGCAGGTTTGCGTCGGTGGAGAACGGCGCGTCACCGCGCTTGTCCTGCGGGACGGCAATCTGATGCGCCTCGGCCCATGCGATCAGTGCGGTGCGGCTCGTCAGATCCCATTCGCGCCACGGGGCGATCACCGTGATATCGGGGTTGAGCGCGTAAGCCGACAGTTCGAACCGGACCTGATCGTTGCCCTTGCCCGTTGCGCCGTGGGCGATGGCGTCCGCGCCGGTTTCCCGCGCGATCTCTACCAGACGCTTGGAAATGAGCGGGCGGGCGATGGAGGTGCCAAGCAGATAATCGCCTTCATATCGGGCATTGGCGCGCATCATCGGAAACACGAAGTCGCGCACGAATTCCTCGCGCAGATCTTCGATGAAGATGTGATCGTCGGGGATGCCCATGGCGCGCGCCTTTTCCCGCGCCGGCTCGATCTCTTCGCCCTGGCCCAGATCGGCGGTAAAGGTGACGACCTCCAACCCGCGTTCGACGCTCAGCCATTTGGCGATGACGGAAGTATCGAGCCCTCCGGAATAGGCAAGCACGACCTTCTTCAGTTCGGGCTTTGCGTCGCGGCGTTGGGTATCGGACATTGGGTTTCAGGCTCCGGAATTGATCGCGGCGGGCCTATGCGTGCCAGGTGCGGGATGCAAGCGTGCTGGTGGGTGAGCGTGCGGGATGCAACCCGCAGCGCAGGCCAAGGCGCGGCGCGTTGCTCGACCGCAGCGCCTAGATCGGATAACGTCGCTGCTTTGAAAACGAGAGCGGAAGTGGGGCAATCCACGCCCCAACAGCGCTCCTCAAGAGGGGAGGAATGCGGGTATGGCGGAACCAAAGACCAAGCTGGAAAGTGTCGCGCCGACCGACTACATCGATACACAAGTGCCCCCTGCCAAACAGGCGGACGCGCGCCTGCTGCTCGAAATGTTCGAGCGGATCACGGGCCAGCGCGCGCAGATGTGGACCGGCGGCATCTTCGGCTTTGGCGAGTATCAGACGACCTATGCGAGCGGTCGCAATGTGCATTGGATGCGTGCCGGCTTCAGCCCGCGCAAGACCAAGCATTCGCTCTATCTCATGGGCGGTTACTGTAATGAGGCAGGACGCGCTGAACGCACGCAATTGCTGGAACGGCTGGGCAAGCATTCGCTCGGCAAAAGCTGTCTTTACATCAACAGGCTTTCGGATATCGATTTGGCTGTACTGGAAGAATTGGTCGCCGCCGACTGGGCGGTCATGCAGCAGATTTACCCCGACTGATCAACCGCGCCTCCTCTTCAGCGATATAACCGCGCGTGATTGGCAGTGCGTTACGGTCACGTACGAACTGGATCTGGTAATTGCACATGCTGCCATATTCGAAAACGGTCGCCGCGCCCGCAAGGTAGAAGGTCCACATGCGGAAGAACCGCGCATCGTATTGGGCGGTGATCGCATCTTCGTGGGCAACGCAATTGGCATACCACTGGCGGATCGTATGCGCATAATGCAGGCGAAGGGTCTCTATGTCCGCAGCGATCAGGCGAAACTTTTCGCTGGCGCGCAAAGTCTCCGACAGGGCAGGGATATAGCCGCCGGGAAAGATGTATTTCCGAGTGAAGGCGTCGGTGGTTCCCGGTTGCCCCATGCGCCCGATGGTATGGAGCAACATCACGCCGCCATCGTTCAGGAGATTGGCGCACGCTTCGAAAAACGGCGTGAATTGCGGTTGTCCTACATGTTCGAACATGCCGACCGAGACGATGCGATCAAACCGGCGACCCTGCTCGGGAAGATCGCGATAGTCGATCAGCTCGAACTCCACGCGATCGGCTACCCCGGCGTCCTTTGCGCGCTGGCGGGCAAGGGTGAGCTGTTCTTGCGACAATGTGATGCCCAGCACCCGCACATCGTAATTCTGCGCGAGGAAGATCGCCATGCCCCCCCAGCCACAGCCGATATCGAGCACGGTGTTGCCGTCCACTACCGCCAGCTTGGCCGCGATGTGCGCCAGTTTGGCAGTCTGCGCCTCTGCCAGCGTCATCCCTTCGCGCGTCCAGTATGCACAGCTGTACTGCCAATGCTCATCGTCGAGCATCAGCGCATAGAGATCGTTTCCGATATCATAGTGGTGCGCCACATTGCTGCGGGCGCTGATCTGGTTGTTCACCTTTTCGAACGCCCATGTCGCACGGTTTTTCAGCGTCCGCGTCAGGCTGGGCGGGCCGATGTCGCCGCCTTTGTCCCAACGGTTGTTGGCCCTGAGAAGGGTGACGAGGCCCATCACATCGCCCTCTTCGATCACCAGCCGCCCGTCCATAAACGCTTCTGCTGCACCAAGGCGTGGGTCCATGATGATATCGCGTGGGACAGTATCATCGGTGAAGCGGATTACGATTTCCGGAAAGCCCGTTACGGGCGAGCCATAGGTCTGGGCGGTGCCATCAGCAAAAACAACGCCAAGCTGGCCTTGCTTCACGCCCTTGCCTAAAAATCGGGCCAAAAGGGTCTTGCTCATGCGTAGTCTCCGTGAAATCGTGCCAAGCTAAATGCCGGCATACCATTGATAATCGCCGATATCCTCCCAGAAGCCTCCTTTGCCATCACCGATTTGGTCGAAGCTGGCGACGGCTTCGATCCCTGTCAGATATTTGGCGTGCTTATAGCCCAGTTGGCGTTCAATCCGCATTCTGAGCGGTGCACCGTTCTTTTCCGGAATGGGCTGACCGTTCATCAGGTGGGCAACGATTGTTTGGGGGTGATACGCATCGACCATGTCGACGCTTTCGTAATAGTCGCGCCCGTACAGGGTATCGGCGCAGCGGAAGACGATGAACTTTGCCTCTGGCCGGATGCGTGCGGCATCGAGCAGAGTGGAAAGCTGCGGCCCGGTCCATTCTCCGATCGCGCTCCATCCCTCGACGCAATCATGTCGGGTGATCTGGGTGCGCTGCGGCAGCGCATTTAAATCGGCCAACGAAAGGCGCAGGGGGCGATCCACCAACCCGCGCACTTCAAGCCGCCATTGGGGAAATCCTTTTGCCAGTTGCGCGCGATAATCTTCGCTATCTACCGTCAGCGATCCATTGCCCCTGAACGAGGGCGAGCAATCTTCGGGCTCGAACTCCGGTGCCAGGCGTTCGCGCCCGGCCAAGGTGCGATGCACAGCGCGGTGCCAGTTTTCGGCGGTATCGAACAGGCTCGATCCCATATCGCTATCAGCGAAACCATCGATCTTGGAGCACGCACCTGCACCCAGCGCGGCCATTCCTGCAATCAGCGAACGACGGGCAATTCGGGTCATTGCACGGCTCCTGTATCCTCGGTTTGGGGATGCGCCTTGCCGGTGATCATGCCGCGCATTTGCGTGATCGGTCCCGACACCAGCACCATGGCCACATGCAACACGAGAAAGGCGAACAGCGCCCAAGCGGTGATGAAATGCAGTGATCGCGCACTTTGCCGGCCACCCAGTGCATCGATCAGCCACGGCGCGGCAGGTTCGAAGCCGGGGCTGATGGAAAGGCCGGTAAACACCATCAATGGCAACAGCACGCCTAGAACCACGCCATAGGAAAGCTTTTGCAACGTGTTGTATTTAGCGTTGGCATCATCGGGAGCGAATTTCCCGCGCAGGTGGTCGCGCACTTCGCTCCACAAATTGGCCGGTGCCCACGCCCGAACAGGAGCTGCAATGTCCCGCACGAAATGGCGGTTGACGAGCATCGCGATCCACATCCCCAGCAGCGCCAGCGCGAAAAACCAAGCGGCGGTGTTATGCCAGTCGCGCGCCTCGGCAAGGCTGTAGCGTTGCGGCAGGGTCGCCCAGTTGGGAAAGCGAATTACGCGAAGCCAGGCGTCCGCCGGATCAAACCCGTAATTGCCCCAATACAAGCGCCGATGCGCGTTGGAGATCCCCAGACCGGACATGAACAGAACAATCAGTGCGCCCGCATTGATCCAGTGCCACAACCGGGTGCTTACTGCATGCCGAGGCTTCATTTCGCAGCAGCTTTGCGAGCGAGGTAGATCACATCGCGCGGCTGGCTGAGCAGATGTTGCCCGCTGTCGATGAACAGCGTCGATCCGCTCTTGAGCGCGCCTTGCGACAGAAACAGTGCAGCATCCACGATTTCGCCCGCGCCCGTCTTGCGCTGCAACAGGTTGAGCCGGTGGGAAATGTCGGTTTCTGCCTCGCTCTGATCGTGACTGGCCAAAATCGCGCCCGGAGCGAGGCCGTAGATGCGAGCGCGCGGATCGCTAGCGTAGTGCGTGGCCAGCATTCCTATGGTCGCACCTAAGGCGTGCTTTGACATGGTATAACTGAAGAAATCGGGGTTCGGATTGGCCAGTTTCATGTCGGTAATCTGAATCACGCACCGCAGGCGCGCGGAATGATCGCTTCGAAGAAAGGCTTGTGCCATGCGCGTAGGTGAGTTTGCATTGACCTGCATTGCCTGCTGGTTCGTGGCGGGATCGAGTTTGGTTGCATCGTCATACCGAAAAATAGAAGCGGAATTGATCAGACAGCGCCAATCGGCAATGCGGGCCGCCACCGTTTCGACCATCGTTTCCGCAGCATCGCCATCGCCAAGATCGCAATGGATGGTTTCAGCGGAGGGGAGGGTTGCCGCGAGCGCTCGCGCGGCGCTGCTGCTGGAATTGTAGTGGATTATGACATGCCAGCCAGCCTGCGCAAATCCGCGCACTATGGCGCCGCCGATCCGGTTCGCTCCCCCAGTAACCAGAACCGTTGGGCGGGTCATACAGGACGTCGCGGAAGAGAAAGTGTGCAAGCCATTGAGGCGGCTCTATCAGCGCAGCACTACGGCTTCAATCGCGCAGAGAACGGACACGGAAAGGGCGCTCTCAACCTTTGTGGTCGAGAGCGCCCATTGAATCATGGGAAGTTGTAGTGAAGATCAGCGGCAGCGTGCGCCGCCCCGGTCAATCTCGCGGCCCAACACAGCGCCAAGTGCGCCGCCGAGCAAGGTACCGACCGTGCGATCACCGCGTGTGTCGATTGTGCGTCCCAGCAAGGCTCCACCCGCTGCACCGATGATCAGACCGGTCGTGCCGTTGTCGCGCTGGCAGTAATACTGGCCATCACGACCGCGCCAAACGCGATCATTGCGGCTGACCCGGCGCGGCTCAAGGTAACGGCCATCACGGTCATAAACACGGTCGTCGTAATCGCCATGGCGGTGGTGACCACGCCCACGGCCACGCTTGTACCGGCGGTCGTCATCATAATAGCGACCATGGCCATAATTCAGTGCGGTCTGGTCGGCAAAGGGGGCCGAATAGTCGACAAATGCGGCCGGGGTGCCAGCCAGCGTGCCCGATGCGGTGGTTGAAAAATCTGCGGCCATGGCCGGAGCGGTCATCGCGGCGAGCGATCCGGTGGCGGCGATCAGTGCGATAGTCTTCATGGGAGTATCCTTTCCGACCCGTTATGTGGGTGAACCCCATTTCGTTCATATTACAAGAACCGGAGATGAACGAGTTGTTCGGAAAAGCATTTAGCCGATAAAAAGACGGCCTATTGCGATGAACCGTGCGGATTCGACCGGCGAACCTTGTTCAGGCGCGCCACTGCCCGCTGCTGCAATCCGATAGAAAGACGGGATAGTTGTGCAAGGCTTTCAAGTTCTTGTGCGCTCGCTCGCCCAGCGATGAGTGCAGAAAAGGTTCGCGCGATGCTCCAGTCGGCATCGCCCTTTTCTATACGCTCAAATGTGTCGCCAGCCTGCACATCTCCCTGCTCGATCACACGAAAGTACCAGCCACAGCGCCCGGTGGCGACGATTCGCGCGGTCATTCCCTTCACGCCAAAGCGATGGTCGACCTTCCAGCATGGCTGACGTGGCTGGTTCACTTCGATCACCGCTTTACCAAGCCGGAAGCGATCACCGATAAACACGTCGCTTTCGGTCAGGCCGCGCACTGCAAGATTGGATCCGAACGCACCGGGATGATCGAGAAGGGCTGTCGCGGCAGGATCGGTCAACTCGCCGCGCCAGGCTTCGTGATGGTCGAGTGGATACAGATGCGCCGCTTTTTCCGGCCCCCCATGAACGCGCCGGTCCGCCTGTTCATCGGGTGCAAAGCCATCGGCCAGCAGTTGCACCAAGCCTTCGCGAGGATGTTTGGCGATGGCGCTGGTCTCCGCGCCGTTAAACGGGCGGGCGGTGCCGGTGCAGATTGCCTCGATAATGCGCTTCACGATTTTCTCACGATGATGTCGATCCAGTCGCGCTGCGTTCCGTCGCTGGAATTGCCCGGATAAATGTGATGTTCGATCAGGTTGAACCCGGCTTGCTGATACCGGTCGAGCAGCCATTCGGGTGAGGGAAAGTTGTGAAGCCGTCCAAGCAGATCGCGCCCTTCACCGGTTCCCAACTTGTAACTCGCAAAATGCCATCCGCGCGGTTTGAGCGCCCGCGCAATCAGCGCAAGTGTATCGGGCAGGGCGGCACGTGGGCAATGCAATAACGTCGCATGCGCCCATACCGCGTCATAGGCCGCACGCGCGGTCAACTGGTCGAACCTCATCGTGCGCGCATTCAGATTGTATCGTTCGTTTGCCTTTGCGACCATCGCCGCCACCCCATCGGTCGCGTCGATTGCAAAGCCACGCGTTCGCATCCGGTCGCTGTCCTGCCCGCCGCCACAGCCAAGCTCCAGCACTCTCGCGCGCGGATCGAGCCGGTCGAGAAAGGCATCCAACGCCCGCGAATAGCCAACTGCGGAACTGTGCGTTAAATAGGGTGCACGGGCCGTGTAATATTCCAGCGTTGCCGGATCGATGCTCACGCCCGCTCGTCAGCGAGTGCGGCCTCGCGGTCGCGTTGTGCGCGGCTTTTCTTTTGCGCGGCGGTCTTTAACTGACCACATGCTGCATCGATATCACGCCCGCGAGGGGTCCGGACAGGTGCGCTGATACCGCCTGCGAACACGATATTGGAGAAGGACCGGATGCGTTCCGGCGTGGAGCATTCATACCCTGCATTCGGCCATGGATTGAACGGGATCAGGTTGACCTTTGCAGGCAAGTTAAATTGACGCAGCAATCGAACCAGCTCACGCGCGTCATCGTCGCTGTCGTTCTTGTCCTTCAGCATCACATACTCGAATGTGATGCGCCGCGCATTGGATGCGCCGGGGTAATCGGCGCAGGCCTGCAACAGTTCCTCGATGCCGTATTTCTTGTTGAGCGGCACAAGCTCGTCGCGAACGGGCTTTGTCACCGCATGCAGGCTGACCGCCAGATTGACGCCGATTTCCTCGCCGCAGCGCTGCATCATTGGCACAACGCCGCTGGTCGACAGGGTGATGCGCCGTTTGGACAGACCCAGACCGTCACCGTCCATCACAAGATGCAGGGCGTCGCGTACGTGGTCGAAATTATACAGCGGTTCGCCCATGCCCATCATCACGATGTTGGTGAGCAGGCGGCCATCGGCGGTGTAATGGCCCGCCTCATCCTCATCATCCTCGATCTCGTCAAAGCCGTGCATCGCGCCCTTGGGCCATTCTCCCAAGGCATCGCGTGCGAGCATCACCTGACCGACGATCTCACCAGGTGTCAGATTGCGTACGAGGCGCATCGTGCCAGTGGCGCAGAACGTGCAGTTGAGGGTGCAGCCGACCTGGCTGGACACGCACAGAGTGCCGCGCGCCTCGTCAGGAATAAAAACCATCTCGAAATCGTGGCCGTCATCGGTCTGCAGCAGCCATTTGCGCGTCCCGTCGGAACTGTGCTGCGCCTCTACCACGGTGGGCCGCCCGATCACGAACCGTTGGCTTAGCCACGGGCGCATGGTCTTGGCGATATCGGTCATATCCGCAAAGTCTGTGACGCCGCGATGATACAGCCAGTGGAACACCTGCTTGGCGCGGAGTTTCGCTTGGCGATCATCCAGACCTGCCTCGACGAACAATTCGCGGATGCGAGGGCGCGGCAGGCCGATCAGGTCGGCACGCCCATCGGCGCGCGGCGTGATATCACGCGCCACGGGGACCGGATCGATCTGGCCGGGAATGGTCATGAGGGTCGTGTCTGGCATGATGGATTTCGCATATAGTGCCGCATGCGCGGTTTGACCAGCGGCGCAAGGCCGCCAAAACCCGCGCCCGGAAACTGCAATAGATACATTGCTCCCGCCCTTGGGACGTAAGCTGGCACGCGTGAATTGGCACAACCGACCGCGCTGTTGGGGTCGGCTTATCGTAAAAAATCGCCGTTGTCTGAGGTTCATGGAACTTTCGAAAAATTGCGTCGTTCGGGTCTCGTAACAGGGATCACACGAAACAATATTACTGGAGTTTATAATGAAAAAAGCACTCATTTTCGTCACCACTGGCGCCCTGAGCGCGTTTGCAGTCCCGGCAGCGGCGCAAGTTCAGGATCAATCGCCATTTACCGGTCTGCGAGGCGAAGTCGTCGGAGGTTATGATAGTCTGCGCGCTGGCAGCGATGTCGACGATGATGTGAACGTTGACAACGACCAGTCGATCGACGGAATCACTTATGGTGTGGCGGTCGGCTACGATGTCGATTTGGGCAGCATCGTGATCGGGCCTGAAGCCGAGTTTACCGACTCGAGTGCTGATGTTGAATTCACCAACGGTGATTTCGAAGGTTTTGGCTTTGGCAACGTGTCAGCAGGACGTGACCTGTATCTGGGCGCACGCATCGGCATCAACGCCGCCCCGAACACGCTGCTGTATGTGAAGGGCGGCTACACCAACGCCAAATTGAACATCCGTAACAACGACGGCACTTTCGAATCGAACAATGATTTCGATCTTGATGGCTACCGCGTGGGTGCCGGTGCCGAATACGCTTTCCAGCAGAATGCATTCGTAAAGCTGGAATACCGCTATTCAAACTACAGCGAAGGTGAAGTGGATTTCGACGGCAATTTGCCGGACACGAACCGTTTTAACGTCGATCTTGACCGTCATCAGGTCATGGCAGGCCTCGGCGTGCGCTTCTGATAGCGATACAGATTTGAAAAAAAGAGCGGGCCGGGAAGCAATTCCCGGCCCATTTCCTTTGATGCACTATTTTGCAGAGGCGCAGCCGACAATCGCCGCATCCATCGCAGTTGCAGCCCCATCGAGTGAATATCGATCGATAAATCTTCGGCCATTTCCTGCAATTCCCGTCACGCTCATTCGCGCATTCGAACGCATTTCTGCGATGATGGCGGCGTCCATCGACTTGTCAGCGGCCCATGCGTTGCGGCCCGATGCGGTGAGTTCGAAGCGGCGATCCCCGATTGCAAGGCTGACAGGAGCTTTTGGATCGACCCTGGCGGCAAGGCGAATATGGACCTGGCTGCGAATACCTCGTTTTGGCCAGGTTCCAACGCTTGCGAAATTACCGGCGGCGCTGGCGTCGCGCGGTTTGGCGATGGCATAGCACCGGTTCTGGCCTGCATCGTGAAACGCTGCCCATTGGTTATACACGCCGAGGCTGTCTTTTGCAGCAAGTGGCGCTGCAATGGGGATCGCCAGCACCATGGCGAAAGCTGTAGCTAACCTTGTCATGGTTCCTTAATCATAGCAGATCGCCATCACTTCCCATTCCTTTGCGCCTCCGGGCAGGCGCACCGTGCGTATATCGCCGATGCTGGAGCTTCTCAGTGCCTTTGCCATGGGAGAGTTCCAGCCGATACGCCCCTTGCCAGCGTCCTGTTCATCATCATCCACCAACGTCACCGTGCGGCGAAGGTCGTCCTCATCGGCCAATTCCACACGGGCGCCAAAAAAGACCCGGTTGCGATCGGGTTGATTGGCGGGATCGACAGTGCGACATGCCTTCATCCGGCGCGCCAGATAGGCCAGTTCGCGGTCGATCTCGCGCATCCGTTTACGACCGTATAGGTAATCGCCGTTCTCGCTGCGGTCGCCATTGCCCGCCGCCCAGCTGACGATCTCAACGATTTCCGGCCGCTCCTTGCCCAGCAGATGGTCATAGCGCGCCTTTAAAGCGGCCATGCCCTGCGGGGTGATAGGCGGGCCGGGTGTAGCTGCCACGGCGCGGCTTTAGCGGAGGAAGGTGGAAATCGGGCGGGCCTGTCCGGCCTTTTCGGGATACATTTGAGAGTAGGTCACCGCGTTGCCCAGCACACGCATGATGTAATAGCGTGTCTCGAAATTCGCAGGAATACGCTCCACCCAGGTCACCCAGTCAATCTCGCCCTTGCGAGGATCGCCATTTAGCCTCAGCCATTGGTTCACCCGGCCCGGACCGGCATTGTAAGCGCCAACGGCCAGCGGATAGGCGCCGTTGTAATAGCTCATCATGCGGGCAAAATACGAATCGCCCAGCCGGATATTGTATTGCGGTGCGTCGATCAGATCGGCCGAAAGATATTGTACGCCCAGCTTGCCTGCCTGCTCGCGCGCTGTGCCCGGCATCAGCTGCATGACACCGCGAGCGCCTGCATGGCTGACGCGGGTGCGGTCAAACTCGCTTTCCTGCCGGCTGATTGCATGAACCATCGTCCAGTCGTTGATCAACGGCGTTTCAACGGTCGGGAATCCGATCCGCTCAACTCCGGTATAGCCAAGTTCGCCTGCCATCATGCCCAATACCACGGACATTTCCGGAAGGTTCACACGCGCAGCCAGATCGTGTGCCATCACCAGTTCACGCTCGTCACGTGTGGCTTCGGCGACAGCCTGAAAGAACCGGCGTTCCGTACGCCAGTCGCGGCGGTTTCTGGAAAAGGCCAGGATCGCCTGGGAAAGCGGACGGGAATCAAACTCGCGCCGCTCTTCGATCGAAATCTGCGGACGAGGAAGGTCCGCGAATTTGGGCATGGGACGGCCCAGCGCCGCCAGCGACAATTGCCCATAATAGTAATCTGGCCATTGCGCTGCCAGTTCATACAGTCGCGTAGCCTCTGCAGTGTTGCCAGCCTGCTGTGCGGCTCGGCCTCCCCAGAAAAAACCCTTCGCCTTTGTCAGCGGTGTGCGTGCCGCGCGGCCATAACGTTCAAACAGACCGCTGGCCTGATCGCCCCGGCCCAGTTCCCACAGCGCCTTTGTCCCGCCCAGCCACATCAGATCGGTGTATCGGTCGCGCAGTTTGAAAGACCCTTCGGATATATCAGTCCCCGGTGCGAACAGATCATCTGTCCGGCTGGCAATGCGCACTGCATCTATCGCGCTGGTCGATTGTGCGAGGGCCAGCATGTCGCCAACCAGATCCTCGGGATCGAACGCTGGCGCGTTGAATGCCGGTCGGTTGGCAAGCAGCGACACGGCCTCTCCCGTGCGCCGATTTGACCGCAAGTAATTCACGTAATTGAAAACATATCCCGAGTCGCTGAGTGCGCCCGATGGCAACGCGATGCCCGCTTGGTCGGGGCTTGCGCCGCCTATCAATGCCAACCTCGCCATCGCCAGCTGGCGCTGTGCCGGTTCAAGGTTGACCATATGCCGCGCCGCCGCATCGCGTTGACCCTGCCACAGCAGCGCATCCATGCGCGCGACATGATCCTCGGCGGTGAACCGGCTGGAATACAGCCCGGTGATATAGGCTTCGGATGGTTCGTTCATCTCGCCACCACGCCACGCGGCGCGGGCGACGTCAAACGCCTCCGGCCGCTGTGCTCCGGCCAGCGCAAGCGCGTAGCGCGCACGTGCTGCATTCGTAAGAGGGGGCTGCTTGTCGAAATATTGCAACAATGCCGACTGTGCAGGCGCCTCAACCGAAAGAGTGTTTTCGGCACGTGTGCGAACGACCGACATCAAAGGAAATTCAGGATAAGCCAATGCGAAACCAGCGTAATCGTCGAACCCCAATTGGGTGTTGGCTTGCAACAATTCCCATCGCGCGATGGCGGCATCAATCGAAGATGGCTGGCGGGCCAGCATCGCGCTTCCGCCGCTCTGCCCGCCGACCTGCGCCATGCCTGGGGTTCCAATGGAAAGAGCAATAAAGGCTGCCGAGGCGCCAAGATGAAACAGGGGTGAGAAACTGAATTTTGTGACCATGCTGGACATCCTGGGTGAAGGCTCCTTATCAGGCGCTGAACGCCTTTCGATAATTGTGCTGACGCAATGAAACGCCGCGCTCAAGCAAGAAATGTACTGACACGGGGATAAAGCAATGTTCAGCGGTTCAATTCCCGCTCTGGTAACACCTTTTCGCGATGGGTCGTTCGATGAAAAGGCATTTCGCAGGTTGGTCGACTGGCAAATAGATCAGGGCAGCGCTGCGCTGGTTCCGTGTGGCACAACAGGCGAGGCATCGACCCTCTCCAATGCAGAACATCATCGGGTGATAGAAGTCTGCATCGAACAGGCGGCGGGGCGCGTGCCGGTAATCGCGGGCTGTGGATCCAACGATACCCGCAACGCCGCGCTGCACATGAACTTCGCCAACAAGGCAGGGGCGGCGGCTGGCCTGTGCGTCGCGCCGTATTACAACCGCCCCAGTCAGGCCGGACTGATCGCGCATTTCAGCTATCTGGCCGAAAATTGCGAACTGCCGATTGTGCTTTACAACGTGCCCAGCCGCACTGTGACAGACATCGAAGATGAAACCGTGGTCGCGCTGGTCAAGAAATACCCGGACCGCATCGTCGGCATAAAGGATGCCAGCGGCGACCTTAGCCGGGTGGCCGATCACCGCATGGGAATAGGGCGCGATTTCTGCCAGCTGTCAGGCAATGACGAATTGTGGCTGCCCCATTCCGCCGCCGGGGGCAGGGGGGCGATTTCGGTAACGGCCAACGTGGCGCCAGCCTTGTGTGCAGAGTTCCATGCGGCCATCGCGGCCAATGAGCTGAAAAAGGCGCGCGAACTGAACGACCGGCTGTTTCCGCTGCATTACGCGATGTTCTCCGATGCCAGCCCTGCACCGGTGAAGTATGCGCTCAGTCGGGTGATGGAAAACGTGACCGAGGATGTGAGACTGCCGCTGGTCGTTGCCAGTGCGGAATCGCGCCGCGCCGTGGATGAGGCGTTGGAGTTTGCCGGGCTGCTTTAGAACCCAACGGACCTAAATCACCTCGTCTTCGTCCAGCAGCGCTTCGGCAAAGCCTTCCGGCTCGCTGGCATAGATGGCTTCGGACAGGCTTTCGATCCGCGCCCCGACCTTTTCGGGATGGGCGACGCTGGCGATGTGGAACAGTGCATCGCCCTGGTGGACAACGGGCAATGTGGCGTGGCCGATGATGATCCCGTCGATGGGACTGACAAGCTCCTGAGGTTCTTCGCCAAACAGCCCGGCAACCACCGCCAGCAAATCCCCCTTGCGCACGGCATCGCCTGATTTCAGCGCACGGTGCGTTACTCCGCCACGCGGTGCGCGCACCCATTGCGTCCTGTTCGAGCGTGCTGGAATACCGACTTGTCTGAGACTTTCGTCCACCTCGATCATGCCGATATGCGCCAGCACGCGCTGTACGCCTGACACGCCGGTTTCGATTGAGAGGCGATCGAACCGCAGCGCTTCACCGGTTTCCATCAACAGCATCTCGACACCGTTCGCCGCCGCCAGCGCCCGCAGAGAGCCGAGGCGCAGCGGGCTTTCCACAATAACCGGAGCGCCAAATGCCATGGCAAGTTCCACCAGACGTTTGTTCCCGGCAGCGATCCGGATTTGCGGCAGGTTGTAACGGCGGATGGCAGCGGTGTGTATATCAATGCCAAGCGCTGCGCGGCTGACCACTTCGCTGAAGAACACATGCGCGAACTGCCCGGCCAGCGACCCGGTGGAATTGCCGGGAAACGACCGGTTGAGATCGCGCCGGTCGGGCAAGTAGCGGGTGTGGTTCAGAAATCCGAAGATGTTGCTGACCGGGATCAGCAACAGCGTGCCGGCAAGCTGATCGGGCGTGATGTATGTCGCGATACGCTGAATGATCGCCGTACCAACAATCTCGTCACCATGAATTGCCGCGCTGATGAACACCACCGGACCCGGTTTTTGACCATGAACGACACGCACCTTGATGTGCGAATCATAACCCGTCGCCATGGTCGTTACCGATAACGACACGTCTTTCACCGTCCCCGGAGAAACGATTTCACCACCAATCACAAACGGCTCATGGCCGGAATCCGACATATTACGCCTCTATAAGGAGCGAAAGCGACTCGCCCATCCAGGCTCCTTATTGGGGCGGATTGTGCCGTTCGACAAATTCGACGGCCTTTTCCAGCATCCGCTGACGCGTAGTTGACAGGGATAGCCAGTGATCCTCCCCCTCCAACGTGACCATTTCATAGGGCTTACCCGCATCCTTCAGGGCATCTGCCATCCTGGTCGAGTGAGAATAGGGCACAACCGTATCGTCCTTGCCATGGATGAGCATTATTGGCGCGTCCGCTTCCTTCGCGCGCTTCAGCGGAGAAACCTCGGTCCATGCGGATGGGTCCCCCAATTGCTCGCGCAGCGCCACCTTCGTTGTGCGGTCGCGACCGCTGGCGCGGTAATCTTCCTGATATATGTCGCGAATATCACTGACCGGAGCGACCGCGACCGCGCAGCGATACAGGCCTTGCTGCACGGTAACACCAGCCAGTGCAGCGTACCCGCCATACGATGCGCCCACGATGCACGCGCGCTCCAGATCGACTATCCCTGCCTTGGCCAGCGCCATCAGGCCATCGGATTTGTCTGTCTGCATCTTGCGCCCCCACTCACCGTAACCTGCGCGGCGGAATGCAGGGGTGCGGTTGGTGCTGCCTCTGAAATTGGGTTGGAACACCGCATAGCCGCGTGAGGCAAACGCCTGCGCCCACCAGTCGAAAGTTTCGGTATCAGCACTGTGTGGCCCACCATGCGGCAGCATAACGATCGGCAGGTTCTTCGCTTCTTTTCCCGGTGGCAGGGTCAGGATTCCATCCATCTCCATCCCGTCGCCTGCTGTGTATTCAAAGGTAGAGATCGGCCC
This sequence comes from uncultured Alphaproteobacteria bacterium, assembly GCA_963815345.1. GTDB lineage: Bacteria > Pseudomonadota > Alphaproteobacteria > Sphingomonadales > Sphingomonadaceae > Erythrobacter. The sequence continues at coordinate 852,534 of CAWFGF010000001.1, forward strand.
AACCAGATCCGGAACAATCGCCATCCGTTCGTAGGCAAGCGCGTTTGCTTTCGATGTTTCGAGATCGACTGCATAATATGTCCCGGAATCGCCATTGCCACTGGTGCGCACGATCACATCACTCAGGTCGCTGTTCCATTCGGTTATCCATGATTTGAACGATGCGAACGCTGTGCGAACCCGCTCCGCCTTGTCCTGCAAGGACTTGTCGGCAAAGATATGCTGTTCGTTTTCATCCTCGCCAATGGTGTAGCCCATCAACCGGCCTGTTTCCGGATCGAAGAACAGGCGCTCAAAATCCACATCGTCCAGAAATGCCTTGGGCTCTCCCCCTTCCTGCCCGATTTCATACCATTGTGCGCGTTCTTCGCCGCGCTCGACATAGATCGCGCTGGTTCCGTCAAAGCCCAGCCCGACAAGATCGATGTATGCCCCGGCCTGCTGACCGTCTGCGACCTTGTCGCCTTGTGAATTGCGGATGTTCCAGGCACCGGTCGTATAACTGACCTCCAATGTATAGGCCACCTGGCCAGCAGCATCGATCAGCCATTCCTTGCCGTATCCTTCCGGCGCGGAGGCGGAGATGCGTTCGACCTTCATGCTCTCCAGATCGACCTTGAAAAGATACGGACGAGAGTGATCGAACCGATAACCAGTGCGCGTCCCACTGCGGTCGCGCGCCAGCTCGATCCCGCCGTAAAATCCGTAATACCGTCCATCGATCTTGCGCGTGCCGTAATTGCCGATGATCGAATCGACCAATCTCGGAATTCCGCCAAAGATCAATCCGCCTTCCTCATCAGCGGCAATCGGCACCACCCGCCCGATCGCGAATTCGGCCTTGTCCGTGGTAAAGTTGTAACCAAGGTCTTCGGTCTGGCTGGTGACGAGAAGCAACCGGTCCTCACCAACCCAGTTGAGCGAACGGATTTTCAGATCGCCGACGTTGACTACGCGCAGCGGTTTTGTCTGGTTTTCCAGCGCAAGAATCACACGCTTGCCCTCAACGGTAGTGACTAGGGCGATGCGATCACCCGAAGGCGATATTGCCGAAGTTTCAACATCCGGCAGTTTGCCATATTCGGAAAGGGGCAACCGATCTTGCGCAAGGGCGGAGGTGACCGGCAAGGCCAACGATGCGGCAACCATCGATAGCGGCGCCAACAGGCTGGTCAGACGAAAAGACATGGATACCCCCGAAAACTTGCGTTACGACAAACTCTAGTTGGGAAAATTGCTGAAATTTCCCACGTATTCAATGACCATTTTGCCCATTTTGGTGACTTCCCTTTGCGTAACCGCAAAGCGCGCTATATGGGCCACACAATAATGGCACGCCCCAAACCCAAGACTTTCGACAAGCTGAAGACCGTCGCGGAAAATCGCCGCGCACGGTACGACTTTTTTATTGATGAGACGTTTGAAGCGGGCCTTGCTTTGCAGGGGACTGAAGTGAAGGCGTTGCGGGCGGGCGAGGCAACGATCGCGGAAAGCTATGCCGAGGTGCGCGACGGGCAGGTCTGGCTGGTCAATTCCAATATTCCGGAATACAGCCACGGCAACCGCCTCAACCACGAGCCCAAGCGTCCGCGCAAATTGTTGCTGCACGAGCGCGAGATAAACAAGCTGTTTGGCGCGGTTGAGCGCAAGGGCATGACGCTGGTTCCGCTGTCGGTCTATTTCAACGGTCAAGGCCGCGCGAAGGTTGAACTGGCCCTGGCCAAAGGCAAGCAGACCCATGACAAGCGTGCGTCGACGAAGGATCGCGACTGGAAGCGCGACAAGGCGCGACTGATGCGCGAGCGCGGATGAGCCACCGGGGCGATGTGAACTGATTTTGCAGCAAAATTGGATGGGTTGGCTCGCAATTGTGCGCACCGGCAAATTCACAAGATTGTCAGGGAGCAGGGACTACCCATATGGAAGCTATGGAGGCCGCCCGCATCTTTGATCGACACGCTGTGACATTCGGTAGTTCTGGTTTTGCTGGCGGGCTTTTTGAGATTTCTGGAGAGCGGTTCCGGTGACGGGTAATTCAGACGAAACCCGGAACGAAACGCCGCTCGAAGCACCGCGCGGGCGACCATCTCCACGTCCGTCGCGCAAGATTTCTATCTGGTCGAAGACCCTTGGTACCGATCTCATTGTCAAACACATGCCCACGCGCGAGGAGATGGCGCGCAACCGCTATCTCGCGCCGATTGCGCACCGGTTTCTGTCGCCCGAATTGTGGCGCTTCACGCGCCGATCCGTGCCGCGAGGAGTGGCGCTGGGGCTGTTTGCGGCGTTTATCATTCCACTGGGCCAGATCTTTCTGGCGGCGTTTCTGGCATTGCCCGCGCGCGCCAATGTTCCGCTTGCGGCGCTGGTCACCTTCGTCACCAATCCGTTCACCCTGCCATTCTGGCTGTTGGCCGCGAAGCAGGTTGGCGAAGTCACGCTGAACGTCGATCAGGCGGTCGGCGGCATGGCGACGAAGGAGCTGAACGGCGGCTGGTTGCAATGGTTGGTCGAGCTGTCCGAACTTGCCGGTGTTACCGCCTTTGGGTTTGTGGTTCTCGCTATTGTCACATCGTCGCTGGGATATGTCGTTTCAGGAGCTATCTGGCGCGTTTTGGTGGCGCGCAGGCGTGCAAAACGCCTGAGACTGATGGAAGCGCGGCTCGACCAGCGGCTCAACGCACACTAACACGGTTCCCCAACGGTTCGATCATCACGTATCGGGACCACTGCCAACCAGAAGCCTCGTAAAGGGACAGCACGTGTGACCAGCCTCGGTTCCCAAGATCATCTCGCGCACCAATCCAGCGGCCACCGGTTGATCGATACCGGCCCGACTGTTCTGGCCGCGCTGGGGCTAGGCCTTGTCCTGAGTGTTGGCATAGTCTTTCTTGCATCGGGCGATGCTGTCTTGGCATCAGTGTTCGGATTGGCGCTTATCATCCTGCTGGGCGGCGTGTTCGCGTTTGACCGGGCCCAATCCGCGCCCGACGTTTCAATGGCTGTTGCTCCCGACTGGTCGGTCACGGTCGCAGCGATTGAAGGCGAAGCCCCTGGCGCAGGGCAAGCGATTGCGATCACCGATCGTGCAAACCGCATGGTGTGCGCCAACACAGCATTCATCAATTCATTTGGAGCAGGTAGCGCGCCGCCGATCCTGCCGCTGGAACGCGCCGGACTGGAAGCGCTGACGAAAATGGCGCGCGAGGCCTGGCGTGATGGGAACGCCACTCTACCCACTATTCCCGGTTTGCCCGATGGCGATCTTGGCTGGAGCGTATCGGCGGTTCGCGGTGGACGCGGAGATGATCACCTCATCTGGCGCTTTACCCCGATCCTTCCGAGCGAGGCTAGCGCGCTGCAGGCGCTGGATCTTGCAGGACCGTTTGGCCAGATGTTGAGCCGCGCAGGAATTGAAACTGTCATAACTACCGCCGCGGGGGTCATCCGTTCGGTAAGCGCAGGGTTTGCGGAACGCGCCGTGGGCGACCGCACCGCCACACTGGCGGGGCAGGACTTCGTTTCGGTCTTGCGGTCCGATGATCGCGACCGCATATTCTTTGCGCGCGAAGGGCGGGGCGGCACTCCGCAAACCCTGATCGACGTGCCATTGGGCGATGTCGGCCTTGATGACCACGCCCGCGCCGATGAAACTGCATCGCTCATGCTGCTCATCGATAGCGGTGTCGGGATTGGCAGCGGATGGGACGGTTCCTCGCAGGCGGGGGTTGCTAAGCTCGACGCGTTACTTGCGCAATTGCCGCTCGGTCTCGCGATGACGGACCGCGATGGGCGGTTCCTGTTTGGCAACGATGCTTTCCTGCGCTCGGTCGATCGCGAAGGACGAGGTTTGCCGGCATTTCCCACCGATCTGGTCGTGCGTGAGGACAAGGCCGCGTTATCCGATGCTGTGCGCCGCCACGGTCGCGGCCCTGCGACCAGCGGTGATATGGCCGTGCGGCTCGTCTCCCAACCCGAAGAGCCTGTTTCGCTCGGCCTTGCCGGGGTGCGCGGGCTAGGGGAGGCGGCAGTGCTTCTCAGCCTCGCGGATTCGAGTGAGGAGAACCAACTTAAACGACAGGTCGCGCAAGCTACGAAGATGCAGGCCGTGGGCCAGCTGGCAGGGGGCGTCGCGCACGATTTCAACAATGTCCTGACTGCAATCATCGGCACATGCGATCTCATGCTGCTGCGCCACACGCCGGGTGATAGCGACTATGACGATATCCAGCAGATTCAGGCGAATTCCAACCGTGCCGCCGCGCTGACGCGGCAATTGCTGGCCTTCTCGCGCCAGCAGACGCTGCGGCCCGAAGTGCTCCAATTACCCGATGTGGTGAGCGAGGTCGGCCCGCTGATCAAGCGCCTGCTGGGCGAAAAAATCAGCTATTACGTCCAGCATGATCGCGATCTGGGGCCGGTTCGCGCCGATCCGCAACAGCTGGAACAGGTGATCATGAACCTCGCGGTGAACGCGCGCGACGCTATCAATTCCAACGCTCCCAAAGCCGGGCCTGTAGCTGGGCGCATATCGCTGCTGACGCGCAGTCTTGAGGCCAAGCAGGTCATTCAGCTGGGTTCCGAAATATTGCCTGCTGCCGATTATACTGTGTTGATCGTGCAGGACACTGGCGGCGGCATCCCGCCCCACGTCCTGCCCAAACTGTTCGAACCGTTCTTCACCACCAAAGAACAGGGCAAGGGGACAGGGCTGGGCCTGTCCACGGCATACGGCATCGTCAAACAATCGGGCGGCTTTATCTTCGCGGACAACGCAACCGACAGCGCTGGCAGGCCAACGGGCGCGCGTTTTACAATCTATTTCCCCGTTCACCGCGGAGAGGCTCCCCGTCGCAAGGAGCTGGTGGCGCCCGTTCCCGCAGATTGGTCGGTCGGAGGCAACATCCTGCTGGTCGAGGATGAGGATATGGTTCGCGCGGTTGCAGAGCGCGCCCTCAGCCGAGCAGGCTATCAGGTCACCGCTTGTTCAGGCGGCGAGGAAGGGCTGGCAGCCATTGCGGAAGGTACAGAGTTTGACATCGTCGTCAGCGATGTCGTGATGCCAGGTATGGACGGGCCTGCCATGGTCCGCGCCATTCGTAAGCAACGCCCCGATATGCCGGTGCTGTTCATGTCCGGCTATGCCGAAGAACAGCTTCGCAAGGATATCGACATCCCCGATATGCACTTTATCGCCAAACCGTTCAGCATCTCTGCCATTGGCGATAAAGTGGCCGGCGTGATGCGCAGCCGCAAGCAGGATGTGGCTACTTCATCCTGATGAGCTTCCCATTTTCGGAGTTTGTTGGAAAAGTTCTGTTCTACTCTTGTTCCTGTGGAACAAATACGATACATGCAAATCGCAATGGAACGGAAAAAGGACGGTTAAAACTTCTTAATCCGCTCTAGGCAACTCAAGGAGGTCATGCGATGGCTACGCAGCTGAAGTTGGTAGAGAAGGGTAAGGATTTGGATCGTCAAAAAGCGCTCGATGCAGCGCTCGCACAGATAGATCGGGCTTTTGGCAAGGGTTCGGCGATGAAGCTTGGCTCGAAAGAGACCATGCAGATCGAATCGATTTCCTCCGGCTCGCTCGGTCTGGATATCGCGCTCGGCATTGGTGGTCTGCCCAAAGGTCGCGTGATCGAGGTGTACGGGCCGGAAAGCTCGGGCAAGACCACGCTGGCGCTGCACGTCATTGCAGAAGCGCAGAAGGCGGGGGGTACGGCCGCATTCGTGGACGCGGAACACGCGCTTGACCCGGTTTATGCCAAGAAGCTCGGCGTCGATATTGACGAACTGATCGTCTCGCAGCCCGATACGGGTGAGCAGGCGCTTGAAATCGTCGATACCTTGGTGCGTTCCAACGCGATCGACGTGCTGGTGGTCAACTCGGTGGCGGCTCTGGTTCCGCGCGCTGAAATCGAAGGCGAGATGGGCGATTCGCACGTGGGACTTCAGGCGCGCCTGATGTCGCAATCGCTGCGCAAGCTGACTGGCTCGATCAACCGGTCAAAATGCATGGTGATCTTCATCAATCAGCTGCGCATGAAAATTGGCGTGATGTACGGGAACCCGGAAACGACGACCGGGGGTAATGCGCTCAAGTTCTACGCATCGGTTCGCCTCGATATTCGTCGCACCGGCCAGATCAAGGACCGCGACGAGGTGATCGGTAACACCACCCGCGTCAAGGTGGTGAAGAACAAGGTCGCGCCTCCGTTCAAACAGGTCGAATTTGATATCATGTATGGCCAGGGCATTTCGAAGATCGGCGAAATTCTCGATCTGGGCGTCAAGGCCGGCATCGTGGAGAAATCGGGCAGCTGGTTCTCTTATGACAGCATCCGCATCGGGCAGGGGCGTGAAAATGCGAAGACTTACCTCAAGGAAAACCCGGAAATCGGCGCTCGCCTGGAAGCGGCCATCCGCAGCAAGACTGATGAGGTCGCTGAAGAGATGATGACAGGGCCGGATACCGATTCGGATTCCGATGATGATTGATCTCGCTGTCTGAATCTGGCGGCGTTGGGCGGATGCAGTTGCGCTGAATGCGTTTCCGGACGATCGGCTCAATGGTTCGATAGTGCTGTCTGTCTACGTGCAAGCCCCGCTTCGCCATTTGGCAGGCGGGGTTTTGCCGTTTACGCTATCCGCAGATGCGGGTTGCGCCCTTATTCGCGCCAGTGTGGCGCTCAAGAAACAAAACCGAGATTTTTCCTTACCGATTGTCATGTCCGACGCACGGTTCAGCTTGTCGGTGCGGGCGCGATTGCCTAACTGGCAACCATCATGACATCGACCAATGACATCCGCCGCTCGTTCCTCGACTTTTTCAAGCGGGCGGACCACGCCGAGGTCCCAAGCGCTCCGCTGGTGCCCTATAACGATCCGACACTGATGTTCGTGAATGCGGGGATGGTTCCGTTCAAGAACATGTTCACCGGTCTGGAAACCCCGCCCGCGCTGCGCGCCACCTCATCGCAGAAATGCGTGCGCGCAGGCGGCAAGCACAACGATCTAGATAATGTCGGATACACCGCGCGGCATCACACCTTCTTTGAGATGCTGGGCAATTTCTCGTTCGGCGATTATTTCAAGGAACAGGCGATCGAGCATGCCTGGACCCTGCTGACCCGCGAATGGGGCCTGCCTGCCGACCGCCTCACTGCCACGGTCTATCACACCGATGAAGAAGCTTTCGACCTGTGGCGCAAGATTGCGGGCCTTCCTGAACAGCGCATCATTCGGATCGCCACCAGCGACAATTTCTGGTCGATGGGGGAAACCGGCCCATGCGGTCCTTGCTCCGAGATTTTCTACGACCACGGCGATCACATTTTTGGCGGCCCTCCGGGGAGCCCGGACGAGGATGGAGACCGCTTCGTCGAAATCTGGAACCTGGTGTTCATGCAGTTCGACCAGCAGGCCGATGGCACGCGGATTGATTTGCCGCGCCCCTCCATCGACACGGGCAGCGGGCTGGAACGCGTCGCGGCAGTCATGCAGGGGGTCCACAACAATTATGATACCGATACGTTCAAGTCGCTGATCGGCGCTTCGCAACAGTTGACGGGCCTGCCAATTTCGGATGAACAGATCGCCAGTCACCGTGTGATCGCGGACCATTTGCGCTCCACCAGCTTTCTGATGGCAGACGGCGTGCTTCCCTCCAACGAGGGGCGCGGATACGTGCTGCGACGGATCATGCGCCGCGCCATGCGCCATGCCCATTTGCTCGGCGCGAGTGAGCCGCTCATGCATCGCCTCGTGCCCAGCCTGGTGACCGAAATGGGTCAGGCCTACCCTGAACTGGTGCGCGGGCAGGCGCTGATCGAGGAAGTGCTGCTGCGTGAGGAAACGCAATTCCGCCGCACTTTGGATAAGGGGCTCAAGCTGCTCGACGAGGCGACCGGCTCTATGGTCAAAGGCGGCGAACTGGATGGCGAGACCGCATTCAAGCTCTATGACACGTTCGGTTTCCCCTACGACCTGACCGAGGACGCCCTGCGCGCACGCGGTATTGGTGTCGATCGCGGCGGGTTTGATGCTGCGATGGCGCGCCAGAAAAAGGCCGCGCGTGCCGCGTGGAAAGGATCGGGCGAGGCAGCATCGGGAGAAGTCTGGTTCGACATCGCCGAACGCGAAGGCGCGAGCGAATTTACCGGCTATGCCGCCGATTCGGGCGAGGGCACCGTCGTCGCCATTGTCAGGAACGGTGCCGAAGTCGATCGTGCCATTGCAGGCGACAACGTTGCGATCCTGACCAACCAGACGCCGTTTTACGGGACGAGCGGGGGACAGACTGGCGACAGCGGCACCATCAGCACACCAGCGGGGCTGAGTGCGAATGTCACCGATACGGGCAAGCCGCTCGGCAGACTTCACGCCCACCATAGCACCATTGTAGCTGGGGAGATCAGCGTGGGCGATACCGTGCAACTCTCGGTCGATGCGGACAGGCGGACCGCCATTCGCGCCAACCACTCTGCCACGCATCTGGTCCATGCAGCGTTGCGCAATCGTCTTGGCGATCACGTCACGCAGAAGGGCTCGCTGGTCGCCGAGGATCGGCTGCGCTTTGATTTTTCCCATCCCACCGCGCTCAGCAACGAAGACATTGCCGCTGTCGAGGCTGAGGTGAATGCAGAAATTCGCGCGAATGAAACGGTATCGACCCGGCTGATGAGCCCCGACGATGCTGTCGAAGCGGGCGCGCTCGCGCTGTTCGGCGAAAAGTACGGTGACGAGGTCCGCGTGCTTGCAATGGGTCGCTCCGGCAAGGAAGGGCGCAATTACTCCGTCGAATTGTGCGGCGGAACGCACGTGCGCGCGACCGGGGATATTGGCATTTTCCGGATCATTTCCGAAAGCGCGGTATCTTCGGGCGTGCGCCGGATTGAGGGGCTGACCGGGGAAGAAGCACGGCGCTGGCTGGTAGCTCGCGAGGACGCGTTGAAAGCTGCGGCGAGTGCCATTCGGGCGACGCCTGAAGAAGTACCAGAACGGATCGCAACGCTGCTTGAGGAACGCAAAAGGCTGGAAAGAGAGCTGGCCGAAGCGAAAAAAGCGCTGGCGCTCGGCGGCAATACCGGCGGAGGCGCGGGCGACGGGGCGGCGTCCGGCGCAGGTGACGAAGAGGTCGCGGGCGTCACTTTCAGCGGGCAAGTGATCCAGGGGCTGGACCCGAAGGAACTGCGCCCTCTTCTGGATGAAGCGAAATCTCGGCTAGGCTCCGGGATAGCCGCAGTCATTGCGGTTAATGACGGCAAAGCTGCAGTTGCGGCCGCTGTCACCGATGACCTGACTGAACGGTTTAGCGCCGTCAATCTGGTGCGCGCTGGCGTCGAAGCACTGGGCGGAAAAGGCGGGGGAGGGCGACCGGATATGGCCCAAGGCGGCGGGCCTGATGGAGAAAAGGCGGACGCCGCGATTTCTGCAGTGAAACAGGCTATCCTCGCATCGTAGTTGACGCTTGCAGGGATCAGGACGCGTTTGGGGTTTTCTTTGTCTGCCCGTCACTTCCACGCGCCACGTCATTCCCGCCGGTATCGCCCGGTTGCCCGCGGGGCGCTGATGTTGGGGCTGTGTCTTTGAGCGGGCCTTTTACGTTCTGCGGCTTGAACTTCTCGGAATTTGGCACCGGTTTCGTCGGATCATTGTGTTCGCTCATCAGATTTTCTCCTCTGAAATACCAACGGTCGAGCGCGCAAAAGGTTCTGGACGAAGGCGCGCAGATGGTCGCCCAGTCAGATTTGCAGCCGAGAGGTGTTCAGTTTTGGCTTCTGACTAAGGCCACCGTCGATCTCCAACCGCTCACGATATTCGTCGCGCTTTTCGTGAATGGAGGCGATCACCGGTCCCATAGCAACGCCGATATCGACCAGCACCGCTTCGGACAATTGCAGCGAGCTTTCGAGATTTTCGGGCACGGCATGGCTCGCCCCGGCGCGGTAGAGGGCAGCGGCGTGATCGGTATCGCGTGCACGGGCCACGATCAGAAGATCGGGATAGTCATGCCGCAGCTTCCCGACGAGGCGTTGCGCAAGAACCGGTTCGTCCATTGTCAGGACGACTGCCGAGGCAAGCTCAATACCAAGTCGTGACAGCGCGTCCCCGCGCGCGGCATCGGCAAACACCGCGCGGTAGCCATGGCGAGCCGCTGCGCTGATCGTGTCAGGATCGGAATCCAGGATAATGTAGGGCTGGTTGTGACGTTTCAGCATGTCAGCAATCAATTGCCCGACCCGGCCGCCGCCAATGATGATGGTGCGCGGCTCGTGCTCGTCGTCTTCCGGCAATTCGGGAGTAGCCTCGACCCGTCGGGCGATAACGCGCCCCAGTTTGGCGAGCAGCGGAGTTATCGTCAAACCGATTGCGGTCACGATTTGCCAGAATTGTGCTGTCTCGGCATCCACCACCAGCGCAGCAGTCGCCGCGGCGAGTACGATCAGCGTCGTTTCGGATGGGCTTGCCATGAGCACGCCCGTTTCTGCCGCCGTGCTGCGTCGGGCGCCCATCAGGCGCAGCAGCACACCTGTCACCAGAGCCTTGAACACCAGCACCCCGACGACCGCCAACATGATCTGACCGAGATTTTCCCAGATCGTCAGCAAGTTGATGCTCATCCCGATGGTGATAAGAAATACGCCGAGCGCAAGTCCCTTGAACGGTTCCATGATGCTTTCGACTTCGCCATGGTATTCGGTTTCGGCAATCAGGAGGCCTGCAATAAGCGCACCGACAATAGGCGAAAGTCCCGTTGCAGATGTTGCGAGGCTGGCGCCGATCACCACCAGCAATGACGCGGCAAGGAACAGTTCCGGGCTTTTGGTGCGCGCTGCCTGACTGAAGAGGCTGGGGAGCGCATAGCGACCCAGAACCAGCAGGACAATTATGACGACTCCGCCCTGCCACAGCGTGTCGACCAATTCGCCGATGCCGTCCGCTTGCGCATTGGGGGCGAGTGCACCGAGGATGAAGATGATCGGCACGATCATGATATCCTCGAACAACAGCATCGAGAGCGCAGCCTTGCCGACTTGCGATCGCGTGCCTGAAATTGGCAACACGATGGCAGTTGATGAAAACGCGAGCGCAAAGCCAAGAGCTAGTGCGCCCGTACGGTCCATCCCGCTGGCGTAATACAGGAAGGTCGCGCACGCGCTCCCAATGATCAGCAGTTCGAGCGATCCCAACCCGAACACCAGCTTTCGCATCTGCCACAAGCGATTGAAACTGAGTTCCAGCCCGATGGCAAACAGAAGCAGGATGATCCCGAATTCGGCATACGGAGCGAGCGCCTCCGGATCGGATATGGTTATGTGTTTTAGCCAGGGCACTTGCTCGACCAAAGCGCCAAGGCCATAGGGGCCGACCAGAATGCCGATCAGGATAAACCCGATGATCGGTGTAATGCGAAAGCGGGCGAACACCGGTATGACGATGCCGGCTGCGCCCAGGATCACCAGCGTATCCGACATCATCGGGGACAAGGATAGCTCACCTGCCATGCGTCAGGAATAGCTTCCCGCGAAGGTCAAGTCATCCACCGCCATGCCCCTTGGCTCCCGTGGGTCGCGAAGGGGCCGCTCCGGTTTGCTCACCGAGCGGATCGGAGATGTTGCCCACGCGCATGTCCCATTCGATACGGTAGAGATCGAAGCGGCGATCGGCGAGGTTCTGGACAGTGCCCTCGGCACGCGCCCATTGCAGATCGGCGAGGTTTACGTCGCTGATCGTCAAAGTCTCGACATTTTCGGAGGATTCCGCTGCGATCCCATCGCGAGCAAATGGAAAATCGCACGGGGTCAGGATGCAGCTTTGCGCGTATTGGATGTCCATGTTGGCAACATTGGGCAGATTGCCGACATTGCCGCTCATCACGACATAGCACTGGTTTTCGATCGCGCGGGCCTGCGCGCAATACCGCACCCGCAAATAACCTTGACGCGAATCCGTACAGAACGGGACGAAGATGATGCGGGCACCCTCATCGACCAGTCGCCGGGCAAGTTCGGGAAATTCGCTGTCATAACAGATCAGCACGCCAATCGGGCCGCAATCGGTGGGGATGGCATCAATACTGTCGCCACCCTTGATATTCCACCAATAAGCCTCGTTAGGGGTTGGGTGAATCTTTTCCTGAGCGTAGATTGATCCATCGCGCAGGCACACATAGGCGACATTGTGGATGTCCCCGTCCGGCATCCGCGTGGGGTGCGATCCACCGATGATGTTGATGTTGTACGACAGCGCCATTTCCGACAATCGCGTGCGGATAAGCGGGGTGTATTCGGACAGTCGCTCAATTGCCTTGAGCGCGCTCAGTTCCTGCTCTTCTGCGGAAAGCAGCATCAGAGTGAAAAGCTCTGGAAAGACGATGAAGTCGCTTTCATAGTCCGAGGCCACATCGACGAAATACTCGACCTGGCGCATGAATTCCTCGAAATCCTTGACCGCGCGCGCCTGCAATTGGCACGTCGCGATCCGCACGGCCTCCACATCGCGCGGCAGGCGGTGTTTTGGTGGAGCGTCGGCGTCGACATAGGGGTTGCGCCAGACCATGCGCACTGCATGGCCGCGGCTCGCCTTGTCTTCGGGCAGGTATTTAGGAAGAATGCCCTGCGGTTCGAATCCATTGGCCAGTTGAAACCGCAAGACGGGATCGTGGACCTTGTTGGATGCGATCAGTTCAAGATATTCCTGCGGGCTTTCAGCGCGATTGTTCTTGCGCCGCGTAGCCTTTGCGTAACCCGGCATGCGCCCGCCAAAAACGATACCGGTGAGGTCGAGCCGTTCGGCCAGCGCACGGCGTTCTTCATACAGCCGCCGGCCCAAGCGGGTGCCGCGAACTGCCGGATCGACGCACAATTCATAGCCATACAGCCAGTCCCCGGTGGGATCGTGGCGGCTGCCAAACCCATTGCCGGTAACCTCGTCCCAAGTGTGATCGGACAGCGCGACTTTCGCATCCAGCCGCATCGATGCGCAATATCCCACCACATTGCCATCGAGTTTGGCGACAAAGCAGCCTTCGGCATAATTGTTAATCTGACCGCGAATTTCACCCTGAGTGTACGCGGGCAGATCATCATACGCCCGGCGCACCAGATCGCCGATGGCGCGCACGTCCTTCAGCTTTGCCTGCCGAATTTCGAGGCGGGCCTTGGCAGATCGGGCGGGGCGACTAGCTTCAGTCATTGGTATTGGTGGTTCCTGCAAAATACAAAGGGCGGCCTGCCGCTAATGGGAAGGCCGCCCTGCGCTTATGTCAATAAATGGTCTGAATGACGACGCTATTCAGCTCCAGCTCTTCATTTCGGTTTCAAGGTTGTTCACGATTGCCTCGAAAAACTGCTCTGTGGTCAGCCAATTCTGGCCAGGTCCGATCAGCAGGGCCAAATCCTTTGTCATCTGGCCTTTTTCGACCGTCTGGATGCACACTCGCTCCAGCGTCTCTGCAAATTTCACCACATCGGGCGTTTCGTCGAACTTGCCACGATACATCAGACCACGCGTCCATGCGAAGATGCTGGCGATTGGGTTGGTAGAGGTCGCCTTGCCCTGTTCATGCTGGCGATAATGGCGCGTGACAGTCCCGTGCGCGGCTTCCGCTTCGACAGTTTTGCCATCGGGCGTCATCAGCACTGAAGTCATCAGACCAAGCGACCCGAACCCTTGGGCCACCGTATCTGATTGCACATCGCCATCGTAATTCTTGCACGCCCACACGAATTTGCCGCTCCACTTGAGTGCGGATGCGACCATGTCATCGATCAGACGGTGTTCGTAAATGATGCCGGCTGCGTTGAACGCATCCTTGAATTCGGCTTCAAAAATTTCCTCGAACAAATCCTTGAAGCGGCCATCATAGGCTTTCATGATCGTATTCTTGGTCGACAGATAGACCGGCCATTTGCGGTCCAGCCCGTAATTGAGCGAAGCGCGGGCAAAATCGCGGATCGAATCGTCGAGATTGTACATCGCCATGGCGACGCCGCTTGACGGGAAATCGAAGACATTAAGGTCAATTTCGGTGCCATCGTCGCCGTGATACACCAGACGCAGTTTGCCAGGGCCCGGTATCAGGGTGTCGGTGGCGCGATACTGGTCGCCAAAGGCATGGCGACCCACGACGATGGGATCGGTCCAGCCAGGCACAAGGCGCGGCACGTTGTCGATCACGATCGGCTCGCGGAAAACGACACCTCCCAGAATGTTGCGGATCGTTCCATTCGGAGACCGCCACATTTTCTTTAATGCGAATTCCTCAACCCGCGCTTCATCTGGAGTGATCGTAGCGCATTTGACCCCGACGCCATGCTGCTTGATTGCATTTGCGGCATCGATAGTAATCTGATCATCGGTCTCGTCGCGCTTTTCGATCGAGAGGTCGTAGTATTTCAGGTCGATATCGAGATAGGGCAGGATCAAACGCTCCCGTATCCATTGCCAGATTATCCGCGTCATTTCGTCGCCATCAAGTTCGACGACCGGATTTTTGACCTGAATTTTCTGCATGAGAAGCGTTCCGCCTTCCTTTGGTGCGACCAGCGCGTCGGACATGGCCTCGCGCAAAGTCGTTTGATGTCTGAATGGTATCCCTGAGCCGCGCTTTAGCAGAGGCAGGGGCGCTTGCAAGCCGCGCGGCAAGCCGTCTGCAAAGCTAAGGCCATGCGGTGGAGACGGATGCCTCGTGGGCTACCAGGGGACGAATTCTTCGATCAGCGCTGGCGGGGTTTCCAGCAAAGTGTCCTCCTTGCGGGCGATAAATGGCTTCTCCTTGATGTGCAGCCTATCCTGCGCACAACGAAGCATGAACTCCGCCAGATCTCCATGACGGGTGCGCAGAGTGCCGGCAGGCAAATCATCGACCGATACCGAATACGTGCCGGTATGCGGGCGATCCAGCAACCAACCTGGGCGCACTGCGGTCCACTCAATATCCTCCGCCGCCTCGATCACCCGTTCCATGTCTGCCATTTGGCCGAAAATTCGAGCCAGGGGAGATGTGGCCGCCTTGAACCACGCAGGAACGGTAGCATCCGGATCGGCAAATGCAGCGGATATGACCACCAGTCGTTGCACACCGGTCTGGCGCATGGCCTTGATCATGTTCAACGCGCCTTCGGTGTAAAGCGGTGGGGGTGACATGAGAGTTTTGGGGTCGCGTCCCAAACCGACTGCAGAGATCACACAATCCACCTCGCGCATCAGGTGCGCGAGATTACCGTCCAGCAGGTCGGCTTCGTGTTTGATGCACTCAGGGTGTTCGCCAAAACCGGATGGAAATTCACGCTCGGCCACATGGACTTTGTGACCCTCTTTCAGCGCCTGATTGAGAACCTCGCGGCCGGTATCCCCGGTCGCGCCGAACAGAAGAAGTGTTTTTCTCATCCCGTTCATACGAGCGCGAACGCCATTGGGTCCGGGAAAGGCGAACATTATTTGTCAGCGCAATCAATGGATGCGCGGCGGATACGTTATCAGGTAGTGGGATTTGGCCAAATGATGGTGGGCGTAGAGAGAGTTGAACTCCCGACCCCTGCGATGTCAACACAGTGCTCTACCACTGAGCTATACGCCCACGCTATCATTTGCAGCTTCGTTACCCGAAGCGGAGCGGCGCATTAACGCGGCTTTGTCCACGGTGCAAGCGATTCGCGCCGCGTTAAACGAAACTCACAGACTGGCCTCGCGCTGGTCCTCAAACATGCGTTCCACTTCCAGCACGAGATCGCGCAGGTGAAACGGCTTTGACAGCACTTTTGCCTGTGGCTGTTCGCGGCTGGCGCGCAGCGATACCGCGGCAAAGCCGGTGATGAACATCACTTTCGTTCGGGGGCTGATTTCGGCGCACTTCTGCGCCAACTCAATGCCGTCCATCTCCGGCATGACGATGTCTGACAGCAGCAGATCAAAGTCTTCTGATTCCAGCAGCGGAATAGCATCGGTACCGCGATCCACGGTATCGACCCGATACCCGGCATTGGTGAGCGCACGCGCAAGATACGCCCGCATCGCCTCCTCATCTTCGGCCAGCAGGATTCGCGGTTGGTGGGTGTTTGTCATACTAGGCGCTTAGCACGATGCGCTTAAAAAATCCTCTCACGATCTGACATGATTTTTTTTAGGACGAACCCGGTGCGGGTTATGAATTGATCGCTTGCGCAATCCAGCTTTTGACTCGCAATCGGAAACCGGGCAGCACCAGATGGTGACCGCCACTCGCAATCCTCAAGCCTGTGAAAAAGGGTCGGCTCGCGGGCCTGCCGCAGAACTGATCAAGACTTCCGGCGGCAAAGTGCCGCTTGGGCGCCCTGACGCCGATTTTGGCCCGGCCTTTACCCACATCGCACCACGTTCGATGCCTTTGCCCGTCTTGATATCGGTGCCTCATGCCGGGCGCGCTTATCCTGGCCACGTTCTATGCGAAATGCGAGACGAGGAATTGTCGCAGCTTCGGTTGGAGGATCGCCACGTCGATCAGCTTGCAGTCAGCGTGGCGCGGGCTACCGGAACCGGGCTGCTGGTGGCCCATGCTCCGCGCGCCATGCTCGATCTGAACCGCGCGCATGACGATATCGACTGGGATATGATCAGCGGAGCGCGGCGGGATCCCGCAGTGCTCCAGCCCAAATCCGGAGCGCCTGCCGGTAGTGCCAATCGCCGTGCGCGCAGCGGACTTGGTCTTGTCCCGCGTCGCCTGCCCGGTTTTGGTGAGATATGGCGCAGCCCGCTGCCGCGTGAAGAACTGGATGCGCGGATTGACCACATTCACCGCCCCTATCATGAATTTCTTTCGCAGGAGCTTGATCGGATCCGTGCGCATTGGGGCGCCGCCTTGCTGATCGACCTGCACTCCATGCCGCCGTTGCCTGCGCAGTCTGGCCGCGCGCGCGCACCACAGATTGTGCTGGGCGACCGGTTCGGTGCATCATGCCACCGCAGTCTGATTGCGCAGGCGTTCAGGCATTTGGAGCTGTGGGGATCGGAGGCTGAACATAACTGTCCGTATTCGGGCGGCTACGTGCTTGATCGTCATGCTTCGCCCTCGCGCAATATCCATGCCATCCAGGTTGAAGTTTGCCGGTCTGCCTATCTTGACGCGGACCTGTGTGAAACCAGCGAAGGGCTGGAGCCGCTGGCGAAAATGCTGGCTGGCCTGGTACGCGAGCTGGGCGCGGGGACGGCACGGCTCGCGCACAATGGACAATTGGATGAGGCGGCTGAATAACCCGCTGCCCGAGCAATAAAAAACCACCCCGCACGCAATGTGCGAGGTGGCCAGGTTCAGGGAGGCCTGCCCGACAATTGGGCAGGTTGGGGCGGTGTATGAGGGGGGAACCGCCCACGAAGCTCAAATAGGCAGCGGCCGAAGCAGCTTCAAGCCACTCCGACCGCCCGATCGTTCCATTTCCGTTGCAATTTTCGCACCGGAAGCATCAAAATTTGCGTTTAGCTTGCGGCGCCGTTCGCTTGCGGTGTCGGAACCTTGCCTTGGGCAGACTGCCGCTCGAAAATGCGACGCATGAGGTTCATCGAGAACATGTGTGCATGGATCAACATGATCATGCCATTCTTGTTCAGCGCCTCCAGCTTTTCAACCGGCAGTTCGCGCAGACGATTTTCATCGACCATGCGGAATCCGCGATAGACGAACGGCTTGTCTGGATTGTCCGAACGGGTGATCGCGATTTCGCCATCCATCAGAATGTCGAGCTTTTTCAGCTCATCGAGGAAAGAGCGGGTGCGTTGGCCGGATTCTTCGAACTTCTTGCAGAAATCGAGGATGCCATTTGTGAATTCGCTTGGCTTGCCTTCGCCTTCGAAAAGGGCCTGACCTTCGGCTTGTTTGGCGACGACGCCCGATGTGGGGTCAAAGCACAAAGACATGTCTTCCGATCCCTGCTGCAACTTGGCAAGGATGAAGGGATAACGGCGGATGTAGGCCGGAACATAGACATCCGAAACCAGCTTTCCGTCTTCGCCGATGAAGGTGTTTACGCCTTCGTTAAGGCCGAACAACGCGATCGGCAGCGGGTTGTCACCAGCGGTGAACACGATCGGATAATCGCGTTGCGCATCGATGAATTCGTCCACCGTCAGCGGGACCGCGTGCGTCTCTGCCAGGAAACCGGCATCGGCAAAGGAACTGACCTTCCAGTCGCCGTGCTCCTGGCTGTTGAGCGGAAGCAGGTCTTTATAAAACAGCGGAAGTTGCGGCTGCGGCGCACTGGCCATGGTTTTTCTCCAAAACAGGGAAATGGATGTTGTGATCTGGTCCCTGCGAAGGATGATGCAAAGCACAGCTTCGCACAATCCACCCAACGGCACCGATGAATGCGCGCCTTAGGCGGGTTCACACGCCCGCGCAAGCCAAGCCATCGTCAACCAAGTCCTGCGCCAGTGGACCTTTATGCCGGGGGCACAAGCTTGCCTGGATTGAGGATGTTGGCCGGGTCCAGCGCCAGCTTGACCCGCCGCATGATAGAAAGCGCCACCGGGTCGCCTAGCCTGCCCAACTCGTCCACCTTCATCTGCCCGATGCCGTGTTCTGCGCTGATTGATCCGCCCCGCTGGGTTACCAGATCATGCACGCGCGCGCTTATCGCCTTGCCTGTAGTCGCCTCCCACTGACCCGGAACTACGCCGGGCGGGGCGATAACGTGGAAGTGGACATTGCCGTCGCCCAGATGTCCGAACGCGGCGCCGGTCGTTCCGGGATATTCACTCTCGATGGCGGGGATCGCTTCGAGGATGAATTCGGGCATCCGATCCACCGGGACAGAGATATCATGCTGCATGGCGGGCCCAAGAGCACGCTCTGCCGAAGATATTGAATCGCGCAGGTGCCAGAATTGTCCGGCCTGTGCCTCGTTTGTCGCGATCGCAGCGTCCGCGATCAGTCCGGTCTCCAGCGCCTGCGCCAGTGTGGATTCGAACTTATCGCGCAACTTCGCTTCATCCAGATCGGCCGATGTGCAATCTATGAGTGCGTTCCATTCATGCGCTTCAGCCAGCGGCGCGCGGGCATCGGGCAGATGCGCCAGCACGCTTTGCAGACAGTGCGCAGGCACGACCTCAAAACCCTCAAGCGCGTCTCCCATGGCCCGATCCGCCATTTGCAACAGGGAACGTGCAGCCGTGATGCTCGGCAATCCGACCCATGCGGACACCCGCGATTGCGGCGCGGGCAGCAGTCGCAACGTTGCTGCCGTGACGATGCCCAAGGTACCTTCCGATCCAATTAGCAATTGCTTGAGATCAAATCCGCGATTGTCTTTCTTTAAAGCCGTTAGCCCTTCGAACACCTGCCCGTCGGCCAGAACCGCCTCTATCCCCAGCACCTGCGCGCGCATCGTGCCGTACCGCAACACTTGCGTTCCGCCAGCATTGGTGGAGATGAGACCGCCCACGGTCGCGGATCCCTTGCCGCCCAACGTCAGGGGGAAGCGGAAGCCTTGCGCCTCTGCCGCTTCATGGAGGGTTTGCAGAATTACGCCTGCCTCGCACACCACATGCCCCGCGTCGTTATTCATGGCGCGGATAGCATTCATGCGGCGCATTGAGAGCACGATGCCCTCGCCGCTATCGTCGGGGGTGGCACCGCCCGCCATGCCGCTGTTTCCGCCCTGCGGTACGATCGGGATGGAGTGGCGCGCGCATAGAGCGACAAGCGAAGCAACTTCCTGCGTGGTTGCTGGTGACGCAAGGGCCAACGCCCGCCCGGTATAGCGCCCGCGCCAGTCTGTCAGCCACGGATCGACGAGATCGGGATCGCGGGTGAAGCCCTTCGGTCCGAGCAAGTTGCAAGCCTCTGCAAGAAAGGCATCGGCACTGGATCGTGTTGCTATCGTCATAGTTGCACCTTTGCCACAAACAGTCTGCGAATTGCCAGTGCGCCTTGATCGGCTTGCCCCGGAAGATGGGCAAGTTAAGCCACCGTTCAATTGCCTGTGATAGTTGGTGAAACTGTCGGACGGGTATTCGGGAGGCTTTCACGCATCATGCTCAGCATCGCAGAACTTGCAGCGCCTCTGGCGCTAGTGCTGCCCGTGCTGGGTCTGGCGTCCGCCCCTCTTCCGCAATCGGGCTTGACGCATTCTGAACCCGCGCTGCTGGGTGAGCGCGCGCCAATATCCTCGCTGCCGGTGATCGCCCCATCTGCCGCAGCAGCCGAGGCATCCGAGATTGAAGGTCAGACGTTTCCAGTCGGGCAAGGGGCCGCGCCAACCTTGCTCGATGCGGTCAATCAGGATTTGCGCGTCGGTCAGATCCGTATCGAACAGCGCGTCATCGTGCGCATCGCTCCGCAACGCAGTGCCAGCCGGCAGAGCCTGTTGGCGCAATTGCCGCAGCGCGCGGTCAATACCCGGTATGAAGAGCGCAAGGCAGACAAATGCCTGGCGGTTGAGCGCATTGCCGGTGTGCAAACCGGCAGCGGCAGCCGCTTGCTTCTGTTCCTGCAAGATTCCAAGATCATGACCCTTAACCTGGAGAAAGCGTGCCGGGCGCGCGATTTCTATTCCGGTTTTTACGTGGAGCGCGCATCCGACGGGAAGCTGTGCGTTGATCGGGATAAGCTCCAATCGCGCAACGGTGTGCGCTGCGAAATAGAGAGCATGAAACATCTGGTCGCGTTGAAAGATTAATCCCACGCAAGTCGGCATGCGTGTTGATGGTTTGCAATAGGTGCGGTTTCCGCTTGGCCGAGCGGCGATTTCTTGACTTTCCGGCACTTTTTGCACATTGCATCCTCGGTTCAGGGCTTTCCTTCGCACACCGCGGAAAAGGCGATCCTGGCCAAAGCTTACGGCGCGCGTTTCGCTCGCCCAATTTTCCGGACATTACGCGTAACATGACATTTGCCGATCTCGGCCTCTCACCCGAATTGCTCGCCGCCGTTGAAGATGCGGGCTATACAGAGCCGACTGCCATTCAAGCGCAGGCGATCCCATCCATTCTGATGATGCGCGACATCATCGGTATTGCCCAGACCGGCACCGGCAAAACCGCCAGTTTCGTGCTGCCGATGATCGATGTGATGGCGTCCGGCCGCCGCCGCGCACGTATGCCGCGTTCTCTTATTCTTGAACCGACCCGCGAACTCGCCGCGCAGGTGGCTGAGAATTTCGAGAAATACGGCAAGAACCACGATCTCAAGATGGCGCTGCTGATCGGCGGCGTGCAGATGGGTGAACAGTTAAAGACCCTGGATGAAGGCGTCGACGTTCTCATTGCAACTCCGGGCCGGCTGATGGATCTGTTCGAGCGGGGCAAGATACTGCTCAACGGTTGCGAGCTTCTGGTGATTGACGAGGCAGACCGGATGCTCGACATGGGCTTCATTCCCGATATCGAATTTATCTGTTCCAAATTGCCAGATCCGCGCCAGACGATGCTGTTTTCGGCAACCATGCCGCCGCCCATCGAGAAACTGGCGGCCAAATTCCTCAGCAATCCGCAACGCATCGAAACCGCGCGCGCAGCTACGACGAACAAGGATATCACCGCGTTCAAAGTGCCGGTCAAGGCGCGGCAAAAGCATGATACGCTGAAATGGCTGTTGCAGAACGACCATGTCGAAACTGCGATCATCTTTGCCAACCGCAAGACCACCGTGCGCGAATTGAACAAGCAATTGCAGCGCGATGGCTTCTCCAGCAGCGAAATTCACGGCGATATGGACCAGTCTTCGCGGTTGAAGGAACTGGACCGGTTCAAATCGGGCGATGTGAATATTCTTGTCGCCAGTGATGTCGCCGCGCGCGGGCTGGACATCAAGGGCGTGTCCCACATCTTTAACTTCGACACGCCGTGGCACCCGGATGATTACGTCCACCGCATCGGCCGCACAGGCCGCGCCGGGGCGAAGGGCCGGGCCTTTACGCTTGTCGCCGATGAAGATGCCGAGGCGATTGCCAACGTCGAAAAGCTAACCGGCGCCAAGATCAAGGTGTTCGGAAAGGAGGACGTGCGCGTTGAATTGGCCGATCCCAAGGCCAAGCCGAGCCGGGCACAGCAGCCCGATCGCGATGCCGAGGCCGATGCCGCAGGCGACGAGCAGCGGCAGGCAAAGAAGCCGCGTTCAAGCCGCCGTCGCAACACACGCGATGATGCCGATCACGTACAAAGCGAACCGCGCGAGGCAGAAGCCACCGAAGCAAATGCTCCGCAAACGAGTGCTCCGGCAGCCAAACCGCGCCGGGAGCGCAAAGCTCGTAGCGAGGATCAGCCCAAGAGCAAACCGCGCGCCCGCCGCCGCGATGAGGACGATGATCCAGTGCCGCCGGGCGAGTGGAACGGTCCCAAGCCGGGTTTTCTGGATGTCGGCTTTGGGTGAGCCGCGCCATGCTCCCTGCTCCTTCCGTAGGTAAGTCTCAGCGCCACTTATTGTCGGACATGCCGATTTAAGAGGGAACTGACGGTTACCTGGCCAAGGCTATTTGATACATCATCTCGACATACCCCATCGTCGCCTCGGTCAAACCGGCGACTTTTGGATTGGTCGAATCGATGAGGTAATATTCGTTCGGAGCGTGCGCGCCGGTGCCGTGACCCATCCCGAAATGGCCGGCCGGGATTGAGACGGGAGGGGCAGTGAAAACTGCGCCCGGCCATGATCCCGCAAGGCGCGGGTTGAGGTTGGCGGTTACGCCTATCGCCTTATAAGCGGCCAGCTGTGCCTGCACGAGGCGGCAGTCCTCGGCGACTTCGGTGGGATCGTATCCGCCCGAAACGTTCATCTCCACATCGGTAAACCCTTGCGCATCGAGGTGGGCGCGCAATTTTGCGGTGGCTTCGGCGCTGGTCTGGTTGGGGACGAGCCGCAGATCGAGCTTTGCGACAGCCTTACCCGGCAGTATCGTCTTACCGCCCGGCCCGGTGTAGCCTGAAACCAGCCCTTCGATATTAACGGTCGGCTCCTGTGCGAGGCGTTGCAGCGCTTCGTTTAGAGGGAGGTCGTCGATCCAGTGGGTCACGCCCAAGGAGGTTTTGAGCCGCGTTTCATCGCTGGCGGCGGCGACGGCGTTTATCAGCTCTTTTTCGCGCGCGGACAGAGGCCGTACGTTTTCGAACCAGCCGTTGATCACCGGTGTATTGCCATCGGGCGTGACCAGCGTGTTGAGCGCCTGAACCAGCCGCCAAACGGGCGAATCCACCATCGCCTTCATGCTTGAATGGATATCGCCGACCGGCCCACGGCCCCAGCTTTCACCCGACGCGATCAGTTCCAGCTCCACGATACCCTTTGACCCCAGGTTCAGCGAAACCTCGCCATTCGAACCCTGCCAGCTCGCCGGTATGAAGATGCCTTCGCACTTTTTCAGCGCGGCGAGCACATTGGGTTTGGTTGCGACCTGCTTGAAATTGGGCGATCCGATTTCCTCCTCGCCCTCGCAGATCAGCGCGATGTTAACAGGCGGGGTGATCCCAGCGCGCTTCATCGCATGGAGCGCAGCGAGAAAAGTTGCCTCCGGTCCTTTCTGGTTTACTGCACCGCGTCCCATGATGGCGCGGCCCCAGTTTTCGATATCCACGAAGTCAGCTGCCAGTGGGGGCGAGCGCCATTCGCTGGGCTCGAATTGTTTGACATCGTACATGAAATATATGCCGAGCGTGCGTGCAGCCCCATTGTCCATGTAGCCGAACACGCCGGGGTGCCCGTCTGTCGGCACGATCTCGACCCCGGAAAAGCCCGCGCTGGATGCCAGTTCGGCCATGTACCGCGCGCCTTCGGCCATGTTAAGGTCTTCGGCCGCGATGGAGGGCAGTTTGATCCAGTCCTGAATGCGCCGGATGTCTGCTTCGCGATTGGCGAGCGCAGCAGCGCGAATGGCAGCGCGCGCATCGCTTTGTGCAAAAGCGGCGGAGGACAACGGGACGATAGTGCTGGCCAAACCGGCCAATGCCGAAGCCTTGAGAATGGCGCGGCGGCCGATCTGTTCGTTCATGGCAATTCCCCCGTGATGAGGGAGACAGGATTATGGCACGCTGCAAATACTGGCAAGGGGCAGCGAAGAATGGCGTGCGCGACTATTCCACCACGGTAACAAAACTGTCGATCACCCGCTTTGTCCCGTGATCCTCAAACTGAATCTCCAGCTTATTGCCCTCCTGGTCGATCACGCACCCGGTGCCGAATTTCGCGTGGCTGACCATCGCGCCGATGCGGATGTCCGCGCGCGGGGCGGCGGCAAAGCTGGCGGCGGATCGGCCCGGTTCGGCCAGGCGCTTTTGTTGGGTATCGTATCCGCCCTCTACCGCGCGTCGCCAGCCGGGGCCGCGCGTCTGGGTGCGGTCGGGCCGGTGCTGCGCAACGTGTGCGAACGGGTCTTCGTTTTCGGACCAGTTCGCGCGCCACAGGCTTGCGCCGCCGGACATCGTGCTTTCCTGCGCGATGTGTTCGGCGGGCAATTCCTCGATAAAGCGGCTGGGGATGGAACTGGTCCATTGGCCATAAATGCGCCGGTTGGCCGCGTGAAGGATGGTGCAGGCCCGCCGCGCGCGGGTGATCGCGACATAAGCAAGGCGACGTTCCTCTTCGAGGCTGGCCAGCCCGCCTTCATCTATGGCGCGCTGGCTGGGAAACACGCCTTCCTCCCAGCCGACGCAGAACACATTGTCGAATTCGAGCCCCTTGGCCGCGTGGATCGTCATGATGGTGACGGTTTCCTCGGCATCGCCGCGATCATTGTCCATGATGAGGGAAACATGTTCGAGGAAATCGCCAAGCGTCTCGTAATCCTCCATCGCGCGTGCGAGTTCGGAGAGGTTTTCGGCCCGGCCCGCGCTTTCGGCGCTGCGGTCCTTGGCGAGCATGTCGTTATAGCCCGATTCTTCCAGCAACAGCCGCAGCAGGTCCGCCGGGGAGAGCGCTTCTGCCGCCTCGCGCCAGGAAAAGAACTGGCGTAGCAATCCGCCGATCGTGTTGGCGGCACGTGCGGGCAATTCGTCGCTGTCTGCAAGGTCGAGCGAGGCGGCGGCCAGCGGCAGACCGGTGCGACGCGCATGGCTGTGCATGGCCTCCAGCGTTTTCGCACCAAGCCCGCGCTTTGGCTGGTTGTAGATGCGCTCGAATGCGAGATCGTCCTGAGGCTGCGCAATCACGCGCAGGTATGCGAGGGCATCGCGGATTTCAGCGCGCTCATAGAAGCGGAAACCGCCAATGATCCGGTAATTTATGCCGGTCTGGATAAAGCGGTCTTCAAATTCGCGGGTCTGGTATTGGGCGCGCACAAGGATCGCGACTTGATCCAGACTGGCGCCCTCGCGCTCCAGCCGCTCGATCTCCTCGCTCACGCGGCGAGCTTCCTCAGGGCCGTCCCACACGCCGATGACGCGCACCTTGTCCCCGCCGTTTACTTCGGTCCAGAGCGATTTTTCGTGGCGTTCGCTGTTGGCGCAGATCAGTCCCGATGCTGCACCCAGAATGTGCGGGGTGGAACGGTAATTCTGCTCCAGCCGCACCACATGCGCGCCGGGAAAATCCTTTTCGAAGCGCAGGATGTTGGCAACTTCTGCTCCGCGCCATGAATAGATCGACTGGTCGTCATCTCCGACAACGCAGATGTTCTTGTGTGCCTGCGCCAGCAGCCGCAGCCACAGATACTGGACTGCGTTGGTATCCTGATATTCGTCGACGAGGATATAGCGAAAGCGGCGCTGATAATCGGTCAGCACATCCATATTTGCGCGGAAGATGTTCAGCATGTGCAGCATCAGATCGCCGAAATCGCAGGCGTTCAGCGCCTTCAGCCGGTCCTGATAGGCACCATACATCGCCGCCCCGCGCCCGTTGGCATAGGCCTCGTTCTCGATTTCATCGAGATCGGCAGGGTTCAGTCCGCGGTTCTTCCACCGGTCGATTAGCCCTGCGAGCTGACGCGCGGGCCAGCGCTTTTCATCGAGATCGCTTTGCGTGATGAGCTGTTTCAGCAGGCGTAGCTGGTCGTCGGTGTCGATGATCGTGTAATTGCTCTGAAGCCCAACCAGTTCCGCATGGCGGCGAAGCATCTTTGCGCAGATCGAATGGAACGTGCCAAGCCATGGTATGCCCTCGGAATGAGGGCCAAGGTGCTTTCCTACCCGCTCCCGCATTTCGCGCGCGGCCTTGTTCGTGAAAGTCACGCACAGGATCTGGCTGGGAAAGGCGCGCCGTGTCGCCACCAGATGCGCCAGCCGCGCTGTCAGCGCCGCTGTCTTGCCAGTACCGGCCCCGGCAAGCATCAACACCGGTCCCTCCGTCGTCAGCACTGCCTCTCTCTGAGGCGGGTTCAGCTGCGCCGCATAGGCGGGCACCTGCTCCGCTGCCCGATTATCGCCATTGGTGGCGGGCAGGTCAGCGCGTGCGGGGAGGGAAGTGGGATCGGTCATGGGACTCGCAAAGCGGCTTTCTGGAACAAGTATAGAACAAATAACGGGGCGGCAAGGGTCGGGCCTCGTGGCCATACCGTCTGGCCAAGATGATAGTGACACCGCAGCCGTTCAACCTCAATCGCATCGCCGCGCTTTCGCCACGGCTTTCGCCATGTAGTTCCGTGCGTCGGTTCTGTGCATCTCGATGCTCTGGTCAACGGTCAGCGGGCAGGCCATTGAGATGGTGTCCGGTTGAGGGGAGAATACAGCCGGATGGGTCGCGTTCGTTGGCGTTTGGGACCACTACAAGGAGAATCCCATGCGTATCCCACTGTCTGTAACTGCTGTCGCCGTGCTTACATTGTTACCTGTTCCGATCATGGCGCAATTGGCCGAGGAGCCACCCGCCGCCACCACCGATGAAGGAACCGATCAGGCTACCATTATCGCCAGTTGGTCAGCGGAAAAGCAGGCATCCTATAACTCTTGGCCCGCCGACACCCAGACCTATTTCTGGACCCTTTCGGACGAACGTCAGATGATGTTCTGGGCTTTGACCGATGCCGACAAAGTTACGTTGAGCGGAATGTCGGCGGAAGAACAGGCGACCGCGTGGGACCGGATTGAGGCACGTAGCGCTCCTCCGGCAGAATCCACAGAGCAATAGCCCGAAGCGGCAACAGGGTCGGCAAGGCCGGGGCTGATTCCCTCTACCGCGACGCGCGCATCAGCGTCAGCTTCGCCTTGCCGACTTGTCGTTCCGCTTCGATTGTCAGGCCTGCGACCTCTGTTTCTTCCTTTGCGGATGTTTCCAGCGAAATCCACGTCGCCTCTCCGATCCAGCCAAGGCGCAACAACCGGTCCAGCGCGACCGCGCCCGCGCCTGTTCCATAAGGCGGATCGAGCAGAATGAGGTCCAGCGGCGCAGCGCGGGCGCGCAGTTGCATCACAGATGCTGCCTCCACCTGAACTGTGGTACGGGCATCCAGCGCGGTGATATTGGCGCGGATCGCATCCAGCGCAGGCCGGTCATGCTCGACGAAGAGACAGGTGGCAGCGCCGCGAGACAGTGCCTCCAGCCCCAGCGCGCCCGATCCCGCGAACAGGTCCGCGACGGCAATCCCTTCAAAGCTGCCAAGCCTGCTGGTGAGCATGGAAAACAGCGTCTCACGTGTGCGATCGGCCGTCGGGCGCGTCTGTTCACCCTTGGGCGCGATCAGTTTGCGACCGCGCCACTTTCCCGCAATTACCCTCATCTGCCAACACTCACTTACCGTAACCCTTCTTGAGCTGGCTGAGAAAGCGCGACAGGTCGCCGTGGCGAATGATCGCGGCCTGACCGCGCGGCAGATCGCCCAGTTCAAACGGGCCGTATCCAGTACGGATGAGCCGACTGACCTTCAGGCCAAGATATTCGAGCACCCGGCGCACTTCGCGGTTCTTGCCTTCGGTAATCGTAATTTCAATCCAGTTATTCTTCGATCCAGTGCCACCGCCACTGCCGCTGCGTTCAAGGTTGGCATTGATCGAGCCATAGCGCATCCCGTCGATCTCCACGCCTTCGATTAATTCTTCGAGCTGGCTTTGCGATACCTCTCCAAACGCGCGCGCGCGGTAGGTGCGCGGCACGCCAGAGGATGGCAATTCCATCTGGCGTTTCAGTGCGCCATCGTTAGTCAGCAGCAGCAGCCCTTCGGTGTTGAGGTCGAGCCGTCCGACAGGCATCAGGCGCGGCGTACCCTTGGGCAGAGCGTTGCGCAGCGCATCATAGATTGTAGCGCGGCCCGCCAGATCGCGTTCTGCGGTGATCAGTCCGGTGGGTTTGTGAAACGCGACCAATTGCGTCGGTTCGGGCGGGCCAACAGGCTTGCCATCGACGCTGACGCCGGAAAGGCTGGTGAGAAATGTCGCAGGCGTCTCCACCGGCTTTCCATGCAGAGTGATGCGCCGGTCCTCGATCATCCGTTCAATTTCGCGCCGGCTGGCGATACCTGCGCGCGCCAACAGCTTTGCAATTCTGTCGCCCTCGGGCCGCTCGCCGTTCGGTTCATCGGCGGAAGGATTGGGGGTGTTCGATCTGTCTGAGTTGTTGGCCATGGCGCGCCGCTACGCTGTCACCGGGCGCCCTGCAAGGTTTCCTGCACGATTGCATCGAAGCGGGCAATGCCGCCTTCCAGAGTGCCTAGCGTCAAGGTGTCCACCGCGCCGCTTTCCAGTCCCTGCTGGCCAAGCTCTGCCGCGCGGAAGTCCTCCGACGCAAACACGCCTCCGTCGAGCAGGTTCCAGCTACGCTCCCAGTGTTGGCGCGCCTTGTCTGTCGCAGGTGCCTCTGGAATGAGCATGAAATCCTCGACCAGCGTGAGGTTGTGCGCCTGCGGCATCAGCACCATAACGTTTACGTAATCGGGGCTGGGCACGATGACGGTGGCGGGCAGCAATTGATAGGCAAAGGTCACCACGCGGCGCAGCGCCGCCATATCGGCAAGGTTGATGGCTGCCATTTCTTCCGCCCGTCCTACGGCAGAACGCATGTGCGGGCCGATCTCGTCACCGGCAGTCACCCCGTCCTTGAAGAATGGGCCGATCGTGTTCGAGTGCAGGCGGGTGACGTGATAGCTTTCGAGGAAGGCATCCATGATGAGTTTCCAATTGCCTGCAACACGGTGCGTCTTGCGCCTGAACAAAAATGCATCAGGCATTCCAAAGGCCTCAAAATCACTGCCCAACTCTTTAGCATCGGAGAAATCCGCGCCTTGCTGCGGCGCGAACCACATCAGCTCGCCTGCCTCAAATGTGGGCAGTTCGATGAGGCTATACTCGCTTTTGTCTAGGCCGGGGAAAGTGTCGGGGCGGGGGAGGGCCAGCAGCTTTCCATCCAGCCGATACGTCCAAGCATGATACGGGCACACAAGCCGCGCGGTGCACTGCACGTCCTTGCCTTCCACCAACCGCGTGCCGCGATGACGGCAGACATTCAGGAAAACGTGCGCCGCCCCGTCCTTGTCCCGCGTGATCAGCAGCGGGCGGCCCGTGCCATCGTGCGGCACGGCCATGCCGGGATCGGGCAACAGCGCCGAGGGGGCCAGCACTTGCGGCAGGCGGTCAAACAGGGCTGCCTTCTCCGCTGCGAAATGGGCGGGGTCGGTATATCGGCTGGCGGGAACTGTCTGCACCGCATCGGCTACGCGCGGGCGGCCTTCGCTGATTGCCTCTGCCAGCGCGAGCTGCCCCGAAGTGGGGCGTAATGTGGGGACAGTGGTTTCACTTGGGTTCATGCTCTCTTCCCCAATCCTCTCATGCGCGTCTAATGTCGCAGAAATTCGCGCTCACGGGAAGGACGCTGATGCATGGCCGGTGATACAGACATGAAGGAGAAGCCGGGCTGGGGGACATTGTTTCGCGCGCTGCGCAGTCCCAAATCTGGGTTCATGCTGGTGTTCGGTTTCGCTCAGGGCCTGCCCCCGGCGTTGTTCCTCGGCACGCTTTATGCCTGGCTATCCGAGGCCGAGGTTGATCTGGAAACAATGGGGGTCTTCTCGCTGGTAGGGTTGGCTTACGCCTTCCAGTTCCTGTGGTCACCCTTGCTCGACAAGGTTGATATCCCGGTTTTACGCAGGCTGGGCAAGCGCAAGCAGTGGATTGCGCCGATGCAGCTTGTCATCGGCATCGCGCTGGTGGTGATGAGTTTTCTCGATCCCAAGAATGCGCTCGCATGGTTCAGCCTGCTCGCGGCCATCGGCGCTTTTGCCAGCGCCACGCAGGATATTGCCATCAACGCATGGCGGATCGACGTGGCTGATGAGGTGGCAACCATCGATATCCTGTCCACCATCACCCAGATGGGCTTTCGACTTGCATCCCTTGTTGGCGGGGCCATCGGGCTGATCATGGCAGACCGCTATGGCTGGCCGTTCGTCTATGTAATGTTTGGCGGATTCATGTTGGTTATCGGGATCGCAGGATTGTTCGCCCCCGATGCCCATGTGACCGAAGACCGGGTAGCGAATGCCGCTGCCAACCATGACGAGGTGGCAGAACTGTACGATGTGGGCGAAGTTTCTGAAAAGGTCCGTTTGAAGGCGCTGTTGGGGGTCGGCCTGTTATGGGCATGGGCGATCGGCACAGTCGTTGTCTTCATGGTGCGATCCATGACCGAAAGCCCGGAAACGCGGCCCGATGTGACGCTCTTCACTACAACCTATGGACCGCTCATTGTGATTGCCACCATCGTTTTGCCGGCCTTCATTGCCGCGTGGGTGGTCAAACAGAAACGTGACGGCGCAAACGTCATCTTCGCCACGGAAGGCATGGAGCCCGTGCGCGACGTCAAGTTCACGGACCATCTTTATCGTGCGCTGGTTTTGCCGCTGGTCGAATTCGTGAGCCGCATGGGCTGGTCGCTGATGCTGGTTCTGGCATTGGTGCTGACCTATCGTATCACTGACTCGGTCTGGGGAGTGTTTGCCTATCCATTTTATCTTGGCGAACTTGGCTACACCGGGGAAGAGGTCGCGTTTGCTTCGAAAATTCTCGGGATCATCGCGATTCTGATCGGGTTGGCATTGGGCGGATGGCTGATCACCATGCTGGGGCGCATGTTCATGCTGACACTGGGCGCGATTATCGCTGCCGCCACCAACCTGCTCTACGCCAACCTGGCTCTGGGTGGAGCCACGATGCAGGCAGCGAGCGATGCCATCGGATTTACGTGGCTTGTGAACGTGACGGCCAATGGATTGGCGCCGCTGTTCTTCGTCACCGCGCCGCCATCCGAGGGGTTGGCGCGGTTGGCCTTTACGATTTTCTGGGAAAACCTCGCCATCGGCATAGCCGGGGCGGCGTACATCGCGTGGCTCTCCAGCATCGTGGCGAAACGCTATGCCGCGGTGCAGTTCGCGCTTCTTGCATCGCTGACCCTGCTGATCGGGACGTTGGGCCGCGGCGCGCTGGGGCAGATGATCGAGGATCGAGGGTATTATTACGTGTTCATCTTCACCGCGCTGATCGGCGTGCTGGCAGTGGTGCTTTGCGCGCTGGAATGGTGGCGGCAGGCGCGAGCCGGTGCCGCGAGCGGCGTGGTGCAGCCCGATCCGGCGCTGGCGACCTAATCAGGTATCTCGTCGTTGAGCCGCAACGCTTCGCCCGCGAGGTAGAGCGAACCGGCGATCAGGATGGGGTAATCATCGCTCGGGATATTGAGCAGCGCGTTTTCGAGGTCGCTGGCGGCGCGCGCTTCGGGGCCGAAGACTTCGGGTGGGTGGCATTCGTGGCCAGGCACCGGGACGACGGTGAGGCTGCGTATTCGATCGCCAAGCGGATCGAGCAGCGAGCGCGGGTCTTTGTTGGCGAGCATTCCGAGGATAAGGTGGAGCGAAGCGGGATCATTGGGCAATGCGGTAGCAATCGCCGTACCGGCGCTGGGGTTGTGCCCACCGTCGAGCATGATTTTTTGGCTTGAGGTGAGAACGGTTAGCGGACCCTCTCCAAGCATTTGCAGCCGCGCTGGCCAACGCGCGTTCCACAGGCCTGATTTGATTGCCGCCATCGATACAGGGAGCGTGGACTGCGCCTTGATCATCGCAATGGCGAGTGCTGCGTTGCGCGCCTGATGCGCGCCGGGAATCGTTGGCATTGGAAGGACCTGTCCAACCCCGGATTCAGGAAAATCGAAAAAGTATAGATGACCGCCCTCGGCAAAATCGCAAATCCAGTCAGGGCCAAACTCGGAAAGCGGTGCGCCGATCCGGCTTGCAACCTTATGGATCGCAGCCTGCGCTTCGCTGGGGTAAAGGTCGCCCAGCGTCACCAACGGCACACCCCGCTTGGCAATCCCCGCCTTCTCGAACGCGATCCGCGCCATCGGCTCTGTGGGCACGCCCTCCTCAGGCGCGAGCAGAAACCGTTCGTGGTCCAGCCCCAGCGCGGCAATCCCGCAGGCCGCCAGCGCCTCCGGCTCCAACACATTGGTCGCATCGAACCTGCCGCCAAGGCCCACTTCGACCACGCAGGCGTCCGCAGGCGTCCGGCTGAAGGCGAGGAAGGCGGCGGCGATGGTGACTTCGAAGAAACTGGGCGAAAGGTCTGCGCCTGCATCCAGCACCTCCTCCAGCAAGGCCGCCAGCGCCTTGTCGGAGATCAACTCACCCGCGATGCGGATGCGCTCGTTATAGCGCACCAGATGAGGCGAGGTGGTGACGTGGACGCGGTATCCTTGCGCCTCCAGCATGGCCCGCAGGAAGGCGCAGGTCGATCCCTTGCCATTGGTGCCCGCGACATGGAACACGGGCGGCAATTTGCGATGCGGATTGCCGAGCCGCTCCATCAGCGCGGTGATCGTCTCCAGCCCCAGTCGCCCCTGCGGGACGCTGAGAGCGCTCAGCCGATCAAGTTGCGCCTGCACCCGCGGGTCGTCGGATTTACCGAAGTCCATTGTGCGTTCTGCCAAGTACCGTTGACGCGTCAGGCCGCCTTGCTGGGCTGCAAGTAATCGAGGACATTGGCCAGCGTGGCTTTCAGGTCGCGGCGATGGACCACCATGTCGACCATGCCGTGTTTGTGCAGGTATTCCGCGCGTTGGAACCCTTCGGGCAGCTGCTCGCGGATCGTGTCCTGAATCACGCGCTGCCCGGCAAACCCGATCAGCGCGCCCGGCTCTGCAATGTGGACATCGCCCAGCATGGCATAACTTGCGGTGACGCCGCCCGTGGTCGGATCGGCCAATATCACAATATAAGGCAAACCGGCCTGCTTCAGCCGACGCGTCATTACGATCGCGCGCGGCATCTGCATCAGGCTGAGAATACCCTCCTGCATCCGCGCACCGCCCGCCGCCGTCACCACGACAAACGCGCATTTGCGCCCCAGCGCCCGCTCCGCCGCGTCGCAAAATGCCTGACCCACCGCCATGCCCATCGACCCGCCCATAAAGCCAAAGTCCTGCACGCCGACCACTGCCGCCTGCCCGTCAATCTCTCCCGATCCGACGACGAAGGCGTCTTCGTGCGGGTTGGCGGCACGCGCGGCTTTCAGCCGGTCGGTGTATTTTTTGGTATCTTTGAATTTGAGCGGGTCTTCTTCAACCTTGGGCTGCGGCAACAGATCAAATTCCGGATCGAGCAGCAGCGCCAGCCGGGCATCCGCGCCGATCCTTCCGTGATGATCGCACTTGGGACAGACGCTTAGATTGTCCTCGTATTCCTGCACGAACAGCATTTCCTGGCAAGACGGACACTTGATCCACAAGTCCTTTTCAGTGGTTTTCTTCGCCTCGCTAAAGCCGAGGGTTTTGCGGACGCGGTTGAACCAGCTCATGTGCGTGCTTCCTTGATGGCGGCGACCATGCTGGCCGTCAGCTCTTGTAGCTTTGCGGGCGCTGCATCGCCAAACTCCGCGACCAGATCGATGAAGGCTGATCCTACGACAACGCCGTCTGCGACCCGCGCGATATCGGCGGCCTGTTCGGGTGTGCGCACGCCAAACCCTACTGCGACCGGCAGATTGGTAGATTGTTTGATGCGGGCGACGTTCTCTTCGATTGAGGCGGTGGCTGCCTGCTGTTTGCCGGTGATTCCCGCAACGGAGACATAATAGACGAAGCCTTCGGAGCCTTCGAGCACGGCGGGCAGGCGCACGGCGTCGGTGGTCGGGGTGGCGAGGCGGATCGGGGCGATGCCCTTGCCGCGAAGGGCCGGGCCGAGCGCGTCGTCCTCCTCGGGCGGAATGTCGACGCAGATGACGCCGTCTACGCCCGCCTTGTGGGCGGCGTCGGCAAACCATTCCGGCCCACGCCGCACCATCGGGTTGGCGTAACCCATGAGTACGAGCGGGGTGTCGGGGTACCGCAAGCGGAAATTAGTCGCTATCTGCAACAGGTCGGCGGTGGTGGTGCCCGCACCCAGACTGCGCAGATTGGCCGCTTGGATCGCAGGGCCATCGGCCATCGGATCGGTGAACGGCATCCCCAGCTCGATTACATCCGCACCGCCCGCGACGAGCGCGTCAAGATTCGCCGCAGTGTCGCCATCGCCAGCGGTGATGAAGGCAACGAAGGCGGGATGGGGGGCGTTGAAGGCGGAGGAGAGGCGGTTAGTCATGTGGGCCTTCGAAAAGTTCGTCCAAGTCAATTTCCTGCCGTTCGGGCAGCTTCGTTCCGCACCAAGGGCAGAAATTGATGGTGATGACGCCGCCGCCTGCTTCGTTAAGAATGATGAGTCCATAGCTGCCATCCCGCTCGTCGCGATGGATCATGCAGTCGGGGCAGTCGAAGCGATCCGGGTGCTGATCGCAAGTCGACTCCGCGTGATAGCGCATGGATTCGCAGCAATGCTTCACGCTTCCCATTTATCGTCTCCCCGGACTTGATCCGGGGCCCCGCTTCTTTTCGGGCTCCGCAGGAAGGCAGCGGGATCCCGGGTCAAGCCCGGGAAGACGGGGTGGCTAGTAATTTTCAAAGCTCTACCCCAAGCGTCTCCGCTACGGTGAAGATGTCCTTGTCGCCTCTTCCGCACAGGTTCATCAGGATGATCTCGTCCTCGCGCATCTGCTTGGCTCGCTGAGCTACAGCCGCAATCGCATGGGACGGCTCGAGCGCGGGGATGATGCCTTCGGTGCGGCAGAGCAGCTGGAAGCCCTCCAGCGCCTCGTCGTCGGTAACGGCTGTGTATTCGACGCGGCCCAACTCTTTCAGCCAAGCGTGCTCCGGCCCGATGCCGGGGTAGTCGAGGCCGGCGCTGATGGAGTGGCCTTCGGTGATCTGGCCGTCCTCGTCCTGTAGCAGATAGGTCTTGTTGCCATGCAGCACGCCGGGCGCACCGCCGAGCAGGCTGGCCGCATGTTCGTCGCCGTCAAGGCCATGCCCTGCCGCTTCGACGCCGAGCATCGCCACCTCGGGATCGTCAAGGAACGGGTGAAACAGCCCCAGCGCATTCGATCCACCGCCGATGCAGGCAATCAGCAGGTCGGGCAGGCGACCCACCCGGTCAAGCATCTGCGCGCGCGCTTCGGTTCCGATCACACTCTGGAAATTGCGCACCATTTCAGGATAAGGGTGCGGCCCGGCGGCAGTGCCTATGATGTAGAACGTGTCATGGACGTTCGCGACCCAGTCGCGCAGCCCTTCGTTCATCGCATCCTTCAATGTCGCGCCGCCGCTGGTGACGGGGATGACTTCGGCCCCGAGCAGCTTCATTCGGAAGACGTTGGGCGACTGCCGCTTCACGTCCTCTGCCCCCATATAGATGACGCAAGGCAGGCCGAACCGCGCGCACACCGTAGCGGTGGCGACGCCATGCTGGCCCGCGCCGGTTTCTGCGATGATCCGCGTCTTGCCCATGCGGATCGCGAGCAGGATCTGGCCGATGCAATTGTTGATCTTGTGCGCGCCGGTGTGGTTCAGTTCGTCACGCTTGAACCACACCTGCGCGCCGTGCCCGGCAGGTGCGTCCTTGCGCAATTCCTCGGTCAGCCGCTCAGCGTAATAGAGCGGCGAGGGGCGACCCACATAATGCTTCATCAGGTCGTCGAATTCAGCGGCGAAGGCCGGGTCGGCCTGCGCCTTGCGGTATTCGCGCTCAAGATCGAGGATCAGCGGCATCAGCGTTTCGGCGACATAGCGACCGCCATAATCGCCGAAATGACCGCGTTCGTCTGGCTGGGTGCGGAATGAATTTGGGGGGGTGTTGTTCATAATGCTCTCATGCTTCGCGCGCGGCTTTGCAGAAGGCGCGGATCAAGTCCACATCCTTGACGCCCGGAGCGCACTCTACCCCCGAAGATGCGTCGACCAGTGGTGCGCCGGTTGCGCGGATCGCGGTGGCGACATTGGCCGGGGTCAGCCCGCCTGCAAGGCCCCAGGGAAGAGTGTGTTCGTGGCCATCCAGCAAGTCCCACGAAAACTGTGCGCCGTTGCCGCCGGGCAAGTCCGACCCTAGCGGAGCAGGCGCATCCAGCAGCACACGGTCCGCTGCCCCGGCATAATCGGCAACGCTGGCGAGCGAGGCGGCATCGCGCACTGCAATCGCCTTCCACACCTCGGCCTCGGCATGGCGTTTGGCCACCACCAGAGCCTCTGGCGGTTCATCCCCGTGGAACTGGATCACATCGGGGCGCACCAGTTCCACGGCATTGGAAAGCGTCAGCCCATCGGGATCGACCACCAGCAGCACCGTCTGCACACCATCGGGCACCGTGCGGCGCAATTCGCCTGCGCGCTCCAGCGAGACATGGCGCGGGCTTTTGGGAAAGTGCACCAGCCCCACGTGGGTAGCGCCCGCCTGCGCGGCAGCGGCGATGGTTTCGGGCGTTGAAAGCCCGCAGATCTTGATAAGGGTGGCCGACATGGCGCGTCCTTACGCCGCAGTGAGCGGCTTTTCCAGCACCACGAAGGTCACCGGCGGATCGCGCAGGACGGGGAAAGGCCGGGTTTCGCCAGTGCGGACATATCCGCGCCGCTCGTACCACGCGATCAGCGCATCGCGGCTGTCGATTACGGTCATCTCCATCGCTGCAATTCCCCGCGCGCGGGCGTGGTCCTCCGCTGCATCGAGCAGGCTTCGACCAAGGCCAGCAGATTGGAGTTCGGGCGCGACGCACAGCATTCCAAGATAGGCGAGGGCAGCACCCTTGATCGTTACCGCCACGCAGCCGACCAGAATTTCCCCGTCCCGCGCGACAATCATCGTAACGGCAGGATCGGCCAACAGCGCTTCAAGTTCTCCGGAGGCAACCCGCTCGTCGTCGAGGATATCAGCTTCGTGGTTCCATCCGCGCCGCGCCGATTCGCCGCGATAGGCCGCCTCTAGCAGGGCTTTAAGATCGGATGCATCGTCACGGGACGCGGTTGTCACGAGGATCAAGGCACGTCTCTTTGGCTCAATCGTTCTGGATCAGGCGGAGCAGTGTTCCGTCCGGGTCAACCAGATACGCGATGGTGAGGCCACCGTGCTCGCGTGCGGCGGGGTGATACCGCGGAATGCCAATTCGCGCTTCGGGCACGCGGCTGGACTTGATCGCCCG
The DNA here is from genome assembly GCA_963815345.1 of uncultured Alphaproteobacteria bacterium. GTDB lineage: Bacteria > Pseudomonadota > Alphaproteobacteria > Sphingomonadales > Sphingomonadaceae > Erythrobacter. Next base: position 889,911 of record CAWFGF010000001.1, read on the forward strand.
CATCATTGCGGGCAGATCATCCAGCCTGAGGCAGCAACTGAACGAGCTTTGGTACGGATCGAGATCGGGATAAGGGAAGAATTCTAGGATCGCGTGCCCGCGCGAAAGGATCATCCACCCTTCGGAACAATAGTCCTGTTTGAAACCCAACCGGGCATAGAAGCCCACCGTTGCCGCAAAATCGCGCGCGGGCAGGTTGGGTGTGGCGCGGTCGGTCATTGCGCAGACCTAAAGCGTCGCCTCAATCGCGCGCGCTGCGGCCTCCGGGTCTTCGGCACGGCTGATCGGGCGGCCTATCACCAGCACACTCGCGCCGCTATCGCGCGCCGAACGGGGCGAAACGACGCGTTTCTGATCGCCTGTTCCCGCGCCATTGGGGCGCAGGCCGGGGACGACGAAAAAGCCGTCCTTCCATTGTTTGCGCACCTTACCCACTTCCTTGCCCGAACACACGATCCCGTCCAGCCCGGCCTCGCGGGCCAGATCGGACAGCCGGAGAACATGCGTTTCAGCGCTACCTTCGATACCGGTGCGGGCAAGATCGTTGGCATCAAGGCTGGTCAACGTGGTGACGCCCACAACCTTGCACCCCTCGGCGGCGGCAGCCTTGGCATCCTCCATCATCGCGCGTCCGCCGCTGGCGTGTACGGTGACGATGGCGGGCTCATACACGTGTACCGCCTGCATCGCTGCGGCGACGGTATTGGGGATGTCATGGAATTTGAGATCGAGAAATATCGGCAGGCCCATATGCGCGATTTCGTGCACGCCATGGGCGCCATGCGCACAAAAAAATTCCAGTCCCAGCTTTACCCCGCCAATATGCGCCTTGACCTTGGTGATCAGCTCTTTCGCTGGCTCAATCTGCGGAATATCGAGCGCAAGGTAAATGGGGTTACTCATGTTCTCAGACGCCGTTCGCTGGATTGCCGGGGGCATTGGGACCAGGATTGTTGCCCGGTTCTGCCGGAATTGGAACACTCTCGCCAGATAATCCGGATATCGCCGATGATCCGCCACTCACATCGTCTGTTTCGCCGCGCATTTGGAGCGCGTTGGACCGCGCCGCGCTTTCGAGGCTGCGAATGCGGCGGTTGAGGCTCCACTTGACGCTCCGGTGGTATCCCCACATCGGCAACAGCCCCAGCAGAAACGCCACGATCACCAGCGCAGGCACCTTGGTTTCGAGAATGACGTTTTCCCACAGCGTCACCTCCACCGTTTCCCAGTTGAAGAACGAGAAGGCCAACAATCCGAACAGGATCAGAACCCAGATTACCGTGCGCACTATCTGCATGAGCTTCGCGTCCCTCCCGTGATGTCCTGCTACCTGACCCTAGGCGATTTACCGCTTCTGTCCAATCTCAGCCGAAAACCCGCGCGAAGATCGTGTCCACATGTTTCAAATGGTAAGCGAGATCGAACTTTTCCTCCAGCTGCTGGTGCGACAACGCCGCGGTGACATCGGCATCGGCTTTCAGCAGATCGAGCAATTGCAGCCCGCCCGAACTTTCCCATACTTTCATCGCGTTGCGCTGCACCAGACGATACGCGTCCTCGCGGCTGACCCCCGCCTGGGTGAGCGCCAGAAGGACGCGCTGCGAGTGTATCAGGCCGCCCATCGCATCCATGTTCGTCTGCATGCGCTCGGGATAGACGAGCAGTTTTTCGACCACGCCCGTCAGCCGCGCAAGCGCGAAATCGAGCGTAATGGTCGCATCCGGTCCAATGAAACGTTCGACCGACGAATGCGAAATATCGCGCTCGTGCCAAAGCGCCACGTTTTCCAGCGCGGGCAGGGCATAGGCGCGAATCATGCGCGCCTGTCCGGTCAGGTTTTCGGTGAGGATCGGATTGCGCTTGTGCGGCATCGCGCTTGAACCTTTCTGTCCGGGCGCAAAGTACTCCTCCGCCTCCAGCACTTCGGTGCGCTGCAAATGACGAATTTCGACCGCAAGCCGCTCAATACTGCCAGCAATCACCGCCAGCGTGGCAAAATACATGGCGTGCCGATCACGCGGGATCACCTGAGTGCTGACCGGCTCGATGGCGAGGCCCAATTGCTCGGCCACATATTCCTCAACTGCCGGGTCGATATTGGCGAAAGTGCCCACCGCACCGCTGATTGCGCAAGTAGCGATCTCTGCGCGCGCGGCGATCAGGCGCTGTTTGCACCGGTCGAACTCGGCATAGGCTTGCGCCAGTTTCAGCCCGAACGTTACCGGTTCTGCGTGGATGCCGTGGCTGCGACCAATCGTGGGGGTGTATTTGTGTTCCTGCGTCCGCGCCTTGATCGCGGCCAGCAGACCATCGAGATCGGCTAGCAGGATATCGGATGCACGCGCCAACTGCACTGAGAGGGTAGTGTCGAGCACATCTGAACTCGTCATGCCCTGATGCATGAAGCGCGCCTGATCGCCCACTTGTTCGGCTACCCACGTCAGGAAAGCGATCACGTCATGTTTGGTAACGGCTTCTATCGCGTCGATGGCCTCGACATCAATCGCGGGTTCAGTTGCCCACCAGTCCCACAGCGCCTTTGCCGCCAATGCCGGGACCACACCCAGATCTGCAAGCTTTTGCGTGGCATGCGCCTCAATCTCGAACCAGATGCGAAACTTCGCTTCCGGTTCCCACAGGGCAGACATTTCGGGGCGGGAATAACGCGGGACCATGGCAGGTTACCTCGATTGGGCATGGTGAAAGGGTCTGAGGCCCGGCTATGCGGGAAATGCACTGCTTGGCAAGGAGAGCTTTGTTGGGCGGCCAGCATGACCACGCTGGCGAGAACTTGGCACTGCTAACGGAATGTAACGATCCGCTCCGATTTGGCGAACCGGACGGCAGGAGGAACAGACCCATGCACAGCGCCGAAGAAGCGGTGGGCACGCCCATGCAAACGCGTTTGCAAGAGGAACGTTATTCGCCATTCATTCGCGTCACGCTGCGGCGCTGGGCAAAGTGGTATGCAGGCAGTTCGGAACTTTTCTGGCCGATTACCGACATCACAATCCGGTTGTTCGTGGCGCAGGCATTCTTGCGTTCTGGGCTGGTAAAGGCGGCGGATTGGGACAAGGCGGTTTATCTTGCGGCCAACGAATATCCGGTCGACTGGATGCAGCCGGTTGCCGCAGCGTCCGTCGGTCTTGGCATAGAACTGATCGGCCCTTTGCTGCTGCTTATCGGCCTTTTCACCCGCCCCGCCGCTCTGGCGATGGCGGGGCTGACGGTGGTTTCGCAAGCCATCTATATCCCGACCACCACTAACCTTATGCTGATCGCCATGTTGATCTGGTACGTGGTTAGCGGCCCGGCGGGATTTTCGTTGGACCGAGTGCTGGCCAGCGGTTTCAAGCAATCGGCGCTGCCGCTGGCACGGCCAGCAATTCTTGCCGGGGAATGGCTGCGCGACCGGTTTGCCCCTGTGCTTATGACGGCGGCGCGTGTGTGGCTGGCGGTGACGCTGCTAGCCCATGCAAACGTGTTTGAGCCTTCGATAGGGCTTGCCACGTGGCTACCGATCACGGTCTTTTCAGGGACGCCAGGCTGGCTGGCAATCCTCTTTGCGGTGCTTTTCTTGACCGGTTTTGCTGCGGGCCTCGTATCGTATGCTTTGGTGATCGTGATTGGCTTTACGATGGTGAACGGCGCGCATCCGGACGTAACTTTTTACCCGTTCCTGCTGTTTGGCATCTATGAAGCGCGCGGCGCAGGCGCCTTGTCGATCGACGCCATGATTGGCCGGTGGATGGAGCAAAACATCCTGTTCGACCGCAACTATGCCGACATTCCCGAAAGCTGGCCGCATATTGTGGTAGCGGGCGCCGGGTTTGGCGGGTTGGCAGCTGTTGCGCGGCTGAAACGCCTGCCGGTCCGCATCACGTTGATCGACAAGCGAAATTATCACCTGTTCCAGCCGCTGCTCTATCAGATCGCCACTGCGACGCTTAACCCGGCTGACATCGCCACGCCAATCCGATCATTATTCCGCGCTGATGGAAATGTTCGCGTGCTGAAAGGCGAAGTGACCCACGTCGACAGCGCCAGCAAGCTGATCGAACTGGCAGGCGGGAAGAGTCTTCCCTTCGACAAGCTGGTCATAGCAACGGGGGCGACACACAGTTATTTTGGGCGGGACGAATGGCAGCCATTTGCGCGTGGACTAAAGACGGTAGAAGATGGCGTGGCGGTGCGCGCGACCATCCTTAACGCCTTTGAGCAAGCAGAGGCGAGCGACGATCCAGACCGCATCAAGCGTCTGCTGACTTTTGTAATCGTCGGGGGAGGGCCGACCGGGGTGGAACTGGCCGGTGCCATCGCGGAACTGGCAAAGCTGAACGTGGTGCGCGAATTTCGCACGGTTGATCCGGCCAGAGCGCGGGTAATCCTTGTGCAATCGGGGCCGCGCATCCTGCCGACCTTTCCCGAGAACCTTTCTGAACGTGCCCGACAATCGCTCGAGGAACTGGGCGTAGAGGTCCGCACCGGCAGCCGCGTGATCGACATTGCCGAAACACAGGTGCGGGTGGGAGCTAACAAGGTAATTGAAACGGAAACTGTGCTGTGGGCCGCTGGGGTCGCAGCTTCGCCGGCGGCGCACTGGCTGGGCGCGCAGTCAGACCGGGCGGGCCGTATAAAAGTGGATGACAGGCTGCGGGTAATCGGGGCTGGTGGAAACGTGATCGAAAATGTTTACGCTATCGGCGACACTGCCGCCAGCCTGGCGTGGAATGGCAGGCCGGTCCCCGGCCTTGCTCCGGCCGCCAAGCAGGCAGGCGTTTACGTTTCGCGACTGGTCGAGGCACAATTGCTCGGCCGCGAAAGTCCCGGTCCGTTCGTTTACAAGCACAAGGGCAGCCTGGCGACCATCGGCCGCAAGTCGGCCGTGGCCGATTTCGGGCGCTTCCGACTATCGGGCGCGCTGGCATGGTGGCTGTGGGGGATTGTCCATGTCGGAGTTCTCACTGGTGCGCGCAACCGGGTGGCCGTGACCGTCAACTGGGGCTGGAATTTCTTCGCCCGCCATTCCGGCATCCGCCTGATTACCGAACGCGACTGAGCAGAGGCTAGATCAGGCCCTTTGCCCTTAGCGACACGTGTCCTTCGCGCCCGATGATTACATGGTCGTGCACTGTCACGCTCATATGCATGCCTGCCTCGGCAATCTTGCGGGTAATCTGTATGTCCGCGCGGCTGGGTTCGGGATTGCCGCTGGGGTGATTGTGTACCAGAATGAGCGCGCTCGCCCCTAAATCGAGCGCACGGCCGATTACCTCGCGTGGGTGGATCGCGGCCTCGTCAATCGAGCCTTCGGAGGCGTGATGATCGTCGATCAGGCGGTTCTTCGCATCCAGATACAGCACGCGCACGCGCTCCTTGGTCAGATGCGCCATGTCGATTGAAAGGTAATCAATCAGCGCCTGCCAGCTTCCCAGAACCGGTTTCTGGATCACCTCGCTGCGGGCCATGCGGCGTGCGGCGATGGCGACGCTTTTCAGTGCGGCGGCGCTGGTTTCGCCCACACCTTTGACCTGTTGCAGGGCGCTCGGATCGGCGTTGAGCACACCTGCGAGCGATCCGAACCGCGCGATCAGCGCCTTTGCCACCGGCTTCGTATCGCCCTGCCGCATCCCCGCATACAACAGGTATTCCAGCACCTCGTAATCGGCCAGCGCCTCTGCTCCGCCTTTGAGCAGCCGTTCGCGCAAGCGGGCGCGGTGGCCCTGGCCCGCGATCTTGCCAGAATCGGATTTTGGCACCTCCTGCCCAGGCGCGGCCCCCGCCTGCGCACCGTCTCCAAAATTAAAACCGTCGGTATCGTGCGCCACACTTGCTCCGGCCCGTCTTGGGGCGCTTTTGCCTTTTGCTTCATTGCCTTTGGCAAGCGATGCGCGCAAGTGTGACGGTGCCATGGGGTCTTTCGAGAAAGATATTCTAGAGCGGGACCGCACAGACGCCGCTGACATCCAGACGCTCCCGCCGAGCCGGTGGCGCTGGCTGCGTTTCACAGTAATCGGATTGGTTGTTCTGGTTATCGGTGCAGCGACGATTGCATGGCTCTCTCGGGAGCGAATTGCGGGAAACATCATCGATGATGTGCTCGTCAAAAACGCCATCGCGGCGACTTATGAAATCGCCGAAATCAGCCCGCAGCGGCAGGTCATCGAAAACCTCGTGATCGGCGATCCGGCTTCGCCCGATCTGACGATTGAGCGGGTTTTGGTCGATCTGGAATACGGCTTTTTTGGCCTGCAAATTGGCCGAACCACGGTTGAGGGCGCGCGACTGTTTGGCAGTTATCGGGACGGGAAGCTGAGTTTCGGCGCGCTCGACAAGGTTCTGTTTGCGCAAACGGATGATCCGCAGGGTTTGCCGGAACTGGACCTCAGGATCGTAGACGGTGGCGCGCTGATTGAAACCGATTACGGCAACATCGGCGCCTCCATCAACGGGTCAGGAATGCTCGACGACGGTTTTTCCGGAAAGCTCGCCGTGACCGCGCCGGGTCTGGATGCGGACGGTTGCACAGCCAGCAGCCTGACTGCCTACGGCGATCTAACCACCCGTGCAGGTGCGCCCAGATTTGCCGGTCCGGTGCGGCTGCGCGATGCGCAATGCGGCGGTGCAACCTTGCAATCTGGCGATGCCATGGCCAAGCTTTCAACTGACGATCGGTTCTCGCGCATTGATGCCGCGCTGGACATGGCGATCAGTCGCGTTGGCTTTGGCGGATACCGGGCCGCCGCTGGAACCGGCACTGTATCTTTGACCTATCACGATGGCGCGCTGAGGCTGAAACACGAGATCGGTCTGCAGAACATTGCAACGCCCTATGGCAGCGTGGCGAGCCTTTCCGCCGATGGCGCACTGCGCAGCGAGGATGATTTCAGGCGCAGCGACTGGAACGCCAATATCAGGGGCGAGGGCGGCGATTTCACACAAGGGGCGCAAGGCGCACTGGCGGCTGCGCGCGCAGGCAGCGAGGGTACCTTCCTCGCGCCGCTGCTGGCCAAGTTCGAGCGCAATCTCGCGGCCGCCACGCGGCGTGGCAGGTTCGACGGCGAGGTAACGTGGCGTCAGGCCGACGGCGCGCAAACGATTGTCGTGCCGGAGGCGACTTTGCGCAGCGGCGCGGGTGAAACAGTGCTGGCGGTGTCACGCTTTGGATGGAGCGGCGCGGGCGGGCTGGGAACGTTGCGCGGCAATTTCCTCACCGGAGGTGCAGGTCTGCCGCAGATTACCGGGCGCATGGAGCAGGACGCTAACGGTGCGCTCGCCCTGCGGATGACGATGGCGGAGTACGCCGAGGGCGCGAACCGGCTGGCATTGCCACGCCTGTCCGCGCGTCAGCAGCCTGATGGGGATGTGATCTTTGACGGCGCAATCACGGCGAGCGGCGCTTTACCGGGGGGTTCCATGTCGGGGCTGGTCCTGCCGATCAACGGCCGGTTTGACACGCGCACTGGTCTGCGGGTCGGCACGCAGTGCGAGACGGTGCGGTTTGACAGCTTGTCGTTCTACCAATTGACGCTGCGGGGTCGGGCCACGAGGCTGTGCCCGGTTGGCGGGCGGCCCATGGTCGCGATGGGCCTGGGGGCAGCCGATACCCTATCCATAGCTGCACAAACGCAGAACCTCGCGCTATCGGGTGAACTGGCGGAAACTCCCGCCACGATCACTGCGGCGCGCGCTGTGCTGCGCTATCCCGGCGCCTTCGCACTTGACGATCTGGCGGCGGTGTTGGGTCCAAAGGATAACTCCATATATCTCAACGCCACATCGCTGACGGGCACGATTGGCGATGCAATTGGCGGCGAGTTTTCAGGCGCATCGGCGCGACTGGCGGCAGTGCCGCTGGATCTGTCACAGATGGCCGGTCGGTGGAGCTATGCCGACGCATCGCTCAACATTGCCGATGCAGTCTTCACCGTGACCGAACGTATAGATGGGCAAGCCCGGTTCGAACCACTGTTGAGCGAAGGTGCAAAATTGTCGCTGGCTGACAACACCGTTACCGCAGACGCCACGCTGCGCCATCGCGCATCCGGCACCGCGATTACCGACGTAACGATAACTCACGATCTTACCACATCAAAGGGAACGGCCCTGATCGACGTGGACCGATTGACCTTTGGCGATGGTCTGAAACTGACCGATCTCACCTATCTCGCCAAGGGGGTGATCGCCTACACCAAAGGCTCCGTCAGCGGGAACGGGCGGATCGACTGGACTGGCGAAGACATCACCAGCAGTGGCACGTTCAAAACCGATGGTCTGGATCTGGCGGCGGCGTTCGGTCCGATTCGCGGTCTGCGCGGAGAAGTGCGCTTTACCGATCTCATCAACCTCACCACTGCGCCGGGGCAGGTGTTGGAGATCGGCGCGGTCAATCCGGGGATTGAAGTGCTGGGCGGGCGCGTGCAATTCTCGATGACCAATGGCGAAGTCATTGCCATTGAGGATGGGCGCTGGCCGTTCATGGGCGGTGAGCTGATTGTGAGGCCCGTGACCCTGCGCTATGGCAGCGATGAGGGACAGCGATACGTGTTCGAGATGATCGCGCTAGATGCGGCCAAATTCGTGACCCAGATGGAGCTGAGCAACCTGGGCGCGACCGGCCTGTTCGATGGCACCGTGCCCATAACCTTCGATTCGCAGGGCAATGGCCGCATTGATGGCGGTCTGTTGATCAGCCGTCCGCCCGGCGGCAACGTCTCCTATATCGGCGAACTGACCTACGAAGACCTCGGCGCGATCACCAATTATGCATTCCAGTCGCTGCGCAGCCTCGATTACACCCAGATGAGTGTTGAACTGAACGGCGACCTGGCAGGCGAGATCATTACCCGGTTCAAGTTCGACGGCATCAGCCAGGGTGAGGGGGCCACCACCAATTTCATCACCAGACGACTCGCGAAATTGCCGATCCGGTTCAACGTGAACGTGCGCTCGCAAAACTTCTATGAACTGGCGACGATGGTACGCACATTCTGGGATCCCGAGGCACTGCCCGATCCCGTCGATCAGGGTATGCTGAAACTTGAAGACGGGCGCTTCGTGCCGCGTGCGCGGCCTGCGCCTTTACCTGCCTCCCCCGATCCGCCGCCCGATGACCTGTCGACCCCAATCGAACCGCGTCGCCCCGATGATCCTTCCGTTCAACCTCCAGAAAGCGACAAACTGCCATGAGAGACCAGAATTTGACCGGACCGTGCGGCACTGTCACACCTGAGAGACGTAATTCAAAGGGGTGGGGCATGGCAGGATCGGCGCGGCAAAGGATTATGGCTGTCGGAGCCTTGATGACCGGCGCGGGCACATTGGGCGGTTGCATCAACGTGGCCGCCCCTGATGAGCCGATCGTGATCGAGCTTAACATCAATATCCGGCAGGAGGTGATTTACCGGCTTGCAGAAGACGCGGCCAACACGATTGACGAGAATGCGGATATTTTTTGACTTTGCCCGCTTTTGCCCGTGATCGTGCAGGAGGATTTATGATGAATACCCTTGGCAAAACTTTTGGCAAATCTGCGCGCGGCCTGTTTCTTATCGGAGCAGCTTCGGCTGTGGCGTTTGCGTCACTATCCGTTCCTGCCTCGGCGCAGCGCGATCCCGCGTATGCAGCCGCGCGATCTTCGGGCAGCATCGGCGAAAAGGTCGATGGCTATCTCGGGATTGTTGGGGCCGCGACCCCGCAATTGCAGCGGCTGGTGGACGATATCAACATCAAACGCCGCGCGGTTTACGCGCAAAAAGCGCAGGAAAACAACGCAACGCTTGAGCAATATGCGATGACGGCAGGATGCCAGGCAATTGCGCGCACGGTCGTCGGGGAAAAGTATCAGGCCCCCGATGGGACATGGAAAACTCGCACGGCGGCGGCGCCAGATCGCGACCCTCGCTGTCCCGCGTGAACCGTTGTCGGGTTGGCGAAGGATAACGGATTACACCCGCGCCACGGTTGACTTGAGTTTGCCCCCCTTCTAAGTGGGCCGCGCCCTTGGCGGGCAGCTCTTCGCGCGTGCCTGACGCTCTTTTTGGGGAATACAGGCATGAGTGAAGAAAAACCCGCACGGGAATCCATTGCTGAGGATGCGCGGATCGACGCGCTCGAACAGCGGTTAAAAGCCGCGAACGAGCGTGAAGAAAAACGCAACCAGAGCCAGGTCCAGCCTGTCGATGCGAATTACAGCAGCGGCAACCGGGTGCTGGCCGATCTTCTCGGAGGGATTCTTGGCGGAGCGGCTGTCGGATGGGCCATTGACTGGCTCATCGGAACCGCGCCATGGGGTCTGTTGGCGTGCCTGTTCCTTGGAATAGGTGTGGCCTTCAGGAACATTATTATCAGCGCAAGCACGCGCCCCGACGATCAAGGCGACGCTTCGGATTAATTTCTGAACGTCGCACGCAATCACCGCGGCGCGCGTTTCATATCAAGGCATTAGGGACCGACGCGAAGTGGCAGCCGAACAGGGCAAAGTCGATCCGATGAAGCAGTTCCAGATCGAACCGATTTTCGGTTCGAACAACTGGGAAATCGCTGGCTTCAACATCGCATTCACCAATTCCGCGCTGTGGATGGCGCTGACAGTCATTCTGCTATGGGCCTTCGTTTTCGGAGGCATGAAGCGTGAACTGGTGCCAGGTCGCTGGCAGATGGCGGTCGAAACGATGACCGGCTTCATCGATGATATGCTGGCGGCCAATATCGGCAAGGAAGGGCGCAAATACGTCCCCTATATCTTCAGCCTGTTCATGTTCATCCTGTTTGGAAACCTGCTTGGTCTGCTGCCGATTGGCCTGATCGGCCTGCACCCTTTCACCTTCACCAGCCACTTCACGATCACCGGCGTTCTGGCGCTGATGAGCTTTTCGATTGTGCTACTGGTCGGTTTCTGGAAGCACGGCTTTCACTTTTTCAGCCTGTTCATTCCGCACGGAACGCCCGCGCCGATGATACCGCTGCTGTTCGTGATCGAGCTGTTTTCGTTCCTTATCCGCCCGATCAGTCTTGCACTGCGGCTGTTCGTGGCAATGATGGCTGGGCACGTCCTGCTCAAGATCCTGGCGACTTTCGTGATCGACAGCGTCAACGCCGGACCGCTCTTTGGTGCGACCATTGGGCCGGCGGCGCTTATTCTGATGATCGCGATCAGCGCGCTCGAAATTCTGGTGGCTGGCATTCAGGCATACGTCTTTGCCCTGCTTTCGTCGCTGTATATCAACGACGCAGAAAACCTTCATTAATCAACGCAACACAAGTTTTTCCCAAGGAGTAATACAATGGATATGGAAGCCGCAAAGATGATCGGTGCCGGTCTCGCAGCGATCGGTGCAGGCCTCGCAGCGCTCGGTGTGGGCAATGTTTTCGCCAAGTTCCTCGAAGGCGCGCTGCGCAATCCGGGTGCCGCAGACAGCCAGCAGGGCCGTCTTTTCATCGGCTTCGCCGCTGCCGAACTTCTCGGCCTGCTGGCGTTCCTCGTGGCCGTGATCCTTATCTTCGTCGCCTGATCCAGGTCGACGATGCAGATGGGCGCGGATTGTGATAAGGCAGTCCCGCCCGATCACGCTTACAAACGCGGAATTGCCCGATGCCTCAAATAGACCAAATTCCTGAAATCTTCTCCAGCCAGCTGTTCTGGCTGGCGGCGTTCTTTGGTATTACCTACTTCCTGATCGGTCGGGGAATGGTGCCAAAGGTGATGGGGACGGTCGAACTGCGTGACAAGCAGATTTCCGATGACCTCGCCGCTGCACAGGCAGCGCGCGATGCAGCGGATACGCAGGAAGAGGCGTGGCGTCAGCGCGAGAACGAGAACCGCGCAGCCGCGCAGGCTCTGATCGCGGAGGCAAAGTCGAAAGCATCAGCCAGCAGCACTGCAAAGCTGGCGGAGGCGCAGGCGCGTCTGGATGCGCAATTGTCCGATGCCGAAGCCCGGATCGAAGCCGCGCGCATCAGCGCCATGGCCGAGATCGAGGACGTCGCCGCCGACGCCACTCGCGATATCGTCGCCCGGCTTGCTGGCAATGACATAGACGAGGCAACGGCTACGCGTGCCGTGAAGGAGGCGCTGGCTCATGCCTGATCTGCTGATGACGTTCCTTGCTGCAACGGAAGAGGGTAACGCTGTCCCCAGTGCGCTGGGGCTGGACGATTATGGGTGGGTAGCGGCAGCGATGACCGTTCTGCTGCTCATTTTCGTGTGGCAGAAAGTCCCCGGCATGGTGCTGGGCGGGCTTGACAAGAAGATCGCGGAAATCCGTCACCAGTTGGATGAAGCCAAAAGCCTGCGCGCCGAAGCTGAAGTGCTGCGGGATGAATATGCTGCCAAGATCGCAGGCGCCGAAAAGGACGCCGAGGCGATGATGGACGGTGCCCGGCGTGAAGCTGACACGTTCCTTGCCAAGGCAGAGTCCGACGGCGAAAAGATGATAGAACGCCGTCAGCGCATGGCCGAGGAAAAGATCAGCGCCGCTGAACGCGAAGCGGTAAACGACGTGCGCAAGCGCGTGGCGGATGCAGCGGCAAAAGCATCGCGCAACCTGATCGCCGAACGTCACGATAAAGCGGCGGACAGCATGCTCGCCGATGAGGTAATATCTTCGCTGTAAGCGCTGCGGTGCCGTGCGCGCCACGCCTGGAATACCGAGCTGGAGAGGGGAAAGGCGGTCCTTGCACGGGCCGCCTTTCTCGTTGGCGACCGCAATACATCGCGGACTTACTCCCCCGGCTCGAACACCACCTTGCCGACCAGCTTGCGCTGGCCCATCGCCTCAAACCCCTCGCGCCAGCGCGACAGTGGCAAGGTCCGGGCTATGGCGGGGGTTATGCGTCCAGCCTCTGCCAGCTCGCGGACCGCAGCCGTGATAGCGTGTCCGCGTTCAGGAAAGCGGCGCGCATATTCTCCTGCGCGCAGGCCAACGATGCTGAAACCCTTGATCAGCGGAATATTGGTTGCGACCTCGGCAATGCGGCCGCTTGTGAAACCGACCACGACCAGCTTTCCGCCAAACGCCACGCAGCGGGTCGATTCGTCGAACACATCGCCGCCAACCGGATCGAAGACAATGTCGCACAACACCGCGCCAGTGACGTCAGCCACCGCCTCGCGGAATCGCCCGTCGGCATGGATCACCGCTGCGGGGGAATACAGCTCGGCAATCCGGCCCCGCTTTGCATCGATGCCGGTTGCGGCGATCACGCGCGCGCCCATTGCATTAGCCAAGTCGACAGCTGCCAGTCCCACCCCGCCGCTCGCACCGTGGACCAGCACCCACTGGCCTTCCTTTAATCCCCCCAGTTCAACCAGCCCAGTGTATGCAGTCGAATAGGCTGCGCCCATCGCCGCAGCTTGGCTGAACCCCATGCCGCTCGGCATATGCGAAAGGCCGGATGCCGGAATGCTGGCAATTTCCGCAAACGCTCCGGTCTTGTTGCCGCCCATTACGCGATCGCCGGGGGCAAAGCCGCTGTCAGGATCAGCCGCGATCACCTCACCGGCGCATTCCAGCCCGCTGATGAAAGGCAGATCGGGTTTGAACTGGTATTCGCCCCGCGTCATCAGCAGGTCGGGATAGTTGAGCGAGGCTGCGCGCACCTGCACCAGCACGTCACCGGTCGCGCGAGTGGGGGCAGGGACGTCCACCAGGGCAACACCGGAAAGAACGGCTGACAATTGCTCGACGCGAAGAGCCTGCATGATTGTCTAGAAATTGTCCTTGGCAGCCCTCAGCGCCGCAAATGTTTCATGCGGTTCGCTGCCGCCCCAGCGCGCCATCATCGCCGGATCATCGGCGCGCAGGAAGGGGTTGGTCGCCAGCTCGCGTTTCAACACGGTTGGTACGGTAGGTTCCCCGCGTGAGCGCTTCGCCTTGATCTCGGCGACGTAGTCTTGCAGCGCCGCGTTATCCGGATCGGCGTAGAGCGCAAATTTCGCATTCGCCTCTGTATATTCGTGCGCGCAATACAGCGTAGTCGCGGTGGACATCCGCTTGATCCGTTGAAGGCTGGTCCAGAATTGGCGGGATTCGCCCTCAAACATCCGCCCACAGCCGAGCGCGAACACGGCGTCCCCGACGAATGCTATGCCCTCTTCGACGATGTGATAGGCGATGTGGCCGTTGGTGTGGCCCGATACGTCGATCACATCGGCGCGGTGCTCGCCCAGATTGACGCTGTCGCCGTGGCTGACGATGCGGTCCACGGGCGCGATTTTCTCAACCTCTGCGGGGCCGAGTACGCGTGCGCCGGTAGCCGCGACTATTTCCGCGTTTCCGCCCGCGTGATCGGGATGCCAGTGGGTGTTCCAGATGTGGGTGATGGTCCACCCCTTTGCCGCCGCCTGGCGCAGGTATTCCTTGCCATCGGGCGTGTCGATTGCCGCAGTATCGCCTGTCACTGAGTTGTGGAGCAGGAATCCGTAATTGTCGGACAGGCACGGGAATTGGTGGAGGCTGAGCATCGCGCGCATCCTACGCCTGTCGGAACAATTAGAAAAGGCCCGCCGCTCCGGTTGGGAGGGCGGGCCTTTCCTGTGGCTGCACCGCGCCCTTTTGGGCGGGCGCTGATTTGGAGTTACTCTTCGTTCTTCTTGAGCGCTGCGCCCAGAATGTCGCCGAGCGATGCGCCGCTGTCGGACGAACCGAACTGCTGCACAGCTTCCTTTTCCTCAGCGATCTGACGCGCCTTGATCGAGAAGTTAGGCTTCTTCGACCGGTCGAAACCGATGACCATCGCATCCAGCTTGCTGCCAACCTGGAAACGGTCGGGACGCTGTTCGTCGCGGTCGCGGCCAAGGTCGGAACGCTTGATAAAGCCGGTTGCGCCGTCGTCTCCGACCTGCACTTCCAGACCGCCATCTCGCACTTCCAGCACCGTGACGGTGACCGTCTGGTTCTTGCGCAGCGAACCTGCAGCAGCAGCACCCGCTTCGGTCGGAGCACCCTTTTCAAGCTGCTTCATACCAAGGCTGATACGTTCCTTGTCGACGTCTACGTCGAGCACGACGGCCTTGACCATCTCACCCTTGCGGTGGAGCGCAAGCGCGTCCTCGCCAGAAATGCCCCATGCGATATCGGACATGTGGACCATGCCGTCGACGTCGCCATCCAGACCCACGAACAGGCCGAATTCGGTGGCGTTCTTGACTTCGCCTTCGACTTCGGTGCCGATCGGGTGCTTTTCGGCAAACTCGTCCCACGGATTGCGCTGAGCTTGCTTTAGACCGAGCGAAATACGACGCTTCTCGCTGTCGACTTCCAGCACCATCACTTCGACTTCTTCCGATGTCGAAACGATCTTGCCTGGGTGGACGTTCTTCTTGGTCCAGCTCATCTCGGAAACGTGGACGAGGCCCTCAATGCCCGCTTCCAGTTCCACGAATGCGCCGTACTCGGTAATGTTGGTGACCACGCCGGAAAGCTTGGCACCAACCGGATACTTGGCCGAAACACCATCCCACGGATCGCTTTCCAGCTGCTTCATGCCCAGGCTGATGCGCTGCGTATCGGCGTTGATACGCACGATCTGTACAGTCACGGTCTGGCCAATCTCGATGATTTCGCTGGGGTGGTTGACCCGCTTGTAGCTCATGTCGGTCACGTGCAGCAGGCCGTCAATACCGCCCAGATCCACGAACGCGCCGTAATCGGTGATGTTCTTGACAACGCCATCGATGACCTGACCTTCAGCCAGATCGTTGATCAGTTCGCTGCGCTGTTCGGCACGCGTTTCTTCGAGCACGGCACGACGTGAGACGACGATGTTGCCGCGGCGGCGATCCATCTTGAGGATCTGGAAGGGCTGCGGCACTTCCATCAGCGGGGTGACATCGCGCACGGGGCGGATATCGACCTGCGAACCGGGCAGGAACGCAACGGCACCGTCGAGGTCGACGGTGAAACCGCCCTTGACCCGGCCAAAAATGCGGCCTTCGACGCGCTTGCCTTCGCCAAATTCGTTTTCGAGCTTGTCCCACGCAGCTTCGCGGCGGGCACGGTCGCGACTCAGCATCGCTTCGCCGTCGGCGTTTTCGACGCGGTCGACATAAACTTCGACTTCGGAACCAACGGTCAGGCCGTGGTCGTCATCGCCGCGCGAAAATTCCTTGAGAGAGATGCGGCCTTCGCTCTTGAGGCCTACGTCGATCACGGCCATTCCGGCCTCGATCGCGGTGACGGTGCCTTTTACGACGCGGCCTTCAAAGCCATCTTCGCCGGCGCCGCCGAGCTGTTCGTTGAGAAGCGCTTCGAAATCGTCGCGCGTCGGATTAGGTGCAGTTGCCATAGGTTTGGCGTTTCCTGTGCTTCGTTTTGCTACCGGCCACGGGTTATCCCGGGTCTTAAACTGCTTCCCTCGCACCATTGCGGGGGCTGACAGGGCAAGAGGCCGACGTCTCCGCAGGGCCGATTGCCGCCACGAAGGTTCCTTCAACCCAAAAGATTGCGAGAACGCCCGCGCGCCTAGGTGAAAATCACATGAAAGGCAACCGGTTTGCGACCGTTGGGCCAGAAAGCGGGCGCTCATCTGGTGTCGGGGAGGCGGGTTGGAAGTGAATTTTAACGGTCTTGCGCTATTTCGTCAGGGCTAATTATCACCCAGTGTGGGAACGCCGATCATGTTCGAAATTATGAACCGCTCAAGAATTCAGGCCCTGCTGATCGCCGGGTGCGCCATCCTGACCGCGTGCGGCAGCGGCGATGACAGCGTCTATGCAATCCCGATGGCGCAGGCGAAGGCCAAGATCAGCAGCACACAGGCTCAGTACACATCCGGATCGCAGACCCGCGTCATGCGACCAGGCGGAATTGCGCAAGATGGCGTCCGTGTGACCTTGCCTAACGCAGGCGCATTTGCCTCGTCATGTGTGCTCCGGTTCGAGGAGGTCGATGCAAACAACACCCGCATCACCCCTGATTGCGGCGAAACGGGTGCGGCAATTACCGATGTTGGTGCCGAATACTTCGAATTGGAGATCGCAGCGCTGATAGACCAGATGCTTACCGGCAAGCCTGTCGACGCGGAACATCTTGGCAAGGAAATGGCCATGGTCATGCTCAAGAAGATGCCCGACATTCAGAAAGACGGCTTTGCCCCGGATGAAAAGTGGGTTCAGGAACAGCATGCCGCAGCGGTTCGGCGCGTGGAAACTGAACAGGCGGGCTGGGGCGATAACGCCGCCGGATCTGCGCGCTAAAGCAGCGGGCAATACGCAGACCCGCAGTGCCTAGCGTTTCAGATGCTGTTCGACGGCCTCAAGCACGGTTGCAAATGCTTGCTCGCGATCGAAGCTGGTCGTGTCGATCACCATGGCATCGGGGGCTGCCCGCAAAGGCGCATCGGCACGGCCTATGTCCCGCGCGTCGCGAAAAACGATGTCCTTTTCAATCTCGCCCACCGTTATCTCGATCTCGCGGCCGGTCATTTCCAGCCAGCGCCGCCTGGCACGTTCCTGCACGCTGGCGGTGATGAACAGTTTGACCTCGGCATCGGGCGCTATCACTGTGCCGATATCGCGCCCATCCAGCACCGCGCCGCCAGGTTGAGCGGCAAAATTACGCTGACGTTCAAACAAGGCCTTGCGTACCTCCGGGTGAACCGAGACGCGGCTTGCAAGCCCGCCGACTTCCTCCGATCGCAGAACGTCATCGTCCAGCAGCGCATCGTCAAAAGCGCACGCCGCCAGCGCGTCTTCAGGAGATTCGGGGTCGCCGTCATTCATCGCAACCTGCCGTCCGACCGCGCGATACAGCAATCCGGTGTCCAGATGAGGGACGCCGTAATGATCCGCGAGGCGTTTTGCGATGGTGCCCTTGCCCGATGCAGTGGGGCCGTCGACGGCTATTATCATTGTTCTATTCTCCCGCGGGCAGGATGAGGCGGGATTGGGGGTGAAATCTCAGCTTCCGTCTGTCTCACCTCCGTCCCATCTCGCAAAGGGGAACGGGACTGTGCGCGCCACGCCCGCACCAACCCGAAAATTGCGATCAAGGCCCAAAAACCTTCGAGCACAAGGCTCGCCCAGTTCGTGTGATAGAATAGTGAAACCGTCAGCAGCGCCGCGCCAGCGAGGTTGGTGCCGTGCAGCACGAAAGGGTTGGTCGCCTTCGCCAACGTAAGATACGCATAGGCGCCGATGATGCAGACAGTGCCCGCAAAGCCGACATAGCTGGCCCAATCGAGCGGGGCTGCAATCATCGCGCGGCCGCTTTCAGCAGGTCCATGAAAGTGGGGAAGCTGGTTGCGATGGGGGCGGTGTCGTCGACGCACACACCGTCGCGGCTCACCAGACCCGCTACCGCCATGCTCATCGCGATACGGTGGTCGAGGTGGGTTTGAACGCTTGACCCATCGGGCGTTCCGCTCAACGGGTCGCCGCCGGTGCCGTGGATCGTCAGGCCGTCCTCGTGTTCCTCTACCCGTGCACCTACCAGCGTCAGTGCGGCTGCCATGGTCGCAATCCGGTCGCTTTCCTTGACGCGCAATTCATCAAGACCGCTGGTGCGCGTGGTCCCTTGCGCCATTGCAGCGGCGACGAACAGGGCGGGGAATTCATCGACCATGCTGGGCACGATCTGTGGATCGACATCGACGCCGATCAAGGACGAGTGGCGCACGCGAAGGTCTGCCACCGGCTCTCCGCCAACCTCGCGCGGGTTCAGTGCCTCAATCGAACCGCCCATCTGCCGCAATATTGTGATGATCCCGGCGCGCGTGGAATTGAGGCCGACATTCTCGATCACAAGATCGCTGCCCGGCACGATCAGCGCCGCCACCATGAAGAACGCGGCGGACGAAGGATCGCCCGGCACCACCACATCGAAAGGGATCAAGTCGGCCTCGCCCTGGATGCTGATTGTGCGCTCGCCGTTCTCCTCGCCAATCTCCAGTTTTGCGCCAAACCCGGTTAGCATACGTTCGGTGTGGTCGCGGGTGGCAATCGGCTCAATCACGGTGGTGATGCCCGGAGTGTTGAGGCCCGCCAGCAGCACCGCGCTTTTCACCTGCGCGCTGGCGATGGGCAGGCGATAGCGGATCGGAACTGCGGGTAATGCGCCGCGCAGCATCAATGGCAATGTGCCCCCGGACGATGACTGAATGCTCGCACCCATCTGCGTCAGCGGCTCGATCACCCGGTTCATTGGTCGGCCCGAAAGGCTCGCATCGCCAGTGAAAGCCGCCGTGAGGCCGTGACTTGCAAGCAACCCCATCATTAGCCGCGTCGATGTGCCCGAATTGCCCATGTCGAGAGCTTGGGCAGGCTCCAGCAGGCTACCAAGCCCCGCGCCGTTCACCCGCCACGTGCCGTCATCCTCGCGCGCGATGTGCGCGCCTAGCTGCCGCATGGCAGCAGCGGTGGCGAGCACGTCCTCCCCTTCGAGCAGGCCGCTGATGCAGCTTTCGCCCACCGCAAGGCCCGCAAACATCAGCGCGCGGTGGCTGATCGACTTGTCGCCCGGAACGCGCAATGCGCCGCTGAGGGGAGCGGATGCTGTGAAGGTATGAGAGGCCATCGGGCTGCGGTCTTTGACAGCGCACACCCCTTCTGGCAAGGCGCGCGGCGCTACATCGACTTCACGCGAAAGCTGTGTCTGGATTTGGGGCCTTGATTGTGCTTGTGCTCGATCCCAATACATTGCGACTTTGATCGGACCGCCTTGATGGCGGCCACTTATAAGGATTTCAAATGGCGAAGCCTGAATGGGGTACCAAGCGTACCTGCCCCAAATGCGGAGAACGCTTCTATGACCTGGGCAAGGAAGACCCGGTAACCTGCATCGAATGCGGCGAGACCTGGACGCCCGAACCGGTGCTCAAATCGAAGCAGCCGATCCCGTTTGAGCCGGACGACAAGAAGAAGGACGTGGAAGCGGACAGCGATCTGGGCGGCGATGACGACGATGATCTGAAGGGCATCGAGAACATCGACGACGACGACGATTCGCCGGACAATGATGTCGATCTTGGCGGTGACGACGATCTTGGCGTTGCCAAGGGCAAGGGCGACGACGACGACGACGACACCTAATTTATTCTTGCGTTTTGCAAGGGGGCGCATTAATCCGCGCCCTCCTTGCGAAAGCGGGGATGCGGACCTACGTTTGATGGGGCCGCGCAACGATGGAAATGGGGCCTTAGCTCAGCTGGGAGAGCGCAACACTGGCAGTGTTGAGGTCAGCGGTTCGATCCCGCTAGGCTCCACCATCGAACCATATTCAAAGTCGGGGTTCCAGATCAGGAATTTCGCAACGCTGGCCAACGAGGTTTCGTTCGCCGGCGTTTTTGGCGTTTAGTTCTGATCTGGGGAAGCAGAGACGATGTTTGACAATTTGTCCGATCGCCTTGGCAGCGTCTTTGACAAGCTCAAGGGGCGCGGCTCGCTGAGCGAGCAGAACGTGCGCGATGCCATGCGCGAAGTGCGCGTCGCCCTGCTCGAAGCCGACGTTGCCCTGCCGGTCGCTCGCCGCTTTATCGATGCGGTGACAGAAAAGGCCGTGGGCGCAAACGTGCTCAAATCGGTGACGCCGGGCCAGCAGGTCGTGAAGATCGTCCACGACGAGTTGGTCGCCATGCTGGGCGGAGATCCCGACGACGTTCAACAGGCCATTGCGGGCGCGGGGCTGAAACTGGATGCCAAACCACCTGTCGTGATCATGATGGTCGGCCTGCAAGGTTCGGGCAAGACCACGACGACAGCCAAACTCGGCAAGTTGATCCGAGAAAAGCACGGGAAGAAGGCCATGATGGCCTCGCTCGACGTCAATCGCCCCGCCGCGCAGGAACAGCTGGCTGTGCTGGGCACGCAGGTTGATGTCGCGACGCTGCCAATCGTCGCCGGGCAACAGCCGGTGGATATTGCACGGCGCGCGATGGAATTGGCGCGGCTCCAGAATTTCGACGTGCTGTTGCTCGACACCGCAGGGCGTCTGCATGTCGACGAAGCGCTGATGGCGGAGATGAAGGCCGTCTCCAGCGTCTCGGCGCCGACCGAAGTGTTGCTGGTGGTCGATGCCCTGACCGGACAGGATGCGGTCAACGTCGCGCAGAGCTTTACCAGCGAAGTGCCGCTGACGGGCGTGGTCCTTACCCGGATGGACGGCGATGCACGCGGCGGCGCTGCGCTTTCCATGCGCGCGGTCACGGGCAAGCCGATCAAGTTTGCGGGCACGGGCGAGAAACTCGATGCGATCGAGCCTTTTCGCCCCGGCAGCGTGGCTGACCGCATTCTGGGCATGGGCGATGTCGTCAGCCTGGTGGAAAAGGCCGCCGCCTCGATCAAGGAAGAAGAGGCCGAAGAGCTCGCCCGCAATTTCGAAAAGGGCAAATTCGACCTCAACGATCTGCGAATGCAGTTGAAGCAGATGCAGAACATGGGCGGTCTGGGAATGCTGGCGGGTATGATGCCGGGCATGAAAAAGGCGAAGGCCGCGCTCGCCGCGTCGAACATGGATGACAAGGTGCTGATCCACATGGATGCGATCATCGGTTCCATGACGGCCAAGGAACGCGCCCGTCCCGACCTCCTCAATGCCAAACGCAAGAAGCGTGTGGCGGCGGGCAGCGGCACTGATGTGCAGACCGTGAACAAGCTGTTGAAGATGCATCAGGAAATGTCTCGCGCAATGAAGCAGATCCGCAAGATGGGCGGGCTGAAAGGCCTCGCCGCCATGTTCGGCGGTGGCGGTGGGATGCCCGGAATGCCCGGCGGAATGGGTGGCGGCGCGGGCGGCGGGCTGCCCGGTCTGGGCGGACCCGGCGGCTTTCCCGGCCTTGGCGGGCCGAAGAAAAATTAATTCACAATTCGACAATTCAAATACTTACACTTGAAAGGTAATACATCATGGCAGTTGCAATCCGGCTTTCGCGCGGTGGCGCAAAGAAGCGTCCGTACTATCGCATCGTCGTCTCGGACGAGCGCGCACCGCGTGACGGCAAGTATCTTGAGCAGATCGGCACCTACAATCCGCTGCTTGCCAAGGACGATGAAAATCGCGTGAAGCTGAACGAGGACCGCGCGCGTTACTGGATCGGCGTTGGCGCGAAGCCTTCGGACCGCGTGCTGCGTTTCTTCGATGCCGCAGGCATTCTGGAACGTGCCGCGCGCAACAACCCGAAAAAGGCGGAACCGGGCGACAAGGCCAAGGAACGCGTCGAGGAAAAGGCTGAGAAGGTGAAAGCCGCGGAAGAAGCGGCCAAGGCCGCCGAGGAAGAAGCGAACGAAGCCAAGGCAGCAGCCGCAGCTGAAAACGACGCGACCGGTTCGGCCAAGTCGGAAGAAACCGCCGAAGCCGTTGCCGATGCCGTCGAGACGTCTGACGGTGACACCGCAGAAGACAAGGCCGCTATCGCTGAGCAGACCGCAGAAGGCGGCGTGCCCAATGAACAGGCTGACGATACAGCTGGCGAAGAAAAGGCCGAGGGCTGATGCTCTTGCTCCCCTCCTGCGTGCGGGAGGGGTATGGGGTGCGACGAAGACTGTGCAAGTGCGACAGTCTTCGCTCGCCCCCCGCAGCCTTTTTCTAACCGGCGGCCCTAATGAACGACAAACCGATCCAGCTTGCCGCAATCAGCGGCGCTCACGGCATCACTGGCAAAGTGCGCCTTAAACTGTTCGGGGAGGGCGTAGATGCGCTCTCGCGGCACAGCACATTCCAGGCGGACGTGCCGGGCGGCAAGCTGACGCTCAAGAAAATCCGCTCCGACAACAAGGGTGGGGCGGTCGCGCGCTTTGCCGAAAGCACCAACCGTTCCGAAGCCGAACGGCTGCGCGGGACAGTGCTTGCTGTTTCGCGAGAGGCGCTGCCGCCTCTGGCAGAAGGCGAATATTACCACTTGGACCTGATCGGCCTGCCGGTTCGCACCGACGCCGGAGAAATTGTGGGCCGTGTGATCGCGGTAGAGAATTACGGTGCGAGCGACATCCTCGAAATCGCGAAAGACCCTAAGCCGGAAAAGGGCATGAAGACATTCATGGTGCCAATGATTCCGCAAGCGGTGATCGGCTGGGACGCCGAAGAGCTTGTGATAGCGAGCGGTTTCGTCGATCAGTAACGGCCATCGCCAGAGGCTCGGACGCTGCTTTGTCCGGATGTGGCGTGGCCGGAGGCGGGAAGGCCGGTTCGTGCTGCGGCGGCGCTTGAGGCGGTGGTTGCGGGGGCTGAATTGCGCAAGGAGGGCAGAGGGATGACGAGAGAACAGCAGACCCTTAACGTGGCCATCTGTCAGGCCGCGCCGATCCCGCTCGATTTTACTGGCGGGATCGAGAAGGCGGTGCGGCTCGCGCGCGAGGCGATTGAGGGCGGGGCACAGTTGGTCGCTTTCGGAGAGACGTTTCTGGGTGGCTATCCGCTGTGGCTGGATGAGGCACCCGGCGCGGCATTGTGGGATCATCCGGGGACAAAGGCGCTTCACGCCATCATGCTGGAACAGGCAATTGTGGCGGGGGACGAGCGACTGCTGCCCTTGCAGGAGCTGTGCGACGAGAGGGGAGCGTTGATTTCCATCGGCGCGCATGAGCGGGTGCGCCAGAGCCTTTACAACAATCAATTGCTGTTTCGCCCCGGCGAGGCTCCGCTCGACCACCGCAAGCTGGTGCCGACTCACGGCGAGCGGCTGATCTGGATGCGCGGCGATGGCTCGACGCTGGGCGTGCATCAGGCCGAATGGGGCCGGGCGGGCAATCTGATCTGCTGGGAACACTGGATGCCACTGGCGCGCGCGGCGATGCACAATCTGGGCGAAAGCGTGCACGTCGCCGCATGGCCGACCGTGCGCGAGAAATATGCGCTCGCCTCGCGCCACTACGCGATGGAGGGCCGGTGCTTTGTGCTGGCGGCAGGGCTGGTGCAGCACCGCGATGATCTGTTTGAAGGACTGGAGCGGGTTGGTGGATCGGCAGAGGCGAAGGCGCTGTTCGAGGCTATCGAGGGCGAGATGCTGAACCGTGGCGGCTCGATGATAATCGCTCCCGACGCGCGCGTTCTAGCGCAGGCGGGAGAGGGTGAGGAAATCTTGCGCGCCGAGCTGGTCCTGAGCGAGATCGGACAGGGACTGGCGAGCCTTGACACCGACGGGCATTACTCGCGGCCCGATGTGTTTGAGTTGATAGTTGATATGCGCAGCAAGGATGGGGTGGCATGGTTATAACAATACCACCCGAAGGGTTCGAAGAGCCAAGGCTTTTCGAAACCATGCTTTATGTGCTGCTAAATCCTGAAACGTGGGCTCTTGCGCTTGGATTTGCGGTCTGTTCTTCTGCGATTGCGGTGGCCCTTACCCATTTCCGCCCTCTACAAAATCGGACGTTTGTTGTCGCTCTTGCGACGGTCGCCTCCCTCCTATTCCTTCAATTGGCAGTGCTAATATTCGGGGCAGGTGAGGTCCCGCAAAACATTTTTGCTGGGGCATTGTCGGATTTGTGGCTCGTGCTCGAACTAGGCATTGGCTTGGTTATCGGCTTTGTCGTAGCGAGATTGGCCGTTAATTTTTTCCACGCTCGAGAATCTAATTCCTCGATGGATAACTTCAAATGACCTTCGCGGCCATCATCCTCACGCCCTGTCGCTCGCCGGTTCCGTCTCACTTTGCTCCATAAAGCGGGCGCACTATAGTCGGCGCGCTCTCGCTTCTCCCACCCGATTGCAAAGGACATGCTCTCATGCAACTCAACCTGACGCGGCCTGCCGAAAAGTGGTTCTTCATAATAGCCATGCCGCTGGCGGTGGCGATTGAGTGGGCGTTTGCGGCGAGCCTCGACTGGACGGTCTATCCGCGCAGCGAGTGGGTCGCGCTGGTGGATCTGTGCGTGTTCATGCCGCTGCTCTATCTCCTCGCCTTTTCCAGCACCTTGCCCCGGCGCGCGCGTTTGCTGCGCACGGCGGGAGTGGCCGGGATCGGGCTGTTCGCCGCGAGTTTCATCGTGCCTGATGCCAATCAGTTCGTCATCGCGGAGCTTTCCAGCCTGCGCAACGCGATGCTGGTCGTGATCCTCGCGTTTGAGGGCTGGGTGATGTGGAAGGTCATTGGCGCGGTCTCTCGCAAAGGTGCGGATGCTCAGACGCTTGAGCGCGATTTCGCCATGCCGCATTGGATTGCCAAACTGATGATCCTCGAAGCGAAATTCTGGAAGGCCGTGTGGAGCCTGATGCGCCGCAAATGACCTTCGCCGCCACCATTCTGACGCTCTACCCGGAGATGTTCCCCGGCCCCTTGGGCGTGTCGCTTGCCGGGCGGGCACTGGAGCGGGGGGATTGGTCTTGCCAGACGTTGCAGATCCGCGACTTTGCCACGGACAAGCACCGCACGGTGGACGATACGCCCGCAGGCGGCGGGGCCGGGATGGTGCTCAAGGCTGATGTGCTCGGCGCGGCGGTTGATAGTGTTGTGGATGACCGCCCGATCCTCGCCATGACCCCGCGCGGGAGGCCCATCACGCAGGAGCGCATCCGTGAGATCGCCAGCGGTCCCGGCGTCACCATCATCTGCGGGCGCTTCGAGGGCTTCGATGAACGCCTGTTCGAGGCTCGGCCCCAGATCGAGCAGGTCAGCCTTGCTGACATCGTCCTCTCCGGCGGAGAACCCGCGGCGATTGCCATACTCGACGCTTGCATTCGGCTGCTTCCCGGCGTAATGGGCGCGGCCTACAGCGGGACCGAAGAATTGTTCGAGGACGGACTTCTGGAATACCCGCAATATACCCGACCTCAGGAATGGGAAGGGCGCACGATCCCCGAAGTGCTGCGATCGGGGGATCATGCGAAGGTAGCCGCTTGGCGAAAAGCTCAGGCGGAAACCGACACTCGGTTACGCAGGCCGGACCTTTGGGAACGCTACGATGGTGTTCGGGTTCAGTCTGCCTCTGGCGCGCGGCAAAAAGACAAGGAACCGGACCAGTGAATCTGATCCAGCAAATCGAAGCCGAGGAAATCGCCAAGGTTTCCAAAGAGATTCCCGAATTTCGCGCAGGTGACACCGTGCGCGTGGGCGTGAAGGTCGTCGAAGGCCAGCGCGAACGTATCCAGATGTTCGAAGGCGTCGTGATCGCCCGTTCGAACCGCAGCATCAACAGCAACTTCACCGTGCGCAAAATGAGCTTTGGCGAAGGCGTGGAGCGTGTGTTCCCGCTGTACGCGCCGATCGTCGACAGCATCACCGTGGTGCGTCGCGGCGTCGTGCGCCGTGCAAAGCTGTACTATCTGCGTGGCCGCACCGGTAAGCGCGCTCGCATCGCTGAGCGTCGCGATCCGACCGGCAAGAGCTGATTGGCCGCAAGGCGCAGGCCTTGCCTCAATGCGAATTATGAAAGGGCGGTCCGGTTGGGCCGCCCTTTTTCGTTGGGGAACGCTTGCGTTTGGGTTGCGGGTCGTCAACAGATAGGGGGTTGATGACGTCAAAGGGGCTATCCTTGAAATGCGCTTACCGCTTCTCACCGCTGCCGCTGCGCTTTTGTCTACGTCGGCCTTCGCGGATGACCTTTCAATGACAGATACAGCGCACCTGACTTTCGAGCGCGTCTTCGCCAGCCCCGACCTCAATGGCGAAAGCCCGCGAGCGGCAAAACTTTCGCCAGACGGCCGGTATCTGACCCTTTTGCGAAACCGCGCGGACGACACGGAACGGTATGATCTGTGGGCCTTCGACCGCGAAACAAGTGAATGGACCATGTTGGTCGATTCCGAAAAACTTGGCACCGGACGCGAGCTTTCCGAAGAAGAGAAAATGCAGCGCGAGCGCGGACGGATCGGAAACCTGACCGGGATCGTCTCCTATCAGTGGGCGAGCGATGGCACAGGCCTGCTGGTCCCGCTCGACGGCGATCTGTTTCTGGCAAAGCTGGACGGCACGATCACCCGCCTGACCGATACCGAGGAAACCGAACTCAATGCCGCGTTGAGCGCAAAGGGCGGCTTCGTTTCGTTCGTTCGCGACCGGCAGCTTTGGATCGGCACGGTCGGCGGCGAGGCGAGGCCGATTACTCCTGTCGAAAGCAACAAGGATGTGCGCTGGGGCGAGGCGGAATTCGTCGCTCAGGAAGAAATGGGTCGAAGCCAGGGTTTCTGGTGGGGGCCAAACGATAAGCGCATCGTCGTTGAGCGGTTCGACGAGAGCGGAGTGGAAATTGCACGCCGGGCGGCGATCGGCGCGGACGGTACGCGCATTTTCGAACAGCGTTATCCGTTTGCCGGTACGCCCAACGCGATAGTCTCCCTTTTTGTGATGAACCCCGATGGCAGTGACCGGGTCGAGATTGATCTGGGAGACAACGAAGATATCTACATTCCCGCCGTCGATTGGGCGCCTGATGGCAAAACAATCTATGTGCATCGCCAGAACCGCGATCAGACTGCGCTAGACATTCTTAAAGTCGATCCTGCAACCGGATCGAGCGAAGTGTTGTTCACGGAAAAAACGGCGATTGCCGATTACTGGCTCAACTTGGGCAGCAATTATCGCTGGTTGAAGGATGGCTCTTTGATCTGGTGGTCGGAACGGGACGGTTTCGGCCATCTGTATCGGTTTGCACAGGGGGAATGGACCCAGCTTACCAAAGGCGAATGGGTTGTCACCAGTCTGGTGGGCATGGATCAGGCCGCTGGCAAATTGTATTTTACCGGGACAAAGGACGATGTTCTGGCGCAGCAGATCTATGCGCTCGATCTTGCCAATCCGGGCGAAACTACACTCATCAGCGATCTGGCATTCGTCCATGCGGCTACTATGGATGACAAGGGGCAGACTCTGCTCATCACGCGTTCCAATGATGACACCCCGCCGCAAAGCTACCTTGCCGATCGTGACGGTAAACGCATTGCGTGGGTGATGGAAAACGCGCTCGACGAAACCCACCCATATTCGCGCCATCTGGCGAGCCATCGCCCTACGGAATACGGCACGATCAAGGCGGAAGACGGCACCGATCTGTATTGGGAAATGGTCACGCCGGGACTCGAGCCGGGCAAACGCTATCCGGTGTTCTTCCATCATTACGCCGGCCCGGGACCGCAACGCGTCACGAAGAATTGGGACGGGGCAACGCGCCAGGCGATTGTCGACAAGGGGTATATCTGGTTCGTGCTGGACAATCGCGGCAGCGCCAATCGCGGCGTGGCATTTGAACAGCCAATCTATCATCGGCTGGGCGGTGTCGAAGTGCGCGATCAGAAGGCGGGCGCGCAGTTTCTCAAGACGCTTGATTTCGTCGATCCGGACAAGATCGCCCTCGATGGTGGGTCGTTTGGCGGATACATGACGATCAAGCAGCTACAGGCCGATCCGGGCTTTTACGCGGCCGGAATTGCATCTGCGCCCGTCACCCGCTGGGAATTGTATGACACCCACTGGACAGAGCGGTACATGGGCACGCCGCAGGGCAATCCGGAAGGCTATGCCAGCGCGAATGCCGTTAGCGATGCAGAAAAGATCAGTGACCCGCTTTTGCTGATCCACGGCATGTCCGACGACAATGTGGTGCTCGATCACACGACAGAGATCGTGGCAGCGATGCAGGCGGCCAACGTGGCGTTCGAGATGATGCTGTATCCCGGACTTGGCCATGCCATTCGCGGTGAGAAGATCAGCCCGCACCTGATGAATGCAAAGTTTCGCTTTCTGGAGGCGAATGGGGTTACCCCGCCGGAATAGGCTGCTGCGCCAGCCACTCCAGCACCGTGGCCGCTACTTCTTCGGGTGCCTCCACCTGCGGATAGTGTCCGACGCTCTCGATCAGGTGGTGCCGCGCATCAGGCAGCGTCATGCGCCAGCGATCATAGGCATGGCGGCCCGAAACCGGGTCCAGCGCGCCGTTGATCAGGCCAATGCGGTGCTGCGCAGCCACCAGCGCAGCCTCCCACCGGTCCTTGTGCGTGCGCCGGTCTGCGATGTAATGCAGCAGTTTGTGCGTGATCCGATTTCCGCCCTTGTGACTGATGAAGGTCCAGAATTCGTCCAGCTCCGCCTCACTCGGCTGGGTCTTGGGTCCAAACACTTCGGAAAAGCTGCGCCCGAAACTCTGCCGGTTCATCAACAGACCGACCAGAAATCCCAGCGGCGACACACCAAGCTTCTGGATCGGGCGCGGGCGGTGCTGATCGGGAAAGATGCCGCCGTTAAGGAACAGGCATTGCTCCAGACCCGCCGCGCCTGACCCTTCACGCTGGCGAGCGAGCAATTCCTGCCCGACCGACACACCGTAATCGTGGACCAGCGCATCGAAGCGGGTGACCCCCAAGTGGGCCAGCAGCGCCTCTTGCAGGTCGGTCTGGCTATTGATCGAATAGCCTGACTTGGGTTTGTCCGACAGGCCAAAGCCCAGCATATCGCACGCGATCAGGCGGCGGCGCGCGCCGATCGTGTCCCACATTTGCACCCAGTCCCAGGAACAGGTGGGGAAGCCATGAACCAGCAGCAGCGGCTTTGCATCGGCGACCCCGCCGGTCCAATAGGCAATCTGGTGCCCTTGAAAATCGAAATGCGTGGCCCGCGCGATCCAGTCCTGAGTATCGGTGCCCATGTCTTTCCCCTTGCCAAGCCATGCTAGGGGCGTCAGCGAGGCACGCAAATCATTTGAAGCGGAGTATGTGCATTGGGTTATCGGGTAGTCATCGTCGGTGCGACGGGGAATGTCGGGCGCGAAATGATGCAGGTTCTCGCCGAACGCGAGTTTCCCTGTGATGAGGTTTCGGCTGTAGCCTCGTCGCGATCGCACGGCAGCGAGGTCGAATTCGGCGACACCGGCAAAATGCTCAAATGCAAGAATATCGAGCATTTCGACTGGGCCGGATGGGACATCGCTCTGTTCGCCGCCGGCAGTGGCCCGGCCAGGGAATACGCGCCCAAGGCGGCGGCGGCGGGCTGCGTCGTGATCGATAATTCCTCGCTTTACCGCATGGACCCCGACGTGCCGCTGATCGTGCCAGAGGTGAACCCCGATGCCATCGACGGGTATTTAAAGCGCAACATCATCGCCAATCCCAATTGCTCAACCGCGCAATTGGTCGTTGCGCTGAAGCCGCTGCACGATGCCGCGACGATCAAGCGCGTGGTCGTATCGACCTATCAATCGGTATCGGGCGCGGGCAAATCGGGAATGGATGAGCTGTTCGAACAAAGCCGCGCAATCTTTGTTGGCGACCCAGTCGAACCGCGCGCTTTTACCAAGCAGATCGCATTTAACGTCATCCCGCACATTGACGTGTTCCTCGACGACGGATCGACCAAGGAGGAGTGGAAGATGATGGTCGAGACCAAGAAGATCCTCGATCCGAAGATCAAGCTGACCGCGACCTGCGTGCGCGTGCCGGTGTTCGTGGGCCATTCGGAGGCCGTGAACATCGAGTTTGAGAACGAACTTTCCGCCGAACAGGCGCAGGATATCCTGCGTGAGGCGCCCGGCATCATGCTGATCGACAAGCGCGAGGACGAGGGATATGTCACCCCCGTCGAGGCCGCTGGCGACAGCGCGACCTATATCAGCCGCGTGCGCGACGATCCCACGGTCGAACATGGCATCACGCTTTGGTGCGTCTCCGATAATCTGCGCAAGGGTGCCGCGCTGAACGCGGTGCAGATCGCGGAATTGCTCGGCCGTCGCCACCTGAAGAAAGGATAACAATCATGCGCGGCTCAGCCATCGCCCTGCTCGCCCTGATGATCGCTGCGTGCGATAGCGGCGAAGTGCCTCCGCCGGGTCAGGAGCCGCTGCGTCCCAGCACACCACTGGTCGCCGCAGACCAGATTGAATTGCGCGCCGACGGGCTGGTTGCAGGTTCGGAGGCGTTTTACTTCGCCGCCGGGCAAAGCGAGGTTGAGGGCGCCGTGGAAAAGGCGCTTGGCGTCGCGCCGGAGCGGTCCAGCAATGAGGAATGCGGCGTAGGGCCCATTGCCATGACCCGCTATGGCGAAGATTTGACCTTGAACTTTCAGGACGGATCGCTCGTTGGCTGGACCGTGGCCGAAGCTGACGAAAGCCTGCGTGTTGTGGGGGATGTTCAGGTCGGGACCCCACGCGCAGAGTTGCTTGAAGCAAAGGGTTTCAAAGCCGTTGAAAGCACGCTGGGCGAGGAATTCTCGCTGGGAGACAGGATCGGTGGGATATTGGAGGGTGACGCGGTGACGTTGATGTACTCGGGAACACAGTGCTTTTTTCGGTAGGCTCCGCTAACTACGCGACATGACACTTACCGCTGATCTGTTTTTCAGTTTCCGTTCGCCCTATTCCTATCTTGCGGTTGGGCGATACCGCGCGCTGGCGCAGGAATTTGACCTCGATATTGCGCTGCGGACCGTCTGGCCGATAGCGATCCGGAATCCGGTCCTGTTATTCAGCGGCAATCCCAACGTCGGACGTTATATTTTTATCGACGCGGCGCGGTCAGCGCAGATGCTCGGCATACCCTATCGCTGGCCGCGCCCCGATCCGGTGGTACAAGATCTTGCGACGCGTGAAATCGCCACCGATCAGCCTCACATCCACCGCCTCTGCCGCTTGGGGCAGGCAGCAGCGCGGCGGGGCAAGGGGCTGGCCTTTGCCGATGAGGTATCGCGCATAATCTGGTCGGGCACAGTGGATGATTGGCACGAAGGCGATCATCTGGCAGCAGCCGCCGTGCGCGCGGGCCTGGATTATTCTGAACTGGCAGCCGAAGCGCAGTCGGATGCAGCGACGCTAGACGCGGAGATAGAAGAAAACCAACAGGCGCTGGAAGCGGCAGACCATTGGGGCGTGCCGACATTGGTGTTCGAGGGCGAGCCGTTTTTCGGACAGGACCGGATCGAAATGGCCAAATGGCGCATGGAGCAAAAAGGATTGGCGAAACGTGACCGGACCTAGCCATTTCACCTCCTTCGATGGCACCCGGCTCGCTGTCCATCGAGCGGGCGAGGGCGCGCCTGTCATCCTGCTGCATGGGCTTTTCTCCAGTTCGCATATGAACTGGATCAAATGGGGGCATCACAAACGGCTCGCCGATGCAGGATTTGAAGCTATCATGCTCGATTTCCGGGTGCATGGTGACAGTGACGCGCCGCAAGACCCGGCGGCGTATCCGTCCGGCGTGCTGGTGCGCGATGCCGCCGCTCTGATCGAGCACCTGGGGCTGGAGGACGGCGCGTACGATCTCGTCGGGTTCTCGCTGGGCGCACGCACCGCGCTGCATGGGTGCGCCAATCAAGTGCTGCATCCGCGCCGCTTGATTGCGTGCGGCATGGGGGTCGAGGGGCTGGCCGAATGGGAGCGGCGCGCAGGCCATTTCAAGCGGGTGATTGACGAATTCGACACGATCAAGCCCGGAAGCCCGCTTTACACCGCACGCACGTTTCTGAAATCGCAGGGGGTGGATCACACCGCAGCGCGGCTGTTGCTGGATGCGATGGACCCATTCGACCTTGCTGCACTTGCGAATATCACCATGCCAACGGCAGTAATTTGCGGCGACGAGGATGGAGACAACGGCTCCGCTGCGGACCTTGCCGCATTGTTGCTTGATGCGATTTATGTCGAAGTCCCTGGCACTCACCTCAACAGCGTAACCAAACCTGATCTGGGCGAGGCGATTGTGCGGTTTCTGGCCGGTTAAGGCAGGTCGAAGTAACAGCAGATCGTCGTCGCAACGCGCTTGCCATAAGGAGCGGCGTTGTCCAATCACGTACTTATTCGAAGACTACAGGATCGCACCTATGAAAACCCTTAAATTCCCGTTGAAAACCTCGCTGCTTGCGCTTGCAATGGCGCTGCCGGCCGCGCCAGCGCTTGCCGATGGGCACGCCGACAAAGAGACTGAAAAGACAAGCGCAGATGACGTTGCTCCTGCCTATCCGATGACGCCGCAGGGCGCTGAAGAATGGATGGCGATGGTAGAGCGCGACTTTGCAGATTTTTCCAAGACCTATGCGCATGTGTCCTGGCTCAACGCGACCAATATCAACCACGACAGCGATACGCTGGCCGCCCAATATGGCGCGGAACTGACTTTGAAGAGCGTGGGTTACGCGAACGAGGCCGCCAGGTTCGCGCAAGTCCCCGGCCTCGATCCCGAAGTTGCGCGCAAGCTGAATATGCTGCGCTATAGCATATCGTTGCCCGCTCCATCGCGCGATGGCGCGGCGGAAGAACTATCCAATATCACGACCAAGCTGGGATCCGATTACGGCAAGGGTAAGGGTACGTTGAACGGTCAGCCGATCAATGGCTCCGATATCGAAGCCGAGATGGGCAATCTCGAACGGACTCCCGCTGAACTGGCCGAAATGTGGGCGAGCTGGCACGATAATGTCGGTGCGCCGATGCGTGAAGACTATTCCAAATATGTCAGCCTTGCGAACGAAGGCGCGCAGGAACTGGGCTTTGACGATCTGGGCACGATGTGGCGTTCGGGTTACGACATGAGCCCGGAGGAGTTCGCCGCCGAGACAGAGCGGATGTGGCAGGAGGTGAAGCCGCTCTACGTCGCGCTCCACACCTATGTTCGGCGCAAGCTGAATGAGAAGTACGGCGATAATGTGCAGCCTTCCACCGGCCCGATCCGCGCCGATCTGCTCGGCAATATGTGGGCGCAGGAATGGGGCAATATCTATCCGCTCGTCGCGCCGGAGGGTGCAGGCGATATCGGGTATGACCTCACCGATCTGATCGAGAAGAAGGACCTCGACGCGACGCAGATGGTAAAGGTTGGCGAGCAGTTTTTCTCCTCGCTGGGCTTTGATCCTTTGCCTGAGACCTTTTATGAACGCTCGCTGTTTACCAAGCCCGCCGACCGTGAAGTGGTGTGCCATGCCAGCGCGTGGAACGTCGACAATGTGGACGATTTGCGCATCAAGATGTGCATCAAGCCCAACGCGGACGATTTCATCACGATCCACCACGAACTGGGCCACAATTACTATCAGCGGGCCTATAACAAACAGGACTACCTGCATTTGAACGGCGCGAACGACGGCTTTCACGAAGCTATTGGCGATATGATCGCGTTGTCGATCACGCCAGATTATCTCGTCGGGATCGATTTGCTCAACGCGGAACAGGTGCCGTCCGCCGACAAGGACATTGGCCTGCTGCTGCGTCAGGCGATGGACAAGGTGGCGTTCCTGCCGTTCGGCCTGCTGATCGACCGGTACCGCTGGAGCCTGTTTGACGGCAGCGTCGCGCCGGCCGATTACAACAAGGCGTGGACGGATATCCGCCGCGAATATCAGGGCATCGTGCCCCCGGTAGATCGTCCCGCCGACGCATTCGATCCGGGCGCGAAGTATCATGTCCCCGGAAATGTCAGCTATACCCGGTACTTCCTCGCACGGTTGCTGCAATTCCAGTTCTACAAGGCTGCGTGCGATCAGGCCGGATGGGAAGGGCCCCTGCACCGTTGCTCGTTCTATGGCAACGAGGAAGTTGGCAAAAACCTGAACGCGATGCTCGAAATGGGTGCATCGAAGCCATGGCCCGATGCGCTGGAGGCCTTTACGGGTGAGCGCCAGATGAGCGGCAAGGCGATGGTTGAATATTTCGCTCCGCTCATGGCATGGCTGGAGGAACAGAACAAAGGCCAGAAGGCAGGATGGTAACTGGCACGGTTCGTCGGTTTTGCAAACTCGCCGCTGCGGGTCTGGCTGGGCTCCTCGCCAGCACCGCAGCGGCGGCGCAGGATGCAGAGCCAGACCAGTCCGCTCCGGCGCCAGGGGTTGTTGCCGCAACCCAGGCCCAGGGCGTTTTGGCTGCGGTGACGGCAGCGGGGTATCAAGCACAATTTTTGGAAAGGGAAGGAGGCGCCAGCGCTACCATCGAGATCGACTCCGATGGCCTCCTTTCGCTCATCGTGTTTGATGATTGCAACGATGCCATCCCCGACTTTTGCGAGACGCTCGTGCTATCAACCAAGTGGGATCGGGCAGTGCCGATTTCCGACGCGGCGATTGCCAGCGCGAACCAGCAGCACAAATACGTCTCGGTTTGGCGCGATGAAGACGGCGATCCGCTGTTGCAATGGGCGATCATTACAGGGCGCGAGGGCATTCCAACTCCCGTTTTTCTGAGCGCGCTGGACCGATATCTCAGTGTAGCGCAGGATTTCTGGGATGTTGCGTTTGAAGGCGACGAGGCAAGGTCGCCGGACCCCTCCGAACAGGCAACAGACGCGGACACCGCTTCGTGAAACTTGCGAGTGTTCTCCTCGCTTTTCTGGCGCTGACCTCGCTCAGCGCGTGCGAATATACACGCCGGGCGGTTGAATTCGGGCAGGGACCATTCGACCGGACCGCTCAGAGAAGCGGGAACGAGGTCTTTTTGGGAATGCGCGAATCCAGTTGGGAAAGCGGCGATTTCGAAGGTGGAACCCTACTGGTCACCAACAAGCGCGGAAATGATCTGTCGGTTGTCGATCTGGCTTCGGGGCGCGAAGTGCGCCGCGTGTCCACGTGCAACACTCCGCACGAATTGGCCGTATCGCCTGACGGCGCACATGTAGCCATCGCCTG
Source organism: uncultured Alphaproteobacteria bacterium (assembly GCA_963815345.1). Classification (GTDB taxonomy): domain Bacteria; phylum Pseudomonadota; class Alphaproteobacteria; order Sphingomonadales; family Sphingomonadaceae; genus Erythrobacter. The sequence goes on from CAWFGF010000001.1 coordinate 925,374, forward strand.
CTATGGTGGGCGCACGGTCGATATTCTCTCCGTCGGCGCATATGCAAAAGTCGCCAGCCTTGATCTGGGTGAAGGCGCCCGCCCTCACGGGATATTCTGGCACGCAGACGACAGGATTTTCGTCACCGCGGAAGGTTTGCAGCAGGTCGTCCAAATAGTCTCTCCGCTGGCAACCGACCCACGTTTGATCCGCCACGCGACTGGAAAGCAGGCCAGCCACATGTTGGCTGTCGCTCCGGATCGCAGGTGGGCATGGACGACAGACCTCTCGTCGAAGACCGTAACACGTATCGATCTTGGCGGTAATGAGCCGCCGTTGTCTGTTACCGTGGGTGAAGAGCCGGAAGGGATCGCGCTGTCTCCCGATGGTGCCAATTTGTGGGTTTCGGCGCGCGGATCCGATCAGGCATTCCAACTCGATCCGATAAGCATGGAAGTGCGCCGTACAGTTGATGTGGGCCGGTTCCCCTTGCGCCTCGCTACGCGACCGCAAGGCGATGTTGCGATAACATCAAACCTTGCCGATGGTTCGCTCAGCGTTATTGATCTCAGACGGGGCCGGGTGGTCCGAACCATCGAAGTATCCAGTGCCAGAGACGCACAGGAGCGATTTCAAGTCACGATTCTCTGGTCGGCTGACGGCGCCCATATCTATGTCGCGGAAACGGGCAGCGATACCGTTGCTGAAGTCAACTATGCCAGCGGCCTCGTGCTGCGCCACATCAAGGTCGGCGATGGCGGAGACGGACTTGCTTTCCTGCCCTCTGAAAGCGCTCAATGACAAAAGCATTCTCGAAAAAGCCGAACCCTTTGCCGATCGTTGGCTGGCGCGAACTTGTCTCTCTTCCCGGCATTGGCCTGTCCGGCATACCTGCCAAAATCGACACCGGCGCACGCACATCTTCGCTTCACGCCCGCGTGCTTGACCAGTTCGAGCGTAACGGTAACCCGTTCGTCCGTTTTGCAGTCGACTGGGACGATATCTCCCACGAAGGCGAGGCGGTGCAGGTTGACATGCGCGGGATCACCAGTTCCAATGGAGAGACCCAGCGACGCTATGTCATCAAGACGCCGCTTGTCATCGGCAATGTTTCTTTCCGGGCCGAGCTGAGCCTTGCAAACCGGACTGACATGAAATTTCCAATGCTGATCGGTCGCACCGCGCTTCGTCGCCGGTTCGTGGTCGATAGCGGGCATTCCTGGCTGCAATCGCCCGAAGTGCCCACTACCGTTTCCCGGCATCCTTGAAAGGATCATCACACCCATGAAAATCGCCATGCTCGCCCGAAACGCGAACCTCTATTCACACAAGCGACTGAAGGAAGCGGCAGAGGCACGCGGGCACGAGCTGGATATTCTCAACACGACGCGCTGCACTGTCAACATCGCCAGCCATCGCCCGACCGTGATGTACAATGGTGAAACCCTGGGCAGATACGACGCTGTAATCCCGCGCATCGGCGCCTCGATCACCAACTATGGCCTCGCCGTGCTGCGCCAATTCGAAATGGCGGGTGTGTGGCCACTGAACGAAAGCGTGGCGATCGGGCGCAGCCGGGACAAATTGCGCTCCACCCAGATCATGGCAAAGCACGGACTGGGTCTGCCGCTGACCGCCTATGCCAACGATCCCAAGCAGGCCGAAGCCATCATCAAGGCGGTGAACGGCCCGCCGGTGGTGATAAAGCTGCTGGAAGGAACGCAAGGCATCGGCGTGGTTCTCGCAGAAACGCTGAAGGGCGGCGCGTCTATCATCGAGGCGTTCCGCGGCGCCAACGTCAACATCATGGTGCAGGAATTCATCAAGGAAGCGGGCGGCTCGGACATTCGCTGTCTGGTTGTGGGCGGCAAGGTTGTCGCAGCGATGAAACGTCAGGGCGCGGAGGGTGAATTCCGCTCTAACCTGCACCGCGGCGGCAGTGCTCAACTCATCAAGATCACGCCGGAGGAACGCTCAACCGCAGTCCGCGCGGCCAAGCACATGGGGCTGAACGTATGCGGCGTCGATCTGCTGCGCGCCAATCACGGGCCGGTCATCATGGAGGTCAATTCTTCCCCCGGCCTTGAAGGGATCGAGAACGCCACGGGCAAGGATATCGCCGGGCAGATCATCGACTTCATGACTGCCAATGCGAAAGTTGGTCGCACAAAGACCAAGGGTCAGGGGTAACTCAGCTGGGCGGCAGATCAGAATGGATGTCCCGATAATGAAGCGCTCGGTCCGGTTTGCGTTGCTCATGATGGCAGTTGCGTTGACGGGGGCGGGGGCTGCTGCCCAGCAGCCTCCTGTTGCCGTCACCCAATTCGATGACAGCACCGTTTCGCGATTGCTGCTGGACGGGCAGGCGACGTGGCGGATCGAAGGCGGGCCCGATGGCCGCGCCGTGTACCGGGTCAGCGCGCAGGATGGGATCAATTTCACGGTCCAACCGCAGGCCTGCACAGCCGAACAGGGATGCACCGGTCTGCTGGTGATCGCGACATTTGATGCTGACAAGGGCACCGACATGTCCACGCTCGACACGCTGCTCAATCGGTTCAACGATGTGAACACCACGGCCAAGGTGTATCGCACGTCCGAAGGTGCCGTATTGCTGCAAGCCTACATCAACGCTGCGTTCGGAATATCCTACCCCAATGCTCAGGCACAATTGCTGATATTCGGTCGCAACGTACAGGCCCTGCGTGCGGAGCTTAGGGCGCTGAAATCGCCCGCAGGCGGCTAGCTGGCTTTGAGATTGGCCATGAAATGCGAGGTCGACTGTTCGAGATTGCGCACGCTGCCGATCATCTCCGCCGCGGCCTGATCCAACTGCGAGGACAGTTTTTCGGCAGCGTTTGCAGTACCGACCAGCGATTTGCTGCGCATTGCCATGGCGTTGACGTCATCTGCGGCCGCACGCGCGAAATTCTCGATGGTGTCGGCTGACTTGCGCTGTTTTTCCACGTCCCAGCGGATCGCAGTCGCGGCGTGAGCCAATTCGGTGATCGCGGTGTCGATGGCTGCAAAGCTGCGTTCTGCCTCCAGCGTTCCTGATCGCACCCCTGACAGGAATGCGTCGATTTCAGTCGCGGCCTGGCTGGCTTGCATCGCAAGGGCTTTTACCTCCTGCGCGACGATCGTGAAACCGCGCCCGGCAGGGCCAGCGGTAGCCGCTTCGATGGCTGCATTCAGCGACAGCAAATTGGTGCGCTCAGCAATGCGAACGATGACGCGGGTCGCCTCGCCAATCGTGTCGGAATGCGATGCGAGGCTTCCGACCGCATCTCCGCCAGAACTGGAGCGCTGGGTCGCGCGGGTGGTAAGATCGTTCTGCTGGCTGACATTGACCGCGATATTCGAAATCGAGCTGGAAAGCTCCGCCACGCCCTGCGCAACGGTCCGCGCGGCATTGCTCGCCGCCTCGGCAGACTGGGAAACGTCGGCGGCGCTCTGGCCCGTATCCTGGGCGATAGCGCTAAGCGCCTTGGTCGTGCGCGCCAGCATATCTCCGGTGCGCGCGATGGAATGCGTCACAGTGCTGATCGACGCCTCGAATTCGCTTGCCAGACGAGCCTGTTCGGCCTTGCGCGCTGCGATTTGATCGGCCTGAAAGCGTTCGCGTTCCGTGCGCTCGTTTTCAACCCGGTGAAGGGCAGTGGCGAGATCCTGCGCCTGTTCGCGCAGCAATCCGACCTGCGTTTCGCTGTTTTGTCGGGCACTTGCCAACTCGCTCAAAAGCCGTCTGACGGTCGCGATGATAACAGTGCCAACAGCGCCGATCACCGCCAGACCGATAACATGCAGGAGACTGCGCCAGGCCACGCTGTCTTGGTAGAATATCCAGTCGGGCGTAAGTGCTGCCAGTGCACCGATCTGCGCAATGCAAATGGCAGTGCCCCAAATCAGCGCGCGCGCATCGCAGAGGAAGGCAATCGTCACCACCGCCACCACATATGCGAGCGGCGACTGCGGCGGAATCCCACTTTCCTGCATGACGAAGTATATGAAGAACGGTTGCACAGTTGCCATAAGGACAATCGACGCGATGGTCGCGGTCGAAAAATCCCGTTTCAACGCCTGCACGGTTGGGAATGTATTCAAAACTATGCTCAGCATACCGGCCCAAAGCAGCGTTGGTTCGCGAACCAGGCTCATGGCGATCAGGGCGATGCTGACTGCCCAGCCTGTGAGGAGAATACCAACCACACCGCGAGCGCGCACCGTTTCCAGCCTGATCGCTGCCGGCCCCTGTGACAGGGATTCTTGCTGAACATATTCATGGTCGGGCAGTCTCTTAAAGGACTGGCCGAGGTCTGAGGCGGATAATGGATCAGACTGGAATGTCATGACCATTTGATTGCACTTGCCACGGTTAGACAATCGCGATGCTCGACCTCGGTAAAATCCCCATAAGCACCGTTTGCACTTTACCTGAATGGCGGTTCGTTGAATGCGCGCAGTTTTCGGCTGTGCAGCCGGTCGCCCTCGTCGCGCAGGCGGGCAACCGCTTGCAGACCGATCTGGAGATGAGCGGCAATCGCTTCCTCATAAAATTTGTTGGCCTGACCCGGCAGCTTGATCTCGCCGTGCAACGGCTTGTCAGAAACGCACAGCAGCGTTCCATAGGGGACACGGAATCGGTATCCCTGCGCGGCGATCGTGGCGCTTTCCATTTCCACCGCGATTGCCCGGCTTTGGGAAAAACGCTTCGCCGAATCCGCGTAGTGCAATTCCCAGTTGCGATCATCGGTGGTGACGACGGTGCCTGTGCGCATGCGTTGTTTGAGGTTTGCACCCTGCACACCGGACACTTCCTCTGCCGCACTGGCTAGGGCAACCTGCACTTCCGCAATGGGCGGAATCGGAATTTCAGGAGGCAACACTGCATCAAGCACGTGATCGTCACGAAGATAGGCGTGGGCCAGCACGAAGTCGCCAATTTTCTGGGTTGAACGCACCCCGCCGCAATGGCCGATCATTATCCAGGCATGGGGACGCAATACGGCCAGGTGGTCGCAGATCGTCTTCGCATTGGAGGGGCCAACGCCGATATTGACGAGGGTAATGCCGCGCCCATCCTCGCGCATAAGGTGATAGGCGGGCATCTGGTGCCGCCGCCAGGCGGTATCGTTGAGCTGGGCTTGAGCGTTATCCACCCGCGCGCTGACATCGAGACCGCCAGCCCCGCGCAGTGCCGTATAGCTGTTCTCACCGATCTGCTTGGCGCCCCAGTTAACAAATTCATCAACATAGCGGTGATAGTTCGTAAACAGGATGAAGTCTTGAAAGTCCTCCACCGCAGTTCCGGTGTAGTGCGCCAATCTCGCCAATGAATAGTCGGTGCGCAGCCCGTCAAACAGCGACAGCGGCATATCGACGTCTTCATCGTAATCGATACCGTCGGCCAGTTCATCCCCGATCAAGGCAAGATCGGTCGAAGGGAAATGCTGGGCAATATCCTGCGGCGCAATGCCCACCATTGCCGCGCCCGCCTCGCCATCGAGGACATAGGGAAACGGGATTTCCTGCCGTGACCGGGTGACGGTCACTTCGACTTCGTATTCCGCGCCGATCAGGTCCAGCTGCTCTGTCAAATATGCCGCGAATAGATCGGGCCGGGTGATCGTGCTGGTATAGGTGCCCGGCTGCTCCAGCCGTCCGAATGCCCGGCTGCGGTCGGATATCTGACCGGCGCTGGCGGCAGCTCCGCCGTAATGCAGGGTGAGCTGGGGATAGGCATAGCTGCCATCCTCACGCTTGCGCTGCGGCGGGATTGTTCCGTCGCGCCCGAAGGCGATGACATCGGTGCGAAGGGTAGCCACCGCGTCGGCGTAATGGCTTTGAAGTTGGTCGAGTATTTCGGAAATGTTGATCATGCGCGCCATTAGCATCGGTTTTGTGACGTGGCAAAGGCGCTGTCGGGTTCAAACACCACGATTTGCCAATCCGGTTTTGTGCGGAATTCGACCGATCAGGAACGCGTCCACATCCGTTTGAGGTTGAATTGCACACTCTGCAACCGTGTGTAATTCTCATGGCTCATTGTATTGCCTTCCAACGCGGCAACTTCTCCCAATTCGTACAGAAGCTCTCGCTCGGCCGTTCCGGGGACCTGGCTTTGAATGAAGGTGATACCAACCAGTCGTTCGCCACTTGTGACCTTCTCGACCTCGTGCAAAGTGGATGAGGGGTAGACGATGGCCGATCCCGCCGGGCCTTTGAACCGCAATTCCGCCGTGCCCAGCACGATGCGAAGCGCGCCGCCTTCGTAACTGGCCGGGTCGTTCAGGAACAGCGTGCAGGAAAGGTCTGACCTCAGCGAGACATTGCCAACTCCCATCAACGCAGCATCGGGATGCAGGCCGTAATGCATCCCTGGCTCATACCGGCAAAGCAATGGCGGAGCGAATTGCGCTGGAATCGCGAAATTGACGAAATCTTCGCACCCGAACAGTGCCTGCGCCATGATGTTGACCGCGCTTTGCTGCAATTGCTGATCGTGCATTTGCAGGTTCGCCTTCGCCTTGGAATGCGGATTGCTGATCTTCCCGTCGACGAAGTTTGCCTTCCCGGCGATTTCTTTAAGCTGCGAGATATCTGCGGGCGAGAGCACGTTTTCGATCAGTCTGAACATGGTTGCCACTCTTACGCGCGGGCGAGTGCGTGGGCAATCGCCGGGTGATCGGCGGCTGCACGCTCAAGCCACGCGAGCGCTGCGCAAATGTCTGCGCCACGGTCACGCGCGGCTGCGGCCAGCACGTCCTCGCGCAATTGCGGCGAATACCCATGTTCAGGGGCCTTGGAATATTGCTGCATTATCGGACCCGCCGTGAGAGCGTGCGCCGCTTGCGCACTCAGGTCGATTTCAAGGTGCGCCGCGATATCAGCAAGTTTTTGCGCAGGCGCGGCCAGAAACGTATCGAAATCCACCCACACCACCTTGTCATCGCCCGCTGCGTTCAGCGCAGTCATCTCGCACGCCCAGCCAAGCGCGGCGCGCTGTGCCTCGTCCAGTTCCCACAGATTGAAAGCCGCCTCGCCCAATCGGGCATTGAGCCGCTGCAGCCGCGATCCCGATAGCGCACCGAGTTCCTGCCGCGAATTTTCGCCTGCAAGGATGGTTTGCAGATATCGTTCGGGCGAAAGCGTCAGAAAAACGGCTCTGCGCTGCCCTTCCAGCAGTGCGGGTGCGATCTCGCTGACAAAGCTTGTGGCTTTGATCAGCGCGCGCTGATCGGGGCGAAAGGTGCGCGAGAGCCATCTGCGCGCGTAAGGCAGGCGCTCGGCGATCCGACCGGGCGGCCATGGCGAATGTGCTTGCCCTTCGAGTGTCTTCAACTCGGCGAACTGTCGCAGCAATTGCGGTTCACGCAAGGCCAGCGTGTCTGGCGCCTCTCCCAGCAGCCTTGCGATCAGCGTCGATCCGACATGGCCGATATGGAAGATGAAGCGCGCATCGTCGCGTGCGTTGCCGGTTTGCGGCGCGATGACGTTCCAGTCGCCCCATTGCATCGGGCGCTGCGCCGGCGTGGTTTGCGCGGTGAGCGGTTCACCTTGCAACAATCTCTGATCCAGAAAACTGGCAGCGTGCAATTCCGCCTCGCTCACCTGCATCAGCAACAGGCGATCGGTCGCGACGTCAATCTGAAACACAAAAAGGCTGGCATCCGAGGCAAAATTCATCGGATACCAGCCTTTCTGTTAGCTTTGTTGAGAAGTGCGCGAGCGGCTTAACTCTCGGCTTCGTCCTCTTCGCCTGCGTCATCCGCACCGCTGTCAAGCAGTTCGGCGGGGATTTCGCCCGGCTCAAGGTTGGGGTCGATGCGGTTGGCTACGACCTGTTCCTCAATCTCGCGCTGTTCGTCTTCGAAGATTTGCGCAAGGACGTCGACGCCTTCCGACTGAAGCTTGGCTTCGTCATCGGAGCGGGCGACGTTTGCCTTCACCAGAACTTGAACTTCAGGGTGCAGCGCAACCGTCACATCATGCATGCCGATCGTCTTGATCGGCGCGCCCATAATGATCTGCTTCTTGTCGATTTCAAAGCCCTGTTCGACCAGCCCTGCGACCATATCGCGGACGTTGACCGAGCCGTAGAGCTGCCCTGCATTGGATGCAGCGCGGATGAGGACGACTTCGGCGCCTTCCACCTTGCTGCCCGCTTCCTGGGCAACTCCGCGCTTTTCGGCGTTTTCTTGTTCGAGACGCTCACGATTGGCCTCGAACACTTTTTTGTTGGCTTCGTTGGCACGCAGGGCCTTCTTCTGCGGGAGCAGGAAGTTGCGGGCGTAGCCATCCTTCACGCTGACGACATCGCCAATCGTGCCGAGCTTCTCGATACGCTCAAGGAGAATGATATCCATGGTTCTTTCTCCTCTTACTTCACGATGTAGGGAAGCAGGCCGATCTGGCGCGCGCGCTTGATCGCCTTGGCGAGTTCACGCTGCTTCTTTGCAGAAACGGCGGTGATGCGCGAAGGCACGATCTTGCCACGCTCGGACATGAAGCCCTGAAGCAGGCGCACGTCCTTGTAATCGATCTTGGGGGCATCGTTACCCGAGAACGGGCAAGATTTGCGGCGGCGGAAAAACGGGCGGGCCATCAGTCGCGCTCCTCACGGTCGGTGCGGCGCTTACGCTCGCGCTCGTTCTTGCGCATCATCACGCTGGGGCCTTCTTCGTGCTCATCGACACGAATGGTCAGGTAACGGATGATGTCTTCGTTGATACGGGTCTGGCGTTCGAGCTCAGCCACGACGGCGCCGGGGCCTTCGATGTTGAGCATTACGAAATGCGCCTTGCGATTGCGTTCGATCTTGTAGGCGAGGGATTTGAGACCCCACGTTTCGGTCTTCGTGACCTTGCCTTCGTTCGCTTCGACGATTTCGGTCGCCGTGGCCGCCAGCGCGTCTACCTGGGCCTGCGAGAGGTCCTGACGCGCGAGGAAGATATGCTCATATAGAGCCATATCGCTCGTCCTTTCAATTGATGCCGATCGCTGGCTTGTCCGTCCGGATGACGGGGCCCCTCCGGCTTTCTTTTTTCCCGCAAAGAGCCCGAAGCATCCTCGCGGAAGCGGCGCACATAACGTGTTTGGGTTTTAATGCAAGTCTTGCTTCACGGGAACGGGCAGGGCAGGCGGCGATTGCATAAGACAAAGCTAACAGGGATTTTCTTAAATATGCCATCAGGTCTGGTTGCGCTGTTCGACGATGTAGCGGTGATTGCGCGCGCTGCGGCGGCATCGGTAGATGACATTGCTGCTGCTGCCGGGCGCGCGGGTTCGAAAACCGCGGGTGTCGTGATTGACGATGCAGCCGTGACGCCGAGCTATGTGACCGGACTTTCGCCAGCGCGTGAATTGCCAATCATCTGGTCAATCACCAAAGGCAGCCTCAAAAACAAGCTGCTGATCCTGCTGCCCGGCGCGATGCTTTTATCGGAATTTCTACCCGGTGCAATAGTTTACATTCTCATGCTGGGCGGCCTGTTTCTGTGCTACGAAGGTGCTGAGAAGGTTTTCGAAAAACTCGGTGGCGAAAAGCATGGCAAGACCGTCGATGATGTCATCACCGATCCCGCAGCATTCGAGAAGCAGCGCGTTGCTGGCGCGATCCGGACCGATCTTATCCTGTCGGCGGAAATCATGGCTATAACCCTTAATGAACTGACCCAGTCGGCGGCGATTGACGACACTATCTGGACGCGCGGAGCCGCGTTGGCGCTGGTCGCCGTGGTGGTGACCATTGTGGTGTATGGAACAGTCGGGCTGATTGTTAAGATGGATGATTTCGGCTTGGCCCTGACAAAGCGTGCCAGTGCATTTTCGCAGAGCGTCGGCCGGGGGTTGGTGGCAGCCATGCCGAAATTGTTGGTCGCCCTCTCATTCATCGGCACGATCGCGATGTTGTGGGTCGGCGGCGGCATCCTGTTGCACGGTACACATGAGATCGGGCTTCATGGGCTGTACGATGTGACCCACGGTATCGAAAGCGCAGTCGAGGGCGCAACCGGGCCGGTGGGCGGGGTGCTGGGTTGGCTGACCTACGCAGCGCTGTCTGCAATCATAGCGCTGGTGGTTGGCGCTATCATCGTGTTCGTGTTGCACAAGGTTTTGAAAGTCGGTCACGAAGAGGCACATTAGCCCGTCTTCGCACATCCGCTGGCACGGCTCAGGATGATCCTTCCAGCTCAAGCCCGCATTTATCGCACACCCGGTTGGGCCAAGGCACCACAAACACGCCGCGGAAAAACAGATTGTTACCGCAACGGGGGCAATTGAAGCCGAGCATTTGCCGGTTTGCTGCAATCAGCCCGATAATAGCGGCGGCAAAGGCGAGGCTGGAATGGCCAAAAAACCGCTCGATCACCACGACGAACAGGATCGCGACCAACAGCGCGGCCATCATCCACCACGCATGGTTGCGTGCGCGTTCATAGATGCTCATGTCAGGCGCTCGAAAACGCTGTGCGCAAACGCGGTAAGAGTATCGTCGCGCGCGCCCATCACCACGATGCGGTCGCCTGGCTGGGCAAGGCCGACGATGCGGTCCCCGCAATCGTCGCGCGCGGGGATGTGCTCTGCCTCGCCGCCCGCCTGCCGGATCAGCGCGACGATCTGCTCGCTACCCACTGTGCGATCCACCGTTCCGCCAAAGTACACCGGGTCACACATCACGGTGATGTCATCGGCATCCAGTTCACGGGCGAAAGTCTGCGCCAATTCGGTACCCATCTGCTTTAACGGGCCGTATCCATGCGGTTGGAAGAACGCGATGACGCGCCCCGGCGTCGCTTTGAGCGTTCGCAATGTCGCGGCGCATTTTTCCGGATTATGCCCGAAATCGTCGATTACCGTGATGTCGGACTGCGTGGTGCCAATCACGTCGAAGCGCCGCGCGAGCCCTTCGAAAGAGCGCAGCGCGTAGGCCGCCTTGCGCACATCAATGCCTGCCGCGCTCACCGCTGCAATCGCGGCGAGCGCGTTGGACAGATTGTGCCGCCCCGGCATCGGCACGATCAGCGGAAACACCTCACGGCTGCGATTGTCGATCAGCGCGGCGCGTATGCCGAACGGGCTCTCGTCAATGGAATCGGCGTCGACCGTAATGTCGGCTCTGGAATTTCGCACGGCAAAGCTGACCGATTGCGATGCCTTATCGCTCAGGAAGCGCGCTTCTTCATTGTCGAAATTGACCACCGCACAGCCCGCCTCGCCAACGTAATTGCCGAACAGAACGCGCAATTCCTCGATGCTTTTGTGATCGAGACTGACATTCAGCAGAACACCGATGGTTGGCTTGTAAAGCGCGATGGAGCCATCGCTTTCATCCACTTCGCTCACAAACACGTTGCGCGATCCGATCCGCGCGCTGGCGAAGGGATTTTGCGGGCTGGCAAAGTTCTTCATCACCGCACCGTTCATCACGGTGGGGTCATGCCCAGCCTCATGCAGAATCCATGAAATCATCCCGGTGACGGTCGATTTGCCCGACGTTCCGCCAACCGCGATGGAATAGCCTACCTGATTGAACAGGGCTGCCAGCAATTGCGCGCGGCTCATCCGCAGACAGCCCAGTTCGGCGGCGCGCGCTACCTCTGGCACGGTATCTTCAATCGCGGCGGATGCGATCAGGATCTGATCGGCTGAGGTAATTCCGCTGCCATCCTGTGGATAAAGGTCAAACCCGTTGTCGGTAAGCCACTGGAACTTTTCGGGCGAGCGCCCCTGATCGCGGCTGCGGTCCGACCCGCCAACCCTATGGCCAAGCCCGCTAACGATTTGCGCCAACGGGAGCATGCCCGACCCGCCAATACCGCAGAAAAAGAAGGGTCGCCCGGTCATATCGGGGGCGTCGAGCGGGTGATCCATGCGAATCATGGTTATTGGCTTGCACCCGGACTTACAAGCGACTTAGGTCTGCCAACATGACGAACATAGCAATTTGCGCACCCGCAACGCCAATCACCCGCGACAATGCGAGCGCCTTGGAAGCGCTGGTTGCGGCTGAATTCCCGATGCATCGCGTGACGTTTCACGAACAGTGCTTTGCGCGCAGCGGGCATTTTGCGGGCGATGATCTGACGCGGCTGTCCGCGCTGGTCGAATGTGCCAACGATCCCGCATTCGACGCGGTGTGGTTCGCCAAGGGCGGATACGGGTCGAACCGCATTGCAGAGGCCGCGATAGTGCGCATGAATGCGGCTGCGAGGGAGAAATCCTATGTCGGATTTTCCGATTGCGGATACCTGCTTGCGGCGCTGTATCGTGCAGGGATCGGTCAGTGCGCGCACGGGTCGATGCCGGTCAGCGCCCGGTCGGAGGGCGGTCGTCAGGCGCTGCGCCGCGTTCTCAACTGGTTTGCCGGCGACAATTCCGGGCTTGAGCCAAGTCTCAACGGCAGCACGCCTGTCGCAGCCTTTAATCTCATCACTCTGGCGATGTGCGTCAACACGCCGATCATGCCCGATCTGACCGGCCATGTGGTGATGGTGGAGGAGGTGGCGGAGCATCTGTATTCCATCGACCGGCTGTTTTTTCACCTTGCAGGCACGCTGCCGCGGCTTGCCGGACTGAGGCTGGGAGCAATTACGGCGGTGCCCGAAAACTACGTCGAATTTGGTCAGACCGAAGAGGAAATCGCGCAATTCTGGTGCGCGCGGGCGGGAATTCCTTATCTCGGGCGCGCAGAGATCGGCCACACATCTGCCAACAGGGTTGTCCCGTTCGGGCTTGCGAGTCCTTCTGGTGGTGCCTAGGCGCTTGCGCTTCTGAAGGGTGTGCGGAAAGTCCGACGCCAAAGAGAGGGAAAAGATGCGCGCATTCGTATTTCCGGGTCAGGGAAGCCAGAAAGTTGGCATGGGGGCTGATCTTGCCGCCGCCAGCGCAGCTGCTCGCGAGGTTTTTCAGGAAGTTGACGATGCACTCTCGCAAAAACTATTCGCGATCATGCGCGACGGGCCAGAGGATCAATTGACCCTGACCCAGAATGCGCAGCCTGCGATCATGGCGAATGCGATGGCGACTTTGCGCGTGCTGGAGCGTGATTTTGGCGTTGCAATGGCTGATATTGCCGATGCGGTCGCGGGTCATTCCTTGGGTGAATACACCGCGCTGTGCGCCAGCGGGTCGTTCGATCTAGCCACGACTGCGCGCCTGCTCAAATTGCGCGGCACCGCCATGCAATCGGCGGTGCCTGTGGGCGAGGGGGCGATGGCCGCGCTGCTGGGTGCCGATATCGAGAAAGCCAGCGCGCTGGCCGAAGCGGCGGCCGAAGGCGAGGTCTGCGAGATCGCCAATGACAACGATCCGGGGCAGGTCGTCCTTTCCGGCCATGCGGGCGCCATCGACCGGGCTATCGCTCTTGCAAAGGATCACGGGATCAAACGCGGCATCAAACTGCCGGTTTCCGCGCCGTTCCACTGTTCGCTGATGCAGCCCGCCGCGCAGGCGATGGCCGAAGCGCTGCGCGAACACACGCCTGCCGATCCTGCCGTCCCGTTCTATGCCAACGTCACCGCCGCGAAGGTTGCCAGCGGCGAGGAAGAGCGCGAATTGCTTGTTCAGCAGGTCACGGGGCGCGTGCGCTGGCGCGAAAGCATTATTGAAATGCGCGCCAACGGGATCGAGCATTTCGTCGAACTGGGCGGCAAGGTTCTGACCCCGATGATCGGACGCATTGACGCAGACGCCGCCACCACCAGCCTTGTCACCATGGAAGAGCTGGAAGCCTTTGCCAGGGAGATCGGATAAATGTTTTCACTCAAGGGGATGAACGCGCTGGTTACGGGCGCAAGCGGCGGGATCGGATCGGCCATCGTCCATGCATTGGCCAGCCAGGGCGCGCGTGTCGCGCTGTCGGGTTCCAATCCGTCGAAATTGCGAGCCTTTCGTGACGAGATCAACCAGACCTATGCCCATCACGATCATGACGGCCATGTCGAAATTACCTGCGATCTGGGCAACACGACGCAGGTAGAGGAACTGATACCGGCGATGCTCGATACGCTGGGCGGCGTCGACATTCTGATCAACAATGCCGGCATCACGCGAGACAATCTGGGAATGCGGATGAAGGATGATGAATGGAACGATGTTATCCGCATCAATCTCGAAGCAGCGTTCCGCCTGATGCGCGCCAGCGCCAAGCCAATGATGAAGGCGCGCTTTGGCCGGATCGTCAACATCACCTCGGTCGTTGGAGCTACGGGCAATCCCGGCCAGATGAACTACGCCGCTGCAAAAGCCGGGCTGACCGGCATGACCAAGAGTTTCGCGCAGGAAGTTGCCAGTCGGGGGATCACCGCCAATTGCCTGGCACCCGGTTTCATCCGCACGGCGATGACCGGCGCTCTCGATGAAATACAGCAGAGTGCAATCAACGCGCGCATTCCGATGGGCAAGATGGGCGAGGGCGCGGATATCGGAGCCGCTGCCGCATTCCTCGTCAGTCGCGAGGCAGGGTATATCACCGGACAGACGCTGCACGTGAACGGCGGGATGGCGATGCTGGGTTGATCGCGATATGAGAGGAAAACGCGGCCAGTTGTCTCCTCAAGCCTGCTTATCCCCAGACGAGTCCGCGTGTGGGAAACGCCAAACTTGCCCGTATGGTCGGCGGCGCTAAGGTTTTGCACGACATTCACAAATGTCTCAGGGCGATTCCGCATCTGCGACCGATGTATCGAAAAGGTAGGGTTCCAGGATCATGAAGGCGACCATCGAACGCGCAACGCTCATGCGGTGCATGTCCCATGTGCAATCGGTGGTGGAACGCCGAAATACCATTCCGATCCTGTCGAACGTGCTGATCGACGCGCACGAGGATGGCAGTGTCAAGGTAATGGCAACCGACCTTGATCTTCAGATCGTGGAAACGATGCGCGCCAGCGGCGTGGAAACCGCAGGTGCGATTACGGTATCAGCGCACCTTCTGAACGATATCATCCGCAAACTGCCAGAAGGGTGTCAGGTCAGTCTTGCCGCGGCGGAAAACCGGCTTGAGGTCAAGGCAGGACGGGCCAAGTTCAAGCTGCCGACATTGCCGCGCGATGACTTCCCGATGATTGTCGAAGGCGATCTGCCGACCTCGTTCGAGCTTCCGGCCAAGATGCTGGCCGAAATGATCGACCGGACCAAATTTGCGATCTCGACCGAGGAGACACGGTATTACCTGAACGGTATCTTCCTGCACGTCACCGACGAGGAAAAGCCGGTGCTGAAAGCCGCCGCCACCGATGGGCACCGTCTGGCGCGTTTCACGCTCGACCGTCCCGAAGGCGCGGAGGGGATGCCCGACGTGATCGTACCACGCAAAGCGGTGGGCGAGATTCGCAAGCTGCTGGAAGAGGTTGATGGCAACGTCCTAATCGATCTGTCCGCCAGCAAGATCCGTTTCACGCTCAGCGGCGAAGGTGGAGTGGTGCTGACCAGCAAGCTGATCGACGGCACTTTCCCCGATTACAGCAGGGTGATCCCGACCGGCAATGACAAGCTGCTGAAGGTCGATCCCAAGGTCTTTTTCGACGGAGTGGACCGCGTGGCCACCATCGCCACCGAGAAAACGCGCGCGGTAAAGATGGGGCTGGAAAAGGACAAAGTGGTGTTGTCGGTCACCTCCCCCGACAATGGCAACGCAGCCGAAGAAGTTGAGGCGGAGTATTCTTCGGAGCCGTTCGAGATCGGTTTCAACGCGAATTACCTGAAGGACATCCTCGCCCAGATCGACAGCGATACGGTTGAACTGCACCTGGCCGATGCCGGGGCGCCAACTTTGATCCGCAAGGACGAAGCCAGCCCCGCGCTCTATGTGCTGATGCCGATGCGGGTGTGACGCGCTACCCTATGGGAAAGCGGCGGCTGATGGTCTAGGCCACTCTCCAACAGATGGAGGCCGATGATGACCCTGCAACAAGTCCACGTCCACAAGCACGAACTCACCAACGCCGCTCTGGTCGAGGGCGAGGCAGCACCGCTGGCCGATGGCGCGGTGCGACTGAAGGTTGAGAGCTTCTCCGTCACCGCCAATAACATCACCTATGCCGTGATGGGCGATGGGTTTGGATACTGGAATTTTTTCCCGCCCATGGCTGATGACGCGGAAGGCCTCGGCATCGTGCCCATGTGGGGCCATGCGCAAGTGATGGAGAGTAATTGCCCTGACATCGCGGTAGGCGAACGGGTCTATGGCTATCTGCCGATGGCAACGCATCTGGATGTTGTGCCGGGCAAGGTCCATCCCGGCGGATTTTCCGACATGACGGACTATCGCCAGCCGATGAGCCCGGTTTACAACGCCTACACCCGGCTTTCCGCCGATCCCGAACACGACCCCGCGCGCGTGGCGGAGCGGATGATTTTCGGCCCGCTGTTCAAGACCGGCTTTGTCATCGACTATTTCATGCGAAGTCAGGACTGGTTTGGCGCGCAGCAAGTGGTGCTCACCAGCGCATCGTCAAAGACCGCAATGGGTCTTGCCAGCGTGGCGCAGCAGAACTCGCCGGGGATCAGGCGGATCGGGCTGACATCGCAGGGCAATGTCGAATTCGTGAAGGGCACCGGGCTGTATGATGCGGTGTATTCCTATGATGATCTGGGCACGGTCGCGGTTGAGGACAGTGTCACCGTCGATTTCGCGGGCAATTCAAAACTGCTGGCCGGGATGCATCACCACTTCGGCGACAACCTCAAATACTCCTGCCTCGTCGGCGCGACCCATATCGAGGAGCGCGGCGGCGGCATGGGCGGACCCGGCGGCCTGCCCGGACCCAAGCCCACACTGTTCTTCGCCCCCGATCATTTCGTCTCGTTCTTCAAGGAGCACGGCGCGGTTGAAGGCGGCAAGATGGCAGCGGCTGCGTGGCACGGGTTTCTTGATGCAGCGGGAGCCTCTGTCGAAATCGTTCGTCTGGAGGGACTGGACGCTGCGCGCGCGACCTATCTCGAAATGATCGGCGGGCATGTCGACCCGGCCAAGGGTATCGTCGTGGAGCCTTGAGCCGATGCTTGAAGGAACAGGCCTTCTGCGGGTCGCATATGCCGCTAACATCCTGATCCTTGTACCGGTTGTCTGGAGCATGTTCTTCAGCGGTGGGACCGCAGGCGTGTTTGAGGGGAAGGTGACTGATAGCGAAGGGCTGCGCTTGCTTGTGGGAAGCTTGTGGCTGGCTATCCTGCTGGCATCGGTGGCAGGGCTTGCGTGGCCTGCAATCGTCGCGCCGCTGCTGATGGTTCAGGTGATCTACAAGGCGACGTGGCTTGCCACCTATGTCTGGCCGCACCGCGATGATCCGGGCATCCCCGTGGGTATC
Source organism: uncultured Alphaproteobacteria bacterium (assembly GCA_963815345.1). Classification (GTDB taxonomy): domain Bacteria; phylum Pseudomonadota; class Alphaproteobacteria; order Sphingomonadales; family Sphingomonadaceae; genus Erythrobacter. The sequence goes on from CAWFGF010000001.1 coordinate 942,666, forward strand.
AGCGCCGTGTTCCTCGGAATCGTGCTGGTTTGGCCTGTGTTGCTGTGGCTTTCAGGCGTCTGGCGGGCGAGCTGACGCGATCTATTCAGCTGCCTCCATCACACTGGGTGCCAGCCCGGCGCGTTGCGGGCCACGGATCAGGCCGCCGGGAGCCTCGCCCGTCCACGTGCCGTTTTCGAAAGTGACGACGCCGTTCTTGATCGTGCAGACGTAGCCATCGGCCTTTTGCAGCAGACGTTTGCCCCCGGCGGGCAGGTCGAACGCGAGCCACGGTTTGCCCAATTTGAGCGCGTCCATGTCGATTACGTTTAGGTCCGCGAGATAGCCGGGAGCGATCACCCCGCGATCCTCCAGCCCGTATAGGACCGCCGTATCGCGGCACTGCCGCTTTATTGCATGTTCCAGACTCAGGCGCTGCCCGCGCTTGCGGCTTTTGACCCAGTGTTCGAGCATGAAGGTGGGCGATGCCGCATCGCAGATCGTGCCGCAATGCGCGCCGCCATCGGAGAGCGAATTGACCGTGTCATCGGCCTGTTGCAGCGGCACCAGAAAATCGAGATTGCCGTCGGCATAATTCAGGATCGGCAGATAGATGAAGCCGGTCCCGTCGCCCTCGCACAGCAGATCATAGGCGTATTCCTGCGGGTCCACCCCTGCAGCGGCGGCCCGGGCGTTGATGCTGGCGCTGGCTTCGGGTTCATAGTCGAAATCCGGGTCCATTTCGTATTGCAGCGCCCACCCTTGCGTGATGACCATGATAACGCCGATGATATCGGTCGGCGCCTCCGAATAATCGTTGGCTTCGGCCAGCAACTGCGCCTTGAACGCGGGATCGAGCAGTTTCGCCTTCTTTGCGGGCCAGTCCAATTCCTCGATCGCCTTCCAGCTGGGGCGAAAGGCGAAGGGGTTGACCGTACCCTGCCACGCCATGATGATCCCGTTGCCGCGCAAAGCGATCTGCGCGACGATCTGCGCGCCATTGTCATTCTCCGCGCGCATCTGGGCAATCTGTTCGTCAAGGGTGAGTTCCTTGGCGATGGATTGCAGCGCGGCGAATGTAACGGGAACGCCCGCCTCACGGCTTAAACGCCCCATCCATTCGAACTCGTTCCAGTCGCGTTGCAGATCGCTCGCCATTTCGAACACGGCATGGCCGCCGGCCTTCTGTGCGCGGCCCATCGCATGGCCGATGGCGACCAGCTCTTCTGCCGTGGCGGTGGTGCCGGGGACCAGCTCTCCATCGACTGATTTGTGCAGCACCGTGCGCGAGGTGGAGAAGCCCAGCGCGCCCGCCCGCACACCTTCCTCCACGATTTCGCACATCGCGGTGATGTCGGCCTGCGTTGGCACCGCGCCGGGCTGTTCGCGATCACCCAGCACATAGGCGCGCACCGCGCCGTGGGGGACGTGCGTGCCCACATCGACAGCGCGTGGCAGTTTTTCGAGCGCGTCAAGGTATTCGGGAAAGGTCTCCCAATCCCACGACATTCCCTCGGCCAGCGCAGTGCCGGGAATGTCCTCTACCCCCTCCATCAGGCTGATGAGCCATTCGTGGCGGTCAGGCTTCGCGGGTGCAAAGCCGACTCCGCAATTGCCCATGATGACGGTTGTGACGCCGTGCCAGCTGGACGGGGCCATTTCCTGATCCCATGTCGCCTGACCATCGTAATGCGTGTGAATGTCGACAAAGCCGGGGGCGACGATTTTCCCTGTCGCGTCGATTTCGCGGAGGGCGTCGCCGCAAATCGCCCCGACGCCTGCGATCAGTCCGCCAGAGATAGCGACATCGCCGATAAAGCCCGGCGCGCCGGTGCCATCCACAATTGTGCCGCCACGAATGATGCAATCGTACTGGGCCATCGCGATCTCTCCCTCTATGGGCCGCAGGATGTCGCATCACGCGCCCACTGTAAAGCGGCTGGCGCGGAGCGGTGATTTGAGGAGACAAGAGTAATGCGAAGGTTTTCGAGCATTTCCGGCGGAATTGCAGCGTGGGCGCTGACGATGTCCGCCGTCGTTTCGGGAGCGGAACCCAGAGGTTACTCTCTCGATCCCCAAGGCGACCTTTCAGCGATGCTCGATTGCATTGAGGGCGAGGGCAAAACCCTTATTTCCGCTCATCGTGGCGGGCCATCAGCCGGACTGCCGGAGAACGCGATCGAGACGATGGACGCCATGATGGCAGCCGTTCCTGCGATCATGGAAGTGGATGTCGCGCGGTCCAGCGATGGCGTTCATTTCCTGATGCATGACGATACGCTGGATCGGACCACCAATGGCATTGGGACCGCCGCCGAACAGGACTGGGCCAGCATCCGCGCGCTCAAACTGGTGGACGAAGCGGGATGGGTGACGCCGTATTCCGTGCCCACGCTGAAAGCCGCGCTGGAATGGGCGAAGGGCCGCACGATCCTTCAAATCGACTTCAAGCGATCCGCCAATTACGAGGAGGTTATTGCGCTGATCCGTGAGGCGGGAATGGAGGACCGGGTTATCCTGATTACCTACTCGCTGGACGCGGCAAAGCGGCTGGTAGACCTTGCGCCCGATTTGCTGCTGTCGGTCTCGCTTGATGGCACGGAGGAATTGGCGTCTGCGCAAACAGCCGGGATACCGGCGCAAAACATCGTCGCCTTCACCGGCACCCGCATCCCGCGCCCCGACCTTTATCGCGTGCTGGAGGATGCGGATATCGAGGTGATTTTCGGAACGCTGGGGCGCTCGCCCAACTCCCTCGACAATGTCATCGACCGGTTCGGGACCGATGAACGCTATGTCGAACTGAGCGAAGGCGGGGTGGACGTGCTGGCCACCGATCGCGGCCGCGAAGCATCGCGCGCATTGGCCGCCGCCGGGCGGTTACCAATTGCGGGGACGTGCGGCGTATCGCGCCGGGTCAATTGACCGCAAGATGAAAGGGCACTGCGGACCATGAACAGGACAGCCAGCTGGAGCCCGCCCGATGAAACCGGCATCGCTATGGAGTGGGTGGAGGCAAATGGCCTGTCATTCGAGGTCGCAACCGCAGGTAAGGGCGACCGGCTGGCGCTGTTACTGCATGGTTTTCCAGAGCTTCATTACAGTTGGAGGCACCAGATCCCGACCCTTGCCCATAGCGGTTACAGGGTCTGGGCTCCCAATCTGCGCGGATATGGCGGAACCGACCGGCCCGTTGGCATCGACCCCTACAGGTTGCGAACCCTAGTGCAGGATATAGCGGGACTGATCGACGCAAGCGGTGCGCGCGAGGTGACCCTGATCGCGCATGACTGGGGCGCAATCATCGCCTGGCATTTTGCCATCATGAAGATTCGCCCGCTTCACCGTCTCGTAATTCTGAACGTGCCTCATCCCAAATGCGCCGCGCGCGAATGGCGCCACTGGCGGCAATTGCGCAAAAGCTGGTACATTTTCTACTTCCAGCTACCGTGGCTTCCCGAATTGCTGCTTGGACGCAAGAATGCGGCGATGATTGGTCGGATCTTCCGCGATAGCGCGGTGAACAAAGAACTGTTCGACGCGGCCTTTGTGGAGCCCTTCCGGCGCGCTGCCGCACGGCCGGGCGCATTAACCGCCATGCTCAATTACTACCGGGCCTTATTGCGGCGCCCCGATGTGCGCGACATCGGGGACGGCATGGTCGATGTGCCGACGCTGATCTTATGGGGCGAGCCGGATGTCGCCATCGACATTCATTGCCTCGACGGCACACAGGCTTATGCGCCGAACCTGACCATCAGGCGTTTCCCCAAGGCCTCCCACTGGGTGCAGCAAGACGCGCCGAATTCCGTCAATGAAGAATTGCTGCGGTGGCTTGCCTGAGGCGCGCTCAGGCAGCTTTCTTCACTGCGTCCTCACCGGGACGATCCAAGAATTCGCGGATCGCATCGACGCTCTCATCCTTGTGGCTCAGCAGGAACAGATGCCCGCCGCCTTCCATCACGCGCAGTTCACTGTTGGGGATCAGCGTATTCAGAAATTTGCCATTGGCCAGCGGCACGATCGCATCGTCATCGCCCATCATGATGAGCGTCTTTTGCTTGAGCAGGAAGGGTAGCGCGGGTGCGCTGGTCCAGCCGAGCATACACAGCAACTGATACATGTATCCACGCGGGCTGGGCGGTTTCAGGCGTGACATATGCCCCTGCTTGCCCGACATCTTGCCAAGGCCTTGGCCGTACAGAGTCTCGAAATTCTTCTGCATGAAATCGGCGTCAATATAGCGGCGCGGATTTGCCATCTTGCTTAGCGCGGACGCGTTGCCCGGTATCATCAGCATACCCGCACTGGTCGCCATCAAGACGACCCGGCGCGTTCTGCCCGCATGTTGCATGGCAAAATGCTGCGCGATGCCGCCGCCCCAGCTGATGCCCATGACATCGACCTTGCCCACGCCCAGCTTTTTCAGCAATTTCGCGGCGGTCCAGCTGATAGTGAAAGGATTGTAGGGGACCAGCGGCTCGGGTGATTCGCCCACTCCGGGCATGTCAAACATGATAAAAGCGCGCTCGGGCAGAGCCGCTGCCAGAGGTGCGACAGCCTCGATATTCGCACCAATGCCATTGAAGAAGAGGATCGGGGGATGTTCGCTGCGCTTATCAAGCCGCCATGTCGCAACCCGTAGCGTCCGGCCAGCCACCTGTTCCATGGTGACGACCGCATCCTTCATACCTTCAGCCAAGTTTTTCCGTCCTTCATCACGTGAATCGTTAGTCATTCAAAATGGCACAGGAGAGCTCGTCGATCCCTCGCGAGCGCTGCCTGTGCCATACCCCGGATCCCTTCGGGGCGAACCAGCCTGTATCAGACTTCTTCAACAACGTAGAGTCCCGGTGCCGGATCCATCGGCTGGTGCGTTTCGCTGCCCACGGATTTTGGCGCAGGCTTCTTATCGCCAGAACGTTTCTGAACCCATTCCATCCACAGCGGCCACCAGCTGCCCTTGACCTCTTCAGTGCCCTGCAACCATTCATCGGCAGTCTCCGGCAGTTTGCCCTTCTTCTTCTGGACGAAGTATTTCGCCTTGGGATTGCCGGGAGGGTTAAGGATCGCCTGCATGTGACCCGACTGGCTAAGAACGTAGGTAATGTCTTTCGATCCGAACAATTGGGTGGAACGATAGGTCGCTTTCCACGGGGTGATGTGATCGGTCACACCGCCCAGGATAAACATGTCTGCGGTAACCTTGCTCAGGTCAATCTTGTGATCGGCCATTTCGACCTCGCCTTTTTTGGTAAAGGCGAGCGTTTCGTAAAGCGTCAGGAAATCGCCCATCAGGCTGGCGGAAAGATTGGTAGCGTCGGCATTCCAGAACAGCACGTCAAACGCGGGCGGGTCCATGCCCAGCAGGTAATTGTTGATGACGTAGTTCCAGATCAGATCGTTGGGTCGCAGCCATGCAAAGCCGCGCGCCAGATCGTCCGCCTTGATGATACCAGCCTTGGCCGCACGCTGCCGGGCAAGCTGCATACCGTGTTCGCTGACAAGCGATCCGGCCTCGATATCGGTCTGTTTGGGATGCAGCACGCACACCATCAATGTCAGAGAACCGAGGATATCATTTTTCGTTGCCGCCAGCTTCGATGCAACCACGCTGGCCGTCTGCCCGCCAGAACACCCGGCGGATACGTTGACCTTCTTTGAGCCGGAGATTTCCGAGACTGCGGCCAGTGCCTCCTCGCATGAGGCGATATAGTCCGCCATGTCCCAGTGGCCCTGTTCCTTGGACGGGTTGCGCCAGGAGATCACAAAGGTCTGGATGCCATTGTCGACCTGCCATTTGATCACAGACTTATCGGGCGACAGGTCATTGATGTACATTTTGTTGATCTGAGGCGGGATCGTAAGCTGCGGTATCTCATACACATCGTCGGTGGTCGGCGCATAATGCACCAGTTCCATCATCTCGGTACGCAAGACGACAGAACCTTTTGATGTGGCGATATTCTTGCCCAGCGTGAACGGGCGCTTGTCCACCTGGCTTACCATACCCTTGTTCTTGGTGAGGTCGTTATAGGCGTTTTGCAGCCCCTTGATCAGCGACAGGCCGCCCGAATTGATGATCTGTTTCTGCGCCATCGGATTGCCCGCCAGCGTATTGGTCGGGGCAAGGCCATCGAGGATGATGTTGGCGATGAAATTGGCGCGATTGCGCTCCAGCTCGTCGAGTTCCAGATCTTCCAGCCAGCTGCGCATCCCTTTTTGAACGGCCAGATAATATTGCGCGCCCGCGCGGAAAAACGGGTTGTATTGCCACGCTGGGTCCATGAACCGCTTGTCCTTGGGATCGGGCGCCAGTTCGCTTTTTCCGGTCATGATCTTGACCATGTCCTCAGTCATGGAGCGGGCATGTCTGAAGGTACGCGAGGGATCGGAAGCGGTCTCGCGCAGCAGCAACGCCACCGCCGATACGAAGTCTTCACGCACAACACCGATCAATGGCCCCAGCGCATTGGTCGACTGAGCTGCCTCGTTTTCGAGTTTTACCGTTCCGTTGGCCATCATCATCCCCTTTAACATTTGTTGGTGGAGCGCCGTTGGCCGGTGCCCCTTGTTAATTTCGGTCTGTCCAACCGCTGCCGTGCAATCGCCAGGTGAACCGCGATTGCCGCGTGAAACCGCGCGATTGCACACCGTCTTGCTATGACATGCCTTTCCGCCCCTAAACGTGCAAGCGCCAAGCGAGGTTCCAATCGCAGGAAGGCGCGCTGCGAGTTTGCGTTTTTAAGCTTTTCTAAGCCCTCCTGATTAACCCTTCTCAAAGCGTTGTGCGTCATCGAGGATAGATGCCGAGACCCCTCATCCCCAATGCTGCCAAGAGCTTCGATATGGAGGATATGGACCGCACAAAACTGCCCGCTGAAGAGCGCGAACCGGCAACAGCTTCGATGTCGCAAATGCCGGATGAAGCGGATCGCGGTACAGCCAAACTGCGCAGGAAAGCTCCTTCGATGATCGCGCGACGGGCTTCGTCCTCTGGCACTTCAACGCCATCGCACCGCGCTCAGCGCGATCGCCGTTCGTCGCAAAGAGGACGGCGCGCTCTGGGGACGGGTGAGGATGAGGCAAGTGGCCCGCGGTCCGAATACGAATTCTACCTCCCCGAAAATCAGAACGGCATGGCGCTGTTCGTGCTTGCCGCTTTTTGTATCGCCAGTCTCGTTGCCCAGTCGCTGCCGCTCTATTTGCCGATGGTCTTCGCGCTCGCTTCGGTTGGCGTGTTCGGTCTTGGAAGCCGCCTTGGCGCGCTGGAACGACGCGCCGGGATGCCTACGGTCGCCCGGTTTGCCCTGATGGTGACGGGTGTAATCCTTCCCATGGGCCTTGCTGGATATGCGCTTGCGCTGTGGGTGGATGCAGGGCTGCCATGGCAGTGGGCTATCGCGACGCTGGTATGCATCAACGCCGCGTCCACCGCTCTGTTCGGACCGCGCATCGTATCGCTGTTCATAGCGAAGATTTCAGGTTGGGCTGCCTTCGTCGCTGCCGATGCGCAGTCGGTGACGATTTTCGCGGTCACCGCCGCGGCGCTGGCACTGATGCTGATCACGCGGCTGGAATGGAAGGCGGCCGAACAGCGCCGGGTCGCCACCGAAGCGCGCGAACGTGTGGCGGCGCGCGCGGAAGATATCCTGCGCAGTTTCGAAGAAACCGGGCAGGGCTGGTTCTGGGAGACCGACCGGCGCGGACAAATCAGCTACATCTCGCCTTCGGCGGCGGCGGTTCTGGGCAGGACGGCGGACAATTTGAAAGGTGCCCCCCTCACAGCGATCGTCGATGTTGATGCAGGCGCTGCAGATGCCGAACGCACACTTGCATTTCACCTGACCGCACGCTCCGCATTCCGCGATCTTCAGGTGCTGGCGGCCAATCAGGGAGAGGTCGTCCGGTTCTGGTCGCTGACGGGCAGGCCGGTATACGACAGCTTCAAGAACTTTTGCGGGTTTCGCGGTCACGGCACCGATCTGACGGAGAAACGGCGGAGCGAACAGGAAGTCACGCGGCTGGCGCATTACGATTCGCTAACCGGCCTCGCCAATCGTGTGCAAATGAGCGAGGCGTTGGCGCAGATGCTGTCCGCACCGCGCGAACGTGACCGGTCCTGCGCCGTGCTGATGCTTGACCTCGACCGGTTCAAGCAGGTGAACGATACGATGGGACACCCTGCTGGCGATGCGCTTCTTAAACAGGTCGCCCAGCGTCTTGAACGCGTGCTTTCGGGCGTCGGGCGGTGCGGGCGTCTTGGCGGCGATGAATTTCAGATCATCGTTCCGGGGCACTGCGACCGGGAGGCGCTGACCCAAATCGCGACGGAAGTCATCAACACCCTCTCCCAGCCATACTCCATCGACGGGCAAAGCGTGGTTATCGGCGCGTCAGTGGGCGTGGCGCTTGCCCCGGATGACGGAACCACCAGCGAAGAACTGATCCGCAACGTCGATCTCGCGCTGTATGCAGCAAAGGATGCAGGCCGAGGTGTGCATCGCTTTTATGTCAAAGACCTGCATTCGGCTGCCGAGGAGCGCGCAGAGCTGGAACAGGAACTGCGCGAGGCACTGGCCACTGGCGGCCTGTCGATGCATTATCAACCGGTGGTGTACACAGCGAGCGAGAAGATCGTCGGGTTCGAGGCGCTGATGCGCTGGAACCATCCCAAGCGGGGGTGGGTATCGCCGACCAAGTTCATCGCAATCGCGGAGGACGCGGGCCTCATCGATCAGCTTGGCCAGTGGGCTTTGCGCACCGCGTGTGCCGATCTTGCGCTCTGGCCCGCTTCGATCACATGCGCCGTGAATATATCGCCGCTCCAGTTTTCCAATTCCGACCTGCCAAATGTTGTGGCCAATGCGCTGGCGCATAGCGCGATAAATCCTTCCCGGCTTGAACTGGAAATTACCGAAAGTGTTTTCCTGAACGACAGCATCGGGACCGATGCCATGTTCAAGGCCTTGAAACGGGTGGGCGTGCGGCTTGCGCTCGACGATTTCGGCACGGGGTATTCCTCGCTCGGCTACCTCAAGAAAGCGCCGTTCGACAAGATCAAGATCGACCAGAGCTTTGTGCGCGGCGCGACCGAAAGCGGCAGCCGCAACGGGGCCATCATCACCTCGATTACTACTCTGGCCGAAGCGTTGAACATGGACACCACAGCCAAGGGCGTGGAAACCCTGGACGAGCTGGAACTGGTGCGCCTGCTGGGATGCAGCCATGTGCAGGGCCACATTTATCACATGCCGCTGGACCGCGAGGCTGCCCGCCTGCTGGTCGCGGGCGATCTCGCTGCCGAAGCCGACGGGCCAAAGGCCGCGCGCCACCCTCGCCATGTGTTGCTGCGCCGGATCACCGTGATCCATCGTGAAAACCGTATGATTGCCAACGTCCGCAACCTTTCCGAGGGCGGGGCAATGATCGATGGTCTGTGGAACATCCCGGTGGGCGGCACTGTAGAGATTGAGTTTGCACCCGATTCCATCGTCACGGCAAAGGTTCGATGGTCGCGCGAGAACAGGATCGGCGTGGAATTTCACGAGTTGCTGCGCCGTGCTTCGGACGGCAGTCTGTCAGTGCTGCGGCCCGCGCGTTCCAAAAAGGCAGTCGCAGCCAGTGCCTGATTCGAACGCCAATTTCGGAACGCCTAGAGGGCCGAAATTAGGGTATTGCTAACCATTCGGCTTTACTTCCGGGTAGGTGCTTCATGACGAAAGCACCTGATGGGAAGGATATGTTGCGGTGGCCCTCAAGGCACTGTTATCATCGGCAAGCGCGTCTGGCGGACGGTCAAAGCGCGGTGATGCTGGCCGTTATGCATCCGGGCAATCGCACTCCGGCCTTAACGATGACGACAAGCTCGCGATGCTCGATCAGCTCGAACAGTCGGGGCTCAGCTGGTTCTGGGCAACCGATGCCAAGGGTCAGCTTGCGTATCTAAGTCCAGCTATCGCCCAGCGTCTTGAACTGCCGCTGGATGATTTGCTGGGGCAGCCGATGGCGACCCTGTTCATGCCAGCCAGCAACGAGGCGCGATCGAAACCGCTGTCATTTGCGCTGAGCACGCACAAGGCGTTTTCCAACCTTTCGGTGCAGGCGCGAAATCGCCCGGACAACGCTATCCTGCGGCTCGCGGGCCAACCCGTATTCGATTTGGCAAACCGGTTTGCAGGATTTCGCGGAACCGGGACCGACATCACCGAAGATCACCGCCGCGAGCAGGAAACAGAACGACTTGCGAGGTTCGATTCGCTGACGGGCCTCAGCAACCGGCACCAGATGGCGCATCTGATCGACACCACCTTGGCCGCGTTCAGGGTGGCAAAGCGCAATTGCGCGATCATGATGCTGGATCTGGACCGGTTCAAGCAGGTCAACGATACGCTGGGCCATGCTGCGGGGGATGAGCTGCTGAAGCAGGTCAGCGCACGGTTGCAACGCGCAGTGCAGCGCGATTGCGAAATCGGGCGACTGGGCGGCGACGAATTTCAGGTCATGTTGCCCGATATCGACGATCGCGGGGAATTGGGCGAGATTGCGCTGAAGATCATCACCATGCTCAAACAGCCGTATTCGCTGGAAGACGGGCGCTGCGTGATCGGCGCATCCGTCGGCATCGCCATTGCCCCGCATGATGGCGTGACCAGAGCCGAAGTGGTGCGGTCGGCCGATCTTGCGCTGTATGCGGCAAAGAACGGCGGGCGGGGGCAACACCGGTTCTACACTACTGACCTTGAGATGGAGTCGATCTTTCGCCGGCGTCTCGGGGAAAACCTGGGGGCGGCGCTCAGCGACGATCAATTGGCACTGCGGTTCGAACCCATCATTGATACGCAAAGTCAGATCGTGCGCGCGCTGGAGGCGCATATCTGTTGGGAACATCCCGAACGCGGCCATATCGACGAGGAGGAATTTGCGACCATTCTCGAAGGATCGAGCCAGGTCGTGGAAGTGGCGAAATGGTCGATCTCGCAGGCTTGCGAAGATGCGGCGCGCTGGCCCGAAACCGTTTGTGTCGCGGTGAATGTTCCTGATGCTCTGTTCCATTCGGAGGACTTCGTCAGCGACGTTGCCCACGCCTTGCAGACTACCGGACTGCCCTCGGAACGGCTGGAGCTGGAAATCAGCGAGTCGGTATTCTTCGGCGATGCAGAGCAGGTCGATCGCGCACTGGGCGTGCTGTTCAAACTGGGCGTCCGCATGACGCTGGATGAATTTGGCAGCGGGTATTCATCGCTGGCCTATCTCCGCCGCGCGCCGTTCAACGCGATAAAGATCGACGAGAAAATCATTCGGGAGGCTGCCTTGGCACAAGGTCGCGAGCTCGATCTGATCAAGGCGATTGTCGCGCTTGCCGGCGCTCTCAACATGAACACCAGCGCCAACGCCATAGACACGCCCGAACTGCTGGCAGCGATCACCGCTTGCGGCGTTGGTTCTGTGCAGGGCACGATTTTCGTAGAACCGATGGACAGGTCGTCGCTTGAGAGCGAACTTGCCAATGGGTCGTGGATGCTCGCGCCTTGCACCAGTCGGACAAAGCGCGCCCGTCGCCGCACTGTATTCCGCAAAATACAGGTCATACACGACGATCATTCTTATGAGGTGACGCTGCGCAATCTCTCACGCACGGGCGCGCTGATACAGGGGCTGGCCAATGTGCCGCTCAAGACGCAATTCGTGGTCGATCTGGGCGGTGGGCAATTGGCGGTTGCGACCGTGATCCGAACCAATGGCGATACGCAAGGGCTGGAATTCGAGCAGGAGTTGATCGAGGATGGGTCGGGTGGCCTGTGCACGCGCAACCGGGTCAGCCCCTATGCCCTTGCCGCAGCCGGTGCCCCGCTGGAGGCGCTTTCGGGTGGCGATTACAAGGCGATGACGGGCGGTATCCTGGGTCGCGGCAGCAGCATCCCGCAGTTCAGCTATGCAAGGCAGCCGGTTCGCGAGACAACCTGAATAAAAGACATTCCGGTGCCATCGGGCGCGCACTTGGCCGCAGGGCCACATCGTTTGCATTTTTCGCGAATGACACCGGCGGTACATGCAGCTAAACGCCCGTCGCAATGACTGACCTTTCAAAAATCCGCAATTTTTCGATCATCGCGCATATCGACCATGGCAAATCGACGCTGGCCGACCGGCTCATCCAGTTCACCGGCGGGCTGACGGACCGCGAGATGTCCGAACAGGTGCTCGATAACATGGATATCGAGAAGGAGCGCGGCATCACGATCAAGGCGCAGACCGTGCGCCTGAATTATACGGCCAAGGATGGCGAGACCTATCAGCTTAACCTGATGGACACGCCGGGCCATGTCGATTTCGCCTACGAAGTGTCGCGCAGTCTTGCCGCATGTGAAGGCGCACTGCTGGTCGTGGACGCCGCGCAAGGCGTCGAGGCGCAGACGCTCGCCAACGTCTATCAGTCGATCGAACACGATCACGAAATCGTCCCCGTCATCAACAAGGTCGATCTGCCCGCCGCCGAACCCGAAAAGGTCCGCACGGAGATCGAGGATATCATCGGTCTTGATGCTTCAAAGGCGGTGCTGACCAGCGCCAAATCGGGCATCGGCATCGAAGACGTACTCGAGGCGGTCGTCGCCAAGATTCCGCCGCCCAAGGGTGAGCGGGACAAGCCGTTGACCGCCAGCCTGGTGGATAGCTGGTACGATCCGTATCTGGGCGTGGTCATTCTCGTGCGCGTGATCGACGGGTTTCTGCACAGGGGGCTGCAGGTCCGTTTCATGCAGGGCGGCACACAGCACCTGGTCGACCGGGTTGGCGCATTCACTCCCAAACGCATCGATCTGGCGGAGATCGGTCCGGGCGAAATCGGCTTTATCACCGCGCAGATAAAAGAGGTGGAGCAGGCCCGCGTCGGTGACACCATCACCACGGTAAAGAATGGCGCGACGAAGGCGCTGCCCGGCTACAAGGAAGTGCAGCCCGTGGTGTTCTGCGGGCTGTTCCCGGTGGATGCGGCCGACTTTGAGAAGCTGCGCGAGAGCATCAGCAGGTTGCGCCTCAACGATGCGAGCTTCAGTTTCGAGATGGAAAGCTCAGCCGCGTTGGGATTTGGCTTTCGCTGCGGTTTCCTCGGGCTTTTGCATCTGGAGATCATCCAGGAACGCCTCAGCCGCGAATACGATCTTGATCTTATCACAACTGCGCCCTCGGTCGTCTATCGCATCCAGCTTGGCCGGTCGAAGAATGAGGACGCGAAGCTGATCGAGCTGCACAATCCGGCCGATTATCCCGATCCCAGCCGCATCGAATGGATTGAGGAGCCGTGGATCAAGGCGGTGATCTATACCCCCGACGAATATCTCGGCTCGATCCTGAAACTGTGTCAGGACCGGCGCGGTATCCAGACCGACCTCACATACGTCGGCGGGCGCGCGCAGGTGACATACGAATTGCCGCTGAACGAGGTGGTGTTCGATTTCTACGACCGGCTCAAATCGATCAGCCGCGGCTATGCCAGCTTCGATTACGAGCAAATCGGCCTTCGCGAGGGCGACCTTGTGAAGATGAACATCCTCGTCAACAATGAGCCGGTCGATGCCCTGTCCCTCATCGTCCACCGCAACGTTGCAGAGGAACGCGGGCGAGGCATGTGCGAGCGATTAAAAGACCTGATCCCGCGCCACCTGTTCAAGATCCCGATCCAGGCCGCCATAGGTGGCAAGGTGATCGCCCGTGAGACCATCGCTGCCCTGCGCAAGGACGTGACCGCCAAATGTTATGGCGGCGACATAAGCCGCAAGAAAAAACTTCTGGACAAACAGAAGAAGGGCAAGGTGAAAATGCGCGAATATGGCAATGTCAGCATCCCGCAGGAGGCATTTATCGCCGCGCTCAGGATGGGGGAGGAATAGGCACTCCCCCCGTTTACGACCTACCATCCATTCGCGCCCGCACGACTGCGGGCCCAACGACAGAGAATTGACACACCATGGCCGGTTACAAAGAACCCACTTTTCAGGAGCGCGCCGCGCTTTCGCAGAATGCCCGCAAGAGAGCGCTGAAGAAACACGCCGCCAAACCGCCGATGGACGAAGCGGAAGTGGCCCGCCGCAAGGCCGCGCAAGATGCCCGCATCGCCGCCGCCGCTGAGAAAAGCGCTGCACGCAAGGCCGCGATTGCCGAGGCGCAGGCCGCAAAGGCCGCCGCTGCCGAAGCCGCCGCTGCCGCTGCCAACGTGCCGCAACCCACCGAGGCGGAATTGAAAGCCGCCCGCGACGAGAAATATGCTGCTCGCAAGGCCCGCAAGAAATAGCGGGCTGACCTCAGGCAACCCGCAGCATCGCCGGCCACGCGGACCCGGTGCCCGCTTCTGACAACATCGCCAACTTCACTTGGCGTTCACGCGCACGCTGGCTATACGGGCGACCATGAAAAACCTCAGCACACGATTGATCGCACGCAGCATCGGGGCCGTGGCCCTTGGCGCGACCATGCTCACCACCACGGCATGCGGCGGAGGCTCCGCGAACAAGGATGTCGCCTACATCGCGCGCGATGTCGAATCGCTGTATACCGAAGCGCAGAACCGGCTGGACAGGGGCAACACGCTGGTCGCCGCGGCCCTGTTTGACGAGGTGGAGCGCCAGCACCCCTATTCGCCCTGGGCACGGCGCGCGCAGTTGATGAGCGCGTTCAGCTATTACATCGCGCGCGATTACAACAAGGCGATCCAGAATTCGCAGCGCTTCCTCTCGATCCATCCGGGTAACAAGGATGCGCCTTATGCCTATTATCTGATCGCGCTGTCCTATTACGAACAGATCAGCGACGTAAACCGCGACCAGAAAATCACCGAGCAGGCGCAGACCGCTCTGCGCGAGGTGAACCGACGTTTCCCACAGAGCGAATATGCAGCCGATGCGCGGCTGAAATTGGACTTGGTCGCCGATCACCTTGCGGGCAAGGAGATGGAAATCGGACGCCATTATCAACGCTCCGGCCAATGGCTTGCCGCCGATTTGCGGTTCCGCAACGTGCTCGAACAGTACGAGACGACCAGCCATACGCCCGAAGCGCTGTATCGCCTGACCGAAAGCAGCCTTGCGCTGGGTATTCCGGAAGAGGCAGTGAAATACGCTGCCGTTCTGGGTGCGAACTATCCCGGCAATGAATGGTACGAGCGCGCCTATGAACTGGTCGAGGACAATGCAAGCGGCGTTCGGCCAAGCTGAATGCGCGCATCTGTGGGGAGCGTGATCGCCCTCTCGTGACGGGGCGGCACCTTTGGGTTAGGGCTGTGACGCGATGCTGACCCGGCTTTCCATCCGCAATATCGTGTTGATCGAAGCGCTCGACCTTGATTTCGCGCGCGGCCTCGGCGTGCTTACAGGGGAGACGGGCGCGGGCAAGTCCATCCTGCTCGATGCGCTGGGACTGGTGCTGGGCGACCGCGCGGAAACCATGCTGGTGCGCGCCGGGGAGCCCAGGGCCAGCGTCACCGCCAGTTTCGAATTTGCACAGCTTCCCTCCATTATCGCCGATGCGCTGGACGGTGCCGATATCGAGATTGAGCCGGGCGAACCGCTGCTGATCCGGCGTCAGGTCAAGGCGGACGGGGGATCGAAAGCGTTCGTCAACGATCAACCCGTCAGCGTTGCCATGCTGCGCGAACTCGCCCCTGCGCTCGTTGAACTGCACGGCCAGCACGATGATCGCGGGCTGGTCAATCCGCGTGGGCACATGGCGCTGCTCGATCGCTATGGCGGGACCGATCTGGCCGGACTTTCACGCGCATGGAAGACATGGGCAAAGGCGGAGGCGCAGCTATCCGAAGCGCGCGCCGAGGTCGAACAGGCGAAGACCGATCAGGATCTGCTGATCGCGCATCTGACCGAACTCACCACGTTGGAGCCGCAGGCAGGCGAGGAAGCGCGCCTCGCCGCGCAGCGCGCCGATATGCAAAAAGGTGAGCGGCTGTCTGGCGAGCTGGAGGAATTGCGCCACATCTGGGAGGGTTCGGATTCGCCGCTCGCATCCTTGCGCGTGGCGGCGCGGCGGCTGGACCGGATCGCGCCCGAACATCCGATGCTGACCGAGGCGCTCGCCGCGCTGGACCGGGCCGTGATCGAAGCGGGCGAGGCAGAGGAAAAGCTGGAGGCCGCAGCCGAAGCGCTGATCCACGATCCACAAGCGCTGGATGCCGCGGAAACGCGCCTGTTCGAACTGCGTGCGCTCGCTCGCAAGCACCGCTGCGAGGTCGATCAATTGCCCGAATTGATGCGCGACATGCGCCGCAGGCTGGACGCGATAGAGGGCGGCGAAGCGGAACTGGATGCGCTGGAAGCCGCTGCGCGCGAGGGGCGGCAGGCGTATCTCAAGGCAGCGTCTGCCGCGCACGAAACGCGGATCAAGGCCGCAAAACGTCTGGACAAGGCGGTGGCCGCAGAACTCGCTCCGTTGAAACTGGACGCCGCGCGCTTCCTCACCAGCATCGGCACCTTGCCGGAGGATCGCTGGGGCGCGTCGGGATCGGATGCGGTGGAATTTCTGATTGCGACCAATCCGGGTGCGGACTTTGCCCCGCTGGCCAAGATCGCGAGCGGCGGGGAGCTTTCGCGTTTCATCCTGGCGCTGAAGGTCGCGCTGGCGGAGAAGGGCGGGGCGGGCACGATCATCTTTGACGAGATCGACCGCGGCGTGGGCGGCGCTGTGGCGAGCGCGATTGGCGAACGTCTGGCTCGGCTCGCCCATGCGGAGGGGCAATTGCTGGCAGTTACTCACAGCCCACAGGTCGCCGCGCGCGGTGGCCAGCATTACCTGATTGCGAAGGCATCGAGTGGCACGGTGACGAAAACCAGCGTGGTGCTGCTGGACGCCAGCGGGCGTCAGGAAGAAATCGCGCGGATGCTGTCTGGCGCGGAAGTGACGCCAGAGGCGCGCGCGCAGGCGGATCGGTTGCTGGAGGGGGTGTGATGGACGTTACAGCACCTCACCACCCCCCGACCCCCTCCTCTAAAGAGGAGGGGGGGGGGGGAAGAAGACACTTTCAAAAGCCTCATCCTCTTTAGAGGAGGGGGTTGGGGGTGGTGGCGTCTCGCCAGAGACGCTGCGTCTGCGCGCCCGGCATTTGCGAAGCAATCAGACCGCACCAGAACAGCGCCTATGGGGTGCGCTCAAGAACAAGCAATTTGATGGGTACAAATTCCGCCGCCAGCAGGTGAGCGGGTCGCGGATTGTCGATTTCTTTTGTCCTGCGCGCGGTCTGGTTATCGAGATTGATGGCGACACCCATGATGACACTGCCGACGCGGTGCGCGACGAGCGGATAATGCGCGACTTCGGGTTTACGACAGTGCGGTTCGCCAACACAGAGGTTATGAGCAATCTTGATGGGTGTCTGATGCGATTGAAGATGGTGCTTGAAGCAACGCCGGAGCGCTGGGCTGGCCGTACACGGCACCACCCCACGGCCTCATCTAAAGAGGAGCGGAAGAAGAAGCGAAACCGCGAAGTCCCCTCGCCCTTGGGGAAGGGGCTTGGTGGTGGTGCTTGCAAGGCATCATGACCGACCTATCCGAAGCCCAAGCCGCCAACGAACTCATGCGCCTTGCCAAAGCAATCGCGCATCACGACCGGCTGTATCACACCGAGGATTCGCCCGAAATCAGTGATCCCGAATACGACGCGCTCGTCCGGCGCAATGCCGAGCTTGAGGCGCAGTTTCCGCATCTGATCCGGCCCGACAGCCCCTCGCGAAAGGTTGGGCACGAAATCGAAGCCTCGCCGCTCAGCAAGGTCGCTCACGAGGTTCGCATGATGAGCCTCGACAACGCATTCAACCGCGAAGAGGTGGAGGAGTGGATACAGCGCGTCCGGCGCTATCTTAATCTTGACGAAGCTGAACCGCAGGCGATCACGGCGGAGGACAAGATTGACGGCCTGTCGTGCAGCCTGCGTTATGAAAACGGCCGACTGGTGCGCGCCGCCACGCGCGGGGACGGGCAGGTGGGCGAGGATGTAACGCCCAATGCGCTGCATATTGCCGACATTCCGCAACAGCTTCCCGAAGGCGTCCCGAGCGTTTTCGAGGTGCGGGGCGAGGTGTACATGTCGCGCGCGGATTTTGCCGCGCTCAACACCGCTCAATCGGAGGCGGGCGCAAAGCTGTTCGCAAATCCGCGCAATGCCGCCGCCGGATCTTTCCGCCAGAAGGACGCGAGCGTTACGGCGCGGCGACCGTTGAAATTCTGGGCCTATGGCTGGGGTGCGGCGAGCGAGGTTCCGTGCAAGACCCAGCACGAAATGATGCGCATGATCGAGGGGTGGGGCTTTCCCGTGTCCCCGTTCCTGACGCCCACCGACGGTGTCGATGCGATGATCGCGCATTACGAGGAGATCGGTCGCAAACGTCCGGACCTCGGCTATGAAATCGACGGCGTGGTCTACAAGGTTGACCGGCTCGACTGGCAGGAACGTCTGGGTGCGGTGGGCAAGGCTCCGCGATGGGCATTGGCGCATAAATTCCCGGCGGAACGCGCTCAGACCACTTTGGAAGCAATCGACATACAGGTCGGCCGCACGGGCAAGCTTACGCCGGTCGGGCGGCTTGCCCCGGTGCTGGTCGGCGGGGTTACGGTGACCAACGTGACGCTGCACAACCGCGACGAGATTGCGCGACTAGGCGTGCGGCCCGGTGACCGGGTGGTGATCCAGCGCGCGGGCGATGTGATCCCGCAAGTGGTTGAGAACTTGACGCGCGACGAAAATCAGCCCGCGTTCGCGTTTCCCGATTATTGCCCGGAATGCGGCAGCGAGGCTGTGGCCGAGGAGGGCGAGGTCGACGTGCGCTGCACAGGCGGTCTCATCTGTCCGGCGCAACGCACGCAAAGGCTTGAACATTTCGTCAGTCGCAAGGCGCTCGATATCGAGGGGCTTGGCAGCAAGACTATCGCGCAATTCTTTGCATTGGGGTGGCTGGAAAGCCCCGCCGATATCTTTCGATTGAAGCACCGCCGCGCAGATATCCTCGCGCTGGAAGGTTGGCAGGACAAGTCTGTGGATAATCTGTTGGCGGCTGTGGAAAACAAGCGGGAGCCCGATGCGGCACGGCTGCTGTTCGGCCTCGGCATCCGTCATGTGGGTGAGACGACTTCGCGCGACTTGATGAAGAATTTTCACACTCTGCCCGCGCTTCGGGAAGCGGCGGAAGGGTCACGCGCGGGGGATTCCGATAGCCTTCAGTCGATCAGCTCGATTGATGGGATCGGGCTTGCCGTGGTCAATGCACTTGGCGATTTCTTTCACGAGCCGCACAATGTCGCGGTCTGGGAAAATCTGCTGAATGAGGTCACCCCGCCGCCCTATGTCGTCGAAACGCTCGATTCACCGGTTGCAGGCAAGACGGTGGTGTTCACCGGCAAGCTGGAAACGATGAGCCGCGATGAGGCCAAGTCGCAGGCCGAACGGCTTGGCGCGAAAGCCGCAGGATCGATCAGCGCGAAAACCGATCTGCTTGTTGCCGGGCCGGGTGCGGGGTCGAAGCTGAAAAAGGCGCAGGAACTGGGCATCGAAGTGATCGACGAGGCGGGCTGGTCGGCCATCGTGGCACGCGCCGGTTCGGCGGCGGGATAAGCGATGTGCTGCGCGTACTCCACCCGCAACGCGCTCGAATTGCTGGAGCGCGCATTGCCTTCGGTCTAGTGCGTGGCCGGAATCCAGCGCATGACCCCGCCCGATAACGGCGTCCACCACCCCGTTCTCACCCCTGCGCGCGCCAGCTGATCGGTGGTCCATTGGTTGCAGGTGTGGCCGATGTGGTAAGTGCCCAGCGCATCGTAGAACACGTCTTGCCGGCCATATCCCGGCACCCTGGTTGCGCGGTGATCGTGCGGCAATTGTGCCGCGATTGCGTCTGCCAACACGCGGTATTCTGCAGGCCGCAAATGCAGCAGGCGGAAATCGTCCGACGGCGCGGGGTTGGCATAGTGCGCAATATGGAAAATCGCATCGCCGCCAAGCAATGCGCGCAGCGCAGTCAGCGGGTTCAGCTGTGACCAGCTTTGCGTTTCGAGGAAGAACGCGCGCTCTCCCCAGCTGATCGAAACATGCGTGGCTGCGCTATCCATCCCGCCGATATCGCTGAGCGGAAAATCCGCCAGCCAATCGCGATGGGGGGTCTGGTTGGGCATCACGATTTCGGTGTGAATGCCGTTGGTCCCGATCAGGATCGGCACGGTCGCCTCGGTGTCGGGACGCGGCTCATCCCAGTCAGGATTGCGCGGGATCAGCGCGCCCGCCCATGCGGTCAACAAGAACACCAAAGTCAGCGCGGCGAGGGCGAGGGCCAGCGCCTTGAGAATGTGAAAGGCGCGCGCGATCAAGGGGTATTGCGCGCCTTTCTCAGCGGCCATGCTGGCCAAGTCGCGACCATTGCCGCCCGGTAAACCGCCGCCGCAGCCACACGATCGCCCAGTCGCCGCGCTGCATCGTTGCGCGCAACATAAAGCCATTGCGGCGATAGGCGCGCAACACGGCGCGTTTCTGCTCTCCGGCCAGCAATCCCGCCAGCAGGATATTGCCATGGGGGCGGACGCTCGCAGCGAAATCGGGGGCGAGTTCCACCAGCGGCCCGGCGAGGATGTTGGCGATCAGAAGATCGTAGGGCCCGCGCATCTGCAACAGCGGATCGGCCATTCCATCGGCCACCACCATCGTCATCGCACCCGGCCCGGCGCCCAATGGCACGTGATTGAGCGAAGCGTTTTCCTCCACCACATCGCCGCAAATCGGGTCGATATCAGAAGCCGTCGCCTCCGCCCCCGGCCACAGCGCCATCGCCGCAAAGCCGAGCAGACCTGTGCCCGTTCCGATATCCGCAATCCTGCGCGGTAAAATGCCTTGTTGTCGCATGATGCCAAGCATTTCCAGGCAACCGGCGGTCGTTTCGTGATGGCCGGTGCCGAACGCCTGCGCGGCGGGGATTACGAAATTGATCGCACCCGGCAGGCTCTCGAAATCCGGCGTATGGACGTGGAACGGCCCGGCATGGATCGGCTGAACACCCTGCTGGCTCATCGTCAGCCAATCCTCATCGGGCAATTTCTCGATCGTGATCACTGGCACGCGCCCGACGAACAGCGCGCCGATTGCGGCAATTTGCGCCTTTCCCGGTTTCTTCGGATACCACCCTTCGAGCACCCATTCGCGGGGACGATCCTCCGCCACTTCGCGGCCCGATATGACGAGATCGAAATCCCATTCATCCTGATCGTCATGCGCAAGCAGCGCGGCCTGCACGACAGGCTTTGGCGCGAAGGCGGCGAGTTTCCAGCTGGTCATTCAGCGCCGCTTTCTTTGGCGAGCCGATCATCCAACCGCTTTGCAACCGCCGCAGCGTAGGCGTCGCAGCCGGTGCCGCCCACCAGCGATCCTGTGGCCGCGCGGGTGAGCATGTCGCTCGCCGAAGGGTGCGGCGTGAGCAGAATGTCGCATTTCAGCGCGGAAATCCTCGCGATGCTCTCGCGATAGGCAGCGATATAGTCCGGATGGTCGGAAAACCGGTATACGTCGCTGCTGACCGGGCTCATACTGTCGGCGTACACGATTGTCTGGCAGTCATCGCTCGCGCAGCTTTCCCACTGCCAGCTCATCGCACCGGGCGTGTGACCTGGCGTTTCAATCGGGGAAATTCCAAAGGTATCGAGCTGATAGGACGCATCGGCATGGGAATAGGCAATTCCACGCGTGATCGGCTGCATCGGTTCGTGCATTCCAAATTGCGGATCGTCGGGATGCGCATTTCCCGAAGTCAGAACATCGACGCCAATCCGGGAAGATATGACCACCGCTCCCGTCGCTTGCTGAATGCTGGCCATGCCGCCGACATGATCGAAATGTTCGTGGCTGGTGAGCAACAGTTTGACGTGCTTCGGATCAAAGCCAAGCGTGCGGATATTGGTCAGCACCACTTGCGCGCCGCCCTGGGTTCCGGAATCGATCAGCGCATGACCGTCGTTCGTGGTGACAAGGATGGCCGCGATGCCGCAGGTTCCGACATAATAGGTGTCCCCATGGATACGATAGGGCGCAGCAGGCTTGTCCCAGTCGTCCCAGTCGTCGCACGATTGTGGGAATGCAGCCATGGTGGCAGGGGCAGGCGTTGCCGGGGTGTTGCCCGCGTTGATCGCGCAGCCTGCTGTCAGGAACAGGAAGACGGGAAGAACTTTAGCGGACAAAGCTGGCACCATTCGCATCGATTACCGCGCCGGTCATGCTGGGCGGGGCGTCCAGCGCGCAGAACTCGATGACCTTGGCGATTTCTTCAGGCGTCGCAACGCGGCCCAACGGGATATCCGCGAGCAGGCCAGCGCCGCCACGCGTATCCAGATAATCGCCCGCCATGCTGGTATCGGTAAATCCCGGCGTCACCGCAAAGCTGAGGATGCCTTCGCCCGCAAATCCGCGTGCGATCGTCTTGTGCATCGCGATCATGCCGCCTTTTGCCGCTGCATAATGCCAATGTGCAGGGCTATCCCCGCGATAGGCGGCGCGGCTGGCGACATGGACGATCCGGCCTCCTTTTCCCCGTTCCTGCCAGTGGCGCAGGGCAAAGCGCGATAGCTGCGCGGCAGCGGTCAAATTGATGCGCAAGGTGTCTTCCCATGCGTCCAGCCATTCGATGTCGGATCGGTCAATGCGGTTCGCCTCGAACAGGCCGGCATTGTTGATCAGCACGTCGATGGTGCCGTCGCCCATATCCTTCGCACGCTCCAGCGCATCTTCCCACAACCGGTGCGCGGCCAGCGGGTCGCGAAAGTCGGCAGCGATCATCGACTGCCCACCTGTTCCGGCATCGCGAACCTGCGTCTGATGTCCGATGACGGTGTGCCCGCGCGCGGTAAGGGCAGCATGGGTTGCGGCGCCGATTCCGCGGCTCGATCCGGTAAGAAGGATGAAACTCATGCAAGCCTCTATCCGAAACTTTGCAAGAAGAGTTGAGCGTAACGCGCTTGCACCGCGCGGCAGGGGCGCTAAGTGAGGGCCACAAAATCCGATAATCCGATCAAACGCAAAACAACGAGTGAACATGGCCCAAAGACCGCTTTCTCCCCATCTTCAGATATGGCGTTGGGGGCCGCACATGCTGGTATCCATCCTGCACCGCGTCACCGGAGACGGCATGGCGCTGGTCGGTCTGGCGGTGCTGGTATGGTGGCTGGGCGCTCTGGCCAGCGGTCCGGAGGCGTATGACACGTTTCTGTGGGCCGCCGGTTCACCGATTGGCTTCATCGTGATGATCGGCCTCAGCTGGGCGTTCTTTACCCACATGATGAGCGGGCTGCGGCATTTCGTGCTGGATATCGGTGCGGGTTACGAACTCGATACCAATCGCCTGTGGTCGACCTTGTCGCCCATCATCGCCACCGTCCTGACCACTGCGGTCTGGGCCTACATTCTGCTGCGCTGAGGGGAGACACACCATGGGTAACGGCACTTCCATCGGACGCGTGCGCGGGCTTGGCCCCTCGCATCAGGGCGCGCATCATTGGCTCTCGCATCGCTTTTCGGCGATAACCAATCTCGTTTTGATGAGCTGGTTCATCGTCAGCCTGCTGCTGCTGGACGAATACAGCTATCAGACGGTCAGCGAATGGCTGGCAAAGCCACTTTCGGCCACCGCGATGATCCTGCTGGTCGCCAGCCTTTTCTGGCATGCGCGCATGGGCCTCACCGTCGTGATTGAGGATTACGTCCACAATCCGGGATCCAAATTCGCGCTGCTTACAGCGCTCAACATCGCGGCCTTTGGCGGCGCTGCCTACGCGATCTTCAGCGTCGCGACCCTTGCATTCGGAGCTTCAGCATAATGGCCACCGCACCAGCAAACGATGCCAGCCCGCATCTTCAGGGCGCATACAAGATTACCGACCATGTCTATGACGTCGTGGTCGTGGGCGCGGGCGGATCGGGCCTGCGCGCGACAATGGGCTCCGCCGAAGCGGGCCTGAAAACGGCCAACATATCCAAGGTCTTCCCCACCCGTTCTCACACGGTCGCGGCGCAAGGCGGGATCGCGGCAAGCCTTGGCAACAATTCGCCTGATCACTGGACCTGGCACATGTATGACACCGTAAAGGGGTCAGACTGGCTGGGCGATCAGGACGCGATCGAATACCTCGCACGCGAAGCTCCCGCTGCGGTTTACGAACTGGAACATGCAGGCGTCCCCTTCAGCCGGAACGAGGACGGCACGATCTATCAGCGCCCGTTTGGCGGTCACATGCAGAACATGGGCGCTGGCCCGCCTGTGCAGCGCACCTGCGCCGCCGCCGACCGCACCGGCCACGCCATGCTGCACGCGCTGTATCAGCAGAGCCTGAAGTATGCCGCTGATTTCTTTATCGAATATTTTGCGCTTGATCTCATCATGGCCGAAGTCGGCGGCGAAAAGAAGTGCGTCGGCGTGATTGCCATGTGCCTGGATGACGGTACGATCCATCGGTTCCGCGCGCAATCGGTTGTGCTGGCGACGGGCGGGTATGGCCGCTGCTATTACACCGCGACTTCTGCCCACACCTGCACCGGCGATGGCGGTGGCATGGTGTTGCGCGCAGGCCTTCCCCTGCAGGATATGGAGTTTGTGCAGTTCCACCCGACCGGCATTTACGGCGCGGGCGTGCTCATCACCGAAGGCGCGCGGGGCGAGGGTGGCTATCTCACCAATTCCGAGGGCGAGCGGTTCATGGAACGCTATGCCCCGTCGGCGAAGGATCTGGCATCGCGCGACGTCGTCAGCCGTTCGATGGCGCTGGAAATGCGCGAGGGGCGCGGCGTGGGCGAGGATGGCGATCACATTCACCTCCACCTCGATCATATCGATCCCAAGGTGCTGGCTGCGCGCCTGCCCGGCATCACCGAAAGCGGCAAGATCTTCGCCGGTGTCGACCTGACCCGTCAGGCGCTGCCGGTGACGCCGACCGTGCATTACAACATGGGCGGCATTCCGTGCAATTATCACGGGCAGGTCGTGACGCTGGGCCCGGATGGCAATCCCGATCACGTCATCCCCGGCCTGTATGCCGTGGGCGAGGCAGCGTGCGTTTCGGTTCACGGGGCAAACCGCCTCGGCTCCAATTCGCTGATCGACCTTGTCGTGTTTGGCCGCGCAACCGGGCTGCATCTAAAGGACAACACCGTTGCGGGCGTGAGTCAGGCCGAACTGCCGAAAGACAGCGCCGACATGGCTCTTGGGCGGCTCGACCATTTCCGTTACGCGCAGGGCGGATCGCCCACGGCGGCAATCCGGTCGGACATGCAAAAGGCGATGCAGAAACACGCCGCCGTGTTCCGCGATCAGGCATTGATGGATGAAGGCGTGAAGACCCTCGCCGAACAGAACAAGCGGATGGAGGACATCCACGTCACCGACAAATCGCTGATCTGGAACAGCGATCTGATCGAGACGCTGGAACTCGACAATTTGATGGCGCAGGCGAACGTGACGATGGCGAGCGCGGCCAACCGCAAGGAAAGCCGCGGCGCCCACGCGCACGAGGATTTCCCCGATCGCAACGATGCCGAATGGATGAAGCACACCATTGCGTGGTTCGATGGCTGGGGCGGACGCGGATCGAACATCCGCATCGATTACCGCCCGGTCCACGAATACACGCTGTCGGATGATATCGCCTATATCGAGCCGAAAGCGCGAGTTTACTAAGGATCAGCGGTGCTGCGCGTCGTCATCATCGGCGGGTATGGCAATTTCGGCGGTTATGTCGCGCGCAGTCTGGCGGATCAGGCGAATATCCAGCTTATTATTGCTGGACGCAGTGCGGCCAAGGCGCGCGCATTTGCGGGCTCGCTAGGCGCGCACAATCCGGCCGAGGGCGCGGCGTATGATCTGAATGTTTCGCCTTCGGCCTTGGCCAATATGCGCCCCGATCTCGTCATCAACATGGTGGGGCCGTACAACGATCAAGGATACGGCGTGGCTGAGGCCGCCATCGCTGCGGGGTCACATTATTGCGATATTTCCGACGCGCGCGAGTTCGTCGCCGGTATCGGAGTGCTGGACGACGCTGCGCGCGCAGCCGGTGTGGCGGTGCTGGCGGGCGCATCCTCCGTGCCCGCGCTCACCGCAGCCTATCTCGATGAAGCGATCACGGCAGGTATGACAATCCACAGCGCAACTTACGGCATCAGCGGGGCAGAACAGGCCAATCGCGGCGTAGGCACCGTGTCCGCCGTGCTGCGCTATGTCGGAAAGCGCTTTACCACGCTGATCGACGGCAGGATGCAGACCGTCACCGGCTGGAGCGATCTGCACACCGGCGTCATTCCGGGCCTTGGCAAACGCTGGTTCGGGCGCGGGAATGTGCCGGACCTCGCATTGTTCAAAGACCGGTATCCCACCTTGCGCAATCACACTTTCTGGGCGGGTCACGAAATCCCCCTACTGCATCTCGGCACGGCGATCATGGGGATGCTGACGCGCGTGAAGCTGCTGCCGCGTCTGGATCGGATCGCGCCCGCTCTGGTCAGCGTCTCAGGCTGGTTTAACTGGCTGGGGCGCGGGGCCAGCGGGTTTTACCTGCTTATCGAGGGTGAGGATGGCAGCGGCCACCCCGTCACCCGCCGTCACTACATCGTCGCGCGGCAGGGGCACGGGCCGCTGATCCCGTGCATCCCGGTGATCCTGATTGCGAAACAGATCGCCGCCGGACATGCTATGGAAGCAGGTGCGCGCCCGTGCCTCGGCATCATTAGCCTTCGCGAATATCAAGCGGGGTTTGCCGGGCTGGATATAAAGGTGATCGACCAATGAACAACCACACGCAGGCCGATCTGAAGAAATTCGCGCCCTACAGCTATCGCGATGATCCTGCGGTCCCTGATTTCGATGAAAGTCGCTCTCTGTTCATTTTCGACCATCACTGCGTGCTGTGTACAGGCGGGGTGGGCTTAATCATGCAGCACGACAGGCGCGGCGCGGTCGCGTTCACCTCTGCGCAGAAGGAACTGGGAGAGGCCCTATGCCGCCATTACGGCATCGACTGGGACGAGAGTTTCCTGTTCCTTCACAACGGGCGGCCAAGCATCAAGACTACCGGATACTTTGAGGTCGCGCGCGCTTTGGGTGGGGTATGGCAACTGGCGCAGGTGTTCCGGATTATTCCGCGCCCTATTCGCGATTGGGCGTATGATATTGTGGCGCGTAACCGGTATCGCTGGTTTGGCCAGACACCGGAGGCGTGCGCCATGCTGACACCCGATCAGCGGGCGCGGCTGATCTGATCAGCGCACCATCTACGTTTGGCGCATGAGGTTTCCGCGCCCGCACATCAGCGTTTCCTACATGCGCGACCTTGGGTATCATGGCCGCCATGCATCGTCCCTCACCAATATTTTTGCCCCGCTCTTTTCAGCCTTCGGGAAAGATGCGCCCGGTGCCAGCTTTTCCTCCCCTGGACAGTGTGTCAGGTGTGTCAGGCGGCCCTGTGTCTCCAATGGGATCAATGGGTTGATGGCTCCACCCGAAGCCCCCGATCCAAAGGCAATCGACTGGACGCGCAAGGATGCGTTTCGCAAGGATTTCTCGCGCCACGCCAATCTGGCGTTCCTGATCAAGTGTTTTGGCATCGGCTTCATTGCGTTGCTGATCCCGATCACACTGCCGCTGGTTGGCGGGTATGACGGAAATTATTCGATCAGCTATTTCTATCACGTTCCTGCCGCCCGCAACTGGTTCGTCGGGCTATTGTGGGCGGTGGGCGTGTTCCTGATCCTGTTTCAGGGGCTTTCGCGGTGGGAGAACGTGTTGCTCACTTTGGCCGGGGTTTTCCTGATCATGGTGGCGATGGTGCCCACCGGGATCGAGCAATGTTCCGATACCATGTTTTCCTGGCATGCGTTCTTTGCTGTTTCGTTCTTCGCCTGCCTGTTCGTGGTCGCGGTGTTCTTTTCCAAATCGCGGCTCGATTACATCTTGTGGCCCCCGATGCGGCGTCGGTTCGAACGGGCCTACAATTTCACGGGCTGTGCCATGATCGTGCTGCCGTTGCTGGCCTATGCCGTGCATCTGGTGGACGGGCGCGATTGCGGGCACGAGATTTTCTGGATCGAGGCGGCGGCGATTGTTGCATTCTCGCTATTCTGGTTTGTGAAAAGCTGGGAATACAAGCGCCTGCTGGGGCTGAGTTTTGCAAAGATCATGGAGCGGATGATGACATGAAGAGGCGCTTGACCTGATGGAGCCTCCGGTGCAGCCTCATGCCATGCTGAAGGTCACGCTGATTGCAGGGTTGATCGGGTTCTTGATCGCGGTGCCTGCGTCTCCGCAATCGGAGCAGAACGCCCCGAACCAGCCGCCCGAACATGTCGCGCCTTATCCTGATCTGGGTTCGGTTAAAAGCCGAGCGGATCGCCGCAAAAGCTATGAGCTTGGCCCGGAACTGACGCGCGGGGTGCCTGCCCGCGCGCTGCTGGAACAGCGGCGGCGGCTGGACCGGGCACTGGCGCAGATCCGGCCGCAACGTCGCGGAACGGTGGATGCCTATGTCGTCACCATCGCGCTCGACAGCGATCCGGTTTTTGCGCGTGAGGCGCGCGAGGCGGGCCGGGTACTGGGTCAGCGATACGATGCGGCAGGGCGCACGGTGATGCTGGCCGGGCCGGACGGTGCGCGCGACGATCTGCCGCATGGGTCGATTGAATCCCTGATCGTCAGCCTGGCAGCGATTGCCGAGGTGATGGACGCAAACGAGGATGTGCTGGTGCTCTATACAACCAGCCACGGCAATGAGCTTGGGTTGGCGTATCATTACGGCGACACGGGGTATGGCGTCCTGTCGCCTGCGCGGTTTAAGGCTGTGCTGGAGGAATTGGGCATCAAACGGCGCATCCTGATGCTAAGCGCGTGTTTCTCCGGCGTGTTTGTCGACCCTCTGGCCGATCCTGACACCGCGATCCTGACAGCGGCGGCGTCCAATCGGTCCTCTTTCGGGTGCGAGGCGGAGAACGACTGGACGTTCTTTGGCGATGCACTGGTGAACAACGCGCTGCGTTCGCCCAAACCGCTGGCGCAGGCGGCAGACGATGCCGTCAACCTGATCGCCAAATGGGAGGCGGAGCGGCGCTTGCTAGCATCCTTGCCGCAGGTGCGGATCGGCAACGGGGTGGGGGAGTGGTTGCCCGCACTCGAAGCGCGGATGCCGACCGTCGCGAGCGCGCCGGTGGGGCGGCCCGCAATCGGTGAATAGCCTCACTGCGCTGGCGGTTCTGGATCGGCGCGGCGGGCCTTCACGATCTTCACCGGGTCGGCCAACATCTGCCCCTTCATCCAACCCTCTCCCTTGTCCGGATCAATCGCTCCTGCATAGATCGCGGCGACAGCGTTCATTCCCTCGATCACGTAACCGAACACCGCATATCCGTTCTTCCAAACCGGATCGGTCGCATCGGGCTGCGCATCCAGGCCGGTCTGATCCTGCAACATGATCGAAAAATCGCCGTTGGCGGTGCCCGGATCGCCCATCGCCATCGACACCGCACCATGCGTGTGGCTGAGGCCGGTGGCACTGGTCGGTTCGTGCGCGATGGGCGGCAGGATGCGCTTGGGATCGAACTGCGTGCCCCCTTGCAACAGGCCGTTGGGCTTCGGCTCGGCATCGAGCGACATGGCGCGGTAGAAGACAGTGCCATCGAACCGGCCTTCCTCGACATAGCGCAGAAAATTCGCCGCGGTGATTGGCGCGCGCTCCGTCTCCAGCGCAATGGTAATCGGGCCTTGCACGGTTTCCAGCACGACATCGACCGTTTCGTATTGCGCATCGGGTTCCGGCGCATCGGCAACGGGCGGCGGGGCGGCATCCTCCTGCCGGATCTGGAACTTCAGGATCAGCGTGTCCTGACAGTCGGCCACGCTGCTGGTGTAGCAATTGTTGAAATTATCGTCGGAGGCCAGATAGAGGTATCGTTTGGAATACTGGTCGCGCACCGCCAGCCCCTCGAAATTGTCGAGTGTGAGCGGCGGGGTAAGGACCGCCAGCGTCCGGGCGCTGTTGTCGGGCGCAAGTTCGACGATGGCGGCGCGGTTGCCCTGGCCCGGTCTGTAGCTGCGAAACAGGACGTAGCATGTGCCATCGTCCGCGCAGGCGGCATCGGTAGGCGCGCCATTGTGCTGGGCGAGGGCGGGCGGCGCGAGCAGTTGGAACGCTGTGGCCACTCCGTTTTGGATGCGCACGCAATTGTTGATCCCTTGCGTTGCGATCTCGGCACAAGCGAGCAGCCCTGCCGGTCCAATGGCGAGCGCTTCCAGTCCGCTATTGCCCGACGCGCCGCTCACCAATGTCAGCGCGGCTGCGGCAGCGGGCGTGGTGTCGGGGATGGCAGCGTCTTTGGCAAAGGCGGCGTAGCGCGCGATGCGGTGATCCTGCTCGAACGCGATCAGCCATCCGCCGTCCGGCGTGCGTATGTTCGCCTCTGCATTGGCGTCTTCCTTGCGCCGAAACTTCTTGCCGCGATCATCCAGCAGTGGCCCGATTTCGATGCCGTAGAGATCGCGCAATTCGCCGTTCGCCTCGTTTGGTTCGATCCGCAGCCAGCGCCCGTCGTCACTTACCGCCCACAGCGCGTCGTCATGCCATTCCAGCCCGGAAATGCCCCCGACCTTCTCCTCGCCCGGCTCAATTTTCAGCCCGCCGCGATAGACCAGGTCGCCGGTTTCGATCGCGTTCGGGTCCGCCTCAGACAGCGGGACGGGCACGGTCAGCGGGAAGAATTCCTGCGCCGATACAGACGCAGGAGCCATTATGGTGAGAAAGATGGCAAGAAATCGTGTTATCATTCGTCGCACTCTACCGCCCGCCGGTCGAGGTGCAATGGTGATGAACAGGCGTTCATCGGCGCTTAATGTTTACAACCGTAGTCGTTACGGTTACAGATGTAATCGTAATCCCGCCCGAAACGCTTGTCTGCCGGAGAATCGACCGTGACCCGCAAGACCGGATTGCCCGCCGGGACGTCTTCCAACGCTCCCCCTGAACGCATCACCGATGCGGAACATGCCGTGATGGAGGCGCTGTGGGATCATGGCACCGCCAGCGCTCAGGACATCTTCGATACCGTTGGCACTGCCCGCGACTGGAGCCTTGCGACGGTCAAGACGCTGCTGTCGCGCTTGGTCGGCAAACAGGCGGTCGCCACCCGGCCAGATGGAAGGCGGTTTCTGTATTCCCCCTTGATCGCGCGCGCCGAATATGTCGGCGGCGAATCGCGGCGGCTGGTGGACAAGCTGTTTGGAGGGAAAGCTGCTTCACTCGTCGCGCATCTGGCGCAGAGCGAGGCGCTGAGCGAGGACGATCTCGTTGAAATCGAGCAATTGCTGAGGGAGTTGAAGCAATGAGCGCGTTCCTGCTTGATACGCTGGTGTGGACCGGTTTGCTGATCGTCGCTTTGCTGATCCTGCGCCGCCCGGTTACGCGGTGGCTGGGCGCGCCGACCGCTTATGCATTGTGGGCGCTGCCCGTAGTGCGGCTGTTCCTGCCGCCGATTGAACTGCCTGCGTGGTTTGCCCCGGCAGAGACGATGACGCCTGCGGCGATCGATACTGCTCTGATCGGTCCGATGTCCGATGCGCAAGACGCTGCCGGGTTCGCTCCGATCGAAGCCTCAGCGCAGGTACAGCCGTCTGCTGCTGCCGAGCTGACGGCTCAGATCACCGCGCTGCCGCTGGCCGAGATGGCGATGTCGGTATGGATGGCAGGGGCCGCGGCGTTTCTGTTCTTTCGGTTTGGCGCATATTTCCGGCTGCGCGCGGAATTGCTGACAGATGCGCGCGAAGTGGGCACCACCGCGACAACATTGCCTTTTGCGCGGCCTATCCGTCTGATCGAAACACCCGCTACCGCCGCTCCGCTCGCATTCGGTGTGTTCGATCCGGTGATTGCGCTGCCCCCCGGCTTCATGGCGCAGCCCGACCGTTTGGGCCGCGACCTCGCGCTGGCGCATGAACTGGCACACCATCGCGGGCACGACCTGCTGATCAACGTGGCTGTCCAGCCACTGTTCGCGCTGCACTGGTTCAATCCGCTCAGCGGTATGGCTGGCTGGCGCTGCGCCGCGATCAGGAAGCGGCGTGCGATGCGCGGGTGATTGCCGCGCGGACCATCGAGGAGCGCGCACAGTATGCTCGCGTCATTGCCAGCTTTGCCGCCGGGCCGAATGTGGCTCTGGCCGCGCCCATGGCGTGCCCGGTGCTGGGCGACAAATCCATCGTCGAACGTTTGAGGAATCTCAAAATGGCACAGGAATCATCGCCGCGCCGCCGTCTCGCCGCGCGTGCCCTGCTGTTTGGCGGAGCGCTGGCACTTCCGATGACTGCTTCGATAAGCTATGCCGAGGCCAACTTGGCGGACGCCGCAGAGGATCCAGTTGAAACGCCCGCACCGCCTGCGCCGCTGGCGCCAGTTGCTCCGGCTCCACCCGCGTGGTCGCTCGAAATCGCACCGCAATCGCCGCAGGCGCCGCAACCTCCAGCGCCCCCCGATGCTCCAAATGAGCACCAGGTTCAGAACACAACTGTCGACCCCGACGAGGCTAATGCGGGGCGCGCCGAGCCGGGCAAGACCGACAGCAAGGATCGACAAAAGAAAACGGCGTGGCTCGCCCCACACGAAATCGATTTCGAGGGTATGCCCCTGATGAGCGAGGCTGAGCGTGCCGAGATGACTATGAGAGTTCGCGAGTCGATGGCTGAGTCCGAGGCCGTTTTTGCCGAGCTGCGTCGCGATATCAAGGAGATCAAGGCCGAGACCGCTTTGGCAGAAATGGAACGGTCGCCGCGCACTATCGTGAAAATGTCATGCGACGATGCTTCAAATGAAGTTTCCAGCAGTAAGGTTCTCGCAGATGGCACCACCATCGTGACGATCTGCCAGAAGCGGATCATGGAACACGCGTTGAACGGGCTTGTTGAAGCGCGCGCATCCATCGCTCACAATTCCAAGATCGAAGGGAAGATGCGATCCGACATCCTCTTGCAGCTCGACCGGCAAATACGAGAGTGGCGAAGTCGATCCAGATAGGCGTCATTCCCCGGTCAAGACAACCTCGACTTGTTCCTTGGGCCGCGCGGGATAATCGCATCCGCGCGCCTCACCCAGACCTTTCAGATAACCGCGCCGCACCATCCCGGCCATAACCGCCGCCTGCGCCTTGCGCTGATCGCCTGCTGCGCCAGAGACTTCCCGCACCACACCTCTGAACGGAATGAACGATCCGACTACGCTTTTCGCAGCCTTGCCGATGCTAAGTCCCGTTTTCTGGCCTTCGGTGATATCGTAATCCTCGCCCAAAATGGTATCGAGCGTGGCAATTTCCGCGACGATGGAATTGCAGGTCGACAGCCCTCCCGACTGATATGGATTACGCGCCGCAATCAATAGTGGCTCCGGGATATCCTTCCCCATAAGTCCGATGTCCTCCAACGGGGTCATCGCGACGTCCTTTACATCCGGTTCCTGCTGCATTTGTGCAGCCACTGGATACGAGGCGGAAAGACAAACAGAGGCGGCGAGAAGAAACTGTGCGCGCTTAGCGCATATCGAAATAGACATCGCAGGCCGTATCATTGGCGCTCCTAATTCCGCGCAACAGGGCTTCGCGCCGCTGTTCGCTCGTGCCGTGGGTGAAACCTTCGGGATTGATGCGCTGCCCGGCATTGCGCATCAGCGTATCGTCGCCGATCGCACTGGCCGCTTGCAGGCCTTCCTCCATATCGCCCGGCTCGATCCGCTCAGCGTTCTTGCCTGCCCATACCCCGGCATAGCAATCCGCCTGCAGTTCCATGCGCACCTGCAACTGGTTCGCCTGGCTTCGGTCACGCTGTTGCAGGCTGCGAACCTGATCGGCCAACCCGGTTACGTTCTGAATGTGGTGCCCATATTCGTGCGCCATTACATACAGCCGCGCAAAATCGCCACCCGTGCCGCTCATCCGGGCGAGTTGATCGAAGAACCCGGTGTCGATGTAAATTCCCTGATCCGCCGGGCAATAAAATGGTCCTGCCGCCGAAGTCGCGCTGCCGCAACCCTGAGTGGTGACCCGGCCAGTGCTGTACAGGTCGAGGAATGGCTGTTCGAACGCGATTCCCGCGCGTGCAAATTCCGGCTCCCATGTGTCGTTCAGACTGTTCAGCGCGTTGCAGGCCTCCTGCGCATAGGGGCCGCGCGAGCACACTTCCTGCGCGTTGGTATTGACGCTCTGCGAAGAGGGCGATGTTTGTTGTTGCACCCCCTCAATCATGCCGATGGTTTGTTGCGGGTCCAGCCCGAACACCAGCGCACCGATGATTGCGATGACCAACGTGCCGCAGCCTAGCCCTCCAGCACGACCCATACCGCCGCCGCTGCTGGACCGGACTTTGATCCGCGAGCTATCGAATGGATTGAGCCGCATCGTATTTTTGCCTCCCTTTGTCGCTCTCGTATTGCAAGAGTCATTTTTGGTGGACTCGCGCGTGTGTTGGGGCAACAGACCCCTATTGACGATTAATCAATCATCGGGAGAGTGCAATGTTCCTTGCCGGAAAGCGGGCGCTGATAACCGGGTCGACCTCCGGCATCGGGCTGGCGATGGCGCGGGCGCTGCGGGGCGAGGGTGCTGATGTAATCCTGAACGGATTTGGCGATGCCGAAGAAATCGCGCAAATGCAAAGCGAACTGGGTGCGCAATACAACGGCGCCAACCTGATGGACCCCGCCGCGATAGAGGCGATGTTTGCGGCTATTGGCCCGGTCGATATCCTGATCAACAACGCCGGTATGCAGCACGTGGCCCCGGTGGAGGAATTCCCGGTCGACAAATGGAACGCGATCATTGCGCTCAATTTAACGGCGGCGTTTCACACTACGCGACTGGCTGTGCCGGGGATGAAGCAAAAGGGCTGGGGCCGCATCATCAACACCGCCTCTGCCCATTCGCTGACGGCGTCGCCGTTCAAGAGCGCATACAACGCCTCAAAGCACGCGATTGCAGGCTTCACCAAGACGATTGCGCTGGAACTGGCGACCAGCGGCGTGACTGCCAATTGCATCTCGCCCGGCTATGTCTGGACCCCGCTTATCGAAGGGCAGATCCCCGATACTATGAAAGCGCGTGGACTGACACGCGAACAGGTCATCAACGATGTTCTGCTTGCCAAGCAGCCGACCAAGAAGTTCGTACAACCACATGAGGTGGGCGCGATGGCGGTGTTCCTGTGCCGCGAGGAAGCGGGCAACGTGACCGGCGCCAACTGGAGCATTGACGGGGGCTGGACCGCAGAGTGAAGTCAATGTCAGCATTTTCGCGTCCACGGCTGGTCCTGTTGCTGGCGCTTGCCGCAATGGTTTCGGCGTGTGCGACAACTCCCTCTGCTCGCGTCTCGCGCGCGGAAAGGCAGGCCATTTCGGTAAGCCTTATGCGGGATATCACTGCCCTTGCGAGCGATGAGTTCGGCGGGCGGCAACCGGGCACAGATGGGGAGCGTCTGACGCTTGAATATCTCGCGAGGCGCTACACCGAAATTGGGTTGGAGTCCGGGACCAACGATCCGGTCAATCCGTGGCGGGCACCGGTTTCGCTGGTGCGCTCGCAACCGCTGGAAAGCCGGGTCTCACTCGGCAAGACCTTGCTAACCGATGATGAAGCCTTCGGTTTTGCCGGGGCGCGCCGTGTGCTTGTGGAGGATGCAGACGTCGTGTTCGTGGGCCGCGCTCTCACCGCCCCGCCGCCCGAAGGCATCAAGGGCAAGGTCGCCGTCATGCTGGGCGAAGCGGGCAAGAGCCCCGCGCGCCGTGCCAAACTGTTCGAACGGGAACCTGCCGCCGTCATCACCGTGGTCGACGATCCGGGCGAGATTGCTGCGGTTCGCGCGTCATCCGGGCGCGAAACCATCGAACCTGCCAGCGATGCGAACCGCCATTTGAGCGCGTTTGTAACGGATGCGGCGCTGGTGCGCGCCATCGGTGCGGAACGCTGGGCCACATTACAGGAAGCCGCCGGCGACGACGCGTTCGAGCCGCGCGCGCTTGATCTGAAGGCCTCGCTGGAGGCGGTGTCGGACCGCAGGGAATTCACCAGCTATAACCTTATTGGCAGGCTGCCGGGATCACGGCCCGATGCGGGCGCTGTGCTGTTGCTGGCGCACTGGGATCATCTGGGCAGTTGTGATGGAGATGCCGATAACGCGGCTCAGCCTGATACTGTCTGCAACGGCGCGATTGACAATGCCAGCGGGGTTGCCGTGATGCTGGAACTCGCCCGGCGCCTTGCCGCCACCAGACCGCATGACCGCGACATCTATGTCCTTGCGACCAGCGCAGAGGAATCCGGATTGCTGGGCATACAGGCCTTCATTGCGGACCCGCCGGTGCCGCTGGCCGCCATCGTTGCCGCGTTCAATTTCGATACCGTTGCGGTCGCCCCCGCCGGCAGTCCACTGGGATTTGTGGGGGAAGGGCGTACATCGCTCGATCCGCTGGTTCTCGAAGCACTGAAGGCGACAGGACGCGACTTGGGCAACCGAGAATTTGCGGAAAGTTTCGTACAGCGGCAGGATGGCTGGGCGCTGCTGGAAAAAGGTGTACCTGCGCTGTTCCTGTCCAGCGCCTTTGGATCGCAGATCGTGCTCGGCCCGTATCTTGAAAGCCATTACCACCGACCGTCCGACGATCTCACACAGATTGAGCTGGGCGGCGCGATCGACGATCTGCTGCTTCACGAAACTCTGGTAAAACAGGTCGCAAGCGCCGCGGCTTACACGCCGCCGCCATCCCCGGCAGAGACGACTGCAATCGGGGAAACCGCGCCACAATAACGGGTAAACGGTGAAAGAGCACCGCTGCGCTCTGGCGCTCGGCGGCCATGCAGCCTACATGGCGGCGCACCCGATTCACTTCATTGAAAGCGCGTGCACATGGATATCCCCCTTGGCCTGACATTCGACGATGTCCTGTTGCGCCCCGCGCAAAGCAGTGTTCTGCCCAGCATGGCGGATACGCGCACGCAATTGACCCGCGACATCGCGCTCAACATCCCCGTTCTTTCGGCCGCAATGGACACCGTCACGGAAGCCGATATGGCCATCGTCATGGCGCAGCTGGGCGGGATCGGTGTGCTTCACCGCAACCTTGAAATAACAGAGCAATGCGCCGCCGTGCGGGCGGTCAAACGGTTTGAAAGCGGCATGGTCGTCAATCCCATCACCATCGGTCCCGATGCCGTGCTGGGTGATGCCAATGCGCTGATGCAGCTGCACCGGATCAGCGGCATTCCGGTGGTCGACGACGGTGGCAAGCTGGTCGGCATCCTGACCAATCGCGATGTCCGCTTTGCCGAGAACCCCTCGCAGCCGGTACGCGAACTGATGACGACCGAAAACCTCGCCACCGTTCCGCTGGGCACCGGTCAGGAAGAGGCGCGGCGTTTGCTGCATCAGCGTCGGATCGAAAAGTTGCTGGTTGTGGATGATGCCTATCGCTGCATCGGTTTGATCACCGTGAAGGACATCGAGAAGGCGGTGAATTACCCCAGCGCCACGAAAGATGGCGCAGGCCGCCTGCGCGTGGCGGCGGCGACAACGGTGGGGGACAAGGGATTTGAGCGCAGCGAAGCGCTGATCGATGCCGAAGTCGACGTGGTCATCATCGACACAGCGCACGGACACAACATCGACGTGAGCCGCGCGGTGGAGCGGGTGAAAGCGCTCTCCAATTCAGTGCAGGTCATCGCGGGCAATGTCGCCACGGCAGAGGCGACGCGCGCTCTGATTGATGCGGGCGCGGATGCGGTCAAGGTCGGCATCGGTCCCGGCTCGATCTGCACCACTCGCGTGGTGGCCGGCGTGGGCGTACCGCAGCTGACCGCGATCATGGACAGCGCCGCCGAAGCAGCCAAATCCGGCGTCCCCGTTATTGCCGATGGCGGACTTCGCACCAGCGGCGATGCGGCAAAGGCGCTGGCCGCTGGGGCATCCAGCGTAATGATCGGCTCCATGCTGGCCGGAACCGCCGAAAGCCCCGGCGATGTGTTTTTGTATCAGGGCCGCAGTTACAAAAGCTATCGCGGGATGGGTAGCGTCGGCGCCATGGCGCGTGGCAGCGCAGATCGGTATTTCCAGCAGGATATCTCCCCCATGAAGCTGGTGCCCGAAGGGATCGAGGGGCAGGTGCCGTTCAAGGGACCGGCGGCAGACGTGGTCCATCAGCTTGTTGGCGGCATAAAGGCGGCAATGGGTTACACCGGGTCGCACTCGATTGCCAATCTGCGGGACCGCGCGCAATTCGTGCGGATTACCAATGCTGGCCTTTCCGAAAGCCATGTTCACGATGTCGCGATCACGCGCGAAGCCCCGAATTATCCGACGCGTTAGGAGGCGGATATGGTCGAAGTTTTCGTTCCTTTCCTGCTCATAATGATGAACTGGAACCCTCAGGATCCCTCCGCAAGCATGGAGGTTACCGCCAATCTCTATATTTCGCAGGACGAATGCGCCAAAGCAGGTGCGGATATTGCGGCCATGCGCGTGGAAACCCCGGTTCCCGGAACCGATTTTGCGTGGCGATGCGAGCGCGCGCCGTCTTTTATCGAGAAATACGTCCCGCAAGGCTTGACCAGATGACCCTCCTTCAATGATCCCCGCTGCGCGCGTTCAGGCCGCGATAGAGCTGCTCGACCAGATTATTCTCGCCGCCGAAACCAAAGGCGCGCCTGCCGACCGGCTGATCCGCGAATATTTCAAGACGCGCCGCTATGCCGGGTCGAAGGATCGCCGCGCCGTGCGCGAATTGGTGTATCGCGCGGTGCGGCTGTGCGGCCCGGTGCCGCCAAGCGGGCGCGCTGCCATGCTGGCGCTGGCGCAGGGCGATGACGAACTTCTCGCCTGCTTTGACGGATCGCCCCACGGACCGGGTGCGATTGTAGAAGGCGATACGGTGGCAAAGACTGGCATCGCGCAGCAATGGCTGACCGAAGAACTGGCGCGCGCCGGTATAAAGGGCGATGTTGCAGAGGCGTTGCTGGGCCGCGCTGCGCTGGATATCCGGGTCAACAATCTAAAGGCGGCGCGCGACACGCTGAATTTGCCTGAGGTGGGCGAACCGCTCGCCGCGCCCAACGCGCTGCGGTTCGATTTCGGCACCCAGGTCGAGGCGTGGGACGCCTATAATGACGGGCTGATCGAAATTCAGGACCACGGCAGCCAGCTGGTGTGCGGCGCTGTTCCGGCAGAGCCCGGCGATATCGTGATCGACCTGTGCGCTGGTGCTGGCGGCAAGACGCTGGCGCTGGCCGCACGTTATGCCAACGAAATTACGCTGATTGCAGCGGATACGGACAAGCGGCGTCTGGGCAACCTTGCCCCGCGGGCAGAGCGCGCCGGGGCCAAGGTGGATTATACCGTGCTGCTGGATCCCGGTCGTGAGCTGGAGGCGCTTGGCCAATGGCAGGGCGCGGCGCATCACGTGCTGGTCGACGCGCCGTGTTCTGGGACGGGCACATGGCGACGCAATCCGGAAAGCCGGTGGCGGCTGGACCCCAGGGAATTGCGCCGGTTGACGCAATTGCAGGACCGCGTGCTCGATATCGCGGCACAGTTGGTAAAGCCGGGCGGAGCAATCACCTATGTCACCTGTTCGCTGCTCGACGATGAGGGGGCCGACCGCATCACCGCCTTTCTGGCCCGTCACGGAGGCTGGAGAGCCGATCGACCGGAATTGCCCATCGGCATGGCGCACGGACAGGGTATGCGGCTCGATCCGTTTCACCACGGGACTGACGGATTTTTTGTCGCCATCCTGCGTTCATCGTGATAGCCCGATAGGCTATGGCTAAGCCCCTATTAACCCGGCTTGCACGACTTAAGGAGCCAATCATGCGTTTCGCGCCCGCCGCCGCTGCTCTCTCGCTGTTCCTGATTACCACTGCGAGTGTTACCAGCGCGCAGGACCGTGCGCCCGATCCGCGCGCTCAGGTGCTGATCGTTCAGGGCGAAGCGGCGATGAACGCGGGCAAGACGCAGGCTGCAATTGACGCTTTTGAGGCCGCGTTGGCGGTTGATCCAGGCTACACGCCCATTTTTATCAAGCTGGCAGAGGCGGCACGCGGCGACGGTTTGCAAGGTAAGGCGATCCGTTACTACCGCGAGGCGTTGGCCCGTGATCCCGAAAATTTCGCCGCAATTTCTGGCGAGGGCGCAGCCCTGGTGGAAAAGGGCGCGGTCGAAAAGGCCAAGCGCAATCTGGCCCATCTGCAAAGCAAATGTGGCGATTCCTGCCCGGAGACAGTCGCTCTGCAATCGCGTATCGCCGCCGGACCGCCCGCACGACTTGCTGCGGAAACGGCAGCGGAAGACAAGCCTTCCAGCAATTGATGCAGACTGAGCGCGCTAAATCAGCGGCCCGAATTCAGCGACCAGAGCGGCATAGACTGCGCGTTTGAACGGCACGATCAAATCGGGCAGTGCAGCCGCCTCCACCCAGCGGTATTCATTGAACTCCGGCGGATTGTGCGCGGCAAGGTTGATATCCGCATCCACGCCAAGGAACCGCCCTAAGAACCAGTGCTGGATCTGGCCGCGATATTTGCCCTTCCACACCTTGCCCAGCAATTCTGGCGGCAGATCGTATCGCATCGGAGCAGACGCAGGGGCGACCACCTCGACCTTGTCGGCGGTGATCCCGGTTTCCTCTTCCAGTTCCCGCAGGGCAGCGGTGCGGGGGTCTTCGCCCGGATCGATACCACCTTGCGGCATCTGCCATGCGCCGTGCGACCCCTTCTCGATCCGCTGGCCGACAAAGACCAGGCGTTGCGCGTTCACCAGCATGAAGCCCGCGCAGGGACGATATGGCAAATCGGTCATTGAGCGGCTCCTGCAAGGTACCATTTCATCGCGGCGACAATGCGTTTGAGGTCGGCCTGCGCGCTCGGCACGGCCTGCCGCAGATTGACGAAGGAATGGGTCACGCCCTTGATCTCCATGAAAGTAAAATCCGCACCAGCGTCTGCCAACGCTTTAGCGTACTCGCGCCCGGAGTCGCGTATCGGATCGAGGCTGGCGGTAACGAGCACGGTGGGCGGGGCGCTGGCATGATCGCCGAGGATCGGGAAACCGCGCGGATCGGCGGGGTCGGCGCGGTATTGTGCATCGAAGAACTCGATACCCGCGCGCGTCAGGATGAAGCCCTCGCCAAACCGTTCGAGGCTGGCAGACCCTTGCGCATCGCTCGCCAGCGGGAAGATCGGCACTTGCAACGCGACCGGTACCGGCGCTGGGTTTGCCGCGAGCGCCTGCGATACGACGATGGTGGCATTGCCCCCGGCGCTATCCCCGATCAGCACGAGAGACGTGGCGGCGCGGCCCAATTCCGCTGGCGAGGAAGCGATCCAGCGCGCGGCCGCCTCGCAATCGTCGATAGCCGCGGGGAAGGGCGCCTCGGGCGCGCGGCGGTAATCGACTGCGACCATTGGTAAGTCGATCGAGGCGGCAATTTCGGTGCAGAGCGCGTGGTGCGTATCAAGGTCACCGATCACGAACCCGCCACCGTGGAAGAAAATGACGACCGGGCCAGCATCGCGGGTGTCGCGCGCATCGTAGAGGCGCAACGCTACCTCGCCCGCAGGTCCGGGAAAACTGAGGTCGCGGATTACGGCTAGGTCACGCGGCGGAAGGTCCGCCATTCCATGCAGCGCGCCATACGAAGCGCGCGCTTCCTCCAGCGTCATATCCGCGATGGAAGGGCCATTGAGCGCCGCCAGTGCGTCAAGAAAGGCTTTCATGTCCGGACGGATGAAGGGTTTTGCGGCCATTGCGTTGGTATCTCCCATGTAATCTCGGACTGCTAGGCGAGATGGAGCAGGGTTGCCAACAGCTTTGACCATGGGCCAGTGCGGCGCTAGTCGAACGGCGATGGACAATCTCACACACAGCCTTGTCGGGGCGATACTGGGGCAGGCGGGGCTGAAGCGGAAGACCGGGCTTTCCATGCCCGCGCTGATCATCGGTGCGAACCTTCCGGACGTGGATGCGGCGTGCTTCTTCTGGCTGGAGGGGACCGAGCATCTCGCCTTCCGCCGCGGCATCACCCACGGCCCGCCCGCACTGGTGCTGTTGCCGTTGGTGCTGGCGGGGATATTGTGGGGCTTCGACCGCTGGCAGGCCAGGCGTGGGAAGCGGCCCGAAGCGCGGCTGCCGGTGCGGTTTGGCTGGCTTTACGCGATGGCCTTTATTGGGTGCCTGACCCACCCTGCGATGGACTGGCTCAACGTCTACGGCATCCGCCTGCTGGAGCCGTTTTCCTCGCAATGGTTTTACGGCGACACGCTGTTCATTATCGACGTGTGGCTGTGGGCGCTTCTGATCGGCAGCGTGTGGTGGTCGCGGCGGCGCGAGAAGGTCGGTACGAAGTGGATGCGGCCTGCACGGGTAGGGATCGGGGTTGGGCTAGCATATATCGGGGTGAACGGGTTTATCTCCCAAATCGAGAGCGAACGCGTTGCCAATACCTTGCCTTATCTAGAGTGCTCGGAAGCCGCATCTGTCTGCGATTGGACTGTGATTGCCTCGCCAATGCCGATTATTCCGTGGCAGCGGGAAATGATTACAAACCATCCGGCCGGTCAGTGGACGATTGGCGCGCAGGTTGTCGGCGAATGCCGCCTGCCCGACTTCACCGCAGCCCGCCGCACCAACCCCCAACTCGACGCCTTCCTGTTCTGGTCGCGCGCGCCCTTTGCCGAACGTGCAGACGACGGCTCTGTCATCCTGCGTGACGCCCGCTTCTACGAT
Organism: uncultured Alphaproteobacteria bacterium; assembly: GCA_963815345.1. Lineage (GTDB taxonomy): Bacteria > Pseudomonadota > Alphaproteobacteria > Sphingomonadales > Sphingomonadaceae > Erythrobacter. Next base: position 985,450 of record CAWFGF010000001.1, read on the forward strand.
CCGCGCGCGCGGGACCGTTTCTCGATCGCGCTTCCGGATGTGCGGTGCGAGCCTCTCCCCTAGTTCGTCATCCTGAACTTGTTTCAGGATCCATTCTTCCTCCAGCGCCGCAGGCCACATGTGCACGATGGATGCTGAAACAAGTTCAGCACGACGGCGTTGGTGAAAAGAAACTTTTAAGCAGAGTATCCAATGTCTCAAACCCAAATCGTATGGCTGCGGCGCGATCTGCGCATGGCTGATAACCCCGCGCTGTATGAGGCAGCAAAGCTCGGCCCGGTAATCGCTGTCTATGTGCTGGATGATGAGGCCGCAAAAACCCACGCAATGGGCGGTGCATCGCGCTGGTGGCTGCACCATTCGCTTCAAAGTCTCCAAGCCAGCTTTGCCCAGCGTCACGCGCGTATCATCCTGCGACGCGGCGATGCGGTGGAGCAACTCTGTCAGATTGCGGAGGAAACCGGCGCAGCGGCGGTCCATGCAAACCGGCATTATGAACCGTGGTGGCGCAACGCGGAAAAGGCGCTGGCGGAGAAGTTGGAGCTGAAACGCTATGACGGCAATTACCTGCTGCCGATGGGTGCGGTGACGACCGGATCGGGCGATCCGTACAAGATATACACCCCCTTTGCCCGTGCCGTGCGCGAGAAACTCCCGCCACGTGACGAACTGCCCGCGCCCGAAACCCTATCCTCCCCCGATACAATGCCCGCATCGGACACCTTGGCGGACTGGAACCTGCTGCCGACAAAGCCCGATTGGTCGGGCGGTCTGGGCGAGGTCTGGGAAGTGGGGGAGGAGGCTGCCAACGCGCAGTTGGACTGGTGGGAGGACCATGTCGATGACTACAACGACAAACGCAATTTCCCCTCCGTCGCCAAGGTTTCGCGCATGTCCCCGCACCTGCACCACGGCGAAATAAGCCCCGTTCAGATATGGCACCGGTTCAAGCACAAGCGATCGGATGGCTGGAAAACCTATGAGGGCGAGCTGATCTGGCGCGATTATTCGCAGAACGCGATTGCGCAGTTCTCGATGTATGCGCGCGAGAATTACCGTGACGACTTCGATGAACTGAAGTGGCGCGACCCTGAAACGGATGAAACGGCAGCCGCCGATCTTGAAAAATGGCAACAGGGGAGCACCGGCTATCCTATCGTCGATGCTGGAATGCGCCAATTGTGGCAGACCGGCTGGATGCATAATCGCGTGCGGATGATCACCGCCAGCTTCCTTATCAAACATCTGCTGATCGACTGGCGGCATGGCGAACGGTGGTTCTGGGATTGTCTCGTCGATGCGGACTACGCCTCCAATGCGATCAACTGGCAATGGAATGCAGGCACGGGGGTCGATTCCAACATGTTCAGCCGGATCATGGCGCCGCTGACCCAGTCAGAGAAATTCGATTGCGCGGACTATATTCGCCGCTTCGTGCCCGAACTGGCCGATCTAGGCGAACCTGCAATCCACGATCCGGAAGAACATGGCTGCCTGCCCGAAGCCTACCCGTCAAAGATGATCGCCCACCGCGCCGCGCGCGAACGCGCGCTGGAGGCATATCGGGCCATGAAAAACGGGTAACAATTGCGCTCTTGCGGTTCTCTGATGCGCTGGCCTATCGTGGCGCGTGAGGATTGAGAGAGGGGCATAGGCAATGAAACATCTGCATCTTGGGTTCGCCGCACTTGCGCTGGCGGGCTGTGCGCCCACTGCGATAACCGATGTGGCCAGCGCGCCGCCTGCTCTCGATCCGGTTACCCTTCAGGCTCCGCCGACGCGCGATCCGGCGAAATTGCAGGTGTTGTTCTGGAACGATGAACAGCGCACCCAGCGATTTCCAGAGATGGAGAAATGGTTTGCCGGACATGAGGTCCCCGCCGCCGGCACACCCACCCCACTGATAAAGGGAACGCCATTGCCAGCACCGTTGGCGCAGGAAATCCGCGACATGATGCTCAGCACCAATGCTGCGGGTGTGATGGTATGGCACAAGGGCAAGGTCCGGTTCGAGGATTATGCGCTGGGCATGACCCCCGATCAGCGCTGGACCAGCTTTTCCGTTGCGAAAAGCTTTACCTCCACGCTGCTGGGAGCGGCGATTGCCGATGGGTTCATCAGCGGTCTGAACGACCCGGTTACACAATACATCCCCGCTTTGAAGGGCTCCGCCTACGATGGCGTCACCGTGCGGCAGCTTGCCACGATGACCAGCGGCGTTGCCTGGAACGAGGATTACACCGATCCGCAAAGCGATGTGGCGCAGATGAACCGCTTCGTGGTCGAATACGGACCCGATGCAATCGTCGAGCAGATGAAGCGTCTGGAGCGAGAGGCACCTGCGGGTGAAAAATTCGTCTACAAGACCGGGGAGACCAACCTGATCGGCGTGCTCGTCGAAAACGCGGTTGGCCTGTCGCTGGCGGAATATTCGCAGCGCAAGATCGTGGAACCTGCGGGGTTTGAAAGTGGCATGTTCTGGATGGTCGATCCGCGCGGCGGCAATATCGGTGGATGCTGCCTTTCGCTGACGCTGGCCGATTACACCCGCATGGGCGTGTTTGTGCTGAACGGGGGCAAGCGGGCGGATGGCACCAGCGTCGTTCCGGAGGGCTGGTTTGCCGAAGCAAGCTCATCCGTCGTCGATTTCGGCGATAGCGGATTTGGTTATGGCTATCAGTGGTGGACCTATCCGGGCGGCAATTTTGGCGCGCAGGGTATCTTCGGCCAGTCGATCACGCTGGACCCGTCAAGCGATCTGGTGCTGACCGTCATAAGCAACTGGCCGACAGCAACCGGTTCGGAAGATCGCGCCGAATGGAACGCAATCGCCGGAAAGATCGCGGCGGCCGGGGACTGAAAAGGCAGGGGCGGTGCGCCGCCTCTTTCAGGTCATAAGCCTTAAGCCATGGGGCGAACGATACCCAGGTTCGAGTAGCGTTGCAGAATGTTGTCATGCACGATCGGGCTAAGCAGTTCGCTGAATGCGCTGCCGACGATGCAATTGTCCCACCATACGACTTCGCTTTGCAGCGCCTCAAGGCCGGGCAGGGTCAACCAGCAAACCTGACCATCATGCATCCGGTTGATCGAAGCTGCGGAAAAACCCGAGATCGATAGATCGTGCACGACGGTCTGGAACGCCCGTCCGCCCGATGCCCGCAAAGTCGCAGGTATCGTCAGCCGGGTACGCGGCGAGCAGCGGTCTTCCTGAGAAGCCACGCGATAATTGGTGTTGAATTGTACGGCCATGTCGCATTCATCCCATCAGCACAAATGGTTTGCGGTGTGTGCCGTCAGGCGGCGCGATCAAGCGTCGCTTTTGGGCGCGTACACAAGACACCAATAGTGTTAACGCAATGTGGAGGAATACGGTTAACATACCGCTAATAATGACTCTTTCCGCGCAAACACTCATATCGGGCAGCGCGAGACCGGTCGCCGCGTCGCCGCATATCAGTCGACGCGCGTGCGCCGGGTGGCGTCGAAATCCTCTATCAGCAAGGCAAGGATGTGCTGCGCCACGGTTTCCGGCGGCTTCACCGTCTGGGGGTCTTCACCCGGATAAGCGCGCGCGCGCATTTCCGTACGGGTGGCGCCGGGATCGACAATGGCGACGCGCACCGGGCTCAAACGCTCCACCTCTGCTCCATAGGTTTCAAGCAGGTTGTCGAACGCCGCTTTGGTCGATGAATACGCGCTCCAGAACGGGCGCGGATTGGCGCCAACGCTGCTGGTCAACCCGATGACGCGGCCCTGTTTTGACCGGCGCAGCATCGGGTCGAATGCGGCGAGCAAAGCTTGTGTGGCGACCACATTGGTCATCATCGCCTGATTGAACTGCTTGGGATCGATCTGAGAAAGCGGTGACAGCTCTGGCAAATAAGCGGCTGATAATACGAGAATGTCCAGCGTATCCCAGCGCCCGCCAATCGCGCCTGCCAGCCGGGTTACGGCATCCGGCTCGGTCAGGTCGACGGGCGCAATGGTGGAACTGCCCCCTTCGGCATGGATCGCGTCCTCGATCACTTCCAGCGCCTTTACCTTGCGCGAAACCAGTATCACATGCGCGCCGGCACGGGCCAGTTCCTGCGCGGTGGCCGCGCCAATACCGCGGCTAGCACCGGTGACGAGCGCGGTCCGACCGGCAAGCGGTTTAAGCGGGGTGGCATTGTCAGTCATCTATCAGGCAGCTTTCGGATCGGCTTTGTTATCGGTGAACGGCAATTGCGGGGAATTGCGCTCGCGCATGGAAAGATCGGTCAGCGAAGTGGGATAATCGCCGGTAAAACAGGCATCGCAGAATTGCGGCTTCGCATCGTCCCGGCCCGCCGTCCCGACAGCGCGATACAGGCCATCGATGGAGATGAAGGCGAGACTGTCGGCCTGGATGAATTCGCGCATCGGTTCCAGATCCATGCGCGCGGCCAGCAATTTGGAGCGTTCAGGCGTGTCCACCCCATAGAAACAGCTGTGCGCGGTGGGCGGGCTGGCGACGCGGAAATGCACCTCGCGCGCGCCCGCCTCGCGCATCATTTCCACGATGTTGAGGCTGGTAGTGCCGCGGACGATCGAATCGTCGATCAGGACGATGCGCTTGCCTTCGACAAGGCTGCGATTGGCGTTGTGCTTGCGCTTTACGCCCGATGTACGCGCGCTGTCCGATGGCTGGATGAATGTGCGCCCGACATAGTGCGAGCGGATGATGCCCAGCTCGAACGGCAGACCAGACGCCTGTGCAAAGCCGATGGCCGCGGGTGTGCCACTGTCGGGCACCGGCACCACCAGATCGACATCGCAAGGCGCTTCTCGTGCAAGTTCCGCGCCGATGGCCTTGCGCGCTTCATACACGCTGCGTCCGGCAAAAAAGCTGTCAGGGCGGCTGAAATAGACATGTTCGAAGATGCAGGGGCGTGGTGACTGGGTTCCGAACGGGCGCACGCTGCGGATTTCCCCGTCAAAGCCCACTTGCAGCAATTCCCCCGGCTCAACCTCGCGGATCATCTGCGCACCGACCACGTCAAAGGCGACGCTTTCGCTGGCGAACAGGATTGCCGGATTATCAGGCGGTCCCATTTTGCCCATCACCAGCGGGCGAATGCCCAGCGGATCGCGGCAGGCAATCATCCCATCGGGCGTCATCACGATCAACGCATAGGCGCCCTCGACCAGGCGCAGCGCATCCACCAAACGGTCTGCGATGGTGGGATAGCGCGACGTGGCGACCAGATGGATGATGACTTCGGTGTCGGAAGTCGACTGGAAGATCGAACCTTTCTGCACCAGATCGTGGCGCAGGCTCATCGCGTTCGAGATATTGCCATTATGTGCAACCGCAAATCCGCCGGTCGCCAGTTCCGCATAAAGCGGCTGGACATTGCGCATGTCCGATCCGCCGGTGGTGGAATAGCGCACATGGCCCGCCGCCATCGTGCCCGGCAGGCCGCGGATCACGGATTTGCTGGAGAAGGTATCGGCCACATGGCCCAGCGCCCGTCGCGATACGAATTGCGCGCTGGCCGGATCAAAGCTGGTGATCCCGACTGCCTCCTGCCCGCGATGTTGCAGGGCGTGGAGGCCCAACGCGGTTGCGGCGGACGCATCCTGCGCGTTGATTGCGCCGAAAATGCCGCATTCCTCGCGCAGCTTGTCGCCATCTGCGTCATAAAAGGGGTGCGTCAGATTCATCGCTGGCATGACTCGCATGGGGCTGGCTCCCTCCCGCGTGGCGGTGCTGCTCGGGGTCGCGCGGTCAATGGCGACGTTACGGATTAATTACAAGTGCGCCGGGAGAGACGTGCGCGCTTTTCGATCGGCAGGCTGAAAGTAGTGTTGCGCTGTCTTACACACAATGGCGGATCGGTTGCGGATTGTGCCGCGAGCGCGCTGTGCCTAAAGCCTGTGTTCATTGTGCAACGCACATCGCCACGCAAACGCCATTTCAGGTCTGATTTTCCCCACGATGCTATCCCCCTTCGAACGCATGATCGCCAAACGCTACCTCTGGCCGGGCAAGGGGGAGGCTTTCATCGCGCTGGTCGCCAGCATCTCCATCGGGGTGGTCATGCTCAGCGTTGCCATGCTCGTGGTCGTGATGAGCGTGATGAACGGGTTTCGCGCAGAATTGCTGGACAAGATCGTGGGGCTGAATGGTCATGCCATCGTGCAGGCCTATGGCGGGCGGCTGGACAATTGGGAAAACGTGCTGGGGCAGGTGCGCGCTACGGAAGGTGTGACTGACGCCTCGCCGCTAATCGAACAGCCGCTGCTCATCAGTTTCGATGGGCGGGTGGTGGGCGTTCTGGTGCGCGGCAATGTCGAGGAAGACATTGCAAAGCTGGGCGAAAAGGTTGTGATGGGCGATATCGGCGGGTTGCAGAATGATGCCCGGCGCGTCGCCATCGGGTCCAGGCTGGCACAGAATATCGGCGCGCGGGTGGGCGACACAATCACGATCATAAATCCGCAAGGGCGCTCCACCCCGTTCGGCACGCAGATCCGGCAGGTGGGGTATGAGGTCGCGGCTATCTTTGAAGTCGGGATCTACGATTACGACGAGAAATTCGTCGTCATGCCGATTGCGGACGCGCAGACCTTGCTGCTGATGGGAGATTCCATCGGGATGATAGAGGTATCTGTTACCGATCCCGATCAGGTCGGCGAGATCCTCGCCCCGGTATCGCAGGCGCTGGGCGGAAGAGCGGTGGTGGCCGACTGGAAAACGATCAACTCAGCCCTGTTCGAAGCGTTGCAGGTGGAGCGCGTGGCGATGTTCTTTGCCTTAAGTTTCATGGTGCTGGTTGCATCATTTAATATCCTTTCGAGCCTCGTGATGCTGGTGCGCGCCAAAACGCGCGACATTGCCATCATGCGTACGATGGGGGCGACACGGCGCAGCTTGCTTAAGATTTTCATTACCACCGGCAGCACAATCGGGGCCATCGGCACTTTATCGGGGCTGGCGCTGGGCTTTATCATCCTGTTCTTCCGCGAGCAGATCGTGTGGTTCATAGCCAAGGTGACCGGGCAGCAGATATGGGATCCTGAAGTGCGTTTCCTTTCCACCCTGCCTTCGCGCACCGATCCATGGGAGGTGTTCGGCATTGTTGCATTGGCGCTGATCCTCAGCTTCCTCGCGACGCTCTATCCCGCGTTCAAGGCGGCAAACACCGATCCGGTGCAGGTGCTGCGGTATGAGTGACGGTATGGACCAGAGTGCAATTGCGCAGCTGCGCGGCGTAAAGCGCAGCTTTGAACAGGGCGGCCAGCGGATCGAGGTGCTGCGCGGCGTAGACCTAACCGTCCAGCCCGGAGAGATCGTGGCGCTGCTTGGCCCTTCGGGTTCGGGCAAATCGACGATGTTGCAGGCGGTTGGCCTGCTTGAGGGAGGATTTGAAGGCTCCATCGCCATTGCGGGTGAGCGGGCGGAAAACCTTGCCTCAGATCAGCGTACGCGGGTGCGGCGCGAACATCTGGGTTTTGTCTATCAGTTCCACCACCTGTTGCCCGATTTCAACGCCACCGAAAATGTCGTAATGCCGCAAATGGTGGCAGGCAAACCGCGTGAAGAGGCGCAGGAGCGTGCGGAAAGCTTGCTGACCAGTCTCGGCCTTGGCCACCGGCTGACCCATCGGCCCAGCCAGCTTTCCGGCGGAGAACAACAGCGTGTCGCGGTCGCCCGCGCGCTGGCCAATCGGCCTACGCTGGTGCTGGCGGATGAACCGACCGGCAATCTGGACGAGGCAACATCGGATGCGGTGCTGGGCCAGTTCCTCGAACTTGTGCGCGGTGAAGGCAGCGCTGCGCTGGTCGCCACGCATAACGAGCGGCTTGCAGCGCGCATGGACCGGGTGGTTCGGTTGGTCGACGGAAGGCTGGTTTAGCGGACCCGAAGGACAAGTTGTGCGTAGATCACCCAAAAGGAGATTAGCATGACCGACCACCCCAGCACTTACGATGGCACCCCGGTTCAAAGCGGATTGGCGGCCTGGGATGATCACGCCTCCCTGATCCCGATCGAGAGCAAGGACGGATTGTTCGCCCGGTCCAACGCTGTCCGAAGTGGCACGTTCGCCGAAATGATCCGGCATATTGCCGCGCTTTCGGAAGACGAGCAGCAAGGCTACGTTATCGAGAAGGCGGGAGACCGTGAATACACCGCCGACGAAGCCATCGCGCTTGCACAGCGGCCGGACTTTCCGCAGAGGGGCGAAGAATAAACCGCGCACGGGGACACGCTTATGACCACCATCGCCGATTTCACCGTCACCACAAACAAGGGCGAGCCGATTGACCTTGCGCAAAAGCAGGGCAAGGTTTTGCTGGTGGTCAACACCGCGAGCAAGTGCGGCTTTACCCCGCAATACGATGGGCTGGAAAAGCTGTTTCAACAGTTCAAGAACAAGGATTTTGAGGTTCTTGGCTTTCCGTGCAACCAATTCGGCGGACAGGAACCCGGCAACGCCGACGAGATCGCTGAGTTCTGCAAGGTCAATCTCGGCGTCACGTTCCCGCTGATGCAAAAGGTCGATGTAAACGGCCCCGATGCATCCCCGCTGTTCGACTGGATGAAATCCGAGAAGAAGGGGCTGATGGGTTCGACATCGATCAAGTGGAATTTCACCAAGTTTCTGATCGACCGCGATGGCAAAGTAGTGAAGCGTTACGGCCCACAGGACACACCCGCCAGCATCGCAAAAGACATCGAAAAACTGCTGTAACCGCGCCCGTATCCGTGCCGAATACCGGTAGCAAGGAGGCTTGGCGATGATTGAGGCAGTGAACGACTGGATATTGGCGCTGGGCGCAGATTACGGGGTCAACCCTTACATCTTCGCCGCAATCTATGTCGGCGCGATCCCGTTCTTCCTTGCCTCTATCGCATGGCTGGTGCGCAATGCGCGCAAGGGTCGATCCACCGCGCTGCCCGCTTTTTGCGCCGGGTTCTGCTTTGTGTCAGCCTACCTTTATCTGGGTATTTTCGGTGAGGATATTCCGGTGTGGGTGTGGATCCTGCTCGCTGCGCTGATCGCGTATGGCGGTTACACCACGGTGCGCGATACGCGGGCGAAAATCGCAAAAGGCTGATCCGCCCACAGACTTTTGCCGAACGCGCCCCGGCGCTCTCTTGAAAGCGCGCGGGCATCGCGTAGTTTCAATCCCATGCGTTTTGCCCCCTTTGTTCCCCTCCGCGTCCTGTCATCCTATTCCATGCTGGAGAGCATGGTCGATCCCAAGGCGATTGCGAAACTGGCGGTTGAACGCGGCTTTCCAGCAATCTCCATCTGCGACCGCAACGGGCTGTATGGCGCGGTGATGTTCGCCGATGCGTGCAAGGGGGCAGGGATACAGCCGATCATCGGCGCACTTTTGGGCATTGCGCGGCCCGGCACCGATGCAAGCGGCGGCGATGGCAGGCAGGTGGATTACCTGCCGCTCTACGTTCAGGACGAAACCGGGTACGATAATCTGTGCCATCTCGTCTCTCACGCGCATCTTGGTCGCCCGTTGGAGTGCGATCCGCACGTGATGCTGTCTGATCTGGAAGGGCGCACCGATGGGCTGATCGCGCTGACAGGAGCGGGCGAGGGTGCGCTCACCCGGTTGCTGGCAGAGGGGCAAACGCCTGCCGCGATGGCGCTGGCTGAGCGGCTGGAGGCATTGTTCCCGCAGCGATTGTATATCGAGCTGGCGCGCAACCGCGATCCCGTCTGCGCCGCGGCGGAAGCGGCGCTGATCGACCTTGCATATGCGCGCGACATTCCGCTGGTCGCCACCAACCCCGCCAATTTTGCCGAACCGCACATGCACAAGGCGCACGATGCCATGTTGTGCATCGCCGCATCCACCTATGTCGAGAACGAGGAGCGCCCACGCTCCAATTCCGAAGCATTCGTGAAGTCCGCGCCGATGATGGCGGAACTGTTCGCTGACCTGCCTGAGGCGACCGCGAACACCCTCGTCATCGCACAGCGTTGTGCATTCGTGCCGCCCTATCGCCAGCCGATCCTGCCCAGTTTGGCGGGCGATATGGAGGGCGAGGTCCGGATGCTGCGCGATCTTTCGCTGGCCGGGCTAAAGGCTCGTCTGGAACCCTACGGACCGATGGGTGCCGAAGAACGCGCGGCATATTTCGAACGCCTCGATTACGAGATCGAAGTGATCGTAAACATGGGATTTCCCGGATACTTCCTTATCGTTGCCGACTTTATCCAGTGGGCAAAGGATCAGGGGATCCCGGTGGGGCCGGGGCGCGGATCGGGTGCAGGCTCCATTGTTGCATGGGCGTTGACGATCACCGATCTCGATCCGATCCGGCTGGGGCTGCTGTTTGAACGGTTTCTCAATCCCGAACGTGTGTCGATGCCCGATTTCGATATCGACTTCTGCGAAACTCGCCGGGGTGAGGTGATCCGCTATGTCCAGCAGAAATACGGCAGCGATCACGTCGCGCAGATCATCACCTTTGGTAAGCTGAAGGCGCGCGCCGTGCTGCGCGATTGTGGGCGTATCCTGCAAATGAGCTATGGTCAGGTGGATCGCCTGACCAAGATGGTCCCCAACCACCCCACCGATCCGTGGGATCTGAAGCGCGCGTTGAACGGCGCGGCCGATTTCAAGAGAGAATATACCACCAACAATGAGGTGAAACGGCTGGTCGATCTGGCGATGCAGCTCGAAGGTTTGCCGCGCAATTCCTCCACCCACGCAGCAGGCGTGGTGATCGGAGACAGGCCGCTGGCGCAGCTGGTGCCGCTGTACCGCGATCCGCGCTCCGATATGTCGGTGACGCAATACGACATGAAGAATGTCGAAAGCTCCGGCCTCGTCAAATTCGACTTTCTGGGGCTGAAAACCCTGTCTGTCCTGCGCAAGGCGGTGGACCTGCTGGGGGAGCGGGGCATCTCCATTGATTTGGGCGCGCTGCCGCTGGATGACAACGCCGTGTACGATCTGATGCAGGCGGGTAACACGGTCGGCGTGTTCCAGCTGGAATCCGAAGGGATGCGCCGTACCCTGAAGGCGGTGAAGCCCACCAATTTCGGGGACATTATTGCGCTCGTCTCGCTCTATCGCCCCGGTCCGATGGATAACATCCCGCTGTTCGGTCAACGCAAGGCTGGCGAGGTGCCGATCGAATTCCCGCACCCCAAGCTGGAGGGTATTCTGTCGGAAACCTACGGCATCTTTGTTTATCAGGAACAGGTGATGCAGGCCGCGCAGATCCTTGCCGGATATTCGCTTGGCGATGCCGACCTGCTGCGCCGCGCGATGGGCAAGAAGAACCAGGCGGAGATGGATCAGCAGCGCAGCCGCTTTATCGACGGGTGCCGCGAGGTTTCCCAGATCGAGAAGAAAGAGGCGAACACGCTGTTCGACCTGATCGACAAGTTCGCAGGATATGGCTTCAACAAATCGCACGCCGCCGCCTATGCGCTGCTGGCCTATCAGACCGGTTGGTTGAAAGCGCACTATCCGGAGGAATTCTACGCCGCGTCGATGTGTTTCGACCTGCACCAGTCCGAAAAACTGAACGTGTTCGTGGACGACGCGCGGCGGTATCCGGCGGCGGGCTCGCACGGCAACGGGATCGAGGTGCTGCCGCCAGATATCAATGCCAGCCACGCGCGGTTTACCGTCGAACAGACCGATCACGGTTATGCAGTGCGATACGCGCTGGCGGGCATCCGCAATGTCGGGGAAAAGGCGATGGAGACTATCGTCGCCGAACGTGAGGCGAATGGCCCGTTTCTGAGCTTGAAAGACTTGTGCGAGCGATTGCCGCAAGGCTCGATGAACCGCCGCCAGATGGAGGGTTTGATCTGCGCAGGTGCGCTCGATGGGTTAGAGCCGGATCGCGCGCTGCTCCACGCCAATGCCGACATGCTGCTGGCCGTGGCCGATGCGGCCATGCGCGAACGGTCGAGCGGGCAGGCGGCGCTGTTTGGCGGCGACAACGCCCCGGCAGAGGAACTGCGGCTTTCCCCCGCACAAGCATGGTCGCGGGCCGAGCGCATGGCGCAGGAGCGCGAGAATTTCGGGTTCTATTTTTCCGCCCATCCGATCCAGCAATATCGCCAGGCGGCCTCTGCGCAGGGTGCGCGCACTTATCAATCCATCATGGAGGCGGGCGCGCCATCGGGCGGGCGCGGCACGGCTGTCATCGCGGCGATGGTGGAGGGCGCGAACAAGGGCCGGACCAAGCGCGGGGCCGAGTTTATCCGCGCCGATTTCTCCGACACATCGGGACAATTTTCGGCTGCATGTTTCGAGGAATCGCTGGTCGATGACTTCCGCCGATGGGCGGCCGAGGGCGAATGCGTGCTGCTGACGGTTGAGCTGGATTCGCCCAATCCGGGGGAGCCGCCACGCCTGACGGTGCGGGGGGCAAAGCCGATGGCGAGCGTCACCGGGCGCACGGCCATGCGGCTGCAGGCCGATATTGCCAACACGCAGGCGCTGGCCGAGCTGACGCAGATGCTGGAAACCGGCAGTGAGGCTCCGGGCGAGGTCGTGCTGCGGTTGACCCTTGCCAGTGGCGATTGCGCGATGGTGAGGCTTGGCAACGGTTTCAAGCTAGGCGGGGAACTGGCCGAAATGCTGGAACAGGTCGCCGGAATTGAGAACGTCAGACTGGAGCCGGTGCGCGGCTCCGCCATGCTGCGACTGGTCGCCTGATACACGCGATGAGGGGGCCGGATCGCTCCGGCCCCTTCCACCGCATCGAACCTTATCCTCGTTACATGCCCGAACCGGGGCCGTAGGTGATCTCGACCCGGCGGTTCTGCTGTTCGCGCACGCCATCCTGTGTCGGCACGCGTGGTTGCGCCTCGCCAAATGCCTTGCTGCTGATGCGGCTGTCGGCAACGCCGCGCCCGGCCATGTAGGATCGGACCGAGTCATTGCGGCGCTGCGCCAACGCCGTGTTGTAGGATACGCTGCCCGCTCGATCGGTATGCCCGGCCAACATCACTCTCGCCGTGCCGCAATTGGAGTACGCAGTAACGGCCCCGTCAAGGATTTGCGCAGCCTCGGCCGTGATCGCGGACTGATCGAAATCGAAGAACACGATATACGGCCCGGTGTTGCACTGTACCACCGGCGCGGGCGCAGGTGCGGGCGGCGGGGCAGGCGGCGGCGGCGGCGTTACCGGAGCGGGCGGCGGGGGCGGGGCGGGCTGCGCCTTGCTTCCGAAATTGTAGGTCAGGCTCGCAAGGATTGAGTGGACCTGATAATCGACCTCTGCGGGAATGGCGTTGGCAGTGTTGATCTGGAATTCGTCGATCACGAAGTAGCGATATTTGAGACCAAGGTCGATTTTATCGTTCACGGGAAAGCGCAGGCCCCCGATCAATTGCCAGGCAAAATCGGTCTCGTCGTCGTCGATCACGGTGCCGACGCCAGCAACCTCAACCGGCAGGTCGATATTGACGATGCCAAAGCCGCCGCCAGCAAACACTTGCGGTCCGTCGTCCCGGCCCAGATCGACCAGCGCGTTGACCATGCCTGAAAGGATCGACAGGTCTTCCTCGTTCTGCACCACGGTCCCAGCCGGTACGGGCGAGCCGGGCACAATCGCCGGGATCAGGACCGTCAATCCTTCGTAACCAGCGCGCTTGTATCCGCCTTCGGCTTCCAGCCGGATCGGCCCGAAATCGTAACCGACCACGATGTCCGCATCCAGCCCGATCTCCGTATCCGCAAAGGCGGCATTCTGTTGGGGATTGGTATTGGCGGCATCGATATCGACTTGGTCTTCCAGACTGACACCAGCGTTTATTCCGACATACGCCTGACCCTCGCGAGCGAGTGCAGGCGATGCGATAACCATGCTAGTCCCGGCAAGCAGCAGCGCAGATATTTTCATGTTTGTTTTCCTGGATAGTTGCCTGTGCACAAAGGTGATTAAAGCCACCAAGTGGCAATCGCATTACATCCAAGACAGCTTTGTGACTGCCGGCGCGCACCGCTGTCAAAGCGACCAATTGCCAAACTGTTGCTGGCGCGCCATTGTCTGCGGCAAAACGGACAATCGAGGAGAGAACACACCATGCTCGGAGCCATGCAGGACTGGACCATGCGGGTCACGCACGTGATTGATCACGCCGCGCGCGAAACCCCTACGCGTGAGATCGTATCGCGCTGGGCCGATGGCAGCGAAACGCGCACTAACTGGGCCGGTATTCGCCGCGATGCGCTGAAGATGGCGCAGGCATTGCAGGCCTTGGGCGTGAAGCCGGGGGAGCGCGTAGCCAGCCTCGCCATGAACCACTCGCGCCATCTGGTCAGCTGGTATGGCGTCGCGGGCATGGGCGGGGTGCTGCACACCGTCAACCCGCGCCTGTTCGACGATCAGCTGGAATACATCGTCAACCACGCCGAGGACAAGGTGCTGTGCTACGATGCAGCGTTCCAGCCCATCGTTGACAGGATGAAGAGCCGCTGGCCCACGGTCGAGCATTACATCTGCTACGATTCCGGCGAACATGCACCCGCGTTCGAAGGCTGGATCGGCGCGCAGGACGGTGACTTTGAATGGGTGACGGGTGACGAGCACGATCCGTGCATGATATGTTATACATCGGGCACCACGGGCAACCCCAAGGGCGTGCAATACGAACATCGCTCCACCGTGTTGCACGCGGTCGCGGGGCTGCAACCGGCGACTTTCAATTTCAGCGGGGCGTCTGTGATGCTGCCGGTGGTGCCAATGTTCCACGCGGCCAGCTGGGGCCTGCCCTATGCGGGCGCGATGGCGGGGGTGAAGTTCGTCTTTTCCGCTGTCAACGATCCCGCCGTGCTGCACGATCTGATGCTGCGCGAAAAGGTGACGGACAGCGCGGGCGTGCCTACCGTGTGGCTGGCGCATTTCCAGTATTGCGATGCCAACGGGCTTGATCTGCCGCCATTGAAGGCCGCGACCATCGGCGGGTCGGCCTGTCCGCGCTTCATGATCGAGCGGTTGATGAAGAACGGCACTCGCGTCCAGCACGCCTGGGGAATGACCGAAACATCGCCAATCGGCACCGTTGGCGGGCCGACCTGGGATTGGGACGAACTCACGTTCGAGCAAAAGGTCGACAAGACCGCGATGCAGGGGCGCCCCATCTTTGGCGTCGAACTGCGCACCGTCAGCCTGGATGACATGACCACGCCGCTTCCGCGCGATGGCAAGGCTTCGGGCGCGCTGCAAATTCGCGGGCCGTGGGTGATAAAGCGGTATTTCAAAGCGGAAGCGGACGCGACAACGCCCGATGGCTGGTTCGATACCGGCGATGTCGGGATCATCCACCCCGATGGCACGCTGCAACTGACCGACCGGACCAAGGACGTGATCAAATCGGGCGGCGAATGGATCAGCTCGGTCGAACTGGAGAACGCCGCCGTGGGCCACCCCGCCGTGGCCGAAGCCGCCTGCATCGGTATCCCGCATCCTAAGTGGGACGAGCGCCCGGTTCTGTTCGTGGTCAAGAAAGAAGGCGCGGAACTGACCGGCGGCGAAGTGATCGAACATCTCCAAACGCAAGTGGCCAAATGGTGGCTGCCCGACGCGGTCGAGTTTGTGGACGATATCCCCCACACCGCGACCGGAAAGATCAGCAAAAAGGACTTGCGCGACCGGTTTGCGGATTACACGCTGGACGCCTCATCATGACCATCACCTATATCGATCCGTCGGCAGACAACTTTCAGCGGTTCAAGGATCTGCCGCGGGATGAGCCCATCCATATGCTCAACCTGCTGCAATTTCGCGACGACGCCAATTATCCCGAGGGTCACGAACATTACGACAAGGGTTGGAGTGGTCAGCGCGCGTATCAGGAATACGGCAAGACCAGCGGTCCGATATTCGCGCGTGTAGGCGGGACAATCGTTTGGCGCGGAACGTTTGAGGTGATGGTGACAGGGCCAGACGCAAAAGTGTGGCATGATGGATTTGTCGCGCAATACCCCGATGCAGGCGCGTTCTTCGCGATGATCACTGACCCGGATTATCAACGGGCCGTAGTGAACCGCACCGCGGCGCTGACTGACAGCCGGTTGATGCGGTTCAAGCCGGGCGAGCCGGGCGGCGGATTCGGCTAGATATTGAGGCGCGCTGCGCGGCTATTCGCTGTCCCAATCGCCATGCAAGACCTCGCCATACATGACGTCGCCAAAAAGTGCACGGCATCGCCAAACAGGTTGAGGCGCACGGCGAAAATACCCACGTCAAAAACCAGACATGACTTCACGATTTGCTCGCCCTTGTCATTGATGATGATGGCGGCAGGGTTGTATTTCATCGAAAATTCGCGCGCAGCCCTGTCGGTCGCCTCTATGCAGCAGACATCGCTGATCGCTCTGGCGCGTACGTGCTACCAGGCCGATCTTCCTGAAGACAGTCGAAACAGCCTTCCTGTATGCCGTATTGGTGCCTGCGCACAGCCCGCTACATATTCTGGTTCCAGATGATAGCGTTAGGGCTGCCAGCCAGCCGGGAAAGAAAGCCGCGCTCGCTCGTATCTTCTCTGCACTCATATCCGATCCCAAATCAAAGGTATTGTCGATGCAATGCGACGTGACGATGGAAAACGGCACCGCTCTTATTACCGTCGTCTTCGACCCGATACTTGATCGGGCGCAGGTAGAGACGATGGCACGGACAGTCGAAACCGCGATGGGAGCACATGATACGTTGCGCCTACTACTCGATATGGGCGCGACCGAGGAGATCGAGGCCACGGCCTTCATGTCGGCGAAAGGTGCGCTGGTGAGTCTGAAATCGATCGATCCGATCGAACGCTACGCGGTGGTTGGCGCGCCAACAATTGCCGAGGCCGCGATCAAATTTTTCGGCAAGCTTCTACCGCTCGAATCGCGAACGTTCGAGCCGCGAGAAATGGCAGAGGCGCGCGCATGGGCTTTCGCCCCCACCTGACACGGGTTTACAACAGCCGCATCTGTCCGCCGACCTCTGGCGGGCGGAAGCGCGTGCAATCCAGCTCAAAGTGGTATTTGGAAATCCCCGCCCGCTTGCACGCGATGCGGAAACGGCTGCGAAGCAGATCGGCCCACACGCCGGTCGGCTGAAAGCGGGTGAAGAAATCGGGATCGTTTTCGCGCCCGTTCCTGATGGATCGCACGATGCTCATCACCTTTCCGCTGCGTTCGGGATAATGCACGTCCAGCCATTCGCGAAACAGCGGCGCAACCTCGTGCGGCAGGCGCAGCGGTATCCAGCCCACGCTGGTCACGCCCAGCGCGGCCACACGCTCGATAATACTTTCCATGAATTCATCGGTGATTGCCGGAATGATCGGGGAAATCGAGCAATGGACCGGCACGCCCAGTTCTACCAACCGCCCAAGCGCCGCAAGCCGTTTTGCCGGGGAAGCGCAGCGCGGCTCCAGCTTACCCGACAGCACCGGGTCCAGCGTGGTCACAGAAATCGCTACCGCCACCAGATTTTCTCGCGCCAACGCCTCCAGCAGATCGGCGTCGTGTAACACCCGGTCGGATTTGGTGGTGACGGTGACGGGATGCCGCGCCTCCAGACACACTTCGAGCAGGGCGCGCGTGATGCGGTAATCGCGCTCTATCGGCTGATACGGATCGGTGTTGGTGCCCATCGCAATTGGGCGAGGGGTGTATTTCGGCTTTGCCAAAGTCGCGCGCAGCAGCTCTGCGGCATTGGGCTTGGCAAACAGGCGGGTCTCGAAATCGAGGCCGGGGGACAGGTCGTGATAGGCGTGGGTGGGCCGGGCAAAGCAGTAGATGCACCCATGCTCACATCCGCGATAGGCATTGATAGAGCGGTCAAAGGGGACATCGGGAGAGCGATTGAAGGTGAGGATCGTCTTGGGATGTTCCCGCGTGACGGTGGTGCGCAGTTTCACCGGCGGGCCATCGCCCTGTCGTGCCAGCGCAAGCATGTGATCGCGCCAGTCGCCCTCAACCTCGCGGGTGGCTAGTCCGAACCGATCGGGGACTGCACCCGATGCTGCGCCGCGACCGGCTATGGCGTCAGGATGGGCGGTTTTGGAGGGTTCCATATACCGGAACATACACAGAACAAAGGCGTGATGCCAGCCGCTTTTCACCCACGGCTGCCAAAATCTTTCCTACTTCGTAATCGGGTGCCACACCGGCATCGTCATCCGCTCTTTGGTAGTTTCCAATATGCAACAATTGCGCCCAGAACCAGCCTGCAGAGCAAAGAGCGGGCGACGTGTCACAGCCATGGGAAAAAGCGCCCTGGACAGTGTGTCAGGTGTGTCAGCGATACGCGCTGCTGCCGATTGGGGGACGCGCTCAGACCTCGCGCAATCGCGGCATCAGATCAACGAAGTTGCAGGGTCGATTGCGACTATCCAGTTGCTCGGCAAGAATGCCGTCCCAACCGTCTTTTACCGCGCCATTGGAGCCGGGCAGGGCGAAGATATAGGTTCCACGCGCCACCACCGCGCAGGCCCGCGATTGCACTGTGCTGGTGCCAATGGTCTTGTAGCTGAGCCAGCGAAACAGTTCGCCAAAGCCGGGTATGTCGCGCGCTCCGCGGATGTGGGACAGCGACTCTGGTGTCACATCGCGCCCCGTCAGACCGGTGCCGCCAGTGGAGATCACTACGTCGATGGCAGGATCGTCAATCCATGCGTCGAACTGCGCGGCGAGCAGCGCGGCATCGTCAGCCACAATGGTGCGCATTGCGATGGTGTGGCCCGCGCCGGTGATGCGGGCGGCAAGTATGTCGCCCGAAGTGTCGGTTTCGGGTGTGCGGGTATCGGAGACGGTCAGTACAGCGATGTTGATCGGGATAAAGGTCTTTTCCGGATCAATTGCCACTTACATCACCCCTCATACAAACGCTCAATCAACCTGTGCGGTGCGCACGTTGGACAGAACCGGAAAATCAGGCCACAGCCCCTGCGCCAGCGCCCTACGCGAGGAGGACGTGACACCGGCCGCGCGTTCATACATCCAGTAATTGCGCATCACGATGGCAACATAGCCGCGCGTCTCCCAATACGGGATCAACTCAATCCACAGCAGCGGGTCGTCAAAATCGCGGATCTCGCTGTTCCAGCGGCTGACGGGGGTAAGCCCGGCGTTGTAGGCGGCCATGATTTTCGGAAGCTTGCCTTGCGTCGCGTAACTATCGCGCAGCATTTCAAGATGTTGCTGGCCGTATGTGAGGTTGACCTCAGGGTCGTTGAGGTCTTCGTAACTGGCGCCAAGGTTAAGGTTGCGATTGTGATCGCGCGCAGTGCCAGGCATGATTTGCATCAGGCCGCGCGCGTTGGCGGGGCTGACGGCAGAGGCGCGGAAATTGGACTCCTGCAAAGCGTGTGCAAAGGCCAGCGCCGGGTCCACCCGCCAGCCGGTCTTGGGGCGCCAGCTCGCGACGGGATATTGCAGCGAGCGGTCCGATTGCATTCCATAGGGCGCATTATGCGCCATGAACAATTGGGTGGCAGGCAGGCCAAGTTCGCGGGCCAGCCGTGCCAACGGCTCAAACCCCCGCGGATCGCCGATCTTTGCCTCGTGCTGCAACACTTCATCGGCCAGCGCGGGGCGGCCAACCTCGATCAGCGCAGCGGCAACGCGAACATTGTCGCGGGATTGCAGGATGTTCCAGTCGTCGCGGGTAAAGGCAGCGGAAGTAACAGGCGCCGTAGGCTCCAGCCCCAGCTGGTCGCTCGCCAGCATACCATACAGCGTCTCGTCATAGCGGGCTGCGGCGGACAGGTGCTGCTGAGCCTGACCCGGCTCCCGGCAACGCACCAGCGAACGGTGCGCCCAATAATGTGCGGCAGAGGTCAGCTCGTCATTCTGCGACCCTGCGGCAGCGCGGGCAAACGCTTCGGCAGACAGCGAGCAGAAGCCCTGACGCCACGCGGCGAGACCGGCGACCCATTCGCCCTCTGCCACCCAGGGACCGCTACCCTGCGACACGGTCTCTGCAATTGCGAGCGCGTTCGCATCGTCGTTTTCAATGTAGAAACTCCACGCCACACGCTGCCGCCATTCGGCACGCGCCTCGTCACTGAGTTGCGGATCAACCTCGGTCAAAGCGGAATAGGCAGTGTGCGGATCATCGTTCTTGATCGCATCCAGGATCGCACTGCTGGTCGCGCCCGGCATCGTGCCGTCATTCGTCGATCGCGGGAGAATTCGCTTGGTCGCGGAGGGTTGACGGCGGAAGCCTTGCACGCCGGGAAATTCGGGCAGGGCGGTAAGCCCGCGCCGCTCACCCAACCGGCCAAGCTGCTGCGCTTGTGGCAGGTACACACCGCGGTCGAACCAGCGCGCGATCTGGTCCGCGCTGACCGCAGGACTGTTGGCATGGGTGTAATATTCGGCCAGCGCCACCTGATGCAGCAGGCCATCGCCTTGCGCGATCAATTGTTCGACCTCGGCCCAGTTTTCAGTGTCGATTGCGACAAAAATGCGCTCGTACCGCTTGCGCTCGGTATCGGAGAGGACCGGCGGCACAGTCTCGCTGCGGCGCGCGCTGGCGCTGGGCGTGCGGTCATAATGAGCGGCCATGCTGCCCGCTATCGGGGCGGCAATAGGGGTGATCTGTGCCGAAGCGGCGGACGAGATAGCGGAGATGCTGATTGCGCAGGCAAGGCCACCTGCCGTCAGCGCGTGCCGATAGACAAATTTCATCAGTTTTACGCCGACCATTCAATCCATCTCCGCCAGAACCGTGCTTTGAGCCGGGGCATGTCCATCAGGCTGTCCAATCCCTCGCTCATCAGTACCGGCGGTAATGCGGTAATCTGGTTGATTTCACGTAAAGAGGTGTCAGCATTTGATACATCTTGCGCGACGAATGCGGCAAGTCCTGTTCCGAATGCGACCAAACGCTTGGGCGCGGCGAGCGCGATGTGATGACGCAGGACCGCGTACATACCATCCGAAGCAATGCCCGCTATATCGGCCATGGGTGTGTGGCGGGGCAAAGCGGATGCGAAATACACGCTATCCGCAGCAATCTGCATCGCCGCCAACATGGCGTTCAGCAATTCGCCCTGCCGCCCGCTCAACAAGGTATCGCGGTCGGTCGGCTCAGGGTCCACCACCAACACCATCAGATCGGCATTGCCGACGCCGCGCGGAGGCACTCGCCCACGCATCCCGATCCCATCGAGACCCGGCGCGTTGAGCCAGAACTCGCGAAACTCGTCCAGTGTCTGCGGTGGCGTCGGTCCCAAAAGATCGAGCCGGGCGTTTTCACCTTCAGGCACGACATTTTTTTCAGCCACACCGGCAGCGGTATCACGAACGGTTGCAGGCTTGCTCCCGGTATCGTTCGCCTCAGCGCCTTTCACGACCTCGTCATGGAACCAGACCGTAGCGTCATCAGCAAAATCGCCATCGACACCTGCAGCCTTCCACCATTCAAGCGAGGCAGCGAGTTCAGCGGCTATTGAACCGTCGGGAGGGGAGGTTTGGGCGTTCATGGTCAGGTTGACAGGTCTTGACTGTCTCCGATCCGCTAATCAAGTGGGATAGAGGCACAAAACTCGCACAAGCGCGACGAACACCAGACCGGGGTTGAGTAAACACATGACGACACGCGAATCCATGCCATGCGACGTTGTGATCGTGGGAGGGGGCGTTGCAGGCCTCGCCGCCGCGATCCGGCTGAAACAGCTGAACGAGGAGTTGGAGGTCGTCGTCCTCGAAAAAGGGTCGGAGATCGGTGCGCACATCCTTTCAGGCGCGGTCGTCGATCCCAAGGCTTTGAACGAGCTGTTCCCGGACTGGCGCGACATGGATTGCCCGATGGCGCAGACTCCGGTCACGGACAATTTGCACTGGGTGCTGGGCAAGAATGGCAAAACCAGCCTGCCGCACGTCCTGATGCCTCCGTTGATGAGCAACAATGGCTGCTACACCGGGTCGCTCGGCAATCTGACTCGCTGGCTGGGCGAACAGGCCGAAGGGCTGGGCGTCATGGTGTTCCCCGGCTTCCCTGCCGCCGAGGTGATGTTCGACGAAAGCGGCAAGGTGACAGGCGTCATCACGCAGGACATGGGCATCGCCGCTGATGGTTCGCACAAGCCGGAATACGAACCCGGCATGGAAATCGAGGCGAAATACACCCTGTTTGCAGAAGGTGCGCGCGGCAACCTGACAAAGCAGATGAAAGCAAGGTTCGATCTGGAGGCCAATTGCGAGCCGCAGGTCTATGGCCTTGGTGTCAAGGAATTGTGGGACATCGATCCGGCCAAACACGTGCCGGGCCGCGTCATCCACACGCAGGGTTGGCCGCTTTCAGAGAGCGGTACTTGGGGCGGTGGTTTCCTTTACCATCAGGCCAATGGCCAGGTGGCGCTCGGCTTTGTGACCGCGCTTGATTACAAGAACCCTTGGGTCTCTCCCTATCAGGAGTTCCAGCGGTGGAAGACCCACCCGGAAATCCGCGCCTATCTCGAAGGGGGCAAGCGCGTCTCGTACGGCGCACGCGTCATTAACGAGGGCGGCTGGCAGTCCGTGCCCAAGCTGGCATTCCCTGGCGGCGCGCTGATCGGATGTGCGGCCGGCTTCGTCAATGTGCCCCGGATCAAGGGCAGCCACACCGCCATGAAAAGCGGGATGCTGGCCGCCGAGGCAATTGTTGCAGAGATCGAGAGCCACGAAAGCCAGCCGGAGCTTCAGACCTATGAGTTGAACCTGCGTTCCAGCTGGATCGCTGATGAACTGAAAAAGGTTCAGAATGCTGAACCGGCCGTCGCAAAGTTTGGCGATGACATCGGCACCTTGATTGGCGGGATCGACATGTGGATGCGCACGCTGAAGATTGGCCTGCCCATCACGATGAAGCACCACGCCGATTACAGAGCGACGGGCCGCGCGGACATGTATCCGAAGATCGATTATCCCAAGCCCGATGGGGTGATCACTTTCGATAAGCTGACAAACGTTGCCTACAGCTACACCAATCACGCCGAGGACCAGCCCTGCCACCTTCAGGTGAGGGATTGGGAGCTTCAAAAGGAGAGCGAGCTGGCGGTCTATGGTGGGCCGTCGGCGCGCTATTGCCCGGCGGGGGTCTACGAATGGCTGGTGGACGAGAAGACCGGCGAGCCCAAGTTCCAGATCAACTCGCAGAACTGTGTCCACTGCAAGACCTGCGACATCAAAGACCCGAACCAGAACATCAACTGGGTGACGCCCGAAGGTGGCGGCGGGCCGAACTATCCGAATATGTGATGAGAACCGTTAGGATGCGATTTGCTATCAAATTCGCGGCATTGCTGCCCATACTTGTGAGCACCAATACATCCGCCGAAACCGTCGTATTTCAGCGGCCAAATGTTGTCGTGTTGGAGTCCGAACAATTTGGTTGTGGGATGGTGTTGCGTTCTCAGGTCGTAGATCGCGGCTCCGCAGATTTGATCGTAAATTATGATGCGAAAGCCAAAGAGGTCCAATTCTCATTGAGTTCAGAAGTTACTACTTCGTTACCAGATACCGGGACGAAAAATCTCGAACTAGTTTTCGTCAACGACGGTGAATACGACGACGGTTGGGGTGTGCGAGAATTCACATTTTACAAAAATGAAAATCAATGGACATTTATGCGGTACTTCAAAGGTGGCAACGCCTCAATCATTCTGGAAGATATCGCTAAATCAACCTATGTAGCGCTTGTTCACAATGATGACCTTTTTACGGGTGGGAAGCTCGAGAATACCGCAATGGCCATTAAGGCGCTTCGCAAGTGTGCTTTCGACGCTGCAGGGCTCAACGAGAATGATCCGTTTGCGCGGTAGTTCTGAGATCAAGATGCGCGATTGGCTAAATGATTAAGCCCGCCTACGCGAAGATCAACCTCGCGCTGCATGTTCGCAGGCGGCGGGAGGACGGTTATCACGAGATCCAAACGTTGTTTGCTTTCGTCGATGCGGGCGATGTGCTGAGCGCTGCGCCTGCCAGAACGGACAGCGTGACCACGCTGGGCGAGTTTGCGGGCGGGCTGAATAATCCCTTCGATAATCTGGTGGCTAAGGCGCTAACCGCGCTGCCGCGCCCGCAAGGGCTGGCGGTGACGCTGGAGAAGAACCTCCCCGTCGCGGCTGGACTTGGCGGAGGGTCCGCGGATGCGGGGGCGGTATTTCGGATTGTGGAAGCGCTCCACGGACTGCCGGCCGATTGGCAGGCGAGAGCGGCTAAGCTCGGCGCGGACGTTCCCGCCTGCATCCTCAGCCGCACCCATATCGGCCTCGGCACCGGCACCGAGCAGCTTGCGGTCGAGGATGACCTCGCCGGAACCCCCGTGTTGCTAGTTAACCCGCGCGTGCCGCTCTCCACCGGGCCGGTATTCAAGGCGTGGGATGGCAAGGATCGCGGCTCACTCCCGGAAGGCCCCGCGTCACAGATTGCTCGCAAGGGCCGCAACGATCTCCAAGCGCCTGCAATCGCCCTTTGCCCGATGATAACCGAGGTGCTGAACGCGCTGGGAGCGACCTCGCCGTGGCTCGCGCGTATGTCCGGATCGGGCGCGACCTGCTTTGCCCTTTACGCCAGTGAGGCAGAGCGCGATGCCGCCGCCAAGCAGGTATCATGCTCACACCATGCCTGGTGGCAATTATGCGGTAAACTGCGCTAAGGGCCGGGGATGATTGACAACCTCCCGTACAAACAGATCGGCGAATATCCTGTCGGTGTCCCGCATTCAGCCAGAATTGTTTGCGTTGCTGACCATGCCTCCAACTTTGTGCCGGAGGATATCGTGCTCGGCATTCCGCCAGAATTGCTGGATCAACACATCGCAATCGATATCGGTGTCGAAGGGGTCGTGCAGCGGCTCGCCCGGCGGCACAACATCCCCGCACACCTCGCCACGCTAAGCCGCTTGGTGGTCGATTTGCACCGTGAGGAGGACAATCCTGCGGTGATGCCCACGCAAAGCGACGGGCATCTGATCCCCGGTAACATCGGCGCCGATCTTGACGCGCGGCTTGACCGCTTTCATCGGCCATACCACGCGGCCTTGGGTGATTTTTTCGCTCGCATGAACCCGGAGCTGATCCTTTCAATCCACAGCTTTACGCCAAGGCTGCAGACCGACCCGAGGGAAAGACCGTGGCAGATCGCGCTGCTTTACAATGGCGATGATCGTGCCGCGCGACACGCAATTCGGCTATTTGGCGAACTCGGTCTGACCGTGGGCGACAACGAGCCATATTCCGGACGCGATCTGAATGCGACCATGAACCGTCATGCAGAGGCACACGGGCGCCCATACTGTGCCATTGAAATTCGGCAGGATCTGGTCTCCACACAGGTAGAGCAAGTGCGCTGGGCAGCAATGATTGCTGACGTCGCGGGAAAGGTTGCGCTGGCGCTTTCGTAAGGGCAGGGCAAGTGCTGAAATCCGACTGAGAGAAATATAATGTCTTCTGGCTTCGACAAATCAGAACTTCCCAGCCGTCACGTCTCGGTCGGCCCGGAACGCGCGCCGCATCGCTCCTATTATTATGCGATGGGCATGACCGAGGAAGAGATCAACCGCCCGTTCGTGGCGGTGGCGAGCGCTGGCAATGACAGCGCGCCGTGCAACACCACGCTGAACGCGCAAGCCGACATTTGCCGTGAGGGCGTGATTGCCGGCGGCGGCACCCCGCGCCGGTTCAACACCATCACAGTAACTGATGGCATCGCGATGGGTCACCAAGGCATGAAAAGCTCGCTCGTCAGCCGCGAGGTGATTGCAGATTCGGTCGAGCTTTCCGTGCGAGGTCATTGCTACGACGCGCTAATCGGGTTTGCTGGCTGCGACAAAAGTCTGCCGGGAATGATGATGGCAATGCTGCGACTGAACGTGCCCAGCATCTTCGTTTACGGCGGGTCGATCCTGCCCGGCACGCACAAGGGTGCGGATGTAACCGTCGTCGACGTGTTCGAAGCGGTGGGTCAGCATGCGGCGGGAAATTGCCCGCTGTCAGAACTGATCGCCTTGGAAAAGGTGGCATGTCCCGGTCACGGCGCATGCGGAGGACAATTCACGGCCAACACGATGGCATGTGTCGGTGAGGCAATTGGATTATCGATTCCGAACAGCAACATGGCCCCGGCTCCCTACACATCGCGCGAAGAGATTGCGGTTGCGGCGGGCAGGCAGGTTATGACTTTGGTCGAACGCAATCTGCGTCCGCGCGACATTTGCACACGCGCCGCATTCGAGAATGCTGCCCGCGTTGTTGCCGCGACTGGCGGGTCAACCAATGCCGCGCTTCACCTTCCTGCCATGGCCAGTGAGGCGGGCATCGATTTCGACCTGTTCGACGTGGCTGAGATATTTAAATCAACGCCTTACATTGCCGACCTCAAACCGGGCGGTAAGTATGTGGCGAAAGATATGCACGAGGCTGGCGGCGTTTACATGGCGATGAAAACGCTGCTGGATGGCGGTTTCATCGATCCTGAACCAATGACCGTTACGGGTAAAACCCTTGGCGAGAACCTTGAAGAGATTACCTGGAACTCAGAGCAAAAAGTGTTTTACGAGGTCTCCAATCCGATCACGCCTACAGGCGGTGTCGTCGGGTTGAAAGGATCGCTCGCCCCCGATGGTGCAATCGTCAAGGTCGCTGGAATGGACCGACTGCAATTCACCGGCCCTGCGCGCGTTTTCGAATGCGAGGAAGATGCGTTTGCGGCCGTAGAGGCGCGCGATTTAGCTGAGGGTTGCGTCATCGTCATCCGCTATGAAGGACCAAAGGGTGGACCTGGAATGCGCGAAATGCTCTCCACCACCGCTGCTCTGTATGGTCAGGGCATGGGCGAAAAGGTCGCGCTGATAACCGATGGCCGGTTCTCTGGCGCGACGCGGGGTTTCTGCATCGGTCACGTTGGGCCCGAGGCCGCCGATTGCGGGCCAATTGCCCTGGTAGAGGATGGCGACATCATCGCGATCGACGCGGTCGCTGGCTCAATTGAACTTGAGGTTGACGATGCGACGCTGGCAGCGCGGCGCGAAAGCTGGAAGCCGCGCACCCACGATTATCAGTCTGGCACGTTGTGGCGCTATGCCCGGAATGTCGGCCCGGCACGCACAGGCGCATTGACCCATCCCGGCGCAAGGGCAGAAACTCATGTATATGCGGACATTTAGCCTCGCGTCATGCAGCGTTTTCGCACTTGTAGCGTGCGCGCCAGAGAGCAGCGCGCCCAAGGGCGAAGCGGTCGAATGCGCATTGAGCGGGACGCAGAATTTCGCGAAGGAATGCGTGCTTGAACGTCTTTCCGGCGATGCCTTCGCAATTCATAGCCCTGACGGTGGATTTCACCGCTTCACCTATAACGCTGCAACCGGCACTCTGTCTGTTTCGGACGGTGCAGAAGGGATAGCGGTGCAACCTCCACTTTCCAACGGGCGGACGGAATTCGCAGTTGGCGCAGACCGTTATCGCATCAATTTGGAAACGCTGGCAAGTGCGGCGAAGTGACGGGCGAACAAGTCCTGACCGCTGCTCAGATGCGCGCCGCCGAACAGGTAATGTTCGACCGCGGGACGAGCGTAACTGAACTTATGGAAATCGCCGCAGGCGGCGCAGCGGAATGGGTGCGCCGCATTGCCGCCGGTCGGAACGTCACGGTTCTGTGCGGGCCGGGCAACAATGGCGGAGACGGTTACGTTATCGCGCGCAGATTGCGCGAGTGGGGATTGGAAGTCGCCGTGGTCGCTCCGATTACGCCCAAGACGCATGCTGCGATTGCCGCGCGCGAGGCATTGGGCGGCGCTGTCCTTGCATCAGGCGGCGCTGGCCAGGGAGAGGTTTTCGTCGACTGCCTGTTTGGATCGGGCCTGACGCGGCCCCTTTCAGGCGAGCATGCCCTGCTGCTGCGCGACCTTGCAAAAAACCATACAATCTGCATTGCCATCGACGTACCATCCGGCTTTGTGAGCGATACCGGAGAGGCTTTTAGCGAAAAGCTGCCGCATTTCGATGTCACGCTCGCACTTGGCGCTTGGAAATTCGTGCATTGCCTTGCCGCCCCGCGCGAACGGCTTGGAACACGCCGCCTGGTGCCGATTGGTGTTGAGCAAGTGGAGGAAGCGGCGCATCTGATTGGCCAACCGGCGATCAAACCGCCGCCATTCGACGCCCATAAATACACTCGCGGCCTGTGTGCCGTTGTCGGCGGCACGATGTCAGGGGCGGCGATGCTGGCGGCGATGGCGGCAATGCGCAGCGGCGCAGGTTATGTGAAGCTGCTGGCAAACGCAGGTTCGCAACCTGTCCCGGCAGGGCTGGTGTGCGACACTCCCGCGTTGGAAAAGGCGCTGGGCGATGACCGGGTCGATGCCGTATTGATCGGCCCCGGACTTGGTCGCGACGACACGGCAATTGAGCGGATGCGGCAGGTTCTCACCTTCGCAAAGGCCGCCGTGCTGGATGCCGATGCGCTGCACTTGCTGGCACCGGAGTTGCTGAGGCGGGATATTCCTTTGATCGCCACCCCGCACGATGGCGAACTTGCCGCGCTGTGCCGCGCCTTTTGCGTGATCGATGAGGGCCGTATGGAAAAAGCGCGAGCCCTTGCACGCGCCAGCGGGATGGTGGTGTTGGCAAAGGGACCAGACACATTTGTCGCCGCGCCGGACGGTCGGCTTGGCCTTGCGCCCCCTGCCTCAAGCTGGCTTTCGGTTGCGGGCAGCGGCGATGTGCTGGCCGGGATCGTCGCCAGCCGCCTTGCGACCGGTGCCGATCCATTCACCGCTGCGTGCGAAGGGGTATGGCTCCATTCAGCGGCAGCGCGTTCTTGCGGGGCAGCGTTTACACCTGAAGACCTCGCAATGGCTGTCTCTCGCGCATTGGCTGAATGTCTGTGAGCGAAACGGAAACCATCATTCGGATCGCCGCAAAGGGTGATGGCGTTACCCAAAGCGGTAGCCACTATGCATTCACCGCACCCGGTGATCTTGTGCATCCCGATGGCACGGTGGAGCGGGGGCCGCACCATATCGAACCGCCTTGTCGCCATTTCGGGAACTGCGGCGGTTGCCAGTTACAACATGCAGACGAGACGACGCTTGCCGATTTTGTCACTGATCGCGTCCTGAACGCGGCGCAGGGGCAGGGAATTGCGGTTGGGGAGACACTGCCGACGCATCTCTCGCCTCCGCAAAGCCGCCGCCGGGCAACGCTCCATGGGCTGCGCACGCAACGCCACGCAATGTTGGGTTTCAAGGAAAGCGGATCGCACAAACTGGTCGATCTGGCAGAATGTCCGGTGCTTGCACCGGAACTCAGCGCGCAGATTGCTCCATTGCGCGCACTGATTGCGGCACACGCTGGAAAGGGCGCGGTCGATGTGGCTCTGGCGCTGACCGATCAGGGCATCGACCTTCGCCTGACGAATATGCCGTTGGTTGGACTTGCCGCAACCGAGGCCACGCTCGATTACGCGCGCGATCACGGGCTTGCTCGGCTCAGCATCGATCAGGGATTTGGGGCGGAAATTGTGTGGGAACCTGAACCGGTGACCATAACGCTATCCGGTATTGCCGTGTCTGTCCCGGTTGGAGCTTTTCTTCAGGCGACTCGCGATTCAGAGGCGCGAATGGTTGCCGATGCGCAGGAATGGCTGGAGGAAGCACGCATTATCGCCGATCTGTTTGCTGGTCTGGGCACATTTGCCTTCGGCCTGCGCGAGGGGCGCAAGGTGTTGGGTGCGGAGGCTGATCAGGCCGCGCATCTGGCGTTCAAAAGCGCGGCTGCGCGCACCGGCGGCAACGTGCTTTCGCTGCACCGCGATCTCTTCCGCAATCCATTACAAGCAAGCGAGCTGGACCGGTTCGATGCAGCATTGCTAGATCCGCCGCGCGCAGGTGCAAAGGCGCAGATCGAGCAGATCGCCGCGAGCCGATTGCCACGCGTCGTCTATGTCAGTTGCAACCCATCAAGCTGGTCGCGTGATGCCGCGACATTGGTGAGTGCGGGATTTCGGCTTGAAAAACTGCGCCCTGTGGGACAATTTCGCTGGTCCAACCATGTTGAGCTGGCCAGCCTCTTCACCCGGTGATCACGCCCTTAGCGCAATGAGAACTTGCGCCTCCAACCACGCGCGATGTGCGGGCTCGACATAGGAGTGGCCCGCGCCAGCGCAGCGCATGACGCGCGGATCGCTGCTATCCCAGGCAGCGTCGAACGCCTGTGCGGTGCGATCCGCGTCTGCCAACAGAATGCTCACGTGGCCATCAAAGCGTTTCAGACCGTTGCGCAATTCTTCCGCCAGTCCCGTTGGCGCGGACGCTGGTCTGGCGGATCGGAACAATCCGCGTGCAACCTTGCCAAGATTGACACCGCCGCTCAGCAGGCGCTTGATTTCAGTGGGATCTTTCAATTTCGCAGCATAGCGCTGGCGGATTGCGGCGGGCGGAAGGTTGTCGCTGCCACCGCTGTGGTCATCTATCGCCCATGGGTTTGAAAGGATCAGTCCCTCGAACCCTTCACCGCCGGACAGCATCAGCGCGGATGCCGCGTCGCAATTGCCAAAGGCGACCACGCGTCGAACTTCGGGAGCGAGCGCGCGGAACGCTTCGCAAGCGGCGGAGATATCGCCGGCAATGGAGCGAAAACCGCGATCCTCGCCCTCGCTATCGCCCACCCCGCGCCGGTCGAATCGGAACACTGGAAAACCCGCACGGGCAATCGCGGCAGCCAATTTCGCCTGACCGCCGAACGCGCCGCTGCGGATCTCGCTGCCACCGCTGACGATGAGCAGCCCGGTGGTGCCCGGCGCTGTATCGAGCGTACCCGCCAGTTTGAGGCTGCCGCAGCCAAAGGAGAGGTGCAGGCGGCTCAAGTCGAGGCGATCTTTTCGCGAATTAGCGCCGCGAGCGCATGTGCTTGCGCAGGGTCGTGCGAAGGTTCGGCCCGCAGCCACAGCGGGCGCCCGTCGAGCGAACTCGCCGGGATTACCATCTGACCATCAATACAAGGAGGCGATTGGGCAGCCTCAAGATCGTGGAACATCTGCGGCCCGATTTCCCAGCCCGCCAACATCAATCCATCGCGGCGTCCATCCTCCTGCAAAGCTTCCGTGCTGGCTTGAACCCCTTTTTCCCGCAACGCGATCACCTGAGCGCGCAGCATCGTCTTGACCTGGCGGGCGCCGGTCTCGGGTGCGTATTGCCAACCCGGCAACATGGCGGGCGCAATCAGCGCACCCCCGCGGATCGCCAGGACGTGGGTGGCGCGCATTTGCTCAGCCGCCGATTGCGCCGCATCCCGCCAGCCGCGCACGGTCTGTTGGCTGAGCGGCGAGAGGCTTTCGTTGCAGCCGGGCAGATCGGGAAGAAAACTGTCGATACCGGCAATATCGAAAAGCCGCATCACCTCTATCGTGAAGCGGCGCAGCTTGTTCGCCTCTTCGAACCAGGCTGGCAGAACAAGAATGCGGGTGTCGCGATCAGCATCAAGGGATACCAGAAGTTCAGTCGTTAATCCTGCGCCGGGTGCAGGAGCGTTCCAGGTGCCGATCACGATGCCATGCCGCCGTCAATCCGGCTCAGTCGCCGGACTGGTCCCCAGCGATTTTCGTTTCGACAAACGTCAGCAACCCGCCGTAGGTTTCCAGCATCTCACCATCGACATCGTCGTCCTCGATCACGATGCCGAGCCGATCCTCTATCTCAGTCAGAAGCCCCGCCACGGCCATCGAATCCAGTTCGGGCAGGTGACCGAAAAGTCCGGTATCAGGGGTGAGATCAGCCGCATCCTCTGGCGCGATGCCCAGCACGTCGGCGATGATGGACTTCAATCGAAGGTCGATCTCCAGCGCGCTTATGCGTTTGCCGGTCACGGCATCGCCGGATTGCGTTGCAGGGCTTTCCTGCGTGGTCGGATTGCTGCTCACGTTGCGGGCGACCCCATAATTAGCGCTCAAATCTGGCCGATAGGCTGCGGTACCCTACGTAAATCGGGCAACCCGCATTTTCTCGCCGATTGGGCGGCGGGCTTAGCTATCCATCGGGCAGGGCGCAAGCATGGGAACACTCTCAGAGAAGCTGCGGCGCAGCGCGAGTCGCAGCAGGTCGGCCCATGCGCGCGGTTGCTTCATATCAAGACAGTCGATCCGATAACGCGGGCGGGTAGCCTCCATCCAATCCGCCTTATAAGGCTCATCCCCGGTCCCGAAATCGATCACCTTCGCGCGGTCGCAGTCGATCACATGGCGAAACAGCGCCGCCGAAAGCGTCGTGCCAGCAGACAGGTTTCGGTGACTTTCCAGATGGGCGAGCTTGTGAATGTAGGCAACACCGGTTACAACCGTCCAGAATTGCGCGGCAATCGGCGCGCCATCATGACATGCAAGTCCCAGACGCAGTCGCCCCGCCGCGCCCTCTGCCTTGGCAAAGGCGCGCAGCATATCTGGCTTTCCTTCGGTTGGTTTCCAGCTTTCTGCGTAGATGCGTTCGTAATGCGCCCATGCGTCCGGATTGAAGCGATCGTAGATCGTGGTTTCGACCTTTGTTGCCTTGCGAGATAATGTCGTTCGCAACGGGCCAGGGCGGGTTGCCCAATATTCGTCAAAACTTCTTTGGCCCACATGGAGCAGATGATTGGTGTCGCAGCGAGTGACCTCGACGCGCCATCCTGCGGCGGCGAACGCGTTCGACAGGCGGGTTGCGGAGCCATCCTCATCAGGCACCGGGGCAAGGGTGACGCGATGCGCCCGCCCCCGCAGATGGCTGGCAATCAGGACCAGCAGCGCGTCACCTGCGTCGCCTTCCCGAGTGAGTGGCCGCCAGGTAAAGCTGTACCAATTGGCGAGCGAGGCCATCCGCCTGCCATCCTGCATCAGGGGCAGAGCAGCGGCGTTATCCCCATTTTGCGCGACCGCGATCACCGGAGAAAGCCCGCAATCTGCCAGCAGCCCGAACCATTCGGGCCGGTCGAATGGCGATGGCGCGCGCGCATCTTCGCGAAACATCTCTTGCAACACGTTAATGCTATCGTGATACCGCGCCTCAATCACGTAATGTCCCTTACGCCAATTCCGTATGAAAGCCTGCCCGGCCAAAGCTGATGCCAGTCCAACTCGACGCAACCCCCTATCCGATTGACCATCTTGCCGAACGGGCAAGTGCGCAAGGGTCAGGCAGCGCGCCAGCGCTGGTGCTGAAGAGTGCTGTGCTTAACCATGATGAGTTAAGACAGCGTGTCGCAGGGCTTGGCGGTTGGCTGGCGGCGCAAGTGGACCAGCCGGGCGCGCGGATTGCGACATGGGCGGCGAAGGGAGAGATGACCTGCCTGATGCCGCTGGCCGCAGCACGGGCGGGGCTGGTGCACGTGCCGATCAATCCCCTGCTGAAACGTGCGCAGGCGGCGTATATCCTCGCCAATAGCGGCGCGCGAATGGTGATCGGGAACAAGGCCCGGATCGCCTCGCTGGAAAGCGCAGACGTGCCCGCAGGTTGTGTTGCCCTTGACGAGATTGATGCGTTGGACGCGGCCAGTGCGGCGGACTTGCACATCGGGCCATCCATGGCGGACCCCGATGATCTTGCGGCGATCCTGTACACCAGCGGATCCACCGGACAGCCCAAGGGCGTGATGCTCAGCCATGCGAACCTGTGGCTGGGCGCGGTCAGCGTGGCGCATTATCTGCAGCTCACCAACAGCGATGTGACGCTGGCGGTTTTGCCGTTGTCGTTCGATTATGGTCAGAACCAGCTGTTTTCGGCGTGGTATGCTGGCGGCAGCGTGGTCCCGCTCGATTTTCTGTTCCCGCGCGATGTGGCTAAGGCGTGCGCTCGCCATCGGATTACGACGCTGGCCGCTGTACCCCCGCTTTGGGTGCAGTTGAGCGAGATCGAATGGCCCGGCGATGCTGCATCTCCGCTACGCCGCCTCACCAATAGCGGCGGTGCGTTGACGCACGATCTGGTCCGCGATCTGCGAACGATCTTCCCGCAGGCGGATTTGTACCCGATGTATGGACTGACAGAGGCGTTTCGTTCGACCTATCTTGACCCCGCGCTGGTCGATACGCATCCGACCTCTATGGGCTCCGCCATTCCTTTTGCAGAGATACTCGTGATCAACGATTTGGGCGAAGTCGCGGCGCCGGACGAAGAAGGCGAATTGGTGCATTGCGGTCCGCTGGTGGCAAAGGGGTATTGGCAGGATGCAGTGCGTACCGCTGAACGGTTCAAGCCTGCTCCGGCGGCCTCGCATTATGGTGGGATAGCCGTCTGGTCTGGCGACCGAGTGAAGCGCGGTAATGACGGCCTGTTGTATTTCGTTGGCCGACGCGATGCGATGATAAAAAGTTCGGGTAATCGCATCAGCCCGCAAGAGATCGAGGACGCTGCGCGCGCGCTCAACTTTGTGGTTGAGGCGGTGGCGCTGGGCGTGCCCGATGAGAGATTGGGCCATGCCGTGCATCTGGTGGTGCGGGGAACAGACGATGCGGAAAACCGGGCCAGGCTTTACAGCCACTTGGGGCGCGAACTTCCCAACTTCATGCAGCCCAAGGCGATCCATTGGCGCGCGGCGATGCCGCTCAATCCCAATGGCAAGATTGATCGCACGGCCCTGCTGCGTGAACTGACCGGGTATGCCTCATGACCAAACCTATCGGACCGATCCCGCCCGGTTTTGAAGCCAAAGATGGCGAACTTTCCATCGGGGGCAGGCGCGCAAGCGAACTGGTCGCAGAGGCTGGCGGTACACCGTTATTCGTCTATTCGCGCGCGCTGCTCGATGCTCGCATGGCACACTTGCGCTCTGTCCTGCCGAAACGGATCGGCGTGAATTACGCGATCAAAGCCAATCCCCATGCCAATGTCATCGCACATATGGAGCCACTGGTGGACGGTTTCGACATCGCTTCATCGGGCGAATTGGCGATGGTCCAGGCTGCTGACATCAACCCTGCTCGCGTGAGTTTTGCCGGGCCGGGGAAGCGCGATGACGAGCTTGAGGCTGCGATTGCCGCTGGGGTAACGCTCAATTGCGAGTCCGAAGGCGAAGCTCAGCGCGCGCTCGACATCGGCGCGCGCTTGGGCAGACGGCCCCGCATGGCGATCCGGGTAAACCCCGATTTCGAGCTCAAGGGATCGGGCATGAAGATGGGCGGAGGTGCCAAACAGTTTGGCGTCGACGCAGACCGCGTCCCCGATCTTGCGCGCAAGATCATCACCGCAGGGGCGGAATGGCGGGGCTTGCACATCTTCACCGGTAGTCAAACGCTGAGTTCAGACGCAATTATCGAAGCGCAAGACAACGTGCTGAATTTGGCGATGGAATTGACCCATTCCATTGGCGAACCTCTTCCCAAGCTGAATATGGGCGGCGGATTTGGCATCCCCTATTTCCCGAATGACACCGCGCTTGATATCGCGCCTATCGGTGTCGCGCTTTCCCAGATGGTGGCCGATCTGCCACATGCTTTCGCGAATACGGAGCTGTGCCTCGAACTGGGTCGATACCTTGTGGGCGAAGCGGGAGTATATCTGACCCGGATCATCGACCGCAAGATCAGCCACGGCACTATCTACCTGATCACCGATGGCGGCCTGCATCATCAGCTTGCCGCATCGGGCAATTTCGGAACAGTCGTACGGCGGAATTATCCCGTGGCGATTGCCTCACGGTTCGATGCGGTGGCGGATGAAGAAGTTAACGTGGTGGGTTGCCTGTGCACCCCGCTCGACCGGTTGGCAGATCAGGCACTGTTGCCACGCGCCGAAATTGGCGATCTAGTTGCGGTGTTCTGTGCGGGTGCATATGGCGCAACGGCCAGTCCTGCGGCGTTTCTGGGGCATGGGCCAGCCGCTGAATTGCTGATCTGATGCGGCGGCATATCAACGCATTAACATCACTTTAAATTGCTGTCCCATAACGGGAAAGCCATGCAATTGCGTCGATATCACTAACACTATGTTCACCAGTTTCAGGCAGGAAGCACGGGCAAT
Organism: uncultured Alphaproteobacteria bacterium; assembly: GCA_963815345.1. Taxonomy (GTDB): domain Bacteria; phylum Pseudomonadota; class Alphaproteobacteria; order Sphingomonadales; family Sphingomonadaceae; genus Erythrobacter. The sequence continues at coordinate 1,021,379 of CAWFGF010000001.1, forward strand.
TCAATCGCCCGGTTTCGCAGGTCGCTCCTGCCTACTGTATCCGGGTCGGTTTGGTCAGACCAAGGATACGTATCAATGCCCCAACTGCTGTCTCTTCCCCGGATCACCGGTATCGCGCTCGCCATCGCGGCGCTGAGCGGGTGTGCGGGTGGACCGACAACCCAGCTTCCTGCCGCTACGCAAAGCACGACGCCCCAGCCACCTAGCGAGGATTACATTCTCGGCCCGCTGGACAAATTGACGATCCACGTCTGGCGCAATCCCGAACTCAGTGCAGAGGATATCCAGGTCCGTCCCGATGGCCGGATCACAATCCCGCTGGTGCGGGACATGGTTGCCGTGGGCAAGACCCCGACCCAATTGCAGGACGATATCCGCGCAGAGCTGGAACAATATATCGAACAGCCGATCGTCTCGGTTATCGTCAATGAATTCAATGGTGCGCTGCCGCAGCAGATCAGGATCACAGGCGCAGGCGCGCGGCCTGCCGCATTGCCATATCGTGCCAACATGACGGTGCTGGACGCGCTGATCGCGGTGGGAGGTCTGGGCGAATTTGCCGCTGGCAATCGTGCAACGCTGACGCGTTTCGATGAAAAGACCAAAACGAATAACGAATATCGCCTGCGGCTGAAGGATTTGCTCGACAAGGGCGATGCCACTGCCAACGTCGCCCTGCGACCCGGAGATACGATCTCGATCCCGGAAAGCCGGTTCTAGGTCGGGCGCCGAGAGATGGACAATATCTTCGACGAAGTGCGCGTGGCGCTCTATTCGGTCTGGCACCGCCGCTGGATTGCCCTTGGCGTGGCCTGGGCGATTTGTGTTGTCGGGTGGCTGGTGGTCGCGATGATCCCGAATTCCTACGAATCGCGCGCTCGCATCTATGTCGATGTAGAAGATTATCTGTCGCAGCAACTGGGCATTGCAGGCGATGGCAAGGAAGAGATCACGCGCGTGCGCCAGACTCTGGCGAGCAATGTGAACCTTGAAAAGGTTATCAAGGGCACGGAACTGGGCGAGGGGATCACAGACCGCGGCCAGATGAACGCGGCCATTGACGCGTTGAGCGATAATGTCATCGTACGCAGCGAGGAAGACAATCTTTTCGAGATTTCGGCATCGGTCGGACGCCGCGATCTCAGCGATGCGGAAAACGCAGTGCTGGCGCGCAACGTCGTGCAAAAGCTGCTCGATATTTTCCGCGAAGAAAACATCGCAGGCAGCCGCGCCAATCTCAACAGCGCAGTTTCGCAACTCGATGAGCAACTCGCAGAGCGCAAGGCGGAGTTGGAGCAGGCGGAACAACGCCGTCTGGTATTCGAATCGCAATATCCCGATCTGGTCGGCGGCTCGGACAGCCTGTCTTCCAAGATCCAGCAGATGCGCACGGAGATGCGCGATATCGAGGCCGATCTCGCCGGCGCGCAAAGCTCGCTTGCCGCGCTTCAGGGGCAATTGTCCGGTACGCCGCGCACGATCGCAGGCGGCGCCGATGCGCTGGGGCCAGAGGCCGCCTTGCAGCGCGCCCAGTCGCAGCTGGCCGAACTGCGCGCGCGGGGGCTGAAAAACGAACATCCCGACGTGGCGGCCTCAAACAAGCAGATTGCGATCCTACAGCGGCAGGTTGCCGCGCAAGGGGCGAACCAATCAAACGGGTCGCCCAATCCCGCTTATTCCTCGCTGCTCGCGATCAAGTCGGAACGGCAGGCGAATGTCGAGGCGCTGCAATCGCGGCGTGCGGCGTTGAATTCACAAATAGCTTCGCTGCTGGCGAGCCAGGCGTCCGAACCCACAGTCGCAGCCGAGGCAAACCGGATCAGTCGTGACTACGATGTCCTGCGTCAGAAATACGAAGAACTGCTGCAAAACCGCGAAGAGCTGCGCACGCGCGGCAATGTCGAGGAAAAGACCAGCCAGTTCAAATTCGATCTGATCGATCCACCGGTCGTCCCGCAAAAACCTTCCGCACCCAATCGCCCGCTATTGTTGCTGGGCGTCCTGATCCTTGGATGCGGGGCAGGGGCGGGCGTGGCCTGGGCGATGGGACAGATGAAATCGACCTTCATGACGGCACAAAAGCTCGAACGCACATTCGATCTACCCGTCATCGGCTCTGTTTCGCTGACGGTCTCGGAGGCCGCACGAATGCTTGCACGGCGGCGGCTGAAACAGTTTGCCGGGGCTTCGGCCGCGTTGGTCGGTGTGTTTGTAATCCTGCTAGCGATAGAGATGGTCTCAATCGGGTCGGTGGCGTGAGGAGCGGGATATGACAAAGCACACCCCCATCGAAAACGGCGTTCCCGTACAAGCCCCCGGCACCCCTGCGCGCAAGCGCTCTTCGCTGCTGGAGCGGGCAGATGCGGCATTCGGGCTCGACAACATGCGCCCTGTAACCATTCCTGCACGGCTGCAAGAAGCCGAAGCGCCGCAGCGCGAACCCGCGCGCGAACCGGTGCGTGAACCTGCCATCGCAGTCCCGGTAAATCAGACGCAGCAAACAACGGTTTCCCAAGACACTGGCCCGCTGCCCGGAGCGCAGATCAGGCCTGAACCCGCACTCAAGCTGTGCGGACCTTATGCAGAGATTGATCGGAACGTCCTGCGCGACGAGGGCCTGATTGTCCCCGGTGAGCCGATCACCGGCTTGCTGGAGGAATTTCGCATCATCAAGCGCGAATTGCTTTCGGACGCGCGCGCTTCAGGCGAAGCAATCTCGCGCCGCATACTGGTATGCTCGCCCCATTCGGGCGAGGGCAAGACATTTTGCGCCGCCAATCTCGCCATCGCCTTGAGCGCAGAGCGCGATGTCGAGGTGTTGTTAATCGATGCCGACGTGATGCAACCGTCGATAGCCCGCCGCTTTGGTATCGAGAGTGGTCCGGGCATTATGGACGCAATCGTCGATCGCGGTCAGAACCCTGGAGAGCTGGCTGTCAGAACCGACATCGAAGGCCTTTTCATCATGCCCGCGGGCAGCCGAAGCGCGCGTGACGCGGAATATCTTGCAAGCGCGCGCACCGGCCAGATCCTCGATCGGCTGACGCGTGGTGCGCCCAATCGGTTCCTGATTTTCGACACTCCACCCGCGTTGGCAGCCTCGCCCGCGGCCGAACTTGCCGCGCATGTCGGGCAAGCGCTGCTGGTGGTGCGCGCGGATGAAACCAGCCGTGCCGCAATTGAAGATGCGCAGCAGCTGCTTTCAGCCTGCCCCGATATCAAGCTGCTGTTGAATGCAGCACAATTCAGCCCGTCAGGTCGCCGTTTTGGCGGTTATGGCGAGACGGAGGAATAGAGATGCACCCGATCTCCAAGACCGCTGTTGTCGTGCGCTGTGCGCTCGGCTTCGGCCTTGCGAGCGTCACAATCGCGGCGCCTGCCGCTGCGCAGGACCGCGAGCAGGAAGGACGCACTTCTTCAATTGTTCAGCCCTATATCGAGGTCAATCAGGTACTCACTGCCGAATTGACACCCGGTGACGATTTGCTGACGTTCACGCAGGTTGCAGCGGGCGTTGATGCCAATATTCAGGGACGCAATTCAGCAGCGTCAGTCTCGCTGCGCTATGAACGCAATATCGGTTATGGCGATGCCATTGATACCGATACCATCAGCGGCGTCGCTCGCGGATCGCTGGCAATCGTGCCGCAATCGGTCACGCTGGAGGCGGGTGCGCTGGCGAGCCGCACGCGCATCGATGGCGGCGGCGGTGTCAGCAACAACCCACTGGTTGCGCAAAACGCTGCCGGGCAGATCTACAGCGTCTATGCCGGGCCAAGCGTCGCGACCAGCACCGGAGATATCGATATCGCAGCCAATGCCCGTGTGGGGTATAACCGGGTCGAGGCGGACGGCGCGCTTATTAATCAGGCCGGGGATACGGTCGATGTCTTCGATGACAGCGTGACCTATTCCGCCAATGGTCGCATCGGGAACCGTCCCGGCAACGGGCTGCCCATAGGCGTTGCAATCACTGCAGGAGGATTTCAGGAAGACGTCTCGAACCTCGATCAGCGCGTGCGCGACCTCAACGTTCGGGGCGAAGTCCTCGTGCCGCTCTCAGACAGTTTCGCTGTCGTGGGCGGCATCGGTTATGAAGATGTCGAGGTTTCCAGCCGCGATGCGGTGCGGGATGCCAACGGTAACCCGGTCATCGGCGCAGATGGCCGGTTCATCACGGACAACACTTCGCCGCGCAGGATTGCCTTCGATGTCGATGGACTGATCTGGGATGTTGGCGTCCAGTGGCGCCCCAGTCAGCGCACCTCACTGGCTGCCACAATAGGACGGCGTTACGATTCAACAACGTTCTTCGGCAATTTTTCCTACGCGCCGGACAGTCGCAGTGCTTTTAACGTCAATGTGTATGACGGGCTGACTAGCTTTGGCGGGGCGTTGAGCAATTCGCTGTCGGGGCTATCGACCGATTTCAGCGCATCGCGCAACGCACTGACCGGCGATTTTACCGGGGTGGTAACCGGCGGCGAGGGTGCAGCAGGGCTTGGCCTGCTCGGCTCAATCCGATCGTCGGCCTTCCGAGGCCGCGGCGGATCGATCAGCTATCAGCGCCAGCTTGGCCGGCTGACCGCGGCGATTGCGGGTGGTTACGACCGTCGCAGCTTTATCGGCGCGGAGGGCACCGTGCTGGCCGCGCTCGACGGACAGACGGATGAAAGTTACTTCGTGACAGGATCGCTCAACAGCGAAATCGGGCGCAGCGGCAGTTTTGCCACCAATGCCTATGTCAACTGGTTCACCAATGAGGCGAACAATTCTGATCTTACCGCTTATGGCGCATCGGCGGCCTATAACCGCGCAGTGACGCAACGCCTTTCTGCCCGCGCCGCGCTGGCAGTGGATTATTTCGAAAGCGATTTCAGTGCCGAAGACTTTGCCGCGGCAAGCGCGCTGGTCGGTCTGCGCTACGATTTTTAAAGAGCTGGAGCCAACCCATGTACGAAGAATTCTATGGCCTTAGCGGACGTCCGTTTCAGCTGACGCCAGACCCGCAGTTCTACTTTGAAAGCACGAGCCACAAAAAGGCGATGAGCTATCTTGGCTATGGCCTCAACCAGGGTGAAGGCTTCATCGTCATCACAGGCGAGGTTGGCGCGGGCAAATCCACGCTGGTCGCGCACCTGATGGAGCGGATCGACCCGGCAGCCCTGACGGTGGCGCAGGTGGTCACTTCTGCGCTCGACGGTGAAGAACTGATCCATGTGGTTGCACAAAGCTTCGGCCTCGCAATCGAGGGCAAGGACAAGGCGGGCGCATTGGGCGCTATCGAGCGGTTCTTGCAGGAAGAGGCACGCGAAGGGCGTCGGTGTCTGCTGGTGGTGGACGAATGCCAGAACCTCGATTTCACCGCGCTGGAAGAATTGCGGATGCTGTCCAACTTTCAGCTTGGATCGCACCCTCTGCTCCAAAGTCTGCTGTTGGGCCAGCCGGAGTTCCGACGCACGCTCGCGCATCATCCTGATCTGGATCAACTGCGCCAGCGGATCATCGCGTCGCATCATCTTGACGCGCTGGATGCAACGGAGGTCGAACATTACATTCGGCATCGTCTTGAGCAGGTTGGCTGGCAGGGGCGTCCTGAAATTGGTGCAGGGTTGATGCCTGCGCTCTTCGAAGCCACAAACGGCATTCCGCGGCGGGTCAATCAGGTGATGAATCGCCTGTTGTTGCTGGGCGCCATCGAAGAGAGTGATGACCTTTCATCAGAAATGCTCAGCGCGGTTTGCGAAGAAATGGAGAGCGATCAAACACGCGGAGCAGAAAATGCGGCACCCGCGCATTCCGCTCCGCCCACTGCGGGGCCCGATACGCCTTCAGGCGCGAGTATCGCCGATGTTGTCGCATCGGAAGAAGTTGTCGAAATGCTCGCCCAGCGCGACGAGCGTACCGCAGAACTTGAGGCCGCAATCAGCGAACTTCAGGCTGCCGGTGCGCCGCATACCGCGGCAGAGAATGATATGGCGCCGCCAATCGACGCAGAAATGGCTGAGATGCTGGAGCGGATCGAGCAGCGACTTGAGGAGCAGGAGCGCTCTTTCCGGCACGTGTTGACCATGCTGATCGAATGGCTGGAAGACGATACCTCCCGCGAGGCAGCGTGAGGCATGACGGGCTCGGGTAATCATTTCGAGGACAACGTTACAGACGAACCGGTAAAGCTCATTAATGGGCTGTCTGTCGATGTCGAGGACTGGTTTCAGGTCGGCGCGTTCGAGAACGTGATCGAACGCGATGACTGGAATGGCATCCGCACACGGGTTGAAAGCAATGTTGATGCGATCCTCGACCTGTTTGCCCAGGCTCAGGTCAGTGCGACCTTCTTCACGCTTGGCTGGGTGGCCAAGCGGCACCCGGCCATGATCCGCCGAATTGCGGATGCAGGCCACGAAATCGCCAGTCACGGATATGACCACGCGCGGGTGTTCACCTTCGACCGAAAGACCTTTGCCGAGGATATTCGCAAGGCGCGCGACATTCTTGAGGATTGCTCGGGCCGTCAGGTGACCGGATATCGTGCGCCCAGCTTCTCTATCGATCAGCGCACGCCGTGGGCCTTCATGGAACTCGCCGAACAGGGGTATGTGTATTCCTCCAGCGTCGCGCCGGTCGCGCACGATCATTACGGGTGGCCCGATGCTCCGCGCTTTGCCTTCAAACCTTTGCCGTGGTCGGACCTTATCGAATTGCCGGTGACTACAGCGATCCTTGGCGGAAAACGTGTGGCGGCGGGCGGAGGCGGATTTTTCCGCGTGCTGCCTTATGGCTTTTCCCGCTGGGCAATCCGGCAGGTGAACCGTCGGGAAGGGCGGCCTGCGATCTTCTATTTTCACCCATGGGAAATCGACCCCGACCAGCCGCGCGTACCCAACGCCCCGATGCGTTCACGATTGCGCCATTACACGGGCCTTGAAAAGATGGCCGGGAAACTGGCCGATCTGGTGAAAGAATTTCGCTGGGGCAGGCTGGACATGATCGCCCATCTCGAGGCGCGCCGCACCGTCGATATGCCGATAAGTGAGCCTGCCGAGGATGAGATCGCGGCATGAATGCGCCTGTCACCATGACGCAGACTGTGTGTGCGGTCGATCTGTCGGATGTGAAGAGCTTCGCCCGGATCGAGGGGTTTGTTGCTGAACAGCGCGCAAGCCTGTTTCACCGCCCGGCATGGCTGCGCGCGGTAGAGGTCGGCACCGGTCAGCGAGGCGGCGGTTTCATGACGCAACAGCTTGGTGGGATAACAGGCTGGCTGCCGCTGACGCAGGTGCGATCGGCTCTGTTTGGCAAGGCGCTGGTATCCAGCGGCTTTGGTGTGGGAGGGGGCATTTGCGCCACCTCTGCCGACGCAGCTCGGTCTCTGACTATCGCGGCGCAGAACCTTGCCCTTGCCAATGGTTTCACCACCATTGAACTGCGTGGTGGCAATTTACCTGTTGGCGAGGGTTGGCATCAATGGGATGATAGACATTGCGGGTTCGAGGCCGATCTGGCTCCCGACAATGATGCGCAATTGCTTGCAATCCCGCGCAAGGCGCGCGCCGAAGTCCGCAAAGGCCTGAGCCATGAATTGCCAGTGCGTGTAGGGCGGGGTGCCGATGATTTGCGCGGTCATTATGCCATATACTCCGAAAGCGTTCGCAATCTGGGGACGCCGGTGTTTCCGGCCAGACTGTTTCGCGCGATGCTGGAGTCCTTTGGTCAGGACAGCGACATACTGACGATATTTCGTGATGGCGATCCCATCGCTAGCGTGCTGAATTTTTATCACGACGGTGCGGTTATGCCTTTTTGGGGAGGGGGAACGTATGCTGCGCGCGAGGCGCGAGCCAATGAACTGATGTATTATCAGTTGATGCTTCATGCCCAAAAAAAGGGGATGACGCGGTTCGATTTCGGACGGTCCAAGACGGAAAGCGGCCCGTGGAGATTCAAGAAGAACTGGGGCTTTGAACCCAGTCCGCTGTCCTATGCCGAATGGACCGCGCCCGGTGCGAAGCCGCGCGATATCGACCCCACCAGCGATGCCTACAGCCGCAAGATCGAGCTTTGGAAAAAATTGCCGCTTCCGGTCGCCAACATGATCGGACCGTGGATCTCACGCGGACTGGCGTGATGGTACGGGCTCACAGGGCAAGTGAAAAAGTGAGCGAGATTCTGTTTCTGGCGCATCGCGTGCCGTTCCCGCCTAATCGCGGCGACAAGATACGTGCGCATCACTTGCTGCAAAAGCTGGCGCAGCTTGGGCCGGTGCATGTAGGGTGCTTTGCCGAGAGCGCCCAGGACCGGGCGTGCGCCGCCGACCTGGAGGCGGTGGCTGCTACCTATTGCATCGTCGATCGTAGCAAGCCTCTGGTGCTGGCCGGCGCGCAAGCGGTGCTCTCTAATAAGCCGGTCAGCCTGACCGCGTTTCACAGCGCCCGACTTGAAGCTTGGGTGCAAAAGACGATCAGAGCGCTTGATATCAGCGCTATTGTGATCTTTTCTGGTCAGATGGGTCAATATGTCCCCACTGATCTTGCCGGACGAGTTGTGATTGATTTATGCGATGTCGATAGCGCCAAGTTTGAAAGTTATGCCGCAGCCGGCGACAGGGAATGGCTGAATGCGCGCGAAGGGCGATTGCTTGCCTGCGAAGAAGCGCGCCTTGCCGCTCGCGCCGATGCAATCACTCTCATCAGCCAGAATGAGGCTGACCTCCTGCGCTCTCGCATCGGGCGCGACACCGGCGCGCGTATCGAAGTGATTGGCAATGGCATTGACGCGCGGCTTTTCGACCCCGCGAATGTTCTGCCACACCCGGAATTGAATATCGCGACCGGACCGCATCTCGTGTTCACCGGGCAAATGGACTACCCGCCAAACGAGGCGGCTGCGGTGTGGGCTATCGAACAACTATTGCCAGCCGTGCGGCAACGTTCCGGCGGCGCGGTTCTCCACATCGTCGGACGCAATCCAACGCCTGATATTATGCGTCACGCCGACCTACAAGCGGTTCGCATCTGGGGCGAAGTGCCTGACGTCAAACCCTATATCGCCGCTGCAACCTGTGTGATTGCACCCTTGCTCATTGCGCGCGGCGTCCAGAATAAGGTGCTCGAAGCGATGGCAATGGCCCGCCCCGTCGTGCTCTCATCAGAGGCCGCAACCGGTATCGATGCGAGCGATGGCGTGCATTGGCTGGTAAGCGAAGCGGATCCTGCCGCGATGGCCGATAAAATCGCAACGCTGGTCGCACAGCCCGAAACAGCCGCCGATATCGGTGCGGCCGCGCGCCGATTTGTTGTGGAGCACCACGCATGGGAGGCGATGCTCGCTCCGCTGGGCGCGCTCGTAAGGGGCGAAGGGCCTGAAAGCGAAGCGGAGGCGCGCGATGCCGCCTGAAACCTCACAACGGCCGTCTGTTTCAAAATGGCCGGATGTCATGCTGTTTGACCGCATCGCGCAGGCGTGGCGCACGCCAATCTGCGTGCTGGCTGGAGCAGTCGTCCTGCTGGCGGCGGTAACTGCGCGCGAATGGGGCGAGATGTTTCACCAATGGTGGAATATCGACACCTACAACCATATCCTGCTGGTCCCTCTGATTGCCGGTTGGCTAGTGTGGATGAAGACTGATGAGCTGGCCAAACTGGCCCCGCGTCCATGGAGCGCGGGGCTTGTTCTGGTGGCTGCCGGGCTGGGTCTTTGGCTGACTGGCAGGGTGACTGGCCTCAACCTTCTTGCTCATGCAGGGGCCGTGGGTGCGATGCAGGGGGCAATAGTTGCTGTCATGGGATTGCGAATTTCCGTCCTGTTGGCACTCCCGATCGCTTATCTCGCTTTCCTCGTCCCGTTCGGCGACGAACTGATCCCGCAATTGCAAGACATTACGGCACGGATTGCCATCGTGCTGACTTTGTGGAGCGGCATACCCGCAGTGATCGATGGCATACACATCGACACACCCGTTGGTCTATTCGTGGTTGTCGAAGCATGTTCGGGCGTGAAGTTCCTGATCGCGATGATCACGCTGAGTGTCCTCGTCTGCTTCACCCGGTTCACAAGCTGGGTTCGACGCGCTGCGTTCGTGGCGGTGTCGATAGCCATCCCGATCCTTGCCAATGGAGTGCGTGCATGGGGCACGATATACATCGCACAGTTCGCGGGCGTCGAATTTGCTGCAGGGTTCGATCACATATTCTATGGCTGGATATTCTTTGCCATCGTGGTCGTCGTGCTGTTGGCGGGGGCCTGGAAATTCTTCGAGATGGAGCCCGAGGATTACGGTTATACCCCAGATGATCTCACCAACTTCGGGTGGCTGACCCGCTCGGAAACGAGCCGCGAAACCGGGCTCACCATGCTTTTTTGCATCGCCGCTCTCGCGTTTGCCATGTGGATCGCAGCGGCCATTCTTTTGCCAATGGCTCCGGGCTGAGGCGGGGCAGGCAGTATGTGCGGTATTGTAGGGCTGTTCCAGCCAGACCATTCGAGCCGGTTCGATCCTGCCCGCGTTGAACGCATGTGCGATGCCATGGTGCATCGTGGGCCCGATGGCGCAGGTGTTTGGACCGCACCGGGCATTGGAATGGGCCACCGCCGCCTTTCTATCATCGACCTTGAAGGCTCTCCGCAGCCCATGCGTTCGGTCGATGGACGCGCGGTGATCGTCTTCAATGGCGAGATATACAATTACCGCGCGCTTCGCCGGGAATTGGAGGGGCTGGGCGCTCGCTTTGCCACCGATGGCGATACCGAGGTGATCCTCGCTGCGTGGCAGCGCTGGGGCACAGGTTGCCTCGCGCGGCTGGACGGGATGTTCGCATTCGCGCTCTACGATCTTGAGCAGCGCAGCCTGTTCCTTGCTCGCGACCGGTTCGGGGTGAAGCCGCTGTTCCTCGCCCGGCTGCCCGATGGAACGCTCGCCTTTGCATCGGAGCTGAAGGGCTTGCTTACCGATCCTGCGCTAGGACGCAAACTCAACCCGCAGGCGCTCGATGCGTATCTTGCGTGGGGGTATGTGCCCGACACGCACTCGATCCTTCAAGGGGTGGAAAAACTGCCCGCCGGCCACTTCATGCTGTGCGAAGAGGGTAAACCTGTGCCGCAGCCACAGCGTTGGTGGGATATCGACTTCACCCAGCGTACCAAGGGTTCAGAGGCCGATTTGTCCGCCGAACTCATGCTCCTGATGCGCGAAGCCGTGCAATCGCGAATGGTGGCCGATGTGCCGCTTGGCGCGTTTCTTTCTGGCGGTGTCGACAGCTCAAGCGTGGTCGCGCTGATGAGCGAGGCAAGCGCGCAACCGGTCAAGACATGCTCCATCGGCTTCGATGTCGCCGCTCTGGACGAGACGGGCTACGCCGAGCGGGTCGCTGACCGCTTCGCCACCGATCACCGCGCGCGCGTCGTCAGCCGCGACGATTTCGAGGCGATTGATGCTCTTTCTGTGATGTTCGATGAACCGTTCGCCGATGCCTCGGCACTGCCTACATGGCGCGTCTGCCAGCTTGCGCGGGAACAGGTAACAGTCGCACTATCGGGCGACGGCGCTGATGAAGCGTTTGCCGGATACCGCAGACAGGTGTTCCACCACAACGAGGAGCGCGCGCGCGCCATCTTGCCCGCATCCTTGCGCGGCCCGATGTTCGGCACTTTGGGGCGAATTTGGCCGAAGGCTGACTGGGCACCGCGCCCGCTACGCGCCAAATCCACCTTTCTGGCGCTGGCTGAAAGCGGGGAACAAGGCTACGCGCGCGGCCTGAGCGTCACGACGCCAGAACAGCGCTCTGCAATCTACAGCAAGGACTTTCCCCTGCGCCTTGGCGGAGCGAAAGCTGAGGATGAACTGGTCGCATTGATGCGGCGCGCGCCCGCTCGCAGCGGGCTGGACCGCGCCCAATACGCGGATCTCGCTTTCTGGTTGCCCGGCGACATCCTGACCAAGGTGGACCGCACCAGCATGGCAGTGAGTTTGGAGGCGCGTGAGCCGCTGCTGGATCATCGGCTGGTCGAATTTGCCGCTCGTCTGCCGGAATCGATGCGGGTTCGCGGCGGGACGGGAAAATTTCTGTTGAAACGGGCAATGGAGCCACAATTGCCTCGCGACATCCTGTATAGACCCAAACAGGGCTTCGTCACACCGATCGCGCAATGGCTGCGTGGCCCCTTGTCGCAGCAGGCGCGTGCAGTGGCGCGCGGTGGTGTGCTGGCGCAGACCGGGTGGTTCAATCCTGCGGCTGTGGAGCGAATTGCCGAGGCGCATATCTCCGGCATGAGCGATAATTCGCGGCTGCTGTGGCAATTGCTCATGCTGGAGCGGTCAGTGATGCATTTGGGTATCTCCGAGTAAAAAAATCGATTTTTTTGGTGGCGAGAGGACGAAATCGTCCTGTTTCTGGAAACTTCGAAACGTGGTTACCAAAATAATAATTGCTAATTGTATCCGGTCTGGATTAGATTCTTCCAATCGATAGGCGCTAAAGCGACCATCGTTCGCCTTTTGGCCAGAGGTCGAGGGCATATTTTGGGGCGCATTGGAGAAAACAGGGATGGATATAGGTGCACAAAGTGCGCTTCCGTTGGCAGAGCGGGAAGAGTTCTTCGTTGAAAGCACTGTCCATTCGCAAGTTCCGGGCGGGCTGTTTTCTCTCACGGAACTGGATGTTCTTTACGACGAATCCAGCGCAATTTTATGGACTTACATGAACCCGTCAGAACGTCCGAGTTTCACTCCGGCGTTGCTCGAAGATTTCGAGAACTGGCAGAGCCTAATCGCGGGTGGGTTCGGCGCGGATAGGTTGGCGCTGCGATATCTCGTCCTGGGTAGCCGGTCGCCTCACGTGTTTTGCTATGGCGGCGACCTCGACCTGTTTCAGAACCTGATCCGACGACGCGATCGGGATGGGCTGGTGCGATACGGTCACCGCTGCTGCGCCATACTGGATCGCAATATCCGCACTCTTGGCATCGACATGCTGACCATCGGACTGGTGCAGGGAGCAGCGCTGGGCGGAGGATTTGAAGCCCTGCTGTCTTTCGATTTCTTAATTGCGGAGCGGCACGCGACGTTCGGCCTGCCGGAAATTATGTTCGGGCTGTATCCGGGCATGGGCGCACACGCGCTGCTTTCGCGAAAGCTCGGCAGCGCCATGGCGGACCGCATCATCCTCTCCAATCAGACCTACACCGCAGAGGAAATGCATGATCTTGGCATCGTGCACACGCTCGCCGAAACGGGTGAAGGGCTGGAAGCGGTGCGGGATTTCATCAAGAAGTCGGAGCGACGCCACGCCGGTCTGGTCGGCGCGCGCAAGGCGACCAAGCGCGTGTGGCAGCTTGAGCTGGAAGAACTCAACCAGATTACCGAAATGTGGGCCGATGCTGCCTTGGAACTGCGCGAACAGGATCTGAAGGTTATGAGCCGCCTTGTTGCAGCGCAGGAGCGCGTTGTGCAAAAAGCGAATATCTCCTCGGCTGCGTGACAATTTTCAGAAGGCTCAATTGTCGAGACCGTGGCCAAGGGCCAAGTATTCCTCGCTTTGCATTTCGTTGAGGCGACTGACGGTGCGTTCGAATTCGAACGCGCCATCGCCTGCCTCGTACAATGCTTCCGGCGCGGCAGCGGCAGTGGCGAAAAGTTTGACCCGGTTTTCGTAAAGCGCGTCGACAAGCTTTGTGAAACGGATCGCCTCGTTGCGGTTCTCCGGGCTCAATTTTGGAACGGCCACTACGATCATCGTATGATAGGCGTGAGCGATGGCGAGGTAGTCCGCTGCTCCGCGGTTTTCTTCGCACAGCCGCTTGAAACTGAAAACTGCCACACCTTTCAGCGACTTTGGCACATGCAGAGTGCGTCCCCCGCCAAGGTCCAGCTGACCGCTCGGTACGTTGGGCGCGTCCTCCGGTTCGAAGTCGGTCAGGCGAAAGAACGCCTCGCGCACCTGCGCCGTGGCCTCATCGCCGATGGGAGTATGCCATGTTGCGAGCCCGCCGATCCGTTCGAGCCGGTAATCGGTGGGGCCGTTGAGCGACAGCACATCCATCTCCCGCTCAACCAGCGCGATAAATGGCAGGAACAGCGACCGATTGAGGCCATCCTTGTAAAGATCGGCAGGCGGGCGGTTGCTGGTGGTCACTATCACTGTGCCCGTGTCCATCATTACCGTGAAGAATCGCCCCATGATCGCCGCATCCGCGGTGTTGTTCACGACCATCTCGTCAAACGCGAGGCAGCGGACCTGTTCGGCCATCTGCGTCGCGACGGCTGTCAACGGGTCTTGCCGCTGTGCCTTGCGCGCTTCGGCGATTAATCCATCGACCTCCAGCATGAAGGAATGAAAATGCACGCGGCGTTTGCGTTCAATGCCTAACGTCTCGACAAACAGATCCATCAGCATCGACTTCCCGCGACCGACCCCGCCCCAGATGTAAACGCCGCGGGGATCGGAATGGCTGGCCCGAGTGCCGGTGATCCGTTCGAGCAACGTGCGCTTTGGCAACCCTGCCTCCAGCTCGCGCTGCAAGCGGTCGAGACGCTCGGCCGCAGCGCGCTGATCCGGGTCGGCGCGCAATTCCCCGCTGGCAATCAACGCATCGTATCGGGCGAGCAGGCCGGTCATGCCAGGCTGCGCGGCTTCATCTTGCGCACGATACCCGAATAACTGGCCACGATGCTGTCGCCTTGAACGCATTTGCCGCGCACAAACAGCATCCGTCTTGTCTCTAGCACTACCTCCGTCACCGCGTCCAAGGGGCGGGCGGGATCGCCCGCTCCCACGAATTGCGTCGACAGCTCGACCGTCACCGATGGCCCGGCATTACCTGCGCCGATCACGTGCATGGTCGCGAACAGCGCGATGTCGATCAGGCCCAGCGTTGCCGCGCCGTGGATGTTGTCGGCAAGGTTCGTGTGATGGCGCTGCGGGAACATCCGCAGACGGCACGCATCGCCCTCCCGACGCACGCGCAGGTCACCCAGCACTGCCGTGTTGTAGCGCGTCCGGTCGACCAGATTCCAGCTGTACCAGCCATCCTCCCCGTCAGCATCACCGGGCGCGAGCGGGCGGTATTCAAACGGCGCGTCTGTATTGCTCACAATCTGAATGGCCCGGTTTGCGCGTCAGATAGCGCGTTCGGCCATCATCTTCTTGGTTTCGGCAATCGCCTTGGCCGGGGAAAGTCCCTTCGGGCAGACATTGGCGCAATTCATGATCGTGTGGCAGCGATACAGGCGGAACGGGTCTTCCAAAGCATCAAGCCGCTCACCCGTCATCTCATCGCGGCTGTCGGCCAGCCAGCGATAGGCTTGCAGCAGGATCGCAGGGCCAAGGAACTTGTCCGAATTCCACCAATAACTGGGGCACGCGGTCGAACAGCAAGCGCACAAGATGCACTCGTACAGTCCGTCAAGCTGCTCGCGCTGCTCGGGCGATTGCAGCCGCTCCTTGCCCGAAGGCGTGGTGGATACCGTTTGCAGCCAAGGCCTGATCGAAGCGTATTGCGCATAGAAATGCGTGAAATCGGGCACCAGATCCTTGATCACGTCCATGTGCGGCAGCGGGGTTATGCGAATCTCGCCCTTCAGATCCTCGATCGAGGTGGTGCAGGCGAGGCCGTTCTTCCCGTTCATGTTCATCGCGCACGATCCGCAAATCCCCTCACGGCAGGAACGGCGGAACGTCAGTGTCGGGTCGATCTCGTTCTTGATCTTGAACAGCGCATCCAAAACCATCGGGCCGCACTGGTCGAGGTCGATTTCGAACGTGTCATAGCGCGGGTTCTTGCCGCTGTCGGGATCGTAGCGGTAAATCTTGAAGGACTTGGCGCGGCTTGCCCCGGTGGCTTTGTGAGCATTGCCGTCCTTGCTGATTCTTGAATTCTTCGGAAGTGTAAAGGTTGCCATGTATCGCTGATCCCGTTTGCGCTTGCGCCCCTATCTAACGCCTTGTCCCCGCGAGGCAAGCGCGCGCGTGTTGCGACCTTTGGGAAACCGGTTGCTTCCCGGACAAGTGCGGCGCTGAGTGTCTGGTTTGGCGCATCCAGGCCGCGCCTGACACACCTGACACACACTTCAGGGGCAGAAATGCTGTACGGTCGATGCGATATTGGGATTACCGCACACAGCAGGGGGAACAAAGCAGCCATTACCCCGCTCTAGGTGATATGGAACAAGTAGGAAACTGGCCGCGCACCGCCGCTGTTTTTGGCAGCACGGGGGGGATCGGGCGCGCCTTGTGCGAGGGGCTGGCGGCCAAGGGTAGCCAGCGCATCTACGCCGGTTCGCGTGGCGGAACCCAGCCGGACAGTTCGGCGATCCTACCGTTCGCATTCGAACTCACCGACGAAGACAGCATCGCCGCCGCCGCGAAGATGATGCGCGATGATCCGCCGCAATGGGTGATCGTGGCGACCGGCGTGCTGACCCTGCCCGATGGCACCGGACCGGAACGGACGTACAAGCGGCTTTCGGGTGAGGCGATGGCGCAGGTGTTTGCGCTCAACACGATCGGCCCCGCGCTGATCGCCAAGCATATGTTGCCGCTGATGCCGCGTTCGGAGCCGTTCGTGTTCGCAGCGCTGAGCGCGCGGGTCGGCTCGATTTCGGACAACGGGCTGGGTGGTTGGCATTCGTACCGCGCGTCCAAGGCGGCGCTGAACATGCTGCTCAAGAATTTCGCGCTGGAATTGGCTCGCACGCACACGCAAGGCGTAATCGTGGGTCTGCACCCCGGCACCGTAGATAGCGCGCTGTCAGAACCGTTCCAAAAGGGTTTGCCGGATGGGCAGTTGACCAACCCGGGGGAGGCTGCGGAGAATTTGCTGGGCGTGCTGGCGGGATTGCAGGCCGAAGACAGCGGGCGCGTGTTCGATTTCGCGGGCGAGATGGTGCCGGAGTAGGGGGCGGGTGCGGCTTTCGCTCTCAAATGCAGTGGGAAGTCTGCGGCGAAGGCCAACCCAGCCAGTTTCCAAGCGAGTTGCGGAGCGAAAAACAAGCGCGGCTGCTTTCAAGATTTTGAAGAAAAAGCCGCAATTACGGTTCCGACCCCTTTGCGGACATTGGTCCTTCAGTCTTTCCTCGCTATGAAGGATCCGAATATGCGGGAGAGATAGAGATGGGCTTAGCCCGAGCGATAGTTGATTGGACCGACGGCATTGCAGCCGAAGGCATCCGCTCAAGGGGCCTACTGTTTTTCCCGATGCTTCCTTGGATGCTGGTGGCTGCTCACCGAAGTATGCTGACTATCGTCGTCGCAACCATTCTGTCGTTGGCGGCACTCACCTTTGTCACTTGGCGCTATTTTGTCGTGATGAAGGCGCAAGCGGTAGAACGTGACCGCGCATACGACGAAAACGGAAAATTCAAGTTGGCATCTGAATATCACCAGACCGAAAGCGCAACGGCGGCGGCTGAGAGGAAGCGTGAAGGCCGTTCGTAAGTTCGCCGTCAACGCAATCAGCGGATCAGTTGCATCCAAATGTCCGCTTACCACCCCATATCCGACATTCAGCTCCGTCGCGCTTTTCGCAAACAGCGGACATTCAGCAGGCGTCTCCACGTGAGCCCGTTACTTGCGCGTTTTCAACCCGCATCGCCTCAAATCAGCCCGTGCCGCCGCAGTCCCTCGGCTACCAGCGTTTCGATTAGTTGTTCTTGCGTCCATCCGGCCATCACCGCCGCGCGGCCAAAGACCTTTTGCGACCACAGATTGCAGTTGAGGTTCAGCTCAAGGAATTGCACATCGCCGGTCGCCTCATTTACGCGGAATTCAAAGCGGCCATAATCGAACGGGCGGTATTCCTCCCAGCACGCCTTGGTAAAACGGGTGATTGCCTCCACCATTGCCGGATCGCTGAACGGGTCGAGCGAGTATTTCTGGCTGCGGTCCACCAGATCGCGCTTTTCATAATAGGTGCGCAGGTGTGACGGATCGGACTGGCGGAAAATAAGCATCGGCAGGATCTGCGGCTCACCATTGATGGTGATGACGGGCACTTCCACATCGCTGCCTTCGATAAACGGTTCAACGATGGCATCCTGCCCGCCATTGGCCGGATCGGTGTGGATGCGGTGAACCGCCTCTGCCACGCCAGCCCAGTCATGCGCATCGCCTACGCCCCAGCTTGCGGATGAATTGTTGGGCTTGATAACGTAGCGATCGGCCTTTGGGCATTTGCCCTCCAGCACTGGCGCCCCCTTGCGATAGACGGCCCACGGCGCGGTGGGGATACCGGCATCGACGGCGGCGCGTTTGGCCAGATGCTTGTCATCCGAAAGCCCGCGCAGGATCGGGTTCGCGCCCAGATAGGGGATCCCCGCCCGCTCGCACAGCAGCGGCACCAGCATCTCCGAATTGAAGAACCCGGCGCGGTTCAGCAGCGGAAATACGAAGTCGATGTCCCTGGGCGGATCGAACAGGATATCGTGCGTCTGCGAAATCGTGAGTTTCAGCCCGATCCCTTCGAGCACCTCACGCATTTCACGGTGATAGAGTGCGTGATTGCCATCTTCCGGGTGAATGTCCCCCTCCCACATGGCGTTCTTCGCGATGAAGAGGATGTTGAGCCTCGCCTTTGCTTCGGCGGGGATGGTCATGGGCTGAAACGTGTGGGACATGCGGGCCTGTTTCCGGCGTCGTTGGTGCAAAGCTCGCCCCTAGGCGCTCGACGCGGCGTGCGCCAGCGCTTGTTTAAGCGGATTTGCACGGCCTGTGGATTGATCCGCAGGGCCAAGCGCGGGTATGAGCGTTTCAGTCGGCGCGATGGGCGCTGCAACCATGCGCAGTCTTGCCCGCTATAGGACCGATTTCCCCTATGACAGTGACCGTTCGTGATGCGGCCCTGCACCTGCATCGCCCATTGCTCCAAACGCCCCTGGCACCTGACGCCATTGCGCTGGTGCGATTGCTGGCGGCGGGCGGCGATGCGCGCATTGCGCTGGACGCGCAGACAGGTCTGAACCGTTATCTCTCCGGGCCGTATCCGCGCGATGTGATCGCCTATTCGTCCTCGACCATCAGCGACATTTCCGCACCGGCCTTTGCGCATCTGCTGGCGGTGCAGCAGGATATCGGCGCGCGCTCCTATGTCGATGTTCTGGACGGTGCGCGCGCACGGATAGCAGCGGCGGTCGGGATAACCGAAGCTGATGCGCAGATCGTGTTCGCGCCATCGGGGACGGATCTGGAATATGTCGCGTTGGCGGCGGTGCCTGGGCTGGGTGCAGGGGCTGGGGGAGTGCACAACATCCTGCTGGGTGCGGACGAAACCGGCAGCGGGTGCGTGCATTCCGCGCATGGGCGCTTCTTTGCCGAGGAGACCGCGCTGGGCATCTCGACCGTGCCAAAGGCGCCGGTGCCCGGCTGCGGTCCGGTAAGCCTGGTCGATATCCCGGTGCGCTGCGACAATGGCAAGGCACGCAGCAGCGCTGAAATTGCGAGCGACATGGCGCGAGAGATCGAAGCAGCGCAGTCGCGCGGCGAGTACGCTCTGGTGCATTGCGTCCACGGGTCAAAGACCGGGTTGGTATTGCCCGACCTCAGCGATATCGATGCGCTGCGGGCGCGCTATGCCGACGGGCTAACTTTTGTGGTCGACGCCTGTCAGGCGCGCGTCACGAGCGCGGCCATCGCGGCCTATCTGGAACGCGGCTGCATCGTGCTGATGACCGGGTCAAAGTTCATCGGCGCACCACCTTTCAATGGCTGGGCGCTGATCCCGACAGCGCTGGCACAGCGGGCCGCGCCATTGCCTCGCGGATTTGAGGAAATCTTTCGCCGGGCGGAATGGCCGAAGGGCTGGCCGGGGCGCGATTATTTGCCCGATAGTGCGAACCGCTCACTGGCATTGAGACTGGAGGCGGCCCTGTTCGAGCTTGAGCGGTTTCAGGCCATTGATATGGCTCGCGTTGCCCGATTGATTGACCTGTTCGAAAACGCGGTCGAGACCCATTGCGTTCAGCCACTGGGCGTACGGCGCGTTTCGCCACGAGCCGATGCGCAAAGCGCGGGTCCGATCGAGATGCGCACTCTGATAACCATTGATATCAGCGCACTGAAGGGGGCCGCCACGTTCGACGAAGCGCAGGTTTTGCACCGGCGTCTGGCTCTCGATGGCATCCGCCTGGGTCAGCCGGTCAAGTGCGTGCGTCTGGCCAACGGACAGTGGGGCGGGACGCTTCGCATCGGCGTCAGTATGCCGCAGATGATCCGCTGGGCGAACCTTGACGAAGAGCTCTGCGCGGAAGAGCTTGCGCATGATATGCAGCACATCGCGCGCGCTATCGCAGGTGCGCTGAATATGCCGCAGCTTTGACGGCGATCGGGGAAGGGTGATCTGATGGGGCTTCGCCGCTGGTACGAAGACACCATTATGCCGCGCCTTATCACTTGCGCGTGCAGCCAGGGGCAGGTGATGAAGCGCCGCGCTGCCGTGGTGCCACTGGCGCGCGGCGATGTGTTTGAGCTGGGCTGCGGAGGCGGGATCAATCAACAGTTCTACGATCGCGCTGCGGTCCATTCGGTGTCCGGGATCGACCCGCACGAAGGTTTGCTGGATCAGGCGCGCGCTACCGCCGCACGAACGGGCTTCAATGCCGATCTGCGAAATGGCGTGGGAGAGCAAATTCCGTTTGGCGATGGCATGTTCGATACCGTCGTATGCACGTTCACGCTGTGCTCTGTCACCGATCCCGCGCAGGTTTTGTCCGAATTTCGCCGTATATTGCGGCCCGGCGGTCAGGCGCTGTTTCTGGAGCACGGCCGCGCGCCCGATGCATCGGTTGCGCGCTGGCAGGATCGGATCGAACCGCTTTGGAAACCGCTTGCCGGGGGATGTCATCTGACGCGTCCGATCAGCGCAGCGATCCGCGATGCCGGGTTTGAGGTGAATGAAATAGGGCGGGGCTATACACCAAAGGCACCGCGTTTCGCCGGGTGGATGGAATGGGGCACGGCGCGCCGGACTTGATACGATTGCTCACCGGGTAGAACGCGCAAACGCAGCGCGCCCCGAACCCGATTAGTTGCCGGGTCCGGGGCGCGCCCGATCGTACGTCAATTCTTCCAGTTATTCGCCGAAAGTGCGCTGCCACCAGCCTCGCTTGCGCGACCCCGGCTTGCTGTCGTCCTCGCCTGTTGCAGCGCCTGCATCCCCCGATGCAGTTTCCTGCGAAGGCGTTTGCGCAGCGGTTTTCGCTGCCGCCTTGCGAGGCGCCCGGCGTGCCGGTTTGGGTGCAGGTTCGGCTGTCCCGGCATCGGAAGTGGGCGCATCGGCTGCACGCTGGTCTGAGCCAGTCTGATCGTCAGACGCCTCTTCCACCGCCTTCTTCTTACGTGGTGCGCGGGTGCGCTTGGGCTTTTCCGCAGCGGCGGTTTCTTCTTCTCCCGCCTCCGCTTTGGCCTTGGGCGCGGCTTTCGCTTTCGCCTTGGGCGCAGCGTCTGCTTTCGGCTTGCGCGGAGTACGCGAGCGCTTGGGCTTCTCGGCAGGAGCATCGCCAGTTGCCCCGTCTGTCGAATCGTCCTGCGCTGCGGCCATTGCGGCTGCCGTTTCCGGAGCATCTTCGGGGCCGGACACGACGGTCATGTCTTCCATGACCTGCTCGGCAAGGCGCTCGGCTTCTGCCGGGATGTCCTGCGTTGCAACGTCGTTGGCATCGGCATTGTCCACGCTGCCGTCATCGCCCGATTTGCGCCGACGTCCACGGCCACCGCGGCGGCGGCGGCGCTTGGGCTTGTCGCCATCATCGCCGGTCTCCTCGCGTGTGTCCGTATTGCTCTCGTTGTCGTTCGTATCGTCGCTATCGTCGGAGTTTTCGTCCGACTGATCCTCGTTATCCGAGCCATCTTCCGAACGTTTCTTGTTGCGACCACGACCGCCGCGCCGGCGACGGCGTTTCTTTGGGCGACCGTCTTCGTCGACATCATCGTCGCCGCGACTGCCACCGCGATTACCGCCACGATTTGCGCTGCCGCGGCCGCGGTCGTCGCGGTCGTCCTCGTCCTCGTCGTCCGTATCGTCTTCATCATCCTCGGGGAGATCGTCGTCGTCTTCTTCCTCATAGACGATGGGCTCAAACCGGGGAGCCTGCTCCGGGCGAGGGCCGTGGCTGGATGCGGACATCTTTGCGCCTTCATCCTCGCCCTCAGGCGTGACCTCGACTGTGACGCCGTAACGCTGCTCAATTTCCACCAGTTCGTGGCGTTTCTCGTTGAGAAGGTAGATTGCGGCTTCGGTGCTCGCAGCCAGACGGATGATGGTGCCCTTGCCCTTGGCGGCCTCATCCTCGATCAGGCGCAGCGCGGACAGTCCGGCAGAGGATGCTGTGCGGACCAGGCCCGACCCATCGCAATGCGGACATTCGCGCGTCGTCGCCTCAAGCACGCCCGTACGCAGGCGCTGGCGGCTCATTTCCATCAGGCCAAAGCCGGAGATGCGGCCCACCTGTATGCGCGCGCGATCGTTGCGCAGCGCATCCTTCATCGTCTTTTCGACTTTGCGGATGTTGGAATTGTATTCCATGTCGATGAAGTCGATCACCACCAGACCGGCCATATCGCGCAGGCGCAACTGGCGGGCGATTTCGCGCGCGGCCTCAAGGTTGGTATGCAGCGCGGTCTGCTCGATCCCGTGCTCTTTGGTGGAACGGCCCGAGTTGATGTCGATCGAGACCAGCGCCTCGGTCGGGTTGATGATCAGATAGCCGCCCGATTTCAGTTGCACCATCGGATCGTACATCGCGCGCAACTGGTCCTCGGCGCCATAGCGCTGGAACAGCGGGACCGGATCGGAATACGCCTTAACCCGGCGCGCATGGCTGGGCATCAGCATCTTCATGAATGTCTTGGCCGATTTGTAGCCATCTTCGCCTTCGACAACCACTTCCTCGATATCGCGGTTGTAAATATCGCGGATCGCGCGTTTGATCAGGTCGCTGTCGGAATGGATCAGCGCGGGCGCGACCGATGCGAGCGTGGTCTGGCGAATTTCGTCCCACAGGCGGGCGAGATAATCGAAATCGCGCTTGATTTCCGTCTTGGTGCGGGAAATCCCGGCAGTGCGCACGATCAGGCCCATGCTTTTTGGCAGGGAGAGATCGGACACGACCTGCTTCAAACGCTTGCGATCGCTGCCAGAGCTGATCTTGCGGCTGATCCCGCCGCCGTGGCTGCTGTTGGGCATCAGCACTGTGTAACGGCCCGCAAGGCTGAGATAGGTGGTGAGCGCTGCGCCTTTATTGCCGCGCTCTTCCTTCACGACCTGGACGAGAAGAACCTGGCGACGCTGGATTACGTCCTGGATCTTGTAACGGCGGCGCAGCGCCATGCGCTTTGCGCGCACTTCGTCGACTTCCTTGGCGCGGCTGCGACCCTTGGGCTTTGCGCCCTTGTTGCCCTGGCGGCGACGGCCACGACCCCTGCGACCGCGGCGTGAATCATCGCCACCATCGGCGTCTTCGCTGTCGCCATCCTCGGACTCTTCGTCGTCGCTTTCATCGTCGCGATCATCATCATCGTCATCGTCATCGTCATCCGATGCGCCGTCTTCGATGGTTGCGACCTTGTCCTTGTCGGAGGTGTCGATTTCCTCCAGCCCGTCTTCGGCGAGGTCTTCGGCAAGGGCTTCGGCGCTTTCATCCTCGGCGTCGTATTCATCGCCGGGGGAAACGCCGTCTTCCTCTTCCTCGTCGCGCAGGCGGGCTTCTTCCTCGGCGGCCTCGGCTTCTTCGGCGAGCAATTGTTCGCGGTCAGACTGCGGGATCTGGTAGTAGTCCGGATGAATTTCGCTAAAGGCGAGGAAGCCGTGACGATTGCCGCCAAAGTCGACAAATGCCGCCTGCAACGAGGGTTCGACCCGTGTTACCTTCGCAAGATAGATATTGCCCTTGATCTGCTTGTGTTCAGCAGATTCAAAGTCGAATTCCTCAATCCGGTTGCCTTTGAGAACCGCCACCCGGGTTTCTTCCGAGTGGCGCGCATCGATTAGCATGCGCGTTGCCATGTATAAGTCTCCATACGCCTGGCGGTGCTCCGTTTACGCGGAGCGACGGGCGTGTATTTTTGTGGAAAAGGGCGCTATCTGCGACAGCGCCGGATGGATTGATCGCGCGGCCACCGATGGAAATTTCCGTATCGGGAAAGAGCGCGATATTCGTGTCTGCGTTGCGCGACGCGCGGAAATCTTCCGCATTTCGGCTCGCACCGCCGACAACACCGAAGGGGCGCTGCGGGCACATCTGCGAGGAGAAGCGTCTCGTCACTGCATCAACCTGTTAAGTGGTCCCGTTATCGCTCCAAGTGGAGCAAAGGACCGTGCGGAAGGGAACGTTGCGGGATTGCTGTGCAGATGCATCTGCCAACCCCCATGTCCCCAGTTCCCATCGACTAGCACCGTGGGTTACAGCAAGCAACTCTATTGCGCTTCCATGCAGCGACATCCTAAGCGATTACAGACATGAGCTTGCGAACCCTTTTGCTGCTGGTCATCGGGCTGCCTGCGCTGATCATCGGGGCGGCCGTGGCAACCGGCGTCGACATTCCCATCCCGGTGTGGGGCCGCGAGTACGTGCTGCGTTTTGCCCTTGCCCAGGATGTGCAGCCGCTCGATCTGCCGAAAATTTCGGGGCCAAGCGATCCGGACCGTCCGCTGGTGGTGATCGATGCCGGGCATGGCGGGCGCGATCCGGGTTCTGTCGGGCAGGACATTCAGGAAAAGGACGTGGTGCTCGCGATTGCGCTGCGCCTGCGCCAACTGCTGCTGGAGCAGGGCGGTGTGCGGGTCGCATTGACGCGCGAAGACGATCGTATCGTGAGTCTTGCAAATCGCCCCGAGATTGCTCGTCAGCTTGATGCTGACCTGTTTCTTTCGATCCACGCCGATTCCGCAGGCGATGAAAGCAGCATCTCAGGCGCCAGCATCTACACGCTCTCCAACGAGGCATCGAGCGAGGCCGCGGCACGATTTGCCGCGCGCGAGAACGACGCTGACAGGCTCAACGGCGTAATGATCAATGGCACCAGCGAGGAGGTCAACACCATCCTCGTCGAACTCTCGCAGGACCGCACGCAGGAGGCCGCGACCGAATTTTCCGCACTGATTGAGCGCGAAGGCGAGGGGCGGATAGAATTTCACCCCTCCGCGCGCAGATCCGCCGCGCTGGCCGTGTTGCGCGCGCCCGATGTGCCCGGTGTATTGTTTGAAAGCGGATTCATTACCAATCGCGCAGATCGCGCGCGCCTGACAACCAGTGAAGGGCGCGACGAATACGCGGCCGTTCTAGCCCGCGCCATCCGGGTCTATTTCGCGCGCCGGTCGGACCGCGTGGCACCCACATCCGCGCCGCAATCGCGATGACCGGCAGACGCGTCATTCCGCACCGGTTGCGCCAAACTTTGCGTTCATTGCAAAAGCACTGGAACGCGCCCGCCGCCTGTTGTAACCGCCAGCGCAGCCATGACTGAGAACACCGAACTGACGTCGCTCGAATATGCCCGCTATCGTCTCAATCGCGATCTGCGCGGGGCGGGCGGATGGCTGCTGGGAAAGTGGCGCGCGAGCATTTGGAACAAACTGATCGCAATCGCCATCGCCGGCTTTCTGGCGTTGTGGGTCGCGGTGTTTTTCTGGCTTGCAAGCGATCTGCCCGACGCTGAAAAACTGCTCGAATACCAGACCCCCTTGCCAACGGTAGTGCGCGGAACGGACGGAGAAATCGTTCATTCCTATGCGCGCGAACGCCGCGTGCAGTTACAGTTTGCCGACTTTCCCGAAGAATTGATCGAGGCGTATCTTGCCGCCGAAGACAAGACGTTCTTCAGCCACGGCGGCGTCGACTTTTTCGGCACCGCCAATGCCGTGTTCGACTATGCGACAAAAATGGGTTCGGGTGAACGCGCGGTGGGGGGGTCGACCATCACTCAGCAATTGGCCAAGGTGCTGTTGCTGGGCGATGAGTATTCCGTCTCGCGCAAGCTCAAGGAAATGATCCTTGCCAGCAGGATCGAAGAGGTTCTGACCAAGCAGGAAATTCTCGAACTGTACCTCAACGAAATCCCGCTGGGCCGCAGATCATTTGGTGTGCAGGCTGCCGCGCGCGCCTATTTTGACAAGGATGTGGGCGAGCTTGAACTGCATGAAATGGCATTCCTCGCCATTCTTCCCAAAGCGCCGGAGCGTTATGGCCGCAAGGGAGAGCAACAGGCTGCACTGAGCCGTCGTGCATTCGTCTTGCAGCAGATGGAAGACAACGGATTTATCACTGCGACCGAGCGCGCTGCGGCGCAGGCCAAACCGCTGGGGCTGGTGACACAGCGTTCGGTGCGGAGCGCGGATGCCGGCTACTTCCTTGAAGAAGTGCGCCGCCAGTTGATCGAGGATTTTGGCGAGACAGCCGAGGATGGCGAAAACAGCGTCTATGCTGGCGGGCTGTGGGTCCGAACCTCGCTGGATACCGAGTTGCAGGACGCCGCGCGCGATTCCCTGCGTGAAGGGCTGCTGCGGTATCATGGGCAACGCGGATGGAACGGCCCGGTCGCGACCATCAACATGGATGAGGGCAACTGGCAGGGCCAGCTCGCCAGCTCCTATCTGAACACCAATTACAAGGACTGGCGCGTTGCGGTGGTGACAGACCGTTCGGGCTCGTCTGCGCGTATCGGATTTTCCGACGGGGTCGAGGCCGCGCTGACAAACCCACCGGGCAATCTGAAGGCGGGCGACGTGATCGTGGCAAGGCCATCGGGCAATACTTGGCGGATCGCGAACCTCCCCGAAGCGCAGGGCGGACTTGTCGTTCAGAATGCGCAATATGGCCGCGTCCATGCGATGCAGGGCGGCTTCGATGATCGTCTGGGCGATTTCAACCGCGCGACGCAGGCAATGCGGCAACCCGGCTCCACCATCAAACCATTCGTCTATGCCACCGGGCTGGATCAGGGAATGACCCCGTCGACCCAGATCGATAATTCGCGCTTTTGCTATTACCAGGGCGCAAACCTTGGCGAAAAATGCATTCGCGGTGGGCGCGCGGGCCAGTTTCCGATGCGCTATGGTCTTGAACAATCACAAAACATCATGACCGTGCAGATCGGCACGCAGGCGGGCATGGAAAATGTCGTCAAGACCATTGAGGGTCTGGAGCTTGGCGATGCCGATCCCTATGCCGCAACTGCGCTGGGATCCGAAGAGACTACGGTTATGCGCATGGTCGCTGCTTACGCCGCGCTTGCCAACCATGGCCGTTTCAACAAGCCGACCCTGATCGATTATGTTCAGGACCGCCACGGCAAGGTAATCTGGCGTGCGGATACTCGCAATTGCAACACCTGCAACATGCCCAATTGGGATGGGTCTTCCATGCCACGTCTGGGCCTGAAGGGGCGTCAGGCGATGGATGCGCGCACAGCCTTCCAGACGATGCACATGCTGGAAGGTGTCATAACGCGCGGCACGGCGACCCTGCTGCGCGATCTCGAACTGCCACTGTTCGGCAAGACGGGCACGACAACCGGACCTAAAGATGTGTGGTTTGTGGGCGGGACGCAGCGTCTGATCGCAGGCGCGTATGTCGGCTTTGACAATCCACGCGATATGGGTGGTTACGCGTTCGGCGGAACTATTTCAGCGCCGATAATCAAGTCTCTGATTGAGAAATCGCGCGATCGCTGGTCGGCATTGCCCGCCATTGCTCCAGCTGGCGTGCGCATGGTTCGCGTGGATCGCCGTTCGGGCAAACGCGTGTTCGATGGCTGGCCCAGCGACGATCCCCAGTCCGCAATCATCTGGGAAGCGTTCAAGCCCGACACCGAACCGGCCCGTGCCACGCGTCAGGATGAAATTGCGGCCAAGCGCGCAGAGATCCTGGCGTTGATAGCCAGAGGCAGGCGCGGCGCGCGGGAAGAACAGCGCAAACGCGAAACCAGCCGTCCGGCAGACTTCGTTGAGGAACAGGGCGGCATCTACTAGCCGCGGGCTAATCCCGTTTCCCTTTTCAAAGGACCGAGACTCATGCAAATTGCCCACCGATGCATCGCTGCCGTCGCCCTGCTTGCGATCGGTCTTGCGGCTCCTGCTCAGGCGGAACTGGCGAAGGGTGCAAAGGCACCGGCATTCACAACCAAGGCTGCGCTTGCCGGGAAGGAATTCGGATTTTCGCTGGCCTCCGCCCTTAAAAAGGGGCCAGTGGTGCTGTATTTCTATCCTAAGGCCTTCACCCAGGGCTGCACGCTGGAAGCCAACGCCTTTGCCGCCGCCATGCCCGATTTCAAAAAGGCCGGGGCGAGCGTGATTGGCATGTCGAAAGACGATATCGACACCCTTAAGCGGTTCAGCCGCGAAGAATGTCGCGATGCCTTTCCCGTCGGCGTGGCCGATGCAAAGCTCATCGCCAATTACGATGTCGTCGCGGGAACAAGCGGGCTTGCCAGTCGCACATCCTATGTTATCGCCCGCGATGGCCGGATCGCGACGGTCTATTCCAGCGGCGATTATCGCGAGCACGTCTCGCGCACGCTTGACGCGGTAAAGCGGCTGTCGAAGTGATCCGCCGCGGCGCGCGCGCTTTACAATTCAACGCGCCTCGTTAGGTGAAGCGTCCAAATCGACTTTGTAAGGACATGCCATGCGGGCCGAGGCCCAAGCCAATATCGACCGGATCGAGGCAGCGCTCGATCTGGTTCGCCAGTCGCTCGACTGGGATCGCGCGCTGCGCCGTCTCGACGAACTGAACGCGCGCGTTCAGGACCCGACCTTGTGGGACAAGCCCAAGGAAGCGCAGGCGATCAGTCGCGAGCAAAAGACGCTGGAAACTGCGGTCAACACCGTCAACGAAATTTCCGCCGAAATGTCCGACGCCGTCGAATTCATCGAAATGGGCGAGGCCGAGGGTGAAGAAAGCATCGTCAACGATGGCCTCAGAAGCCTGGAGCGACTGGCCGCCCGCGCCGATGCGGACAAGGTGCAGGCGCTACTGTCGGGCGAGGCGGACGCCAACGACACTTATCTCGAAATTCACGCAGGCGCAGGCGGCACTGAAAGCCAGGACTGGGCCGAGATGCTGTTTCGCATGTATGGCCGCTGGGCCGAACGGCGCGGCTTCAAGGTGGAAACGGTCGAATATCAGTCGGGCGATCAGGCCGGGATCAAGTCTGCAACCCTGCTGCTGAAGGGCGAGGGCGCCTATGGCTATGCCAAGACCGAAAGCGGCGTCCACCGGCTTGTGCGGATCAGCCCGTACGACAGCGCGGCGAAGCGCCACACCAGCTTTTCCAGCGTGTGGGTCTATCCTGTGATCGACGACGACATCGAGATCGAGATCGACCCAAGCGACCTCAAGATCGACACCTACCGCGCATCGGGCGCGGGCGGTCAGCATGTCAATACGACCGATTCCGCCGTGCGCATCACCCACCAGCCGACCGGTATCGTGGTCGCGAGCCAGAACGACCGCAGCCAGCACAAGAACCGCGCAACCGCAATGAACATGCTGAAAGCGCGCCTGTTCGAACGCGAAATGGCGGAACGCGAAGCGGTGGCCAGCGGCGAGTATCAGGAAAAAAGCGAAATCGGATGGGGTCATCAGATCCGGTCCTATGTGCTCCAACCGTACCAGATGGTGAAGGATTTGCGCACCGGCGTCACCTCCAGTTCGCCCGACAAGGTGCTCGATGGGGAGATCGACGCGTTCATCTCCGCCGCGCTCGCTCAGCGGGTGACGGGTGAGGCGGTCGATGTGGAGGATGTGGAGTGATGATCCGCGCTGCGTCTGGCCTGATCGCCTGTATCGCGGCGGGAATGGCGTTGTCAGGCTGCGATGGCGTTGCTGGTGGTACAGGACGGCCTGAAAGCGCGCTCGAATTTCCGAGGCCGGATCGTCCGGTCGCCGATGTGGTCTCCAACCAGTTTTCCAACGAGGACGCCCGCGACGAACGCGGAGAGGCCGTTACTGTCATGAACATGGCGGATATACAGCCCGGCATGACGGTTGCGGATATCGGTGCGGGTGAGGGGTATTATACCGTCCGCCTTGCCGAACGGGTAGGCGAATCCGGGCGCGTTCTGGCGCAGGACATTGATCGCGACGCGCTGCAACGGCTTGGGCGCCGGGTTGAGAGAGACCAGCTGGAAAACATCTCGATCAAGCTTGGAAAGTCCGATGATCCGCAACTTCCCGTCGATAGTTTTGATCGCATTTTTCTGGTACACATGTACCACGAGGTGACGGAGCCCTACGCCTTTCTGTGGCGCATGTGGCCTGCCCTTGCGGAAACCGGGCAAATCATCGTGGTCGAGGTGGAGCGGCCGCTTGGGCAGCACGGCATCCCGCATACACAGCTGTTTTGCGAGTTTGAGGCTATCGGATACCATCTGCTGGAGTTTAGCGAGAAGCCGGACATCAACGGCTATTTTGCTCGTTTTGAAAGGGGCAAGACGCGCACCGAACCGGACAGCATAAAGGCCTGCGTCAGCAAGTGAGGCGAGATTTTCGCAGGTGACACAAATCCGCAACGCATTGCGATGCGATGGCGGGCGACTTATGTCGTCTGGTAACAGAGGCGCGATGGTCAATCGCGCATGGGGAGCACAGATTTGTTCAAAGGACTATGCCCGATTATGTATGGCGGGCGTGAAGTGTGGCCGCTGGTCGAAGGCGGCAAAGGCGTTTCCGCGACCAATCATGCCAGTTCCGGCGCATGGGCCGCTGCGGGCGGTATCGGCACTGTCAGTGCCGTTAATGCCGACAGTTACGACGAAAATGGCAACGTCATCCCCCAGGTCTATCATGGCGCGACGCGTGAAGAACGCCATCAGGAGTTGATCCGATACGCCATCGATGGCGCGGTCGCCCAGGTTGAACGCGCGTACGAAATTTCTGGTGGCAAGGGCGCGATCAACATCAACGTCCTTTGGGAAATGGGCGGCGCGCCCGACGTGCTCGAAGGGGTGCTGAGCCGGACCAAGGGGATGGTAACGGGCGTCACCTGCGGGGCCGGAATGCCTTACAAGCTGGCCGAGATCGCCCAGCGGCATCAGGTCTATTATCTGCCCATCGTCAGTTCAGGCCGGGCGTTTCGCGCGCTGTGGAAACGCAGTTACAAGAATGTGCCAGATCTGATGGCGGCGGTGGTTTATGAAGACCCGTGGCTGGCGGGCGGGCACAACGGCCTGTCCAATGCCGAAGACCCGACCAAACCCGAAGATCCTTATCCCCGCGTCAAGGTGCTGCGCGAAATGATGCGTGCCGAAGGTGTATCAGACGATGTGCCAATCGTGATGGCGGGCGGCGTGTGGTGCCTGCGCGAATGGAACGACTGGATCGACAATCCCGAGCTTGGCAAAATTGCGTTCCAGTTCGGCACGCGGCCATTGCTGACCCGCGAAAGCCCAATCCCCGAAATCTGGAAAGACATGCTGCGCGATCTTAAGGAAGGCGACGTGCTGCTCCACAAGTTTTCACCCACCGGCTTTTACTCGAGCGCGGTGAAGACGCCATTTCTTTATGATCTGATCCATCGGTCCGAACGGCAGATACCGTACTTCAAACGCGGCGCCGAAGATGGCACACTGCAACTGGGCGAAGATGGCAAGGCGCGCAGTTTCTGGGTCAAACCCGAAGACAAGCAGCGTGCAGAGATGTGGATGCGTGCCGGGCACACCGAGCCGCTGAAAACTCCCGATGGCACAATCGTTTTCGTGACCCCGGACCAGCGCGACACCATTCGCAAGGATCAGCAGGAATGCATGGGCTGCCTGTCGCATTGCGCGTTTTCAAGCTGGAAGGATCACGACGATTTTACCACCGGAAGGCTCGCCGATCCGCGCAGTTTCTGCATCCAGAAAACCTTGCAGGAAATCGCGCATGGCGATGACCCGGCGGACAACCTCGCGTTTGCCGGACACTCCGCCTACCGGTTCAAGACCGATCCGTTCTACTCAAATGGCTACACGCCGAGCGTTGGAGAACTGGTGGAGCGGATTTTGACGGGGGACTGAGGGGATGCCGGGGGAACCGATTTCCGAGTTGGAGATCGCCCGCCGCATGCCCGTCTGGTCTGCGCTTTCGGATATATTTCTCGATCAGGAGCTCAGGCCAAGCGCCTATCGCTACATCGCCGATACAATCATGGCAAACGGCTTTTCTCCAGCCGAGGCCGAGGCAATGTTTCGCGACGAGGTCGCACCGGCCTTTGCGATAAATCTTTGGAGCGTGGCCGGGGAATGGCAGTGCTGACCCGATACCTATGTCCGTGAACGTGTGCTGGAAAAACGTGCTTCGACGTTTGCAAGAGTTGCAACTCAGCTATTCAACAAAGGTTTGCTGAAGAGCGAATGGGCAAAGATTGCAGCGCACCTCGAACGCTGAGCAGCGTTATATCAACGCCGTCAGCACCTGATCGGGCGGACGGTGCCCATCAGCCCACATACGGATATTCGCGATGACCTTGTGCCCCGAAGCCTCGCGCCCTTCTGCGGTGGCGCTGCCGATGTGGGGCAGTGTCATGACGTTGGGGTGATCGATCAGGCGGCGGTCCACATGTGGTTCATCGGGATAGACGTCCAGACCTGCCCCTGAAAGCGTGCCGTCATACAACGCCGCGATCAGCGCCTCCTGATCGACCAGTTCGCCGCGCGCGGTGTTCACCAGGCTGCTACCCGGCTTCATCATGGAAAATTGGCGACTGTCCATCAGCCCGCGCGTGTCCTTTGTCAGCGGGCAGTGGAGGGTGAGGATATCGGCCTCGCTCACCAACCCATCCAGCGTCTCGACATAGCGCACGCCCAGCATCCGCTCGGCAGCTTCGGGCAGACGCTTGCGGTGGTAGTATGCGACCTCCAGTCCGAAAGCGCGGGCGCGGTGGGCAACGGCCTGACCGATCCGGCCCATGCCGACAATTCCCAGCACCTTGCCCGCCAGCTTGCGCCCCAGCAGGCCGGAGGGGGCCCATCCGGTCCATTCGCCCCGGCGAACCAGCGCGGTGCCTTCGCGTATGCGGCGCGGAACGCCGATAATCGCGGCCATGGCAATATCGGCGGTGTCATCGGTGAACACGCCGGGTGTGTTGGTGACGATAATCTTGCGCGAGGCGGCAGCGGCGAGGTCGATATGCTCCGTCCCTGCACCGAAATTGGCAATCAGACGCAGATTGTCCCCAGCGCAATCAATCATTTCGGCGGTGATCCGGTCGGTCACCGTGGGGACCAGAACGTCGCAATCCTGCATCGCTGCCTTCAGCCCGTCCTCGCCCATCGGATCGTCCTGAGCGTTGAGGATGGTATCGAAAAGCTCGGTCATCCGCTCCTCGACCGAGGGCATCAGGTGGCGCGTTACGATGACTTTGGGCTTGCCAGCGGGGAAGTGCGGGGCTGCGGTGGGGTTGGCCATGACAGATGCGCTAATGCCAGCGGGGCGGGGCGGTCAAGCGCGATTGGACAAACATGCCCTTGCTGTCGGCGCCTCGCGCTCGCTATTACAGTGCGATGACTGTGATGCGACGCATTCTCCTGCCGATTCTCATTGCGATGATGGCGACGTTTGCCGCGCCCGGTCCCGCGTCTGCTGCAAGCGATGATCCGCCGTTCTGGGTAACGATCCGTTTTGACGAAGTGCGAATGCGGGTGGGGCCCAGCCGCGAATACCCGATCGAGTGGGTTTACCGGCGCAAGGGCCTGCCGATGCAGGTGCTGCGCGCGCGGGAGGGATGGCTGCTGGTGCGCGATCCGGATGGGGCGCAAGGTTGGATCGCAGAGAGCCAGTTGATCCGGACCAGAGGCGCGCTGATCGTCGGAGAAGGCCTCGCCACCTTGCGCGAGACTCCATACGCAGGCGGCGGCGTGCGATGGCGCGCGCAGCCGGGCGTAGTGGGTGAACTGGGCGAATGCAGCGAAGGCTGGTGTGAAATCAACATCACCGGTCGCAAGGGCTGGATCGAGGCGTCCCGGCTTTGGGGTGATGAAGAACTCGCCGCCGACGATTAACCCTGGTCCGTCACGCGCGGCTGCATCCTGCGATGCTATTTTCTACAAGGTTTCTAACTCTCGGTTGCTGTCGCCCCTTGATGGCCGGCCTAGACGATCTCGACAGCGACTGCTGTAGCCTCGCCGCCGCCGATGCACAGGCTGGCAACGCCTCGCGTCTTGCCCTGCTGTTTCAGCGCGTTGAGCAGCGTCACAAGGATGCGCGTGCCACTCGCGCCGATGGGATGGCCCAATGCGGTCGCGCCGCCGTTCACGTTGATGCGATCATGGGCAATTCCGATGTCGCGCATGGCGAACATCGCGACGCAGGCAAACGCCTCGTTCACCTCCCACAAATCGACCTGGTCAACGCTCCAGCCCGCTTTTTCGAGCACCTTTTCAATCGCACCGACCGGAGCAACGGTGAAGTCCTTGGGCTCACGCGCATGGGCCGCCATGGCGACGATCTTGGCAACCGGTGTCTGGCCATTGGCGCTCGCAATGCTTTCACGCGTCAATACCACCGCCGCGGCGCCGTCCGAAATCGAGCTGGAGGTTGCCGCCGTGATCGTCCCGTCCTTGGCAAAGGCGGGCCGCAGCTGCGGGATCTTGTCCGGCATCCCGCGACCGGGTTGTTCGTCGGTCTCGACGGTCACATCCCCCTTCCGCGTCGAGAACGTTACGGGGACAACCTCAGCGGCGAATGCGCCGTTGGCAATCGCGGCGTTTGCGCGATTGAGCAATTCGATGGAATAGGCGTCCATCTCCTCGCGCGTCAGCTGGTATTCGTTGGCAGTGTCCTGCGCAAAAGTGCCCATAGCGCGGCCTTCCTCATAGGCGTCTTCCAACCCGTCCAGAAACATGTGATCGTAAGCTGTATCGTGCCCGATGCGCGCGCCCGAACGGTGCTTTTTTAGAAGGTACGGCGCGTTGGTCATGCTTTCCATGCCGCCCGCAATGACATAGTCGATTGTGCCGCTCGCCAGGGCTTCTGCGCCCATGATGACGGTCTGCATTCCGCTGCCGCACACCTTGTTCACGGTGGTCGCCTGAACCGTTTTGGGCAGGCCAGCCTTGATAACGGCCTGTCGCGCCGGAGCCTGACCCAGCCCGGCAGGAAGCACGCAGCCCATATACGCGCGGTCGAACTTGTCGCCGGACACGCCGGAGCGTTCAACCGCTGCCTTGACCGCCGTAGCCCCAAGGTCCGTTGCCGAGACATCCGCGAACACCCCCTGCATCCCGCCCATCGGTGTGCGAGCGAACGACAGGATTACGACGGGATCTGCGGCGGAAAACTGGGTCATGGGGGCGTCCCTTAAGTGTGAGAATTGATGGTTGGCGGGTGATGTAACGTTCAGGGGTCAGGTTTGCAATTGGATGGAGGGCTCAAATACGCTGGAGCCGCGCTTGCCAGCGGCGTCGGTTTGCGCGAAACAGGTGGCCAATGAAAACCAAGTCTTTGGGAGAGCCAGAATGGCCGATGACCGCCGCGAACATCTTGAAACGCTGTTAGAGCTGCAACGCGACGCTTTCACCGCCTCGCGGCCAGAGGGCATCGCCATGCGCAAGGACCGGATCAAACGCGCGATGGCGTTGATCAGCGAAAATGCCGATGCTTTCAACAAGGCGATGAGCGCCGACTTTGGAACGCGCTCCGAAGAGCAAAGCATGATTACCGATATTGCCACCACCGTGGGCGCGGGCAAACATGCGCTGAAAAACATCGACAAGTGGGCGAAGACAGAAAAGCGATCGGTGCAGTTTCCGCTCGGTCTGCTGGGCGCCAAGGCCGAGGTCCGCTACGAACCGAAGGGCGTGGTCGGCATCCTCAGCCCGTGGAACTTCCCGCTCAATCTCGCCTATGGGCCATTGATGCAGGTGCTGGCCGCGGGCAATCGCGCGATGATCAAACCGAGCGAGTTTACCGAACGCACCAGCGAGTTGATGGCGGAACTGACACACAAGTATTTCACTCAGGACGAAGTAGCCGTTGTGACAGGCGGACCGGAGGTTGCAGCCGCGTTTTCCTCGCTGCCGTTCGACCATCTGGTCTTCACCGGATCGACCGCAACCGGGCGCCGTGTGATGCAGGCGGCGGCCGAAAATCTGGTTCCGGTAACTCTCGAACTGGGCGGCAAATCGCCGGTTATCATGGGCCGCGGTGCCGATTTTGCAAAAGCGGGCGAGCGGATCGCATTGGGCAAGATGATGAATGCCGGGCAAATCTGTCTCGCACCCGACTACATGTACGTGCCAGAGGACAAACAGGACGAGGCGATTGCGGGCGTCTCCGATGGCGTCGCCGCCATGTACCCAACGCTGCTGGAAAACGACGACTACGCTTCGATCATTTCCGATCGCCATTTCGAGCGGCTTCAAGGTCTAGTCGAAGACGCGCGCGGCAAAGGTGCCGAAGTGATCGAGGTAAATCCGGGGAACGAGGATTTCGGCAATGCGAACCAGCGCAAGATGCCATTGACCATCCTCAAAAATGTCACCGACGATATGACTGCGATGCAGGAGGAAATTTTTGGCCCGGTGCTGCCGGTCAAGACCTACAAGGCAGTCGATCAGGCGGTCGATTATGTCAACGAAAACGACCGCCCGCTGGCGCTGTATTACTTCGGGCAGGACACCGATGAACAGGAACGAGTTCTCAGCCGTACGATTTCCGGCGGCGTTACGACGAACGATGTCATTTTCCACGTGTCGATGGAGGAACTCCCGTTTGGCGGTGTCGGCCCGTCGGGCATCGGCAGCTATCACGCAATCGAAGGGTTCCGCGAATTCAGCCATGCGCGCAGCGTCTATCACCAGCCAAAGATCGACGTAGCAAAGCTGGGCGGGTTCAAACCGCCTTACGGCAAGGCCACGCGCAAGGCGGCGGCGCAGATGATGAAATAGGGCCAACCTGCCGCGCCAACAGATCGGTGCTGGCAGGCTCCGTTCGATTTCCTGCAACAATCGTACGCAGTTTTGCCCGAGTCGCACCCTTGCGTCGCTGATGCGAGACGCCTAGGTGGCGACTGGGAAAAAGCTACTTGGAAATTTCGCTGTGATCGACCTCAGCCAGTATCTGCCGATACTGATCTTCATCTTCATCGCCCTTGGCCTGTCGGCGCTGTTCGTGT
Organism: uncultured Alphaproteobacteria bacterium; assembly: GCA_963815345.1. Classification (GTDB taxonomy): domain Bacteria; phylum Pseudomonadota; class Alphaproteobacteria; order Sphingomonadales; family Sphingomonadaceae; genus Erythrobacter. The sequence goes on from CAWFGF010000001.1 coordinate 1,058,452, forward strand.
TTCTGCCGATGGGCGTCTCGCGCCTTACGGGCACGCACAATCCTGATGCGGAAAAGCTCTCGGAATACGAATGCGGCTTTCCCGCGTTCGAGGATGCGCGAAGCCAGTTCGATGTGCGGTTCTATCTGGTCGCGATCAGCTTCATCATCTTTGATCTCGAAGCGGCATTCCTGTTCCCTTGGGCGGTCAGCCTGGGTGAGACGGGTTGGGTTGGCTGGATCGGCATGATGACCTTCCTCGGTATCCTTGCGATTGGCCTGACATACGAATGGAAGAAGGGAGCGCTGGACTGGGAATGAGCAATTCTTCGACGATAATCACGCCCCCCACCGCTCCGCTGAATGCGGCTCAGGCGGCGCAGATGATGCCAACTGCAAAGGGCGGCGAGGTGAAGCAGCCCGATACGGACTATTTCAACGCGCTTCAGACCGAGGTGAATGACAAGGGCTTCCTCGTCGCCTCCACCGAAGACGTGTTCAACTGGGCGCGCACCGGATCGCTGTGGTGGATGACATTTGGTCTCGCCTGTTGCGCGGTCGAGATGATCCACGTCAACATGCCGCGTTACGATATGGAACGTTTCGGCGCCGCACCGCGCGCGTCCCCGCGCCAGTCGGACCTGATGATCGTGGCGGGCACGCTGTGCAACAAGATGGCGCCTGCCCTGCGCAAGGTTTATGACCAGATGTCCGATCCCAAATACGTGATCAGCATGGGCAGCTGCGCCAATGGTGGCGGCTATTACCACTATTCCTACAGCGTGGTGCGCGGCTGCGACCGGATCGTGCCGGTCGATATTTATGTTCCCGGATGCCCACCGACTGCCGAGGCGCTGCTGTACGGCGTGATGCAATTGCAGCGCAAAATCCGCCGCGTGGGCACAATCGAGAGATAACAAAACGCCGTTCCATGACTGTCCATTCCGCCCCCCGATACGCTTCCAACGAAGGTGTGCTCGATACGCTTTGCGAGAGCATAAGCGTATGGCTGCTGTCGTCTCACGAACGCCACGGCGAGATCATACTGACCGTCCAGCGCGAGATGATTGCGCAGGTGCTGCAAACGCTGCGTGACGATCACGGCTATCAGCAATTGATGGAGATCGCGGGCGCGGATTACCCGGATCGCGCGGAACGGTTCGAGTGCGTTTACATGCTGCTCAGCCTGACGAAGAACCACCGGGTCATGGTAAAGTGTTCCACCGATGAGAACACGCCGGTGCCCACGGTCACGACCCTGTGGCCCAATGCCGGATGGCTTGAACGCGAAGTGTTCGACATGTTTGGCGTCACCTTTGCCGGCAATCCGGACCTGCGGCGCATCCTCACCGATTACGGGTTTGAAGGGCATCCTTTCCGCAAGGACTTCCCGATGACGGGCTACACAGAGCTGCGCTATTCCGAGGAGGAAAAGCGCGTTGTTTATGAGCCGGTGGAACTGGCGCAGGATATGCGCACCTTTGACTTCCTCTCGCCATGGGAAGGCGCGGATTATGTGCTGCCGGGTGACGAGAAATCGCGCGGCGAACCCCATGTGGACAAGCCCAAGGTCACCGAAACGCCCGCCGATACCGGCGCCGGTGCCACGGCCGAGGATCTGGCTGCCGAGGGCACAGATGCTGTCCCGCCCGACATGATCGAGCTTGATATCACAGATGAGGAACTTGCCCCTGATCCAACTGAGGACCGCCCAGGCCGCGCTCCTCGCAAGGGCAGTGCACCGAACACGTCAGCGGCAACCACGCCTCAAAACGCGAACGAGAACGGCGGGGACAAGTCATGAAACTGGAAGAATCCCCCACCACCGATGGCAATGTCATCTCCAATTACACGATCAATTTCGGTCCTCAGCACCCCGCCGCGCACGGTGTTTTGCGCATGGTGATGGAACTGGACGGCGAAGTGATCGAGCGTGTCGATCCGCACGTTGGCCTGCTGCATCGCGGCACTGAAAAGCTGATCGAGCAGAAAACCTATTTGCAGGCGCTGCCGTATTTTGACCGGCTCGATTACTGTTCGCCGCTGTGTCAGGAGCATTCCTATGTGCTTGCGATCGAGAAACTGCTCGATCTCGAAGTGCCGATTCGCGCGCAATATTTGCGGGTACTGTTCGCGGAACTGACGCGCATCTGCAATCACATGCTCAACATGGGCGCGCACGTGCTGGACGTCGGCGCGTTTACGCCCAACCTGTGGATCATGGACCTGCGCGAGGATTGCCTGACGTTCTTTGAACGCGCGAGCGGCGCGCGGATGCACTCTGCATGGTTCCGCCCCGGCGGCGTGCATCAGGACGTTCCGGAAAAACTGCTGGTCGACATCGGCGACTGGCTCGACAACCGGTTTTTCCAGCTTTTCGATGACGCGATGAGCCTGGTGATCGACAATCGCATCTTCAAACAGCGCAACGTCGATATCGCGGTGGTCGGGCGTGATGATGCGATTGCGTGGGGCTTTTCCGGCCCAATGATCCGGGCGGCAGGCCTGCCGTGGGACTTGCGCAAATCGCAGCCCTACGATGTGTATGAGCGCATGGAATTTGACATTCCGGTCGGCACCAATTCGGATTGCTATGACCGGTTCATGGTCCGCGTTGCCGAAGTGCGTGAGAGCGCAAAGATCATCAAGCAATGCCTTCGCGATATGCCCACCGGCCCGATTGCGAGCAGCGACAACAAGATCGTGCCGCCCAAGCGTGGCGAGATGAAGCAGTCGATGGAAAGCCTGATCCACCACTTCAAGCTCTACACCGAAGGCTTCCACGTGCCCGCGGGCGAAGTCTATGTCGCGACCGAAAGCCCCAAGGGCGAATTCGGCGTCTATCTCGTCAGCGACGGCACCAACAAGCCCTACCGCTGCAAGATCCGCCCCACGGCCTTCTCGCACTTGCAAGCGATGGAGTTCATGAGCAAGGGCCACATGCTGCCCGACGCGACCGCCATTCTGGGTGCAATCGACGTGGTGTTCGGGGAGTGCGACCGGTGATTGCGATGAGCCGTTTCGATTTTGCCCTCATGTCGCTCGCAATCCTCGTTATGGGAATTGCCATCGGTTTGTGGATTGCAGGTTTCGATCGATTTATGCCGGTGATGCTTGCGGCCGTTGTTTTGTCGACCTGGTTCGAATTCAGATCAGACAAGTGCCTTGAGAAATCCAATGGCTGACCGCACCCCCGCACCCGACACCCCCGAACTCCGCGCCCGTTGGAGCGCCTTCGCATGGACGCCGGAAAACCGCAAAACTGCTGACCGGCACATCGCAAAGTACCCCGATGGCCGACAGAAATCGGCGGTTATGGCGCTGCTCGACCTTGCCCAGCGGCAGGTTGGTGCGGAAACCGATACGCAGGGCTGGCTGCCCATGCCGGTGATTGAGTATGTCGCGGACTATCTCGATATGCCCGCGATCCGCGTGCTTGAGGTCGCGACGTTTTATTTCATGTACAACATGAAGCCGGTCGGAAAATTCCATGTGCAGGTGTGCGGCACCACACCGTGCATGTTGCGCGGTTCGGACGACATTATCGCCGCCTGCAAGAAGCGCGGGATGGCCAAGGGCCAAGTCTCCGCCGATGGCCTCTGGACCCTCACCGAAGTCGAATGCATGGGCAATTGCGCCACCGCCCCGATGGTCCAGATCAACGATGACAATTATGAAGACCTGACGCCGGAGCGGCTCGACGCGGTGCTGGATGCGCTCGCGGCGGGCGAAACTCCCACGGCGGGCACGCAGGAGCCGGGGCGTCACACCTCCGAACCCAGTGGTGGTCCGACGACGCTGAAAGAAATGGTCGACGCCAACCACGACTATCGAAGTGAGTGGTAGGCCATGGAAATCGTCTCCATCATCATCGCGCTCGTGATCGCCTTCATCGCCTACAAGCTGCTGATGGGGTTTGTGCGCGTGGGCGTCATCATCCTCATCATCGCGGTGCTGGCAGGCATGTGGCAGCAGGGGGCGCTCGGCTGATGGACAGGCTCGTGATCTTCATGGCCGTGGGTGGCCTCATCAATTTCGCTGTCGGCGCGTTTCTGTCCGCGACAGGCGACGCCTCGCTGGGCATCGCATTCATGGCGGCAGGTCTGGCGCTGCAGGTGTTCTCACTCGCACGGATCAGGAAGCTGAAGAACAAGAGCCGGAATAACGAGGAACAGAGCAATGCTGGCCGATAAGGACCGCATCTTCACCAACGTCTATGGCTTTCAGTCCGCCGGATTGAAGGCAGCGCAGGCGCGCGGCGATTGGGACAACACCAAGGCTATTCTTGAACGCGGGCAGGACGCGATCATCGAAGAGATGAAGGCGAGCGGCCTGCGCGGGCGGGGCGGGGCAGGCTTTCCGACCGGGCTCAAATGGTCGTTCATGCCGAAATCGTCTGCTGATGGACGCCCCAGCTTCCTCGTCATCAACGCCGACGAATCCGAGCCGGGCAGCTGCAAGGATCGCGAAATCCTGCGTCACGATCCGCACAAGCTGATCGAAGGCGCGCTGGTCGCCGGGTTCGCGATGCGCGCGCGCGCTGCCTACATCTACATTCGCGGCGAATACATCCGCGAGGCCGAGGTGCTGCAATCCGCCATCGACGAGGCGTATGACGCCGGTCTGATCGGCAAGAATGCGTCTGGATCAGGCTACGATTTCGACGTGTTCATGCACCGCGGCGCGGGCGCATACATTTGCGGCGAGGAAACCGCGATGATCGAGAGCCTTGAGGGCAAGAAGGGTCAGCCGCGCCTCAAGCCCCCGTTCCCGGCGGGTGCGGGGCTCTATGGCTGCCCGACTACAGTTAATAACGTCGAGAGCATCGCGGTCGCGCCCACGATCCTGCGGCGCGGGGCCTCGTGGTTCAGCTCCTTCGGGCGCGAGAACAACAAGGGCACCAAGCTGTTCCAGATCAGCGGCCACGTGGAGAAGCCCTGTGTGGTCGAGGAATCGATGAGCATCCCGTTCGAGGAACTGATCGAGAAGCACTGCGGCGGCATTCGCGGCGGGTGGGACAATCTGCTGGCGGTCATCCCCGGCGGCTCTTCGGTCCCGCTGGTGCCCGCCGAGCAAATTCGACACGCGCTGATGGATTTTGACGGGTTGAAGGAATTGGGCAGCGGCCTCGGAACGGCGGCGGTGATCGTGATGGATAAATCCACCGACATCGTCCGCGCGATCAGCCGCCTCAGCTATTTCTACAAGCACGAAAGCTGCGGCCAATGCACCCCCTGCCGCGAGGGCACGGGCTGGATGTGGCGCATGATGGAGCGCCTGCGCACCGGTGACGCCGCAATCGAGGAAATCGACATGCTGCACGAAGTCACCAAGCAGGTCGAAGGCCACACCATCTGCGCGCTGGGCGATGCGGCGGCATGGCCGATCCAGGGCCTGATCCGGCATTTCCGGCCTGAGCTTGAGCGGCGGATCCATGAACATAACGCCAAGTTTGCGGAGGCGGCAGAGTGATTTTCTCGGCTCTTATGCTTGCGATGATGCAAGCCCCTGCGGCTCCAAGTCCGTCAGCACCCATAAGCGCGGCGGAATATTGTACGGCAGATCGTGCGGTTGTCCGCCGCGCTTGGTCGCTGTTCATGGCGAAAAACAAAATTTCCGACGACGAAGCAGTGGCGAACGGTTCGAAGCTGATGGGCTTTGCTTCTATGATGACGCCGTGTGGTGGCAGCGCCGAGGTCAACCTTCAGCCTTTGACACCTGAGGAAATTGCTCAGTTCCATTCGTTCGTGCCCAGTGGCGTTTTCGTCGTCTGGACCCATTGCCTGAGTGCCGAAGCGCCAGCTAAAGCGCTCGCATATCTTGAAGCAAGCGACCGGGCGGCACTTGCGCGTTACGTCCGAACCAAACAAATCGGCGGGCATGATGAAGCCACGTTTGTTGATCTCATCTCCTCCAGCGCTTGCGGACAGCACTTTGTCGAAGCGGTAAAGGCGCAAGAATTCTACGAGGACTTAAACTGGTTCGTCAGGGTCGCGCCGAGATCAGCAGAGATCGAAGCTTGGCACGGAGGGGTCCGCTAATGCCTAAAGTCACCGTAGACGGTCAGGAAATCGATGTCCCGGCAGGCGCGACTGTGCTGCAGGCTTGCGAGCTTGCGGGCAAGGAAATCCCGCGCTTCTGCTATCACGAACGGCTCAGCATCGCGGGCAATTGCCGCATGTGTCTGGTCGAAGTGAAGCCCGGGCCGCCCAAGCCGCAGGCGTCCTGCGCGCTACCTGCTGCCGAGGGTCAGGAGATCCGCACCGATAGCGCCATGGTCAAGAAGGCGCGCGAAGGGGTGATGGAGTTCCTGCTCATCAACCATCCGCTCGATTGCCCGATCTGCGATCAGGGCGGCGAGTGCGATCTTCAGGACCAGGCAGTCGCCTATGGCCGCGGCGGCTCGCGTTACGAGCGCGAGAGCAAGCGCGCTGTGACCGAGAAATACATGGGCCCGCTGATCAAGACGATCATGACTCGCTGTATTCACTGCACCCGCTGCGTGCGCTTTTCCGAAGAGATCGCGGGCGTGGATGAAATCGGCGCGCTGTATCGCGGCGAGGACATGCAGATCACCACTTATCTGGAGCAGGCGGCGAGCCACGAACTTAGCGCCAACGTAATTGATCTTTGCCCGGTGGGCGCTTTGACGTCACGCCCCTACGCCTTCGAAGCGCGCCCGTGGGAGCTTAAACGCACGCTCAGCATCGACGTTTCCGATGCGGTAGGCGCCAACATCTCGCTGCATTCCAAGGGCCGCGAAGTCATGCGCGCGCTGCCGCGCATCAACGATGACGTAAATGAGGAATGGCTGAGCGACAAGGGCCGCTATCAGGTCGATGGTCTGTCCAAACGGCGGCTCGACAAGGTTTTCGTTCGCGCCAAAGACAATTCGGGGGCGGGCAATCTAACTGCATCGAACTGGGTCGAAGCGTTTGACGTCATCGCGTCGCATCTGGGCGCGGACAAATCCTCGATCGCGGCAGTCGCTGGCGATCTGGTCGATTGCGAAACGATGTTCGCCGCCAAGACGCTGCTGAAGGCATGCGGGAGCGACCTGACAGAAGCGCGACAGACGGGCATGACGTATGACGTCAGCAACATCGCCGCGGTCAATTTCAATTCGACGCTTGCCGGGATCGAGACCGCCGATTGCATCCTCATCATCGGCAGCCACATCCGCTGGGAAGCGGCTCTGGTGAACGCGCGCCTGCGCAAGGCCGCAAAGCATGGGGCCAAGGTCTATGTGATCGGCCCAGCATGGGAAACGACCTATCCCGCGACCTTCCTTGGCGAAGACCTGAAGGTGCTAAACCGCGTGCCCAAGGCGTTGGGCGATGCGATGAAGGCCGCGCAGCGTCCCGCGGTGATCGTGGGCGGCGCGGCTCTGGCCGCAGGAGCGCTTGGCGCGGCGCTCAAACTGGTGGACAAGTTCGGCCTCATCAAAGCTGGGTGGAACGGTTTCAATGTGCTGCACATGAGCGCGGCGCGGATGGGTTCGCTGATGCTGGAATTTACGGTGCCGGGCGGCATGACTGATATCGCGGCGGCCACGCCCAAGGTACTCTTGAGCCTCGGCGCGGACGAGATGAATTACGAGCCGTTCGCTGACAGCCTCAAAGTCTATGTCGGGCACCATGGCGACAAGGGCGCACATGCGGCAGACATCATCCTGCCCGCGGCATCCTATGCCGAAAAGGACGGAACCTACGTCAACACCGAAGGCCGCGTGCAATATGCAGAAAAAGCCGTGTTCGCGCCTGGCGATGCGCGCGAGGACTGGACGATTTTGCGCGCGCTCGCCGATGCGCTGGGCGTGAATGTCGGGTTCGACAGCTTCGAACAATTGCAGGGCGCGATGATCGCGGCGGTTCCTGCTCTGGGCGAGGAAGGGTTGGCCGATTATGGCGCGCTGCCTGCTCCAGATAACAAAGCCAAGGCGGAAGGCTTGATCAGCGCCTATCCGATCAAGGATTTCTACCTTACAAACCCGATTGCCCGCTCCAGCGCGGTAATGCAGCAATGCTCGGCAGAACTGCTGCACGGCGATGAGATGAAGGAGGCGGCGGAATGACCACCTTCTTCCAATCCATCGGCATGTCTTACGAATGGGCGTGGGCGATCGCGACCATCGGCGGGATCGTGCTGATCTCGCTGCTCGTCATGTTCAGCGTGGCGATGGTGATTTATGTCGACCGCAAGGTGCTGGGCGCGATCATGTTACGGCGCGGCCCCAATGTGGTCGGGCCGTTCGGGCTGATGCAAAGTTTTGCCGACGGGCTGAAGGTGTTCCTGCAGGAAACCATCATACCCTCCGCCGCGAACAAGGGCATTTTCCTGCTCGCGCCGATCATCACCTTCACCGTGGCGCTGGCCGCGTGGGCGGTGATTCCCTTCAGCGCAGGCGTGGTGATGGCCGATATCAATGTCGGCCTGCTCTATATCCTCGCGATCTCCTCGCTGGGTGTTTACGGCGTGGTGATGAGCGGGTGGGCAAGTAACTCGAAATACCCGTTTTTCTCCGCCATGCGCGCGGCGGCGCAGATGATCTCCTACGAGGTTTCCATCGGCTTTATTCTTGTGTGTGTCGTGCTGTTCACGGGCAGCTTCAACATGAGCGAGATCGTGATGAACCAGAAGGGCTTTGGGCTCGGGATCATCAACGCGCATTTCGTGCACCCGCTGTTGTTCCCGATGTTCGTGGTGTTCTTCATCAGCGCGCTGGCAGAGACCGCGCGCGCTCCGTTCGACCTGACCGAGGCGGAGAGCGAGCTGGTCGCCGGGTATCAGACCGAATATTCGAGCATGGCCTTCGCGCTGTTCTGGCTGGGCGAGTATGCCAATATCCTGCTGATGTGCTCGCTGTGCACGCTGCTGTTCATGGGCGGATGGCTGCCCCCTGTCGAATGGGCGCCGCTGTATTGGGTGCCGGGGATCGTGTGGTTTCTGCTCAAGACGTTTTTCTTCTTTTTCTGCTTCAGCTGGATCTGGGCGACCGTGCCGCGCTATCGCTATGACCAGCTGATGCGGCTCGGGTGGAAGGTGTTCCTGCCGATGAGCCTGCTGTTTGTGGCGGTGATCAGCGGGTGGCTGATGGCGACGGGGCATTTCGATGAGGCCCGCATTAATAATGCTCCGGCAAACTCATCCGATCTCGTACAACTCAATTCCGCGCAACCACATCTTGTGGAAGGCCAATCATGACTACCGTCTCCCACCTCATCAAATCGTTCACCCTGTGGGAATTTCTCAAGGCGCACGCGCTGACGCTGAAGTATTTCTTCAAGCCCAAGGTGACGATCAATTATCCCTTTGAAAAGTCGCCGCTGTCCCCGCGGTTTCGCGGCGAGCATGCGCTGCGCCGTTATCCCAATGGCGAGGAGCGCTGCATCGCGTGCAAATTGTGCGAGGCTGTGTGCCCCGCTCAGGCGATCACTATCGAGAGCGAACCGCGCGAGGATGGCAGCCGCCGCACCACGCGTTATGACATTGACATGACCAAGTGCATCTATTGCGGGTTCTGCCAGGAAGCCTGCCCGGTCGATGCCATCGTCGAGGGGCCAAATTTCGAATACGCCACCGAAACGCGCGAGGAATTGCTGTACGACAAGGCAAAACTGCTCGCGAATGGTGACAAATGGGAACGGGCCATCGCGGCCAATCTTGAAGCGGACGCACCCTATCGCTAGGGCGCTCCACAACACGCACATGGAACACGCGAATCCGACGGGCCGGCAGCGGTCCCTGAGCATCATTCGCAGGATTAAACAGGGATCACACTGCCGATGATCGGGCCACGGATTTCACCGCGGCAACGGGGGCGGCAAGGAACATCATGATACAGGCACTCGCCTTCTACCTTTTTGCAGGCATCGTCATTGCCAGCGCCGTGATGGTCATCATGGCGCGCAATCCGGTGCATTCGGTGCTGTGGCTGATCCTTGCGTTCTTCAATGCGGCGGGTCTGATGGTGCTGGTGGGCGCGGAGTTTATCGCGATGCTGCTGGTCATCGTTTATGTCGGCGCGGTCGCGGTGCTGTTCCTGTTCGTGGTGATGATGCTCGACATTGATTTTGCGGCGATGCGCGCAGGGTTTGTGCGCAACTTCCCGCTCGGCATCCTGATCGCGGCAATCCTGCTGGCCGAACTGATGCTGGGCGTCGGCGCATACAGCGCGGGCGGCGTAACGCTCGGCACCGCCGATGGCAGCGCGGTCGCGAGCGTTGGGCAAAGCAATATCGAGGCTATCGGCGCGCTGTTGTATGGCCGGTATATCATCCTGTTCGAGATCGCGGGGATCATCCTGCTGGTGGCAATGATCGGCGCAATTGTCCTCACCCATCAGGCGCCAAAACCCGGCGCTCGCGGACGCCAGGATATCGGCAAACAAATCTCGCGCCGCCCGCAGGATGCAACCGTCCTCAAACAACCAACCGTTGGCGAAGGGCTGGAACTGTAATGGCACCGATCGGCATCGAGCATTACCTTGTCGTGGGCGCGATCCTGTTCGTGCTGGGCGTGCTGGGCATTTTCCTCAATCGCAAGAATGTGATCGTCATCCTGATGGCGATTGAGCTCATTCTGCTGGCGGTGAACATCAACCTCGTTGCCTTCAGCGCCTTCATGCAGGATCTGGTGGGCCAGATATTCGCCATGCTTGTCCTGACCGTTGCGGCGGGCGAAGCGGCAATCGGGCTTGCGATCCTCGTCATCTATTTCCGTGGCCGCGGCACCATCGCGGTTGACGATGTGAACCGGATGAAGGGGTAGGGCTAGGCTATGAACACCATCCTCATCATCGTTTTCGCGCCGCTGCTGGCCGCGATTGTCGCAGGGTTCGGCAACCGCATGATCGGCAATCTGGCAGCAAAGTCCATTACCACGGGCGCACTATTCCTCTCTGCGATCCTGAGCTGGCCGGTGTTCCTCGGCTTCCTGAACGGGACCGCCACCGCCGAGGTTGTGCCGGTTCTGCAATGGGTGCGCTCTGGCGACATGGCGTTTGACTGGGCGCTGCGCGTCGATGCGCTGACCGCGGTGATGCTGGTCGTGATCAACAGCGTCTCCGCATTGGTGCACCTCTACAGCTGGGGATACATGGAGGAAGACCCGGCGCAGCCGCGCTTCTTCGCGTATCTCTCGCTGTTCACCTTTGCGATGCTGATGTTGGTGACCGCCGATAACCTCGTCCAGATGTTCTTTGGCTGGGAAGGCGTGGGGCTGGCGAGTTACTTGCTGATCGGATTCTGGTTTCACAAGCCGAGCGCAGGGGCCGCCGCGATCAAGGCTTTCGTGGTCAACCGCGTGGGCGATCTAGGTTTCATGCTGGGGATTTTTGGCACGTTTCTGGTTTTCCAGACGACCTCGATCCCCGAAATTCTCGCCGCCGCGCCCTCGATGAGCGGATCGAGTATCGGTTTTCTTGGGATGCGCCTTGCCACGATGGACATCCTGTGCATCCTTCTGTTCATCGGAGCGATGGGCAAATCCGCGCAGCTTGGCCTGCATACATGGTTGCCTGACGCTATGGAGGGGCCAACGCCCGTGTCCGCGCTGATCCACGCGGCAACGATGGTGACGGCGGGCGTGTTCATGGTGTGCCGCCTGTCTCCGATGTTCGAGACTGCACCGACCGCACTGACCATCGTGACGATAATCGGTGCAGCAACCTGTTTCTTCGCGGCGACCATCGGCACGACGCAGTGGGATATCAAGCGCGTCATCGCCTATTCCACCTGCTCGCAGCTGGGGTACATGTTCTTTGCCGCCGGTGTCGGAGCCTATGGCGTCGCGATGTTCCACCTGTTCACGCATGCATTCTTCAAGGCGCTGCTGTTCCTTGGCGCCGGATCGGTGATCCATGCGATGCACCACGAACAGGACATGCGATATTACGGCGGCCTGCGTAAGGCGATCCCATTTACGTTCTACGCCATGCTTGCGGGTACGCTCGCGATCACCGGGTTGGGCGTCTATCATCTCGGCGTAGGGTTTGCGGGCTTCTGGTCAAAGGACGCGATCATCGAAGTGGCATTCGCGCGAGGCACCGACGCGGCGACCATGGCATTCTGGCTGGGCGTGGGCGCGGCCTTGCTGACGAGCTTTTACAGCTGGCGGCTGATGTTCCTCACATTCTGGGGCAAGCCGCGCTGGATCGAGAGCGAGCATATCCAGCATTTGGTCCACAAGACGCCGGAGCAGGCAGGTGTGGATACTACCGGCGGATATCACCCGCATGAAAGCTCGCTTTCGATGCTCGTTCCACTAGGCCTGCTGACGCTGGGCGCAGTGGCTGCGGGACAGGTATTCGCTGGCAAGTTCCTCGACGATGCGGCCTTCTGGGGCGGCTCGATCTTTTACAACGAGGATCTGATCCACGCGATGCACGGTGTGCCATATCTGGTGAAGTATGCCGCGTTCATCGTCATGGTCATCGGCTTTGTCGGCGCACTTTTCGCCTATGTTCTCAAACCTGAAATCCCGGCGAAGTTCGTGGCGACTTTCGGCGCGCTCTACAAATTCGTCTACAACAAGTGGTATTTCGACGAATTGTACAACGCGATATTCGTGAAGCCTGCGTTCTGGCTTGGGCGTCAGTTCTGGAAGCTGGGGGATATTGGCACAATCGACCGTTTTGGTCCAAATGGCATCGCGTGGACGGTGCAGCGCGGATCGGTTGCGGCCAAGTCAATCCAGTCAGGCTATCTCTACACCTATGCGCTGATCATGTTGTTGGGCCTGATCGCGGCAACCACCTATGTCTTGTTGTAAGGGGCCGGTTTGATGGACAATCCCGGCGGTTTCCCGATCCTCTCGATCATGCTGCTCGTGCCCCTGATAGGCGCGCTCATCTGCCTGTTCGTGGAGGCAAACATCGCGCGCTGGACGGCGCTGGTGACCACGCTCGTCACGCTTGGCCTCGGCATTGTGCTATGGGTTGGATACCGGGTTGGCGGCGATCAGTGGCAATATACCGAAAGCGCGAACCTGTTCGCAGGCTTCAGCTACGCGCTTGGGATCGACGGTATTTCGCTGATGCTGATCATGCTCAGCGTGTTCCTCATGCCGATATGCATCCTCGCAAGCTGGACCGCGATCACCAGGCGCGTGGGCGAATACATGGCGGCTTTCTTGTTCATGGAACTGCTGATGATTGGCGTGTTCGCAGCGCAGGATATTTTCCTGTTCTACATCTTCTTTGAGGCCAGCCTTATTCCGATGTACCTTATCATCGGCGTATGGGGCGGGGACAATCGCATCTACGCTAGCTACAAATTCTTCCTCTACACGCTGTTCGGTTCGGTGCTGATGCTGATCGCGATGTTCTGGATGGTGGCCGAAGCTGGCACCTCGGACATACCGACACTATTGCAGTACGATTTCCCGGCGGGCGCGCAGACATGGCTGTGGCTGGCATTCTTCGCCAGCTTTGCAGTAAAGGTGCCGATGTGGCCGTTCCACACGTGGCTGCCCGATGCCCACGTTCAGGCGCCAACCGCGGGGTCGGTGATCCTTGCAGGCGTCCTCCTGAAACTTGGCGGATATGGTTTCCTGCGTTTCAGCCTGCCCATGTTCCCGCAGGCGAGCGCCGATTTCGCATGGCTTGTCTTTGCGCTCTCGATGATTGCGGTGGTGTACACATCGCTGGTTGCGCTGGTGCAGCACGATATGAAGAAGCTTATAGCCTACTCCTCCGTCGCGCACATGGCGATTGTGACCGTGGGTCTGTTCGCTTTCAACGTACAAGGGCTTGAAGGCGCGGTAATCATCATGCTCAGCCACGGGCTGGTATCGGGCGCCTTGTTCCTGTGTGTGGGGGTTATTTACGACCGGCTGCACACCCGCGAGATCGCTCGGTATGGCGGGCTGAGTGTCAACATGCCGTATTACGCGGTGTTCTTCCTGCTGTTTACTATGGCCAGTATTGGTTTGCCGGGGACGAGCGGATTTGTAGGTGAGTTCCTGTCACTCGCTGGCATCTATCAGGTGTCGACCACAGTGGCGCTGGTGTGCACAACGGGCATCATCCTGGGTGCGGGTTACATGCTGTACCTTTACCGCCGCGTCGCCTTCGGCGTGCAGGCGAACGAGGATGCTGCTGCTATGGCAGACATTTCACCGCGCGAATGGGCCATGCTTGCGCCGATTGCAGCAGCGGTGATGTGGATGGGCGTGTACCCGGAAAGCTTCCTAGCTCCGATGCGCGCTGATATCGCCGTGCTCGATGCGCGCATTGCCAGCGCCCGGCCCACCAGTGACAGCGCGCTCGCCATAGGCGCACCGCGAGCAGGTGCCGCCAATGCTGTTTCTTCTGAAAGCCACGCTGAGGAAGGCGCGCACTGATGGATTTCCGTACCTCCTTTCTCCTGACGTCGCCCGAACTGATCCTGACCGGTGCCGGACTGATCCTGCTGCTGTGGACAGCGTGGGCGGGTGACAAAGCGGCGCGGCCAATCGCCATCGCAGCCGCTGCAGCGTTCTTCGCCGCTGGCGTCCATCTTGTGCCCGGCCTGCATCAAGGCGCGGTCGGACCCGCTACTCTTGCCTTTGGCGGGCTACTGAAGGTCGACAGCTTCGCCCTGTTCGCCAAGGCGCTGATTTACCTTGCGGCGATCGGCTGCCTGATGGTCGCGCCGGGTTTCTTCAATTCGGCGGCGGCGGGTTCCGAGCGGGGGATGCGTGCGGAATACCCGGTGCTGATCCTGTTTGCCGCGCTGGGCATGAGCATCATGGTATCGGCCAACGATTTCATGGCGCTGTATCTCGGGCTCGAATTGAACAGCCTTGCTGCCTATGTTCTGGCATCGGTCCTGCGCAACGACACGCGCTCTGCCGAGGCGGGTCTGAAGTATTTCGTGCTGGGCGCGCTGGCTTCGGGCATTTTGCTTTATGGCATGAGCCTGCTCTATGGTTTTACCGGCGCGACCGATTTTGCTGGTGTTCGAGCCGGACTGACGGGTGAGTTGGCCACGGGCGCACTGTTTGGCCTGATCTTCGTTTTGGCCGGTCTCGCGTTCAAGATTGCCGCCGTGCCGTTCCACATGTGGACGCCTGACGTGTACGAAGGTGCACCCACGCCTGTTACCGCATTCTTCTCAACCGCGCCGAAGGTTGCCGCCGTGGCGTTGACCGCGCGCGTCGTATTCGAAGTGTTCGGCGCACAGGTCGATGCGTGGCGGCAGATCGTGATGTTCACCGCATTGGCATCCATCGTGTTTGGTGCATTGGGCGCGATCGGTCAGGAAAATCTGAAGCGTCTGCTGGCCTATTCCTCGATCAACAATGTCGGCTTTATCCTTTTGGGACTGGCAGTCGCCAATCCGGCGGGTGCATCGTCGATGCTCGTATATCTGTTCATCTATGTCGCGATGAGCCTTGGCAGCTTTACTGCGCTGTTGATGCTGCGGGGCGAGGATGGCGACTTGTACGAGACTTTTGCCGACATCTCAGGCCTTGCGGTCACGCGCCCTGCGATTGCGTGGGGACTGCTGTTGCTGATGTTCAGCCTTGCCGGCATTCCGCCATTGCTCGGCTTTTACAGCAAATTCGTGGTGTTCCAAGCGACCGTTGAGGCTGGCCTGATCGTGTTTGCCGCCATCGCAATTGCGGCCAGCGTGATCGGCGCTTTCTATTACATCAAATTCGTCAAGGTCATGTTCTTCGATGAACCCGCAGGCATCGTCACCGGGAAAAGCGGTGCAGCCCACTGGGTGCTGCTCGGCCTGACGACGCTGATAATTTCCCCGCTGGGCTATCTGCTGACCCCCTCGCTCACCATGCTGGCGGACAAGGCGGCGGGCGCACTGTTCCTTGCGGTTTGACCGGTGTGCCAACCATTGTAGTAGTCGAAGAGACGGGATCGACCAATTCCGATCTCATTACCCGCCTCCGAAATGGCGAACGGCTTTCGGAAGGTCACTGGCTTCGGGCGGAACGGCAGACTGGCGGCCGTGGTCGAATGGGGCGCAAATGGGAAAGTGTCGCCGGCAACCTTCACTGCAGCACAATCGTCAATCTGCGAAAGTCGGACCCTGCGCCTTCTATCCTGTCCTTCGTCACCGGCCTTGCGACTTTCGACGCAATCCATCGGTGCCTCCTTCCCGACACGCCAGTTTCCCTTAAATGGCCCAACGATGTGATGGTTGCGCACGCAAAGATCGCAGGAATGCTGCTGGAGCGTGAGGGCGATGCGGTCGTGGTGGGCATCGGGATCAATGTGTCTTACAGTCCTGACATACCGGGGCGAAGGACAATTGATCTGGCTGCCGCGAATAACAATTTCGCAAACGGTGCGAGCAGTGTTCTCGATCTGCTGGCCGAGCACTTTGCGGATCGGCTCGCAAACTGGCGTAATCTGCCGGTATGCGACACCTTGCTGGAATGGTCGGCGCGCGCCCACCGGTTCGGAGAACAATTGCGCCTGTCGGACGCAGATGGAAAAACGGTCCTTGGCCAATACCGCGGGATCACCCACGAGGGAGCCATGCGGTTTGCGCCCATAGGGGCTGCCGAGATGACGGTTCATGCCGGTGACGTCGTGCTCGGTTGGCATGATGAGGAAGGGGATTAAGCCATGCTGCTTGCCGCTGATGTCGGGAATACCAATGTTGTCTTTGCCTTGTTTGAGACAGAGAGGGACGGTTCGTACACCCTGCGCGCGCGCTGGCGCATCGCAACCGACCCGCGCCGCACCGGTGATGAATACGCGGTCTGGCTGCTGCAATTGCTGGCGATCGAGAATTACAAGCGCGAGGATATCACGCAGATCGTCTTTGCCTCGGTCGTGCCGCGCGCCGATCACAATCTCAGCGTATTGGCGCAAAAGTATTTTGGCATATTGCCACTGTTCGCAGGGCAGGGCGCGGCCCGGTGGCGGTTCGAGATCGACGTGGACCAACCCAGCACACTGGGGGCGGACCGCGCGCTGAATATCCTTGCCGCGCATCGGAAATATGGCGGCGACCTGATAGTTGTCGACTTCGGCACCGCCACCAAGTTTGAGGCGATTGATTTCAACGGCACTTACAAGGGCGGTTCTATCGCGCCGGGGATCAACCTGTCGCTCGATGCATTGGTAGGCAAGACCGCCAAGCTTCCGCGCATCGCCATCCGCGCGCCACACACCAAAAGCGTCATCGGCCGCAATACCGAAGATCAGATGCTGATCGGCGTCTTCTGGGGCTACGTCGCAATGATGGAAGGCCTGATCGACCGCATGAAAACCGAGATAGGCCGCCCGGCAAAGGTCGTTGCCACCGGTGGCCTTGCAATTCTGTTCGATGAAGCGACGCAGGTGTTCGACCATGTCGATACGGACCTGACAATCGAAGGGCTCGCCATCCTCGCACAGCAGGCCAACGCTGATGAATAATTTTCTCCAGAATAGATCGATACCAAAACTGTGAAAAAAGATTTTACCCCCGAAAACGAACTTCTCTTCCTCGCCCTCGGCGGTTCGGGAGAGATCGGCATGAACGTCAACCTGTATGGCTGCAACGGCAAGTGGCTGATGGTCGATCTGGGCATGACCTTTTCGGGCGGTGAGTATCCCGGCGTCGATCTGGTTTTTGCCGATCTCGAATTCATCGAAGATCGCGCGAAAGACTTGCTGGGCATTGTCCTTACTCACGCACATGAGGATCACATCGGCGCAGTCCCGTACTTTGCGGGCGAGCTGGGCGTGCCGCTGTATGCCACCCCGTTCACTGCCGATCTGGTCGCGCGCAAACTGGAAGAGGCCGGTCTGCTGGGCAAGGTCAAACTGCACGTGATCGACGATGACCACGGTGATTTTGACATCGGGCCGTTCAACATCACCTATCTCCCGTTGGCGCACTCCATTGCAGAGGGCAATGCGCTGCAGATCGACACGCCCTATGGCCGCATCTTTCACACCGGCGACTGGAAGCTCGATGAAGACCCGATCATCGGCGAACCGACCACCGAAGAAGAATTGCGCGAGATTGGCGAAGAAGGCGTGCTGGCGCTGGTGTGCGACAGCACCAATGTTTTCAATCCCAACCCCTCCGGTTCTGAAGGGGCAGTGCACCATGCGCTGATGGAGGAAGTTGCAAGCCATGCGGGTAAGCGCGTCCTGGTGACAACGTTCGCCAGCAATGTCGCGCGGCTCCAGACGCTAGGCGAGGTAGCGCGCGAAACCGGGCGGCAGCTGTGCGTTGCGGGCCGTTCGCTCGACCGGATCATCGCGGTTGCACAGGATAACGGGTACCTTGAAGATTTTCGCGACCCCATCGATTTCAACACCGCGATGAACCTGCCGCGCGGGGAAGTGTTGATCCTGGCGACGGGGGGGCAGGGCGAACCGCGCGCCGCGCTGAGCCGGATTGCCGACAAGAATCATCAGATCGAATTGAGCGCGGGCGATGTTGTGCTGTTTTCGTCACGCCAGATACCGGGTAACGAAATCGCAATCGGCAAGATCCAGAACCAGCTTGCTGAGCGTGGCATCACGATGGTGACCGACCGCCAGAGCATGATCCATGTGTCCGGCCATCCGGGGCGGCCAGAGCTGGAGGCGCTATATAGCTGGCTGAAGCCTGAGATACTGGTGCCGGTGCATGGCGAGATCCGCCATATGCGCGAACAGGTCAAAGTCGGGATGGAAGCCGGAATACCGCATAATATCTTCCAGAAGAACGGTGACATTGTCAGGCTTGCCCCCGGCGAACCTGCAAAACTGGCCTCGGTTGTCAGCGGTAGACTGGTGCTGGATGGCGATATCATCGCGCCCGCCGATGGAGAGGCGATAACCATGCGTCGGCGGATCGCACTTGAGGGTGTGATGGTGGTTGTACTGGTGCGAGGGGCGCAGCCGTTGGTTGAGGCTATCGGCCTGCCTCTTGACGAGGATATGCCGGAATTCATCGCTGAAACGCAGGGTGATATCCTCAAGGCCATCGGCAAGCTGAAGGGCAAGGACGCAAGCGATCCTGCCGCCGTTCACGAAGCGGCACGTTTGGCTGCACGTCGGGCGGCCCGCCGCTGGTCAGGCAAAAGCCCGCAGGTGCGCGTGATCATGCCAGCGGGGCGCGCGCGCTGATGGAGTGGACGTCGATCCTTGCGATCTATTTCCTGATCTGGGTGATGAGTGCCTTCATCCTGTTGCCGTTTGGAATTCGCACCACCGATGAAGCGGGCGTTGCCAAAGTGCCGGGCCAGGCTGACAGTGCGCCTGCCAATTTCAGGCCGTCCCGGCTGATGATCCGGGCGACTGTCGCAGCGACTTTGCTGACCACGATCTATGTGCTGAATTATGAATATGGCTGGATCACAGCGCAGGATCTGGACATCCTGCCCGAGCCGCCGTCGCAACTGGGTCCAGCGCAGTAGAGCGGAGCTTAGCGGCTGATCAGTCGCGAAAACGCTCGATGCTTTGGGCCAGCGCGACGTACAGCTTGCCCATGTCGGAACCTAGCACCGTCACACTCAGCGCATTGCCATCGCGCGTGGATAGCATCGCCCGCAGCATCGCTTCGAAATCGTGGATGTAGCGGCTGACATTGGCGCGGAATGTCGTGTCGCTCTGGTAGAGGTCGGCAACCTGACGCGCGTCACTGCTATCGAGCAGACGCACCGCACGGCGGGTAAAGATGCCGCGGTCGCCTTTGAGATAGGCGTTCCATGCGGTGTCGGTGACCTCGGTGGAAATCGCGCCAGTGATGTCAATGGCGGCTGAATTCAGACTGTCGGTAATCAATGCCATGCGCCGGGCAAAATCATTGTCCACCTGCTCTTCTGCAAGTTCGCGCGCGCGCGCAACGCGCTGTTCCAGATTGCCGGTTAGTTCGTTCACGCGTGCCAACTGATCGCGCAATTGCACGGTAGCCTCGCGGCTGACGCCCGAAGCATGCGCCGCCGCCTGCTCCAGCTTGCCGATTGTCTGAGCGCTTTCATTACGCAATGCGCGTTCCAGTGCTGCAATCGCATCGCTGCTCAGCTGTTCGGCGAGGTTCGCGACTTTTGCTTGCGCTCCATCTTCAAGTCCGTGGAGGGCGGAGCGGGTCGCTTCCTCGAGCTTTGCAATCGAGGCGATCAATGCATCTTGAGTTTCGCCTGCGAAAGTCTCGCTGTCGTGCGCGAGCCGCTCAAGGCCGCCGCGCAATCCGCCCAGTTTTGCCAGCGCGTCCTCGGTCTGTTCGGCCATGCGCGTTTGCAATGCGCCGAGGGATTTGTCGGCCTCCACGATGTCGTCGTTCGTCTTGATCAGATAGGCTGAAAGCTCTTTACCCTTGGTGCCTATCGTGAACATGGCACCGCTAAGACCTGCGGCGCGCTCTTCGATCGAGCCCAGCTGGGTCGCTGCATGGTTGATCGCTGCGGGGAGTTCCTCGCGGCTATGGCGGGCACCCGACTGGATGATTTCCAGCAGACGAATGCCAGCTTCGGTAAGCGATGAAAGGCTCGCCCTGGTTTCGGCTAGGCTGGCGCGCTTGGCATCGAGATTCTCTCCCAGCGCATCCAGTCCTTCGCCAAGCCCGCTGCGCGTCTCCTCGCCATGGTTCGCGATCTGGGTGATAAGGTCGTTCAGGCGCTCAAGCTGTCCGCTTACCGCCTCGCCCTGTTCGACAAGCTTTTGCGTTTCCCTGATTTGCGCCTCGCGCCGGTCGCTCAGCACTTCATCAAGGTTCGCGAGGCGTTGGCTGAGAATTTCCGTCGCTTGCGCTTCTCGGGTTTCAAATTCCGACTGGCGGCGGGTCATCTCTTCAAAGAACATCAGATCGCGTTGTTGCAAGCGGTCATCGAAGCGGCCCGCTTCATCGTTCAGTTCCTTGATCCGCATTTGCGAACCGGCTGCGGCCTTTTGATCGAGCGCGCCGAGGCGGCCGATCATGGCAGCGATTTCCTGTTCCCAACGCTGTTTGGAATCGAGCAATTGCGCCATCGCATCGGCCTCGGCCTCGCGCAGTTTCATACTCACCGCTCGTGTTTCGGTCTGCAACAGGCTGATGCGTTCGTTCATGCTGCCAAGCGCCTGCGCCTCGGCCTCCACGATAGTGCTGCGATATTCGCCGGTGTGTTTTTGCAGGGCTGCAAATCGCGTGGACAGCGCCTGATCAATCCGCTGCAATTGTGCATCGAAACCGCTGATCGTCTCACCAATATGCTTTGTAAGGGCGTTGACCTGTTTTTCACTGGCCGATCCGAACTGATTGAGCCGCTCAAAACCGGCCACCAGCTTTTCCAGCTGTTCGCGAGCGGTCCGCCCCGTATTGCCAACCTGATTGTTTACGTCGCGGGCGGAGTTCGCCACCACCGGCAAATCGTCGCGCAATCGGTTCATATTGGCGAGCGCTGTCTCGCTGGCACTGCCAATCGCATCCACTTGCGCGCCGTTGGACCTGATTAATCCCTGCAATTCCTGCGCGTGAGTTGATATCCGCTCGGCGGCGATCCGGCCCAGAGATTCAAGCTCCCGCGATTGCGAACCAAGAAATTCGCGCGCAAGGCTCAGCTCGCGATTGACCACGGTAAGACGGTTTTCGAGGTTCGCACTTTCTTGACTGAGCATGGCCGCGCTGGCCACAAACCGGTTCGCTTCGCGCGAGGAATTGCGCATCGCTATCAGCCAGGCAACACCCACCAGAAGGACGGGTACCGACCAGTCGATGATCCATCGCACCCATTCGCCCGGCCCGACCGCAGAAGCAGACGCAAACTGTGCCCGCATGGCCCATCCGTAGAGGCCCGTCCACGCCAGCACGACAAAGACTGCAATAGCGGGCGCAATCCAGCCCGCACGGCGCGAATAGGTTTCCTCTTCCGGGAAATATTCCTGATCGAGCAGCAATTGATCATCCGCAGCGATGCCAGAATCGGCGCTCGCCTGTTCGTCTCCGGTTTCGCTCGTCATTTTTGGCGAATCAGGATCCCCGGCCCTAGTGGCAGCGTTTTCCTGGCTGATCGCCCGGATGATGTGTTTGTTTCCCGACATGGCATGATGAATACCACAGGTCGGCCTGTGATAAACCCTGCTTTAACCTCAATGGGTATAACCGTGGTTTCATGGCCTATGAAAACGGAGACATCGACGCCACGCTTGCCGCTGCGGCCGGAGACGATCGGGCGTTGATGGTGGAGTTACGCGGCGCCTTTATGGAGAGCGCACACCGGCAATTGGATTTGCTGCGCCGATCGCGTTGCGATGGTAACTGGAACGTGGCGGCAATGCGTCTGAAAGGACTTGCTGCCAGTTTTCATTGCGAAGACCTGCTCAATGCAGCGCAACACGCGCTTGATTCGGCACCCGGAGAGCCAGCATCGATTCGCGAGATTGACGCTGTCCTTCAGCGATTCTCGGCAGGTTCGGGCGACTAATCCACAACAGGGGGCTGCCGGCTTTATCCACGGATTTTCGCGATCTTGGCGAAGGCAATCGGCTAACGCGGCCTTAACCATGTGCCAGTAGACATCGCGTTTGGGGATCGCGACTTATCGCACCTCCTGTAGAAATGATTTAAGGATCGCGCGTTGACGAATGCCGCTGCGAGCATGATCGAGACCGTGTTGCGAGACGAATTGTCGCGCGCGACACGTGCGCTCGATGCTGTGGTGCCGGTGCTCGGTCATTTTCTCGCCAGTTCTGGCACTTCGCTAGTCAGAGATACCATCGTCGCGCGTGTTCGCGGGATGTCGAACGATCTTGCGCGGCAGCTTTTTGAAGCCATTGATGAAGGTGAAAGTGCGTCGCACTCCCGCTTCGTTAACGACGTGGACGGCATAGATAACCTTTCCGATCATATAGCGCATGATATCCACGTGCTTTCGCATCTTCATGCGACCGCCGTCGAAGCGCAGCTGACAGAAAGGTTCAGTCAGAAATCGGGCGTCGATCCGGTCCTGGGCACCCTGTTTCAAGAACTCGTGGCGTCGGATAACGAAGAGATAGCGGAAATCGCGATGGCCGCATTGGCATCGCAATCGCGTTTCATCCAATCTCAACGCCGGATGCAATATCCGATCATGGAATTGCCGGCAGAGATATTGGAGCGAGTACTGCGCATCTGGGCGCGCATCACGCCGGTCGAACAAGATGCCAGTGTCACCGCGGCTCTGCGCGAATTGAGGAACGAATATGATGAGGCCGCGACCAGGATCGGACGTCTTGCGCGCCTGATTGCAGCGATGCGAGGTGGCGCAATCGCGGCGCTGGACTTTCATCATGCAGGTGTCGCGCTGTTCGCCAGTGCCCTTGCCGCGCTGAGCGAGCAGAAGCGTGAAGATGCCGTGCTGTCGTGCCATGAAAGTCAGGCTATCCGGCTTGCTCTTGGCCTGCGCGCGGCAGGTCTGGATGAAAGATCAATCGGCCAACAGTTCGCGTTGCTGGAACCGGCAGAGCGCTTGCTTCACGGGATCGGCGAATTTCCTGTCACCCGCGCCCGCGCCATGCTGCATCGCCGCGATGCGACGCCAACGCCCAAGGCGGTCAGATGATAGAACGCCAGCCTTCCCCGACCTTGGCGCGCGGCCTGACCGATGATCGCGACCGTTTGTTAACAGCCGACGATCCCTTGGCCGAATTGCAGGAGCGTTGCGGCGGGGTTCTGCCGGGCACGCTGGCTGTGCCGGAACTGCTTGAACTGGTGCAACATGGGCGGCGCATGGGCCTGCGAATTGCGCGGGAGTTCAGTGCGTTCGATGGCCGAGATATCGTTTCGGGCTATGCGCGCATCCATCCTTTGTCGGACAATGATGGCGGTGGGTGCGAATTGCTGGTCGAGAATTTGCAGCGGCGTTCAGCGCCTGAACCGACATCGCGCGAGATTGCTCAGCAACTCGATACGATTGATCAACTCGTGGCGGAAATTGTCATCCGTCTCGATGCCCAGCAGCATATCCAGATAATCGGCGCGATGGCAGATGATGCCGCCGCGTTTCAGGAACGGATTGAGGCCGCGCCCGGCAGTCTATGGAGCGATCATGTGACGCTGGAAGGCGTGGCCCATCGGCAACCTTTGCATTGGCGCCTTATGGATGGAGCGAACTGCACGCTCGATGGATCGGACCGAAAATGGCGGGTACGGCTGCTTCCCATCGGCAAGACGACAGGCGAGCCGCGCGGGTTTGAGCTGCTCTTCATCGCGGATGCACCTCTGGTCAAGGGTGAGGGGGCCGTCCCGTCAGCCGAAACCCCGCCGCATACCAACATTGTTGGCGGATCGCTCACGCCGGTGCTGCGCCAGCCCATCGCTCGCATCATCGCGAATGCAGAGACGATCCGCGCGCGGCTCGCAGGGCCATTGCGGGCAGAATACAGCGAATATGCCGGCAATATCGCTTCGGCGGGGCAGCACCTGACAGCATTGCTGGATGATCTTGCCGATCTGGAAGTGGTTGAGGCCGCAGGCTTCAGCACGGCACGCGAGCCTGTGGATCTGGGCGATGCTGCGCGCCGGGCAGCCGGGATACTCGGCGTTCGGGCGAGGGCCAGGAATATCGAGCTTGTCCTGCCGCTTGGCAGCGATGCTCCGCACATCGCAACCGGAGAATTTCGCCGGGTACTGCAAATCCTGATCAACCTGATCGGCAACGCCATTGCCTATTCACCCGAGGGCAGCGAAGTCACGATCAAGGCCGAAACGCTGGCTGATGAGGGGCTTTCATACATCACCGTGCGCGATGAAGGACCGGGCGTTGGCGAGGACCAGGCGCAGCATATATTCAATAAGTTTGAGCGGCTTGGCCGGGACAATGACGGCGGATCGGGGTTGGGCCTGTACATCTCGCACCGTCTCGCAGAGGCGATGGATGGCGTGCTGGATATCGCCAATCCCGGAGAACAAGGCGCGACGTTTCGCCTGCGATTGCCGATGGACAAAAGCGCCTGATTTGCGAACCCGAATATCATCCTGCGTTGTGCGATCTTGACCGCACAACGCAGGATAAACTTCAACGCTCGCTAAGCGGGACGTAATCGCGCTGCGTCGGGCCGGTGTAGAGCTGGCGCGGGCGACCGATGACCTGCGCGGGATCAGAGATCATCTCGTTATATTGCGCAACCCAGCCGACCGTCCGGGCCAGCGCGAACAAAGCGGTGAACATCGTGGTAGGGAAGCCGATTGCAGACAGGATGATGCCCGAATAGAAATCGACGTTCGGGAACAGCTTCTTCTCGATAAAATACGGATCGTTCAGTGCGATTTCTTCGAGTTGCAGCGCGGTTTCGAACAGCGGGTCTTTCACCTTGAGCGCATCGAACACTTCGCGAACGGTCTTCTGCATGACGGTCGCGCGCGGATCGTAATTCTTGTACACACGGTGACCAAAGCCCATCAGGCGGAACGGATCGTTCTTGTCCTTGGCACGCTCGATGTAGTGCGGAATCCGATCAGGCGTCCCAATCTCGCGCAGCATATTGAGCGCGGCCTCGTTCGCACCGCCATGCGCAGGGCCCCACAGGCAGGCAATGCCCGCTGCGATGCAGGCAAACGGGTTCGCGCCCGATGATCCGGCAAGCCGCACGGTCGACGTGGAGGCGTTCTGTTCGTGATCGGCATGAAGGATGAAGATGCGGTCCATCGCTTTTTCCACCGCCGGGATGACTTCGTATTCCTCAGCAGGAACTCCAAAGGTCATGCGCAGGAAATTGCCGGTGTAGCTCAGCGAGTTATCAGGCTGCATCATTGGCTGGCCGATGGAATATTTGTACGCCATTGCCGCAATCGTCGGCATTTTGGCAATCAAGCGGTGTGAGCTGATCTTGCGGTGTTCGGGATCGGAAATGTCGGTGCTGTCATGGTAGAACGCCGATAGCGCGCCCACCACGCCGCACATGATCGCCATCGGGTGCGCGTCGCGGCGGAAGCCCTGATAGAACGTGCGCAGCTGCTCATGCAGCATCGTGTGCCGGGTGATGGTGTACACGAAATCATCGTGCTCTTCGCGTCCCGGCAATTCGCCGTTCAGCAGCAGATAGGCGACTTCCATGAAGCTGGAGTGCTCTGCCAACTGGCCAATCGGATAGCCGCGGTGCAGCAATATCCCTTCATCGCCATCGATGAATGTCAGCGCACTTTCGCAGCTGGCCGTGGATTTGTAACCGGGATCAAAGGTGAAGGCGCCGGTCGATCCGTAAAGCTTGCGAATGTCCACCACATCTGGACCGGTACTGCCTGAAAAGACGGGAAATTCGTGCGTTTTACCGTCGAACTCGAGCGTCGCGTGCTTGTCTGCCAAGGGTTTATCTCCTGTCTAATTGCTGACGTGTCCCGCGATCCGCGAGGGCAGGTTCGTGCCTACTCAGCCTGAGCGTTAAGCCGAGCGAGGGCTTCATCCCGTCCCAGAAGAACCAGAACATCGAAAATTCCGGGCGAGGTCGTCGTCCCGGTGAGTGCGGCGCGCATAGGCTGCGCGAGCTTGCCAAGGCCAAGATTCTGCCCTTCCGCGAGCGTTTTGGTAGTGGCTTCGAGTGCTTCGCTTGTCCAGTCATTTTCCTGTGCAAGTGCTGTTGCAACCATAGCAACATGAGACCGCCCTTCGGCATCCAGAAGGGCTGCAGCCTTCTCAGTCATTTCAAGGGGACGTTTGGCAAACAGGAATGACGCAGAATCAGCAAGTTCATTCAGGTTTTTCGCACGTGGCTTTAACACGGGCATCGCTTTTTGCAGCAAACCCGCATCAGCCCCTTCGGGCAGGCGTGGCATGACCTGCTTCACCAGGGCCAGATCGTCGGCTTCGCGAATGTAATAGCCGTTCAGGTTCTCCAGCTTTTTAAGGTCAAACCGCGATGGGCTTTTCCCGACGCCGGATGGATCGAACAGTTCGATTGCCTGAGCGCGGGTGATTTCCTCGCGGTCCCCATGGCCCCAGCCGAGCCGCAGCAGATAGTTGAACAGAGCATCGGACAAAATGCCCATCTCGTCCCGGTAGGCCTCCACACCCAGGGCGCCGTGGCGCTTGGACAGCTTGGCCCCGTCCGATCCGTGGATCAGGGGAATGTGGGCATAGATCGGATCAGGCCAACCGCCTTCGATCGCATCCATCGCGCGATAGATCGGAAGCTGGCGAAAGGCGTTGTTCAAATGGTCATCGCCGCGGATAACATGGGTTACACCCATGTCGTGATCATCGACCACCACTGCCAGCATATAGGTGGGTGAGCCGTCACCGCGCAGGATGATGTAATCGTCAAGCTCGGCATTCCTGACAGAGACGTTGCCCTGAACCTGATCAGCGATTGTCGTCTCGCCTTCCAATGGCGTTTTGAGGCGAACGGCGAACGGTGCGCCTGCGGGGGCTTCTGCCGGATCGCGATCGCGCCAGCGCCCGTCATAACGCATCGGCTGCTTGTTTGCGCGCTGCTCCGCCCGCATCTCATCGAGCTCTTCGGGCGTTGCAAAACACTTGTAGGCATGCCCGGCAGCGAGAAGTTGATTGGCCACTTCCGCATGACGTTCCGCGCGATCCGACTGGAACAGGGGCGGTGCATCATAATCCAGCCCCATCCATTCCAGACCGTCGATAATTGCGTCAATGGCTTCCTGCGTCGAGCGCTTCTTGTCGGTATCCTCGATCCGCAGCAGCGCCCGTCCACCGTGATGGCGCGCAAACAGCCAGTTGAACAGCGCAGTGCGCGCCCCGCCGATATGCAGGTATCCGGTGGGGGAAGGTGCGAACCTTGTGACGACTTCGCTTGCCATAGACCTGTTATTCCTATTCACTTGTCGCACACGATCACCGCCAAGCCCATCAGGGGAGGGTCAATGGCACACGCGCCGATCATTCCCATGGGGGACGAACCTGACAGCAGCTCTGCTGCCGCTGGCCTGATCCCGGACAGCCCATCACGGGCCCTTGCGCCGCGCGTGTGGCAAAGGGGCGCGCGATTGTCCAGTATTGCAAGCGCGCTGGGCGACCGCGCCGAGCGGTTCCTTGCCAATGCAGGGTTTGACCGCGCGCCATGGTTGGCGGTTGTGTTCGCAGTCGGTATCTTCACCTGGTTCGTCCTGCAATCACCTTGGCAGTGGGTCGGCGCAATTTGTCTGTGCATCTTGATGGCTCTGGCGGCGCTGGCGATCTGGCCTCGCGGTGGCATCTGCGATGAGGAACGCGCACATCTGCGCAGCGCGGTGATCGCCTGTTCGCTGGTGTTTGCCGCTGGAATTGCGGTCATCTGGGCGCGGTCCGAGATCGTGGGTGCGCAGGCCATAGACCGCCCGACAATAGAGCGGGTGCAGGGATATGTGCTTGAACGCGAGGACCAGCCTGCGCAGGGGCGGTTTCGTCTGACGCTGGCTGTACGCGATGCAACTTCGGGAGAGGGACGCAAAATCCGTGTCAATGTGCCTTTGGAGCAGTTGGACCGCTGGGAAAGCGGCACAATTGCGAATGGCGCTATTGTGCGCCTTCGCGTGCGGCTGATGCCCCCGGCAAGCCCCATGCTGCCGGGCGCGTACGACTTTGCCCGCGCGGCCTGGTTCAAGGGTCTGGCCGCGACGGGCAGCGCGATGGGTGACTTGGAAGTCGTGCAAGCTGCTCCAAAGCGAACCGGACTTGAATCGGTGCAACGATCGCTTTCTGTCCATGTGCGCGGCCAGCTGGATGGTTCGGCGGGAGCAATTGCGGCGGCGTTTGCCAGCGGCGACCGGGGCGCCATTGTGCAGGCGGATGCTGATGCAATGCGCGATTCGGGGCTGACGCACCTGCTTTCGATCAGCGGCCTGCACGTGAGCGCGGTGATTGCGGCCGGGTATCTTCTGTCGCTCAAGCTGTTGGGGTTGTTCCCGGCGCTGGCATTGCGGGTGCGATTGCCACTGGTCGCCGCAGCCATCGGAGCGCTCGGCGGGATCGGGTACACTTTGCTGACGGGCGCAGAAGTACCGACCGTGCGAAGCTGCGTCGCGGCGATGCTGGTGCTCGGTGCGCTGGTGATCGGACGGGAGGCGCTTTCGTTGCGAATGGTGGCGGTGGCGGCGGTGGTTGTGATGCTGCTCTGGCCCGAAAGCGTCATCGGACCGAGCTTCCAGATGAGCTTTTCTGCGGTGATCGCGATTGTTGCGCTGCATGGGTCGGCCCCCATCCGCGCCTTTCTCGCCGCCCGCGAGGAGCCTTGGTGGCAGCGGACCGGGCGGCAATTGACGATGCTGCTTATCACCGGGCTGGTTATCGAAATTGCGCTGATGCCCATCGTCATGTTCCATTTTCATCGTGCTGGCCTTTACGGGGCTCTGGCCAACGTGGTCGCTATTCCGCTGGTGACATTCATATCCATGCCGCTGATCGCATTTGCCCTGCTGCTTGACACGGTCGGGCTTGGCGCGCCTGCCTGGTGGGGCGTTGGCGCTTCGCTGGATCTGATGCTCGGCATTGCGCGGTTCACAGCGGCGCAGCCCGGTTCGGTGAAGCTTATGCCGCAAATGAGCGGGCTGACGATTGCGCTGTTCGCGTTCGGCGGCATGTGGCTCGCGCTGTGGACGGATCGCACCCGATTGTTCGGGTTTATTCCCGTTGCCGTAGCGATCGTGTTGCTGCTGTCCACGCCGGTCCCCGATGTTCTGATCGACCGCGATGGCCGCCATGTTGGTATAGCGCTGGAGGATGGGCGGCTCCTTTCCCTGCGTGATACCAAATCGAGTTACGCTCGCGACAACCTCCTTGAGCTTGCCAGCGTTACCAGCGAGCCGATACCGCTGGCACAATGGCCGGGCGCGCGGTGTTCGGCCGAGTTCTGCCTCATCACGCTGGAGCGCGGCGGTCGGGACTGGACCATACTGATGGCCCGCAACCGTGATCTTGTCGAAGAGCGCGCGCTGGCTGCGGCGTGCGAGCGGTCCGACATTGTCATTGCCGAAAGATATCTGCCCCGGTCCTGTCGTCCGCGATGGCTGAGTGCGGACAAGCGTTTCCTCGATCAGAAGGGCGGCGTTGCGCTCGATCTGGAAAATGAACGAGTCACCCATGTCGCCAGTGGGCAGGGCGGGCACGGTTGGTGGCGCGGCGAGGGCGGAGTTCCCGTTGCCCGTCGATAGTTGGCCCGCATCCGGAACATTGAAACCAGCGTGACCGAAAGAGAGCGGCTCGCCAACAAGCCGCCCTCTTTCAATTGTTTATTCAGTTATAGCGGCGCAGTAGCCCTGCAAGCTTGCCCTGCACCTGCACCTCGTCAGACCGATAGACTTGCGCCGCGTAGGCACCGTTGGCCGGATCGAGCCGGACCTTGCCGCCATCCTTGTGCAGATATTTCAGCGTCGCTTCCTCGCCGCGCACGAGCGCCACAACTATCTCACCATCGCGTGCGCTGTCGGTGCGACGCACCAGTGCAAAGTCACCATCAAAGATACCAGCCTCGATCATCGAATCGCCCGATACCTCAAGAGCATAATGCTCCCCCGGACCGAGCAAGGCTGCGGGCACTGGCAGCGATCTATGATCTTCGAATGCCTCAATCGGAGCACCGGCTGCGATGCGACCGTGGAGCGGTATTTCGATCACGTCATTGGCAGCGGGCGGAACTCGTAACGGACCATTTGAAGCAGCCCTTGGTGCCGCACCCAATGCCGTAACCGTGTCGCTGGCAGATGGCATAACCAACTGCGCGCGGGGCGGAGGTACCGCGTCTTCGGGTTGCCGGATCACTTCGAGTGCGCGCGCCCGATTGGGGAGGCGGCGGATGAAGCCGCGTTCCTCAAGTGCAGAAATAAGGCGGTGAACGCCAGACTTGCTCTTCAGATCGAGTGCTTCCTTCATCTCCTCGAAGCTCGGGGAAACACCCGTCTCCTCCAGTCGTTGCTGGATAAAACGGATCAGTTCGTGCTGCTTGGCCGTCAGCATTGCGATAATCTCCTTGGTCGCATGTCGCGCCCGCATTGGACGCAGCCATCAGAGCGTGTCCCAAGAGGCATACCGTGCGTGCCCTGCACGACGGATGCATTATCAACACTCCTCGATCACCAATAAGGTGAACGAACAAAGAACAATTAGGCAACCCGGCAACTCAAGTCAAGCGATTAACCAAGCGTTTGCACCGCAATTCAGCCATTCTGGAGGTTGTACACTGGCACCATATCACCGGCGCGAACCGGATCGGCACTTGCCGCCCGCTCAATCAGGCAATTCGCCAAAGCCAGCGACACCAGCGCGCTGGAATCCTGCGATCCGGCGAGGCGGACTTGCGACCCGTCACTCGCCCCGCGCAGAAATTCGCGGCGCGTACCGGTGGCGGGCAAATCCTCCCCAGCGATCATCGCGACCGGGCGAGCCAGCGGTTCCCGGCTGCCCAATGCGGCGCGCACCAGCGGCAGAGCGAACAGGAAGCAGGTTACGAAGCTCGATACCGGATTACCCGGAAGGCCCAGGATCACGCGCGGTCCCCTGTCGCTGTTCCGGGTGGCAATCATCAGCGGCTTGCCGGGCTTCAACGCGACCTTCCAGAAAGCGATATCCGCACCCCATTCCCTCAGCGCGTCCTGCATGAGATCGTGATCGCCAACCGATGCGCCGCCCGATGTGATGAGTATCTCTCCCTCCGCGCAATCGAGTGCAGCGGCCAGCGCGCCCATGTCATCGGCAACCGGCCCGATCAGCCGCGTCGCCGCCACGTAAGGGCGCAGCATGGCGGCAATCATAGGACCGTTGCTGGCGGGGATCTGATGCGGGCCGCAATCAGACGCACGCGCGGCGAGTTCGTCGCCGCTGTCCAGCACGGATACGATGGGCGCAGCACGATGCGCAATCGTGTCGTGCCCCGCCGCGATGGCGAGCGCGCATTGTGCAGGGCCGATCAGCGCACCCTTGGGCAGGATCATATCGCCCTCAGCAAAGTCGAACCCACGGCCGCGCACGTGTTGACCGGGCGTCGGCAAAGCCACTCCTACGCGCAGCGCGATCCGGTTGCCATCGACGCTTGCATCCTCTTGGATCAGCACACCATGCGCGCCTGCCGGAATGTGGGCGCCGGTGGAAATGCGCGTGCACTGCCCCGCCGACAGACTGCCTGCAAAGGGCTGACCCGCGCGGCTTTCTCCAACGCGTTGCCAGGGGCTTTCACCGCTGACAGCGTAACCATCCATCGCAGATAGATCGGCAGAGGGCTGCGTGCGCCGGGCGACGAGATCCCCGGCAAGATACCGGATCATAGGATTACCGGCAGCGATATCGCGAAGGTCGGATGTGATGACAGGCATTTCAGGCACGAGCGCCAGCAACCGCGCCTGCGCTTCCTCAAGGCTGAGCAATTCGCTCACACCGCGCCTGCCTTCCACGTGCCGGATTTGCCGCCGCGCTTCTCAATCAGGCGGATCTCGCTGATAATCATGCCCTTGTCGATGGCCTTTGCCATGTCATAGACCGTGAGCAGGGCGGTGGAGACAGCCACCATGGCCTCCATCTCAACCCCGGTCTTGCCGGTCAGCGAAGCGGAGGCGGTGGCGCGGATCGCGCAATCCTCGAACGCAAAGTCGACTGTCACCGATTCCAGGCCGAGGGGATGGCAAAGCGGGATCAGATCGCCCGTGCGCTTGGCCGCCATGATTCCGGCGATGCGCGCTGTGCCCAGAACGTCCCCTTTAGGTGCGTCTCCTGCGCGGATCGCATCAAGCGCGGCGCTGGTCATGGTGATGCGTCCGCTGGCGACGGCGACGCGCTGCGTTTGCGCCTTTCCGCCGACATCGACCATGCGCGCTGCACCATCCGGTCCAAGATGGGTGAGGTCGCTCATTGGCTCGGCTCGTCGCATGGGATGCACGGGTGACACACCTGACACACTGTCCTGATGCAGAAAGCCATCCGATCAAACCGGGGTTGAATAATCGAGCCAGTCGATAAACATGCGGCAGATAATGGCGAGTTCAAATTGGTCATTGTACCTTCATGCCACGATCAGCCTGTGTAGGACAGATACGCCGTTCAGCCATCAAGCAGCGTTCGGGTTGCCGCTGCGATGTCATCGGCACGCATCAGGCTTTCACCGACGAGAAACGTTCGGACGCCCGCGCGTGAGAGGCGTTCCAGATCGGCATGGGCGTTGATCCCACTTTCCCCCACCAGCAGCGCGCCTTCGGGAGCGAGCGGGGCAAGCCGCTCGGTCGTCGCAAGACTGGTGTTGAAGGTCTTGAGATCGCGGTTGTTTACGCCGATCAGTTTTGACGTCAGCACGCCTGCGGCGCGGTCCAGTTCGGCCTCGTCGTGCACTTCCACCAGAACGTCCATCGCGTGATCGCGCGCAGCGGCCTCGATCTCCACCATGGCCCCGTTATCGAGCGCGGCGACGATAATCAGGATCGCATCGGCCCCGATGGCGCGCGCTTCAAGGCATTGCCACGGATCGACCATGAAGTCCTTGCGCAGGACCGGCAGCGTGCAGGCGGCGCGCGCGGCGACGAGGTAGTCCTCGTGACCCTGAAAATACGGCGCATCGGTAAGGACGGACAGGCAGGTTGCCCCGCCAGCCTCATAGGCAGCGGCGTGTTGAGCCGGGCGAAAGTCCTCGCGGATCATGCCTTTGGATGGGCTGGCGCGCTTGATCTCGGCGATCAGCGCAAAACCGGTTTGCGCTCTGATGCGCAGGGCCGCCTCAAATGCGCGCGGCGGGGTCTGGACGCGCGCGGCGGCCTCCAGATCGCTCGCCGGGATCGCCAGCTTGCGCGCGGCGACCACTTCGCGCTTTGCCGCACAGATTTCCTCAAGTTTGTTCATCGGTTCAGACCGCCATCCCGATCCAGTCTTGCAGGAGCTTCATCGCGGCACCTGAATCAATCGCCTCGGCGGCAAGGTGCGCGCGCTCTTCCCAGTCTGCACCAACTCTTGCCACCGCCAGAGCACCGGCGGCGTTGAACAACACCGCGTCGCGATACGGGCCGGGTGTGCCCATCAGCAGGGCTTTCAGCGCGGCGGCGTTGTGTTTGGCATCATCGCCGCGGATCGCCTCGACCGGGGCGGTGGGCAGGTTGGCTTCGGCCGGGTGAAGGCGCTTCATGGCAAAGGTGTTGCCGGTGACGACAGCGACTTCGTTGCCGCCCGCAAGGCTGAGTTCGTCCAGCCCCTCGTCGCCAGAGACGATCAGCGAATGGCCGGTGCCCAGTTTGGCCAGCGCGCCCGCATAAATCGGAACGTAGGCCGGGCGCGCAATGCCGATCAGCTGGCTTTTGACGCGCGCGGGATTGGAGAGTGGTCCCATCAGGTTGAAGATGGTGCGCGTGCCGATACGTTTGCGGATCGGTTGGATGCGCGCCATTGCGGGGTGGTGGTTCTTGGCGAACAGGAAGCATATGCCTAGCTGTGCCAGCGTCTTTTCCGCCGTCTTTCCCGCGGCATCCATGTCTAGGCCCAGCGCCTCCAGCGTGTCCGCCGCGCCCGCTTTTGACGATGCCGCGCGGTTGCCGTGCTTGGCGACCGGAACGGCGCACGCCGCGACAATCAGACTGACGGCAGTGGAGACATTCAGCGTGTGGTGCCCATCGCCCCCGGTGCCGCATACATCGATGGCGTTTTCTGGCGCATCAATCGGCAGCAGACGGGCGCGCAGGGCACGGGCGGCGCCCGCGATTTCGTTGGAGGTTTCGCCTCGCTGCGACAGGTCGATCAGGAATTGTTCGATTTCCGCCTCGCTCGGCGTACCGTCGAGCAGGGTGCCAAAGGCGGTCTCGGCTTCCATCTCGGTCAGCGGAGTGGAAATGTCGGGCAGGGTGCTCATGCGATCTCGCCCGTAGTTATCCGCTCCGGCAACACCGCCTCGATCCCGCATTCGCGCAGGAAATTGGCGAGCAATGCGTGGCCGTGCTCAGTGGCGATGCTTTCCGGGTGGAACTGCACGCCATGGATAGGCAGTGTCTCATGGCGGAAGCCCATCACGCTGGCGGTGGCGGTACCGGGCGTGTCGGCGTGTGCATTGGCGATCAGGCAGGTGGGGGCATCGACCACCTCTAGGCTGTGATACCGGGTCGCGGTGAAGGGCGAGGGCAGGCCTGCAAATACGCCCGTCCCATCATGCGTGACCGGCGATGTCTTGCCGTGCATCAGCCCGCCGCGCGTCACCTTGCCGCCAAAATGCTGGCCAATAGCCTGATGGCCCAGACACACGCCCATCAGCGGTCGCGCCGCATCGGCACAGGCCGCCACCAGATCGAGGCTGATCCCGGCCTCATTGGGAGTGCAGGGACCGGGGGAAATCAGGAAACCCGCCGCATCGCTAGCCAGTGCTTGCGCCGCAGTCAGCGCATCGTTGCGCTCGACCCGCACTTCGACGCCCAGTTCCATCAAATAATGGACGAGGTTGAAGGTGAAGCTGTCGTAATTGTCGATCACGAGGATGGCCGCGTCTGATTTTTGGTTCGCGCTCATGCCGGGACTTTCGCAAAGTGATCGGTCGCACGGACAAGTCCGTCCACGATGCCCGGCTCGCTGGCGGCGTGTCCGGCATCGTCGACGATCCACAAATCGGCCTTGGGCCAGACCTTTTTCAACGCCCATGCAGAGGCGGGCGGGGTGCAGATATCGTGGCGGCCCTGAACGATGATGCCCGGAATATCGGCAATTGTGCCCGCGTCCTTCAGCAATTGACCTTCCTCAAGGTAGAAATCATCGAGAAAGAAGCGCGCGCAGATGCGGGCAAAGGGCAACGCCTTGGCCGGTTCGGCAAACTCTTCCAGCAGGCCGGAATTGGGCAACAGTGTCGCCACGCTCCCCTCCCACAGTGACCATTCGCGCGCGGCGGCAAGCTGCGTTGCCTCATCGGCGCTGGTCAGACGCGCGTGATAGGCCTTTACCAGATCGCCGCGCTCATCTGCCGGAATAAGTCCGGTGAACCGGTCCCATTGTTCCGCCATGATCTCGCTCGCACCATAGGTGTAGAGCCAGTTTTTCTCACGCGCACGGGCAAGGAATACGCCGCGCAGAATCAATTCGGTGACGCGCGCAGGATGGCTTTGCGCATAGGCCAGCGCGAGCGTGGCGCCCCAGCTTCCGCCAAACACCTGCCAGGCATCGTGCCCGCACATTTCGCGAAGGCGCTCTATATCGGCGACGATCCGCCACGTATCGTTGTGCTCGATTCCGGCAAAGGGGAGCGATTTGCCGCAGCCACGCTGGTCGAACAGCAGCACGTCGTAGTGTGCCGGGCTCCACTGGCGACGATGCGACGGGCTCATCCCGCCGCCAGGCCCGCCGTGCAGGAACACCGCAGGCTTTGCCCCCTGCGTGCCGACACGCTCGTAATAGAGCGAGTGACCATCACCCACGTCCAGCATACCGCTCTGGTATGGCTCGATCTCGGGATAGAGCGTGCGGCGTTCGGTTTGCGGGGCGGTCATGGTGCGGCTTTCCTGGTTACGACGATGATCGGTCCGACGCGGCGGCCATCCATTCGGCTGGTCGCGGGATCCCACAGTGACGATACGTTGCCATCCAGATACAGCGCGTTCGCCACTTTCAACTCGTCGCGATAAAACCGGGCCAGCTGGCCAAAGCTCAATGGCGCTTCGGATATGACGAAGTGCGCGCGGCCTTCTTTATCCACGCCCACGCCATTGCGCACTTGCCGCGAGGGGCCGTTCTCGGTGATTTCGGGGTGCAGTTTGCCGTCCACCACCAGCATCGGGCCCGACTGCGTGCCGAATTCCGGCCGGGTGCCCACCGTGCGCAGGAAGGTGTCGGAATCAAGAATTCGCCACGTTCCGCCTGAGCCATAGAACACGCCATTGGGCTTGAGGTAGAAATTGCCATCGCCGCTGCCGGTGTCCAGCTCGGTCAGCCGCTCCGATCCGCTGACGAAATACCCGACCGCTCGCAGGTCATCTCCGTACATGCCGCCGTTCACGGCAAAGGCAACGGTGGACGCATCCACGTCTTTCGCCCAGCCCTTCAGCGTGCCGAAATCCTCTCCACTGCGCGGCGCAAGCGCGGTGCCTATCGTGTGCAGTGCAGGGTCGGCGATGCAGTGGGTGAGCGCCACGCCCTCAAACTCCACAGGCTTGCAGGCGGAGGCAATTTTCGGTTGGGGCACAGGTTCCGCGGAGTCTTTCTCAGTGGCGCTGGCAGCATCGGGATTGCCAAGATTGACGACCACAGCAGGTTCGCCTTCGGCCTGCTGGCCGCACGCGCTCAGCATCATAAACGTGGCTAAGGCGATAGCTATACGGGCGCTGTACTGCTTCATTGGCCAAACTCCGGCTCGCTGGCGACGCGCACCGCTTCGCGCGCGGCGGCGATGAGCGCGCCAGCCTTCGCCTTGCATTCCGTCAGTTCGTAATCCGGATCGCTGTCGGCCACGATCCCCGCGCCCGCCTGCACGTGCATCACGCCGTCCTTCACCACAGCAGTTCGCAGCACGATGCAGCTGTCAACCGATCCGTCGGGCGCGAAATAGCCAACGCCGCCCGCATAGGCGCCGCGAGTTTCCGGTTCGAGCTGCGCGATGATCTCGCAGGCGCGGATCTTGGGCGCGCCCGAGACTGTGCCCGCCGGGAAGCCCGCGAACAGCGCATCGAGCGCGTCGCACCCTTGCGCCAACTGGCCCACAACATTGCTTACGATATGCATGACATGGCTGTAGCGTTCGATGCCAAAGCTGTCAGTCACGCTTACGCTGCCCCGTGCCGCAACCCGGCCCACATCATTGCGGCCAAGGTCAAGCAGCATCAGATGCTCGGCAAGTTCCTTGGGATCGGCAATCAGGCTGGCTTCGTTGACGCGATCCTCTGCCGGGGTGGCACCGCGCGGACGTGTGCCCGCAATGGGCCGGATGGTGATCTCGCCATTTCTCACCCGAACCAGAATTTCCGGGCTCGATCCGACAATCGCAAAGCCCGGCAGATCGAGGAAATAGAGGAACGGCGAAGGGTTCACCCGCCGCAATGCGCGATACAGCGCCAGCGGGGGCAGGGTGAACGGGCAGGTAAAGCGCTGCGCCAGCACCACCTGAAAGATATCGCCCGCAACGATATAGTCTTTCGCCCGCGCGACCAGCGATTTGTAATCCTCACCTTCCATCACCGGGGCAAGTTCAGGATCGGTCGTGCCGGGCGCGGCGCGCGGTTCGGGCGGCCGGGGCAGGGCAAGCGTGCGCTGCGCTTCCTCGATACGCTCCGCTGCGGCAGCGATTGCATGTGCGGGGTCGGCGGCGTTCTCTACATCCGGCCACAGTGGGGCTACGCAAAACAGCGCATCGGTCAGCCGGTCGAACACCAGTATCAGGGTTGGCCGCACAAACAGCATGTCAGGCAGGGCCAGCTCGCTCTGCGGCGCGCGCGGCAGGGTTTCGACAAGCCCGATGGTCTCGTATCCGAAATATCCGACAAGACAGGCGAGCGCGGGTGGCAGCGCGTCGGGCACGTCGATCCGGCAGGCATCAGCCAGCGCGCGCAATTCGAAAAGCGCGTCGCCCTCGCAATCGCGGAATGCATCACAATCGCGATGCCAGTCGCGGTTGATGGCGGCGCGCCCGTCGCTCGCCCGGAACACCAGATCGGGGTCCAGCCCAAGCAGGCTGTATCGCCCGCGCACCTCCCCCCCTTCAACCGATTCGAGCAGGAAGTCACCGCGCCCCGGCTGCATCAGCCTGCGCGCCGCGCCCACCGGCGTATCACTGTCGGCGATGATCTTGCGCCAGACAAGCGCAGTCTGGCCAGCCGCGAGGGCAGCTGCGGCGGCTTCGGCGTTCTCAGGCTTGCCGTTTGGCAGCAGGGGTGCAGGATCGGCAGACATCACGAGACGGCAGGTCGCAAATCGCCTGGCTCAGCTTTCACCGGCAAGCTGCTTGCGAACCGCTTCGATTGCCGAGGCGTTGGTTTCGACCCCCAGTTCCTTGCGCATCGCGTTGGTCAGCTGCGCGGAATATTCCGCCGACAATGCCGGGGCGAGTTGCTGGCGAGCCTGCGCCAGCAGGGGATCGCCCGCCTCCAGCGTCTTGCTCTCGATGTCTTCCAGATCGACTAGGATCCAGCCCTGATTGTTCGGCGCTTCGAGCATTTTCACGGTCCCCTCCGCCATGCTGAACATCAGCACGAGGGCGGGCGGCACGTTCTGCCCGGCGCGGCGCGCCATCAATTCGCGCCGTTCCAGCGTGACGGTGTCGGGCGCCGGGATCGGTTGGTTGCCGGGTGTCTTTTCAGCCGCCAGCGCTGCGGCGAGGCTGGTATTGCCGCGCGCCTTTGCGAGGATACGCTCGGCTGCCTTTTTGGCCTGCTTCGCCGCTTGTTCGCGTGCGTAGTCGCTTGCCACCCGTTCCCGAATCTGTGCCAGCGGAGGCGCTGCAGATTCGTCAATATCACTCACCTCATAGACAAGATACTGCGATCCGGGGACCAGTTCATCAAGCTGCGGCTTGCTTTCATCCATGGCGAACGCGGTGTTGAGGATCGGCTGCAACGCTGGATTTGGCTGCGTCTGCGCATCGCCGAACACCCGACCATCGGCCAGCAATTGCGGCGTCGATTCAAGTTTAAGACCGAATTCCTTGGCGATCTCAGCCAATGATGTGCCGGTGTCGACCTCTTCCTCGATCCGGGCAGACAGATCGGCCAGCGCTGCGCCGCGCTTTGCAGCGGTCAGTTGCTCGACAATGTCTCCGCGCGCCTGCGCCAGCGATCTTGCAGGAGTTTTCGTCACCTTGTCGACGCGGGCGATATACCACCCAAGCGTGCTTTGTGCCGGGGTCGCAATCGCGCCCTGCGGTGTTTCAAACACTGATTTTGCCACCGCAAAGCTGGTGCCGGTCGCAAACTGTTCCCGGTCCCGGTCGTTCACGCTGGTGGCGTTGAACCCGGCCTCGCGGGCCGCCGCCTCAAGGCTCTTGCCTGCGCGGATCTGCGCCACGATGGCGTTTGCGCCCTGCTGCGTCGGCACGAAGAAGGAGGTCACGTCGCGCGTTTCGCGAGCCGCGTACTTTTCCTTGTTCGCTTGATAGTTTGCAGCGATTTCGGCCTCTGTCGGAGTGATATCGATGTCGAGGTTGTCTGCGCCAAACACCGCGTATCGCAGCGTCCGCCGTTCCGGCTGAATATAGCGCGCGCGATTGGCGCTGTAATATTCCTCGACCGCGGCCGCGCTCGGCTCAGCATCGGTCAGATACAGTGCGCTGGGCACCAGGCCGATCTTTCCGCTGCGCCGTTCCAGCAACAGCGCCGCGTATTGCTGCGCAGCCTTGGCTGGCATTTGCGGCGCGGCCAGCGCCGGCAACACCATTTGCTGTGCCAGCAGGCCATCGGCCAGATCGCGGCGCAGGACCGCATCGGTAATGTTCTGCTGTGCCAGCACGCGCTGATAGATTGCCTGATCGAATTCGCCGCTCACACCCTTGAACGCGCCGATCTGAAGGATTTCGCTGTTCACCAGATTATCGCCCGCGCGCAGACCGTATTTCTCGGCATAGGCGCCTACGGCATACCGGTCGATCAGCTGTTGAAGCACTTCTTCAAGGCCACCCTCCGCAATGAAGGATGGCATGGTGGCGGTCGGGTTTTCCTGCCGCACCTGTGCCAGCGCGGATTCCGCCGTTCCCGCAAGGTCGCTCGCGCTGACTTCATCATCGCCGACAACCGCAACCCGGTCTCCGCCTGACAGGCCGCCAAAGGTCGAACCGGTAATATCCGCCGCGGCAAAGGCCAGCGCCACGATCACCAGGAACAGAATGAAGATCGGCAGCCCGATTTTCGACTGAAAGAAATTGCGGAAAAACGAAATCATTTCACTTAAGCAACCCTGCGCAAATTGAGTTGAGGTCTGACCGCAGCCGTTGCCACTGGGGCGCGGGGCCGCGATCTGCACCCATGTATCGGTGAAGCGCTCTATCCGCCATGCGACCTCGCGGCAACAGGTGAGACGCGGTTTTGACTGAAAGCGCTTCTCCAGCTAGCCGACATCGCCCTGCGCTCTTAAACGACCAGCAAGATTCGCCATTTCCCAGAACGCTCTCAGGACTAATTCATGCCGCAGCGGCCCTATATCGTTGGAAACTGGAAGATGCACGGCACCCGCGCCATGCTTTCCGAAGCGCGCGCGATAGACCGTGCCGCACAACGCTATATGAAAGTCGAGGTGGCGATTGCGCCGCCTTACACCCTTATTCATCCAATTCACCGCGAAGCTGAACAAATCGGCGTCGGCGCACAAAATTGCCATGCCGCCGAAAGCGGAGCGCATACGGGCGATGTATCGGCGGCGATGATCGCCGATGCAGGGGCGAAATTCGTGATCCTCGGCCATAGCGAGCGGCGCGAGGAGCATGGCGAAACCGATGCCATGATCAAGGCCAAGGTCGAGGCGGCTCTCAATGCCGGCCTGCGCGTGATCCTGTGCTGCGGGGAAAGCGACACGACGCGCGCCGCGGGCCGCGCGGTGGCCTTTGTGAAAAAACAGATCGAGGCATCCTTGCCCGCCATCGACAACGCCTCTGAAAAACTGACCATCGCCTACGAACCGATATGGGCGATCGGCACCGGGCAGACGGCCAGCGTTGATGATATCGACGAGATGCACACAGCCATACGCGCGCTGTTGATCGAACTGTTCGGAGAAGAGCAGGGTGGTGAAGTCCGCATCATCTATGGCGGATCGGTAAAGCCTGAGAACGCCGGGGAAATATTTGCCATTTCCGAAGTTGGCGGCGCATTGGTTGGTGGTGCCAGTCTGACGGCAGACAGCTTTATGGGAATTGCGCTGGCGGCTGCAGGCGATCTCGCGGAAAGCTGAGCCGAAATGGCATACCGACGATGATCGCCCGGTTCGGGCTATCCATCACTGAACTTGCGTCGGGGCGTTACCGCCCCTAGATGCGCTGCACACACGTATTCACCAGAGAAAAATCGCAATGGGCCTGTTCATCTTCCTCACCGTTCTTCAGGCGATCGTCGCCGCAGCGCTAGTTGGCGTTGTGCTGATGCAACGATCCGAAGGGGGCGGACTTGGTATTGGCGGCAGCCCCACCGGTGCACTGGGAGCGCGCGGAGCGGCGGATTTCCTGACCCGCGCAACCAAATGGCTGGCAGTCATGTTCGTCGGCCTTTCGATTGTGCTGGCTGCGGTCGCGGTTGAGACGAGCAGCTCCGATGGCATTACCTCTACGTTGGATCGCGGGGTGAATGCGCCTGTGGGCGGTGGAAACGATCTGCTGGCCGATCCGGTTGCACCGCCGGGCGGCGCTGCTCCGGCGGTGGGTGCGGGGCAGCCTGCTCCCGTCGATCCTGGCGCGGCGCAGGGTGACGATCCGCTCGCCGAGTAAGTCTGCGCAATTCTGGCCTGCGACCTTGCGGCCAAACGATTTTTCAATTCCGCTGTGGATGATCCCGTATCGGGCGCGCTAATTCGCTTGCCCCGAATCCACGCCCCTGCTTAAGGCTCAACTCCCATGGCGCGGTACATATTCATCACCGGCGGCGTGGTCTCCTCGCTCGGCAAAGGTCTCATGGCGGCTAGTCTCGCCGCGCTGTTGCAGGCGCGCGGGTACAAGGTACGCATTCGCAAGTTCGATCCGTATCTGAATGTCGATCCCGGCACGATGAGCCCGTATCAGCACGGCGAGGTCTATGTGACCGACGACGGGGCCGAGACCGATCTCGATCTTGGACATTACGAACGCTTTACCGGCGTGTCGGCGCGGCAGAGCGATAACATCACCTCTGGCCGGGTCTATCGCGACATTATCGCGCGCGAACGGCGCGGCGATTATCTGGGCGCGACGGTGCAGGTGATCCCGCATGTGACCGATGCGATCAAGCAATTCGCACTGGCCGATCAGGACGATCACGATTTCATCCTGTGCGAAATTGGCGGTACGGTTGGCGACATTGAATCGCTGCCGTTCATGGAGGCGATCCGCCAGATCCGGAACGATCTGGAGCCATTGCAGACGCTCAGCGTGCATGTGACGCTGGTGCCGTATCTTGCCGCCGCGGGAGAACTGAAAACCAAGCCGACCCAGCATTCGGTGCGCGAACTGGCGAGCCTGGGAATAAAGCCCGACGTGCTGCTGTGCCGCGCCGAACACCCGATCCCCGAAACCGAGCGGCAGAAAATCGCCAACTTCTGCAACGTGCGCAAGGAAGCGGTAATCCCTGCGTTGGATGCTCCGTCGATCTATTCCGTCCCGCTGCAATATCATCGCGAAGGGCTGGACAAAGAAGTGCTGCGCGGCTTTGGCATAACCGACGCGCCCGAACCCGATCTGTCGTCCTGGCACGATGTGACCGACCGCTATTTCAATCCAGAGGGCGAAGTTACGATTGGCGTGGTGGGCAAGTATGTCGGCCTGCCCGACGCTTATAAAAGCCTCAATGAAGCGCTCATTCACGGCGGTCTGGCCAACCGGGTAAAGGTCAAGATCGAATGGATCGACGCCGAGATATTCGAAGGCGAGGAAAGCGAAATCGCCTCAGCGCTTGAGCCGATGCACGGCATTCTCGTACCTGGCGGATTTGGTGAACGCGGCAGCGAGGGCAAGATCGCCAGCGTTCGGTTTGCGCGGACCCGCAACGTGCCATTTTTTGGTATCTGTCTGGGAATGCAGATGGCCTGCATCGAAGGCGCACGCGACGCTGGCATTGCGGAGGCATCGTCCACCGAATTCGGCGCAACCAAAGAACCGGTTGTCGGCATCATCACCGAATGGATGAGTGATGAGGGCATCCAGCAGCGCAAGGAAGGCGGCGATCTGGGCGGGACCATGCGGCTTGGTGCGTATGAGGCCAAACTGTCGGCAAACAGCCACACCAGCGCCATCTATGGCGGTTCGCGCACAATCAGCGAACGTCATCGCCATCGCTATGAGGTCAACAGCGCGTACATAGAACCGCTGGAAAAACAGGGTCTGGTGTTCTCGGGCATGTCGCCTGATGGTCTGCTGCCTGAAATTGTCGAGAGGCCCGATCATCCGTGGTTTGTCGGGGTGCAATTTCATCCGGAATTGAAGTCACGACCGTTTGATCCTCACCCGCTGTTCGCCGGTTTCATTGCTGCGGCACTGGAACAATCTCGCCTCGTCTGAATTTTACCATTCGGTAGGATGCCTCTAGGGAAACGGCTGCCGAGGCCCGCAAGCCTTTGATTTCGATA
This sequence comes from uncultured Alphaproteobacteria bacterium, assembly GCA_963815345.1. Lineage (GTDB taxonomy): Bacteria > Pseudomonadota > Alphaproteobacteria > Sphingomonadales > Sphingomonadaceae > Erythrobacter. The sequence goes on from CAWFGF010000001.1 coordinate 1,102,425, forward strand.
TGCATTGGGTGTGCACACTGAAAAGCATACGGATACCGGCCTTTAGGACGCTGTCGCCTTCATACAACGGGCGCAAATTAGGCCTTGCGAAAAACGCAAATCAGGTTCTATCCCCCCGCCAGACCTGCAGAAAACCTGTAGGGATTGGGCAAGTTCCATGATGACAAGATCGCGGCACAATTCCTTGGGGGGCGGTGAAAAACCGGTGTGCTGCAAATTGCTCGAACCAGTGTTGAGCGTCTTCTGCGACCCGGACGCTTAGCTTTGGTCGAGGCGACTTATGGTCGCGGGGGCGGATCATTTGGTCCGCCTCCATTTTGTCTTCCGAATTTCGTACGAAGTGAGCAGGAAAAAGGCGGCCCTGCCATCGCAGGACCGCCCCTTTTTCTTTCAGCCTAGCGTCAAGGCTCAAGCTGCATTTGCGGTCTTGTCTTCACGATCGTCGGCATCGTTTTCAACCGCCTTCAGCGTGGTTGAACCTACCGCGATCTTCTTCGGCTTCATCGCCTCGGGCACTTCGCGCACCAGATCGATGATCAGCAGACCGTCGGCAAGATCGGCGCGTTCCACCCGGACGAAATCGGCAAGTTCGAACCGCCGCTCGAACCCGCGATTGGCAATGCCAAGGTGCAGCATTTCCGATCCGACATCCAGATCCTCACGCTTTTTACCTTGCACGGTCAGCAGGTTCTGCTGCGCGGTGATATCGATATCCTGCGCGCGAAAACCGGCGACGGCCAATGTGATGCGGTAATTGTCTTCACCCTGACGGGCAATGTTGAAAGGGGGATAGTTGTCGCCGACATTGTGGCGCGCCTGACTTTCGAGCAGGTCGAACAGGCGATCGAAGCCGACAGTACTGCGGCGATAGGGGGTAAAATCGAGACGTGACATAGTTACAAATCCTCTGTTTGTGAGCAATTTGGATCAATTTTCCCGGCCTGCCGTTTGCAGCACCGGGGATTGTGCCGACGTTTGCATCTCCCAATGACTGGCGAAATGCGGCGACAACAATTATCTGGTGTGCACAACGCACCTTTCAAGAGGCTACAAGGACCAGCGATGAGCCAGCCGAAGATCGACATCTATACCAAGTTTGCATGCCCGTTTTGCGTGCGGGCAAAGCATCTGCTGAAGTCCAAGGGAGCGACATTCAACGAGTTCGACATAACGGTTGGCGGGGAAAAGCGCGACGAAATGCTGTCCCGTGCACCGCGCGCACGCACGGTCCCGCAAATCTTCATCGGAACGCACCATGTGGGCGGTTCGGACGATCTGGCCGCGCTCGAAGCATCGGGCGAGCTTGACGCGTTGCTGACCGGATAAACTTTCGCCATGACAAAAATCGCAGTCTTTCAAATGAGTTCGGGCATTGATCCGGTGGAGAATGTGTTCGCAGTAGAGGAGGCCGCGCAGGTCGCTGCGCTCGCGGGTGCCAAGGTGTTGTTCACCCCGGAGATGTCGATCCTGCTGGATCGCGACCGTGCGCGCGCAGCGGCATGGATCGAAAGCGAAGGCCCCGGCGGCGTCATCAAACAGCTCTCACACGCCGCGGTCAAATACGGGATCGATATCGCGCTTGGGTCGCAGCCCGTCCAGACCGATAACGGAAAATGGGCCAACCGCTCGATGTATTTCGACCACAAGGCCAACGGTGCGGCTGACCCGGTCACTTATGACAAGATCCACATGTTCGACGTTCAGCTTTCCACCGGCGAATGCTGGAAAGAGAGTTCCGCTTATCAGCCCGGATGCGATGTGGTGAGCGTGCCCGCTACGCCGCTGGGCCTGTTGGGCCTCACGATCTGCTATGATGTGCGGTTTCCTGCACTGTTCGAAGCGCTGGGCGCGCGTGCGTGCGATGCGATTGCGGTGCCGGCAGCGTTCACCGCTTCCACCGGTGCGGCGCATTGGCACACCCTGTTGAAAGCGCGTGCGATCGAGGCGAGTGCCTTCGTCATTGCTGCTGCACAGGTGGGCACCCATGCGGACGGCCGCACTACCTATGGGCACAGTCTGGTGGTGGATCCATGGGGTGAGGTGTTGCTGGACATGGGCGGCAACCGTTCGGATCTGGGCTATTGCGAGATCGATCTGGGCCGAATTGCCGAAGTGCGCGCGCAGCTCCCCAGCCTTGCCAACAAGCGCGCGATCTCGTCTTGAGCTTTATGATAGTGAACGTATGATAGTATTCGACCTCAATTGCGACTACGGCCACCGGTTTGAAGGGTGGTTCGGATCGGGCGCCGATTACGAATTGCAGTTGGAGCGTGCGCTGCTGAGCTGCCCTGAATGCGGATCGCTGGCCGTGAGTAAGGCGCCCATGGCGCCGTCTGTCCCGGTCAAAGGCAACGCGAAAGTTGAAAGCCGGGCGCCTCGACCCGTTCCGCGCAACAGCGTGGCCGACCCGGTTCCCCTCGACGCTCCGCTCGCCAACCGGGAGATGCCAGCGGAAGTGCAGAAAGCCCTGACAAAGCTGGCCAAGGCACAGGCAAAGGCGCTCGAGAAGAGCACGTGGGTTGGTGCCGACTTCGCCCGGACTTCGCGCGAGATGCATTATGGCGATCGTGAGGAGGCACCGATCCACGGCAAGGCAAGCCGGGAAGAGGCGAAGGCGCTGGTGGAGGAAGGCGTGCAGATCGCGCCGCTGCCATTTCCTGTGGCTGACCCGGAAGAACTGAACTGACCACACGCAGGGCGTTCGCTTCGAGGGCATCGCGACAAGGATACCCAGCGCCAAATGCGGTGCGCACACGACAGCGTGTCCTCGACAGGATTTGAACCTGTGGCCTTCGGATTAGGAATCCGACGCTCTATCCACCTGAGCTACGAGGACGCGGGTGGTCGTTTAGCAGGCCCGGCGCGGGGCACAACATCAGTTTCGCCGATATTGTTCGACGACTGCTTAGCGAAAAAAGCGCTCGGCCTATCCGGAGTGATCCGATTGGTCAGGATCATTCGGAACGGGGCCGAAGCGCTTTTGTATAGCCAGAGCCTGGCTGACGATACGATCGAAGACGTTCGGTATAAACCGCCAAAGTCCTGCCGGGGGCGGGTTCGAGCCTCGGTTAAACCGTAAAGCGCCTTCGACCTCCGAGCTACGCGTTTCCAGCTAATCAATCGTTAAGAGCCGGCAGATTTTATCCAGATCGGATCAATTGTGAAAGCCTGCCGCCCGTGCGGTGTCGATGATGCCCTGGGCTAGCTCGGCGGGGCGATCTTCCTGGCTGAAATGGCCACAGTTTGACAGCATGGCGTGGGGCTGGCCTTTCGCACCCGCAATGCGATCAATCAGGGGCTGGGCGAGAGAGCCTGTCACCGGATCGTCCTCCCCGAACAGCGTCAGGAACGGCTTGTCGAAGCTTGCCAGACCCTCCCATGCACGAAGGTTTTGCTCGATCCCGTCCATCCTGTCTTCGACCGGGACCAGTTGTGGAAAGGCCCGCGCACCGGCTTTGCTCGCCTCATCGGGGAAGGGCGCGTCATAGGCAGCGACTTCTTCGCGGGTGCGCTCGGTCTGGGTCGCGCGCTGGATCAACGCGCCTATCTGGAATTCGGGAGAGGACTTCGCAAATTCACGCCACAACAGGAAAGCCTGCGACGGGGTGCCGCCAGTTGGCAGAAAGGTATTGCTTGCGACTACACACGTGAAGCGATCGGGTGCCTCACCCACCATGCGCAGCCCCAGCAATCCGCCCCAGTCCTGACAGAACAGCGCAGCGTTTTGCGGAACCACGGCGTCACGCCACTGGCTCAGCCAGTTGATGTGTCGGTCGTAGGTGTAAAAGCCGATTTCGTCCGGCTTGTCGCTTTTGCCAAAGCCGATGAGGTCGGGCGCGAGGCAGCGAAAACCGGCATCCACCAGCACAGGTATCATCTTGCGATAAAGGTAATTCCAACTGGGCTCACCGTGGAACAACAGCACCGGCGGCGCGTCTTTCGCACCTTCATCGAGATAATGCATCCGGCCCGAAAACCCGGCGCCCAGATCAATCGTCACCCAATTTTCAGCGAAGGGATAATCTGGCAGATCGACGAAACGTGCCGGATCGTAAGTCTGGATTTGCATGGCTGGTCCTCTCCCGTTGCGAGCGGTGAAACCGATAGGTTCAGACGTTCTCGCCCGCTCGATCTCCCATCGGTATCCGCTCTTTGAAGGTGTGAGTGATGTAGGGGAAGGGTATTTCGATTCCCGCGTCATCGAGCGCACGCTTGATCGCGCGAACAACCTTGTCCTTGCTTTCCCAGCCATTGCGCGGCGTGGAGCCCGACCACCAGCGCACCAGAAAATCCACGGACGAGGAATTGAATTCCTGCGCAAAGATGTCGACACCCTTCTCGGTGTTTACCAGTTCAACGCCGGATACCGCCTTGCGGATGACTTCGGCAGCTTCGTCGAGATCGGTGTCGTATGACACGCCGATCACGACATCGTGTCGGCGTTGGTCAGTGTCGGTCAGGATTTCGACCGGATTTTTGAAAAGAATGGAATTGGGAACCACCGTGAGTTCACCCGACATCGATCGGATATGCGTTTCGCGCAGGGATATATGCTCTACCTTGCCGATGATGCCCTCGCATTTGATCACATCACCGATCCGCATCTTCTCGCGCACCATGATGAGCACGCCTGCGAGGAAATTTTCGAAAATGTCCTGAAACGCAAACCCGATCGCAACAGCACCGATGCCCAACCCGGCAACCAGCCCTCCGACGGTAAGGCCGGGGAAAACCACGATTGCCGCGATAAGGATGCCGAGCAGCCATACCCCTAGCTTCACCAGCGTTTCGACCAACTGGCGCAGAGATGGACGCAGATTGGTATGGCCGGTCATGGACTGTGCAATGCGCGTCGCAAAGCGAGCGATAATTGCGGTGATCATGATTATGGTGAGTGCGATTGCGATAGCGGGGAGGCTTCGTACAAATTCGACCCCCATCGCGTTTAGTTGGTCTAGCAGTGTGTCGATCATAACTGTTGTGCAAATCCTTCCCCGGTTTGGCGATTAACGGTAATCGCGCGCGAAAAGTTCCGAATTGCGCGCTGGCGAGAGGGTGTGTGTGGTGGCAGGGGTGTCTGTACAAAAGCCGCACCATCGGCGAACCGGCCACCAGTCAACATGAGAGCGCAGACGCATGAAGAACGAAGCTGAAGACCTCACCGATATCCGCCGGTCGGTGCGGGCATTGTGTGATGGCTTTCCCGGCGAATATTGGCGCGCAAAGGATGCCCGGCGCGAATATCCCGGAGAGTTCGTGGATGCCTTGACCAAGGCGGGCTTTCTTGCCGCACTGATTCCGGAAGAATTCGGCGGTAGCGGCCTCAGTCTGGATGCGGCCTGCGTCATCATGGAGGAGATTCAGGCAAGCGGCTGCAATGGCGGCGCGGCTCATGCGCAAATGTATATCATGAACACGCTGCTGCGGTACGGCAGCGACGATCAGAAGGCCCATTACCTGCCGAAAATCGCCAGCGGCGATCTGCGGCTGCAAGCCTTCGGAGTGTCCGAACCGACGAGCGGCACCGATACGCTCAGCCTGAAAACACGCGCGGTTCGTGATGGAGACAGCTACGTCATCAACGGCCAGAAGATTTGGACCAGTCGCGCCGAACATTCCGACCTCATGCTGCTGCTGGCGCGCACCACTCCGCGTGAAGAGGTCAAGACCAGGACCGAAGGCCTCTCGATGTTTCTGGTCGATATGGTCGGCGCGCTTTCATCGGGAATGACGGTAAAGCCGGTCCGCACCATGATGAACCATTCATCGTGTGAGGTGTTCTTTGACGATCTGCGCATACCCGCCTCGGCTCTGGTTGGAGAAGAGGGGAAGGGCTTTCGTTACATCCTGTCGGGCATGAATGCGGAGCGTATTTTGATCGCGGCGGAATGCATCGGCGACGCCAAGTGGTTCATTGCGCGTGCAACCAGCTATGCCAGCGATCGTCAGGTATTTTCGCGCCCAATCGGGCAGAACCAAGGCGTGCAGTTTCCCATCGCGCGCTGTTATGCGCAGATGCGCGCGGCCGAATTGATGGTCCACCACGCAGCGCGGGTCTATGACGAGGGAGGTAATCCCGGCGAAGAGGCCAACATGGCCAAATTGCTCGCGTCCGAGGCAAGTTGGGCCGCGGCGGATATGTGTGTGCAGACATTCGGCGGCTTTGGCTTTGCCGAGGAATACGATGTCGAGCGCAAGTTTCGCGAGGCGCGGTTGTACACCGTCGCGCCGATATCGACCAACCTGATCCTGTCCTATCTGGCTGAACACGTTCTGGGCTTGCCACGCTCTTACTAGGGTCTGGCATACAGACGTTCTGCTTCGGTTATCTGCGCATATCGTCGCAATTCGACGGGTATTTCGCCGCAAATGGCTGTTTGCTCTTGAACGCATTGATTAACTGTGATTCTGTGTGAATTGTTCACCGGGGGATCAAATTCTAATGCACATCGCACGCCATCAGGTGCTGTTGCCTGCCGATCCGATCAAGGCGTGGTCGGCGCTGCTGCTGCTGCTGGTGCTGGGCGGGCTGGCAATTGCCGGGCCGTGGGGCGTGCTTGCGTGGTATGAAAATTCGGCCGTGCTGGAATCGCGCAAGAACGAAATCGCTGCTCTCAAAGAAGATCTGGCCGCGCTGGACAACCGTGTTAAACTGCTCGATCCGCAAAATGCCGATCCCGATCTTGCCGGTGAACTTGTGCGACGAGATCTTGGCGTCCTGCACGCCGATGAAGTCGTTATCACCCTTCCAGACGATTGACCCGACAACAAATTCGCTACGGATCGTGTGCTGTGTGAAGCGGCTTGCCGTTGCGTAAAGCTGACGCTAGCGCTTATACCGCAATTGCGCCCGCTCTCTCATCGGAGCAACTCCTCCCCGGCGCGCTCAGACAAAGGAAGACGTAGCCTTGGCCAAGCAGCCCAAGACATCCGCTCGCACTCACGAATCCGCAAATTCAGACTCGCCCTTTTCATCGAACGCGGCTGAAGCTGGCGCACCTGTGGAGGATCCTGATTTTGCGCTCCATTCGCTCCAGACCGAATTCGAGGCGGAAAAGCGGTTTCAGGCGACGGGCGATCAATTGCTGGAATTTTACGAGCAGATGCTGCTGATCCGCCGGTTTGAGGAGAAGGCGGGCCAGCTCTACGGGCTCGGCCTGATCGGCGGGTTCTGCCACCTCTACATCGGACAGGAAGCGGTCGCTATCGGCCTGCAATCCGCGCTTGACGGGGACCGTGACAGTGTCATCACGGGATATCGTGATCATGGGCACATGCTGGCCTATGGCATCGATCCCAAGGTTATCATGGCCGAACTGACCGGGCGCCAGGCCGGCATCTCCAAGGGCAAGGGCGGGTCCATGCACATGTTCTCGACCGAGCATAAATTCTATGGCGGGCACGGCATCGTCGGCGCGCAGGTGGCGCTGGGCGGAGGGCTTGCGCTGGCGCACCAGTATAACGAGGACGGCGGTCTGTGCCTTGCGTATTTTGGCGATGGCGCGGCCAATCAGGGCCAGGTTTACGAGACATTCAACATGGCCGCCCTGTGGAAATTGCCGATCGTTTTCGTGGTAGAGGATAACCAGTATGCCATGGGCACCGCGACCAGACGGTCTTCGGCCGAAACCCGCTTTTACCGGCGCGGCACCGCGTTCCGTATTCCCGGAATGGAAGTGAACGGGATGGACGTGCTTGAGGTGCGCGCCGCTGCGGAGGTCGCCTTCCGTCATGTGCGCGACGGCAAGGGGCCGGTGCTGATGGAGTGCAACACCTATCGCTATCGCGGGCATTCGATGTCCGATCCGGCCAAATATCGTACCCGCGAAGAGGTGCAGGAACAGCGCGATCTGAACGACCCGATCGAGGGTTTGAAAAAAGCGCTGATCGATAGCGGCAAGACGGAGGACGATCTGAAGGCTATCGACAAGGCGATCCGCGCTCGCGTTGCAGAAGCCGCCGATTTTGCCGAAAGCTCGCCCGAACCGGAGGCAGGCGAACTCTACACCGATGTTCTGGTGGGGGAGTACTGAGCCATGGCAATCGAACTTAAAATGCCCGCATTGTCGCCGACCATGGAGGAAGGCACGCTCGCCAAATGGCTCAAGGCCGAGGGCGATACGATTGAGCCGGGCGATATCATCGCCGAGATCGAAACCGACAAGGCTACGATGGAATTCGAGGCAATCGACGAGGGAACCCTGACGAAGATCATGGTTGCCGAGGGCACGGAGAACGTGCCGGTCGGCACGATCATCGCGATGATGGCGGGCGAGGGCGATGATCCCTCTGCTCCAGATGAAACACCTGCCGAAACGCCCGCTTCCACCACCGCAAAAAAGGTCGATGATGTTCCGGGCGAGGGCAAGGACGAAGGGCGCGACGAACCCGGTGGTATCGAAGCACCCAAGGCCGCGCCGCGCGCTGCCGATCCCACAATCCCGGAAGGCACCAGTTTCACCAAGGTCGCAGTCCGAGAGGCATTGCGCGATGCCATGGCCGAAGAAATGCGCGCCGACCCGCGCGTTTTCGTCATGGGCGAGGAGGTCGCGGAATATCAGGGCGCCTACAAGGTCACGCAGGGGTTGCTCGATGAATTCGGGTCAAAGCGCGTGATCGATACACCCATCACCGAATACGGTTTTGCCGGGATCGGGACCGGCGCGGCGATGGGCGGGCTGCGCCCGATTGTGGAATTCATGACCTTCAACTTCGCGATGCAGGCGATTGATCACATCATCAACTCGGCTGCCAAGACGAATTACATGTCGGGTGGCCAGATGCGTTGCCCCATCGTTTTTCGCGGCCCCAATGGTGCCGCCAGCCGTGTCGGCGCACAGCACAGCCAGAACTATGGCCCGTGGTATGCAAGCGTCCCCGGCCTCATCGTGATTGCACCCTATGACAGCGCCGATGCAAAAGGTCTGATGAAGGCTGCCATCCGGTCCGAAGACCCGGTCGTGTTTCTGGAAAACGAACTGGTCTATGGCCGCAGCTTCGATGTGCCCGATCTTGACGGTTATGTCCTGCCCATCGGCAAGGCACGCATCGTGCGCGAAGGGTCTGACGTTACCATCGTATCCTATTCCATCGGCGTCGGCCTCGCATTGGAAGCGGCGGCGACGCTGGCCGATGAGGGCATCAATGCCGAAGTGATTGACCTTCGGACCCTGCGCCCGATGGACAAGCAGGCGATCCTGACGAGCCTTGCCAAAACCAATCGGCTTGTCATCGCTGAGGAAGGATGGCCCACCTGCTCAATCGCGAGCGAGGTGATCGCGGTCTGTATGGAAGAAGGCTTTGACGATCTCGATGCGCCCGTGCTGCGTGTCTGCAACGAGGATGTGCCGCTGCCCTACGCCGCCAACCTCGAAAAGTCGGCGCTGATCGATGCAGCTCGCATTGTCGATGCCGTGAGGAAGGTCTGCTACGTCTGAGCATTTGCCCGCTGCATGTTGCGGCGTTTACCATGCCGGTCCACCGGGCATTAACCGTCGCGATTAAATAATCGGTAAGTCCTTGTGTCTAATGCTCAGGTATCTGGGTTTTTAGACGGAGCAGGACATGTCAGAACAGGGTGGGAAGACAGCACGCCTATCGCGCTTTCGCGGAGCGGTTAAGTCTATTGTCCGCGATACACGCGGAAGCGTCCTGCCTATGATGGCGGCGGCGTTCATACCGACGACGGCGATGATCGGCGGCGGCATCGACTTTGGCCGCGCGTATCTCGCCAATTCGAAACTGCAAGGCGCCGTGGACTCTGCCGCGCTTGCCGCGGTCCGGGCAAAGCAGCTTTCGTCGAATTCCACAAGCGCTGCGGAAACCATTGGCGAAGATTACATGGACGCCAACTTCCCCACAGGATATTTGGGCGCCAAGCTGGTCGAACAAAAAGTTACCGTCACGGAAACAGACAGCATTGTGAAGGCCGAGGTGAAAGCCAACGGCACCATCGACACAACCCTGCTGCGCCTTATCGGCATGAACTCGCTTTCCATCAGGGCAGAAGCTGTAGCCGAGGCGTCAGACACTTTGCCGACCTCGGTGGAGGCGCTGCTGGTGCTGGACAACACCGGCTCGATGGCAAGCGGGGGACGAATGGCCGCCCTGAAAAATGCGTCGAAGAATTTCGTCGGAGTAATCTACGGCGATAAGCAATCACGCGAGGGGTTTGCCGTTGGCATTCTTCCTTACAACACCATGGTCAATGTCGGGCGGTTGGTAAGATCGACCAGCCCCAGCATGATCCAGGAACGCGATGGATTTACAGACATCGCAACCTCCGATCCGCTTGGGTGGAAAGGTTGCGTCTTTGCAGACCGGACAATCAGAAATATTTCTGACGATCCCTTTACACTTGATGTCGGCGCATTCGACCTTGGTAAGAATATGCCCGGCGAAGATGGAATGCCGAAAATCGAGCCATTCGTATATCCTCCCATTTTCGTCGACTCTTTTCAGGATATCAATAATCGCTACACCATTCCGGATGATCGCCATGACGAGTTTTTCGAAATTCCGACGGTGCGTGAAGCGCTGATCCGGCGCTTCGGGAACGACATTTGCAAGGAAGGAAGCAAGGGTAAGGGCAAAGGCAAGGGCAAAAAGAGGTCATGCGACCTTTCCGGTGCGATAATTGACTTCGATCAATTGCCCGACCGTGCACTGTACGTCAAACCAAGGGCATACAGTCACAAATCGGGGGTCACTCAGGCCTCTTCGCCTAATAACCTTTGGGGCGCCTCGCCCAATTACCAGTGCCCGGCGCAGGCTCTGCCTCTTTCCTATTCCGCGACAAAATCGTCCTTGCGCTCGTATATCGACAACGAGAACGAGGCGTTGCTGCCAGGCACGGGCACATTCCACAACCCGGCCATGACTTGGGCCTATCGGATGATGATGCGCGAAGACGTGTTCCCGCGTTCGCGACCGAACAACATCCCGGTCAAAAGGGTTGTGATCTTCATGACCGACGGTAATTTCGATAGTCGTGACGATGGTCGAAAGGACGGTGGCAAGACAATTCTGGACACTGCCTACACCTCATACAAGACGTACGAAGACAAACTGATCACCACCAGTACATCGCGAGCCGATACTGTCGAACATCTTTCCCGCCGGTTCTCCAAAACCTGCGAGGCGATGAAGAACGATGGCATTGAGATTTACACGATCGCCTTTGCGTTGAATAACAACGCAGAAGGTAACGCGACGCGCGAAATGTTCCGCGAATGCGCGACCGATCGCAACACGCACTTCTTCTCTGCGGCGAACGGTAACGATCTGAACGAGGCGTTCGTGACGATCGCATCCGAGCTAGTTAACCTGAGGCTGACGAAATGATCGCGCGGCTGAAGCGATTGCGTCGCCGCGAGGATGGGGTGACGATTGTCGAATTCGCATTCGTCGCGCCCGTCATGCTCATGCTTATCGGGGGCCTGTTCGAACTCGGTTATTTGACCTTTGCACGCTCCACGCTGGAAAGCGCGGTTCTCACCGCGGCGCGCCAGTCGCGGGTGAGCGATTGCCCGAACGAAAACGCCGAAGCGATCGAGGAAGGCATTCAGAAACGCATGGAAGTGGTGGCCAGCGCCGATGGGGAGCCCGCAAAAGTCCGCGTTGATTCCTATGGCGGAGAGTTTGGCCAGGTCGGCTCGCCCGAACCTTTCGATGATGAGGACAATAGCGGCTCACGCGATGAGGGCGAATCCTACACCGACGTCAACGGCAACGGTGAGTGGGACGCGGATATGGGTTCTGAAGGTGACTTTGGTTCCTTCGGAGAGGTTGTCCGCTTCACCGCGTCCTACAACGTTCCGTCATTGCTCCCGTATGTCGCCGAACAGATCAATTCCGGCAAGGATTACTACACCATCGAAGCGGTCACCGTTGTCCGCAACGAACCGTTCAAGGATGCCAAATGCGCTCTTTAATCGAAAAAGCGGCTGCGACAGGCGGCCTCGGACGGGCATTTCGCCGGTTGAGATCGTTTGCCAGGAACGAATCTGGTCTGGCGCTGATCGAATTCGCCTACACCCTCCCACTGTTTATGGGAGCGGGACTGGTGGGACTGGAATTCACCAATGTCGTGCTGGCGCATCAGAAAAGCGAGCGTGTCGCCTCGACCGTCGCCGATCAGATCGCGGCCAATCAAATCCCGCCGAGCGAAGCACAAATTCGCGATATGTACCGCGGTGTGGCCCAGATTTCGAAGCCATTCGAATTTGCGCCCAACGGAAATGTGATCGTTACAGCAGTCGTCGGCGTGTTCGACGATGACGACAACGAGGTCCAGAACAAGATCGCGTGGCAGCGTTGCATTGCCAAGGACAGTTTTGACAGCGGCCTCGGCACCGAATGGACAGCCACTAGCGATATTGCGGACGGTCCGGCAGTTGACCTGCCCAACGATGTCGACCTTGGACAGAACCAGATGGTGATCGTTTCGGAAGTGTTTTTCCCGTACAAGGAAATCGTAAGCAAGAGGCTCGTCGCCAAATTCCTTCCGAACAGCGGGATTTTCAGGGAAACCTCCATGTTCCGTACGCGCGGCGGTGCCATCATGAACGTTACGCCGGTTGGCGGAGTCGCCAAGCACGAGTGCTGACGGGCGCCCCTGCACCCGCCTTAGGGCTTTGTATAAGCCAATGCGCGCCGCTCGATCTTTCGATGCGGCGCGTTTTGCTTGACAGGGCCCGCTGCAAAACGGCTACGCGCGGCAGATATGAACGGTTCGTCCCCCCACACACCGCTGCCTGACGAGGTGCAACTCGCGCTCGCTTACACACCCCCCATGCTGCGCGACAGCTTGCGGACGGTGTTTGAGCTGGATGCGCGTCTGGCGCGAATTGTGGCTGCCACCAATGAACCGATGCTGGGCCAGATGCGACTTGCGTGGTGGCGCGATACCCTTGGCGCTCCGCTCGGTGATCGACCTGCAGGCGACGCCGTTCTGGATGCCGTAGGGGAGCACTGGGAAGGCCACGAAGCAGCGTTGGTCGCGTTGGTAGATGGGTGGGAATGTATGCTGGCCGAACCGCCATTATCGCCCGAAGGCGCGCAGGCATTCGCCAAGGGCCGCGCGGTGGCAATCGCTGGTTGCGCGGCGATGACCGGTGCGGGTGCGCAGGAAGTGGAGGCGGTCGAACGCAGCGCGATGCTTTGGGCAATTGCCGATGCGGCAAGCCACATGGCAGACGGTGCAGAACGATCGACCATGCTTGAAGTTGCCGCGCGGTTTCCTGACCGCACCCGGTTGCAAAGCCCGTTTCGCGGCATCGCCGTGCTTGGTGCGTTGGCGCGGCGCGCGCTCGATGCTGGCGGCGCCCCACTCATGGCCGGCCGCGCAGCGGCGGTGGTTGCGATGCGCGCTGGCTTGTTAGGGCGGTGAAAGCCGCTATCGTCGGGCGCTGGGTTCGCATCAGGGAAAATACGCAATGCGTCAGGCGGTTCTTGGAGTATTTGTCGGATTGATCCTGGCCGGAGTGGGCGTGTTCTGGTGGCAGGGCCGCGCTCAGGTGGATCAGGTCGCGCCGCCTCCGCCGCTGGTCGAAGCAACGCCGGGTCCGGATGAATTGCCCATTGCCGACGTTTCGGGAATGGAAGGCCCTGCTCCCCCCGAAGCAAGCGAACTGACGCGCGAACAAAAGCGCTTCTTCCGCTATGACCGGGATCGGGACCAGATCATCAGCCGCAACGAAATGCTGTCCACGCGATCGGATGCGTTTCGCAAACTCGATGTCGATGGCAACAATCTGCTGACGTTCGAGGAATGGGCTGTGACCACGGTCGACCGATTCGAGGGTGCAGACCGGGATCGCAATGACCGCCTGACCCCGGCCGAATTTGCGAGCACGGCGCCCAAGCCTGCGAAGAAAAAACCCGCGTGCCGATGCTGATGGCCGCGTTACTCAGGCGCTTTCGGGAACGCGTTCCCTCGCCATGTTGATCCAGTTTTGCAGATCAGCCTTGGCGCGGGAGGTGTAGGCCTCCTTGCGCTGCTTTTTCTTAACTTCGTGCAGCGGCGGAAACAGGCCGAAATTGACGTTCATGGGCTGGAAAGTGGCCGCCTCCGCGTCGCCGGTGATATGGCTGAGCAAGGCTCCCAATGCGGTCGTCCGCGGGAGTTCTTGCCAATTGTGCCCCGCCAGTTGCGCCGCCGTCATCAATCCGGCGACCAGACCGATCGCCGCGCTTTCGACATAGCCTTCGCAGCCCGTCACCTGTCCCGCAAAGCGTACATGCGGCGCAGCCTTCAGCCGCAATTGCCGGTCCAGCACCTGGGGTGAGTTCAAAAAGGTGTTGCGGTGCAATCCGCCCAGCCGGGCGAATTCGGCGTTTTCAAGGCCTGGAATAGTCCGAAACAGCTCGATCTGGTCGGCATATTTCAGCTTCGTCTGAAATCCGACCATGTTCCACAGCGTGCCCAGTTTGTTATCCTGCCGCAACTGCACCACGGCATAGGGCCAGCGACCCTGCGGATGTTCCTCACTGGTGTCATAAGGATTGTCCAGCCCAACGCCCTTCATCGGACCATATCGCAACGTTTCGACCCCGCGCGCTGCCATCACCTCGATCGGCATGCAGCCGTCGAAATAGGGCGTGTCCTTCTCCCATTCCTTGAATTCGGTTTTCTCCCCATCCATGAGGCCTTGATGAAAGGCGAGATATTGCTCCTGCGTCATCGGGCAATTGATGTAATCGCCATCCTCGTTGGACGCTTCGGTCCGCTTGTTCCAGCGCGACTGGATCCAGCATTTGGACATGTCGATGCTGTCACGGTGGATGATGGGGGCGATTGCATCGAAGAATGCTAGCCGGTCCGCGCCGGTTGCCGCGACGATGCTTTGTGCAAGGCTGGCAGCCGTAAGGGGGCCGGTTGCAACAATGGTGAGGCCAGCGGTTGGCAAGGCGTCCACCCGCTCCCGGACGATCTCGATGTTGGGATGTTCGTCCAATGCCCTCTCAACCTCGGCGCTGAACACGTCGCGGTCCACTGCCATGGCGCTGCCCGCAGGCACCTGAGCGACGGCACCTGCGCGCATCACGATGCTGCCCAGCGCGCGCATTTCGTGGTGGAGCAGGCCGACTGCGTTCTTCGCGTCGTCATCGGAGCGAAAACTGTTGGAACACACCAGTTCCGCCAGCCCGTCGGTCTGGTGTGCCGGGGTCATCTCTCCGCCCCGATCGGCAGGCGCGCCGCGCATCTCCGACAGGCGCACTTTTGCGCCGCGCTGCGCCAGTTGCCATGCGGCTTCGGACCCGGCGAGCCCGCCGCCGATGATATGAACGTCATGTGCCATGGAATGCCACGTAATTGCGTGGTAGCCGCGCGGCAAGCCCGGTGCGCATCATCGGGCAAAACAGCGGGGAGGGCGTGAGTGCCAAAAAGAGCTTTGATCGAGCATCGCCCATGGCTGCTGGCCAGCCTTGTCGCGGGTGTCGCCTATTACTTCTTGTGGAACAATCCGATTGGCGGGCTGTGGCTGATCCTGCTGAAGGGCGCCGGCGTTGGGCTGCTGGCGGTGTATGTGCTGCGCCAGTCGCACGGCCTCGACAGCACGATACTGGCGGTTGCGCTGGCGCTCGGCGCGGTGGCGAATATGGTGCTGGAGATCAATTTTGCAGCGGGCGGGGCGCTGTTTCTCGCCTCGCATTGCGTCGCGCTGGCGCTGTATCTGCGCCATCGGCGAGAGAGCACCACCGCCAGCCAAAGGGCTTGGGCTGCCGCGCTGTTGCTGGGCACGCCGGTCGTTTCATGGCTGCTGAGCGGGCGCGGGGATATCGCGCTGTATTCGGCGGTGCTGGGTGCGATGGCAGCGGCGGCATGGATGAGCCGGTTTCCCCGTTACCGGGTAGGGCTGGGTGCGGTGCTGTTCATCATTAGGGACTGGCTGATCTTCAGCCGGACGGGCACGTTCGATCTGGGTGTCCTGCCAGATATACTGGTCTGGCCGACCAATTTCGCCGCGCAGATCATGATCGCAACCGGAGTGGTGCAGACGCTGCGCGGCGAGAGAGTGGCTCAATAGGCGTCAGGCTTCTGGTTCTTCGTCAATGTCGTCATCGGATTTGGGCGGTGTGTAAGGCACGGTTTCATCGCCCCCACCGCGTCGTTCCAGCATCTCTTCGATCACGGCCTCTTCTGCTTCGTTCTCAGGTTCCTCAGTCTCGTCAATGCGAGCGACGCTGACGATCTGTTCGTTCTTGGCAACGTTGAACAACCGGACTCCGGCGGAACTGCGCCCGATGATCGAGAAGCCGAGATTTTCCTCGAACCCGTTTTCGATCCTGTGGCGGAAATCGATACCGAGCCGGATCAGCTTGCCCTGATCGGTCACCAGCATGATCTGATCGCCGTGCTGCACGGGGAAGCTCGCTGCGACCGGGCCGTTGCGGCCGGGATCCGAGGCCGGCTCACCGATGTTGACCACGCCTTTGCCGCCGCGCCCGGTCACACGATATTCGAAACTTGAGCTGATCTTGCCGTATCCGCGCGTGCAGATCGTCAGGATATATTGCTCTCTCTCTTCCATTTCCGCCATGCGTTCAGGCGAAAGCTCTGGCGCGGCGTCGTTGTTTTTCCATGGTGCGGCGCGAAGATAGGCCTCGCGCTCTTCCATGTTGGTGCCAGTGGCATTGAGTACGGCGAGGCTGACAACCTCGATGTCGCCTTTCGGCCCCATGCCCTGAACGCCGATCCCGGTGCGGCTCTTTGTCTCGCGCGCATCGGTGGCGGCAAACCGGATCGCCTTGCCGGTGGTGCTGGCGAGGAAGATTTCCTGCGTTTCGTCCAGCAGTTCAACCCCGATCAAGCGATCGTCGGACCCCTCGACAAAGCCCATGGCGTATTTGCCATTGGTCGGCACATTGGCGAACGCATCCATCGAATTGCGGCGGACCATGCCGCGCTTTGTCGCGAACACGATGTTGAGCGCGTCCCATTCGGTTTCGTCTTCGGGCAGGGGCAGCACGTTCGTCACGGCCTCGTCCTCGCCCAATGGCAGCAGGTTGACCATGGGGCGTCCGCGCGTTTGCGGGCCGCCTTCGGGCAGTTTCCAGACTTTCATCCGGTACACGCGCCCAGTGTTGGTAAAAAATAGCACCGGGTTATGCGTGGAGGTGACGAACAGTTCAGTTACGGCATCCTCTTCCTTGGTCGCCATGCCTGACCGGCCCTTGCCACCGCGCGCCTGAGCACGGAACGTGGCGAGCGGGGTACGCTTGATATAGCCGCCATGCGTCACGGTAACGACCATGTCCTCACGCTCGATCAGATCTTCGTCTTCCAGACCATCCCAAGCGGGCGCAATTTCAGATACGCGCGGTGTGGCATAGGTCGCGCGCACCTCCACAAGTTCTTCGCGCATGACGCCGTACAGCTTCACCCGGTCCGCAAGGATGGACAGCAATTCGGCGATCTGCGTGGCCAGTTCTTCAAGCTCGCCGCCGATTTCATCGCGCCCCAGCGCGGTCAGGCGGTGCAGGCGCAGGTCGAGAATGGCGCGCACCTGCGCTTCGGAAAGGCGGTAAGTGCCATCATCCTGATCGGCAGTCGGTTCGATCGCCTCCACCAGTTTGATATATTGCGCGATATCGCCAATCGGCCATTTCTTGGCGAGCAGCTTGGCGCGCGCATCGGCCGGATTGGACGATCCGCGGATTATCGCCACTACTTCATCAAGGTTGGATACCGCAACCACCAGACCCAGCAACAGGTGCGCGCGTTCGCGGGCCTTGTTAAGCTCGAACTTGGTGCGGCGAGTGATAACCTCTTCGCGGAAGGCGATGAAGCTCTTGATGATCTCACGCAGAGTCAGCGTTTCGGGGCGCCCACCACGGATCGCGAGCATGTTGGCCGGAAAGCTCGATTGCGCAGGTGTGTAACGCCACAACTGGTTGAGCACGACTTCGGGCGAGGCATCGCGTTTGAGGTCGATTACGACCCGCACGCCCAGACGCGAGCTTTCGTCGCGAATGTCGGAAATCCCCTCAATCCGCTTTTCCTTGGCCGCGTCGGCGATCTTTTCGACCAGCCCTGACTTGCCGACCTGATAGGGCATGGACGTCAGCACGATAGACTGCCGGTCCCCGCGCTTCTGTTCGATTTCGTGCCGGCACCGCATCAGGATTGACCCGCGACCGGTGGTGTAGGCACTGCGCGCACCGCTTGATCCAAGGATCAGGGGGGCGGTGGGGAAATCGGGGCCGGGGACATATTCGATCAGTTCTTCAGAGGTGATCGCAGGGTTTTCGATGAAAGCGAGGCAGGCATCGATAACCTCACCCAGATTGTGCGGCGGCACGTTGGTTGCCATGCCAACCGCGATCCCGCCCGCACCGTTGACCAGCAGGTTGGGAAAGCGCGCAGGCAGCACCTGTGGTTCGCGCCGCGACCCGTCGTAGTTGTCGGCGAAATCGACCGTATCCTTGTCCAGATCGCCCAGCAGCATGTTCGCCACTCGCGCCAGCCGCGCCTCGGTGTATCGCATGGAGGCGGGCGGATCGGGGTCCATCGATCCGAAGTTGCCCTGACCATCGATCAGCGGCACTCGCATCGACCAGTCCTGCGTCATTCGCGCGAGTGCATCGTAGATCGCGCTGTCGCCGTGCGGGTGATAATTGCCCATCACATCGCCGACGATCTTCGCACTCTTGCGATAGGGCCGTCCGGCGACAAACCCGCCTTCGTTGCTGGCATACAGGATGCGGCGGTGGACCGGTTTCAGCCCGTCGCGCACGTCGGGAAGCGCGCGGCTGACGATCACGCTCATGGCATAATCGAGATAGCTCGTCTTCATTTCATCGACGATATCGATGCGTTCGAATTCGCCCGAAGCGTTGGGATTGGTGGAGCCGATGGTGTCGTTGTCGTCGCTCAAGTTTCTGGGCCAGTTCTGTTCTTGTCAGGTGGCAGGATGCCGTGATCCCCTGTGTAGGCTGCGCGGGCTGGATTAGCCACCGACACGCTGGAACGAATGCCGAACATGACGATATTTTTCCACACTTCGCCCGAACTTGCGCCGCACGCACGGTTCAGCCATCCGAAAGCCAGGACGCGATAATCAGCTTCATGACAGCGCGAATTGCGTCACAGGCGGATCAACGATGAGGAGCATGGCCTCCGCCGACATGACCATTCAGCTATCAACATCTTATCGCCATTCAAAGGCCATTCACCCCGTTCCACCTACCAGTAATTGCAAATTGGACGCAATCACTTCATTGTTGCGGACAAAGCAACTTACGGAACGCAAACCCGTTTTGCGTTTCGCACCCTGTCCCTACGGAGAACCATTCGCATGATTACCCATTCGTTGCGCAAGCAGGCTTCCAAACTCGTCCTCGGGATCGCGCTTGCGACCGGCACTGCCATGGTCGTTGGCCATGCAATTCCAGACGCAGCGCACGCCCAGCGCAAAAAGGACAAGAAGGAAAAGGAGGCCAAAGCCCCCGAAGCGCAGTATTCCAAGGAATTTGTCGCGGCCTATTCCCCGGTAAACGATGCGTTGAATGCAGAAGGTGCCGATGCCGCCGCGCTGCGCCCGCAAATCGATGCGCTGATCCCGCTGGCAGTTTCGCCCGATGAGCGTAATGCGCTGGGCGGTCTGGTTTACAATGCCGGCATGAAATCGTCCGATCGTGCGTTGCAGGCGCAGGGCATCGACCTGATGCTGGCATCGGGCAAGACCGCGCCTGAGAACATCGGCCGTTTCAACTTCATCGGCTATCAGCAGGCGACCGCGCTCAATGATTTTGCGAAGGCACGGCAATATCTGCAGTCCGCCATCGACGCAGGCTTTACCACTGATACGATCTCGACTTCCGATCTCCAGATCTCGATGGCTGAAAGCTATTTTTCCGCAGAGGATTATGCCGCCGGACTGGATTATCTCGACAAGGCGATAAAGGCTCGCAAGGCGCAGGGTCTTCCTGTCGATGAGGCTTGGTATCGCCGTGGCATTACCGTCTCCTATAACAATCAGATCGTGCCGCAGGTCTATGATATGTCACTGGCGTGGGTTGCGGATTATCCGTCAGCCAAGAACTGGCGCGATGCGGTAAATCTGGTGCGCAACCTCAACGATTATGAGGGTGCCGAGATTTTGGATCTGCTGCGCCTTAGCCGCAAGGTGGATGCGCTTGATGAAAAGAACGATTACCTGTTCTACGTCGAAGCTGCCGATCCGCGCCGACTGCCAAAGGAAGTCAAGGACGTGATCGACTATGGCTATGCCAAAGGTGTCATCAGCCGCGATGACAGCTACGTCGCTGAATCGCTCAGCACCGCGAACAGCCGGATCGCCGCCGACCGGGCCGATCTGCCCGCGCTGGAACGCGATGCGATGGCGGGCAATGCAGCCCTGCGCACGGTCGTCGCGGCCGGAGGCGCCTTCCTCAGCTACGGCGATTATGACAAGGCCGTTACCCTTTACCAAAAGGCGCTGACGATGCCCGGCGTCGATATGGGTGAAACCCTGACCCGTCTGGGTATCGCGCAGATTGGTCTGGGCAATTACGCGGCGGCCGAGGAAACGCTGAGCAAGGTGAGCGGAACCCGTCTGCCTATTGCAAAGCTCTGGGCGGCCTATGCTCGCCAGCAGAGCAGCGGAACCGCTATGGCTGCTACCGGAGCGTAATCACTGCGATCTTAATAACAAAAAGGGGCGTTGGAGATGATCCGGCGCCCCTTTTTCGTGTGCGACTACGATCACCGTTGGCGCACACTCATCGCAGCCGTTTGACGTAAATCTGGTTGTCGTCGCGCTTTTCCATCACGAAGTTGGGGAACGAGTCGAACATTTCCTTTAGGCTTTTGAAGCCGTAATTGCGCACATCGAAACTGGATCGATTGCCGGCGATCTGCCCCACCCGTGAAAGGCGCGCGAAACCACCGTCGCTCTTGGCCTCGGCATACGCTGCGGTGATCAGTTCCATCAGATCTTCGGCCAGCGCCTCGGTCTTGGCAGGCGATGCCTTACCGCGTTCGCTTGAACGGTCGGCGGCGTTCGTGGCAATCAGTTTCTTGATGTCGAGGAAGCGCGTGCAGACCGACTGGAATGCAAGCGGCGTTTTCGATTCTCCAAAGCCATAAACGATGATCCCGTCCTGCCGCAGCCGCGTTACCAGCGGTGTGAAATCGCTGTCCGAAGTCATGATGCCGAACCCATCGACCTTCCCCTGATACAGCAGGTCGATAGCGTCGATCGTCATTGCCATATCGGTCGCGTTCTTGCCCTTAGATACGTCGAATTGCTGTTGCGGACGGATGCCGAACTTGTTGGTGATCTCACCCCAGCGCGCAAGATTGTCTTTCGCAAAATTGCCGTAAGCGCGGCGGATGTTGACCTGTCCCAGCTCTGCCATGACGGTCAGCACGGGATCGATCCCGTCGGGCGTCGTGTTGTCCGCATCAATCAGCAGGGCGATGTTTTTCAGCGTTGTTTCTGGCATGGCTCGTTCCATGGCGTCGGGGGCAGGGCAGGGCAAGCGGTAATGAGCCCTGCAATCCAATCGCGCCGCCTATTCTTCCGGAAGGAACTCCCCCGTGCTTTCGTCCAGCGAATACAGGACGCCTTCCTGAATGGAAAAGTGCGCGCCGCGCAGCTTCAGCGCGCCGGATTTTTCCTTGTCTGTCACCCACGGAAAGGTCCGCAAATTGGCAAGGCTTTGGCGAACGGCGGCGAATTCCATCGCCAATTCCGCCTCGCGACCGACTGTTCCGTGCTTTTGGGCAACCGGGCCGCGCGCCTCGCTCAGCAAATTGATCCAGTTGGCGACAAAGCCGCCTTCGCCCGGCGCAGCCAATGCGTAATCCTGCGTCAGCGCCGCCTTGCATCCGCCACAGCGGCCATGGCCCATGACAACGACCTGTCTTACCTCGAGGATCTGCACAGCAAATTCTACCGCAGCCGATACTCCGTGATACCCCGGCGTTGTTTCGAACGGAGGCACAAGCGCGGCGACATTGCGGACGACGAAAATTTCGCCCGGATCGACATCGAAAATCTGTGCAGGATCGACGCGGCTATCCGAACAGCCGATAATAAGCAGTTTGGGCCGCTGGCCTTCCGCGACGGTCTCCTGAAACCGCTCACGCTGGCGCGGATAGGTGTGCTCTCTGAAACGCTGATAGCCTTTCAAAAGGTCGGCATATTCCGGCATCTTACTCTCCTTGCCGTTCGTAAACATCGTCATGCATTTACCCGCAAGCCCTTCGTGCATGACAGGACCATTGCGATGGTGGAAAACCACGATGCCTCAGCGCGATAGCGCTCGCGCTTGCGGCAACCGCTTCCCGTGCCTAGATGGGCAGCTATGAACGATCTTGCCAACATGCCGAATGCCGGGCCTGACGAAAGCCGCCCGCCGCGCCAGCGCAAGCCGGATTGGATTCGTGTTCGCGCGCCCGTCAGCCAAGGATATAACGAGACGCGCAAGCTGATGCGCGAATTGAACCTCAACACGGTGTGCGAAGAGGCCGCGTGCCCCAATATCGGTGAGTGCTGGACCAAAAAGCACGCGACGGTGATGATCCTGGGTGACGTGTGCACGCGAGCCTGTGCATTTTGCAACGTCAAGACCGGGATGCCGCGCGCGGTCGATCCGATGGAGCCGGAGAATACGGCGATTGCGGCGGCGAAGATGGGGCTTCAACACATCGTCGTTACCAGCGTCGATCGCGATGATCTGCCCGACGGTGGCGCCTCTCAATTCGTGAAGGTGATCGAGGCACTGCGCCGCAATACGCCTGATACGACCATCGAAATTCTGACACCGGATTTCCGGGGTAAGATGCGTCCCGCGGTTGAAGCGATTTGTGCGGCCGGGCCCGATGTTTACAATCACAACCTCGAAACCGTCCCGCGCCTCTATCCAACAATCCGGCCCGGTGCGCGATATTATGCCTCCTTGCGGTTGCTGGAGGAGGTGAAGGCGCATAATCCGCTGATCTTCACAAAGTCAGGCATCATGCTGGGACTGGGGGAGGAACGTCTGGAGGTCCATCAGGTGATGGACGATATGCGCAGCGCTGGTGTCGATTTCATCACCATGGGCCAGTACCTGCAACCCACTCCAAAACACGCGAAGGTGGCGGAATTCGTGACGCCCAAGGCATTCGATGCATACGGTTCGATTGCTCGCGCCAAGGGGTTCTTGCAGGTTGCATCCAGCCCGCTCACTCGTTCAAGCTATCATGCAGGCGACGACTTTGCCGTGATGCGCGCTGCGCGTGAGGACAATCTGGCGAAGGCCGCAGCGCGGGTCTGACATGCCCAGCATCCGCGAAGTCCGCCAACTGCCCTACACGCCGGAACAGATGTTCGATCTGGTTGCCGACGTGGGCAATTACCGCAAGTTCCTGCCATGGGTTATCGCGACACGTGTGCGGTCCGACAGTGAGACCGAAATGGTCGCCGATATGGTGGTCGGATTCAAATCGCTGCGGGAAAGCTTTACCAGCCGTGTGACGAAAGATCGCCCGCACGAAATCCGTGTGCATTACATGGACGGGCCGCTATCCGATCTCGACAACATCTGGCTGTTCAAACCCTTCGGTCTGGAAAGCTGCGAGGTTGAATTCTACGTTGATTTCACGTTCAAGAATCGGGTGTTCGAAACGATTGCAGGCCAGTATTTCGACCGCGCATTTCGCAAGATGGTGGCCGCGTTCGAAGCGCGAGCAGCCCAGCTTTACGATGCCGCGCCAGCGTCACGGTAACAGCAGTTCCAGCGCACAGATCGTTGCCTGATGACGGATGGATGCGCGGGCTTTTTCCGGATCGTCACCACCGTCAAATCGCTTCATTTCGCCTTCAGGCTCACCTGTGTGATCGCGGAAAGCGCGTGCGAAGACTACGGTACCTACAGGTTTCATCTGGGTGCCGCCGCCTGGCCCGGCCACACCGCTGATCGCCACGACGACATCGGCATTGGAGCGTTCCAACGCCCCCTTCGCCATTGCCCAGACGCAGGCTATCGACACGGCGCCGAATGTCTCGATTATGTCGGAGCCGACACCCAGAGCCTCCATCTTGGCTTCATTCGAATAGGTCACGAACCCGCGATCCAGCACCGCCGACGATCCTGCGATCTCGGTTATCGCGGCTGCGACAAGGCCCCCCGTGCAGCTTTCCGCGGTGGCGACCGTACGCCCGGCAGCGCGGTTTTCGGCCACTACGCGAGCAGCCAGTTCGGTGATATCGGCGGGGAGCAGCGTGGCGGTCACTTCGCAGTCGTTCCGGAGGTCTTCGCCGATGCTACTGGTTTTGTGGTGCAGAGCGGGGGGTTCT
The DNA here is from genome assembly GCA_963815345.1 of uncultured Alphaproteobacteria bacterium. GTDB lineage: Bacteria > Pseudomonadota > Alphaproteobacteria > Sphingomonadales > Sphingomonadaceae > Erythrobacter. Next base: position 1,126,718 of record CAWFGF010000001.1, read on the forward strand.
TCACTTTCGCCATCTCCGCAATGAATGTTGCCAGACCTGACACATTCTCGACCGGCAATGGGCTGATGAGAGCAACTGCACGTTCAATCTTGCCGCAGCTATCCGGCTTGATCTCGCCCGCTATCGTCTGCTGCAAATAGGCATCCACCAGCGGGCGCAGCGTTTCAGGCGGTAGCGATTCCAGCATGGAACCTATACCCGCAGCGTCGTTGCTTGCACCGCTCCCTCCGCTGGCAATAAAAGTTTTCAGCACGCGAAACGCGCCCGGCCAGCTCGCATTCTGCTTCGCGCGAAAACGACCTGCGAAATCCGTGCCCTTGGTCCGCATGAAACTGTTTGGGGCATAGGTCTTTGAGCAGGCCGCCATCGCCGCATCATACGCAATTGGCATTGCATAGGTAATGGTATCGTTGAGGTCGGCGGGCTTGACGCAAACCTGCTGAGCCTGCGCAACCTGCGCGCTGCCGAGTGCGGCCAGTGCGATTATTGGCGCAATGCGGCCAAGTGTGGGTATTCGATTCATGATTCAGATGTCCTTTCGAAACAGCGAGACGATCGCTTGTGCCGCAATCCCCTCGCCCCGGCCCGTAAAGCCGAGCCTTTCGGTGGTGGTTGCCTTGATGCTGACAGTGCTTTCATCAAGCCGGGTAAGGCGCGCCACTTCGCTGCGCATGGCAGGGCGATGCGGCCCGATCCTGGGCGCCTCGCAGATGATGGTAAGGTCGATATTGCCGAGCGCAAAACCAGCCTTGTCCGCCAGCATGACCGCGTGGTCGAGGAACTGCCCGGACCGCGCGCCCGACCATTGCGGATCGCTTGGCGGAAAATGGGTGCCGATATCCCCTTCGCCCACCGCTCCCAGCACCGCATCGGTAATCGCATGCAGCGCCACATCGGCATCGGAGTGTCCGGCGAGGCCGTGCGTGTGGTCGAGTTTGATCCCGCACAGCCACAGCTCCTCCCCTGCAACAAGGCGGTGCACGTCAAAGCCCTGTCCTATCCTGAAAGGCGATCCGGTCATGGTCTGCGCGAAATCCTCAGCAAAAGTGATTTTCCTCAGCCGTTCGTCACCCTGGACCAGCGCAACTGAACCGCCCATGGCCAGCAAGACCTGTGCGTCGTCCCCGGCATCGGCAGCGCCAGACCACGCATGATGAGCGGCGAGGATATCAGCAAACCGGAACGCCTGCGGGGTCTGGACGCGGCGCAGGCTCTCCCGGTCTGCCTTTCCGGTCATCGTCCCGGTATCGCTCGCAACAGCCAGACTGTCGACCACCGGCAGCGTCGGGATCGCTCCGGGATCTGTGGTGAGCGCGCCGAGCAATCGCGTAATAACCTCACGTGGCAGATCGGGACGGGCGGCGTCGTGGATCAGCACGTTCTCAGGGGCAGCGGCCACCAGAGCCTCCAGCCCCGCGCGCACGGATGCCTGCCGGGTTGCACCGCCCGTAACGGTAAGTGCGCCTGCCGGATTGCCCGCCGCCTTCAAAGCCTGCTGATGCAGACCGTCGGGTGTGACAACAACCAGATGTGTGCAGCCAGCGGAAATCAATGCATCGACCGAATGGCGCAACACCGGCTGTCCACGCCAATCACGAAATTGCTTTGGCGTGTCGCCGCCAACTCTCAAACCTTTGCCCGCCGCGACGATAACGGCAGCAAATGGGGGGAGGGGGCCAGCGCCTTGCATTGCGGACCAGCGCTTAGGGACTGGACGGAATTTGCGCAATCCACTAAGCGCGTGCCCAATTCTTAGGCATTTCCCTTATGACACAACCCGCTGCCCACCCAACGCTCAAGCCGATCCAGATCGGCCCGGTCTCGATTGCCGAGCCGGTTTTGCTTGCGCCCATGACGGGCGTGACAGACAAGCCGTTCCGCGTGCTGGTGCGGCGCTATGGCTCGGGTCTCAATGTGACGGAGATGATCGCCAGCGAGGCAGCGATCCGCGAAACGCGCCAGTCGGTGCAAAAGGCCGAATGGGACGCAACCGAAGAGCCGGTTTCGATGCAGCTGGTCGGCTGCGATCCCGGCAGCATGGCAGAAGCGGCAAAGCTTCAGGAGGGCAATGGCGCGGCCATTATCGACATCAATTTCGGCTGTCCGGTCAAGAAGGTCGTCGGCCAGCTGGCCGGTAGCGCGCTGATGCGCGAAGTGCCGCTCGCTACGAAATTGATGGAAGCAACCGTCAACGCGGTGGATGTCCCCGTCACGGTCAAGATGCGGATGGGCTGGGATCACCAGAGCCTGAATGCGCCGGAGATGGCCCGGATTGCCCAGGATCTGGGCGTCAAGATGATTACGATTCATGGCCGCACCCGCAACCAGATGTACAAGGGCAGCGCAGACTGGTCATTCGTCCGAAAGGTGAAGGAAGCGGTTTCCATCCCCGTCATCGTCAATGGCGATATCTGCACCATCGACGATGCGGCAAAAGCGCTGGAGCAATCCGGCGCGGATGGGCTGATGATCGGGCGCGGTGCCTATGGCAAGCCGTGGCTGCTGGGTCAGGTGATGCACTGGCTGCGCACCGGGGCGCGCATCCCCACCCCCGAATTTGACGAGCAATACGCGACGCTGGTGGAGCATTACGAACGGATGCTAGACCATTACGGTCGCGACGTCGGAACCAAGATCGCGCGCAAGCATCTGGGCTGGTACACCAAGGGAATGCACGGATCGGCGGATTTCCGCAATTACGTTAACACAATCGACGATCCGGATGAAGTGCTGGGTGAAGTTGCCCGGTTCTACGAACCGTTCCTGCGTCGCCGCGCAGCTGCCGCCTGAAGCAAGGGCGATATTTCGATGGCCATCGAGCCAGCTCATCCCACCGACGAACAGATTCCCGATGCGGCCACGCAGATTAGCGGGCTGATGTTTGCATTGCTGCTGATTGACCCGCGCGGACAGATCGCGGAGGTCAATAATGCAGCTGAAACGCTGCTTGGCACAGGAGCGAAGCGGATGATCGGCCGTCCGCTGGATGAACTGATCACACCGGTTGACCCGCGGGTTACGGCTGCTTTGACGCAGGGCGAGGGCGCCTTGCTGGCCCGCGACGTACGTGTCAGGCTGGATGGCGCGGAAACGTCAGTCAATCTCACGATGTCAGCCATATCGCAGCAGCCGGGCTGGCGGGTGGTGACGATCTCTCCACTGGTTCATGAAAAGGGATCGGCCGAATTGCAGGGGCATTCCGTGCTCGGCGCGCCATCCATTCTGGCGCATGAAATAAAGAACCCGCTATCCGCGATACGTGGCGCAGCGCAGCTTATCGCCCGCAAATTGCCGCTTGCAGATAAAAAGCTGGCGCGGATGATCACAGATGAGGTTGATCGGATCGCACGCCTGATTGACCGGATGCAGCAATTGGGCAGCAGCCGTGCCGAACCGCCGGCGCCCTGCAATCCGCACGAGGCGATTCGTTCCGCCATCGCCACAGTGCGCGCTGCCGGGCTTGCCGGGCTTGCCGGTGTCAGCATCGAGGAAGAGTTCGATCCGTCTATCCCACCCGTGCTGGCCAATCGCGATGCACTCGATCAGGTGCTGATAAATCTGATCTCAAACGCCCGCGACGCCGCTGCGGCTGCGCATGTCGCCGGTGGTAGCGAGCCGATTGTCAGGATTCGTACCCGCTATGTCAGCGGACACGTATTCAGCGCCATCCGTTTCGGCAGAACGGTGCGATTGCCCATTGAAATCACGATATCGGACAATGGCGCCGGCATCGCTGCCGAAGTGCGCGACCGGTTGTTTGAGCCGTTCGTCTCCTCGAAACCTTCGGGCCAGGGACTTGGCCTTGCGCTGGTGCGAAAACTGATGCGCGATATGGATGGCAGCATCAGCCACGAACGTGAAGGGCGCGCGGGCCTCACCCATTTTCGGCTGCATTTGCCGGTGCACCGTCCAGACCCTGCCGGGAGCCGCAATTGATGACAAACACAGGTCCGCAAAAAGTGCTGCTGGTCGAGGATGACGGGGCGATTGCAACAGTTATCGAAGCCGCGCTCGGGGATGAAGGGTTCGCAACAACGCGCGTTGGCAGCATTGCCGCGCGTGACGCCGCGCTCGAAAAATCGCGGTTCGACGTGATGCTGACCGATGTAATGCTGGAGGATGGTGATGGTTTGGCAACCCTCGCCGCAGTGCGCAGGCAGGCTCCAATCATGCCGGTAATCGTGCTGTCGGCGCAAAACACGCTCGACACCGCAGTGCGCGCCAGCGACAGCGAGGCATTCGAGTATTTTCCCAAGCCATTCGATCTTGATGAACTGCTTCAGGCGGTTTGCCAGGCCGCCGGGTCGAAACCGCGTGTGGATAGCGAGGCGCCCGAGGCGCCTGTCGAAGGCCTGCCGCTGGTGGGACGCAGCGCTGCGATGCAGGGCGTGTATCGCATGATTACCCGCGTCTTGCGCAATGATCTGACTGTGCTCGTCACCGGTGAAAGCGGAACCGGCAAGGAACTGGTGGCTGAGGCAATCCATCAGCTTGGCAGCCGCCGGACCGGACCCTTTGTCGCGGTAAACACCGCAGCGATCCCTGCAAACCTCATCGAAAGTGAGCTGTTCGGCCATGAAAAGGGCGCGTTCACAGGCGCCATCGCGCAGGCTATCGGAAAGTTCGAGCAGGCCAATGGCGGCACGCTGTTTCTGGATGAGATCGGGGACATGCCGGCAGAGGCGCAGACCCGGTTGCTGCGCGCGCTGCAATCGGGGCGCATCCGCCGGGTGGGCGGGCGTCAGGAGATAGAGGTGAATGTGCGCATCATCGCCGCCACCAACCGCAACCTTGCCCTGCTTATCGAGCGCGGCGAGTTTCGCGAAGATCTGTTCTATCGTCTTAACGTGGTTCCCATCGCGCTGCCGCCTTTGCGCGAACGGCCGGAAGATATCGAGACACTCGCGCTCCATTTTCTCGCGCTGGCCGGCGATGAGGGATTGCCGCGTCGCCAGCTTTCCCCCAGCGCGATAACAGCGCTGGAACAGCGTAGCTGGCGCGGCAATGTCCGAGAATTGCGCAACGTAATCTATCGCCTGGCGCTTATGGCGCGCGACGATCTGATCGAACTTAGCCATCTGGAGGATATCCTCGGCCCTGAGCAGTCGAGCGCACATCCAGCCACATTCGACGGACCGCCGGGGTTCGACAACGCGCTGGCGCACTGGCTTCAGGAAGAAGACCCGGTGTCGGGAACGGTGTATCACAGGGCGCTGGCTGCGTTTGAAAAACCGCTGATCGAATATGCGCTGGGTGAAACGCGCGGCAACCAATTGCGCGCGGCCAAGCTGTTGGGCATCAACCGCAACACCTTGCGCAAGCGTATCGGCGAACTTGGCGTGGAGCCTGATCGCTTTGCCAGAACGGGCTGACGCATAAATTCGGGCCAACCTGCATGTAATGCTTGCAAATAGGCAACACTGGGGTTGTAACCGTGCCACGATGGACGGATCAGATGCGACCACATTGATATCAGGCGGCCAATTCCGGCAACCGCCCGCTGCGGCTGAGCCCAGGTCAGCTGATGCGCCGCGTCAGACGCCGCGCTGGTGGCGCCGGTTCGTCGTCGTGTCGCGCCGGGCAAATCTGTTCGTCTGGCTTGAACTGATGGCGGTGCTCGCCCTGATTGTCGCGATTGTCGCGACGTACCTGGCCTTTTCACGCGACCCTGACCAACCCGATTTGCTGTCCACGATGCAGGTGTCGATCCTGCTCATGTCGGTCCTGATTCCGGCCATGGCGATCCTTGTCCTTGCTGGACGTCGCTTTGCCTTGCGGCGAGCGGCGGGCAGCACGGCCCGGCTCCATGTGCGACTTGTGTTCTTTTTCTCGATGGTGGCAGCCGTTCCGACCCTGCTTGTCGCAGGCTTTGCCGCGTTTCTTTTTCAGACCGGAGTGGATTTCTGGTTCTCCGACGATTCGCGCGGCCTGATGGAAAACGCAAACGAGCTTGCCCAGAGCTACTACGATGCGAACCAGCGCGACGTTCAGGATGAAACCATCACTATGGCCAGCGACATGCGCAAGACCTTGGAGCGCGTGCCGATATCCAGTCCAGATTTCCCGGATTTCTATGCCTATCAGGCGCAATCGCGAAAAATCAACGAAAGCGCTATTCTCCAGCGGCTTGACGATAATACACTGCGCACAGCGGCAATTTTCAATCTGATGGAAGGCAACCGTCCGCTAGAATTCAGCCATTCTGCGTTGGCGCGGTTGGACACCGGCGAATTCGTGGTTGTCGAGGGCAGCCCCGAACGGATCGCCGCGATAGCGCCGATCGACAAGGAAAGCGGCATCTATCTCTACAACGCACGCACAACCGAAGAAAAACTGTTCAAATCATGGTCGCGCGCGCAGGCCGTCTGGTCCGCATACAATTCGCTCACCAGCGAGGCGCGCACGTTGCAATTGCGCTTTAACGTGGCTCTGGTGGCGGTCAGCCTTTTGCTTGTGGGGCTGGCAGTTTGGTTTGCCCTGCGTTTTGCGGATCGGCAAGTGGAACCACTGACCGATCTGATCGGAGCCGCGCGCAAGGTGGGGCAGGGCAACTTTTCGCTGAAAGTGGACGGCCGAACCGGCGCTGACGAAATCGGAATGCTCAACCGCGCGTTCAATCGCATGACCGCGCAACTGGAACGCCAGACACAGGCGCTGGTGAACGCGAACCGCCAGATCGACGATCGCCGCGCCTTTATGGAAGCGGTGCTGGAATCAGTGAGCGCGGGCGTCATTTCGGTTGATCAGGATAGCCAGGTCTTGCTGATGAATTCATCGGCGCAGGCATTGCTGGAAGATCCTGAAGCGGGTGAAATCGGTGCCAGAAATGGGGCTCGTTCGCTCGCAGACTTGTCGCCGGAAATCTGGCAGATGGTGCGCGATGGCAAGAAACGTGCGATCGTCACCCACGCCAAGGGCTCCGACCTGTTGACGCTGGCGGTAAAGGTCGCACCCGGTTCAAGCGGGCATGTAGTCACATTCGAGGACATTACGCGTCAGTTGCTCGATCAGCGTCAGGCCGCGTGGTCGGATGTGGCGCGCCGGATCGCGCATGAGATCAAAAACCCGCTGACCCCTATTCAACTCGCCACGGAGCGTCTGAAGCGACGCTATCGCAAGCTTATTGGCGACGAGGATACTGAACTTTTCGACGAATTGACGAGCACGATCGTAAGGCAAGTCGGCGATCTCAGAAAAATGGTGGATGAATTCTCATCGTTTGCCCGCCTGCCAAAACCGATGTTTCGCAACGAAGACGTCGTCGATCTGGTGCGTCAGGCGGTGTTCTTGCAAGAGGTCGCGCACAACGGCATCGAATTCAGCGTCACGGCGCAAAACGTCAGCAGTCGCGAACTCAGTTGTGACCGGCATCAGGTCGGTCAGGCGATGACCAACGTGCTGAAAAACGCTGTCGAGGCCATCGAAGCGCGCGCGGCCGAGGGGCGCGGAGCCTATGCCGGCAGGATCTCGGTGGATGTCGCCACGCAAGACGATCATCTTTGCGTTACGGTGGAAGACAACGGCATCGGACTGCCCGCGGACCGTGAACGTTTGATCGAACCTTACGTCACCACTCGCGAAAAAGGCACCGGACTGGGCCTCGCCATCGTCAACAAGATCGTTGACGAACATGGCGGCGACATGGCCTTTTCGTCCAGCGCAAGTGGCGGAACACGCGTGACATTGCGGTTCGCGCGGGACCCGCAAATCTCTGCGGGCCAAGCGGCATGATGCTGCCCGCTCCCCAGCAAAAGATAAGATGTCCCGAAAGAGGTACGCATGGCGCTTGAAATCCTGATTGTCGATGATGAACGCGATATTCGCGAACTGGTGGCAGGTGTGCTGGGCGATGAAGGCTATGACTGCCGCACAGCTGCCGATTCCACCGCCGCACTCGCTGCGATAGATGGGCGGCGACCCAGTCTGGTGCTGCTGGATGTGTGGCTGCACGGCAGCGAGATGGACGGTCTTGAACTGCTGGACGCAATCAAGATCCGCGAACCCGATCTGCCAGTCATTATCTTTTCCGGCCACGGCAACATCGACACGGCGGTTTCCGCGGTCAGTCGCGGCGCCATGGACTTCATCGAAAAACCGTTCGAGGCTGAGCGCCTGTTGCTGCTGGTCGAACGGGCCACCGAAACGGAACGCTTGCGGCGCGAGAACACCCGGCTGCGCGAGGGATCGGAAGAGGCGGGGGAATTTACCGGAAATTCCAGTACAATCAATGCTGTAAGAGCGACTTTGAAACGGGTAGCAAACACTGGCAGCCGGGTGCTGATCTCCGGCCCGCCGGGATCGGGCAAGGAAGTGGCGGCCAGGTTGCTTCATGCATGGAGTTCGCGATCGGACAATGCCTTCGTCAGTGTCAATTCGGCTCGAATCACACCGGACCGTTTCGAAAACGAGCTGTTTGGCGAGGAATCGGACGGCAAACAGATCCGCCCTGGTCTGTTGGAAATGGCCGATGGCGGCACGCTGTACCTCGATGAGGTCGCCGATATGCCGTTGTCGACGCAGGCGCGCATTCTGCGCGTGCTGACCGAACAGAGCTTTGTCCGGGTGGGCGGGACGCGGCAGATCGGTGTGGATGTGCGGGTGGTTTCATCAACCTCGCGCGATCTAGCGCTGGAAATGGAGGAGAAGCGTTTTCGCGAAGATCTGTTCTATCGCCTCAACGTGGTTCCCGTGGCGATTCCGAGCTTGGCCGACCGGCGCGATGACATTCCCGCCCTGGCCGAGCATTTCTTCACCCGCTACTCAACGGATCAGGGGATTGTACCTCCCGAGATTTCGGAGGAGGCGATGGCCGCGCTTCAGGCGTATGACTGGCCCGGCAATGTGCGCCAGTTACGCAATCTGGTGGAGCGCACGATCATCATGACACCGCGCGACCGGCTTACAGCGGTTGAGACGGATATGCTGCCTTCGGAAATTACCGGCGGCAGGCTGGCTGCTGCGGGGCAGGGGCTGTCTGCGATGATGGGGGTGCCCCTGCGCGAGGCGCGGGAAACGTTCGAGCGCGAGTATCTTACGATTCAGATCCGACGGTTTTCCGGGAATATTTCGAAAACTGCTACATTCATCGGCATGGAACGATCAGCGCTTCACAGGAAGTTGAAACTGCTGGGGATGGCGGAAAGGCGCGACGTTCTGCGCAAGGAATGACGCACAACATACGGTATAGGCGTCGTTAACGTGACAATAATTCAATCATTGCCGGATCGGGAGACAAGAGGCATTATAGCGTGGCGCGGATTTCAGGTGGGCTGAAAATCTCGCGCCACAATGCGGACCGTAAAAGCGGCTGCCAAAAACAGGAGCATTCCAAAATGTCCAGCGGACGTACGCTCTCTCCACGTCCTGTCACGCGAATTGCCAAGGAACCAATTGCTGATGGCGCAAAGTCAACAAGCAAGGGATCGTCACGATCCGGCGGTGGAAGTTTGCAAGACGCTTTTCTCAATCTGTTGCGCCGAAACAAGACACCGGTGACGATGTTTCTAGTCAAAGGCGTGAAACTACAGGGTATTGTCACGTGGTTCGATAATTTTTCGATCCTGTTGCGGCGTGATGGACAATCGCAGCTTGTGTACAAGCACGCAATTTCGACGATCATGCCGGGCAGCGCTGTGGATGCTGATCAATTCGAATTGCCGCAATCGACCAAGAAACAACGCATGCTTCAGGACGTGTTTTTGAGCCGCGTAAGCGATGCCGGCGTTCAGGTGACCATGTTTCTCGTCAACGGAGTGATGCTGCAAGGCCGGATTGCGGCTTATGATTTGTTCTGCATGTTGCTGGAACGTGACGGCGCCGTGCAATTGGCATATAAACATGCCGTTTCCACCATTCAGCCCGCCACCCACGTTGATCTTCATGATGAGGCCGACGATGCGCTTGAAGAGGCTGACATTGATGAAGAAGATGACGCCTGAGCTTCGATGATGATCTGATGGACGAGGTGACCCGCGGTGCGCGGGCACTGGTCGTTTGCCCGGATATAAGGGCTTTTTCCTACGACCTCGATAGTGCGGAGAGGCTTGAGGAGGCGCAGGGTCTCGCCTTGGCTATCGGGGTCGAGATCGTGCATTCCGAAGTGCTGCCGGTGCGCCAGATGCAGGCGAACACCCTGTTCGGTTCGGGGCAGGTTGAAAACCTGCGCATCGCCTGTGAACAGCACGAGGCGGAACTGGTCATCGTCGATGGCGCGCTAACTCCGATCCAGCAGCGCAATCTCGAAGAAAAGTTCAAGCGCAAGGTGATCGACCGCACCGGCCTGATCCTCGAAATCTTTGGCGAGCGTGCGGCCACTGCCGAGGGCCGGTTACAAGTCGAACTGGCGCATCTCGATTATCAGCAAAGCCGATTGGTGCGCAGCTGGACCCACCTTGAACGCCAGCGCGGCGGCTTTGGCTTCCTTGGCGGTCCGGGGGAAACGCAGATCGAGGCCGACAGGCGAATGATCCGCACCCGGATGAGCCGGCTGCGACGCGAGCTTGAACAGGTCCGCAAAACTCGCGCATTGCACCGTGACAGGCGAGGGCGGGCGCCGTGGCCGATAATCGCGCTGGTTGGCTATACCAATGCCGGAAAATCAACGCTTTTCAATCGCTTGACCGGTGCAGACGTGATGGCAGAGGACTTGCTATTTGCGACACTGGACCCGACGATGCGCGCCATAAGCCTTCCGGGTGTCGATAAGGCGATCATGTCCGATACAGTCGGTTTCATTTCGGATTTGCCGACGCAACTGGTGGCGGCATTCCGTGCTACTCTGGAAGAGGTCACGGCCGCAGATGTTATTTGTCACGTCCGCGATATGGCGAACCCGGCTCATTCTGCGCAGAAAAAACAGGTTATCGAAGTGCTCGCCGATTTGGGCGTTATCGACCGTGATACCGGCACATCTGAAATCCCGATCCTGGAAGTCTGGAACAAGGCCGACCTGCTTGCCGGGGATGCGCTCGCGGAATTGACCGATGCAGCACAGGGAAGGGAGGCTGCGCTGATATCGGCGCAAACCGGCATGGGCCTCGATGCCCTCTCCGATAAGATTGCAGCGCTGCTGACGGTCAGGGCGCGCGAGGTCACGGTAACGCTGCCCGCAAGCGATGGACGCCGGATTGCATGGTTGCACGCGCACGGCGACATCGTCGATGAAAGCGATGCAGGCGAGGGCGAGGATGGCCCACTGCGCCATTTTGTAGTCCGCCTTAACCCGAAAGAACTGGGTCAATACGCCTCGCTTTGAGACGGAAATATCTAGTTATAGAATTAGTTATTCGGTCCACTTGACCCTTTGCCAAAGGTTCTCCTGGGCGTCCAGAGACAGTGCCGCAAATGTCCCATCCGCCAGTCTTTCCATGGCGCGAAAGCGACGCTCGAATTTTATGTTCGCAGCGCGCAATGCGTCTTCCGCGCTGATGCCGTGCGCCCGAATATAATTTACCGCGGCAAACAGCAGGTCGCCTGCTTCCTCGATCCGGTCTTGATCTGAGGTAGCCGCTTCAAGTTCCTGGATTTCCTCGAATATTTTGGCGCGCGATCCCGAAGGATCAGGCCAGTCGAAGCCAGTGCGGGCTGCACGCTTTTGCAGCTTTTGAGCACGCAACAGCGCTGGCAACGCGATAGCGACGCCGTCCATTGCGCTTTGTTGGCCTTTGTCAGCGCGCTCAGCTTCCTTAAGGGCTTCCCACCGTGTTTCGCCCATCGTCCCGGCTTCATCACCGAAGATGTGTGGGTGACGCGCTTCCATCTTGTCGGAAATCGACTGGGCAACATCCGCGAATGAAAAGTCACCAGCTTCCTCAGCCATCCGCGCGTGGAACACCACCTGAAGCAATAGATCGCCTAGTTCATCACGCAGGTCGGCCATATCGTTGCGCTCAATGGCGTCGGCTACTTCGTAAGCCTCTTCAAGTGTATACGGGGCTATACTGGCATAATTCTGCGCAAGATCCCATTCGCATCCGCGCTCTGGATCGCGCAGGCGGGCCATGATCGCTAACAGCCGCGCAAGTTCGGCCGGGGCCGCGTGAGGTGGGTTGGAAGTCATGGTCGAGCCTCCCGAAGCGTCGCTCCAATTTAAAATGGATAATATATATTATGTTAAATTAAACAGACACGACTGCTATATTTCCATCCCCAGCAAGCGCACCAGCAAAAACGCTCCTCCGAATATCGCCACCCAGGTCAAAGCCAGTTATGCCGTTTTTCCCCAGCTGAGCCGGTACGATGCGAACGCCGATCCGGCGAGCACCAGCCAGCCGAGCAACGCAACGATTGAAACAATTGCGGTCATATCGGTCATGCGACTATCTCCAACCCATCATATCCGACGGTCACGTAATCGGGCACTTCATCGCACAATGTCTGATAATCCATGCTTTTGTCGAGATGGCTAAGCACTAATTGCTTGGCGCCGCATCGCTCTGAAAATTCGAGTGCAAGGTCCAGATTTGCATGGGTAGGATGCGGCTCACGACGCAAGCAATCGCTCACCAGCACATCAACGTCCTCGCACAAATCTACCATCTCATCAGAAATTGCGCTGAAATCAGTGGTGTATGCAATAGACTTGCCATCTGCTTCGAAGCGGTATGCGGTCGTTTCGCCGGGACCGTGTTCCATTTGGCACCATTCGACGCCAAATCCGGCGACCATCCGCAACCGGTCCAGGGTTTCCAGCGAAACAATCGTGGGATAGCCATCCTGTCCCGCAAAGACGTATCCGAACCGTTGCCGCAATCGCCGCACTGTTTCGGTATGGGCATAACCCGGTATCGGACCCGCGCGCCCGTACCGCAGCACCCTCAGATCATCGATCCCATGGCAATGATCGGCATGATCGTGCGTCCAAAAGACACCATCGAGGCGGGTGACTTTGGCAGCGAGCAGTTGGGCGCGACAATCGGAAGAGGTGTCGACCAGCAGGCGCCTGCCCTCGTCGCTTTCAACAAGGATCGAGACGCGGCTGCGACGGTTGCGCGGTTCCTCCGGATCGCAATCGCCCCAGTCGCCCAGTCCATCCGCCCCTCCGATACGAGGAACTCCTGTCGAAGTACCCGACCCCAGCAGAATAACCTTCATTGCCCGCCCTCGCTCACAAACCGGCGCGAGTGAAAAGTCTTGAGAAGTTGTCGCTGGTTTGCGCTGCAAGCTCCTCAAATTCAACGCCTCTCAAGTGCGCGATGAACCGGGCGGTATCGGCCACAAATGCCGGTTCGCAAGGACGACCGCGATGCGGCACGGGCGCGAGGAACGGGCTGTCGGTTTCCACCATCAGCCGGTCAGCGGGAATTTTTGCCGCAATCTCCTGCAGCGCCTTGGCGTTTTTGAAGGTCACAATCCCGGAGATCGAGATCGTGAGGCCCAGGTCCAGTACCTTCGCTCCGAATTCATCCGATGCCGTAAAGCAGTGGATCAGCGCCGGAAAGGCGCCCTTCTCCATCTCTTCGGTGAGTATTCGGTGGGTGTCATCCTCGGCATCGCGGGTGTGGATGATGAGAGGCAGGCCCGTCTCGCGCGCAACGTCAATATGCATGCGGAACAATCGCTTTTGCGTTTCGCGGTCTGAATGTTCGTAGAAATAGTCGAGGCCGGTTTCACCGATTCCGATGACGCGCGGGTTATCCGTCGCCGCCAGCAATACGCTGCGACCAAGGTCTGCGTGACGGTCTGCCTCGTGCGGATGGATGCCGACGCTGGCAAACACATCCGGTTCGCGGGTGGCAGTGGCGATGACCTGATCCCATTCGCTCTGCCGGGTCGAGATATTGAGGAATGCGCCCACCCCGGCGGCCCGAGCACGGGCAAGCACATCCGCCTGATCCTCCACGAGACCCTTGTATTCAAGGTGACAATGGCTGTCGATCAGCATCAGGCGTCCGCCTGCTCAGGCAGGTCGAGCCGGGGGAAAACTGGCGTCGGCGGCGCAATCGTGAAGCCACTTTCGATCAGGCGTTGTAACCAGCCATTGTCTTCCAGCGAGGCATAATCGCGTTCATCAGCCGGGATGCCCAATTGATCCAGCAGCGCTGCCGCCTTTTCCGGCACCACCGGCTGTATCGCGATCGCGAGGTCACGCAGCGCTATGAACAGCGTTTGCAGCACTGCCTTCATCCGGGCTGGATCGGTCTTCTTAAGGGTCCACGGCGCCTGTTCATCAACATATTGATTGCAGGCATAGACCGCCCGCATCCAAGCCTCGATGCCCGTGGAAAACGATAGCGCCTCAAACTCTCGCGGCAGCTCGACCCGGCAGGCATCGGTTACGGTGTCTTGCAGATCGGTATCGGCGGCGTCGCCTTCGAACGGTTCGAGCACCCCATTCATGTTTTTGACGATCATCGAAAGCGTGCGCTGAGCCAGATTGCCAAAACTGTTTGATAATTCTGCATTCGCTCGCAAAACAATGGCTTCGGGCGAATAGCTGCCATCCTGTCCGAACGCCACTTCACGCATCAGGAAGTATCGAAGGGTGTCGACGCCAAACGTGTCTGCCAGTTCCAGCGGATCAGCGGCGTTCCCGGCGCTCTTGCTCATCTTTTCACCGCCGCGCGCGAGCACGAAGCCATGGCCAAACACCTTGCGCGGCAGTGGCAGATCGGCGCTCATCAGGAAGGCTGGCCAATAGATCGTATGAAACCGCACGATGTCCTTGCCGATCAGGTGCAGGTCTGCGGGCCAGAAATCGGCCATATCCGCCGTTTCATCGGGGAAACCGAGCCCTGTGAGGTAGTTGGTCAGGGCATCGACCCAGACATACATGACGTGATTTTCACTGCCGGGAACTTTCACCCCCCAGTCAAAACTCGTGCGGCTGACCGAAAGATCGCGCAGGCCCTGCTCCACAAAGGCGACCATTTCATTGCGGCGGCTTTCCGGTTCGAGAAAGCCAGTGCTTTTCAGCAAATCGAGAAGTGGTTGCTGATATTTGGAAAGGCGAAAGAACCAGCTTTCCTCGACGGTCCATTCCACCGGAGTGCCTTGCGGAGAAAGCTTGGCTCCCCCTTCCCCGGCAACCAGTTCGCTTTCGTCGTAATATGCCTCGTCGCGGATGGAGTACCAACCCTCATACCGGTCCAGATACAGATCGCCCGCCGCCTCCATGCGTTGCCAGATCGCCTGGCTGGCGCGGTGGTTATCGTCTTCTACCGTGCGGATGAACCTGTCATATTTCACATTAAGCGCATCGCACATCTCGCGGAAATATCCTGACATTTCGTCGGCGAGATTGCGCGGAGTACGGCCTTGTTCCTCTGCCTTGCGCGCCATTTTCAGGCCGTGTTCGTCGGTACCGGTCTGGAACCGCACACGGCGACCCTGCAGGCGCTGAAAGCGAGCAATGACATCGGCAGCGATAGCTTCGTAGGCGTGCCCGATATGTGGGCGACCGTTGGGGTAACTGATCGCGGTGGTGATATAGAAAGGAGAGTTGTCGGGGTCAGGCATGGGCGGATTCGCTAGCCGCGTGCGCCTCTACAAGCAAGGTGCCGATCTCCAACGACAGGAGGCCGGTGTCGAAATTGGCAGTCGGCGCCTCCCCTGTCAGCGTCACTAACATGCCATGCGCCTCGATCAATGCAGCCCGCGCGCGATGGTCCGGCGCGGTGCGGGCGCGGTGGGCGGTAATGCTTTGCGCCAGTTCAAGCACGGATTGCAACCGGGCGCGATCGGCACGTGGTCCGATCAGGCGCGCCAGTTCGGTCCGGCCGACAAAACCGGGGTCGCCAACATTCAACAGCCCGTCGATCACGCGCGCGACCTGTCCAAGTTCCTGCTGAACGAACCGGACGGCGGTGCCATACGATCCTCCCGCTGCGTGCAACGCGGCGGGGTCGGGCGCATGTCCTTCGCGCGCCAGCATCTCTGCAAGTTCATCCTCGCCAAGCATGGGAAAGCGCAAGGTTCGGCAACGCGACCGGATGGTGGGCAACAGGCGCGAGGGCCGGTGCGCTACGAGAATGAAGAACGTGCCCTGCGGCGGTTCCTCAAGGCTTTTGAGCAGCGCGTTGGACGCGCCCTTCTCCATGTCGTCTGCCGGGTCGATGATGATCGCGCGGCGCGCGCCCAGTGTCGGGCGGGTGGTGAGGCGACGCTGCATCATCCGGATCTGATCGACAGAGATATTGCGTTTTACCTGATAGGGCTTTCCCTCGTCGCGCTTTTTCTCCTCCTTGTCGTCCTTTGGCAGATGCGTCAGGAGGATGATGTCGGGGTGTTCGGCAGGCATGGGCGCGCCGGGTTCTGACACCAGTTCGCGCGCGGCGCGCATGGCAAAATCGTGCTTTCCCAAGCCGCTTTTGCCCGCCAGTATCCACCCGTGGTGCATCCGGTCGCCACTCAACGCGCCGCGCCATTCGCGCATGGGCTGTTCGTGATTGGGCCAGTCGATCACGCTTTCACAATCCCGAACCGGGCATCAACGGACGCCAGCACAGCATCATGCACGCTTTGCGCATCGCCGTTCGCATCGATTACGCAATAGGCTTTTGGATTGGCCTCTGTAAGCGCGCGAAAGGTTTCTTCGACACGGGCGTGATAGTCCGGCCCGCGTCCGCCAATCGCGTCGCTCGCCCCTGCATCCCGCGCAGACAAGCGATCGTGCGCCCGGTCGGCGTTCACCTCCAGCAGGAAAGTGAGGTCCGGGCGCAACCCGTCGCTGCCAAACGCATGCAGCCGCTGAATTGCGTCATCGCCCAGCCCCCCTGCCCCGCCTTGATAGGCGCGGCTAGAATCCACGAACCTGTCGCAGATAATCCAGGTGCCCGCTTTCAGCGCGGGCCTGATCCGGCGGGCGACATGATCTGCACGCGCGGCGGCGAACAACAACGCCTCTGCTTGCGGGCCCCAACCGGCTGCGTCGGGCGGGTCCAGCAGCAAGGTGCGGATGGCCTCCGCCCCAACGGTGCCGCCCGGCTCGCGCGTTGTATCGACGCTGACACCACGGTTCCGCAGGGCGTTTGCCAGCATTCGCGCTTGCGTCGATTTGCCCGCACCCTCACCACCTTCAAACGCGATGAAGCGACCGGGGGAGGTGCTGCCGTTCATCCCAGCCAACTGGTAATTGCGTTAAAAATGCGTGCGAACGGTCCGGCAACATCGACATTGGACTTTGCGGCGAGCGGAATGCGCGCAGGCTCCATGCCCGGCACCGTCACCTCCAGTATGGCAATCTGTTCACCCGCAGCGATTGGCGCTCGCAACGGCCCGTCATACGTGATCTCCATGCGCACCTGCGATCCCTTGCCCTTGGGCACGTTCACCGAGATTGGTCTGTCCGCAACAAGTTCCACCGACCTCGCAGAACCGTTCTGCACCTTGGCGGCACCTACGCTTGCTCCATTGGCGAACAGGCGCTGACGGTCAAACGCGGTAAAGCCCCATTCGATAAAGGATCGCGCAGCCCGCGCCCGGTCGGACCCGCGACCCACCCCTGCAACCACCATTACCAGTCGTTGTCCATTGCGCTTTACCGTGCCGAGATAGCCGAAGCCCGCCTCGTTCGTGTATCCTGTCTTGATCCCATCGGCACCGGGCACCTTTCCGATCAACGGATCGTGATTCGACTGGGTTATCTCGCGATAGCGGAATTCTTGCCGCCCGATATAGGCTGCAAACTTATCGGGATGGCGGCGGATCATCGTATCGGCCAACTGCACCAGATCATGCGCCGTCGTAAAAGTATAACCTTCGTCGGGCCACCCATTGGGCGTGCCAAAATGGCTGTCGATCATCCCGATAGAGCGCGCGAGTGCATTCATCTGCGCTGTCCATCCAGGGACCGAACCTGCGGAATGTGTGGCCAGCAGCACCGCGCCATCATTGGCGGATACGTTTGCGATGCCCGTCAGCACGTCGGCCAGTTGCACCCTGTCTCCGGTCTGCAGGAACATGCTCGATCCCTTGCCACCCCATTCCTGCGCCACATCGCGCGGAACGATCAAGGTCTGGCGCGGGTCGAGCCTGCCGGATTCAACCTGTTCGAATGCCAGAAACATCGTCATCACCTTGGTGATTGATGCCGGCACGAAACGCCGCGTCGCGTTGTGAGCATACAGCACCTGCCCGCTCGTCACATCGACAAGCAGAGCAATCGGCACTTCCTCCTGTGACGGCACAGCAGGGCTCGCAGGATTGCTATAGCGCTGAGCGGCAGCGGGAACGCCGGCAATGATCGCGCTCACGGCCAGCAAAGCGGTAAACCCTCGCACTCGCGGCGCTCTCGGCAGTGTGATTGTCTGACCCTGCATTATCCGTACCATGCCCGATGTTATAGGTTGGGCGTCTCAGCTTTACGAGCCGGCGACTGTGCTTAGTTCACGATTTCATCGGCGAGCAATCCTACGCTCATCGCATAATAGTTCGAGCAATTGTATTCCAGGATCGCGCGATAATTGCCGGTCAGCAGCCATGCCGGTCGCCCCGGCCCATCGGGCTGGAACAGCGAGGCGAGCGTATCTTCGGCCAACGGGCCTTGCGGTTGCACGCCCAGTGCGCGCCATTCGCGCACCGTCTTCCATTGGCTATGGCGTTCGTGCACCCGCGGGCATACGGGCGCGGAAAGTTTGGTCTTGTAGGCGTCGATATTGAAGCCTGCGGGCACGAACGCGCGCACGCCCCATGGCTGACCTGCGCGCCAGCCTGCGTCCTTGAAATAATTGGCAATGGAGGTGAATGTGTCGATCCGGTTAGTAAAAATATCGGCGCGCCCGTCACCATCCCCGTCGCTGGCGAGCCTCAGATAAACCGAAGGCAGGAATTGCGGATTACCGAATGCGCCAGCATAGCTGCCTACCAGTTGATCGCGCGAGAAACCGCGATCTGCGACCTTCATCAACGCCACCCACTCGCTTGCGAACAATTCGCGCCTGCGCCCTTCCCATGCCAGCGTTGCAAGGCTGCGCGACAGGTCGAAATTGCCCTTGATCCGGCCATAGCTCGTCTCGTGTCCAAAGATCGCGACGATGATTTCACCCGGCACGCCGGTCCGCTGTTCGATTCGGCGCAGGTCGGACTGGTGCTGGCGGTATACGCTTTGTCCCCCACTTATCCGTGCAGGATTCACATGGGTCGCGATGTAGGGTGCCAGATCGGGGTATCCACGCACGGTCGGGCTGCCGGGTTGCCCCTGATCCAGCCGGATTACGGTAGCATTGGGGGTAAGGCCTGAGGTCATCCGGGCAAGCGTGCTCTCGCTCACCCCCTCACCGCGCGCGCGGGCTTTCAGCAGCTCCATATAAGCGTCAAAGGCGATCCCGTCGCGCGCCTGAAGTTGCGCGTGAGCGGGGTTGGAGCCGGGGGAAAGCACGAGCAGCGCAAGCGCGCCAAGCAGGGGAAGCAATCGCATTTCGGTCATCTGTCACATTTCTGGGGCGGGGCCAACATGCCTTGTTGCGAGACTTTGGCTTGAGTGCGCTGGATTGCCCCGCTATCGGGTTGATCCGCGTGGACAGGTGGCCGAGTGGTTTAAGGCAGCGGTCTTGAAAACCGCCGAGGGTGCAAGCCCTCCGTGGGTTCGAATCCCACCCTGTCCGCCACCCTAGCAACAAAATCAGGCACTTAGCGCAGGTTTTCCAGCCATGTCATAACCAGCGCCATATCTGCGAATTCTATTCGATTTCGCTTTGACGTCTCGCAGCGGTGTTCGCGGTGAAGAATTCCGCTGCCTTTTCCTCGCACTTGCGCCCCATTGCATCGGCGAGCGTTGAAACGGCGCGCAGCGCGCGGTGCATACGATCGTCAATTTCCTTACTTTCGGATACCAGCAGCAAGAGCGAGGAAAGCTCTTCAGCGTCGCCCAGCAGTTCCTCGAGACAGTTCCCCGCATCAAACAGCGTCAGCGGCTTTGCCTGGGCGGCCTGAAATTGTAGAGCATTGGTAGCCATGATCGATCTCCATATGATCGGTTGAGGTGAGGCTCGGCCCGGTGTTTGCGCACCTGGTCGAGCCGCTTCAACATGGACGCGAATTACATGCCGCGCAAGCGGGATATATCCCACACAATGGCGGTTATTTCCGCCACGTTTCCGCCCTTCAATCCCCAAACCCCGGCCCGATCCGCGCCGGTCGCGCGCCACACTTCGCGCAGCGCAGCCGATCGCCCAGCTTGGCCAAACTGGCGGGAAGTCGCTTGGCTTGGCAGGCCGCGATAATCGCGTGAGGATCCGCGATCACCACCCGCCCGCAGGCGCATTCGATTCGCAATTTGTATCGGTGGCGGGCATAGTCCGCGAGAGTGTTAAGACGCTTGCTGCTCATCCGCGCGGATAGAACAGACCGAGAACCTGTAGGAAACCCTTACCGCCGCGCCGCGACAACAAGTTTTACGCAATCGTCAGCAGAAAGGGTGCCGGTGCAGTCAATGAGTTCGCATTCGAGCCTCGCTGCGAATGCAGCCGCGTAGCCAGACGCCCGGACAAAGGTGAGATAACCTCGGCCCATATAGAGTTTCCGGATGAACGGCACCGCAGGGCGACTGACAACACGATAGCCGAGCGCCGATCGGCTGATTTCGATAGCCTCGATCACCGGTACCGCCTCCGCCCGCTGCGCGCCGCCTGCGCGCCTGCCTGAGCCGCCCCGGCATTGGCCAGCGCCGGTGCCGACTGAACGATTCGCCCATCAACCCGCACGTCGAAATACGGCGATGCATCAACACTGATCTTCATCTCACGCGCGACGCCGGACATGCTGCGCAGCTCGCTGTTCGTCATCACGCTTGCGCCCCGGTTCATGTTCACCAGCTCCGGCCCGCGCTCGCCCACTAGCGCCAGACCACCGCGATGAAACGGCGTTCCGTTGGCAAAGCCAGGGACCGGCGCATTGATCCGGCCCTGCAACCCCGCGCCGAACACACCCGCGCCGCCTAGAGTGGTGAAGAGGCCAATCACGCCTTCAAGGATGCCGAGAATGTCACCGCCCTTGATGCTGCTCGCCAGACCGCGAAGGCTGCCCAGCACGTTATCAGCCATCTGCTTGAACGTCTCGGCAACGCGCACGGTCGCTATTTCCGCACCCTCGGCAACGTTTGCTATAGCATCGCTGACCATCTCGCCGCCGTTGCGAATGCCAATCGCAAGGCCCTGCGTCATGAAGTCGCCGATCCCGATGAACAGCAGCGAAGGCGACTTGATGCCGAGATAGTCCTTCACCTTGTCGACACCGAACTCGACAACGTTCCGCAGCGCGTTCCAGACCGCACCAGGCGCAGCCTTGATGCCGCGCACGATCCCGGCGATGATATCGCGCCCGATATCGGCCATTTTGGTCCCCAGGCCGCTCCCCCAATCCCAGACAGCCTTGGCAACGTCAGCCAGCGCGCGGACAGCTCCAACATGCATCCCGACCCACGCCTTGACCGCGCCGGTAAGCGCGTCTGCCACCGCATCGAACACCGGTTTGACCGTGCCGTTCCAGAACTTCGAAACCGCATCGCTGACCGCCGTGATATAAGGCTTGATCTTGTCCCAATTCTGCCAGGCGAAATATATCCCCGCGACCACTGCGGCGAACGCGAGAATCGCCGGGTTCGCCATCAGGAACAGGCTCGCGCCGCGGATTGCCTTGAGACCGTCGACCACCTTGGGCGCAAGCGATACCACTCCCCCGATCGCGACGAGCGCAGGTCCAACCGCTGCCGCAACCGCCGCAAACGCAAGTCCGGCGTTGAGCAGATTGGGATTGGTCTCGGCGAGATTCGAGGTGAACTCGGCAAATTTCTCCACCATCGAGGTGATGCCGTCGAGCAGGCCGCTCCCCAAAAGCGCGATTGTGAGTTTCTCGGTGGCCGTCGAAAGATCGCTTTGCGAAGTCAGATACGCGTCGAGCTTCTTCTGATCATCCTCTGAAATGATATTAGCCTTTTCTCCCAGCGTATCCATCGCCGCTGCATTGTTGAGCAACATCGGTAGCAGAGCCGTTGAATTCGACCCCAGACTTTCCAAGACAAAGGACATTTCCTCGGTCGAAAGCTTGGCCTCTTGCATCCGCGCAACGATCAGTTGCAGCGCATCCTTGCCGGAAAGGCCGCGAAGCTCGCCAACGGTCAGCTTCACCTTTCCGCCAAGTGCCGCGAAGGCGTCTTGCAGCGGACCGCCGCCGGTGACGACGAATTCGCCGACGCGCTCTCGCACATCCTTGAAAATGTCGGCCAGCTCGCTGACCTCGATGCCGACCGATTTTGCCGCAAACGCCTGTTTTTGGAATTCGGCAAATCCTTCGCCGGCCACTTTCGCAGCGTTCGCCATCTCGCGCGCATCGACGGCGATTTGTTGCGTCGCCGCGCCAAACCCCGCCGCCGCTGCCGTGATCGGCGCGGTGATCCCGATGGTCAGCGCCTTGCCGACCCCGCTGATCTTGCTGCCAATCGCCTGCATCTTTTTCGAGAATTTTTCGAGGTGCCGCGAAGCCCCGTCGATGCCTTTTTCGAACGCGGCAGTGTTCGCGCCCAGGTCCACCCGAAGCGAACCGATCTTGCTACTCGCCAATGCGGCCTCCTTGGCATTCGAGGCTGGCAATTCCATCACGGAAGCGCCAGCCTCGGTCAGTTTATGATTTCATAAATGGCGGGACGGCGAATGATGGCACCGCCCCGCCTTCACGCCTGCGGACGTGACCTTGCTAACTTTATCCCGCCGCGATCTGCATCACGCGAATTGCGCGCGGATCGAGAAGGCCAGCGCCGACGCGCTTCGTCGCGTAAAACATCACGAACGGCTTGTTGGTGAAGGGGTCGCGCAGAATGCGCGTCCCGATCCGATCGTTGATGAGATAGCCCGCACGGAAGTCGCCGTAAGCCACTGCGAGATTTCCGGCCGCAACAGGTGGCATGCCCTCGTCAAATTCGACAGGGCGGCCCAGCAGCGTCGGCGGCTGATCGCTGGCGATCGCTTCGCGCCACAGATAGTTCCCCTGCCCATCCTTCAGCTTTGAAATATGCGCAACCGTCTGGCTGCTCATCAGCCAGGACGCGTTGGCACGATAGGGCGACGCCAAGCCGTAGGCGAAATCAATCAGGCCATCACCCGTCACCGCCGCCGCCGCTCCGGAAGGCACAGTATCCAGCGCGCCGCCTGGGTGAATCGCCGCGGCGGAACCTCCCGCCGCGTAGGTCAGAAGTCCGCGCGGCTTGTTCACACC
Source organism: uncultured Alphaproteobacteria bacterium (assembly GCA_963815345.1). GTDB lineage: Bacteria > Pseudomonadota > Alphaproteobacteria > Sphingomonadales > Sphingomonadaceae > Erythrobacter. Next base: position 1,149,863 of record CAWFGF010000001.1, read on the forward strand.
ATCGCCGGAGAGAAAAGCGATATCCTCTTGCCGCGCGAATTCGGAACCTATCTGCCCCGTCAGCCACGCTGTGATATCCAATTGCGCGTCGTCGAGCAGCTGCTGCGTCACCGCGACGTTGGCGTAAACCTCGCCCGCCGCGAAGTTGATCGGCTCGAGCGTGCCGCTTGTGGTGGCGGGGCGCGCGGCGGTCTCGCCAACCCAGCCCGAACCCCAGTTGCGATCGTGCCAGAGCGTGGAATATCCCGCCACACCGGATTGCATAACGGTCGCCAGACGGCGCATCGGGCTTTCGGCGCGCTGCGCTTGGTGAACTTGCCGGTCCCATTCGGTTGGCGCGAGATAGCCACCGTTCGAATTATCCCCGACACTCAGCGCCGCGTGGATCGTCGCGCGCGCGCCTTGGGAATTGGCCTTGCGCAAATCAGCGCCGACACCATCATCGTCACCGCGCCGCACAAAACTTGCGAAGGTTTTTGAATATTCGGGATCCACGGCCACCGCGCCGCTACCCAGCGGCACGCCAAGGGCGGCCATCGCGCCGGACGAAATTTGCTGATCGAGCGCGGCCTCGATCACCGACAGCCGCGCGTCGCTGTTCGCGCGCATATCGGTGACAGCGGTGTTGATGTCAGCGAGGATGCGGGCCGGATCAGTCTCGGCGCGAACGGTTCCCATGAGGGCGCGCGAGGCGGTGTGAAGTGTCATTTAGTGAAGCTCCTGTCTGAAAATTGCCCCTCCTTTTGCGCGCCCAAAGTTGGCGAAAACATAGTTTCTGCCAACTTTCTTCGAAATCGCGATTTCAGGCGTTTTTCAAGTTTTGCCGCGATATTGGCCGTTTCCGCCGCCCATTCGGTTGCGTCAATCTGGACGCATCCGCGCGCCTCGAAGGCCGAGATTCGCTCGCCTGCCACCATCCCCGCCAGGTCCGCCTCCGGGTCAAACGCGATCGCGGCGACTGGATCGTTCAAAAGGGCGCGCCGCGCATCGGCCATAGCGCGATCGAACGGATCGCTGCGTTCCGCATCGGCGATCAGCTCAGCCACAACACCGCGCGCGATCAGCCCGGCCTTGGCGCTGATCGACAAACCGGGCGGCAACAGCGCCGCCGCATGCTTGACCGCCTCGACCTCGCTCGCCGGGCGCGATGGTCGCGCCATGCATTTTGGTTTACCAACCAGGCTTGCGGGGATGCCCCTCGTCGGCTCGCAGCAAAACAACGTCGAAGAATTTGAGCGCGTTGACAATTTCCCGCGCCTTGCTTCGCGAATAGTAAGGGACAAGTTCTCTCTCCATTTCCGCAGGCGTCATTGGTCGCGATATCTCATCGAGCACCGCCGCCGCCGCCTTCGCAACATCGCGGTCCGCGTGTTCGATCAGGTCAATGCGACGCTGGCTTTCCATCATCGCCTCCCATCAACTGGCGCTCCATCACGTCAGCGGCGGTGCGCATCCATTCGACCGCCTGCATCCGATCTCCGGTAAGACCAGTTGCGGCGTCGTGCATCGCGTACGCAAACCCGATCGCCGCATCCGCTGGCTCCACGCCCTGCTCATGCAGTTTCGCGAGCAGAGACCGCGCCAGGCGGCGGCTCATTTCGATAATCCGCGTTTCGTTTTCACTCACCGGTTCCATCAGATTCCCTTTCGTTTTCAGTTTGCAATTCAGAAAATCACCGGCCCGATCGACCGCACCGTCGCCGCCACACCTGCGAATTCGATTTCAGCTCGACGGGGTAGTTCAAAACCAAAGTCGGCGGTGTGATACCCAGCTCGAGCGCGATCACGGCTTGCGTGGCCCCCGCCTCGCTCAGCTCGCGCACACGCGCGCGGGTCGCCGTCGACGGGATATGCGGCGGTCGGCCCGCTCTCCCTGAACGCGGCGGGATCGGCTGTCCGAACAGGTCGGTCGACAAAGTGGTTTCAAGTGAAACAAATTCATTTTCCGCAAGGCTGTCCGCATTATGGACACCCTTCCCAGTTTGCGAGCCGCTGCTCTGCGGCACAGCCCCGCCAGTGCGCGAACTTGTGTCGCGACCCTTCGCGCGGCCCTCAGAAATCCGGCCACGCTTCGCGCCCCTTCGCCCGCCTCGTGACACGTCACTCATCATCCACCGCCCGAAAACCCAGCCCGTGGGAAAAAAGTCTCTGAATGACAGGGGCGTCGGTGTTTTGAGGTCGAGCCTTGCAGACTTTCGACCACCCCCCGGCCTTCCGGCGGAAGGACCGCGGAACTAACCTCGGACCCTTTATTATCATTCTATTCCAACCTTTTAACCTCACTTGGAATAGACGGGAGGAAATCGGGAGGGTATAGGGGAGAAAACGCGGTGTGGTTTTGTAAAGGGGGGAGCTGGGATTCTCTTCCGCCATTCCGCCGTTGGAAGTAACATTATGAATTGATTGAGGAATAAGCCTTCCGCGCACGGTATTTACTCCCTTCCGCCGGAAGCTGCGTCCGGTCGCAAGCGAAGCCCTTGCCACCACATGCCATCGCTTGCGATCTTGCGAAAGCCGCGCGCTTTCAATGCCTTGCCAACAGCCTGAATGCTCGCCGGGGTCGCGCCGCGAGCGACAGCCCATTGCACGTAATTATCGTAAAATTGCTGGCTTTTTACCCGATCAGCGCGACCCGTGCCGACAATCTCGCATCGTTCTTCGATAAATTCGCCCAGCGGCGCGAGCGGATTTCGGGCCGCTGCCCCGCCGAATTTGTCAACCAAGCGCCCTCCGAGCCGGAATCCGCCGGGTTCGGGGCCTATGGCCCGAGCGAGGCCGACATGATCAAGCGCAGTCGCGAACTCGGCATAAGACAGCCGGTGTGTATCAGGCAGGCCCAGCATGGTGCAGAACTGGAAAAACGAGACGAAAGCCTCGTCCTGGTCGAATTGCCCGCGGGTCGTTTCGTGAAGGCAGTGCCCGCGCCAGTCATCGAAGACCGATCCGCTCGAGACATGCTCGTTGAGCGCATCGATCGCCAATTGCAGTGCAGCGCTGGGTGAGACCCTCGCGATTGCCCCAATTCGCGCATCGCGGGAGAATAGTTCCCCGAACAAAGGCAGGTTGGCCAGAGCTTCCGCGCCGGAACTGTCGATTGCCGCCTTGCGGCGACGGGTGCGCGCGGCCATCTTACGGCTCGACCCGCTCAGCAGCCGACGCGCGGCGCGATGTGCCGACGATCAGCATCCGAGAGGTTCCCGCTCAGCGATCCGCTTTTCGACCCATTCGGCCACTTCCGCGCGAACAAAGGCGATGCGCTTCTCACCGAGCGGCACAGCCAAGGGAAATCGACCTTGAGAGCGTAGTTTGAAAATCGCGGTGCGGCTAAGAGTTGTGAGCTCTGCCGCCTCATTTACGGAGATAAGTTCCGGGACTTCGGACATGACAAGCACCTTTCATTAGTGTTGCTCTTGTCCATGTCGTAGCTGTTGAGCCCGCGCGGTAAAACAAGTGGGTCGCCAGACAATACCTATCAAATTGGCCCTATTGTTTGGCGGATCGGCGCTTTAGCGCGGCGCGCACAGTCTCACGTTCGTTGCCGATCGAAAGGCCGAGCGCCTCGGTCGCAACGCCAAAGGCCTGGCACAATTCGCCGCCTTTTGTCGCATCGGCCCTACCGCCCCCACGCTCGATCAGCTCGGCAAGCATCAGCACCAGATGCGTAAGATTGCTCACTGGTCGGCCGGCTCGGCATCCGCGGTCGAGTGAGAGGCGAGCAGCGGCGGCAGCTTTGGCGAGAGCCTCGAGCTGATTGCAAATGTCGGTCAAACTCCCACTGCCCGGCAATGCGTCTTCCAGTTCTTGAGAGCCATACCACCCGAGGGCCAGTATCGCGGCGGACGCCTCCGTAGCGCGCTGCCCCACAAGATCAAGCGCCGCCAATTCGCAAGATGGTGCCATCGAAGGATTTTCGCGCGTTACCTCGAAGAAAGCAATCACCCCGCGAATGTGAACCGGATCAATTGACGGGACGCGGTGCAGTTTGCGAGCAATCTCGGCGTCGCCCATCATTTTGCACCCCCAGTTTGCCGAAGATATTCGTCCCAAGCAGCCATCAATTCCCGCCGCTTCTCGAGCGCCGTTCCGCGCCGATAAGCTGCCTCGACCTTGTCGCGCACCGTGTGGGCAAGTGCCGCCTCGGCGACATCGCGGGAAAATTCGGTTTTGTCCCCGGCCCAATCCCGAAAGGTCGAGCGCAAGCCATGAACGGTCGCCGCCTTGTCTGGACTGGCGAGACGCAGCGCCTTCGTCACTGCGGTGTCGGAAATTGGCCGTTCGGGGATAGCGCCGCAAAACACTAGCTGACAGGTCGCGCGGCGCTTCATCGCCCTTACAATCTCGATTGCGCGGGCCGTGAGCGGGATTACGTGTTCCCGGTCCGCCTTCATGCGATCAGCCGGGATTGTCCATATTCCGGCCCCCAGGTCGAACTCTGAAAAGGTCGCCAATCTCGCCTCGCCGGATCGAACCGCCGTGAGCAAAACCAGCTCGACCGCTCGCGCCGCCGTGCCGGTGGAGCGTTGCAGTGCCGCTGCCAGCTTTGGCGCGTCGGCGTAGGCGAGCGCCGCATGGTGGCCGCGCACCAGCTTGCGACGCGGCGGCATCACTTTGTCCAGCAGCCCCTGCCAGCGCGCAGGATTGCCAGCGGTGCGCCAGCCATGCGCGATTGCGTAGTCGATCACCGCTTGAATCCGAGCGCGCAGCCGATCCGCCGTAACGGGTCTTTCCTCCCAGTGGGGAAGGAGACAGGCCTTCACGTCGCCCAAAGCAATATCGGCGACCGCGAGAGGGTGCAGCGGCGCTGCATACTCTCGCAACGTCATTTGCCATTGAGCGCGGTGTTTGTCGTTTTTCCAGCCACCGTCCTTCGAGGCGAGCAGCTCGGCCATGACGTGCGCGAAGGTCACCACCCGGGCCGGTTGCCGATCGCCGCGCGGATCGAGACCGCGCGCCAATTGATCGCGGATGGCGTCTGCCTTGTCGCGCGCCAGCGCCAGCGAAACCGGAGCAGTGCCCTGCCCGTATCCACCCAGTCCTATCTCAGTGCGCTTCCCCTCGCGCTTGAATATGAAAACCCATTGGCGCGATCCGCCCTTGCGAACGCGCAGAAAAAGCCCGTCGCCATCGCCATAGATACCGGGCTGATCGAGCCGCCGGACTGCTGTTTCAGAGAGCTTAAAGCGCGCCAATTTCGTTTCCCGTTGCCATAACCGCAAAGCTATCTTTGCCGTTTTCTTGGGAAACTCAAACAGTAAAAACACGGGAAACGTGGAGAAACGGCGGACAGGCTGACACCCTGTCCGCCACTTTCTCTACCGTTCCATGGACACATCAGAAATGGATCGCGCGGCCATACGCGTCGAGCACGCTTTCGTGCATCATTTCGGACAGGGTCGGGTGCGGGAACACTGTCTGCATCAGTTCCGCCTCGGTCGTCTCCAGCACTTTGCCCACGGTGTAGCCCTGGATCAGTTCGGTTACTTCCGCGCCGATCATGTGCGCGCCGAGCAATTCGCCGGTTTCAGCGTCGAATACGGTCTTGATGAAGCCCTCCGCCTCGCCCAGCGCAATCGCCTTGCCGTTGCCGATAAAAGGGAAATTGCCGACCTTGATGTCATGGCCCGCTTCCCGAGCCTTGGCTTCGGTCAGGCCGACGCTGGCGATTTGCGGGTGGCAATAGGTGCAGCCGGGGATCGCGTTGCGGTCCAGCGGGTGCGGGTGGACATCTTTGTTGCCCAGTTCCTGCGCGATCGCCTCGGCACAGGTAACGCCTTCGTGGCTGGCCTTGTGCGCCAGCCATGGGCCGGGCGTGCAGTCTCCGATAGCCCACAATCCGGCGGTTTTTGTCCGGCCATACTGATCAATTTGGATAAACCCGCGATCCATTTCCGCGAGCGAATCGATCCCGATATTCTCTGTGTTGGGCTGGATCCCGATGGCGGTGATGACGTGGCTGAATTCGCTCGTTTCGACCTTACCTGCCTTGTCCTTGATCGTTGCGCTGACCCCGTTTTCCCCAACCTTCAGCCCATCGACCCCCGCGCCAGTCATGATGGTGATGCCCTGTTTCCTGAGCGATTTTTCGAGGAAAGCTGAAACGTCCGCATCCTCCACCGGAACAACCCGGTCGAGCATTTCGGCGACGGTCACATCGACGCCCATATCGTTGTAGAAACTGGCAAACTCAATGCCGATTGCGCCTGATCCGATTACGAGCAGGCGCGTGGGCATTTCGGGCGGGACCATGGCGTGGCGATAGGTCCACACGCGCTTTCCATCGGCAGGCGCGAACGGCAAGTCGCGCGCGCGCGCGCCGGTGGCGACGATGACGTGTTTTGCCGAGAGTTCCTCCTCACCGTCCTTGCCCTTGACGACCAGCGAAGTCGCTCCGGTCAGCCGTCCGTCGCCCATATGGACGGCGATCTTGTTCTTCTTCATCAGGTGGCCGATCCCCTGATTGAGCTGTTTGGCGACCCCGCGGCTGCGCTTCACGATGGCGTCCAGATCGGCCTCGATCGTGCCCGCAACCTTGAGACCATAAGACGCGGCGTGGTCCATGTAATGCTTGATCTCGGCGCTGCGCAGCAATGCCTTGGTCGGAATGCACCCCCAGTTTAGACAGATACCGCCAAGGTCTTCACGCTCGACAATCGCGGTTTTCAGCCCTAGCTGCGCACAGCGAATCGTGGCGACATAGCCGCCTGGTCCAGAACCCAGAACGATGACGTCGTAACTCACTGACATTACCTGTTATTCCCCTTTGAGTGCGATTGCCCTGACACACCTGACACACTGTTCAGGCGCAGAAAAATTGTGGGTGCGATCTGCGTTGTTTTGCCGCGAAAAACTGTCTTGTGAGTGATCATTTTCATCGCCCGTGTGATGGCATTTTGACTGCGTGTAGGACAGCCCCGTTCATCGCTTTACGCAAGCCTGGCGCGCTGCAACGGCCGGATGATCCAGAACCAGCCAAGGATCGCGAATGTATTGGCAGCGATGAAACTGGGAATGCCGAGGATATAGACACCCTCTTCTTTCAACAGCACGAAACTGGTCAATATCAGCACAATGCCCGCAAGATTTGCCATGCAGAACAAAGTCGTGACAGAGGTCATGACGTGGTTCTTCGTCCACAGAAACGCAATCAATGAAATCGGCAGGCCGATTGCAAAACTTCCCAGCAAGGCGAGCGGCAAGAGACTCAACGCCATCGTCGCACGCAGGCCGCTGTCGAGGCCGGACGTCATCATGATCGCAACCGGCAACCACGCTGCAATTGCTGCACACAGCGCGATTATCATGGCCTTGCCGATGACGTTGAAGTTCACACCACCAGCCCCATCGGGTGCTCGATCAGTTTGCGGAACTGGTCGAGCAGTTTGGCCCCGTCCACCCCATCAATCGCGCGGTGGTCAAAGCTGCCGGTGGCGCTCATTACGGTGGCCACCTGCAATGCGCCATCGATCACAAAAGGGCGCTGTTCGCCCGCGCCCACCGCCAATATCATGCCCTGCGGCGGATTGATGACCGCGTCGAACTGCTTGGTGCCGAACATGCCAAGATTGGACAGGCTGGCGGTTCCGCCTTGAAATTCATGCGGTTGCAGCTTGCCCTCGCGCGCCTTGCCCGCCAGCGCTTTCATCTCGTTCGAGATCTCCGCCAGCCCTTTGCGACCCGCATCGCGGATGATCGGGGTGATCAGGCCGGTGGGCGCCGCCACCGCGACGGAAATATCCTGACGCGAATACTGGTGCATCACGTCGCCCTGAAAACTGACATTGCATTGCGGTTCGCGTTGCAGCGCGCGGGCCAGCGCCTTGATGATAAGGTCATTGACCGATAGTTTCACCCCGTCCGTTTCGAGCGAGGCGTTGAGTTCACTGCGCAGTTTCAGCAGCGCATCCAGCCTGACATCGACAGTGAGGTAGATGTGCGGAACCGTCTGCTTCGCCTCGGTCAGGCGGCGGGCGATAACCTTGCGCACATTGTTGAGCTTTTGCGCTTCGTACGGCGCATCGTAATCGTTCGCAGGCGCCGGTTTGGGCGCAGCAGGAGCGGTGGCGGGCGCTGCACTGGGAGCGGGTTGTTCCGCAGGTCGTTCGGCGGCAGGTTCGAAAGACTCGACATCGGCTTTGACGATCCGCCCGCCGGGGCCGGTGCCGGTGACTTGCGAGAGGTCGATATTGTCCTTGCTCGCCATGCGCTTTGCCAGCGGAGAGGCGATGAGGCGGTCTGAATTGTGCGCGCTCGCAGCGCTGCCTCCCATCGCGGATTCGACGTCGCTCTTGATGACCTTGCCGCGCGGGCCGGTTCCTTCGACCTGCGCAATATCCATGTCGTTTGCGTTCGCCAGTCGCCGCGCTACGGGCGTCGCCCTGGGGGCGTTCCTGGCTTCATACGATGCGCTCGGCGCAGGAGCCGGCGCCGGTTCTTCCACCGCGGCCGCAGGTGCCTCGATCGTACCGATATCCTCGCCATCTTCGGCAATCAACGCGATCACGGTGCCGACTTCGACGTTCTCGGTCCCTTCCTCGACGAGGATTTTGGCGATGACGCCTTCGTCCACGGCTTCAAATTCCATGGTCGCCTTGTCCGTCTCGATCTCGGCCATGATGTCGCCCGAATTGACCTGATCACCAACCTTTACCAGCCATTTGGACAACGTCCCCTCCTCCATCGTCGGGGACAGGGCTGGCATCTTGAGTTCGATCGGCATTGTGGACGTGATCCCCTGGCGGCGCGCATGGCGGAGTGTTGACGCTAGTGCTCTGGCGAATTCGGCGCCGCGCGGCAAGCCATTGTGGGTCGTCGAAAGCGCAGATTTTGACATCCGGCCCAAATTAGTGACAGGCGTACAGCCATGAGGACTTTTCTTGTCATCACCGATGAAAGCGAAGAGGCTGGCGCAGCCCTTCGGTTCGCGGCAAGGCGCGCGGTGGCTGTGGGCGGGGCAGTGCATATTCTCGCGCTGGTGCCACAGCAAAACTTCAGCGCGTTTGGCGCGGTACAGGCAACCATCGAGCAGGAGGCGCGCGACCGCGCCGAAGTGCTGGCGCATGGCGTTGCGGGCAACTTGTTTGCCGAAAGCGGCATCATGCCCACCATCTCCGTCGCGATTGGCAACGGCACGAAGATCGTGACCGAATTTCTGGTAGAGCATCCGGAAGTCGCGGCCTTGGTTCTGGGCGCGGCTACGGGTAGCAATCCCGGTCCGCTGGTGCTGCACTTCTCAGCGCATGCGGGTGAGCTGTCCTGCCCGCTTTATGTCATTCCACATGATTATGACGAGCAGGACAGCCACCACGAGGTGTAGATCAGGCGGTTGGTTTCAGGTGAGCGTGCCGCGCGTCGGATACCCGTTTTCCAGCACGTAATCGATCCCCTGCAACAGCTGATCGAGCGGCGGGCGCGTGAACGGCGCGTTCTGGACGCTGGCAAAATACAGCGATCCATCGGGACGCACCAGGAACAGGCCCGGTTCGGAGAACATTTCGGGTTCTTCGGTATCCGGGCGGCCCTGCGAGATATACAGGCCCCATTCGCGCGCGCTATCCTCGCTCAGATCGAATGCCAGCGGGACATCGCCGGTATCCCATTCCTGATCGACGAACATTGCGCGCTCTTCGCTGTCCATCGAGACTGCCGCAACGTTGATGCCGCGCCTGGTAAACTCCTCGAGCTTGCCCGACAGTTCCTTAAGATAATTCTTGCAGATCGGGCAATGCTTGCCGCGATAGAATACGAGCATGGTGAAATTGTCGGGATGCTGTTTGGACAGATCGTAGCGCGCACCGATGGTGAGCGGCAGGTCGAGAGCGGGAACTTTGTGATCGGGGGTAAGCAATGCGATTCTCCTTCGAATACTGAATGCCCGCACCGCGCTTCTCGTTCCGCCGTATCAGCGGCCTTTGCGCCTCTGATGGCGGATGTTCTTGGGTCGCCCACGCTGCCCGGTTCCGAAATTGCCGCGCTTTGGCCCGCCGGGCCCTTTGCCAAGTTCGCGGTCTGGACGTCCGCCGCGCGTTTCGATGGGGTTGCCATCGCTATCCACAGGCACGAATTTCAGCGCCCCGGTCAGCGCATTTGCTTCTGCCAATTGCAATTTCAGCCTGTCCCCCGCGGCGTAACGCTTGCCCGAATTTTCGCCAATAAGCGCCTGCGATGCCTCGTCATGGCGGAAGTATTCGCGGCCAAGGGTCGATACCGGGACCAGCCCGTCGCCACCCATGCCAACGATCGTTGCGAAGAACCCAAATCCTTGCACGCCAGTGATCCGAGTATCGAAAACTTCCCCGACGCGGGCCGATAGCCATGCTGCGACATAGCGGTCGATTGTGTCGCGCTCTGCCTCCATTGCGCGCCGCTCGGTCTGGCTGATCGCGTCGGAAATCTGTTGCAGGCTGGCACGGTCGCGGTCCGATAGACCGGTTGTCGGCGGGATAGACCCTGCGGGCTTGGGCTGCTCCAGACCATACGCATCGACCAGCGCGCGGTGCACCAGCAGATCGGAATAGCGCCGGATGGGCGAGGTAAAGTGCGCATAGGAAGCCAGCGCCAGCCCGAAATGCCCGGCATTGGCGGGGCCGTAATGGGCCTGCATCTGGGTTCGAAGCACCGCTTCCATAACCTGCGCGCGCTCTGCCTCGTCCGTCACATCCTTCAGCATCCGGTTGAAGAGGCTCGGCGTCACCACCTGACCCAGGGCGAGCTTGCGCCCCATCGTCGCCAGATAATCGCGCAGCGCGATCAATTTCTCGCGGCTTGGCGTTTCGTGAATGCGATAGACCACGGGCGCGGTTTTTGCCTCCAGCGCCTGCGCAGCGGCGACATTGGCGGCAATCATGAAGTCCTCGACGACGCGGTGCGCATCCAACCTTTCGCGCACGGCGATCTCGGCGATTTGTCCCTTGTCGTTAAGCACCACGCGGCGTTCGGGCAGTTCCAGTTCCAGCGGATCGCGGTTTTGGCGCGCGGAGGCCAGCAACTTCCACGCCTCCCACAGATGCTGGAGAAATTCGGGCGCGTCGCCTGCATCCATGCGGGTCTGCGCGTCCTCATACGCGATGTTTTGATGGATGCGTACCAGCACGCGGGTAAAGCGGTGCTTGGTGACCTTGCCCTGCGCATTTATGTGCAGGTGACACGCCATCGCAGCTCGGTCCTCGCCCTCTTTGAGTGAGCAGACATCGGCTGACAGCACTTCAGGCAGCATCGGCACGACACGGTCGGGGAAGTACACAGAATTGCCGCGCTTCCTCGCCTCACGGTCCAGCGCGCTTCCGGGGCGCACGTAGAAACTGACATCGGCAATGGCGACCACCGCGTTAAAGCCGCCCTTGCCGTCCGGCTCGGCCCAGATTGCATCGTCATGGTCGCGCGCGTCCGCCGGGTCGATCGCGACGATCGGCAGCGCACGCAAGTCTTCTCGCTTGGCAAGCGAAAATTCGAGTCTCGCGGCGCGGTGGGCCTCCTCGATCACCTCTTCGGGGAAGACTTGAGGAATGCCATGCTTGGCAATCGCGATCAGGCTGAACGCGCCGGGGGCGAGCGGGTCGCCATACACTTCCGTCACGCGCACGCCCGCGCGCTCTGACCGGCCCGTGCGTTCGGCCAGCACAAGCTGGCCTTCCTCGGCGGCGCCAAGGTCGCTGATGCGCGATGACTGGCGAACGCGTTTGTCGACCGGGGCGAGCCATGCCTTGCCGGCCTTGTCCACTTCGACCACGCCCAGCAGCCCTTCGGTGCGGGCTGGCAGCTTCTTCATCGGATGCGCAACCCAGCCGGATTCGCGCTCTTCGGTGCGTGCCAGAACACGGTCGCCGCGCTTGAGCGCAGGAGCGCGTTTGCCACCCTTGCCCTTGGTCTCTTTCAGCGTGAGGCGCGGCGGTTTTCCGGGCGCTTCGGGATCCCAATTGTCGGGGATAGCCACCGGCTCGCCCTCTTCGATGTCGACCACGCGCAGGACGGTTACCTTGGGCACGCCGCCCATACGGTGATAAGCGGATTTCTGCCCGTCGATCAGGCCTTCCTCCGCCATGTCTTTCAGCAACGCCTTGAGCGCGATCTTCTCCTGACCCTTAAGGCCAAACGCCTTGGCTATCTCGCGCTTGCCCGCGGGGCCATCGGAGTTCTGGACGAAATCGAGGACTTGCTGGCGCGAAGGCATGCCTTCATGGCGCTTTGAATTGTTGTGCATAGAGCGCCCCTTACCCTTTCACCCTCGGCTTGTCGAAGGGGTTGGCTGCAACGAGGTCAGCGCGCACCGGGATAAACACTAGTCCTCTGCTTGCTCAACCGGCTCAAACGCGCCGCCGGGGACTGCGCTGGAGACGGGCGAACAGTGCTCGCCAGCGCAGGCAGCAATCCCGAACAGCCAGTCATCGCCGCGCAAGGGAACCTGCATCCCGCTCCCGACGCCTTCGTCAGTCCTGATCGCAAGCGGAGCCGCCTTGCTCCAGTCCTCGCCTTTGCTGCCCAGCGGTTTGTCGGCACGCCAATACGGTTCGTCGGGACGGCGAACGTGGACAGCGAACTGGTCTGCTCCGGCAGAATTGGTCCACTGCAATTCGGTGTCCACCCGCACCGCCGCGTCCACCGTGACCTTTGGCGGCATTGGCGCACGGGCGAGCGCGTCGAGCGCTCTCACGTTCAGCCGCGTCACACCTGCCAGATAGGCGAAATCCATCTCTGCAATCGTGTCGCCATAAACCACCCCGTCCTTGGTGCGCAGGTCCTGATGCTGGTGGTCGTAATCCTCGACTCCCACGGAAAAGCGGATTGCGGGGTAGCCCTTTTGCAGGAACGGCACCTGATCCCCGCCCCGCCCCATGCGGTCGGTGCGCCAGATCTGGCGAACCTGCACACCGTCCGGCTTCTCGGCGGCAAGATCGGCAACCCAGCGAGACAGATTGCGCGAAGGCGTATCGTTTTCGCCGCCAAAGCGCGTCTGCGCGGCGCGCAGGTCGTCGGTCAGATCGGCGCGCGGCCCTTCGGAAAACACGCGCACCACCTTGGGCTCGCAATAACCATCCTTGCCGCAGGAATTGCCGACGATATCGTTGTTCAGCACAGCCTTGACGGTGAAGCCCTGTGCGGCCGCCCAATCGGCCAGGATGCGTCCGCCAAACAGGCCCTGTTCCTCGCCCGAAAGCAGCGCGTAGATGATGGTCGAGGGGTATTCGTTCCCCGAAAGCGCCCGCGCCGCCTCGATCACGAGCGCGCTGCCAGATCCGTCATCGTTGGCGCCCGGCGCGTCGCTGGTATAATCAAGCGGGTCGGAAACGCGGCTGTCGATGTGCCCCTGCACGATCACGACTTCGTTCGGACGCTCGCTGCCCCGCTGGATCGCCACTGCGTTTCGGATGAGCGTGGGCGTGGGGATACGGCGACCATCAGGCTGAACAAGTTCGGCCACCGGCATGATGTCCAGACAATTGCCGCACCCGGCACCGATGCGTCCGAATTCCGCGAGCGCCCAGTCGACCGCTGCGCCGATGCCGCGGTTCGGGTCGCTCTGGGTGGACAAAGTGTGGCGCGTGCCAAATCCAACCAGCGTATCCAGATCGGCGCGCAGGCGCTCTTCGGAAACTTCCTGAGCCGGATCGGCGCGCGTTTCAGTGTGGTTATCGGCAGCGAGCGGTGCGGCTGCGAGGGCGGTGAGTATCGCGAGACGTTTGATCATGCGGATGGTTTTGCGGGCTTTTTTGCGCGAAGGCAACTCCCGTCGGACCACCATCCGAAACCGACGCTCAATATGCGCGGGCGACCAATATCCGTTCGACTGCCGGTTCCCCGGTAAAGATACAAGTGCCTGTCGCGGGATCGGAGCCGCGCGGGACGTTGCGGATCGTCAACTGGAGCGATTTCAGACGCTCCACCACCGCAGTCAGCCCCTCGCCGGTTGGCTTTGACCATTCAACCTCGACCCAGCCGGGATATTTACCGCCGTCCTTGAAATGCATGACGACCGCGTTCCAATCACCAACGCCGCGCGTGATATTTGCATCGCGGCGGTCGGCAGCCTCCTTGAACAGAGTACGCTGAATGTCCTTGAGCGTGGCGGCGGCGTCTTCGAGGAAATAGCCGCGTTCTGGGAAAATCGTCGCCAGTTTGCCGGTCTTGGTATCCCACAGCCGGTCGCGCCGAATCATCGCGACCTTGCCATTTTCCATGTCGCGCGGGCCGACTTCGACGATGATCGGAGCGCCTTTGCGCACCCAGTCCCACCGCTTTGACGACGCTTTGCCCGGCGATTTGTCGAGCAGCACACGGATCGCTTCGCCCATGCATGTCTGGCTGGCAAGACCGGCGCGCAGGTCTTCGCAATAGGACAGCAGCAATTCGTCCTCGGGCGTCTCGCGCAGCATCGGCAGGATCACGATCTGATAAGGCGCGATGCGCGGGGGCACGCGCAGGCCATCGTCATCGCCGTGAGTCATGATAACCGCGCCCACAAGTCGGGTTGATGTGCCCCAGCTGGTTGTGTGGCAATGCTGCTGGGTGCCTTCGCGATCCTGATACAGGATGCCGGCAGCTTTGGCGAAATTGGTGCCAAGGTAATGCGAAGTGCCCGCCTGCAACGCCTTGCCATCCTGCATCATCGCTTCGATCGACCAGGTTTCATCGGCGCCGGGGAAGCGTTCATTCTCCGGCTTCTCGCCCGCGATCACCGGCAACGCCATGTCGTCTTCGGCGCAGGCGCGGTACATTTCGAGCGCGCGGTGCGTTTCCTCCAGCGCATCCTCGCGCGTGGCATGGGCGGTGTGCCCTTCCTGCCAAAGAAATTCGCTGGTGCGCAGAAACATCCGGGTGCGCATTTCCCAGCGTACCACGTTGGCCCATTGGTTCACCATCAGCGGAAGATCGCGCCAGGACTGAATCCAGCGAGCCATCGCATCGCCGATAATCGTCTCGGACGTCGGGCGCACGACCAGCGGTTCTTCCAGCTTGGCTTCGGGATCGGGGATCAGCCCGCCCTCGCCATCGGCGATCAGACGGTGGTGAGTGACGACCGCCATCTCCTTGGCAAAGCCTTCGACGTGGGCAGCCT
Organism: uncultured Alphaproteobacteria bacterium; assembly: GCA_963815345.1. Taxonomy (GTDB): domain Bacteria; phylum Pseudomonadota; class Alphaproteobacteria; order Sphingomonadales; family Sphingomonadaceae; genus Erythrobacter. The sequence goes on from CAWFGF010000001.1 coordinate 1,164,912, forward strand.
CACGCTCAAAATTGGCGAGCGGGATGAAGAGCGGGAAATATGCGTTCTGGACGCCCGCGGCCTTGATCCGGTCATCCATCAGGCGCTGGATACGCTCCCAGATGCCATAACCCCACGGCTTGATCACCATGCACCCGCGCACACCGGACTCCTCGGCGAGATCGGCGGAGCTGATCACTTCCTGATACCATTTGGCGAAATCGTCTTCGCGCTTTGAATTGAGCGCATGGCGGATGGTGGACACTGGGTTTGCCGTTCTTCAAACAGTTGGATCGACCGCCAGCGCAGGACATATCGCCCGTAGCGGTGTGAGGAAAGCGCGGATAAGGGCTATTTGCCGAGTTCGTCCAGCTTCTTCTGCATCATCGCCATCTGCTCTTTTAACAGGGCGATCTCGGACTTGTCGGCAGGTTCCTGCGGTGCAGGCTTTTCCGCCCGAGGTTCGGCGGCACGTTTTTTGCCAGGAATGAAGGTTTCGGCGGCCGCGCGCATCATCGCCATATTGGTTTCATGCAATGCGGCCAGCGGTCCTGCCGACCAGCCTTTTTCAAAGGCGTCGCGGATCTTGCCCTGGTTCTCGCGGAAATTGGTCATGCTGGCTTCGAGGTATGACGGCACCATCGCCTGCATCGAATTGCCGTACATGCCGATCAATTGGCGCAGGAAACTAACCGGCAGCATCTGCCCGCTGTTCGCTTCTTCATCCATGATGATCTGGGTCAGGATCGAATGGGTGATATCCTCGCCCGATTTTGCGTCCAGCACCTGAAAATCGACATTTGCCCGTACCATGCCCGCCAGATCTTCCAGCGTGATGTAGCTCGATGAACTGGTGTTGTAGAGGCGTCGGTTCGCGTATTTCTTGATGATGACGGTGCTGTTTTCGCCATCCGCCGTGTTCTTTTTTGCCATGTCTCTATTCCAATGCGCCTTTTTGCAGCCTTAGCACTTGCACAATGTGCAGCGCAACAAGATGCTCTCAATCGCGCAGTCTGCGCCCGATCGTGGTCAGCAATTCATATTGCGACAGGCCAGATTGCTGCGCCACATCGGGCAGGGCAAACGGCACGTCGAGCCAGTCGCCTGCCCGGATGCCGGACGCATGGGTCAGGTCGACGATCACCATATCCATCGATACCTTGCCGATCAGTGGCAGCGCCGTGTCGCCATGCAGCAGGAACCCGCCCGGCCCGCGCGAGCGCAGGAAACCATCGGCATATCCAAGCGCAATTGTGGCGACCGGCATTGCGCGAGTGGCGGTGAATTCAGCGTTGTAGCCGACACTGTCACCCGCATTGAGCGTGCGGGTCTGGATCACCGATGCGCTGATGTGCGCGACCTGCCGGATCGTACCGGCAAGCTCTTCGCGCGGAATGCCGCCATACAACGCCAGGCCGGGACGCGTCAGATCGAATGCGAAGTCCGCGCCAAGACCGATGCCTGCGCTGTTCGAAAGGCTCAGCCGGCGATATTCGATCTCTGCCGCCGCGCTGCGAAATGCCACCATCTGCGCATTATTGCGCGCATTGTCCTCTTCCGCGCAGGCGAGGTGCGACATCAACACGTCTACATCGAGCGCCCGTATGCTTTCATCGCTGCATTGGTCGGGCCGGATGCCGAGCCGGTTGATCCCGGTATCGACCATCAGGTGGCAGGTCTTGCCCCCCGCTCCGGTCCAGATCCGCGCCTGTTCGGGCGAATTGATGACCGGGACCACTCCGGTCGCGATTGCGTATTCCGCCTCGGCATGGGTGACAGGACCATGGAGAACCGCGATCTGGTCTGGTCGCACATGCCGGGCGACCGCCGCGACCTCGCTCCAGTGCGCGACAAAGAAATGTGCGCAGCCTGCATCGCGCAACACCGGAACGCAACGTTCAACGCCAAGGCCATAGCAATCGGCTTTTACCGCGGCGCCGGTCTGCGCCTGCCCTGATAATCGGTCCAGCGCGCGCCAGTTTGCCGCCAGCGCCGCTGTATCGACCGTCAATCGCAATGCGGGAGGCGGCGGCGCAGGGGCCGCACCTTTATCTGACATCGTCGGCAAAATCCGTGGGCGGGCCGCCGGGCAATCCCCACCATGCGACGAGCAATCCGAACGCCACGACGGCCAATGTGTACCACAGCCCGGCATAGATATCACCGGTGCTCGCCACGATCACACCCGCAATCAGCGGCAGGAACCCGCCAAGATAGCCTGCACCGATATGATACGGGATCGACATGGAGGAATAGCGTATCTTGGGCGGAAACATCTCCGACAGAAGCGCTGCGACCGATCCATAAGTCAGCGCCGACAGCATACCCAGGCCAAGCAGGATCGCGATGATCCCGATGACATTGGCAATCGGCGGTTGCTGGATTGAAAAGTCAAAGCCCTGTTGGCTCAAACCGGCGTGAATGCCGGCCTTGCGTGCATCGCCGCTTTCAAACCACGAAGGTTCAATAGCGATTGGATTGCCACCAGCAGCCAGTGACAGCGTGCTTGCCTGCGTCAGGGTATAGGGCACGCCCGAAGCGGTGAGGGTTTCGAGTATCTTGCCGCAATCGGTCTGCGCCCTGTCGAACAGTTCGGCGAACGGGTCGGTAACACATTGCGGACCGCTGACGGTGACGGGCGCACTTTGCGCGGCCGCCTGCAAATCGGGATTGGCAAGGCTGCCCAGACCCCAGAACGCTGGGAACAGCAGGGCAAGCGCACCGACGGCGCCGATAATGATCGGTAGTTTGCGGCCTACGGTGTCCGACCATTTGCCGATGAAGATATAAAACGTCATCGCGATCAGCCCGGAAATGAGCAATATCCATTCCACGGTCGCGGGATCGACATGCATCGGCCCGCGCAAGAAGCTGAGGCCGGAGAAAAACGCCGTGTACCAGATTGTGGTCAGAATGCCGGTGACGCCGAACAGCGCCACAAATATACGCTTTTTATTTCCGGGATAGGTGAAGCTTTCGATAAACGGATTGCCTGCGGTCTCGCCTGCTTCCTTCATCGCCTGAAACACCGGACTTTCCGAAAGTTTCAGCCGCATCCAAAGCGAAATTGCTAGCAAAGCGATGGAAAGCAGGAACGGGATGCGCCAGCCCCACGCCTCGAAATCATCGGTCGGGATCAACGCTCGGCAAATCAGCACGACGATGATCGAAAGGACAAAACCGCCCGCCACACTTGCCTGAATAAAGCTGGTGTAAAACCCGCGCTTTTCCGGCGGCGCATGTTCCGCAACATAGATCGCCGCGCCGCCATATTCGCCGCCCAGCGCAAGTCCCTGCAACACCCGCAGCAGTATCACGATGATCGGCGCGGCAACTCCGATGGTATCGACCGTGGGGATAAATCCCACCCCGGCCGTGGCGATGCCCATCAGCGTAACGGTCACGAGGAAAGTGTATTTGCGCCCCAACCTGTCACCCAGAAACCCGAACAGAATTGCTCCAATCGGGCGAAAGGCAAAGCCGACGGCAAAGGTCGACCAGACCAGCAGCAGGCCCAGCGTATCGTTGTCGACATCGTAAAACGCGTCTTTCAGAATGTAGGCGAGCGTGCCGTAGATGAAGAAATCATACCATTCGAAGATTGTTCCAGCGCTCGATGCGCCAATGACCAGCCTGATTTCCTTCTCGCTCGGCTCTCGTGCGGCGAGTGCTTGCGCTTCCACGGCTCTGCCCGAATGCGCTGCTGCGTCTGACATTTCCCCCAACCCTCTTTGATCTGCTTTGCCCTAAAAATCTGACTGGGCTGACCTGTCCTAGCGATAGCGAGCCTTGGATTAAAGCGCCTCGCAACTTTAGCGAGCGCAATGTCCGATTACACCTGGTCGAGGGCGCTAACCACCGCATCCCAACTGAGCAACAATGCTCCGTGGCGTCCGGGATGATCGCGCGCGGGCGCAATCGCCTCGATCTCCGGCCATTCTGGCAGATCGCCGTGTCCCTGCGTCCATGCCCTGAGCGCTGCGCGGGCGATGCGGACATCCTCGCCGCTCGCCCCTTTGATACCGCCAGCCAGAATTGCCGCGGAGCTTTGTCCGATTGCGCAGGCCGTTACCTGCATCCCGATATCGGACACGCGGCCATCTGCGCCGAAGTCGATGCCAGCCGTAATCGTGCTGCCGCAGATTGCGGAGCGACCGGTTGCAATTGACGTGAAGTTTTCGCGGAACGGATAGCCTGCCAATTGCGCCGAAAGCCCAAGCAGCCGGGTCGTGTAAAGCGTGCTCACTCTTCGGCGGCGTCCGTATCCGCCTGCGCCTGTTCTTCGAGCAATGCGGCCCGGCGCTCGTTGATCATCGTGACCAGCTGCCGTGAAAAGGCATCGGTTGCCGTGTAGGTTCGCCCTTGCTTGATCCAGTCAGGACGGCCCTTGTAACCCCAGACATTATCGAACCCGAGCACGAGGATGGAAAATACGAACACAACGATCAGCGCGCCCTTGACCGCTCCAAACCCGAACCCCAGCACCCTGTCTATCGGTCCCAGAACCGAATTGCGCGATGCCCCGCCAGCATTGTTCGCGATAACCTTCATCGCGGCATAAGGGATCAGCAGCAGCAGCACGAAGGCAAGAATGGATGTCGCAGGTTCGGCGTTGTAATATTCGCTCATCGCCTGTGTCAGCGGACCATGCAAAAAATGGATCGAGAGCGCCGCAAGTATCCATGCGGCAAGCGACAGCACCTCCTGCACAAGCCCGCGCATGAAGCCACCGATGGCGGCCACGCCAACCAGGGTCAAAACGATGATATCGAAAGCAGTCATGGGAGACGGGGGTTATTCGCTACCCATCACATGGTCAACGAGGTTGGCGAGTTGTCCCAGACCACGATATTTGATGGTCGACGAACCGGTCTTGGCATCGGACGGGCCGTATGCCCGCATGAAACCCAGCTTGGCCGCCTCTCGCACGCGCAAGTCGGAATGGGAAACCGGGCGGATTTCACCAGCCAGCGAAACCTCGCCAAACCATGCGGCCTTGTCTGGCAGGGGCTTGTCAGCCAGCGCGGAGACAAGCGCTGCCGCCACCGCAAGATCCGCCGCCGGATCGGACAGGCGGTAACCCCCGGCGATGTTGAGATAAACCTCTGCGGAGGAAAAATTGAGCCCGCAGCGCGATTCCAGCACCGCCAGCAGCATCGCCATGCGCCCGCTATCCCAGCCAACCACGGCGCGGCGCGGGGTCGCGCCCGACTGCAAGCGCACTATCAGCGCCTGAATTTCGACCAGCACCGGCCGCGTGCCCTCCAGCGCCGGGAACACCGCGCTGCCCGCCAGCGGATGATCGCGCCCGGACAGGAACAACAATGACGGGTTCGAAACCTCTTCCAGCCCCTCTGTCGCCATCGAGAACACACCGATTTCATCGACCGCGCCAAACCGGTTTTTCAGCGCGCGCAAAATTCGGTACTGGTGGCTGCGTTCCCCTTCAAAGCTCATCACCACATCGACCATGTGTTCCAGCACGCGCGGCCCGGCAATGCTGCCATCCTTGGTCACGTGGCCGACCAGAAACAGCGCACATCCCGTCGCCTTGGCATAGCGGATCAGTTCCAGCGCGCAGCCGCGCACCTGGCTGACCGTGCCCGGCGCACCTTCGATCGTGTCGGAATGCATGGTCTGGATCGAATCGATCACCAGCAAAGCGGGCGGTTCGCCCTGCCCCAGCGTCGTCAGGATATCGCGGACCGATGTTTCGGATGCCAACCGGATCGGCGCATCCGCCACCCCAAGCCGGGTGGCACGCAATCGAACTTGTCCCGCTGCCTCTTCGCCGCTGACATAGACAACATCGTTGCCGCCACGCGCGATGGTCGCTGCGCTCTGGAGCAGAAGTGTCGACTTGCCGATCCCCGGATCGCCGCCCATCAGCACCGCCGATCCCGGCACCAACCCGCCGCCAAGCGCGCGATCGAATTCTGCGAGGCCAGTGGACTTGCGCACCGGCAATTCGGTTGGCCGGTTCAGCGGCACGAATTCCAACGCCCGCCCGCCGCGCGACAGATCGTGTTTCTGGGAGAAGACGGTCGCAGGCGCATCTTCGGTCAGGGTGTTCCACTCCCCGCAATCCGCGCACTGACCCTGCCATCGCGGGCTAACCGTGCCGCAATTGGCGCATACATATCGACGTTTGGTCTTTGCCATCCGATGCCGAATAAACAGAACATTTAAAGAACGCAATTGCTCTTGCGCGTTAATCGAGTCATCAGGGTGACGATGCGGCAGAAGGAACTGAGAATTGCACTGGTCTGCTATGGCGGGGTGAGCCTGGCAATTTACATGCATGGCGTGACCAAGGAGGTCTGGCACCTCGCCCGCGCAAGCTGTGCGTTTCATGCCCCTACGCCTGAGCCGCTGGCAGGAGTGGCTGCGGCCTATCGCGAATTTCTTACCACGATCGAGAGCGAGTATGATCTGCGACTGCGTGTGCTGCCCGACATTCTTACCGGCGCCAGTGCCGGGGGCATCAATGCGGTATTCCTGGCACACGCCATCGCCACGGGTGACTCGCTAGAACCGCTTACCGATCTGTGGCTGCACAATGCCGATGTCAGTGAATTGACCGATCCCGATGCGGAACCGATGTGGCGCTATGCCAAGATATGGGCGCAACCGATTGCCGAATGGTTTTTGAACCGACCCGGCAACGCGGTAAGCGAAACGGTCTCGCCAGAGACACGCGAAGAGGTTCGCGACAAGGTGTCACGACTGGTGCGGGGGCGCTGGTTCAGCCCGCCTTTTTCGGGCGACCGGTTTTCCGCGATGCTCTATGAAGCGCTGGAGAGTATGGCGTCCCTGCCGTCCGGCAAACCGCTTCTCCCACCCGGATTTCCCATCGACCTGTTCGTCACTGCAACCGATTTTCGTGGCCATGCAGAGATGCTGCGCCTCAACTCTCCCGCGATTGTCGAGGAAACCGAGCATCGCCTGCCAATCTGTTTCCGCGCGCGCGTTTCCGGCGATGGCAGCACCCGGCTCGCCGATCCGCTGGAACTGGTGCTGGCGGCGCGGTCCACCGCCAGCTTTCCCGGCGCATTCCCTCCGTTGCAGCTGACCGAGATAGACCGCCTTGCGGCCAATCAGGGGCGAAACTGGGACAGCCGAGACGCGTTTGTCGAACGTATCATGCCGGTTCATTTTCGTGACGGAACCGCTGACGATGTTGCGCTGATCGACGGCGCAGTGCTGGTGAATGCGCCGTTCGGTGCTGCTCTGGCGGCGCTGGATGGGCGCCCATCCCAGCGCGAGGTCGACCGGCGATTTGTGTATATCGATCCGCGCCCGGACCGGATCGGAAGCTATGCCGAAAGCACCGACAAATCGGTCGGATTTTTCGGGGCGATATTCGGTTCGCTGTCCACGATCCCGCGCGAACAGCCCATCAGGGACGATCTGGAGCGGATAGAGCGGCAATCGCGCGATGCCGTGCGCCTGCGCCGCATTGTGATGGGACTGCGCGAAGAAATCGACCGCGCGGTGCAGCGCCTGTTCGGGCGCACGTTCTTCCTCGACAGTCCCACGCCAAGGCGGCTCGCCAATTGGCGCGCAAAGGCTCAGCAGGCCGCCGCGGAGCGCGCCGGATTCGCATTTCACGCCTATGCCCAGACCAAGTTTACAGGGATTATCGACCGGCTCGCCCATATCACTCACAAGGCCGCGCCCCAGCTTGCCGATGTCGATGCCGGCCTGATCGCTGAGCGCCTGCGCCGGCATCTCGCAGAGACGGGTCTGGAAACGCTGGCGGCTGAAAAAGGCGGCGCTAGCGATCAGGCAATCGCGTTTTTTCGCACGCACGATATCGGGTTCCGGATCCGGCGGATGCAATTGCTGGCTCGTAAGCTTTCGCGCGACTGGGAGGCCGATCCCGCGATACCGGACGAGGCGCTGGATTGCGCGCGCGAGCATATTTACGGCATCCTCGGATTGTATCACGAGATTGAGGCGCGAACGGTTCGCGCCGGCCATTTTCACGATCTGGCGCTGAACGTGATGGACCAGCCCGGCGCAGTTCTCGATTACCTTGCGCAAACCCGCCTGCTGCCTGAAACCGATCTGGAAGCCGAGGCGCTGTTGGCGGCGGCACTGGAGCAGATGCCCAAGGAATTGCGCCAGCGCATGTTGCTGACCTATCTGGGCTTTCCGTTCTATGACATCGCGACGCTGCCACTGCTTCAAAGAGACGGATTGGACGAATACAATCCGGTGCGGATCGACCGGATTTCTCCCGACGATGCGCGGTCCATTCGCGAAGGCGGGACAACTGCGACATTGCGCGGGATCGAATTCTACAATTTCGGCGCTTTCTTCAGCCGCGCCTATCGCGAAAACGATTATTTGTGGGGTCGGTTGCACGGGGCGGAACGGATGATCGACATCGTATCCTCAACCGTGCCCGGTGGCCTGACGCAGGACAGCATCATCGCTGGCAAGCGCGCGGTATTCCTCGCAATTATCGAAGAAGAACGTGCCGCCGAACGATGCAGTAACGAATTGCTCGACCAGATCGGAATGGAAATTCGTCAGCGAGTAACCGTATAAACGGCGATCAGGCGCCTTTGCTGTTCCAGATAGCGGTCACGAATGCATCGGCACTGATGAAGCCGCCCTCGCCCCGGTCAATCCCTTCAAGTGGTTTGGCTGCGATAGCCTCCTCCAGAGTTTTGCCTTGCGCCTTAACCGCTTCGACCCGCGAGACGGCTTCGCCGATCATGGCGCGATAGGCGACGAGTTCGGCCATGTTGGACATCGGCCCGTGGCCGGGGATGACCTTTGTATCGGAATCTATCATGGCAATAACCAGATCGAGCGAACGCATCGCGTTGTACACGCTGCCGCCTGAATTGACGTCGATAAAGGGGTATCCTGCGATCTTGAAATACAGATCGCCCATGTGGACGACGTTCGCCTTTTCCCAGATGACCACGCTGTCACCATCGGTGTGGCCACCACCCAGGTACATCAGGTTCATGGTGTCGTTGTTCAGATGAATGCGCAGCCCTTGCGCATAGGTAACGACCGGCAATGCCTCTGCAGCGGCAGGAGGGGTGGTGTTGCCCCCAGCAGTGCCGCCCTCCGCCATCCGCACGCGAACATTGTCATGCGCGAAGATAGTCGCGCCGGTCCCGCCGAAATGTTCGTTGCCGCCTGTATGATCGAAATGCCAGTGCGTGTTGACGACATATTTGACCGGTGTAGCGCCCAGCCCTGCAATCGCGGCTTCGATCTTTTCGGAAAGCGGTGCGAACTGATCGTCGATAATGACAGTTGCATCGTCACCGTGACTGACGCCGATATTGCCGCCCGCGCCAAACAGCACTGCGACACCGGGAGCGATCTCCTGCGCGGTTACCTCAACCGCGCTGAAATCGCGTTGTGCATTGGCGGAGCTGGCAATCACTGCCCCCAGCCCCAGCGTGGCGGCACAGGTTAGCCTAAAAATCACGGGACGGCGCATCGGTCTCTCCTCTTTTCCCGCGCGACCTTAACGACCATGCAGGATCAAGTCGAGCGCGTCACGCGCCGAACGCATCCTTGATCTTCGAAAAGAACCCCTTGCTTTCAGGGCACTCATCGCCGGTTTCCGTTTCGCGGAACTCCTCGAGGATTTCCTTTTGCCTGCGATTGAGTTTTGTCGGTGTTTCCACCTTGATCTCGACCACCAGATCACCGCGACCGCGCCCCTGCAACACCGGCATTCCCGCGCCGCGCACGCGCAGCTGCTTACCAGACTGAATGCCCGCAGGAATGTCGATCGTATTGGTCGACCCGTCAAGATCGGGAATATCGACCGACCCTCCCAGCGCCGCCGTCGTAAAGCTGACGGGAACGCGGGTCGCCAAAGTGGTGCCCTCACGCTCGAACAGGGAATGCGGGCTTACGTGGATGAAGATGTAGAGATCGCCTGCAGGTGCGCCGCGCGCGCCCGCCTCTCCCTTGCCCGAAAGGCGGATGCGGGTGCCCGTATCCACGCCCGGCGGAATTTCCACTGCGAGCGATTGCGAGCGATCCACCCGGCCCTCTCCCCGGCATGATTTGCAAGGGTCTTCCAGCACAGCACCGCGCCCGCTGCAGGTGGGGCATGGGCGCTCTATGACGAACAGGCCCTGCTTGGCGCGCACCGCACCATGGCCATTGCAATATGTACAGGTGGCCTCGCTGGTCCCCGGCGTTGCACCCGATCCATCGCAGGTCTCGCAAGCCTGTGAAACCTCGATCTCTACCTCGGTCGACTTTCCGTGGAAGGCGTCTTCGAGAGTGACTTGCATGTCATAGCGCAGGTCCGCTCCGCGGCGCTGTTGGGGACGCCCACCGCCCATGCCGCCGCCTCCACCGCCAAATGCACTGCCAAAGATGGTTTCGAAAATATCGCCAATGTCGGCAAAATCGCCGCCGTTGCCGCGCCCGCCAAATCCGCCGCCTCCACCGTTCATACCTTGAGTGAATGCCTCATGACCAAACCGGTCATAGGCTGCGCGTTTTTGCGGATCTTTCAGGCATTCGTAAGCTTCGCCCAGAGCCTTGAACCGCGCTTCGGCGGCGGCATCACCGGGGTTGCGATCGGGGTGAAATTGCATCGCGAGTTTGCGATACGCGCTCTTGATCGTCGCCCCGTCAGCGTCACGCGCGACAGAGAGCGTCTGATAATAGTCAGTCTGAGTGGCAGCCATAGGTCTTCGTCCCAAGCGAGGTCTGCCGCCGATGCAATGGCGCACCGGCGGCAAGAACCTTGTTAGTCAGGAGCTCAGCCCTTCTTGTCTTCGTCGACTTCGGAAAACTCCGCGTCGACCACATCTTCTTCAGCAGCACTCTCGTCGGCGGGAACCTCACCATCCGCTGGCGCGGCGGACTGCTCCTTTTCATAGATTTGCTGACCCATCTTCATCGCCGCTTCTGTCAGGGCCTGTGCCTTTGCGTTGATCGCATCGGCATCGTCGCCTTCCAGAGCGGTTTTGGCCTCAGCAATGGCGGCTTCGACTGCCGATTTGGTGTCAGCGTCGACCTTGTCGCCATGCTCTTCGAGCTGCTTTTCGGTCGCATGGACAAGACTGTCGGCCTGATTGCGGGCTTCGGCGCTTTCGCGGCGCTTCTTGTCCTCATCGGCGAACTTTTCGGCGTCCTGAACCATCTGGTCGATGTCGGCATCCGAAAGACCACCCGAAGCCTGGATCTTGATCGTCTGCTCCTTGCCGGTTCCCTTGTCCTTGGCGGCGACAGACACGATGCCGTTGGCATCGATGTCGAATGTCACCTCGATCTGCGGAACACCGCGCGGAGCGGGCGGGATACCGACAAGGTCGAAATTGCCGAGCAACTTGTTATCGGCAGCCATCTCGCGCTCGCCCTGAAAAACCTTGATCGTCACGGCGTTCTGGTTGTCTTCGGCGGTCGAGTAGGTCTGCGTTTTCTTCGTCGGGATCGTTGTGTTGCGGTCGATCATGCGGGTAAAGACCCCGCCGAGCGTTTCGATACCCAGCGACAGCGGCGTTACATCGAGCAGCAGCACGTCCTTGACGTCGCCCTGCAACACGCCCGCCTGAATGGCTGCGCCCATCGCAACGACTTCATCGGGGTTCACGCCTGTATGCGGCTTGGCTCCGAAGAACTTTTCTACGACTTCGCGAACCTTGGGCATACGCGTCATCCCGCCGACCAGGATCACTTCGTCAATTTCGTCCTTGGAAACGCCGGCATCGGCCAGCGCCTTCTTGCACGGATCGAGCGTGCGCTGAATCAGCTTGTCGACCAGCTTTTCCAGATCGGCGCGGCTAAGCGTTTCGACCAAGTGCAGAGGGGTGGACGATCCACCTTCCATCCGCGCGGTGATGAACGGCAGGTTCACTTCGGTCGTGGCCGAACTGGACAGCTCGATCTTGGCCTTTTCCGCTGCTTCCTTGAGACGCTGAAGAGCGAGCTTGTCGGTCTTCAGATCCATGTTTTCCTTCTTCTTGAAGGCATCGGCGAGGTGTTCAACAATCGCGTTGTCAAAATCCTCACCGCCAAGGAAAGTGTCGCCGTTAGTCGATTTCACTTCGAAAACGCCGTCGCCGATCTCAAGGATCGAGACGTCGAACGTGCCGCCGCCAAGGTCATAAACCGCGATGGTCTTTCCGTCTTCCTTGTCCATGCCATAGGCAAGCGCAGCTGCGGTGGGCTCGTTAATGATGCGCAGCACTTCAAGACCGGCGATCTGGCCGGCATCCTTGGTGGCCTGACGCTGGGCATCGTTGAAGTATGCGGGAACGGTGATGACGGCCTGCGTCACGGTTTCGCCAAGAAAGCTCTCGGCGGTTTCCTTCATCTTTTGCAGGATGAATGCGCTGATCTGTGAAGGCGAGTATTCCTCACCGCCCGCTTCGACCCAGGCATCGCCGTTCTTGCCCTTGACAATGTCATAGGGGACGAGTTCCATGTCTTTCTTGGTCAGCGGATCGTCGAACCGGCGACCGATCAGACGCTTGATCGCGAACAGGGTGTTGTCGGGGTTGGTAACCGCCTGACGCTTTGCCGGTTGACCGATCAGCCGCTCACCATCCTTGGCGAAGGCGACGATCGAAGGCGTCGTGCGTGCGCCTTCGGAATTTTCGACAACCTTGGGCTTGCCCCCATCCATGACGGCAACACAGCTGTTGGTGGTGCCAAGGTCGATACCGATAACTTTACCCATTATTTCCCCATCCATCTGGACATTGTTGCAACACTCGCCACTGCGCTTCCTCTGGGCCTTTCCTACAGGTTGGACCTGCGAGCAAAGCGGCTTGGCGGCTCGATTATGACGCGGATATAGGTGCGGTTTCGCTTGGCACAAGAAGTCCGCTCCCCTAGTTTTTGACCATCCGGAGGCGGGACAATTTCAAACAGGGTTCATAATATGACAATCTTCAAGACTTTCACGCGGCGCAACCATCCCCTCAGGCAGGCCGCATTGGCTGTTGCTCTTGGTGCAAGTGTGGTCCTCACCGCCTGCGCCACGGAGCCAGAGACTCCCGCCAAGGTCGAAGGCGTGGTCGAAGGGTTGGAAGTGACCAATGCCCGGCTTGTCCTGCCGCCGGTATCCGGCAACCCGGCAGCGGTATACTTCGATGTCGTCAACAATGGCACGGGGGGGATTTCGATCAGCGGGGTTGCGGTCGCTGGCGCGAAAAGCGCAACGGTGCACGATATGCTGGAATACGATTTCGAGATGACGATGGCAGAGGCCGGCCCGATTGCTCTTCCCACGGGCGAGGTAAAGACATTTGCACCCGGCGGCCTGCATGTCATGGCGTTTGACCTTGATGACACGATCAAGCCTGGTGACACCGCGGAGGTGACTTTGAGGGTGTCGGGTGGTGACTTTCACAAGTTCAATGCCGAGGTGCGCGGCGCGGGAGAGGAACGCTGAACGCATCCCTGAACAACGGGCCCACCGATCTGCCCGGCACCGTTCCCGCCTGCCCGGTGGGCGGCGAGCGTTTCCTCACGCCCGGCGAGGTCGAGGTTGCGCGTTCGGTGTTTGGCATTGCAATCGACTATTCGGGCGTGCAGATCAGGCGGCGCAAGTTCTTCCCGTTCCAGCCGCGCAAGGTGACGATGGCGCCGCGCGGCCACCTGCATTTTCATCCCGAGGGTGCATCATACTGTGACGATTTTTCGCAGGAAAGCCTGATCCGGCAAGGGCTGCTGATCCACGAGCTGACGCATGTGTGGCAAACGCAAACACGCGGGGGCTGGTATCTGCTACTGAACCGGCACCCGTTCTGCCGATACGATTACGCCCTCAAACCCGGACAGCCGTTTGACACCTATGGCATCGAACAACAGGCGGAAATCGTGAAGCACGCCTTCTGGCTGCGCCACGGGGTCAAGGTTGCGGGCGTGGCCGACCGGGAGGCGTATGATCTGCTGGTCCGGTTCAAAGGAGCGACGCATGCCTAAGGCAGCCTTTGTGATACGTCCATTCAAGCCCGATGATGCAGAGGCGTTTGCGGCTCTAAGCCGGCGTTGGATCAGTGAGTTTTTCAGTATCGAGGAAGAGGATCGTCGCGTTCTTGCCGACCCACAAAAAGTCATCATTGCACCTGGTGGATATATTGCGATTGCCCAAACAGGGGACAGGACGATTGGCACAGGCGCATTGATGGTGCGCCACGATGTGAATGACCGCCCGTTGCAACGGCTAGAATTGGTCAAAATGGCCACCGCCCCCGATGCTCAGGGCATGGGAGTTGGCGGTGCCCTGCTGGATCATCTCATTGCGAAGGCCAGAAACATGGGAGCGGCAAGCATATGGTTGGAAACCAACGACCGGCTCGCCGCAGCCACACGTCTCTACAAAGCGAAAGGCTTTCTGGCGCTGTCACCAGAAGAGCAGCACCCGACACCTTATTCGCGCTGCAACCTGCAAATGGAGTTGACGTTCTAAGGGCGAATCAATCCGGCTTTTTCGCCACGCCCACCATTGCGGGCCGCAGCAGACGGTCCTTGATCATCCACCCGGCCTGCATCTCCTGAATGACCGTGCCTGGCGCATGTTCGTCGCTGGGGATTTCCAGCATTGCCTGATGCTGATTGGGATCGAGCGGCATACCCTTCGCCGCGATGCGGGTGATGCCGTGGCTGGCGAACACTTTTTCAAGCTCGCGCTGGGTTGCCTCCAGCCCGACGACGAGGCCTTTCATCTTCTCGTCACCGCGCAGCGAATCGGGGATCGCCTCTATCGCGCGGGAGAGGTTGTCAGCGACGCTCAGCACATCGCGGGCAAAGCCGGTCGCGGCATAACTGCGCGCGTCGGCCATTTCCTTTTCCATCCGGCGGCGCAGGTTCTGCGTTTCGGCCTTGGCATACAGCGTCGCCTGTTCGGCGTTCGCCAGATCCTCTTTCAGGTTCGCGAGCGCTTCGGCAATCGAGCCTTCAACGTCATCCTCATCGACCTCGTCCTCATGATCAAGGTCGAGCATCTCTTTGGGCACGCCCTGCAATTCTTTTTCCACCGCATCATCGCGCGGATTGTCGTTATCGGTCATGTGTCTGGTTCCAGCCTGGAATATGTCGTTCAAGCGATGAGTTTGCCCAATGATCGGGCGGTCAAATCCACCATGGGGACCACACGCGCGTAATTCAACCGCGTTGGACCAATCACCCCCAGCACTCCGACCACCCGGCCCTCGCGATCACGATAGGGAGAGGCGATGACGGATGAGCCGGAAAGCCCAAACAAACGGTTCTCGCTGCCGATGAAAATGCGCGTCGCATCGGCCTCTCGCGCGCTTTCCAGCAGGGCGGACACCGATTGCTTGTTCTCAAGGTCATCCAGCAATGAACGCACCCGTTCCAGATCGTTGAGCGCGGCGTCATCCAGCAGGTTTGCCGCGCCGCGCACGATCAGCACCGGGCGCGCGTCGACATCCTGGCTCCACACGGCCAGTCCGCGTTCCACCAGATCGCGGCTTGCCGCGTCAAGCTCGCTCTTTTCCGAGGCAATTTCGGCACGCATCGCCTGCGCCGCATCGGCAAGGGTGCGGCCCGCTAGCCGCGCGGTGATATAATTGCTGGCCTGTTCGAGAACGCTGGCGGGAACCGCGCCGCCCAGCTCAAGCACGCGGTTTTCAACGCCGCCATCCTCTCCCACCAGCACTGCCAGCGCCCGGCCCTGTCCCAGATTGACGAGGCTGAACTGCGCCAGTCGCTGTTCGCGCGTGGGCACCATCACCATGCCCGCCGCGCCCGAAAGGTCCGACAGCAGCGTGCTCGCCTTGGTCAGCGCCTGTTCGACCGCGCCGGTTTCGGCAAGACCTGCCTCGATCCGCTCACGTTCCTCGCGCGTCGGCTCGGCCATGCGCATCATGCCATCGACGAATATCCGCAGGCCCGCATCGGTCGGCAATCGCCCCGCGCTGGTATGCGGCGCGGCGAGCAGTCCCAATCCCTCCAGATCGGCCAGCACCGACCGGATCGAGGCTGGCGACAGGTTGAGCGTGCCATCGGCGGCCAGCGTCTTTGACCCCACCGGCGCGCCGCTATCGATATAGCCCTCCACCACGCGCTGAAAGATATCGCGTGCGCGGTCCGTCAATTCAGAGATTGTCGTCGATGCCATAGGGGTTGCGGATATTTCCACTTCGAAGGGTTGAAACCGGTCTGCCTTAGCTTGTCGAAGCGCGCATCTTCCTTCAAGCGCTTTCGACAAAGCAAAAGAACGCTCTTCCGACAAGCGTGGGGCGATTGCGAGTCGGAGATTTTCATGCGGCCATCCACCCGCGCGCCCGATGAAATGCGCGCCATCACCATCGAAACCGGCTTTACGAAACACGCCGAGGGATCGTGCCTCATCAGTTTTGGCGATACCAGGGTGCTGTGCACCGCCAGCGTTGAAAAGGGCGTGCCGCCGTGGATGCGCGGCAAGGGTGAAGGCTGGGTGACTGGCGAATACTCCATGCTCCCGCGCGCCACGCACACCCGTGGCAGCCGCGAGGCGGCACGGGGCAAGCAATCGGGGCGCACGCAGGAGATTCAGAGGCTCATCGGGCGTTCCTTGCGCGCGGTGGTCGATCTGCAAAAACTGGGTGAGCGCCAGATCACGCTCGATTGCGATGTTATTCAGGCCGATGGCGGCACGCGCACGGCGGCGATTTCGGGCGCATGGGTCGCGCTGCGCCTAGCAGTGAATGGACTGATGAAGGCAGGCGACATCAAGGTCGATCCGATCACCGGTCAGGTCGCGGCGGTTTCCTGCGGAATATACAAGGGCACTCCGGTGCTCGATCTCGACTATATCGAGGACAGCTCTGCCGATGCCGATGCCAATTTCGTGCTCATCGACGGTGGCAAGATCGCAGAAGTTCAGGCCACCGCCGAGGGTGCAACCTATGACGAGGAAGCGCTGCTGCGCCTCCTGCGTCTCGCCCGGATGGGCTGCGACCGTATCTTTGCCGAACAACTGACCGCGACAAGATGATGCGGAAGCTTGGTGGAGGGTCACTGGTCATTGCGACGCACAATTCAGGCAAGCTGAAAGAGATTTCGGCGCTGCTTGAACCGTATGGAATGAAGTGCCTGTCTGCCGGATCGCTTGGCCTGCCCGAACCCGCCGAGACCGGCGCCACCTTTGCCCAGAACGCCCTGATCAAGGCGCGCGCAGCGGCCGAGGCTGCCGGTTTGCCGGCGCTTGCCGATGATAGCGGGTTGAGCGTTGCCGCACTGAATGGTCGTCCCGGCGTCTACACCGCCGACTGGGCGGAGCGGCAATGGTTCGAAGGGCCGGCGGGCCGCGATTGGTTCATGGCCATGGGCAAGGTCGAAGGGATGCTGCAACAACTTGGCCCCGATACCGATCGAAGCGCCGCGTTTCATTGTGTGCTGGCGATTGCGTGGCCCGATGGCGAACATGTGGTGTATGAAGGCATCTGCCCCGGTTCTCTGACATGGCCCCCGCGCGGCGACATGGGCTTTGGCTATGATCCGGTGTTCGTGCCCGCAGGCCGCGATCAGACTTTTGCCGAGATCGATCCTGCGCACAAACACTCGATCAGCCACCGCGCCGATGCGTTTGCAAAGCTGGTGTCTGATCAGTTCAGCCGCGACTGACGCGTTCCCGCAGGTCTAGTAGGCAAACTGTCCTGATACATTTCCGGGCGGCGAATATCGGCACACCACATAATCCCGATTGCCCCCGGTCGCGATCCCGCAGCCAAGCCTTGTCGTGTCGCGCCAGATGATCTGCGTGTAATGGCCCACGTCCTGCCATCTTCCCGTCGTGCTGACATAAGGGAAGCGATCGTGAATGTAAAAACGCCGCTCATCAATCCATGCCGCAGCCTGTTGTTCATGCGTAAAACGGCCTGCGGTTCCTGCCCACAAATTCTCGCCCTGATTGGGCCGGGTACCGGATGCGCTGTGCTGGAACGATCCCGTCCGCGCCATTTCCTGCGCGTATTCGAACGCCTGACGGTTGAGGTCTGCATCCAGCACCAGATTGGGCGTCCCCACCGCTTTGCGAGCATCGTTGTGCGCCGCCAGCATGACCCGCGTAAGCTGATCCTGAGCGCTCGCCGTGCCCCCTCCTGTCGGGCTGGGAGATGGCGTGGGTGCAGGAGACGGCGTCGGAGACGGAGAGGGAGAGGGAGCAGGTGTCGGGCTTGGCGATGGCGCTGGCGAAGGTGATGAAATCGCACCCCCGCCACCCGCCTGCGCGGCGGGCTGTTCGTCCCCGCCACATGCTGCAAGACATAGGGCAAGCGCGCAAAACATCGAGATATCACTGAGCAGGAGAACGGAAAGTTTTTTCATGGATTTCGCTATCCGGAATGAGGGTTAATTTCCCATAGGCTCATGCGGTTAACACACCGTTCGTCAAACCGGCCTGGCGCATTTCATAACCGGTTGAAGGCGACTGCGTGGCGCAAAGAAGGTGGGACGAAAAGCGCGTCCGGCATTGGCATTTCGCGCCGTGCGTCGCATATCGTGCCGATCATGGCGCGTGCCCTTTACATTCACTGGCCCTTTTGCGCGAAGAAGTGTCCGTATTGCGACTTCAATTCGCATGTCCGCGCTGCCGTCGATATCGCCGCGTGGCAGGATGCTCTGATCGCGGATATGCGCGCCGAACATGGTGTCGCGGGGGGCGAGGCGCTGTCCTCTATCTTTTTTGGCGGCGGCACACCTTCGCTGATGCCTCCGGCGCTCGTCGAGCGTCTGCTGCAAGAAGCGCAGAGATTATGGGGCTTTGCGCCCGATATCGAGATAACTCTGGAAGCCAATCCCTCTTCGGTCGAGGCAGCGAAATTCGCTGATCTTGCGCTGGCCGGGATCAATCGCGTGTCGCTGGGAGTGCAATCGCTCGATGATGAAACGCTACAATGGCTGGGGCGGTTGCACGGGGCGCGCGAGGCAGTCCAAGCGCTCAACACCGCACAGGCGCACTTCGAACGGGTAAGTTTCGATCTGATCTATGCCTTGCCCAGCCAGACGCCTGCGCTGTGGGAGGCGCAGCTGAACCGTGCGCTGGACTTCGGAACCTCGCACCTGTCGCTCTATCAATTGACGATAGAGCCGGGCACGCGGTTTGCGACCGACGTTCGGCGCGGGGTGTTCTCACCGCTCGACGATGATGAGGCGGCGGAGCTGTTCTCGCTGACACAGGATGTGACTGCTGTTGCCGGACTGCCCTCATACGAAACGAGCAATCACGCGCGTATTGGTAAGGAAAGCCGCCACAACCTCACTTATTGGCGGTATCAGGATTATTGCGGCATCGGCCCCGGCGCGCACGGACGGCGCGGCGGCATGGCGACGATGCGGCACAAGAAGCCGGAGAATTTCCTCGCCGCTGTCGCCGGACGTGGCCACGGGATCGCCGAGGCGCGCACGCTGGACGCTGCGGAACAGGCGTCCGAAGCGCTGCTGATGGGGCTGCGGCTGGTCGAGGGAATTGACCTTGCCGCCCTGTCGGCGCGGTTTGGCTTGCGGGAAGGAGCACTGATAGACATCGCCAAATTCGCGCAATATCGTGCGCAGGGCCTGCTGTGGCAGGAGGGAGCGCGCATCGGTGTCGCGCCGGACGGACGCCCGCTGCTCGATGCCCTGCTGGCAGAGATCGTGTCTGATGACCTTGTAATGGCGGAAGCCGCAGGCGGGTGATCGGCGCAGACCTGATCGCGGCGTGGCGGGACCATCTGGCGCACGCAAAACGGCGCAGCCCGCATACGGTGCGGGGCTATGTCGCGGCGGCTCAGCGGATGGTGACCGCCCGCGCAATCGGTACATGGGAGGATGGCGCGCGGATCGAAGCGCACGATCTGCGCCGTCACCTCGCCGCGCGCCGGGCGGATGGCCTCGGCAATGCCAGCGCAGCGCGCGAATTGTCCGCGCTCAAGGCGTTTATCGCGTTTTCCCGCGTACAGGCTGGCGATCCCGATCCTGCCGCCCCGCGTCTGCGGGGGCCGCGACTGAAGAAAGGTCTGCCCCGCCCCGTCACACCCGACGAGGCTAGCAATATCGTCGATTTCGTCGATGAACTCGCGAACGATGACTGGACCGGCGCGCGCGACCGGGCAGTGCTGCTGTTGATGTACGGATCGGGCCTGCGCATTGCCGAGGCCTTATCGCTCAGCGGGCGCGATGCGGCGCTGGGGCAGACGCTGATGGTCACCGGCAAGGGCGGCAAGCAGCGGATCGTGCCGATCCTTCCCATCACCCGCGATGCAGTGGCCGATTATGCTGCGCGCTGTCCGTGGCCAATTGCGCGCGATGATCTGCTGTTTCGCGGGGCAAAGGGCGGTCCACTATCGCCCGGCATGGTGCAAAAAGCGATGGCGCAGGCCCGCCGTGCGCTCGGCCTGCCCGATACCGCCACCCCCCACGCGCTGCGTCATTCCTTCGCCACGCACCTGTTGAGCGCGGGCGCGGATTTGCGCAGCTTGCAGGAATTGCTGGGCCACGCCTCGCTCGGCTCCACACAGATTTATACCAAGGTCGATGCCGCGCAGATGCTGGAAGATTACCGCAATGCCCATCCGCGGGCGAGGAAGTCGAGCAGTTAATCCTGCCGATCGTCGACAGGCGCTGGCTTCCAGACAATCACCCTGTAAACGTACCATCCGATACCAGCGGCAATGCCCGCACCAATGATCCACGAGGCAATCACCTCATAACGCTCAATCAGCCCGGCCAGCGATCGCCCGCCCAATATCAGCGCACCGTTCCAGAGCAGCGACCCGGCGAACGTGAAAAGACAGAAACGCCAGAACTTCATTTTCGCAAGCCCGGCAGGCAGCGATACCATTGTGCGCAAGACGGGGGAGAAGCGGAGCAGGAATACGATCCAATCGCCGTTGCGGCGGAACGCTTTGCGTGCCTTCAGGAAATCATCCCATCCGAAAATGAACCAGCGGCCATGGCGGTCGATTGCTGCGCGTAACTGGCTCTCGCTCCACCGGCGGCCAAGCCAGTACCAAGCCAGATTCCCGGCGAGCGTGCCAGACGTGCCAATCAGCAAAAGCGGCACAAAGTGCAGATCACCGCGCGCCACCAGAATCCCCGCAATGCCCATGATTAGTTCGGATGGGACAGGCGGAAATACATTTTCGAGCGCCATCAAAAAGAAGATGCCGAGGTAGCCGCCCCGCTTGATTATCTCCATGATCAATTCGCTCATGCAATATCCAACGCCGGACGCAGGATTTTGTTCAGGCGCCTATCTGCTTGGTGCGAGCTGCAACCCTCCGCTCAATCGCATCCCAGATCATTCCCGCCGTGTCCGTACCGTTGAAAGTGTCAATCGCCACGATCCCGGTGGGTGATGTCACGTTGATCTCGGTCAGCCATTTGCCGCCAATGACGTCGATGCCAACGAACGTCAGGCCGAGGCGCTTGAGGTCCGGACCCATCGCTTCGCAAATCTCGATCTCGCGCTGCGTCAGGGTGGTCGCCTGTGCGCTGCCGCCCATGGCGAGGTTGCTGCGAAATTCGCCCTCGCCCGGTATTCGGTTGATCGCGCCTGCGATTTCCCCGTCGACCAGCACGATACGCTTGTCCCCCTCTGCCACTTCGGGAAGGAAGGGCTGGACCATGTGCGGTTCGGGCCAGGTCTGATTGAACACTTCGAAAAGCGCGGTGAGATTGTCGCCTTCTGCTGGCACGCGGAAAATCGCCTTGCCGCCATTGCCGTGGATCGGTTTCACCACGACCGCGCCATGTTCCGCCATGAAACGGCGCACTTCATCCACGCTGCGCGTTACCAGCGTGGGCGGCATGAAGCGGCGGTAATTCAGCACCATCACCTTTTCGGGCGAGTTGCGCACGTTGGCAGGATCGTTGACCACCAGCGTCTCGCCCGCGACCCGCTCAAGCATGTGAGTGGCAGTGATATAGCCCATGTGAAACGGAGGATCCTGCCGCATCAGGATCACGTCGATATCGCGGCCCAGATCAAGGCGCACGGGTGCACCCTTATCAAAATGATCACCCTCAACGCGGCGTAAGGTAACCGGGCTGCATTGCGCAAACAGACGATCATCCGCGTCCAGTGTCAGGCTTTCGACGTGGTATTCATAGACCGCGTGACCACGATCCTGCGCGGCCAGCATCAGCGCGAAAGAGCTGTCGCCCTTGATATTGATGTGTTCGATGGGGTCCATCTGGACCGCTATTCTGAGCGACACTGGGATACTCCGGTTAAGGGAATTGGTCGGCTGCGCTATGGCATCCATGCGTTTTCGATGTGGCGAGGCCGGGCGCCGGGCGCAAGCAGGATTACATCGACCCGAATATCGTCCCCCGGTTGGGTGTATTCGTGCGCGACCACTTCCACCGCCGCCGCGACCCGTGCAAGGCGGCGTTCGTCGATGGCGGTGGCAAGGTCCGCGCTGCGCCGCCGCCATTTGACTTCGACAAAGGCAACCAGAGTGCCCTTGCGTACGATCAGGTCAATCTCGCCCAGTCTGGTCTTGACCCGCTCTGCCAGCACTACCCAGCCCTGTCCGGTCAACCATTGCGCGGCCTCGACCTCACCCTCACGCCCCTTGCGGTCGGCGACGACGCGCTTTTCGCTCATACCGATTTCAGCTCAACCGCGCGGGCATACAACGCCTGTCGGTCCAGGCCGGTTTCCTTGGCTACCTGCGCCGCCGCCTTGCTTGGGGAACCGTATGTGAGCGCGTTTCGCAAGAGATCATCGGGGTCGGCCTGCGACGCGGTTTTGGTCGGCGGCCCGATCAGCAAGACAATCTCACCCCTGGGAGGGTGTTCGCGATAATGCGCTGCCAACACTTCGGGACTGCCGGTGCGGCATTCCTCGTGCAGCTTGGTCAATTCGCGCGCCACGGCCACCTCGCGACCTGGCCAGATTTCGGCCAGCGTCTCCAATGTGCGGACCAGGCGCGGGCCGGTCTCGTAAAAGATGAGGGTTGCGGGCACCGTGGCCAATTCATCGAAAACATCGCGCCGCGCCTTGTCCTTTACGGGCAGGAAACCCGCAAACAGGAACCGGTCGTTGGGCAGTCCTGCGAGCGTAAGCCCCGCGATCGCCGCGCAAGCGCCGGGCAGGGTCGTGATTGCAATCCCTGCCTCGCGCGCTTCCTGCACCAGTCGATAGCCCGGATCGGAGATCAGTGGTGTGCCCGCATCGCTTACCAATGCGACGGGTTCGCTACGTGCCCGGTCCAGCAACCGCGCGCGCTGATCAGCCGAGGCGTGGTCATCATATCGCTGCATCCGCGTCGCTATTCCCAGACGCGACAGCAGACGCCCCGTAACTCGCGTATCCTCGCAGGCGATCACGCAGCACCCTCTCAATGTCTCGATAGCCCGCAATGTGATGTCACCAAGATTGCCAATCGGTGTCGCCACAATATAGAGACCCACATCGAGAGGTTTTGATTGGTCTGATTCAGGCACGGCGATGTTCACGCCTGTGTCTTTGGACCAGCGAAGAGGGGTCGGCAAGAATGAAGCAACTGAGCAAATCAGTTTCGCGCAGTATCGGGCGCACCATATCACACGCACATCGTTCGCGCGGTTTTGCCCGCTTTGGAGCGCTAGCGGGCGCGGCGGCGTTTCTTGGAGCATGCTCCGCCATTCCGAAGACCGAAACAGTGGCAACCGCGCCGCCGGTGGATCGCACCCCTGCCCCGTCGGCAAATGCACTTCCCGCCGATTCCACCCGTCACCGCGTCGCGTTGCTGGTGCCGATGTCGGGCGATACCGCGGCTGTCGGCCAAGCGCTGGCGAATGCGACGACGATGGCGCTGCTGGATACCAATGCCAGCAATCTTCGCATCACAACCTATGATACCGGTCGCGGCGCGGGGGAAGCTGCGCGTCAGGCCATTACCGATGGTAACAAGCTGATCCTGGGGCCATTGCTCGCCAGCGATGTCGCCGCAGTGCAAGCGCAGGCGCGCCCGGCCAAAGTACCCGCGATCTCGTTTTCCAACGATACGCAGGCCGCGTCCGCCGATGTGTTCCTGATGGGTCATGTGCCCGAACAATCCATTCGCCGGTCGGTCGAATATGCACGCGGGCGCGGTTCGAACGCTTTTGCCGCGCTCCTTCCCGAAGGTGATTATGGCCAGCGATCCTTCACCGCGCTGCAAAATGCCCTGCGCGATTATGGCGGTTCGCTGATCGGCAACGAGAGCTATTCGCGCGGGAACACGTCCATCGTCAGCGCTGCGCAACGGCTGCGGACGCGGGGCGGGTATGACACGGTCCTGATCGCTGATGGCGCGCGGCTTGCAATGCAGGGCGCGACCGAACTGAAACGCAGCGGCGGACAGGGGACGCGCATCCTTGGGACAGAATTGTGGAGCGGCGAGGCATCGCTTGCACGCGCGGGCGCAATTGATGGCGCGCTGTTTTCCTCCGTCTCCGACAGCCGGTTCAAACGCTTTGCCGAAAGTTACGAGGCACGGTTCGGCAACAAGCCGTTCCGCATCTCGACACTGGGATATGACGCGGTTCTGCTGACTTTGCGCGTGGCGCGCGACTGGAAGGTGGGCACCAATTTCCCAGTCAACGAATTGTACGACCGGGGCGGCTTTCTGGGCGTCGATGGTCCGTTCCGATTTGGGCGTGACGGGATCGCCGAGCGCGCTCTGGAAGTCCGGCAAGTGACAGGCGGCGGCATCACTCAGGTTGATCCGGCACCAGCTACGTTCGACAAATAGCGGCGCAAAAGGCTGCGCCCCGGCTTGTGGCGGGGGCAGCGGCGCGCCATATCTGGCTAATGTCCGAAGACCTGTTTGAAAACACGCCCACTTCCAGTGGCGATTACGATTCATCCTCCATCGAGGTGCTGGAAGGGCTGGAGCCGGTTCGCCGCCGTCCGGGCATGTATATCGGCGGCACCGATGACCGCGCGCTGCACCACCTCGCCGCCGAAGTCATCGACAATGCCATGGATGAAGCAGTGGCAGGCCACGCCACGCGGATCGAGGTTCGTCTGGAGGAAGGCAACCGGCTGAGCGTGGCGGACAATGGGCGCGGCATCCCGGTCGATGAACACCCCAAGTTTCCAGGCAAATCGACGCTGGAGGTAATCCTGTCGACATTGCATTCGGGCGGCAAGTTTTCGGGCAAGGCCTATGCTACCAGCGGCGGCCTGCACGGTGTCGGCGTCAGCGTGGTGAATGCGCTGTCCAGCCACACCCGCGTCGAAGTGGCGCGTGACAAACAATTGTACGCGCAGGAGTTTTCTAAAGGCCACGCGCTTGCCCCCATCGAGACGATTGGCGCGGCGCCCAATCGGCGCGGCACGACCGTCGCCTTCACCCCCGACACTGAGATCTTCGGCGACCGCCAGTTCAAGCCGCAGCGGCTGTTCAAACTCGCCCGGTCCAAGGCATACCTGTTTGCCGGGGTTGAGATACGCTGGAAATGTGCTGAAAGCCTCGTCAGCGAAGACGTGCCCGCAGAGGCAGTGTTCAAGTTTCCCGGCGGGCTCGCCGATCACCTTGCCGAACAGGTGGGCAAGCGTGAATGCGTTACCTCGCAGCCCTTTACCGGAAAGCAGGATTTTGCCGATGACAACGGCGGCACCTCGCAGGGGCGCGTCGAATGGGCAATTGCCTGGCCGCTCTATTCCGACGGTTCGACCAGCTGGTATTGCAACACCGTGCCCACGCCCGATGGCGGAACGCACGAACAGGGTCTGCGCGCCGCGCTGACGAAGGGGCTGCGCGCATTTGGCGAACTGACCGGGATCAAGAAGTCCAAGGATATCACCGCCGACGATGTGATGACCGGCTCCGAAATCATGCTCAGCGTGTTCATTCGTGATCCGCAATTCCAGTCGCAGACCAAGGATCGCCTGACCTCGCCCGAAGCTGCGCGCCTCGTCGAAAACGCGGTGCGCGACCATTTCGACCACTTCCTGACCGACGATATGGAGCGCGGCAAGGCGTTGATCGGTGAGGTCATGGATCGCATGGATGAACGGCTGAAGCGCAAGCAGGAACGCGAGATCAAGCGCAAGACCGCCACCAACGCGAAAAAACTGCGCCTGCCCGGCAAGCTCACAGATTGTTCGGGCGAAGGCGACCGCGAGACCGAGCTGTTCATCGTCGAAGGCGACAGCGCAGGGGGTAGCGCCAAACAGGCACGCGACCGCAAAACGCAGGCGATCCTGCCGATCCGGGGCAAGATCCTGAACGTCGCTTCCGCCACTCTCGACAAGATCCGCGCCAATTCCGAAATCGCCGACCTGTCGCTTGCCATGGGCTGTGGCACGCGCAAGGATTGCGACGCCGAAACGCTGCGATACGACCGTATCATCATCATGACCGACGCCGATGTCGATGGAGCGCATATTGCCACGTTGCTGATGACATTCTTCTTTCAGGAAATGCCCGATATCGTGCGCAAGGGGCATCTGTTTCTGGCGCAGCCTCCGCTCTACCGCCTGACCGCGGGCAAGGAGAGCCACTATGCCCGCGACGACGCGCACCGTGCCGAACTGGAAGCGACCGTTTTCAAAGGCAAAAAAGTTGAAGTTGGCCGGTTCAAGGGTCTGGGCGAGATGAACCCCTCCCAATTGCGCGAAACCACCATGAACCCCGAAAGCCGCTCGCTTATCCGCATCACCTTGCCGAGCGAATTTCAGGAGCGCGCGAGCGTGAAAGAACTTGTCGATCAGCTGATGGGCCGCAATTCCGAACACCGTTTCAACTTCATTCAGAACCGCGCGGGTGAAATGGACCGCGACATGATCGATGCCTGACGGTTCGCGGTTCGATTATCCCGACCCACGCGAGCAGGATATTATGGCGGGCGACCGGCGGATTTCTCGACCCGATGCCTCCGTCCCCGACTGGGAAGTGCCCGATACCTCATATCGCCCAGTGCCGATCGTTTGGTTTACCGGGGCTTTCATCGGGCATCTGATCGTCGCCCATGCGATTATGCTGGCTCTATTTCCGCTTGGCCCGTGGCCTGTTTTCGGCGCTGCCGCCCTCGCCGCCGGGGCGATCGGCAAATGGACATGGGATCGCGGAATGGGCACTGCCGGTCCGGGCTGGCGGTTTGCCACGGTTGCGATCCTGTGTCTCAACCTGCTGTATGTCGCAGCGGCAGCTTTTGGCGGATAATTGCGCCACCTGCCCACAGAAAATCAATCATGGAGACCTGAAATGAAGTACCTCGCCGGCCTCAGCGTGTTAGCGATGTCAGTTCCCGCCGCTGCACAAGATGCCGTCGACGAACGCCCGGCTGAAACTTCGGAAGATCGCACCACCATCCAGCGGCGAGCCGACGATGTAGTTGCATTGCTTAATGGCAAAGCTGCGCCGAGCGACATTTTCACCGACGGATTTCTGGCGGCAATTCCCGGTGCGCAACTCGCCGCGCTTTCCCAGCAAATGACCAGTCAATACGGCGCAGCGTTGAGCGTCGAACTGGTTGATCCGCCGCGCGGAAACCGATCGGCGCTGGTAATCCGCATGGAGCGCGCGATTGTGCAAGGTGGAATTGCCATCGACCCCGGCAATGGAGGCAAGATCACCGAATTGCTGTTCCAGAAATTTGAGCCGGCGAACGACAGTCTGACAAGGATCGAGACGGACTTGCAGGCGCTGCCCGGCAAGGTGACCGCCTATTTCGGCCCACTCGAAGGTTCTGCCGATGCGCTCGCAATAGCGCCGGACGCGCAGATGCCGATTGGCTCGACGATGAAGTTGTTCGTGCTCGCCGCACTGGGGCGCGAGATTGCGCAGGGCAAACGCGCATGGAGCGATGTCGTCACTCTCGATGCGCGCAGCTTTCCCAGCGGGCAGATGCAGGACTGGCCCGGAGGCTCGCCGGTAACGCTGCACACATTGGCCAGCATGATGATCTCGATCAGCGACAACACGGCGACCGATCAGCTGATTGCGCTGGTCGGAGACAAGGCGATGGCTGATATTCTCCAACTTGGTTCGCATTCCGCGCCGGATCGCAACGCACCATGGCTGACGACCCGCGATCTGTTCACGCTCAAGGGCGGCGATCCCGTTCGGGTGAAGTCATATGCGAGCGCCGAACCGAAAGTACGCCAACAAATCCTTGAAAGTCTGGCAGGTGAGCCTGTATCGCCGGACGCCGTCAATCTCGCTTTCGCTGAAGGGCCGGTGGCGCTGGATGTCGAATGGTTCGCGAGTGCATCCGATCTGGCACGCTTGTTTCAGCTGATGCGCAGGGAATGCGATCCGCAGGTGTTCGCGATCATGGGCATTAACCGGGGCATAGCGCCCGGTGTCGCGGAAAAGTGGGACTATGTCGGGTACAAGGGCGGGTCTGAGCCGGGCGTGCTCAACCTGACGTGGCTTTTACGCGACAAATCCGGACAGGATCACATGCTATCCCTCAGTTGGGCCAACCCCGACGCAGCCCTTTCCGAAGCCACGCTGGAAAGTATTGCCCAGCGCATTCTCAGCCTGTCTCAATAACCGCCCCTTGCGCACGAATTGCACGCCTCCTATCGCGGGCCCAGATAATTTCAGTTTTCAAGGACAACCGATGACCGATCAGCAGCGTTTTGAGGGCACCAGCAATTATATCGCAACCGACGATCTGAAGGTTGCCGTCAACGCGGCGGTAACTCTGCGCCGCCCTTTGTTGGTCAAAGGCGAGCCGGGGACCGGCAAAACCGTGCTGGCCCATGAAATTTCCAAGGCCCTGGGTGCGCCGCTGATCGAATGGAACATCAAATCAAGCACGAAGGCGCAGCAGGGGTTGTATGAATACGATGCGGTCGCCCGCCTTCGCGATGGCCAATTGGGCGAAGAGCGCGTCCACGATATCCGCAACTACATCAAGAAGGGCAAGCTGTGGGAAGCCTTCACCTCGCCCGAACTGCCCGTGTTGCTGATCGACGAGATTGACAAGGCCGACATCGAATTTCCGAACGATCTGTTGCAGGAACTCGACCGCATGAGCTTCGACGTTTACGAAACGCAGGAGCGGATCGAGGCGGTGGAGCGCCCGATCGTGGTCATCACCTCAAACAATGAAAAGGAACTGCCCGACGCATTTCTGCGCCGTTGTTTTTTCCACTACATCAAGTTTCCCGACCGTGAGACGATGCAGGAAATCATCGACGTTCACTTCCCCGGCATCCAGAAAATGCTGGTGAAAAGGGCGATGGACATGTTCTATGAGCTGCGCGAAGTGCCTGGCCTCAAGAAAAAGCCCAGCACCAGCGAGCTGCTTGACTGGCTGAAATTGCTGCTGAACGAGGACATGCCGCTGGAGGTTTTGCAGGATGCCAACCCCAACAGCGCGATCCCTCCACTGCACGGCGCGCTGCTCAAGAATGAGCAGGACATCATGCTTTTCGAACGGCTCGCCTTCATGGCGCGCCGTCAAACCTGACTGAGGATTGGCCGGGCGCAGTGTTCGCACTGCGCCGCGGTCACCCGAAACTGTAAGCCAGTTCGAAGTCGCCCCAGCGTTTGCCGTCAATCAACAGCGGGACGTATACGTTGCGCACCACGACATAGTTCGCGCCGTCGCCCTCCTGGCGATAGACCGCCATCATGTAGGGAGCATTGCTGTTCTTGGCCTTGCGATCGATGGGTCCGAAAATGATTCGTCCGTTGCGGCAGTATTTGGTGTCATGAGCAATTTCGCCTGTAGGGGTGCCGGATCGTTCAGAGAGATGCGTCGGCAAGAAGCCTTGCATATCCGTGCAGGCAGCTGCGATAATCTGCGGGTCGTCTGCTTTGGCCGCATCGATCAGGGGGCGCCAGTTGAGATCTGACCAATCGGAGAGCCGGGTCCGATAAAGTGGAGGATTGGTGCCCGCCACCTCGATATAATTGCGGTCGAATAGACCGTCATGCGTCAATTCACCGGCCGCAATCGCATCTTCCGCACGCTGTTTTACCTTTTCAGCAAATTCCTGCGCACGCGTGACCATTTCGGTATCGCTGGGGCTCAGCCCTGCATGGACGAGCCGGTCGAACATATCGCACGCGGTCATCTCAAGGTCGCCCATCCTGTTGTGGACGCCTTGCAGTTCCGTTTCGTTTTCACGCGCCACGCTGTCAAAGCTGGTCAACACTTTCTGCACCGCGTCCACATGGCCACTGATGGTGCCGGTTGACCGGGCAATCACATCGTTTTGCTTGTCGACTTCCTCTACCAGACCGCCGACGCTTGTTATCGTGCTTTCGATCCTAGCCACCGATGCCTTTGCATCGTCGCTGGCTTGTGCGCCTTCCTCGATCCGGCCGATCATCACGCTGGCTTCCTTGCCCAGTGCGTCGATGGTGCTGGCGATTTCCTCTGTCGCTTTGCGCGTGTCATTGGCAAGGCCCTTCACCTCGCTTGCGACGACCGCAAATGTGCGTCCGGCATCGCCTGCGCGCATCGCTTCGATCGTGGCATTGAGCGCAAGAATGTTGGTTGTTTCTGCGATATCCTCGATATCTTTGGCGCTGCGGCGCACCTGCTCCATGGCGGCAGAAAAGCTGGTGACATGCTGGCCGAGTGCATCGACGAGCCCCAGGAGCGAGGCGATCTGCCCCAACGAGGACTGGATCAGGGCGGTGCCCTCGCCCAGGCGTTCGATTGCACGTTCTGACAACAGACGCGCTTCATCGCTTGCTTCGGCAACCTTGCTCTGATCGGCCTCCAGCGCGATCACCGTGCCTCGCAGCGCCTCATGTTCGGCGCGCAGCGCTTCGGAGGATCGGATCACCGCCTCAATCACGCCGGCCACATCTGTGCAGCCGACGGTCACTTCGCCACAGCTTTCCGGAATCCGGTCCAGAGCATACGCGCTCGCTGTGTCGATCGTGATTGGCTTCATTGGTGCGGTCCCTGTTTCTTATCACCGGCCTAATGCTTTGATGGTTAGCGAACGTTTAATTGCGCGGCGTCCGATTGAGTAAATTTGTCGATATTGGGGGCTGGAAAGGGGTCGGCTGCGCGGTTAGACGTCTCACCATGTTTTTCAACTTCACAGACGAATTGCGCAGCGCCGGTATCGGAGCCAGCTTCAAGGAGCACCTCACCCTGCTTGAGGCGCTGGAAAAAGGCGTGATCGAACAGACACCTGAGGCATTCTATTACCTCAGCCGCGCGACTTTTGTGAAAGACGAAGGCCTGCTCGACCGGTTCGATCAGGTGTTCCACAAGGTGTTCAAAGGGATCATGTCCGATTATGGGCAAAACCCGGTAGAAATTCCGGAGGACTGGCTAAAGGCGGTGGCTGAGAAATTCCTTTCCGCAGAGGAAATGGCCGAGATTGAAAAACTGGGCGACTGGGACGAGATCATGAAGACGCTGAAAGAGCGTCTGGCCGAGCAGGAAAAGCGCCATCAGGGGGGCAACAAGTGGATCGGCACCGGGGGCACATCGCCGTTCGGCAATTCCGGCTACAACCCCGAAGGCGTGCGGATCGGCGGCGAGAGCAGGCACAAGCGCGCGGTGAAGGGGTGGGAAAAGCGCGAGTTCAGGAACCTCGACAACACGAAGGAACTGGGCACCCGCAATATCAAGATGGCTCTGCGCCGCCTGCGCCGTTTCGCGCGCGAGGGGAACCCGGACCAGCTCGACATCGATGCGACCATCGCTGGTACAGCCAAGCAAGGCTGGCTCGATATCCACATGCGTGCCGAACGTCGCAATGCGGTCAAACTGCTGCTGTTTCTGGATGTGGGCGGTTCGATGGATCCGTTCATCAAGCTGGTCGAGGAATTGTTCAGCGCGGCGACATCGGAATTCAAGAATCTCGAATTCTTCTACTTCCACAATTGTCTTTATGAAGGGGTGTGGAAAGACAACAAGCGGCGCTGGCAGGAACGCACCAAGACTTGGGATATCCTCCACAAATACGGCCACGATTACAAGGTTGTGTTTGTCGGCGATGCCGCGATGAGTCCCTATGAAATCACCCATGCGGGCGGCAGTGTCGAACACATGAACGAGGAAGCGGGCACCACCTGGATGCAACGCGTCACCAACACCTATCCCGCGACCGTATGGCTCAATCCCGTGCCCGAAAAGCAATGGGGCTATTCGCAATCGACCAAGATGATGAAGCAGTTGGTTGGTGACCGGATGTATCCACTGACGCTGGACGGGCTTGACGATGCTATGCGGGAGCTGAGCCGCAAACACGGGCACTGAAGGCAGGGCAAAAACCGCGGCATTGAGGGGCGACGGCAATTTCAGGCGATAATCCCCTCGCAGGCAAGCGCGCGCACTCCCGATTTCATGCGGTCAAGCAATGGCTTGAAGGCTATGATCCCGGCGCCGGATGGCGGCTGGCTATTTACGAGTTCCTTCTGTTTGGATTCAAGCAGGCGTGGGCTTGCCTGTTTGGCGGATTGCTGCTGTTCCTGCTGCTGGCTACTCACTTCCTTTATCCCGACGATGCGGCGCTGCACCGTTATGACTTTCTGACGATTGCTGCTGTCGCCATTCAGATCGCGATGCTCGTCTTGCGGCTTGAGACGTGGCGCGAGGCGCGAGTGATCCTGATCTTTCACGTCGTCGGCACGGTTATGGAGCTGTTCAAGACGCAGGCCGGATCGTGGACCTATCCCGAAGCGAGCGTGCTGCACATCGGAGCGGTGCCGCTATTTTCGGGCTTCATGTATGCCGCCGTCGGCAGCTACATCGCGCGGGTCTAGCGGATTTTCGACTTCCGCTTCACCGCGTATCCGCCTGCCTGGACGACATGGTTGCTGGCGCTGGCAATCTAAGTCAATTTCTTTGCGCACCACTGGCTGATGGACGTTCGCTATGCCCTGTTCGCCATTACCGCCGTGCTGTTCTGGCGCACCCGCGTTCATTTTCAAAACTGGAGGGCCCATCGCTGGATGCCCCTGCTGATCGGGTTTGGCCTGGTGGCGGTCTTTATCTGGTTTGCGGAAAACATCGCGACTTTCGCCAATGCATGGAATTATCCGGACCAGAAGGAAGGATGGCAAATGGTCGGGCTCGCCAAACTGGGCAGCTGGTATTTGCTGATAATTATCAGCTTTGTGCTCGTCGCACTGGTGCAGCCGGTGCGGACGGTTGACGATTAATAAAGCAGATGGCCCCGCACCGCCTGAACCCATGCGGCTTCATCGGCTGAGGCGAGCGCATCGAGGTCATCCGGCCTCGCGCCGGAGTCATCGACCCACTCGCGCAGCGAAGGCCCACCATTGATGACATCGATTGCAAGCCGTTCCAGTTCGTATTCATACGGGAAATCGCGCCACAAATCGTAATCGGGGTACAATATCCGGATCGCCTTGAACGCAAGCGCCTGTAGGCGCCACGGCTTGAACGCATCGTGATCGTAATCCGGGCCTTCTGCATGGATCATCAGGGCGTTGCACAGCTTTCCTGCGTGTTTGTGGAAGGTCGGCTCAAACCAGCATTCGCGCAATCTGGCTCCCTCGCACCAGTCGGGCGCGAGTTTGCGCATGAGCTTTGCCACGCCCTTGGCATCGACATCGGGGGCACCGAACAAATATTCCAGCGGACGGGTGGTGCCGCGCCCTTCCGACAGGTTCGCCCCTTCGATCATTACCGTTCCAGCATAGCATCGCGCCATGTTGACACTGGCGGCATTGGGGCTGGGATTGATCCAGATCCGTGAAGCTGGCCAGCCATAACCGCTGCCGATCGCTGCAGATCCCGCGTCCGGGTGCCATCCTTCCATCGCAACCACACGGTAATCCAGATCGAGCCCGAAGTGCTCGATAAACCAATGCCCCATCTCACCCATCGTCAAGCCATGACGCATCGGCATCGGCGCTGCACCGACAAAGCTTTCCTGACCTGGCACCAGCAGCGTCCCTTCGACCGGGCGTCCGGCGGGATTTGGACGATCCAGCACCCATACGGATTTGCCCATTTTCGATGCTTCCTCAAGCAGATAGAGCAAAGTGGTGACAAAGGTATAGATGCGGCAGCCCAGATCCTGCAGGTCGAACAGGAATACGTCTGCGCTGGACATCATCTGGCCGGTGGGGCGGCGCACTTCGCCATACAATGAGAACACCGGGATGCCGTATTGGGCGTCCGTCTCATCGGCGGTTTCGACCATGTTGTCCTGCTTGTCACCGCGCAGCCCATGTTGCGGGCCAAATGCGCTGGTGACGTTGACCCCCGCCGCGATCAGCGCATCGAGGCTGTGAGTCAGATCGGCGGTCACACTGGCTGGATGAGCGATCAGCGCGACGCGCCTGCCCTTCAATTCTTCCAGAAGGGCCGGATCGGCGAGCAGTCGGTCGATGCCGAAAGACACAGGTGCATTCATACCAAGCGAGTTGGATCACGCAATCGCGAAACGCAAGCGTTGGCGTGGAACAGACCGAGGTTTCAAACGCTTTCGTCGGTATGGATTATACCGCCCTCACCTTCGCATTGCTGTATGGCATAGGCCTGAACATAGCCGGCGGCCTGCTGACCGATGTGGGAGAATGGTACCAAAAGCTGAAGAAGCCATGGTTTCAACCGCCTGGTTGGGCGTTCGGGCCGGCATGGACGATCATTCTGGGTCTGGCCGCCTGGGCGCTGTATATCGGGTGGACCGAGGCGGCGACCGCGGCACAATTCAACGCCGTAATCATCGCGTTCGGGATCAACGCAGTGCTGCATTTCCTTTGGTCGCCGCTGTTTTTCACATTCAAGCGACCAGACCTTTCATTTATCGAGAATTTTGCGCTGATAGCCTCGGTCGGTTCCTTGATTGCGGTGTTACTGCCCGTGTCGACATTCGCGGCATGGTTGGTCGCACCTTATCTGGTGTGGGTGATATTTGCGCAGGCGATCAACTACGGTGTCGTCAAACTGAACGGCCCGTTTGGCAAGGAAGCGCAGCGCGCGTCTTAAGGCTCGACTATCATCTGGCGGCACGCTTCTGAGTGGAATTCTGGCGCTCCCGGCGCAAATGCCAGCGCCCAGAATTGTAATCCGCCATCTTCGTGTTCGACAATCGCATTGAGTGCGACCTGCGCGGGCGCTGGCAATTCTGCCGCAATGCTGGCGGTCAGAACCAGTTCCCCTGACCCGTTATTGTCAGAATGCGAACAGGCCAACGCGATGGCATCCACGGGTGCATCGCGCATTCCTTCGCGAAACCCATCGAAATCGTAGGCTGCCCAGCGGCCCGAAGGCGACAGGTTGAATTCGCGATAATACGTTTCCCCCACCGGTTGCCAAAATATCTCGAAACAGGTGGTCTTCCACAGATTGTCCGTCCGCACAGAGGGGCCGGATTGCGGCAAGACGATCCGCCCGATAGCGCCATCGAGTCGAAATTCCACCTCGCAGCCATTGGCGGTGGCGGTAATGGCTGCGGTGACGGACCGGATCGGGCCAAGGTCGCAGGTTTGATGCAGCATAAGCGGGACAGGTTTCATGGCTGATCTATCGCGAAACAAGCATGACAGGGCAAGTCTGGCGACAATCCCTTCCCCGCCCGCGCGCACGCTGTTAAGCGCAGGCGCATGACCGACACCGAATTCGCCTTCGATTCCGAACTTCTGCGCCTGCTGTCAGAACGTGGCCATCTGCATCAGATAACCGATGCCGGCGCACTGGATGCGCTGGCGCAAAAGCAGGTTGTGACCGGCTACGTCGGATTTGATCCGACGGCTCCTTCACTGCATATCGGCAACCTAGCCTCGATCATGCTGCTGCGGCGGCTGCAACAGGCGGGACATCGACCCATCGTCATCATGGGCGGCGGAACGGCAAAGGTCGGCGATCCTTCGGGCAAGGATCAAACCCGTCAAATGCTCACAGAGGAACGGCTTGCCAGCAATATCGCATCAATCAAGGGCAGTTTTGAGAACATCTTGCGATTCGACGGCAGTGAGACTGGGGCTTTGCTGATCGACAATGACGATTGGCTAAGCAAACTGGGCTATATCGAACTGCTGCGTACGGTAGGCCCGCACTTCACGCTCAACCGGATGCTGACGTTCGATTCGGTAAGACTGCGGCTTGATCGTGAACAGCCGCTCAGCTTCCTCGAATTCAATTACATGATCATGCAGGCGTATGATTTTCTGGTGCTGGCGCGCGAGCACGATTGCCGGTTGCAACTGGGTGGCAGCGATCAGTGGGGCAATATCGTCAACGGCATCGAACTGAACCGCCGGATCGATGGGCGCGAGGTTTACGGCGTGACCGCGCCGCTTATTACGCGCGCGGACGGGGCAAAGATGGGCAAATCGGTCGACGGAGCCATCTGGCTGAACGAGGATTCCCTCCCCGCCTATGACTTCTGGCAGTATTGGCGCAACACGGATGACCGCGACGTCGGTCGGTTTCTGCGGTTGTTTACCGATCTGCCGCTGGACGAGATCGCCCGGTTGGAAGCGCTTGAAGGCGCAGAGATCAACGATGCCAAGGCGATACTCGCCAATGAAGTCACCCGCCTTGTCCGCGGAGACGACGCCGCCACCGGAGCCGAGGCCACGGCGTGCGACACATTTGCAGGCGGCGGGGCGGGCGAGGATTTGCCAACGATGGCCGTAGGTCCGCAAGGTATGCGGATCGGCGCGGTGCTGACCGATCTGGGTTTCACGGCATCCAATGGCGAGGCAAAGCGCAAGCTGACCGAAGGCGCGGTCAAGCTGGATGGTGAACTGGTTAACGATCCCGGTTTCATTGTCCTGCCCCCCGCGGATGGCGCGTGGAAGCTAAGCCTGGGCAAGAAACGCCACGCAGTTATTACACGCTAGATCGCAATCCTTTCGACACATTCACCGTCGGACTTTACCAAATGTCAGCCTTTATCCCGCATCAGGCAATTTGCGGTTCTGAATTTGGAGGGTGTCGCCACGTGTCGGTTGGAGCAAATTTGAGTGTCACTGACTTGCGCCGGGCGGCGCGTCATCCGGTCGATTTTCCGGTCATAGTCGAACACTTTTCTCGCGGTGATCTAAAGCTGCATATCAGCAACCTATCAGCCCATGGCTTTATGGTCGATGATGGTGAGGGTCTGGCGCGCGGGGATCGTGTCATCATTCGCCTGCCGGTGGTTGGCCGTATCGAGGCCTATGTCATCTGGATCCGCGACGAACGCGCCGGTTTCCAGTTTGAACGGATCATCCGGCTCGACGATTTCGTTGCAATCATAGATACGCTGCAACCCAATCCGCGCCTGCGTCGCAACCGTTGAGCGAACTTTAACGAAGTCGGCGACTTGGCAGCGCCATCGCGTGCTGCCATGGCGCTGCGGTGACTGATCCAGCCCCTCCCCGATCCGCGCAGACGCCAGAGCCGACGCA
Source organism: uncultured Alphaproteobacteria bacterium (assembly GCA_963815345.1). Lineage (GTDB taxonomy): Bacteria > Pseudomonadota > Alphaproteobacteria > Sphingomonadales > Sphingomonadaceae > Erythrobacter. Next base: position 1,202,102 of record CAWFGF010000001.1, read on the forward strand.
CCCGATCCAGATCCCCAATTTTCGTGCCTATTGGGTCAGCCGTCTTTCCATGACGCTGGCGCAATCGGCGATGATCCTGATTATAGGCTGGCAGGTTTACAATCTTGCGCGCGATGGCGGGATGAGTGTGTTCGAGGCTTCAGGACAGCTCGCGCTGATCGGACTTCTGCAATTTCTGCCCCTGTTCGTGCTGACCCCGTTCGCGGGGCTTGCCGCGGACCGGTTTGACCGCCGCACCCTCGCCCGCTTTACCGTGATCCTGCAATTTGCGTGCGCTGCCAGCCTTGCATGGTTCACCGCGCGCGAAGCGATCACATTCATGGTGCTGTATGCTGCTGCTGTGGTGCTGGGAATTGCACGCGGTTTTGCCGGACCTGCTTTTTCCGCGCTTGCCCCCAATCTCGTGCCGCGAAAACTGCTGCCCACGGCCATCGCGATATCGACCATTGCGTGGCAGACTGGATCAATTCTGGGCGCAGGGTTTGGCGGTTACCTGTATTCGGCCGATCCGGCGCTGCCCTACGCTGTTGCCGCCGGTCTGTTTGCGATCAGCATTGCGGCGATCAGCACTATCGGAGCAGTGCCCCAGCCCGCGCTGCGCAAGGATCAGCGGCCCATTGGCCAGATCGTAGACGGGCTGCATTACGTGGTCCGCAACAAGATGGTGCTCGGCGCGATCACGCTCGATCTGTTTGCGGTATTTCTGGCAGGAGCTAACGCGCTGTTGCCGGTTTTTGCCCGTGATATCCTGCAATCAGGCGAAACCGGGCTGGCGCAATTGGCCATGGCATCGGGCATTGGCGCGCTGGTGACGGCAGGCTGGTTTTCCTGGCGGCCGCTGGAAAACCATGTCGGTCTGAAAATGCTGGGCGCAGTGCTGGTGTTTGGAATTGCGACCATCGTTTTCGCGTTTTCGCGATCCATGCCGCTCAGCCTGTTCATGCTCTTCGTCATCGGCTCTGCCGACATGTTCAGCGTTTATGTGCGTCAGTCGCTGATCCAGCTGCACACGCCCGATGACAAGCGCGGGCGCGTCTCTTCGGTCAGCATGTTGACGATCAGCGCCTCCAACGAAGGCGGCGATGCGTTTTCAGGGATGCTCGCGTTCTTTATCGGCCCGGTTGCGGCACTGGTTGCGGGCGGCATTGGTGCGGTCTTGACCGTCATCGTATGGAGCCGCATTTTCCCGGTGCTGCGCGTCACGAAATCCTTCGATGCGCCGGAAGACGTGCTAGAACAGGCGAAGACGAGAGCCGCGCAAGGAGAGTAAAATGAAAGCTGCCACCATCATCGACACCATCGGCAACACGCCGCATATCCGGCTCTCCCGGATGTTTCCCGACCACGAGGTGTGGGTAAAATCCGAACGCGCGAACCCCGGCGGTTCGATCAAGGACCGGATCGCCATGTCCATGATCGAGGATGCGGAGAAGTCCGGCGCCTTGAAACCGGGCGGCACCATTATCGAGCCGACCAGCGGCAACACCGGCATCGGCCTCGCCATGGTCGCCGCGGTTAAGGGTTACAAACTGGTGCTCGTCATGCCCGAAAGCATGTCGATAGAGCGCCGTCGCCTGATGCTTGCCTATGGCGCGACATTCGACCTGACCCCCAAGGAAAAGGGTATGAAGGGCGCGATCGAACGCGCCAGCGAATTGGTTGCGAGCACTTCGGGGGCGTGGATGCCCTCGCAGTTTGAAAACCCCGCCAATGTCGCGATCCACGTGCGCACGACCGCGCTGGAAATCCTGCGCGACTTTGCCGATGAGCCTATCGACGTGATGATAACCGGCGTTGGAACTGGCGGCCACCTGACGGGCTGCGCCGAGGAATTGAAGCGACATTGGCCCATGATGAAGGCTTACGGGGTGGAGCCCGACGCTTCCCCGGTCATCAATGGCGGTCAACCTGGCCCGCACCCGATCCAAGGGATTGGCGCCGGGTTCATCCCCGGCAATCTGCACACCGATGCGATTGACGGAGCGATCACCGTCGGCGCGGATGAAGCGCGCGAAATGGCCCGCCGCGCTGCACGTGAAGAAGGGATGCTGGTAGGCATATCATCAGGCGCGACGCTTGCTGCTATCGCCAAGAAGCTGCCCGATCTAGCGCCCGATGTGCGCGTGATGGGCTTCAATTACGACACCGGGGAGCGGTATCTGTCGGTCCCCGATTTTCTCCCGGTTGAGTAAGGCGCGACGCACGCCCCACGCTGCCTATTCCGACAGGGTCAGCGGCTCCCCAATGGTCTGCGCGTCAATCTCTGCCGCGTTGAAAGGAAGTCTGTGCCAGCGTTTGGCCGAGTAAGCCCGCGTCTGGTCAGCATAATATGGCGAGGCGGGGTTGCTCGATTGCGAATAGCTCAGAACTGCTTCTGCCACCGGGCCATCGTCGTCAAAACCCACAATCTGGATATAGCTTGACCCGTGGCGCGGTGTGTAGCCGCCTGCGATTTCGCGACCCTCCTGCATGTTCAGCACTCCGGCATAACCCGGTCCGCCGTGGATCGCGATATCCTCGTCACGCAGGGGTCTGGTCATCACCTTGCCCACAGGCGCATCGAGCGCAATCCCGGCCTCCTCGAGATCCGCCGCTGCCGCTGAAAGTGCCGCTATCAGCGCTTCTTGCGTGGCATCCGCAGTCGATAGATCGCGGGGGGTAGTGAGCGGAGCCTGAGCATCGAAAGGCACCTGCCACAAATCAGGCCGGTTCATTATCTTGCGCCAGAATGCGACGAACAAATAGGCACCCTTGCTGTCGACATCGAACCGCCTGTCCCAACCCGCCAGCGCCGCACATGGCTTTGCAACGTCAGGACGGTCAGCGCACAGTTCCAACAGTGGCTGCACCACCATTTCTGCCGCAAGGCTCTTGTTTGCGAAAACCAACGCCTTCGCCCGGGAATGGTCCATCTTTGCTTCGGCAAGCGCAGCCTCGGTTTCCTGAAAATTCGACCGCGTGCGCAGCGAGAGCGCGGTCGCGTGGGACCCCAGAATTGGCGATAGCGCGCGATACTGATCGCGCGGGTTGCTTATCCAGTAGCTGTCGTTGCTGTTGGTTACGTAATCGCTGCGGATACGAGCCGCCTGATCGTCTGCGGACAGCAATGCGTTCACCGGTGCGTTTGTCCCACGCCGCCAGTCACATTCCGAACGCGACCCGTCGAGCAGCGTCACCTGAGCCGCCACGAGCGCGGAAAACGGTGTCGAACATTGTCCGACCAATTCGGCATCGACGGTCGGAACCGCTGTTATGTCAGCGTGCAGGGCCTTGCCATCACGGTCGGCAGCGATGGTGTTGACCCAAGGAATGCCCAGCGTGCCGCTCACCGCGTTCGTGATATCGGAAACATTGCGCGCCTTGCCGATCTGTAGCCACGTGTCGAGTGCACGCTGATTGCCCATATTCGCATCGCTGATGGCAAAGGCTTGTTGCCTGTTCCATTGAACGCCGCTGCTGGGCACGGTGACGACAGCGCCGAATGCGGTGGAATACAAGGTGCGCACCACTGGCGGCGCGCCATCGGGCATCGGTACGCTGATTTCGCGCGCCTGCATCTTCACCGGATTCCCATCGAGTATATATGTCGTGGGATCGTCCGGCGAAAGCGTGAGCGCGTAGACCGCGAAATGCCGCGCCGCCGTGACCGTGTGCGTCCACGCAACATCGCGGTTGAAACCCAGCGTGGGGATCGGCCCTCCGGCCAAGGTTGCGCCCATCACATCGTAGCCGTCTGGCCCTGTTACATGGAGCTGCCAGAACCGCCCCGGTCCTTCCCATGGGAAGTGGGGATTGCCGATTACCAGCCCTCGCCCGTCTGCCGTGGCTTCCGATCCAAATGCCCAGCCATTGCTGCCGAACCGGGGTTCATCGTCGGTAGGGAATGAGATGTCTGCGGCTGCCACACCTGAACCCGGAGGCGCGGCGGTGGCGATACCCGCCGCCAGCGCGAGCGAACTGGCCAGCAGCATCTGCTTTTCAGTTAGGCGCAGCGCATCATCAACCGTGATCGGTCGCAACCATGCCTTGCCCCGGCACTCCTTCGGAATAGCGTCCATGGCAGTGTCGCGCAGATAGCGGTTGTAGCCTGCGACATACCCCTGTGTCAGCTGCTGAACCGCTTGCGATTGTTCGGCAAAACCTGCGCGAAGGCGTGGCAGGTCGATCTGGCTGCGGTGGAAGATGTCAGACGTCAGATTGTCCGCATCGCCGCGTCCCAGCATGGTCGTTCCATCCGGTCCGAAATGCAGCGATCGCTCGCCTGCAACCGTGGCGAATTCCTCGGCCAGCAGGCACAGATTGTCCTGCGCATAGGCATAGGCGACACCGTAACCCACGCCTTGCCAGCTTTCAGAAGTGATGTGAGGGATATGATGCGTGGTCCGCGTGATCGTCGCTTCATAGCGAGGCTGTGCCAGTGATGCGGTGGCGATACTGGCCGCAGGAACGACCAGCCCAAGGATAAGCCCGCGTCTTGTGCCAGTTGCCAGAATACCCATCGCTCGTCTCTCCCGCCCAGTTCTCTCTTGAGCCGAGTATGCCACGACCGCGCATCAATACAAGCGAACGCCCAACGAAAAAGGCCCGAGGGCGCAAGCCCCCGGACCTTTTGCGTGACGATCAGGTATATGAACCGATGTGGGTGCGATCAGGCTGCGGTGGCGAACGCCTCTTCGGGCAGCTTCATCATGTTGTCGCTGCCCGCCTCCAGCTTGCGACGCAGCGCGCCGGCATCGGGCAGGAAGCGTTCGGCGTAATAGGCGGCGGACGTCAGCTTGGCCTCGTAAAACGCTGCATCGACCGGTGCACCCTTCAGCTTCTCGCGCGCGACCTTGGCCATCTTGAGCCAGAAGAAACCGAGCGTCACAATGCCCATGATGTGCATATAGTGATGCGCGCCCGCGCCCAGATGGTTGGGGTTGGTCATCGCGTTCTGCATGAACCACATGGTCGCAGCCTTCTGCTCCCCCAGCGCCTTTTCAAGCTTTCCAGCAATTTCGGCCAGTGCCTCGTCCTGCTTGGCGGTGGCGATTTCCTCGTCGATCATGGCGAAGAACGCCTGCACGGCCTTGCCGCCCTTCGAAGCCAGCTTTCGCCCGCACAGGTCCATCGCCTGCACGCCGTTGGTGCCTTCGTAGATCATGGCGATGCGGCTATCGCGCACGAACTGTTCCATGCCCCATTCCTTCACGTAGCCGTGCCCGCCATAGACCTGCTGCATGTTGTTGGCGATGTCATAGCCCTTGTCGGTGCCGTAACCTTTTATCACCGGAGTCATCAGACCGATCAGATCATCGGCCAGCTCGCGTTCTTCGGGCGTCTGCGCCTTGTGCGTCAGATCGACCTGCAACGCGCCCCACAAGCACAGCGCCCGCATGGATTCGTTGAAGACCTTGGCATCCATAAGCATCCGGCGCACGTCGGGATGCACGAAGATCGGATCGGCCTTCGCATCAGTATCCACCGGACCGGTCAATGCGCGGCCCTGACGGCGATCCAGAGCGTAGGTCACGGCATTCTGATACGCGACTTCGGCCTGTGCCAACCCTTGCAGGCCGACACCCAGACGCGCTGCGTTCATCATCACGAACATTGCGGCCAGCCCCCGGTTCTCTTCGCCGACCAGCCAGCCTTTTGCACCGTCGTAATTCAGCACGCAGGTCGAATTGCCGTGAATGCCCATCTTCTTTTCGATGGAGCCGCATGACACCGCGTTGCGCTCGCCCGGCTCACCACTTTCATCAAGGATGAACTTGGGAACGATGAACAGCGAAATGCCCTTGGAGCTGTCCGGCGCGCCAGGGGTCTTCGCCAGCACCAAATGGATGATGTTGCTGGTGAGGTCGTGCTCGCCAGCGGAAATAAAGATCTTGGTGCCGGTGATCGCATATGAGCCATTGCCCTGCGGTTCGGCCTTCGTGCGGATCATTCCCAGATCGGTGCCGCAATGCGGCTCTGTCAGGTTCATTGTGCCCGACCATTCGCCCGAAATCATCTTGGGCAGGTACATTTCTTTCTGCTCCTGCGATCCGGCAGCCTCGATTGCGGCAGTCGCGCCGTTGGTGAGGCCGGGATACATCGCGAATGCCTGATTGGCAGTGCCGGTAAACTCCTCGATCGCAAAGCCGAGCACGTGCGGCATACCCTGCCCGCCGAACTCCTCAGGCTTGGCGATGGTGCCCCAACCGCTTTCGACATACGCCTGATACGCTTCCTTGAAGCCGTCGGGCGTGGTGACGGAGCCGTCTTCGTGACGGGTGCAGCCCTGTTCATCGCCAATCTGATTGATCGGAGCGAGGACTTCGGAACAGAACTTGCCCGCTTCGTCGATGACGGTGTCGATCATGTCCTGCGTCGCGTTTTCGAACCCCGGCAGATTGCCGTAGCTGGCAAGGTCAAGCATCTCGTTAACGATGAAGCGCGTGTCGCGGGTGGGTGCGGTGTAGGTTGGCATCAATGATCCCTTTGGGTGCGGTTTTTACGGGTGTGAACCAGGTGCGCGGCGGACCGCGTCAGCCCAGATCGAGGTTTTGGATATCGGTGACGAAATCGGTCAATTCCTTGATGGAAGAATCGATGTCGTTGCGCTGAGCTTTGAGCTTGGCGATGTGCGCCCGGCACTTTTCGACCGTGACGCGGCGCTGTTCAACGCGGCCATCGTCCAGATCGTAAAGGTCGATCATTTCACGAATTTCAGTGAGGCTGAAACCGACATTCTTCGCCCGCATTATCCAGGCGAGCCGTGCTCGGTCACGCTTTGAATAAACGCGCGTCAATCCGACACGGGCCGGGCTGATAAGGCCTTCATCCTCATAGAACCGCAACGCGCGTGCGGTGCACCGGAATTCCGAAGTCAGGTCGGAAATCGTGAACTGCTCACGAGATTGTGCATCGGGCGTGTCGAGATGCGCGCCCTTGCGGCGCATCTCATGCGGGGCGGGAGTGCGAGCGGTCGATTCGCTTGGTTCGGTCCGGGCGTGTGCTGTAACCATGAGCCAGCACCTACCTTACCTTTACGTGAGCGTCAAGTCTTGACCTAAACGAGAAGCATCATCCATTGACCGCCGAAAGTGCGGTATCGTCCGGCGCTGCGGGGTCCAGCTCCCGATAGAAACAAGATGTCGCGCCGGTGTGGCATGTGGGTCCGGCAGGGATCGCATGAATGACCAAGGCGTCCTGATCACAGTCCACAAATATCCGCAACACTTTCAGGACATGGCCGCTGGTCTCCCCTTTCATCCAAAGCTTGCCGCGGGAGCGTGACCAGAAATGCACGCTGCCCGTTTGCCTGGTGGCGATCAGCGCCGCTTCATTCATGAATGCGACAACCAGTACGTCCTTTGTGCGCGAGTCGACGACCACCGCAGTCAGCAGACCATTTGAATCGAATTTGGGAGAAAACGTCGATCCGTATTCGCGATCGTGGGTAGTGGGACCGGACGCGGCCATGCGGTCATCTCCTGCTGGTGTTCGGGGGGGCAATGTTCGAGCATCGCGCTTTTCCGATGATTTGGGAACGATAAAGCGACGTTTCGGTGCGATAGGTTGTTGCAAGATGACAACAGGAATATACGAAATTGTCCTCATAAAGAAGTTTCGCCTTCCCGATTGGTAATGACAATGGAAGAACACCGCTCGCAGGCTCCTCAAGAGCTTGTCCACCAGTTCAAGGCACACGATGTGCCAGGTTCCGGGGGGTATCTGGTCAGCAGCCAACAGCGGGATGTTGGAGCGACCAGTTGAACGATGAGGGACGGGATCCTGATGGCGAAGTTAGGGGGTCGCCATCTGAGCTCCATAGAGCGGATCTATACCATTTCGTCACGCGGCGCCCGGGGTCATTGCGACCTCGGGCGTTCGTTTTTATACGATATTGTAACGGGACCCAGTCGCGCGCTTTAACCGTCCACAACCCGCGCAAAACAAATTATCCGAACAGACCTTGCGCCTGCCTCCATCAATGCATCGACGCAGGCGTTACTGGTTGCGCCACTGGTGAGGACATCATCGACAAGCAACACATCGCTCCCTTTAATCAGCGATAACCGCGACTTGCGCACACAGATGGCCCCGGACAGCGCGCTTCGCCGCGCCTCCCTGCCTAGCCCGCCCAGGCTCGGTGTCCGCTTGCGGCGCACCAGAGCATCGACCACCAGATCGCCCTTGCGATGCTTCGCCAACTCGCCCGCCAGCAACGCTGCCTGATTGAAACCGCGCTCCCATATCCGAAGCCGGTGAAGCGGAACCGGGATCAACAGCGGCGGTCCTGAGTCCGTTGCCCCGCCCCCGCCGCCAGCATCATCGAGCTGCATCGCCATCAGCCGCCCCAACAGTCCGGCGAGCGCAATCTTGCGGCCATGTTTGAACCGCAGGATCAGTTGCCGCGAGGTGTCAATGTAAATGCTCGCCGCGACGATACCCGAATGGCGCGGCGGATTTTCGCGGCACAGCCAGCATTGTTCGCCTGCCGCGTGCGAGGAACCCAATGGCCGCGCGCAATCTGCGCAGGCTGGTTCCCCCGGTGTCTCGATCTCGCTCCAGCAGGTGATGCAAAGGCCGCCTTGTGCCGCAACCGCATCGCCGCAGATCGGGCACCGCGGCGGATAGACGAGGTCCAAGATCGGGCTCATTCCAGCTTTGATTTCAGCGCCCCAGCCCATGCCCGCTTCTGTCGCATGGCTTGCGCTGAGATGGCAAGCGCGGCAGGGGCGGCGCATGAACATACCTGCCGTTCCCCGCATCTTTTCCGCCACCCGTCGCACACAGCGGACACAGCGCGCGGAGGCCGCTTCGCTGCGACCGGATCCCGCCCGTTTTGTGGTGGAGGAGATGGCGGACGACATGCTGGAGCGGATGGCATTCGTGCGGCATCAGCCGTCGCGGCCCTTGATCCTTGGTATCATCCCGCGTGAACTGGAACAGCGGTTTGGCGCAGGTTCAACGACTATCGACCTCGAAGCGCCCTATCCTGTCCGCGACGCGGATTTCATTGGAGTGCTTGGCCTGCTGGACGCGGTCAACGATCTGCCCGGCGCGTTGATCCATATCCGCAATGCGCTTGCTCCAGGCGGGCTGGCCATCGCCAGCTTCATTGGCGGGGCAAGCCTGCCGCGATTGCGCGCTGCGATGCTGGCGGCAGAGCCAGACCGTCCCGCTGCCCGAATGCACCCGATGGTCGATCCGCGCGCTGCGCCCGGTCTGCTGCAGCGAGCGGGGTGGAAAGACCCGGTGGTCGATAGCCACACCCTAAAAGTGCGGTATTCCTCGCTCGACAGACTGGTGCAGGATCTGCGCGATCAGGGCCTTGGCAGCGCACTGGCGGATCGCGCGCCACCCTTGAGCCGCGCCGCCTTCGCCCGCGCCCGGACCGCTTTTCTCAACGAAGCCGAGCCTGATGGAAAGGTCACCGAAACTTTTCAGATCATCACCCTGACCGGGCGCAGGTCGCTCGCGGGGACTTAATCTTTCAAAGCCGCCTGCGCCGCTGCCAACCGTGCGATCGGCACGCGGTAGGGTGAGGCGCTGACGTAATCGAGGCCGACCGCCTCGCAGAACGCGATGCTCGCCGGGTCGCCGCCGTGTTCGCCGCAAATGCCCAGTTTGATGTCCGGACGCGTTGCCCTGCCCCGCTCCGCCGCCATTTCAACCAATTGGCCAACGCCCTCGATATCGAGGCTGACGAACGGATCGCGCGGGAAGATCCCCTTGTCGACATAGGGCGCCAGGAACCGCGCCGAATCGTCGCGCGAAACGCCCAGCGTCGTCTGCGTCAGATCGTTCGTGCCAAAGCTGAAGAACGCACCCTCATGCGCGATTTCGCCCGCCATCAATGCGGCGCGCGGCAGTTCGATCATCGTGCCGACCAGATATTTGACCCGCGTTCCCTGTTCGGCAAAGACCTCTTCTGTGACCCGATCCACCAGCGCACGCAGGATCGCCAGTTCCTTGCGCGTGGCAACCAACGGGATCATGATTTCGGGCAGCGGAGCCTCGCCGCTTTCCTTCTGCACTGTGCACACCGCCTCAAAGATCGCGCGCACCTGCATTTCGTAGATTTCGGGATATGTGATCCCCAAACGGCACCCGCGATGGCCCAGCATCGGATTGAATTCGTGCAGTTCCTCCGCGCGCCGTTTCAGATGGTCGATGCCCAGTCCGGTGGCATCGGAAAGGTCTGCAAACTCCGCGTCGCCATGAGGGAGGAATTCGTGCAATGGCGGATCGAGCAGACGGATCGTGCATGGCAATCCGGCCATAACCTCAAAGATCTGCGTGAAGTCGGAGCGTTGTTCCGGTAACAGCATGTCGAGTGCGCGGCGGCGTCCGGCCTCGTCATCGGCAAGGATCATCTGACGCACCGCGCTGATCCGGCTCGCCTCGAAGAACATGTGCTCGGTGCGGCACAGGCCAATGCCTTCTGCACCAAACTGCCTTGCAATCTGGCAGTCTGCGGGTGTTTCGGCATTGGTGCGAACGCCCATCCGCCGGTTTTCGTCGGCCCACACCATCAGCGTACCGAAATCCCCCGCCATCTCCGGCTCAACGGTGGCGACGATGCCCAGCATGACCTGTCCGTTCGCGCCGTCGAGCGTGATTTCATCGCCTTCTTTCAGCTCGTGCGAGCCGATCCGCAGCGTGCGCGCGGTGCGATCAATCGAAACGCCGCTCGCGCCCGAGACGCAGGGCCGACCCATGCCGCGCGCAACCACTGCCGCATGGCTCGTCATCCCGCCGCGGGCGGTCAGAATGCCTTGCGCCGCGTGCATTCCGTGGATGTCTTCGGGGCTGGTTTCGACCCGCACCAGAATGACTTTCTCACCCCTGCCAGACCATTGTTCGGCCGTATCCGCATCCAGCACGATCTTGCCCGCCGCTGCACCCGGAGAGGCTGGCAACCCGGCGGTAAGCACATTGCGCTCCGCCGCCGGATCAAGCGTCGGGTGAAGCAGCTGATCGAGCGCCATCGGATCGATCCGCAGCACCGCCTCACGCGTGTCGATCAGGCCCTCCTCGACCATGTCGACCGCCATTTTCAGTGCTGCCTTGGCCGTGCGTTTGCCGGACCGGGTTTGCAGCATCCACAGCTTGCCGCGCTCCACGGTGAACTCGATGTCCTGCATGTCACGATAATGCGCTTCGAGCAGATCGAACACACGGGCCAGTTCGCCATAGGCTTGCGGCAGTGCCTCTTCCATCGACAGCGGCTTTGCGCCCGCCTCCTCGCGCGCGGCTCTCGTCAGGTATTGCGGCGTGCGGATGCCTGCCACCACGTCCTCGCCCTGCGCGTTGATCAGGTATTCGCCGTAATAGGCGCGGCGTCCGGTCGCCGGATCGCGGGTAAAGGCGACGCCGGTGGCGCTGGTATCGCCCATATTGCCAAACACCATCGCCTGCACGTTGACCGCGGTGCCCCAGTCGCCCGGAATATCGTTCAGCCGGCGATAGACCTTGGCCCGGTCACTGTCCCAGCTATCGAAAACGGCGGCGATTGCGCCCCACAGCTGCTCGTTGACGTCTTGCGGGAAAGGCTTGCCCTGTTCAGCCTCAACAACCTGCTTGAACTGAGCGACGAGCGTGCGCCAATCGTCCGCGGAAAGCTCTGTGTCGGCGTAGAAGCCGTTGTCCTCCTTGACGATTTCCAGCGCTTCTTCAAACAGGCCGTGGTCGAGGCCCAGCACAACGTCGGAATACATCTGGATGAACCGGCGATAGCTGTCCCAGGCGAAGCGTTCATCGCCGCTGGTATTGGCCAGCCCCACCACCGTCTCATCATTGAGGCCAAGGTTCAGAACCGTATCCATCATGCCGGGCATGGAAACCCGCGCGCCTGATCGGACAGAGACCAGCAAGGGATCGGCGGGGTTGCCGAATGTCTTGCCCACGGCGCTCTCGATGTGCGCCAGTGCGTTGGTCACTTCCGCTCGCAGTTCGTCGCGGAATGATTCGCCATCCTGAAGGTAGCGCACGCATTCCTCGGTGGTGATCGTGAAGCCGGGAGGGACAGGCAAGCCGATGCTGGCCATTTCCGCCAGGTTCGCGCCCTTGCCACCGGACACGGTCTTGTCCTTTTGCCGTGCATCGGTGTGCGCTGCGTTTCCGCCGAATGGGTAGACTGTCTTCACTCTAGCTTATCCTGTTCAGTAACGGCGCCCGGCTTGATAGAAGGGGCCTGACACATCTGGCCGGGCTGACACACCTGACACACTGTCCAAGGGAGCAAATCTCACCCCTCGATCCGGCTGAAATCGGCAACCGCGTGCACCGCATCGCGCAACCGCGCCAGCAGCGCAAGGCGCGCGGCGCGCTTGTCCTTGTCTGGATCATTCACGACCACATCTTCAAAGAACCGGTCGACCGCTGTTCGCAGTCCAGCGAGCGCCGCCATAGCCCCCTCGAAATCCTCGGCCGCGATGGCGGCGGTGGCTTTCGGCTCTGCCGCGTCGAGCGCATCGATCAGAGCCTTTTCTGCAGGTTCCGGCGTGTAGGAAAGCGAATTGTCGACATGGTCGTGAGCGTCGCGCAGCATGGCATCGAATTCGGGCTTTCCGGCAAGCGCGAGAGGGTCTTCTTCGCCGGTGTGTTCGATTGAGTTGGCGTCTATTATCTCGTCGTGCCGGGCTTGATCCGGCATCCCGCTGTCTTCCGCGCTATCCTGAAATGAGCGGGGCCCCGGATCAAGTCCGGGGTGGCGACTGGTGCTGGCGTCATACCCCTCTTTCTTGAGGATATTCGCCGCACGTTTGTACCCGGCAAGCAGGTTGGTGCCCGCGTCTGTTTCTACAAAGGCCTGCAGTGCATGAACGCGGGCGAGCAGGCGGACGAGATCGTCCTCGCCCCCAAGAGCGAAGACCGCGTCGATCAGGTCGTGGCGGACGCCAGCTTCGCGTTGCTGGACTTTGAGACGGTCGGCGAAGAAGTCGAGTAGGTCGTCAGCCTTGGCCCTATACCCACCCATTGACGCGAAACCCATTTGATTGAGCAAAGGGCGATTTACGGCAAGGCGGATGCTATTTTCTTGCAGAATGGATAGTATTCCCAATGCTGCGCGCCGTAATGCGAAGGGATCCTTCGAGCCTGTTGGCCACATTTTCCAAGCAGCAAAAGCCACCAACGTATCCAGCTTATCCGCCAAACTCACCGCCACCGTCACTGGCGCAGTGGGCACATCATCGCCCTGCCCCACGGGCTTATAATGATCGCGAATAGCGTCGGCCACCTCGTCGGGCAAGCCTTCGGCGCGGGCGTAATATCCGCCCATCAGACCCTGCAACTCCGGGAACTCGCCCACCATTTCGGTGACGAGATCGGCCTTGCACAGCCGCGCCGCCTGTTCGGCGAGATCGGGATCGCCTGCGACAATCCCTTCCTCGCACAACCACCGAGCCAGCTTCGCCACGCGCTCCACCTTGTCCGCGACCGTGCCCAGCTTTTCGTGGAAGGTGATCCGCGCCAACCCCTCGGCGTGCTGCGCCAACGTTTTCTTCTGGTCCTGCTCCCAGAAGAACCGAGCATCGGCCAGCCTCGCGGCCAGCACCTTGCGGTTGCCGTCCACCACCAGGGCGGGATTGGCCGAGGCGATGTTGGCGGTGCAGATGAAGGCGCTTGCGAGCTTGCCCGCGCTGTCCGCACACACGAAATACTTCTGGTTCACCCGCGCGGTCAGCTGGATGACTTCGGGCGGAACCTCCAGAAACGCTTCGTCGAACCGGCCCAGCAGCGGCACCGGCCATTCGTTAAGACCTGCGTTCTCCACCACCAGCCCATCATCCGCCACCAGCGTCAGTCCAGCGTCCTGCGCTGCCTTTTGCGCGCCTTCGCGGATGATCGCGGCGCGTTCTTCATGATCGACGATCACATGCGCACTGCGAAGCGTAACGGCGTAGTCATCGGCTCCGGCAATCGTCACCCCGCCCGATGAATGGAAGCGATGCCCCACCGTTTCGCGACCGCTCGCGATACCGTCCATCAGCACCGGCACCACGTCCCCATCGAGCAGGGCGATGATGCCGGTCAACGGGCGCACCCAGCGCAAGCTTTCCGGGCTGAGCGAAGCCGCACCCCAGCGCATCGATTTGGGCCAGCTGAAATCGCGGATAATCACCGGGATCGCTGCGGCCAGCAGATCGCCGACCGCCTGACCAGGCCGTTCGATCACAGCGAACCACGTCGCGCGGCCCTTGACATCGCGCTGCTCAAGCTGATCGCGGGTTACGCCGTTCTTGCGGCAAAATCCGTCGACCGCCTGATCGGGCGCGCCCACGGGTGGCCCCTTGGCTTCCTCGCTGACGGCGGCGGTTTCCAGCGGCAGGTTGCGCGCAATCAGGGCAAGGCGACGCGGGGTGGACCACACGGTGATATCGCCACACGCAACGCCTGCTGCATCCATCTCGCGGCGGAACAGCTTTTCGAGCTCTGCGCGCGCGCCTGCCTGCATCCGCGCCGGGATTTCCTCAGACAGCAATTCGAGCAGGAAGTCGGCCATTACAGCGTCCACCCCGGATAGTTCGCTTCCCATTCGGGCGCCTTCAGCTTAGCGTAGGCCTCGCACGATGATCGCGCCAGATCGCGCACCCGGCCCATGTAGCTGGCGCGTTCCTGCACGCTGATGACGCCGCGCGCCTGCAACAGGTTGAAGACGTGGCTGGCCTCGATCGCCTCCTCATAGGCGGCGATGGGGACGCCATGAGCCAGCTGGTTGCGGCATTCGGTTTCCGCCATTTCAAACTTGCGGAGCAGCAGATCGGTATCGAAAACCTCGAAATTGGCTTTCGACATCTGGCGCTCGTTTTCGAGGAACACGTCGCCGTAGGAAACGCCGCGACCGTTGAAGTCCAGATCGTAAACGCTGTCGACGCCCTGGATGTACATGGCGAGGCGCTCCAGCCCATAGGTCAGCTCACCCGCGACCGGCTTGCAGTCAAACCCGCCCATTTGCTGAAAATAGGTGAACTGGGTCACTTCCATCCCGTCGCACCAGACCTCCCAGCCCAGCCCCCAGGCGCCAAGGGTGGGCGATTCCCAATCATCCTCTACGAAGCGGATATCGTGTTTCAGCGGGTCGATCCCGATGGCTGTGAGGCTGCCCAGATACAGATCCTGAATATCGCCCGGCGAAGGCTTCAGGATCACCTGATACTGATAATAATGTTGCAAACGGTTAGGGTTTTCCCCGTATCGCCCGTCGGTCGGGCGGCGACACGGTTGAACGAAGGCCGCGTTCCACGGCTCCGGCCCCAGCGCGCGCAATGTGGTTGCGGTGTGGAACGTGCCTGCACCCATCCGCATGTCATAGGGTTGCAGGATGACGCAGCCGACCGATGCCCAGAAATCGTGCAAGCACAGGATCATGTCCTGAAATGAGCGCGACGGATCGCGCGGACTGCCCTGCGGCAGCATGGCGCGGTCGTTCGCGGGGGCGTTGGAAACTTCTGTATTCATCGCGCACGGGCCATGGCTTAACCCCCCTTTGCGGTCAATGGTGCGGCGCAGCACCAACGCGATTTCCACCAACAATAGCCGCACAATAGCGGCGCTTTCAGTCAGGGAAACACGACCAAATGTCAGGTGTTATTGACATAGTCAGAGAATCACGACATAAAGTAAGGACAACCTGACATTGCGATGATGTCGGCTGCGAGAGGGACCGACCTTGTGCCATACCCGGATCGAAGAAAACCTACCAAACATCGGCAGACTTCGGGCCCGCGTTTTTCGCCCTCATCCGGGCCGTTGGCAGCGGACTTCGCGCAGTGAAAAACCGCCTCAAGGTCCTGCGTGCAGAACGCGACTGGAGCCAGGCCGAACTCGCGGTTCACCTCGACGTATCGCGACAGGCCGTGAACGCCATCGAGACCGGCAAGCACGATCCCTCGCTCCCCCTCGCTTTTCGCATTGCGCGCCTGTTCAACATGCCCATCGAGGAGATTTTCGATGACCACGCCTGATCCAACAAAAGTCTCCGACCACCAATCCGAAGACTATACCGGTCCTTCACGCGAAATGATTGCCGGTATCGGCGGGGTCGCCCTTTTGTTCATTGGCGCACTGGCTGCGGGGTTTGGCGGAGCTGTTATCCAGGCTCACAATGGTTCGTTTTCAACGATTGATGCCGTCGTGCTGGGCGCACTCGCTCTCGCTGCTCTGGTTGTCGTCCTGATCATGCGCCGGTATTGGCCCTCTACCGTTGAGCCTGAAGCGCAGCGGGTCAAACGTTCGCGGTGGCTGCTTTACGCCTCGCTCGCCATCGGTGCCGCCCTGGGCATACTGCTGGGACTGGGAGACGGCTCTGAAACAACGGCTTTTTCCGATCAACCGATCAGTCAAGCGATCGCAGGTATTTTCATCGCAATTTGGCTGACCATCGTACCGGTCGGCACATGGCTGTGGTGGCGATCCATCGATGAGCACGAAGGCGAGGCCTACCGCGATGGCGCTTTTGTCGCCGGGTACGCTTACCTGTTTCTGGTTCCCGCTTGGTGGATGGCAACCCGCGCCGGTTGGTTGCCGCCGCAAGAGCCGATAATTGTTTTTGCCGTAGTTTGCCTGGTCTGGACCGCCGTCTGGTTCACCAAGCGCTATTTCTGACTTCTCCACCACGTTTTCGACCATTCACCCGGGCTACATGCCCAACAATTCACAAACCTGAGTCCAAAGGAACTGACCATGAAAATTCGTACGATAATTCAGGCTTCGACTGCCACCATTGCTCT
Organism: uncultured Alphaproteobacteria bacterium; assembly: GCA_963815345.1. Lineage (GTDB taxonomy): Bacteria > Pseudomonadota > Alphaproteobacteria > Sphingomonadales > Sphingomonadaceae > Erythrobacter. The sequence goes on from CAWFGF010000001.1 coordinate 1,218,811, forward strand.
GTTTGCCGCCAACCCTGCGCTGGCCGATGGGCATCAGGATCACGCTGAAGCAGCCACTGAAGCAACCGCAAAGGCAATTCCTGCCGGGCCGGCCATGTGGAAAGTAGCGGACGAAGACACCACGATCTATCTGTTTGGCACTGTTCATGCTCTGCCAAAGGATCTGGACTGGTATCGCGATGACATCGCCGCCGCGCTCACGTCAGCCGATACGCTGGTGACGGAAATCCCGATGGACGCCGAAAGCGAGGCCAAGGTTCAGGCGGTCGCGATGGCGGCATCCGCCCTTCCCGAAGGCACCACGTTGCGGTCTTTGCTGAACGAGGAACAGACCGCCGCATACGAGGCGGCTTTGACGAAGTTGGGCGTGCCGGCACCTGCATTCGATCGGTTCGAGCCGTGGATGGCCGGCCTCACCCTCACCATGCTGCCACTGCTGCAACAGGGTTATTCTCCCGATACCGGCGTTGAGAAGGTGCTTCTGACAAAAGTGGCAGACAAGGATCGCGCCGCGCTGGAAACGCCAGAATTCCAGATCGGTATCTTCGACAGCCTGCCGCAGGAGAAGCAGATCGCGTTCATGATGGAAGCGATTGAAGGCATGGACGATGCCAAGGGCGCCCTCGATGCGATGGTTGACGAATGGATCGAGGGCGATGCCGATGCGCTGGCCGAACTGATGAACGAGGGTCTGACAGACGCGGAAATCGCCAAGGCGCTGCTGTATGATCGCAACGCCAATTGGGCCACGTGGATCGCAGACCGGCTCGACCAGCCGGGCACCGTGTTTATCGCTGTGGGCGCAGGCCATCTGGCAGGCGACAAGAGCGTGCAGGACATCCTAACCCAAAACAACATCGAGGTTCAACGAGTGCGATAGGCAGAGCAGGCGTATCACGCCGCGTGTTTCTCTCACCGGTTCGGCCGTGACGATCACGGGCTTCATAAACTGGGCCGCGCGGTTGGCTGGGACCAGCGCGGCCTTGCCGCGTTTGAGGATGCGGAGAGGTGCCCTGCTGATCGCCAGTGCCGCTGTCCTGACGGGATGTGGTTGGTCGCCGTCCCCAGAACCGGACGCAGGCAGGGATGCCGCCCGCCCGCCGCTTTATGAAATAGCCGGGCCCGATGGGCAGATCGAAGGGTGGATGCTTGGCACAATTCACGCCCTTCCTGATGGCACGCAATGGCGCACTCCGGAGGTGGAACGGGCAATCGCGCAGGCGGACTATCTGATCGTCGAGATTGCCGACCTCACCGGCGCATCCGCAAAGGATATCTTTCGCGAGCTGGCAGTTTCGCGCGGTCTGCCGCCCCTGCCGCCCCTGCCGCAACGCGTTGCGCCGTCGCTGCGCCCGCAATTGCTCGGAATGGTGGAGCAGATCGGCGCCAGCCCTTCGCAATACAACCGTATCGAGACATGGGCCGCCGCGCTCAGCCTGTCGCGGGCAGGCTCCGACGGAAAAGCGCGCAATGGTGTCGACCGCGCAGTGATTGAGGATTTCGCAAGCCGGCCGATCGAGGAATTCGAGGGCGCGCTCGATCAGCTCATTATCTTTGACCGTCTGGCCGAGTCTGATCAGCGCACCCTGCTCGAAGGTGTCGTCATCGAAGCGGGCGAGGCGCGCGAGAACCCCGGCCAGTTGCGCCGCGCGTGGCTATCCGGTGATATTGCCGCGCTGGAGGCGGAGACGATTTCGGGCATCATGGCCGATCCGTCCCTGCGCGCTGCGATCCTGACGGCGCGCAATCGGGCATGGCTGACCCGGCTTCTGGGTGATCTGCGTGGCGCGCCAAGACCATTGGTGGCGGTCGGCGCGGCGCATCTGGTGGGGCCGGACGGTCTGGCGGCGCAATTGGAAACGCGCGGCTATACGGTACGCCTGCTCCACTGATCACGGATGAGCACCGGCGCCAAATCCCTTGCCAAAACGCGTTTCCCGCTTTAGTGGCCCGCGCTTCGGCGTTCTGGTCATCCCTGGAGGCGGCGCGCCGGACAAACATCTCAAACACGCATTTGGAAGGCTTTGATTATGAGCGACGCTCTTACACTGCCGGCTGAACGCCGCGAACGGGCTGGCAAGGGAGCCTCCCGAGCACTTCGCCGCGATGGTCGGGTTCCCGCTGTGATTTACGGCGGTAACGAAGAACCTGTTATGATCCATATCGAGGGCAAGGAACTGTTCCGTCAGATGATGACCGGGCATTTCATGAATTCGATCGTGCAGGTCGAAGTGGACGGCAAGCCCGTTCGCACCATTCCCAAAGACGTCGCGATGGACCCGGTGAAAGATCGCCCGGTTCACGTCGATTTCCTGCGCCTGTCCAAGGATTCCAAGATCGAGGTCCAGATCCCGGTGGTCTTCATCAACGAAGAAGCATCGCCCGGCCTCAAAAAGGGCGGCGTGTTGAACGTGGTCCGTCACGAACTCGATCTGATCTGCCCGTCGGACAATATCCCGGATGAAATCCAGATCGATGTCACCGGCAAGGAAGTGGGCGATGCGATCCACATCAGCGAAGTCACCCTGCCCGATGGCAGCGTGAGCGCCATCACCGACCGCGATTTCACCATCGCCACGTTGGTCGCCCCGTCCGCGCTCAAGAAGAGCGAAGACGAAGGTTCCGGCCAGACCGGCGAAGGTATGGAGCCGGGCGAAACCGCTGCTACCGAGCAGGGCCCGGACGATGACGCCGCGAAGGAACAGCAGGAAAAGAGCGCCGACTAAACGGCCATCTTATACATTGAAATCACCAAGGCACCGGGCTGGGAAACCAGTCCGGTGTTTTGTTTTTCGGCTCGGCTGTTTAGGGGCATAGGCGATGCAAATCTGGACAGGCCTTGGCAATCCCGGCGCGAAATATGCGCTGCACCGGCACAATGTCGGCTTTATGGCGATGGATGTGCTGGCAGATGTTCACGGCTTTGGGCCTGAGCAGAAGAAATTTTCAGGCTGGGCGCGCGAGGGGCGGCTCGGCGCGGAGAAAATTCTGCTGCTGAAACCTGCCACCTTCATGAACGAGAGCGGGCGTAGTGTGGGCGAGGCACTGCGGTTCTACAAACTCGGCCCCGATGCGCTGACGGTGTTCCATGATGAACTGGACCTCGATCCGTTCCGGGTGAAGGTAAAGCAGGGCGGCGGCCATGCCGGGCATAATGGCCTTCGCAGCATCGATCAGCATATTGGGCCCGATTTTCGCCGAGTGCGCATCGGCATCGGCCATCCGGGTCACAAGGACCGCGTAACTGGGCACGTGCTGGGCAATTATGCCAAGGCAGAGCAGGATGATCTCGTCGCGATGCTGGGCGCAATCTCAGCCGAGGCGCACTGGCTGGCAAAGGGCGACGATGCGCGCTTCATGAGTGATTTCGCGCTGAGAATGCAGGACTGACTGATGGATCGCGTCATGATTATCGGACCCTGCGGTGCGGGCAAAAGCACGCTGGCGCACGATCTTGCGCGGCGGCTGGACCTGCCGCTTATCCACATGGATCAGCTCAACTGGCGCAGTGGCTGGATTGAGAGCGAGGCCGATGACTTGCGCGCTGCGGTTTTCGCGGCGGTTGCAGGCGAGCGCTGGCTGATCGACGGTACCTATGGCGGCACGATGGCCCCGCGGGTGGAGCGGGCTGACACGATCGTCTATCTCGATTTCCCGGTCCTGCTGTGTGCGTGGCGCGTGCTGAAACGGATCGTCACGTGGCGCGGTCGCCCTCGCCCCGACATGCCGGAGGGCTGCCCCGAACGCTTCGATGCGGCATTCATGTGGTATGTGCTGCGCTGGAACAGCGGCCCGCGCCTCCGGCTCGAAGCGCGATTGGAGGGCCACCACCACAAGGTCATCCGACTTGAAAGCCCAAATGCTCTGCGCAGCTGGCTGGACACTTTACCGCAGCTGACAAAAGGTCGGCCGACAGCGCAAGGCCGATCATCATGAGCGACATGTCCAAACTTGCCGATATTCCCACCTCCAAACTCCTCACCCTTACTGCATTTCAGGCGATCTGTTTCACGGTCATCGGGCTGGGGATGCATCAGTTCAGTGGCCGGGCTATCGCCGGTTTCATCAGCGCGGCAGCGTGGGAGATTGCACTGGGCGCAGCCTTGGCCGGAGGGCTCATTTTCATCGGAGCGGCGCTGCTCCGTTTCTTCCCTGGTTATGGCGATTGGCTGATACGGTCGCAGGCGGGCAGTTATCCGTTTCTGAGAAATCGCCTGTCACTGCGCGCGATTGTCTTCATTTCGATCTGCGCAGGTCTGGGAGAGGAAACACTCTTTCGCGGCGGTGTGCAGGTTTTGCTCAGCAATTATCTGCCGGTGATGGCCGCGATCCTGTTGGCATCGCTGATGTTCGCACTCATCCACTTCGCGCAGCCCGCCATCAGCGCCATCATCCTCGTCATCGGCGCGATCTTTGGCGCTGCATACTGGTACACGGGCAGCTTGATGGCGGTCATCATCGGCCATGCTGTCTATGACGTATATGCTTTATGGGCGTTGCAGGAAGGGATGCACCGGCTGCGCGTTTTCGATGATACCATCGAGGATGCAGCTCCCGTCGTGTGATCGCGCAGGGCTTGCACCCATGGCGGCAACATGGGATCGATGCGCAACACATTGCCATAAAAACGGGAGCCAACCTATGCCCAAGCTAAATCGCCGCACCCTGCTTGCAGGAGCCGCAGCCACCGGCGCGCTTGCCGCGACCGCATCGTTCGCGCAGCCCGACACGCTCACGAGCGCGCCAGACATGTCTGGCAAAAGCGTGCTGATCACTGGTTGTTCAACTGGTTTCGGGCGATTGGCAGCGGAACATTTCGCGCGCAGCGGGGTAAAAGTGTTCGCCACCATGCGCAATCTTCCGCGACCCGAAGCAGACGAGTTGCGCGTTCTGGCGCTCAATGAAAAACTCGACCTGCAGGTCATCGAGATCGACGTTACTTCGGATGAGCAGGTTGAGAACGGCGTAAACGAAGCGCTGGCGGCGGCGGGCGGCACTATTGACGTGCTGATCAACAACGCCGGTATTTCGTATGGCGGCCCTATCGAAATCCAGGACATGGAGGCAACCCGCCACATGTTCGAAACCAACGTGTTCGGCCCCCACCGTATGGCGCGCGCCGTCCTGCCCGCCATGCGCAAGGCAAAGAGCGGCCTTATCATCAACGTCACATCGCAACTGGGCCGAGTGATCGTGCCGGCATACGGGCAATATTCGCCGACCAAATTCGCGCTGGAGGCGATGAGCGAATTGCTCGCCTATGAACTTGTGCCCCACGGGATTGACGTGACCGTGATCGAGCCGGGCGGCTATCCGACGCAAATCTGGCAGAGCGCCAATGAAAACAGCCTCAAACTGCTCGCGCGGGCGGAGGAAAAGCACACTTCGGGCTATCCCGCGCTGATTGCGCAGCTGGGACAGCGCACGGGCGGCGGTTCGACGGATCCGATGGACGTGCCGCGCGCCATGGCGCAGGTGATCGCGATGCCTCCGGGCACTCGCCCACTGCGCCTGCCCGTTCACCCTGGCGCAAAACCGCAAATCCCGATCAACGAGGTTTCGGCCAAAACGCAGGTCGATTGGCTGGGTGCATCGCCCTTTGGTCCGTGGGTCAAGTCCGTTCACAACGTCTAATGCGGCTCAATCAGGTTACGGTCGGCTGCACGGATTACGCCGCGTCGGTGCGGTTCTACCGGACACTTGGCCTCACGCAGATCGTCGATGCCCCGCCGCGATATGCGCGTTTTGAGACACCGAGCGGCGAGACGTTCTCCATCCACCACGTCGATGCGGTCGCCACACCTTCAACCGTGGTCTATTTCGAGGTCGAGACGCTTGACGAAACGGTCACGGCGCTCAAAGGGGCTGGGCTGACATTCACACTCGATCCCGTCGATCAAAGCTGGGGCTGGCGCGAGGCACGCCTGCACGACCCTGCCGGAAACGAAATCTGCCTGTTCTGGGGCGGAAACAACCGGCGCTTCCCACTCTGGCGGATCGACGGCACAACCAAGGAATAGACGATGGGTTTTCGTTGCGGGATCGTGGGCCTGCCCAATGTGGGCAAGTCCACCTTGTTTAATGCTCTTACACAGACACAAGCTGCGCAGGCGGCAAACTATCCGTTCTGCACGATCGAGCCTAATGTCGGACAGGTCGCGGTGCCGGATGAACGGCTGGACCAGATTGCCGCAATCGCCAAAAGCGCAAAGGTGATTGCCACGCAGCTTTCCTTCGTCGACATCGCGGGCCTGGTCAAAGGCGCGAGCAAGGGCGAGGGTCTTGGCAACCAGTTCCTAGGGAACATCCGCGAGGTTGACGCCATCGTCCACGTGCTGCGGTGTTTCGAGGATGACGATGTGCAGCACGTTGCAAACAAGGTCGATCCGCTGGCCGATGCCGAAGTGGTCGAAACGGAGCTGATGCTGTCCGACCTCGAAAGCCTCGAAAAACGCGTGCCAAATGCGGCCAAGCGCGGCGCGGCAGGCGACAAGGAAGCGAAGATCATAGCGAGCGTGCTGGGTCAGGCGCTGGAATTGCTGCGCGAGGGCAAGCCTGCCCGCCTGACTGAACCAAAGGATGAGGAAGAGGCGCGCGTTTTTGCACAGGCGCAATTGCTTACGGCAAAGCCCGTGCTGTATGTCTGCAACGTCGCCGAGGAAGATGCAGCCAACGGCAACGCGCTGTCGGCGCAAGTGTTTGCCAAGGCTGAGGCGGAGGGCGCGCAGGCCGTGGTCGTCTCCGCCGCGATCGAAGCAGAGCTGGTGACAATGCCGGAAGAGGATCGCGCAGAATACCTTGCTGAACTCGGGCTGAGCGAAAGCGGCCTCGCCCGTGTGATCCGTGCGGGCTACACCTTGCTAGGCCTCAACACGTTCTTTACCGCCGGTCCCAAGGAAACCCGTGCATGGACCTTCCCCGCGGGTGCCAAGGCACCGCAAACAGCTGGCGAAATTCACACCGATTTCGAAAAGGGCTTCATCCGCGCAGAAACCATCGCGTTTGACGATTACGTCACGCTGGGCGGTGAGGCCGGAGCGAAGGAAGCAGGCAAACTGCGCCAGGAGGGCAAAGAGTACGTCGTCCAGGACGGCGATGTGCTGCTGTTCAAATTTAATGTCTAGGTTTTGAGGAACCGCTGCCCCGAAATCCCCGTTAGTCATGAAATTATTGAACGGGGAATGCGCGTGGTCGACAAGTCGGAAAAGTTCAACTGGCTGGTACGGGTCGGGTATTTCAGCCGCGCGATCCTCTATTCGGTACTGGGATTGATCGCACTCACCAGCGCTGGCCAGATCAGCAAGGGCACAGACGGAATTTTCGAGGCCGTAGAAGGCCTGCCCGGCGGCACGCTGTTGTTGTGGGTGCTGGTAGTGGGCCTCTTCGCCTACGCGCTGTTCCGGTTTGCGTCGCTCCTGTTCGATATCGAGAACAACGGCTCAGACGCCAAAGGCTGGGGCAAGCGTATCGGCCATGCCGGTAGCGGCATCGCACACCTCGTGCTGGCATGGACATCCTTCAAGATCGCTACCGGCGAACCCTCCTCGGGAGGTGACGGCGCATCGCAGGCAACCGCAGGCGTGCTCTCTATCGGCTTTGGCGGAGTTGTGATCGGCTTGCTCGGGATTGCATTCTTCATCGCAGCCGCAGCGCAGGCGAAGAAGGGCATCAGCGGAGATTTCATGAACCGCATCAGTGGCAATGCGCCCGATGCCACGCGTTGGCTGGGCGGCGCGGGTTATCTTGCCCGCGCGGTTGTTTATGCAGTTATTGGATGGTCACTGGTGGAGACGGGTTTTCTTTCCAGCGACGCTTCGAACGTAAAGACGCTGGGCGCGGCGGTCTCATCACTGGCGGGGACCGGCTGGTTGTTTACCCTGACGGCAGCAGGCTTGCTGCTGTTCGGATTGTTCAGCCTGATCTTGGCTCGTTATCGCATCATTCCAGAGATCGACACTGACAAGGGTATTCCGAAGTTCCGCGTCTCTTGATGGCGGGCGGCGTCAGTGCCGCCCGAACAGCTTTTCTACGTCGGTCATACTCAGTTTCACCCATGTTGGGCGGCCATGATTGCACTGGCCGGATCGGGGGGTAGCCTCCATTTCGCGCAACAGGGCGTTCATTTCTGCGACGCTAAGCACTCGCCCTGCCCGCACCGATCCGTGGCATGCCATGGTCGCAAGGACGTATTCTAGCTTTTCGGCCAGCAACAACGACCCGCTGTCGTCCTGCTTGCCGTGCTTGGTGATATCATCGGCCAGGTCTTGCAGCAGCTTTTTCGTGTCCGCCTTTGCAATCGCGACTGGAATGGCGCGGACAAGCATCGCGGCAGGTCCGAACCGTTCGACCACCAGTCCGAAACGCGCCAGACCTTCGGCGGCATCCTCCAGACGATCGCAATCGGCCTCATCCATCTCGACCACGTCGGGCACAAGCAGAGCCTGCGAGCGGGCCACCGCCTCCCCCGTTCCGGCAGCGCGCAGGCGTTCCAGCACCAGCCGTTCATGCGCGGCATGCTGATCGACCAGCACCAGCCCATCGGCGCTTTCCGCGACGATATAGGTGTTGGCGACCTGACCCCGCGCGATGCCCAGCGGATATTGCGCGGCGTCCTGCGGCATCGGCGCGGCCTCTTCGGCGCGGCCCGTGGGGAGCGCATCGGATGGCCGAGGGCTCCATGCGGGGCGGGATTCGCCTACGTGCCCGGTCGGAAAGGACCAATCGCGCCCTTCGAAAATTGAGCGCAGCGCGGCCGGCTCTCCCTGTACAGGCTCTGCAATCCATCGCCCCATCGCCGCGCGATCCGGACCCTGCGCGCTTCTGCGATCCCCTGTCGCCAAGGCTCCTCGCAGCCCTGACACGATGAAGCCGCGCACACCGGCGGCATCGCGGAACCGCACCTCGGTCTTGGCCGGGTGGACGTTCACATCCACATCGAGCGGTGGAAGGTCGAGGAACAGCGCCAACACGGCATGGCGATCACGCGCCAGCATATCGGAATAGGCCCCACGCACCGCGCCAACGAGCAGCCGATCCTTCACCGGGCGACCGTTGACAAACAGATATTGATGGTCCGCCACGCCCCGGTTGTAGGTTGGAAGGCCTGCCAGACCTTTAAGCCGCATGGTGCCGTGCTCGGTCTCGCGCTCCAGTTCGATGGCGACCGCATTGTCCTTAAGTTCGCGCGCGATGATCTGCGAGACGCGGGTGGGCAGATCCTCGTTCACCTGCGTTGCCAACGCCCGACGCGATTTGCCGTCCGCGCCATTTTCCAGCGAAAAGGCGATATCAGGCCGCGCCATGGCGAGGCGGCGCACAATATCAAGGCAGGCAATATATTCACTGCGCGGCGTGCGCAGGAATTTGCGGCGTGCCGGGATCTTGGCAAACAATTCTTCTACGCGCACCCGTGTGCCCACCGGTAGCGCGGCGGGCCCGTCCTCCACGCGATCTCCATGGTCGACGACTGTGCGCCAACCTTCGGCAGCGCCCGGCACCCGGCTTTCGATGGTTAGTCGCGCGACACTGGCGATGGATGGCAACGCTTCTCCGCGAAAGCCGAGGGTCGCGACCAGCTCAATCGCATCGTCGGGCAATTTGGAGGTCGCGTGCCGTTCCAGCGCCAGACCGATATCGTCACGGGTCATCCCGCAGCCATCGTCCGTCACTTCCAACCGGGTCAATCCGCCATCGTTCAACACCACGGCAATTCGCGAAGAACCGGCGTCAATCGCGTTTTCGACCAGCTCTTTCAGCGCAGCGGCGGGCCGTTCGACCACTTCTCCAGCGGCAATCCGGTTGACCAGATCGGTCGGCAGGCGGCGAATATCGGGCATTTGTCGCAGCCTAGCGGTCAGTGGCCGCAAATTCGAGGGCCACGGTGTATAATTCCGATCACCGTCAACAAATTTTTTGGCCTTTTTCGTAAGGTTTCGCTAGGCGCAATGTGCAGTGGGACACTTTCGGATTGCGAACCGCAACGAGCCTGTCTCTGGCGGACCATATCATTTCGGCAAATCACGGAAATAAATAGAACATGAGTTTCTTTTCCAACCTTTTCAAATTCGGCTCGCAAAATCTGGCGATCGACCTCGGCACCGCCAACACGCTGGTGTATGTGCAGGATCAGGGCATCGTTCTGAATGAACCCTCGGTCGTCGCGATCGAGACGATCAACGGCATTAAACGGGTCAAGGCCGTGGGCGACGATGCAAAAATGATGATGGGAAAGACGCCCGATACCATCGAAGCGATCCGCCCGTTGCGCGATGGCGTTATCGCCGACATCGAAATCGCCGAGGAAATGATCAAGCACTTCATTCGCAAGGTGCATGGGAAGCGCAACCTGTTCCGTTATCCCGAAATCGTGATCTGCGTACCGTCCGGCTCCACCTCGGTTGAAAAGCGCGCAATCCGCGATGCTGCCTCCAATGCTGGCGCTTCCGAAGTGCACCTTATCCTGGAACCGATGGCCGCTGCCATCGGTGCCGATATGCCCGTGACCGAGCCTGTCGGTTCGATGGTGGTCGATATCGGCGGTGGCACCACCGAAGTCGCCGTGCTGTCGCTGCGCGGCCTCGCCTACACCACCTCGGTCCGCACGGGCGGTGACAAGATGGACGAAGCCATCGTCTCCTATGTCCGCCGCCATCACAACCTGTTGATCGGAGATGCCACGGCTGAACGGATCAAGAAGGATTACGGCATCGCAGTCGTTCCCGAAGACGGCATTGGCGAACTGATCACGCTGAAAGGCCGCGATCTCGTGAATGGCGTGCCCAAGGAAATCACGATCAATCAGGCGCATGTGGCAGAAGCCCTGTCCGAACCCATCGGCGCCATCGTCGAGGGCGTTCGCATCGCGCTGGAAAATACTGCGCCCGAACTCGCCGCCGATATTGTCGATCAGGGCATCGTGCTGACCGGGGGCGGAGCGTTGATCCGCCGTCTGGACGAGCATCTGCGAGAGGAAACCGGCCTGCCGGTATCGGTCGCGGAAGATCCGCTCACCTGCGTCGCAATCGGCACTGGCCGCGCAATGGAAGACCCGATCTATCGCGGTGTCCTGATGACGGCCTGAGTGCGGCGTAAAGCCGTCAAGTAAGGGGACTAGAGCCATGGCGCCGCCTTCATCGCGCCGATCAGGCTTCTCGAAAAAAGCGCAATATTCGGTGTTCACCGGATACCTTCTCGCAGCGCTTGGTGCGCTGGTGGGGCTGGCGCTGCTTGCCCTGTCGCTGTGGCAACCTGCTGCCATGGGGCCATTGCGTGGCGCGGCGCAGGACGTTGTCTCACCTGCGGGAGAGACGACAGCTGTGGTGCGATCTGGATCGGGCAGCGTGTGGGACGCCTTTACCGGGTACTGGCGCGCAGGATCGCAAAACGCACAATTGCGCAAAGAGGTCGAGATTGCGCGCATCCGCATTGCCGAGGCGGACGCCCTGGCCGCAGAAAACCGGCGGCTGAAATCGCTCCTCGGCTTGTCCAAAGGCGAGATTGCACCGGTTGCGACCGCGCGTCTGATCGGATCAAGCTCTGCCAGCAGCCGCCGCTTTGCCTATATTGGTGCTGGCCGCGTCGATGGGGTCGCGGTTGGAATGCCCGTGCGATCGGCGCGCGGCGTCGTTGGCCGTGTGCTCGAAGTATCGCGCGCGACATCGCGTGTGCTGCTGCTGACGGACAGTGAAAGTGTGCTGCCGGTGCGCCGGGCCAAGGACGATACGGTCGCCTTTGCCGAGGGGCGAGGCGATGGTTTCCTGCGCATCCGGCTGATCAATCTGGGGCTTAATCCGTTGAAAGTGGGCGATGTCTTCGTAACCAGCGGCGCAGGCGGGTATTACCGGCCCGGCGTGGCAGTAGCGATCCTGACTGAACTGACTCCCGACGGCGGCATAGCGCGGCTGATGTCTGAGCCTTCCGGCACCGATTTTGTAACCGTAGAGCCGATTTACGAACCTGAGACCGTCGAGGTTGCCAAAATACCCTCGGAACTGCGCATCGGACCTGAGGCAGAAGAAGATGCGGAGGCTGGGCCCGCTCAGGAACCTGTAAATTGATTGATCGGGTATCATCCCGGTCGCGCGGAGGACGATACGGCAGCGGTATCAACCGCACTGTATCGCCGTGGCGCGCGCTTTTTGTGCCCTATGCCACCATCATGATCGGGTCGCTGCTGCCGTTCCTGCTGCTTGCCGATGTCATGCCAACCATCCCGCCGCTGGGTTTTCTGATGCTGCTGGGCTGGCGGCTGATGCGGCCCGGCCTGCTGCCGTTATGGGTGGGCGCGGTGCTGGGCGGGTTCGACGATCTGTTCAGCGGTCAGCCGTACGGCAGCGCGGTGCTGCTATGGTCGGTCACCATGATTACGCTGGAGCTGATCGAGACGCGATTTCCGTGGCGCGGTTTCTGGCAGGACTGGTTCAGCGCCGGTCTAGCCATCATCGTCTATATCCTCGCGGCAATGGTGGTTTCCGGAAGTCCCCTTACCCTGCCCATGGCAATCGCCGCCGTGCCGCAGATCGTGATCTCGATCCTGCTGTACCCCTTCCTTGCCCAGGTGGTTGCGCAATTCGACCGGTTCCGGCTGTCGCGCACGCGGAGGATCGGGTGAAGACGTGGTTTTCCAAAGACAAGCGATCCTCGCGTCGCGGCCCGCTGGTGAACGCGTCCACGCTCAGGAATGCGTTTGACCGTCGCAGCGTGCTGATCGGCAGCGTGCAGGGCGGCGTTGCGGTGCTGCTCGCGGCGAGGATGGGGTATCTGGCGATTGCCGAGAACGAGAAATACCTCCTCGAATCCGAAAGCAACCGCGTCAATCTCACTCTGATCCCGCCGCGCCGGGGATGGATACTGGATCGCCACGGCTCCCCCCTCGCCTCCAACCGCGCCGATTTCCGGGTGGATATCATTCCCGAACGGCTGAGCGATCCCAACGGCGCGATCAACCAGATCGGGGAGCTGTTGTCGCTCGACCCGGCGCGCATCGCGGATATCAAGGCAGAGGTCGGGCGCTCGCGTGGCTTTGCCCCGATCGAAGTCGCCAGCGGACTCAATTACGAACAATTCGCCGCGCTCAGCGTGCGCCTGCCCGATATGCAGGGCGTGGTTCCGCAGCGTGGGTTCTCCCGCTTTTACCCCACCGGACCCAGTGTCGGCCACCTGATCGGCTATGTCGGCCCCGCCTCTGCCGAGGAATACGGCGAGGATCGCAACCCTTTGCTGATCACTCCCGGCTACAAGATCGGCAAGGACGGACTCGAAAAGCAGTTCGAACAGGAATTACGCGGCACTGCGGGCGCGCGCCGGGTGGAAGTGACCGCCAGCGGACGGATCGTGCGCGATCTAGAAACGCGCGAGGATATTCAGGGCAAGCCGGTCAAGCTGACGATTGACGGACCGTTGCAGGATTATGCCGCGCGCCGCATCGGTCTGGAAAGCGGCTCAGTCGTGGTGATGGATTGCGACACGGGCGATCTGCTCTGCATGGCATCCATGCCCAGTTTCGATCCCAACAGTTTTTCCGACGGGATCGGCGGGGTCGAGTACGCCATGCTGCGCGAGGATGATCGCGTGCCGCTGCGCAACAAGGTGCTGAAAGGCCTCTACCCGCCTGGCTCCACTATCAAACCAATGCATTGCATGGCGTTTCTCGAAGCGGGGGTGAAACCGACCGAGACCATCGTGTGCGGCGGTGGGCGGCGCATCGGCAATCGGTTCTTCAATTGCTGGAGCAACCACGGCACCGTCGATATGGCGAAGGCCATTTACCAGAGTTGCGACAGCTATTTCTATCACTTCGCGCAGGCGGTCGGGTTCGACAAGGTTGCAGCGATGGCGACACAGATGGGTCTGGGTCAGCAATTTTCGCTGCCGGTTACCAGCCAGTTTTTTGGCACGGTGCCCGATCCCACGTGGAAGCAAAAGAAGTTTGATCGCCATTGGGAGCCTTACGATACGGTCAATGCATCCATCGGGCAGGGATATTACCTCGCCAGCCCGTTACAGCTCGCGGTGATGAGCGCGCGGCTTGCGACGGGCAAAGTCCTCCCCCCCAGACTGGTGCTGGACGGGTCGAATAAAGATCCCGCCAGCTATGGCTTCAACGACGAGGAAATCACCTACATCCGGCAGGCGATGAGCGATGTCGTTAACGGCCCCGGCACCGCCGGGCGCGGGCGGCTGCCCTTCCCCGACATACAGATGGCGGGCAAGACCGGGACAGCGCAGGTCGTCTCACTCAGCGTTTCTGACGGGAAAAGCGGCCCGTGGAAGTACCGCGACCACGGCCTGTTCGTATTCTTCGCACCCACCGACAAGCCGAAATATGCGGGTGCCGTGGTAATCGAGCATGGCGGCGGATCGGGCGCGGCCTATCCGATTGCGCGCGATGTGATGACTTTCATGTTCGACGCGCAAAAGGGGCTGGATGCGCTGAAAGAACTGGAAAAACAATGGGGGGGCACTGCCCAGCAGCGGCTCGAAAGACGGTATGCCGCCTACGCCGCCGAGCGCGGCGCGTCCGTTACCCCGCCGCCGCGCCGGGACGAGGATATCTTCGATCAGGTGGAAGCAGAAGCGCGCGTGGCAGCCCAGCAATCGGAGGCAATCGCCACCGATGCTATCGCGCCGCGCCCCAACCCCACCGCTTCGGGAAGCCCCCCTCCCGGAGTGCAACGCCCTTCCACACCTGTGCCAGCTTCCTCATCAGCCCCCACGCCGGGAGGTGGTGAGTGATGCTGGCCCGCACCGACACCCGCCGCTCTGTCATACCAGAGCCTATCGCGCGACAGCCTTGGCGGATGCTGATACCGCTGTTCATGCTGGTGGCGTTTGGCGCCGCGGTGCTGTTTTCCGCTGCCGGCGGATCAATGGATCCGTTCGCCAATTCGCATTTGCTCCGGTTCGGCATATTCCTGGTGATGGCCATGATAATCACCGTGTTTCCGCGCGATCTGGTTCGGTTGCTGACTTATCCGGCCTATGTCGTGGTGCTGCTGTTGCTGATCGCGGTGGAGATCATGGGGCAGGTCAATGGTGGTAGCCAGCGCTGGCTCGACCTCGGCTTCATGGTCTTGCAGCCGTCCGAATTGATGAAGCCCGTGATCGTCCTCACGCTGGCGCATTACTATGCCACTCTGCCCGCCGGAATGATCGCAAGCTGGCGCGCGCTGGTGGTGCCGGGAGCCATTGTGGCCGCACCGATGGCATTCGTGCTGCTGCAACCCGATCTTGGCACCTCGCTCGCCATCGGGTTCGGAGGCGGGGTGGTGATGTTGCTCGCCGGGTTGCCGCTGCGCTGGTTTATCGGCGGCGGTGCGGTCGCCGCAGCGCTTGCCCCGCTGGCGTTCTTCTTTGCCCTGCAACCCTATCAGCAACGCCGGGTGATGACGATGTTCGATCCGGAATCCGATCCACTGGGGTCGAGCTACCACATCATCCAGTCCAAGATAGCAATTGGATCGGGCGGCATATTCGGCAAGGGGTTCAACAACGGATCCCAGAGCCATTTGAATTACCTTCCCGAACCCCACACCGATTTCGTCTTTGCTACCATGGCAGAGGAATGGGGCCTGATGGGCGGGCTGTTCGTGATCGCTGTTTTCAGCATTATCCTGCGCTGGGGCCTGTCTGTCGGCCGTGAAAGCCGCGATCGGTTCTCCAGCCTGCTTGCCGCAGGGATGACGGCGACGATATTCTTTTACATCGCGGTCAACCTGATGATGGTGATGGGCATGGCTCCGGTGGTCGGAATCCCCCTACCTTTCATGAGCCATGGTGGATCGTCCATGCTGACCAACATGATCTGCATCGGTGTGCTGATGATGATCAACCGCTGGAACCAGAATGCCCCGCGTGGTGGCCTTTCGGGCAATTGATCGGATGGCCATTATACCCGGATAAGACCCAATTTCAGCGCGGTGACTATCGCACCGACACGGTCTGATGCACCCAGTTTGGCATAAATCCTTTTGGTATAGGTTTTGACCGTATCGGCAGATATATCGAGGATTGCGGCAATGCTGGTCGTCGATTTACCTCGCGCGACCCATTGCAGCACCTCACGCTCGCGATCCGAGAGTTCGGGCACGTTGCTGTTGGCGTCCAGCAGGATGCAAACCCGCTGATGCGCTGCTTGCGATACAGCGCGCACGGTACCCAATCGTTCATTGGGAACGTCGGCCACCGGATATCCGAAATCGAACGAGGCGTAGGCATCGCGGCCACGAGGCCCGAACAGCGGCACGCCAAACCCATGGATAAGTCCAGCTTCTTCCATTACCGCGAAATAGGCCTCGTTCTCCTGAAAATTAGGTCCGACATCGCGCGCTGCGGCCCATGTCAGCATCGCGCCATTCTGCATCGTGCGTTCGGGAATGGGGTCGCTCTGGCGAAAATCACAGCTGTCATACCGATCCAGCCATTCGGGATCGAAGCCGTAGGCATAGACGACGACGCGCATTGAATTGGTCGCATCGAACTGCGGTGTCAGGTGATAGCTATGCCGGATTGCACCCAGTTTCTGGCACACCTCGCTCGAATACAGCAATATCTTGCCGATATCGTTGAGAGACTCGATCCAGGCAAAATGCGTCTGCATGATACAAGTCGTTACGCGAAGTCACCCGATTGGGCGACTTTCCGTAAACGTAAAGAACTGCGATAGCGACTTCAGCTTTATCCGGACCCGGGCGTTCGGGTCGCAGGTGCCGCTCATGCAGCGGCGCCATCTTTGGCGCCCGGTTCGAAGTCCTGGCGGCGGTGGCCCCCCAATGTGCCATTCGTCGCCAGGCAATTGTTGAAACGATGAATGGAGGGTCAAGTGACCACGTCGCATGACGATGCCGCACGTTTTGATCCGCCCAGGATCGACACATCAGTACAAGACGACGATCAGCAACGAGCTTTATTGATCGATGCAATCTCCCGCCGACAGAGCCGCGGGGAAAAAACCACGCTGCGTGATCTGCACCGCTTGCTGGGTGTCGTGCAGCCGGTTGCGCTGCGACTTGCCTATCGTCTGGAACGTGAGGGTCTGGTCTTGATCGAAGCGGACGCGACAGACGCATTCGCTGCAAGCATCACCACAATCGATCCGGTCGAGCAGGATCCGGCGCATACCCGCGCGCCGCTTCGCGCGGATTGATTCATATTGCACAGACCATAAAGCTAACAAGGCACGTGGATATGCCCAGAGGTTTCCGGACGAAATGCTTGATATCGACGCCCGGATCGCTAAATGCAGCGCCTCGCCTGATTCGTGCGCGGCCCCGGCCCCCACAGGCGCTCCGATGACACGGTCGGAATGGACGCATAGCTCAGTTGGTAGAGCAGCTGACTCTTAATCAGCGGGTCCTTGGTTCGAACCCAAGTGCGTCCACCATTTTTCTCACTTGGATCAATGTTTTATCCTTCTGCAGAAAGCCCGTGGTCGGGCGCATGGTTCGCTAGGTAGCTTTCTAGGTAGCTTTGCAAATCGCTAAATCCGACGCTCACGCTGCTGGCTTGGAGCGGGACGGGGCTGAATTGCCGACGTCGACCGATCCGCTCAGTCATCATCGTTCGAACGCCGTCCATTAAGCTTGATCCGACAAGCCGCGACCATTATCCCGATCCTGTGGTGCGAGGTAAAACCTTCCTTTACGCCGTCTCGATGTTCGGCCTTGGGCTAGGAAAGGTATCAGGTGTCGCATGGGCAGCAGTTCCGCTTCTCCAAGGCGAAGCGACTGAACATCGTGCTTCCGGCAGTTTCGAAGTCAAGGTAAAGCCTGAGAGCGATACGCGGTTTTCGATGTCCAAGACGTTCTCTGGTGCGATGACGGGGAAATCTGCAGGCACTATGATCGGCAGCTCGACGGTTGATGCCTATGTCGCCATTGAGCGGTTCGAGGGCTCGCTGCACGGGCGGCGCGGCAGCTTTGTGCTGCTACACCGCGGCTATATGAGCCCGACGTTAGGCTTGAATCTGGATATCATGATTGCGCCTAATTCCGGAACTGGCGAACTGAGAGGGATCAGCGGCAAGCTCAAGATCACAATCACCGGTGACAGGCACGCTTATGACCTTGCCTATTCGCTCCCTCGGTGAGCCGTCACGTCGCTCTGCTTCGTGCGGTCAATTTGGGCGGCTACAATTCTGTACCCAAAGGTGAGCTCAAGGCAATCTGCGAGCGCGCTGGCTTCACCGACGTGACGACCTATCTCGCCAGCGGAAACGTGGTGTTCAGATCAGATGATAGCGAGCTGCAGGTCAAGTCCGCTCTTGAAGCGGAGGTCGCAGCATTCGCCGGCAAACACATTCCGGTCATAATCCGGAGCGGACAGGAACTCGCAGGTGTGCTGGCCGCCAATCCTTACGCCTCCATGCGCCCCGACCGCACGGTGGCCATTTTTCTCGACAATCCCCCTAGCAGCGAGGTCCTTGAAGGAGTGACTGGTCGTCGGGACGAAGAGATCAAGATCGGGAAACGAGAGATTTACGTTCACTACGGCGAAGGAATGGGCACGTCGCGGCTGAAGATCAAAGGCGCGGCCGAAGGGACGGCTCGCAACATCAACACCATTGCAAAACTTGTCGAACTGGCTTCGCGACCGTAATACTGCGAGCAAGCATCCTTCAAGCCAGGATACTGCGCACGACATCCTGTTCCGGTACCGTCGGCCGCGAACCCGAACGCGTCTCCGGGATTTAAAGTGAGGGTGTCTTGAACTGGCAAGACGTTGTTGTGATGAGGTGCCGCCGCGGCGATCAACAGCGAGACGAGGTTTCCTGCACCTGACCGACGGGCGCGCCGTCGATTCAGAGATGCGCCTCGTTCTTCGAAATCCAGATATGGCGGCGTTCGCCGCGCACCACGCGATAGGGTCCAGGGTAGCCATCAGAGCCGATGGTCCTGGTGGGCGGTGCCTCCTCATTGGGCTGGAGACCCATGAGTACGACGTCGCTGTTTGCATAGACCTTCGCACCGGAAAAACGGTTCATCACTGCTACGCGGTCGGGATCGGTCAGGTCCAGCGCCTCGCTCTGTTCCCAGATTGCGATTTTCGCTTCCTCGCCTTCGGGTTCCAGCCACAGACAGCCATCGCGCAGGGCCATCCGAGCGGGCACATCTGAAACGCCCACCAAGGTGCTTATCCCGCCATCGGTGCGAAATGCGAATTGCGGGAATCCCCTCACCCTCGCGTCCCCTGTGGGGATTGGCGGCGCAGCTATGGGAAAGGGGTCTGGCTCATTGACGATTACATATTCGGGCAAATCGATCTCGCCGCGAGCAGACGCTGCGCGAATAGGGTCGGCGGTTTGCCCGAGGTCGATCTCAACGGTGCCCGTCGTCTCGTTTCCCCCCGCACCATACCAGTTTATGCCAAGACGCATCAGGTCATTGACGATGCGATCCTGCGTGGCGCGAAGTTCGATCAGGGAAGGCCCGGCGCGCTCCACCGGGAAAAACAGCGGATCGCTGGTATATTTGGCAAGCGTTACCGCCGCATCGCGGGTGAAGGCTACGGCAACCCCATAGGTCGGCTCGTGCTGGATCCACAGCCCGGCAAAGGTTTCTGGCTCGCGTTCGCGCAGGACAACTTGCAGGTTACCGATCGAGTCATCCGGCGCGTTTGGCGGCGGCGCCGGGCCGGGCTCCGTACGCGGACCAATCGAACCTCGTAGCTGGATTTCGATCCCGCGGTGCGCTTTTTCCACGCTGACGCAGTAAGAACGTGCGTACATGGCGGTCTCAGTGAACTTGCCTTTGAAATTTTCAATTCCGTCGATCTCCTCGGCGGTAAGATTGGAACAGGTCACTGACAGCGGCTTCCCATCTTGCCCCAGCGCCGGCTGTGTCGTGGCAAGAGCCAGCAGGCCGGCGGCCAAGAACTTCGATTTCATTTCGGTTGCTCCACGGGGGTCGGATCGGCAATCCGGCCAAAGAATATGAGCGCGCCGCTTGAACGGTCGCGAATGGTGAGGAGAAAGGAGCGATTGACGATTATCTGCGGCACATCAGGCATGGCGCGCGATCCGGTGACAATGATTTTCGCCGCCGCCACCGCCGCCGCCTCCGTGCCCTTATCATCGACGCGCAGAAAGGTGGCGTGAACCACATCGTCTATCGCAAGCGGCGCATTCGCCATCCCGTTAAAATCGGCGCAACTTTGACTGAATGCGCAGGGAATGCCCGCTTCGATAAGGGCCTTCTTCACACTGGCGTCGAAACGCGCCTCGAACCGTGGCAGGCGCAACAGAATGTCGCGTCGATCCTGCGATTGCAAGTCGAAATCGGCCTCACAACCCTGAACTCCGCTGCAAAAGGCCAGCCGGTCAATATCCTTTTCCCATCGACGCAAGGTGCTCATGTCCTTGGGCAGAAACACCTCCATGACGAAACGCCCATCACCATATGGCGGAGCGACCGCTTGTCCGTCGCGGGTTTCGCGATATTGCATCGATCCAAGACGCTCCATCATGTAGATCGGCATCTTAGAACCATCGCCGCGCGTAAACTCACCGGTCATTCCGTCCTCGAATGGCACGGTCCAATCAGCCTTGAACCATACCGCATTGGTCAACACGGCCGCCGTAGCTTCGTTGAACCCGCTGGCTTCGACGATCTTGACGATCCGATCGCGCGTCTGTTCGCTGACCCAATTGTTGATAATGTCTGCCGACCCCTGCGGATCGCCGCCAAAATCGAGCGCACGCGCGGAAGCTCCGAAACCATCGCTCGCCGCGCGCAGATACTCTGGCTGGAATACCAGTTCGTCAGACAGCCACAGCGCGTTGGCAATCGATAGCGCGACCTTCTTGTCACCAGTATCGGTAAGATCGCGATTGTAGTCCCGAACCAGCAGTTCGGGCCGGGTTGCAGCGTCCCACCCAAGCAAGCCGCGCAACTCGGCCGCGGTCGCCCCGCGCGCGCCGGGCACGGCAAGCCCCACTCCTTCACTCAGCGAAAGCGGCGAAATGAACAGATTGTCGTTTTGCCCCGCCGCTTCGGCCAGTCGGGGGTACAATCGCGCCGCGAGCCGCGCCTGACCATCAGTGATGCTCTCTCGCATCGCTGAACTGGATTTGCCACTGACTTCAATCCCCTCAGAAGGCACAGTGGAGCATCCCGTCAGAACCGCGAGCGCCATTGCAGCACCGATGGCTTTCATTCGAAACGCCAAGCCACATCTGTTGCGATCTGAAATCATGCAGCCGTACCACTTCATCCGTTGGGCAATTTTCAGGAATAACAACGCAGAAAAACTCTTCTGTATCCGCGATGCTCGACCGGACCGCCGCGATCACCGCGTGGTTGGGCTGGCGCAGCAAAGCTTCTATTCCAACTGCTTGCCGCAGGTCTTGAGATTTACTGCAACGGACCGGAATTTCTGCACGCCAAGCATTTTCGCGTCTATCATGAGGTCACAAAACTCGGCACAAACACCATGGAAGTGCGCTCGTCCGAATTGAACGCCGAGATCGACCTCATTTCCTTCAATCCGGCACTCGCCGAAGGATCGCAATAAATCGAGCTAAAATTGCTCAGAAGCTGTCAACGGCTTAAGCTGGACGATTGGAGTAAAAGGTTGCTGTGGTCGAACGTTTCCCAGAACACGGCTCATTTGATGGCGGATGTGATCTGATGGCTAAAACGACAGTCAAGATCACCAGTTACAACATCCGCAAGGCCATTGGCACCGATCGGGTCCGCAGACCTATACGGATCCTCAATGTCCTTGAAGAGATCGATGCGGATATCGTCATTCTGCAGGAGGCTGACCATCGCTTTGGCAAGCGTCAGAACGCCCTGCCCCCATTTCTTATAGAAGCTCACTCGGATTATCGGCCCGTTCCTCTGGACGTTCAAAGAGACTCGTTGGGTTGGCATGGCAATGCCATCCTCGTTCGCAAAGATATTGCCATCGAACATCACGACATCATTCATATTCCCTATCTCGAACCTCGCGGAGTTATCACGGCGAGGCTGAGGGTAAGAGGTCGGCCCTTGTCCGTGTATGGGATGCATCTCGATCTTTCGGGGTTGTGGCGTACACGGCAGGCGAACGCTATCGCTGAACTCGCGCGAGAGGGGCAAGAATTCGGACCGACAATCCTTTCTGGAGACCTGAACGAGTGGCGAGAGAACTCAGGATGCCTCAAGGCTTTCGCTCGATATTTTTCCATACTCGATTGCGGGCGCAGCTTTCACAGCCAACTGCCCCTCGCCCGGCTTGATCGGATTATGCATTGTGATCGGGTCGAAGCGCTCGAATGGGGGGTGCATCACAGCTCGCTCGCAACGCAGGCCTCGGACCATCTGCCGGTCTGGGCACGCCTGCGAATTTAGTACAGCCGGGACGGCGCCAACCTGAACCGCCGAAACGCGGTGCTCGGCGCTGACGGGGACAGGTAAACTTACGCAGACATCCCTGTGGAAGCTCGATCCACTGTGGAGTGGCAGATGCGCGACGAACGTAACATCATGTCCATTTCACGTGGCGGGTTTGGTAACGCGGCGGACAAGGGCGCTGGCGCTGAAGCCGTGGATCACAGTGGATGCAACGATCGTAAAGCAGGTGATTGCCCACAGGCGCCCTTCGTCGACCATCTCAATCTGTCCGCCCGCGTAGGCGAGGTAATATATCGACCCAAGCCCGCGCACCCCATAGAACGCGATAAAGGCCCTCTCGCGCAATGGGCGATCATACCCGACCAAACCAATCATTCCGGCGAGTGGCCGGATCAGTATTAGGAACACCAGCGCAAGCGCGACATCGGGCCATTGAAGGTCGCCAAACACTGCCGGGAACGCTCCACCCAGCAGCACCAGCATGATCGCGGTGATGGCGTGTTCGAGTGCGGTCGAGAATGCGTGCAATCGTGTGTGGTATTCGTGGTCCGCTTCTACCCGGCGAAGGGCCAGTCCGAACACGAACACCGCCAGAAAACCGTAACCCTCGATCAGTTCGCTAACTCCGTAGACCATAATGATGCCGGCGAATGCAATTACGCCCGAACTGCTTTGCGCGAGGGGATTATCCTTGGGCAGGACGAACAGCACAATGCCAAGGAGCCAGCCCGCCGCCGCCCCGACGACGGTGCCGACCACGATCTTGTAAACCACATATTGCAGCGCCCACTGCGAAAGATCGCCGACAGTCAGCGCCGCAGTCGATGCGATTAGGATAGCTAGGTAGACAAACGGGAACGCCAGCGCGTCATTCAATCCGGCCTCTGTCGTCAAGGCAAATCGGACCGGGTGTTCCCCGCCCTTGGCCGGGGCGCCGACTTGTACACTGCCTGCAAGCACCGGGTCTGTCGGGGCCAGCACTGCGGCCAGCAAAACCGCAGATGCCAGCGTCATTCCGATCCATACGCCGCCAGCCGCAACCGCAATCATGCACAACGGCATCGTGATGGCAAGCATTCGGGCCGCCGGGATCCAGCGCCGCCAATCCATCGAATTGTCGATGCGGATGCCGGTGCCAAACAGGGCGAGCACGACCGCCGCCTCGCTTGCATACATCCAGATTGCGGGATAGCTGACCGGATCCATGACGCCGGACTCAACCGGCGTGGCGGTGAACAGCGCTGCCCCGCCCGCGATAAGCAAGGCCGACGATGCCGGCTCCAACCGATACAGGAAGCGCGGCAACCAATAGGACAGCACGATCACGCCGCCGCAAATGGCGAGCGCGATATGATAACTTGATAACCCGAAGAATGACGCGTTCATCTGTGCACAACGCCGCAGGCGATTGAGTTATCCCGTTTTTGCAAAGGAGGCCCGCCCTTAATCTTCGCCAGGAATTGGTGCGATGGGAAACGCGAAACGAACAGCGTAGAGCCCGTCGGCATTCTGCAGCGTCATTTCTGCACCCAATTGCTGGGCGAATGCGCTGACCAGACGGGAACCCACGCCTTCCGATGCGATGGACAATTCACGATCGGTCGCGACCGAATTGGAAACCAACAAGACCGCAAGGTCGCCTTCGTGTTTGAGCTCCACGTCGATTGTGCAGATTTCGCCACCCGAAAGGCCGTATTTCACGGCGTTTGTCAGCAATTCGTTAAGCGTCAGCGTAAGTGTTACGGCATGATCGGATGGCAGCAAGAGGTGGTCTGCGCGCACATTGAAGCGGCAACATTTTTCGTCACTACCGATGGTCTTTCCGAAACTGTTGACGAAGCGTTCTATCAGATTACCGCCATCAACCTGCCGGATGCCGCTGTCATCGAACAATTCGCCATGGACATTGGCAATTGCGATGATGCGCGTCGCGGCGCTTTGCAATGCTTCGTGAACCAATTCGTTATCGGTCGCGCGCATTTGCTGCGACAGGATTGCCGAAGCGATCGCCAGCGAGTTCTTGATGCGGTGATTGCTTTCGATCACCAGTGCCTGATTGCGAGCAGACATTTCAGCCAGCATGATGCGATCGTTTTCCACATCTGTGGTATCGACGAATGCACCGTACAGTTTGACCTTTCCGTCGGACGCATCGCGCTGCACCCCGGCGCGCACCCGGATGTAGCGCTGCTCACGCGTTTGGGGAAGGATTACACGGTAATCGAATGCGGCGGCGGCACCCGGCCCCTCGTTCAGGCTGCGCTGCACTTCAGCATGAACCGATGGCAGATCATCGCCGTGGATGCGCGCAAAGAATGCAGTCGCGAATACTCCCGCTTCACCATCCTCAAAACCGAACATCGCGTCGATAGCCTGACTGCGCTCGAATTTATCCGTCTCGGGATCGTATGAGAAAAAACTGAGGCCCAAACCGCGTTCGGCGGCACGCTGGACTGTTTCGGTAAGGCGGCGCTGGCGCACATGAGCGGTGACGTCCTCAGATCGCTGGAGGATGGCGACGACCTCCCCGCCCTCCAATACCGGCCAGTGCGTCATCGACCAGAAGTGTTCGACATACTCGCCTGTCAGCGACGCGATATCGTGCTTTTGTTCGACCACCTCATCGGCGGACTGCCGGAGAATTACCCGGCTCACCGATGCTGCGACAGCTTCCAGTGCATTCTCACCACTGGAGCCGGGATTGGCGGGAAAGGCATCGAACATTTTGATGCCTGCGATTTCACGCAACGCACGACCTGTCATGCGTTCATGCGCAGGGTTTGCGTACAGCAGGGTGAGGTCCGGCAGGAACAGCAGTATCGGCGCAGGATTGTGCTCGAGCATCTGCTGCGTGCGCTCAACCAGCAGAGCAGAGCGGCTCATACCTTACAGCACGGTTGGGGGTTTGTCAGGGGAACAGATCGCCTGACAGGAAAACAGGGCGACAGCACGTAAAGCACCCCTTCTGATTGCTTCCTGGCCCGCGCCTCCACCCTGTTGCGTGCCGATATACGTCGTTTCTTGTGGCCATGCTCTGTATATCTCAATTTTCATTACGCAATGGCGCAATTAGTACAAAGACAACAATCCGCCAACGTTCGTTCACTGCGCAGGGTCGGAGGTCCATTGCCCACGAGGGTGCGAGAGGAAACAGATACGCGCGAACGATCGCCCATACCGCCGGAGGATGGGGTAAGCGCCCTCTTCAACTCCAACTCTCATTCAATTTCAGCGGACCATCACCATACAGGTATGACGCGTCGAATTGTGCATAATCGCGCAGCGCCTCCCAATCATCGGTATAGAGCGTACCACGTCTGATCTGGCCAAGCCCCATTTCGCGCATTTTGCTGATCGCGCGATTGGCGTGAACAACACTCACGCCGCACATGTCGGCAAGGTCGAGCTGTGTGAACGGCATACGCAGCGTCCGATGAGCGGGTCGACCGATCAACGCAAGGCGCATTTGCAATTCGCAATAGATGTGGACGATTCGACGCGGCGCATCGAGTTGAGCCAGCATCTGGATCCACTTGCGATGGATTGCCGCGTCCAGCAACGTCGCAAACCACATGGCACGCGCCACGCTTGGACGTTCGCGCATCACGGTTTCAATCCGCGAGTGATCGACAAGGCCAACCCTGACACTGCCTGCTGCGACGATTGAATGGTCCAGGCGTTTTAATGCAAATCCATGCAGGTCGACGAAATCACCCGGAACGTTCACGCCGACAATGAAGCGACGCTGTTTGGCCTGGATTGTGCGGAACATGATGCCATCGACAAGAATAGCGCTTCGTTGCGCAAACTCGCCGCGCTGCAACAATACCTGACCATCCAACAGGCTGCGCTCATCACTGACTAGCGATTCAATGTATTGCAAATCGTCATTCGACAGTTTGGAACGCAGCCGCCCAGCCAGAAAATCACCGGTATATATCAGGCGCTGCTCTGAACCATAATCTGATCCTCTGGACATGGGCGGCACCGGTACGCGATTGCACGTGGAAGGTCTATTGCCCGATGTTATTCTTCTGTTTTTTTTAATCACGCCCAATGCAGGTCAAATCGGGGTTTGGTTTGGACCGTCAGCGCACACCTTCCCGCAACGATAGCGCGCCCTCGCCGTAAAGGTAGTCGGGCTCGAACATGGCGTATTCCTCCAGCGCTGCGCGATCATGAATGTCCACCCGGCCGCGTGAAAAAGTTGCGAGTTTGCTCTCGCGCAGGGCCTTGAGTGCGCGGTTGACATGAATTGTCGTGGCTCCAGTTAATTCGCCCAAGTCGGCCTGTGTCAAAGGAGTAGCGAATCCGCCTTGATCCCCCAGCCCTACCATTTGCAGCCGGTACCAGATCTCCGCAAAGATATGCGCTATCCGGCGCGGCGTTGTAAGTTGCTCCAGCTTCATCACCCATTCGCGGTGCATCGCGGCATCGAGCAATGTGGAAAACCACAGCAGCCGCGCAAGATGCGGCTCATCCTGCATGATCTGCTGCAATGTTTCATGCTTTGCATAGCCGAGCGTCACCGGTCCCAGCGTGTCAAGATTGTGATCGAGGCGTTTCAGCGCAAAAACGTGCAGGTCGACAAAATCACCGGGGACATGAAAACTGACGCCGTACCGCCGATCCGGACCTTCTATCGTGCGCAGGATGAACCCGTCGATCAGCATGGTCGAATGGTTGTAAACCCGTCCTTGATGCAGAACTCGGCGTGAGGTATCGAAAGTTTCGACATCGGTGATCGACGCCTCAAGCACAGCCTTTTCGTGTGCTGAAATATCGTGCCTTAATCGGTTTGCCAGAAACCGCCCCGTTCGTGGGTATTGCTCCAGCTCAGCCAAGATTTCAAAATTCTGCATAAACTTTCTCCCGACCGCGAAACCCTATGCAAGGCCCACCGTTCCGCAGCGCTCATAGGTGCCGCCAAGAACTTTCGTCAAATCGTGGAGCGATTTGGAATGTCGTGTGTTGGGCTATCATGGAGGCAGCTTTGACACAGAAAATCCGCATTAATGGTGCAATCCACGAATTGCCCGATGACCCCCGCACGACACTGCTCGACTTTTTGCGCCATGGGTGCGGATTGACTGGCACAAAGAAAGGTTGCGATCACGGTCAATGCGGTGCGTGCACCGTTATCGTCAACGGTATGCGGGTCAATTCATGCCTTGCCCTTGCTGCCCTGCACGCAGACGACGATGTCACCACAATCGAAGGTTTGGGAACCCCCGATGCCCCCTCCCCGCTGCAACGCGCATTTGTAGAGCATGACGGGTATCAATGCGGCTACTGCACCCCTGGCCAGATATGTTCGGCCACGGCCATGCTCACGGAAATCGCGAGCGGTTGGGCCAGCGACGTCACCGATGATCTGCAATCCATGCCGCGTGCCACTTCCGACGAGATTCGCGAAAGGATGAGTGGCAATCTGTGCCGGTGCGGTGCCTATGCAAACATCGTTGCCGCTATTTCTGAGGTTGCTGATGGCGAACTTGCTTCCGCGTCAGGGGAGGCCGGGCAATGAGACCGTTTCTGCTTACTCGCCCCGATAGTCTTGAACACAGTGTGCAGCTATCCAGTGACGACGGAGCCATGGCAATCGCGGGCGGCACCAACCTCGTCGATCTGATGAAACTGCAGGTTGAAACGCCCGGGCAGCTTGTTCCTCTTGATCGGCTTGGGCTCGACCAGATAATCGAGCGCGACGATGGCGGGCTTTCGATCGGGGCGCTCGTTACCAATACGGCCCTTGCCAATCATGACACCGTGCGGCGCGATTACCCTGTCCTTGCGCGCGCTGTCTTGGCCGGCGCAACGCAACAATTGCGCAACAAGGCTACGACGGGCGGCAATCTGTGCCAGCGCACGCGGTGTTTCTACTTCACCAATATCGACCAACCTTGCAACAAGCGCGATCCGGGATCGGGATGCGGCGCAATTTCCGGCGTGTCACGCATTCATGCCGTTCTGGGCGCGAGCGATCAGTGCATTGCGACCTATCCGGGCGACATGGCGGTGGCGATGAGCGCGCTGGACGCTCGAGTGGAAATCGCGACCGCGGCGGGGGAAACGCGCATCGTGAAAGTTCGCGATTTTCATTTGCTACCGGGCGATACGCCGTGGCGCGACAACGTCCTTGAAAACGGCGAGGTTATTACCGCTGTCGTCCTCCCTACGCCCATCGCTGGCAAGCAGATCTATCGCAAGGTGCGGGAACGTTCATCCTATGCCTTCGCGCTGGTTTCGATTGCGGCGATCATCGAAACTGACGGCTCTGTTATCACCCGTGCCGATCTTGCGTTCGGCGGGTTGGCGCACAAGCCTTGGCACGATCCACGCATTTGCGATCACCTCGTTGGAAAGGCGCCTTCGGCACAACTTTTCAACCAGGCGGCAGACATCTTGCTTGAGGATGCGGACGGCCAAAACGACAGCGCATTCAAGATACCATTGGCCCGGCGCACGCTTGCGGCGGTTCTGGCACACGCTACGGAGACAGAGATATGAGCAGTGCCGAGCATAGCCAGCGGGCAGACAATCCTTGCAGTCTCGACAATATGCAGCAGGGCATCATCGGGCGGCCTGTTCCGCGGATTGAGGGATTGGCAAAGGTAACGGGAACAGCCCCCTACTCGGCCGAATATCCAATCGAGAATTGCACTGAAGGTGTGTTGGTAACGGCCACCATCGCCAGCGGAACGGTAGAGGAGATCGACGCGTCCGGAGTGCTTGAAATGCCTGGCGTTATCGCGGTCATCCAAGACGAGAAGCTTGCAACCCGCGCGGCTCAGGGTACCGCGAACGAGGCTCCCCAGCAAAAGCCGCGCGAGGTGTCCTATTGGGGTCAGCCCATCGCGCTGGTGGTTGCCGAAACATTTGAGCAGGCACGCGATGCTGCCAAGCACCTGACGATCAAGTACTCGGCGAATACCAACGTGCCATTGGAACCTTCCGACGCCGAGGTTGAGGAGCAGGAAGACGAGACCGTCGATCAGGGCGATCTGGCCAATGCCATGGCTGAGGCCACCCATAGCGTTGACCTGACGTTCCACACCGAAGGGCATGCGAGCGCTGCGATGGAACCCCATGCGGCGATTGCGGAATGGAATGACGGCAAACTGACTGTCCATGCATCGCTGCAGATGCTGAACTACAACATCACCGAACTTGCAGATGCACTTGATCTTGGTGAAAGCGATGTCCGTATCATTTCGCGCTTTGTGGGCGGCGGTTTCGGGTCGAAGCTGGGCATCAGCCAGGAAACGATTGCCGCCGCGATTGCTGCGCGCGAAATCGGCAGGCCTGTCCGTGTCGTGATGACACGCCAGCAGGTATTCCAGACGATCATGCGGCGGTCTGAAACGACCCAGCGGTTACGGCTGGCATGCGACGACGGGCGCCTCACAGGGTTTGGCCACACCGCGCTAGTATCAAATCTGCCCGGTGAGGACTTTGCCGAACCTGTGCTTCAATCTTCGCATTTTCTTTATGCCGCGGAAAACCGGGCGCTGAAACTGGGGTTGAGCCGGATACATCGGATGACCGCGGGATCTGTGCGCGCTCCGGGGGAAGCGGTCGGAATGCCCGCACTAGAGGCGGCGATGGACGAACTGGCCGAGAAGGCGGGAATTGACCCGGTGGAATTTCGTGTGCGAAATATCCCCGATTGCGATCCGGAAAAGGGGCTGCCGTTCACTTCGCACAAGCTTGCCGAGTGCCTTCAGCAGGGTGCGGCTCAATTTGGCTGGGATAGCGGTGAGCGAAAACCTCGTCATACTCGCGAAGGTGAATGGTGGATCGGCACCGGCATGGCCAGCGCCGCACGAGTGCACAATGTCGGCAAGGCAGAGGCGCGTGTCACCTTGAACGCAGATGGCACGGTGCTGGTTGAAACCGACATGACGGACATCGGAACCGGCACCTACACCATCCTCGCGCAGATTGCCGGGGAAATGCTGGGCCTTCCGGTCGATAAAGTGCTGGTCGACCTGGGCGATACGCGCCATCCGCGCGGGCCGGGTTCTGGCGGAAGCTGGGGTGCGGCATCGATCGGGTCCGCCGTGTATCTGGCGTGCGAGGCGCTTCGCAAGGACATAGCGAGACAGGCCAATATCGCAGTCGAGGAGCTGTCGATCGCCGATGGCGCGCTGGCCGATGGACGCTCTGTGGCCGGATTGCTCGGCGGTTCATCCTTGTCGCACACGGGCAGCTTCAAGCCTTCCGACAAAATGGACGATTACACCGCTTCAGGCTTCGGCGCGTTTTTCGCGCAGGTTCGCGTAAATCGCTTCACCGGGGAAACCCGCGTAGACCGGATGTTGGGCGCGTTCGGTTTCGGCAGGGTGTTGAATGAAACGACTGCACGCTCGCAATGCTTGGGTGGAATGACCTGGAGTATCGGGACCGCGCTGACCGAAGCACTGCATTTCGACCCGGTTGACGGGCATTTGGCCAATTGCGATCTTGCCGAATACCATGTGCCGGTAAATCGTGACATCCCCGAGCTCGAAGTGCTCATGATCCAGGAACGCGACCCGCTCGCCAGCGTGATCGAGGCCAAGGGGATTGGTGAATTGGGAATGTGTGGCGGAGCTGCTGCCATTGCCAATGCGATCTACAACGCAAGCGGTGCGCGTCTGCACCATTATCCGATGACCCCTGATCGCGTCATCGCTGCGCTGCCAGCCTAGCTTTCCGCAAGGCATTAAAAAGGACAGCGGCAACGCCTGAAGGCTAATAGTTACATAGGTTAGGTTTGGATCTTTCAAGCCTTCGGGTCGTTGGCAAAACACTATCCAACAACAAGGAATGTTACATGTCGACCGTATTCCAGACTTTGACCGATACCGTTTACGATTCTGTCGAGGGCTATCGTAAAGCGCACGAAAAAGCGAACGATCCCAGCCTGAAAGCGGCCCTGTCCGAGCGCCTGATGAAGCGTGAGCGTACGCTTGCTGCGATGAAGGCTGTGATGGCCCGCAATGGTGAGGAACTGATGACGAAGGGCACTGTCACTGGCGATCTGCATCGCATGTGGATGGGCATTGCCGATCTGTTTGAAAACGGTGACGAAGCTGCGGCAGAACGTGTTGAAGAGGGCGAAGATTACCTCAAGAAGAAGTTTGAAGCCGCCCTTGAGCACGATAATCTCGATGCAATCGAACGCGATGCGATCGCTAGTGCGTACAACGAGATTTGCGAGGGCGAACGCTTCGGGAACGCTATCGCTGCACAGCACGACTGAATGATATGATCGGCAGCCGGTCAGCGACGCGCTGACCGGCTGCTTTTCCTACTGAACGTTAAGCCACGCGCTAGCGTTTTAACGTTACTCCGCAGCTCTGGGAAGCTTGTGACGATGCAGCATGCAGCATGCGCGCGATCGCCACATCATCATCTAACAGCTCAAAAATTTCGAAGGCGATCAGATTAGTGGCGAACATTCTGATAGTCGAAGACAATGTCCTTATCCGCGAAGCCGTGTCGGATTTCGCCCGTGATGCTGGACATTCTGTTGTCGCCGAGGTCGGTTCTCTCAAAGAACTGGATGCGTTGGACACAACCCTTCTTGCGCAGTTGGATCTGGCGATATTCGACATTAATCTGGAAGATGGATCGAGTGCTGCGGCGGTCGATGCGTTCTATCGTGACAACGTGCCGATCTATATCCATTCCGGCTATTTGCCGACCACACTAGCCAAATCGCATTTTCCCAACGCCGTGTTTTTCCGCAAGGGCATAGATTTGCGTAAGCTGCAGGATGCCTTGAAAGGGTTCGGGCGCACCTGAATAAGGAGGTCGCTATCCGACCGCCCACTATAGCCACGATCCCTTTGTGATCCAGATCACCCACTGCGACGGCCTATTTCCCGCTCTCCGAATTTTTCGCATCAGCATCTAGATCAGCATCGATACTCTGCGCCATGTCCTGAATTCGTTGTTCGGCGTTGTCGAACCTGCGGTCCAATGGGTCACGTCTATCCCGCGTTACCCACACTACGATGACGCACACCAGAACCAGAGCTGCGAGCGCGATCGCCTGGTTACGCATCAGTAATCCTTGCGGTAACGAATGTTGGCGTTTGTACCGACCGTGCCGCCTGCCTGGCTCAAAATTGACAGCGCTGGTGTCAAACTGATTTCAAGCTGGGTGGCGGTAAATCCGCGGGCGTCAGTGATGATCTCGATGTAGATGTCATCGGTGATGTACTGCCCCGCGGCAAGCGCAGTTCCCCGGCCCGAATTTTCATCCGCGCCCAAAATACGCAGCCGGTCAATTCCCGTGGCTGAACGCAATTTGCCAAGCGGGTTCAAACCTCCGCCCGATCCGCGCAGGGAATTAAGCGAAGCGGCCAGCTGCACGGCCTGAATGGTTGAAAGGTTCCCCACCGAGTTGCCGAACAGGATGCGTGACACAATCTCATCCTGTGGCAGACCAGGGATGCTGGAGAACGCGATCTGCGGATTGAATGCCTGGCCCGATACATCGACGTTCACAGTGATACCGTCAATATCCTCGCTGGCCTGTAAGGTGATGGATGGGTCGATGGTGCGGCCTCCGTTAAAGCGCACCCGGCCTTCCGTCAGCTCGAACGAGCGACCCGCAAAGCCAAGCGTTCCGCGCACCAGATCCACCCCGCCCGACATGCGCGGCTCGGAACTCGTCCCGGATATCTTGATATCGGCGCTCCATTCGCTTTCCAATCCCATGCCCGAAACATACAGCTGTTCGGGTGCATCGAGGTCGATGTCGAGCCGCAATTGTTCGAACAGGCTGACCGCTGAGATCGCGGGTTCGTCTCCGGTGACGCGCGGGCGGCCGCGCGGCGGCTTGAATCGGACGCCGCTCAATTCCGGAACCTGCTCGGCCCCCTGACGGACCACCTGATACCGCGTTTCGGGGAGGACGATACGGCCCGAAAGCAACGCGGTTTGCCCCGCATTCTTGGTCAGGGCTAATGTGCCTGTGGCGCGGGTCGCAATCGCTTCACTGCGCGCCAGACTGGCGTTCTGCAGCTTTACCTGCACGTCCATCGGATATCCGCTGTCGGCGGCCAGGCTGACATATCCGGTCGCCTTGACCGTGCCCTCACCTGCCACCGCATCCAGTTGTTCAATTTCAAGGCGATCCCCGGTAAAGCGTCCCCGAACCACCATGTTGCTAAGTCGCGTGCCATAGGTCTGGTTTTCATAGGTCAGATTGTTAGCGCGTATTATTCCGCTCAATTGCGGGCTCGACACTCTGCCCGAGAAATCCGCCGCCAAACCGACCGTGCCAGAAAGCCGTTGGTCGGCCTGCCCCGCAAGCGAAAACAGCGTATCTGCCGGACCGTTATAGCGAATGCCGCCGCCCAGCGGGGCCTCCAGCAAACGTGTCAGCCACGGCCCTCTGCCCGGCGGCAACGGGGTCAGCCCGGCATTCATTCGCCCGATCACCGCGCCGCGCCGCCGGATCACCGCGCGCGCTGCGCCTCCGTTCGGCTGCAATTGCCCGACGAAATTCACATCGACCGATTGACTGACAGATACCGAGGTGGTGCGGGTGAAATCGTTGATCGTCAGTCGCGCATCCGCCGTCGGAAAAACGCCGGGATCGGCCTGCGCGAAATCGAGACTTCCCGTGGCGCTGCCCCCAAGGCCAAGCCCCGGCATGAAGGCATTCAGGATCGCCACATCCAGCGAGTCAAGACGGCTTTGCACCTTCAGACCATCGCCATACTGTCCAGCCAGACGCACGCTTCCCTGACCAAAGTCAATCGCGGTAGGCAGCAATTCGTAGCTACCGTCTCCGGGAACGATGCGGGCGGGAGTTTTCGTCTTGAAGGCGATGCCGCGCACCCTGCCCTGCAGCGCTGCACGCCACAGGTTGGGTTGCAGATCGGCATTGGCGGAAACACGGAAGGGCACCCCGCTGGTACCTTCGGCCAGTATTTTCGCGTTGCCGCGCCCATCGCGGTAATCAACCAGTGCACGCAGCGCGTTGATGTTGAGGGCGCCGTAATCGGTATCGGCAAGCTGGATATCGGCCTGCACCAACGGGCTGTCGTACAATACGACTTCTGCATCAATGATTGCGCCGCCGATGCGGAGATTGGCAGGTCCGGGAAGGATGGTGTTGTTCGCCCGCAGATTGACGATTGCCGACTGGTACTTGCCGCTCGCCCCCAATCGTACGATCCCGCCAAGACCGCGCCCGTTCGCGTCGAGTTGGCCGATGAATGGGCCTGCGGCACTTTGACGCACCTGACCCGAAAGCCCGATCCCTGCAAAATCCGCCTGGTTGATCGTCATACTGAGCGGCCCGCTGGCGGTCGCGACCGTGAAATCGGCGGTAAAGGCGCCGTAATCTGTCTGCCCTGCTGCATCGATGCGATAGTCGCCGTTGTCGCCCCGGATCTCCGCAACCACGTTGGCCAGACCCACGCCAAGTCCGGGCGCGGCTGCCTTTACGGTGGCGCGCGGGTTGGCAACGGTCCCTGTCAGTTGTAACCCCACCGGTCCGTACTGCTGAGATACGCCGCTTGCCACCAGGTCGATCTGGCCATCGGCGGAATAGGTGCCGCGCCCATCCGTCACACGCAATTGCGGCGCGGTCATGCGGACATTCGCGAAGCGCGTTACGCCATCGCTGCCGTAGGCTATGTCAGCCGACGCCGCGAGATTACCGCCGAGAAAATTGCGCACGCTTTCATTGCTGAGCCGGGTCGAGCGCGCGCGCACCCTCCCTGCGAGGCCAAACCCTCCGCCCTGCTCGCTCTTCAAATCCACTTCGGTTTCGATGTTGAAAGTGCCGACGCTTTCAACGCGGTAATTGTCCAGCTTGCCGTCGATGGCCCCCGTGTAAAGTCCCGTCGATGTATCTGCGACAAGGATCAGCCCGGCGTCTATCCGGTCGGATCGGATACGCATGTTGTCTGAAAGTATACGCGTTCCGTCGATCGCAATATCTCCGTTCAGGCGGATGTCGGTCAGCGATCCGCCCGCAACCGTGTCCAGTCCGGTAATTCGTGCGGCAGTAGCGGATACGGGGATGAAAATGCGGTCTGCGTCCACCCTCGCCTTGCCTGTAGCGTTGAGGTTCTGGACGCCCATGTCGTTGATCATCAGGCGATCCGCGCGAATATCATATCCGACATCGGGTGTCGCAAATGCGCCATCCAGGGTTAGCAAGGCGCGCAACCCGTTACCACTCAGATTGGGAGCGAGCGCGGATGGTTGCAGCAGCGCAAACGATGCCTTGAAATCGTCGAAGCTGTTGTCGGAAAGGTCCAGGCCTCCATTTGCCGTGAGGTTGAACGCATCGCTTGACGCGCGCCCTTCCAATGTCGCGGCGCGTTCGCCCAGTTCAGCGGTCAATTCCACCAGAGTTTCCGCCCCCAGCAGGCTCGCCGTGGATGCCGGAGCCAGACGCGCGAGGCGCACAGGTCCGCTCACCCCAAACGTCCCATCGCGCGCAGTCAACTTCAGGTCGGCGAGCGGCTGCGCTGCCAATTGTGCGGTTAGATTGCCTGACCATTGCGCCCAGTCGCCTTTGCCCGAAAGTTTTG
This sequence comes from uncultured Alphaproteobacteria bacterium, assembly GCA_963815345.1. Taxonomy (GTDB): domain Bacteria; phylum Pseudomonadota; class Alphaproteobacteria; order Sphingomonadales; family Sphingomonadaceae; genus Erythrobacter. Next base: position 1,254,692 of record CAWFGF010000001.1, read on the forward strand.
CCGACAACGGTTCATCCAATCCGGCCAGCGCGGCGATGACGCCATCGGCGGGTGCATTGAGATCGAGCGACAGCGCCAACACATTATCATCAGGCACTGCGTCGATCCGGGCAGAAATTCGGTCTCCGCCAGCGCGACCGGCACCGGCAAGAGTCGCGGCGCTGAAATCAACCTTCGCCCGGCGGTCGGCAATATGCGCCTCGCCTGACAGTGTCGCCACTCGGCGCTCCCCGGAAACGGGAGCTTCTGCGATGAACTCGCGCACTTCGAAACGGTTGATATCTATGTCGTAATCGGGCAACAGCGGATCGTCCGTCTGTGCGGTTTCGAGCAACTCTGGCAGCCGTTCCAGCACCATCGTATCGGCGCGCAAGATATCGATATCGATGTGTCCGTTGACGAATGCGAACGGTTGCCAGTCCAGCAGGACTTCAGGCGAGCGCAGGAACACTCCCTTGGGATCGGAAATAGCCAACCCCCTGATCCGCATTTCGCCGTAAAGCGACCCCTCGATCTGCCCGATGTCGATGCTCAGTCCATTTTCGAACTCGAACGCCTCGATCTGGTTTTTGACAAAATTGCGACCGGGCGCTGTGTTGAAGCCGAAATACACCGCGGCCATCAGGATGATTATCGCGAGGACTACCGCGCCGAGTATCGTGGCCGCGCGGCGAGGCCATGGGTTCGGGCCCAATTTCGCTTCGGCCACAGCGATATCCGGATCGCGATCTGACATCAGAACGCCTGACCGATGGAGACGTAGACGTTTATGAGGCTTTCACCCTCGCGCCGCCCGATGGGGGTCGCGATATCGAGCCTCAACGGCCCGAAATTGGTATAGAACCGCCCGCCAAGCCCCGCGCCGAAACGGATGTCGGAAAATTCGGGAGTTGAGCTTTCATAAACCTGCCCGGCATCGACAAACCCGACAATGCCGAAATTACCGAAGCGATAGCGCACTTCCGCCGCAGCCTCAGTCACACTTCTGCCGCCGATAGGCCGGAGGCGGAACGGATCCGCCGTCTCCTCGGGATCGGTGGGGTCGAAATTCGGGTTGGGTTCCTGCACCTGCGGGCCAAGCTGCTGGAAACCGAACCCGCGAACAGAGCCGCCCCCGCCTCCATACAGTCTGCGCGAAGGAGCGATATCCTCACGCGCCACACCCTGGATAGTACCGACACGCACGCGTCCAGCCAGAACGATGGAATCACCCACCGGATAATAAGCCGACCCGTCAAGGATAACGCGCGCATAGGGGCTGAAGCTGTCCTGCAGCGATCCCTCGGGCTGAACGAACGCGGTCACCCGAAAACCGCTTGAGGGATTGAGAAGATCGTCCGAAGTGTCAAAGCCCAATTGGCCCGTGAGCGCCGCGATAAAATATGTCCGGTCGACCGTATCACCGAGGTCAAAGTCAAAATCTTCCTCGATCGTCGCGAGCACTTCTGCACCGTAAGTGTAGGTAAATCGCTTTTGCCACAGGGGCGTGGAGACATAGCTGACTTGTGTGCTTAGCCGACCAGTAAACGCCTCGAACGCGGCGAAATCGGAACGCAGGAGATTCAGCCCAACTTCGAAAGTGCGGTCACGCCGGCCGGCATTTGCGCGGCGAAAACTGACCCCTGCGCCCTGTTCCTGCGTGCCTGCGACCAGCGATGCTGACAGCGCACCCTCTGGCGGGAAAAGGTTGCGATGCGTCCAGCTTCCTTCGAGAGTAAAGCCCTGCCCGGTCCCGAAACCGGCACTGCCGGCAATAGTGCGCGGAGGTCCGGCTTCTTGCTGGACAACGATGGTAACATATTCAGTGTCCGCGTCCGCCTGCTCGCCCGTGCGTTCGGGCACGACCGCTATCGTGTTGAAAAGACCGGTAGCGATCAGCGCCTGCCGCAGATCGTCGACCAGGCGACTGTCATACAGTTCGCCGCGTTCAAAACGGGCGAGCACGGGAACATGGTCCGCATCGAAGGCAAGGTTGCCACTTGTATCGAAGCCGCCGAACCGCGCTCGCGGGCCCACATCCACTGGCAGAGTATAAACGCCATCGGAAGTTTCCTGATCCAGCAGTATATCGCGTTGCCCAACTTGGGCAAAGGGATAACCGTTCTGCGGCAGGGTCACGCCGATCTGCGCCTCTGCGCCTTGCACGCGAGCCGCGATGATCGGCTGGCCGATTTCGAGGGCGACATTGCGCGTTATCAGATCGTCCGGAACGACGGGATCGGCTTGTATGATAATGTCGGCAAAGGTGTATCGCGCGCCCGGCGCCACATCCAGCACCGCCGTCAGTGGCTGTCCGCTAGCCTCCTGCGAACGATCGATCCGCGTCGTGACCCGTGCGTCGTAATACCCCTCGGAACGAAGGATGCGCTGCATCAGGGCGCTGTCTTCTGTCAGCCGCGCGGCCAGCATTGCCACATTGGCAGCTTCGCCATCTGCTGCTTCCAACGCTGAGAAATTTTCAAATGTCGAAGCAAGATCCACCTCGGTTTCAGCATCGGCAGCTTCCAGTCCGTTGATGACCACGCCGTATTTGACGACGACGATTTCCTCGTCGGTTTCTGCCTCGGCAAATTCAACTTCCTGCACCTCGAATTCCTCGATGGGCGAAAGCGGTTTGGCAAGTTCAGCGTCACGGATTGGCGCATCGCCAATTTCTTCCACCACATCGCCATCGGCAAGTTCAGGGAGTCGCAACGGCGCAGCAGCGCCCGCATCTGGATCGGCGCCGGCCTGTTCCGCGGCAAAACGCCGCTCAAAATCTGCTATCGATTCCAGTTCGAACGACATGTCCGCGTCATCGATTTCAGGCAAGACCGGAATTTCGGACGCGAACTCATCGTCGGATATGATCGGTTCGACCTCGGGTAAATTGGCATCCGCCGGTGGCGGCGGCGCGACCTCTCCGGGTTGCGGCGTGGCGGGCGCGACGATTTCTTTTGAGGGTTGTTCACCCTCTGACGTTTGCGCAGCGACGCCTTGCGCCATCAGCATCAGCGGGGCCAGGCTGCAATAATACAGCCGTTGCCTGCGATAAGGGCAGGAACCCGATCTGCATTCCGCGATTTTCATTAAACGACCCGAATTGTTACGTAACAATAATGGCGTGTGGCTTAAGAGGTTCCCGCAATGGTATCAACACCCACAACACCGCAATGCGGCGCGATGGACGACGCACCGGGTGACAAGCCTTCGCAGGAGGGCGTTCACCCTGGCGCGGATGCCGTGTCGCCTTTCAAGCTTCCCGCGGCTGCATGGCTACAAATCGTCAAACGGCTTTGGGTGATGGCCGGATTCCATAATCTTTCCCTATTGGCAGCGGGAACGGCGTTTTTTGCGTTTCTTGCGATTACTCCGCTGCTTGCTGCAACGGTCATGGTGTATGGACTGCTTGGCGATCCAACCACGGTCCAAAAACAGATGGAGACGATCATCACCGTGGTCCCACCTGAAGCGGCCACCGTGATCGAAGAGCAGCTTATCGGGGTCGTCACCACGAATTCGAGCGTCGCGGGTCTTACGTTGATCGTATCGCTTATACTGGCGATCTATGGTGCCATGCGAGCGGCGACGGGACTGATCGGCGCGCTGAACATCATCAACACCGAACACGAAAGCCGCGGATTTTTGTCGGTAACGTTGCGCGGTGCGTTGCTGACGGTCGCTGCGCTGTTCATCACCTTGACGGGTTTGGTCAGCGGCGGAATTGTAGCGTGGCTGCAATTGCAGACGCGCGTCTTTATCGGTCCGTTTGCCGAAACGATCTACCAACTGGTTGCGTGGTCTGTGGCAATGGTGCTGGGGACGACGGCGTTTGCGATAATCATGCGGTATGGACCCGACCGTCGCTCTGCCAAATGGCGATGGCTTTCACCCGGTGCAGTGCTGGCGACGTTCGCCTGGGTGGCAGTGTCGTTCGGTTTTTCGATGTATGTGCAATATGTCAGCGATTACAACGCAACCTACGGCTCGCTATCCGCCGTTGTCGTGTTTCTAATGTGGCTGTTCCTTACGTGTTACGCAATCCTGATCGGCGCGTTGTTGAACGCAGAACTCGAACGGCAAACTTTGATGGACTCCACCGTCGGCCCCGACCGTCCAATGGGAGAAAGAGGCGCCGTGCTGGCGGACACTGCGACCAGCAGCGTTCCCGATCTCAAGATGCTGGAGGAAAAGCGCAGGCGGCACGCGGAATGGACAGCGGATAATCCCGAAAAGGCGTAAGGGAAAGCACACGTTCGACGCAGGAATCTCTATCTTGATATCACATTGCAATGTGATATTGGCGAATAATGAACACATCATTGATCACACGCGTCCGCGATATCGTCACATCTGGCGGAATGACCAAAGCTGGCCTCGCGCGCGCCGCCGGTCTGCACGCAAACACATTGCGTGATTGCACCGAACCTGACTGGAACCCCACCGCAGATACGCTTTTCAAGCTGGAGACGTTTCTGAATTCAAACGACGAACGCCCCGTATTGGTGGGGATCGAGGAAATCATCGACGAGGCGCGCAACGGACGCATGTACATTCTTGTCGATGACGAGGACCGCGAAAACGAGGGCGACCTAATTATCCCGGCCCAGATGGCGACCCCGGCGGCTATCAACTTCATGGCGACGCATGGGCGCGGCCTGATCTGTCTCGCTCTGGACAAGGCGCGCGTCGATACGCTCGGCCTTGAACCGATGAGCCGCAACAACAAGGAGAGCATGCAGACCGCCTTCACAATCTCCATCGAGGCCAAGGAAGGCGTCACCACTGGCATCTCCGCTGCAGACCGCGCGCGTACCGTTTCAGTCGCGATTGATTCGACCAAGGGTGCGGAGGATATCGTTACACCCGGTCACGTCTTTCCCCTCACCGCGCGTGATGGTGGCACGCTGGTGCGGGCCGGACATACAGAGGCTGCGGTTGACATATCGCGCCTTGCCGGGCTCAACCCCAGCGGCGTCATCTGCGAAATCATGAACGAGGACGGGACGATGGCCCGGCTGGACGATCTGGTGGAATTCGCGCGGCTGCACAATCTGAGAATCGGCACTATCCGCGATCTGATCGCATATCGTATGCGCAATGATCATCTGGTCGAGCGCTTGGGCGAACGTACGTTCGAAAGCGATTACGGCGGGCAATGGAGAATGATCACCTATCGTGATCGGGTCGCCAATGATGAGGCCTACGTATTGCAGAAAGGCCGGGTGATCGAGGGCGAGCCGACGCTGGCTCGCGTTCATCCGATTTCCGTGTTCGACGATATCCTCGGAGCGCCCGGCGCTCGCAAACGCACGCTGCAACGCGCGATGCAGGCCATTGGCGACCATGGGTCAGGTGTGATCGTTATTCTGACCAACCGGGTCGGGTCGGGTCGCGAATGGACGCCCGATGAAGAAATGCGCAGCATTGGCATCGGATCGCAGATCCTTGCCGATCTGGGCATTCACGACATGATCCTGCTGTCCAACTCCCGCCCCGATCTCGTCGCGCTCGAAGGGTACGGCATTACCATAACTGACTTTCAGTCTATCCCGGAGTAATCACACATGGCCCGTATCCTAATCGTCGAAGCGCGATTCTACGCGCATCTCAATGACATGCTGATCGCCGGTGCAAAGGCCGCGATCATTGCCGCCGGTCACGAGGCGGAAGTTTTGACCGTGCCGGGCGCGCTGGAAATACCCGGAGCGATTGCTCTGGCGGCGGATAGCGGCGAATTTGCGGGGTTCGTGGCTGTTGGCGTTGTCATCCGGGGTGAAACCTATCATTTTGAAATTGTCGCGGGTGAAAGCGCGCGCGCGATCATGGCGCTCACCATGGACGGTATCGCCATAGGCAACGGTATCCTGACGACCGAAAACGAGGATCAGGCGCTCGTCCGCGCGGACCCGGCACAAAAGGACAAGGGCGGGGAGGCGGCGAAGGCTGCGCTGACGATGATGGCACTGGCAGATCGGTTCGGCGGCTAAAGCTCCCGTCACAACCTTAGGCCAAGCTCTCGTGCTGGTGTTTCAGGCCATGCCGCCAGCTGAGCCGCAGGTGTGCGATCTGCGCACTACGTAGTTTCCCTCTATAGCTTTCCGACAGGTAAAAGTCTGTAGCTGTTGGTGTGACGTTTTGGTAAACCCGAAATACGCAAAAACACTGTCCGGCGTCTCAGGCGCGCTGGTTGCCACCGTAAAAGCGCTCCGACCAAGAGGGCGTGGTGCATACTGAATTGAGGGACTTATGGTGGACAACAAAATAATGCCTGCGGGTGCGATTGGCATCGCGCCTGTACTGACGGTACTCGAAACCCAATTGATCGAGCTTGACCGGATGGGCGCTGCGATAGCTGCTGCAAAACTGGATGCAGCTATCCAGCAATTGCGATCCGATTTGCTGGCCGACGATTCCCGCGCTGGCTATAGCAATCCTGCTGCAGGAAAGCTGACCACGATGATCGTGCTGGATACTCCTGCGTGGCCCGCGAAATGTTAGTCGTCACTTACAGGCTGAACTGACATTTCCAAAAAAGACTTGCAAAATCAGTACCTGCGTATTAGCACGTAAAGCCACGACCGCCTTTTCCGGTTACCCAAATTGTGTGAGGTAAAAAACAGGGGCCTGTCCGCATCGGGCAGGTAGTTGGAACCTCACCGCGTTGGAGGCTGTATCACGGTGCCAATCCCCGTGCCCGGAACCTTTGTCATATCGGCGAAGGCCCCTATCATTGCTGTGTCTAAGGTCCAGTCAGACCGCTGTTGCGGCCCTGTCGGCGCGGTCGCGCTTCGCGAAACTGACCCTCTCACAGGCGCTTCAGGGCTGGTCCAACCGTGAACAAGAGCGATCCATCTTGCATAGCAGATCAGATCGATCGCGGTTTATCGGGCGCCCGCGAAAGCGGCACCGAAGATCCGAATGGCGGGAGGACAAGTCTGCCATCGTTGGCTTCCGGTGCGCATCGACAGAAACCTCTGACCCACCGGCCGCGTGCCCAGCAAAAGTTGCATCCAAACGACAGCACGAGCCAAGCCCGCATGGGGGTGGACGCAAGTAAGAAAGAAGATGACGTTTCAGGTATTCAGACTGATCGTCAATCCGATGATCTGACTCCTCCGCGTGATAGCGTTCCAGACAATCGCGGCACCCTTCGCACCGTGGTTGAGCAATTGATGACAATTGCCGAACAATTGCGCGCACAGGAAAGCATCAGTTCCGCGCAAGCCGCCGCTGATATCTCCACTGCCAGCCCGTTAAGGTCCGCCCAGCCCTCAAGGCTCTCTGGCATGCGCACCCAGCATCAATTGCGCGCCGTGAGCAGCGACGAAACCAATGAAGTGGGGACCGCGCCCATGTCGCTTCAGCAACGCCGAAGGAAATATGCGGACATGGCGCGCGCGACCTATGCGACGCGGCGCAAGCGTGTGACGATTTTTGGCGATCCGGAACTTTTCGGAGAGCCCGGCTGGGATATCTTGCTGGATCTGTACATTGCACAGATAGAGGAAAAGCGAGTCTCCGTGTCCAGCGCCTGTATCGGATCAGCATCTCCGCCCACAACCGGATTGCGCTGGCTTGGCGTATTGGCCGATCAGAAACTTATAGAGCGCGAGCACGACCCAGATGATCAGCGCCGCGTGCTCGTCCGCCTTTCCGAAAAAGGGCTGAACGCAATGGACGCGTATTTTGCAAGCTCTCCCAGTATGCATGGAGATCGCCGCGCGTCTGACAATTAAGCTGGCCTGCCCTGTCCGCGAATGCCGTGGGCAGAGGCAAATCGGCTCATGCGTCTGCGTTCATCACGCCTTAGCGCGAAAGCGCGCCGAAACACCCCCGCCCCGCATATTGCGCGCTTGTGCCAAGTTCCTCCTCGATACGGATAAGCTGGTTGTATTTCGCAAGCCTGTCAGAGCGCGCCAGCGATCCGGTCTTTATCTGCCCGCAATTCGTGGCCACTGCCAGATCCGCAATGGTCGCATCCTCGGTCTCGCCCGATCGGTGGCTCATTACCGAGGTGTAGCGCGCCCGGTCGGCCATCTGGACTGCGGCCAGCGTTTCAGTAAGCGTGCCGATCTGGTTGACCTTTACCAGCAGCGAATTGGCCAGCCCGCGTGCTATTCCGTCGGAAAGGCGGGCGGGATTGGTGACGAACAGATCGTCGCCCACCAATTGCACCCGGTCTCCGATAGCTTGCGTCACGGCCAACCAGCCTTCGAAATCGTCCTCGCTCATGCCGTCCTCGATTGAGCTGATGGGGTAGTCTTCGCACAGTTTTGCGAGGTAATCCGCCATGCCTGCGCCATCCAGGCTCAGGCCCTCGCCGGAAATCTCGTACTTCCCATCGCGGTAAAATTCGGTCGCCGCGCAATCTAGCGCGAGGACGATGTCCTCACCCGGTGTGAACCCGGCGGTGTTAACCGACTCCATGATGAAATCGAGCGCGGCGCGCGTGCTGGCGAGATCGGGCGCAAACCCGCCTTCATCACCGACGCTGGTAGAAAGCCCCTTTTGCGCGAGACCTTTTTTCAACGTGTGGAAAACCTCCGCGCCCCACCGCACGCCTTCGGCAAGGGTATCGGCCCCCACCGGCATGATCATGAATTCCTGTATGTCGATCGGATTATCGGCATGTTCGCCGCCGTTGATAATGTTCATCATCGGCACCGGGAGGACATGAGCCGAAACGCCGCCGACATACGAATACAGCGGCAGACCCCGTGCGTTCGCAGCAGCCTTTGCCACGGCAAGGCTGACGCCAAGGATCGCATTCGCGCCAAACCGGCTTTTGTTATCCGTACCATCGAGTTCGATCATCGCCATGTCGATGTCGCGCTGATCCTCGGCATCATAAGCCCCGATCAGCAGCTCGCTCAGCTCCGAATTGACCGCATCAACTGCCTTGAGGACGCCTTTTCCCATGTACCGGTTTGCGTCGCCATCGCGCAGTTCCACGGCTTCATGCGCCCCGGTGGAAGCACCCGATGGAACCGCCGCGCGGCCAAAGCTGCCATCGTCCAGCAAAACGTCCACTTCCACGGTCGGATTGCCGCGACTGTCGAGGATCTCGCGGGCGTGCATATCTGTGATGACGGTCATATTTGGCTCCGACTGGAATGTGTTGTATAGGTATAAGACACCGTTATCGGGATCGATCCGGTGAGAGATGATCAGCAGGTCGATCACGAGGACGAGCGATTGTTGCGCATTCTCGCTCACGGCGTGGGCCACTCCCTATGCCTATGACTACGGTCGTGCAAGAAGCGGACGTTGCTCCGATTACCGATGCGTATGAGCGCAGGGATATCTTGAAAGCATTTGGAACATTATTCAGTCCCCGCGATTGATTACCGAGAACACTTTTTTGAGGGTACGAAATCCAATGGCTGAAACAAAATCCACGAAAACACCCACCAAATCCCCGGCCAAGGGTAGCACGGTGGACCATACATCCGCTTCGACAATCGCAGAGCCGATGAAGATTGGTGCAACCACAACGTCTGCGGACCCGGCTCCATCTGCCACTGGCGAAGCAAAAACGCGTTTCAATGCGGCATTGGAAGAGGCGAAGGCAGGCGCCGCGGCTCTTCGCACCGAAGCGACGCATCGCGCGGAAGCAGCGCGCGAAACTGCAAAAACCAAAAGCAGCGATCTGGTTGGCGAAGCGCGTGCGAATGCCGAGAAATACGGCTCGATGGCGAAAACGCGCGCCGCTGATCTTGCGGTGGATGCAAAGTCGGCTGCAAGCGACGGCATTGCATCACTTGGCCAGGTTGTCAGTGATACCGCGCCTAAGATCGATGAAAAACTGGGTGAGCAATACGGCGACTACGCTCGCAAGGCGTCACGCGCCTTGGCTGAAACTTCCGCCAAACTCGAAGCCAAGAGTGTCGAGGAACTGGGAGATGATGCGCGTGAAATGGTTCGCAAAAGTCCCGGCGTCGCGGTTGGCATCGCAGCGATTGCCGGCTTCATGCTCGCACGTCTGTTTCGCGGCTCGCGCGACTAGGTTTGCGGCAGCGTAAAATGCGTCGTGCATTTGAAAGCGCCTCGGCCCTTATTGTGGTCGGCTGTGAACCAAAGAACACGGCGGTTTCTTACGCATTGGGGACTCTAAATGCTCAATGAAGAATTTGACACTGGTCCGGGGGGTGAACTGCCACCCGGACCAATTGTCTCCGATAGCGAGGGTCAGGCGTTGCATGATTTGGATGACGCCACGGACTATAACGAATCTATTTTCGAAGAGCTGAGCTCTTTGATTGATGATGCCGGGCTATATGCGTCGGCCGAGATTGCGTTTCAAAAGACCCGCGCAAAACTGGGCGGGCGGCTGTTCGGTGCTGCCGTTGGATACGTTTCGGTTGCGCTGGTTTTGCTCCATATCGCTCTGATCGCAATGGCTGTTGGATTGGTGATCGCGCTCGCCCCGCTGGTTACCATTTGGGGAGCGATAGCGATTGTCGTCGGACTTATGCTGCTGGGCGTCGCCATCTTGCTAAATCTTGCTCTGAAGCGAGGACGCATATTGCGGACGATGTTTTCGAGCAAACACAACAGTGAGCTTTCGCAATGACGCAATTACCCGCCCGGTATTACGAAGACCGCGCGATGCGCGATGCGGCGAAATCTGTGCTTAAGGCTGACGTTGAACACGTTCGCGCCTCACTATCAAGCAAAGGGATGGCTTCGCGTGTGACAGACCGTATCGGCGATGGTGCACGCGACGTGTTCGAGGTCGCCAAAGTCCATGTTGACGAGAACCGCGGCATTCTGGCTGGATTTGTCGCTTTGCTTGTCATGTGGTTCGGGCGCGAGCCGATCCTCGATATGCTTGGGATCGGTGCCGAGAGTGATCCGAACGAAAGCGATGAGATGTCTGCAGAGGACGCGGATAGCGCCGACTTTACTGACCATCCGGCCCCCCTCGCACAGCATGATCAAGACACCCCCCTACACACAGACAATTATTGAGCGACGGTCCACGACCCTCGCTCTGGAGACCCAAAATGACCGACAATAAACTCCCCACGACAGACAAATCGGACCAGCGCGATGAATTGCGTGCTAAGATCGAGGCGGCCGAGCGGCGGGTAGCGAGCCGGACGCTGGCTGATGACGCACGCGATGCGGCGAAGGCTGCAACCGGTTATGCCAAGGACAATCCTTTGACGGTGGTCGGAGGTGCGGTGGTTGCGGGTCTGCTGATCGGACTGATGACGAAGCCCGGCCGGAGGGTTGCACGAAATGCGGCGTCTGGAACCGTTTCCGCCGTCAGCGGCGCGGCAACTGGCACCATGAGAACCGTCAAATCGGCAACTAAAGACGGTAGATCGGCAGTGGGATCACGAATCTCTGACGGTCTGGTTGCATACGGCATCAGGATAATCGACGAGGTGATGGACGGCGCGCGTGCCGGACAGGATAAACTTGAAGACATCGGTGACGCCGCCCGTGCAGGTGCGCGCAAAGTTACCCGCGATGCGCAGTACACTGCGGGCAGTGCCGCCGCCAAAACCAGCGCCGTCACCAAACGCACCGGACGCCGTGCTGGCCGCGCGATGCGTGATTTGGCAAATCGCGTCGGTCGCTAAAGCCCTTGCATTCCTGCCGTGCACACTGACGAATTGATCAGTCGTGTACGCGGCAGGGTTGCGATGCCCGGTGGGCAGGTTATGGAACTGCACTACGCCAACAATAAGAGCACACCGATGGAAGAAACAACCCCGACCCAGCGCCTGCATCTAGTAATGGGTGGGCGGGTAAAAGACCCGCGCGGCCACGAGTTCGTAGATCCGGAAAGCGTCCATGTGGTTGGTGTCTACAGCTCCCACGATGCTGCGGTCGAGGCTTGGCGCGCACAGGCGCAGCGCACGGTCGATGACGCGGAGATGAAATATGTGGTTGTTCATATCCACAAATTGCTGACCCCGGACGCCTGAAAGACGCCCTACCTAATCAGGCCTTTTCGGCATGAAGATGCCGGTGCGCTGGCACGACTTACCAGCGCAGCGATTACGAACATTGGCGCGCGTCGTTATTCAGCGGCGCAGGTCAATGCCTGGGCCGCTCGCCATCCCGGATCGGAACGCTTCATCCAGCGCAGCGAGGGGGGTGCATGGATCTGGGTTGCGACTGATATTGACGATAGGCCTGTCGCCTACGCCCTGCTTGAACAGGTGTGCGGGGAAGGCGGCCATCTCGACATGCTGTATTGCCATCCCGATCACACAAGGCGCGGGCTTGCCGAACAATTGCTGGCCGTAGCCGAGCAGTGCGCCCGCCTCGATGGAATGCATCGCCTCTACACCGAAGCGAGCGAATTGGCCCGTCCGGTGTTCAAAAGCTCTGGGTATGTGGTCCAGCACCGCCGCGATTTTATGATCGAGCACGATGGGACCGACGTTGCGATCCACAATTACGCGATGGAAAAGCGGCTCAGATAAATTCGATCTTTTTGACCAGATAGAACTTGTCCCCCGAAGGCACCGTAACTTCGATCTCGTCATCGACCTGTTTGCCGATCAACGCCCGCGCAAGCGGGGATGAATAGGAGATGCGGCCCGAACCGGCGTCTGCCTCCGTCTGACCAACAATCTGGTACTTCACCGGCTTGTCGCTCTCGTCGAGCAAAGTCACTGTCGCGCCAAACACGATCTTGTCACCGGACAGCGTCTTGGGATCGATGATCTGCGCCCGGCTCGCCTTGTCCTCAAGATCGCCGATCTGCGCTTCTACCTGACCCTGGCGTTCCTTTGCCGCGTGGTATTCCGCATTTTCAGACAGGTCGCCGTGTGCGCGCGCTTCCTCGATTGCGTCCACAATCTTTGGACGCTCTTCGCGCAAGGCCCTGAGATCAGTCATGATCCGGTCATAGCCTTCGGCCAGCATCGGGACTTTTTCCATGGTCGCCATATTCCGTTTCTTTCTATCCAGCGCTCTTCGCCGTGCCTGACCCGCAAACCGGGTGAAGCGCAATCTGGACCATAGCCGCCGTGGTATCAGCGGCCCTGCCGTGTCGATCTGTAAGGAGGAGCAGCTTGTTCGTTCAGCTATAATAGTCCTGTAACGAACGGACTTCAAGCTGGTCTGGTGCAATTGCCGCAATAGCCGCCGCAGCCGCCCGCGAAGCGGTGGCAGTGGTATAGTACGGCACCTTCTTCTCAAGGGCCGTCGCGCGGATGGATTTGCTGTCGAGCAGCGATTGCCAGCCTTCGGTGGTGTTGAAGATCAACGCAATCTCTCCGTCGATGATCTTGTCGACGATATGGGGCTGTCCTTCGGCCACCTTGTTGACCTGTTCAACGGCCAGCCCATGTTCTTTCAGGAACGTCGCCGTGCCGCTGGTTGCGACAATGCGAAAACCCTGGACGATCAAATCCCGCACAGCCGGAGTGATAACCGTCTTGTCCGAATTCTTGACCGAGACAAACACTGTCCCCTCGCGCGGCAGGTTCATCCCTGCGCCAATCTGCGATTTGAGGAATGCAGCCTCAAACGTGGTGTCGATACCCATCACTTCGCCCGTGGACTTCATCTCCGGCGTCAGAACCGGGTCCGCGCCGGGGAAGCGGCTGAACGGGAACACCGCCTCCTTGATCGCCATGTAGGGAAATTCGCGCTTGAACGGCTCGAACGCGCTCAGTTTTTCGCCTGCCATGACCCGCGCCGCGATTTTTGCCACAGGCTGACCAATCGCCTTGGCAACAAAGGGCACGGTCCGGCTGGCGCGCGGGTTGACCTCGATGAGATAAACCTCGCCATCCTTCACCGCGAACTGGATGTTCATCAGCCCGCGCACTTTCAGCGCGTGCGCAAGCAATTCGGCCTGACGCTCCATTTCCGCGATGATGTCTGCTGGCAGCGAATACGGCGGCAGGGTGCACGCGCTGTCGCCCGAATGGACGCCCGCCTCTTCGATATGCTGCATCACGCCCGCGATCCGCACTTCATCGCCATCGCACAGGGCATCGACATCGCATTCGATCGCATCGCGCAGATACTGATCGACCAGCACGGGGGATGATCCTGAAACGTTGACCGCTGTTGCAATGTAATTGTCGAGTTGCGCTTCGGAGTCGACGATCTCCATCGCCCGCCCACCCAGCACGAATGACGGCCGCAACAGCACCGGATATCCGATCCGCGCGGCAACGGCTGCGGCTTCATCGCGGGTGTAGGCGATCCCATTGTCGGGTTGTCTCAGCTTCAGCTTGTTGACGAGCTTGGCAAAGCGTTCGCGGTCCTCCGCGTGGTCAATGGCATCGGGGCTGGTGCCCAGGATCGGAATGCCCGCATCCTCCAGCGCCTGTGCCAGTTTGAGCGGGGTCTGCCCGCCAAACTGCACGATCACCCCCACCAATTCGCCATTCTGCTGTTCCACCCGCAGGATTTCCAGCACATCCTCATCGGTCAGCGGCTCAAAATACAACCGGTCGGAGGTATCGTAATCGGTCGAGACGGTTTCGGGATTGCAGTTGACCATGATCGTTTCAAAACCCTGTTCCGACAATGCAAAACAGGCGTGGACGCAGCAATAATCGAACTCGATCCCCTGCCCTATCCGGTTTGGACCACCGCCAAGGATCACGATCTTGCGCCGGTCGGATGGCGCCGCCTCGCACTCTGCTTCCCCAAAGATTGGTGCTTCATAGGTCGAATACATGTAGGGCGTGATCGCCTCGAACTCGGCGGCGCAACTGTCGATCCGCTTGAACACCGGATGCACCCCCAGCTTGCGGCGCAAATTGCGCACTTCATCCGCGCTGGTTGCGCCCGCCATTGCCTGCAGCGCATCGTGGAGCAGCCCTGAACGCTTCGCCTGCGTTTCTGCCATCCCGCCGGCAACCCCGACGGAGCGAACCGCCAGCGTGGCCAGGCGCTGATCGGAAAAGCCCATCGCTTTCAATCGCCGCAGTCCGACCGCATCGGTAGGCAGGCCGTTGGTTTGCACCTCGCGCTCAGCGGCGATGATTGCCTCGATCTGCCGAAGAAACCACGGATCGTATCCGGTGACGGCGTTGATATCCTCAACCGACAGACCTTCGCGCATGGCCTGCGCGACTTTCAGAATGCGGTCGGGCGTGCGGCGTGATAGCGCAGCGGTTATAACATCCTTCGCCACGCCTTCCAGCTCGGGCACGCGGTTGAAGCCGTCGAGACCCGTCTCCAGCCCGCGCAGCGCCTTTTGCATCGATTCGGCAAAATTGCGCCCGATCGCCATCACTTCGCCAACTGATTTCATTGCGGTTGAGAGCGTCGCCTCTGCGCCCTTGAACTTCTCGAAGGCAAAGCGGGGAATTTTGGTCACGACATAGTCGATGGTGGGTTCAAAGCTGGCTGGCGTCGCGCCGGTGATCTCGTTGGTCAGCTCATCCAATGTGTAACCGACAGCCAGTTTGGCCGCCACACGCGCGATGGGAAAACCGGTGGCCTTTGACGCCAGCGCGGATGAGCGCGAGACGCGCGGGTTCATCTCGATCACGATCAGACGACCATCCGCGGGGTTGACCGCGAACTGCACATTTGACCCGCCGGTTTCCACGCCGATTTCGCGCAGCACCGCGATGCTGGCCGAACGCATGATCTGGTATTCCTTGTCGGTCAGGGTCAGGGCAGGCGCGACAGTAATCGAATCCCCCGTGTGAACACCCATCGGATCGACGTTTTCGATGGCACAGATAATGATCGCGTTATCCTTGCGATCGCGCACCACTTCCATTTCGAACTCTTTCCACCCGAGCAGCGATTCCTCGATCAGCACTTCGGTAGTTGGAGATGCGTCCAGCCCTTCGCGCACAATCTGATCGAATTCCGCCTTGTTATACGCGATGCCGCCGCCGGTACCGCCCAGAGTAAAGCTGGGGCGGATGATCGAGGGCAGGCCGGTGCGTTCCAGCACCTCGCGGGCCTGCTCCAACGTGTTGGCGACCCCGCTGCGCGCGCTTTCGAGGCCGATGGAGTCCATCGCCTCGCGGAAACGCTGGCGGTTTTCAGCCTTGTCGATGGCATCCGCCTTGGCCCCGATCATCTCGACGCCGTATTTTTCAAGCGTGCCATCCGCATCCAGCGCCAGCGCGCAGTTCAGCGCCGTCTGCCCGCCCATCGTCGGCAGCAGCGCATCAGGACGCTCCTTCGCGATGATCTTGGCAACGATATCGGGGGTGATCGGCTCGATATAGGTGGCGTCGGCAAATTCCGGATCGGTCATGATGGTCGCCGGATTGCTGTTGACCAGAATGACGCGATAGCCCTCCTCCTTCAACGCCTTGATCGCCTGCGTGCCGGAATAATCGAATTCGCATGCCTGCCCGATGATGATCGGGCCAGCGCCAATGACGAGGATGGAGGAAATGTCGGTGCGTTTGGGCATTACTGAGTGGTCTCGCTGCGTTGCTCGCCCGATGGCGGCGCGGTGTTGGTGGCATTGTTTGCGGATCGGGCATTGGCGCGCTCGGCACTTACCCGGACAAGCCGCATGTCATCAATCTGGCGTTCGCAACCGGCTACCAGAACATCGTCATAGGCAGCAGGTTCGCCGCGCACCCGCCATAAAGCGGGCTCCTCGACAAAGAAGAACGCGCCCTTTTCATCGACCGGTGTATTCATGAACAGATCAAGCGCAGTCGATGCCTCGTTCGTGCGTGCCATCAGGCGCGATCCCAGCGTCTCGTCCGCTCCGGGCTGGATCAGCTCCTGCTTTGCACTGAAAGGCAGTTTCGTAATGTCGAAAGTATAGGTGGGGACAAGTTGGCCGGGGGCGTCGGCCAGCTTGCGAAATTCGAGCAGATTGATGTCGGTGCTTAGCCGCGCGACGCACTCCGCAACCGTCTCCGCTCCCTTGCGCGGGTCTCCGCCAAATATCTTGTCACAACCAGCCAGGGCAAGGCTCGCGCAGATGAGTGTTATCGGTACTCGCGTCATCCTGCGCCCCCGTCGTTCTGTGAACCATCGTTCGGCTCAAACGCGTAAACGATCCGCGTGTAGCGGGAGACATAGGGCAACACGTCGGGCTTGGACACGCCCTTGCCATAGACAAAGGTGCAATTGCGGCGGATGTCGATCAGCCGCGCGCCATCGCGCACGAGTATATAGCTGAGCACGTAATGCTGGCGCGGATTGGCGCGGCGTCCGACGATATCGAGTTGTCGGACCGTGTCGGAATTGTCGCGCAGGCGGTCCATATCCTTGTACCCTTGCGCAACGCGCGCCTCTGCAATGGCGGTATGGCGGGTTTCGGGATCGAAGTCCGCTTCGGTGAATGCGCCGTCGCTGGCAACGACCTTGCAATCCATTCGCCCGGCAACGGGGCGTTTGGAGTCTTCCTTGAACAGCACGGGCCGCCAGAATGACAGCACCGGCAAGCCGCCATCGAGCCGTTCAAGCGTGACCGAGCCATCGCCCTGAAACGCAACACCGGGCGCAATCTCGGCACCGGCCCATTGGGAGACGGGAGGCGGTGTCATGGCGGGATTCTCGGCATTGACTGAACCATCCAAGACAGTCGAAGAGAGCAACAAGCATAAGACAATTTTGAACGTTAACGCTTGTATGCGAAACCAAAACAACTTGGAATTATTGGAGACATTGGAAATGCACGACGAGGACGAGCGACGAAAAGCTATTGATTTCCATACTTCGCTGAAAAAATTCGATGACTTGGTAGCCACAGGCATTTTGAGCGAGCACGGCGCAAAAACACCTTTTTTTGAGCCAAGCGTGACATTTCTGCTCATTTTACTTTCCGACCTTTTGCGAGAGGCTAAAAGGCAAGATAGACGTTGCTCGTTCACAGACGACATTATTATCATCGACGGCATTCAAGATGTTACTGATCTCGTATTCCGATGCCGCAATGCTGCATGCCACATTTCGAGCGGGAACAAATTGGTTGAAACGAGCAAACTGTCGTTCTGTATTGCCGTCGGCAGTTTTCCCAAACTTATCTGCACGAACGGTGTCGACCTCGGAAGCGAGTACGAAGACGATATAGCTGTCATTTGGGGTACAATGCGTCTTTATCTTCGCCGCCATCTGCTGCGCGCGCGAGATGAAATTGCGCATTTGTTTCCCGATCCATTTCTTCACCCCAGCCCCCCGACAAACTTCTCGAACAGGTAAAAGCTGTCCTGCGGCCCCGGCGATGCCTCGGGGTGGTATTGCACCCCGAACGCCCGCTTGCCCTTTATCGCGATGCCGCAATTCGAGCCGTCGAACAGCGATATATGCGTTTGCTCTACGCTATCGGGCAAGGTCGCCGCATCCACCGCAAAACCGTGGTTCATGCTCGTAATCTCGACGAGGCCGGTGGTCTCGCCCCAGCCCGCACCTTCTCCAAACGCCACGCGCTGGACCGGGTGGTTCGCGCCGCGGTGTCCTTGGTGCATCTTCATGGTCTTCGCACCCGCCGCCAGCGCCAGCATCTGGTGGCCCAGACAAATGCCGAACAGCGGCACGTCCGCCTCCAGCAGCGCGGCGATCACCGGCACCGCATATTCGCCGGTCGCCGCCGGATCGCCGGGGCCATTGGACAGGAACACGCCTGTGGGTGACAGCGCCATGATCTCTTCAAACGACGCCGTGGCGGGGACCACCGTTACCTTCGCACCGGCGCGCACCAGATTGCGGAAGATATTGTCCTTCGCCCCGTAATCCACTGCGACCACGTGCGGCTTGTCCTCGCCCCCGTCGGTCTTCCACGCGGCGCGGCCATAGCCGTGGCCAAGCCGCCAGTATCCGCCCTGCCAGTTTTCCTGTTTTGCGCGGGAGGCGTCCTTGGCCAGATCCAGCCCTTCCAACCCGCCCCATTCACGCGCTGCTTGCGCCAACGCCTCAAGGTCAAACTTGCCATCGGGCGCGTGCGCAATCACCGCGTTGGGCGCGCCGGTCATGCGGATGCGCCGGGTGAGCGCGCGCGTATCCACGCCCGCCAGCCCGATCTTGCCATTGCGCTCCATCCACTGCGCGAAATTCTCCGCACTGCGAAAGCTGGATGGCACGGTCACATCCTCGCGCGTGATGCATCCGACCGCGCTTGTCACTCCCTGCGCGCTCTCCACATCCTCGGCATTGGTGCCGACATTGCCGATGTGCGGGAAGGTGAAGGTGACGATCTGCGCGGCGTAGGAGGGATCGGTCATCACCTCCTGATAGCCGGTCATCGCGGTGTTGAAGCACACCTCGCCCACCGCCGATCCGACCGCGCCAAATCCCCTGCCCCAGATCACCGAACCATCGGCAAGAATGCAGACGCCCGTCGCACCATCTGGTTGCGCAGGATAAGAGACGGAAGGGGCCATGGGGCGCTCCGGTTCGTGTGAGTGTGCCAGCAATGTCGCTAAGTCCCGGTCGCTAAGCGCGTGGAACGTGCGCGTCAACCTAGGCGCGCGCGGGTTCTTGCGTTAGAGGACGCGCTCGTGCCATCCATCCACAACAAACATGAAAATGCCACACCCATGATCAGAGACGATATCAAGGCCGCAACCATCACCGCCATGAAGGCCGGGGACAAGGCGCGCACCGCTACGCTTCGCCAGATTGCGGCCAAGATCAAGGACCGCGATATCGAACAGCGCACCGCGGCCAAAGCGATCGAGGATGATGAGCTCGTAACCGCAGTTCTGCAAAAAATGGCGAAGCAGCGGCGCGAATCGATAACCATGTTTGTTGACGGTGGTCGCGAGGAATTGGCGGACAACGAACGCGCCGAACTCGCGGTGATCGAAGAATTCTTGCCGCAGATGATGAGCGAGGCCGAAATGCGCGCTGCGATTGCGGACGTCAAATCAACCATCAACGCCGATTCGGTTAAGGATATGGGCCGCGTGACGGGGGAACTGAAGGCACGCCACGGCGCTTTGCTGGATATGAGCAAAGCCGGCGCACTGGTAAAGGAAGCCCTTTCATGAACAAAGCTACCACCTTGTTTCTTCTCCCCCTGATCGCCCCGCTGATTGCCGTGGCCGCGTGCGCGCCGGAGCAGGAGGAGACCGATCTTACCGTTGCAACCACCGATGGCGAGGTGGAAGCCATCGCGGCCGGACTGCCTGCCCTGGCTTTTGCCGATCTTCAGCTTGGCGCAAAGATCGTCGGCCCGCGCGGCCCGCAGGTTGAGGCAAGCCTGACCAATGAAGCCGGCGCGTTCGCGGACATCACGTGCTATGTCGCCTGCCCCGCCGGAATGGACCCATGTGATCCCAAGACCGCGCCCGAAGGCACGATCTACACTTACGTCCACATCGTCTATCCGGGAGAGGACAACAAGGCGTCGACCGGCAGTGGCAAGGGCACCAATTCCTCGCACGTAGAGCGTGCCGAGGCGTTCCGGATGACAAAGCCCGCGCATGGGTTCACCGGAAAGGTTGGCTATTCCAAACTGGAAGCGCTGTCCGCATCGGGCGACAGCGTTGATGTTGTGATCACCTGCGTCGATGGCGGGCTTGCCTGGACGGTTAACTCCGGTGACGGCGGAAACCAGTGGGAACAGGCCGAACCGATTACCTTTTTCTGGCAATCGACCCTGCCACCCGCCGGCCCGGCGGATGCTTACGCCATTGAAGCCAACACTGTTCTGGCGACAGGCGCCGGCCCCTACCCCGCCGCGAATGAAAAGGCGACTAATGCCTGCACGGGCTCTTCCACGGCCAAATAGCGCAGACGCTTGATCAAAGCGGGCCGCGCGCGCACATTCGCTGCATGACGATCACACCGCAATGGAAGGATGAACTGCGCGCGCGGATCACGCTGTCCACCGTGATCATGCGCACCGATAAGCTGACCAAGGCCGGTCGCGAGTTCAAGGGCTGCTGTCCGTTTCATACCGAGAAGACGCCCAGCTTTTACGTCAATGACCAGAAGCAGTTTTATCACTGCTTTGGATGCGGCGCGCATGGCGACGTGATCACATGGATGATCGAGCAGCGCGGCCTCAGTTTCATGGACGCGATCAAGGAATTGGCGGCGCAGGCCGGGATGGAGGTGCCTGCGCCCGATCCTGTAGCGGCGAAAAAGGCCGAGAAGCGCGCCGAGCTCGTCGATGTCACCACGGCGGCGCAGGATTGGTTCGTGGGCCAGCTAAAGGGCGCAGAAGGCCGCGTGGCGCTGGAATATCTGCGAAGGCGCGGGCTTTGCGATAAGACCCTGCACGAATTCGGCTTTGGCTATGCGCCCGAAGACAAACAGGCGCTGGGCAAGGCGTTGACGCGGTTCGATCCCGACATGCTGGCCGACAGCGGGATGCGGATCGTCACCAACGACGGCAGCACCTACGACCGGTTCCGGGGCCGGGTGATGCTGCCGATTTAGGATCAGCGCGGCCGCGTGATTGCGTTTGGCGGGCGCATTCTGGAAAGCCGGGATGGTGTCGCTAAATATCTCAATTCACCCGACACGCCATTGTTTGACAAGGGCCGCACGCTTTACAACCTCCACCGCGCTGCCCCTGCCGCACGCCAGAGCGGACGGGTTGTGGTGGTCGAGGGGTATATGGACGTGGTTGCGTTGGCGCAGGCTGGGATTCCCGATGCCGTCGCCCCGCTGGGCACCGCGCTCACCGAGATGCAGCTGGAGATGCTGTGGCGCATGGTCGAAGTGCCGGTGCTGTGCTTTGACGGCGACAGCGCCGGTCAACGCGCGGCGATGCGGGCTATCACCCGCGCCCTGCCCATGCTTGCCCCGATGCGCTCGCTCGGCATTGTCCGCCTGCCAAGCGGTATGGACCCGGACGATCTGATCGCGGCGCACGGGACCAAGGCGATGGAGCGGCTGCTCGCCCAGCCTGTCAGCCTGCTCGAATTCCTGTGGCAGGCGGAGCGCGATGCGCAGCCGCTCGAAAGTCCCGAGGCCAAGGCCGGCCTGAAGGCGAGGCTGATGGAGCATGTGAACACGATCGAGGATGGCGACATTCGCGCGCTCTACCGGCGCGATCTGCTCGATCGGTTCTCGGCATTCGCCTATCCCCCGCGACCGCCGCGAGGACAATCTGCCAGACGCCCCGCGCGCGGCGGGTGGCGCAGACCTGACAGCGCGCCGCAAGGTCTGTCGCAAGGAGGCAGACAGGCGCTTCAACGGCTGATAGCAGGCGGGCAGCGCACCTCGTTATTGAGCGCGGTATTTGCCGGTTTGGTGCGTCATCCGGGTGAGATTGAGCGGCATTCGGAGGGGCTAATTCAGCTCGCTCGGCTCGACCGCAATGTCGCACCTGCAATTGAATCGCTGATAGAGCTGTCGGAAACGCTTGATTCAGGAACGCAAAGCGCCATATTCGCGTTGAACGGCTCTCCTGCCCCACCGGACGATATGCGATACGCCTTCCTCAGAGATGGCACTCCCCCCGGTGACGCGCGCGAGGAATTGGCCGAAGCTGTGTCGCTGCTGGTGCAAAAACCAGCGCTCGAGGCCGCTATGGCCGCGACGATCGGGCGGTTTGACGACGATCCGGAAGGGTCGTTCGCTGAACAGTCACGGCTGCGCGCACAGCTCACGACAGTTGAAGAGCGTCTCAAGGCATTCGGGCGCAAAAAAGCCGCAGGCGCGGCCGATGCAGATCAGGCCGCCTCGGCGGCGGGAACGGGATAAACATGCAAGTGGGGACATTAATGTCCCGGCTGGCTTAACGGATTGACACAATTTCATGGCTTCGACCGTAAAGAAAAAGCAGGAAAAAGAAGACGCTCCACTGATCGACCTCAACGAGGCCGCGGTGAAGAAGCTGATGAGCAAGGCCAAGAAAAAGGGCTACATCACCTATGATGAGCTCAACGAGGCCCTGCCTTCGGGCGAAATAAGTCCTGACCAGATCGAGGACATCCAGACCGCGCTCAGCGAAATGGGCGTACAGATAGTCGAAAGCGATGAAGAAGCCGAGGCTGAGGCTGAAGCCGAAGTCGAAGACATCGTAGTCGAAGGCGACGACAAGAAGAAATCCACCAAGACCGCGGCAAAGGCTGCGGCCAAAAAACCCGGCGCAGGCGAACGCACCGACGATCCCGTGCGCATGTATCTGCGCGAAATGGGCGCGGTTGAGCTGCTCAGCCGCGAGGGCGAGATCGCAATTGCCAAACGAATCGAATCGGGCCGCGACATGATGATCATGGGGCTGTGCCAGAGCCCGATTACGTTCCACGCCATCATTCAATGGTCCGAAGCGCTCAACAGCGAAGATATGCAGCTTCGCGAAATCCTCGATCTGGACGCCATGCTTTCCAAGGAACCGCCAGCGGACAAACTGGCCGACGACGCGGACGACGATGACGGCGAAATCTCCGAAGAAACCGCTGGCCCGACCATCCGCGATGATGACGAGGACGACAGCGACGACGAAACCAACGAGGACGATGACGAGGACGGCGACGGCGAAGGCCGGTCTTCAAAGAAGGACGATGACGAGGAGGAGGACAACACCCTCTCGCTCGCCCAGATGGAAGCCGCGCTGAAACCAGACGCGATCGAGCGCTTCGCCCGCATCACCAAACTGTTCAAAACCTTCGAGAAATTACAGGCCGAGCGGGTCGACACGCTCGCGCTGGGCCACGAATTTCCCAAGGCAAAGGAACGCAAGTACGAATCGCTGGGCGAAGAGTTGACCGGCGAAGTGGAATCTATGCAGTTCCACGCGACTAAGATCGAATTTCTGGTCGACAATCTTTACGCCTTCAACCGCCGCCTGACCGCACTGGGCGGTCAGATGTTGCGCCTTGCCGAGCGTCACAAGATCAAGCGGATGGACTTCCTCGAAAGCTATGTTGGCAACGAGTTGGACGACGCCTGGATCGCGACAAACGCGAAAAAGGACAAGAAGTGGAAGGCCTTCGCCGAGAAAGAAGCCGACGCGATTGACCGGATTCGCACCGAAATCACCGATATTGCCGCGCAGACCGGCATGGCGCTTCCGGAATTTCGCCGCATCGTCAACATGGTGCAAAAAGGCGAGCGCGAGGCGCGTATCGCCAAGAAGGAAATGGTCGAGGCAAACCTGCGTCTGGTGATCTCCATCGCCAAGAAATACACCAATCGCGGACTGCAATTCCTTGATCTTATTCAGGAAGGCAATATCGGCCTGATGAAGGCGGTCGACAAGTTCGAATACCGCCGCGGGTACAAGTTCAGCACTTATGCAACCTGGTGGATCAGGCAGGCGATCACGCGTTCCATCGCCGATCAGGCCCGCACCATCCGCATCCCGGTCCACATGATCGAGACAATCAACAAGCTGGTGCGCACTTCGCGTCAGTTCCTGCACGAAGAAGGCCGTGAGCCGACCCCTGAGGAAATGGCGCAGCGCCTGTCCATGCCACTCGAGAAAGTGCGCAAGGTGATGAAAATCGCCAAGGAGCCGATCAGCCTTGAAACGCCGATTGGCGATGAGGAAGATTCGCATCTGGGCGATTTCATTGAGGACAAGAACGCGATCATCCCCGTGGATGCGGCGATCCAGGCCAATCTGAAAGAAACCGTCACCCGTGTGCTCGCCAGCCTCACCCCGCGTGAGGAACGTGTGCTGCGAATGCGGTTTGGCATCGGCATGAATACCGACCACACCTTGGAGGAAGTCGGCCAGCAATTCAGCGTGACCCGCGAACGTATTCGCCAGATCGAGGCCAAGGCGCTGCGCAAGCTGAAGCACCCGAGCCGCAGCCGGAAGATGCGCTCTTTCCTTGACCAGTAAAGCCGCTAGTCTGCGCGAATGGAAAACCTACGCGCAGCGCTCGAATTAATCGGTGGGCCCGCAGCCTTGTGGATACTCGGCGGGGTCTATTTCGGCTCGATCACACTGGAACGCCTCTGGTATGTCTGGAGGCGACGGGAATACAAGAGCGCCGATGCGTGGTGCAGCGTTGGGCTGAACCTCATATCGAGCGTGCTGAACCTTGTGATTGCGGTCCTGATACCGCTGGCGCTGTATGTCGCCGTCTTCGAAAACCTGCGTCTGGCCGATACCATCGCGCTGTGGATCGCCATTCCACTGGCGTTCGTGATTCACGAGCTGGCGTATTACTGGGACCACCGGCTGGCCCACCGCGTGGGGCTGTTGTGGGCGTTCCATGCGATCCATCATTCCTCCAATGAATTCAACCATTCGACTGCGGCACGCGGGTTTGTGTTCGATGGCCAGTTGAAAGCGCTGTTCGCGCTGCCCGCCGCGTTGATCGGGGTTGAACCGGTGCTGTTTATCGCAGTCAGCGTTCTGACAAACGCATACGGTATCTGGAACCATGCGAGTTACGTGCCGCGTCTGGGCTGGGTCGATCGGGTATTGATGACCCCAAAGATGCACAAGGTTCACCACGCCAACCAACCGCAATATATCGACCGCAATTACAGTCAGGTCACGCTGCTGTTCGACCGACTGTTTGGCAGCGTCGCCCCTATCGAAGAAGAGCCGAACCCCGGCCTGGTGAAACAGGTGCATGACAACAACCCGTTGACGGCGCAGTTCGCCGGCTTGCGACAGTTAAAGGACCGCATGGATACAGCGAGCCGGTGGCAAGACAAACTGGCGTATTTGTGGCGCCCGCCCGAATGGTCGCATGACGGGGTGTGCCGATCCGATTGCCCGAAATATTCCGCCGGAGCGCTCGCCTGATGCCATCGAAAACCCCGCGCACAATCGCCATTGCCAGTCAAAAGGGCGGATCGGGCAAGACCACGCTCGCCGTGCATATTGCCACGCGCGCAGCGCAGGCGGGGTATGAGAGCTGCGTGATAGACACCGATCCGCAGGCGACCGCCGCTGCGTGGGGTGACTGGCGCGGCGATTTTCTGCCCGTTGTCGTCACCGCCCCTCCCGCCCGGCTTGCCCGCACCATCGAGAGCGCGAAAAAGAACGGCGTCGATTTTGTCGTAGTCGATACGCCCCCGCACGCCGATGCTGCCGCGCGTGAGGCGATCAAGCTGGCCGATCTCGTCCTTATCCCGACCAAGCCGCGCGCTTTCGATCTCCATGCGCTTGAACCAATTGCCGACCTGGTGAGCTTTGCCGGTAAATCAGCGTTCGTCGTCCTGAATTCGGTACCCGCCGGGGCAAATGTGCTGGCAGAGGAAGCGCGCAGCGCGGCCAAAGGCATGAAGCTTGACGTTTGCCCCGTCATGCTGGGTGATCGCGCCGCTTTCCATCGCTCCAGCGCCAGAGGCGAAACCGCGAGCGAAAGCGAACCCGATGGCAAGGCCGCGCAGGAGATCGAGGCGTTGTGGCAATGGCTTTGCAAGCAATTGGATCGTTGAGCGACCACGCGTCCGGCCGTTAATATCGGCGCCCGCGATCATCCGAGAAACTGCGTGCGCGCAGCGGGTACTTCAGCTTGAAGTTATCAGCGACAACCGGTTCCGGGCCCCGTGGAAGATCCTGCAATCTGTGTTCGACCTTGCGCAATTTGTCCGACGGGATGGGCGACCATTCGACGTTATTCTGCGCTGTCAGTGCAAAGTCCCCGGCATGGGTCAGCGTGCCTTCTTGCACCTCGATCACCGGGGCATCGGGGCCATAGCCGCGGCTGGGGAAAGAGACTGTCTCGCCAATCCCGGCAAACTTCACGTCCACCACGCAGCGTTCGTCCGGCAACGGCACTTTGAGGCAGCGCGCCCCGTGGCCTACCAGACGGTATCGCCCCGCAGGCAATTGCACCGCAAACGGCTGATATTTCGCCGTCGAATTTCTCGGCGAGAATTGCGACTGCGCGCGGCTGAGCCGGACCACATCGTCGCGCGTCCCGATCTCGCCCCCTTCGCGCAGGAAATAAAGGCTCAGTTCGGATAGCAGGTACAATTCGCTGCGAACGGAGATGATCACCGCGCCGCTGCCGGGATCAAGATCGGAAGCGCGCGAAATTCTTTCCGGCTCAGACCCCGGTGCATCCTGCGCCCGCACCGCCCCTGCACCCACGCCCACGAGCGATGCGAGAGTGAGAAGCAGATATAAACAGGCTAACCGCAAGGGGTGCATCGGGCATTGGTCCATGGAGGCTCGTTACCGCCAAGTAAGGCAAACGACCCCGCCTGCACAAGGGTCAGGGGGTGACCTGCGCTAGCGAGTCGCAAAAGTCGCTGGCTCGCCTAGACGGTAGGTGCGAGGCGACCCGTTCACCCATTTGGCCGATTACCTGCGCAGAATGTGCGGTCAAAACGCCTTTCACGCGTCGAAAACTGCCATGGCCGGTCTGGAGTGTTCGGGCAGAACCGCCTATGTAGCCGCCATGCGTATCGCAATAGCTTCCGATCATGCCGCGACCGAACTCAAGGCGCAGCTAGCCGAATGGCTCATGGATGAAGGGCACGAGGTCGCTGACCTTGGCCCCGAGCCGGGCCACAGCGTCGATTATCCCGACTACGGATACAAACTGGCCGAGATTGTCGCGGAGGGCACCGCGCACTGCGGTATAGCTCTGTGCGGATCGGGCATCGGCATATCGATCAGCGTTAATCGCCATCCCGCGGTGCGTTGTGCGCTGGTATCGGAGCCGTTGTCCGCCGCGCTCGCCCGCGAACACAACGATGCCAACGCCATCGCGATGGGCGCGCGGTTGATTGGCATCGAAATGGCGAAGGCCTGCGTATCTGCATTTCTGGCCACCGATTTTGCCGACGCCGGCAATCCAGATGGCCGCCATCATCGCCGCGTAGCCAAGCTCGCGACGCCGCCGAACCTGCCCGACCATATCGAGACCCATCAATGAGCACGCAGCCCTCTGCCGTCGTCGACCCAATGAACGCTTTCTGGCACGATGATCTTGCCACTGCCGATCCCGAAATCGCCTCTGCCATTGGCAACGAACTGGATCGCCAGCGCGACAAGATCGAACTGATCGCGAGCGAGAATATCGCAAGCCGCGCCGTGTTGGAGGCGACCGGCAGCGTGTTCACCAACAAATACGCCGAAGGGTATCCAGGAAAGCGGTATTACGGCGGATGCGAATATGCCGACGTGGTAGAAACGTTAGCAATTGATCGCGCCAAGCAATTGTTTGGATGCAATTTTGCCAATGTCCAACCCAATAGCGGCAGCCAAATGAACCAGGCGGTGTTTCTCGCTCTGCTTCAACCCGGTGACACGTTCATGGGCCTTGATCTCAATTCGGGCGGGCACCTGACGCATGGTTCGCCCGTCAATATGAGCGGGAAGTGGTTCAACCCCGTCAGTTACGGCGTGCGGCAGGACAACGAACTGATCGACATGGAAGAAGTTGCCGCGACCGCGCGCGAGCATAAGCCAAAGCTGATCATTTGCGGCGGCACAGCCTATTCGCGGGTCTGGGATTTTGCGGCGTTCCGCGCGATTGCCGATGAAGTTGGCGCCGTTTTGCTGTGCGATATGAGCCACATTTCCGGCTTGGTCGCAGGTGGCGCACACCCCTCGCCCTTCCTGCATTGCGACATCGTTACCTCGACCACGCACAAATCCTTGCGCGGTCCGCGTTCGGGTATAATCCTGTGGAACGACGAGAAGTTCACAAAACCGCTGAACATGGCGGTGTTTCCCGGCCTGCAGGGCGGTCCGCTGATGCATGTGATCGCGGCCAAAGCGGTCGCTTTCCGCGAAGCGTTGCGCCCGGAATTCAAGACCTATGCGCATCGTATCGTCGAAAATTCCCGCGCGCTCGCCGCCAGTCTTGAGGAAAACGGTCTGCGAATTGTATCCGGCGGGACCGACAATCATTCGATGCTGGTCGATCTGACCGCGAAGAACGTGACAGGGAAAGACGCGGAAAAGGGCCTCGATCGCGCCTGGCTTACTTGCAACAAGAACGGCATCCCGTTCGACACCCGCTCCCCCTTCGTCACCAGCGGAGTGCGGTTGGGCACGCCAGCAGGGACAACGCGCGGGTTTGGTCCAGTCGAATTCCGCACGATTGGCAAACTGATCGCCGAAGTGGTCGATGGCTTGTCGAAAAACGGTCCCGAAGGCGATGCCCAGATTGAGGAAAGCGTGCGCCAGCGTGTCTCGAAACTGTGCGCCGATTTTCCCGTCTATCCGGAAATGTGAGGACGATATGAACGACGACAAGCACGATTGGGTCGAAGACGCCAAGACCGAAATCTCCGGCATGGCAAAAGAAGGGATGCACCACCCTTCGACCAAGCCCGTTCTGACCGGTGCAGCGATTGGCGCGGTCGCAGGCGTTTTGTTGCCAGTGGTTTCGCTGCCGATCGGACTGATTGCGGGCGCGGGCTTTGCGTTTTACCAGCGGATCAAGAAGTAAGTCTGACTGAATGCGTTGCCCCTTTTGCGCTCACGATGACAGCCAGGTAAAAGACAGCCGACCGGCGGAGGACTCCACCGCAATCCGCCGACGGCGGCAATGCTCGTCGTGCGGGGCGCGCTTTACCACGTTCGAACGCGTTCAACTGCGCGAAGTTGTGGTTGTCAAAGCCGGAACCGATGGCGGAGAGCCACGGCGCGAACCGTTCGACCGGACCAAGCTGGAACGCTCCGTCTCGCTCGCTTGCCGCAAACGCAGCGTCAGTGATGAACGGATCGATCAGTTGGTATCGGGCATCCAGCGACAGGTCGAAACTGCGGGCGAGGCCGAAGTGCCCTCCGCTCGCATCGGGGAGCTGGTTATGGACGGACTGCGAGGGATCGATTCTGTCGCATACATCCGGTTTGCCAGCGTCTATCGCGACTTTTCCGAAGCGCGCGATTTTGAGGAATTTGCTCATACCGTCGCCGCAGCGGCAAAGGACTGAGCGCTGGTGAGTGATGACGCAAAACCTGTAATTGTATTGGTGCGTCCGCAACTGGGCGAGAACATCGGCAAGGCGGCGCGCGCCATGCTCAATTTCGGGCTGGTCGAAATGCGGCTGGTGTCCCCGCGCGATGGCTGGCCCAACCCCTCCGCCGGGCCCGCCGCTGCGGGCGCAGATATCGTGCTCGACGGTGCCAAAGTGTTCGAGACCACGGCGGAAGCGGTCGCGGACTGTCAGCACGTCTATGCCACCACCGTGCGCAAACGCGGCGTGACCAAGCTGGTTGTCGGAGCGGACGGAGCGGCGCGCCTTATCCATTCGCAGCCCGGTCGCCACGCGATGCTGTTCGGTCCGGAACGATCCGGGCTGGAAACGGATGACGTCGCGCTGGCACGGCACATTCTGACCGTGCCGATCAATCCTGAATTCGGCTCGCTCAATCTCGCGCAGGCGGTGATTCTGGTCGCTTATGAATGGTCTCGCGTGGGGAATGAATTGGCGCATGGGGACGGTAATCTGGTCCAGCCAACCCTTGGCGAGGAAGCCCTGCCGCCCGCTCCGCAGGAAGAGCTGGACGGCTTGATCGCCCATCTCGAAGGGATGCTGGAGCCACGCGGATATTTTCTGCCGGAGATCCGCCGCGATGCCACCCGGCGCACGTTGCGCAGCGTGTTGACCCGGCCGGGCTGGAACCACCTTGAAGTGCGCACTCTGCGCGGCGTTCTCAAAACCCTGGGCCGCCCACCGCGCGACGCTGACTGACCGAATAGGTCGTCCCATGTTGACTAAGGCGCCTTTTCTGCTATTGGCGCGGCTTCGCAAATTGGTCCCGCACCCCGGTGAAGCGGTGGCCGCGTCAGACAGCATGTCTGGCGGAGCGATGCCGGGTTGAATGGTCGCCACTTCGGGCGGCTCAGCAGATTTGAAGGAAAGACTTATGTCGAAGCGCAAAAGCGCCAAGTACAAACTCGACCGCCGGATGGGTGAAAACATCTGGGGTCGTCCCAATTCCCCGGTGAACAAGCGTTCGTATGGCCCCGGCCAGCACGGTCAGCGTCGCAAGAGCAAGGTCAGCGACTTTGGTCTGCAACTGCGCGCCAAGCAAAAGCTCAAGGGCTATTATGGCGATGTCACCGAAAAGCAGTTCCGTTCGACCTACAAGGACGCGACCCGCATGAAGGGTGACACCGGCCAGAACCTGATCGGTCTGCTCGAACGTCGCCTCGACATGATCGTTTACCGCGCCAAGTTCGCGCCGACGATCTTTGCCGCTCGCCAGATCGTAAACCACGGCCACATCATGGTGAACGGCGTGAAGTGCAACATCCCCTCGCGTCGCTGCGATGTTGGCGATGTCATCAGCCTGGGTGCGAAGGCCAAAGAGATGGCTCTCGTTATTGAAGCGCAGAGCCTGCCCGAACGCGACATTCCCGATTACGTCGCGCCGGAAGGCAATGACACAATCGCATTCACCCGCGTGCCGAAACTTGACGAAGTGCCATACCCTGTGACGATGGAACCCAACCTCGTGGTCGAATTCTACTCGCGCTGATCGGCGCACGTTCCTGCAAAACGAAAAGGGCGGCCTTTCGGGGCTGCCCTTTTTCGTTGTGCCGACAGGCTCTTGGATAATCACCCTCGCATTTTGCGAACGGCAGCCACCAAAAGCCAGAATTCTAGCAGCAGCCCATCCAGCCACAGCAGATCGAAAGCGAGCAGCACGCTTCTGCAAACGCGGCAGGGGCCATTGCCATTGCGGCGCTGGAAGTTGAGAGGACCATCGAGGCCAAAATCCCTGCGGCTTTCTTCATAACTGCGCTCCGATCAGATATCGCGTCGATTGCGATACGGGGAAAGTAACTCGGCGTTTCGCCTTGCTCAAGCGAAAACCATGCGACCACCGTTCTAGGTCCGGGTGCGGTCCCATTCGGCAAATTCATACGCGATGGAGCCTTCGACGAGACGTTCCCAAATATCGCCGATGACATCCCCCGGCAGTCCGCGCGCCTCTGCCTCGGCCACGGCGGCAGCGATAACGCTAGCCTTGCGATCCTCGTCCCGCACAGCCGCGCGCGTTTCCTTGATGCCCGCCGCTGCGCGCATATAGCCAAACCGGCGTTCCAGCAGCGCAATCAGTTCGCGATCGGTCGCGTCGACGCCTTCGCGAACGTCGATCATTGTTTCACAGGTATCGGGGGATTTTGCGGGCATTATTCAGGAACTTCCAAGGTAGTCGCGGCGGAAATCAGCGGCAAATGGGGCGAACCGCTGTGCGGCAATGGCATCGCGCATCGCCTGCATCAAGCTCTGGTAGAAGGCCAGATTGTGCTCGGTCACCAGCATAGCGCCCAAAATCTCCCCCGACTTCTGCAAATGGTGGAGATAGGCGCGGCTATAGGTTGCGCAGGTAGGGCATTTGCAGCGTTCATCCAGTGGGCCGGTATCCTCTGCATGGCGGGCATTGCGCAGGTTCAGCGGACCATTCCATGTGAACGCCTGCCCATTGCGGCCAGAACGCGTGGGAAGGACGCAATCGAACATGTCGATCCCGCGCTCCACGGCGCCCACCAGATCATCGGGCTTGCCTACGCCCATAAGATAACGCGGGCGGTCGGCGGGGAGCATTTCGGGCGCGTAATCGAGCACGCCGAACATCGCCTCCTGCCCCTCTCCAACCGCAAGTCCGCCCACCGCGTACCCATCGAAGCCAATTTCTGTCAGTCTTTGCGCGCTGATTTGCCGCAGATCCCGGTCCAGAGCGCCCTGCTGTATGCCAAACAGGGCGGCGCGGGCGGCATGATCGCCGCCGCTGTCAAACCCGTCACGGCTGCGCTTTGCCCAGCGCATCGACAATTCCATGCTGGCTGAAATCTCTGCGCGCGGGCGATCGGCGCGCGGGCATTCATCGAAGGCCATTACGATATCGGAGCCAAGGAGACGCTGAATTTCCATCGAGCGTTCGGGCGTGAGCATGTGTTTGGAGCCATCAATATGGCTTCTGAATTCAACGCCTTGTTCGGTGAGCTTGCGAAGGTCTGAGAGGCTCATCACCTGATACCCGCCACTGTCGGTCAGGATCGGACGATGCCAGTTCATGAAATTGTGCAATCCACCAAGCCGCGCCATGCGTTCGGCACCGGGGCGCAGCATCAGGTGATAGGTGTTGCCAAGGATGATATCCGCACCGCCTTCGCGCACGGCTTCCGGCTTCATTGCTTTCACGGTGGCCGCCGTGCCTACAGGCATGAAAGCGGGCGTGCGGATGTCGCCGCGCAGCATGGAAATTACGCCAGTGCGCGCCCGGCCATCGGTGGCATTAAGGGAGAATTGAAAGCGCGTAGACATAAGCTGGGGCCGCTTACAATCACCCGCCGCCAATGTCACCCTGCTCACCGCTACAAAAGACAAAGGGCGCGAACGGCACAATACCGCTCGCGCCCGATGGTTCGCAAAGCTCGTCCGCTTTAGAAGGCGAACAGCACTCCGCCGGTAATCCGCGTTGTATCGAAGGCGATGGTGTCGATCCCGCCGCGCAGCTTGATCGGGCCACCGCCAATTGCATATTCGATCCCTGCGCCGACGAGGTAATCGCCGTCGGTTGTGTCAAAGCCAGCAGGCACGGCAACGCCGGCAAGTTCGGCAAAGTCGAAATCGACTTCCTGATAGCCGCCGCGAACATACAGCTTTGTCGCGTCGCCAACCTTCACGCCAGCTCGGGCAGCGATGCCGTATTCACTGTCGATGATGCCATCGCCGAGGTGATAGTTGCCCTCCGCACCCACGAAAAAGGTTTGGCCCACAGGAAAATCGACGCCTGCAACGACGCCATAGATCACGCCATCATCGTCCGGGAAACCCGCACCGATGTCGTGATGGCCTACAGAAGCGCCGACGTAAGGCTCTGCTGCCCCAGTGGTCTGAGCGTGAGCGATACCGGGCATTGCGATGCCGCTGACGATAACCGCAGTTACCGCCACAATCATGTTCTTTTTCATCATATTACTCCAGTGTTCTTATGCGTGGGAACACTGGCGCAATGGCTTTGGCATGCTTTCAGTTTGATGAATTTTGCGGTCATTTCAGCGCACTTCGACCAATGGGGCCGGGGGACCGATAGACGACTCATTATTCGCGACGAGTCGAGCCGATTTGGATGCGGTTTATTCCCGCAAACGCCAGCCTGTCCGGAAGATATAGGCGATAATCGCGATGCACAGAGCGAGAAAACCCAGTGTCAGGCCGAGCGAGACGCCGATAGAGACATCGGAGGTACCATAAAAAGTCCAGCGCAGCCCGCTCACCAGAAATGCGATTGGATTGGCCAGCGCGATCGTGTTCCAGGGCGCGGGCAGCATATCCAGCGAATAGAACGTGCCGCCGAGAAACGTCAGCGGGGTGAGGATCAGGACCGGGATAATTCCCAATTTTTCAAAACTGTCCGCCCAGATGCCGAGAATAAAGCCGAACAAGGAGAAACTCGACGCCACCAGCATGATATAGCCCAGCGCATACAGCGGATGTTCGATCCGGTAGTCGACGAAAAACGTGGCCGTGCCCAGAATGATGGCGGCAAGGATAAGGCTCTTGGTCGCTGCCGCGCCGACAAACCCGATCAGCGTTTCTGCCACCCCCACAGGCGCGGACAGCAGTTCGTAAATGGTGCCGGTGAAGCGCGGCATGTAAATGCCGAAACTGGAATTGCTGGTCGTCTCCCCCAGTAGGGTCAGCATCAACAGCCCCGGAATAATGAATGCGGCATATTCTATCCCGCCAATCGGCTCCATCCGGCTACCAATTGCGCTGCCGAACACGATGAAATACAGCGACGTAGTGAGAACCGGCGCCAGGATCGACTGAAATGCGGTGCGCAACGCGCGCATCAGTTCGCGTTTGTAGATCGACCATGTGCCGCGAAAGTTGAAGCTCATGCGACTTCTCCCTGCGCCAGCAGATCGACAAAGATGTCTTCCAGCGAGCTGTCGTGAATGTCGATGCCGATATAATCGATGCCGCTTCCGATCAGCGCCTTGGTCAGCGCGGCCACTTCGGCGCGCCCCCCGCCCGTGCCGTTACCCCCGCGATAGCAAAGCTCTCGCCCATCGGCGCGCAATTCTACCGGGAATGCGGCCAGTGAGGCGGGAAGGATATCGAGCGGCTGCGCCAGTTCGATCACCGCTTCGGTGCTGCCAAGTCGCTGCATCATAGTCGCCTTGTCATCCACCATCAGGATGCGACCGGCGCGGATGATACCGACGCGGTCGGCCATCAGTTCAGCCTCCTCGATATAATGCGTGGTCAGGATGATGGTGGTGCCGCGTTCACGCAGGGCAGCGATCTGGTCCCACATCCCCTTGCGCAGTTCTACATCCACCCCGGCGGTGGGTTCATCGAGGAACAGCAGTTCCGGCTCGTGCGCCAGCGCTTTGGCGATCAGGACGCGCCGCTTCATCCCTCCGGAAAGGGCGCGGATCTGGCTGTCGCGTTTTTCCCACAGGCTGAGCGATCGCAGGATTTCCTCGATCCGGCCCGCGTCAGGTGGATGGCCGAACAGCCCGCGCGAATACGAAACCGCACGTATCACGGTTTCGAACATGTCGGTCGCCAGTTCCTGCGGCACCAGTCCGATGCGCGCCCGCGCGCGCCGCCAGTCGGTTGCAAGGTCGTGGCCAAATGCCGTCATGGTTCCCGATGTCGGACGCACCAGCCCGCACACCGCGCCGATCAGCGTCGTCTTGCCTGCGCCGTTCGGCCCCAGCAGCGCGAAAATCTCGCCCTTGCGAATTTCGAGGTCAACGCCGTCGAGCGCTTTGGTGCCGCCGGCATAAATCTTGGTCAGGCCGCTGATGGTGAGGATGGGTTCTTGCATGGTGATGCCTCGCTACGGCAGCAGCAGCGAGGAGTCACCATACGAGTAGAAGCGGTATTCGTTTTGGATCGCGTGCTTGTATGCAGCCATCATCCGGTCGCGGCCCATCAGCGCGCTGACCAGCATCATCAGTGTTGATTTGGGCAAGTGGAAATTGGTCATCAACCCATCGACCGCGCGAAAGGTGTAGCCGGGCGTGATGAAAATATCGGTGTCGCCCGAAAATGCCTCGATCACTCCATCCTCTCCCGCGGCGCTTTCAATCAGGCGCAGGGACGTTGTGCCAACCGCGATTAGCCGCCCTCCCCTTGCTCGCGCGGCGTTGAGACGGTTTGCGGTGTCGGCATCGATCCGGCCAAACTCTGAGTGCATGGCGTGATCATCGGTATCGTCAGCCTTGACCGGCAGAAACGTGCCCGCCCCGACATGCAGCGTCAGCGTTTCGCGCTCGATCCCGCGCGCTGCCAGCGCATCAACCAGCCTTTGTGTGAAATGGAGCGAAGCGGTGGGCGCTGCAACCGCGCCATCGCGCGCGGCAAACATCGTCTGGTAATCTTCGTAATCCTGCGCATCTACGCCGCGTTTCTGCGCGATGTAGG
Organism: uncultured Alphaproteobacteria bacterium; assembly: GCA_963815345.1. Classification (GTDB taxonomy): domain Bacteria; phylum Pseudomonadota; class Alphaproteobacteria; order Sphingomonadales; family Sphingomonadaceae; genus Erythrobacter. The sequence goes on from CAWFGF010000001.1 coordinate 1,290,815, forward strand.
GCGGCAACGGCATGGTGCCTGCGCGGTCCAGCAGCACCTCAACCGGCTCTTCCCCTTCAAACATCAGCGTGATCGAGCCGTCGGGATACCGCGCCTCTGCAATCGCAGTCACGCCGCCACCAAACACCAGCTGATCGCCCACTTTCACCCGCTTTGCGTTGCGGACAAAAGCCTGCCAGCGCCGCAGATCGATGCGTTTATGCAAGGTCGCACCGATCCGAGCCTCGCCGCCTGCACGCCGCCCTTCGAGCTGAGCAGGGATTACGCGGGTATCGTTGAAGACCAGCACATCGCCGGGTTCCAGGAGGTCTGGGAGATCGCCCACGCTCTTGTCAGTAAATGGAGCATCCTGCCCGCACACCACAAGCATCCTCGCGGCATCGCGCGGGCGCACGGGCCGCAGGGCTATCCGGTCTTGAGGTAGGTCGAAATCGAACAGGTCAACACGCATCGCTCGCCCATAGAGGCGTCATGTGCGGGCGTGAACCTGCTTTTCACCGGACGCGGGCGGTGAGCGCAGAATTACTGCTGTTCGAGCGGCGCGCTGAGCAGATCGGCTGTGATGCTGGTTTCGATTTGCGGGCTTTCAGGTGCGGGCGGCGGGCGATTGTCGCTCGCCATGGAGGCCTGAAGGATTCGGGTCGGACGCTGCGGCGGCTCGCCGCGATTGATCGCGTCGACGGCAGCCATATTCTCGATCACCCGGCCGAAATTGGTGTATTTCTTGTCCAGGCTGAAGCGCGGATAGAACACGATGAAGAATTGGCTGTTGGCGCTGTCGTCCGTTGCGGCGCGCGCCATGGAAACGGTGCCGCGCACATGCGGCATCGGATTGAATTCCGCCGTCAAGTCGGGAAGCTCGGACCCGCCCTGCCCTGTACCTGTGGGATCGCCGCCCTGTGCCATGAACCCTTCGATCACGCGGTGAAAGATCACCCCGTTATAGAAACCTTCGCGCGTCAGACGCTTGATCCGGTCGACATGCGAAGGGGCCCATTCCTCCATCAAGCGGATTTTCACCCGCTCTCCGTTGGAAAGATCGAGCACCCAGACATCGTCGAGATCCTTGGTCGCATCGAAATCGACTACAGGATATGTGCGCGCCAACGGAGCTGCTGTGGCATCCTCCTCAGCCGCGTCATTCACCGCTTCGCTGGCATCGCCCGCAGGTGCTTCAGTGTCTTGTGCGTTCGCTGCTACTGGGACGCAAACGGCAAGCATGGCCGCAATGCCGGTAAGGAGATGTCGGTGCATGAGTGGTATCTTCACATTATTCATAATCAGCCTCGGCGTCTAACGGGACGCGCCTTGCACTTCAATGAATGAAAGATCGCAAATCCCCGATTGCCACCGGGTAAACCGCAATCAGAGATCGCCCTTGCGCCCGATTGTCTCCACCCGAGCCAATACCTCTTCGCGCACTGGCGGACTGACGAACCGGGAGATTTCGCCGCCATACAGGGCAATTTCCTTTACCAGTCTGGATGCGATTGGCTGCAACGAGACATCGGCCATCAGGAACACCGTCTCGACATCATCATCGAGTTGCTGGTTCATCCCCGCCATCTGGTATTCGTATTCAAAATCGGCAACTGCACGCAGCCCGCGGATGATGACGTTGGCGCCTTGCGATTGCGCGAATTTCACCAGCAAGGAATTGAAACCCACTACCTCCACATTATCGATCCCCAGATTCTCAACCTCGCGCTTGACCATTGCGAACCGTTCGTCGGTTGAGAACATCGGATTTTTCGAAGGATTGGTGGTGACGCCGATTATCAGGGTATCGACCAGTTTCGACCCGCGACGGATGATATCCGCATGTCCCAGAGTAATGGGATCGAATGTTCCGGGATACAGACCAATGCGTCGCGTCATTCCTTGGTTCTTTCCCATTCGATCACAGTGCCATCGGCTGATACCTGCAGCCCGATAATTATCGCCTCGCGATAGCCGGGCTCCAGCTCACCGACAAATTCACCCTTGTCGTTCGCGCGCAGGCCCCGCGCGATCGCGGCCTCGCGGATGTTATCGAGACACGCCGCATCGACACCATAGGCGGTGCGGTGCTGGTGCGTGCCATCCTTGGCGTTGTCACGATACATTGAGCCAAGGATTGCCGCATCGGCGCATTGCGTCAGGCCGAATGCCTCGATCAGGCACCGGGTCTGCCCGGCCTCGTTGCGTTCGCAGGACTTTGGGTCACCAGGCACGCTGGACGCGGGTGCAGCAGTTGGCGTAGCCGCAGACCGTGCTGGCTTCGGTTCGGGCGGGTCCGACTGCGCGTCGCAGGCGACCAGCGCAATAAAAAGCGCCCCCGTCGCCACCATCGCGGTCATATTCCTCAACGGTCGCGCTCAACGATAAACCGGGCAAGCGCACGCAGCATATCCGCCTCGCTGCCGTGACCGGCCAGACGCGCAACCGCCTGATTGACCAGCGCGCGGGCCTGTTCGCGCGCCTTGTCCACGCCCATCAGTGTCACGAATGTCTGTTTGCCCTGCACCGCGTCCTTGCGCAGCGCCTTGCCCGCTTTTTCCTGGTCGCCCTCAACATCCAGCAGATCGTCCGCAATCTGAAAAGCCAGACCAATATCGCGGGCATAGGCCCGCAGATGTGCGCGGCCCTCTGGCGGAACCTTGCCAAGAATTGCGCCCATTTCCACGCTGGCGGCGAGCAGCGCACCGGTTTTCAACTGTTGCAGGCGCGTGATGGTGTGGAGATCGTAATCGACCCCCTCCTCATCTGCGACCATGTCCATCATCTGGCCGCCCGCCATCCCGTTCATGCCGCTGGCTGCACCGAGTGTTGCGATCAGCTCGCTGCGGGTAAACGGATCGGCGCTGGTGTCAGTCTGCGCGAGGATTTCGAATGCGAGCGCGTGCAGCGCATCGCCTGCCAGCACCGCAGTTGCCTCGTCATACTGGTTATGCAGCGTCGGCTTGCCGTGGCGCAGATCATCATTGTCCATGCAGGGCAGATCATCGTGGATCAGAGAATAGACATGTATCGCTTCTATCGCGGCGCCTGCGTTCAGGGCGCTGGTGCGGTTCACACCGTAAAGCTCCGCCGTGCTGACGAGCAGGAACGGGCGCACCCGTTTGCCACCGCCAATCGCGGCATAACGCATCGCCTCCACCAATCGCGCTCGGGTGTCGTTGGGCACGGGTAGAAAGGCGTCGAACACCGAATCGACCTCACGCTGAACGCGTTTCAGACTATCGGTCAGCATGTCGCCATCGGCGTCTGCGTCGCCCACTCCGGCCACGGTCATGCTATTGATCCCCATCGAGCGGAACCGTTCCGCTGGGTGCACCATTTGCGCCGGTGACGATCTTCTCGATCCGAGACTGCGCCGCGTCGAGCCGTTTCTGGCACGCGGCGCGCAGCTTTTCGCCGCGCTCATACAGCGTGATCGACTGGTCGAGCGGCACGTCGCCGCGTTCAAGCTGCTGCACGATCGCTTCGAGCGCGCTCAGCGCCTCTTCAAAGCTCATTGTGTCGATATCCCCGCCCTTGTCGGCAGAGCCGCTGGCGGAACCGTTTGCCTCATCCATACGTCGAAGCATTGACCACGCAATTCTGCCCGGTCAAGGCTGGCGCAAACAGGGAACACAAAAAATGACCAAGTATCTGATCGCCTATGGCATCGCCGCCATATCCTTTGGCGTGCTGGACGCCATCTGGCTGCGCTGGGCGGGTGAGAACTTCTACCGTCCGGTCATCGGCGAAATCATGGCGAAAGAATTCGACATGAAGGCTGCCGGGGTGTTCTATTTTCTCTACCTTGCCGGAATGGTCTGGTTCGCCATCAAGCCGGGTCTGGAAAGCGGATCGGTGGGAACGGCATTATTGAATGGCGTCCTGTTAGGCGCATTGTGTTATGCAACTTATGACCTTACCAGTCAGGCAATACTCAAGGTATGGGCCACGAAGATCAGCCTTGTCGATATCGCCTGGGGCGCATTCGCCACCGGCACTGCAAGCACTATCGCGACTTGGGCGACGCTCAAATTGACGAATTAGGACATATCGAGGGGACGCCATGTTCATAGGCCACTTTGCACCGGCTTTTGTCGCCGCATCGCTGGGGCCGCGTGCTCCCAAACTGGGCGTCGCCTTCATCGCCGCGCAGTTGGTGGACTGGGCGTTCTTTGGACTGGCACTCGTGGGTGTCGAAAAGATGCGGATCGAACCGGGGGCGACCGCGATGGTCCCGCTCGATCTGTATTACATGCCCTATACACACAGTTTGCTGGGCAGTGCGTTGTGGGCGCTGGCCTTTGCGCTGTTTATCGCAATGACCACGCGCAATTCGCTGGGAGCTATGCTGACGGGTTTGGTCGTGATGTCGCACTGGGTGCTCGACTGGATCACGCACCGGCCCGATCTGACCCTTGCTGGCGGGGATACGGCGTTTGGACTGGGTCTGTGGAATTACCCTGCTGTCGCCATACCGTTGGAGATCGGCATAACAATCGGCGCATTTGCCTATTTTGTACGCCGCACGCGCGGTCCACTGGGGCCACCTGTCGTGCTTTTGTCGACCATGCTGTTGTTGCAGGTGGTCAATTGGTTCGGCCCTGCCCCTGCCGAGGCAGGCGCGTTCCTGTATCTTCAGGCGCTGATTGCGTTTGGCGTCCTGACCGCGATTGCCGCATGGGTGGGGGAGAATTGCAATTTTGTGAGGAATGGCGGGTTGGCGTCATCGAACGCCTGATTTATGCGCATCGCGCATGAGCAACATCACCTCTGACATCGTCGAGTCCCACGGACTCAGCCACGAAGAGTACGAGCGCGTTCTGGCGGGACTTGGCAGAGAGCCGAACCTTGTAGAGCTGGGCATCTTCTCCGTCATGTGGTCGGAGCATTGCAGCTACAAGAGCTCGCGTCTGCATCTGAAGAAGCTGCCTACTGAAGCGCCTTGGGTAATCTGCGGTCCGGGCGAAAATGCCGGCGTGATCGACATTGGTGAAGGCGCACAGGGTCAGAAACTGGCGGCGATCTTCAAGATGGAGAGCCACAACCACCCTTCCTATATCGAGCCCTATCAGGGCGCGGCGACGGGCGTGGGAGGGATCCTGCGCGATGTCTTCACCATGGGCGCACGTCCGGTGGCAAACATGAACGCGCTGCGGTTCGGTCGCCCCGATCATCCAAAGATGAAGCACCTTGTGCAAGGCGTGGTCGCCGGAATCGGCGGATACGGCAATTGCGTGGGCGTGCCGACGGTCGGGGGGGAGACGAATTTCCACCCGGCCTACGATGGCAACATCCTTGTCAACGCGATGACGGTTGGGATCGCGGATGCGGACAAGATTTTCTATTCGGCGGCCACGGGTGTCGGAAACCCCATCGTTTATGTCGGATCGAAGACCGGGCGCGATGGCATCCACGGCGCGACCATGGCGAGCGCGGATTTTGGCGAAGACACCGAGGCCAAACGGCCCACGGTGCAGGTGGGCGATCCCTTCACCGAAAAGCTGTTGATCGAGGCGTGCCTTGAACTGATGGCGACCGATGCAATCGTGGCAATACAAGATATGGGCGCGGCGGGACTGACCTCTTCCAGCGTCGAGATGGCGACCAATGGCAAGGCGGGCATCCGGCTCGACATGAACAAGGTGCCCTGCCGCGAAGAGGGCATGACGCCGTATGAAATGATGCTTTCGGAAAGTCAGGAGCGGATGCTCATGGTGCTGAAGCCGGGCAAGGAAGCGATGGCGGCGGCGATTTTCGAAAAGTGGGAACTGGATTTTGCCGTGATCGGCGAAGTCACCGATACGCGGCACATGGTGCTGGAATGGAACGGCGAAGTCGTGTGCGACATTCCGCTTGGCCCGCTCGCTGCGGATGCACCTGAATATGATCGGCCTTACCTGTCGAAAGCGGAATACGCCGCATGGGCGGGCATCGCGCCGGTCAAGGATGCGCCAACCTGCGATGATGCGGGAACAGATCTGCTTAAATTAATGGCAAGCCCCAACCTCGCGTCGCGTGCGTGGATTGCTCAGCAATACGATTCGCAGGTGATGGGTGACACGCTGCAAACCGGCGGCGATGCGGCGGTGGTGCGCATTCATGGCACCAATCGCGCTTTGGCGATCACAACCGATTGCACCCCGCGTTATGTCCATGCAGACCCGTATGAGGGCGGTAAGCAGGCCATTGCTGAGGCGTATCGAAATCTGTGCGCTGTCGGCGCGCGCCCGCTGGCGGTCACCAATTGCCTCAATTTCGCGAATCCGCAGCGACCTGAAATCATGGCGCAATTCGTCCACGCGCTGGAAGGAATGGGCGATGCCTGCCGCGCGCTCGACTTCCCTATCGTGAGCGGAAACGTCTCGCTCTATAACGAAAGCAAAGCCACAGGTGGCGGCTCCGCAATTCTGCCGACGCCCGCAATTGGCGGGGTCGGTATCATCGAAGATGCCTCAAAAATGGGCACAACCGCGTTCAAGGCGGCAGGCGATGCGATTTACCTGATTGCGCCTGAATTTTGGGCACGGCCCGATCCGACGCGCTCGCATCTGGGCAAATCCCTGTGGCTGGCAGAGGTGCATGGCCGCGATGAGGGCCGCGCGCCGCCGGTCGATTTGGCCGCTGAGCGTGGTGCAGGCCAGATAGTGCGCCGCCTGATCGGCGAAGGGCTGCTCAGTGCGGTTCACGATCTGTCCGATGGAGGGCTGGCCGTGGCGCTGGCGGAAATGGCGCTGTCCGGCGGGATCGGTGCAGAAGTCACCGCCAACGATGCCTTCACCGCTGCCCAATGGTGGTTCGGCGAGGATCAGGCGCGCTATGTCGTCACGGTTTCGCCCGCAAACGCCGACGCGTTCAACCTTATCGTGGCCGAGGGGCCGGAAATCCTCGAGGCTGAGATGGTCGGCTTCCACCGCATTGGCACAGTCGGCGGCGATAGCCTTTTGGGCATATCTATCGCTGACTTGCGCGAGGCGAACGAACGGTTTTTCCGCGAGTGGATGGAGGGGTAAGCCTGCTCCAGCCACTGTTGCATTACGGCGGGCACTGGATCGTGCCGTTCGGCATCGCGGCGGTGTTGTGGCATCCCCACTGGGTGCGCGCAGGCGCAGTCATCGCCGGTGCCAATATCATCGACCTCGATCATCTGCTGGCGAGCCCGATGTTCGATCCCGCCCGGTGCAGCATAGGATTTCACCTGCTGCACGGATGGGAGGCCACTCTGGCCTATACAGCGATGCTCGCGGTGCCAAAATGGTGGGCGCGCGCGTTTTCTATCGGTGCGCTGTGGCATCTTGCAGTCGACTATGGCGATTGCCTGATGCAGGGAGTTTGAGATGACCGCTGGAAATTCCGACACCCCGCTCGCCAAAAGGCTGAACTTGCGCGACGGTCAGGTATGCTGGTTCGATGGTATGCCCGAGCACATAATCGACGAGATCGATGAATACGCGCTGGAATTGCGGTTTGTTGCCGATCCCTGGCGCGGAATCGATGCGGCCCATATCTTCGTGACCGATCCTGCCGATCTGGCAGAAAAGCTCGCCAATCTGAGGAAGGTGATCGCAAGAGACGGGCAGGTCTGGGTGAGTTGGGCCAAACAGCCGCCCGGCCATGAAACCATGATCGATCAAGGCGGCGTGCAGTCAGCCGGACTGAGAGCCGGATTTATAGACACCAAGAAATGCGCGCTGGACGAAGTCTGGTCAGCCATGAAATTTGTCATTCCCAAATCCGATCGATGACAGAACCGCGCGCGACATCGACACTGATTTTTGTTGCGATGATCGTGTTCATCGACATGGTCGGCATTGGCCTGATCGTGCCTGTTCTGCCGGATCTTCTGGATGAGATTACCGGTAAAACCGTCGCGCAGACCGCGCAGATCGGCGGCTGGCTGCTGTTTGCCTATGCGTTGATGCAATTCCTGTTCGCACCGGTCATCGGCGGGCTTTCCGACCGGTTCGGACGGCGCCCGGTGCTGCTCATCACGCTGCTAGCGCTGGGCATCGACTATGCGATTATGGCCTGGGCACCCACACTGTTCTGGCTTTTCCTGGGACGAATTGTCGCAGGAATCATGGGCGCGAGTTGGGCCGCCGCCAATTCGTGCATCGCCGATCTCGCCACCCCGGCGGAACGCGGCAAGTTCTTTGGCATCATGGGCGGCGCTGGCGCCAGCGGGTTCGTAATCGGCCCGGCAATCGGCGGATTGCTCGGCGATTTTGGTGTGCGCCTGCCCTTCATCGCCTCAGCCGTGCTGGCCATCGGCGGCGCGGTGCTGGGTTACTTCCTGCTACGCGAAACATTGCCCGAAAGCCGCCGACGCGCCTTTACCCTGGCGCGTGCCAATCCGCTGGGCACTCTGATCCAGATGAGCCGATCGCCGATCGTGCTCGGTTTCCTGTTCGTGATCTTTTTGTCGCAGATGGCGGCGCAATCGCAGATGTCGATCTGGGCCTATCACACCAAACTGGTGTTCGACTGGAGCACGCACGAGATCGGCTTCAGCGTCGCTTTGTTCGGGATCATCCTGGCGATTGTGCAAGGCGGGCTGACGGGCGCAGTGATCGCCCGCATCGGCCCATCGCGCACGGTCTTGCTGGGATACCTCGTCTCCGCGCCCGCCTATTTTCTGTTCGCCTTTGCCCCGTCCAGCGCCTTCATGGTGGCCGGAATCGTGTTCGGCGCGCTCGGCGGACTTTCATTCCCGGCCCTGCAACATTTGATGAGCGAGCGAGTAGCGGAGGACGCGCAGGGCGAATTGCAGGGCGCAATCGCCAGCATGGTCAGCATCACCAGCATTATCGGCCCGCTGATAATGACCGCGACGTTCGGCATGTTTGCCGATAGCAGGGGTGTGTTTTTCCCCGGCGCACCGTATTTGCTGGCGGCGATGTTCGTTGGCTGCGCGGCTGCTCTGGCGGTCCTGACAATTCGGCGCATGGGTGACGCACCCGCCGCCAATTCTGTCTGAACCGTCAGGCAGCCTTGGGCTGAGACAGGCCGAGATCGGCCGCCAGCATTCCCTCTGCCTCCAGGGTGGCAAGACATTCGCGATAGACCGCCGGTTTGCCAATGTTGAGCCGGGCGCGCGCTTCGTCGATATCCTCGCGCATCAACGCCTCAATGTCCTGATGCGAAATCCTTGCCGCCACCTTGCCCAGTCGCTGACCTTCACGCACCGATGAAAACAGCGGGGCGGAAGTGCCCGACATTTTCTTGATCTGGCGCGCAGCCGCATAGGCAATGAACAGCACGCCACGATTGTAATTCTGCGAATAGGAAAAGCCCAAAAGGCTCGCCTCACCCAGCGCATCGCGCCCATATCCGGTCAGCACATGGAACAGATCGTGCGTGTCGCGCAAGCGATTGAAATACCATTCGGTGAGATCGTTCGGGCGGGCTTCGGGCGGGGCCCATTTGTGGCTTTCCTCCACCAGACCGCGCGCGCTCAACCCTTCGCGCTTCATGAAGGCGATATACCGCTTCGCCACGCTGTTTTCACTGCAATCGTCCCAGCGCGCATGATCATCGAGCATGGCGGGAATATCGGTTTCTTCCTGTAGAAAGCGCCGGCCTTCGGGTGATTTGATAAACTCCCACGCCTGCACATGCGTGGCCTTGCCCTTGGTCGCTTCGATGATGTGGAACACCTGCGCGGTATCCTCCTTGTCATCGACAAGTTTGCTAAAATGGCGAAGCGCCTTCAACGGTTGGAAGCCGGAAACGCGTCTTTCCGGGGCGACCAGTGCTAGATCAATCAACGCCATTAAAGTGTCCTCCTGACCCTTACTTACATTGATGTAAGTTAGGTGTCCACTTCACAAATGCCAGGCGCACAGCGATAGGTGCTGACCATGCGCGACCACGATACCATCCCCTATTCGCTAAAATCCCTGCCAGATGATGAAAGCATCAGACGCGCGCGGGAAATTCGCGATTCGCTCAGGCAAAGGCGATCATGCCGATATTTCAGCGACGCCCCTGTTCCGCGAGAAGTCATTGAGGCTGCGATTGAGGCGGCAGGCACGGCTCCCAACGGCGCAAACCATCAGCCCTGGCATTTCGCGGTGGTGCATTCTGCGGAGAAAAAGCGTGCGATTCGCGAAGCGGCCGAGGCGGAGGAGCGTCGGTTCTATGGCGAAGAGGGCACCGCGCCCAAGGCGGGCGGCGAATGGCTGGATGCGCTGGCCGATCTGGGCACCGATGCAGACAAGCCGTTTCTGGAAACCGCCCCGTGGCTGATCGTCGCCTTCGCCCAGCGCAAAGGCGGGATCGAGGAGGACGGCAAAACGCAGAATTACTACGTCAGTGAAAGCGTCGGGATTGCCTGCGGCATGATGATCACGACTCTGCACGAGGCTGGTTGTGCAACACTGACGCACACACCCTCACCCATGGGTTTTCTGCGTACAATTTGCGAGCGGCCGGAGTGGGAAAAACCGCTGATGATCGTGGTGGTGGGCAGGCCCAGCGCGGATGCGACCGTACCCGCTCATGCCGTCAGGAAAAAGCCATTGAGCCAGATTGCCAGCTGGCTTTAGGCGTTCAGGCGGCCAGCGCCTGCGCTTCGGAGCTTTCGCTTGCGAGCAGGTTGTAGGGATCGATCCCCTCGCCCTGCCACACACGGTGACATTCGCGATACATCGTCGGCTCGGGAATGTTGAGTGCAGTGCGCACCACATCCAGCGGCTGTTTCAGCAGTTCACGGATTGGCTGTTCGATGAGCGAAGGCGCGCCGCGTCCGGTACGCTTGGCCTGATTGACGGCGCCCATCACCGGCGCCTTGCTGCCCCTGATCTGCAATTTGATATTTGCAGAACCCGCATACCCGATCAGCAGATGGCCCTGCGTCGGGCTTTGGCCGTGGGTGAACAGCAGCACGCATTGTTCGCCCAGCGCATCGCGGCCATAGCCGGTCAGAACGTGGAACAGATCATGCGTATCGCGTGATCGTTCGGAGTACCATTGCACGCAATCGTCGAACTTGCGGCGGCCAAGGCGCTCGGATTCGGCGACCAGTCCGGCAGCCGAAAGGCCTTCGGTTTCCATGAAATCGCAATAGGCATGGGCAAGGCTGCCCTTGGGCGTGCGGCGCAGGGTCTCATGATCGTCCAGAATTTCGGCAAGGTTCGCTTCGGTAGAGCGTAGTAATTGGCCGCGTTCCGACAGAACCAGTGCCTCAACCCGGCGCATGAAATTGCTGGACGGCAGCGATTCGTAGATCTTGAAGACGAGGCTGGTGTCTTCCTTGTCCTTCATCAACAGGCGAAAGTTTTTCCATGCGCGCGTCGGGGAATAGCGCGGATCGGGCCGTTCGGGATGACGCAGCACAGTGCCATCGGCAGCGTTGATCGAGGTGTAATCTTTGGTGGCCATGGTGCTTCTCTCGAACCCTTGCTTCAACTGTGTTGGCGGTCCAGTCCGCCGGATGTAGTGCGATAACCGCACTTACTTACATTAATGTAAATAGCGTATTTCGGTTCGAAATGAAAACCCTTTTTTCGATTGCTCGCCTCGGCTCACCCGCAATTTACGTCGGGTCATCGCCGATGGGCGCGCTCAGCCGCCGACATATTCATCGCGCACCACGCCCAGCAGAGACAGGACGCTGGTGCAGTCTCCGCTTTCCACCCAGCCTTGCGCAACATCCCGCGCCGCAGGTTTCGCGCGATAGGCAAAACCCAGTGTGGACGCCTCGATCATGGCAATGTCGTTTGCCCCGTCTCCGATCGCCACGCTGATTGCGCCCTCACCCGCTTCTGCGACCTCTTCGCTGAGCACGCGCGCTTTGGTGCTCCCGTCGCTGATTGGACCGACCAGCGCTCCGGTCAGCGCACCGCCTGCAACCTCCAGCCGGTTGCCCACCACCCTGTCAAAGCCGAGAGTATTTCCCACAGCGTCGGCAAAATGGTGGAAACCGCCGGTGACAAGAATCGTGCGCGTCCCATTGGCCTTCAAGGTCTGCACCAATTGCCGCGCGCCGGGATTGGGGCGTATCCGTTCCGACAGGCAGCGGTCGATCGCGCTTTCCTCAAGCCCGGCCAAAAGGCCGACGCGTTCGCGCAATGCGGCCTCGAAATCCAGTTCGCCCTGCATCGCGCGTTCGGTGGTCGCGGCGATGCGGTCTTTCAGCCCGGCGTAGTCTGCCAGTTCATCGATGCATTCCTGCCCGATCATGGTCGAATCCATGTCCGAGACGAACACCTGCGGCAGTGCGATCTCGCGCGCGCTGATCAGCCTGTCGACAGCTCCGAAATGCGCGTCAATCGCGGCTTGGATATCCGCCGCTGCAAGACTTTCGCCGCGCAATTCCAGCACGCGCGCATCGCTTTCAAGGCGTCTTTCCCCGGCAATCGTCCCGCCCGCCCCCGACAACGTGCGTTTCACAGCGTCGAGACGTGTTTCCCAATCCGGCATCTCTGCTATCAGCCGCACTATGAGCAAACCGTCTTCTCCTGAAATCGCGTCGTATTCTGAAGGCGCTGGCCCACAGCGCCCAGTTGCGCTCATCGCAGGACCGACCGCCAGCGGCAAGAGCGCTGTCGCGGTCAGGCTGGCCAAGGCTATCGAGGCAGGCGGCACCAAGGCTGTGATTATCAATGCCGACAGCGCTCAGGTCTATGCCGACTTAGCCATCCTTTCCGCTCGCCCCACAAAACAGGAGATGGGCGGCATCGACCATCGCCTGTTCGGCACCTGGGACGGCGCGGTCGCGTGTTCGGCGGCGCGCTGGGCAGAGCAGGCGCGCGCGGAGATAACACAATGCCATGAAGCAGGTGCGGTGCCGATCGTAGTCGGCGGAACCGGCATGTATGTGAAAGTCCTTCTCGAAGGGATTGCCCCCATCCCCGAAATCGAGCCGGAGGTGCGCGAAGTCGTACGCGCAATGTCGGTCGAGACGGCCTATGCCACGTTGCAGATAGAAGACCCGGAACGCGCCATCCAGTTGCAGCCGGGCGACACGCAGCGCATTGCCCGCGCATTGGAGGTAAAGCGTTCGACCGGGGTAACGCTGGGCGACTGGCAGCTTGCCAAGACCGGCGGCATCGCCGAGGAGATCGCGCTGTTCCCGCTGATCCTGCTGCCACCGCGCGAATGGTTGTATGAACGGTGCGATACCCGGTTCCTGTCGATGCTGGATGCCGGGGCGTTCGAAGAAGTCAGGGCCTTGCTCAACCGCGATCTTGACCCTGACCTGCCGGTCATGCGCGCTATCGGGGTTCCGGAAATCGCCGCCTATCTAACCGACCGCTCTACCCGCGGGGAGATGATCGTTGCCGGACAGCAGGCGACGCGCAATTATGCGAAGCGGCAATACACGTGGTTCAGACGGCAGATCGATACGGATTGGCCAAGAATCACCAAGGAGCCTCAACCCGAAAATATCGACTTAGAGGCCATTTTTGCAGGATTATTGCTCAAATAAAGGTTGACGCGATATTTTATAATCACTAGCGAGCCATCCAAAGGCTCGACGCACACCTCCTTCATTGCAGGGGTTCGCCGGGCCTTGCTGTCTGTTAAAGCCGCGCATTGAGACCTGCGCATAAAAGGGCGCTGGCATCGTGCAGCGCTGCCGTTGCCAGAATGAAGATTGGAAGGAAGTTAGCGTGCCGGGCGATCCCATCTCCCAAACCCCCTCCCCAGCGTTGCCCTCGTCCAAAAAACGGAGCGGTGCTGCCATTCTGGTTCAGGGTCTGATTGATCAGGGCGTCGAATATGTCTTCGGCTATCCCGGCGGAGCGGTGCTTCCGATCTATGATGAGCTGTTCGGGGATGAACGCCTCCGCCACATCCTCGTCCGTCACGAGGCGGGCGCTGCGCACGCGGCTGAGGGTTACGCGCGTGCGACAGGAAAGCCGGGCGTGGTGCTTGTCACCAGCGGCCCCGGCGCAACCAATGCGGTGACGGGGATTGCCGATGCCTACATGGATTCAATTCCTATGGTCGTCATCACCGGACAGGTTCCGACCGCGCTGATCGGGACAGACGCCTTTCAGGAAGCCGACACAATCGGCATCACCCGCCACTGCACGAAGCACAATTACCTTGTGAAAGATCCGGAAGATCTTGCCGGCGTCATTCAGGAGGCGTTTCGCATCGCCACGACGGGTCGCCCCGGCCCGGTTGTTGTCGATATCCCCAAGGACGTGCAGATCGCTGTTGCGGAAGCCCAGCTTCGCAAAACACCGCCCGCCCTCCATCGCAACATCCCGCAAATGGCTGCCCCGGCAGACCAGATTGCCGAAGCCATCGAGAAAATCGCCAACGCGCAGCGCCCGATCTTTTACACCGGCGGCGGCGTCATCAATTCCGGGCCAGAGGCCAGCGCGCTGCTGCGAAAGTTCCAGGACTTGACCGGCGCACCCGTGACCTCGACTCTGATGGGCCTTGGCTGTTTTCCCAGCCATCATCCCGACTTTCTCGGAATGCTGGGGATGCACGGCACCTATGAAGCGAACATGGCGATGAACCGGTCCGATGTGATGGTCTGCATCGGCGCACGCTTCGATGATCGGGTGACGGGGCGGCTGGATGCGTTCTCGCCCGAATCCTACAAAATCCACATCGATATCGACCGGTCTTCGATCAACAAGACTGTGCCGGTTGAGCTGGGCATAGTCGGGGATTGCGCCACGGTGCTTTCTCAATTGATAGAAGCATGGGGCACGCGCAAACCGCAGGATCTGGGCGAATGGAAAGCCCGCATTACTGGGTGGCGCGCACGCGAATGCCTGGCCTATCCCGAAAAATCAGCCAAGCACCCTGAAATGATCATGCCCCAAAAGGCGATCGAACGGCTGCACGCCCTCACCCACGCGCGCGAACCCATCATCTCGACCGAGGTGGGCCAGCACCAGATGTGGGCGGCGCAATATTACGGGTTCGAAAGCCCCAACAAATGGCTGACCAGCGGCGGGCTTGGCACGATGGGCTACGGGATGCCCGCCGCCATCGGTGCGCAATTGGGCTGCCCCGATGCTCTGGTGATCGACATTGCGGGTGAAGCCAGCATCCAGATGAACATTCAGGAACTTGGCACCGCCAGCCAGTATCGCCTGCCGATCAAGGTGTTCATCCTCAACAACGAGTATATGGGCATGGTCCGCCAGTGGCAGGAACTGACCTACGAAAGCCGCTATTCCAACAGCTATTCCGACAGTCTGCCCGATTTCGTGAAGCTGGCCGAAGCTTACGGCTGGAAGGGCATTCGCATCACCCGCCCCGATGAACTGGACGCAGGCATCGCGCAAATGCTGGAGCACGATGGACCGGTGATGGTAGATTGCCTTGTCGCGCAGGACGCCAACTGCCTGCCGATGATCCCGTCGGGCGCGGCGCATACCGACATGATGCTTTATGGCGACAAGGTCGATGGTACGATGGATGATGAAGCGAAGGCGTTGGTCTGATGAAAATTACCCAGGCCGCATCAGAGCGACATGTGCTCGCCGTCACCGTCGACAATGAACCGGGCATCCTTGCCAAAATCACCGGCCTGTTCACAGCACGCGGCTACAACATCGACAGCCTGACCGTCGCCGATATTTCGGACGATCACGCGATCAGCCGCATCACCATCGTCACCAATGGTCCGCGCCACGTGATTGACCAGATCGAGGCGCAACTCGAACGGCTGGTGCCGGTTCACAAGGTCATCGACCTCACCGAAGCTGGCCCGCATGTCGAACGGGAACTGGCGCTCATCAAGGTCGCGGGCACCGGCGACAAGCGAGTGGAGGCGCTGCGCATCGCAGAACTGTTTCGCGCCAAGGTGGTCGATACAACCATCGCCAGCTTCGTGTTTGAACTGACCGGCGCACCGGACAAGATCGACAGCTTCATTGCTCTCATGCGCGAGCTAGGCCTTGTCAGCGTGGGCCGATCCGGAGTGGTCGGCATGATGCGCGGTGCGCAGGAGGCTTGATCGCTACTTGACATCGTGTTTCCGGCGCAGGCCGGGATTTGGATACATCACCGCCGATATGGCGAAGGAAAGAGAATACCCATGAAAGTATATTACGACGCAGATGCCGACCTTGGCCTGATCAAATCGAAGAAAATCGCCATAGTCGGCTACGGCTCGCAAGGGCACGCGCACGCTCAGAACCTGCGCGACAGCGGTGTGACGGAAGTGGCGATTGCCCTGCGCGAAGGCTCTGCCACCGCGAAGAAGGCGCAAGACGCCGGATTCAAGGTTCTGTCCAACACCGAGGCGGCAAAATGGGCCGATATTCTCATGATCCTCGCCCCCGATGAACATCAGAGGGCGATCTGGGAAAACGATCTTAGTGGCAACATGAAGCCGGGCAGCGCACTCGCCTTCGCGCACGGCCTCAATGTGCATTTCGGACTGATCGAGCCGCCCGCCGACATCGACGTGATCATGATCGCGCCCAAGGGTCCGGGCCACACCGTGCGCTCCGAATACCAAAAGGGCGGCGGCGTGCCCTGCCTGATCGCGATTCATCAGGATGCGAGCGGCGCGGCCCACGATATCGCGCTCGCCTATGCCAGCGGCGTTGGCGGCGGGCGTTCGGGCATTATCGAGACGAACTTCAAGGAAGAGTGCGAAACCGATCTGTTCGGCGAACAGGCGGTGCTATGCGGCGGGATCACTCATCTGATCCAGGCCGGGTTCGAGACCTTGACCGAAGCGGGATATGCCCCCGAAATGGCGTATTTCGAATGCCTCCACGAAACAAAGCTGATCGTCGATCTGCTGTATGAAGGCGGCATTGCCAATATGCGCTATTCGATCAGCAACACCGCCGAATATGGCGACATCAAAACCGGCCCGCGCATCATTACCGACGAAACCAAGGCGGAAATGAAGCGCGTGCTCGCGGATATCCAATCTGGGCGGTTCGTGAAGGACTTCGTGCTCGATAACCGCGCCGGTCAACCCGAACTGAAAGCCGCACGCAAGGCCGCTGAAGCGCACCCGATCGAAAAGACCGGCGCCGAACTTCGCGCGATGATGCCATGGATTGGCGCGAACAAGCTGGTCGACAAATCGAAGAACTGAAGCCAGTGGAGCGGGCAACACCATGAACACCCGCTCCACCACGCTCATATTCGGATTGTGTGCTGTCGCCTGGGCAGTGATCGTCGCGCAGGCGTGGGTCGGTGCAAAGGATCCGGAAGATTTCGTCATCACCGTGACGCAAGGCGAAGTTCAGTCGTTTGCGCGCGAACAGTTGAACGCGTTGCAACCGCAGTCTTTCGCTCAGGACATCGAATTGTGCGGCATCATCTTTGAAGACAGCGACGGCAATCTTGGCGCATCGCCACCACGGCCGGGGGACGAGGCAAGCTGCGGCATATCCTATTTCGATGAGCCGGGAATGCGGCCCGTGGCCAGTTTTCATACTCACGCAGCGCAAAATGACGCCTACGACAGTGAAGTCCCCTCCCTGCTCGACCTCGAAAGCGACGTGGCAAGCGGCATGGACGGGTATGTCGCGACGCCGGGCGGACGTTTCTGGCGGGTGGATGCCAGCGCGCAAGAGACAATACAGGTGTGCGGTGTGGGCTGCCTTGCGCAGGACTCTGCCTACAGGCCATGTCCCGCGCTCGATCCACAGCCCCGATATTCGCGGGCGGACCTGCTGGCGCGTATGGAAAAGAGCGCGATTGATTGCTGAGGCGGCGATGCCCACAGGCCGGAACTGGCGGCGGGATGGGCGGTTACCATAGGGTAAGTTATGTTTTGAAAGGCCCCTTCCCGATGCTCAATTCGTTTCGCACTCTCGCGCTTGCCGCTCTTGCCAGCGGTGCCGTTGTCACCGGTTCCATATTCGCAGCTCCTGCGATTTTCGCGCAGGATGGCGACACTCGGACTCCAGGAGCGATCGATGCAAGCCGGGTTACGGCTGGCACTTATGCGCTGGATCCGCTCCATACGCTGGTGGGATGGCGCGTCGACCATTTCGGCTTCAACGATTACTTCGGGATTTTCGGCAGTGTGTCAGGCATGATGACCATGGACCCGAACAATATCACCGGTGCCCAATTCGAGATCATGGTGCCGATTGCGGATGTAACCGTTGCCGCACAGGGGCTGAAGGATCACCTGCTGCGACCGGGCAAGGACGGGGCCGCACCCGATTTCTTCGGCCCGGAGCCGGGCATGGCAAAGTTCACATCCTCCAGCGTGACGCGCACCAGCGATACCACCGCGAACGTTTCCGGGATGCTTGAGATGAATGGCAAGACCGGCCCCGTTACGCTGCTGATGAATTTCACAGGAGCCGGCACCAATCTGTTCAACAAGAAGCAGACCGTGGGTTTCGAAGCGCGCGGCATCATTGATCGCACGCAATGGGGCATCAATTACGGCGAGGGACTGATCGGTTCCGAGGTCGAACTGGACATCACCGCTGCATTTGAACTGCAAGACCCGATGTAATCGCGACGCACATCTGAAAGCGAAACAAAATCAGGCCGCAAACTTGTGAAAAGTTTACGGCCTGATCCGTTTTGTTCGCCTGTACCATCGCGCAGAATGATTGCCGATACGATGGGAGAACAAGTGCCTGGAAAAAAGATGTGGCCGGGGGTTCAACTAGGAGGAGTGCCGCCCCCGACCACACCTAGGCACGCGCCGTCAGGCTGCCGGCGCGCAAGCTGCTGCAGAGCATCCACTGGGGGCGCATTTGGCCGCGCCACATGCTGCTGCACCGCAAGCCGAAGCCGAGCAGGCAGAGGCGGAGCAGGCAGAAGCGGAGCAGGCTGCTGCACCGCAGGCGCTGGCCGAGCACGCTGCAGCCTTGCAGGCAGCGGCCTTGCACGCGGCGGCAGCGCATGCCGCTTTTTTCGCACGCTTGGCAGCGCGGCGCTCTGCGCGCGATTGGGTGCGCTCATAGCTCGCGGCGTTCGAAGACGTGTTGGAATAGCCGCCACCGCCGCTGGGGCCGCAGGGCGCATCGGCCATGGCGGGTGCTGCGATGGTGGTTGCGGCCAGACCGCCGGCAATCATCAGCATACGGGCAAGTGAAGGTGTGTTGGACATGGGAGGTTCCTTTTCGATTGGACCAGTATTGAAGGCGCAAGTGGTAGTTTCCGAGTGATTCAGCCGAACCGCTGGCCGGCGGGAACGTCGGTCCATGCAAGGTTCGCCTTGGTGATGAAGCCGGCGATGTCCTTCAGCCACATCTGCTGAACCTGCTTGTTGAAATTCAGGTAGAGCTTGCCGTCGACAATGCGGTAAACCGTGGCATCGCCCGGTGCGAGCGCACCGTTTGCACCCAGCGCCCATGCGCAGTGACCGCCAAATTGCGGTGCGTAGGCATCGGGATCAGCTTTGAACGCGTCGGCGTTTTCCTGGCTGGCGAAGTGCCATTCGGCATCTTCGTGTTTCACCATGAAGCGCTTGTTGCCCTTCACAGGAACGCCATCACCGCGAAAATAGCTGACCGTGTCGTAACCGCCGACTGCGATGTTCTCGCCATCGACGCCCACGAAAATGCCGCCATCGGCATGTGCCGGCGCGGCGATTGCCAGCGGCGCTGCGAGCGCGGCGGCAGCCAGCATTAGAATGCGAATATTCATTGTGATCTCTCCCGCAGGATAAAGCCTGTGTCTTGTTGTGCGGCGACCATCCGGCTGAGTATCCGGAAGCGGGTTCGTCAGGGGGGTACCAGCAGGGCTGCCGGTTGCTCCTGAACACCGCCGAATGGCCGCGCACATCAACTGGTTCGGCAGCAAATCTGGATTGGTGACACACAGCGAAAAGATTTTTGCAAAAATTGCGTGTGGCCCGCTCAATGCTCGACTTGAATTGCGTCATCGGCCAAGGCAGCGGGCATCATGCGTCTTTCTGATTGCCACAACATCGACGATTTCCGGACTCTGGCAAAAGCGCGCCTGCCCTTCCCGGTGTTCGACTATATCGACGGGGCAGCGGATGATGAACTGACCAAGGCGCGCAACACCGCCGCGTATGAAACGGTGGACCTTGTGCCCGATGTGTTGGCCGGGGTGGACAAGATCGACACCAGTTGCACCATATTGGGCCGCAAGAGTGCACTGCCACTGATGCTGTCGCCGACAGCCGTCCAGCGCGCATTTCACTGGCAGGGGGAAAGCGCTGTTGCGAGGGCGGCGGAAAAGTTCGGCCTGTGGTTCGGCATTTCCAGCCTCGCAACCCGTTCGATAGAAGAGGTTGCGGCGCTGACCAACGGGCCAAAACTGTTCCAGCTTTACGTGCACAAGGACACCGGGCTGAACACGCATATGATAGAGCGGTGTCAGGCGGCAAGGTTCGATGCGCTGGCGTTGACGGTGGATACGATCGTTTCGGGTAAACGGGAACGGTGCCTGCATTCCGGCTTTACCACCCCGCCCCGCTTTACCCCCGCGAGCATCTGGAGTTACGCCACCCGCCCGCGCTGGACGCTGGACTATCTCTTTCGCGAGAAATTCCGTCTGCCCAATCTCGATACGCATGTATCGCAAGGGTCCAGTCAGGCGGTCAGCATTGCGGATTATTTCAACACCATGCTCGATACCTCGATGGACTGGCGCACCGCCGCCGCGATCCGCGAACAATGGGGCGGGAAATTCGTGCTGAAGGGTGTGATGAGCGCCGCCGACGCGCGCCGCGCGGTAGAGATCGGCGCGGATGCGATCATGCTGTCCAACCACGGCGGGCGGCAACTGGACGGATCGCGAGCACCCTTCGATCAACTGGCCGAAATCGTCGACATGGTGGGCGGCGAGATCGAGATCATCTGCGATGGCGGCATCCGGCGCGGTACCCACGCCTTGAAGGCGCTGTGTACGGGTGCAACTGCGGCAAGCGGTGGCCGGTTGTATCTCTATGCCCTAGCCGCTGCGGGGCAGGACGGCGTCGAACGCGCGCTCTTCATCCTGAAGGATGAAATCGAGCGCGGGATGCGGCTGATGGGCGTTACCACCGTTGATCAGCTCACTCGTGACCGGCTGCGCTATAGGTAGCGCGCGGAACCTCTGTCATGAAACGGTCATGCTAGTGGCTCTTTAGCCGCGCAGATCGTCAACCGTCACACCATTCTTACAGGGACCGTATATGAACAGGATCAGCAAAATTCTCGCCGTCGCAGGCTTTGCGATGTTGTCGGCATGCAGCAACGGTGCAGAGGACGATGCAGCTAACAATGCGGACGAATTTGCTGCACGCATCAACGGGGATGGCACAGCTGCCGCGCCGCAGGGTGATCAGGCCCCGCAAATCGCGCAGCCTCTGCCAAACGCCGCGCCCGGAGCCTTCACCCCCGGCACCGCGACCGATCCCGCAAGCGAAACCTGCGGCGCGAACCGCATGGGCCAGTTCCTGGGCAAGCCTGCCGACGATGGAACCCGCAACGCCATCATGGAGGTGGGGTCCGACGTATCGCAAATTCGCTTCCTCGCGGCAGGATCGGCCTTTGTAAAACCCGACCCGACCAGTCCGCGCCTTAACATCATGTTGGATGAGCAGGGCGTAATCCGCGACGCGCGCTGCGGCTGACAAGAAATCCCCCGCCACTGCAATGCGTGGCGGGGGTAGTTGAACTGATCAAACGAGGGGGGAGGCGATCAGTCCTGATAGTGCTCGTCAGCGGGATGGGTGGGATAGTTGACATCCGCCTTGGCGATGAAGCCGGGAATATCCTTTTCCCAATTGGCCTGAACATCCTTGTTGAAGTTCAGGTACAATCTTCCGTCGACAAGCTCGTAAACCTGCGGGTCGCCCGGAGCCAATCCGTCCTTTGCACCGATCGCCCATGCGCAATACCCGCCATAGGCCGGGGCGTATTTGGCCGGATCAGCGGTAAACGCCTTGGCGTTTTCCTCATTGGCGAAACGGTAGTCATAGCCCTGATACCGAACGGTATAATCTTCAGACCCTTCGACCGGGACACCGTCACCGATGAAATAGCTGACCACGTCGAAGCCTGAAACGGCAAGTGTATCGCTCTTGGTCTTAGTGTAGGTTGGGCCTGCCGGTTCTCCGCCCAGATCGGCGATCAGGCCTTTCTCGGCCGGGGCCTGTGCTGCGGCGGCATCCGCCGTTGCGGTCGTATCGGCAGGAGCACTGCACGCAGCGGTGGTGGCGAGCAAAACGCCGAGAAAAAGGGGTGCGAAAGTTCTCTTCATTGAAATTCTCCTCCTGAGGATCGGTTATGCCGGGCCACTGCCTGTTGCCATCCGACATGATCGGTTTCGCTGCCTTGCTTCGAAAGGTTACACCGTGTTGCAAGGGATGGCTTGCACCGCGCACGATTATCGGCAAAATGGTCGCCATGACGCATATCGGCATTCTCTACCTACGACTTATTCGCCCTTGGAGGTGAAGACCCGGGCGTGCGCCTGATACGGGTCAACCTTTCAAGGGACCCGTATTCAGCCCTCCTGATCCTTCATCGCAAGAAGTCCTGACCATGCCCATGCTCTCTGATCCGTCGACCAAATACGCAAGCTTTGGCCAGATAAACCTGTCCGACCGGCAATGGCCCTCGCGCCTGATCGAGCGCGCGCCGCGCTGGCTTTCGACCGATCTGCGCGATGGCAATCAGTCGATCATCGATCCGATGGATGCGGTAAAGAAACGCCGGTTCTTCGATCTGCTGGTCGAGGTGGGCGTCAAGGAAATCGAGATCGGCTTTCCCAGCGCGGGCGCGACCGAGTTCGACTTCATATCGGAGCTGGTCCGCTCGGACGCTGTGCCCGACGATGTGATCGTGCAGGTACTGACCCAATCGCGCGAAGACCTGATCCGCACTTCGTTTGAAAGCCTGACCGGTGCGCGTGCGGCCATCGTCCACCTCTACAACGCCCTGTCACCAGCCTGGCGCGATATCGTGTTCCGCATGAGCAAGGATCAGGTCCGCGAAATTGCCGAGACCGGGGCCAAGGTGATGCGCGACGAGGCGGCAAAGCAGCCCGACACGCGCTGGCATTTCCAGTATTCGCCCGAGACATTCTCGACCGCCGAACTCGATTTCAGCATCGAGGTTTGCGCCGCGGTGATGGAGGTGCTGGCACCCACTCCGGATAATCCGATCATCCTCAACCTGCCCGCGACGGTAGAGGCGGCAACGCCCAATATCTACGCCGACCAGATCGAGTATTTCTGCCGCAACCTGCCGAACCGTGACAGCGCCGTGATCTCACTGCACACCCACAATGATCGCGGCACCGGCGTCGCGGCGGCGGAGCTGGGCCTGATGGCAGGCGCGGACCGGGTGGAGGGCTGCCTGTTCGGCAATGGCGAGCGCACCGGCAATTGCTGCCTCGTGACAATGGCATTGAACCTTTACACTCAGGGGATCGACCCCGGCCTCGATTTCTCGGACATCGACCGCGTGATCGAGACGGTCGAATATTGCAACGACCTGCCCGTCCACCAACGCCACCCCTATGGCGGGGAACTGGTCTACACCGCCTTTTCCGGCAGCCATCAGGACGCCATCAAAAAGGGTTTCGAGGCGCGCGGCGAACAGAATGACGAGTTATGGCGCGTCCCCTACCTGCCCATCGATCCGGCGGACCTTGGCCGCAGTTACGAGGCGGTCATCCGCGTCAATTCACAAAGCGGCAAAGGCGGCTTTGCATGGGTGCTGGAACAAAAACAGGGGCTGAAACTGCCCAAGACCATGCAGCGCGATTTCTCTGCCCACGTCCAGAAACTCGCTGACGAGCAATCGCGCGAATTGAACACCGACGATATCTGGCAGGCATTCAAAACCGCGTACCACGTGCAAACCCCGGACAAGCATTTTCAGTTGGTCGATTACGAGGAAAGCCGCGCCGCCGATGGCACCCGCATATTCTCTGGCAAGGTCGCGGTGGACGGGCGCGAACAGACCGTTAGCGGGCGCGGCAAGGGACTTATCTCCAGTGTCATGGCGACCATGCGCGATGTATTCGGCGTCGAACTCGAAGTGGTCGATTACACTCAGCAATCGCTTGGCGCGGGCACAGATGCGAACGCCGCCACCTATCTGGAATGCATCACGCCCGACAACCGCACGATCTGGGGCTGCGGCATAGACGAAGACGTCGCCACCTCAGGCGTACGCGCCGTACTGAGCGCAGCAAATGCGGCAGTGGCGCAGGGTTGAGCGGGGTTGTTGCGGGATGCATGGGAACGGTCCGCTTCTGGGCGACTGCGCGAACGGGGTGAATGACTGAAATTGGGTGAAAAGGCCAATGGCGGCTTTACAGCTTTCTTGGCGACCGTTCCGTGTTCCACGGCATCCGACTTAAGCTGCTATGCCGGACGACATCGGAATCTCAGTCACCTTCATGATGAGCTCCATGTCAGATCAGGCATGCGCTCCTCGATTGTCGCAGCTTTCAGGCCTAATGCATGCGCCACAACCTTCAAAGGCGTCGATTCATACTGCCGCCAAGATGGATGCCCAAAGTATGCATGGCATCCAGAGTCCCACTTGTCGCCATATCCTCCTTTGAAATGGCAACCCGCAACCGGCCTTGGTATCCAAGGCAGAGGCGATACCGTGACAGAGCGTACGGTGAAAGTAGGGCGTCCCGGCACTACGATATCAAAATTTTGCGTAATGCCTTTGACCAAGCCCTCATGAAATTCGATTTCGTGTGCCCTCACCGAAATGACGTTGCTCGGTGGCACTGCCGGTCCAGAAACCATGCAAATGCCCTCTGCCGTTTGCTCTTGGGAGATGGGGTCTCCCCGCCTAATCGGAGAATAATTCACACCATTCGAATTAGTAATGCCCCGTCTTTTGGGGCATGGCTGTTTAATAAGTCGAACGCTCGAATTTCCCGAAACATAGACTTTGTCTATGTTGTAATGTCGAATAAATTCCCTCGGCTGAAGATCGCTTGCAAATGCACTATCAGACGAACCATTGACTATAAGCAGGCTTTGCGCAGACTTATTCCAACCGGATAAGAGCTTTTCATTAATTGTATCTGCAGCGAGGTTCATACGATAAAATTCAACGTGGCTGATGCCTGCCACAACTGCGTATCCCCCGAACCAGATTATGGGGCCAACCAGCAATATACGCTCTTTGCATCCCCACAGAGCATCCGCCGCCATTAGGACAAATGCAGCGTTCAGGAACAGCGTGGGCCACCATGGCGTCAGGAAAAAATGTGAGATCAACGCCAAAATCGGAACCAGCTGAATTCCGAAGCTCAGCGCAGTAATTGCGAAGCACAACTTCCAAAGAGAATTGATGGATTTTCCGTAGATCATTCAAGCGGAATAACGAAAATTCGTAAAATCAAGGTTAGGCCTCGACCGAAGAAGCCTCCGATCAAAGTTCGCAGGGTCAATGACCGCTAAGGGGTCGCAAGCCGAACGTACGCTTTTTTCCCAATCACCTTGATACCTGCCTGTCCGGTTTCAGGCGGCGGCCTTTAACATCCAAGAGTCCTCGATGGCTCTGCTGGCTCAGGTGTCTTTCCTACTACCTGCAAAGCCGCTAGCCCCAGCGAATGCGCCCCGACAGCCCCCTTCCCTGCCTCTCGCTACCACCGCGAAACGCCGATCTGGCGCCGCTGGACTTTTCCTGCCCATGACAGTGTGTCAGGTGTGTCATGCGTGCCATGCGTGCGACGAACCGAGGCCGATACGGCCCGTTAAGGGAGAGCAATCACTATGACTTCAGCCCAATCCGCGTCGATCCCGGAACCCGAAGCGATCCTCGAACCCGATCTGCCTATCGTCGACCCGCATCATCACCTGTGGGATCTGCGCGCCATGCTGCCGCTGTTCCCGCAGCCCCAGCACCGCTTCATCGAAACGCTGGTCCCGGTCGCCTATTACGGGTTCGACCACCTGCACGCTGACATCGCTACCGGGCACAACATCGTCGCCACCGTCTATATGGAATGCGGTGCGTTCTACAACGCGGCCTATGGCGATGCGCGCAAGACCGTGGGCGAGGTCGAGTATGTGAACGGCGTGGCCGCGCAATCGGCGAGCGGGCTGTACGGCCCGGTGCGTGCCTGCGCCGGGATTGTCGGCCATGCGGACATGATGCTGGGCAGTAGCGCGGGCGATGTGCTGGATGCGCTGCACGCGGCGGCGCCGGGACGGTTTCGGGGCATCCGCCATCAGGGCGCTTGGGACGCCGATCCCGAAGTGCTCGGCCCGCCGTTTCACGCACCCGAAGGTCTTTATCGTGACGCCACCTTCCGCGAGGGATTTGGCGAGCTGGGCAAGCGCGGCATGAGCTTCGATGCGTGGATACTCGAACCGCAGATACCCGATGTGATCGACCTTGCCCGCGCGTTCCCCGATACTCCGATCTGCCTTGATCATTGCGGCACACCCTTGGGCAATGCGTGCTACGCAGGCCGATTGCCCGAACGCTTCGACATCTGGCGCGCCAACATCATGGAACTCGGCAAGTGTAAAAACGTGATGGTGAAGCTGGGCGGGCTTGCCATGCACAATTGCGCCATGCCCGAAGCTGGCCCGGCGGCGGGCGTCGGGTCGGAGGAACTGGCGCGTCTTTGGAAGCCCTATATCGACACCTGTATCGAGGCGTTCGGCCCGCGCCGCGCCATGTTTGAAAGCAATTACCCGGTTGATCGCTGGGGTGCGACCTATTCCGTGTTGTGGAACGCCTTCAAACGGATCACGGCCGGGTTCAGCGCAGAAGACAAGACCGCGCTCTATGCCCGGAACGCGGCGCGGTTCTATCGCATCGAGGACGTGCTTGCCTGAATGCGTGACACCACTTACCGCGCGGCAAACCCTATTTACCGGAGAACCATCCATGCCCCTTCCCGCCCCGTTCGATCGCCTGCGACTGCCGCTGATCGGTTCGCCGCTGTTCATCGTGTCGGGCCCGGAACTGGTGATCGCGCAGTGCAAGGCGGGGATAGTCGGCAGTTTTCCCGCGCTCAATGCACGCCCGCAAACGCTGCTCGATGAATGGCTGCACCAGATCACTGAGGAACTGGCAAAGCACAACCGCGAACATCCGGACCGCCCCGCAGCGCCCTTTGCCGTCAACCAGATCGTTCACAAATCGAACGATCGCGTGATGGCGGACCTTGCCACGTGCGAGAAATGGCAGGTGCCGATGGTGATAACCTCGCTCGGCGCGCGTGAGGAAATCTTCCAAGCGGTGCGTAACTGGGGCGGGATCACAATGCACGACGTTATCAACAACCGCTTCGCAAGGAAGGCGATTGAGAAAGGCGCCGATGGCCTGATCCCCGTTGCAGCAGGCGCAGGCGGCCATGCCGGCGCGCTGTCGCCGTTCGCGCTGATGCAGGAAATCCGCGAATGGTTCGATGGGCTGGTTGCGCTGTCGGGCTCCATCGCACACGGAGCCTCGATCCTTGCCGCTCAGGCGATGCGCGCCGACTTCGCCTATGCCGGCAGCGCCTTTATCGCGACCGAGGAAGCTAACGCCGATCAGGCCTACAAACAGGGCATAGTCGATGGCTCTGCCGATGGGATCGTTTACACAAACCTGTTCACCGGGGTGCACGGCAATTATCTTCGCTCCTCGATTGAGAACGCCGGGCTTGATCCCGATAACCTGCCTACCAGCGACCCGTCGAAGATGAACTTTGGATCCGGCGGCAACACCAAGGCAAAGGCTTGGAAAGACATCTGGGGATCAGGCCAGGGCGTGGGCGCGGTCAAATCGGTCGGCACCGTTGAGGATATGGTGGCGCGGATGGAGCGCGAATATCATGAGGCGAAGGCGGCGTTGGCGTTGAACACTGGCTTCACCCCTTGGCAAACCTTGGCGCAAGCCGCGGAATAGGCGCTCAGGTCGCGTTCCACAGCGCTTCGGCCATGGCGTCGAGTTCGGTGAAGTCGAACCCTGTACCAAGCGGATCCTTGCGATTGAGGATCATGCGTCGCCGCTCGCTCAGCAACCGGCGGCGCAGCGCGGCTTGCAGCAGGCGCAGGCGCATTACCGCCTCGATCAGGGCTGCATCGGGATCGGTTTTGCGTTGTTCGGCCCAGCGCGCCTCGATCCTGCCAACGCGCTCTATAACTACCTGGTTGTAATGGCGGTGCGGGCCGCGATGCATCGGCATCCCCGTTCGCCGGGTCGCGGCTTCCGTGGTGGGCAAGAGCAGGCCGTTGGCGCGAAAATCGTCAAACCCGACCGGCTTTCGCCCAACGACATCGAACATCGTGGCAAAGCAGCGGGTGGAGAGAAATTGGCGCGGCAAAAGATGATGGCGCTGCAAACCGGGATCATGGCTAGCGGTCCCGCCAGCATTGACCTGACGGAAGGGAATTACAGTTCGTGCAGATGATGAAATCGCGGTTGGAAGATGGGCCGCCGGCTTTTGCCGTTCGACCCCAATCGCGACGTGCGCCCTTTTGATTTTCAATCTATTCCCGCCACACCCTGATAAATTTCCGATTCCGCGATGGCCGCATGATCAGGCGATTGCCGTCAGGGGCGATGATCCGCTCGCTTTCCTCCAACCCACCGACAAGGACCAGCTGGTTTATCAGTCTCACCCCCAATCGCGTCGCTGCGACCTTGTCTTGAGAAAGCGGCGGCTCGATCCGAAGTTCCTGATCGAGCCAGAAATCAAGTCCGACACTTTCCAACGCGCCATCCGCGGTTTCGCGAAATGCAGTCAGGCCGAGCGCGGGGAACGGCCCACCTTCTAACCAAGCGGTCGATATCGATTCAAAAAACCGCCTACCAATCGCGCTTTGCGAAGGTGGCCAGACAATTGCGAGGAGGCCCTCGAAATGATGCGTAAGGTCGCGCGCGAGCGCAATCAGGCCCTTTACAACCGGCATGCTGCGTTCGCCGCCGATCAGATGCTGGCCCGGCGCCAGATGCAGCACGTCATAGCTGATGGACGTGGGAATGCTTTCAAGATCAAATCGATGCTCAACCACGGGAAACCAATTGCCACGGCCCGGAGCAAGTCCAACCAGATCGAAAGTGAGACCTTCGCGAAGCAATTCCACCCACAGCATTTCTTGCGCGCCAGATGATTGCTGCGAGCCAGGTTCAGCAGCCTCTACCGTACCATTCGCCGTATCGACAAGGTGCAAACGAACATCGCCCGAAGAATCGTGCGTTAACGAAACTGCTCGCTGTGACGCTGCGAAATCCCTCATCGCCGCACGCGTCGGTCGCTTCCCCGTGGCGAACAGCAGGTAAAGGCCCGCTGTCTCGGAGTGCTGCACGCTATCGATGGCTCACAATCCTCTTGCACCTCCAGAGAAGCCACTTCGCTGTCCAAACAGATCTAGTGGCCATATTTCCGCCCAGCGTCGAGTTTGAATTAATCTTCTTTTCACAGCGTCTTATCCAGCGTTCAGAATATCCCCATAACCAACCCGGCACCCATTGCAGCGCCCATTTCCCGACATTGATGAAGGGCGGCTTGTGGCACTATTTTGGGAGCAAGAATTTCCTCAGGCGTCTGAGCATCCAAATTGATTATCAGCGGTTTTGCCACCCGCTTCAACCGCCAGCCTGTCACAATCCGGTCGAGTTGACGCAGTGCGCCCTGACCATCCGATCCAGCGGCCGTAATTGAGCCGTAAGCACGTCCCTCGGTTCGGCCAAGCACCGGGTAATAACAACGGTCGAACATTTCTTTCATCACGCCGCTCATGCTGCCCAGATTTTCAGGACATACAAACAGATATGCATCCGAATCGATGATAATTTCAGGTGAAACGGTCTCAGCACGGCACAGGTGCACATCGGCCTGCTCGCGCGCGCCCTCCGCGGCGGCATTCGCCATCGCCTCGCTTGCACTTGTGCGGCTGTGCCATGCAATCAACAGGCTGGGAAACGATGCAGGACGGTCCATGGATGCGCACCAATCCAATAGCTCTGTCGATTGTCAATGGTGACACCTGTCGCAACCGCCGCGATTGCGATACCTGTTCCCCATGACAGAAACTTCCACTGCCTCTTCCGCCCTTTCCCATGTTCTGGGCGTATCGCGATCGCTGTCAGAACGATCATGGCAATGGCGCGGCGGAAATATGCAATTGGACCCGCAATCGGGCCCCGCCGGCCTGGACCGCGACATACTTGCCCAACTTCTTATGACGCGCGGCGTGGCAGAAAATGACATCGCCCGCCATGCAAAGCCGACGCTGCGGGAATTTATGCCCGATCCTTCCGAATTTCGTGACATGGACCAAGCCGCCGAACGCATCGCGCAGGCCGTCGTGGCAGGTGAACAGGTCACGATCTATGGCGATTATGATGTTGACGGGGCGACTAGCGCAGCCTTGCTGGTCGAAGTGCTTCGCGGCCTTGGGAACGAGGCGGGATATTACATCCCGGATCGATTGCTGGAAGGTTACGGGCCGAGCGGAGAGGCGCTCGTCACGCTGGCGAAGGACGGCTCCAGCCTGATTGTGACTGTCGACTGCGGGGCGATGGCGCATGAGGCGCTAACAATGGCGCGCGATGCAGGTGTCGATGTGATCGTGGTGGACCATCACAAATGTTCCGCCGACCTTCCTCCTACCGCGGCTCTGGTGAACCCCAACAGGCTTGACGAGAACGATGTCGCAGCGGCTCATGGTCATCTTGCCGCTGTTGGAGTGGCATTCCTGCTGGCAATCGCGCTTGTGCGAACCCTGCGGGCGCGGGGATTCTTTGCAAATCGCAAAGAGCCCGATCTGATGGCCCTGCTTGATCTGGTCGCGCTTGGCACCGTCGCGGATGTGGCCGCTTTGCATGGGCTCAACCGGGCATTCGTGGCGCAGGGCCTCAAGGTGCTCGCCCGGCGAGAGCGTATCGGCATGGCGGCGTTGATGGATGCCAGCAGGCTGAAGCGCGCGCTCATTGCGTCCGATCTTGGCTTTGCGCTTGGGCCGCGCATCAATGCCGGCGGACGGATTGGCGAGTTGACCCTGGGGGTCCGGCTGCTAACAACCCTCGATCCAGAGGAAGCGCGCACCATTGCGGAACAACTTTCCATCCTGAACGACGAACGCCGCGTGATCGAAGCTGAAGTGCAGGAAGCGGCAGAAGCGCAACTCGCCGGGCAGCACAACATGGCGGTGCATGTCGTTTCGGGCACAGGCTGGCACCCAGGCGTGATCGGTATTGTCGCCGGGCGGATCAAGGAGAAGACGGGAAAGCCTGCAATCGTCATCGCGCTTGATCCGTCGGACGGCACTGGCAAGGGCAGCGGCCGATCGGTCAGCGGCGTCGATATTGGCGCAGCTATCATCTCAGCGCGGGAAAGCGGACTGCTGCTCGCTGGTGGGGGACACGCCATGGCTGCGGGTCTGACCATTCCGGCTGACAACCTTGCCGCCTTCACCGAATTTCTCGACACCCGTCTGTCGCGTGATGTGGAGCGGGCTATTGCGGGGCAAAGCATGAAGCTGGACCTTGCACTCGCCCCTGGCGGCCTGACTCCCGATCTTGTTGAGACGTTAGAGGCTGCCGGGCCGTATGGAGTGGGTTGGCCCGCGCCGCGCATCGCAGTTGGGCCGGTCCGCATTATCAAGGCGGATATCGTGGGCACCGACCATGTCCGCATCATCGCAAGCGGCGGTGATGGTCAATCGTTCAAGGCTATCGCCTTTCGCGCGGCGGAGACGGAAATGGGCCAGACCTTGCTTCATCGCAGCAAAGGGCGACAGTTCCACCTCGCAGGCCGCGTCAAACTCGATGACTGGGGCAGTCGCCCGGCGGCGGAATTGCATCTCGAGGATGCCGCTTTCGCCGATTGAGCGGGCGCGAACCACGATTGCGACAGAAAATTGACGTTGTTGAATAATGCAGGGTTGACCCGCATCCCCCTCCCCCCTAGATGCGCGCTCTCGCAAGCGAGCGTGGCCCCTTCGTCTAGCGGTTAGGACGCGGCCCTTTCACGGCTGAAACACGGGTTCGATTCCCGTAGGGGTCACCACCTCTTCCCACGCTCAACTGCCGCGCATAGTGCAAATACCTTTGGACTGCGCGCCCGCGAACGCTTCCCACAGATGGACACAGTGGCTAAAAGCCCGATCCTATGGGGATGAAAATTACCTTTCCGATCGCCGCCATACTCTTGGCGGTGGTTACTTTCCTTGCACTGCTGCTGCTGGGCACGGACCCCGTCATATCGTTGGCAGTGTTGTTCGTGTGGGTAGGATCGCTCCTCGTGGTGGCATTGCGACCGCCAGAAAAACCCAGTGTCATCGTTCGTGAACCGCTGGAACGGGATATGATGCGCAGGCTGATCGAGCACTCAGCCACTCCGACACTGATTACGGAAAAGGGCGCTATTGGGATTGCCAACCGTGCGGCGCGCCGGATGCTTGGGCAGCATGTCATCGGGCAGGATGCGCGCGTTGCCTTTCGTCAGCCCGAAGCCATTCGGCTGCTGAACGAAAACCACAACGGTCAGGCGATCCTGCGCGGGCTCGTGCGGCGACAGGACATCTGGCAATTCAACCGGCAGACGATCGACGAAACGCTGGCAGTACTGGAACTGATCAACCAGACCGCAGAGGCCGACATCAGCCGCGCCCACACGGATTTCGTTGCCAACGCCAGCCACGAATTGCGCACGCCGCTTGCCGCAATTCTTGGCTATGTCGAGACCCTTGCCGACAGTTCCGATAGCCTCGACTCGCCGATTGCGCAGAAATTCCTCGGCACAATCGAGCGCGAGGCGCAGCGCCTGCAAAGCCTTATCAGCGATCTCATGAGCCTGAGTCGGGTGGAGGCGGAAAAGCACGACGTCCCGCGGGACATGCTTGATCTGCGCGATCTGGTCGAGCGGTCTGCGATGGATGCAGCGGGTTCCACCAGGGTTGATCGGCTCGATCTGAGCCTCAACGATCCGGTGAATGTGCGCGGTGATCGGCAACAGCTCGAACAGCTGGTTCGAAATCTGGTCGATAACGCGCTCAAATACGCGACGCCCGATACGCCTGTACAAGTGGAGCTGACGGGAGCAGGCGACGGGCAGGTGCGCATTATCGTGACCGATCAGGGAGATGGCATTGCACCTGAACAGATACCGCACCTGACACGGCGATTCTATCGCACCGATCCGGGGCGCAGCCGAGCGAGTGGTGGCACTGGTCTGGGCCTTGCCATTGTAAAGCACATCGTCGAACGACATCGTGGTCGGCTCGATATCGAAAGCGAGCTGGGCAAGGGAACGCGTGTAATCGTGCGATTGCCCGTTGCCAAACAGACTGCAAAACATCGCAAAAAGATCGATTCCGGGGAGATTGAGCAAGTTTCGCAGACCGATGAAATCGGCGAAGCGGAAGAGATGTCTTGAAGGTGTCTTATTTCCTGAACATCCGCCCGTCATGGAAGGGTATCGGGATTCGCTGAGCTGCCGCGCGCACTGCATATCGCTCGTCCATTCCCGCAGGGGTAATTCTGTTCCATGTCTCCAATAACCCTAATCCTGATTGCCATCGGGCTCGGCGTTGCCGGATGGCTTGCAGGCCGCGCCAGGGCGTGGAGTTTTCAGAAGGCCGATCCCGGTGTTCGCCCTTCCGCGCGGCCGGTATATTACGCCTGGTACGTCGCGCTGTGGATTGTGCTGCCGGTTCTGGCATTTGTGGCATTGTGGGCGATTATCGCACCGCAGCTCATCACCCAAAGCGTGCTTGCTTCGCCGGGTGCCTCTAATCTGCCAACCTTCGGATTTGAGCGGGACGCCTGGCTATCCGAAGCGCGCGCAGTCGCCAGTGGCACCGCAAAGGGCGTTTTCAACGATGGCGCGCAGGTGCTGGTTGAGCCTTTCCGGGAAGCGATGGGTTTCTACAACACTATCGGGGTTATCGTAACGATCCTGATTGCGTTTGGCGGCGGCGTGTTCGCGTTCCTGCGCGTGCGGCCAGATTTCCGCGCCCGAACCCGCGTCGAACGCACCGTTATGATGGTGCTGCTCCTAGCCTCGCTAATCGCTGTGCTGGTGACGTTCGGTATCTTCGCCAGCCTCGTGACGGAGACGATCCGGTTCTTCGGCATGGTCTCACCGGTCGATTTCCTGTTTGGTACATTTTGGGGACCGGACCCGATGAGCAATCCGGAGAATCCCGATGGCTCTCGCTATGGCGCGGTTCCGTTGTTTTGGGGTACCCTGTTCATCGGAGCGATCATTGCCATGATAGTCGCCATCCCGCTGGGTTTGATGAGCGCGGTTTATCTCACGCAGTATGCCGATCCCAAGGTGCGCACATGGGTCAAACCCGCGCTGGAGATACTCGCCGGTGTGCCGACGGTTGTTTACGGTTACTTCGCAGCGCTCACCGTGGCGCCGGCGATCCGGGATGCGGCGGTGGCGCTGGGCATGACGAGTGCTTCTACTGAAAGCGCATTGGCGGCAGGTGTGGTTATGGGGGTAATGATCATCCCCTTCGTGTCTTCCATGGCGGACGATTCCATTGCGGCAGTACCCAGTGCAATGCGCGATGGATCCTATGCAATGGGCGCGACAAAGTCAGAAACGATCATGCGTGTGCTGTTTCCGGCCGCTCTGCCCGGCATCGTCGCTGGCATAATGCTGGCCGTCAGCCGCGCGATCGGAGAAACCATGATCGTGGTGATGGCTGCGTCAACCGCTGCAAATTTGAGTGCAAACCCGCTCGATCGCATGACCACCGTCACGGTCCAGATTGTGAAGATGCTGACCGGCGAAGGCAGCTTCGATCACCCCGCTACGCTCAGCGCATTTGCGCTGGGTTTCGTGCTGTTCCTCGTCACTCTTGCTCTCAATTTTGTCGCCCTGCGCGTCGTCAAGCGTTTCCGCGAGGCTTATGACTGATATGGACGCCCAGACCTTTGAACGCCCTACCCGCACTCCGGAATTCGAGAAGCGCCTGAAAAAGCGCTATCGCAAGGAGCGCAATTTCAAGCTGATGGGACAGGGGGCGATCCTGTTCTCCATTGCCGTGCTTATCTTCCTGCTCGGTAACATGCTGATTAACGGCATCGGCGGATTCCAACGCGCAGAACTGAGCGTGCCAATCGACTTTCCCGAAAGCGGGCTGACCGGCGATGAAGTTTCGCTGACCGCGCCCAGCGCGTTGCAGGTTCTGGAATTGCAGGGGCTGCCGGAGTTGGTGGCGCGGTATGCCGAGACCTCGCTTGGGACAGCGGGCGCTGAACAGTTGAACGATCAGGCGTGGCGCGATGTTGCCGCCGCGCTTTCGGCCAATCCTTCGCTGATTACACAGGCAGAACCGGAGACATTCCAACTGGCCGCGTCCGCCGATCTGGCTTCGGGACTTGCAGGCGAAGGCTCGCCGGAAATGCAGGCGCTTGCAAAGCAGCTTGCGAGCGAGGGTAAACTGGCGGAAAACTGGGACTGGGGCTTCATGTCTCGCTCCGATGCGACCAGTCCACAGGCGGTTGGCATCTGGGGGGCGCTGAAAGGCTCGATCCTGACGATGCTGATAACGCTGGCACTGGCATTCCCGATCGGGATGCTGTCGGCGCTGTATCTTGAGGAGTATGCGCCCAAGAACAAGTGGACCGACCTGATCGAGGTTTCCATCAACAACCTTGCCGCTGTGCCCTCCATCATTTTTGGCTTGCTGGGTCTTGCCGTGTTCCTGGCATTGTTTCCAAATTTGCGATCCGCCCCGCTGATTGGCGGGATGACGCTGGCATTGATGACGATGCCGGTGATCGTGATTTCCGGCCGCAACGCGATCAAGGCTGTTCCACCCTCGATCCGCGATGGCGCTCTGGCGGTCGGCGCATCGCCAATTCAGGTGGTTTTCCACCACGTCCTGCCGCTGGCCCTGCCCGGTATGTTGACGGGCACCATCATCGGCATGGCACGTGCCTTGGGCGAGACCGCGCCGCTCCTGATGATTGGAATGCGTGCATTTGTCGCCACCCCCCCCGATGGCTTTACTTCACCTGCAACGGTGCTGCCGGTGCAGATATTCCTGTGGTCCGACGAAATTGACCGCGGGTTCGTAGAGCGCACAAGCGCGGCGATTATTGTGCTTTTGCTGTTCCTCCTGCTGATGAACGGCCTTGCCATTTATCTGCGCAACAAATTTGAGAAGACCTGGTGACCCTGATTCACGAAAGCATAAAAGACGATCATTCCGCCAAGATGAAGGCGCGCAATGTGACGGTCTATTACGGGACAAAGAAAGCTATCGACGAGGTTTCGATCGATATCTCGCCCGATTACGTTACCGCTTTCATCGGTCCATCAGGCTGCGGTAAATCGACATTCTTGCGCTGTTTCAACCGCATGAATGATACGATCCCGGTCGCCCGTGTCGAGGGACTGATCGAACTTGAAGGCGAGGACATTCATTCCGATGCGATGGACGTTGTGCAATTGCGCGCGCGTGTCGGGATGGTGTTTCAAAAGCCGAACCCGTTTCCAAAGTCGATTTACGAAAACATCGCCTATGGCCCGAAAATTCACGGTCTTGCAGAAAAGAAGGTCGATCTTGACGGCATTGTCGAGGCATCCTTGACGCGCGCCGGTCTGTGGGAAGAAGTGAAGGACCGGCTTGAAGATTCGGGCACTGCACTCTCGGGCGGGCAACAGCAGCGCCTGTGTATTGCCCGCGCCATAGCGGTGGATCCCGAAGTGATCCTCATGGATGAGCCGGCTTCCGCGCTCGATCCTATCGCCACTGCCAAGATCGAGGAACTTATCGATGAACTTTCGGGGCGATACGCCATTGTGATCGTCACCCATTCGATGCAGCAAGCTGCGCGTGTGAGCCACCGCACAGCGTTCTTTCATCTTGGCAAAATGATTGAATACGGGCCCACGTCCGACATTTTCACCAATCCGATCGAAGAACGTACGAAGGATTACATTACAGGGCGTTACGGATGATGGCTGAACATACAGTCAAAGCTTTCGATGAGGACATCACCCGTCTGCGCGGCCTGATCGCGGAGATGGGCGGACTTGCCGAAGTGGCCATCGCAGACGCGCTCGATGCGCTGGTGCGCGGCGATGAGGCGCTGGCAGATCAGGTTGTCGCGCGCGACAAGAAAATCGACGCCATCGAAACCGAGGTCGACAAACTGGCGGTCCGCATAATCGCCCTTCGCGCGCCGATGGCAGACGATCTGCGCGAAGTGATCGCGGCTTTGAAAATCGCAGGCGTGGTCGAAAGAATCGGCGATTACTCGAAAAATATCGCCAAACGGGTTGGCATGATTGAGGGGCGCGACCGGTTCGAACCGCTCACACTGCTGCCTGCGATGGGCGAGATTGCCAGCGAGATGGTGCACGATGTACTTACGGCGTATGCTGCCCGCGATCCTGGCCTGGCGCGCGAGGTGATACGCACCGACGTGAAGGTCGATGCATTTTACAACAGCATTTTTCGTAATCTGGTCAGTCATATGGTGGAAAACCCTGCAACTATTTCGAGCGCCGCCCAACTTTTGTTTGTGGCGCGTAATCTGGAACGCATTGGCGACCACGCGACCAATGTCGCGGAAATGGTTCACTTTGCGGCAACCGGCACATACCCGCCCGAAGAAGATCGGTGACATTCGGGCCGCATATCATCGCAAGTTGACAACTGTGGAGAATTAGCCGGGGCACGTTTCATCAAACGGAAGCAAAACTGAAACAATAGCGATTGCGAGAGCGCTGGCGCACACATGCTGTCAGCCGCGTCTCAGGAGACAGTGAACTTATGACTGGCGCCAAACTGCTTCTCGTCGAAGATGATCCGGCATTGTCGGAATTGCTCGAATATCGCTTCCAAAACGAAGGTTATCAGGTCCGTTGCACTGCCGATGGCGATGAAGCCATGGTTCTGGCGAGCGAGGAGGTGCCCGATCTCATCCTGCTTGACTGGATGATCGAGGGCACCAGCGGCATCGAAGTTTGCCGCCGCCTGCGCCGGGACAAGGTGACGGCGCACGTGCCGATCATCATGCTGACCGCACGCGAGGCGGAGGATGATCGAGTTCGGGGGCTGGAAACCGGCGCAGATGACTATCTTACCAAGCCTTTCTCGCCGCGCGAACTTCTTGCCCGAGTGGCCGCTGTCATGCGTCGCATTCGCCCAGCTCTTGCTGGCGAGACAATCGAAGTTGGCGATATCAAGCTTGATCCGGTGGCGCACAAGGTACAGCGCCGCGGTCGAGCCTTGCAATTGGGTCCGACGGAATATCGCCTGCTCAAATTCTTCATGGAAAGCCCCGGACGCGTTTTCAGTCGCGGGCAATTGCTGGATGGCGTCTGGGGAACCGGTTCCGACATCGAGCTTAGAACGGTCGATGTCCATATTCGCCGTCTGCGTAAGGCGATTGGCATTGACGGGTCGAAAGATCCGATCAGGACGGTGCGTTCGGCGGGATACGCTTTGGAGGCGACCTGACGCCTAGCGGCATACGCTCATCCAGCGTGTGTCCTGATCGAAGTGAAAATGGTCGGCATGTGCGGCGTTGTAGTCGGGTGAGAGGACGGTGGCGAATGCTCCGCAGGCGCCGTCCCTCGCCTGCCGCAGGAACCTTACTTTGTCAGCATCGCCGTCCCAATCGTTCAGCACATTGATGCGCCGTCCGTCTTTGAGTACGAATGCGGCAATGTCGATCGCATTGGCGGTCGCATGCTGGCTCCACGAGCCGGAATCATTGCCGCGCATCCGGCGGCAATTGAACGCACCCAGATGCTCGATCCGTGCGAGATCGCTCCCAAGGATGTCGCGTGCTGCGGGTTCCACCGACTTCGTGCGCCACACTTCCAGCGCGGCGGCCACGGGACAGGTGACTGGCGGGGTGTTCGGAGCAATCGGAAAATCAGTCAACTGGGTCCGGTCTGGCCTCGCGCACGCGCCTTCGCCGGTTTCGGGCAATGCGGAATAGCCCACTCCGCTACGATCGAGCGTCGCGCGGCATTCCGGGATGTCATCGCGCAACGCCACCAGTTTTCGGGCGGTCGCTGAGCCGATCGGATCACGCAAATCGAGTGGAGCCATCGGATTGTGCTGCGGATGCGATTCAAGCCAGCTCCACCCGGTAACAATGATGGCAAACATTGTGAGCAGAAATAACGCGCGCCGATCCCCCGTAAATCGGCCAACCGTGCGACGGATGCGGAACGGATTTTTGCGCGACCTCATGGTCAATGAAAGTCGCGAGAGTTCGGAAGTATCCTGACATCGCGGGGATGGACGCGAGTGTTGGGCGCTTTGGCTCCGGCACGTCCAGATGGGGTGCTTGCTTCGTGCAATTGGTCGATCAGATCGCGTGGCCGGACGGTATCCTGCATCCCTTCGGCAAGGTTATCGCGTGGGTTAATCACCCGTTTTCCGCCAACCTGAGAGGGAAGCGGAGAATTGACGTGATCGGCGCGGGCAACCGGCGCGTTCAGCATATCATCGGACAGGGCATAGAGCTGATCGGTCGCATCGGTCATGTGGTGCGCGATCACGTGGATCACCTCGTCATCATATTCGACCCGCCCTCGCACCTCCATCAGCCGCGCGCCCATGACAACCCGGCGCTGCTTTTCCTTGAGATCAGGCCAGACCACGAGGTTAATTACCCCGGTTTCATCCTCCAGCGTGATGAAGCACACCCCCTTTGCGCTTCCGGGCCGCTGGCGGATCAACACGACGCCTGCGACCTGTACCATGGACCGGAACTTGCGCGCGCGCAGATCGCAGGCGCGCACAAAGCCACGCTCGGCCAGTTGAGGACGCAGAAATGCCATCGGATGCGCCTTTAGCGAAAGCCGAGTGGTCTGGTAATCGGCCACCACTTCTTCGGACAATGGCATCACCGGCAACTGCGTTTTCGCCCGCTCCACCCCCTCATCGCGCTGCGCCGCCGCGCGGAACAGCGGCAGGTCAGGCCCTGCAATCAGGCTTCTGGCATCCCACAGCGCCTGTCTGCGGGTAAGGTTGAGGGACGCGAAGCAATCCGCGCTGGCCAGTCGCTCGATATGCGCAGGGCTCAGCCCCGCCCGCTCGCGCAGGCTGGCAACGTCATGATACGGGCCGTTCTGCACCCGCTCGGCGATCAGTTGCGCAGCGATGTGTTCGGGCAGTCCGTCGATCTGGCGCAGGCCAAGACGCAGCGCAATGTGGCGGTCGAAGCGGCCCGTCTCACCCTCATGCACCTCACCGGTCGCCTCCAGCGTGCAATCCCATTCGCTGTGGTTCACATCCATCGCAAGCACAGCCACCCCATGCTCGCGGGCATCGCGCACGATCTGCGCGGGCGCGTAGAAACCCATCGGTTGGGAATTCAGCAGCGCCGCCCCAAAAGCCGCAGGGAAATGGCATTTCAGCCAGCTCGAAACATAGACGAGATGCGCAAACGACGCAGCGTGGCTTTCGGGGAAGCCATATTCGCCAAAGCCCCTGATCTGGTTGAAGCACCGCTCAGCAAATTCGCGCTCATACCCGCGCGTCACCATCCGCTCGACCATCATGTCCTGCAATTCATCGACCATCCCGCGCGAACGGAACGTCGCCATCGCCTTGCGCAGCCGGTTGGCCTCCAGACTGGAAAACTTTGCCGCATCGAGCGCGATTTTCATCGCCTGTTCCTGAAAGATCGGCACGCCAAGGGTGCGCGCCAGAATGCTCGACAGCTCATCTGCCGGACCGTGCTGCGGTGATGGCGCGGGGATCTGCACCAGCTCTGCCCCCCGGCGGCGTTTCAGATAGGGGTGCACCATATCGCCCTGGATCGGACCCGGCCGTACGATCGCCACCTGAATCACAAGGTCATAGAATTCGCGCGGACGCAGGCGCGGCAGCATGTTCATCTGCGCCCGGCTTTCAACCTGAAACACGCCCAGAGAATCCCCTTTTCGCAGCATCGCGTAGGTTTCCGGATCTTCACGCGGGACGGTGGCCAGCGTCAAAGCACGGTCATGATGTGCGCCCAACAGATCGAGGCATTTGCGGATGCAGGTGAGCATTCCCAGCGCCAGCACGTCGACCTTCAGAATGCCCAGCGCCTCGATATCATCCTTGTCCCATTCGATAAAAGTGCGATCGGGCATGGCGCCATTGCCAATCGGCACCGTCTCGGTCAGGGCGCTTTGGGTAAGGATGAAACCGCCGACATGCTGCGAGAGGTGGCGCGGCATTCCGATCATCTGTTCTGTCAGCCGCAGCACCCGTTTGAGGTGCGGATCGGTCACGTCCATGCCGGTTTCGGCGGCGTGTTTCTCGCTGATCTCACGCCCCCATCCGCCCCACACCGTGCGGGCAAGGGAGGCCGTGACATCTTCCGACAGGCCCATCGCCTTGCCGACTTCACGGATAGCCATGCGCGGGCGGTAATGGATCACCGTGGCACACAGCCCGGCGCGCTGGCGGCCGTAGCGGCTATAGATATACTGGATCACCTCCTCGCGCCGCTCATGCTCGAAATCGACATCGATATCCGGCGGCTCCTTGCGCTCTTCGGAAATGAACCGATCAAACAGCAACTGGTGCTTCGCCGGATCGACCGAAGTTATTTCCAGGCAGTAACAAACCGCCGAATTGGCGGCAGACCCGCGCCCCTGGCACAGGATCGGCGGATCGCACCGACGCGCAAAATCGACGATATCCTTGATGGTGAGGAAATACCGCGCGAGATCCAGTTTGGCGATCAGCGCCAGTTCGCGCTTCAGCGTATCGCGTACACTGTCGGGCACGCCGGAGGGATAGCGCCGCGCAGCCCCCCTCGCCGTTTCCGCCATAAGGTATTCCTGCGGGGTCATGCCATCGGGATAGATTTCCTCTGGATATTCGTAACGCAGTTCATCGAGGCTGAAGTTGCAATTATCAGCCACCGCGCGCGCGGAGGTGATGGCGTGCGGCCAGCGGGCGAACAGGCGCGCCATGATTTGCGGGGATTTGAGATGACGTTCGGCATTGGCATGCAGCAGGTGTCCGGCCTCGGCAATCGTGGTCTTGTGCCGGATCGCCGTCATCACGTCCTGCAACGGGCGACGTTTGGGTGCGTGGTAATGCACATCGTTGGTGGCCAGCAGGCTCAGCGCGTTCTCCCGTGCGAGCACATCGAGCCGGTCGATCCGGGCGATATCATCGCCGCGATAAAGGTAGCTGGCGGCAAGATGGCGCAGCGTGGGAAGCTGCCGGGTGAGATGCGGGAGCAGGTCGGAGAATGGGGCAGTGAAAAGGGTTGTTTCGCGCAAAGAGCGCAGAGGAGCAGGGAGACGCCGAGATGTTGATCCAGCGGCGAAGTCGCTTTCTTCCGCCAACAATCCTACTGGTGAAAAGGTTGCAGGTTTTGAGATAGCCTGCGGCGCGGATAATTTCTCTGCGATCTTTGCTCCTTTGCGTCCTCTGCGCGAAACCGGAAACGGCACCACATTGCTTGGCACCCGGATCATGAATTCCGCCTCCACATCCTCCGGTGGCAGCAGGATCAGTTGAACATCCTCGGCATGATCCGCCAGCATCGCGAGGTCGATCTCACAGGCGCCCTTTTCCTGCCATCCGCCATCGAGCGTCTGCATCCGGCCCCGGCTGATCAGCCGGCACAATCGACCATAGGCGGCGCGGTTTTGCGGATAAGCGAGGAAAGTGAACCCTTCCACCGTCTCGATCCGCGTGCCGATCACGGGACGCAGTTTCAACGTCTTCGCCTCGGTATGGACGCGCACCACGCCTGCAAAACTGTTGGCATCGGCAATTCCGATTGCGTCGTATCCCAACTCGCGCGCAGTCATCACAAGGTCCACCGCATCCGAGGCTCCGCGCAGGAAACTGAAACAACTCACAAGCCCCAGTTCGACAAATGGCGCGCGTGGCGGCGTGTCGATCAGGTCAGGATCAAGCTCAATGGTCCGCTTTGGTATCTGCAGATCGTTTTCGGGCATGGCACAAACCTGCGTTCAGCAAGCTAAGCCGAGCGCGAATTGGCCTCCGACAGTTCCTCCATTCGCGCTCTCACCGCAGCCAAATCGCGCGCGAACAACTCGGCTTGCTCCTCGCGCGCCGGGCCATCCAGTCGCAGCAGATAGGAGGGATGCGCAGTAACCCACAGCTCCGCCTTGCCTTCTGGTCCATCCTCAAGCGCAATCGGCGCACCGCGAGCCTGCGATATGCTCACCGTCCGCCCCAACAGCCCGCGCGCCGCACTTGCGCCGAGAGCCAGGATCACGTGCGGTTTCACCACAGCCCGCTCGGCCTCCAGCCACCAGCGGCAGGTATCGATCTCCTTTGCTACCGGATTCTGGTGGAGACGGCGCTTGCCGCGCTGCACGAACTTGAAATGCTTGACCGCGTTGGTGACATAGGCGGCGCTTCGGTCGATCCCCGCCAAGCCAAGATATTCATCGAGCAATTGTCCCGCCGGACCAACAAACGGGCGACCTTGCTGATCCTCCTGATCGCCCGGCTGTTCGCCAACGATCATCAGCGCCGCGCCCGGATCACCCTCACCCATCACCGCGCGCGTGCCACATTCGGCAATTGGGCAATCGCGACAATTGCCGATCGCCAGCGCGACCGCTTCCAGGGTAGAGGGCCGCTGACGCT
Source organism: uncultured Alphaproteobacteria bacterium (assembly GCA_963815345.1). Taxonomy (GTDB): domain Bacteria; phylum Pseudomonadota; class Alphaproteobacteria; order Sphingomonadales; family Sphingomonadaceae; genus Erythrobacter. Next base: position 1,334,211 of record CAWFGF010000001.1, read on the forward strand.
CTTCGCGCTCGCCTGCTGCGACCATTCCGGCCTCGCGTGCTTGCGCGCCTGCGATAAGGCCGGGGATCAGTTCCGCCTCGGGCAGGTTCTTCCAGTACTTGCGCGGCATTTCAGACAGCATCGCGCCGACTTTCAGCCGGGCCGGGTTGAAGATCGAGGAATAGTACGATTTCCACAATTCCTCGATCGGGTCGCCTTGGGGCGCGTCGGATCGCTGTGCCGGGCCGCTTTCGCGCATCGTCTCGCCATCCCAGTGGATGCAGCCACGCGGAGTCAGAATCGACCAGTTCATGTTCGCAAAGCGGCGCATGAAAAACCCGGCATTGGCGCGCACGATATGATGATCAGGCTCAAACCAGGCGACGTAATGTTTCGCGTCGTCGGCAATTTCGACCTCGCGAAAGCGGACGAAGGCGTGCATCTTGTGGCTGTCACGGCGGACCGATTTGTCGAGTTCCTCGATCCGGCGCACGTCCGGATCGGCCTTGTCCTCCATTGCGCGGGGGTTGGACTGGAGCCGCCATAGCATCCGGTAAAGCAATGCAAACCGCTCCGGATCGGAGTGCAGTGCAGCGTTGCGGGCAAGGCTCATGAAACGCTTGCTCGCGCGCACAGGGCGGGCGTCGGCAGGGACCTGCGGCAGGCGCTTTTCCCCTTTTGCGGGCGCATCCTGCGCAAACAGGTCACCCGTCCCGCCCGGCTCCACCCAGCTTACCCGGTCGGGCGGAACATCGCTCTGGATCAGCGCCCGCGCGCGGTCCCGCCAGAACGCAAAGTCATCGGGCGCAGGCAGGTTTACGACATAGTGAGCACCGAGGCTGATATTTTGCATATTCGCTCTTTGGCCAGCCATCAAAACAGCTCCAGCTGTTCAGATTTCGGCGCCAGCAAGGCGCGCAGATCGGCTCTGTCCGTAAGCATGGTCGGTCGCCAGTCGAGCGCCACCAGAAACGGGCGCACCTTGGCGATCGACTGGGTCAGCCGCGCCACATCATCGAGCCGCAATGTCCGGTGTCGCCGCGCCATCAGGATGCGCTGAACCGCTGTCGTCCCCAGCCCCGGCACCCGCAGCAATTGCTCTTTCGAGGCGCGGTTCACATCGACTGGAAAATGTTCGCGGAATTTCAGCGCCCATGCCAGTTTCGGGTCGATATCCAGCGGCAGATTGCCATCCGCACCGGTCGCCTGAGCCACCTCATCGGGAGCATAGCCATAAAACCGCATCAGCCAGTCCGACTGGTACAGCCGGTGTTCGCGCATCAGCGGCGGACGTTTCAGCGGCAGCACAGCAGAGGCATCGGGGATTGGCGAAAATGCGCTGTAATACACCCGCCGCAGCCCGAAACTGCCATACAGCCGGCTTGCCTTGCCCATGATATCGGTATCGGAGGCGGCATCCGCGCCCACGATCATCTGCGTCGACTGGCCGGCGGGCGCAAAGCGCGGCGCGTGCTTGAACCGCTTGCGTTCATCCTTCGCCTCGATAATCCGCGCTTTGGTGCGGTCCATCGCGCCCTCGATCTGGGTTTCGTTCTTGTCGGGCGCAAGCCGTGTCAGCCCTGCCCGCGTCGGCAATTCAACATTGATCGAGACGCGGTCGGCATACAGCCCGGCCTGATGGATCAGCTCTGCATCGGCCTCCGGAATGGTCTTCAAATGGATGTAGCCGCGAAAATCGTGCTCTTCGCGCAGGATGCGGGCCACCTCGATCAGCTGATCCATGGTGTGATTGGCGCTCTTGATAATGCCGGAGGACAGGAACAGCCCTTCGATATAATTGCGGCGGTAGAAATTGAGCGTCAGGTCCGCGACTTCCTGCGGGGTAAAGCGCGCGCGCCGCACGTTCGAGCTTTTGCGGTTGATGCAATAATGGCAATCGAAAATGCAGTGATTGGTCAACAGGATCTTGAGCAGCGAGATACACCGGCCATCGGGCGCATAGGCGTGGCAGATGCCCATCCCCTCGGTCGAGCCGAGCCCTTTCCCGCCCAGCGAATTCTTCTTCGCCGTGCCGGACGACGCGCAAGAGGCATCGTACTTCGCCGCATCGGCGAGGATTTCGAGCCTGTCCTTGAGTGTGGGCGTGGTCATTATGGAAGCCATCAAAAAGTTGACGTTCCTTATATGTTCCCTACGCCCTCCCGTCCAATGCAAAGGTTGCAACTTTCTCCTGTTCGGGTCCAGCGGTGGCGGGGGACGCTGAGTTGATGGTGTGCAGGGCCAAGGCGATACATATCGATTAGCTGCCCTCCCTTCCCCAAATCGCGGCCTGATCCGCGGGGTTGCAACTGGTTTTGTGATCGGCAGATGAACTCGGCCTTCACCTCGGCTGCCGAGGTACCGTACTGTCCTCGCTGCGCTCGTTCAGCTGCGCTTCCCGCGACCACGCGGCCATGGCTGTCATGGCAAGACCTCGTGCCCGTTGGCTTATCTAACCGCGCCCGGTGGTCGCGAGTGTAGTCGCTGTGCTGCCTGATGTGGTGACATCGCCGGTGAGGTCACCGCCCGAAACACCGGTCGGGCTGGTGAAGACGGCGATCTCGCCCGTTGCAGGCGTGCCTTCATGGGTGACGGCATTGTCGACGCAATTGGCGACGGCGTTGAAATTCTCCATCACGTCGGTGGCGTCGGCGACCTGGCCGTTCACCAGCGTGTTGGGGACGGTGCATTGCGGCACCTGCGCGGACGCGGCGGTGGCGAGGAGCGATCCGATGACCGCGACGAGGGCTACAGGGTTACGCATGGCTTTGCCGTCCTCTGCTAGTGAATGATCAAACACATGCGGCGCTTAGGGGCTGCTGGATTTCATCACAAATATAAGACGAATCGAACGAGACGATTGACAATTAATCTATCCGATTTCAACACAAACCGGAATTTGACGAGGCCTGCTACGAAAAGCCCCGTTCTCTAGATATCTTCAAAGCAGGTATGAGCCGGTGTGAGAGAAATTCTAGATTCTCTTCATTCATAATATAGTAACCTCTGGAAGTTTCAACATTATCTATAATAGGATAGACGAGATAGTCATCTTCTGAAAAGGCGCCGACCACTTTAAATGAACCAAATTCTGTCATGGTCGTATAAGCATCTTTTAAACCATAAAAAACAAAGTCACTATCTTCAGTGAATTCCTTCAAATCATCAATTGTAAGATCATCAAAAATTTCTTTCTCAATGTCATGAGCGTTGTCCGTTCCTGACGCAGATGGAGGGTGGCGATGTATTTCAATTATCTCGGCGCCTTTAACCCTTTTTGAATTTACCGGTACACTATAGGTAAGGTGGCCGATTTGACCACAGATTAGCCAAAAATCACATGATACGATCTCACCGGTCCTTAGGGAAAGTTTTACCGTAGAAAATTTACGTTCTCTGATATTGGAATTAATCCGATAAAGTACTTTTTTAGGAAATATTCCAAAGGCTATATTGTAGAAAAATACTTCTTTACCTCGCTCCAGCCTTTGCGCGAAGTTACAATCTGCAAGTTGTGATTGAGCTATCAGCCGAACTTCGTTCGACTCCGTTTTTAAGACTGCTTCGAACATTGTTCGCTCGATCGGCCAGATTGGATCGAACATTATGTTCAACCACACCCTTGGGCGAAACGTTATTGACATTCGCAATCTCCCATGGAGCGCCCCATGGTAAGGGAGCCCGCCGCAGGGGGGATTGTGGCTCCTTTCGACCAATACGGGGGTCGGTTCCAAAACTGATGTAGCGGGTTACGAATCCCGTTGTTTGGGTCCTGTTTCCACCACTTGCGCATGAACCGATACCGCGACGCATCATCAAGCGCGTGGTCCGTTCCCCATCTCAAATTTGTGTTGTACTTGCTATATGTCCCGCCCCAGCGCTTCGGCCAGAATTTCGACCGTTCGACTCATTCCACTCCTTTGGGGAACGCCGCGTTCGATCTTGACATGCCCATAGCCAGACCTCGGCTGCCAAAGCGCGCCCATGCTGGTGCGCCAACGGCCCCGAGTGCTGCGGAAATGAGGGCTCGCTGCAGGCTAAAGCATCGCCCCTCGGCTAACTGGAAGCCCACATCGATCACAAACCCGACTGCGGCACCGGCCAACCCGAATTCTCCAAAAGGGTCAATCATATTGACCGGATCCGCATTGGCGTAGAGGTAGGGATTCACATCCCCCAACAGCCCAATCGGGTCGGCCTGAATATACCGTCCCAGCACCGGGTCATAATCGCGCGCACGGTTGTAGTAGAGGTCGCTCAGGACCTGGCTCTGGCCGGGGAAGCCGGGGCGCAGGAAGTCGTTGCCGGGGTCGACCACCAGCCCGAGCGCGTTGGTGATGACCATCGGCACGCCGAGGTGGTTGCCGTGGACCCAGTAGAGCGTAAGCTGGCTCGACGTGTTGGTCGTCACCAGCGCGAGCGGGGCGTAGCCATCGATCCCGTCATCGCCGCCGAATGGTGAGTTATCATTAGCCGCTGGCGGCAGCGCCCAGATAAACTCGGCCTTCCGCTCATCGGTCGGCGTGTCAACCCATCGACACGCCTCCGCCATCTCACACCCGGTTGAAGCGTGGCCTTTGCGGCGTCGCGCTCAGGTCGTTCATGGTGCACAGATGATCCAGCACGGCGGGGTGCATCTCTCCGTCGAAGGCGACGCCTGCCGTCTTTCCTTCGATCCATGCGATGATGCCTAGCGGGGCGTTCACTCCGTTTACCTTCATCGTTACCCGATCGCCCACCTGAGCAAACCCGCTTGAGCCGCGAATCTTGCAGCCGCCTTCGGAAATGTCGAGCACGTCGACATAGACGACACGCGACTGAACGCGGCTCTTGACCATCAGGCCGAGCGGGCGACGTTCCGACGAGCGTGAGATCGAGTGCATGTTCATTACCAGCGTGATCGCACAGATTTGTAAATAAAGTTTAAGCGAGGCGATTAATCGTCGTTTGCCAGGCGCGTGACGTCACGATGCAGGCTGCCTGCATGACGTCAAACCATCCGCCATGGGCAATCCGGTGTCAGGCGAACAGGCCGTGCAGATACCAGTCGGGCGGGCCGCCGCGCCCATCCCCGGCGATGCCGTGGCGATAGATCCAGTAACGTTGGCCGCGCGCATCCTCGATCCGGTAATAATCGCGCAGGCGCACGGTGGATCGTTCGCGCCACCATTCGGGCGCGATGCGCTCTGGCCCCTCCACCCGCGCCACTTCGCGCACATCACCGCGCCAGCGAAACCGCTGGGGCAGGCCATCGGGTGAAGCATAGAGGACCGCAATCTGCTCTGGCCTGTCCAGCAATTTCATGGGCTTGTTAGTATTACTTACAGTTATTTGTAGGCTGGATTGCAGCTCCATCGGCGCCTGCCAACGCTGTGCGCGTTCGGGCAGGTGACTGGCATGAGGCACCGGACGGCGCACCGCCTGCGGCCCCAGTCGCACCGTCAGCCTGTCGATACAGGCGTTCAATGAAGTGCCGTGGCGCTGCGCCGCCTGCTCGATATCGGCCTGCACAATTCCCAGAGGCTCGGTCCAGCTGGCGCGCAGGCGTACGGTCTCGATCCCGAAACCGGCCTCCACATCATCGAGCCTGGCGGCAAACAGCCGGGTGATATGCGACGCCTCGCGCGTGGCGGCGGCGAGTTCGAGACGGCGGATCAGCACCTCGCCATCAACCCGCCACAACCCCAGTTCAAGCCGCCGGGCGCCATCGCCGCGCGCTTCGAGTTCGCGCACCATATCGGCGGCCAGATCGTCCAGCACGGTATCGAGCAGGGGGCGGTGACGAATCGGTTCCATCAGGCGCCGCTGCACCAGCGGCATCACCTGCTGGACGACCGGCAGCAGCGGTTCGGGCACCCGGCCCAGCAATTGATCGAGCCGAACGAGCGGGTTGGCGGCGGGCGATTTGCGATTGCGGAACCGGCGGTGGAGCGAATCGCGGCCCGAAGCTTGCAACCGGTCGCTGTCGCCGCTCATGATTCCCGTCAGATCGCCCAGGCGTTTCAGCCCAAGGCGGCGCAGAACGGTAAGGACATCGGCATCGAGGCGCAGCGCGGCAACCGGCAGATCGGCCAGCGCGTGCATGATTGGTGCGGCAGCGCTGCGATGGGAATCGTGCGGCGCGATGATGCTGCGCGCAGGCCCATAATGCGCGAGCGCCCATGCAGCACCGGCGGTGGGCGCAATGGCGGTGCGCACTGACAGCCTGCGCCGCGCACAGGCAGCCTCGACATCCTTGAGCAGGCGCACCTCTCCCCCGAACAGATGCGCTGCCGCCGTGATATCGACCAGCACGCCATCAGGCGCATCCAGCGCGCTCCACGGCCCCCAACGCTGCGCCCACACGGCCAGTTGTTCCAGAAATGCGAGATCGCCCGCTGGGTCCGCCGGATGCGCTTGTATCTGCGGGCACAGCGTGCGCGCATCGGCCAGCATGACGCCTGATTGCGCGCCCGCAGCGCGCGCAGCATCGTTGACCGCCGCAATCCGCGGGCCGTGCGCGGTTTCGGTGATCAGCGCGACGGGGTGCGCATCCGCGCCCTCCCCTGGGTGCAGCGGGCCGCGTTCAGGTCCGGCTGTAAGCCGCCAGCGATCGACCGACAGTTGCGCGCACCAGATAGCCAGTATCCGGCGCGGCTGCATGGCGGGCCTGCTGTTGGCCGAACCGCCGGCGATAGGCGAGCGCTGGTCCCGGTGTTGGAGTGGCGGGGTCGTTTGCGGAGGATCGTTCGCCCGACTTTCGGGCGCGCAGGGTCTGTTCGTCATCGCTCACTATCCATTGTCCGGGCGCATGCGAGCGCGCGCGGAAAAGTTCAGCCTTCCAGGCTGGCGCGCCGGGTGCATCCGCGTTCCACCGGGGTACGGCAGAGGGCGCGGCCTCCACCCGCCAGCGCATCCGGGCAGAGGACAGATCGGCGCGCGCCTCCAGCCGCACCAGCCACAGCGCAACCCCATGCTTTTCCGCAGCAAGACTGAGGCGGCGCGAGGCGGTGAAATCGAGGGCGCGCGGATTACCCACGATCTCTCCGATCACACAGGCCAGATCGCGGCATCGCAGCCCCTCTTCGAGCGCGAACAGAGCATCTTCGGGCGTTTTCGTTTCGACATGGATCAACCGCTCGCGCAGGTCGGCGGGCAGGCCGTGGAGATACGGGCGACCGCCGCGCTGGATTGCGCGCGTATCCTGCACCCACAGCACCTGCCGCCGGTCGTGAGCTTCGGCAAGCGGGTCTTGCGCCTGCTTCGCCGTCCGCTCTGCCACCTTCAGGGCATCACGCGCCAGCGCCAGCGCCAGCCCCGCCCCGCAAGCATCGGCAGTGTCGGCGAAAATCTCGCTATGCAGTGGTTGATCGGCAAGACCGGGCCGCCAGCGGGCCTCTCTCGCGCTGGAGATCGCGGCGATATCCTCACGCGAAAGCACAGCCTCCGGCAGGGACGCAGAAATCTGCGCGGACGCGCTTTGAGGGGGGGCAGAAAACGACATAGGAACACTCATGGAGACTCGCAGGAACCTCTCTTGTTCCCACTATGTTCCATATACGCAGGCCAATTGCAACGCCCCAATCGCCCCGCAGTCGCCCCGCAATCGTCTCGTGATCGCCCAATGTCGCCCACCCAAGGCCTACGATCAGCCGATCAGCCCAGCCACCATGATAACCAGCAAAACAATCGGGCACAGATACCGCACCAGCGCCAGCCATGTGTGATGCAAACCGCCCGACAGGCCGTTCTCGTTGTCGATCAGTCTGCGCGAGGCAACCCAACCGACAAATAGCGAAGTCAGGATCGCACCCACCGGCATCAGCACCTTGCTGGTAACGGTATCCAGCACATTGAACAGGTCCTGCCCATCGAACACCGCCATGGTCGAAACGCCTGGTACCGGCACGCCCCAGAACCACGCAGCCAACGCGCCCAGCACCAATGCCCCGCCGCTAACAATGGCTGTCGCCACAGCCCGCGGCAATCCGGCCCGGTCCTTGAACCACGCGGTCGGAGCCTCAAGCAGCGAGACAGAGCTCGTCAGCGCGGCAAAGAACACCATGACGAAGAAGAGCATCCCGATAAACGATCCGAACGGCATTTGCTGAAACGCAATCGGCAGGCTCTGGAACATCAGACCTGGCCCCGCGTTAGCCTCCAGTCCGGCGGCGAACACGATCGGAAAGATGCACAGCCCCGCCAACAGCGCAACCGCCGTATCCGCGCCCGCGATAATACCGCTGGTGCTTGCCAGATTGACGTCGCGCCCGACATAGGCACCGTAGGTCATCATCCCGGCGACCCCCAACGACAATGAGAAGAACGCCTGCCCCACCGCTGCCAGCATCACCGGCGCGGTCAGTTTCGAAAAATCGAAGGTGAACAGATAGGTCACCGCCTCATCAAAACCGCCTGTGGTCGCGCCGTAGATCGTGATCGCCAGAAACAACACGAAGAAGGTCGGCATCAGCCATGTTGCGACCCATTCGATCCCGCTGGACACTCCGCGCGCAACGAAGAACAGCGTTATTGCGATAAACACCACATGCAGGCCCACCATCAATCCGGGATTACCATACAGACCCGGCCACAATCCCTCGATCTCTGCAGCGGGTCGCCCCTCGAACGCGCCACCGGTCAGCCCCGTCGTCATCAGATCGCTCGCGAACACGCCGATATAATACAGCACCCAGCCGCCCACGACGCAGTAAAAACTGAGCACCATGAAGGCGCCCAGCACGCCAAAATCAGCAAGGATCGCCCATCTGGTCGATTGGCCGCTTTCCTCTGCCACACGGCGCACACTTTCAGGCGCATTGGACTGGCCATGCCGCCCGATCAGCACTTCGCTAAGCAGGATCGGCAAACCAATCAGGACCACGCACAAAATGTAGAACAGCACGAATGCGCCGCCGCCATTTTCCCCGGCTTCGGCGGGAAAGCGCCACATGTTGCCAAGCCCCACGGCCGATCCCACCGCTGCCAGAACAAATGCACTGCGCGACGACCAGCCATCCTTATGGCCTCCGTCTATTGTTGAGCCTGTGGTTGCAACCATGTGTGTGAGATACCCTTTTGCAGCGCGATCGCGCGCCCGCCACCAAATTGTTGGGACGTTTTGCAATGATTTCCCGCCCGCGCCAAGGGGGGCTGTGGAGATCGCGCACCCTTGGCCAATTACTCTTCGCCAAGTTGTTTTGCGTTTGTACTGCGGCAACGCTATTGGGGCGACCATGTCTACGACGTTTCAGCTCGATACCAGCACCAGCCGCGCCAACCCTACACCGCAGCCGCTGCGCCGCCTCACCGTACCGCGCATTCGCAGCCGCAAGGTTGACGGGGTGACACAGGAACCGTTGGTGATGCTGACGGCCTATACGGCGCGTCAGGCACAATTGCTGGACGCACATTGCGATATCTTGCTGGTCGGGGATTCGCTGGGGCAGGTGATTTACGGCTTGCCATCCACCATCCCGGTCACGCTGGAGATGATGGCCAATCATGGCGCAGCGGTGGTGCGCGGATCGTACCATTCTGTCGTGGTCGTCGATATGCCGTTCGGATCTTACGAGACATCGCCGCAGCAGGCATTTGAAAGCGCGGCCTTTCTACTGAAGGAAACCGGCGCTGCGGCGGTCAAGCTGGAAGGTGGAGAGGCGATGGCCCCCACCGTCGATTTCCTTAATTCGCGCGGCATCCCGGTAATGGGCCATGTCGGCCTGACCCCGCAGGCGGTGAATGTGCTTGGCGGATATGCCGCGCGTGGACGCTCCGATGCGGAAGCCGACAAGATCGTAAGCGATGCCATCGCGCTGGATCGGGCGGGTGCATTTGCCATCGTGATCGAAGGGGTGGTCGAACCCATCGCCATCACCGCAACAAAGGCGGTGTCCTGCCCCACCATCGGCATTGGCGCGTCGGCGCAGTGCGATGGGCAAGTGCTGGTTACCGAAGACATGCTGGGGATGTTCGAACGCGTGCCGCGCTTCGTCAAGAAATACGAGGATATCGCCAGCGTTATCGAAAAGACGGTCGCCACCTATGCAAAAGAGGTGCGCGAACGGTCCTTTCCCGGCGAGGACCAGACGTACCAACCCAAAGACTAATCACTTCCTGTCACACGGCCTGTCATCCCCATTACTCGCCCATCCAAGGTTCGATTTGCATCATGCAGACGCTGCTTCGCTATTATACATTCTCGCTGATCTTCACCGCCATCTGCCTGGGCCTTGCCGCGTGGTATGGCATCGCCAGTACGGGTACGATTATCGGCATGGCCCAGATATTGTGGATCGTTGTGATCTTGTCAGTGCTGGAAGTTTCGCTGAGCTTCGACAACGCTGTGGTCAATGCATCGGTGCTGAAGGAGATGGACGCCGTCTGGCAACGCCGGTTCCTGACATGGGGTATCGCGTTTGCAGTGTTCGGAATGCGCATCGTGTTTCCTCTGGCTATCGTGGCGATTGCTGCCGGGATCGGCCCGATCGAGGCATTCAGCCTCTCGCTCAACGATCCGGTGGAGTATGAGCGTCTGGTGAGTTCGGCGCATATCGGGATTGCCGGATTTGGCGGCGCGTTTCTGGCGATGGTCGGAATGAAGTTCTTCTTCAACGCCGACAAGGACGTCCACTGGATCGAAAGCGTTGAACGCGCACTGGCGAAGGTATCGAACCTTCCCGCCATCGAGATTGCGTTGTTGCTGCTCGCCATGTGGGGCATTTCCTCAATGCTTCCGGTGGAGGAAGCGCACACGTTCCTTGTCGCAGGAATGCTGGGTCTGGTCACATTCATCGCAGTCGAAGCGGTCAGCCACTACCTTGAAATGCGCGAAGAAGCCGCGCGGATGGCAGGCGCGGTTGTGCGCAGCGGACTTGGCGGGTTTCTCTATCTCAACATCCTCGATGCCTCATTCAGCTTTGATGGCGTGATCGGAGCGTTCGCGCTGTCGAACAACATGATCGTAATCGCGCTTGGCCTGTCCATCGGCGCAATGTTTGTCCGGTCGATGACGGTGCATCTGGTGCGGCAGGGGACGCTGGCGGAATACCGCTTCCTCGAACACGGAGCGTTCTGGGCGATTGTGGTGCTGGGCGCAATCATGCTTCTTTCGGCTGTGGTACACATCCCCGAAACGATTACCGGCCTGATCGGCGCGATCCTGATCGGCTTGTCGTTCTGGTGGTCGGTTCGTCATCAACGCGCCGAACGCGCGGCTAATCCGGTGCCCGTGCCAGACGCATAGCCAGCGGTGCAGCCCCGACAAGCTGGAGCAAATGGTAAAGCAGCAGCGGCGCAATCACGAACCCGGCGACCTTTGCGGGGAACAGGATCGCTGCCAGCGGCGCACCGATGGCGACGCTTTTCTGCGAAGCGGCAAACAGGAATGCGATGCGGTCGGCGCGCTGATAGCCCAGTGCGCCGCTCGCCATCCATGCACCCCCGGTCGCGGCAATCAGGAATGCCACGGTCAGCCCCAGCAGCGCCGCCCAGTCGGAAGCGGTGAACATCGTCGCCAGCCCTTCCTCCACCGCGCCTGAAAACGCGACATAGACCGCAATACCGATCACGATCCTGTCCAGCCAGACGATGCGGGCCTTGCGCGCCATTATCCAGTCGCGCGTCCGGCCCTGCACCGCCTGTCCTATCAGAAACGGCAGGATCAGGATCATGCCAATGCGCAAAATCATCTCACTGCCGATATCCCCACCGCTTTCCCCGCCGAGCAGTGCGAACAGCGGAGCAGATACGAACACGCCCGCAATATTTATAAGCGCGGCGCCGACCACCGCCAGAGCAACATTGCCATTGGCCAGCGTGGTGTAGGATGTGGCCGACTGAATGGTTGAAGGCAGCACGCCGAGATAGACAAATCCCAATGCAACCAAGGGCGGCAACATCGTGCTGGCCAGCGCACCAATGCCCCAACCAGCCAGCGCCATGATCCCAAATACCCACACAAATAGCGGACCAAAGAATCGCCAATTGGCGAGGCCGCGTGCGATTTCGCTACGAGCGATCCGCATTCCGTTGACCAGGAACAACAGGAAGATGCCTGCGCTGGACACATCCTGCGCGGTTGCACGCGTCTGGCCGATTGCAGGCGCGATCAGTGCTGATATCGTTGCGATCAGCAGGACCGCGATCATCGGATCAGCAAGCGGTTTCAGACGCGATAACATAGCGCGCCGCCCTGCCCGCATGAATGCGCGATGTCGATAGTGCGATCAGTCCAGAGGCAGGAGGCCGGGGTGCAAATCCCACGTCATACGCTCAAACCGACGCGCTTCCTCGACATTGCCAAGTTCGCGCGCGGCAATTCCGCGCAGCTTGAGCAGGCGCGGATCATTGCCCGCGCCAAGGTCTATCGCATTGTCGAGCAGCACCGCGACGCGCAGCCAGTCCTGGGCGCGGGCAGCACGCTCGGCATTGAGCAGCAACGCCTCGGTGTTGCGCGGCTCTCCGGCAAGGTGGCGCGCGATCAGAACATCTGCTGCGACATGATCACCAAAATCGCGATACGCCGCCGCCGCCCTGCGTGTGAGCGGCCACGCGCGGCGAATGCGCGCGGCTTCGCGGTAGAGCTCCAGTGCGCGTTTGGAGTTGCCGCCCGCCAGCGCGGCATCCCCGGCAAGCACCGCGATATCACCAGATCCGCGGAAGCGCTTGCGCAAGTCGTTTGCGAAAGTGTTGGCCGCAGCGAATTGGCGCGCCGCGACAAGGCTACGCATCCGGCGCGTCGGCTCCGGTAGGTTTTCGATTACGGGCAACTTCACATAACCCTCCTGGCGTCCGGCATATGCGCGTTCCAGCAGGGGCGCTGCCCCTGCGCGGTCGCCCTGTCGCTCCAACGCGCGACCCACCAGCATGACGAGGTAGGGCGATGCCTCTTCATCACGCGCGCGGTCGGCAAAGCGGGCGATCAGATCATCGTCGCGCCCGCTCATCCACAGCGCGCGCGCCAGCAGCTCCGCGATCCGACCATTGCCCGGCTGACGCGCAGCCAGCTTTTCCAAAGTCTCCGCCGCGCTATCGAAGTTGCGTTCCTGCAAATCGATCAGCGCATCCAGCATCATTGCCGATGGTACGCCGTTCGCCGCGAATTTGCTGCGCTCCAACAGGCTTTTCGCCAGCACCGGCTGCCCGCCTCGCGCCGCCAGCACAGACTGCAAATACAGCGCACGCGGTTCCTTTGGCGCGATATCGGACAGCGCGCGCACCACATCCAGCATCTCCCGGTTGTAGCCCGCATCACCGAGCGTCGCGGCGTATTCGGCCAGCGCCACGGGATCGTTCGGGTCAGCCTCCACTGCCGCTTCCAGCCAGATCAGCCCATCGGCGAGACCGTGAGCATCGCGCACCATCTGCCCTCGAAGCAGCAGCGCGGGCGCGTATCTAGGGCCGAGTTTCAGCGCGTGGTCTGCCGCCTTCAACGCCTGCGCATGTTCGCCCCCGCGATAGCGCAGGCGCGCGATATCGACCCACAGGCCGGGGTTATCCGGCTCGATGGAACGCGCCTTGTCCAGCAGGCGGCCGGCATCGGCCAGATCGCCATCGGAGGCCGCATCGCGCGCCTGCCGAACCAGCGCAAGGAATTGTTCGCTGCCCTCCAGCGATTGGACCGGCGGCGGCTCTTCACCCGCCCCGGCCAGCGAGCACCCGGCCAGTGCCAGCGCACAGACAGAGGTCGCAATCATAATCCATTCACGCATGCAGATCATACTGCTTGAGCAGATCGTACAGGGTTGGGCGCGATATGCCGAGCAGTTTGGCCGTGCTGGAAATGTTTCCTTCGGACCGGGCGAGTGCATGGCGGATCACCCGCCGATCAGCCTGTTCGCGCGCGGCCTTCAGGTTCAGAACGTCACCCTCCTCCTCAATCTCGCCATGGAAATCGAGATCATCGGCATGGATCAGTTTAGCATCGGCCATGATCACTGCGCGTTTCACACGGTTTTCCAACTCGCGCACATTGCCCGGCCATTCGTGCGCATCAATCACGGTCAGGGCATCTGGCGCAAAACCGGTGACGGAGGGGTTCATCTCGGCAGCGAAACGTTTGAGGAACGCCTTGGCCAGCAACACTGCGTCCCCGTGACGTTCAGCAAGACCCGGAATGCGCACCACGATTTCCGCCAGGCGATAGAACAGGTCTTCGCGGAATGTGCCCGCGCCGATCATGTTTTCCAGATCCTGATGGGTAGCGCACACGATGCGGGTGTTGACCGCAATCTGTTTGCGCCCGCCGATCCGCTCGATGGTGCGTTCCTGCAGGAATCGCAACAGTTTGACTTGCAGCGGCAGCGGGATGTCCCCCACCTCGTCCAGGAAAAGCGTGCCGCCGTTGGCGCTTTCAATCTTGCCTTCGGTGGTCTTGACCGCGCCGGTAAACGAGCCTTTTTCGTGGCCGAACAATTCGCTTTCCAGCAGGTTTTCCGGGATCGCAGCACAATTGATCGCGACGAATGGGCCGTTGGCGCGGTCGCTCGCATCATGCAGGCCGCGCGCCAGCAATTCCTTGCCCGTGCCGCTTGCGCCAAGCAGCATGACCGAAACGCTGGTGGAAGCGACCCGTTCGATGGTGCGCGCAACCTTCACCATTTCAGGCGCCCCGGTTATCAGGCGGCCCAGCACGGTCTTGTCCTCGCTAGCACTGGCAACAAGGCGGCGGTTTTCCGCTTCGATCTGGTGCAGGTTGAAAGCGCGGCGCGCGATCAGGCCCAGCGCATCGATATCAACCGGTTTCTGGTAGAAATCGTATGCCCCGCGTTCAATCGCCCGCAACGCGCTTTCCCGCGCGCCGTGGCCACTGGCAACGATTACCTTGGTATCGGGTTTCAGCTGCATGATCGCATCGAGCACAGCAAACCCCTCGGTTGTGCCGTCGGGATCGGGCGGCAGGCCAAGGTCCAGCGTCACAACGGCTGGCATCTCACTGCGCAGCGCCGCGATTGCGCTGTCGCGGTCGCCGGCGATAACCACCTGAAAATCATCGTAAGCCCATTTGAGCTGGGCTTGCAGGCCCTCATCATCCTCAACAACGAGCAGTGCGGGTTTCTTGTCAGCCATCAGGCGACCCTTTCTGAAACTGAATCCGATGAATTGTTGCTGGCAACCTGGGCGGTCACGGGTCCGGTCCCAGTTGCCAGAAGTCTGGCGGTTTCTGGCATCGGCAACAGCACGGAAAAACGTGTGCCAACCCCTTCGCGCGATTCCACCTGCAAACGCCCGCCCATTGCCCTGATAATCTCGCGGGCTTCGAATGCGCCGATGCCAAAACCGCCCTGCTTTGAGGAGACAAACGGTTTGAACAGGCCAGAGCGCACAAATTCAGGTGACATTCCCTGGCCAACATCGATGATATCAATCCGACCATACAGGGCGTCGCCTGTGACGTTCAAAGATATCGGAGCATCCGGTTCGCTCGCTTCGACAGCGTTTTGCACCAGATGGATCAAGGCCTGTTCGAGACCCTCGGCATCCGCCAGCACCGTGACAGGTTCGCCAGCGGTCAGCGTGACCGGGTGGCCCCCTGCGTACCGACGCTCGACCGCACTGGCGGTAGCGGTCAGGTCGACTTTGCCAATCGCCTGAACATGCCCCGCACCGTACCGTCCAAGCCGGGCGAGCAACGCCGTCAGCTTTTCTGACGAGTTGCGCAGCGTCACCAGCATATCGGCGCGGAAGGCCGGATTATCGGCGTGCTTCTGCGCGTTTGCGGTCAGCAGCGACAGCTGGCTCGCCAAATTCTTTATATCGTGCATGACAAACGCCATGCGCCGGTTGAATTCATCGAAGCGACTGGCATCCATCAGCGCCTGTTGCCCGGCCTGTTCCGCGAGATAACTGGCGAGCTGTTGCCCAACGACACGCAGCAAATCGAAATCTTCCCAGTCGAGCCGCCGCATGATGCGCGGCCGGGCAAGGACGATGGTGCCCACCAGCCGATCAAAATGGATCAGCGGGATCAGCGCCCACGCGTCGTCCGCCTCTGTCAGCCATTGAGGTACCTGCGCCAGTTCGCCATGATGATCGACGCCGCTTCGCACCTCGTCCAGATCAAGGATATGGC
Source organism: uncultured Alphaproteobacteria bacterium (assembly GCA_963815345.1). GTDB lineage: Bacteria > Pseudomonadota > Alphaproteobacteria > Sphingomonadales > Sphingomonadaceae > Erythrobacter. Next base: position 1,350,241 of record CAWFGF010000001.1, read on the forward strand.
TGTGGCGTTCCAGCAGGCTCGTCAGCGCAAAACCGCCCGCCACGCCCGGCACTTCGATCATCGGCCAGTTCCAGCGTGCGGTCAGTTCCAACTGCGCCTCTTCGCTGGGCATCAACAGCAGGCCGGCGGGACTGTCTGTAATATCCGCAATCGCCTTTACCGCGCGTTCGTGGAAGCTGGCGCTGGCGCTGGACCCGCGCCCGATTGTCTGGGTGAATCGCAACCATTCCTCGCGGTAATCATAGCGGTGCTGAAAAAGATGCTTTGTCGCAGTAACGCGCAACCACGCGCGCATTCGTGGCGAGGGCAGCCAGAATATCGCGGCCACTACGGCAAACACCAGAAACACCATTTGGCTGGCGCGCGCTATGTCGCCCCCGATCAGCGCCAGCGAGCGCGTAATCAGCACCATCAGCATCAGGTATGTGCCGATAACCAGCAGCGACAGGGTCTGGAACGTCACCGCGCGCGACGGGCGAAATTGAAGTCCGGCGGTCTTGGTGTTTGCGCCAACGGCAAACAGGGCCGTCATCAACCCACTGACTATGCCGCTCAACGCGACCAGCAATGCGGGCTGTTGGCCCGACAGGTACGCAATGGTGAACAGGTTGAGATCGTAGGCAAACAGCCCCACCAGTGCCAGCGTGCTCCAGCGCAAAATCTCACGGGAAGACGCTGCTGCCCCTGCGTAGAGGTTGTGCAACATCATCAGCGTGCCCACCGCAACCAGCATGTTGAGCAGCACCGATGCCTCGAAGGTCAGAGCACCCAGTTCGGGCATCAATCCGGTGCGCGCGTCTATCAGCAGCAGGATTGGCTGGAACATCTCCACCATTGCCAGCGTGATGATGACGGGGCGCGTGGGACGCAGGCTTTCGTCCCTGCCATCGGCGGCAAACAGTCGGAAAATCAGAAAGATAAACGCAAGATTGCGCAGCGTGCTGGCCAGCAATGTGCTCGAGTGGAATGGCCCCTGCAGCGCGGCAATGGCACACCAGATCGCAGTCATTGCGCACGCGATCATAGCTGCGTTGCGATCCGGCCGTGCACGATCGCCCATCCTAGCAATCCACAACCCGGCACCCAGCGCACATGCTGCGCCCAGAAAGAACGACACAAAACCCACGTATGGCGTCAGGCCCGCATCGGCGAGTGCGTCGTTGCCCATCACCGCGCCCCTTCCGGCCACAAAATCACGCGAACCGTCTGAAGCAGGATCACCAGATCGAGGAAGGGTGTGTAATTCTTCGCGTAATAAAGATCGTATTCCAGTTTCTTGCGGCTATCCTCGGACGACGCACCATACGGGTAATTGATCTGCGCCCAGCCAGTAATGCCGGGTTTCACCATGTGGCGTTCGCCGTAGAACGGGATTTCCTCCTGCAGATCATCAACGAAGGCGGGCACTTCGGGGCGCGGTCCGACAAAGCTCATCTGCCCCATCAGCACGCTCCAGGTTTGCGGGAGTTCGTCAATGCGTACCTTGCGGATGAAGCGACCAACGCGGGTAATGCGCGGGTCATCCTGCGATGCCCACTTCGCACCGTCTTTTTCGGCGTCCGTGCACATGGAACGCAGCTTGATGAGTTTGAAAGGTTCGCCAAACAGCCCGACCCGCTCCTGCCGGAAGAAAGCAGGGCCTTTGCTGTCGAGTTTTACGAAAATTGCAAAGACAGCGATGATCGGAAATGTCACGGTAAGCAGCACCAGACTTGCTGCGATATCGAACAGTCGCTTGACCGCACTTGAAACCATGCGGCCGCTTGAAAATCCGTCTGAAAATATCAGCCAACTGGGATTGACTGTATCGAGGTCGACACGGCCTGTCTCCCGCTCCAGAAAGCTGGAGAAGTCGTTGACATGAACGCCCTTGGTTTTGATCCGCAGCAAATCTTTCAATGGCAAGGCGTTGCGGCGTTCCTGCAGTGCCAGCACCACCTCCGACACACCCAAATTTTCTACAAACCGGCCAAGATCATGGATCGCCTCGCGTGCAATTGCTTCTTCAACGACGCGTTCGGGTTCGCTCATGGCAATGTAGGAGACGATGGCAAACCCGCTTTCGGGACGGTCGGCCAGCGCGCGCAGACGTTGTGCCCTGTCGCCCGCGCCCAGCACCATCACACGGCGGCGAAAAGCGGATGAACCGATGAACGAATTGAGTAACAGCCGGTCCGCGACCAACACCAGCACCGCAAAACCCATCGCGTATAACAAGGTCGATCGCCAGAAAGTCTGACCTGGCAGCAAAAAGTCGATGAAGGCGAGCGCGATAATACCGAGGCTGATCGCGACCAGCAGCCGCGCACCTGCAAATCGCAGTGATCGCAGCGCCAACGGGCCGTACACTCCAACAGAGATCATGGCCAACCAGACAACCGATGCGAATCCGAGCAGTGGGATCCATCGTCCGTCAATCGATCCGGGGTCCATCGCGATCTGCGCCGCACGAACCTGCCAAGCCAGCTCTCCCGCGACCACCAGCAAGGTAAAGTCCAGCAATCCGAGCAGCAGCACGGCGTGCGGGATGTAATGTTTAAAAAGGCGGATCATGAGTCGGGCGCAGTGCTCGCTTTGATGGTTAGCGAGGTATCATCTACGCCCGACTGCTTAAGTGTCGGTAAACTTTACAGCCCGCTTGCAGGTCGTGACCTGAGGCGGGATGCGATGGTTAATGCAGCTTTATTCGGCGGTCGTGACATCGTCCGCTACGTCCTGTACCGCTTCTCCGACCTGGTTGGCTGCCTGCCCGACGTCGTCTGCGGCTCCGGCAACCGCGTTGTCCTTCGCGATTTCAGCGGAACTACCTTGTGTAAGAACATAGGCTCCAATCGCGACGGCGGCGGCAATGATAATGAGAAACACCCATTTTGCAGCGCCCCCACCCGAAGTGTGAGTGTCGCTATCCCTGATAACGTGCGTGGTGTGCATGTTGCCCTGAGCGTCGGTCGTTTCGGTAATGCGTTCTTCAGTCATGTGTTAAGTCCTCCATCGCACTGCAACCGCGATTGCGCACTGCGGTTCCCCATTGCAGCGTCTTGCCTACGGAATCATCCGCTGCGTCGCCGGTGTGAGGCAATCGTTGCGCCCGCAGCGCGGGCACGGTGTGCCTAGCGGAATGGCGTCCGCCAATTCCAGCGAAACTCCGCGCGCCTGCGCCAGATCGCGGCCAAACCGAGCTTCGATACCGAGCACCACGGCCCTGCGCGCGGAACACGCCACGCCGTCCACCTCCACGGTACGGGCGATGGTGAACCAATGGCGCGGTGCTGCCTCGCCCTCACCAAATGTCACCGCTTGCACCAGCATTGTGCCGCGGCTCTCGAATGCGGCGTAGGGTGCCCAAGCGGGCCAGCGCGCGCCTTCGATCGGGTGGATTGCCCCGCTCGCCCCGGCGGTGAAGGCGACCATCCGCCCAGTCCGGCCAAAGCGCGCGCTGAAAAACGGCAGGCCACGCTCTCCCACGCGTTGAAGCGTCGTAAGACGCTGCGCCACCTGATCGAAGCTTGAGGCAAAGCGTCGTTGCAGCACGGCCAGATCATAACCCGTCTGCTCGCAAGCGCGCAGGAACCGGCGATATGGCATCTGGATGGCGCCCGCGCAGTAATCGGTCACATGTGCTCCGAACAGTTCGCGCGCTTCATGGCTGGAAAGCCCTGCCCCTTCCACCTGCTGCGTAATTGCCTCGCGTAATTCCAGGCTGGCGACCTGCCGCGCGATCTGAAACCGGCGCGCAGCCCCGGGCAACATTTCGGACAATTGCAATTGGCGGGCGTGGAGGTCAAGACGGTGGACGATGCCCGGCATGACTTCTGCTGGCAGTATTCGCACGGAAAGCTGGTGATTGACCCGCAGCCGATCATTAAGAGCGGCGCTCACATCCGAGCGTGACAGCCGCAGTTCATCAGCAAGATCCTCGCAACGGTGATCGAGATCGGCAAAGTGGTTCTGCCAGCGTTCTACTGCGCGGCGGCAGTCACCCACCGGATCTTCGGCACGCGACAAATGCGTGCCGGAATTGTCATAGAGCCGGGCGAACGCAGCGGCCGCCTGCGGAGCGCTTGCGAGCAGTTCCTGGACTTCTTCACGATCTATTTGAAGATCGGCAAAACGTTTGTCAGCCATTCTTCGCAAAAGCCCGTCCACTCCGCCAATGGCTTCGTCTTCGCGCAAAGAACTGGGATCGAAATCGAACCGTTCAATCACCTGCACCAGAACGCGAGCAGAAAGAGGCCTCTGATTGCGCTCTATCAGGTTGAGATAGCTCGGCGAAATTCCAAGCGAAGCGGCCATCGCGGCTTGGGTTAGCCCCTCGCGTTTGCGCAAACGACGCAGCGAGGGACCAGCGAGAAGTGCGGAATCAGCCATTTAATCTCTGTAAATATCTTTACACAGTTACACAAGATGCCGGGCCAAACAGGGCCATAGCGACAGGAAAGTACGCAAATTTTCCTGTCATGATGCGCTGCAATATAGCAGATGCACGTCATTGCCTCCCCAGACACTAATGGAGTTTTCGACATGACCTATCAGGACACAATCGCCCACATGCGCAAGCTTGTTGATGCCAACGGCCCTAGCTGGGGCGCCATCGACCCGGAAAGCGCAGCGCGTATGGCAATCCAGAATCGCTTCCCCACCGGGCTCGATATCGCGCGTTACACCGCCGGCATTATGCGCGACGATATGGACGCCTATGATGCGGACCCGTCGAACTACACGCAGTCGCTGGGTTGCTGGCACGGGTTCATCGCGCAACAGAAGATGATCTCGATCAAGAAGCATTTCGGATCGACCAAGCAGCGCTACCTCTACCTTTCGGGTTGGATGGTCGCCGCGCTGCGGAGCGACTTTGGCCCGCTGCCAGACCAATCGATGCACGAGAAAACCAGCGTTCCTGCACTGATTGAGGAACTCTACACATTCCTCAAGCAGGCCGATGCGCGCGAGTTGGGCGGAATGTTTCGGGCACTGGATGCAGCACGCGATGCCGGTGATGAGGTGAAGGCAAAAGACCTCCAGAACCAGATCGACAATTACGAGACGCACGTGGTGCCGATTATCGCCGATATCGATGCAGGCTTCGGCAATGCAGAGGCAACCTATCTGCTCGCCAAGAAGATGATCGAGGCGGGTGCCTGCGCGCTCCAGATCGAAAACCAGGTCTCGGACGAAAAGCAGTGCGGCCATCAGGATGGCAAGGTCACCGTTCCGCATGAGGATTTCATCCAGAAAATCCGCGCTTGCCGCCATGCTTTCCTCGAACTCGGTATCGACAACGGCGTCATTGTCGCCCGGACTGACTCGCTGGGCGCTGGCCTGACGAAACAGATTGCCTATTCGAAGGAACCGGGCGATCTGGGTGATCAATACAACAGCTTCATTGACGCGGAAGAGGTCGATCCGGCCAACATCACCAACGGCCAGGTCTTCATCAGCCGCGATGGCAAGTTGATGACGCCAAAGCGCCTCCCCTCCAACCTGTATCAGTTCCGCGAAGGCACGGGCGTTGACCGTGTGGTGCTCGATTGCGTCACCAGCCTCCAGAACGGGGCGGACCTGCTGTGGATCGAAACCGAGAAGCCGCATGTCGAACAGATCGCGAGCATGGTCGACAAGATCCGCGAGACGGTTCCCAATGCAAAGCTAGTCTACAACAATTCGCCCAGCTTCAACTGGACGCTCAGCTTCCGCCAGCAAGTGTTTGATACCTGGGCGGAAGCCGGGAAAGATGTGTCGGCATACGATCGCGACCGCCTCATGAGCGTAGACTACGACGCGACCGATCTGGCGGCAGAAGCGGACGAGAAGATCCGCACCTTCCAGAGCGATGCAGCAAGGCGTGCCGGCATCTTCCACCACCTCATCACGCTCCCGACCTATCACACCGCCGCGCTCAGCACAGATAACCTTGCTCGCGAGTACTTCGGTGAACAGGCGATGCTGGGCTACGTGAAGAACGTGCAGCGCGAGGAGATCCGTCAGGGTATTGCGTGCGTGAAGCACCAGAACATGGCCGGTTCGGACATCGGCGACGATCACAAGGAGTATTTCGCCGGTGAAGCTGCGCTGAAGGCAGGTGGCAAGGACAACACGATGAATCAGTTCGCCGCTGCCTAACCCGCAGTTGGTGGGATCCAGTTCACCGGCGGTGACCGGTGGGAGAGGGGACCACGGGGTTGCGATGTTCGCGATCCCGTGGGAACCAGTGGCGCTGGTAACCACTGTAGAACCGTCATATGTGGGGCCTTTGCTTTCACTTTTGCCGATCATGGGAGAGACATAATGAGCGATACCGATACTCCAAAGACCGAACCTTCACGCGCACGCGCGCTGCTTTCCACAGCGGATATGAAGCTGCTGCGCCGCGCGCTGGAAAGCCATGCACGCACGACCGAGGACCGCGAGGAGCTGGCCAAGATCAACGCGCTGCACCACCGGCTGGGCACCTACGTTCCTTCCACCTGAGCGGCGAATTTCCCCATTCAACAGTTCTCCTGGGGAGGAGAAAACGACCGTCGAAGCGTGGGTTCTCCCATCGCTTCGGCGGTCGTTCTTGTTCAGCCGCCCTTGCGCGGCATCAGGTCGAGGGTTGCTGCCGTCATCGCTTCGGTCGCCGTGGCAATGACCGCCTTAGCATCGGGCGCCCAGAACGGTGAGTGCAGCGATGGCAGTTCCAGTTTGCCCGCCTGCGCCTTTTCCCACTGATCCATCGGCACCCCGCCAACCCAGAAGATCAGCGTCTGCACATTGTCGGGATCGGCCCGGCGAAACTGGCTGAAATCCTCGCCGCCCATGACCGGATCGGTTTCGATCACGCGGCCGGGAAAGCGCGCCTTGAACAGTTCGGCCACGTCGGCGGTCAGTTCGGGCGTGTTGTAGGTTGCCGGGGTATAGGGGTCTTCAACCTCGACCACGGGCAGCAGATCGTCGGGCAGTCCAGCGGCCATCGCCTCAGCCCGTGCGATCCGCTCAATCCCGGAAAGCAGGGCCGCGCGCGATTCGTCGCTGTACGATCGCACTGTCAATTGCAGCCGCGCCTCGTCGGAGATGATATTGTGCTTGGCCCCGGCCTGAAAACTGCCGACCGTGACAACGGCGGGTTCCAGCGGGTCTTTCTCGCGGCTGATCAGGGTCTGCAATCGCATAACAATGCTGGATGCGATCACGATCGGATCCTTGGTCGTGTGCGGGTAGGCGCCGTGTCCGCCCACGCCCTTCACCGTGATGTCGACACTGTCGACATTCGCCAGCGCAAAGCCGCTGGTGTATCCGATTACGCCGGCAGGCGCCGCAGCGGCATCGTGAAAGGCGAGCACGTAATCGGGCTTGGGAAAGCGATCATACAGCCCGTCTTTCAGCATCGCCACTGCGCCAAGGCCAGTTTCTTCCGCCGGTTGCAGGATCATGACGAGCGTTCCTGACCATTCGTTCTTGCGCTCTGCCAGCAATTGCGCCGCGCCGACCCATGCCGCCATGTGCGTATCGTGTCCGCAAGCGTGCATGACACCGCTTTCAACGCCGGAATCCGGCACACCGCGCACCTTTGAGGCGAAAGGCAGACCGGTCTGTTCGGTTACCGGCAGTCCGTCCATATCCGCGCGCAGCATCACGGTTGGCCCCTCGCCGTTCTTCAGCACCGCAACCACGCCTGTCTGGCCAACGCCTTCCGTCACTTCAAAGCCAAGCTGGCGCGCGCGGGCGGCAAGTTTGGCAGCGGTCTTGAACTCCTGAAAGCTCAGCTCCGGATTGGCGTGAAGGTCGCGGTACAATTCGATCAGATCGGGCATGTCCGCCTGAACAGCGTCGCGCAAGTCATCCGCACGTGCGGGTGCGCTCATCACCATCGTCATTGCAGCACCTGCTGCCAGAACCCGTTTCAGCATTCGTTACTCTCCTCGATCAGGCTCGGCTCGGCTCATGCAGAGCACGGCTGACACACGTGACACACAGTCTTAGGGGCAAATCCAGCCCGATCAAAATTTGTCTGCATTTTCGATGAATTTGCCAGAAAAGCGAAGGGACCACTGCGTCATCCCTTTCCCATCCCACATTCCGAGCGAGTAGGAAATTCGCGCCCGCTACATTCCGTAGGAAATCACCAGCAGGACCGACAAGGTTGTCACCATTAAAGCCACCAGCGGAACCCCGGTTCGGATGTAGTCTTTGAACTCGTAAGAGCCCTCAGCCATGATCAGCATGTTCGTCTGATAGGCTATCGGTGTCGCGTAACACAGATTGCAGCCGAACAGCACGGCAAGGATCAGCGGTTCTGGCGGAAGGTTCAACTGGGTCGCGATGTTGAACGCGATGGGCGTGCCCACCGTCGCGGCGGTGGCGTTCGATGCAAAGTTGGTCAGCAGCGTCACAAACAGCATGATCGCGGCCAGCACCAATGCAGGCGGCAGGAATGCAAGGCCAATTGACAACACCTCGCCCAGCCACAGCGCAGCGCCGCTTTCCAGAATGATCCGCCCGATTGCGATGCTGGCGGCGACCAGCACGATAACCTTGGCAGACAGCGCCCGGCCCACGCGGTCAAACTTCACGCAGCCGGTCACAAACATCAGGATGGCGCCCGCCAGCGCGCTGATCGCAATCGGCAGCAGTCCGATGGATGCAGTAAACACGCTGCCAAACATGATTACGCCAGACAGCACCGCCTTTGACCGGCGCGGCAATTCGCGCGCGCCTTCGAGCATCAGCAGGCTATCGTTGCGCGCAAAGCTTTGCAGGTCTTCGGTCAGCCCCATCACCAGCAGCACATCGCCTTCCGAAATGCGCAGATCACCGCCGTCGGAATACTGATCCTTTTCACCCAGCAACCGTGCAGGCCGGTGAATACCCAGCACCGCAACGCTGTACAGATCGGCGATGCCCGAACTGGGGAGCGTGCGGGTGAGCAGGCGCGAATCGCCCGTTACCGTCATTTCCACGACCATGATGTCGTCACGGTTCGATGATGCGGTGCGGCGGATCCGGTCAAGCACCCAGCTCGGCGCGAGTTCACCCTTCAGGACGCGCGTTGCATCCTCCAGCGCCTCGTGCGTGCCGGATATATGCAGGCGCTGTTGCGGTTGCAGAGGGCCAGTGGGCACGGTGTGAAACGTGATCGTATCGGGCAATTTCGCCTTGATCGATGACAATTCCTGACCATTCAGCGCGCTTTCCGGCCCAACGCGTAGGCGGGTGTGGAACTGGCGCCGCGAACCATCTGCCTCGACACTGTTGTCTCCCAGCAGGCGCGGCATCACCAGCCAAAGGTATGGCAGTGCCACCACCGCGGCAATCAGCACGATGGGCGTATAATGAAACACGCTCATCTGCGGCATTCCCAGATCGACTGCGATGGAGGTAACTAGGATGTTGGTGGAAGTGCCGATCGTGGTCGCCATGCCGCCGATCAGCACCGCGGCGTTGAGCGGGATCAGCGTTTTGGACGCGGGCATCGCACCGCGCGATGCGAGCGCCACGAATATGGGTAACAGCAGCACCAGAACCGGAGTATCGTTGACCCCCATGGAGAGGAAGAACGCAATCAGCAGCGAAACGAGCAATCCCAGTTGCAGGTTCAGCCGGAACATCGATTCCAGAAACCGTGCCGCCGGATCCAGCGCGCCCGTGACCACCAGCCCCCGCCCCATGATCATCAGCGCGCAAATCGTGATGAGGGCGTAGTGGCCGAAACCTTCGAAAGCGAGCGCCAGCCCGTCGGTCGGCTTGGTCCCTTCGAGCGGGAAGAAATACAGGCCCACCGCGATCACCGCGATGGTCAGCAGGCTTACAATTTCCACCGAGAGGCGTCCGCGCGCAAACGCGACGAACATTGCAACAGTAACCACCATGGCGGCAATTGCGTGATATGATGGCTGTGACAGCATCTTAATCGTCCCCGCGACCGGGTCTTTCATTGGCTGCCAACGATAGCAAGGGTTTTGAAGCGAATGGATGCCAGCATCCGACTGGCGAATGTGTTGGTGCCCCTGGCCGGACTCGAACCGGCACTCCGTTAGGAACTCGATTTTGAGTTCGAGCGCGTCTACCAGTTCCACCACAGGGGCACACCTGCTCTGGCTTGCACAATGGCGCTGTTAGCGACCCGGAACTTTTCCTTCAAGCATTTCCATCGCCTACCCGATTGCCATGCCGGACAGCCGGTGCCATAGGCATATGATACACCTCTTGCGGGCGGGGTCCCAAATAGACAGGGCGGAACAAATGTTGGCTTGGATCAAGCGTCATCCCATAATCACCGGTATCGTTTTGATTGTAATTCTTCTAGTAGTCGCAGGATTTATGTTCAGCGGTGGGCGCAATTATGAATATGTAACTGAAAAAGTTTCGCGTGGCGAAGTCGTACGCGTGGTATCGGCCAGTGGAACATTGAGAGCTTTGAACACGATCAACGTCGGAGCGGAGGTCTCAGGCCAGATCACAGCGGTCTATGTCGATTTCAACACGCCCGTGACCAAGGGCCAATTGCTGGCGGAAATCGACCCCACGCGTTTGCGGGCGCAGGTGACACAGGCGAGTGCGCAGGTGAACCTTGCCCGCGCCAGCCTCGCCCAGGCAGAAGTGGCGATTGTGCGCGCGCGCACCGATGTAGAGGTGCAGACCCGCGAATTCGAACGCCGCAAGGAGTTGGCGCAGAAAGGCTTTGTCTCTGGCGCGGGGCTGGATCAAGCGGAAAACCTCCTTAGCGCGGCCAAGGCTTCGCTCAGCACCGCGCAGGCGCAGGCGCAAAGCGCGCGCGCGCAAATCTCGCAAAGCACGGCGATCCTCGATTCGGCGCAGCTCGACCTTTCCCGCACCCGGATCATCGCGCCCGCCAGCGGCGTGGTGATAGACAAGCTGGTCGAACCCGGAACCACGGTCGCTGCGAATTTTCAGACGCCAAACCTGTTCACCATCGCCGCCGATACGAGCCGGATGCAGGTGGAAGCCGCCGTGGACGAGGCCGATATCGGGCAAGTGCGGCAGGGGCAGGACGTGCGCTTTACCGTCGACAGTTATCCGGAGGAAACCTTTGTCGCGCGCGTGCAGCAGATCCGCCAGTCCGCGACGCAAGGGTCCGCTTCGGTTAGCTATCTCGTCATCCTCGATGTGGACAACAAGGACGGCAAGTTGCTGACCGGAATGACCGCCAATGTCGATATCATCACCGGGATCAAGAAGAACGCGCTGCGGGTGCCAACCGCCGCCTTGCGGTTCCTCCCGCGGGAGGAGGACCGGCCCGACGCGGCGTCCGATGACGATGATGGCAACCCGCAAGACGATGCGAAGCAGATTACGGTCTGGGTGCCGGGAGAAGAGCCCTACGCTCCGGTCCGCCGGGAAATAACCACCGGGCTTGATGGCGAGGAATATGTCGAGGTCACCGGAGGCCTGAAGGAGGGCCAGATCGTACTCGTCCGATCCCGCGAACTCATGGGAGAAGAGGTGACGAACGGACGCGGAGCGGCAAGGTGACGCAGCCCCACCCCCTCGTCGAGACCCGCGATCTGGTGAAAACCTACGAGCTGGGCGGCGAGGTGATCCATGCAGTCAACGGCGTGTCACTCACCATCGAACACGGCGAATATGTTGCCATCATGGGCACGAGTGGATCGGGCAAGTCGACCTTTATGAATATGATCGGCTGTCTTGACGTGCCGAGCGAGGGCACCGTGCTGATCGACGGCATTGCAACAGACAACATGACCAGCGATCAACTGGCAGCCCTGCGCAACCGCAAGATCGGTTTTGTATTCCAGCAGTTCAACCTGCTGGCGCGCACGTCCTCGATCGATAACGTCGCCGTGCCGCTGATCTATGCCGGGCTGGACACCGCCACCCGCCGGGCGCGCGCCACGGCAAAGCTGATTGAAATGGGTCTTGGCGAACGCCTGATGAACACCCCGGCAAAACTCTCCGGTGGGCAGCAACAGCGCGTCGCCATCGCCCGCGCACTGGTGACAGAGCCGCTGATCCTGCTCGCCGATGAGCCGACCGGCGCGCTCGATACTCGCACCAGCGAGGATATCATGGCGATCTTCGAACAGTTGAACGCCGACGGGATCACCGTCATCGTCGTCACTCATGAAAACGATATTGCCGACCATGCCAAACGCCGGATCGAATTTCGCGACGGCAAGGTGATAGAGGACCGCGCAGTCGCCAACCGGCGCATCGCCACCCCGCGCGCCGAGGAGGTAGCCTGATGGCCACCACACCTGCAAGCGCCCCCGACGCCGCACCCGGCAATCGCCGCAATTTCCTGTCGAGTTGGGTGGTCAACATTGCCATCGCGATAACCGCTTTGCGCACCAATCTGATGCGTTCGCTGCTCACCATGCTGGGCGTGATGATCGGCGTGTTTGCCGTGACGCTGGCGGTGGCGGTAGGAAATGGCGCACAGGAGACGGTGATGAGCTCGATCAATTCGTTCGGCTCGAACATGGCGATCCTCGTACCGGAGCCCGAGAGCGAGGGCGGCCGCCGCAGCTTTGATCGCGGGCGCCTTACAACCCGCGATCTGCGCGCGATCGAACGCGAAGTGCCCAACATTCTGGCGACTGCGCCGCAATTGCGCCAGACACTCGAACTCGTCGTTGCCGGCACCAGCACAAGCGCCAACGCCGTTGGTTCAACCCCCGGTCTCGCGATCATCACCAACCATGCAGTGGATCGTGGACGCGACATCAGTGAGGCGGACATCCGCGCCGCCGCACGCGTCATAGTGATCGGGCGTACGGTATCGGAGAAGCTGTTTGGCGAATTCGATCCTGTCGGAGAGACGATCCGCGTCGAAGGTGTGCCTTTTACCGTCATCGGGTTGCTGGAGGAAAAGGGATCGACCTTCGGCGACGACAATGATGATACCGCCGTCCTGCCAATTTCCACCATGCGCCAACGCTTTGTCGGGGATACGCTGCCGGGACCGGACGATCTGCAAATGGCCTTCATCGGCTTTCAGGAAGGCGCGTCACTGGTGCAGGCAAAGGATGATCTGACCGCCGTGCTGCGCGACCGTTATCGCGTGCGCGAGGGCGCTGCCAACCCTTTCACCATCCGTACCACGCAGGAATTCATGGAAGAAAGCCAGTTCATTACCGGCATCCTGCAGGCTTTGCTGGTGTCAATCGCCTCGATTTCGCTGCTTGTTGGCGGCATCGGCATCATGAACATCATGCTGGTCAGCGTGACGGAGCGCACCCGCGAGATCGGTCTGCGCATGGCGTTGGGCGCGCGGCGCAGCGATATCCGCAACCAGTTTCTGGTGGAGGCAGCAGTGCTGTGCGTCATCGGCGGCGCGGTGGGACTGGTGCTGGCATGGCTCGCCGGAATGGCCCTGACGGCCTATGCCGAATTCGCAGTGCCGGTGGGTATGGGCACCGCCATCGGAGCGATCGTGTTCTCCGCCATAATCGGGCTTGCGTTCGGCGGATATCCTGCAGTGCGGGCCGCCCGGCTTTCCCCGATAGAGGCACTGCGCAGCGAGTGAACTCGCGCGCGGGTGCGCCCCTGACGGAGCGGCAAGCCTATCTCAGCGCGCCCGCCAGAATCTTGTGCAGTTTGGAATGCAGGCGGTCATTAGCTGCCAGCACCTGCTCTGAATGGATCGGGTTGGACCGCCCGCGGAAATCGGAGACGAACCCCCCGGCCTCGCGCACCAGCAGGCACCCGGCGGCAGTGTCCCAATCACTAAGGCCGCTTTCCCAGAAGCCATCGAAGCGCCCCTGCGCCACATAGGCCAGATCGAGCGAGGCCGCGCCGAATCGACGGATCCCGGCGACTTCGGGGCCGATGGCGCCGAAAATCCGGCTCCATTGCGCAAAGTCGCCATGGCCGGAAAACGGAATGCCTGTCGCCACCAGCGCCTCATCCAAAGAACCGCGGGCCGACACCCGCAGGCGTGCGTCCTGAAGCCACGCACCGCGCGTTTTCTCCGCCCAGTATGTCTCATCGCTGATTGGGTTGTAAATCACGGCGGCGGTCACATCCCCCCACCCGTTCCCATCCAGACGCGGTTCCTGCACAGCAATGCTGATTGCAAAATGCGGTATGCCATGGAGGAAGTTCGACGTGCCATCCAGCGGATCGACAATCCAGCGCGGCTTGCCATCATCTCCTTCGATTACGCCCGCCTCTTCCATCACGAAGCCCCAGCCGGGGCGCGCCACGGTCAGTTCGTCATAGATCGTGCGTTCGGCGCGCATATCGGCCTTGGACACGAAATCGGCCGGTCCCTTACGGCTGACCTGCAAATGTTCGACTTCGCCAAAGTCGCGCCGCAAACGCTGGCCCGCCTTGCGTGCGGCGCGTTCCATCACGCGGATCAGGCCTGAAAACATCGACATGGAATTTAGCCCGCTTTCCCGACATATGCCTGTTCGTACACGTCAACGATAATGCGCGTGCCGGTGCCGATGTGCGGCGGGACCATGATGCGCACGCCATTATCGAGCACGGCGGGCTTGTAGCTGGAGGACGCGGTCTGGCCCTTCACTACGGCATCAGCCTCGACGATTTCGGCCTCGATCTGGGCGGGCAATTCGACCGAGATCGGCTTTTCTTCCCACAGTTCCAGCTTCACCTGCATCCCGTCCTGCAAGAACGGACGGGCATCGCCCAGAAGATCAGAGGGCAGATTGATCTGCTCGTAAGTGTCCTGATCCATGAACACCAGCATATCGCCGTCTTCATACAGGAACTGGTAGTCGGCGGTTTCCAGCCGCACCTTTTCAACCGTGTCCGCGCTGCGGAACCGCACGTTGGTCTTGCGACCGTCCTGCAGGTTCTTCATTTCGACCTGCATATACGCCCCGCCCTTGCCCGGTTGGGTGTGCTGTATCTTGGCAACTTTCCAGATGCCCTTTTCATACTCGATGATGTTGCCGGGACGGATATCGACGCCGCTGATCTTCATAGGGGCACTCTTGGCTTTCTGGGTTGAATTGGGCCGTTTTGGGGCAGGCTGGCTCACGCGAATGGCGCGCCTTGCCCGTTCCCGATGGATGCCCGCCGGATAAATGTGATGCGCGCGCATAGCCGAGGGCACGCCCTACAGCAAGCGGCGCGGTAATGTGCGGCTCGCCCAGCGCAACAAGTTGTCAATTTTCGCGGATCAGCGGCTTGCGATACAATTCGACATAGTTAACCCGGTGGTAACGCTTTTCGCCGGGTGGTAGAGAGATCGGGCGATTCAGAAATGCCCGGAGCAAATGAAAACACGCCGATGAAGACTGTCCACGTCATAATGCTCACTGCATTTGCCGCCTTTGTCGCTGCGGCCACGCCCCTGTTTGGTCAGGAAGGCGAGATGCTGCACACGATGCCGCATGGCACCTATCAATGCGCCCTTCCCGGCGATGCCGCTGGCGAGGCGTTCACAGTCGTGCCCGATGCACAGTTTCGGATCGGCTCTGCATCGCGGTACAATTCGGCACAAGGAGGCGGAACCTATCTTTTGCGCGGGGCCGAACTGGTGTTCACCGCCGGGCCGCGCAAGGGTGAGCGGTACAAGCGTATCGGCGATAATCAGGTTCAGCGCATGCAGCCCGATGGATCGCTGGAAAAGCTGATCTGCACCCGGCTGGCTTCTCGCTGACCCCACGCATCACCGGCTGATATTTCTCAGTAGGGGGTACGGATTGATGGCGTTTGCCGGCTCCCACCATTCGGCGTCTTTGGTGGTTTCCATCACCGCAAAATGAAGATGCGGGGCGGCAGGATCGGCGTTACCCGAACTGCCGACCGTGCCTAAACGCTGGCCTGTGCGGACTTGCTGTCCTTCCCGCAGGGACGGATCGTACTGGTCAAGATGCGCGTAATAATGGATCTGCAAACGGTCCCCGCTGCGCACGTAGATCGAATTGCCACCTTGGCCGGAGCGGTGCAATTTGGCGATAGTGCCCGGCGCATAGGCCAGAACCGCGGTGCCGGTATCAGCCATGATGTCGATCGCTTCGTGACGGCGCGCGCCGTCGGCGCCGCGATCATCGAGAAATGTGTCCGTCAGCGCATTGGCAGAAACACCCTGCACCGGAATTACGCGGCGACCGAGAGGCATCGAGCCTGATCCTGTCGAAGGGGAAGCCGCACCGTCCGACATCCCTGCAACGGCGCGGTTTTCCGCTGCCCGCTCGGCTGTCTCAGGTGCCTCATTGCCGAGTGGGGCGGGACCATTTGGCCCCGCCACATCGTCGTCTCTCTGCCGATCGCCCGCAGCATCGACCAGACCGGTGCCAAATACGATCCATGCCGCCGAAGTCAGCGTTGCAGTCACCGCGATGGTGAAAAGACGATCCGCAAACTTCATCGCCAGTCCCTCGTTCCCATCAGGCCTCGAATATGACGCGCGTTTTCTGCGATACCATCTGGCCAAGGCGCGCCGCATCCCAATTGGTCAGCCTGACGCACCCACTGCTTTGTGCGCGGCCAATGGTATCAGGTTCGGGCGTGCCGTGAATGCCGTAATGCTCTTTCGAAAGATCGATCCAGATCACTCCCACCGGGCTATTTGGCCCCGGCGCCAGTTTGTAGGTTTGCCCGTCAGCGTCACCCTTGCCGAGCACTTCTGGATCATAGCTGTAGGGCGGATTGAACGCTTCTCCCAGAATGTCCCATTCACCCAGCGGCAGCGGAAATTCGCTCGATCCGGAACTGACCGTAAACAGTGCGACCAGTTTTTCACCCTGATACGCCTTTAAAGTCTTGCCCGCCTTGCTTACTACTATACGGTCGACTTCCTGCTGCTGAGTCCCGACACCGAGGGCTGCCAGCGTGCGCTGCCAGTCCATATCCTCGACGGAGCCGGGTGCGATCTTGTCCGCGCCGATATTCGGGACGCGGATTTGCTGACCAGCACGAAACAAGCCGCCGGTTGATTCTGTTTCCGCAGGTTTAGGCGCAGAAGCATCATCGGTCTTTGCCCCTGCGGGACGTCCGCCGGGGTTTAACTGCTTCAACACATCAATCGTGGTGTGAAAACGCTCGGCCAGCCGTTCTTCGAGCGAGGTATAGCCCAGCCTGTCCAGTTTGGCCTTGGCGGCAGTGTCATCGGGAATGTCGGTATACTCCGCGCTCGACCAGCTTTCGGGGATCGTCACCACCCGTGTAGCCGGGATGCGATCCCACTCGGCAAGCGCGGTCTTGGTCGCTTCATCGAGCTTTCCGGTAACCTCGAGATCCTTGGTCTCCTGAAAACCGCGCAGAGCATTTTCGGTGCTCATGCCCATCTTCCCGTCGATAACACCGGGCCCGAAACCCACGCGGTCCATCACGACTTGCGCCTGCATTATGGGCCGCTCCTGTGCATCGGGCATATCGTCTGCGGCATCGTCACCTGCTTCGCTCAGGTATCGATCATCGTTGGACGCCATGGCATCGGCGTAATTGTCATCGCCATAGGCGTCATAACCCAGATCTGGCGAGGTTTGGGCCGGAGCGGCGGTTTCGGTATCGGCCTGATCGTCTTGAAAATTAACGTTGCACGCCGACACGAGCACGAGCGCGCTGACAGCAGCGAGCAATGGCATTTTGATTGTTTTCATGTGTATTTCTCCCGCAGGTTTGCGAGATCAACTATGCAACAGCCGATAGGCTCCCATTTCATCTCGATGATGCCTGGAGAAAGGTAGAACCGGGACAGTTGCAAGCCAGATAAAAGGCGTCTGTTCTCAGGCTTTCTTGGAACCCTGCCCTGCCGCTTTTGCCGGTTGCATCACCTTCGCAAAAGCCTTTATCGCAGCCACTTCGTCCCCGTTCCAGACCGCGCCCGATACCGCGAGGAAATCCGCGCCAGCCTTTATCAGCGGGCCGCAATTGTCGGGCGTGATCCCGCCGATGGCAACTGCGGGGATCTCGAACAGTTTTGTCCAGAATTCGAGGATTTCGATTGTCGGGCGTTCGGCGTCTTCGCCTTTGTCCTTGGTAGTTGAGGGGAAGAAGGCGCCGAACGCGACATAATCCGCCCCCGCCTCGCCCGCTTCCATCGCCATATGTTTGCTCGCGTGGCAGGTGACGCCGATCTGCGCGTCGCGGCCCAGTTCCTCGCGCGCTTCGCGAGGGTCGCCGTCGCCCTGCCCCAGATGCACGCCGTCGGCCTTCACCCGTTTCACGAGCGGCACCGAATCGTTGACGATAAACGCACAGTCATGCGCGGCGCAGATAGCCTGCAGCGGCGCTGCGAGGTCAGCGGCATCGTGCTGATCCATCCCCTTCACGCGGAACTGAAAGGCCGTCACTAACCCCTCTGCGGCCGCGAGTGCGCGATCAAGGCGTTGCGGAAAGTCCCCGCCCACATCGGGCGGCGAAATGAGGTAGAGCTGGGTATCTGTCATCGCCCAATCGCTTAGCCGCGCGAGGTCTCAACGCCAAGGCCAAGGGCGAAAATCAGGCGCGGATCACTCCACACCGATGCCGCGTTCCTCCAGTGCCTGATCAAAGGCCTCTGGCTGATCCAGACGAACGAACACGCGGGCGCGCCCTTTTCCGATGGGCTCATTCAGCAAGATGCAGCGATCGGGATAGGCGATCCCAGCGAGATTAACGATGCCCCTGCCATCCAGCGCGCCCTGTTCCCAGCCTCGCGTGACCCGTTCGATATTGGACAGATCAAGGTCAATCGCTTTCAGGCTGCCGAACCGCAAGTGCAGCCGATCTGCCGACAAAACGTGCGGGCGCGTCCGGAAGGATCGTATCCACAGCAGTATTGCCGCCGCGCCGGCAGCCGAAAGGATCGTCAACGGCCATCCGATCCACGGCCATTTGAGCGCGACGAAGATATGCACCGCCGCCAACTCAATCAGGGAAAGCGCGAACAGCACCCACATCATTGGGGCAACGCCCTTTGCGTAGTGAAATTCACGCGCCTCGCTCACGCGGCGGTTTCAGGCCACGCTGGCAGAGGCGATCTGGTCGATTGCCTTGCCCAGCGTGGCGTTGAATTCGCTGTCCGACTGATCCTTGCGCAAATCCTGCAACAATCCGCGGCTGAAACTGGCGATCATGCCAGGGTTTTGCGCCAGATGGTCGCACGCCTCGTCAGTGGAATACCCGCCCGACAGCGCAACCACGCGCAGCACTTTGGGATGAGCGATCAGCGGCGCGTACTGCCCCGGCTTTACCGGAATTGAGAGTTTCAGCATCACCTTGCGACCATCGGGCAGCGCATCCAGATGCTTCAGTATCTCCGCCAGCAGGATATCCTCACCCTGCGCCCGGTCGGCCGCGTTGATGTCGTATTCCGGCTCCAGCATCGGCATCAGTCCCGCATCCGCGATCTGCGCACCAACTTCGAATTGCTGCGCGACAATTGCCGCAATGCCGGACGGGTTAGCGGATTTGATGACGGAGCGCATCTTGGTCCCGAACATTTCATTGGAGACCGATTTTTCGAGCAGGGCCGGCAGCTTGTCGAGCGGCTTCATCAACTGCACGCCGTCTGCCTCATCCGCGAGACCCTGATCTACCTTGATGAACGGCACGATACCGCGCGCTTTCAGTGCATCGGAAGTCGATTGCCCATCGACCTTGCCGTCCATCGTCTTTTCAAACAGGATCGCGCCCAGCACCTTGCCATTGGCAAAACAGGGCGAGGTGATGACGCGCGCGCGCATCGCGTGAATGCGCGCAAACATCTCGTTTTCATCCGACCATTCGCTGTCATTGACGCCATAGCCGCGCAGAGCCTTCGGCGTGGAGCCACCGGACTGATCAAGCGCCGCAATAAAGCCATCGCCGTCGGAAATTCTGGCAGTCATTTGTTCGGTATTCATGTCCAGGACAGTCCCTCATGCGGATCATTTTCGCCTTCCGAGCGCTCTAACCAAGCAACGCCGTTACCGCAACCGGACGCAACCGGAACAACTCGGCCCGAAGGCGCGCGTTGCAAATATTTTGGTGGAAAGGAAAAACGATGCTCAATGAGACTCAGAACCGTCTGTGCGATGAGAACGAGACTGACTTCAGCGACCTTACTGCCCTGTATATCAACTGCACGCTCAAATATTCACCGGAACCCAGCCACACCGACACGCTGATGGACATGAGCAAGGCGATCATGCGGAAAAACGGCGTGACGATCGATGCTTTCCGCGCGACCGATTTCGAGATTGCGCACGGGGTCTTTCCCGACATGACCCAGCATGGCGCAAAGACTGACGATTGGCCGACCTTGTGGAAGCGGGTGGAAAAAGCCGATATCCTCGTGATTGGCACGCCGATCTGGCTGGGCGAGAAAAGTTCGGTCTGCCAGCAGATCATTGAAAAACTCTACGCCCATTCCGGACAGCGCAACGACAAGGGGCAATACGTCTTCTATGGCAAGGTCGGCGGCTGTCTGATCACCGGCAACGAGGACGGGATAAAGCACGTGGGCATGGGCGTGCTGTATGCAATGCAGCACGTCGGCTATACCATCCCCCCACAGGCGGACGCCGGGTGGATTGGCGAGGCGGGGCCCGGCCCGTCTTATGGCGACGAGGGCGACGATGGAAAGCGCACCGGGTTCGATAACGATTTCACACGCCGCAACACCACCTTCATGACGTGGAACCTGATGCACTTTGCCCGGATGCTGAAAGATGCCGGCGGGATTCCCGCGCACGGCAATTCGGTAGACCTGTGGGAGAACGGCCGCAGGTTTGACGCGCCCAATCCGGAATATCGCTGAAACGTCAGGCGCGGTGTGAAAATTTGCGAATGATCCCGGTAAAGCTGAGCGCGGGTGCGCCATCGCCTGTGATCAACCCGCGAACGAACACCGTCTTGCCCCCGCCGCGCGTAACCTCGCCGCGCGCCTCCACCAGCGCGCCTGTCGCCACCCCGCCCAGAAAATCAGCGGACAAGTTCATCGTTACAGCAGTCGCGCCTTCCAGTTCATCGGTTGCGATTGCGAACAAAGCAAAATCTGCAAAGGTCATCAGACAGCCGCCATGCATGGAACCGGCGCCGTTCATGTGATGCGTCTGTGCGCGAAAGGCGCTGAGGTAAGTGCCATCCGCCTCGCGCCGCATATAGAATGGGCCGGAACGGTTTTCGAACGGATCGTGGGTCCAGTACTTCCAGCCCGCAAACTCGCCGTCTGTGGCTTCGACTGCGCCGGAATAACCGTACTGCGTGCTTTCCTCGGAAACGTCATCAGCCATCCGCAATCATGTCCACAATTGCTGGCGGCGCACGATCTGGGTGAACCGTTCGTCGGGCGACGTCGCTGCGATGCCCAGTTCCGCCAATCGCCAGCCCTTGAACCGGGTCTTTCGCCAAAGTGCGGTGAGCATAAACTGGTCCGACCACTGGGTGCCCCCCAGTTTCAGATCAAGCTTTGCCCCGGCGGCATACCACGCGCAGCGACCGTAGGGGCGGATGAAGCTCTGGTCGAGCCGGAAGCCGGAGCACACGAAGCCTTCGCTTACGGCTGCGATAAAGCTAGGCCGATCGAGCAATTCGGGCGGACGGGTGCCGATCATTACCATCATGTCACGCTCGCCCAGCTTCTTGATCGCGGGTTTGTCGGCGTGCATCCACGATTGCATGAACTGGAGTTGCAGCGCTTCGATCTGCGCTTCGATGCTGGACATTGGTTTTAACCCGGACCTACGTAGAAAGAGCCGCGACGCCCGGAAGCTGCTTGCCTTCCATCCATTCAAGGAAGGCGCCGCCAGCGGTTGAAACATAGGTCATTTCCCGCGTCACGCCTGCCTGTGCCAGCGCGGCCACCGTATCGCCGCCGCCCGCCACACTGATAAGCGAGCCTTCCTGGGTGAGCGCGGCGACATGGCGGGCCAATGCCATCGTTGCGGTATCGAACGGCTCTGTCTCGAACGCGCCCAGCGGCCCGTTCCAGACCAGCGTGCGGCAGGTTTTGAGCACATCGGCCAGCGCCTCGGTCGCCTGTGGGCCGATGTCGAGGATCATCTCGTCATCGCCAACCTCGTGGACGTTGCAGGTGCGTAGCGAAGCCGGGTTGGCCGCAAATTCCCTTGCCACGACAACATCGTAGGGCAGATGCACCGTGCAACCAGCATGATCGGCTTCGTCCATGATGCGCGTCACGATATCGGTCAGGTCGTGTTCGCACAGGGACTTGCCCACGTTGACCCCGCGCGCGGCAAGGAACGTGTTGGCCATACCGCCGCCAATGATGAGGTGCTGCACCCGGCCCACCAGATTTTCCAGCACGGCAAGCTTCGATGAAACCTTTGCCCCGCCGACCACGGCAGCAACGGGCGGTTCCGGATTGCCAAGCGCTGCATCGAGCGCTTTAAGCTCGGCCTCCATCGCGCGTCCGGCATAGGCGGGCAGATGGTGTGCCAGCCCCTCGGTCGTGGCGTGAGCACGGTGCGCAGCGCTGAAAGCGTCGTTGACGTAGAAGTCGCCATTTGCCGCAATCGCCTGCGTGAAATTGGGATCGTTGCCCTCTTCCCCGGGCCAGAAACGGGTGTTGTCGAGCAGGCCTATATCGCCGTTGCCCAGGATGCCGATGGATTGCTGCACCACCGGGCCGGTGACTTCGGGAATGAACATCAGTTCCTTGCCCAAGACGTCCTCGACATCGCCCACGATCATGCTGGTTGAAAGCACCGAGGAACGTTTGCCCGCCGGACGCCCGAAATGCGCGAGCAGCAGGACTTTCGCACCCTTTTCGCTGAGTTCGAGGATGGTCGGCTTGACCGCTTCGACACGGGTTACGTCGCTGGCGGACCCCCCATTCATCGGCAGGTTCAGGTCGACCCGCACCAGCGCGACCTTGCCAGTTACGTCGCCCAGATCATCGAGTGTTTTGAAAGCAGCCATAGCCTAACGCTCCATTACAGAAACTTTGCCATGACGCCCGCGGTGTCGATCATGCGGTTGGAAAAGCCCCATTCGTTGTCATACCAGCTGACGACGCGGGCGAGTTTGCCCTCCATGACGCTGGTTTCGAGGCTGTCCACGGTCGAGCTGGCCGGGTGGTGGTTGAAATCGGAGCTGACGAGCGGCTGATCGGTGAAGTCGAGAATGCCCTTCATCGCGCCATCGGCAGCGGCCTTCAACGCGGCGTTCAATTCTTCGGCGCTGGTGTCGCGGCTGGGCGTAAACACCAGATCGATCAACGACACGTTGGGCGTAGGCACACGCACGCTTGACCCATCCAGCTTGCCTGCGAGTTCGGGCAGCACCAGACCCACGGCGCGAGCGGCGCCGGTGGTTGTGGGAATCATGTTCTGCGCCCCGCCGCGCGCGCGGCGCATGTCGGAATGCATCTGGTCCAGCATCCGCTGATCGTTGGTGTAGGAATGGATCGTGGTCATGAACCCGCGCTCGATCCCCACCGTCTCGTGCAGCACCTTGGCCACGGGAGACAGGCAATTGGTAGTGCAGCTCGCGTTGGAGACGATCACGTCCTCGGCGGTCAGCACGTCATGGTTTACGCCGTAAACGATGGTAGCCGATACACTCTTTGCCGGGGCGGAGATCAGCACGCGTTTGGCACCTGCGGTAAGGTGTGGCTCGGCAGCTTCGTGGCTCTGGAAAAAGCCGGTGCATTCCAGCACGATGTCGATCCCCTGCGCGCTGTGCGGCAGGTTTCCGGGATCGCGCTCGCTCGTCACGGCGATGGACTTGCCATTGACGATGATCGCGCTGTCGCCGACCTCTACCGTTCCGGGAAAGCGACCATGCGTGGAATCGTACTGGAACAGCAGCGCGTTGGATTTGGTATCGGCCAGATCGTTGATCGAAACCAGTTCCAGATCGTGATCGCTGCGTTCCAGGATGGCGCGCGCAACCAGACGCCCGATGCGCCCGAAACCATTGATGGCAACTTTGGTAGCCATATAAGAAACTCCTGCTTAACCGTTCAATATGTTGAGGATTTGCGGAACGATGGCGTCCGCTGTCAGTCCGAAATGTGCAAACAGTTCGGGCGCCGGCGCGGACGCGCCGAAAGTGTCTATCCCTATATTCAACCCGCTGCGGCCGGTATAGCGTTCCCAGCCAAATGTGCTGGCCGCCTCGACCGAGACGATCAGGGCATCGTCCGGCAACATGTCGGCGCGATAGTCGGGAGATTGTTCGTCGAACAGTTCGGTGCACACCATCGAGATAACGTCCGCGCCGATCCCGTCTTTTTCAAGCCGCTGCGCGCATTCCAGCGCAAGCGAGACTTCGGACCCGCTCGCCACCAGCACCACCCGGCGCGCGGCACCGGCGGATTTGAGGCGATAACCGCCGCGTGAAATTTGCGGGACGTGGTCCTTTTCCAGCACTTGCGGCAAGTTCTGGCGGGTCAGCACCAGGACCGAAGGCGTCTCTGCACTGCGCAGCGCGATATCCCAGCACGCGGCGGTTTCCACCGCGTCGCACGGGCGCAGCACCAGCAGATTGGGCATGGCGCGCAGGGAAGCAAGGTGCTCGATTGGCTGGTGGGTCGGCCCATCCTCCCCCAAACCAATCGAGTCGTGCGTCATCACATAGATCACGCGGGTCTGTTGCAGCGCGGAAAGGCGGATCGCCCCGCGGGCGTAATCGGTGAAGACCAGGAACGTGCCGCCATAGGGTATCACCCCGCCATGCAGCGCCATGCCGTTCATCGCCGCGGCCATGCCGAATTCGCGGATGCCATAATAGACGTACCGGCCCGAGTAATCGTCCGCCGTAAAGACCCCGATATCGCCCGCCCTGGTGTTGTTCGATCCGGTCAAGTCCGCGCTGCCACCGATTGTGTCAGGGATTGCCGGATTGATCGCCGCCAGCGCCATCTCGCTCGATTTGCGGGTGGCGACGTTTTGCGGCATCTCCAACAGTTTGTCGATGTGATCGTCGATTGCGCTGGTGTCAGGCAAATCGCCCGCCATCCGTCGGTTAAGTTCCGCAGCATGGGGCGAGACATCGAGGCGCGTGGCCCATGCCGCAGATTCCCGACGGCCCATTTCAGCGGTGGCGCGCCAGTCGGAAAGGACATCGTCGGGGATGACGAAGGGTTCCGCCGTCCAGCCCATCGCCTCACGCGCGCCGACGATCTCGTCCGGGCCAAGCGGTGCGCCGTGCGTCGCCGAAGTGCCCTGTTTGGTCGGTGCGCCCTTCCCGATCACGGTCTGGCACGCGATCAACGATGGACGCGGATCGGCCTTCGCCTCTGTAATCGCGTGGTCGATAGCGTCGAAATCGTGCCCGTCGCATTCGACCACGTGCCATCCCGTCGCGGCATAACGCGTCTTGATGTCCTCGCTGGTCGAAAGGTCGGTCGATCCGTCGATGGTGATGCGGTTGTCATCCCACAACACGTTGAGACGGCCCAGATGCAAATGCCCCGCAAGGCCGATGGCCTCGTGGTTGATGCCTTCCATCAGGCACCCGTCACCTGCGATCACCCACGTGCGGTGATCGACCAGATCCTCTCCAAACACGCTGTTGAGGTGCCGTTCCGCCATCGCCATCCCGACCGCCATTGCCAGCCCCTGACCCAGCGGGCCGGTGGTGCATTCCACCCCTTCGAGCAGGAAGTTCTCCGGGTGTCCGGCGCATGGACTGCCCAGCTGACGGAAATTGCGGATATCATCCATCGTTGGCGCGGCATAACCGGTCAGGTGCAGCAGGCTGTAAATCAACATCGAACCATGCCCGGCGCTCAGGATGAACCGGTCGCGGTCGGCCCAGTGGGGCTGCGCGGGATCGAATTTGAGGTGGTGGGCGTAAAGGACGCTGGCGACATCGGCCATGCCCATCGGCATTCCGGGGTGGCCCGAATTTGCGGCCTGCACCGCATCCATCGACAATGCGCGAATTGCGTTGGCCATCTGCTGCAGGCGGGCGGCTTCAAATGTCATGGCGTAGGTGATGCCTCCAAATGTGCGGCGCAAATGCGATGTGCATCATGGCCTTGCCCTACGGCGCGTTGGCGGGGCGGATGATATGAGCAATTCGACGTGGGACAGACTGCTGGGCCCGCCATTGCCGAGCGATCTGGCAAGGTCAACACCATGCACGGCTCAGTCCAGAAGAACACTTATCAACAGGCCGCCCCAAACCTTTGCGCACGCTGACCAATTTTGGTAATCCGGGCGACTATGGGCGAGAGCCGAATTCAACAGGCCTTGGCGCGAATTGATGCAGCGCTGTCGCGATTGGACGCGGCCCGCGAAGGTGTAGCTGCGCAGGTCGCAGCCGGAGCGCGCGAAACTGAAGGCAAGGACGGAACTGGATCCGCGCGCGTCATGGCGCTGGTCAACTCCCACGAAAAACTGCGCGAGGAAGTGGCCGATACGCTGCGCGACCTCGACGCCCTGATCGAAGATCTGGAGGGGTAGGACCGCAATGCCCGAAGTTGCGATCACAATCGGCTCGAAAAGCTACACCATCGGCTGCGGCGAGGGTGAGCAGGATAAGGTCGCGGCGCTCGCAGCGCTGGTCGATGAGAAATACGCACAGCTAGGCTCGTCGCTCGCACCGCTTGAGGCAAAGAACCTCGTTTTTACTGCGCTGTTCCTAGCCGATGAGCTGGCTGACTTGCGGTCACGCGCCGGGGACAGCGACGCCGGGCTGGATGAGCAGATTGCGGCGATCCGCAACGAAAACGAAGCTGAGTTGAACGCCGCACGCGCTGCTGAGCAGGAGGCAAGTGCCAAGGCAGAGGCCGCGTTTGCCGAGATCGCAGAGGCCCGGGAAAAGCTCCGCATCGCGATTGCCGAAGCCGAGGAACGCTCTGCCACGCAATCCGATGGATCGGATGAGAGAGCCGATACCGAGCAGGCCAGAAGCGGTGGCAAAAAGGCGGAAATGCGCTCCGAAATCGAAACGCTGCGCAAAGCGGAGGAAAGCTCCCGCGAGGAACTGGCAGCGTTGAAGGCTGAACTTGCCGACTTGCACGAAGCCAGCGCGCACCAGCGCGATCTGTTCGGATCGCCATCCGATGCAGAGGCGATTGCCGATGCCCTTGAGGCTTTGGCACAGCGGACCGAAGCGACGGCGGAGGCTATGGAAATGTTGGGATTGCCCGCATAAACCCGCACAAAATCCCAGCGATGATGCTGCTTCTGACACCATGCCGCTTGAACAGTAGGTCAACACGGCCTAATTTGATCGATGGCGGGGCTGCCCGGCACGAGCCGCATGAATATCCCTGAGGCTATAAGCAATCCTTGGGAGCTGTCCCTTCCCCGGTCCACCGGCCACTGCGTTCTTCGGAACGGAACCGTGGGGTCAGGGTATACGGCGCCCACCTGACGTTTTCGCGTCGGAGGATTTTCCGGCAACGACCCATGGTGGTCCCGTCATTTCCCCGGCATCAACGGGGCGCAGCGCGAACGCCCTTGCGGCGCTGCATCACGCGCACTACCTCGCGGGCCTAGTGATCGAGACCCCAACCAAACCCGCCCTCAGAACATCGCTGCGCAAATTGCGCCGCGCGTCTGTGGCCGCGCAATCCGATTCGATCCGCGCCCTGCTGTTTCACCGCCCACCCGGCGCGCTGCTCGCGGCCATAGCGCCGGATGCTGTGATCGGTCTTTATCACGCGACACAGGATGAGGCTCCGACCAAGGGTTACGCCCGGTTCTTTCAGGAGCAGGGGCACACCATTGCCCTGCCGCGCTTTACCGACAAGGCCGCAGCGATGGAGTTCGCCGCGCACACCGATCCATTTGTCTTCAGCGATCTGGAGCCCGGCCCCTTCGCCTTGAAGCAGCCCGGTCCCGCAGCGCCGGCCGTGGTGCCCGATGTGCTGTTCGTGCCGCTGATCGGCTTTACCGCCGCGGGGACGCGTCTGGGACAAGGCGGCGGACATTACGACCGCTGGCTGGCGCAGCATCCGGCCACTCGAACGATTGGTCTGGCGTGGGATGTCCAACTGGTAGAACCCGAAAACGCCCTACCCACCGAGGCGCACGACATTGCGCTCGATTGCGTTGTTACCCCGACCCGGATTTATGGAAACCTGTGATGCGCGAAACCCCGACCTGGCGAATTCCGTTTGGCATAATCAGCCTGTTTGTTGCGCTGATGATCTATGGAATCGTGATCGCGCGCTATGCCCCTGACGTGATCGGAACATGGTCGGGTGCAGCGCAAACCGTGGTGTATGTCGTGCTTGGCCTGATCTGGTTGCTGCCGCTCAGACGTTTCCTGATCTGGATGGAAACCGGAAGCTGGTCTCCGCCCGAATAGCGCTTATGATGTGGCCGTGATGAAATCGGCGACAATTGCTGCGATGCTGTTTTGCCTGATCGCAATCGGGGCCTGCGCACCTGTTGATCGGGTGGTCGTTACGCCCAGTATGCAGGCACCCGACTACGAGCGTGCTGCCCCTTTTATCGAGCAGCACATGGCGCAACCTGCGATCCTGCTGTTTTCAAAGACACGCAGTTATCGCCATGACGAGGGAATTGCGGGCGCGGACCGCTATTTCGCAGAAGCTGCGGGTGATCGGTCGATGGGGCTGTTCACCACGGCCAACGGCGCGGTGTTCAACGATGCGCAACTTACGCGGTTTTCGCTTGTCGTCTTCAACAACGTCACGGGCGATGTGCTTTCGCCAGAACAACGGGCCGCGTTCCAGCGCTGGATCGAGGCGGGAGGCGGATTGATCGCGGTGCATGGTTCGGGCGACGCTTCGCATAAAGGCTGGGAATGGTACGATCGCGAGCTGATCGGCCCGGAATTCATCGGCCACCCTGCGGCCCCGCAATTCCAGAGCGCGCGGCTCGTCAATCTCGCCGCATCGCACCCGGTGATGCGTGGCCTGCCCGCCCAATGGCAGCACACCGACGAATGGTACAGTTTTGACCACGCTGCAAAAATTGGCGATGCGCGCGTGCTGATCGGGATTGACGAGGACAGCTATTCCCCGCGCAACGATGTTTATGGCGACGTTGCCGATCTGCGGATGGGTGGCGGCCCGGCAGGGCATCCGATTGCGTGGCTGAGATGCGCGGGCAAGGGGCGGGTTTTCTATTCCGCGATGGGACACAGCTTCACCGCATATGACGCGCCCGAAAACCGATTGTTGCTGAGCAACGTAATAGACTGGGCCACGCGCAAAACGAGCGCTATGAGCGAGGCATGTTAGGCCGCAAAGGCTCATTTGCGAGCAATCGAAAGATAAGTTCCCAAGTGGCGCGAGTGACGGGACTTGAACCCGCGACCCTCGGCGTGACAGGCCGATACTCTAACCAACTGAGCTACACCCGCGCATTACGGCGGCAGCGCCTCTTGGGAAGCAGGGCCACTAAGGCAGTGCGTCGGGGCTGTCAACGCCCGCAACGCGCCTGATGGCGCTTTTTTTGCACTTAATCCGAAAGCAGCAGAACCGGGGTTTCGATGAGCTTCTTGACCTCCTGAATGAAGCTCGCCGCGTCATAGCCATCGACCACGCGGTGATCGCAACTGATCGATATATTCATGAGCTTGCGCTTCTCAATTCGCTCGGTTCCATCGGGGCCGGTCACGAACATCGGACGCTCCACAATGCGATTGGGACCGATGATCGCAACCTCTGGCCGATTGATGACCGGAGTTGTCGCCACGCCGCCCAACGGGCCCAGAGAGGTGACCGTGAGTGTAGAACCGGACAGCTCATCCGATTTTGCCGATCCATCGCGCGCAGCCTGCGCCAAGCGACCGATCTCGCGCGCCAATTGCCACATGTTGCGGCTTTGCGCGTCACGGATCACCGGGACCATCAGTCCGGCGTCGGTCTGCGTCGCCATGCCAAGATGCACACTGCCATGCCGGGTGACGACGTTCGCTTCGTCATCATAGCGCGCGTTGATCACAGGATAGGCTGGTATCAGCTTGCAGAATGCGGTGATAAGCAGCGGCAGCATGGTCAGCTTTGGCTTTTCCCCGCGTGCGGTGTTCAGATCAGCACGCATTGCTTCCAATGCAGTGACATCGCATTCCTCGACATAGGTGAAGTGCGGGATGTGCCGCTTTGCCGCCGCCATATTCTGTGCGATGCGCTTGCGCAGGCCGATGACCTTGATCGCCTCGTCCGCTCGCGCTGCGCCTGCAGGGCCGAACCCGCCGCCAGAATTGTAGGCCAGGAACTGATCGAGATCGCCGTGGCGCACCCGGCCATCATCGGCGGGTTTTACCTCTGCCAGAGCAATGCCGAGGTCGCGCGCACGCTGCCGCACGGCGGGAGAGGCGAGGACTTTTGCGGCGTGCTGCTGCTCGGGCGCCGGAGCGGGTGCAGGCAGAGGCGCGGGTTCCGGGTCGGCTGCAATCGCATCGTTCGCATCCGATGCATCGGGCGTTTCCACCTCGAGCCGGGTTTCGACCTGAGAGGCCGTGGGAGCAGATGTTGGAGCGGGTGTCTCCTGCGCCACCTCATCAATCTCGCCCTCAACCTCTACCACCAGCAGCATCGAGCCAACCGCAATCGTATCGCCGACCTCGCCCGCCACTTGCGTCACGACGCCGGTTACCGGACTTTCAATGTCGATCGTCGCCTTGTCGGTCATCACGTCGACGAGGTGCTGATCCTCCTCCACGCGATCACCGACTTTGACCTGCCACGCGACGATCTCCGCCTCGGCCACGCCTTCGCCCACATCGGGCATGTTGAATGTGAATTTGGCCATAAAAGTTACTCGCTGAGAATTTTGTCGATGGCCTCGCCAATGCGAACAGGGCCGGGGAAATACGCCCATTCGAGGCTGTGGGGATAAGGCGTGTCGAACCCTGTAACGCGCTCGACCGGCGCTTCGAGGTGATAGAAACAACGCTCCGTCACCAGCGCGGACAATTCCGCGCCAAAGCCGCTGGTGCGCGTCGCCTCGTGGACGATCAGGCAACGCCCGGTTTTCCTGACCGAAGCCTCAATCGCTTCGATATCGAGTGGGACAAGCGTGCGCAGGTCGAGGATTTCTGCATCCACACCCTTTGCCTCGCACACCGCCTGCGCGACGTGGACCATCGTGCCATAGGTCAGCACGGTCAGTTCCTCGCCCTGCGCCACTTGCCGCGCCTTGCCCAGCGGGATGCGGTAATATCCTTCGGGTACCACGCTGTCGGGGTGCTTTTTCCACGGTTCCACCGGCTTGTCGTAAAAGCCTGTGAAGGGGCCATTATAGATGCGTTTCGGCTCGAAAAAGATCACCGGATCGTTGTCTTCGATAGCCGCGATCAGCAGCCCTTTTGCATCGTGCGGCGTTGCCGGGATCACGGTTTTCAGCCCTGCAACGTGGGTGAAGATGCTTTCGGGTGATTGCGAGTGCGTCTGCCCTCCGAAAATTCCGCCACCAAAAGGTGATCGCACCGTGATCGGCGCAATGTATTCCGTGGCTGAGCGATAGCGCAGGCGGGCCGCCTCGCTGATGAGCTGATCGAGGCCTGGATAGATATAATCGGCAAATTGAATTTCGGGCACCGGGCGCAGGCCATACGCGCCCATGCCCACGGCGGCCCCGATGATCCCGCATTCCGAAATCGGCGTGTCGAAAACGCGGGTCTTGCCGTGCTTTTCCTGAAGGCCGGCGGTGGCGCGGAACACCCCGCCAAAATAGCCGACATCCTCCCCCATCACGATCACGTTGTCATCGCGGGTGAGCATGATGTCGAGCGCTTCGTTGATCGCCTCGATCATGTTGATCCGGCGTTCTGCCAAGGGTTCAGCGGGCTTTTCGGCAGTCGTTGCGTCTGTGGTCCCGGCGTTCATCCTTATGGCCTTTCCGTGCCGAA
Organism: uncultured Alphaproteobacteria bacterium; assembly: GCA_963815345.1. GTDB lineage: Bacteria > Pseudomonadota > Alphaproteobacteria > Sphingomonadales > Sphingomonadaceae > Erythrobacter. The sequence continues at coordinate 1,381,885 of CAWFGF010000001.1, forward strand.
TTTCGCGATCCGTTCGCGCGTTGCCTGTTCCGCTTGTTCCTTCAGGTGCCAGGGCAATTCCTCGAACACGTCCTCGAACATCGTGTGGAACGGGTGGTGCAAACCATGACCCAGAATGCCGTTCTTCTCGGCCTCCTTGGTGGTCGCCTTGACCTCTTCGGCGCAGCGTTGATCCATTGCCGCCTGCCGGTCTTCGTCCCATTCACCGTTGGCGATAAGATGGTCTTTCAACCGCGTGACGGGATCGCCCAGCGGCCATTCTTCGCGCTCCTGCGCGCTGCGATAGCCGCTCGGATCATCGGAGGTAGAATGACCTTCGGCGCGATAGGTGAAGAATTCGATCAGCGTCGGCCCTTGGTTGGCCCGCGCACGGTTGGCTGCCCATTGCTGGGCCGCGTAACAGGCGAGTGCATCGTTGCCATCCACGCGCAGGCCAGCAAGGCCGTATCCCAGCGCACGCGCGGCAAATGTAGTGCGTTCCCCGCCGGCAAATCCGGAGAAGCTGCTGATCGCCCACTGGTTGTTGATAACATTGAGGATAACCGGTGCATTATACACTGTCGCAAACAAGCAGGCCGAGTGAAAATCGCCCTCTGCCGTTGACCCCTCCCCCACCCAGGTCGCGGCGATGCGGCTGTCACCCTTGATCGCGCTTGCCATCGCCCAGCCCACCGCTTGGGGGGTTTGTGTTGCAAGGTTGCCCGAAATGCTGAAAAAGCTGTGTTCCCGGCTCGAATACATGATCGGCAGCTGGCGGCCTTTCAGCTTGTCGCCCTTGTTCGAATAAATCTGGTTGATCATCTCGATCAGCGGATATCCGCGCGCAATCAGGATGCCCTGCTGGCGATAGGACGGAAACACCATGTCATCGCTGGCAAGCGCCATGCTGGCCGCAATGCTGGTCGCCTCCTCGCCCGTGCATTTCATGTAGAAGCTGGTCTTGCCCTGACGCTGGCCGCGGAACATGCGTTCATCGAATGCTCGCGTCATCGCCATGTGGCCGAGCATGGTGCGCAGCGTATCAGGATCGAGCTTTGGATCCCATGGGCCGTGCGCGCGGTTGTCATCGCCCAGCACGCGGATCAGACCATAGGCGTGATCGCGCATCGTTTCCGGCTTGGCACCTTCATCGGGGCGAGGCAGCACGCCGGGCTCGCCTATGTCGATGTTGCTGAAATCGGCTTTATCGCCGGGGCGGAATTTCGGCTCTGGCACGTGCAATTGCAGCTTTGGGCGGTTGCCCGCTTCTGTCGGCGGAGTATCGGCCGGATCGGCCATATGGGCGCTCTCCCTGTGGGGCCGCGCCAAATGGTATCATTGCGCGGCCGGGTTTTTTTATTTCAGCGCCCGGTATCGGTCAAGCGAATGCGCCGCGCCTGCCTCAAACCGCAACAGGTGCCTTGATCGGGGGGTGCGGGGCGTAATCATGCACCACGAAATCTTCGATGCGGTAGTCGAATATTGTTTCCGGCTGCCGCGCAATCTCCAGCGTGGGGTTGCCCTGCGGCTGCCGCGTCAGCTGTTCCTCGATCAGATGCGCGTGGTTGAGGTACAGGTGCGTATCGCCGCCCATCCACACCAGTTCCCCTGGCTCCAGATCGACCTGTTGCGCAATCATTCGGGCGAGCAATGCTGCGGACCACAGGTTGAACGGCAGGCCCAGCGCTACATCGCAACTGCGCTGATACAGCAGGCAATTCAGGCGGTTTTCGGAAACGTGGAACTGATAGGTCTTGTGACAGGGCGGCAGCGCCATCCGGTCCAGCTCGGCAACGTTCCAGCCTTCGATGATGTGGCGGCGGCTGCCGGGATTGGTGCGCAGACTCTCAATCACCTGCGCGACCTGATTGATGCCCTCGCCCGGCTCATACAGCCCGTCCTTGCGATAGCGGTAGGTCGGCCAATCAACCCATTGCTTGCCATAGACCGGACCAAGATTGCCCCAGCGCTGGGCAAACGCTTCGTCTTCGGCGATACGCTGAACAAAGGCGTCGAGTGTAATATTCTCGCCCGTCGCCTTGACGTAGTGCGCGTGCGGCCATTCGTTCCAGATCTTCACACCTTGCAGCACCAGCGGGCGAATGTTCGTATCGCCGGTGAGGAACCACAACATTTCACGCGTAGCGGTCTTCCAGTACACCCGCTTAGTCGTCAGCAGCGGCATCGCTCCGCCCGCCAGATCGAACCGCAATTGCGCGCCAAAGATGGACCGCGTGCCCACTCCTGTCCGGTCCGCGCGTTCAGATCCACGCGTCCAAACCTCGCGCATCAGATCGAGGTATTGCTGTTCGGGGTGGACGCCGTTGTGGGCCGGACCGGGAATCGCTGCGCTTGCCATGAGAGCGACCATAAGCCGCAATTGTCCGCTTGCCACCCCGGCCATCCACACCTATAGGCGCGGCCCTACCGCATCGAGCCTGCTGGCCCGCATGTGCATGAGTTGGGAAGTAGCTCAGCCTGGTAGAGCACCGTCTTCGGGAGGCGGGGGCCGGAGGTTCGAATCCTCTCTTCCCGACCACTTGCGGCTCAAAGTCGCGCGCCCGCTTCTTCGATCCACTTTGTCGTTTATACAGGAGCCGCGGCCTCGTGCGTCAACACGGGGTCGGGAAGGTCGGGGGCCATGACCTTCATCGCCAGCAGCCCCAGCCCGATCGTCAGCAGTCCCAGTCCCAAAGACAGGTGCCAGCGCAACCGCAGGAAGTCAGGCGCAGCGTATCCCAATGCGCGGTCTACCATGGGGCTCAATGCGATGAACGCTCCCAGATAAAGCATCGCCGGGCCGGGCCATTCCCACCCTTCGAGGTACGGGATGAACAGTGCGGCTGCGATCAGACTGGGCAGGACGGCTATAAGATAAACGCCCGCGCCTGCCTGTTTGCGCGTGGCAATCGCCTGCCCCCACCACACTCCGCCCAGAAAACTGAATATGACAGCCGGATATACAAACCCCATGAACAGGGCGGTGAACCTGTAGGTGTTATCAACCGCGACCAACACCAAACAGATGATCTGCGGAAGCAATCCGGCATAGCCCAGCAGACGCGATGCAGGGGTTAGCGAAGCAGCGCCGGGCGCGTTGTTATCATCCATAAGCCACATAGCGCGTCTGCCGCGTGGCGGTTCCCGGCTCGCATCGGCATTGGCGCCTAGGGCCTTAGCGGCGAACCGAAACGCCTAGGCCAACTCTGGGTTCCAACCGATTTTTCGGAACCGGGAAGCCGGATGGTCCATTGATTGGGCAAAGGATGAGCGATCCTCATCCGCCCCCAAAAACCGGAGATACTCAATGCTTGAACTCATCACCCTGATCGCGACCGTTCTTCTGCCGCCACTTGGCGTAGCTATGAAAAAGGGTCTGGGCAGCGATTTTCTGATCAACCTCGTCCTGACAATCCTGTTTTTCGTACCGGGCCTGATCCACGGTATCTACGTAAATTATCTGCAGGGCGGTACGCGTTCTATCGCTTAAGACAGCCAGTCCCAAGACGTGATTATACGATCACACAGAGGGGGTCCGGGATATTTTCCGGGCCCCCGTTTTTTTGCCCCTTCTTGTTGTTACGCAAGCGACCAGCCAAATAAGGAATATCATGGCCGACGAAATTTTTGACAATTCGGGCGAAAACTCTCGCAACGACCGTTCGCGCGAACGCGCCGTGCCATCGGGCAGGCTGGCGCGGATCGGCACGTTCGGACGTCTGGTGGGCGGTGTCGCGGGCGGCATGGCTGCGGAAGGTGCGCGGAGGCTGAGCAGCGGTGACAGGATTTCGACCCGCGATCTGATCCTCACCCCCGGCAATGTGCGGCGCATCACGGAACGACTGTCGCACCTGCGCGGCGCGGCGATGAAAATGGGGCAGATGATAAGCCTTGATGCAGGGGATTTCCTGCCGCCGGAGCTATCTGATATCTTGTCGACGTTGCGCGATCAGGCGAATTTCATGCCGACCAAGCAGCTTGATACCGTTCTGCGCGAGGAGTGGGGCAACGATTGGCGCAAGCAGTTCAAATGGTTCAACCCCCGTCCCATCGCCGCCGCGTCCATCGGACAGGTGCACAAGGCATTGACGCGCGACGGGCAGGAATTGGCGATCAAGGTGCAATATCCCGGCATCGCCAAAAGCATCGACAGCGATGTCGACAATGTCATGACGTTGCTGAAAGTCGCAGGATTTGCCCCGCCCGAACTTGAGATCGAAAAACTGTTGGCGGTCGCCAAACAGCAATTGCGCGAAGAAGCGGACTATCAGCGCGAAGGCGCGCAGATGGAGCTGTATCGCGAAAAACTGGCCGATACGCCCGGTTTTGTCGTGCCGCGCCTGCATCCCGAACTGACGCGCGGATCGATCCTTGCGATGAGTTACGAGGACGGCGTTGGCATCGAGAAACTATCGGAAGAACCCGATGAGCGCCGTGACGAGATCTACGGTAGGCTGCTGCGCCTGGTCGCGCGCGAATTGTTCGATTTCGGTGTGATGCAGACCGATCCCAACTTCGCCAATTTCCGTTACCGGCCATCCACGGGCGAGATCATCCTGCTCGATTTCGGCGCCTGCCGCCCCGTCGATCCGGTGGTTTCCAACGGTTATCGCGACATGCTGATCGCGGGGCTGCAAGGCAACCGCGAGGAGGTGCGCGATGCGACGGTGCGCGCGGGATTCATGCAACCCATCGTCTTCGAGAAACACCCTGACCGCGTTTACAAAATGATCGACATCGTCATCAACGAAATGCGCGAAGATGCGCCGTTCGATTTCGGCGACCGGGGCTTTGTCCCGCTGCTGCGCGAGGAAGGCTTTGCCATCGCGCAGGATAAGGACACGTGGGCCTTTCCCCCGATCGAGACGTTGTTTGTGCAGCGCAAGGTATCGGGCACCGCATTGCTGGGCGCGCGGCTGAAAGCCAAGGTAAACGTGCGCCGGATTACCGAGGATGTGCTGGAAAGCACACAGCCGATGGCGGTTCCTGAAGCCACCTAACCCGCGATACGCTGCGCTGCGATCCAGCGATCAACATGCGCCTCGAGCACGTCAAGCGGCACAGCCCCGTTTTCCAGAACAGTATCGTGGAAGGCGCGCAGATCGAAATCCGCGCCCAATGCCGCCTCTGCGCGGGCGCGCATCTCGCGTATTTTCAACTCGCCCACCTTGTAGGCCAGAGCCTGCCCCGGCCACGTAATGTAGCGGTTGACCTCAGCATCGATATTGGCGGAAGAAAGCGCGGTGTTGTCCAGCATGTAATCGACCGCCTGCTGCTTGCTCCATCCCTTGGAATGAATGCCCGTGTCCACCACCAGCCGGGTGGCGCGCCACATTTCGTAGGACAGCCGACCCATTTGCTTGGCCGGGGTATCGTACAACCCCATCTCGATCCCCAGCCGTTCGGAATACAGCCCCCAACCCTCGACAAAGGCGGTGAAGAATGCACCGTTCGCGCGCAGAGGATGCATTTCGAGTTCCTGTTGCAACGCGATCTGGTGATGGTGGCCCGGCACCGCTTCGTGCATCCCCAGCGCGGGCAATTCCCACAAGGGGCGCTGATCCAGTTGCGTTGTGTTGATGCGGTAAACGCCCGCCGCACCCGTCTCCAACGATCCAGGTTCGTAATAGGCGGTGGTGTTGCCTGCAGCGTTGGCGACGGGGATCGGCAGCACGGTGTAGGGATTGTGCGGCAATTTCCCGAATAGTTTGGGCATGAAGCCATCAATCGTCTTGGCCAACGCAGCAACGTGGGCGACGTATTCGTCTGCATCGGTCATGTAATATTCTGGATCGGTCCGCAGGTGGTCGACAAATGCCTCACGCGTGTCGAAGCCTGCATCTGCGGCCACGGCTTCCATATCGGCCCTAATGCGGGCGACCTCGGACAGACCCAACCGGTGCACCTCATCGGGCGTCATGTCGGTGGTGGTATAGCTGGCGACTGCGTATGTGTAATAATCCGCCCCGCCTTCGGTCGCGAGGATGCCCGGTGTGCCGGTTCGGCATTTGGGCGCATATTCCTGCGTGTAGAAATCGAACAATTCGCGATACGCCGGGAAAACCGACCCTGTCAGCGCGGCTCGCGCGCGAGCTTGCAAATCGGTCCATTCCTGCTCCGAGACGGAGCCGGGCCGAGTGCCTGCAAACGGTTTCCAGAACGGTGACTGACTGTGTTCATCCACGATTTGCCGCGCAATCTTGGCCTCGAACCCCTGCATCGGCTCACAAGCCTGCGTCAGCCCGCGCCGGACCGCTTCCCGGCTTCGCTCGATGCCTTGCGCGTTATAGGCGCGGTAATTCTCCAACCGGGTGACATAGCTTTCAAAATCGGCGGGAGTGAAGAACGTTGAACTGTCGGGCAAGGAAGCAAAGCTGGCGAACCACCCGCTATAGGTATTGAACAGGATCAACCGCGTGTGCGCATGATCGGCTGCGGCGACTTCATCCTCCAGCCCGCGGCGCAGCACTGCGTAATCGACCATTTGCGCGGGCGAGAAATCGCTGGTGTCAATCGCCTGCAACCGGGCGAGGAAGTCGCGCGACTGCCGGATGGCGCGGTCATACTCCGCAACGCTCAGATCGCCCAGCATTCCATCGCCGCGCCGGTCCCCCACGCTGGTTGCCAGCATCGGGCCATGGTCCAGCCTGTCCTGCCACACCGCTTCGCGCACCGCCTCATAGTCCTCGACCGGACCCGCGATAGCGGGGCCGAATGTGAAAGCCGCCAGTGTCGATAAAAGCATCGTATAACGCATGAACCGGTCCTAAATTTACAATTGCCTGTATTGCAGGATGAATACGTCCTGATCTAATGGTAAGGGGTGTCAACAAACGCGCCATCAACAGTTTCAGTCCTTTTCGTCTGCCTCGGCAACATTTGCCGGTCGCCGATGGCAGAGGGCGCATTGCGTGCAGTGGCAGAGCGCACGGGATTGGTCTGCCAGGTGGATTCGGCGGGAACGGCCAATTACCACGTCGGCGACAAGCCGGATTTTCGCGCGGTTGAGACAGCTTTGGCAGACGGGGTCGATATCTCCCGCCAAAGAGCGCGCCAGCTAAAGGTTGAGGACTTCTATCGCTTCACCCATATCTTTGCGCTGGATACCGCCAACCTTGCCGGGATCAATGCCAAGATGCCGCGCGATGCCACCGCCAAGGTGGCGTTGCTGACGAACGCAGCCGAACATGAGGCAACAAAGTCGATCAAGGATCCCTATCACGGAACCGATGATGATTTTCGAGAGGTCTGGAATCAGATCCTGATCGGGGTTGCCGCAATCGAAGTTGAATTGCGCGCGCGCGGGGTGAATGCGAAATTCTGAGCCGCGTGATGATCAGCCGCCGCGCAGCAGCTGAACGCCCCAGTCCCGTTCAAAAAGATACAGCAATACCCGCGCCGCTTCTCCGCGGTCCGATGTCAGGCCGCCGTCGCGTTCGATCAGCAGGCGCGCATCGGCGTGGGCAGCGGGCAGCATCCGCTGCACCTGATCGAGGTTCGCGATCCGGAACGCTGCCTCGCCCGATTGCCGCGTACCCAGCAATTCGCCGCCGCCGCGCAGTTCCAGATCTTCTTCCGCGATCCTGAACCCGTCCTGCGTTTCGCGCATCAGCGCCAGCCGCTTGCGCCCCGTGTCCGACAGCGTATTGCCGCGAAGCAGCAGGCATACCGACTTTTCCGACCCGCGCCCCACGCGCCCGCGCAACTGGTGCAATTGCGCAAGGCCGAACCGTTCTGCCTGCTCGATCACCATCAGCGTAGCGGACGGCACATCGACGCCGACTTCGATCACGGTGGTTGCCACCAACAGCTTTGCCTGCCCGTTGGCGAACCGCTCCATATTGCCGTCCTTGACCTCAGGGCGAAGCTGCCCGTGAACCAGCGTCACCGCATCGCCAAACCGCTCCTTCAACTCGGCATAGCGCGCCTCTGCCGCGGCGATATCGGCGACTTCGCTGTCATGCACCATCGGGCACACCCAGTACGCCTGTTGACCGGTGGCAAGGTGCCGTTCCACCCCGTCGACGATGTCCTGCGCGCGTTCCTGCGGGATAACGCGCGTGTCAATCGCCTGACGGCCCGGTGGCAATTCATCGAGGCGGCTCACGTCCATCTCACCATATTGCGCCAGCGTGAGGCTGCGCGGGATCGGCGTTGCCGTCATCGCCAGCGTATGGGGGGCGCGCCGCCCCTTGCCCGCCAGCGCCAGCCGCTGTGCAACGCCGAAACGATGCTGTTCATCGACGACGATCAGCGCAAGATCGCGGTAATTCACCGTATCCTGAAAGATCGAGTGCGTTCCGATCAGGATATCGATCGACCCGTCGATGAGGCCCATCAGGATGCTCTCGCGCTCGCGGCCCTTGGCGCGTCCCGTCAACAGTGCGATTTCCACCCCGGTCGGCGCCGCCATCTGGCGCAAGGTTTCGTAATGCTGGCGAGCGAGGATCTCTGTCGGGGCCAGCATCGCCGCCTGCTTGCCCGCCTCCACTGCGATCAGCATCGCCGACAGCGCAACCACAGTCTTGCCCGCGCCGACATCACCCTGAAGCAGCCGCAGCATCGGTGCCTCCTGCTGCAAATCGCCCTCGATCTCTGCAATCGAGCGTTGCTGTGCGCCCGTCATCTCGAACGGCAGGCTGAGCCGCACGCGCAAGGCTCCGTCACCGGCCAGCGCCTGCCCCTTGCGACGGCGGCTGTCAGCCTTGACCAGCAGCAACGCGAGGCTGTTGGCGAGCAGTTCGTCATATGCCAACCGGTCGCGCGCTTTTATGTCCTCACCCAGATGCGCGCGCTCCATGGCCTCACGCCATTGAGGCCAGCCTTCTCGCGCAAATTGCGAAGGCTCGATCCATTCGGGAAGTTCGGGCAGCCGCTCCAGCGATTGCGCCACCAGCGCCGCGACGCGTGGCTGCGTCAACCCTTCTGACAGGCGATAGACCGGCTCTGTCAGGCGGCCCATATTCGCAGCGCTTTCCGCCTCGACATGATCGGGGTGAACGATCTGGAGCATGTCGCCATACCGGTCCAGCCGCCCTGCGACCCAGCGTTTCTCCCCCACGGGCAATTGTTTCTTCGCGGTGTAGGATGCGCGCCCGAAATACGTGATCGCGCAGATATTCCCGATCTCATCCTGCGCCAGCACCCGGTACGGCCCGCGCCCCGAATTATACGGCGCGCGGTGTTCGGTCGGGGTCAGCGCGACAATCACCTGCTCACCCTCCGCCCCTTCATCAAGGTTCGCAATCGCCCGCCGCGTAACGAACCGTTCGGGCAGGTGATAGGCCACATCCTTGACCGTCGAGAGGCCCAGCCGGTCAAGCGGTTTTGCCAGCTTTGGCCCAACGCCGTCGAGCAATTTGGTTTCGGCAAACAGGGGGTTGAGAATATCGGGACGCATGATGCCCCTTCTATACCGGCTTGAACGCTGCGGGCGAGTGCCTTACCTGCCCCCGCATGACTGATACCCCCACATTCGACACGCGCCTCGCCCGCGCAAAGTTTCGCGCATGGCACCGTGGCACGCGTGAGGCGGATTATATGATCGGCGGTTTCTTTGACCGTTACCATGCCAGTTGGGGCGATACGGAAATGGACTGGTTCGAACGGCTGCTGGATGAAGACGACGTCGACATCATGGCATGGGCGCTAAAGACGCAGGCTGTGCCCGATGCATTCGCCGGGCCGCTGATCGACACCATGATGAAGCTCGATTACGTCAATATTCCGCGCTAATCGGCGGCAATCCCAATCTTCAACGCCATCGTGTGGGAACGCGCGCGGCGGTCATCCCTTTATCAGGACCATATGCCCGATCTTTCTCGCATCCTGAGCGCGACCGCACCGTTGACGCTATCCTCGCTGCCGCGCGGTGCGGTGCCATTGGTGCTGGGCGATCTGGCACGCGCGGCGAAACAGCGCGCGGTGTTCATTGCTCCGGATGAGGCTGCGATGCGCAGCGTGGCCGATGCAGCGCGCTTCTTCGCGCCAGAGATGGAGGTGCTGGAGTTCCCAGCGTGGGATTGCCTGCCCTATGACCGCGCATCACCTGCGCTTTCGATCAGCGCGGCGCGCCTGTCTGCCCTGTTCAAACTGCAACATCCCGGCTCCGGTTCGCAATTGCTGGTCACTACGGTCAACGCCGCGTTGCAGCGCGTACTCACCCCGTTCCGAGTGCGCGAGAGCGTGCGTGCGTTCAAACCCGGCATCAGCATCGGGCATGACAGTCTGACAAGGCTGCTGACGCGGCAGGGCTATTCACGTACCGACACCGTGATCGACCACGGCGAATTTGCGGTGCGCGGGTCCATCGTCGATATCTTCCCCTCCTCGCTCGATGAAGGGTTGCGGCTCGACTTTTTTGGTGATGAGCTGGAAAGCCTGCGCCTGTTCGACCCATCGACACAGCGTTCGACCGGTATACTTGCTGATCACCTGCTGCTGCCCGCATCCGAAGCGCTGATCGATGATGACAGCATCAAGCGGTTCCGCAGCCGCTATCGCGAAATGTTCGGTGCAGCGGCGACGCAGGATCCGCTTTATGAAGCGGTGAGCGAAGGCCGCCGACTGGCCGGGATGGAACACTGGCTGCCCCTGTTCGAGGAGCGGCTGGCAACCCTGTTCGATCACTTGAGCGATGCAGACGTGGTCGTGATCGACCAGGCGGCCATCGGCGCGGGTGAGGAACGCGTGTCGGACATTCGCGACTACCACGATCAGCGCGAGAAAATCGCCGGCGAGAAATCTGGCAGTTACCGTCCGTTGGCGAAAGATGCGCTGTATCTGACGCAGGACGAATTCAACGCCGCTCTCGCCGCAGCACCCGCGCACCGCGCCAGCGTGTTTGGCGCGCCCGAAGGTGCCAGAGACACGCTCGACTTCGGGTTCAAGGCCGCACGCGACTTCACGCCCGAACGCGCGCGGGGGGACAATGTTTACGAAGCCGCGGCAAAGCACTTTCAGGCCATCGCCAAATCGGGGCGCAAGCCATTATTCGCCGCCTATTCCACCGGCAGCGCGAAACGCATCGCCTCGATCCTTGCCGAGGCAGGCTGCGAGAGCTTGGCGGCCGAAAGCTGGCAGGCAGCCCTTGGCCTCGCGGCCAAGAGCAAGACCGCGACAATGGTTCTACCGCTGGAGGCGGGGTTCGCCAGCGACAGCCTCGAAATCCTCACCGAGCAGGACGTGCTGGGCGACCGGCTTGTCCGCCGCCGGAAAAAGCGCAAGGATTCCGACGCCTTCCTCGCCGAGCTTCAGGCATTGTCGCGCGGCGATCTGGTAGTCCACGTCGAACACGGGATCGGCAAATATCTCGGTCTTGATCCTATCACCGTGGGCAAAAGCCAGCACGATTGCGTTATGCTGGAATATCACGGCGGGGATAAGCTCTTCATTCCGGTCGAGAATATCGACGTTCTCAGCCGTTACGGTTCCTCCGAGGATGCCGTCGCGCTCGACCGGCTGGGCGGAGAGGCGTGGCAGAAACGCCGCGCGCGCCTGAAAGAACGCATCACCGCCATTGCGGGCGAGTTGATGAAAGTTGCCGCCGCGCGCGCACTCAAGAAGGCGCCCGTGTTCGAAGCGGAAGAGGCCAGCTTCAACCAGTTTGTCGATCGATTCCCGTGGGAGGAGACCGACGATCAGGACGCCGCAATCGCAGACGTTTTACGCGATCTGGAAAGTGGGCGGCCGATGGACCGGCTGGTGTGCGGCGATGTTGGCTTTGGCAAGACCGAGGTGGCATTGCGCGCCGCCTTCGTCGCGGCGATGAGCGGGCAACAGGTCGCAATTGTCGCGCCCACCACTTTGCTCGCCCGCCAGCACTACCAGAACTTTGCCGAACGGTTCGCGGGCTTCCCCTTGAAGGTCGGGCGTTTATCGCGCCTCGTCGCTTCCAGGGAGGCGGCGGAAACGCGCGAGGGGTTGGCTGACGGGACCATCGATCTGGTGGTCGGCACGCACGCGATCCTGTCCAAATCCACCGTGTTCAAGAACCTTGGCCTCGTGATCGTGGACGAGGAACAACGGTTCGGCGTGACGCACAAGGAAAAGCTCAAGCAGCTGCGCTCCGACGTGCACATGCTCACCCTCACCGCCACCCCGATCCCGCGCACGTTACAAATGGCGATGAGCGGCCTGCGCGAACTCTCCACAATCCAGACCCCGCCGGTCGATCGTCTGGCCGTGCGGACCTATGTGATGGAATGGGACGAGATGGTGATGCGCGAGGCATTGCTGCGCGAACACCATCGCGGCGGGCAAAGCTTCATTGTCGTGCCGCGCATTTCGGACATGGCCGATATGGAGGAATGGCTGCGCGAAAACGTGCCAGAGGTGAAGCCAATCGCCGCGCACGGCCAGATGTCGCCCAGCGAGATCGAAGAGCGCATGAGTGCGTTCTACGAAGGTAAATACGAGGTGCTGCTGTCGACCACCATCGTCGAGAGCGGGCTGGATCTGCCGTCTGCCAACACTATCATCATCCACCGCGCGGACCGGTTTGGCCTTGCCCAGCTGTATCAGCTGCGCGGGCGCGTGGGCCGGGCCAAGCTGCGCGCCTACGCCTATCTCACCTATCAGAAGGACGTGCAGCTATCCGAGATTGCGGAGAAGCGCCTCAAGGTGCTGAGCGACCTTGATTCGCTGGGCGCCGGGTTCCAGCTTGCCAGTCACGATCTCGACATACGCGGTGCGGGCAATCTGCTGGGCGATGAGCAGTCGGGCCACATCCGCGAGGTCGGGTTTGAACTGTATCAATCGATGCTGGAGGACGCGATCCTCGCCGCTAAGGCAGGCGAAATGGGCCTGGAGCCAGCGCGCGACACCGTCTCGCCGCAGATCACCGTCGATGCGCCGATCATGATCCCGGAGGAGTACGTCCCCGATCTGGCTGTGCGTATGGCGCTGTATCGCCGTCTCAATCAGGCGCACGATCAGTCGGAGATTGAAGGGTTGGCCGCCGAAATGATCGACCGTTTTGGCGACCTCCCGCAATCGACGAAAAACCTCATCCGCCTGATCGAGATCAAACATCGGGCGATACAGGCGAACATTGCCAAGATCGACGTCGGCGCGCGCGGCACGCTTGTCACTTTCCACAAGGATGATTTTCCTGATGGCCCCGGTCTCGTGGCCTATGTCGACCGCCTTAACCAAGGGACTTCGGACACAGCCAAGCTTCGCCCGGACATGAAGCTGGTCATCAACCGCGCGTGGAGCGACCCGCAAAGCCGATTGAACGGTCTGTTTCAGCTGACCAAGGGGCTGAGCGCAATTGCGCGCAAGGCAGCAAGGGGCAAGACCAAGAAGGGGGCGTAAGCACGAGGGAACGTCTGAGGACCTTGTTCGCTTAAACTATCGTAGACATGATAATCGGAGATTCTCTCATGACCCGCGCGCTTGTTCTTTCCCTCTTCGCCGGCACCGCCCTGGCAGCGTGCACCGCCGAGCCGGAGGTTTCCGAGACCGATACCATGTGGGCCACAAGCGTTGCTGATACCAGTTCTCCGGATCCCGCCATGCAGACCGCGACCGCGCAACTGCGCGATATGCAGGGAAATGCAGTCGGCACCGCAACGGTCACCGGCTCTGACGGTGCGCTGATGGTTGAAGTCGCTGTTGAGGGCCTGCCCGCCGGAACCCACGGAGCGCATATTCACACAACCGGCGATTGCTCGGCTGCGGATTTTGCCAGCGCTGGCGGTCACTGGAACCCCGGCAACACCAATCACGGCTCCAACAGCGAGCCGCCTAACCCCCACGCCGGGGATATCGGAAACATGGCGATTGCGCAGGACGGCACCGGTACGATCTCAGCCACTTCCACCGGCAACTGGGCTGATCTGCTGGATGCCGACGGATCGGCATTCATCGTCCATGCGGATGCAGACGATATGGAAAGCCAGCCATCCGGCGACGCAGGTTCGCGTATCGCCTGCGGCGTTTTCGCTGCCGGCTAAATCAACGTCGGGTGAGGCGCGCTGTCGATTACTCTGGCTGACATTGCCGGAAAGGCTCGGCAGTGCGCCAGCAGTTCCGCGAAATCGGTTTATCTATCCAGCCTGACAGCGCAGAAACTCTTCGCCCCTACCCGTGCCCGCGTCCGCGTGCCGTGCGTGCCAGTTCGACCATATCGGCGCTGCGCATTGGCTCTGCACGCAGAAAGCCTTGCCAGTAGTCGCAGCCCTCCGAGAGGATCGCCGCGCGCTGTATCTCGCTCTCGATCCCCTCGGCATAGACATCGAGTTCCAGCGCGCGGGCCAGCTGTATGATTGCGCGCAGCACCGCCAGCGCCTTGGCGTCGCCGGGGACGCCATCGACCATAATCTTGTCCAGCTTCAGCGCGTCCAGCGGCAATTCTCGCAGGTATCGAAAATTGCAGAACCCCGCCCCGAAATCATCGAGCGCAGTGCGAAAACCCAGCCCGCGCAAGGCTTTGAGCGCATTTGCTGCCTGATCGATATTGCGCAGCAGCAGGTCTTCGGTAATTTCAAGCATCAACCGCTGCGGCTCCAGCTCGCTCTTGCCAATCAGCGCCGCGAAATCGGCGGCAAAGCGCGGGTCGCCCAATTCCTCCGGCGTGATATTGAGCGACAGCGACAGCTCATCGGGCCATCCCGCCGCATCCTCCAGCGCGCGTGCGACCACGTGGCGTGATAGCGGCGCGACAAGTGCCGCGCGCTCGGCAATGGCGAACAGATCGCGCGCGCCGATCTCTCCCAATGTGGGATGCTGCCAGCGCGCCAGCGCCTCTGCCCCCACTACTGCGCCGTCGCGGCAGGAAAACTGTGGCTGAAACAGCACTTCGATCTCGCGCCGGTCGAGCGCGCGCAACAAATCCGCCTCCAGCGAAGCCGGTGAGATGCCGGGCAAAGCCCCGCGTGTGCGTTTCCTCAAACTGGTGTGCAACGTGACCGCGCCTGTTTCCATTCAATCTGCCTTACGCGCCTACATGTCGCAGGATGTACATCAATTGCAATCCGCCACAAATTGGAACATCAGGAAAAGTCTCCGGCGCCCACAGGGGAGCGGCGCTGGCCGAGGAGATTTACCGGCATGACACGTCGCACGAAAATTGGGGACACTTTGTCCAGCGATGGCTGCGAACTGAGCGGGGACGATCTGCGGTTTGAGCGCATTGCGCTGGTCGCATCGGACACGCCGCGCGCGCAGGAGGCGTACGACATCCTGTGCGAGCGTGAGAATTGGTGCCCTGTGGAAGAGGCTGATGCGGTCGTGGTACTGGGCGGCGATGGTTTCATGCTGCAAACGCTGCACGCCATGCTGGATCACGGGCGGATCGTCCCGGCCTATGGCATGAACCTGGGCACGGTCGGCTTTCTGATGAACCGGTTCGACAAGCGCGCGGCGGTGAGGAAACGCATCGCCCGGACCAAACGCTTCAGCATCGCCCCGCTGCGAATGGAGGCCACCACGCAAAGCGGCGAGGTTCATTCGATGTGGGCGATTAACGAGGTATCGTTGCTGCGTGAGACGCGCCAGACGGCCAAGATCGAAGTGACCGTAGGCACGCGAGTCCGGATTGATGAGCTGGTGGGCGATGGCGTGCTGGTGGCGACGCCTGCCGGTTCGACCGCCTATAACCTTTCGGCCAACGGGCCGATCCTGCCGCTCGACAGCGAGATGCTGGCGCTAACCCCGATCAGTCCGTTCCGCCCCCGCCGCTGGCGCGGTGCGATCCTGCCGGATCGAATGCGCATCGTGCTGCGGGTCTTGGACCCGGTGAAGCGCCCGGTGGCCGCCGTCGCCGATCAAAAGGAAGTGCGCGACATCGCCGAGGTCACGTTGACCATCGCGCGCGACACCGAATTGCACCTGCTGTTCGACCCCGGCCAATCGCTGGAGGAACGGATCGTGTCAGAGCAATTTGTAACCGGGTAAATTCGAGCGTTCCCCGCAATTTCTCCCCTTGCATTGAGGGCAAAGCGCCCATATACGCGCCCTCTCGCTTGCGGGGAGAAATCCGGCAAGCTGCTCCCCGATAGCTCAGCGGTAGAGTAGGTGACTGTTAATCACTTGGTCGTTGGTTCGAATCCAACTCGGGGAGCCATTATTCTCTTCGCAATATAAGCTCCGCTCCGGCATAATTCCGGATGCGGGATGTTTGGCGCTTCTGTCCAGCCCTACCGTTTCGGCACAAACCGCACCGCCAGCCCGCCTGAGGATGCCAGCAGCGCACTCAACGTGTCTGCCGAAGTCACGGTCCGCTCCTCGATCACCAGCGCATAGGGGTTGGTGTCCCAATGCGCGCCCTCGCCGTCGCGGTAGATTTGTGCGGTGTATGTCGTGCCGGGGTCGAGGAAGGTCAGCGGGACTGACAACTCGCGCTCCGCCTCATCGGTAACAGCGCCCAGAAACCAGTCCTCCCCGCCGCGCTCCTTGCGCGCGATGGCGACGTATTCGCCCACTTCGCCCTGCAGCGCGATCGTCTGGTCCCAATCCGCCGCGACATCCTTGATGAACTGGAAGGCATCGGGGCGCGCTTCGTAATTTTCGGGCAGGTCCGCGGCCATTTGCAGCGGCGAATACAGCACCACATACAGCGCCAGTTGCTTGGCCAAAGTCGTTTGCGGGCGGTTGGAGGGGTCGCCACGCTGCATGTCCTCGCGCAACGGCGGGCGCTCATTCGGGCGCAGGTCGAAAATGCCGGGAGTGTAGTCCATCGGCCCCGCCAGCATCCGCGTAAAAGCGAGCGTTGCCACGTGTGAGGTCGGATTAGGCGGCGTGCCCCAAGCGTTGAACTCCATTCCGCGCGCGCCCTCACGCGTCATCCAGTTGGGATAGGTGCGCCGCAGCCCTGTGTCCTTCACCGGCTCATGCGCGTTGATCGAGATGCGCCGCTTTGCCGCCTCGCGAACCACGCGCAGGTGGTGGTCGACCATGAACTGGCTGTCATGCCATTCATAACGCCGGACGCCGTCCTCTCCGATGCGCACGATATCGCCTGCATCCGCCACATATCCGGTCTTCACCTCGCGCACGCCATTGGCAGCATAGAGGTCAAATGCGGCTTCCATCTGCGCTTCGTAATTGGCGACATTGCCCGAAGTTTCGTGGTGGCCGATAATCCGCACACCCTTGTCAGCGGCATAGGCAGATAGCATCGGCAGGTCGAAATCGGGGAAGCTCTGCGTGAAGTTGAACAATTCGCCGTTGTTGAACCAGTCGCCGTCCCAGCCGATGTTCCAGCCCTCGACCAGCACGCCGGAAAATCCGTGTTCTGCGGCGAAGTCGATGTAGCGTTTTACATCAGTATTGTTCGCGCCGTGGATGCCGTCGTTGCCCCAGGTGCGTTCACGAATGTGCATCGCCCACCAGATGCTGACATATTTCCCCGGCTGCACCCATGACACATCGCCCAGCGCGTTGGGTTCGTTGAGGTTGAGGATGATGTCGGAATTGATGAGA
Source organism: uncultured Alphaproteobacteria bacterium (assembly GCA_963815345.1). Lineage (GTDB taxonomy): Bacteria > Pseudomonadota > Alphaproteobacteria > Sphingomonadales > Sphingomonadaceae > Erythrobacter. Next base: position 1,399,291 of record CAWFGF010000001.1, read on the forward strand.
CCCACCGCCTCCGGCGCGATCTGGATAGTGCGCCATGGCGATTTGAATGGAGCCTTTGTGTGGACCTTGATCCCGTCCGATCCGGGGCGCAGGGCCGCTTCAAAGCTGCCGGGGCGCAGCGCGAGAAGCGACATAGAGGAATAATCGACCAACGCAGCCTCGTGGATTGCGATGTGCAAGCCCGATGGCTGGCGGAAGGTTGCGGGCGTGTGCGCATCGTCGACGCTGCCCGCCTTGCCGGAGCGGGTGATGTATTCGTAGCGGTTGAACTGGCGGCTGGGCGTCCACCACGCATCCGCATCGGCGCCGATGGAAAACTGCGTCAGCTCGTCCGTGATGGCAATGTCGCCTGCCAACGCAGGCTGTTCCGCCAGTTCATATCGAAAGCCGACGCCGGTATCGAACACGCGGAAACGCACGATGATTGCGCGCGCCGGACCGGATTGTGCGGCGAAGGTGACGGCCAGCTCGTTGTGATTGTCGCGCACCATGCGTCGCTCGCCCCACGGTTGCTCCCACGTCTGATCGACGGTGGCGGCGGTGGAGGAAGCAATCGCGAGGTCGCGCTCGAACCCGTGATGATCGCGAAACAACAGGCCAAGGCGTGAGGCGGTGATTGCCTCATCATCGCCATGCTTGACGCTGTAGGTAGCAAAGCCGCCCTCATCGCTCACCGTAACGGTGATTGCGCCATCGGGAGAGCCGACAGTCAGAGTCTCTGCGTGCACCGGCGCGGCGAAGGTGGTGAGCGCACCGAGCAGCAATGACGCGGCAAGCGTCAGACGCGTACTGAACGGTGCCTTTGCGTTGGTCATGATTTTTCTCCCGTCCTTTTTCGTTGAGTGGTCATTTCGCCGCGCGATAGATCCTGTATTCCCATGGCCCCAGCGCCAGCGTGTCGCCTGTGCCGAAAGTCGCCTCTTCGCCGCTCAACGCATCGACATAAGCACCGTGATGTCGCGCCAGCTCAAACTCGATATCCTGCGGACGCGGTGAAAGGTTGAATACAGCGAAGATACGGCTGTTGGCCCCGTCCCCGCCGGTTTCGCGCACGAATGCAAGCACATCCTTGGCCGCTCTGTTGGGTACATCGACCAATGGTGCACCATGGCGGCCATTCCACAGCGCGCGCTCCTGCGTCTTGAGCGCGATCAGCCGGCCGAACAGCGGGTCAAACCGCCCGGTGCGCCATGCAATCTCGTCCTTTTCGAAGAACGCGAGCTGGCGATCCAGATCAGCCTCCTGCCCGTTATATATCAGCGGGATGCCAGGCCCTGCGAAACTCAGCGCAATTGCGGCTTCGTATGCCGGGCCGTAGATTTCCGAGGCGACCCCGTCCCACGAATTCTGGTCGTGGTTGTCGGTGTAATTCATGCGGTAGGCAGCGTGCGGCCACGACACCGCCTGCGTTGCGTAATATCCGCGCATCGCGCCTGCATCGGCCTGACCCTTAGCGATTTTCTGCATCACTTCTTTCCAGCCCCAGCCGTAGGTCGCATCGAAGGCGCGCGCGTGCAGATCGCGCGTTTCCCATTCGGCCAGCATGAAAACCGGCTTGATCGCGTCCATCTTCGCGCGGGCGGTTTCCCAGAAATCCAGCGGAACATAACCAGCCACATCGGCGCGATAGCCGTCGATGTCGAATTCGCGCACCCAATAGGTGAGGCTCTCGGTCATGTACTGGCGCAAGCCCGGTTGCGAATAGTCGAAGTCTACCACGTCGGACCAGTCGGTGCCTTCGGGCGGCATGAACTCGCCTTCGGGATTGCGCATATACCATTCAGGGTGCTGGCTGGTTAGCGGATTGTCCCATGCCGAATGATTGGCAACCCAGTCGAGAATGACCTTGAGCCCCAGCCGATGGGCTTCATCGACAAAGGCGCGGAACTCCGCCTCGGTGCCCAGATCGGGATTGACGCTGCGATAATCCTTTACCGAATAGCCGCTGCCCATGCCCCCCTTGCGGTTGACCTCGCCAATAGGATGGATCGGCATGAGCCAGACGATATCGACACCCATTTGTGCGAGCCGAGGCAATTGCTCCTGCGCGGCGGCAAAGGTGCCCGCCTGCGTGAACTGGCGCGTGTTCATCTGATAGATCACCGCATCGCGCGTCCATTCTGCATTCTCGAACTGGACATAGGGTGACGGCGTGTAATCGGGCGCTTGAGCCAAGGCTGCGTCGTGCGCCGTCAACATAGCCGAGGCCGCAAGCATCGCGGTCATCATCGAGGTGCGGATCATAGGGCATCTCCCAACAGAGCTTCAGAGGCTGGCACCGCGACAATCGTGTCCGTCACGAACAGCGTCGCTATCGCTGCGAGCACGAAGGACACTGCCGCAATCGCCATCGCGTAGATTGGCGAACCGTCGAAAAACACGGTTAGCAAAAACCCCAGCAAGGTTGCGGCAACCAATTGCGGGACCACGATGAAGATGTTGAAGATCCCCATATATATGCCCATTTTGCGCGCCGGGACCGATCCGGCGAGGATCGCGTAGGGCAACGATACGATGGAGGCCCAGGCAATGCCCAGCCCGATCTGCGGAATCCACAATAGCGCCGGATCGCGGATCAGAATCATAGCTGCGAACCCGGCAGCGCCAATCGCGAGGTTGAGGCTATGCAGCTTCCGCCGGTCGATGCGCGCAGCGATGATGACAAAACCCAGCGCCGCCGCCGCCGCGAGGCCGTTTCGCACCGATCCCATCAGGCTCCACCAATCGGCCCCGTCCTGGTACCCCTGCGTGGTCGGATCGGGCGCGGCGAAGTGAAATTCGGTGACCGCAGGTGTTCCGTAAATCCACAGTGCAAACATGGCGAACCAGCTGAAAAACTGCACCACGGCCAGTTGACGCATGGTGCGCGGCATGGCGAACAGATCGTTCACCACCTCCATGAAGCCACTGTTATCGCGCCCGGACTTGCGCAGCGCTCCGGCAGCAATCTGGATCGCGCCGAATGCCGCAATCAGCCCCGCCAGCACGTACAGATCCTTGGCCACCTCAATCTCGCCCAGCCAATCGTGGCGAGGCTCTGCGCGGCAATACGCAATCAGTGCGGCCATTGCTGCGCCGATCACCACCCAGATCAGCCCGCCAGTGAAGAACTGAGCCGCCAACCGTTGAACCGTGTGCACCGGAGCCGCCTGCGTCCCCAGCGCATCGTGGCGCGCCTGTTCGAATGCGGCGATTTCATCGGGGCTGTATTCCTTCGTGCTGAACACGGTCCACAGAACCGCCAGCAACAGCGCACTCCCTCCGATATAGAACGCCCACTGCACTGTCTGCGGGATTTGCCCCTCGGCAGCGGTGTTGGAAAGGCCGATCCAGTTGGTCATCACCCATGGCAGAGCGCCCGCAACAACCGCGCCGATGCCGATAAAAAAGCTCTGCATCGCATATCCGCGCGTCCTCTGGCGGTCAGGCAGATTGTCTCCGACGAACGCGCGAAACGGCTCCATCGTGATGTTGAGCGAGGCGTCCATAATCCACAGCATCCCCGCCGCGACCCACAGCGCGGGCGAATTGGGCATCACGAACAGCGCGAGGCTGGCCAGGATCGCACCGATCAGGAAATAGGGGCGACGCCTGCCAAAACCCCCGCCAAACCGCGTCCAAGTCTTGTCCGACATATGACCGATGATCGGTTGAATGATCAGCCCGGTCATCGGTGCGGCAATCCACAGGATCGCCAATTCGTTAACCTCTGCGCCCAGTGTCTGGAAGATACGGCTGACATTGCCGTTTTGCAGTTCGAACCCGATCTGGATCCCCAGGAACCCGAAACTCATGTTCCAGATCTGCATCGCATTCATCGCAGGCTTGCGCCCCGACAGGCTGGCCGGAGCATTTTCCGGCGTGCTGGCTATTGGCCTGCTCATATAATCCCTCTCCCCGCCGATTGCCGTTGCGCTTTGCGCATCCGATCAAACCAGCTATGTGCACGGTGCTCGCGCGTTGACTAAACCCGGCGTCTGCGGATCGCGCATAGCCACCCTACGGCACTACTCTGCCTGTCCTGCAAAATTTTGCAATATGCTTCGGAATTTTCCCGGTAATCGAGCTGGAAATATCGCCGACATATCTTCCATCTTGTTGTATTAACGTCCGTAAAGAGCTCCCGATCTCTTCGATCAATGAAAATACAAAGATTTGCAAAAAGCGCATGCTGATGGCACAGACGGTGTTGGAGGGATAGGATGATGAGGCGAATCCGCACGATAATGCTGGCTGTGGCAGGCTGTCTTGTCGTCAGTGCACCCGCACTGGTGGCGCAGAGCCATCAGGGTGAGGCGCAAGCTACCGCAGCGGACCCGAAAGTGTCGCTTCGCGCGCGCGCGCCTGCGGAGGAAATCGTCTACTTCGTCTTGCCCGACCGGTTCGAAAACGGCGACCGTGCCAATGATCGTGGTGGCCTGAAAGGGAGTCCTCTCGATCACGGCTACGATCCCGCGCACAAGGGTTTTTACCACGGCGGCGATCTGGCCGGGCTGACCGCGCGGCTTGATTACATCCAAGAAATGGGCGTTACCGCGATCTGGTTTGCACCCGTTTTCGCAAACAAGCCCGTGCAAGGCGGGCCCGGTCAGGAAAGCGCAGGCTATCACGGTTATTGGGTTACGGACTTCACGCGGATCGACCCGCATTTCGGTTCCAACGAGGAATTTGCCGCTTTCGTCGATGCCGCCCATGCGCGCGGGATGAAGGTCTATATGGACATCATCACCAATCACACCGCCGACGTGATCGACTTTGCCGAGGGGGAAAAGACCGGTTACGCCTATCGCAGCCTTGCCGATTATCCCTATTCGCGCAGCGTCGAAGGGCGCGCGATCAACGATGGGTTTCTTGGTGACGATGTGCAGACGATCGAGAATTTCGACCGAATGATTGATCCGACCTACGCCTACACCGCCAGCGTGCCGGAGGCTGAGCGTTCGGTCAAAGTACCCAGCTGGCTGAACCACACGATCTATTACCACAATCGCGGCAGCAGCACATTTTCAGGCGAAAGCAGTCGCTATGGCGATTTTGCCGGGCTGGACGATCTTTATACCGAGCATCCGCGCGTCCTTGGCGGAATGATTGATATCTACGCCAGCTGGATTACCCGCTTCGGCATCGACGGTTTCCGCATCGACACTGCAAAGCATGTAAACCCGGAATTCTGGCAAACCTTTGTGCCCGCCATGCGGGATGTCGCCAGGGCTAAGGGCATCCCCAATTTCCACATCTTTGGCGAGGTCTATTCCGAGACGCCCGACAGCGGATTTCTGGCTCGCTTCACCCGGCGCGATGGCTTTCCCGCGGTGCTCGATTTCGCATTTCAATCTGCCGTTCGCGAAGCGGTGGGCCGGGGCAAGGCGCCTTCGGTGATCGTCGATATGTTCGATGGCGATGTAAATTACGAAGGCGGAGAGACTGCCGCGATGGCCATGCCGACGTTCCTCGGCAATCACGATATGGGCCGGTTTGCGACTCTGGTGAAGGCCGACAATCCCGGCATTTCGACACAGGAACTGGGCGCGCGGGTGATGCTGGGCCACGCCATGCTGATGACGCTGCGCGGTTCGCCGGTGATCTATTACGGCGATGAACAGGGCTTTGTCGGCGATGGCAACGATCAGGCCGCGCGTGAGGATATGTTTGCCAGCCAGACGGCGAGCTATAATGACAACGTTCTGATCGGAACCGATGCTACCACGGCACAAAGCAACTTTGACACCGCGCATCCGCTGTACGCGCTGATTCGGGAATTAGCATCAATCCGCGGAAAAAATGCGGCGCTGCGGCAGGGAAAGCAGGTCGCGCGCAGTTACAACGATACCGCGCTCGGCCTCGTCACCTTTTCGCGCTTCGATCCGGACACGGGGGCGGAATACCTGCTCGCGTTCAACACATCGGCACAATTGCTAAACGCCCGCACAACCGTCGGTTACGATGCGAGGTATCTGGAAACATTGCACGGGTCCTGCCCTGCCGCAGTGGTTTCCCCAGGTAGTGTCGCACTCGGCCTTGCACCGTTTGGCTGGTGCATCGCCCGTCTTTCGGAAGTCGCACAATGAGCGATGCGGTAACCATGATCGACGCGAAAACGCAGGCTGCCGCCAGCGCCTGGTGGCGCGGCGCGGTGATCTATCAGATCTATCCCCGCAGTTTTCGCGACAGCAACGGTGATGGCATTGGCGATCTGGCCGGTATTGTGGATGGCCTCGATTACATCGCGGATCTGGGTGTGGACGGAGTGTGGATTTCGCCGTTCTTTACCTCGCCGATGAAGGATTTTGGATATGACGTGGCCGATTATTGCGGCATCGATCCCACATTCGGCACGTTCGAGGATTTCGACCGGATCATCGAAAAGGCACATCGCCTTGGCCTGAAGGTGATTATCGATCAGGTCTATTCGCACACCTCCGATCAGCACGAATGGTTCGCGCACAGTCGCCAGGATCGCACCAACGCCAAGGCCGACTGGTATGTCTGGGCTGATGCCAAGCCCGACGGTTCGCCCCCGTCCAACTGGCAATCGGTATTCGGCGGATCGGCATGGCAGTGGGATGGCCCGCGCAGGCAGTATTATCTGCACAATTTCCTGACCTGTCAGCCCGACCTCAATGTTCACAACCGGCAAGTGCAAGATGCGCTGCTGGATGTGGCGCGGTTCTGGCTGGATCGCGGGGTCGACGGGTTCCGGCTCGATGCGCTCAATTTCTCGATGCACGATCCGCTGTTGCGCGACAATCCGCCCTCGGGCGTGCCGATGGATCAGGTGACGCGACCGTTCGACATGCAGATAAAGCAGTTCAACCAGTCGCACACCGGTATCCCTGCGTTTCTTGAGCGCATCCGCGCCGTGATTGACGAATACGATGGCCGCTTTACCGTGGCCGAGGTTGGCGGGCCTGATCCTCTGGCAGAAATGAAAGCGTTTACCGCAGGTGGCAAGCGGCTCGATTCCGCATACAATTTCGAATTTCTCTATGCCCCCGATCTGACCGCGTCGCTGGTCAAGGCTTCGCTCAACCAATGGGACGGTACGCCGGGCGAAGGCTGGCCATCGTGGGCGTTTTCCAATCATGATGCCCCGCGCGCGATTACCCGCTGGTCTCAAACCGCCGATCAGGGCCGGATCGCGCGGCTCAATCTGCTGTTGCTGCTCGCCTTGCGGGGCAATCCGATCATTTATCAGGGGGAGGAACTGGGCCTGCCGCAAGGCCACGTCGCGTTCGAGGAATTGCAAGATCCCGAAGCCATCGCCAACTGGCCGCACACGCTGGGGCGTGATGGCGCGCGCACTCCGATACCGTGGGTGAAAAATGCGCCGCAGGCCGGCTTTTCCTGCGCGAACCGCGTGTGGCTGCGGATGGATGCGGCGCACGCCGATCACGCAATCGATGTGCAGCAGACAGATCGCACCTCGCTGGTGCATTACACCCGGCAATTGCTCAATCTTAGGCGCACGCTGCCCGCGCTTGTTGAAGGCGACAGCCAACTGATCGACACGCCTGAAGATGTGATTGCATTTGTCCGTAAGTGCGAAGACAGCGTAGTGCTTTGCGCTTTCAATCTGAGCGATCAGGACGCACAATGGGCTCCGCCGTCCGAATTTGCGGGCGGTTCGGTGATGGCCGACGCGCAAGGGACTGGCGCAGCACCCCCTCTCCCGACAATTATGCCTGCGTGGTCGGGCTATTGGGCGAAACCGGGCGGAACGTAAATCGATGGCAGATGCGAATATCACGAGCAGGCGCAGCGCGCGGTTGGAAGACATCGCGCGCGAAGCCGGGGTCTCTATCTCCACAGTCTCGCGCGCGCTGAACGATAGCCCTGCAGTCAAACGCCGGACCAAGCAGGAAATCTGGAAGATTGCGCGCGCCCATGATTACGAATTCGCGCGCCACATGCCGCGCGGGCCGGTGGGGGCAGAGGCGACCATCGCAGTAATCGTGCCGGCTCCGCAGGCGCGCGACGCACGGGTGGCGGACCCGTTCTTCCTTGAATTGCTGGCCGGTGTGGCAGAGGCAGCGCGTGAACGCGGGGCCGATTTGCTGATCAGCCACCTGTTTCCCCGCTCGCCTGAGGATCTGGAGTTCGCCATGGCGACCAGCACCGCGACAGGCACCATCTTCATCGGTCAAAGCTCGCTGCACAATGCGTTCAACTCGCTCGCCACGCGCGATGACAGGTTCGTGGTCTGGGGTGCGCAATTCGATGACAGCGCCTATTGCTCGGTCGGGTCTGACAATCTTGCAGGCGGACGGCGCGCAGCTGCACACCTGCTGAGGCTGGGACGCAAAAAGATCCTGTTCCTCGGCAACACCGAAGCGCCAGAGGCACAGCAGCGCCATCGCGGCTATCTCTCGGCATTGCAGGCAGCGGGGCGTGATGCGGATGATCGCCTGACGATCCCGGCCCATTTCGATGCGCATTCGGGTGAGGCAGCCACGCGTTCCGCCATCGACCGCGGGATTGAATTCGATGCCGTGTTCGCCGCCAGCGACCTTATTGCCATCGGGGCGGTCCGTGCGCTTACTCGCAGCGGCAGGCGCGTGCCCGATGACGTGTCTGTCGTCGGTTATGATAACATCACCGCATCGCGGCTAGTCACTCCGCAACTGACGACGATTGATCAGGACACCGGGCTGGCAGGGCGCATGCTCGTGTCAAAGCTGCTCGATACAAAGGGCGGAATGGCCCGGTCTGAACGGCTGGAAACCAGCCTGCTTACCCGCGAAAGTTGCGGCGGCTGACATGGGTCAGGGTTTTGCGCCGCTCCGCCGGGTCGTGATCGTCGGCGGCGGCAGCGCGGGCTGGATGACGGCGGCGGCCCTTTCAGACACGCTGGGCCGCGATTGTGCCATCACCCTGATCGAGTCCGAGGCCATCGGCACAGTCGGCGTGGGCGAGGCAACGATCCCTCCGATCCGCAACTTCAATCAGCGGCTGGGCATCGACGAGGCGACATTCGTGCGCGAGACTTCGGGATCGTACAAATTGGGCATCCAGTTTGTGGACTGGGCGCGGCTGGGGCACAGGTATTTCCACCCGTTCGGCCAATATGGCGCCGAATTCGACAAGGTGCCGTTCTACCATCACTGGATGCGCGAACATCTTGCGGGTCGCACCGAAGGCCAGATAGATGATTTCTCAATGTGCTGGGCGATGGCAAAGGCGGGCAAATTCGCTCATCCCTCGCCCGACCGGAGGCTGATCCAGTCGACCTTCGATTACGCCTACCATTTCGATGCCGGAATGTACGCCGCATTCCTGCGCCGCTTCGCCGAGGCGCGGGGGGTGACGCGCCGCGAGGGTCGGGTAGTCGATGTGGCATTGCGCGCGGAAGACGGCTTTATCGAGAGCGTGACGCTGGATGATGGCTCCGTGATCGAGGGCGAATTTTTCGTCGATTGCAGTGGGTTTGGCGGGTTGCTGATCGAAGGCGCATTGAAGGCCGGGTACGAAAACTGGCAACACTGGTTACCGTGCGACAGAGCGGTTGCCGTACCCTGCACCTCGGAAGGCGACCTGACCCCCTACACCCGCTCCACTGCCAAGGCAGCAGGCTGGCAATGGCGCATTCCGTTGCAACACCGCACCGGCAATGGGTATGTCCATTGCAGCGACTTCATCAGTGAGGATGAGGCGACCGCCACGCTGATGGCTTCGCTTGATGGGGAGCCGATGGCCGATCCGCGCACCTTGCGATTTTCGACCGGGCGGCGGCGCAAGTTCTGGGACCGCAACTGCGTGGCTATCGGGCTGTCGGCGGGGTTCATGGAGCCGCTGGAGTCAACTAGCTTGCACCTTGTCCAGTACGGCATCCTGCGCCTGATCGCTTTGCTGCCCGATCAGGAAATGTCGCCGCTGCTCAGCCGCGAGTACAACGCGCAGACGACCGCCGAATACGAACGCATTCGCGACTTCCTGATCCTGCATTACAAGGCGACAACCCGCGACGATGCCGAGTTGTGGCGATATTGTTCAACCATGCCGATCCCCGACAGCCTGCAATACAAGATCGACCATTTCGCCAATTACGGCCTGCTGGTGGCCGATGAGCGCGAATTGTTCGCCAACCCAAGCTGGATCGCGGTCTATCTGGGACAGGGCATCGTCCCGCGCCGCGCGCCAGCGCTCGCGCAAATGCGCAGTGACGTACCGGTTGCGGACAGAATACGCACAATTGCGCAGGCGATGGACGCAGCGGTGGCGCAAATGCCATCGCATGGCGAGTTTATCGCCCGGCACTGCGCCGCGCCGCCTGCTCCACCTTCCCCAATCTGATACCGGCATCGGTAAAGCAAAAAAGGGCCCGCCGTTTCCGGCGAGCCCACTTTGAAACCTCTGAAATGCGACCCAAAGGCGTCAAAAATTCTTCCGAATTGTGAAGTTGTAGGTGCGGCCATATGTCTCATGACGGCTTGGGAAGGTTCCGATCGTATCCGTCCCGGCTGCATTAAGCAGATCGTTTTGCGTCACGAACGGCTCGTTCCCCAGGTTGAACACCTCAAACAGGATGCCCAGTCCTTTCAGCGGACCGGCCTCGTTCTGGAACGTGTAGCCGATCTGCGCATCCAGGATGGTTTCATCCTGCGCATCCGCCCCGCTCAAAGACCCGTCAAAGTTCTGCACTTCGGACAGGAAACCGCTGCGATAACGGGCGGCAAGTTTGGCGCGGAAGCCATTCTTTTCATAAAAGATATCGCCGGACCACGTTTTATCCGAGTATCCCGGAATGGCGATTGCATCGCCACTTTGATCGTCGATGGAGGCATCAGCGTAGGTGAAGCTGACAAATCCGCCAAACCCATCGAGCGCATTCGAGAAATCGCTGAAGTCCACGCGCACCGTGGCCTCTATCCCGGTAATCGTCCCGTCTGAGAAGTTGACGGGGCCGCTGAATGTGCCGGTCGCCAGATCAGGCTCAGTGGCCAAGATGCCTCCAAACCCGGCATTGGTAATTGGCTGGGTTAGGTCGATCAGCTCATTGAAATCGATGATCCAGTCCGACAGATCCTTGTGGAAGCCGGCAACGATGATCGCAGATCCGGGCGAGAAATACTTCTCGACCGAAACGTCAAACGACACCGATTGATAGGGCTACAGGAACGGGTTGCCACCGCTCAGATTGAAACAGACCAATTGCGGCGGATTGAACCCGATAATCGTGTCGGGGAACTGATCCCCATCGGTATCGACGCAACTGAGCGGGTTGAAATTGATGTTTTGGTTAGCCGCCATCTGGTCCAGCCGCGCGCGGGTGATCGACTTTGCCGCAGCCAAGCGGACAAACAGATCATCACCCAATTCAAAGCTGAGGTTCAGGCTGGGCAACCAATCATCATAGCTCTCCTCTACCGTATTTACGAAGCCGCCGCCAATCGTGCCGGTCGATGTCTGTTTGGTATCCGCGTAACGCAGGCCGATATTGCCGCGCACGGGGATACTGCCGAGATCGCCGTTGATGTTGGCTTGAATGTAGAAGTTGTGAACTTTCTCCCCGACGACCCATTCGGTGTCGAAGGCGGCTTTTTCAACCAGATAGGTGCCGTCCGTCAGGAAGCTGGACGGATCATAGGCGAGAATATTCTGCCCCAGCGTACCGCTGTCGGTTACGCCCACGATTGCGCCGGTCGGGACCGCCAGCCCTTCGCCGAATGACGCGGTAGGTCGCAAAAACGATTCGTTGGAGTCAAAATTCTTTTCGCGGTCGGTGTACAGCCAGCCCACAGTGATGCTCTCGAGCAGGCCGCCAACTTCGTAATTGGCCTCCGCCCGAAGCTGATGCAGTTCGTCCTCGATAATCGGTTGCTTGATAAAGCCGACCTGACCCCAGCCACCGGGATCGGTCAGCAGGACGTTGGCCGGGTTAGTGTAATCGAGCAGGCCATCGATACTGTAGCGGCCATCGCTGGGGAAGTTGAAGGTCAGCGTGTCCTGCGCCCCAGAACGCCCGCGCCCGGTACCGGCATAGGATTCGTAATCGATATCGTTGCGGTTCAGCGTCGAATAGCCATAGTCTAGGACGATGCCCAGGCGATCGGTCACGTTGAAATCGACATTGGCACCAATCGCGAAAATTTCCAACTCGCTGCCCTCAGTATCGGTGCGGAGGATCGGGACGACGCCTGAATAGGTCGCGCTATCTGCAAACGGGCCAGAACCTGTCGCGCCTTCAAATTGCGATCCGCTCCACGAAGCGATCGGCGTTTCGGTTCCACGAAAAATCCCGGCATCGCTGGTGTCCGTGTAGAACGCATCGATCATGGCCGAGAAATCGTCACTGGGCTCAAACTGGATCGAACCTGCGACCGAAGTTCGTTCAAACTCGCGGCTGACCACGCCCTGACGCGGGTTGTCCGAGGGGTAGATCACTCCATCGGCCGTGCGTGCAACCTGGAACTGGTTGGTCTTCAGCTCGCGCGAGATAAAGTGCGTCGGGTTGGACTGGACGGTTGCTCCCAGTGACCAGCCCAGCGTGCCATCGGCGTTCTGATCGATGTACGATCCGAAGAAACGATAGCCATCGTCGGGGAAATCGGGATTGCGCGATCCGCTGTCGTTCAGGACATAGGTTGCCGAGGCGGTAACCTGACGATCCTTGAAATCGAGCGGGCGCACGGTGCGCAGATCGACCGCGCCGGCGATACCGATGGCAGCCAGGCGAGCGTCGCCGGTCTTGTAAACGACGCCCTGTCCGATCAGCTCCGACGGGAACTGGTCGAACTCGATCCCGCGATTGTTGCCTGCCGATACGACCTCGCGGCCATTCAGCAGTGCGAGCGAGAAATCAGGGCCGAGGCCGCGGATCGAGATTTGCTGCGAACGGCCACGCACACGCTGTGCAGTAACGCCCGGGAGCCGTGCGAGCGAATCGGCGATAGAGAGATCGGGAAGCTGGCCCAGATCCTCAGCCGAAATGACTTCGACGATCGAGGTGGCCTCACGCTTTGCATCAAGCGAGCTTTCAATGGCGCTGCGGATGCCGGTGACGACAATGGTGTTCTCCTCAGGCTGCGGCTCTGCCACCTCCTCTGGAGTTTCCTGTGCCATGGCCGGCATTGCCGCCGCCATCATCACGAGCCCGGTTGCTGCCCCACACAGCAAACGAACGTTAGCGGAGTAACGCTTTAGTCCCATCGATGTCCTCCCCCACGCGTCTTATGAAATGAGCGTGTTTTCATTTTTTTTCATAACCGAGAATTCACGCGCGGTAAATGCGCCTTTTCCGCGGCGCCGAATTAGCCATGATACCGTTATCAATGTTTTTTCTCAAAGGGTTATACGCAACATTTCATCAGATGCGGCGATACTGCCCCTCAACTATCAACAGGTTGTTGCAAAAATGCAGCAATCCGAGATGCCAGCCTCGTCCGGTGCCGCTTGGCAAAGACCATCTACGGATGAAAAGACACTATCATTCTGATTTGGCTTTACAAATTCGAATGGATTGGCACCGCTGCGCGCTTCTGATAGCCTTCCTCTCGTGCAATCTTCCAACACTCCGAGCCAACTGCACGGCGCAAACTGGGCAATCTCGCTCGAAGCAGTGAATATTGCGAGTTTTTCCGAAGAAAACCACGCGATTGCGACGCTGGATGGATTTTTGGACGATCCGCAGGCTGTCATCCAATTTGCATTATTGCAAAATTTTGCAAAGATCACTCCGCAATATCCAGGCATCCGCTCCCCGCTTTCAACATCGGTCTGTTTGCACTGGCTTGACCGGTTGCAGCCGATGCTTTCGGACGTTTTTGATGAACCGGGCGCGCGGTGGGCCATGCAGGGGTGGTTTTCCATCGTCACCACGCCGCCTCACCACCTGCTTCCCATTCAATGTTTTCCGCATGTGGATGGCACAAACCCCCGCCAGATCGGGATGATGCTCTATCTGAACGGCACACAGGACCATGGCGGGACCGCGTTCTATCGCCACCGATCCACCGGTCTGGAAGCGCTGACGGATGCCGATTGGCCGCGTTATCGCGCAGCACTGGAAGGCGAGATCGCGCGCACCGGCCTGCCCAGCCCCGCCTATCCTACCAATGGCGCGCCATTTTTCGAGCTCACCCATGCAACCGCAGGCGCGTTCAATCAGGCGGTGTTTTATCGCGGAAACATTCTGCATTCCGGCGTTATCGACAACGACGCCCCCTTGCCCGAACATCCGAAAACGGGCCGTCTGACCATCAACGCCTTCTTCCGCCCCGAATAACCGCTCCGCGCCGCGCACTGATACCAGATGGAACCGAGAATGACCGAGGCCCGCGTCCAGAAAATCGTGATCGTTGGCGGGGGCACCGCAGGCTGGATCACCGCCGCTGCCTTTGCCCGGCTGCTGGGCCGCACACTGACGATCGAGCTGGTCGAATCCGATGCAATCGGCACCGTTGGCGTGGGTGAGGCGACGATCCCGCAGATCATCCGGCTGAATACGATCCTTGGCCTCGACGAGCTCGATTTCGTGGCGCGGACCAATGGCACGTTCAAGCTGGGCATCGAATTCGTCGACTGGGGGCGGATCGGCTCCAGTTACCTCCACACATTCGGCGATGCCGGAATGACATTGGCCAATGTGCCGTTCCACCAGCACTGGGCCCGCGCGGCGGCAGGTGGGCATGACAAGGATCTGTGGCACTATTCGCTGCACCGTGTCGCTGCCGATCGGGCAAAATTCGGCAAGCTGGACCGCGTCGGCAACACTGCCATGACGGGCCTAGCCTATGCCTATCACTTCGACGCCGGACTGTATGCCGCCTATTTGCGCCGCTTTGCCGAAAACGCAGGCGTCACACGCAGTGAGGGAATCGTTCAATCGGTACAGCGCGAGGGGGAAAGCGGGGATATTGCCTCTATAACGTTGGAAAACGGACAGCTGATCAAAGGCGACTTCTTTATCGACTGCACCGGATTTCGCGCGCTGTTGCTTGGCGGGGAATTGGGCGTTGGCTATCAGGACTGGTCGCAATGGCTGCCGTGCAACCGCGCGCTCGCTGTGCCGAGCGAGCGCCTGTCCAATCTTGTCCCCTACACCCGCGCCACCGCGAAAGCTGCTGGGTGGCAATGGCGCATCCCGTTGCAGCACCGAACCGGCAACGGGCATGTCTATTGCAGCGACTTTATCTCGGACGAAGCCGCCGCCGACACGCTGATGGCAGGGCTGGATACCGCTGCGCTGGCCGACCCGCGACCGATCCGCTTTACCACCGGGCGGCGCGAGGCGTTCTGGGCGCGCAATTGCGCCGCCATAGGGTTGTCGAGCGGATTTCTGGAGCCGCTGGAATCGACCAGCATCCACCTGATCCAGTCGCATGTCAGCCGCCTCATACAGCTGTTTCCGCAAAGTCGCCACGCCGATGCCGAGCGTGCCGAATACAACCGCCGCTGCGCCGAGGAGGTCGAACAGATCCGCGACTTCCTCATCCTGCATTACAAGCAGACGAGCCGCGACGATTCCGAATTCTGGAATTACTGCCGCACCATGCCTGTGCCCCACAGCCTGACGCACAAGCAGGAGCTGTTCGCATCCTCCGGCAGGATCGGGCGCGATGTGGATGATCTGTTCCGCGAGGCAAGCTGGGTGCAGGTCATGCTTGGACAAGGTCTTGCGCCGCGACGTTTCGACCCGATGGCTGCCACGTTGTCCGACGCACAGCTTGATGAATTTTTGGGCAATGTGCGCAAACTGATCGACCGCGCAGTGGACACGCTGCCCACGCATGAGGCATTTCTTGCGCAGCATTGTGCCGCGCAGGTCGCTGCCTAAATTCCGACCAGCAGCCGCACGCCGACGATCAGGACCAGCGCCGCCGTCAACCAGCGGATCCACTGGCTTGGCAAGAATTTTGCCGCCATCAGACTGCCTACCTGTCCACCGATGACCACCGCTACCAAAAGCGGCAGCGAAGCGCCCAGCGCTGCGCCAAACATGCCAGGCCCGTGCTTTACCACTTGTCCCGCCAACCCGAACAGTGAGTTGACGAGGATGAACAGGCTGGCAGTCGCGGCAATCTCTCGCGGGGTGCGCCAGCGCGCCAGATGCAGCAGTGGAGCGAGGAATATCCCACCGCCGATACCCACCAGACCCGCCAGATAACCCAGCGGCAGCGCCAACAGCGGCATTGCCGGGGCATATCGGGTAGGCTGGCCCGACCGGCTCTCATCAACCGGGATCAGCATTGTCGCGCTGGTCAGGACGAGACTGGCACCCAGCAGCGTGAGGAAAGCCGCCTCGCCAATCGGGGTCAGCCCGCCCAGAAAAGATGCGGGCGCGCCCACCCCCACGATCAGCAGCGCAGCGCGCCATGGCGTTACCCGCGCACGGGCGAAACGCACCGTTCCGCCCGCCACCACGATGATGTTGCAGCTAAGCGCAACAAGCGGCAGCAGCCGGTAATCGAGGCCCGAAAGCGCCAATAGGGCAGCATAGGTCGAACCGCCGCCAAACCCGACACTGGCATACAGCAGCGCAGTGATTGCAAACGCAATCACAAGCCCGAACGGAATAACCCCGATCATACGGCAACGGTCATGTGGCGCCGATCGCCCCGCACAGGACGCAGGTCACTCCGACTCAGGCCGTCTGGCGCGCGCCAGCGGCGCCGTGGCAATGCTTGTACTTGTTCCCACTGCCACAGGGACATGGGGAATTGCGGCTGACATCGAGATTGGCAAACGGATTGTCGGTGTTCGCTCCGCCCGGCCCCGACGCAGCGCGCACGCTACCCGCCAGCGAGCCGAACAGTTCCGCGCGATCTTCCGATCCATCACCGTCGCCCGAATTTTCGAGTCCCGTAAGCGGGTCGATATGACCGGTCAGGAAATCGGGCAGATCAGGCAACGCCTGCGGTTCGGGCTGGGCGATGCGCAGTTGCGATTTGAACAGGATTTTCGTCACTTCCTCTCGCAGGGTGTCGAGCATCGATTCAAACAGGCCGAACGCTTCCTGTTTGTATTCGTTGATCGGCTGTTTCTGCGCGATGCCGCGCATCCAGATCACCTGACGCAGCGCATCCAGCGTCGCGAGATGTTCTTTCCAGTGGTAGTCGAGCTGGCGTAGCAGCGCGTCCTTTTCGACCATGCGCCAAATCGCCGCATCGTTCTTGGCAATCTTTTCATGCATCATCGTATCGGTCTGTGTGCGCAGGCGTTCCTCGATGATTTCGGGTTCTACCTGGTCTTCCTCCAGCCATTCCTCGAACGGAATATCGAGGCCGAAGATTTCGGTCACTTTCTCGCGCAACTGGTCGATCTTCCACTGTTCAGGATACGATCCCGGCGGGCAAGCGTCTGAGACGATGGAGTTGATCGTGTCGTGCCGCATATCGATCACCACGTCATCGACCGCTTCGGAATCCATGATTTCAGCGCGCTGTTCGTAGATGACCTTGCGCTGATCGTTCATCACGTCATCGTATTGCACGACCTGTTTGCGGGTGTCGTAATTCCGTGCCTCGACTTTCTTTTGCGCAGTTTCAATGGCCTTGGACAGCCATTTCGAGCCGATGGCCTCGCCGTCCTCCAGATTGGAATTCATCATCTTGGCGAACAGGGTGTCGGGGCCAAAGATGCGCAGCAGATCGTCTTCGAGGCAGAGGTAGAAACGCGAGAGACCCGGATCACCCTGACGGCCCGAACGGCCGCGCAGCTGGTTATCGATCCGCCGGCTTTCGTGGCGTTCGGTGCCAAGCACGAACAGACCGCCCGCCTCCAGCACCTTGCGCTTTTCCTCGGCGACTTCGGCTTTCAACGCGGCGATGGCGGCGTCCTTTTCAGGGCCGTCTTCCATGTGGCCCAGTTCATCGCTGATGCGGTATTCGAGATTGCCGCCAAGCTGGATATCAGTCCCGCGACCGGCCATGTTCGTCGCAATGGTCACCGCGCCAAGCCGTCCGGCCTGCGCCACGATCACGGCCTCGCGCTCGTGCTGGCGGGCGTTCAGAACCTCGTGCTTGACGCCTTCCTTGTCGAGGAACTGGCTGAGCAATTCTGATTTCTCGATCGAAACGGTACCGACCAGAACTGGCTGCCCGATCTCGTTCTTCTCACGGATGGCCGCGGCAATGGCGGCGAACTTATCGAGCGTATTCTTGTAGAATTCGTCTTCCTCGTCGATCCGCTGAACCGGCAGGTTGGTCGGGATTTCGACGACGTTGACCTTGTAGATATCCCAGAACTCCGACGCTTCGGTTGCGGCAGTGCCCGTCATTCCCGAAAGTTTGGGGTACATACGGAAATAATTCTGGAACGTGATCGACGCCATCGTCTGGTTTTCCGGCTCGATCTTGACGCCTTCCTTGGCCTCAACCGCCTGATGCAAACCGTTCGACCAGCGACGCCCATCCATCATCCGACCTGTAAACTCGTCGATGATGATGATCTTGTCATCCTTGACGATGTAGTGATCGTCGCGCTTGAACATGTGCACCGCGCGCAGCGCCTGATCGAGGTGATGAACAACCTGAGTGTTTTCAACGTCATAAAGATTGTCGGTGGCGAGCAGCCCCTTTGCGATCAGGATCTGTTCGACTTGTTCCAGACCATCTTCCGTCAGCTGGATGTTCTTGGACTTCTCGTCCTTTTCATACCATTCTGCGGGGATTTCTTTCGATACCTCGTCCAGCGCAACATACAGTTCGGACTTGTCCTCTGTCGGGCCGGAGATGATCAGCGGGGTGCGCGCTTCGTCGATCAGGATCGAATCGACCTCATCGACAATCGCGAAGTTGAACGGGCGCTGTGCCATCTGGCTGCGTTCGTGTTTCATGTTATCGCGCAGATAATCGAAGCCGAATTCGTTGTTCGTGCCATAGGTTATGTCGGCGTTGTAGGAATCGCGCTTGGTGTATTCATCCTGGTTCGGCAGGATGGTGCCGACCGACAGGCCCAGCCATTGATACAGCTGACCCATCCATGCCGCATCGCGCGCGGCGAGGTAATCGTTGACGGTAACGACGTGCACGCCCTTTCCATCAATCGCGTTGAGATACACGGCAAGCGTCGCCATCAGGGTCTTGCCCTCGCCCGTGCGCATTTCCGCGATTTCGCCGCGGTGCAGCACGATGCCGCCGATCAGCTGCACGTCGAAGTGCCGCATCCCGAAGACGCGGGTCGATGCCTCACGCACCGTGGCGAACGCTTCGGGCAGGATGTCTTCAAGCGTGCTGCCATTGTCCAGAAGCTCCCGAAACTTGACGGTCTGTGCCTGCAACTCGCTGTCGGTCAACGCCTGCATTTGCGGTTCCAGCGCGTTGATCTGGCTCACCAATCCGCCAAGCTTCTTGATGTAGCGATCGTTGGAGGAGCCGAAGACGGATTTCATCATTGTGTCGAACATGGGTCGCAATTGTCCTGAATAACATCGGGTCGTCTGCTGCTCAGCGACGCCGGAATGAAGGTGTGTTTCGATAGATCGGAGAGGGTGGTTGCGTCAGGTACGCGGCGAACATGCGCCAAAGTTACCTGAGCGAAAGACAGCGCGCGAACGGGGCGCGCGAACGGGCACTATTCGTAAGCGCGCTCGATCCCCATCAGCACAGGTGGGCGCAGCAATTGGGGTGCAGGTACGCAGCGTGGTCGCACCGTGCGGGGGCAGCGCGCCGTAACCTTTGCCGCATGCTCCTTGCGCACGGTTTCGGGCAAGCCGGAACCCTCATCCGCGCAATCTGTAGCAATACCAAAATCGCATGCCAGATTATCGAGGACAGACGCGTTCGCCGGTCCGCTGAGCGCGGCAAGACCCGAAAGCAGGGCCAGCAAGGCAAACAGTCTGCGTGTCATCGCAGTCATAAATAAGCGGTTTGGGTTAATCCGTCCACCTGCAAAGACTATTCCTGGTGATGGACGCCCGCAGTTTGCAGGATCGGCGTGGCGTTAACGCTCCCGATTGCGCACGCGCAGCCTTGCCATTACGGCGCGCATCATGGACCTTGCCCGCTCCCCGCTCGCCCTTGCCTTTCCCGATATGCCGCCGATTGACGGCGTGACGCTGCACGTGGCCAAGGCGCAGTACAAAAAATGGGATCGCTGCGATCTGACCTTCGTAGAACTGGCCCCCGGTACCGCGGTCGCAGGCGTCTTTACGCAAAGCGCATGCGCCTCCAGCGAGGTCGAACTGGGCCGCGAGCAGGTCAAATCCGGCCACGCGCGCGCATTGATCGTCAATGCGGGAAATTCCAACGCCTTTACCGGTTATCGCGGACGCGAGGCGGTGGAGGCAATTTTGGCGCAAGTCGCAGGTGCGCTGTCTTGCGATCCGGGTGACGTGTTCGTTTCCTCCACCGGCGTCATCGGCGTGCCTTTGCCGCAGGACAAGGCGCGTGCCGGGGTGGCCGCTGCACTCAAGGCAAATCCATGCAGTTGGCAGGATGCGGCAAATGCAATTTCCACCACCGATACCTTTGCCAAGGGCGCGCACACCTCCGCCATAATCGGCGATGCCCGGGTGGAACTTGTCGGCTTTATCAAGGGTTCGGGCATGATCGCGCCCGATATGGCAACGATGCTGGGCTATATTTTCACCGACGCCGATATTGCGCCCGCTTTCCTGCAAGAGATTTTGAGCGCCGCTAACACACAAACCTTCAGTTGCATAACAGTGGATGGCGACACTTCGACCAGCGATACCGTACTGGCGTTTGCCACCGGCAAGGCGGCTGCGCCCCGGATCGAGGGGTGGGAAAGCCCCGGCGCGGACGCGTTTGCCGCAGCGTTGACCGACCTGTGCCGACAATTGGCGCAATTGGTCGTGCGCGATGGCGAAGGTGCCTCGAAATTCATCACAGTGCGCGTATCGGGTGCGGCCAGCGATGAAAGCGCGCGGCGTATCGGCCTCTCGATCGCAAATTCGCCGCTGGTAAAGACCGCCATCGCCGGAGAGGACGCAAATTGGGGCCGGGTTGTCATGGCTGTGGGCAAAGCGGGTGAACCGGCGGACCGGGACAGGCTCTCCATCGCGTTTGGCGGAGTGTGGGCCGCGCGTGATGGATTGCCGGTGGACGGTTACGACGATGCTCCTGTTGCGGCGCACCTTGAGGGTGATACCATCGATCTTGCGGTGGAAATGGGCATCGGCACGGGCCGTGCGACCGTATGGACCTGCGATCTGACCCACGGTTACATCGCGATCAACGCCGATTATCGCAGTTGACATGAGCGGGGCCGAACTTTCCGCCCTTGATGGCGAGATCCGCGATCTGATGCGCTTTGCCGCCCAGCGTTCCATGCTGCCCCGCTTTCGCGCGCTGGCCGATGGCGATATCGAGATGAAGGGCGCGGACGATCCCGTCACCGTGGTCGACCGCGAGATTGAAGCGTTCTTGGCCGGGGCGCTTACGCGGCTCGCCCCCGGTGTCGCAGTGGTGGGCGAAGAGGCTGTCCATGCTGACAAGGGCGTCCTCGATCTTCTGTCCGGCCAGTGCTGGATCATCGATCCGCTGGACGGGACCGCGAACTTTACCGAGGGCAAGGAACCGTTCGGCATCATCGTCGCTCTGGCCGATGCAGGGCGTGCGGTGGCTGGTTGGACCTACGACCCGATCAAGGACCGGTTCTGCCACGCAAAATCTGGCGAAGGGGCCTTTATCGACGGTAGCCGCGTGCAGGCCCGCACCACAGGAGGCGAACCGCCCGTCGTCGCCGTCAGTCGCATGTTCCTGACCGATGAAGAAGCCGCGCAGGTCGATGTAAGGCTGTCACCGCATTACACCTTTGCCGACATCCCGCGCTGCGCAGCCGAGCAATATCCGCGCCTGGCGCTGGGGGTAAACGACGTGTCCACCTTCAAACGAACCCTGCCGTGGGACCATGCCGCAGGCGCGCTGTGGCTGAACGAGGCAGGCGGCAAGTGCGCGCGTCTCGATGGCAGCGAATACCGCGTCGATCAGCACGAAGCATCCGGCATGGTCGGCGCATCAAGCCCGGCGATATGGGACGCATTCGTGGCGCGGTTGGCGGAGTGAAGTCAGCCGCTGCACAGGCGACGGCTCACATGCGGATCACAGCTCGCTTTCGAGCCATTCCTTGAGCTGGCTCTTGGGCGCAGCGCCCAGTTTGCGCGCGACCGGTTCGCCATTCTTGAACAGCACCATCAGAGGGATTGACTGCACGCCCATCTCGCCCGGCGTGATCGTGCTTTCCATGATGTCCATCTTGGCGATGGTGACCTTGTCCGCCAGTTCTTCGCTGATTTCCTCAAGCGCGGGGGCGATCATCTTGCACGGCCCGCACCAGTCTGCCCAGAAATCGACCAGAACCGGCTTGTCGCTCTCCAGCACGTCGGATTTGAAACTGTCGTCGGTCACATTGACGGTGGCCATGGTGGTGTTCTCCTGAAGGTCTCTGGAAAGGTTCGTACGGTTCTATCTAGGCAAGTTTGCCGGGCACTCAATACGCTTGCGGGTCGATGATGCCATAGCTTTCCTGCGTATCGCCCAAATGATGCTTGTGCGTGGCGAGCTTTTCAGCGGGCAGTTCGATCAGTTGCGGGGTCTGGGTATAGAGCACGCCCGCACGGACATCGCGCCCCGGATAGATCGCTTCGAGCGCGGCAACATAAGCCGCCATTTGCCGCAAAGTTGCGGTGGGCACATCGGCGAGATCGCGCGGCGGGCGGCGCGTCGTCTTGAAATCGACGACCGTGATCGCCTCTGGCGTGACAAGCAGACGGTCCGCCGTGCCTGCGATAACCACGCCATCGACCGTGGCTGACAGCGGCACTTCTGCCAACGCGCCGGGTGCAAAGATGGGAGCAAAGCCGGGCGTTTCCAGAACCGCGAGCGCCTGATTCAGGATGTGCGCCTGCACTGCCGGGGCCATATCCACCGCCTGCCGCTCCAGCCATGCAGCCGCCGCATCAGCCCTTGCCTCAGGCGCGAGATCGGGCAGACGCTCCAGCAGGCGGTGGATCAGTACCCCCCGCTGCATCGCCGCGCGCATGGCGGCAGGGTCCGCAACAGGCGCGAACGGCGGATCGGCGCCCTGTTCCTCTCCCGCACTGCTTGGTGCCAGCGGGCGCGGCGGGCGCGGTTCGGGTCCGATCAGCCGGGTCGCCCATGCGGGCAATTGCGGGCGTTCCTGTCGCAGCGTTTCAGCAGTCCTGTCCTCGACCGCAAGCGGCTTTGCGCGGCGCCCCCATTCACGGCGCGCGCCCCAGATCGGATCGTCCAGCGCATCGTCATCAAACACGCTTTCGAGACGGGCATACCAGCTGTCTTCGTGCGGGCCGTTCTTGAGGTCATTCTTGCCGAGCGAACCGCCGATGAACAACGCCTCCTCCGCCCGTGTCATGGCGACATACAGCAGTCGCCAATGTTCCTGCATATCAGCCAAGGCGGCCGTTTCTTCCGCCTCGCGCACACGGCCGACACGCTCGTCACTGGCGAGCGAAGGAAGCGGAACCACGCGCGGCGCGCCATGCGCCTCCGGGTCTCCCATAGCGATTTCGTCAAGGTCGAGCGCGCTGCCCTCCCCCGGTCGCCCGGTCGCGTCGGCAAGGATCACGATGGGCGATTGCAACCCCTTGGACCCGTGAACCGTCATCACCCGCACCTGCCCGCCCGCATCGTCGGGATCGCGTTTCAGTTCGGTCGACCCTGCATCGAACCACTCGATGAACCCGGCGAGGCTTGGCGTATTGCCCGCCTCAAAGGCGAACGCGGCGTTGACCAGTTCATCCAGCGGATCGTTCGCCTCTTGCCCCAACCGCGCGATCAGCTTTGCCCGGCCCTGCCATGGCCCGGTCAGCAGCCACGCGATCAAGGCCTGCGGAGTCTCGTAATCTGCCAGTCGCAGCAATTCGCGCAGCGTATCGGCGGTCCCCTGCACAAACGGCGGAGCATCCTTGCGCCGCAAATGGTGCCACAGGGCCAAGTCCTTTTCGCGCGGCACATGCTCCAGCAGATCATCCTGGCTCCACCCGATCAGCGGTGAGGCCAGCAAGTTCGCGCATTCCAGATCGTCAAGCGGCTGCGCGGCGAAGCGCACTGCCGACATGACATCCTTCACCGCCAGCGGCGCGCCAAGGCGCAGGCGGTCCACCCCCGCCACCGGCACGCGACGTTCGTGCAGCTTTGCCACGATTTGCGCGGCGAGCTGCCCGCGCTTTCTCACCAGCACCATCACATCGCCGGGTGTCGCATGGCGGTGTTGCTTGTGTTCAAGCACAAAGCGATCCGGACCGCGCACCCATTCAGCGACTTGCGCGGCAATTTTCTCGGCAAGGCGCGTGTCGTGATGGGCCAACCAATCGCGTTCTTCGCCTTCTGCTTCTGCCTCGGCATCGCCTTCGTCGGCGCGCACAGGATGCCACAGCGTAACCAGTCCGGCGCGATCATCGCCGCTGTGGTCGGGCGGGGCAGCGGGCAGGCCGAATGCCTCATGTCCCAGCGTGGCGATCACCCGGTTTACAAAGCTGAGCACGGGCATCGCGGTGCGAAACGACTGGTCGAGGTCGAGATCGCGCCAGCCCGGCACATTGCGATCGTCGCGCATCCCAAGCGCGTGCTGGCGTGCATTCATGATGCGCTGACGTATCTTGCCTTTCGCGCGCTCGTAATTTTCGGGGCTGGTGCCCTGAAACCCGAAGATCGCCTGCTTGTAATCGCCCACGGTGAAGATGGTGCGCAGCTTGTCCCCGCTCGCGCCTTCGCCGCTGAAGAAATCGTCGATCAGTGCATCGACGATGTCCCATTGCGCGGAATTGGTATCCTGCGCCTCGTCAATCAGGATGTGGTCGAATTGCCGGTCAAGCTTGTATCGGATCCAGTCTGCGACCTCGCTTCGGGCCAGCAGCCGCGCGGCGCGGCGGATCAGATCGTCGAAATCGAGCAAGCCCTCGCGCGCCTTGGCCTCCATCCACTTGAGCGAAAATGCGCGCCCCAGTTCCAGTGCAGCGGTGAGCAGTTCGGCGAGCGAAAGGAGCGCGCGGCGTTCCCTCACCATGGCGATGGCTTCTGCGACGGCCTCCTGCGCCTCAATAAATCCGGGCGATGTTTCGCGAGGTTTTTTCAGGGTCAGGGTCGGCGTTCCGTCCGCTTTTAGCAGCGTGCCGATAAACCCGTCGCCGGCACTTACCCGTGCTTCTCGGTCGAGGGTCAACCAGTGCCGCATAAAGGACAGGCATTTGTCCGCGGTCTTGGTGCCCCAATCTTCCAATGGGGGGATCATCGCGCGCAACTCGTCGTCTGGAAAGACATCAGGGTGCAGCCCCTCCACCGCCCATGCCTCGTCCGCGTCGGCCGGCATATCGAGCAGGCGACGCACACGCGTATCGACCGGGGATTGCCAACCCTGATTGCCGGTCCATAATTCCTCGTGCCCGGCACAGCGCATCAGCCATCCATGCAGCGCGCCTGGGTCTTTTCGCGTGACGAACAGGTGAACCGCATCGAGCAGCCGCACATGATTTGTCGTCTCCGCCTCGCTCAGCACTTGCGCCAGCACTTCGCGAGACAGCAGTTCGCGCTGGCGGTCCTCCATCGGGCGCGATCCGGGGGCAATATCCGCCTCTTCGGGAAAGTTAGCGAGCAGCCATTGCGAGAATGCGTGGATCGTATCAATCCGAAGCCCGCCGCCGGGACAATCGAGCACACTGGCAAACAGGGTGCGCGCGCGATCCTGCGTCTGCGGGCCGATATCCGCGCCAAGATCGCCCAACTCTTTCGCCAGCCTGCCGGCCTCCAGCCGTACCCAGCGCGCCAGCACCGCATTGATGCGGTTTGCCATCTCCGCCGCGCCCGCCTTGGTAAAGGTCAGGCACAATATCTGCCCCGGTGCGACATCGGGGCGCAGCAACAGGCGCAGCACGCGCGCGGACAGCACCTGCGTCTTGCCGGTCCCCGCCGAAGCGGACAGCCAGACGTTTTCCTGCGGATCGGCGGCATCAAGCTGGTTTCCGACAAGCGGGAAGACTGCCGAACTCATGGCCGGCCCCCTTCAGGCTCGTACTGCCATTCGGCCAGCCGCATCAGCTGATCGTAATCGGTGTAGCCGCGATAGTCCGGGTTTTCCTTTGCCCGGAACGGAGCAGTGCCGATGATGAAGCGGGTTATGGCCTCGGTCAGCTTGGCTTCGTGCAATGGCAGGAATTCGTCGGGTTCGAGGCCTGACCTGTCGTTGTCTCCCTTTATCGGTGTGGTCATTTTTCCGAATTGGTCATTATGCTTGGCAAGTGCCCAATATTCAAACGCGCTCGTCTCGCCCCGGATCGTGTTTTCTGGCGTGTCGTCTCGCTCTCGCTTGTACCCGCCATGGCGCGCAATCAGGCCAAGCACACCCAATTGCAGGCGATACCCGGCCGCAGTTTCCTTTTTCGAAGGAACCGTGCCGGTCTTGTAATCGACAATCCCGAGCGTACCGTCCGCCATCCGGTCGATCCGATCCGCTTTCCCGGTAACACGCACGCCGAGGTAGTCCATCGAACCCCACGTTTCCGCCAACAGGACAGTGCGCCCATCCTCAGCCGCGTCGTCGATCCACTGCTCAAACCGCTCGAGCGCGGCCATGATGCGCGGTCGCCAAAGCCCCCACAGCAGCGGGTGTGGATTGGTTGCGCGCAGGGCATCATGCGCAAACGGTCCCAGGGGCAAGGTTGGCTGCGTCTCGCGCGCCCTGTGCCATTGTTCCAGGATATCGTGCACCAACGTCCCGCGCAGCGCCGGATCGCTGAATGGATCGGCGGCGAGCGGATCCAGCCCGCTAAGGTCCAGAATCTTTTGCGCGTAAAATTGATAGGGATCGCCCAGCAACCGATCGAGCGCGGTGGCGCTGATCGAGACGCGGCGCAGATGCGACGGGGGATTGGGCGCAGGCCGCTGATAACGCTGTTCCATCGGCGGCGGCGCTCGGTCGATCAGAGGGAACATGGCTGCAATCCGCGTCTCGCGCAGATCGTTCGCTTCCTTCTCTCCCAGCAATGCTTCGACCCGCAGCAGAAAACGGGAGGGGCGCGTCGGCCCATCGGCATCGCGCTGCGCCCGGCTCAGCACCACTTCGGGTGCGCCCATCGCGCCTGCAAGATCGTGCGCGGCAAGGCCGATACGGAACTCTGCACCGGGCACACCCAGCGCGCGCAATATGCCGGGGGCAAGCAGTGCATCGGGTGCGGGGCTTTGGGGCCAGGTGCCCTCGTTCAGGCCGCCGCAGATGACCAGATCGGCGCGGGCCATGCGCGCTTCGAGCAGGCCGTAGATCGCGACACGCGGGTGGCCGCCATAATTGGGCCGCACGGCAACCGCGTCCATCGCATCGCGCAGGATCGCTCCCAGATCGACCGCATCGATCACAGTGGAGCATTCGCGCGCATGATAGCGCAGATCCTCCACCATGCGCGACAAGGCGCGACCGTCCTCGCGAGCCCATATCCGGTCCCCCGCCAGCGCCTCTGCCGCCGTGGCAAGCGCATCCAGCGCATCGGCGAGCGATATCGGAACATCGCCCAAAATCAGGGGAGTGAGGATGCCCTCCACCCTTTGCCACCATGCCACAACACCTGCGTCTTCGGTGTCCGCGGCCGCCCTGCGCAGCGGGGCAAAGCCGGGTGCAGGCGCAGGACCACGCAAGCTGCGTTCAAACAGTCGCAGATTGCTCAGCCACTCGCGCCGGGCGTCACTGTCGCTGCTGGCAATGAGAGGATGCGCAAGCGCCGCAACCAGCGTTACTGGCTCCGCGCCCTTGCCCGCGATTTCGGCCAGCAGCGCGAACAGCCTGCCCGCAGCGGTCAGCGACAAAGGTTGCCCGGCGCTGTCATCGGCGGCGATATTCCAGCGCTCCAGATGCTGCGCCACGCGGCGGGCCAGCGTGCGGTCGGCGCTGACCACCGCGATGCGTTGTTCGGGCTGCTCCAGCTTTTCACGCACCAGCAGGGCGATGGCCTGCGCCTCCTCCTCGCTGGTCGCGCTGGTAAGCAGTCGCACGCCGGGCAGACGACGCCGGTCCGCGCCCAGCCCGATCCACGATTTGCTCGCCTGCGGGGGCAAGAACAGCGAACTGATCGCGCGGCTGCGCGCAGGCTCTGCCGCGCTTACGCCCCGACGGTGCCAGGGCCGCACTTCCTTGCGTGAGATACCCATCCGGCCCAGCAGCAGCTTGAGGTGATATTGCGGATGGGTCAGCGCGTCATTGCTGCCGAACACTTCGCCGCCCGGCT
This sequence comes from uncultured Alphaproteobacteria bacterium, assembly GCA_963815345.1. GTDB lineage: Bacteria > Pseudomonadota > Alphaproteobacteria > Sphingomonadales > Sphingomonadaceae > Erythrobacter. Next base: position 1,427,441 of record CAWFGF010000001.1, read on the forward strand.
CCGGTGTGGCGCCTGCGCGGCCCAGTTCATCCCACGCAGCGTCACTCATCTCCAGATCGAGATCGGGCAGGATCACCGCGCCATTGGGCAGATCGGCCACCACGCGCAGCAACCGTGCCAGTGCTGGCGATGCGCTGGTGACACCGGCGGCGATGATCGGCGTGGCGGGCGGTTCCTCGCGCCAGCGCAGCCGTGCGCGTTCGAACAACAGGTTGCGCCGGGTGGCAGCGTCCACCTCTCCGCGCTCCTGCAAACGAGAAAGCCAGCGCGCTTGCACCCCTGCGAAAAGCCGGATCGAATCCTGCCAGTGGCTCGACAAATCGCCAAGCCGCGAAAGCACCGCATCGCTAACCAGATCTTCGGGCGTCTTTTCCTCCACCAGCAGGCGGTCCATCGCACGCGCCATATCGTGCGCCAGCCGCAGCCGCGCCGCGCCCGGCAGTGCGGACTTGCCCAGCACCGCACGCTCGGTCTTGATCAAATGCGCAAGCTCCAGCCACCGCCGCGTCGGCTCAACAGCAGGCGGCAGGTCACTCGCCCCCAGCGGATCGAGCAGAGAGCCCAAGGCCTCATCCAGATCGAGATCGCCCACCGTCACCATCCGCGGCATCAGCATCCCCGCTGCGCCGCTGTTCCCCGTGTGGCGTATGAAAGCTTCGGAAAGAGTGCGCGCCGCCCGCGAACTGGGTACCAGAAGAGTGAGCCGAGCAAGGCCTACGTCGGCCTGCGCATAACGCGGGACCAGCCCTGCAACCAGCGCATCGGCAAAGCCGCGATGGGCAGCGATGGAGTAAACTTCGGGTGTTTCCTTAGCCACGTTGTCCCTTAACCACGCTGAAGCGCGTCTTCGGTCGGGCCAATTGCCTGCGGCTTGCCAACCTCGAACCATTGGCCTGTGAAGGATACGCCGAAGAGCCGCCCTTCTTCTATTGCGCGGTTCCACAGGATGTTGGTTGAAAAAGCGCCAGTTGGCGCATCGCGGAGCAGGCGTTGCGACACCAGCTGGATGCCGGTGTAGATGAACGGCGCGATCCGGCTTGGCACCTTGCGCGAAATCTTGCCCAGCGGGTCCATGTAAAAATCGCCCTGACCCGCAAAATTGGCGGCGCGAATATGCGGAACAACCAGCAACAGGGCATCCATCTCATCGGGGTTCCAGCGCGCGCTCAGATCGACAAACGCGTTCTTCGGCCCATCGAGCCAGATGTTGTCGGCGTTGAGGCAAAAGAATGGATCGGGCAGCTGCGCCCGCGCCTTGATCATGCCACCGCCGGTTTCCAGCAAGGCGTCGCGCTCATCCGAGATGATGACGCGCGGCGCGGCGCGGTCCTTTACATGCGCCTCCAGCGCATCGGCGAGGTAATGCACATTCACCACCGCGCGTGACAGACCTGCATCGGCCAGCCGATCCAGCGTGTGATCGATCAGCGCCTTGCCCGCGACACGGACCAGCGGTTTTGGCTGGGTCGCGGTCAAGGGGCGCATACGTTTGCCAAGCCCCGCCGCCATGACCATCGCGGCGTCGCTGGCGAGCGGGCGCGGCGCGCTCATACGCCGGGTCTGCCGTGTGCATGGCGGATGGCGTCGGGGATATTGGCATCGAACCAGCGCGCCACCGGAGCCAGCGCGGGATGCCTAAGATCGCGCTCCATCGCGAACCATACGCGCGGGATCATGGAGAGATAGCGCGGCTTTCCATCGCGCTGATCGAGGCGTGAGAATATGCCGACGATCTTGGCATTGCGCTGCGCCCCCAGCAGCGCGTAATCGGCATCGAAATCAGTGTCTGGCCGCGCGTGTGTCCGGTATCGATGCAGCATAGCGGCTTCCAGTTCGGGCGAGACATCGCGCCGTGCATCCTGCAACAGCGACACCAGATCGTAGGCGCGATTGCCGACGAGTGCGTCCTGAAAATCAATTAGCCCCTGCGGTGCCCGTGCCCCCGGATCGCCCAGCAGCATGATGTTTTCGGCATGGTAATCGCGCAGCACAGTGACGCGCGGTTTGCTATCGCCCAGCAGCGGGGCGAGCGCCAGTTCCCACGCCGCCATATAGCCCGCCGTATCCACTGACAGCCCCTGCGCCGGGCAGAACCATTCGGTGAACAGTGCCGCCTCGCGCCCATAGGTAGCAAAGTCATAAGGCGGGAACGGACCGGGCGGACGCCGGTGCAGTTCCACCAGCGTGTCGACCGCATTTTCATACGCGGCCTGTTCGCCATGGGGATGGGTGTCCAGCCAGTCACGCATCCGGTCGTCGCCGAAATCTTCCAGCAACACCCATCCGCGTGCCGGATCGCTGGCGTAGATGGCAGGCGCGCGCATTCCGTGATCACGCAGCCATTGTGCAACGTTGAGGAACGGTTCGGGGTCTTCGTGCGGCGGCGGCGCGTGCATCAGCATCGCGTTCCTGCCGGAGCCATCGCGCAGCCGGAAATACCGCCGGAACGATGCATCACCGGGGATCGCGTCAATTTCCGCGCCGCCCCATTGCGCTTCGCGCACGAAGGCGTGCAATCCATCGGGAAGTTCACTCATGGCACCCGCCCTAGCCAATCCGCCCCGGCGCGGGCAATCGCAATCCGCCCTTCATCCGCAGTTTGCAGTTCGATCTGCAGGCAAGCGTCCTCGTTTGCGAAGCCGCCACCCCGTTCAGGCCATTCCGCAATCAGGACTGCGCCCTCACGATATTCTTCGAGGCCAATCTCCAGCAGTTCGTGCGGGGTTTCCAGCCGATAGAAATCCGCATGCACGACGGGCAGGCGCAACGGCGGGGCGTCATAGGTCTCGATGATGGTAAAGGTCGGGGAAGGAACCTCCAGCGTGTATCCCAGCGCGGCTATAATGGCGCGCGCCAGCGTTGTCTTGCCCGCACCCAATCCGCCAGACAGCGCAATGACATCGCCGGGCCGCAGCCGCTGTGCGATGCGCGCGCCATAACATTCCATCGCCGTAAGGTTGGGCAGCGCAATCTGAGCTATTTCGGTCATGGTAGCAGGATGATCGCGGTCGTGCCTGCGCCCTGCTCGCTCGCCAGATCCAGCGACCCGCCATGCGCTTCGATCAATTGCCGGGCGAGCGGTATGCCAAGGCCGATGCGCGGTTCGGAACTGGCTTCTCTTGCGCCCCGCAGACCGCCTAGCGCGCGGCCAAGCTCTTCTGCACTCATCCCGCTGCCATTGTCGGTGATTGTGATCGCTGCGCTCCATTCGTCGCCATCACGCGGCCGCGGGATTTCGATCAGGATGTGGCCGCCCTCTTGCGTCCCTGCAATCGCATTATCGAGCAGGTTGCCCACCGCCCGGCCCAACTGACGCGGATCGGCCATCGCAAACCGCCCGCGCTTTCCTTTGAGGTCCAGACCCAGTCCGGCGGCGATAATTGTGTCCTCCCGTTCCCGCACCAGAGCTGTGATAAAGACCAGCAAGTCGATCTTTTCCTTGCTGATCGGCAGCAGCCCCGCCTCGCTTTGCGACAGGTCGAGCACGTTTTCCACCTGCTCTGTCAGTCGGGCGGTGGAGGACAGGATCGCTTCGACAAATTCGGACGCCTGCGGGGTCAATTCCCCACCCGCGCCGCTCGCCAGCATTTCTGCATATCCGCCGATCGTGGTCAGCGGCGTGCGGAATTCGTAGGACATGTTGGACAAGAAACGCGTCTTCACCGCATCCGCCTCTTCCAGTGCGACCGCGCGTTCGCGCAGCGCTTTTTCTGCCATTTGCGAATCCGTGATGTCCAGCACGGTCAAAAGCCCGTTGCCATCGGGCAGCGGCACTCCGGCAAAACGCAGAAATCGCCCGTCTCCCAGTTCCACCTGCCCATCCATCGCGCGCCGGTCCAGCGTGGCCGCGCGGACCACCGCTCCGATTTGCTGCGCATCGCCCGGCTCGCTCAGGTTCTCGCCAATCGCTTCGAGCAGAGTCTGTACGCTGGGATGGGTATCGAGGATTTCCGGCTCCAGCCCCCATGTCGGAGCGAACCGGCGGTTCCACAATTGCATCGAGCCATCGGGAGCGAAGATCGCCAGCGCCTCGAACAGGCTGTCGAGCGTGGCGGTGCGGGTGCGCAGCAGCGTGTCACGGGTGGCGGACAGGGCCAGACTTTCCGTGCGATCCTCCGCAATCATCACCAGCCCCCCATCGGGCATTGGCTGAGCGACAACGCGCAGATGCGTACCGCCGGGCAAGGGCCAGTTTTCCTCATGGGTGTCGGACAGGCCAAACCATGCGACACGGTCGCGCCGCCATTCAGGAAAGTCGCGCACTTCCGGCGTTCGACCGCGCTCGCGCGCATCAGCAAGGAAGCGCTCGAACGCCAGCAACCCCGCCTCGGTCCCATCGCCAACGCCTGCGCCCAGTTCAAACAGGCGGCGGAACGGCAGGTTAGCGTAGGTCAGGCGCTCCTCCGCATCGAATTGTGCAACCCCGATGCTCAATTGGTCGAGCATCGCGCGCTGGGCATCGCGATAGGCGCGAAACTGGCGGCGCACCTGCTGCTGTTCCTCGATGTCGATGGCGTATCCCGCCACCCCATCGGATCCCAGCGGCAGATCGCTGACCTTGAGCGTGCGCCGCTCCCCGTGGAGCGTGGCAGCAACAGTCCGCTCGGTCTTGTCCTGACGGGCAAGGCTGTCGCGGGCGATATCGGCAGGCGTGCGGCCATCGTCAGCTTCCAGCAGCTCGATCTGGCCTTGCACCACCGCTTCGGCGCTGCCCGCTGCCACCGCATCGACATAAGCCTGGTTGACCAGTTGCAGCCGCATGTCCTGCCCGCGAAACCACATCGGCATGGGCGCAGCCTCGATCAGGCCAATCAGCGCTGCAAAATCGCTCTCGGCGCGCGCGGCGGTCTGGCGCAGCCGGCTCAGCTCATCTTCGCTTTCGGAGAAATCGAACACCCACACCAGCGCTGCCCCTCCCGGTGACACCTGCGGATCGGCGAGCGCCCCCTGCAGCGCGAGCGTGCGGCCTGATCCGGGCAGGATCAGCGACATCTGGAACGGCGCTGCGCTTTTCTGTGTCAGGCGGACTTTGCCAGACAAGGCCTCCACCTGCGCCGCAGTAAGCCCATCGTCGCGCACCAGTTCGGAAAGATACGCGGGCATTTCAGCAAAGCCCAGCCAGCGTGCCAGCCGCTCCGGTGCCTCGATCCTGCCATCGACGCGGATAAACATCGGTATAGCGGGCGCAACGTCCAGCAGGCTCTGCATTCGCCGCAGCGAAGTCTCCAGCGACTTTGCCCGGCGCACCTTCGTGCCCGAGCGCAGGACCAGCACCGCAGCAGCCGCAGTCCACACGGCAAGCATCAGTCCAATGAGGGCAATTGTAATCGGGCTGATTTCCATAGCTTAGCAGCTATGCTGCGCTGCGACGCGATGCAACATGCCGCGACACGAAAAGCCCCCGCATTGCTGCAAGGGCCCTTCTTTTTCCGATAGTTTTCGCAAAGCGCCTACGGCTTCGCCCCGATCAGTAACGATAATGGTCCGGCTTGAACGGGCCTTCGCTGGGGACGCCGATATAGTCGGCCTGCTTCTGGCTCAGCTTGGTCAGCTGTACGCCCAGCTTTTCCAGATGCAGCGCGGCGACCTTTTCGTCCAGATGCTTGGGCAGGACATAGACATCGTTCTTGTATTCATCGGACTTGGTGAACAACTCGATCTGGGCCAGCACCTGATTGGTGAAGCTGGCGCTCATCACAAAGCTGGGGTGGCCGGTGCCGCAACCCAGATTGACCAGACGGCCCTTGGCAAGGATCAACAGCGAATTGCCATCGGGGAAGGTGACCATATCGGTGCCTTCCTTGATTTCCTTCCACTGGTAATTGTCGAGCGCGGAAATCTGGATTTCGCTGTCGAAGTGGCCGATATTGCAGACGATGGCCATGTTCTTCATGGCTTTCATGTGCTCTCCGGTGATCACGTCTTCGTTGCCAGTCGCGGTAACGAAGATATCGGCGCGCTTCACCGCTTCGTCCATCGAGACGACCTCGAACCCGTCCATCGCCGCCTGAAGCGCGCAAATCGGATCGATTTCCGTCACCATCACCCGCGCGCCGCCATCGCGAAGCGAGGCTGCCGAGCCCTTCCCGACGTCGCCGTAGCCAGCGACGCAGGCGACCTTGCCAGCCAGCATCACGTCGGTTGCCCGGCGGATCGCGTCGACCAGTGATTCCTTGCAGCCGTACAGATTGTCGAACTTCGACTTGGTAACGCTGTCATTCACGTTGATCGCCGGGAACGGCAGCTTGCCCTGCTTGGCGATCTGGTAAAGGCGCATGACGCCCGTGGTGGTCTCTTCGGACACACCCTTGATGTTCTTCACACTCTTGGTGAGGTAGCCCGGCTTTGCCGCGACATAGGCTTTCAGCGCGCGCTGGAATTCGATTTCCTCGGCATTGGCTGGGGCAGGCATGGTTTCGCCCGCTTCGAGGCGTGCGCCCCACAGCGCGAACATCGTCGCATCGCCGCCATCGTCCAGGATGATGTTGGCGGTGATATCGTGATCAGCATCGGTCGCCCAGTCGAATATCCGGCCCACATAGTCCCAGTAATCGGCAAGACTTTCACCCTTGATCGCGAACACAGGAATGCCCTGATCGGCAATCGCGGCCGCGGCGTGATCCTGCGTTGAAAAGATGTTGCACGTCGCCCAGCGCACTTCCGCGCCCAGAGCCACCAAAGTCTCGATCAGAACGGCGGTCTGGATGGTCATGTGCAGCGAACCAGTGATTCGCGCGCCCTTCAGCGGCTGAGCGGCGCCAAATTCCTCGCGCAGCGCCATCAGGCCCGGCATTTCGGTTTCGGCGATGTGGATCTCGTCACGGCCGTATTGGGCGAGGCCGATGTCCTTGATAATATATTCGTGCGTTGCTGCTGCGGTGGCCATAATCTGTCTCCGTAAGGTATGCCCCGCGCCCTAGCGTCGGCAATCGCCTGAGGCAAATATAAACTTATCTTTATATCTGTAATTGTTGCCGCGCGGCATTCACCGTCTATATCGTTCGCACCATCCCCCAAACCGATAAGGATATTACGCGATGAGCATTTCCGTAGGCGACAAACTCCCCGACGTTAAACTGGTAAAAGCCACCGCCGAAGGACCGCAACCAGTGCAGTCATCAGAGTATTTCGCGGGTAAGAAGGTCGCTCTGTTCTCCGTGCCCGGCGCATTCACACCGACCTGCTCGGCCAAGCATCTGCCGGGTTTTGTCGAGAAAGCGTCCGATCTGAAAGCCAAGGGCGTGGATGAAATTGTGGGCACCGCAGTCAACGATGCATTTGTGATGGGTGCCTGGAACAAGGCGTCCGGATCCGATGAAATCACCATGCTTGCCGATGGCAATGCCGATTTTGTCGAGGCAATTGGCCTGACGATGGACGGTTCGGGCTTTGGCATGGGCAAGCGTGGCCAGCGCTTCTCGATGGTCGTGAACGATGGCGTGGTTGAACAACTCAACGTCGAAGCGCCGGGCGATTTCAAGGTTTCCAGCGCGGAGCACATGCTCGGCCAGATGTGAGCCGAACGGCCCGACGGCGAAGCTGACACTGCGCCCAGATAATATGCGCAAAGTCGCCTGACCGAAAAGACAAAGAGCGCGCCCGCGTCCCGGAATAACCGGGGTGCGGGCGCGCTGATTTTGTCAGATCGATACTGCGCAGAGCATTACCGCATGGGCCACGTCAGGTGAGCGGCGGCGCGCCCAACGCTATCCAGACCGCAAACCCGGCTGAGAGCGCAGCGGCAACCGCGATTCGCAACGCTGTAGGCGGCGTGATGCCATCGACCGGTGCGCTTACCGATCGTTTTCCCGTTATCATCGGGCTGACCAGATCGTTGCGCTTCACCACTGCGTAAAACACAATCGCCGCAAGATGCAGAACAACCAGACCCAGCACTACCCAGAAAAATGTCTCGTGCCATTCGGTCACCGCGTCGGCCGTCATCACACCCACCAAAGAGTTGAGCGGGCCGGTAAGGCCATCATAGGGATCGCCTGCGAACAATCCCATACTCACCTGGACCAGCATCACGACCAGCAACGCGATCACGCTGAGCGCGCCCAGCGGATTATGGCCGATGGCGTCTTTACCCAACAGACGTTGGCCTTTTACGTACGATAATACCTGCGCCGGACTGGGAACGAACTGCGCAAACCGCGCTGTTTCCGGCCCAATAAAGCCCCACAGGATGCGAAACATCAGCAGTCCGAGTATCGTAAGCCCGCTGCGTTCGTGCCAGCCCCAGTGCGAATTTTCCGCCGACCACCATGAGAACGGGATCAACACCGCAAAGCCCCAATGCGCTAGGCGCAGCGGCCAGTCCCACACCCGGATCAAGCGCGCGGTGCGCATGGCGGAAAATACTCCTATTTCTTATCGTCGAGGCGGAAAGTGTCGTGGCAATTCTTGCACGTCTTCCCGACATTGCCGACCTGCGCGGCGACTGCCGCCGCATCGCCGCTCTGCGCCACGGTGATCATCTGCGCGCTCGCATCGACCAGCATCGAGTGCGCCTTGGCGAAATCTTCGGGTTTTTCCCAGATCGTCGGCAGCGCTTCGGTGTCGTAACCTTCAGCAACCGATGTACCTTCAGGAAAATATCCCTCGATCTTGAGCGCGGCGGCGTTCATGTCTGTTGCTGCGTCCGCGATCACGGCAAGATCCGGGTTGCTTCCTTCCAGCTGGCTGCGGATCGCCTTGAACGCATCGCCGATCGTCTCGAAATTATCCTGCCGGTCCTTGATAATGGCCGGTTCCGGGCCCGTCGCAGCTTCGGAGCCGCCAGACGCGTTGCCACCGCACGCTGCAAGCAGACTGGCAAGGATAGCGCCGGTCGCCATTTTCAGTGTCTGGGATCGAATCATGCTCAGGCTCCTTTACGTGGTGGCGACAATCGTTGCCTGACCAAGCGGCGGACACGCGAGGAGAGGCCTGAACATAGCCCCGCCCGCTGGAATAGTGGAACAGAGCGGGGCTGTAATCAATAGCCCATCAGGCTCATGACCTCCTGACGGCTGCGATGATCGTCCAGAAAACAGCCCAGTATCCGGCTGGTAATCATTCCGACGCCATGCACCTTGACGCCGCGCCCTGTCATACAGCCGTGTTCAGCCTCGATCACGACAGCAACGCCGCGCGGCTCCAGATTGTCCCAGATGCACTGGGCTACTTGTGCGGTCAGGCGTTCCTGCACCTGAAGGCGATGGGCAAATCCGTGCAGCACGCGCGCGAGTTTTGAAATGCCTACGACCTTCTCATGCGGTAGATAGGCGATATGCGCCTTGCCGGTGATCGGGGCCATGTGATGTTCGCAATGCGATTGAAACGGGATGCCTTTCAGCAGCACGATCTCATCGTACCCGCCAACTTCCTCGAATATGCGCGAGAGGTGGATTGCCGGGTCCTCCTTGTTGCCGCGGCAATATTCCAGCCAGGCGCGGCCAACCCGCTTGGGCGTGTCCAGCAGACCCTCGCGTTCCGGATCGTCACCCGCCCAGCGCAAAAGCGTGCGCACCGCATCCTGCACTTCATCGGGGACGTCGGGCTTGCCAAGCGGATTGTCGGGATCGAAATCGTCAGAATCGTGCTGATAATTCATCAGGGTCGGTTTTCCATGATAAGAAGCGCGGTGGGTCGTCAGCCGCTCTTCTTGAAACATAGACACAATCCGCGCGATTTCCAGTGCGGCGCATGTATCTGTCTGTCTGAACAATTGGTGCGGGCCTGACCGCAAATCAAAAAAGCCCACCCTCGCGTAGAGGATGGGCTTTTTATGGTGCACCCGGAGCGATTCGAACGCCCGGCCCCCAGATTCGTAGTCTGGTGCTCTATCCAGCTGAGCTACGGGTGCACAACAAGGATCGCCGCATAAGAGTGCATACGCAGCTTGGCAATAGCTGATTGCCACTCCGCTGTCGGTTCTTCAATCTTTTGCAAACAGGCGCGCGGCCAGTTGTTGATCGAGCGGCGGCTTGGCAAGCTCTCCGATTTGCGCAGGGCTGAACCAGCCAAGCGCTCCGCCCTCTAAAGATCGCGGCGAGCCAACCCACCGATCGATTGTGTAAAGCAGGATGACAATGCCAGATCGCGAGGGATCGCCGTGGTCCTCTGCAAATCCCACCGGTCTGCAGGTTGCGTTATCCAGGGTAATGCCAAGTTCTTCCAACAGCTCACGCCGCAGCGCTTGTTCCGGCATTTCAGAGGGTTCGACCTTGCCCCCCGGAAATTCCCATAGGCCCCCGTGATGCTTTTCCAAAGGTCTGCGCTGCATAAGCCAATGGCCATCGGACCTGTGCAACGCCGCCGCCACGACCAGCATGAGAAAGCCATGGTTGTCGGTATTTTTTCCAGTTGAGCGCTTGCTCTCAATCATTTGTTAAGACCCTGAGCCGATTTTGATGAGGTCAGCAACGTAGCAGACGGATGGAACCCATGAACTTGACGAAATTCTCAAAGCACATTGGGAGCGACGATCAGGGAGCCACCGCGATTGAATACGGACTGATACTGAGTCTGATCGTTATTGGACTGATCTTGGGTTTGCAGGTGCTTGCTTCTGCATCGACCAACCAGTGGAATGGCGTGATGAACGAAGTTGTGAAGGCGATGGGCGGTTAACTCTTTCGAAAGGCCGACGATTAGGAATTTCTCAAGAGCTTGCCCCTAAACCAAGAATGTCTGCTTACAAATGCAAAGCAGGTACGGGTACTGAAGACCAAACCAGGAGACTACAAATGACCTTTTTCAAGAAACTGGCTCGTGACGAGCAGGGCGCAACCGCAATCGAATACGGCCTGATCGCTGCTCTGATCGCTGTCGCAGCCATCACCGCAATGACCGCCGTTGGCGATAACGTGACCACGACCTTCAGCGGCGTCGGCACCACGCTCGACAAGGCGAACACCGACGGTGGCATCAAGTAAGTCTCGCTAACTAAAAAAAGCGGCGGGGACATTTCCCCGCCGCTTTTTTTGTGCCTTCAATAACGTATCAGTGATGGCTCAGCGGGCGCGCACCACCATCTTGACCATCTGGCCAGCGCGCAACTCTTCGTTCGAGGCCAAGCCATTGAGCACGCGGAACCGGGCCTCCTGATTATCACTGTAAGCCATTCGTCGTGACAAGGCCGCTACCGTGTCGCCGCGCGCGACCGTTACCACGTCAATACGCCGCGGCACGACCGCGTCAGCCTCTGCCTGAGTGATCCGGCGCATCGACTGGAACATCGCACCAAACGTGTTCATCTGCCCGGCAGGAGCGATTGCCTGGAAATGGAATGCCTGACCCGGCGCGAATTCATAAGCATAAATCGCAACATCAACCTGCGAATTTCCGTTGTTCACGCGGGCCGTGCCCACCGCAGCGCGCAATCCGTTTACGGTTGTCCGCTGGATATCCTGCGGGGCGAGCGTGTTATTCTGGCCGCCCAGCGTCGCAAATTGCTGACGGATGTAAGCGTCAAGATCGCCACTATACGCCGCAGTGGTCAATTGCGCCTGGCCGCTCTGGCCGTTGATGCTGACGGCGCGCGTGCTGTTCACCATGTAGAAGCCTTGCGGCGCGGTGAAGGACAGACGCAAATCGGGGTGAATGAAGCGGCTACCCTCGATTACGCCTTGTTCTGGATCATCCCCGTATAACAGTCCATCGATTCGGGTCAGGAAAGTATCGCGATTCGTCGCTCCGGTGCCCAGCGGCTGCGCCTTTGCCAGTGCGGATTGCACCCGGCTCGCGGGATCGGGGTGGGTCGATGCCCATTCCGGCACGCTCGCGTTGCGACCTTGCACTCTTGCATCCAGAGAATTTTGCGCCGCAAGACTGGCGAGCACAGTGCCCATAGCCCGCGGATCGTAACCCGCACGGGTCAGGTACTGAATGCCCAGATCATCCGCTTCCAGCTCCTGCTGGCGTGAGAATCGCAGGGTCAGCAATTGTGATCCTTGAAGGAAACCGCGCGAGATCGTGCTGCCGATGGAGCTGTCGCCCAGCAAAACCGAGCTGACAACCGCGCCGAGCAGTCCGCCGATCTGATTGCGCTGAGCGTTCTGCTGGCGACGTTGGGAATGGCGCGCGGCGACGTGGCCGACCTCATGACCCATAACGGCGGCAAGTTCGGCCTCGTTGTTCATCAGCGTCACCAGTTGGCGCGTGGTGTAGACGTATCCACCCGGCACCGCAAAAGCGTTATGAACCGGGGAGTTAAGCAGGCTGACGGTGAAACTGTCACGTGCGCCGCCGAGGCCGGATTGCACGGCGACATTCTTCGTCACCTGTTCGACATAGGCCGCCTGCGAGCCCGTCATCGCGCCGCCGAACTGAGCGAGCAATTGCGGGTGAAACTCCGCCCCTTGCTTTGCTTCTGTCTGCGTAATTGGCGCGGAAGCGGAAGGAATCGGCGCTCCGGTGCCAAGGCAGGCGGTGGTCGTCATCGCGCCGGCGGTGATCGCCCAGATGCGGGCATACGGCCCTAGTCTCGACCCGCGACGGGCACGTTCGGGCAAAGGAAATCGACGATAGGTCTTCGGGGCAGTGGTCATGATAATCCCTCAAACAATGGCGTTATTGTTATCTAATGGGATCAATACCTGAACGGCGCAACGGTTCCTGACCGAACAAATTGGCGATTAACCGCCCAATTGCAGGAACCTGTCCTCGCGCATTTTTATCAGATGTTCGCTGCTGAAATTGCCCAGTTCGGTCAATTCCTCGCCCAACGCATTGCCCAGCGCGCGGGCTGCGGCCTGTGGATCGCGATGTGCGCCGCCAATCGGCTCTTTCACGATCCTGTCGATCACGCCCAATCGCTTAAGGTGCTGTGCGGTCACCTTCATCGCCTCCGCCGCCTCGGGCGCTTTTTCGGCAGTGCGCCACAGGATAGAGGCGCAACCCTCTGGCGATATTACGGAATACACCGCATGTTCGAACATAAGCACGCGTTCCGCGCTGGCCAGCGCAACCGCGCCGCCCGACCCGCCCTCGCCCACGATAACCGACACCATCGGCACCGGCAGCGCCAAACACGCCTCTGTTGAACGGGCGATGGCTTCGGCCTGGCCGCGCTCCTCCGCTTCGATCCCCGGAAATGCGCCCGACGTATCGACCAGCGTAACCACCGGCAGGCCGAATCGCCCGGCCAGTTCCATCAGACGGATCGCCTTGCGGTATCCTTCGGGTTTGCCCATCCCGAAATTGTGCTGGATGCGCGTCTGCGTATCATGCCCCTTTTCGTGTCCGATCAACATGACGCGGGTCGTCGTATCGCCGCTGCCGCGCAAGCGGGCAAAGCCGCCCATGATTGCCAGATCGTCACCATAATGACGATCTCCGCCCAGCGGCACGAAATCCTCAAAGGCATGAGCGACGTAATCGCGAAAATGCGGGCGCTGCGGATGCCGCGCGACCTGCGTTTTCTGCCAGGGCGTGAGCGAGGCATAGGTGCTGGCGAGCAATTCCACACTCTTGTGTTCAAGCCGCGTTATCTCGGAGGTCACATCCACGCCGTGATGGGAGTCCACACCGCGCAGTTCCGCTATGCGTTCTTCCAGAGTTGCGACGGGCTTCTCGAATTCGAGGTAGGAAATCATGGGCCTTGCGCTAGTCCTGATGTCTGCGCGCGGCAACCTGTTTCCCGCCCCGTCCCTCACCCGCCAGCGGATGGCGCATGTTCACCAATTGGACCAGACGCGCCGCATCGACATGCGTGTAAATCTGCGTGGTGGCAATATCGGCATGGCCCAACAGCGTTTGGAGCATCCGCAGATCCGCGCCGCCTTCCAGCAGATGTGTGGCAAAGGCATGGCGCAGCACGTGCGGGCTGACCCCCGCCGGATCGAGGCCGGCACGACCGCTCAACTCCTTCAACATCTGGAACAATCGCACGCGGCTAAGGTGTTTCCCCCCGCGCGATGGAAACAGGAATGCGGATACTGGTCTTGCCGGGCGCAGTTCAAGCCAGTGGCGCAAAGCCTCGCGGGCGCGGTCACTTACCGGCACGATGCGCGATGCCCCGCCCTTGCCGGTGATCGTCATTACCGGAGCATCGCGCGGCAGGGCGATCAGGGGCAATGCTACCAGTTCGGTGGCGCGCAGACCCGATCCATACAGCAATTCGAGCAGCGCCAATTGCCGCACTTTCACCGGCGTCCCAGCCGACGCCTCTGCCTCAGCGCATTCGAACAGCGCGTCGACAGCATCGTGGCCGAGCACCTTTGGCAACGGGCGGCGGGTGCGCGGATTGGGCAATGCGCCAGAGGGATCGTCGCTGCGCCAGCCTTCATCCAGCGCGAAACCGAAGAACTGCCGCAGCGCCGATGCCTTGCGCGCGATCGTTGCCGGGGCCAGCGCGGACCAGTGCGCTGCCAGTTTGGCAACATCCACTTTAGATGCGTTCGCGAGATCGCCGATCAGCGCCTCTGCGCCCGAAAGATCGCGGGCATAGGCGGCAAGCGTGTTCGCCGCCGCGCCGCGCTCTGCGCTCAGCATGTCGAGGAAGGATGATACCGCGGCAGACAACGGATCAAGCGCGCGAAACGGCCTCCGCTGCAATCATCCGCGCTTCGGCCTCCAACCCGACCTGCCGCAGCGCAGATGTGATGTGATAGAGGTGCAGCGGGGTCATTTGCGACCAGTCATCGCCCTGCATACCCAACCCCGCCAGCAGCGCGACCATCGCCGGATTGCGCACCTGCGCCGCGCGCGCAATCATGCGCGACCATTTTGTTTGTCGCGTCAGGCCCAGCGAAAGACTGTCGTTAAACGAGCTGGCCGTGTCTGCATCCACCCGGCCCAGCCCCGCAAGACCCGCGACCAGAAATTGCGAGCGGCGCTGTTTCGCGCTGGTGTCGTCATCGATGAAACTGTCAATCCCGCCCGACGATGCCGTCTCACCTGCCGGATCGGCCAATGCCAGCAAGGCCCAGCCAAGGCTACCCTCCTCCACCACCGGTTTCCACGCCGCCGCATCGCGGTCCAGCCCCGCGGTCAGCATGGAAGCAATCAGCACGCCTGCCTTGCCAGACAGGTCTTCGGATGCAGGAACCCGCGCCGCGGCATAGGCGGTCAGCACGCTGGTCCAGTGCGCAGAGCCATCGGTGCCACCCGTGCCGTTTTTCCAAAGTGTTTCCATCGCCGCAATTCGTGCCGCCGGATCGTTCGCCACATAGGCTGTTCGCAGCCGGTCGGCGCGTTCCTGCATCGGACCGTCGATGGCGTCGTCTGCGTATATCGCGCTGTAGAGATCGACCATCGCCTGCGCGGAAAATATCCCCTCTGCGGCTGCCCGTTCGGCATATTGCGCGCGCTGTTGCAGCGGCAGCATTGCCGATACCGCCCCGGCACGGGCATAAAACGGATCAGTCTGTTCCAGCAGCGGTTCGGGTATCGCCTCCCCAACCGCATTGGCCATGGCAAAGCGCCACGGGTTAAGGGCGTCCACCCCTTCCCATTCGATCTGGACGGACTGGCGCGAACGCCCCGCCGCGCCTGCAAACCGCCGCGCCAGCAGCACGTCGATAGCGGGTGCGATGCCACGGTTCAGCGCGGAACTGAGCTGTGAGGAGGCGAGCGCGCTTTCGCCTGCATAAGCGTTGCAGATGGCGGCGATCAGCGCCCATTGCGGATCGTCCTTGGCGCCGCCGCGCGCGCTGCCTTGTAGGCGGACATACGGGCACGCGCCAACCGGATCGGAGGCCGCGACATAGGCAGTCAACGCCTCACCCGCGAGCGGCGCGGACCAGTTGCTGGTATCCACATCCTGCACCAGTGACCGGGTCGCGGCGTACTCTCCCATCCGGTTGAGGACGCCAGCGCGCAGGGTGACGAATTCCACCGGGTCCATCGCAGCAGGCGCGGAAAGCCGACTGACCAGAGCGCGGCGCACCAGGATATGACCCCAGCGCGAAACCAGCGGCGTTCCCGTTCCGGCCAGCAACGCACGCACCAGCGAAACCGGTTGCCCGGCGAGGCTTTCGGATGGAAACCCGCCTTCCTGCGTGCCCAGCAGACCAGCCTTATCGAGCGAGCGGCGAGCAGCCGGTGGAATATCGAACTTCGGCTTAAGACCCAGCAATTCATCAAGCTGGTCGGTCGAAAGGTTCTCAAGCTCGCTTGCAGTCGGCAGCCGCGCACCGCCCGCGCTGGGGATTGCGGGCAGATCAGCAGGGACCGCGCCGGTATTGCCGGGTGTGATCGAAGGGTTTGCCGGCGGTCCCGAAGGTTCAGGTGTGCTGCTCCCGGCATTGCCCCCCGCATTGCCAGGTGCGGGCGCGGGTGCCGGGCGCGGAGTTGGAGTGGGCGCAGGTGCGGGATCGTCAAAACCCGGCGGAAGAATTGACTCGGGCGAGCTTTGCGCGATTGCCAGCCCGCTCACCATCGCCCCGCCCAGCGCACCTGCCATACCAAGCGCGCCTGCAATTCCCACAGACCGCCAGCGTGCGCGCGTCATGTCGCCGCTCCTGCAGCAACGCCCGGCGTCGCCACGGGTTGCACGATCGGATGGATTGGTTCTTCACCGCCATCCATCCACGCAACCCCGGTCAGCACCGCCAGCGCGGTCAGCGCAACCAGCCACAGGCGACGCGCTGGACGCGTTGATCTCGCAAAACTGCTGCGGCCCGATCTGGAAAGCCGGCGCGAACTTGAAGACAATGACGAAATGACCCGTGACCCTTGCTGCATGTTGCGCGCGCCTTACCCCATCTATAGGCCGGTTCGCAATGACCGACGCATCGACCCATCAGCCTGCAGACGGCTCTGCACAAGACGATAAGGATACCGCCCCTGACATCGCGCAATTGCGCGCGCGCCTCAATCGCCCGATTGTGCTGGTTGGCCTGATGGGCGTGGGCAAATCGACCGTCGGGCGCAGGCTCGCGGCGGTACTGGGTTGCGGGTTTGTGGACGCGGACGATGCGATAGAGAATGCCGCGCAGCGCTCCATTGCGGAAATCTTCGAAGAGTTCGGAGAGGCGTATTTCCGGGATGGCGAACGCCGGGTGATCGCGCGACTGATGGAAGAAAATTGCGGCGTGATCGCCACCGGCGGCGGTGCCTTCGTCGACCCGGAAACGCGCACGCTGATCCTTCAACGCGGGATCGCGGTGTGGATCGACTGCGATATCGAAACGCTGGTGGATCGTACATCGCGCCGCGATCATCGCCCTTTGCTGAAAACCGGCGATCCGCACGAAATCCTGACCCGTCTGCACACCGACCGACATCCGTATTATGCGCAATCGCATGTCCGCGTTCGCAGCGATAACGGCCCGCATACCGAAACAGTGCGCGCCATACTTTCAGGGATACACGAATGGCTGGGATGAATGCGCGCCATGTGATCGGGGTCGAACTGGCCGGGCGCGAATACAATGTGGTGATAGAGCCGGGGCTGCTGTCCGATCTGGCGAATGTCGCTGCACCGTGGCTCGCATCTTACTCGCCCGCTCGCAAAGTGCCGTTCGTGGCTGATACCAACACGCACCGTCTGTATGGCGCTGCGGTCGAGGAGGCGCTGGCGAAGGCGGGACAAACCGCCGACTGGTTTACCGTATCACCGGGAGAGGACGCCAAAAGCTGGGCCGTGCTGGAACGCCTGACTGATTGGCTGCTGGCGTTGGGCGTGACCCGTTCCGATCATGTTTTCGCACTTGGCGGCGGGGTCGTGGGCGATCTGACCGGGTTTGCCTGCGCCGTGACCAAGCGTGGTTGTGGCTTTGTCCAGATCCCGACAACACTGCTGGCACAAGTCGATTCGTCGGTGGGGGGCAAAACCGCGATAAATACGCGCGCGGGCAAGAACCTGATCGGCGCATTTCATCAACCCGCTGCCGTGTTTATCGACCCGCTGGTGCTGACCACCCTGCCCGACCGCGAGATGCGCGCAGGCTATGCCGAGGTGTTGAAATACGGGCTGCTGGGTGACGCGGTATTCTTCGGCTGGTTGCAGGCAAACGGCCCCGCCGTTCTGGCGCGGGAGCCGGGCGCGCTCGCCCATGCCATCGCCACCAGCATCCGGGCCAAGGCGGGGATTGTCGCTGAAGACGAACGCGAGACGACCGGCGTTCGCGCGCTGCTCAATCTGGGACACACATTCGGGCACGCGCTGGAGGCGGAGACCGGCTTTGGCGACCGCCTGCTGCATGGTGAGGGCGTGGCGCTGGGCATGGTATTGGCGGCGCGATATTCTGCTCGGCGCGGAGATATGGACTCTTCAGATGCGGAGCGGGCAGCGCGCGCAATCGCGGCTGCAGGGCTGCCTTGCGAAATCGCTGATCTTGGTCTGGATTGTAACGGGGGGCAGCTGGTGAATCACATGCGCCATGACAAGAAGGCCGAAGGCGCGAGCCTGCCATTCTTGCTGATGCGTGGTATCGGAGCGGCGTATCTCGCGCGCGATGTGGAACTGCGCGATGTCGAGGTGTTTCTCGATCAGCAGCTCAGGCGCGGGTGAGGCGCCCGATCACTACTGCAAACGCGCTGCCTGGCGCCGTGCGATTTTTGCGCAACCGCGTTTCAGCTCGCCGGACGCGTTGCCAGTTGCGATATCTTGCCGCCGATTTCGGTGACGTTGCTTTTCGCAGCGTCGGCCATCATCGCATCATGCTCGACAAACAACGCCTCTATTTCGGCGCGCCGTTCCAGCAGTTTCTGCGCGATTCCAGGCGCAAGGCTTTCACCATCGCCGATCTGTCCGAGCAGTGCCGCAATGTCGCTGGCAGTCGCATCGCGAGGGTTCTTGAAAAAATGCCCCCGGCGATCGAAATAGCCTGTACCACTTCTTGCCATGATCAATTCTCCTAAACACAGGCGAGCCCTGTTTGCCTGGACGGGTATGGAATAAGACGAATCGCGCCGGTCCAGATTGCCAAGGATCATAAATTACCGGGAAATTGACCAGACGGATTGTGCATAAGCGCCATGGGTCGTGAACAGTTTCCCAAAGAAAACAGTGAAAGAGAATTTCTGGCCAACCGCGGCGGGACACTTGGGGCGGAACAAGTTAACAACTCGCTCAGCTGCGAATCACTCAAGCTCCAGAATCACCGCATCCACCGCAAGGCTGTCACCCTCTTTCACGTTGACCTGCGCAACCACGCCTTCCTTTTCGGCGCGCAGGATGTTTTCCATCTTCATTGCCTCCACCGTGGCGAGCGGCTGGCCCGGCTGCACCGCGTCCCCGGCTGCCACATGGAGCTTCATCAGCATACCGGGCATCGGGCATATCAGCATTCGTGATAGATCGGGTGGCACCTTTTCGATCATGTGCCGGGTAAAAGGGGCGATGTGAGCAGGCAGGACCAGCGCCTCGTGAGAGGCACCGCGTGTCGTTATCCGCCAGCGCACGCCGATGCGTTCGATCTGTGCTGTAAAGTCCGTGTCTCCGGTAACTTGGGCCATTGGCATACCAACTTCCCAATCCCACGTTCCGCGCACAGCTTCACCATCGACGCTCGCGCCGCCATCTTCCAGCAGGACATCGAATTCGCGCTTCCCAATCGCGACCATCCATCGCGAAGGCGGATTGTCGATCCCGTTGAGTTGGCCCGAAATACGGCGCGAGCGGACCTGCTGGGTAAATTCAGCCCCCGCAAACAATGCCGCAAGCTGGCGTAGCCACGCATCGTCCGCAGGCGCGCCTCTGAACCCGTCGGGATATTCCTCCGCGATGAAGCCCGTGGTGAGCTCGCCCGAGCGAAAGCGCGGGTGCTGCATGATCGCGCTCAGGAAGTCGACATTGTGGCCCAGCCCCTTGATCCGGAACGCATCAAGCGCCTCGATCTGCAAGTCGGCGGCTTCTTCACGGGTGGGTGCCCAGGTAATCAGCTTGGCGATCATGGGGTCGTAGAACATGCTGACCTCACCGCCTTCGAACACGCCATCATCCACGCGGATACCGTCTACGCCGCGCCGCCCGTTGGCGCTGCCATCATGGGTCCAGCCTGCCAATGGCGGCTCGTATTCCACCAATCGCCCGGTCGATGGCAGGAACCCGCGATAAGGGTCTTCGGCATAGACGCGGTTTTCGATTGCCCAGCCGTCGATGCCGATATCGTCCTGTGTCATGGTCAGCTTTTCACCGGCAGCCACGCGGATCATCTGTTCCACCAGATCAATGCCGGTAATCGCTTCTGTCACCGGATGTTCGACCTGAAGCCGGGTGTTCATTTCGAGGAAATAGAAGCTCTCGCCGCTTGGGTCCGCGCCGCTGACGATCAGTTCGACCGTGCCGGCGGAATGATAATCCACCGCGCGGGCCAGTGCGACGCATTGTTCGCCCATCGCCTTGCGCATGGCGGGCGTGACGAACGGCGATGGCGCCTCCTCGACGACCTTCTGGTGGCGGCGCTGGATCGAGCATTCGCGCTCGTTGAGAAAGAGAATAGTGCCGTGCTTATCGCCCAGAATCTGGATTTCGATGTGGCGCGGATTCTCGATGAATTTCTCGATGAAAACGCGTTCATCGCCGAAAGAATTCAGCCCCTCGCGCTTGGTCGCCTCAAACCCTTCGCGCACGTCCTTTTCCGACCATGCGAGGCGCATCCCCTTGCCCCCGCCACCGGCGCTGGCCTTCATCATCACCGGGTACGTGATCTCATTGGCGATCTCGACTGCGTGTTGGGTATTGCGGATTTCTCCGACGAAACCGGGCACGACATTGACGCCCGCTTTCAAGGCCAATTTCTTCAATTCGATCTTGTCGCCCATCGCCGCAATCGCGCCTGCAGGCGGGCCGATGAAGGCGATGTTCTCCGCCGCCAAGGCCTCGACGAAACTCGCGCGTTCAGACAGGAAGCCATAGCCCGGATGCACCGCCTCAGCGCCCGTGTCCTTGCACGCGGCGATGATCTTTTCCGGGATCAGATAGCTTTCCGCCGCGGGTGACGGGCCGATATGCACCGCCTCATCCGCCATGCGCACGAATGGTGCGTGGCGGTCTGCATCGGAATAGACCGCAACGGTGGCGATCCCCATTTTCTTCGCGGTCTGGATGACCCGGCAGGCAATCTCGCCGCGATTGGCAATCAAAATCTTGGAAAACATGTTCAGCCCTGTTTCTCTCACACTCGCGTCTGCGCATAGCCGATCAGCGCGCGAGCGTAAGCCCCTGCGCCCCGGCGATCGCCCTCGCCATCCACGAGTGACCCGATTGCAGCGGCAAGACGCTGCAGATTATCCGGGCAAAGTCGGCTCAGCGGTTCGACATATATGCCAATGGTGAACAGGATTGCGCCCGTTTGCGGAAGGCGCCGGAGCGTCTGGCGTTCGGATCGCACGAACAGTGTCTCGCCAGCATTATCCGGCGTGACGTGGGTAAAGCCCTGTTCTGGAGAGGCATCCGCAATCCAACGGCGCGCAGGCGTAGGCGCGATGAACCAGTTGCACCGGCCATAGATCGGCCCCGCCGCAAGCGTATCCATAAAGCGGTCGACCCCGGTAGCCAGCTGCTCTTCATACCCGGCAATCGGCGCGTGAAGCGCACGCAGCGGCAGCCCGATCTTGTCAGCCGGGTGCCAGTCGGAAGGCCAAGCGACGGCGGCGCCAATCAGGCGGTATTGTTCCTCGTCCGCGCGGCGGGTGAGCAGGCACATGTCTTCATGGGTGACGAGCGCTGCTTCTGGCAGCGCGCCTTCGACACCCAGCATCGCGGCAAGTTCGCGGCCGGGGGCGTCGACTTCGGGCGCCAATTGCACGCCTTGGGGAAAGGCCGCAAACCCTTCGCGCCGCGCCGCCAGATCGGGTTCGGGTTGCAGCCATTCATGCTCATCCAGCCGGACCAGACCCATGCGAAGCTGCCCGCCCCCACGCGCCTTAGGCAGCAGCGTGTCGACGGAGAAACCGAGGCTCAAGCGGGCCTCACTCCGCCGGTACTGCCGTCTTGCAAGCCCGTGCGGGTTCCTCGCCCTTGAGCGCGGTCAGCCCCAGCTTGGCAAACAGCGAGCCGTCACTGTCGTCGCCCGCATTGGGCGCGGTCAGAAGCTTGTCGCCGGTGAAGATCGAATTGGCTCCGGCAAGAAAGCACAAGGCCTGCGTCGCCTCCGACATCGATTCGCGCCCTGCTGACAGCCGTACCATTGATCGCGGCATGGTGATGCGCGCCACCGCGACCGTGCGGACGAACTCGATATCGTCGATCTTCGCCAAGGGAGTATCGGCGAGCATAGAGCCCAGCACCGTTCCCTTCACTGGCACCAGCGCGTTGACCGGCACGCTTTCCGGGTGCTGCGGCAGGGTTGCGAGCGTGTGGATGAAGCCCACACGGTCCTCGCGCGTCTCGCCCATGCCGACGATCCCGCCCGAGCACACATTGATCCCCGCCTTGCGGACGTGATCGAGCGTATCGAGCCGGCACTGGAAATCGCGGGTGGAGATGACGCGCTCGTAATACTCAGGGCTGCTATCGATATTGTGGTTGTAGTAATCGAGGCCCGCCTCGCTGAGCATCTCGGCCTGATGCGGTTCGAGCATGCCCAGCGTCATGCAGGTTTCCAGCCCCATATCGCGCACGCCCTTCACGATTGCGACGATGGCGGGCATGTCGCGGTCCTTGGGGTTGCGCCACGCCGCGCCCATGCAGAAGCGCTGGCTGCCCGCATCCTTTGCCTGCGCCGCGCGCTGGAGCACGGCCTGCACGTCCATCAGCTTGGTCGCCTCGACGCCGGAGTCAGCCTTCACCGATTGCGAGCAATAGCCGCAATCCTCCGGACACCCGCCGGTCTTTATGCTGAGCAGGGTGCACAGCTGGACTTGGCTCGGCGGGTGGTATCCGCGGTGGACGCTGGCGGCCTGAAACAGCAACTCAGTGAAGGGCAGGTCGAAAAGGGCCACGATTTCGGTACGGGTCCAGTCGGTGCGGGGGTGGGTCATTTCGTGTAAGGTTCCGTACTGTAACCGACGAACTGATCGCCATCTTCGTCCGTTTCATGCTTGAAGTATACCTCCTGCCGCTCGTCACCTATCGAGAGCATGGCATTACCTTCACACGTCAGAAGTTCATCAGTTTTGGACATCTCAGTGATGTCATAAATCTTAAGAATGCTTACTTCTTCTTCCTGGCTCATGTTGACGACTTCTTCAGCGACCATATCACAAGTGAGTTCCGGCTCTACTGTCTCTGGCGCATTCCGGTCCTGTGTGGAGCTTGTCGGTTCCGACCCGCAAGACGCCAAAATGATCGGAAGGATTACAGCTAATCTTTTCATCAAATTTCCCCTCATTGTATATCCAGACGACTCACTTCGCCGCCTCGTCCAGCCCCTCGCCCACCAATTCTCCGGGCGGCGGCATGTTGTGCCCCAGCAGCCTCAGGATATCCGCTCCCGCTTCCACCACGTTGGTGCCGGGGCCGTAGATGCCCTGCACCCCGGCATCGCGCAGGAAATCGTAATCGGTTGCCGGGATCACTCCGCCTGCGGTCACCTTGATATCGGCGCGGCCCGCTTCTTTCAGCAAGCGGATCAGCTCGGGGATCAGCGTCTTGTGGCCCGCCGCAAGGCTGCTTGCGCCGATCACGTCGACGTCCTTCTCTAATGCCATGTCGCGCGTTTCCTCCGGCGTCTGGAACAGTGGGCCGCTGACCACATCGAAGCCCATGTCGCTGAACGCGCTCGCAATCACATTCGCACCGCGGTCGTGGCCGTCCTGGCCCATCTTGGCGACCATGATCCGGGGCTTGCGGCCCAGACGGCGCTCCACCGCCTCCACACCATCGGTCACTTGCGCCCAGCGACGGTCGAATTCGTAAGCGCTGGCATAGACTCCGGTCACCGGCTTTGGCGTCGCATCGTGGCGGCCAAACACCTCTTCCATCGCGGAGGAAATCTCGCCCAGCGTCGCATCGTGACGCGCAGCTTCCACTGCAAGTTCAACGACATTGCCGCCGTTCTTGCAACCCGCAGTCAACGCCGCCAGCGCAGCGCGGCAAGCCGTTTCGTCGCGGCCAGCGCGCACCTTGGCCAGCCGCTCGATCTGGCCCTTGCGCACGGCCGCGTTATCGATATCGAGCGTCTCGATCGGGTCTTCGGTCGCCTTGCGATACTTGTTGACGCCGACGATCACCGTCTCGCCCTTGTCCACGCTGGTCTGCTTTTCCGCCGCCGCGCGCTCAATCGCGGCCTTGGGCGCGCCAGTGGCGACATAGGCGGTCATGCCGCCCGCTGCGTCGACTTCGGCCATCATCGCCTCGGCCTCGGCCACAAGGCGAGCGGTCAGCGCCTCGATATAATGCGAGCCGCCGAGCGGATCGACGACGTTGGTGATCCCGCTTTCCTCTTGCAGCACCAATTGCGTGTTGCGCGCAATACGGGCGGAAAAATCCGTGGGGAGCGCGATTGCCTCGTCCAACGCGTTGGTGTGGAGCGATTGCGTGCCGCCGAGCGTCGCGGCCAAGGCCTCCACGGTGGTGCGGATGACGTTGTTGTACGGGTCCTGCTCCTGCAACGAGACGCCCGAGGTCTGGCAATGGGTGCGCAGCATCTTGGAGCGTTCGTCCTTCGCGCCCAGATCGTCCATCACCTTGTACCACAGCGTGCGCGCGGCGCGCAGTTTGGCGATCTCCATGAAGAAGTTCATGCCGATGCCGAAGAAGAAGCTCAAACGCCCTGCAAAGGCATCGATATCCAGCCCCGTCGCCATCGCGCGAACGGCGTATTCCTTGCCATCGGCGATGGTGAAGGCGAGCTCCTGCACAGCCGTCGCCCCGGCCTCGTGCATGTGGTAGCCGCTGATCGAAATGCTGTTGAATTTCGGCATATTGGCAGAGGTGTATGCAATGATATCTGAAACAATCCGCATGCTGGGTTCGGGCGGATAGATATAGGTGTTGCGGACCATGAACTCCTTGAGGATGTCGTTCTGGATCGTGCCTGACAGCTTCTCTGCGGCCACGCCCTGCCGCTCCCCCGCGACGATATAGAATGCCATTACCGGGATCACCGCGCCGTTCATCGTCATGGAAACGGACATGGTATCGAGCGGGATCTGGTCGAACAGGATTTCCATGTCCGCCACGGTGTCAATCGCCACGCCCGCCTTGCCGACATCGCCGACGACGCGCGGGTGATCGGAATCGTAGCCGCGGTGGGTTGCGAGGTCGAACGCGACGCTAAGCCCTTTTTGGCCAGCAGCGAGGTTACGACGGTAAAAGGCGTTCGATTCTTCTGCGGTTGAGAAACCCGCATATTGCCGGATGGTCCACGGACGGCCCGCATACATGCTCGCCTTCACCCCGCGCGTGAACGGAGCAAAACCGGGGAGGCTAGGATCGAAATCCGCGTGATCGTCAGCCGTATAGAGCGGCTTGATCGGGAAGCCTTCGGGCGTGTGCCAGGTCAGATCGCGGCCCTTCACCTCCTTGGCGGCGAGGGCGTTCCAGTCGGCGGGTATAGGTTTCTGGGTCATTTCATTACCATATCCGTTCAGGCAGAGCCGGTCGAAGCCCCTCCCATCACTTTCGGTTAGGCGTTAAAGCAAACTATCGCCCGTCGACAAGCTCAGGGCGAACGGTGGTGGCGGAGAATTATTCCCCCTTAAAAGCCGCCTTGCGCTTTTGCAAAAAGGCCATTCCGCCTTCGCGCGCGTCTGCTGTAGCCCCGGCAATTCGCTGCGCCTCCGCCTCGGCCAGCAACACGTCCTGGACGGTGCCATCGAGCGCTGCAGCCAGATTGCGCTTGATATGTCGATACGACACGGTCGGGCCGTTCGCCAGCTTTTCGGCTAGCGCGCGGGCTTCGTCCATGAGGTCAGTGTCATCGACGCATTTGTAGATCAGGCCCCATTCCTCGGCCTGAGTGGCACCGATCTTTTCACCCAGCATCATCATGCGCGTGGCACGAGCGCGGCCAATCGCGCGGGCCAGCATCCAGGTCGATCCGCCATCGGGCACGAGGCCGATGTTGACGAAGGCTTGCAGGAAATACGCGCTCTTGCCAGCAAGGGTAAAGTCCGCCGCCAGCGCGAGGCTGCATCCTACGCCCGCTGCCGGACCGTTGACCGCGCAGATGACGGGCACATCGGCGCGCATCACCTGACTGATCACGGGGTTGTAATGCCGGGTCAGCGCCTCGTGACTGCCTCCTTTGCTGTCGGTTGATCGTGCGGAGAGGTCCGCCCCGGAACAAAAGCCCTTACCCTCGCCTGTGATGAGCACCGCGCGGGTATCACCGAGGTCATAGAACACCTGCCCGATCTCATCCGCCATTTGCGGCGGCATGGCGTTGAGGCGCTCTGGCCGGTTGAGCGTGATGGTCAGCAGCGGGCCGTCGCGGGTCGCGCGGATGGTTTCGTAGGACATTTTCTAACCTCTCTCTTGCGTCTCCCCGGCCCCCGAGCCGGGGCCCCGCTTTCTTCCGCATCGCGTATCAAAAGAAGCGCGGCCCCGGATCAAGTCCGGGGAGACGATTGTTCTCAATCAGACCAGTGGGTGCCGTCCTTCGGCGTTTCCATGATCTCGGTAAGCATACCGCCCATGTCTTTTGGATGGACGAAAAAGATAGGGGTGCCGTGCGCGCCGATGCGCGTGGGGCCGAGAATGCGCTTGCCCAGTTCCTCGAATTCGGCGCGAGCCTCGGCAATATCAGGCACCTCGAAGCACAGGTGATGCTGCCCGCCGAGCGGGTTCTTGGCGAGGAAACCTACGAGCGTGGAATTCTCCCCCAGCGGCTCGATCAGCTCGATCTGGGTGCCGTTCATCGCCCCTTCCGCACCGGGGGTGTCGACGAAGCAGACCTTCACGCCCTGCTCCTCGAGGTCGAACGGCGTGTGGATCTTGGTCGCGCCCATGACGTCGCGGTAGAACGCGATGCTATCAGTGATAGAGGGCGTGGCGACCCCGATGTGGTTAAGACGGCCGAGTTTCATTGTTCTTCCCGATTTCGCACAGTGCCCATTCCTCCGCCGCGCTTTCCGGGCGGCAGCATGTCGAGCACCAGCACCATCGTCTTGCCGTTGTCGCACAGCGCCACTTCCGCACTTCGTGCCGCTCCGGCCTGTGTGGTGCGGCGGTGATAGCCGTAAAATGCACAGCCGGGATAGCCGCGGTTCGGTTCGAACCCGGCCGCAAGCAATTCGGCGACGACCGTGGCGCGCGAAACGATGCCGCGATCAACCAGAGCTTCGAGATGGGCCTTGGCCGCCACTGCATCGCCGAGCATCATCGCCTCGAGCGGACTGCGCGGAGTCAGGTCCAAGTCTTGGGCGTGCGCGGCAGACGGCAACGCCAAGGCCAGCAGGACGAAGCTAGAGCGGAATATTATCATGCTTCTTCCAAGGGTTCTCCAACTGCTTCGTCCGCAGCTTGCGTAACCCCAAGGCAATGCGCCGCCGCGTGGAGTGCGGGTGGATCACCTCATCAATATACCCGCGTGAGGCCGCCACAAACGGGTTGGCGAAGCGGTCTTCGTATTCCTTGGTCTTTTCGGCGATCTTCTCCGCGTCGCCGCGGTCCTGGCGGAAGATGATCTCCACCGCGCCTTTTGCGCCCATCACCGCGATCTCGGCGGTCGGCCACGCATAGTTCAAATCGCCGCGCAGGTGCTTCGATGCCATCACGTCATACGCGCCGCCATACGCTTTGCGGGTGATGACGGTGATTTTGGGCACGGTCGCCTCGGCGTACGCGAACAGCAGTTTTGCGCCGTGCTTGATAATCCCGCCCAGTTCCTGCGCCGTGCCGGGGAGGAAGCCGGGGACGTCCACAAACGTCAGGATCGGAATCTCAAACGCATCGCAGAACCGCACAAACCGCGCGGCCTTCTTCGATGAATTGATGTCCAGCACGCCCGCCAGCACCATCGGCTGGTTCGCCACCACGCCCACGGTGCGGCCCTCCACCCGGCCGAACCCGCACAGGATGTTGCCCGCGTGCGCTGGCTGGATCTCGAAAAAGTCGCCTTCGTCCAGCACCTTGGCGATAACCTCGTGCATGTCATAGGGCTGGTTGGCGTTATCGGGGATGATCGTGTCGAGGCTCGGCTCCAGCCGGTCCCACGGATCATCAGTGGGGATTTCCGGCACAGTCTCACGATTGGACAGCGGCAGGAAATCGAAAAACCGGCGCGTTGCCAGCAGTGCCTCGATATCGTTTTCGAATGCGATGTCGGCAACACTGGTCTTTGTCGTATGGGTGATCGCTCCGCCCAGTTCCTCTTGCGTAACTTCCTCGTTGGTGACGGTTTTGACCACTTCGGGCCCGGTCACGAACATATAGCTGGTATCCTTCACCATGAAGATGAAGTCGGTCATCGCAGGCGAGTACACCGCCCCGCCCGCGCAAGGCCCCATGATGAGGCTGATCTGTGGCACGACCCCGCTCGCCAGCACGTTGCGCTGAAAAACCTCGGCATATCCGCCAAGGCTGGCGACGCCTTCCTGAATCCGCGCCCCGCCCGAATCGTTCAGGCCGATAACCGGCGCGCCGACCTTCATCGCGGTGTCCATCACCTTGCAGATTTTCTCCGCATGGCGTTTGGAAAGGCTACCGCCGAACACGGTGAAATCCTGCGAGAACACAAACACCAGCCGCCCGTTGATCGTGCCGCTGCCGGTGACAACGCCATCGCCGGGGATTTTCTGGGTCTCCATCCCAAAGTCGATGCAATCGTGTTCGACATAGGTATCGACCTCTTCAAAGCTTCCCTCGTCCAGCAGCACGTCGAGCCGCTCGCGCGCGGTCAGTTTGCCCTTCGCATGATGTGCGTCGATACGCTTTTGACCGCCGCCCATGCGCGCAGCTTCTCTCAGGCGTTCCATTTCGATAATATTGGCGGACATGCGCATCCTCTTGTTTTGTGGTTTGGCCAAGGTCGTTGCCTTAGCCATTGCGCAGCGTCAACGTATCACACATGCGGCGGGTTGTGAGCGAGGGTACAAATGAGAAAATGTGATTCGCTGGTTATCGGCGGCGGGATCGCCGGTCTGTCACTCGCCGCACGGCTGGCGCGCCATGGCGTGGTGGTTGTGCTGGAGGGGGAAAGCGCGCCCGGCTATCACGCTTCCGGGCGCAGTGTGGCTTATGCCCATTTCGGTCTGGGAGAACGGGTCGTGCGCACTTTGACCGCGCTGAGCCTGCCCGATCTTGCTGCCCCGGTCGCTGCGGCTAGTGCTCCGTTCGCGCGCATTCACCCTGCGCTTCACATTGCCCGCGCCGATGATGCCGCAGCGCTGGATGCGCTGGAGGAGGTGCACCGGCAATTCGGGTGCGATTATTCTCGGATTACAGGCGGGGAAGCGCGCGCAATGGTCCCGCTGCTCAAGGTAGGGCCAGACCATTGCCATGCCGCACTGGTGGATCGGGGCGCACTGAAACTGGATACCGATGCGATGTTGCAGGCGCACCTGCATGATCTACGCGGCTCGGGCGGCGAATTGGTGTGCGGTGCGCGCGTTACCGCCATCGTGCGCGACGGGGCGGACTGGATCGTCAAGGCTTCGGGGCAGAATTGGCGCGCAGCCCGCGTGATCAACGCCGCCGGAGCATGGGCGGACGAGGTCGCGCGCATTGCAGGCGTCGCTCCGGTTGGCATCGAGCCGCGCCGCCGCACTGTCATCGGCTTTGCAGCGCCCGCAGATACCGACGTGCGCGACTGGCCGTTTATCAAGACGGTGGGAGAAGGTTTCTACATGCTGCCAGAGGGCGCCGGGCAATTGCTCGCGTCCTCAATGGACCAGACGCCCAGCGAACCATGCGACGCGGCGGGCGAGGAGATCGACATCGCCAACGCTGCGCACCGGGTGGAGAGCGCGTGCGACATTGAACTGCGCCGGATCGCGCACAGCTGGGCTGGCCTCAGAAGCTTCGCTCCGGATGAATTGCCGGTGGTCGGCCATGCAGGCGATGCGCCCGGCTTTTTCTGGTTCGCGGGACAGGGCGGGGCCGGATTTCAGACCGCGCCAGCGCTGGCCCGGATGGGCGAGGCGCTGGCGCTGGGCCACCCTTGGCCGTATGATTTTGCCGCGGGCGATTTGCAGCCGGAGCTGTTCAGTCCTGCACGCTTCGGCGCGTAAACCCGCCTTACTTCATCAATACCAGTTCTTCGGCCACGGTCGGATGGATTGCGGTTGTCGCGTCAAAATCGGCCTTGTTCATCTTTGCCTTAACCGCGACGGCGGCGGCCTGCATGATTTCGGGCGCGTAGGGTCCGATCATGTGCAGTCCTAGGATCTGATCATTCGCACCGTCGCAAATCATCTTGATCAGGCTGCGCTCCTCACGCCCGGCAACCACGTTTTTCATCGGCCGGAAATCTGATGTGTAAACGCGCACGGCGCCATACTGCTCCTTCGCCTCACGCTCGTTCAGCCCGACCGAGCAGATCGGCGGGTGGCTGAACACGGCACTGGGAATGCAGGAATGGTCGACGCAGTAGGGCTCGCCCGGGCCGAACACGCTGTCGGCAAAGGCCTGTCCTTCGCGGATGGCGACGGGCGTCAGTTGTACCCGATCGGTCACGTCGCCCACGGCATAGATGTAATCGACGCTGGTTTTGGAAAAATCATCGACCTTGATCTGGCCCCGTTCGCCCACTTCCACGCCCAGCTTTTCAAGGCCCAATCCCTTGGTGTTGGGCACCCGGCCTGTGGCTGCCATGACGCAATCGAAAGTGCGCTCTTCCTTGCCGGTCAGTTTGACATTGAAGGTGCCATCCTTGTTTTTCGTGACTTTTTCGACATCGGAATTGAACAGGAATTCGATCCCCTTGGTCAGCGATATCTGCATCAGACGATCGCGCAGCGCAAAGTCATATCCGCGCAGGATCACGTCTGAGCGATTGGCGATGACCACCTGCGATCCGAATTCATTGAAGATACCGGCAAATTCATTGGCGATATATCCACCGCCCAGAATCAGGATGCAGCCGGGTACGGCATCCAGATGGAATGCTTCATTCGATGTGATGACGTGTTCATTGCCCGGAAAATCGGGCACATGTGGCCAAGCCCCGGTGGCGATCAGAATGGTTTTCGCGGTGACGACCTTGCCGCCCGCCAGTGTGATTTCATGGTCGCCGGTAATCTCGGCGCGTTCCTTGAAAATAGTGACATCGTGGCTGTTCAGCGTATCGGTGTAGCCGCCCTCGATCCGCTCCACATCCTTGAACACGTGGTCGCGCAGCGCCACCCAGTCAAAACTCTTGCCCTTGATCGTCCACCCGAATTTGGTTGCATCTTCCAGGTCTTCGGCAAATTGCGCGCCGTACACCAGCATCTTCTTGGGGACGCAGCCAC
This sequence comes from uncultured Alphaproteobacteria bacterium, assembly GCA_963815345.1. Lineage (GTDB taxonomy): Bacteria > Pseudomonadota > Alphaproteobacteria > Sphingomonadales > Sphingomonadaceae > Erythrobacter. Next base: position 1,458,656 of record CAWFGF010000001.1, read on the forward strand.
GGATGACACAGGTGCCACCGACCCGGTATTCCTCCGCAGCGGCCACGCGCGCGCCATGTGCAGCGGCGACCCGGCTTGCACGCGTGCCGCCCGAACCGATGCCGATGGTGAAGAGGTCATAATCGTAAGTCTGTTCGGCCATGTAATGCGCGCTCCGGTGGTCAGGAGCCTCGCGATATGGCCGCGCAGCGCGCCGATGCCAAGGTCAGGTTTCCAGAAACAGCCCATTATCGCGCAGCAATTGAAACGCCTTCATGTCCTCGATCGTGATCAGATCCTCGCTCTGCACGCCAGTGTTGCGTTTCAACAGGTAATGCACGGCCTTTTTCGTGCCCTCGCCAATCCCGGTCAATGCGACCATGACATCGGGTTCATGGTCCAGCACCCGGTCAAACAACATCGACGTGTTCATCGGATCGAACCCGAAACCGAGAAAGCCCAGCCGTTTGCCATGTGCGATTTCCGCCATGAGAAAGCTGGAAAACCGCTTGTCACGCTTGCGTTCGCTGGCGGTGTAGAAATTCTTCGAAAGCGACACCCAGTCTTCCGGATTTTCATCGCCCCATTCCGCCGGTTCGCCGCCGCCAAAATGCCACGGCAACGGGCCGACACTGCCATAGGGATGGACGATCCGCAGGTGCGAACTCACCAGCAGCCGCGCCTCTTCCAGCTCCATGCCGAACGCCATCGTCAGCACCCACGGCAGGTAGTGCTCGATCGCCCTATCGTAGTTGAAGCAAACGATGGATAGTTTGTCGAAACACTGTTCCGCCTCTGCGCGCGGCACACCCTTCGTAATCAGCTGACCCAATTGAAATAACCAGTTATCAACGCCGCGCAGGGGCAGATCGCCCGCATCGCGCGGTTCAACCGCCAGCGTGGATTTGGACTCTGCCTGCAGCGTGTAATAGGCCAGCGCCAGCTTCCCCGCCGCAATCACGTTGGGATTGCCCGCGCCATATTGTTCCAGCACCGCATCGATGGAGGAGGTGACGCGGCTCGCCTGCTTGATCGTCTGACCCGCCGCGATCAGGTCTTCATAGGTAGTGTTCAGGCGCTGCGCATTGGCATCGAAAATTTCGGCCAGCGCAACCATGTCGCGCGTTTGCAATTGCGACCCCAGGCGCTCAAAATCGAAACCCGCCGCGATTTTCGCCAGCAGGTCTGCCCCATCGGACATTTCGATCTCGCAATTGGCACCCGCGCCGATGACCAAAGTGGTTTCGGTTCTGATCATGTGAGCGTGCAATGCCTCCCTATCCGGTGGTTTTCGAATAAGGAGGCATGGTTAAGATATGGTAAGATCAAAGCTGGGGTTTCACCGCTTTTTCAAAATGTTCAGACCGATTGCGAGCGTGGGCCAGAGCCGCCTCCGCCCGATCCACCGCGCCGATTGCCGCCAGGTCTGCCCCGGCGACCGCCGCCCTCGCTATTGCCACCACCGCCGCCAAAGCTTTTGCCTTGCGGGCGACCCTTGCGGGCCTGATGCTTTTGCCTCGGTCGCTCGGACGCGGCCTGCTCGCTGTCACCGCGCGGCTTTGCGCCGCCCTTCGGCTTCACACGAATCCGCTTGGCCGAAACCTGCGTTGCGCCGCGCGGTGGCGGCTTGGTCGGGCCGACACCCTCGACGACGGCGCGGAAGTTTTCCGGCAGTTGAAGCCGTTCCATGCTCGCGTCGGTCGTCTTCTGGATGTCTTTCAGATATGCGCGCTCATCCTCGGCACACAGCGCGATAGCGATCCCGTCCCGACCAGCGCGCGCGGTGCGGCCAATGCGGTGCACGTATTGTTCGGGCACGTTTGGCAGTTCGTAATTGATGACGTGGCTGACGCCCGGAATATCGATGCCGCGCGCGGCGACATCGGTGGCGATCAGGATTTTCGTCTTGCCCTTGCGAAATTCCTCAAGCGCGCGGGTGCGCTGACCCTGCGTCTTGTTGCCGTGGATGGCGTTGGCATGGATGCCGCTCTGGCTCAGTTTCTTCACCACGCGGTCTGCACCATGCTTGGTCCGGGTAAAGATCAGCACGAGATCAAGATCGCCGGGTACACGGTGGCGGCCTGACAGGATCAGTTCGAGCAGCGCGGTCTTTTCGTCCTGCTGCACCATGTACAGATATTGGTCGACGCGCTCTGCCGTGGTCGATTCCGGCGTGACCGAAACCTGCACTGGGTTGTTGCAATAACCCTTCACCAGTTCCTTGATCTGTTTGGGCATGGTCGCGCTGAAAAACAGTGTCTGGCGCTCCTTTGGCACCAGCTGACTGATGCGGCGCAGCGCGTGGATGAAGCCGAGGTCGAGCATCTGATCCGCTTCATCGAGGATCAGGATTTCGACGCCTGCCAGATTGAAAGCCTTCTGGTCGATCAGGTCGAGCAGGCGTCCCGGTGTCGCGACCAGAATGTCTGTCCCGCGATGCAATTTGTTGCGATCCTTGTTGACGCTGGTTCCGCCGACAATGGACTGAACCTTCAGCCCGGCCAATGCGCCGTAATCGCGCGCGCTTTCGGCAATCTGTCCGGCCAGCTCGCGCGTGGGAGCCAACACCAGCATACGGCAGGATTTGAACGGAATGTTGTTTTCCGACGCGCGCAGCCGGTCGATACCGGGCAGCATGAACGCGGCGGTTTTACCCGTACCGGTCTGCGCAATGCCCAAAAGGTCGCGGCCTGCCAGCACGGGCGGGATCGCCTGCACCTGGATTGGCGTGGGAGTGGTGTAGCCCTTGAGGTCGAGTGCCTGGAGAACGGGCTGGGAAAGTCCCAGATCCTCAAACAGGGGAGTTGTGGTCGATTGTGTCATTGAAACTCGCATAAATACGCGAAGCGGCACGCTGATGACAGCGGCGCTTGCGGGGGAAAATAACCGCCCGCGTGAAAAGGGAAGTCTTGGAAGGATGATCGAGCTGCCGCAGGGCGCTGGCGTCTGACCTTGGTCACATACACTCGCGCCGCTTCACGCTGGCTTTATCTCTCGAACAGCGGCCCAATGACCGCAAACCGAGCAAATGTCAAAGACTATCGCTTTGGGTCACACAGCGCGCGAGGCCCGAACCTGCGGATTGCGTCCAGAACCCGGCTTCTACCCCGCTGCCAGTCACCGCAACCCCGCCGCCTCCATCAATGCCTGCGTGCTCGCATCGAACGTCCCCTTCCCCGCATCGATCTGGTTGGCAATCGCCTTGCCCAGCTCCACGCCGAACTGGTCGAAGGGGTTGATCCCCATCAGGACTGCATTGGCGAACGTGCGATGCTCATGAAAAGCGATCAACGCGCCCAAAGTTGCCGGATCGAGATCGTCGAGCAGATACATCGTCGAGGGTCGATCGCCGGGATAGGCGCGCGCGGCGTCATCCTTGCTCGCCTTACCCGCCATCAGCGCGGCCCCTTGCGCAAGGCAATTGAGCAGCAGCGTGCGGTGATGCGCCGGGTCCAGCGTATCGCCCGGCGCAATCGCGGCAAAGAAATCCACTGGCACCAGATGCGTCCCCTGATGCAACAACTGGAACACGGCATGTTGTGCATCGGTACCCACCCCGCCCCACGTAATCGGCGCGGTCGGGCCGGCCACAGGCGCGCCCGTGACCGTCACACTTTTGCCATTCGATTCCATCTCAAGCTGTTGCAGATAATCGGGAAACAGCGCCAGCCGCTCATCATAGGCGAACACGGCGCGCGTCTGGCATCCGCGCAACCGGGTGTAATACTGATCGGCAAACGCGGCCATCAGCGGCGCATTCGCCCGTCCCTCGGTTTCGCGAAAATGCGTGTCCACGGCGTGCGCTCCGGCCAGAAATTCGCGGAACTCCTCCATTCCGATGGCCAGGGCGACGGGGAAACCGATGCTGGACCACAGCGAATAGCGCCCGCCCACGCTTTCGGGAAAAGGCAGAACGCGCGTTTCATCCACACCCCACGCCACTGCTTTTTCCGGGCTAGCCGTGAGTGCGATCACGCGCCCGCCGGGATCCTCCACCCCACCATTGCGCAACCACGTAAGCGCGCTCTCGGCGTTGGTCATCGTCTCGATCGTGGTGAAGGTCTTGGACGCAACCGCAATCAGCGTCGTCGCCGGGTCGCACGCGGCAAACGCCTGTTCCAGTGCAAGGCCATCGATGTTGGAGACGACATGCACATCAACCTTCGCCAGATCGCGGGTCAGCGCGTCCACCGCCAGGGCTGGCCCAAGCGCAGAACCACCAATGCCGATATGGATCAGGTGCCGCACTTCTCCCAGCGCGCCATCGTGGATCGCATCGACCAGCATCGCCATGCGCGCCAACAGCGCGGCGGCCTCCTCGGTATCGGCATCGCTGCCACTGCCGCGCATCGCGCCGTGGATTGCTGCGCGGCCTTCGGTCACGTTGATCGCTTTGCCGTCGAACATTGCATCGCGCGCGGCGGAAAACCCGCAAACCTGCGCCAGTTCCTCGAACGCTTCTAGCATTGCCGCTGACAAATGCGTCTTTGACCAGTCGATCCGCATTCCGCCCGGCACACCTTCCGCACCCGGCCATTCGAGCCTCCGGGTGAACGCCGCCACTCTGCCCTCATCTCCAGCAAACAGGGACTGAAGCGTCTGAACCGGCAATGCCTTCAGGCGATCCCAAGCGGCGGCGATCTGTTCCGGGTCGGTCTGTGTCTGGTCGGTCATTTCGGAGCAATCCCCTTTGCGTGGCGGTTACACCGCGCGTAAGGGGGCTGACGATGGATGTTAAGACCCAAACTGAAAATCGGGGCGATACGGCCGTGCCTGTCCACCCGCATCGCGACAACCGCGAGATCGATCATCTGCGCAACCCGGGCGAATCCGAAAGTGCGGACGAAGGCGGGACGCTGATTGGTCAGGTCCGTTTCGTGCTGTCGCTGGTGCTGATCGTTCTGGTGATCCGCACCTTCCTTGTTTCGCCATTTTCCATCCCGTCGGAAAGTATGCTGCCACGCCTGTGGAACGGAGATTACCTGCTCGCGGCAAAGTGGCCGTATGGCTATTCCCGCCATTCGATGCCGTTCGATGTGTTCTCGTTTGAGGGACGCCTGTTTCCCAGCGCGCCCGAAGCCGGCGATGTGGTCATCTTCAAACATCCGGTCGACCAGACCGACTATATCAAACGGGTGATCGGCCTGCCGGGTGATGAAATCGCGATTCTGGGGGGCCAGATCATGCTCAACGGAGAGCTGGTCGATCGCGAACTGGTTGAGGATTTCGGGATCGCGGTGTCGCCCAATACGCCATGCGGACTTGGCAAACTCGCTCAGATTGACAACGCAGTATCGGTGGTTGGCGGGCAGACCTGCACGTACCGCCAATACCGGGAGACCCTGCCATCCGGGCGGCAATACGATGTCCTTGATCTGGGGCTGGCGCCGGGCGATTCGATGGCGCAAATCACTGTGCCGCAAGGGCATATGTTCGTGATGGGCGATAATCGTGACAATTCGCGCGATAGTCGTTTTCCGGCAAGGGCGGGAGATGCGGTCGGCCTCGTGCCGCTGGAAAACCTTGTCGGGCGCGCGCAGGTTATTGTCTGGTCCACCGATGGCTCGGCGCAATGGGCGGAACCCTGGACATGGTTTTCCGCCGCGCGCTGGGACAGGATCGGGAATGGGTTGTGAGCGTTCCGCGATCATGACGGGCACCTCCCCCCACACGCTGCCCGCCGAAACGCGTGAGTGGCTGGCAACGCACGGTCTTGTCGTGCGCGATGAGGCGCGCTGGCTGCGCGCGCTGACGCATGGCAGCTTCAATGGCAACATCACCACACGCGGCGCGAGCCAGGCCAATCTTGAAAGCGCGGGCGATTACCAGCGGCTCGAATTTCTGGGCGACCGGGTGCTGGGCCTTGCGGTCGCATCGTGGCTGTACCGCGCAGGCGATGCAGCAGAAGGGCAGCTCTCGCAGCGTCTGAATGCGCTGGTCAGCGGGGCGACCTGTGCGCGCATCGCCCGTTCCATCGGGATGCCCGACCACATTCGTCTGGGCAAACAGGCGCGCGAGGATGGCGGCGCGGATAGCGACAATATCCTTGGCGATGTGATGGAAGCATTGATAGGAGCGTGTTTTATCGAACACGGATATGACACGGCCCGCGATGTCGTCTATGACCTCTGGGCGAGCGAGCTTGCAGGCAATGCGGGCAAGTCAAAGCATCCCAAGAGCGCGTTGCAGGAATGGGCCGCTGGCAATCGGCGATCCATGCCGATGTATCAGGTGATCGAACGGTCCGGCCCCGATCATGCGGCGCAGTTTACAGTAGAGGTCAGCATCCCCTCGATCGGCAGTGCGCAAGGCTCTGCCAGCAGCAAGGGCGAGGCGGAAAAGCGCGCGGCGCAGGCATTTCTGGAGGAATTTGGTTGAACATGGATACGGTGCCCAAACAATGCGGCGTGGTCGCGGTAATCGGCGCTCCGAATGCGGGCAAATCGACGCTGGTGAACCAGTTGGTCGGCCAGAAGGTCGCAATCACGAGTGCCAAGGCGCAGACCACCCGTGCACGAATGCTTGGTATTGCGTTGTTCGGACAGGTGCAGATGATCCTCGTGGATACCCCCGGCATCTTCGCGCCCAAGCGGCGGCTGGACCGCGCGATGGTGAACGCCGCCTGGGAAGGCGCAGAAAGCGCGGATGCGATCCTGTTGATCGTCGATCCGATCAAGCAGCGGCGGCATGAACTCGAACCGCTGCTGGAGGCGCTTGAACGGCGGCCCGAACGCAAGATCCTCGTCCTCAACAAGGTTGATCGCGCCAAGAAAGAGCCGCTGCTTGCGCTGGCACAGGAACTGGGTGAGCGAATGGCGTTCGAGGAGATTTACTTCATCTCCGCCCTGACCGGCGATGGCGTGAGCGAAATGAAGGAAGCGCTGGCGAAACTGATGCCCGAAGGCGTGTGGATGTATCCCGAAGATCAGGTGTCCGATGCGTCAGAGCGGTTGCTGGCAGCGGAAATCACGCGCGAGCAGCTTTATGCGCAACTGCATGAGGAACTGCCCTACGACACCGCCGTCCGGCCCGAACAATACAAGACGCGGCCCGATGGCAGCATCGAAATCCACCAGCAAATCGTGGTTGCGCGCGAAACTCAGCGCCCCATCGTGCTTGGCAAAGGGGGCCAGAAGATCAAGAGTATTGGCGAGGCTGCACGGCTGGAACTGAGCGAAATTCTGGGCGTGAAAGTCCATCTGTTCCTGCACGTGAAAGTGCTGGAAAACTGGGGCGACGACAAGGAAGTGTTCGAGGAGATGGGGCTGGACTGGGTCCGGTAACCCTCACCGCTTCTTGGCGATCGCGATGTTTTGCTGCTTGGCGAAGGTCTTGATCAATTCCTCGCTGCGGTTCAATGCCTTTGCGATCTGTTTCAGCCCCTGCCCCTTCGACGCAAGGAGGCGCAGCTTGCCTGCTTCCTCCGCGTTCCACGGTTGCTTGTGACGTTCGAAAGTTTCCTTGCCCATGGCATGTGGCCTAGGGGTACAGGGCACGAATAGCGAGCGCGAATGCGCCCGGCCGCCAGGTTAGCCCCGCGTCAGTTTTTCCAGCTTCGCCTTGAGCGCCGCCTCATCGAAGGGTTTGACGATGTAATCATCCGCGCCCGCACCGATGCCCTGATGGATATCCTTCGCCTCCCCGTTGGAAGTGCAGAACACCACAATCGGCGGTTTGGCCGTCGGGATCGCGCGCAGGCGGCGGACAAATTCGATGCCGTCCATTTCGGGCATGTTCCAGTCGGTCAGCACCAGTGCAGGCATGGATTGCTTGCACCGGGCCAGCGCTTCCTCGCCATCCTGCGCCTCTATCGGAGTGTAGCCCAGCGATGTGGCGATCTTGGTCGAGACCTTGCGGATTACCCGGCTGTCATCGACGATCAGGCAGACCTGTGCCACCGGTTTGTGCGCTGGAACGCCTCCATTGCGGGCGCGCATTGCTTTCGCCTCAGCGACCAGCGCATCGGTCGACTTGCCATCGCTCGCTGGCGTGGGCTGCGCGTTCAGCGCTTCGCTCACATCCTCGGGAGGATCGGCGGGCACGGCGTTCTCTGGCGCTTCGGCCAGCCGCTGCGCCAGTGTCTTGCCCCGATGCCCCTTGTGAGGGCCGGTCGTGCGTTTGATCAGATTTTGAATGGCGCGGCCTCCCCTGCAAGCGAGGCAAACTCGCCATCTTCCTTGTAACGCCCCGCGTCCGATGCCTCGTCTGCATCGTATTCATCCGCGTCGTAATCGTTGTCGAACATTCGTTCTGGCGTGCTGGCACCGTCATCGCCGGGGGTTTCTCCCGGTGTGATGCGGACGTGCAGATAGGGCATCCAGACATCGCCGAATTCCGCTTTCTGATACCACACGTCGATGACGTCATAACTTGCCCACATACCATCCGGCGCGCGAAGGCGAATGCCCTCACCAATGCGCGGCACGGCGGCAAACCGCACGCGATCCTGCGTCTGGTGAGTCTCGTTCTGAAGCTCGATCTCGATCACGGCGGCGTCCCTTGGTTCGCCAAAAGGTGTAAGGGACAATACTAAATGATTTATGATCAAACCGGCGGGATTGCGGCAATCGGTTTGCCTGTAATCCCTCCTGCTTTTGCGAAGCGCGTCTTTGCGGGTCGCGCTTCAGGCTTTTTGCGCGGCCACTTTGGTTGCGGCAGCCTTCTTGGGAGCGGCCTTTTTCGCAGGCGCTTTCTTTTTCGCAGTTGCTTTTTTGGGGGCTGCTTTCTTCGGGGCGGCTTTCTTGCGGCCCTTTTTCTTGGGCGGACCCTTGGCCACGCGTTCGTCGATCAGGGTGATCGCCTGTTCCGCCAGAATATCCTCCGGCTTGATATCCTTGGGAATGGTCGCGTTGGTCGTGCCGTCGGTGACATAGGGACCATACCGGCCCGGCATCACCTTCATCTCGCCGCCACTGATCGGGTGTTCGCCCAGCGTCTTGATCGGCTCGGCCTTGGCGCGGCCTGCGCCCTTGTTGGCGGCGGCTTCGGCCAGCAGCGTGACCGCCGCGTTCATGCCGGTGTCGAACACATCACGCGTGCTCGTGAGCTTGGCGTATTTGCCATCGTGGCGCAGATACGGGCCGTAGCGTCCTATCGCGGCTTCGATCTCAAGCCCGGATTCGGGATGCGCCCCGATGATGCGCGGCAGGCCAAGCAGCCTGACAGCCCAGTCCAGATCAAAATCATCCAGATCCTTGGGGATGCTGGCGCGTTTTTTCGCATCGCCTTCGACCATCTCGATGTAGGGTCCAAAGCGCCCGGTCTTGCGATGGATTTCCTCGCCGGTCTCCGGGTGTTCGCCCATCAGCCCATCTTCGCCGTTGTCCTCGCCATCGGCGCCCGGCTGGGCAAATCGGCGAGTGTACTTGCATTCGGGGTAGTTTACGCAGGCGATGAACGCGCCGTATTTGCCCCCGCGCAGGGACAGGCGGCCATTGTCGCGCCCTTCCTGTTCGCACAGCGGGCAGAACCGCGCATCCTTCCCGTCCTCGCGCGGCGGGAACAGGTAGTCGGAGAGGTATTCGTCGAGCGCCTCTGTCACTTCGCTCGGCAGTTTTTCCATGACCTCTTCGGTCTTGGGTTTGAAATCTTTCCAGAAATTGGCGAGCAGCACCTTGTAGTCCTCGCGCCCGTCAGAGACGACATCGAGTTCGTCCTCCATCCCGGCGGTGAAATCATAGGCTACGTATGTCGGGAAGAAGCGTTCGAGAAACGCGGTCAGCAACCGGCCAGACTCTTCGGCAAAAAAGCGGTTTTTCTCCATCCGCACATAATCGCGGTCGCGCAGGGTCTGAATGGTCGATGCGTAGGTGGAAGGGCGCCCGATGCCCAGTTCTTCGAGTTGTTCGACAAGGCTTGCCTCGGAAAAACGCGGCGGCGGCTGGGTGAAGTGCTGGTTAGCCTCGACCGCGTTCTTGGCAGGCGTGTCACCAGCCTTCAGCGCGGGCAAAAGGCCGTCTTCGTCCTCCTCGGACTTGTCGTCAAAGCCCTCCTGATAGACCGCAAAGTATCCGGGGAACACAACGACCTGCCCGGTCGCGCGCAACTCGTGCTGGCCGGTCGCATCGCGCAGCGTGACGGTGGTGCGTTCCAGCTGCGCGGTCGACATCTGGCTGGCCATGGCGCGCTTCCAGATCAACGAATACAGCTTTGCCTCGTCGCCGCTGCCGGCCCTGTCCTTGCCGAAATCGGTCGGGCGGATCGCCTCGTGCGCTTCCTGAGCGTTCTTTGCCTTTGTGCTGTAAAAGCGGGGCTTTTCCGGGCAGTAACCCGCTTCGAACCGTTCGGTTATCGCGTGGCGACAGGCGGTGATCGCACTGGGGTCCATCTGGACGCCGTCGGTCCGCATGTAGGTGATTGCGCCTGCTTCATACAGGCTTTGGGCGCACCGCATCGTGTGGCTGGCGGAAAAGCCCAATTTACGCGCGGCCTCCTGTTGCAGCGTAGAGGTGGTGAACGGCGGCGCGGGATTGCGCTTCAGCGGCTTTTTCTCGACATCCTCGACCATAAAGCGCCCCGCCTCGACCGCGGCCTTCGCCTCCATCGCGATGCCCTGTTCACCAAGGCTGAGCTTTTCCAGCTTTTCGCCCTTGTAGCGCACCAGCCGCGCATCGAATTGAGTCGAATCGTATTCCAGCTTTGCCAGAACGGACCAGTATTCATCGGGACGGAACGCCTCGATCTCGCGCTCGCGCTCCACGATCAGGCGCAGCGCGACCGATTGCACGCGGCCCGCCGATTTCGCGCCAGGCAGCTTGCGCCACAGCACCGGGGACAGGGTAAAACCGAACAGGTAATCGAGCGCGCGGCGGCCCAGATAGGCGTCGATCAGCGGCTGATCCAGCTCGCGCGGACGGGTCATTGCCTCGGTCACGGCGGCTTTGGTGATGGAGTTGAAGGTGACGCGGTCCACCTTTGTCGGCAGGCTCTTGCGCTTTTTCAGCAATTCGCGAACGTGCCAGCTGATCGCCTCGCCTTCGCGATCGGGGTCAGTCGCGAGCACAAGGCGCGAGGCGTTCTTTGCCGCGTCGGCGATCTCCTTGAACCGGCTCTGCTTGTCCCGGTACAATTCCCAATCCATCGCGAAGTCTTCATCGGGGCGCACGCTGCCATCCTTGGGCGGCAGATCGCGGACGTGGCCATAACTGGCCAGAACCTTGAAGTCCTTGCCGAGATACTTTTCGATAGTCTTCGCCTTCGCCGGCAATTCAACGATAACAAGTTGCATGAGAGCGGTATCGGATCCTTACACGTGTACGTACGCGCGAGAGTGGTGCGGCTTTCGCTGCGGCGTCAAGGCCCGCTACAGACAAACTTCCCGTTCGATAAGCCCGTTTATGCCGGATCGTCTGGGTTTGTACGCTGCTGACCAAAATCCGGCGGTAGGATACAGCGGCCCGCATCGTATTTGCCGACACTGCGGATGATCTCGCTCTTGTCTGGTTCGATCCGGCGGCCAGACAGCTGGCTGTCGATCATGCGGCGCAACAAATGGTCGAGCCTTGTGACCAGGTAACAGTCAATTGCAGGCGGTGCCTTGGGATTGCCGATGCCGCTGTCTTCGGTAAGGAAGGTGTAGCGCGACTGCGTTACCGCAGCCATCGCGCGCATCACGTATTCGGCATTGTCCGCGACGCCCGATGCGCCCACGGGCACGATGTGGACGCGGGCTTTGCGCAGGTGCTCTGCCGCGCGCCAGGTCATCGGAATGTCACCATCGTGGGGCGGCGCATCGGCAACCAGCAGCAGTGTCTTCACCGCATCATCGCGCCAATCCAGCCCGGCTGCGCGGATCAGAGCGTCCTGCATCGCCTCCTCGTAATCGCCCCCGCCATCGGCCTGCTGCGCCGCGATGTGCGCGCGCGCCTTCGCTATATCCCTGTCCATCGCGTGGGTTCGGGTGACGAAAGCATCGCCCTCGTCGCGGTAGAAGGTGAAGCCGACCCTGATATCGAGATCGCTGTGGCGCTGTTTCAGATCGCTGACGATGGTGGCGAGTTCGGTTTGCAGGAATTGCAGTTCGTCCGACATGGATCCGGTCACATCGACGACCAGCGCGAGATCGAGCTTCGTCACCTGAGGGGCAGCGCGGCGGGAAGTGATCGTCACAGTCTGCACACCCGGATCGGAGGACAACGTGACCATGCGCCAAGCACTGCCGCCCGCGCGCACCCACACCTGTTGGCTCAAGGCATCGTGTCCGGGAAAGAACACCACGCTGCCGTCGGCAACCGTGTTCAGTTTCAGCGAATTGCCATCGGAACAGCGCAGCTCAACCTCGGCAAAGGGCACGGAGCGGCCTTTGTCGTCGCGCAATTCGACGGTCAGCAGGCGGGTGGTGTCGACCCTTGGCAGATCGCGCACGGTCTGGCCCACGCCGCTGTTGCGTACATATTCGGCGTAGAGTTCGGGATTGAGCAGATCATCATGCTCGCCCGCCGTCAGCAGGCCCGATTGCGGTTGAGGGCGCGGTGGCGGCCTGCGACCGGGCGGCGGCATAGGCACGGGACGCGATGTGTCCCCCGCGGCGGATGCAGCCTCTTCAGAGCCGATCACGGCCACAGGGCTGGCGCTTTCCATATCCATAGTCGTCACACGGCTGCCGGTGACGGTGATTGCAGCCGGTGAACTGTCATCCAAAGGGCGCGGCGCAGCGATTGGCGGAGGTGGCGGCGCGGGTGGAGGTGGAGGAGGAGGTGATGAACCAGGTGTCATTTCAGGGATAGGTGGAGTAGGCCTGCCGATCATCGGCCCATCGTGCCGCTGCGGTTCGGCAGCCTCCGGCCCCAGATCGGGCAGCGGCGCAGGCAGGCGGCAATATCCTCGGTCGCGACTGGGCGCAGGAACCGCGTTCTCATCGGCCTGCCGCGAGTAACTGGCGCTGGAAACACTCGGCATGATCAACGCTGCCGAACACGCGATTGCGACAGATTTACGCATATGGAACCCCCAAGTAACCACCTGAATGTCTCGACGTAATCAGCGCAAGATGAACAGTGAATGAGGGGTTTGCGGGCGCGCTTTCCGCTTTACAGTCCCTGACCCGAAAGACTGACCGCGCCGCCAGCATGGCGCTCCAGTTCGCCTGACAGTTCCAGTTCCAGCAGCGCCATGTGTACCGCCGCTGCGCTGGTGCCGGACTGGCGGATCAGTTCATCCACTGCAATCGGAGCCTTGGTCAGCATGCGAGCGATATCGCTGGCGGGATCGCCCCTCCTCCCCTCGCCCCATTCCAGTTTGCTGAGTTCTGCATAATCGAATGGCGTGCCGGGATCCTCGACGCGGAAAGTGGATCTTGGTGCTCCGGTGAAGCCTTCGAGCAGTTCCACCACATCCTCCACCGATTGCACCAGCACCGCGCCGTCGCGGATCAACTGGTTGCAGCCAAGGCTGCGCGTGTCGAGCGGGGAGCCGGGGATCGCCATGACCTCTCGCCCCGCCTCCCCCGCCAGCCGCGCGGTGATGAGCGTGCCCGATTTGGGCGCGGCCTCCACTACCAGGGTACCGCTGGCGAGGCCCGCAATAATGCGATTGCGGCTGGGAAAGTGGCGCCCGTGTGGCTCGGTTCCCGGCGGCTGTTCGGCGATCAGCAAGCCGTCTGTCGCGATCCGTTCCTGCAAGTCTGCGTGCTGCGGGGGATAGGCGATATCGATGCCGCTGGCGATGACGCCAATGGTATGCGGAAACGCGCCTTCGTGCGCTGCCCCGTCGATCCCGCGCGCAAGGCCCGATACAACCGTGAAACCGGCCTCGACAAAGCCGCTGGCGAAATCGCGCGCCAGCTTCACCGCCGCCGCCGAGGCATTGCGAGCGCCCACCATCGCGACGCAAGGGCGCGATGCAAGCGCGAGAGTGCCGCGACAGGTGATGATCGGCGGCGCGCTGTCCAGTTCTGCCAGCAGCGCGGGGTAATCGGGTTGATCGTGGAACAGATACCGCGCGCGGGCGGCTCGCACGCCCTCTATCTCGCGCTCGATCCGGTCGGCTGGAGCGGGGCGATAGGGCGTCTTGCCCCGACTGCCGAGATCGGGAAGCGCCGCAATGGCCGCCTCCGCGGAGCCAAACCGGGCAAGCAGTGCACGATAACTGACCGGACCGATATTGGGCGAACGCAGCAGGCGGATCCGGGCAAAGGCCTCTGCTTGGGTCAGGCTCACCCCTGCCCGCCGATCTTCGGCTGGGTGCCTGCGCAAAAGCTCACTGTTTCTTGCTCCCAATTCGCGGTTCCTCGCCGCGCATCAACCGCCCGATATTGGCGCGATGCTTTATCAGCACGATTGCCGCGATCGCCACCAGCGCAGCGATGATCGCCGGATACCCCAGCAGCCATGCCACCAACGGTGCGGCCACCACCGTCACCATCGAGGATACCGATGAAGTGCGGCTCACCACGAGCGTCGCGGCCCAGATTGCAGCGCAAATCAGCATCACCGGCCATGCCAGCGCCAGCAGCACTCCGGCGGCGGTGGCAAAGCCCTTGCCCCCCTTGAACCGCAACCACGGGGTGAAACAATGCCCTGCGACCGCGGCAACAGCGGCAATTGCTTCGGTTCCCGGCCAGAACTCAGCGGCGATCAGCACCGGCACCGCGCCCTTGGCGGCATCGAGCAACACGGTCGCCGCCGCCAAACCCTTGTTCCCGGTGCGCAGCACATTTGTCGCGCCGATGCTGCCACTGCCGATGGAGCGCACATCGCCCAACCCCGCCGCGCGCGTCAGGATCAGCCCGAACGGAACCGAACCGGCAAGAAAGCCCAGCATTGCTGCGAATATCGGTTCCAAATTGCGCTCCGTCCGCCCTGCGCTTGTCCACGGGCTGTATTTCTTTAAGAGGCCAACGAGCTAGAAGAAGTGCAGTGCTTCGACAAGCGCAGCACGAACGGGTTTGACCGAATTGGACGCTTCCTCCCCCATTCTGATCTTCGATTCCGGTGTTGGCGGTCTGACCGTTTACGATGCGCTGAGCCGTAGCCTGCCAGATGCTCCGATAATCTATGCCGCCGATTTCGCCGGCCTGCCCTATGGCACAAAGAACGAGGCGGAGATTGCCGCGCGCGTGGCAGGATTGTTGGGACGGATGAGCGAACGGTACCAGCCGCGCCTGGCCTGTATTGCCTGCAACACTGCCTCTACCATCGCGCTGGGCATGGTGCGCGACGTTCTGGAAATTCCCATTGTCGGCACCGTGCCCGCGATAAAGCCCGCGGCTCTCGCCAGTAAAACCGGGGTGATCGGGCTGCTGGGTACGCAAGCGACCATTCGCCAGCGTTACGTCGATGATCTGGAACGCGATTTTGCCAATGGCAAGACGCTGCTGCGCCACGCAGCGCCCGATCTGGTGGATGAAGCCGAGCGCAAACTGCGCGGCGGCACCGTGGATCGACGTGTTCTGAGAGCCGCCATAGCCGGATTGCAAGTGCAGGAGCGCGGTGCGCGGATCGACCACATCGTGCTGGGTTGTACGCACTTTCCGTTGCTGCGTGAGGAACTGATGGATGTCGCCGTGGCAGACCTCGAACTTTCGCCCGATCTGCGCCTTGCCGATGGGAGCGAGGGGATCGCGCGGCGAATCGTGTCCTTGCTTGAAGGTCAGGACATGCGCGCAGCCGGCCCAAACCGGTTCGTGGTCACTGGCCCGGTGCGCGGCGCGGCAGGGCTTGAAACCGCGCTGGCCACGCGCGGCTTTGGCCCGGTCGAAGCGTTCTAGACCAAACCTGCAAATCACTCGCAAAGATCGCAGTGGCAAAACCGATCACGCTGACCTAATTATCGCGTGAAACTATCTGGGGCCAAGCGGCTACTGGATGGCTACTTCATTAATGTATGGCCGCGCGCACCGCCGCGTGGCCGCCCGCAGCAAGAGCGTGAGACGTGAATTACGATCAGATCTTCGACCAGGCGATTGACCGTCTCCACGAGGAAGGCCGTTACCGCGTCTTCATCGATATCATGCGCAACAAGGGCGCGTATCCCAACGCGCGCTGTTTTCACGGACACAACGGGCCAAAGCCGATCACCGTGTGGTGCTCCAACGATTACCTCGCCATGGGTCAGCACGAAAAGGTGATTACCGCGATGGAAACGGCGCTGCACGATGTTGGCGCAGGCTCCGGTGGCACTCGCAATATCGGTGGCAACACGCACCTGCATGTCGAGCTCGAAAACGAGCTGGCTGATCTGCACGGCAAGGAAGGCGCGCTGCTGTTCACCAGCGGATATGTTTCCAACGATGCGACACTGTCCACGCTGGCAAAACTGCTGCCGGGGTGCGTTATCTTTTCCGACGCCCTCAACCACGCCAGCATGATCGCCGGAATCCGCAATTCCGGCTGCGAAAAGCGTGTTTTCCGCCACAACGATGTGGCCCATCTGGAAGAATTGCTCGCCGCCGAAGACCCATCGGTGCCAAAGCTGATCGCGTTCGAAAGCGTGTATTCGATGGAGGGCGATGTCGCCCCGATCCACGCCATCTGCGACCTTGCGCAGAAATACAACGCCCTGACCTATATCGACGAGGTTCACGCGGTTGGCATGTATGGCGCGCGCGGCGGCGGCATTTCGGAACGCGACAACGCGGCTGACCGGATCGACATAATCGAGGGCACCTTGGGCAAGGCGTTTGGCGTGATGGGCGGATATATCGCCGCCGATACCCGCGTGATCGACTGCATCCGGTCCTATGCGCCCGGCTTTATCTTCACCACCTCGCTCAGCCCCGTTTTGGTTGCGGGAGTTCTGGCATCGGTCAAACACCTCAAGCAATCCTGCGAGGAGCGCAATGCGCAACAGCGCGCCGCCGCCATGCTCAAACTGAAATTTGCCGAGGCCGGACTGCCAGTGATGGACAGCGTCACCCACATCGTGCCGCTAATGGTCGGCGATCCTGTGCGCGCCAAGAAGATCAGCGATATCCTGCTGGCCGAATACGGCGTCTATGTGCAGCCGATCAATTTCCCCACAGTGCCACGCGGCACAGAGCGCCTGCGCTTCACCCCCGGCCCTCACCACTCCGAACCGATGATGGACGAATTGACAGAAGCGCTGGTGGAAATCTGGGACCGGCTGGAGATGCGGCTGGCAGAGGCGGCCTGATCGGCAGTGGGTTGAACTGCGGCTGATGACCGGGCACAGGCCTCTCAAATCTGTATGAGAGGCCATCCATGGACAGCGAAAAACCCTCCCCTTCAATGACGTTTGACGACGTCGTCCTCGGACGCCGTTCTATCCGCGGCTATCTCGACAAGCCGGTACCGCGTGCGTTGATCGAGGAGGTGCTGACGCTGGCCATGCGCTCGCCTACCAGCATGAACACGCAGCCGTGGCACTTTCACATCATCACCGGCGAACCATTGGACCGCATTCGCCGCGGCAACACAGAACGCATTCTTGCGGGCGAACCCGACAGCCGCGAATTTCGCCGGGGGGAGCCATTTGCAGGCGTCCACCGCGAACGCCAGATCGGCGTCGCGAAACAGCTTTTCAGCGCGATGGGGATCGAACGCGATGACAAGGACGCGCGCCAGGACTGGGTCTTGCGCGGGTTCCGCCAGTTCGATGCGCCGGTGTGCGTGATCGTGACCTATGATCGCGAGCTGGGCACCAGCGATGACACCGCCTTCGATTGCGGCGCGGTGACAACAGCGCTGGTCAACGCGGCATGGTCGCGCGGGCTTGGCTGCGTCATCAATTCGCAAGGCATCATGCAATCGCCCGTGGTGCGCGAACACGCAGGGATACCCGACGATCAGGTCATCATGAAAGCCGTCGCCCTGGGCTGGCCCGACCCGGAATTCCCGGCAAACGCCGTGGTCAGCGAGCGCAAGAGCGTGGATGAAGCAGCGCGGTTTGTGGGGTTTGATTGAGGGCGCCCCCTGATCGTCACTCCGTGCTTAACACGGGGTGACGATAACGCAGGGTCGGTAGTGCAGCCATCCACTGAGCGGCGGGTTTCGGGAACGGCGGAGGTGGCTTTTTATGACTGCAAGTGGGTGGAAAACAGTCATTCAGTTCTCGCTACTTGGATCAGTTTCACATCGGTGCTTATGAGAGCTAGTGTTCCCTTCGACTTCGGGGTTCGAGTGCGCCGGAGATTGACGATCGTTCAGTGTCCGAATAAACATATTTTGTGGATCATCCTGACGAACAAGCGATTTTCGCACAGGTCTTCAAGATAGTCGCACATTGGTCTGACACGGGGCGGGAAGTAGCCCTAGACAGTCGCTTAGATGACCTCATTCAAGATCAGGGAGCCGTTGAATGCGCGCTGGATGAGATCAAGGAAAGCTTTTCCGTTGATTTTATTGCCTTTTTTGAAGAGGGTCGGACCGAGCAAGGCTGGTGGATATTTCGCCGGACCTTGTCGCGAAACCCAACAATTCGGGAACTTGCGAAGCACATTGCCAACTTTGGCGCGAGAACAAGCTAGCCGTCCGCTTTGGGGTCGAAAGCCGAACGTCCGCTTTTTGCGCCAAATCTCACAAAACTGCCGTCCTGCCGCGAAGGCAGGACAGCAGGTCTTACCTCAAACTCACCACGTTATCGGTCGCCTCGCGCACGCGGGTGCCGTTGAACAGGCTCAGCATCGGCTCGTCGGTGACGATCACGCATTGCGCGTTGCCAAAGCCATTGAAGCCGGTCTTCATCGCCGCGCCGTAGGCTCCCAGCATTCCGATTTCGATGTAATCGCCTGCCTGAATGTCACCGGGCAGCGGGAACGGGCCGGCCATGTAATCGGCATCGTCGCAGGTGGGGCCGTAAAACGCGAAATCCTCAGGCGGATCGCGCAGGTCATCCTCCAGCACCGCCACCGGGAAGCGCCACGCGACATGCGCCGCATCGTACAGCGCGCCATAGGCGCCATCGTTAATGTAAAGCTCGTTCCCGCGACGCTTGGTCACTTGCACGATCATGCTGGAATATTCCGCACTCAATGCTCGGCCCGGCTCGCACCACAGTTCTGCGTTGTAGGCAATCGGCAGGGCATAGAAATGCTGGTGAATGATCGCAAAGTAATCTTCGAGCGGCGGCGGCTCCATGCCCGGATAAATGCTGGGAAAGCCCCCGCCCACGTCGATCATGTCGATCACGACGCTGGCCTCGGCAATCGCGGCGCGAGTGCGGTCAAGCGCCTGCACGAAGGCAAACGGCGTCATCGCCTGACTTCCAACATGGAAGCAGATGCCCAGCCAGTCGCAATGCTGGCGCGCCTCGCGCAGCAGCACGGGCGCTTCGGTCAGGTCGCAGCCGAATTTGGATGCAAGGCTGAGTTCGGAATATTCGGACGAAACGCGCAGCCGCACGCACAGACGCAAGTCGGTCGCCGGGTCACCAGTTTCGGGGTTGCGGCAGGCTTCGACGATCTTCCCCAGCTCTTCGACACTGTCGAGGCTGAAGGTTTTGACGCCGTGCGTGTGGTAAGCCTCTGCAATCGCGCCTGCAGTCTTGATCGGGTGCATAAAGCAAAGCGTGGCATCTGGCAGAATGCCGCGCACCAGCCGAACCTCCGCGATGGAGGCGACATCGTAATGCGTCACGCCTGCATCCCACAGCACTTCGATCAGATCGGGCGCGGGATTGGCTTTGACTGCGTAAAGAACCTTGCCCGGAAACCTGTCGACAAAAAACTTCGCCGCCCGCCGGGCTGCATGCGGGCGGTTGAGAATGATGGGCTCGTCCGGCGAAAGAGCGGTCGCTACGGCCTTGGCGTCTGAAAATTGGAGCAATTCAAGGGACCCCCTAAAGGTTCAGTGTTCAACCAAACGGTTATGAGCCTGCCTTGCGGTAAACGTCCCTTGGGGCAGAGGAAGAGCGCAGATAGTGAATGCGCGCCGGTATGCAAGCAAAATGTTGTGAAATAACTTTGGTTCCAGCCGGTCAGAACGCAACTTTCGGGGCCTGATCCACGCTGCCGCGCTCGCTATCGTCGAGCCGGTTGAAATCTGCCGCCTGAAATCCGAGCAAACCTGCAAACAGCACGGCCGGGAACGCCTCACGCGCGCTGTTGAACCGGGCTGCGGCGGCATTCAGCGCGCGGCGGGCGGCGGCGAGCTTGTCCTCGATATCCGCCAGCTCGCGCTGCAATTCCTGATAATTCTCGCTCGCGCGAAGGTCAGGATAATCTTCTCCCAAGGCCAGCAAATTATCCAGCGCCACGCGAAGCCCACGTTCGTCCCCCGATGTGGGACTGCCACTGGCTGCCTTGTTACGCGCCGCGATCACAGCCTTCAAAGTGCCCGATTCGTGGCCCGCATACCCCTTCACCGTCTCAACCAGATTTGGGATCAGGTCATGACGCTGGCGCAGCTGCGCATCGATATCGGCCACACCCTGATTGACGTTCTGGCGCAGGCTCACAAGCTGGTTGTAGATCCCGATCAGCAGAAACACGAGCGCCACGCTGATCACGACAATCGCCGAAGTCCAGAACCACCCGAAAATCTCAATCATTGTCAAACCCCTGTTGAAGCCAAACCCCTGTTTAACGACTTGCGACTATATTAGCATATAGTGGTTAAAGGATCACAACCTTACCAGGATAGCGGTGGGCGCATAATGCAGGTGAATGTCGATCAGTTGATGCGCGGGGAATTAGGACAGTGGCTGTCCGATCAATCGGCAATGCGACATGATGCGATGCAAAAGGCCAAGGCCCGCTGGTTGGGTGGCGGCGCAATTGCCGCCGGAATGATCACGTTCATGTGGTTGGCAACGGAACGGGACGGGATGTTCGGCGCGTTCGTTTCGGCGGCGCTTATCATTGGCGTTGCGGTTTTCGGCTATCTTCCCATTGCCGAGGCGACAAAGGCAATCAAGGTCGGGATCAATTCCGCCATCGCCCACAGCCTTGGCGTGTCATACGAACATGATGTGATTCCGGGCGAAGAATTGCCGGTCGCGCTCAAATACGGATTGCTGCCAGGTCATGATCGCCGGACGCTGGAGGATTGCTGGTCGGGCAGGATGGAGGGCCATCGCTTCCGGCTTTATGAAGTCTGGATGGAACGGCGTGAGGGTACGGGCAAGAACCAGCGCTGGGTTACCGTATTTCGCGGCGCACTGATCGAGATGGAGTTTGGCCGCCCGTTCCATTCCACAACGCTGCTGCAACGCGCGGGCAAACATCGCAAATGGCTCGGCTTTGGCGCGGCAAAGGATGATGTCACATTTTCGGGCCACCGGCTTGCCCTGGTCGATCAGGTGCACCCCGCGTTCGAAGACGTTTTCCAGCTGTACAGCGACGATCAGGTGGAGGCGCGGGTGCTGGTCCATCCCTCCTATGTCGAGCATCTGGTGGCCGTGGAACGGGCGTTCGATGGCGATGCGATGCGCGCCTTGTTTCAGGGCGGCTCGGTAATCGTCGCGGTGGAAAGCGGGGACTTGTTCGAAAGCGGCGCACTGGATGGCGCGCGTGACCGGGAGCGGGTGGAGGAAGCCGCGCAGCAATTTACCGCGCTTGCTCGATTGGCGCTGGCCATCAATCAGAATGAACGCGGGCGCGCACTCGGTCAGACTGGCCCATATGACGCGCGCGATCTGGGCAAACCTGTGGGACTGAGCAAAGGGTTCGGGCGGCGCGGCGTATGACGCAGCCCTATATGCTCAGCTCAGCCGGTTGCGAAAATCCTCGTAATCGAACCGCTTGATGCATTCGAGCGCATCGGTCTCGCTGTCCCACAGCCAGATGCCGGGCAATTGCACGCCGTTGAAGGTGTTGGTCTTCACCATCGAATAGTGCGCCTGATCGAGGAAGGCGAAACGCGTGCCCGCCTCTGCCGCCACCGGCAGGCGATAATCGCCGATCACGTCACCGGCGAGGCATGACGGCCCGCCGAGCCGAATGGGGATGCTGTCGCCCTGCAATTCGCCCAGCATTGCGGGGCGATAGGGAGCCTCCAGCACATCGGGCATGTGGCAGGTGGCGCTGATATCGGTGATGCCGACGGGCACTTCGTTGAGGAATGTGTCGAGCAGCGTGCCAACGAGAATCCCGGCATCCAGCGCAACAGCCTCGCCCGGTTCGAGGATGATTTGCGCGCCGGTGTCTGCGGCCGCGTCTTTCAGAAATTCGACCAGTTCATCGCGTTCGTAAGCGGCGCGGGTGATGTGGTGTCCGCCGCCCATGTTGATCCATTTGAGCTGGCCGAAATATGGCTCGATCACGTCGAACACGCGGTCCCATGTTGCTTTGAGCGGCTCGAATGTCTGTTCGCACAAATTGTGGAAATGGATGCCCTCCACACCCTCCATGTGCTCCTCGGCCAACTGGTCGAGTGGGAAGCCCAATCGCGAACCGGGTGCGGAGGGATCGTATTTGGAAACTTCGCCGGTCGCGACCTGCGGATTGATGCGCAGACCAACCGACACATCGCCCCCCGTGGTCGCCGCATGGTCAAGAATCAGCGCCGCACGCCGCATCTGGCCGGGCGAATTGAAAATTACATGATCCGAGAGGCGACACACTTCCTCAAGGTCTTCCGGCTTGTAAGCGGCGCAATAGGTCGCGATTTCGCCATCGTAGAACTCGGACGCCAGCCGCGCTTCCCACAGGCCAGAGGTGGACACGCCATCCAGATATTCGCCCATGATCGGTGCGACCGACCACATGCTGAACGCCTTTAATGCGGCAAACACCTTGATGTCGGCACCATCGGCGCTGGCGGCGTCGCGAATATCGGCAAGTATCTGACAGTTGGCGCGCAACTTCGCCGCGTCCACTACAAATGCGGGGCTGTCGACACGGGAAAGGTCGAACTGGGCGAAGGCACCCGGGTCACCGGCTTTGGTTTGCATTTCTTTTGCGCTCACAAATTTTTCACACGAAGCCACAAAGACACAAAGATGTCATTTGGTGCCGGAGGGTCCGAAATAATTATTGGCAACCCGCTGAAGTCCGCCCTTGAATGTCGGTTGTCCGAAATTCATCAGCAACCCCAATGGCATTTGCATTAGCCGAAGGTAGGTCAGAACCTGTTTGGCATGGACTGGTGAGGTGCGCTCGGTCGACTTCAATTCAACCAGCAGTTTTTCTTCGATCAGAAGATCGATCTTGAATGCGTTGTCTACGACAACGCTATCATAATCGATCCGTATCGGCACTTGGCGTCGAACGTGCAGACCGCGACGTTCGATCAGTTTCGAAGGGATCAACTCGTACGCCCCTTCCAGCAGTCCGGGTCCAAGATTTCGATGCAGATGGTATCCGCAGTCTATCACGATCCGAGTCATCTCCTCCAGATCGCGATCGACCGACATCTTTGTGTCTTTGAGTCTTTGTGTGAATTCCAAGTTCAAAACCCGACTGGCCCGTCCAGCTCCTCGACCGTCCATGGCAGGCCGTGTTCGTTCAGCATGTCCATGAACGGATCGGGGTCCATCTCCTCGATGTTGAACACGCCCTCACCCGACCACTTGCCGGTCACCATCATCGCCGCGCCAATCATTGCGGGCACGCCGGTGGTGTAGCTGACGGCCTGGTTTCCGGTTTCCTCATAGGCGGCTTCGTGAGAGCAGATATTCTTGATATAGAACGTCTTTTCGCCCGATCCGTCCAGTGCCTCGCCAGTTGCGATGCAGCCGATATTGGTGTTGCCCTTGGTCGTCTCGCCCAATGTCTCCGGTTTGGGCAGAACGGCGGCGAGGAATTGCAGGGGAATGATCTCACGGCCCTGATACCGCACCGGCTCAATGGAAGTCATGCCGACGTTCTGGAGCACGGTTAGGTGTTTGATATATTCATCGCCAAACGTCATCCAGAACCGCGCGCGCTCCATTTCGGGCACGAATTTCGCGAGGCTTTCCAACTCCTCGTGATACATGAGATAGGCGTTCTTCGGCCCGACCGCCTCGAAATCAAACTCTGTCTTCACCTGCATCGCGGGCGTTTCCACCCACTCGCCGTTTTCCCAATGGCGCGCAGGCGCGGTCACTTCGCGGATGTTTATTTCCGGATTGAAGTTCGTGGCAAACGCCTGACCGTGATCGCCGCCATTGCAATCGAGAATGTCGAGCGTGCGGATCGTCTTCAGCTTGTGCTTCTTCAGCCACATGGTGAATACGCTGGTCACGCCGGGGTCGAACCCGCTGCCCAGCAGTGCCATCAAACCCGCATCCTTGAACCGGTCGTGATAGGCCCACTGCCATTTGTATTCGAACTTCGCCTCGTCCTTCGGCTCGTAATTGGCGGTGTCGAGGTAGTGTACGCCAGCCTCAAGACAGGCATCCATTATCGGCAGATCCTGATACGGCAGCGCCAGATTGACGACGTGAGTCGCGCCGATCTTGCGGATCAGATTAACCATTGCGGGCACTTCCTCCGCGTCGATCTCATAGGTCGCCACGTCCACGCCGCAACGCTGCTTCACGCTGGCGGCGATGGCATCGCATTTCGATTTCGTCCGGCTCGCAAGATGGATTTCGGGGAAAATCGCGGCGTTGAACGCCATTTTGTGGACGCAGACCGAGCTGACGCCCCCCGCCCCGATCACCAGCACGGTGTTTGAAACTTTCGACATAACCTACGCCTTTCCAATTCGATTCTTGCGCGCTCTTAGTGCAATGCGCGGGCAGCCTCAAACGATCCGGCATTTCCTACTGATCGTGCAGGTTGTAGGGCAATGGCATGGCAGAGTTTCAGTCCCGCAATGATCGACCCGCACGAAGCGCTCCTGCGGCGCCTTTCGCGGCGGACCCGTGCGCGGTATCGGGGCGCGTTTGCGGCAGAGCGGATTTCTCCCCTTGGACAGTGTGTCAGGTGTGTCACGACCACGGGGCGGCGGGCCTGTGACTGATCGAGAAACCGCCATTACGCGAACGCCGGATCACGCGGGCACACGTGCCGCCGCGCTCAGCATCGGGGCCATCCTGCCACCCACCCCTTTGTTGCCGATTGAGATCAACGGGCAGCCGGTGTGGGTAAAGGCGGAGACCCTGCAACCCATCGGCGCGTTCAAGATCAGGGGCGGATGGTGGCGATTGTCCAACCTTTCCAAAAGCGAACGCGCAGCAGGGGTCGTCGCGGTATCCTCCGGCAATCATGCGCAGGGCGTCGCATGGGCGGCCCGCAGGCTGGGCATCGCAGCAACGATTGTGATGCCGCGCGATGCGCCCGAAGTGAAGCTGGCTGGCACGCGCGCGCTGGGGGCGCAAATCGTCCTGTACGACCGATCCGGAGAGGATCGCGACGAAGTTGCCGCGCGACTGATAGCGGAAAATGGCGGCACGCTTGTCCATGCATTCGGCGATCCGTGGGTGATCGAGGGGCAAGGCTCTGCCGGGATCGAAATTGCCGCGCAATTGGGCCGCTCGCCTTCCCGACTGGTCGCGTGTTGCGGCGGCGGCGGGCTGGCAGCCGGGCTGGCGCTGGCGTGCCCGGAGGCGGCAATCCATGTGGTCGAACCCAAAGGCTGGGATATGGTTGGCCAGGCGCTCAGGACCGGGAAGATCGTGCATGTGGGTGACGGTGCTCCAGCAACGATCTGCGACGCGCTGCAACCCACCGCAACCAAGCCGATCAACCTTGCCGTGCTGCAATCGCGCGCCGAGCCGGGCGTGACCGTTACCGATGAAGGGGTACGAGACGCGCAGCGCTGGGCCTTTGCCAATCTGTGCATGGTGGTGGAGCCGGGCGGCGCGGCCGCACTCGCCGCCGCGCTGGCAGGCAAGGTGCCGCTGGACGATGGCACCGTCATCATGCTGACGGGAGGCAATGCCGATCCAGCGCGCTTTGCCCAGACAATCGCAGGCCAGCAATAGCCTGTGGAAACCGTCACATTGCCGACATGCACGGCGAATATGGCGGATCATCAGGCTCCCGCTCAGAAAGCGTTATGACAAGAATGACCGCACAATCCGACCAGATCGCCAGACCGGCCCCCCAGGCCATCCCCAAGCGTATCATCGCCGACGCCGTCATCCGCAAGGATGCCAGCGCCAAGGACAAACTGCTCGACAAGGCATTCGCCCTCGCCTTCAACGGGCTGGTCTATGCGCAGATCTGGGAAGACCCGGTGGTCGATATGCAGGGCCTCGCGATCGAGCCGGACAGCCGCCTGATGTGCATTGCCAGCGGCAGTTGCAACGCACTATCCTATCTCACCGCAAACCCCGCGCAGGTGACCGCAGTGGACCTCAACCCGGCGCATGTGGCGCTGGGCCAGTTGAAGATCACGGCGATCCGGCACCTGCCCAATTATGAACGTTTCCACCGGTTCTTCGCGCACGCAGACCATCAGGAAAACAAAAGCGTTTACGAGGAAATGATCGCGCCGCATCTTGACGATCAAAGCCGCCGATACTGGGAAAAGCGCGATCTGCGCGGTCGCCGCCGGATCAGCTATTTTACCAAGGGACTGTATCGAAAGGGGCTGCTCGGCAATTTCATCGGTCTCGCCCACCTGTTTGCAAAACTGTACAAAATCGACCTTGGCAAGCTGCTTCAGGCGCAGACCATGGAGGAACAGCGCGCCGTGTTCGAACGCGAACTGGCCCCGGTGTTCGACAAGAAATTCGTGCGCTGGCTGACCGATCAGCCCGCTTCGCTGTTCGGTCTCGGCATTCCGCCTGCGCAGTATACCGAACTGGCCGGTGATGAACGCATGGCAGAGGTGCTGCGCCGCCGATTGGAAAAGCTGGCCTGCGATTTCGAGGTGAAAGACAACTACTTTGCCTGGCAGGCGTTTGGTCGCGGCTACAGCCGCACCGGGGACGCGCCGTTGCCGCCCTATCTGCAACGCGCCAATTGGGAAGTGATGCGCGAACGGATTGACCGGCTGGACGTGGTACAGGCCAACATGGTCCAATGGATCGGAGATCGCGAGACAGCTTCGATGGACCGGTTCGTTCTGCTGGATGCGCAGGATTGGATGAACGATGCGCAGCTGGATGAGCTGTGGAGCCGGATCACCGCCTCGTCGCGTCCCGGTGCGCGCGTGTTGTTTCGCACAGCGGCGGAACCGACCATGCTGCCGGGAAGGCTGGACGAAGCGATCCTTTCGAAATGGCGTTATCTGGACGATCAGTCGGCGCAGCTTACGGCGAACGATCGGTCCTCCATCTATGGCGGCGTTCACGTTTACGAGCTGGCATGATGGCCTCACAATCTGCTGAAACCGGCCACGCGGCTTTGATGGACAGCGTCTACAGGGGGCAGCGGCATATCTATGACCTGACGCGCAAATATTACCTGTTCGGGCGCGACACCCTGATCCAGGGGCTGGCCGCGCAGCCGGGTATGCGCGTGCTGGAGATCGCCTGCGGAACCGGGCGCAACATGGCGGTGGCTGCAAGGCGATGGCCCGGCGTGCGGTTGTTCGGGCTCGATATCTCCGAGGAAATGCTCAAGAATGCGCGCAAGTCCGTGGGCGATGGTGCAGTGCTGCGCGTGGGTGACGCGTGCTCCTTTGACAGTGTGCAATTGCTGGGCGAGGAGGGTTTTGAGCGCATCATATTGTCCTATTCGCTCTCGATGATCCCCGACTGGCAGGGTGCGCTGGATCATGCCGCCGCGCATCTGGCACCGGGCGGCCAATTGCACATCGTCGATTTCGGAGACCTTGCGGGCTCGCCCCGCCCCTTGCGCACCGGACTGCACGCGTGGCTGGCGAGATTTCATGTTGAGGCGCGTGCAAATTTGCCCGAAGTCGCCGGAAGCGTGGCCGCAGCGCGCGGACTGACTCTGCGATCCACCACCGGAAAACTCGGCTATTTCCAGCTGCATGTACTTTCCGCCATATAGGTTGCAATTGACAATCCTTCGCCACGCTCGCACAAAACGGGTCAAAAGAGGGGCCTATATCGATGTTAGCTCAATTCCTTGCACCGGCGGCCGTTCTGGTCGTGTGGACGCTGATAATCCTGCTTTGGATCATTCCGGCGCGTTTCGGCGCGATTGCGAAGATCGAGGACAAATCGGTACTGCCCAACAAGCAGGGCGTGCGCGGCAACGATCTGGAAGGCGTCATTCCGGACAAGGCGAACTGGCCGGCGCACAACCACACTCACCTGCATGAACAGCCGACATTGTTCTACGCGGTTGTCATGATTATCGCGCTGACCGGCCCCGCTGCAATCGATGTGCTGCTCGCCTGGGCGTATGTCGGCGTGCGCGTCGTGCATTCGCTATGGCAAATCCTGGTAAACTCAATCCCCGTTCGTTTCGGTCTGTTCCTGACCGGTTCCATCGTATTGATGGCACTCGCAATCCGTGCCGTGATGACAACCCTGTTCGCTGACCCTTCTGCGCTTCCGGGCTGACCGGCATCGGTTCGACAAATGAGAGAGAGCATTATTCTGATGGGCATGGACATTCTGCAACCCGCCGTCGCATTGATGATCTGGACGATGATCATCTGGGCATGGATGTACATTACCCGTATCCCGGCGATGCAGCGCGCGCATATCCAACCTGACGAAGCGCGACAATTCGGCCTGCTTGACGCAAAATTGCCCGATAGTGTGCAGTGGAAGGCCCACAATTATAACCACCTGCATGAACAACCTACTGTGTTTTATGCAGTCGCCATCGTGCTTGCGATTTTAGGCCAGGGCGACAGGATGAACGCCTTTCTCGGCTGGCTGTATATGGGGCTAAGGGTGGTTCACAGTCTGGTGCAGGTGACTGCGAACAAGGTGATGATCCGGTTCGTGCTGTTTCTGCTTTCCAGTCTCGTGCTGATTGCCTTGATCCTGCACGCAGCGATGGTGGTGTTCAGTTAGTGTCGGCCAACTACTCGGCCGCGACCGCCTGAACCGGGACGCTGGCGTCCTCTCGTGCGGCAAGAAAGCGTTCGCCATCCAGCGCCGCCATGCAGCCCATGCCCGCCGCCGTCACCGCCTGACGATAGACGTGATCGGTTACATCGCCAGCAGCAAAGACGCCAGGTATTGCGGTCTTGGGTGTGCCGGGTTCGACATCCAGATAGCCCGCATCGTCCATCGCCAGCTTTCCCTTGAACAATTCGGTCGCGGGCGCATGGCCGATCGCGACAAACGCGCCGTCCACTTCCAGCGTCGATAATTCTCCGGTCTGCGTGTCTTCCAGCACCAGATGATGCAGCGCGCCGTTCTCTCCCGCCTCGAAACTTTTGACCGTCTTGTTCCAGAGGACATTGGTCTTGGGACTTTTGAACAGGCGTTCCTGCAGGATCTTTTCGCTGCGCAGTTCATCGCGGCGATGGATCAGCGTTACATCATCGGAATGGTTGGTGAGATACAGCGCCTCTTCAACGGCGGTGTTGCCGCCGCCGATAACGGCTACCTTCTTGCCCCGATAAAAGAACCCGTCGCACGTCGCGCAGGCCGAAACGCCTTTGCCACTCAACTCCATCTCGCCCGGAGCGCCGAGCCATTTTGCCTGCGCACCAGTGCAAATCACCAGCGTATCGCCAATATACTCATCGCCGCTGTCGCCGATGGCACGGAACGGCGGGCCGTTTTCCAGATCGACCGAGACGATCGTATCCCACATCATGCGCGTGCCAACGTGCTCGGCCTGCGCCTTCATTTCTTCCATCAGCCACGGACCTTGCACCACATCACGAAAGCCGGGGTAATTTTCAACATCGGTGGTGATCGTCAACTGCCCACCGGGTTGCAGGCCCTGTACCACGATCGGCTCCAGCATGGCGCGAGCGGCATAGATCGCGGCGCTGTAACCTGCGGGGCCGGAGCCGATGATGAGCATCTTTGTGCGATGGGTGGCCATGGGTCGTCTCTTTTCGCCAATATTTCGTCGGTGTGTGCTGTCAGGGTGTAAATATGGGAGCGCAAGCGGGCAATGTCACGTCACCAAGGCGTCGCGCAGACGAGCTTTCCTTGCCTCATCCACACCTAAACTGTCGCAGAGGTAGGCGTCGACCGATCCATGGTCGCGCTCTATCTCGCTGAAATAGGTCGCGATGTATTCGGGCCTCACACCCATCAGGTTACTGAGAGCCGCGTCTGAAATATCACCATACACCTCCCGCATACGTGGCAGTGACTGGCGTTCGAGGATGTGCGTCGTTGGCGCATCGTTGGTGCGCAGGAATTCCGCGATCACATCGTCTCGATGAACGCCTAGAACGTGAAGCAGCAGGCTTGCCGCGATCCCAGTGCGATCCTTCCCTGCAAAACAGTGGACGAGGGTAGCGTGCCCGCCATCATCCTGCGCGCCCTGATCCCCCGCGCCCTGATCCAACGCCGCAAAATAGCGTGAGAACATGGCGATCATCGCAGGGTTGACCGGCATTCGGGTATAGACCGCAATCATCCGGTCGTAGGCAAGTTGCGCGGTCATGGATTGGGCGCCACCGCCCCCTTCGTGCGGGGGCGAATTGCTCGTCTCACCCTCGTACGCGATCACCCGCGCATCGAAGGCATGGTGGCGTTTGCAGGGGAACTTCTCGCGCTCGCTGATCCCGCGCAGGTCGATGATAGTGCGAATGTCGAGCGAATGGAGAAGGTCCAGATCGGACTCGCTCGCCTCCATGTGCTGCCCCGAACGCCACAGCAGCCCGGTCCTTACCCGTGCCCCGCCAGGCACCGTCCAGCCGCCATAATCGCGCAGGTTATGAATGCCCTGCGTAGGCAGGAACGGATCGGTACGAAGCTGGCGAATCATGCTGGTGGGTGTGGCGCGCCCGCACGGCGATGTCACGTCCCATGACTAGGTATTCGACACGAGGCTTGGTCTAAGTCGTTCTTGGAACAATTAACTATATTTCGGCGGCATAGTATCAGACAACCCAATAGGAGGTCCCGTAAGATGGCCCGTATCCTGATCGCCGACGACGATGAACTCATCGCCGAAATTGCAACCGAAGTCCTGATCGACGCAGGCCACGCCTGCGGCTGGGTTACCAGCGGGGAAGACGCATGGGAACTGGCCCATCGGCGCCGGCCCGATATCCTGCTGCTCGATCAGGGTCTGCCGGGGATTTCAGGGGTGAGCCTGCTGCGCAAATTTCGCGGCAGCCCGCAATTTTACGATCTTCCAGTCATCATGTTCACCGCAATGCGCGGCGTGGAGGATGAGGCGCAGGCATTGTATGCGGGCGCGCAGGATTACATCCGCAAACCGTTTGAGCCTGGAATTCTCACTGCGCGGGTTGCGCGGGTGCTGGCAAAACGAGGTGATCGGCCAGGCCACACCGATCTGATAACGCGAACGCTGGAAGATGCGGGATTGCTGGGCGAGGCGATCGAGCCGCGCGAATTCCGCATGATCTGATGCCGCCAAACCATCGCGCACCGGATCGTCGTACGGGGCGGCCGGTCCGCATTCTCACCACAGAACTGCACAGTTTATTCCAGAATGTATCGCACTCGCAGGGTAATTGTCCCCCCGCTGGCAAAGGCACCGTCCGGTCGCACCCTGAAATCGGTGATTGCCGTATCGCAATCATCGGCATCGGGTGTCGGCGTATAATCGAAACTCGCCCCGTTATTGTTGGAAAACTCCAGGTCATCTGTCGGCGATGCGACCGTTGCAAATCCATAGGTCACGCCCGAATTACCTCCGGGATCGTTGAACGCGATCGGTCCGCCGCTCCTTGTTATTCGACACAACTTTACATCGCCAGGCCCCTGATCCACCACGGAAAGGCTATCGGCATCGGCCGCCCCCGGTCCGGTGTTGGACACAGTGATGAGGTATTCTATCAGCGCACCGGGAATAGCCTTTGGGTTGGTGTTGCCGTTGATGGGATCGGCAATGATCGCGCTCACCTTGGTTACGCTGATCCGCGGCTCAAGTGGGTTGCAAAAGGTGATGTCATGCAGCGCGATGCTTTGATTGGTCGGATTGGCAGGGGCTGCCGGGCCGTTGCCGTATTCGAACACAATTGTGTCAATCGGCTGGAAGAAAGTAACGGTTCCATTGGCAATACCCAGCGTATCTCCCGCACCGCCAGTGCCAAGGATCGTGTCGCCGCTTGCGCTGTTCTGCGCGCTGCCGGTCATGATCGCGTTCACTCGCACGCCATTCAACAGGCCATACGCGGTAATGCGATCCTGAAATCCGGCCGATGCATCGATGTCGAAGATCGAAAACTGTACTCCGTTGAACACGCGCGGCAGTGTGATCGTGGTCACGAATTGCTGCGCCGTCGTGGTGTTGTCCGCGTTGTAGGCCAAAGCAAGCTGAGCCGGCGATAGCCCGCCGCTTATGGCGGTCGTCAGCGCCGGAACCGCTCCGCCAAACGAAGCGCGTGCCGCGAATATCGCGTTGCCAGTTATATTGAACCCGATGTTTCCAAATGACGCCAGCGCGTAGGTGTTGCTGGTGGTGCCGCCCGTCCATGACACGGACGGCGCATCCCAGTCGAACACCGTCTGCCCGACCGGACAGGATAGAGGCGGGATCGTGGTCGAGAAATCGCGCACGGTTAGCGCTGAGCTGGCAAAATCGTCTTCAGTGGTCACGGCGTTGTTGGGCGTGGAATCAAGATCGAATGCGCTGCTGGCGATAATTTCGGCGGAGTTGGTGACTACCGTTCCGGCAGGCGCATTGATGGCTCCGGTGATATCTATCGATGCACTGGCCCCCGGCGCGAGCGAGCCGACCGCCCATTGCCCACTCGCGGGATCGAACGTGCCCGTTCCGCTGGCGCTTTCAAACACGAATTGGGACGGGAGATTGTCGCGCACGACGATGGCGTTCGCTGCAATTTCCGACGTGCTGGAATTGGTGGCCGTCAGTCTCCACGTGGCATCCCCGCCATTACCGGGCACGGAGCTCACAAGTTGCTTTGTCAGTGAAAGGTCCGCCGATTGCTGCGCGAACCGCAGATCGGTGATGGTCAGAAATTGCGTGCCGGGATCGCCGGTGCCGGTGTAGCTGTAATAGACGATCTGGACGCGCCGCACCTGCTGCGATCCGAAATTGAAGGCGACATCACCCGCGGTTGAATTATTGGCAGAGTTCGCGATGCCTCGCCAGCCATTAACGGTCGCATCATTGGTGCGCGTATTGGCGGCATTGCTGGTCCAGAACGCTGTGTTGGTGGCCGCGTTGTTCAGGTTACCGGCCAGGTCGTCGTCGTAATACACTTCCACTGCGTCGGCAAAATTGCCGTTGTCGATATCATTGATCGCAAACCGCAGGTTACGCACTGACCGGGTGAGCGTGATGGTAACGACCACCCGGTCGCGCGGATCGTAGCTGGAATTGTCGAAGCTGACCAAAAGCGGCGAGACGCCCGATCCGATTGTGCCATTGAAATAACTGACAAAAGATCCGCCGAATGCAGGGTTGAATGCTCCTGTCCCCTGCGTCTGAGTGGTCCAGGTGATGGTGGCGTCAGTGCCATCCGTGCCGGGAGTCGTGGTACCGCTGGGAAAGGGCGTGAGATTGGCCACGCCTGCATCTTCCCAGTTTATCTGGCCATCCTGCGCGTGCGCCTCCCCCCCGGTAATTAGCATCGCTGCCGCCAATATCGCGAGCATCTTGGCGAAATTGCGTATCATATTGGACGCGCGGACGATCATTGGGGTCGGGTAATCGAAGATCGTAAACAGGCCGTTTACCATGCCGGCGCGCTGTTGATTCAAGCGCTTCATCACCGGCCTCCCAATCCGAGGAAACTGAATGTGTCGGTGTCGAATTTGAGGCGCACCGCGGCAAACACGCCCTTTTCAGTGTTGCGCGCGGCGGCGAAATCGCCGTCACGGAAGCCTTCGACGTTATATCCAACTGTCAGCAAAATGTCCTGCGCAGGTGCGAATCCGATGGTCGGCCCGTAGGCAAAGCTGGTTACGTCATCTTCCAGGTTGGCGCGGACGGTGGCGCTGGCGCCGATTTCAAACTTGTCGCCAATGCCAAGGCGCGCATCGAGGCCCGCCAGCACCGTGGTTCCTGAAAATTCGGTGTTCTCAAACTCAACGAAGTTGTAGCGAGCGCCAACAAACAGCGTGTATTCGTCACGCCGCACCTGTTGATCGATGCCGAATTCGTCCGCATCCCAGCCGCGCGGGCTCCAGTTGGTCGAAAGGCTGCCCACCAGACGGCGCGATGTCGCATCGCCATCAACGATAAGCGCGGTGCGCCCTGCCCCCGTCACTTCGCCCGCGACCGCGCCGGTTACAGCGTCGCTGCGAAATTCCAGCTTGCCCAGCATAGCGATTTCGCTGGCGTCGGGGCGGTGGGCAAAGGCGATGCTTGCATCGAAGATTTCGGTAACCGCGCCGTTGAAGCTTTCCGCACGCGTCCACGTTGCACCCGATCCCACGACGCTGCCTTCACCCAGCTGACGGATGCCGCCAAAGGTGATGCCGGTGCGATCAGCCTGTTCGCCATCGCGGTATTCGCCGCGCGCGGTCAGGCTCCAGCGGTCCTTGCGCCATGACGCGCCCACGGTGAGAGCGGTAAAATCTTCAAACAGAAGGCCCCCGGTCAACTGACCTCCGCTGGCCGCCGGTTGCAACGGGTTCACAAGGTCGGAAACGTCGGGCGCGCCGTTCAGGGTGCGATTGCCGTCGACCGTCGCGTCAATGGCAAACTCTGGCGTGACTTGCAGCGTCTGCGCCACACCGAATGCGGCGAAGGAACGGTTACCGAATTCGCCGATGGTTTCCTGACCCAGCGTGGTGACAATCTGACCGCCCTGCCAAGGCGTCACTTCCACCCCGCCACGCAGCTGACGCGAATTGAAGTTCTCGCCATCGGCGATTTCATAGGTTCCCACCAGCCGCACATCCTGTGTCAGCTGATAGCGCAGGCCAAGCCGGTGGCGCGCAGGCAGATCGAGGCTTTCCGCCTGATCGAGTGCAATCGCGGTGCTGGCCGAAATTTCAAGCGCGGCGTCGAACAGCCGCTTCGTCCCGCCCGCTTCGAGCACGGTCGAGGTGTTAATGGTGCCATCGGCAAGCTGGTCATCGAAATGGGCGATGCCGATGCGCAGATCTGTGGTCGGGCGTTGCAATGTCAATTGTGCTTGAGCGGCACGGCGGCGGCTGGCGTCGGTCAGACTATCATCCTGCCACACGCTGCCCAGCACGCTAAGATTTTCGGTGAGCAGCACGCGGCCATCCACCCCGACCTTGCGGCGCCCCTGTTCGACCGCATTCTGCTGGCCGATGCCATAATCGCTGTCCAGCTGGCGGGCGTAGGCGAGCACATCCAGCTTGCCGGTCTGATGCTGCGCTTCGACGATCCAACCGGTCGCGGTATCGCCATCGGAACGACTGACGCCCAGTTCTGCGCGCACTTCGGTGCTATCTCCCAGCTGCGCGCGCAAATCCAGAACGCCGATGTCGGTGCGTACACCATCACCCTTGTCGGTGATCGCGGTTGCGCCGACGCGGATACTGCCATCCTTGCTGGTCCAGTCGGTGCGCAGACCGGCGTTCAGCTGCGCTTCGCCGGCGCCATCGGTTTCGTATTCTACGATGATGAATTGCGGGTTCAGGTTCTCATCGCGGCTTAGCACAGGCTGGGCAAAGCTGATCGTACCCGACAACAGATCGAGATCGTAGTCGATGAAACGCGTCAGAACGCGGGTCGCAACGATCAATTCGGAACGGAACCGGTCGCGCACTTCGATGGATACCCGCTCCGAGTTCGGAATGATACGGCGGCTGCCCAGTTGATATGGTCCCGTGATGCCCTGCCCCTGAATTTCCTCGCGTTGCAGACGGCTGGACACCTCGGCGGCAAAGCCCAGCGCCTTTACCTGGCCAAAGCGCGCCTCGCCCTTAACGCCGGTCGCGGTGCGGTTATAGCGCGCCAGCCGGGTCTGATCGAACGCAGTATGAAAATCGCCATACAGCGCATAGAATGTCGCGGTTTCGATACGGACATACAGCTTTTCACGGCTCGCCGCGTCAAACCGGCGCAGCGAACCATCTGCGAACACCGTGTAATAGGCGTTGGGATCAATCGCACCCAACACACGCTGGTCCTCACGCTGTTTGGCGCTGTCATAGGCGAGCGTGACGAGATATTTGCCCAGCACCCGGCCCTTTGCATACAAAGCGACGCGAGCGTCCTTGCCCAGATCGCTGTCGAACCGCCCGGTGCGTTCCATATTGTCAGCCACGCTGCGCGCGCCCGCTGTGCCTTCGGCTAGGCCAACGATGGTCCATTCGATATCGCCCGGCTCAATCCACGCTTCCAGCTCTTGCTGGCGTACAATCTGACCATCATTGAAGCTGAAGTTGAGCCGCAGCGAGCCGGAAACCATGGTTGGTGCCAGTTCGATAAGCGCAATACCTGCCTCGCCCTGCGTTACCCACCGCGCGGAGCTGGCACCAAACCCGGTAAGCTGGTTCAGCTGCTGACGATCCAGTTGCTCGGCGCTTTCATAGGGGGCATTCAGCGAAAACTCGCCCGCGATGCCCTCGCGCAAGGGGTGATAGTTACGATCGAGCACTCGTACAGCGATGACCGGACGCGTGCGGCCATCGGCGACAAGGTTCGAGAGTTCCGGCACCAGTTCGACCTTGGTCGGGGCGGTGGTGAAGAACACTTCACGCGATATCGTCTGGTTGACCACGCCGAACGAGTTGATGATGTCCGCTTCGAGCAGCGTGCGCTCATTCACCAGCGGCACACCGCGCCACAGGCTGACGGCAAACCGGCCCGAGCTGTTCTGCGTGCCGTCGAAGGCCAGCTGATCGACCGGCTTGCCATTCACGCGCAGGGCGATCGTCTGTCCCTTGCGGTGACGGATCGCGACCTTGATGGCAGGCGCGCGCGGATTGGCATCGACGCTGGGTGAAAGCCAGCCGTCCGGACCATCACCCTGCGCCAGCCAATCTGCATCGGCGGCGGGCGCGGTTGAAATCGGCGCTACAGCGGTGGCCGTCGCAACGATGGAACCCTGCACAACCGGCATCTCTCCATTTGAAAGTTCGGTGCCCTCGGCGATGGCGTCGATTGCACGAGCAATTTTGCCCTCGGGCGTGGTTTCAGCGTTTGCGGCGACTTCGTTCAGCCAACCTTCGGGAACAGTTGCGTGAAAATCGGCGACCACCAGGCTTCCGCCCTGCCCGATGACAAAGCGCGAGCTCGCGCTGCCCGCATTGCGAGTGCCCCGGTGGCAGTCAACCAAATTGGCCCCGTCTGGCAGGGTCATGCGCGACACGGCGACCACATGTGTTCCGGGCACCACGCCTTCGAAATGATACCGGCCATCGGCATCGGTGATGGCAAAACTGCCATCTTCCATGATCACGCGTACGCCGGGGATGCCAGGCCGCGGATCGTCGATGGAGCATACACCGGCTGTGATACGCCCGATCACGGTCATCTGGTCGGCAATTGTCTCTCGATCAATGTCCACCGGTACAGAGGCGCGCGCGGTGCGGCCGAGCAAATCTGTCACAACCGCCTCGTTCAGCGCGGGGCCAGGAGGTGCATCGGGGCGCACGGTCATTGCGTAGGTTACCCGCGCACTCGCACCGCCCGCCAGCGTGCCGACACTCACTTCAAAGCGGCTGCCATCAGGCGCAATCGTAATCGCTTCAGGCATGGCAACGCCGTTCACGCGGATGGTGTCGGGTCGCAGGCGCAACCAGCGCGACGGTGTATCGGCGATTGTCACGTCGCGTCTGGCGCGAACTGGATCGGAATTGCGCGCGGCAATCGAATAGAACACCACGTCGCCGGGCACCGCTTGAGCGCGCGAGGCGGTCTTGGTCAGACCAAGGTCCAATCCTGACCGGTCCAGCGGAATATCGATCTGCACAGGGATCGGATCGGTCAGGGCAAACGCCGCGCCATAGGAACCCTCGCGAATGATGAATGCGCGACCATCGGGACGCGCTATCTGCGCGATCTGGCCAGGTTGGACGACGGAAGGCGCAGAATAAGGAGCGGGTGGAGTAATTTCCAACTGATACTGGCCTAACAGAGTGAGCGGGAACCAGAATTCGCCCGCCCCCAGATCGGTCACTCGGCCAGCGCCATCGGTAACAGGCGCGCCCGAAATTACGCTGGAGGGCCAAGGCGTTACACCGTCCTCGGCAAAAACCGTTGCGGGCTGACCGGTCCCTGCGTTGACCAGTGTTACACGCGCGCCGTTTACCGGCTCCCCGGTTTCACTGTCGAACACCACGCCAAACGGATCGGCCAGAACTTCTACAGAAGTTTGCGCGATGATTGCGGTAGATCCCGACAACGATGCGGCAATCGTAATCGACGCGCCGTCAGCGATGCTAATGCGGCAGTCGTCCTGCACGGGCGCTGGCGGAATGCGAGCGGTGTCGATCTGGCCGACGAACAGCCCTGTGTTCGGCCCCGTTTCAAAAATCGTTTCAGTCTCACGGTCGCCCGTCGAGGTGGTGATAATTACTTCCAGCTGATCGATGGCATTCCGATCGGTGTTCGCGGCGAGCGCCTGCACCTCGAAAATCAGGGTCTGGCCTGCACGCAATGTACTGGTCTGCTGCACGTTGCGATTCAACGGCGGAATATCGGCTGGGGCCTGCCCGCTGGGCGCAGGAGCGGTACCCTGACCGGGCCGCCCGATACCATTGCACACAGGAGCGCGAAAACTCAGCTGCGTGCCGCTTTGCGAAACCGGTCGAAAAGCCCGGATTCCCGGGGGCGGCAGCGTGACATCGAACGTTACCTCGTTCGATGTCACGCTGACCGCGCGCCCTGCGAAGTCCCACCGCGCCGTTGCGGTGTTGGTCACGGTTCTGATGGATTGCCGGGCTTCCTGCCCGGTCGTATCGTCCTGTGCGCGCGCCTCCCCTCCGGACACGCCGAAAGGCAGCAGCACTATCGCTAGTGCTGCTGCCAGACGGCCCAGAGGGGAGTTTACACGCAAAGTCGTTGCCTATCCGTCAGTCTTACGGTGTTGGCGTGCCCGACACGATGGCCGGGATGGTGACTTCAAAGCTCAGACCGGACGAACTTCCGCCCGATACCGTGCTGAGCGTGCCGGTGACGCGGTTGTTGCCGCTGTCAAAGTTACCCTCGGTCGCATTGGCCGGAGCTGTACCACCGCTGCAGGTTGCATCGGTGCCGCTGATTGCGACCGCCGTGTCGCGCAGGATCGTGCCGGTGTTGAAGGTCACGTCGCTGGGCAGATCATCGACCACGCTGATGTTGGTCGCGTCCGCGCCTCCCGAAGCGTTAGACACCGCGATGCAGTAACGGATCACCGCGCCCGGAATTGCTTTCGGGTTGTTGGTGCCATTTACCGGATCGCTGACGACAAGGCTGGATTTGAGCACGCTCACTTCCGCGCCATCGACGTTGAGCGTACCCAATGCCGAGAACGCACCGTCATTGACAGCATCGCCTGCAAGACCGCTCGAACCGTCAGCCAGAGCGGTATCGACAACCGATTGATCGGCAGAATCGCCCGCGCTTTCAGTCAGTTCCCCACCAAGTCCAGCTGCACCCGCTGCATGAGCGTTGGCGTTCAGGATGACGTCGAAGCTGTCACCGTTGATCGCTGCCAGTTCGACATTTGCCACCACAAAGACGCGGCGCGTTTCATCCGCAGCAACTTCGTCGAGGAAGGTGACAACCTGTTCGGTGCCATCGAAAGTGCCGTTGCCGTTTGCTTCATCGACATAAATGGTGAAGCCGGAGATATTGCCAGCGGTGCCAGCTGCCAGGGTGGCGGTAAGGTCGAGATCGACCGTGTCGTTCGACAGGTTGGTCACATCGAAGCTGAGGAAGGCGTCCTGTTCACCCGGATTCACATCCTTGGGCGAGTCCACTGCCGAAACCGTCACGTTGACACGGCGGTCAACGGCAAATGTATCGGTTGCGATTACCGGGGCCTGCACATCGCCGCCAACCGAGTAGGTTACTTCGACGGTGTTGGTAATGTCCGTGCCAGCGCGGATTCCTTCCGCCATGGCCGGGGCGCTGGACATGGCGACAAGCGCAGCCGCGCTTACCGCCCCCAGCAATTGGGTCGTTCGTTTCATTTCTCTGGTCCTTTGCGTGTGCCGCGCGTCAATCATTCCGCCCGCACGGCTTGGCGGTCATCTTCGCAAATCAGCGAATGATCACGGGAAAGCCGATGCGGCCGCTCTCGCCCGGCGCGATAGAGGCAATCGTCCAGCGGACATGCGTCACATCGGCGTGTGTGGCAGCGCGGGTGGTGCCTGATTCTGTGGGTACGACAAGAGTGTCCAGCGTGCCGAAACTCTCGCCGCCATCGACGGAGACGATCAGAGCAGGATCGGCATCG
Organism: uncultured Alphaproteobacteria bacterium; assembly: GCA_963815345.1. Classification (GTDB taxonomy): domain Bacteria; phylum Pseudomonadota; class Alphaproteobacteria; order Sphingomonadales; family Sphingomonadaceae; genus Erythrobacter. The sequence continues at coordinate 1,498,765 of CAWFGF010000001.1, forward strand.
GGCGCCAGCCGCACCGCCTTGTTCAGGGGGCTGGTACCGGTTACGCTGGTCGCAGCCTCGGCCCCTTCGTTGCCGTAGATCATGCCAAAACTGAGTTTGGTGCCGGGCGTGTATTCGGTGGCTGTCGCCAACTCGCTCGTTTCCTTGCCAGTCGCATCAACGGTTGTGACAAGTGCCTTCACATCGCTTTTCAAGCTGACTTTGGGCACAGTGTCGCCAGGGGCCGACGCCAGCGGCGTGTCATCCTGAGCTGAGGCGGGAACCGCAGGCAGTGCCATTGCGAACAAAGCAGCGCCAAGTTTTTTCAGTGTGTTCATGAGGTTAACTCCCATTTTCAAGAGGTGGCGTCAGTCAATCGTGACGCTAAAGGTGATGGAACGGGTGGTCCCGCCAGTGACCGTGCCAAGGTTCACGCTGATCCCGCTGGCATCGGAAGCGTCGCCGGCGTCGTCTCCGCTCGCATCGCTGAGCGAGCCGGCATCGAGCGTCAGCGTGCCCGGCGCATAGGTGGTGCCGTCAGGGATCGCGTCGCTCACCACGAAATTGTCGATAGAGCCAGATCCGGTCACATTTGCAGCGATGGTGAAGGTGGCAACCGAACCTGGTACGGCGCTGTCGCCGCCAAACGGATCCTGGACGATCACCGATTTGACCAATGCGACCCTTGTGACCCCGGCTAGCAGAGCGCCTGTCGCCTTGGCGCTTGCCCCGGTGGCGCCGACGATAGCATCGCCGCCGCCTTCGCCCTGGTTATCGAACGATGTGCCCGGAGTGCCGATACCGGTTACAGAATTCGCAGTCAGCTCAACGAAGCTTTCCTGCCTATCGGTCACACCGGCCGGAACTGTGACGATTACGAAAACCGTGATCGTTTCCTCTGCATCCAGCAGCGAGGTTGTTTCAGGGGACGTTAGGATCGCATCGACACCCGGATCGTAACTGCCATTGCCGTTGGTATCGATCGCGATACTTTCGAAGACCGCGTCAAAATCATTGCCTGCGATGGCGGGGTTTGCGACCAAAGCAAACGCCTCGGGACCGTTGCCCTGATTGGTGATTTCGAATGTCAGGACCGCTTGGCCGGGCGCGGTGGAGACCGGTCCGGAATTCAGCGACGTAACCGTCACGTCCAGCAGCTCATCCACGCGCACGGTCACAGTGTTGGATGTGACGGTGCGTGGGCCGTTGCCATCCTCATAAGTGGCGGTCGCGGTGTTCTCTATAAGGGTGCCCGCACTCACGCCATCGGCGAGTGCCGGGATGGACGCCATCATGGCGCCCACAACGGCGGTGGCGAACAAGGATCGGATGAGCGTCTGCGTAAACATACGTAGGGCAGATACCCAGCAATGGTTAGCAACCTGTTAGCAAACTACCCAAAACCCACGCAATTCTGGGAGATTTTACAATTTGATACAATTGACACAGACGGTTAATCTGGCAGCAAGGTAGTTCATTGGCTGGCCCATCAGAACCCCTTTGAACTGCCTATCTGACCGAAAGGTAAGTGTTTCTCCGATCAAAGCGGCGCAAATATCTGGCAGCTTAGAACGACATCGAAGATGCCGACCGATTATGATTGCGCTGCACTGCACAATTACGCTATTGGGGCGCAACGATCAGGGCGAAGCGCATCTGCGCGACAGGTATAGGCCCGCTTACTACTCCCCTACGGACGATCTGCGCGTTGCAGTCCGTCAAGCTGGCACGCCGGGGCATATCACATCTTTCAGGGCATACCGGGCGCAGCCGTTGCGTACCCGTCCTGTCAGGCCAACATTCAAAGCCCCGTCTCCTGTCGATTGATCAGCATCGCGAGGGACAATACGAAAGTCCGTTATGAACTTCACCGATCTACCCGCACGCCTGCAAGAGGCGCTTGCGTCCCGCGAATATTCCGAGCCGACCGATGTTCAGGCCGCCGTGCTCCAACCCGAAGCACGCGGGCGCGATCTGATCGTTTCCGCACAGACCGGTTCGGGTAAGACGGTCGCTTTCGGCCTCGCTATGGCGAATGAGTTGCTGAACGAGGAAGGGCTGATCCGTCACGCCTACTCACCGATTGCGCTGATCATTGCACCAACGCGTGAACTGGCGCTGCAGGTCAGCCGCGAACTGCAGTGGCTGTATGGTCTGGCAGGTGCGCGCGTGGCGACATGTGTGGGCGGTATGAACCCCTCGAACGAGCGCAAGGTGCTGAAATCTGGCGCGACCATCGTGGTGGGCACTCCCGGACGCTTGCGCGATCATCTGGAGCGCGGGGCGCTCGACCTGTCATCGCTCGGCGCGGTTGTGCTGGATGAGGCCGACGAAATGCTCGACATGGGCTTTCGCGACGAGTTGGAGGCGATCCTTGATGCAGCACCCGACAATCGCCGAACCCTGCTGTTCTCGGCCACCATGCCGCGTCCCATCGAGGCGCTGGCTCAGCGATATCAGCGCAATGCGCTGCGCATCGCCACGGTCGACAAGGGCCGCAGTCATGAAGATATTTCCTATCAAGCCGTTACCGTTTCCCCGCCGGAGATCGAAAACGCGGTCGTAAACTTGCTGCGTTTCCATGAGCCAGAAACCGCGATCCTGTTCTGTGCAACGCGCGACAGTGTGCGGCGCCTGCACGCTACCTTGCAGGAACGAGGCTTCAGCGTCGTGGCCCTGTCGGGCGAGCATTCGCAGCAGGAGCGCAACCAGGCTCTGCAAGCGTTGAGGGATCGGCGCGCGCGCGTTTGCGTGGCAACCGATGTCGCTGCGCGCGGGATTGATCTGCCCTCGCTCAGCCTTGTCGTCCACGTCGAAATCCCGCGCGATGCCGAGACCCTGCAACACCGTTCCGGGCGAACGGGGCGCGCGGGCAAAAAGGGCACTGCGGTTCTGATCGTGCCCTTCCCGCGCCGTAAGCGGGTAGAATCGATGCTGCGCCACGCCAACATCAAACCGGTCTGGACAGACGCGCCTGACCGCGATTCGATCATAGAAAAAGATCGCGAGCGATTGCTGGAAAAGCTGCTGGAGCCTGTTGAAATCAGCGATGCCGACCGCGAAGTCGCAGCGCAATTGCTCGCAAAGCGCAGCCCCGCCGATCTGGCTGCAATGCTGGTCCACACCCTGCGTTCCAAGATGCCCGAACCCGAAGAGCTCATGCCGAACACGCCCGAAGGCCGACGTGACGCACAAAAGGAGCGGCACCGCCCCGGCTTTGAGGACACAGTGTGGTTTCGCATGGATATCGGGCGCAAGCAGAACGCCGATCCGCGCTGGATCCTGCCGCTGCTATGCCGCCGCGGACACATCACCCGCAACGAGATCGGCGCGATCCGCATCGGTGCGGATAATACGCACTTCCAGATACCGCGCACGCTTGCCGACAAGTTCGCCGCCGCCACGCAACGCACCGCCGGAACCGAAACGGACGAAGAAAATATCCGCTTTGAAGTTTCGAAAGAAGGCCCGCGCATGGCCGCCCGCGATAACCGCAAGAAAGGCTCCTACGATGGTTCGGACCGTCGCCCCAGCGGCGGCAAGTTCGGGCAATCGCGCAAGCCCGACGGCGAGCGCACGGGTAAGCCGGGCGCCAAGAGCTTCAAAAAGAAACCGGGCGGTAAATTCGCAGGCAAGCCGGGCGGATTCAAGAAGGCGGGTAAACCCAAACCCAATGGTAAGCCTGCCTGATCCAGCCGATTGGTTGGATGGGTGTGGCGCCTGACGCGCGTCACACCCGGTCCATCATCTCAGACCTTTGGTGTGTCGATCGGGATAAGGGTTTCATCGCCTTCGATCTCGTCGACAACTTCGATTATACCACGGCCCAGATGGCTGCGGCTGCGACCGTAGAGGACATAGATCGCAAGGCCCACCGCTGTCCAAACCGGCAATACGATCATCGCATCCAATGGAAGGTTTATGAAGAGGAAGACGCAGCCTGCAATTGCCGCCGGGCCGACAAACCACAGCCCTTTGACGCGAAACGGCCGCCGAACATCAGGCTGCTGTCGACGCAGCACCATAACCGCGATGGCGACCAGAGCGAAGGCATACAGAGTGCCAGCGTTCGCAATATCTGCCAGCCTGCCCACAGGCAGGAAAGCTGCCGCCACTGCCACAACCACTCCGGTGATTGCCGTCACGATATGCGGCGTGTGCCATTTGGGGTGAACCCGGCTCAGCACTTCGGGCAACAGGCCATCGCGGCTCATCACGAAAAAGATGCGCGTTTGGGCAAAGAGCAGCACCAGGATCACCGATGGAAGCGCCAGAAACGCGGCATAGCCCAGCGCATTGCCGACGCCCGACCAGCCAATCTGCCGCAGCACATGCGCCAGTGCCTCGTCAGAGCAGACCAGCGCGGCTGCGTGTTGCGGCATGGCGCACTGGATCGCCAGCTGTTCCGATCCGGCGGGGAAGGGAACGCCGCCCGGCCCCATGATCGGCTGACCGCCAATCGTGCCGATGGCCCCTGCGGCCACCGCGATGTAGAACACGGTGCAGAACAATAGCGATCCGACCAGCCCGATAGGGACGTTCTTTTGTGGATCCTTGGTTTCCTCTGCTGCGGTTGAAACCGCATCAAAACCGACATAGGCGAAGAAGATCGTTGCCGCCGCACCCACCGCGCCGACCCCGCTGCCCCAGGCGCCAAAAACGCCTGCGGGAAGGAAGGGATTGAAATTTTCCGGCTCAATCTCTGGCACGGTCAGGAAGATGAAGATTGTCAGCGCGCTCACCTTGATCGCCACGAGGACGGCGTTGACCTTGGCGCTTTCGCTAGTGCCGACCATCAGCAAAGCGGTCACTAATAAGGCGATGATAAGAGCGGGCAGGTTGATAACGCCGCCCTCGATCCCGCCAAGTGCCAGTGGCCCGCCCGATAGCGCCACGGGCAGCGAAATGCCGAACGTCTCGTTCAGGATCGAACCTACGAAATAACCCGACCAGCCGACGGAAACCGCGCTGGCCGCAATGGCGTATTCCAGCACCAGCGCCCAACCAACCGTCCACGCCAGCAATTCGCCCAGGGTCGCATAAGTGTAGGTATAAGCGGAGCCGGAAACTGGGATCGTCGACGCGATTTCGGCATAGCACAATGCCGCGACGACGCAGATCAGACCTGCAATCGCAAATGCCAGCATCAGGCCAGGACCAGCCTTTTGCGCGCCCGCTGCGGTGAGGACGAAGATACCGGTGCCAATAATGCAACCGATCCCGAACAGCATCAGCTGAAATCCGCCCAGCGTCCGCTTGAGCGATTTCTTTTGCGCCGCTGCGAGAATTGCGTCGAGCGGCTTCACACGATCATGAATCATTTCGATGGTTACTCAATGACCCGCAACGGCACATCGCGCGTCCAGCCGGTCTTAGATGCGATTATCACCGTGCAGCCACATGGCAAACACGAAAATTACCCACGGGCGCTTTCGATCCACCGGATATTTCATCTGGTGAGCTTAAACATGCGGAAAGCCTGTCTCAGCCCGCCACCATGTCGCGTTGCAATGTGCGCCCTGCCAGAAGGTAATGTACCGCCGCCCAGCCATAGCCGCACACGAAGACGATGATCGACCATTGCAGCCCGCGCGCCTCTGCACTGGTACAAGCCAGCATCGCCTCGCGCTCCGTCCCCGCCAGCAGCGCCCTTGCCTCTGGCGCCAAAGCGATCAGCGGCTTGCACGCTTCCAGCGTCAGCCCCAGGCCGTATCCGTCCAAGAACACCGATTTAAGGAAGGTCGACAGGATCCCGATAAGCGGCGGTCCAAGGCCATATCCAAACAGGTTGACCACGAATAATGTGATCGCCACCGAGGTCGCGCGCATACGACTGTCCACGACACCTGCCGACACCGCATACATTGGCCCCAGATAATAATAGTGGATCATCGCCGCGATCATCAACGCTGGCATTGCCAGCCAGAGACTATCTGCCAGAAAGCCAAACGCATACAACGGGACAGATGCGCCCATTCCGGCGGCTGGCAACCACGAAAGCGCGGTCGGATAACGCTGAGAAAGCCGATCGGACAGCCAGCCCGAACTGAACACCCCGATCGCTGCCATCAGTCCCAGGATCAGGCCGAATAGCAACGACGCCTGTTGTATCGAAAGCCCATGCGTGCGGATCAGAAACGAAGTGGTGAATTGCTGAACGCCGTAGCCGACGAAGGACGCCAATGTCGCGCCGATTACCACGTGCCAATAGGCGGGCTTCTTCATCAGGACTGCCAAGGCTTCCCGAAAGCTTGCCTTTTCCAGCCCTTGCAGCGCCACCGGATCGGTGTAGCCTCGCGGCGGCTCCTTCACGGAGCGCCAGACGATGAGCGAAAGCAAAAGCCCGGGCACTCCGACCACGACAAAGGCAACCCGCCAGCCTTCGACCTGCGACCAGTCAAGATCGCCGAACAGGAAGCCCAGCCCGATGGAATTGACCCACGCACCAAATTGCGCCCCGTCTAGGCCAGCCAACTGCCCGCCAAAGAGTGATGCCAGCATCCCGCCCAGCGGAACTCCCAATGCGTAGATCGAAACCGCCGTCGCCCGGCGCGAAGGCTTGAAATAATCCGCGATCAGCGATTGCGCGGGCGGGGTGCAGCCCGCCTCCCCGATGCTGACGCCAACCCGGAACAGAAACAGCATAAGGAATGACATCGCGAACCCGCACAGCGCGGTGAACAGGCTCCAGATGGCAACGGCGGTGGCGATGATCAAAACCCGGTTGTACCGCTCTGCCCCGCGGGCAATCGGTATGCCAAGAAAGGTGTAGAGCACCGCGAACGCAGGGCCGCCCAGCAAACCCATCTGCCAATCTTCCAACCCGAAACTCAGCTTGATCGGTTCGGTTAGAATATTGACGATAGTGCGGTCGATAAAATTGAAGATGTAAACGATTAGCAGCGCGCCCAGCACATAGGATCGGTATCCGGGCGATCCGAATCCCTCGGCGGCAGGATTGCCGGCCGCCTTTGAGTGTCCGGGTGTATCCATCGGACCGGTTACGTCGGTATCCGCAACAGACTGCGCCATAGATCGCTCTCTCCCACTGCATCGCGATGCTGCCGGATTGTTCCGGTCTGCGGACCCGCAAGGCTTATTCTTTCAGATCAGACACCTTCTGCGCAATTGTGTGGCAGGTAAAGCCCGATAAAAAGGATCGTAGCGCCGCCCCTCCTCGACAATACCCATATCATTCAGCCCGAGTGTGCGCGCTGCATCCTCGTCCGATATTTGGAATACCCACTTGCCGGAATACCAGCTTCGACGAGCAGACCCATCTGCGGATCTCGCGAATCTCCCGGTATCACCCGTGAATTGATCATGTTTGAGCCGGTTGTCAGCGGCACGCCCGACTTGTGCAGCAGCCGCCCGCTTTCGAGAAATTCGGGTCGAAGCCTGTCTCCAACCCTCTTAATCGGTCCGTTCACAGTTCCTTGGGCAACCTTGGCATTCGCGCAATACGTTGGAAGTTCCGAGATAGTTTAGACATAGCTATCGCGGCGGCAATTCAGATCTGCCGGATTTCGAAACTTCGAACCACAGGCGACCAGCGTACAGTCCATAAACACTCCGGTCATGGCCAGCGCCTTGATCACGGACTACACGTCTGGGGAAACGAGATCGAGAAGTTGGAGCCAGTCGAGCCGACCATTTATCGGCCATCTGGTGGATCGAGCCTATGCACGGATATAAAGCGTACTGATGGCTTCCCACAATGTCTTCGAAAAATGGTAGCGGAGGAGGGAAATATAGAGAGCATATAACGTGCTGATTTACCTAATAAACTTTTTGAGTCGTCTTGCAAATACCCCCATCAATACCCCCAAAATCGGACAGATGAGATAAAGCGCCTTTGGCAAACGACGACTTGTTATTCGTAGTGACTGGTAAAACGAGCGTCGGCCGTTTTTGGGCCGATCAGAAGGCGAAACGCCAGGTCACGATCCATGCGCCTGATCGGACATCGAGGGCATGTCATGGTCGGGCATGGATGGCATATAGTGGCCCGCATGAGGATCGGGTGTGTTGCTAGGCTGGGCATTCACCGGCGGGGGAGTGGCCGCAGGGGACGACGCTACTACCGGAGTGCTCGCCGGTCGGTCTGGTTGCCTACCGGCAGTCGCAGCTTCACCCGACCGGTTCGTGTTGGCCTCTCCAGCGGGAAAGGCAGCGTTGTCTCTTTCGCCTTCGCCAGCACCTGTGCTCTCGGTCGGCGGGGCCGTATACAGTGGCAAGGCTTCAGCTTCTGATGAAGTGTCCTGCGTCTGATCACAGGCAGCGAGCCCTAGCCCCAATGCCGCCGCAGCAAGGGGGGCAACAAACGCGTTCCGATTTGATCTGCGCATCATTCTATCCTTCAAAGCCAGAAGATACCAAGATGATTGGCACCGTGCGCAAGCTCGCCGCCCAGAAATCCCTGCACCAGCACTAGAGCGGCCATGGCAAAGATTGCGGCGCGAAACGCGGTCCGGCTCGCGGAAGCACGGCTCGCCAGATAGGCCATCGCCAGACCGAGAACCGCGATCAGCATTCCGTTCCAGCGATGAACCTGCATCGCAGTATCTCCGCCGAACCAGAGACCGGTATGGATCCAACCGAATATGGCCGCCACGACCGCCCCGGCGGCACCGCCATAAACAAGTACGCGCACTGCCGACTCTAGGCCTGTGCCCTTCCGTGCGATGACGAATAGCTCGGTGAGAGCGGCCATAAAGAACAAGGCGATCGGAAAGTGTACGGTGGCGGGATGCAGCGACTTGAGCACACCGACCACGCCCTTGTCGCCTTCGTCTGCATCTTGTCCCTTCGCCCCGTCATGATCAGCAGCCGTGTCGCCGTGCCCCTGCGCAGCCTGGATATCTTTTGACGCCGCATCGGAGACGACAGCACTGGCCGCTTCGCCATGTTTCTCGTCGCCATGGGCCTGGGCCGGACTTATCCAGAGCAGACTGGCGGCCACAATAGCCATGAATTGTATTCGTTTCATTCTCTACGGGCTCCGGTCTTGGCGATGGTCGTGCAACCTATTGTGTCTGTAATGCTCTGCGAACCTTCATCTCTTGCGGTGATAGAGCGCGGCGATCGTCGACGCGTGAGGGTTCAAATTTTACTCACGAGATGGTCGGACCTCCTGCCTTGCACCGCGCCCTGGTAAGAGTGTGGCCAGGCTCAGGCACAAAGCGAGAGCCCGGCCACCGCCTCCTAATCGTCTTGCGCCATGTTCTCGTGAGCCGCCATCTGCTCCATCATGTCATGCATCATCATCATGTGCTGGTGACAGGCCGCCATCATATCGGCGTTGTCCCCCTGCATCATGCCCGCCATGTGTTCCTGCATTTTTGCACGATGTTCGGCCATAAGCCTTTGGCGTTCGGCAGGATCGCTCGCCGCGTGGGCCTGCTGCATCAGCGCGCGCATTTCAGCCATCTTCTCGCGGTGGGCCGTCATGGCCGCCGAATCCTGCATCATATGGCCAGCGTGTGACTGCTGCTGCGCCGCCGCTTGATCCCCGTGGTCATGCTGTTGCCGGGCCATTGCCGGGGTGGTTGCCAGGCCGGTGGCGAGCGCGAAAGCTAGAACTGTCAGTTTCATGGTCGATTTCCTTTCGTCGGTCTTGCGGTGGATGCTGTGTGCAGTCATCCTCTTTACGCAGCCGCCATCTCTTCCCCTCAAACAATCCGCAGCAGCGGTGGGGCTGGTGGGCCGAAGCACGGCCGGTTGCAGCGGTGCTGTTTTTCGGCCACCTTTTTGAGAGAAGCCGATAACGACGAATGGGGAGTATCATGGTGCCAGCAGAGCCGTCGGAGAAGCAGTCGTGAGCACGGTCAATGAGAACGGCAGCTGGGATATCCCGGAGCCCGATCATGCCGATCTGGTGCAAATGCGCATTCGCCTCATTACTCTCGAGAACATAGTTCTTGGCCTTTTGTCCGGGGCGAGCGATGAACAGATCGAACAGATTAGGAAACGTGCGGACATGATCGAACCGCGCCCCGATGCGAGCCGGCACCCGCTTACCGAACTGGCAGCAGGTGACATGCGGAAATTTCTCAAACGCGCTGCTCGCATGGCCGAGTCGGAGGGCCGCGAAAATCATGACTGATCCGGGCTTTGGGGCAGCGAAGGCGCTATGCAGGAAGTGGAAATCCGGCCGCTTGCTATTTGCTGGCGCAGATTTTTCGGGCGTACCTGCAACATGACCAGAACCCATTGGCTGATCCTTATTTGCGGGAGCCTGATCGCGTTCGTCTGGGAGATTTTCCAGATGCCATTCTTCGAACCGGGTGATCTCGAACCCTTCGAGCGGACCATTCGCTGCGGCATTGCAAGCCTGGGCGATGGCGTGATCCTGCTGACAGCTTATAGCCTTGCAGGATTACGTGGCGGGCACGCGTGGCTCTGGCAAGCCGCCAAAATGCCCTATGCGATCTATTTCGGCTTCGGGCTTGTCGTCGCGATCGCCGTCGAAATGATCGCCACATCGCTTCCGGCAAACAGTTTCCTGAGCTGGCGCTACAGCGAGTTGATGCCGCAAGAGCCAGTGACGGGACTGGCGCTGATCCCGATCGCGATGTGGACGATCGTGCCCGCGCTAACGATCCTTCTGGTCCGCTTTGCCCGAGCCGAACCTGATTAAACTGGGAGCGGCTTCAGGGGGCATTCGGCACATGTTTCGCCCGCCGCCTGATCCTGGGAAACCGGTTGGCAAGCAGGACAAAGCCCGAAACCGCGATGATTGTCCCGCCGATCCCGAACAGTAGCAGCCACCAGCTGTTGATGCGGTCGCGCTGCGTCCAGTCCATGATATGCAGCCCCCAGATAAAATCGAACAGACGCCAGGTGTCGCTGCGGGCAGCGAGCACCGAGCCGCTCGATGCATCGATGTAGACGCGGGTATTGTCCTCATCGCCATAGGTAATCTGCCACGCGGGGAACGGACCCCGGAATTCGGTCCCGACAGCACCTTCGATGAGGCGCGTGGTCGCTATGGTGGTTGGTGGCCCCGTCCAAGCATGGCGAGCGATGGCCTGTGCGCTCGCGCTCGAAAGAGGCGAAAGGAGAGCGCCGCTGTTCGGGTCGCGGAGCGAGACGCTTCCATCGTCCCGACGGATCTCGGTTACTGTCCTGCCGCCGACCGCGCGCGTCGCAAGGGAAACCACCCCCTCCCTGCTATCGAGCCACTCGGGCATGGCAGCATTAGCGGGCAGAACCTCCGGTGCGCGCGAAACGACATGTTCGGACCGGACCTCTTCGATGTCGAGGAACGACATCAGCGCCCCGGTGGCCATCCATAGAAGCACCTGGACGCCGACAAAGACTGCCAGCCATTTGTGAAGCTTGCTGCCCAGCACATGCAGACGCAGCTTGAAAGAGCGTGTCGCCAATCGGTGTTCCCCCGATCAAATCAGTTGTTACGCGGCGCTCGTGACGACGAATGGTACTGAACGATCTTCCAGCCATCCGCATCATGGGCAAGCACCGAGGTCGCAACGCCTTCGCGGTCGATCACGCGGCCGTCGGCCAGTTCGATCCGATAGGTGTACGATTCGCGGCCATACGCCATATGTCCCATCCGGGTGACTGCGAGCGTCGGTTCGCCGAAGGTGAAGCTGGTTATTGCATCGAGTTCCGGTCCCAGGTGATGCTCCATGTAATACGTGAAGCTGCCTTCCGCCTTGCCGTTTTCGTAAACGAAGGATTCCTCGGCAAACAGCGCGGCCATGGCCTCTGCATCGCGCGACGTCAGGGCATCCCGATATGATGTCAGAACCGCCTCGGCTTCCGCAACGTCATCATTCATCGCATCCATATGCTCGGCGTGGTTCATGCCCTGCTCCGTATGGTCCATCTGCGTCGAAGCCGTAGGGTCCGAGTGCGCGGAATGATCCATGGATTGTGCCAGGGCGGGAGTGCCGCCTGCAGCCAAGGCCAGGGCGACCGCGCTTAGAGATAGTCTTATCCTCATTGTATATTTCCTTCTCTTAAAACCAGAATCGCATGCCCACGACGTAATTCGTCACGCTAGGGTCTTCCCCTGCGGCGCGTGCAAAATCGGCACTCTGACCGATCCGCCACTCCTGGGAGACGCCGACATAGGGCGCGAATTCGCGTGCGAACTCGTAGCGAAGACGCAGACCTGCCTCGATCCGGTCGAGGCCAGCGCCAATGCCGAGTTCGGGAATATCCTGAGCCGAAAGAGCGATTTCGGCTCGCGGCTGGAGGATCAGCCGCTGCGTGATGCGCTGATCAAGCTCGCCCTCGAAGCGCGCGGTTACATCACCCTTGTTCGATACGAACGCTGCAACGTCGACCTCGAACTGGTAGGGAGCAATGCCCTGTATGCCAATGACAGCATGGGTGCGCTCGGGTCCTGTTAAATCCTGGCGCACACCTGTCTGTAGGTCGAAAAAGGGAGCGATCGCCCGGCTCCAGAGTGCCTGGACTTCGGCTCCCTCGACAGGCTCACCGAAGCTGCCTTCGCCCTCGGATTTGAACCAGAACTTGTCGATATCACCACCATAATAGCCCTGGATGTCCCAAAGATATCCATCCACTCCCTCGCGGGCGCGGTATTCGAGCCGGTCGCCCTGAAACCAGAAGCGCATCCCGCCGTCGGTCTCGCGGACAAGTTCGCGCCGCGCTTCGTTCATGGCTTCCTCGCCCCAGATCGCGACCGCCGCGCGCGCGGGACCGCTCCCGGCTTCGGGAGGAGGCGGCAGCAGCGGGATATCGTCGTTCGAGCCCATCTGCATCGCCGAATGGTCCATGCCCTGCATATCCTGCGATCCCGTCTGCCCATGGTTCATCTGGCTGTGATCCATCTGCCCATGGTCCATCGACGAGTTGCTGGCTTCCGCCTGACCCATGTCGCCTTGGTTCATCTGCGAATGATCCATCGCGCCTTCGGCAGGCGTGCCATGCGGCATCGAGCCATGATCCATTCCTTCATGACTCCCGGGTGTAGTCTCCGGACGGGCAGCGTCCATCGGCATTGCCATGCCCGAATGACCATCCTGAGCGGTCGTCGAACCATGAGACATAGTCGAATGGTCCATCGTCGAATGATCCATGGCAACTTCAGGCTGGGCCACTGGTTCGCAAGCTCCTTCGGCTACCGGGTGCCCCATCGCGCGATGGCGCTGGGCTTCTTCTTCGCACTTTGTCTTGGCGTCAGCCTGCGCCTCGGCGCTCTGCTGCGGCTCCGCGGGCGAATGACCGGCATGCTGCGCCGCAGCGGGGGAGGCGAGAACTGAGCCGACTGCGATCGATGCGAGCAGGCTGGTAATACAAATCTTCATGCTTCGCTCCCATCGGGATTGGCGACAGTGACGATCTGAAACATCCCGGCATGCATGTGGTAGAGAAGGTGGCAGTGGAAGGCCCAGTCGCCCGGCTCGTCCGCCGTCAGGTCGAACTGCGCGCTGCCGCCCGGCTGCACGTTAACCGTGTGCTTGAGCGGCTGACGATCGGCAGGTGCGCCGTTAACCAGTTCGAAGAAGTGCCCATGCAAGTGGATCGGGTGCGCCATCATCGTGTTGTTTATCAATTTGACACGCACGCGTTCGTTATAGGCAAAGCGGATCGGCTCGTCGGAGACGGCGGAGAACTTCTTGCCGTCGAACGACCACATATAGCGTTCCATGTTCCCGGTGAGATGGATTTCCATCCGCCGCGAGGGAGTCCGCCCCTCCTGATGAGGTGTCAGCGAGCGGAGCTTGCGATAGTCGAGGGTGCGGTGGGGGACATCGGCAAGGCCGATGCCGGGGTCGCCCATACGGTCGACCGGGTTCATCGAGACCATGTCGAGACCGGGCCCGACCTTCACGTCGGGAGGCAGGAGCGATGTATCGCGCATCTGCATACCTCCCGCCATGCCAGCCATTCCGGCCATCTCCGCCGAACCGCCATCCATACCGGACATCCCATCCGCGCCAGCCGCTCCGCTCGATCCGTGGTCCATTCCGGCCATACCGCCGGCGCCATGATCCATGCCGGTCATACCGGCATCGTTGCTGCCAGCCCCGTGGTCCATACCGCTCATGCCCATATCAGCCATGGTCAGAAGCGGGGGATCGCGCAGCGGCGGAATGGCCGCGCGCGCGCCAGGCGCGCTCGCAAGCGTTGCGATCCCCATTCCGGACCTATCCACCAACTCGGCCACCAATGTGTACGCCTGCTGCTCACCCGGCGTCACGACGACGTCGTAGGTCTCCGCGACGCCGATCTGGAACTCGTCCACTTCGACCGGCTCGACGTTCTGCCCGTCGGCTTGAACGACGGTCATCGGCAGGCCTGGAATGCGGATATTGAAGAAGGTCATGGCCCCGGCATTGATGAAGCGCAGCCGCACGCGCTCGCCCGGACGGAAGAGATATTCCAGATTGTCGAGCGGGCCATGACCGTTCAGCAGGTAAGTGTAGGCTGGGGCCGACACATCGCTAAGGTCGGTCGGCATCATACGCATTCTCGCCCACATCCGGCGATCCTCGCCCGAAAGCGGATAGTCGTCGGTCCAGGTATTCATGTTGTAGTTGAAGTAGCCTTCGCCCTTCTTGAGCTTGTCGAAAATCGTGTGGGGCGACATTTCGCTGAATTCGCTGAGCACCACGATATATTCGCGGTCCGCCTGGACCGGATCGGGTCCAGCCGGATCCACCACAATGGCGCCGTAATGCCCGGCCTGTTCCTGCAGGCCGCTATGCGAGTGCCACCAGTAGGTGCCCGACTGGCGCACCGGGAATTCAGCGGTGAAGGTCTCTCCGGGCTTGACGCCGGGGAAGCTTACACCTGGCACCCCGTCGAGTTCGAATGGCACGAGCAGCCCGTGCCAGTGGATCGAGGTGTCTTCCTCGAGCTGGTTATGGACGTTCAATCGGACGGTCGTGCCTTCCTTCAAACGCAACAACGGGCCGGGGATCGTGCCGTTGACGGCGATGGCGCCGCCGCGTCTGTTGCCGGTTGCAAAGGCAGACCGCGCGACAGTGAGGTCGATATTCGGCCCGGATACTTCATCCAGCCCTTTGCGGGCGTTTCCTGCAAGGATGTCCGCGCCGCGCGCCCAGGCCGGCATGGCACCGGAGAGACCAAGCAGGCCCAGCCCGCTAGCACTTGTTCCAAGGAATCTTCGGCGATTGAGGGCAGGCATAGGGGGCTCCTGAAAATGCGTATACCGTCACATACGCGGTCAGCTGCCCTACCCCTCAAACTTTTCGAACCGCTCCTTCAGCCGGTTGCGCGCACGATAGATGCGCGTCTCGACGGCTTTCTCGGTGGTGCCGAGCAGCTCGGCAGCCTCGGCCTGGCTGTACCCCTCGACAGTGACCAGCACGAGCGCCTCTTGTAGGCGCACCGGCAAGCGCCCGATTTCGGCCTGGACCAGCCGCAGCTGTTCGCGGGCTCCGGCAACATTTTCGGGATTAGGGGCATCGTCGGCAACGGCGTCGGCTTCCCGCCCATCCGGCAAACCAAGGAAGCCAATAACTTTCCTGCGGCGGAGCTTGTCGCGGCACCGGTTGAGAACGATTGTCGTCAAATAGGGACCGATGGGCTTGCTCGGATCGAGGCGATGACGTGTCAGCCAGACCGACGCGAGACCGTCCTGAACGACATCTTCGGCCCGCGATGGTGAACCCAGCATGCGCGTGGCAAGCGCAATCAACCGGGCGATCTCGCTCTCGACGAGAGCTGTGAACGCCCGCTTGTCACCGGCTATCGCCCGCCCGATCAGAGCTTCATCCGAAGTGTCATCCACCGCTGCCAAGGCTGGTCAGTCACGCGGATCGCGCGTGAGGGCCGCGGACACTTTCCGGTCGAACTGGAGCTGCTGATCGGAATCGAGAATTTCCCGCATGTCGAAGACGTGGCGCACGGTCGCTTTTTGCAAATCGCCCATGCGCGCATGCACCTCGTCGATCGCGGCACTGACTTCGGGCCCGTATTCGTGCTCGGTTTCCATTGCCTGGGCGAGCTGGGCGTTGGCTGCGCGCGCAGAGGCTTCGAGCCTTGCCTGTTCTACCGCGAAACGCGCTTCGAGCGCATCGAGCCGCTGCTCCTGGTCAGCCGTGAGCGACAGCTCATCGTGCACGAACTGGTGCAGGCCGCCCTCGGCATCGTTGTTGGCCCAGCGATCGGCGGCAAGCGCTCCTAGGCATCCGGCGAGCGCCGCCAGCAGGACCGCAAGGACAAGGTGAAACTTCTTCAACGTCTATGACCCCACATGAAGCAATGCAGCGGGTGACAGGGATTCTCCGCCAACGAGGCTCTCGCCAACAATTTCTGTAGGAGCGCCGTTTTCGGACGGCCATCCGCTGGTCCCTGCGCCTGCCGTTAGGCCGACGACAAACAGACCGGCGAACAAGGCCATTCTGCGCCGCTGATCGGCAATTTCCCCCAGCTGCCCTGCGCGCTGCCAGACGCCGTTCATGAAGTCGGGCGGCACGTCGCCAGCCTTCTGCGAGGCCATGGTGCCGAGCATCGCATCGAGTGTCTGATTGTCACGCATCCCTTGCTCCTGTCGGTTGCACGGTTCCTATACGCGATGCTTCGCGCAAACCCTCAAGTTTCTTTTTTGAGGGGTGCGGGTCGGCGACGCGTAAGAGGAGTAAGTCAAGCAACAGCGGCAAGTACCAGCGTCGAATAGGAGCCATGGCATGAAAAGCGCGGCAGTTCCGCCAAAAGAGCGCGAGTTCACTCCGCCGCTGGGCAAAAGCTGGCTCACGCCGTTCTATGATCGCGCGATCGCAGTCTTTACGCGCGAGAGACGGTGGCGCCGCGCAATCGTCGAAAAGGCCGCATTGCTGCCCGGCGACAAGGTCATCGATGTCGGGTGCGGCACCGGGACCTTGCTCAGGGCGCTGATGGCCAACTGCCCCGAAGCCGGCTTCATCGGCGTTGAGCCCGACCCCGCAGCGCTGGCTATCGCGCAGCGCAAGTTCGGTGCCGGAGCCGATATGGTCCGGTGGCACAACGGCTTTCTCGATAGTCTCGAGCTTTCCGACGGCTGGCGGCCAAACAAGATCGTCAGCAGCCTCGTCCTTCACCAGGTCCCCGTATCGCAAAAGCGCGCGATCCTCGACCAGATCGAGAACCTGCTCGCCCCCGGGGGCATGGCGCTGATTGCCGACTATATGCGGCAGGATGCTCCACTCATGCGCGCGCTGTTCCGTTCGAGCGTTCAGCTTCTCGACGGCGTCAAGGACACCCAGCCGAGCGCCGACGGAGCCGTCGAGAAATTGCTCGCCGAGATTTTCGCGGACGCCGAATTGCTCGATCGTATCCATACCGCGACCGGAACCATTTCTCTCTGGCGCGGCATCAAGAAAGGCAATGCTCAATGAACCTCATGAAAAATTCGAGACCGCTACGCCGTTCGCTGGCGGCCTCGCTCCTCCTCGCCATTGCAGCCTGCTCGAATGCGGCCCAGGCCGCGACCTACACCATGTTCCGCGACGCAGGGTGCGGCTGCTGTCTCAATTGGGCCGGTCACGTAGAACACGGACTCGAAGCAGAGGTCGCCTCGGTCGACACCGACGACATGGCTGCGCTCAAGACAGCCAGGGGTGTGTCGCAGGATCTGTGGTCGTGCCACACGATGGAAGTCGATGGCTATATCATCGAAGGCCACGTGCCCGCCGATGCCATCGCGAAACTATTACGCGAAAGCCCCGAAGGCGTGGCAGGCCTGGCTGTGCCCGGAATGCCGCTTGGCTCGCCCGGAATGGAAGCCGGGGACCGGGTGCAGCCGTATGATGTCATCGCCTTCGGCTCAGGCGGGCAGCGCGTTTTCGCATCCTACCCGTGACCATGGACAAGCCATCTCAGCGCCAACTCTAACGGAGGACCATCATGTCAGACTATTCGGTCAAAACCTCAATACTGATATGGGGCTGGACACTCAGCCTCTTCCTGCTTTTCAGCTACCTGATCTGCATCGGTTTCGGCCTGCTCGCGCCCGAACAGGCGCACATGCACGAAGCGTGGGCGCCGCTGCTTCCCGGGTTCGAATGGCTGACCATCTCGGGCTTTCTGGCAGGCGCTCTCGGCAGCTTTTTGTACGGTTGGTACATCGCGATCATTGGGGTGCCAATGCTGCGATTTTTCCGGAACCGATTCAGGACGTAGCAGATCGGCGGCGATGGCCGCTTGCCTTGAAACTCGCGGAGCGTTTTTCGGTCGCGCAGGCAGTCCGCTTTAGGCCGCAATTTGCTCGAGCGCCCCGAGCAAAACGCAACTCTCCGGCTTTGTCCTGAAAGTTTTTTGAGGGACGCGGCAAGGGCGAACGTACTGGTCGACATAATCTTTCTTTCACGGGAGACCATCGACAGGGGAAAGTCTTGCAAGACCATGAGCACGAGAATCAAAGCGAAACGGCTGGCTCGATAACCCTGCTGGGCGGCGTTGCGATGGGTACCGGCGTCATGATCGGTGCCGGCATATTCGCGCTGACCGGGCAGATCGCCGAGCTCGCCGGTCCGCTCTTCCCCCTGTCTTTCATCGCCGGCGCGCTGGTAACTTCGCTGGCGGCCTACAGCTATATCAAGATGTCGAACAAATGGCCGTCTTCGGGCGGCATCGCGATGATCTTGCAGAAGGCCTACGGACCCGGCGTCATTGCCGCGTCGGCATCGCTCCTGATGGCTCTGTCGATGGTCATCAATGAAAGCCTCGTGGCCCGCACCTTTGCGACTTACGCGCTGCGCCCGTTTGGCCTCGAAAGCAGCGGGTGGCTCGTTTCGCTGGCAGCGCTTGCACTCATCATCTTCGCCTATCTCGTCAATGCAGCGGGCAACAAGTCGGTAAGCGGCTTCTCGCTCATCATGTCCGCCATCAAGATCGGCGGTATCGCGCTGTTCGCAGTCGCGGCGATCTGGGCCAGCGGATTTTCATCAGGCGCATTTTCGCAGTCCGTTTCGCTGACCAATGCAGAAGCCCTGCTCGCCTCGGTTGCTTTCTCGATCCTCGCCTTCAAAGGCTTCACCACGATTACCAATAGCGGCGGCGAAATCGTTGACCCGCACAAGAATGTCGGCCGAACCATCATGATCTCGATAGCCGTCTGCATCGTGATCTATCTGCTTGTCGCAGTGGCGGTGGGTTCGAGCCTGAGCATATCCGAGATCGTCGAGGCGCGCGATTATTCGCTCGCGGCTGCGGCGCGTCCGGCGCTGGGAGAACTGGGCTTCTATTTCACCGTGGCGATCGCGATCGCCGCCACCACTTCGGGCGTGATAGCGAGCGTATTTGCCGTGTCGCGCATGCTTGCGATGCTGACCGACATGAAGATGATCCCGCACAGCCATTTCGGCATGAGCGGCGGGATTCGCAGCCACATGCTGGTCTATACGGTGGTCATTGCCGGGACGCTTGCGGTCCTGTTCGATCTGTCAAGGATCGCCTCGCTGGGCGCCTTCTTCTACCTCGTCATGGATATGCTGGTTCACTGGGGCGTCCTGCGCCACCTGCGCAAGGAAGTCGGCGCGCGCGCAACAATACTTCTGACAGCGCTCGCGGCAGATGGCGTGGTCCTCGCAGCCTTTACCGCGGCCAAATTGCGCAGCGATCCTGCCGTTGTCGCCTACGCGGCGATCGGCATCGTCGCAGTCTTCGTGGGAGAATGGATCTACCTCTCGCGCAATTCCGAAGCGCCCGCATCTCCTGAAGATGATGGGTCAGGAGAGAAAAGGTGATGGCACCTTCTTCAACCAGCTTTGCCGCTTTTACGCCGGGCTTTTTCGAAACCGTTCACCGAAAACCGGCGTTGAGCACGAGAAACGTCAGGCAAAACAGATGGAGCAATTCATGACGACCCGAACAGCGGCGGTCTACCGTATGGTCATGGAGGACCATGTCTGTCCCTATGGCATCAAGACGGTCGATCTCCTCACACGGCAAGGCTTCGAGGTCGAGGATCATCACCTGACCAGCAGGGAGGAAACCGACGCATTCAAGGACAAGCACAACGTCGAGACCACCCCGCAGACCTTTATCGAAGACAAGCGCATTGGCGGCTATGACGATGTCCGCGAGTTCTTCGGCAAGAGCCGTTCGCAGCCAGAGGAAGGCGAGACCAGCTATCAGCCGGTCATTGCGATTTTCGCGGTCGCGCTGCTGCTCGCGCTAGGGCTGAGCTGGGCGTTTTTTGACGATCTGTTCACCGTCCGGGCCGCGGAATGGTTCGTCAGCCTGTCGATGACCCTGCTCGCCGTCCAGAAGCTTCAGGACGTGCGCAGTTTCTCGACAATGTTCCTCAACTACGATCTGCTCGCACGGCGCTGGGTGCCCTATGGCTTCGTCTACCCGTTCGGCGAAGCCGCTGCCGGCATTCTGATGACCGCAGGCGCGCTGACCTGGCTCTCGGCCCCGCTGGCATTGTTCATTGGCACCGTCGGCACTGTCAGCGTCTTCAAGGCTGTCTACATCGACAAGCGTGAGCTCAAATGCGCTTGCGTCGGTGGGGGCAGCAATGTGCCGCTCGGCTTCGTCTCGCTGACCGAAAATCTGTTCATGATCGGAATGGGTCTGTGGATGGGCGCGAAGCTTCTCGCATGATCACCGCGCTCCTTCTCGCCGTCTTTCTGTTCCTTGCAGCCGTCGCTTCCCACCTTGCCATTCTGGGTGTCGGCCACCGGCTTCTCGATCGCCGCCGCGATACGCTGGGAAAGCTTGCAGTCTCGCTACTCGTGCTCGCGTCGCATTTCCTGGTCGCGATCCTTTTTGCCGCAGGTTTCTGGCTGGGCGCGCAATGGGGCCTGGGAGGGTTCGACAAGGCGCCTTCCATGGACTGGATGGACTACTTCTATTTCTCGCTCATCAACGTGACCACACTGGGCCTGGGCGACATTTATCCGACCGAGCACCTGAGAGTTCTCGCCGGCGTCGAGGCCCTTACCGGCTTCGCTCTCATCAGCTGCTCGGCGCAGCTATTCTGGACCATGATGCAAAAAGGAGAAAAAGCATGACCGAAAAGACCTCCCACTCGGACAAGGGAGGGGGCGGCAGCTACTGGCGATTCATGGCCATGGTGTCGACCTCGACCGTGATCATGTTCTTCCTGATGTATGCCAACACCTTTACCGTCGATGATCTTTTCTGGAGCGAAACGCGCTTCTGGATGATGTTCGTCATGGGCGCGATGATGATGGTTGTCATGCTGCTCTTCATGTGGGGCATGTACAAGGACCGGACCAAGAACTTGATCATCCTGGGCGTCGGGGCCTTTGTGTTCGCGCTCGCACTATGGCTGGTGCGCAGCCAGACCACCGTTGACGATACCGAATATATGGCAGCAATGATCCCGCACCACTCAATCGCGATCATGACCAGCGAACGCGCGAGCCTGAAAGATCCTCGCGTGCGCGAACTCGCGCAGGCCATCATTGTCGCACAGCGCCGCGAAATCGCCGAGATGAAATACCTCATAGACGATATCGAGCAGAACGGTCCTCGAACCGAAGAACGCCTGCCCGAGGAGATGCAGCCATGAACAAGATAGCTTTCACGGCGCTCATCGCGCTGCCGCTTGCCGCCTGCAATTCGAACACCGCTCCGGGCAACGACCGCGAAGCCCAGCTCGACCCGCCTGCCACTGCCGCGCCGATCGAGGACGCGGCCAGTGCACTGGCAAATGTTGACCCGGGCCTCATGCTTCCCGGGACCATGAATGACGCGGACCTTGCTGCTCTGGGCGCAGGACAGGCCTGCCAGTTCCGCCTGACCGAAGTGGCCTTTCCCTCGTTTGTCTATGACGGTGACGGGGGCGGAGCGATCAAGATCAATGGCAAATTGATCCCCGTGACCGCCGATGGCCCTGGCAGCTATGCGAACGGCGAGCTTCGGATCAAAACCCGCATGCTGGATGATGAAGGCGATGCGGGCCTGCAAATGCAGGAGATGATCGTGGCAGCACCAAGAGCCAAGGATGAGTTCGGCTTTTGGGGTTATACCACCTGTCCGGCCGACGGAGCCTGATACTGGCAGGGCGCATGGGCGGGCCGTCGGCTAACCCATGCGCCCGCGCCTCCGCCCTTCGTCGCCCTCACCATTTTTACAGGAACAAGCAGATGACCGATACGAGGCCCATCGCTGTCTTCGGCGCAGGCGGGAAGACCGGCACCGAGCTCTTGAGGCGTGCCATTGCCCGAGACATACCGATCCGCGCCTTTGAACACACCGTGCCTGGGCCAGGCGAGCGGGTGGGCGACTTCGAATATATCGAATGCGATGTGCTGTCGGATAATTTCGCGGGCGATCTCGATGGCTGCCGCGCGGTTATCTCGACCCTCGGTGTCGCTTTCGGTCCGGGCAATGCGATCGATCCACCGCCGCTCTATACCGATGGCACGCGCAACCTGCTCGAGGCGATGGCACAAGCGAAGATCGACCGCATTGCCGTAATCTCCGCTGCCTTCGTCGAACATCAGTCGAGCGTCCCGGCCTGGTTTGAACTCACTGCCAAGCCTGCATTGTTCAATATACTCGAGCAGATGCGCTCCATGGAAGTGATGCTCAGCGACGCCCAAGGTATTAAATGGACGGCCGCACGGCCGGGCTGGCTGCTGGATGAGCCTTACACTGGCGACGCCGTGATTACGGACGAGCGGCTGGCGGAAGGCTGTTTCCGGTGCCGTCATGCTGATCTCGCGGCGAGCCTGCTTGAATTCGTGTGCGAAGACACCTGGATCAACGCAAAGCCTGCCATCGGCAGGCCCGAAGCCGAACGTTTCGAAAGTCCTGGTGCCATCAAGGCCGAACTCGGTATCGATTGAGCGTCGTATCATTTATCGTTCTGTAACAAGCCCGAACGTTACAAGTTTTGAGCAACAGATAAGGAAAATTGTATGTTTCTGGAGAAGATCAAAACCCCTGGCCTCTCGCACCTTTCCTACATCATCGGTTCGGGCGGACAGGCAGCGGTCATCGATCCGCGCCGGGACTTCGAGGTCTATGTCGAAAGGGCCCGGGCTGAAGGGCTGGAGATAACGCATATCTTCGAAACCCATCGCAATGAGGATCTGCTCAGCGGCTCGCCGATCCTTGCGGACTTGACTGGTGCGACGGTTCACCACGGTCCCAATCCGGCCGGAAACGTGGCCTTCGCCAACACTACGCGCGAAGGCGATTGTTTCGAGCTGGGTCAATTGAAGATCGAAGTGCTTGAAACACCTGGACACACCGACGATCATCTCGCTTTCGTCATCCATGACAGCGAATATTCCGAGGGACCGGTCGGCGTCTTTACCGGCGATGCCTTGTTCGTCGGCGATGTCGGACGCACCGATTTCTATCCCGAGCGCAAGGAAGAAGTCGCGGGCCTTCTTTTCGACTCCCTGCAGAAACTTTGCCGCCTCGGCGACCAGGCGATCATCTACCCGGCGCATGGTGCGGGCTCGGTCTGCGGGTCGGGAATGGCGGACCGGGAATTCTCGACAATCGGCCACGAGCGGCGCAACAACCCGCGCCTGCGCATCTCCGACCGCGATGAGTTCATCAAGGCGAAGGTAGCAGAACACCACTACCAACCTCCCTATTTCCGGCTGATGGAACGGCTTAACCTCGAAGGGGCCGATGCCGCGCCGCGGATTATGCGGCCAAGGCGTCTGGGGCTGGACGACCTTCGCGAGAGCGGCGCCGATCACCTGGTCGATGTGCGCGAGCCGCTCGCCTATGCCGCCGGTCATATGCCGGGTGCCATGTGCCTTCCGGTGGGAATGATACCGGCCTTTGCCGGATGGTTCCTCGGTGAAGGCGACAGGATTGCCCTCGTCGCTTCCGAGGAAGACCAGCTAGCCCACGCCATGGCCCATCTGGTGCGCATCGGTCTCGATAATGTTGTCGGCGGCTATGTCGGCGTGGTTCCAGCCGCTGCTCAGGGCAAAGCGATGCGCAGCATTCCCATGATTGGCACCGAGGAAGTCGCGCGCAGGCTCGATCAAGACAGCTGCGAATGGACTTTGCTCGACGTGCGCGACGCGGACGAACGACAAGATGCAAGCATCGACGGGTCAGAGCATATCTATGTTGGCGAGCTCAACACGCGATGGAAAGAGCTCGACCGCGACCGCCACTACACGCTGATGTGCGCGAGCGGCATGCGGGCGAGCGTTGCGGCAGGCTGGCTCGCAAGCCAGGGCTTCAAGCGCCTCGACATCTATCTCGGTTCCATGGGCGCTTGGAAAAACGCGCATGGCTGAAGTTTGGCCTGTCAGACTTCGAGGCGCAGACCCCGCAGCCGCAGCGCATTGCCTATCACCGATACGGAAGAGAGGCTCATGGCTGCGGCCGCAATCATCGGGCTGAGCAGCACTCCGAAGAAGGGATACAGCACGCCTGCCGCGACCGGAATGCCGAGTGTGTTGTAAGCGAAGGCGAAAAACAGGTTCTGCCGGATGTTGCGCATCGTCCCACGCGACAGCACGATGGCCTGCACCACTCCTGTCAGGTCGCCGCGAACCAGCGTCACGCCTGCGCTTTCGATTGCGACATCGGTGCCGGTGCCCATCGCAATACCAACATCGGCGGCAGCCAGCGCAGGAGCATCGTTGATCCCGTCCCCGGCCATGCCGACCCGGCGACCTTGCGCTTTCAGCTCTTCGATCTTGCGGTGCTTGTCTTCGGGCGAGACATTCGCATGCACTTCGTCGATTCCCATTTCACGGGCGACCGCTTCGGCAGTGCCGCGGCTGTCGCCCGTGAGCATAACGACCCGGATATCGCGCTTGTGCAGTGCCGCAATGACCGCTGCACTGGTAGGCTTGATCGGATCGGCCACCGCGATGAGCCCTGCCGGACGGCCATCGAATGCCACGAACATCACTGTTTGACCCTGCCTGCGGCCACTTTCGGCCGTGCCGAGCCAGGCCTCGTCATCGATCCCGACGCGCCGCATCATCTTCTCATTGCCGATCGCAACCCGGCGGCCCTGGACATTGGCTTCAACACCTTCCCCGGTCGTCGAAGCGAGATCCGTGGCATTGGCGGGCGAGACCCCGCGCGTCCGCGCACCTTCGACGATGGCGTGGGCCAGCGGATGTTCGCTCCCCATTTCGACGCCTGCAACCGCAGCCAGGAAATCGGCTTCGTCGATTCCTTCTGCTGGCGTCACCGCCACCAGATCGGGCTTGCCCATCGTCAACGTGCCGGTCTTGTCGACCACTAGCGTATCGATCTTCTCGAGTGTCTCCAGCGCCTCGGCATTGCGGATCAGGATGCCATGCTGGGCACCCTTGCCCGTGCCGGTCATGATCGACATCGGCGTAGCGAGACCAAGCGCGCAGGGACAAGCGATGATCAGGACCGCAATGGCATTGACCAATGCGTAGGCAAGCGCAGGTGCGGGACCCCAGATTCCCCAGACCACGAAGGTGGCGATGGCTATCACCACCACCGCAGGCACAAACCAGCCCGCCACCTGATCCGCCAGTCGCTGGATCGGTGCGCGGCTGCGCTGCGCCTCGGCCACCATCTGGACGATCTTGGACAGCATCGTGTCCTTGCCCACGCCGGTTGCGCGCATAATGAACCCACCAGTCTGGTTGACTGTGCCGCCGATGACTGTGTCGCCAGCCTGTTTGGCGACCGGAAGCGGTTCGCCGCTGATCATGGATTCGTCGATGGCGCTCGATCCCTCCTCGATTTCTCCATCGACCGGAACCTTATCGCCGGGGCGGACGCGCAGACGATCGCCTGTGGCCAGCTGGTCGAGCGGCACCTCGCGCTCATCGCCGGAGCCGAAGATCTTGACCGCGCTGGGCGGTGCCAGCTCGAGCAATGCGCGCAAGGCGCTCGAGGTCGAGCCCCTGGCCTTGAGCTCGAGGACCTGTCCGAGCAGGACAAGCGTGGTTATGACCGCTGCCGCCTCGAAATAGACCCCGACCCGTCCCGAATGGTCGCGGAACGCTGCAGGGAACAGATCGGGCGCGACCGTCGCCACCACGCTGAACAGATAGGCGATGGCAACGCCAAACCCGATCAGCGTGAACATGTTGAGATTGCGCGTCTTGAGCGACTGGATGGCCCGAACGAAGAACGGCCAGGCTCCCCAAAGAACAACCGGTGTGGCAAGGGCAAACTGCGCCCATTGCGCCCAGGCAGGTTCGATCAGCCCGTCGAAACTGAGCCCCGGTGCCATGTCGCTCATCGCGTAGACGAACAGAGGCAGCGTAAGCAGTGCGCTCCACCAGAACCTACGCCGCATGTCGACCAGTTCGGGGTCGGGGCCATCGCCCAGCGAAACCGTTTCCGGTTCGAGCGCCATGCCGCAAATCGGGCATGAACCTGGCCCGGGCTGGCGGATTTCAGGGTGCATCGGGCAGGTGTAGATCGTGCCTTCGGGCACATCCTCGACCGCGTCGAGATGCGCGCCCGAGAGATAGAGCTCGGGATCGGTGACGAACTTGTCGTGACAGCGCGGCGAACAGAAATAGTGTTTCGCGCCATCATGCGTCGCGATATGCTGAGCCCCGTCGATTGCAACGCTCATGCCGCAAACCGGGTCGATCGCAGTACCCTCGATTACGCTCTCGTTCTTGCTCATCGCCTGTCCTTCCTAGCTCTTCACGACTACGAACTGCCCCATCATGCCTGCATCCTCGTGTTCGAGAATGTGGCAGTGATACATGTAGGGCAGGTCTGGGTCGGTGTGTTCTTCAAAACGCAGGAGAAGGCGTACCTGCTCGCGCGGGTTGACGATCACGGTATCCTTCAAACTGGTTTCCAATGGTGGGGGCGCTCGGCCATCGCGGTCGATCACACGAAACTGGACGTTATGGATATGAAACGGGTGGGCCATCATCGAAGCGTTGGCGATCTCCCAGATTTCCCATTGGCCGACCGGCACACGTTCGTTGATCACATTCATGTCCATCGCAGCACCGTTAATGGACATTCCGCCGCCCATCATGCCCATGTCGAGAACGAAACGCCGGGTTCGGACGGCTGACGACAGGTCGGGTGGAGCAAGCGATGCCAGTTGTGTCGGCACCCTGATGCGCTGGGCCGAACTTGCCGGCCTGATATCGAGGATTTGAAACACGTCTGCGGAAGCATCGCCGCTATCGCCGCGC
This sequence comes from uncultured Alphaproteobacteria bacterium, assembly GCA_963815345.1. Classification (GTDB taxonomy): domain Bacteria; phylum Pseudomonadota; class Alphaproteobacteria; order Sphingomonadales; family Sphingomonadaceae; genus Erythrobacter. The sequence continues at coordinate 1,525,806 of CAWFGF010000001.1, forward strand.
CCCGTCATCCCGCCGCCCATCATTCCGCGTCCGCCCATCATGTCCATGGCGTTTTCGGGACTGCTGGCAAGAAGGCGAAGCGGGCGTCCTTCCGAGAGATCGATAATTACCTGCGCGCGCTCCCCCGGGGCGAGCCTGACCGAGCGGACGATGTGCGGACGATCGAGCAAGCCGCCATCGCTCGCGATCAGTTGCATCGAACGATCACCTTCGAGCGAAAGATCGTAAAGGCGGGCGTTCGATCCATTGAGGATGCGCAGCCGCAATTGGCCTGTCTGTGCGTCGAACACAGCGTTTTCAGTGCCGTTGACGAATATCCGGCTCCCGCGCACGCCCATCATCCGCGTGTGCATGCTCAGCGGGTACACCAAGCGGCCGGATCCATCGATGACGCGGTCCTGCACGATCAGCGGAATGTCGTCGACGCCATAGTCGCTCGGCAAGTCGAGGCGCTCTTCCTCGTCATCGCGAACAAAAATCGGCGCGGCAAGCCCGGCATAGACCTGCGGCCCGGCTTCGCGTTCCAAATGCGAATGACACCAGTAGAGCGAAGCCCGCTGGCGAACTTCGAAAGAGGGGCTCCAGCGTTCGCCGGGACGGATCAACTGATGCGGTCCGCCATCGGCTGCGGCAGGAAGTTCGAAACCATGCCAATGGACCGTAGCGCCTTCGGCCAGCTTGTTGTCGATATGAAACTGCACCCACTCGCCCCGGCGCATTTCAAGCGTCGGTCCCAGATAGGGTGCGTCGATGCCGATGGTGGGCGAAGCAACACCGGGGACGAATTCCTTCTGGCCCGGTGTCAAAGACAGGCGGAAAACCCGTGCGCCCTGCTCAATCTCGCCACGCTGCAAGGGCGGTATAGCGAGTGGATTGGACCCGTCAGTGCTGTCCAGCATCGATGCGTCTTGCGCCTTGCATCCCGCAAGCGGGAACGCGGCAAAGCCTGCAGCAGCAAAACCAGCGCTTTTGATCAGTGTGCGGCGGTCCACGGGGAATGCCTGGGTGATGCGCGGTATCCGGATCATGCTCCTCCTGTTTCGCGATGGGCGGCACCAGATTTGCCTGGCACCACCCAACCGATTTACTCCTTCGTGATCGACGTGATCACACTGCCTTCAGAACCAGTACGAAATTCAAAGGCAATTCCCTCACCGACGCTTACTTCGCTGCGCAGTTGCTCATCGGCTTCAAAAGCCATGGTCATCGCAGGCCATTCGATCGCTGGGACCGGACCGTGGTCGACGGTTATCGTGCCCGCTTCGGCATCGATTGCAGTGACCGTGCCTTCTGCGCTGACGGTTTGCATTTCGCTGCCAGGTTCCATCATTGGCATATCCTCGCCGTCCATCATCATTTCATTTTCTGCCATCGGCATGTCGTTCATGTCGGCAGTGTCCTGGCCAGAATTGCAGGCCGCCAGCGCCAGCGGAAAGGCCAGTAGGCTCATGAGGGTTGTGGTACGCATTCTTCTTCTCCTTGCGGTTGGGTTGGCCGTTCGGGCCGGGGGCGCCGCATCAACAAATATGCGGCGGGGATAACGAACATCGAAAGCAGCGGCGCGGTGATCATGCCGCCCACCATCGGCGCGGCGATGCGGCTCATGACCTCCGAACCTGCGCCGGTTCCAATGAGGATAGGGAAGAGACCGGCAAGAATGACGGCCACGGTCATCGCCTTGGGACGCACGCGCAGAAGAGCACCCTCCCTGATGGCTTCGCCCACGCCGTCCGCATCGAGGGCACCGCTGCGCCGGGCCAGCGCAGACTTGAGGTAGATCAGCATGATGACGCCGAACTCGGCAGACACACCGGCAAGCGCAATAAAACCCACCGATGTCGCAACAGACTGGTTGTAGCCCATCAGATAGAGCAGCCAGAAGCCGCCGGTGAGGGCAAAGGGCAGCGTGCCCATAACAAGTAGCGCTTCGTCGAAGCGGCGGAAGATCAGGTACAGCAAAACGAAAATGATGCCGAGCGTCGCGGGAACGACGACCTGCAACCGCTCATTGGCGCGGGTGAGATATTCAAACTGGCCCGCGTAGGAAATGCTTACACCGGCAGGCAGATCGACGCCCTCTGAAACTGCCGCCTGAAGATCGCTTACGACCGAGGTCAAATCGCGCCCGCGCGTATCGACATAGACCACGCTGATGAGACGGCCTTGCTCATTCTTGAGCATCGGGGGGCCATCGCTGACGCTCACCTGCGCTACGGTGCCGAGCGTAATTTGCTGGCCAGAGGGGGTTAGCAAAGGCAGCGCGTGCAGTTCTGCGAGGCTGTCGCGGATCTCGCGCGGATAGCGCACATTGATGGGATATCGCGCCAATCCTTCGACCGTTCTGCCGATATTCGCGCCGCCGATCGCGCCTGACACAATCTGCTGAACATCGGCGATATTCAGCCCGAAACGCGCCGCAGCGACCCGGTCGATGTCCACATCGACATAGCGGCCTCCCGAAAGACGCTCTGCCAAAGCGGAGCTGACGCCGGGAACCTGTTTTGCGACATTCTCGACCTGCAACGCCACGCGCTCGATCTCGCCAAGGTTCTCGCCAGACACTTTCACGCCTATCGGGCTCTTGATACCGGTCGCGAGCATGTCGATGCGATTGCGGATCGGGGGCACCCAGACATTGGCGAGCCCCGGCACCTGCACCGCACGATCAAGCTCTTCGACGAGCTTCTCCGGCGTCATTCCGGGTCGCCACTCTTCTCGAGGTTTGAACCGGATGGTCGTCTCGAACATCGTGAGCGGCGCCGGGTCTGTTGCGGTATCCGCGCGTCCTGCCTTGCCGAACACGGTGTCGACTTCGGGTACGGATTTGATCAGTCGATCAGTCCGCTGAAGCAATGCCGACGCTTCACCAGGAGACAGACCAGGCAACGCGCTTGGCATATAAAGCAAGTCGCCTTCGTCGAGCGGCGGCAGGAATTCTCCTCCAAGGCGGGTGAACGGGACCAGCGCTGTAAGGAATACGAGGCCTGCCACAACCAATGTGGTTTTCGGTCGGCGCATTACCCAATCAAGACCGGGCCGGTAGGCGTTGGTCAGCAAGCGATTGAGGAGGTTGGTGTCCTCCTTGGGTATCTTGCCGCGGATCAGCCAGCCCATGAGTACGGGAACCAGTGTCACCGACAGAATGGCGGCCGCCGCCATGGCATAGGTCTTGGTAAAGGCCAGTGGGGAAAAAAGGCGGCCTTCCTGCGCCTGCAGAGTAAACACCGGCAGGAACGATAGGGTTATGATCAGGAGGCTGAAAAACAGCGCTGGCCCCACCTCTTTCGATGCGTCCGCAATCAGTTTCCAGCGTTCATCGTTGGACATCTGCTCGTCGGGATGGTCCTCTTCCCAATGCTCGATATGCTTGTGCGCGTTCTCGATCATGACGATGGCAGCGTCGACCATCGCGCCGATTGCGATGGCTATGCCGCCCAAGGACATGATGTTCGCATCGACCCCTTGAAAACGCATCACGATAAAGGCCGCCAGCACCCCCAATGGAAGCGTGACGATCGCCACCAATGCTGACCGCACATGCCATAAGAATAGCGCGCAAACGATCGCGACGATAATAAACTCGGCGATGAGCTTTCCGGTCAGGTTTTCGATCGAGGCATCGATCAGCTTCGAACGATCATAGGTCGTGACAATCTCGACCCCTTCGGGAAGACTGGCCTGGAGCACGTCGAGCTTCTCTTCGACAGCCGCGATGGTTGCCCGCGCATCCTCACCCTGTCTGAGCACGACAATACCGCCTGCGACCTCGCCTTCGCCATTGAGTTCGGCGATTCCTCGCCGCATTTCGGGGCCAAGCTGGATCGTGGCGACATCGGACAAGGTGACGGGGATACCGTTACCCACCGATTTCAGCGGAATCTGTCTGAAGTCGTTGAGAGATGTGAGATAGCCCGAAGCGCGGACCATGAATTCGGCCTCGCCCATTTCAACCACCGATCCGCCGGCCTCCTGATTTGAGGCCTGGATGGCACGCACGACATCGCTGTATGTGACGCCAAGCGAAGCCATCCGGTAGGGTTCCAGCACGACCTGGTACTGCTTGACCATGCCGCCAACGCTTGCAACCTCTGCAATGCCGGGGATGGTCTGGAGCTCATAGCGCAGGAACCAGTCCTGAAGACTTCTGAGCCCAGCAAGATCGCTGTTCCCCGTTCGGTCGACGAGAGCATATTCGTAAATCCAGCCCACCCCCGTCGCGTCCGGCCCCAGCGAGCTTGTCACACCTTCGGGCAATTCGTTTTGCACTTGGTTGAGATATTCCAGCACGCGCGAGCGCGCCCAGTAGAGGTCCGTACCGTCCTCGAAGATCACATAGACGAAGCTGTCGCCGAACATCGAATAGCCGCGCACCGTTTCCGCGCCCGGCACCGAGAGCATCGTCGTTGCGAGCGGGTATGTGACCTGATCCTCAACGATGCGCGGAGCTTGGCCCGGATAATTAGACCGCACCACGACCTGCACATCAGACAGATCGGGGATCGCATCGACAGGCGTTGCGCGCACCGCCCAGAAGCCAGCCAGCGTGACCGCGATAGCCGCCAGAACGATGAAAAACCGATTGGCGATCGATGCATCGATTATGCGCGCGATCATCGGTCGGTCTTCCGAATGGATTCGATACGCGGACCGGTGTCGTGCTGCGAGAACGTAAACTCGACCTTGTCGCCCGGTTCAATACCGTCAACTAGAGCGGCGTCTTCGAGTGCGAAGGGCATGACCATGCTCGGCCATTCGAGAGCGGGAACCGGCGCGTGATTGAGAGTGATCGAAGCACCAGCGATTTTCGTCACTCTTCCCGTAGCGGTGTACGTCCTCATGTTTGGCGAGCCTTCCGACGCCATGCTCATGGTCCCATCGATCGACCTGACGTCGATCCCGCTAAGACTTGCTTCGGAGTCGATCAGGAACTGACCTGAAGTGACGACCTGCTCGCCCTCCGCAAGGCCTGCGAGTATCTCTGTCCTGCCATTCGCTTCGCGCCCGATTTCGACCTCAGCAGGCAGGAACGCGCCTTCATCCTGCTTGAGCATCACGAGATTTCGGCGTCCGGTTCGAATGACCGCCTCCGACGGTACCAGCAAGGCTCGCCGTGTGTCGGGTGAAAGCGACACCTGCGCGAACATCCCCGGTTTCAACCTGCCGCGCGGATTGGGTAGCTCAGCCCGAACGGTGATGGTTCGGCTCGCGGCATCGGCGCTTGGAAGGATGGCAACAATCCGTCCCGCAAATCGCTGATCCGGATACGCTGCCAAGGTCGCACTGATGGGCTGGCCCTGCCGGACATTTGCGGCCTGGACTTCAGGAACCGAAGCTTCAAGCCATATCGGCGTAAAGCCCGTAATCTCGGCCAAAGTCTGACCTTCCATTACAGTCATGCCCGAGCGCACCCCAAGCATTGTTACGGCACCGCCCACGGGAGCCGTGACGGTGATCGTGTTTTGAGCTCTGCGTGTGCGTTCAACCGACGCGATCATTGCGTCGGTCATGCCGAGCAAGCGCATGCGCTGCCGCATCGCGTCTGCAAGTGCCTGATCGCCGGTATCGAGCACAGCAATGTATTCACGCTGCGCGCCGCCCCAGTCAGGGACAAGAATGTCGACTATCGGAGCGCCGCGACGCACGACATCGTCCTGTGCAAGACCATAGGTGCGTTGGACATATCCGCCCGCTCTTGGCTGGACGATGGCAACATCCCGGCTGTTGTACGCGAGGACGCCCGTCACGGTGATTTCCGGCTCGAGAACTCCGAACTCGGCCGCTGCAGTGCGAATGCCGAAATTCTGGACAAGGCCCGGATCGATCCGGACGCCCGCTTCCGCAGCTTCTCCCGCGCACTTGGGAACCAGCATCATGTCCATGAAGGGCGACTTACCGGGCTCGTCAAAGCGTTGTCCGGGCACCATCGGATCGTACCAATAGAGCACGTCCTCACAGTCAGTATCCGTCGCCGACCCAGCCCCGCTGCTCTCGCCGCCGAGCATGTGAAGACCGTAGCCAGCAGCCAGGCTGACAAGGGCAATACCTAGCCCAGCCGCAAACAAGCGTTGGCGCTGCGTAAATCGTTCGAGCACGGAGTTCATGGCCTGCCCTCCCCGTATGTGAGTTGTAGTTTGACCGCCGCCTGCACCGCCGCCTGTTCGCGTTCGAGAATTTCCAGCTCGAGCAGGGCAAGTGCGGATTTCGCCGCAATCACATCGACGAGATCGGCACGCCCGGCCGCAAAGCTGGCTGTCTCGAGCTCAACGCGGTCACGCGCGAGCGGAAGAAGTTCATCACGCGCGCGGCGCCATTGGCGCGTAGTGCTGCGCCAAGTGGCGAGATGGGCTTCGAAATCCGCAACCAGCGCGCGCCTGCGATCCTCGCGGTCGGCCAAAGCGGCAGCGGCATCGGCTTCGGCGGCGGCGATGCGCGGATTCTGCCGCCGGTCGGTGAAGATCGGAAGAGTAATCGACCCCATGACCGACACCGCATCGCCAAACGCCTGGTCGCGACGACCATAGGTGACGCTCACCCCAAAATCCGGCCGCTTTTCAGCGCGAGCGAGCGCCACACCGGCTTCGGCCCGATCTTGTTCCGCATCGGCCAGAATGAGTTCGGGATTCTCTTCCAGTTCGAAGCGAAGCTGGTTTTCATCCAGAGCCGCCGTGGGAGCCTCACCCAAGGCAACCGGGTCAGGGAACGGTATGTATCGGGAAAGCTGCGCTTGCGCCGTCTCGCGCTCGGCCTCGATCGACGTCGCTGCATCCTCGATCCCAAGCAGTTCGCGCCGGATCGCCAGACTCTCTGCCGGGCGGGCCGACCCGGAGGCGACGGCGCTGTTCGCTGCGGGTACGAATGCCCTCAATTCGTCCAGCGCGGCGTGGGCAAGCTCAATCCGCGCCTGCGCATAATAGAGCCTCACCCAAGCCGTTCCCGCATCGGCGAGGAGATCACGGTCGGTCACACCCAGGCGCGCTTCGGCTAGCCTCACTTCCGAACTGGCAACGCCAAATTTCGCCCGTCGGCGGGCGAGGTTGGGTATCTCCTGCTCGATACCGATGGCGACTTGCGTAGGAAGTTGCCGGTCAAGCTCGAACGCCGCGGGACCGCTGACCGGAAGATTCATAACCCCTGCGCGTACACGCGGGTCAGGAAGCTCGTCTGCCGCTTCCGCAGCCTCGCGCCGTGATTGCACACGCAGCGCGCCAGCTTCTAGAGCGGGTTGCTCGACTCTTACCGATGCAAGGGCTTCTTCGTATCCGACAGACTGCGCTTGCGCAGCTTGTGCGCTGAGCAGGGCCGAAAACGGCAACAAGCCAATTCGCCAATCCATAATTCTCACTCTTTCAAAGCGAACTGGCCGGGAACGACTGCGGCGTACGCGTCAATCGACACGGCGCAAGTCAAGTAATCCGTCAAGCTCGCAAACGGCGCAGAGCACCGCCCGGGAAATGCTAGATGGTGAGTTCAGTTTGTGGAGGGGGAGATTCCGGCGGTCGAGGCTGGCCGTCGAGCCTGCTGGCGCTAGCGGCCAGATACGTAGGCGCAACAGGAAACGGTCCTGCATGCGCCAGTCCCGGACCCGCAAGCGCTAGCGGCGGGAGGCAATTCATGGCTACGAGACAATCGAGGCTCATCTCGCAGCATGAGCCATGCTGTTCGGTGGAGTCCGTTTCGGAAACCATCTGTTCGGGCATCGCGTGTTCAGACATGCAGTGCTCGGCCATGCTTTGCGCCATTTCAGCACAATCAGCCGACCCAGCCATATCGCTCTGCGGAACGGCCGCTTGCGCAGCAACCTGCACAAACAGTCCGAAACTGAAGCAAATCAGGGTCAAGGCGCGAACAAACTTCACGAACCTGCGATAGTCTGAATACGGAGCCGAGGCAATCCAGCGACCAAAATGCGAATTTCGAGCATCATCTTCCGAATTCGTCGCCTTTGATATGTTCGGTGCCCGCTTCCTTATGCTTATCCCTGTGCGCATCGCGAAGGATATCGATCCCGCCATACAGGGCAATGCCAGCAACCGCGATCCCAACCACGAGATCCGGCCAATTTGCGCCTGTAAGCATAACGATGATCCCGGCGACGATGATGCCGCCGTTCGATATGAAATCGTTGAAGCTAAAGGTGGTCGCTGCGCGCAGATTAACATCCTTTTGCTGAAGCTTCTGGAGCATGCGCAGGCAGATGAGGTTCACCACCGCCGCGATGGCCGCCATGGCGATCATCATCAGGCCGCCCGGCTCCGAGCCTTCGATGAAACGCCTGACGGCATCGGCGATAACACCTCCGGCGAAGATCAGGAGCATGATGCCTGAGAAACGCGCGGCCCCTCGTTTCCAGGATTGCGAACGGGTGAGAGCCAGAAGACTGAGCGCGTAGACAAATGCATCGGAAGAATTGTCGAGCCCGTTGGCCAAGAGCGCGTTCGAGTCCGCAAAATAGGCAACGACAAAGAAACCAACCGCGATTGCGACGTTGAGCCACAATACGATCCACAATGTGCGTCGTTTGTCCGCCGAATCCAGATCGAAGTCATCGTTGCAGCTCATACTGGCTTCTCCGCTATGTCTTTTGTGCTGCCCTTCTCTTTATACGCCAGAAGGCGAAGCGCATTGGCGACCACGATCAGCGTTGATCCCTCGTGAACCGCGACAGCGGGGCCTATCCCGAGACCGAAAATGGTTGCCGGGATGAGCACGACAACAATTCCAAGACTGACGATCATATTCTGCCGGATGATCGACCGGGTCTGTCGGCTCAGATCGACGGCGAAAGGCAGTCGGGCGAGATCATCGGCCATCAGCGCGACATCGGCTGTCTCCAATGCAACGTCCGATCCGGCAGCCCCCATTGCTATCCCGACGGTGGCATTCGCCATGGCCGGAGCGTCATTGACCCCGTCTCCGACCATCGCAACCTTGTCCTGGCCGGCAAGCTTGCGGATGGCCTTGACCTTGTCATCGGGCATGAGATTGCCCCAGGCCTCGTCGAGGCCGACTTCCGTTCCAACCGCATCGGCCACTCTTTGGTCGTCGCCCGAGATCATGATCATTCGGGTGATCCCGAGGCCGCGCAACGCTTCGAGCGTCGCCTTTGCCGCCGCTCGCGGCGTGTCGAGCAAACCGATCGCTCCGAGATCGCGCGTTTCCGAGCGAACGCCCATTGTCGTTCGCCCGCGCTCGCGCATGCCCTCGATAGCATCCGACAGTTCGGCACTGAGCGGAGGGACCCCGTCTTGCCCGAACATTTCGAGCTTTCCGATCCACACCCGCTCACCGCCGACAAGCGCGGTGATGCCCTTGCCTGTGAAGCTTTCGAGATTGGTAGCTTCGGGCAGAGTCTCATCGCCAAGCCGCTGCTTGCCGTCCCTGACAATCGCCTGTGCCAGGGGATGATCGCTCAGATTTTCAGCCGCCGAAGCAATCGCAAGCAGTTCGTTTTCAGATACACCCTGCTCGGGTTCGACATCGGTAATGCGGGGTTCGCCTTCGGTAAGAGTACCGGTCTTGTCGAACGCGATGGCCTTGAGCGCACCGAGATCCTCGAGCGGCGCGCCGCCCTTCACCAGAATGCCGCTGCGTGCAGCTCTGGCCACTCCGGACAAGACCGCGCTCGGGGTCGCGATCGCCAAAGCGCACGGGCTCGCAGCCACAAGCACCGCCATCGCCCGGTAGAAACTGTCGCGGAACGGCTCGTCGATGACAACCCATGCGAAAAGGAGCAGGCCGGCCAGAGCGAGCACGGCAGGCACGAAAATTCGCTCGAAGCGCTGCGTGAAGCGCTGGGTAGGAGATTGCTGAGCCTCGGCTTCGCTCACCATTTGGACGACCTTGGCTAGGGTCGTATCGCTCGATCGCCGGGTCACTTCCACTTCGAGCGCGCCCGATCCGTTGATCGTCCCCGCGAAGACGCGATTGTCATCCGCAAGATTGTCAGGATTGGCGCGCGCAGAAGCGACATCCGAAACCGCGCTCTTGTCGACCGGCACGCTTTCGCCGGTCACCGGAGCCTGATTGATGGCACTGACGCCGTCCAAGATGAAGCCGTCAGCCGGAAGGCGTTCGTTCGGACGCACGATTACCACGTCGCCTAGCGCAAGCTCCTCGACCGGGATCTCAACTACGTCAGGTCCGCGCTTTACCCGTGCGGTGTCCGGGGCAAGCTCGGCGAGCGCTTCGATAGCTTTCTTCGCGCGCCCCATCGCGTAGTGTTCGAGCGCGTGGCCGAAACTGAACAGGAACAGCAGTAGCGCGCCTTCGGCCCATTCCCCGAGAAAGGCGGCGCCCGCAGCGGCGACAAGCATGAGGCTGTCGATTTCGAACCGGCGGAGGCGCAAATTGTCCCACGCCTCTCGGAGAGTGAAGAAGCCTCCGAAGAAATATGCCGCTATATAGCAAGCGAACGGCAGCCAGACCGGATGCCCGTCCCACAGTTTCTCGATCCCGAAGCCGATGGCGAGAAATGCGCCCGAAGCGAGCGAGAAAAAGAGTTCAGTATTAGCGCCGAAGATGCCGCCGTGACTGTGCCCGGAATGATCTTTATCGTCATGGCGGTGTTCTTCAGCATCCCTGGCATTTGCGGCGATTTTGTCGGCCTTGATTGAAACCCCCAGTTCTTGCAGCGCATTGGCAATCGCGGTCTCATCGGTACGCCGGCGGTCGAACTCGGCGACCAGCTTTCCGCTCGCATCGGCATTTGCTTCAAGTACGCCGGATTCGCGGGCTACCAGATCTGCGACCGTCTGCGCCCGGCGCACCGAATTAATGCCCTCGGTTTGCCACACAACATGCCCGTAGCGCCCGGAAATTTCCGCTCCTGCTACGTGCGCAAGTTCTCTGATCCGCGCGATCGTGAGACGATCGGGATCGTAAGATATTGCAAGCTGGGCAGGTGTACTGTTCGATCCTGCAAGGACCTCGACCGCATGCACCCCGGCCCGCGAACTGAGCAACGACTGCAGCCGAGCGATACATCTGTCGGTGTCGCTCGGAATGTCCGGGAGAAGCGACGATAGTTCGAGTTCGATATTCCGTGTCACTAGCTGTCGCTCCTCGCTGCTGCTGATGTCTCAACCTGGGTCGCGCGCGGTTTTCTCGCGAAGATCAGGCTTACAATGGCTGGCAATACGAACAGGGTGAGCGCGGTGGCGGTGATCAACCCGCCAATGACAACCGTAGCCAATGGACGTTGCACTTCGGCCCCGGTTCCCGTCGCAAGCGCCATCGGAACAAAGCCGAGCGATGCGACAAGCGCTGTCATCAACACTGGCCGCAGCCGTGCGATCGCGCCCTCGATGATCGCGTCGCCCAGTTCCAAGCCTTGTTCGAGACGCTGCTTGATCGCTGTGATCATGACGAGGCCGTTCAGCGTCGCAACTCCGGAGAGAGCAATGAACCCCACCGCTGCCGAGATGGAAAAAGGCATGCCGCGCATAGCCAGGAAAAAGACCCCGCCAGCCAGTGCCATGGGGATTGCGCTGAACACCGCCAGCGCAGGGACCCAACCGCCGACCGCCAAATACAGGAGCAACAAGATGACGCCGAAGGCGAGCGGAACCACGATCAGCAGACGCTGCTGAGCCTGTTGCAGGTTCTGGTACTGACCGCCCCATTCGATGAACGATGCGGAAGGCAAATCAACGCCTGCAGCGACCTCGGATTGCGCCTGTTCGACGAATGACCCAAGATCGCGCTCGCGCACGTTGGCGGATACGATCACCAGCCGGCGACCCTGCTCGCGCCGGACCTCGGCCAAGCCATCAATCACCTGAAACTTTGCCACTGCGCGCAACGGCACGGTTCCTCCATTGGGAAGCACGATCGGCAATGATCCGAGCTGGTCGAAGTCATTGCGATTTGCATCCGATAGCCTGACCACGACATCGAAACGTCGATCGCCTTCGAACACCAGCCCTGCGTTTCGACCTCCAAGCGCTATGGCAACGGACTGCGCCACGTCTTCGACCGTGAGGCCGTAGCGCGCAATCGTTGGCCTATCGAAGGCTATATCGAGCGTCGGAAAACCCGAAACCTGCTGGACCTTCACATCGGCCGCGCCCTCGACACCGCGGAGCACGACCGCGACCTGGTTTGCAGCCGCAGTCATAGCCGTAAGATCATCCCCGTAGAGTTTGACCGCGACATCGCCGCGAACGCCTGCGATGAGCTCGTTGAAGCGCAGCTCGATGGGCTGGCTGAATTCGTAGAGATTACCAACGAGATTACCGAGCGCCTCTTCCATCTCGCTTACAAGCTGATCCTTAGACAGCGAGGGGTCCGGCCATTCTTCGCGCGGTTTGAGGATAACATAGGCATCCGAGATGTTCGGCGGCATAGGGTCGGTCGCGACCTCTGCCGTGCCGGTGCGCGAGAATACCAGCTCAACCTGCGGGAATTGCTTCAATCGCGCTTCGACCTGGCGCTGCATTGTAAGCGACTGCTCCAGTGGGGTGGAAGGAATACGCAATGACTGGACAGCCAGATCACGCTCGTCGAGCTGCGGTGTAAATTCGCTGCCGATGAAGCTGAAGACAAGCGCCGCGAGCGCGAACACGCCGACTCCGGTACCGATGACAGGCCATGGACGGGCAAGCGCTCTGCGCAGCAGCGGACCATAGCGCTCTTTCGCCAATCGGATGGGCTTTGCTTCCTGCTCGTTGATTTTCTTGTTCAGCAAGAGAGCGATCATCGCTGGGACGAAAGTAAGCGAGAGTATGAATGCTGAGGCAAGTGCCAGCATCACCGTGATGGCCATGGGCGAAAATGTCTTGCCCTCAACCCCGGTGAAGGTGAGGAGCGGCGCAAAAACCAGAAAGATGATCGCCTGGCCATACACCGTTGGCTTGATCATCTCATGCGCCGCTGCCCGCGTCTCGGCAAGGCGTTCGCGCAGTGTGAGCAAACGTCCCTCGTGCTCCTGCCTTGCGGCGAGGCGCGCGATGCTGTTTTCGACGATGATGACAGCGCCATCGACAATCAGGCCGAAATCAAGCGCACCAAGACTCATCAGGTTGCCAGATACGCCAAGCCGGTTCATGCCAATAGCTGCCATCAGCATCGACAAAGGGATGACCAGAGCTGCAATGATGGCGGCGCGGATGTTTCCAAGCAGCAGGAACAAAACGACAATGACGAGCAGCGCGCCCTCGACAAGGTTGTTGCGTACCGTCACGATGGTCGCATCGACGAGTGTCGAACGGTTGTAGACGATCTCCGCCTCAACTCCTGCTGGAAGCGACGACCGTACCTCGTCGAGCCTGTCGGCAGCACCCGCAGCTACGGTGCGGCTGTTTTCGCCTGCGCGCATCAGCACAGTACCGACGACGGCTTCCTCGCCATTCAGCGAGGCTGCACCTGTGCGGAGATCGCCGCCAATTTCGACCGTTGCCACGTCGCCGACGCGGATCGGCACACCTTCGCGCGTTGCCACCACTGCCTGCGCAATGTCTTCTACGGAATTCAGCCGGGAATCGACCCGTGCAAGAAGAGCTTCGCCAGCCCGTTCGACAAAGTTGGCGCCTTCGGCCTGGTTCGCCGCTTCCAGCGCGGTAATCAGCTGGTCGAGCGAAACGCCGTAGCCGTTGAGGCGGTCGGGGTCTGGCTGCACCAAGTACTGCTTCTCAAAGCCACCGATCGAGTCTACGCCCGCCACGCCGTTGGCCGAACGCATCAGCGGCGCGACGACCCAATCCTGTACCGTACGCAGATAGGCGGCTCTCGCCACCGCCGTGTCCAATCGCTCGCCCCGGTCCGTGACAAAGCTGCCGTCATTCTGCCAGCCAACAGCACCACCCTTGGGCGCATCGGTTCCGCCCGGATGCTCAAACTCGATGGTATACATCAACACCTCGCCGAGACCGGTCGCAATCGGACCCATCGACGGCTCCGCGCCTGCAGGAAGCGAAGAGGCGAGCGTGGCGAGCCGTTCCTCCACCTGCGATCGCGCGAAATAGATATCCGTGCCTTCCTCGAAGATCGCCGTGACCTGGCTAAAGCCATTGCGCGAGATCGAGCGGGTCATCTCCAGTCCCTCGATTCCGGCCATGCCGGTTTCGACAGGGAAGGTTACCTGCGTTTCGATCTGCGAGGGCGAGAGCGCCGGTGCCTCGGTGTTGATCTGCACCTGAACATTGGTGATGTCCGGCACCGCATCGATGGGCAATCGGGCGAGATTGAAAGCCCCCCAAATCGCTACGCAGAGGGCCAGAACCACGACCGCCCAGCGGTTTCGAACAGACCAGTCTAGGACGCTGCCAATCACGCCATCATGGCTGCTGCGCTCCTCCTCGAAGCCGCTTTCAGACCGATCAATGTCCATGTTCGGCCTCCTCTTTTCCGAGTTCGGCTTTGAGCAGGAAGGCGTTTTCGGTCGCGATCCGCTGGCCATTCTGCAATCCGGACTCGATCACGATGCGCCCTCCCGAGCGCGATCCCGTCACGACAGGCATCGCCCGAAAGCCGGTACGCGTGCGAACGAACACCACTTCACGGCCTTCGACCATCTGAACTGCGGATTCAGGCACCGAGATCAAGGTCGCATCGGTTTCACCTGAGGGCCGGATGCGCGCCTGCAAGAATGCGCCTGGCTGCAATCCGGGGACCGCTCCAGCGAGCGAAATAACTGCGGTTGCGCTGCGGCTTTCCGGATCGAGCGCGGGGGTTATCGAGCGCACACGTCCGCCGATCTCCCGCTCCTCTCCGAATTCCAGCGTTGCCTCGTCGCCGGGCCTAATTCTCGCAGCATCACTGGCGGGCAGAGCAACCTGCACTTGCAAGCCGCTCGCGTTCACGATCTGGAACATCTCTTCACCGGCGGAGACGTAGGAGCCAAGCACGATCGGCGCGCTGGTGATCTGCCCTGAAATCGGACTCGTCACGGCCAGCGAACGTCCATCCCCGCTGACACCAGCAGCGGCGGATGCAGCTTGTGCGCGTGACAGCTCCGATCTTGCCACTTGCAGATTGGCCTGCGCCGCTTCGAGATCCTGCCGGGCCGTCACATTGGCCTCGAACAGCCGCTTTTCGCGGTCGTAGAGCGCAGACAGTTCATTGACCCGCGCACGCGCGGTAGCGACCTGCGCAGCCAGTCCGGCAGCATCAGCGCTCTCGATCCGCGCGATCGCCTCCCCCTGCCTGACATAATCGCCCAGCATCTTGTTCACGCTCCTCACCACACCGGATGCACGCGCATCGATCCGTGCGCTGGCATTCGGCGCCGCGGCGACGGTCGCTGGGAATACAAGCTCCGTTGCTGCGCCGAATTGGACAGCTTCGATTTCTATCGACGAAGCTGCGATCTGCTTCGCGTCGATCAGCAGAACGCCTTCGGGGACTTCGCTCTTTTCACCTTGTTCCGCTTGCTGGTCGGGCCCGTTTGAGTCAGCGGGCCAGAAGACCCAGGCCAAGGCGGCCAGCAAGATCAGGACACCGATTACGGCGATCAAATGGCTACGTTTCATGGAAATGGGCCTCACTGTGTGGTGAGCCAGATGAGCCGCGCCGCGAGCAGGCCGCGGGTCTCTTCTGCCTGAATCAGATTTTCACGAATGGCGTCGCGCGCTTCGGCAGCCGCCAGAACTTCGATCAGCGGAAATCTGCCATTGCGGTAGCCGATTTCGACGAGCCTGAGCGCTTCCTCAGCCTGCGGCAGGGATGCGCTGGAGAGGGTCTCCACACGCGTTTCGGCGGCCAGATAAAGCGTTCGCGTCCGCTCGAACTCCACGCGGTAGTCCGCCTCGGCTATCGCCTCGCTCGCGCTTGCCGCGCGGTATTGCGCCTCGGCGGCTGCGATGTTGCCCTGGTTGCGGTTGCGAAAGGGAAGCGGAATGGAAATCCCGACGATGAACGCTTGATCGCTGCTTTCCTCAAAACGGCGCACACCTGCCGACAGCGTTGGGTCGGGAACGCCAAGCGAGCGCTCACGCGCAATTTCGGCTTCAGCAAAGGTGGTTCGAGCGCCCGCAATGCGCAGTTGCAACGGATCTTCGGAAACCGGCGGCGCAAGGGGCGGCGATAAGTCAGGAAAGACGTTCGATACTGCGGGATTGGGCTGTCCGGATACCCAGAGAGCCGCGAGCGCCTGACGTGCTGCTAAATCGTCTGCTTGTGCAGCCTGCAATTCGGCCTCCGCCTCGGCAAGCGTAGCTTGTGCACGCATAGCTCGAAGAGGCGGCTCCCGCCCGACCTCTACAAGCACGTTGGCGATCCGCGTCAGTTCACGGTTTCGCTCGACGATTTCCCGCGCGAGAACGAGGCGCTGGCCTGCGGCGACGGCCTGCACATAACGCTCGCGCACCCCCAAAGCGAGTTGCGACAAGGCAAATTCGCTCTGCAAGCCGGCGAAATCGGACGATGCGCGTGCGCTCGCGATGCGTGCGCTTCGCTTGCCGCCGAGTTCGAGCGGCTGACCGATCGCTAGGGTATATTCGGTCGATCGCAGCCCGGAGAAAGCGCCGGAGCCCGCGATGTTCTCGGCCTCAAGCGATAGCTCGGGATTGGGTCGGAGGCGTGCTTGGTCGATAGCCGCACGCGCGGCTTCGGCCTCCGCCTGAGGGCCGTAAACCCGTGGATTGCTGGAAGGGTCATCTTCCCCTTCAATGCCGACGCCCGCTCGAGCGAGCGCTTCCTCGAGTGTAACTGTTTCCTGTGCCAATACTGGCGAACCCGTGGACACGGCAATCAAGGCCGCGGCCAGTGCAAAGCACCGCATTATTGTATCTCCTGACTGAAACCAATCGAGCGCGCGCAGGCGCACTCGCACATGATTTGCTGTCAGGCTTTGGGAGGTTGGATCAGAACCGGCGGCGCGCGCGAGGTGAGCATCGAAGTCGCAAGCAGACCCTTCAGGCTATTCGTGCGCGCAAAGGGCGACCCCAGGAACACTCCACTATCGGCGAGACCGAAGCTGCAATTGTGATGATGCGTTGCCGAATGATCCTGACCATCATGGTCCGGCTCGGGATCATTCCTATCGAAGTGGTCAGCCCCATGCGCATAAACGTGATCGGCCGCATGAACGAAGCTTTCGCCTTCTGAAGCATGCGCGTCAGGTAACGATAGGACACTACCGAAAAGAATGGCGATGATCGCAAGGAAGGGCAACACAAAACGCGGCACGTTACTCAACCCTTTAGGAGCCTTGCAAAGCTCGCGCAACCACGGCTGTCTGAGCGCTTGTCTTTTCATGATCACGATTTGGCACCGACGAATTCATACGCACAACCGGCTAGAAACTCGCGGAAATGAACTTCACGCAGAAACTGGCGTGCTGGAAGCCAAGGGCGGAACTCTTCATATTCCCGCGCCACACCGAACGGTTTGGTCAGCAATATGCCGATTTCAATCAGCCATCGCGGCCAGCGCTCGGGGTGCTTCAGGCCAAGCAGGGCCATCCGGCCACCCGTCGGGAGAGCAGCCGAGGCGCGCTCGATGATCGCGGCGTAGTCAGGTGGCATTTCCAGTCCAAAGGTGCTGATGACTGCGCTAGTCTCGCTCGGAAAGCGGAAGGCGGCTACGTCTGACTGCACAAATTCGACATTACTTGCTCGCAGGCGCTTCGCTCGTCGACGGGCTTGGTCGAGCATGCCTTGCGAAAGGTCGACCAGCGTCACCTTGCCGCTTGGTCCTACTCTCTCAAGCAGAAACGCGAGGTTTGCGCCGGTGCCAGCACACAGATCCACCACATGGTCGCCGGCGTTGAGTTCAAGCCGGTTAACCAGATCGCGTCGCCAGCGACCAAGACCGGCCCACCGAAACCCCGAGACCAATCGGTCATAGATTCCCGCGTTCTTGTCGTAGAGGCGTTCAACCTGTTCGTTGGAGAGAATTGCCATGGCGCGAGCTAGCGAGCTTCGCCAGAAGAGATCGTAAGAACCTCTGAGAGGTCGTCCGGGTATGGCATTGGCGCGAACGCGCTCACGTTTGCGCGTCCGGTATTCCCCCAAGGAAGCCGTCCGGTGAGATTGCCAAGGGGAGCGAGCGAAAGACGTATGACCTGCCCCAGAACTTCCCGGCCATCGCGGGTTTCAACCGCATAGCCCAGCATCGTCATATGTGAACGAAGGTGCGGCCCGAAGAAGCCCTGGCCCAGAATATGTTCTCGCTCGAGCGCGGTCCAAGCCAAAGCCCGGTCACCAGACTGCCTGGCGGTACGGAAAACGCGCCGCTCAGCTTCGATAAGTTCAATAATGTCCTTCTTTGCCACAGGATTTTACCGTTCTGCTTGCATCCTCGAATTGTCTTATGCACCTTGTAGTGGCTACAAGGTCAAGCATTGCGAGAAACCCATGAAGATTGGTGCCCTGGCGCGGAAGACCGGCACGACCGCCGAAACCATCCGCTACTACGAACGGACCGGATTGCTGGAGGAACCACCACGCACCGCCGGCAACTACCGGGACTATGGCCCGACCGAATTGGCCAGATTGCGGTTTATCCGCCGCGCACGCGACCTCGGCTTCACCATGGCGGAGGTGCGCCAATTGCTTTCTTTGGCGGATGATCCATCGCAATCGTGCGAAGCCGTGGACTCTATTGCCAGCCTCCACCTGCGCGAGGTGGATCGGAAGCTTGGTGACTTGCGAAAACTGCGAACCGAACTGCGCCATATGGTCGACGACTGCCAGCACGGAGCGGTTGGCGAATGCCGGATAATCGAAGTGCTTTCCGGCTAGCCGGACAGAGGGCGTTTATGGGAGCAGTGACGGGACGCAAGACATGATCATCTCGAAATTCGGGGCGTGTTCTGACATATCTCGTCGGTGCGTTCGACAACAGAACCGATCCAGTCATCGATCTCGGATTCGACCCAAACCGTGCAACGGGGACCGAGCGAACGCGACTTTGGAAAACGGCCTTCGCGCATCCGCTGATAGATTGCCGTTCGGCGCAGGCCCACGCGCGCCATGACCTCGGGAAGACGAATGAGCCGGTCTGGCGTTGGCTCGACAGGAACGGCTTCCGCGTCCGTTTCGAGACCGGTCGTCATTTCAGAGAGCGAAGCTTTGTTCATCCTGCCGCTCCAGTTGCGCGAGGTGATCCGACAGGAGACCGGCGGTGCGGTGCGCGGTCCCCTTTGCCCAGCGCGGTCTCACATCGAGCAGCCTCTCGCCCAGCGCCTGATCCAAAGCAGACGGCAACTCGCTTATGAAGGTTTCAAGAAATTCCAGCACGCCGCTATTCTGCCAATCCTCGCTACGCTGCGAGTACCCCGCGAGTGCCAGCATCAGGGAGGTGCGCGGCGCGTGTCCGCTCGCGTCAAGGATGGCCAGCGCCTCTGGCAGTGTGGCTGACCGTGTCCCGGCGAGGATGCGTCGGAGCGCGTCCTTGTTGATATTCGTCTGTGCGGCAATCGTCCGCCGGGACTTGCCACTTTCGTCCACGGCATGGTCGAGGAAAGCTGCAACTCCTCGCGATAGTTCTTCCCATTTGTCGTTTGCGTTTCGCGCCATTGTTCCTGCTTCCGGTGATCTTTAGCGAATCACCAACAGGCTAGGCAACGCGTCAAACTGTAGGAAAGGAAAAAGAACAAATAAGGAACACGTAGGAAACCGGCTCATCGTCACACGATTTGATTCGCGCAGATTCCGGTCCCTCGATCTCAGATTTCGGTATGGGTGGCGCAATGATCGGTATTCTTGGCCGCAATGTCTGCACCGGTCGCGCAAAACCCGGTCAGATTGCCCAGAATCGACGATTTCTCTTGGTCGGAATACCGCGTGCTGCAGTTTCCGTTTTCCTACACCCTGCCTTCCAATCGAGGAAAGAACATACAGCGAACGCATCGCTGCCAATGTTCGAAACGGAGTTCCTCGATGACCAAAGCAATCACTCTTCAGCGCCAATCCAGCAAAGGCATTCGTGCCCGCAACTATATTCTTCCGGCCGCCATTGCGCTCGCCTGCGCCGGTGCCGCCTATGCCGGTGCCGATACGACCTTTGATCCGGCGCTGCAGAAATTTACCGACTTCCTCGAAGGTTCGGGCGGGAAAATCATCACCGTCCTCAGCCTTGCCGGCGGGCTTATCGCGCTCGCCTCGGGCCGCTTCGCCCTCGGGCAGGTCGCGGTCCCGGTCGGTGTCGGTATCGGCGTCGGCACCGGTGTGCCGATCGTCACCTCGGTCGTGACCGCGACCATCTGATCGCGGTCTAACGACGGGAGGGCGGCATGGCCGACAGATACCTCGTTCCACGGCGGCTCGACGATCCGGAGCTCATCGGTTTCTGGACCATCGACGAGTTTGCGGGACTGCTCGTCCCGTTCGCCTGGGGCATCCTTGCGCAGCACATCATCATCGGCACCGGCCTATCGGTCATGACCTGGTTCGCCCTTCGAAAGGCCAAAGCTTCAGGTGCAGGGTCGAAACTGGTGCATGCTGCCTACTGGTATCTGCCGGGGAGCTTCCTCGGGCTGAAAGCCACGCCGCCCTCCCACTGTCGCCTGCTCGCAGGCTGAGGGAGGACATCCATGAAACACGAATTCGCCTACGAGGAAGCGCAGCGTCACCTCAAGCAGCGTAACCGCTTTGCCGCGCTGGCATCCGTTCTCGGCCTTACCAGCCTGCTGGCGGTCGGCGCGGCGGCAACGCGCGAGGAAAGCATGATCCTCGTGCCTGTCACGAGCGAGCGCCTGACGCTCGGCAGCGGCGCGACCGATGCGCACTACCTCGAGCTTGTCACCCGCGACACCGCGCTGATGCTGCTCAATCGCGCACCCGAGAGCCTCGACTACTGGATGGAACAGGTCCTGAAGGTGGCAGATCCCTCTGCGCACGGCCGCCTCAAGGCCGAGCTCGTCAAGATCGTCGACGAGCAACGCGGCTCGGACATCAGCCAGGCCTTCGTCATCTCGCGGATGGAGGTCGACCCGCAGGCGCTCACCGCGACCGTCACCGGAACGCTCAAGACCTTTGTCGGCGCGCAGGTGATCGCGAGCCAGCAGCGCAGCTTCGAATTCAGCTGGAACCGCCGCGGCCTCAGCCTCGGCCTCACCGGCTTCCGCCAGCTCCCAACCGAAACCGAGGAGGAGAACCCATGACACTCCTATCCCGCCCCTTCCCCGCCGCGCTGACCAGCGTTGCGCTGGCAATCGCCACGGCCGCCTACGCTTCACCGGCACATGCCGACCAGTTCGTCGAGGCCGCTGATGGCGCCGCGATCGATTGCGTGCTCGCGCGCGGCGCGCTGACCCGTATCGCCCTCATCGAGGATGGTTTCGCCAATGTCTCGAAGATGGCGAGCGGCTATCCCTACAACGATTTCGAGGTGACCCACGAACCGGTGCGCGGCGACATTTATGTCTCGGTGCCGCTGCAATATGCGAGCGCCAGAGTCAGCTTCTTCGCGACCAGCAGCGCGGGCTATGTCTATAAGTTCGCCTGCCGCGTCGATGGCGAGGAAGCGAGCCAGCTCTTCGTCACCAATCCCGCGCTCGCCAAGTCCCAGGCGAGCGAATGGGAAGGCTATGCAGCGACGCGCGACGAAGCCGCGATCCGCCTGATCGAGGCGATGGCGAGCGACGGTGTTCTGCCGGGCTTCCGGGCGCGCGCCGAACTCTCGCGACCACGCCGCACCGACAGCCTCGAAGTGCAGCAGGTCGCCGAATATGAAGGTGCCGAGCTGATCGGTCAGGCCTTCACCCTGCGCAATCTCGGCCCGATGCCCGTCGACCTTGCCGGTGAACGCGAGGCGCCCGCCGGGGCGCTGGCCTTTGCCTATGGCCGCGACAGTCTCCAGCCCGGCGAGAGCACGCAGGCCTTCCTCGTCTTTGCGAAGGGAGGGCTCGAATAATGGCCGATACCGACAGACACGATACGCCCGCCGCAGCGCCCAAGGACGAGACGCGCGGCGAAGCCCGGCGCAATCTCAACCGCACGGTCGCGCAGCGCCAGAAGCTGCTGCTCGCCGGCATCGGCGGGGTGGCACTCATCTCCGGTTCGATGTTCATCTTCGGCGGCGAGGATGAAGCCGGCGCCGGCGGCGCGGGCGCGACCACGATCGAGACCGGCGCGCTGGTCAATCGCAATCTCTCGCAGCGCGAATTCGTCGCCACTTATGGCAACCGTCTTGATGCGCAGGGCCGCGCGATCAAGGACCTGCAGGAAAGCCAGCTTCCCAAGGCCTCGATCGAGCAGGAGCTCGAGACATTGCGCGGCGAAAACGCGCGGATGATCAGCGACGGTCAGGCGGCGATCGATGCGATCTCGGCCGAGAACGCCGCCTTGCGCTCGGAACTCGAGACGGTGCGCGCCAATCCCCCAGTTACGCCGGTTCCCTCAGCCGATCCGCGGGCTCCGGGCTTCCCTCCCGGAGCGCTCGAGCCACCCAGCGAACCCAAGGCAAGCCTGCTGAGTTTCTCATCCGACAAGCCGGGCGCCGCCAAGACCAAGGCAATCGAAAGCGCGCCGACGCTGCTGCTCGAGGCAAGCCGCGATTACCTGCCGCCCAACAGCTATGCACCTGCCACCGTGATCGTCGGGGTCGACGCCTCGACGGGCGTTACCAGCCAGAGCGATCCGCTGCCCGTGGTGCTGCGTATCACCGGTCCGGCGCGCTCGGTGCTGCAGGGCAACAAGCTTCTCACCACCGATCTCACCGGCTGCCTCGTCAACGGCGCGGCGCGCGGCGATCTCTCGGCCGAGAAGGTTTACGTCAAGCTTGTGCGCATGACCTGTGCGCAACCGGGCGGACGCTTTGCGGTGAGCGAGGTCAAGGGGTTCATCGCCTTTGCCGGCAAGTCGGGCGTTCGCGGCAATGTCGTCAGCCGCGAAGGCAGCCTCGTCAGCCAGGCGCTGCTCGCCGGGATCGTCGGCGGGTTCGGACGCGGCTTCTCGGCCAATGCCAACGGCATCTTTGCGCAGCCTGTCGGCAGCGACGGCAGGCGCGACGCGCTCTCGCCGACCGACATTCTCGCAGGCGGCCTCGGCCAGGGCGCGGGCGAAGCCGCCGACACGGTCAGCAAATACCTCATCGAACGCGCAGAACAGTACCAACCCGTCGTCGAGATGCCGACCGGCATCGCAGTCGAGATCGTCTTTCTCGACGGCGTCCATGTCAGGAGCACACCCCAATGAACTACTCGAACCAGCGGCCCGGCCTCAAGGCGCGCGCCGCGCACATATCGCTCGCCGCCGCCAGCGCAGCAGCCCTCCTTACAAGCGGTGTCGCGGTAG
Source organism: uncultured Alphaproteobacteria bacterium (assembly GCA_963815345.1). Taxonomy (GTDB): domain Bacteria; phylum Pseudomonadota; class Alphaproteobacteria; order Sphingomonadales; family Sphingomonadaceae; genus Erythrobacter. Next base: position 1,548,983 of record CAWFGF010000001.1, read on the forward strand.
TGACCGCCATGCCGGCGCAGGCCGCGATCACGCAGAATGTGGTTGAAGCGCTCAAGCTTCGTCTGCCCAAGACACCGATCGACGCGCTCGATTGCAAGACATTCGCGCCGTGGTGCGAGGTCGTCTCGGGAGAGACGCTGTTCTACATCGACGAAGCGGCACGCTACCTCTTCGTCGGGCGGCTCTACGACATGGAGGAGCGGCGCGACGTAACCGCCGCGCGCCTGCTTGAACTCAATCCCGACCTGCTCGCCGCCGGCGCAGCCCGCGCTGCCGGCGAGGACACTGCCGGTCGGCACGACGTTGCAGAACCCCGCGACAGGCGGGCCGCGACGCATGTCGATCTCAAAGTCTTGCCCGCAGTAGGCGCGATCCTGTGGGGCAATCCCAAGGGGCCGAAGCTGGTTGTCTTCTCGGATTTCCAGTGCGGCTACTGCAAGCGGCTCACCGGCGAACTCGAGAAGGCAGGCGTCCTTGTCGAGGAGCGGCCGATCTCGATCTTCGGCGCATCGAGCCGCCGCATGTCCGAGGCGGTGCTGTGCGCCGCCGATCCGGTCGGGGCGCTCCATGCCGCCTACACCGGCAAGCACCTCGAACCGCGCGCTGCCTGCAAGAAAGCAGCTGCGCTCGATGCCAACGAAGCCTTTGCACAGGCCAACGGCTTTGCCGGAACCCCGGTGATCGTCAGAGCGCGCGACGGTGCGGTGCTGCACGGCTACCGCGATGCAAAGACACTGCGCGCATTTGCCAATGCCAAGACCGGATCGAAGCAATGAGCGGCCGTGTGACCCGTGTCGGAGCGACGGCAACCCTCTCCTTGATGATCGCCAGCTGCGCGACGCTTGGCGGCAACGTCAAGGGCGACTTTTCCTGCCGCGCGCCGGAGGGAAGCTGCGCGCCAACCTCGATGATCGACGATGCCGCCACCCGCGCTTCACAGGCAGAACGGTCCGGTCATGCCTCTGCGCGAGCGCACGGGGTCGGTGATCGCGAATTGCGGATCGTCGTTGCGGGCTACCGCGACGAGGCGGGCCGCATCCACGAGGCCCGGGTCGTTCATGTCGTGCTGCCCGATCGCGCTGCCGAGCGCTGGCGCGCGCCGCGTTCGACCGGCGACGTTCTGCGCGCACTGGCGCGCCCGGCTGAAGCGGAAGGCCCGCCGCCCGCCGCCGCAGAAGCACGTCCATTCCAGCATTCCAATCCCTCCCCCCAGCAGCCTCCCGATGTCCTGGTCATCCCCTCACAGGATCTGACGGAGCTGCCCGGTGCCAAAGCGCCGGACCCCGGGGCACCTGGTCGTTCCCCCTCCCCCGGCCAGGTGCCCCACCCTGTTCTGCCCGAAGGAGAGCCCAAGTGAACCTCTCGCTATCCTCTGCGCGCGACGCGCTCCTCGCTGGCCTGTTCGGCGATGCGAAGAAAGCCGACCATGCGCAGCCGCGTTTCGCGCTCGACATGCTGTCGGACTGGCTTCCGTACCGCATCTATGACGAGGGCCCGGGGCTCTACCGGAACGCGCACTCGAAGGGCTTCATTCTCGAAGTCACCCCGCTCATCGGCGCCGATGAGCGCACCGGTGAAATCCTCGGGCAGTTCTTCTCCGAGAGCCTGCCGCAAGGCGCCTGTTTGCAGGTGCTGAACTTCGCGTCTCCGCGCATCGGCGCCATCGTCGGCCCCTGGTTCGCGCCGCGCTACGAGCAGGGCGGGATCTACGAAGCGATCGCGAAGGCCCGCACCAACCGGCTCTACGATCTCGTCTGGAAGTCGGGCTCGGCACACGCGCCGTTTCATGCGCGCCATGTGCGTCTCGTGCTGTCGCTGGGCGTTCCGGTGCCCGGAAACGTGACCGATGCAGAACTCACCGAATGCCGCGACGGGATGGCGGGGATGCTGAACTCGCTCGGCCTTGCATCGAACAGGCTCGAGCCCGCAGGCCTGCTCGCACTGGTCGACGAACTCACCTCGCCGACGACAGCGCGCGAACCCGATCTCACCCACTGGAACCGCGAGGACACGCTCGACGCGCAGGCCATCCGCCGCGATATCGAACTCGAGGTCGAGGACGACCGGCTTATCTTGCGCACCGAGCGCTTCCGCGAGACCGGGCGCTCGCGAGATGGCGTGCCTCAGGTAGGTGAATGCTATCCCGACCGCTTCGATGTGCGCCATTACGGCGTGCGCTCTACCCCTGAGCGCTGGGCACCGTGGGAATGCGCGCGGCTCATCGGCGACATGTTTACTGACAAGCTGCGCTTTCCCTGTCCCGCCGCGACAATGCTGTGCCTGCACTATCCCGACCAGGAGGCCGCCTCGGCGCGCGCCGGCTACAAGTTCATGCGCACCACCAGCCTTTCGGAAACGAAGAGCGCGCGCTTCCTCCCTAGGCTTGGCGAGCAATCGGCCGAATGGAGACACGTCCAGGCCGAACTCCAGGCGGGCAAGAAGCTCGTCAAGCTGTTCTATGGTCTCACCACGATCTCGCCGCTCGGCGAAGGCGATGCGCATGAGCGCACGGTCAAGGCGATCTACAAGGCGGCCGGATGGGACCTTGCCGACGAGCGCTTCCTCCAGCTCCAGGGCCTCGTCGCCTCGTTCCCGTTGAGCCTCGCCGATGGTCTGGTCCACGACCTTGCGCGGCTCAAACGCTTCCGGACCATGCTCTCGACCACCGCGGCCAATATCGCCCCCCTGCAGGGCGAGTATCTCGGCGGGACGATCCCGCACCTGCTGCTCCTCGGACGGCGCGGCCAGCCCTTCTTCTGGTCGCCCTTCGAGAACGCGGCGGGCAACCACAACATCGCGATCTGCGGAAAGTCGGGCTCGGGCAAGTCGGTGCTGCTGCAGGAGCTGTGCGCCGCGCTGCGCGGCGCGGGCGCCAAGGTCGTGGTGATCGACGACGGACGCAGTTTTGAGCATTCGGTCAAGTTACAGGGCGGCCGCTTCGTCGAGTTCACGCTCGCCTCGGGATTCTCGCTCAACCCCTTCTCGATGGTCGACGATGCGCGCGCGCATGAAGACGAGGATTACCGGCTCGACTGCTTCGCCATGATCAAGGCCATCGTTGGCCAGATGGCGCGGCCAAGCGCCGCGCCTTCGGACACGGAGCGCGGGCTGATCGACCGCGCGGTGACGCAGGTGTGGGAAGCGCTCGGCAGCGGCGGGGCGATCGACGACGTCGCGCATGCGCTCCATCAGAGCGAGAACGAGGCGGGCAAGGATCTCGCCACAGCGATCGCGCCCTTCTGCCGCGGTGGCAGCTATGCCGGGTTCTTCTCGGGGAAAGCGAGTTTCGCGCTCGAAGACGATTTCACCGTCTTCGAGATGAGCGACCTCGCGTCCCGCGAGGAGCTTCGAAGCGTTGTCCTCTCGGCAATCATGTTCATGACCGGTCAGGCGATGACGCGCTCTTCGCGCTCGACCAAGAAGCTGCTGCTGATCGACGAGGCCTGGGCGATGCTCAAGGGCGGTTCGATGGGCGAGTTCGTCGAGACCTATGCCCGCACCGCGCGCAAATATGGCGGCGCGCTTGCGACCGCGACCCAGTCCTTGAACGACTACTACAAGTCCGATGGTGCGCGCGCCGCGCTCGAAAACAGCGACTGGATGCTGGTGCTCCAACAGAAGCCCGAGACCATCGCCGATTTCCGCAAGGAGGCCCGGCTCGACATGGACGACCGGACCGAGACGCTGATCCGCAGCCTCAAGCGCTCGGGCACCGAGTACAGCGAGATCTACCTCAAAGGTCCCGAGATGGAAGCCGTTGGACGCCTGGTGCTCGACCCACTCTCGGCAACCATCTTCTCCTCCGATCCCGACACCTATGCCGCGATCCACCGCCATGTCGAAAACGGCATGCCGCTGGAGCGCGCAGTCGCGCTGGTCGCAGGTGTGGAAGGAGGCACGTGATGGTGCTCGAGACCACCACGCTCATAGATCGCGTGCCGCTTCCGTCAGTCAGACAAGCCCGCGACAAGCACCGTGTGATCGACTGGCTGGCGCTGTTCCAGGGCACCTGCCTGGTGCTGATCGAAACGGCAAGCTTCGCGGCGAGCACGCTGCTGCTGGTCCTCGGCCTGCCGCTGTTCGTGTTCCTGTCTGTCGCAGGCTGGGATCTGACGGCGCTGTTCGCGCAGCTCGGCAATCTTGCCGACCATTACCGCACCGCTGAACCGGTCGCGCGCCGCTTCTTTGCGCAGGACCTCCAGATCGCATTCCTCATCGCAGCCGGCGGCCTCACCCTGCTGCGGCTGCCGGCTTTCCTGCGCCGCCTCGATCGCCGCCTCGCCGAAGGATCTCCCCGCCATGGATAGACTGAACCTCCCACTTAGCCAGCTGGGCCCGAAACTCCTCGCCGTAGCCTTGCTCGTTGCCGCGCTCCTGTGGGGTGCGTGGATTACGCAGCAGGTCACCAGCTCGCCAGAGCAGCGGATCGTCACGGTCCGGCTCGCCGAGACCATCGGGACATTCGTCGAGGAAGCCGCGCGCGCCGATGCCGATCCGGCGGTCGTCCAGGCGGCTAGCCTTGCCTACCTCAAGGCCGCCGAAAGCGCCGTTGCCGACATGGGCCATGACGGCCGCGTGGTGCTGGTTGCCGAGGCCGTGCTCGCGGGCGCTGCCGAAGACGCAACCTCCGAACTCGAGCAGCGCATCGCGGACAAGCTCGCAGGGGAGATCCAGCCATGAGCCTGCCCCGCTCGATCCGCCGTTCGCTGCTGCTCTCGGGGCTGGTCCTGCTGCCGCTCGCCTGGGCGCCGCTCGATGCCTTCAGCAAGGACCACGCTTTCCTCATCAATGCGAGCCCGAGCCTGCCAAACTGGGCGTTCTGGCTCGACAAGCGCGCGCCGATCGAACGCGGCAGCCTGATCTTCTTTGAGCCGCCGCAAAGCGAACTCGTCGAAAGGCATTTCGGAAAGGAACCGCAGATGTTCGGCAAGCACGTGCTTGGCATGCCGGGCGATGTCGTGCGCCACGAGGGCGATGCGGTCTTCATCAACGGAAAGCAGGTCGCGAGCCTGCTCGAGGTCACCCGCCTTGGCGTGCCGCTCACGCGCGGTCCCGAAGGCGCAATACCGGAAGGTTGCTACTACACCGGAACCGACCATCCACGCGGGCTCGACAGCCGCTACGGCGACATCGGTTTCGTCTGCCGCGAGCAGATCCTCGGCAGCGGGAGGGCAATCCTGTGATGCGCTCTCTCCTTCCGATTGGCGCGCTTCTCCTCGCCACGCTCCCTGCCAGCCTGCAGGCACGAGACTACGGCCAGCGCGGCGCGGTCTTCCCTGTGATCGAGCGCGACCTGCTCGAACAGATCCATACGCGCCTCGCGCAGATGGAAAAGTCGGGCGAGACCGCGCGGCTCAACGAGGAACTCAAGCGTCGCACGATCGCACGCGTCAACCGACCCGATCCGGTTGCCGGCCTCATTCGCGCAAGCGCAAGCCGCAGATGGGCCTTCGATCCGACAATCACGCTTGCTGCCGATATCCGGGGCGCAAAAGGCGAGCTGATCCATGCCGCCGGAACGCAGGTCAATCCGCTCGACAGCGTCAAGCTGCGCTCCGACCTCCTGTTTCTCGACGGCGACGACCCTGCGCAGATCGCCTGGGCGCTGAGGCAGGACGCCAATGCCAAGCTGATCCTCGTGAAAGGCGCACCGCTCGAGCTGATGAAGGCCCGTCAACGCCGCTTCTATTTCGACCAGGGCGGCAAGCTGACGCAAAAATTCGGTATCAAGGCCGTTCCCGCGCGGGTGCGCCAGAACGGGCGCTTGCTCGAAGTGAGCGAGATTACGCTGCCGCCCCGAAAGGCACAACCATGAGCAAAATCCGCGCCTTCCTGATCCTCTTCACCGCGATGCTGTCGCTGCTCTTGCATCACCCGCCTCGGCCGATGCCGGTCCGGGCAAGTGCACCGGGCAATTCGTCAATCCGATCACCGACATCTGCTGGTCGTGCCTGTTCCCGATCTCGATCGGCGGGCTCGAAATCTGGCCGAGCAATCGTCCCGATCCGGACAATCCCGATTTCCCGCTGTGCCTGTGCGGTCTTCGGCCCGGCATCGCGATGGGGTTCTGGGAGCCGGTCCGGCTCGCCGATGTCAGCATGAAGCCTTGGTGCTTCGTGAACCTCGGCGGCATGAAGCTCGATCCCGGCTTTGATGTCGGCTTCCGCTCGATCTCGGGTCCTTCGGCCGTGGGCGGCGCAAGCCAGTATTATTCGAGCTGGCACGTCCACTGGTATGCCTATCCGCTGATCTACTGGATGGAGATCGTCGCCGATTTTCTGTGCCTCGAGCCGGGTTCAATCGACATCCTCTACATCTCCGAGATCGATCCGCTGTGGCAGGACAGCGAGCTCACCGCGATCATCAATCCCGAGGCCGTGCTGTTTGCCAACCCGCTGGCGCTTGCCGCGTGCGCGGCGGATTGCGCTGCATCGACCGCGAACCTGCCGCTCGACGAGATGTTCTGGTGCGCGGGCTGCCAAGGGTCGATGTACCCGATGAACGGCAATGTCTCGGCCTCGATCGGACACGTTCAGGCCTCGCGGCTCGTGCTCTCGCGCTTCGCCTACAAGCTCCACCGCGAGCTCGTCTCATGGGGGACGATGGGGTCGAAGGGCCTGTGCGGCAAGTACCTGATGCCGGTGATGAGGAAGCAGCAATACCGCTTCCAGGCCACCAACCCCAACCCGGCGACCAAGGGCCGCTACGCCTGCCCGCCCATCGGTGCCTCCACCACCTTCCAGTCCCCCGGACAGGTCATCCCCGCCATCGGCGAAGACATGGGATACCTCGTCTGGCGCAAGAGGAATTGCTGCGCGCTATGAGAAACGCTTTCCCCATACTCGTTGGCCTGAGCCTGGTGATCGCTGCCGGATTTGCCGCAGCTTCTGCGCAGGATGCCGGACCCGACCTTGACCTCGCTGAGATCCGCGCGCGAGCGGCCGAACATGCCGTCGACGCCGAGGCGCTCGCCACGTCGGTCAGGACAAAAGCGGATACCCTCGCAGAAGACGCGCGCGCCGCGCAGCAAACGGCTTTCGACAATCGCGCAGTCTATGCCGAGACTGCGCAGGCGACCGCGAATGCCGGGCCGCTCGATCTCGATGGCATGATCCGCGCCCAGGCCGACGCGGAAGTGGCAGCGATGGGCGACACGCCCCGGTTCATCGCTTTTGCCTCATTGGCAATGCCCGAGCCCTCATTGAAGGCGCTGGTTCGCGATGTCTCGAGGGCCGGCGGCGTCACCGTGTTGCGCGGATTTCCCGCAAGGCGACAGCGCGCGCTTCAAGAAGCGCATCGCCGCAATCTGGAGCGATGGCGATGAGGCCGGCGCGCTCGGGATCGACCCGCGCCTGTTCCGCGCCTTCGATATCAAGGTTGCCCCGAGCTTCGTGATGATCGCGAGCGATTTCAGCCCCTGCGACGGGTTCGACTGCAAAGACGTCTTGCCGCCGCACGACCGCATTGCCGGCAATATCAGCGTGGCCGAAGTGCTCGACACCTTCGCTTCGGGAGGCGGTCCGGGAGCGCAGCTCGCGCGCCTCCATTCCCGCAGGCTCGAAGGAGAACGGCCATGAGGCTCATACAATCGCTTCGCATAGGACTGCTCGGTCTTCTCGCCGTCGCCGCGCCCCTTTCCGCGCAGCAGCAGGACGCGCGGGCCGATGGCAAGGCCTTTGGCGAAAGCCTGCGCGGCGAAGCGCAAGAAGCTGCCAGATCGCAGCCCAATGCAGCAAACCTGCCCAACTACGACCGCAACGCCGTGCGAAACCTGGAAACGCTCGCCGACGATCCCGAGCGGATCGAGAGCAATGCGGCCGCCGCTGCTACCGGACACCAGGGCTATCGGGCAATGCGCGACAGCGTGGCCAATCGCGCGCGCTTCGATCCAAGCGAGATCGAGGACGTCATCGCGCGCAGCCTCGCCATCAACGAGACCCCGCTCGACTACACCAGCGGCATGGCAATCTCGGGTGGCCAGGGTAATTGCGTGCCGCTGCCGACCGGGTCCGGATCGGCGGGACCTACACCGCGACCTGCAACACTGGCACGCGGATCGACCAGTCGGTGGGTCAGTGCGCGGTGCCGCTCGTCGCCAGCGTGACCCGGCGCCAGCAATGGCACTATCTCTGCAATGAGACGAGCACAGTCTATGGATATCCCTGGTGCTCGGCATTCGATGGTGGGTCGTGCCGGATCACCGGGTATCGGCCCGGACCCTGCCTCCAGTGGCGGGAGGACCAGTTCTATAGATACTGCACCGAACCTGGCGATCCCATCGCCGAAATCACATGCGACACTCCGGATGCACGCTACACGCCCTATGCGGTGACCACGGACAACTCGATCGATACCTTTTCCGACGAGAGCCAGTGCATCGGATTTGCCGATAATGGCGATTGCACACTCGACAAGAGATCTGCACCGATGCCGATCCGCAGACCCGCGTGATCGACGGTGTCTCGGTTACGCGGCCCTGCTGGGAATGGCAGCGCAGCTACACCTGCACATCGCGCGAGGCGGCGAGCGACTGTTCGGATATCGAAAGCCAGGGCACCTGCCGGTTCATCGGCGAGGAATGCCTCACCGACGAGATGCCCTGCGAGACCTGGGAGCGCATCTACGAATGTCCCCTGCCCGGTACGGACATACTCCACCCAGTATGTCTGCGACGGCGATGTCTATTGCATTGATGGCAGCTGCGAGACGATCGAGCGCACCGCCAATGACGAGTTCAAGGATGCGGCGGTCGCATTGCACGCCATGGACGAGGCGCGCGGCCAGTTCGATCCGAACACGCTGACGCTGTTCCGCGGCACGCGCAACACCTGCTCGTCCAAGGTCTTCGGCGTCCTCAATTGCTGCAAGGGCAAGGGCTTCCCGCTCATCCCCGGAATCAGCCTGCTGGTCGCACTCGGCTGCAACCGCGAGGAAGTGCTGCTCCACGAACGCGATGCGCAGGGACTGTGCGCCTATGTCGGGACCTATTGTTCGGACAAGTTCCTTGGCGTCTGCCTGACGAAGAAGAAGGTCTATTGCTGTTTCGAGAGCAAGCTCTCGCGGATCCTGCAGGAACAGGGCCGCAAGCAGCTCCCCAAGCCATGGGACAAGCCCAAAGAAGAACAATGTGAGGGGTTCACTCTCGACGAGTTTGCCCGGCTTGATTTGAGCCGGATGGATTTCAGCGAGGTCTATGCCGAGTTCACCGAGGCCGCGCGGCTGCCCGACGAACTCGAGACCAGCATCCTCATCCAGCAGAGGATCGAAGATTATTACGCAAGGGGCGGCCAATGACCCATCTGCATCACCTCACGGCGCTCGCGCTCGGCATAGCTGCCCTGCCCGCCACTCTGGCCCAGGCGCAGGAGCGGCAGGACACAAGATCGACCACCGCTGCCGACGCGCTCTACTGCCAAGAGCGTAGGCTCGGCTACTGGTTCTACTGCGTGAAGCCCGCTCCCATTGAAGAGCCACAACAGCCTGAAGCCGAGCCGGTCGCGGCCAGCCAAGAACTCGACGCGATCACCTCCGAGCTGCGCGAACTCAAAGCGCGCGCGATTCTCTATCCGACCGAAGCCAATGTCGCGGCCTATATCCGCTTTCAGCGCGCGCAGCTCGACCGCGCCTCGCTGTTCTCCGATGTCTGGCAGCGGGCGATCTGGCGGGACCCGGACCTCGACTACACGCTTGAGCGCCCCGTCGGAGCGGTCGCCAAGAAGCAGTGGCAGGATGCCCGCAGCGCGGAGCGCGATCACGTCATGGCAACGCTCTCGCAGCGCTACGGCCTGTTCTATTTCTTCAGTTCGACCTGCGGCCCGTGCGAAGTGATGGGCCCGATCGTCAAAGGCGTCGCCGACCGATGGCGGATTACCGTACGCGCGATCTCGACCGATGGCGGACCCTCGAGACACTTTCCCGACTATCGGGTCGAGACGAACCAGCGCGGCAAGCTTGGTCTCGAAGGCAAAGCCACCCCCGCCCTGGTGCTGTGGGATAGCGTGACCAAACGCCCGATTCCGATCGGCTACGGCGTGCTCTCGGCCGACGAGCTGCAGGACCGCATCTACCTTCTCACCTCCAAGGAAGCCGGACATGATTACTAGCATCCGCAATGCGGCATTGACCCTCGCCGCCGCCAGCATGGTTGCCTCACCGGTCGCCGCGAATGTTGGCGACAGCATGGACCGCTTCATGGATGACATGGGGGCGGCGGCGAATGTCACGGGCCCAACCGCCTTCGAAGGCCAGTCGGCGGGATATTACAGCCTCGGCAATGTCTGGACACGCTTCCCTCAGAAGACGACCAACATCGCCAATCTCCAGCTGCCGCGCGCAAGGGCGGGCTGCGGAGGCATCGATATCTTTGCCGGGTCTTTTTCCTTCATCAATGCGAGCGAGATGGTCGCGCTCCTGAAAGCCGTCGCCAACAACGCGGTCGGCTTTGCTTTCAGCCTCGCGATCGACACCGTCTGTCCCGAGTGCAACAAGATCATGCAGGAGTTTTCGCAGAAGGCTCAACTCATGAACAATCTCTCGATCAACTCCTGCGAAATGGCGCAGGGGCTGGTCGGCGGCCTGTGGCCCAAGGGCGATCTCGCCGACAAGGCGATCTGCGAAGCCATCGGGAATTCCGAAGGCATTTTCACCGACTATGCGGCCGCCAAACACGGCTGCGGCACGCGCGGCCAGCGCGCGTCAACCAACGAAGGCGGCGGCACCGACTACGCCGACGTCAATCCGGGCGTCGCGCGCAACTACACCTGGCACGTCCTGAAGAAGAGCGCCTTCTTCAATCCCGGCGGTACCTTCGACCGCGAGCTTGCAGAATACGTCATGACGCTGATTGGCACGGTCATCTACGTGCCGCCCAAGGATGATGAACCCGGCAAGTTCGTGCCCTTCGCGGGCGACGCGTCCTCGACGCTCGTAAGCGCGCTCCTAGACGGGACGCAGGGCCAGACCGTGCGCGTGTTTCGCTGCGACGAGACCGATCTCTGCCTCAATCCCACCTTCGAGCAGATGAGCCTTTCGAATGCGAAGGCCATCCGCCCGCGCGTCGCGCTCCTCATCGGCAATATGGTCGATGCGATCCGCGCCGATACCGCAATCGGCAATGCCGAGAAGGAACTGCTGCAGGTCGCCTCTGTCCCCTTATACAAGATCCTTACCGTCCAGGCCGCCTATGGACGCGGCATGCCGACCGACGATCGCGAAACGCTCGCCGAGATCGCCAGCATCGACCTGCTCTATGCCATCCTCGACCGGATCGTGTCCGAAGCCGGGCGTTCGATGGCAAGCTTCATCGCCGCCGATGAAGCCAAGCTTGCGATCTGGCGCGGCCAGGTCGCCGAAGTTCGCTCGGGCATTGTGCAGCGGCAAGCAACGGGTCAGGCCAAGGTCTCGGCGATAATGCAGATCATCGAGAAAACGGCGATGATCGAAAACGCTCTCGCCGCTTCGATGTCGCCCTCGATGTCCGCAGCGCTCGACTGGTCACGCGGCCTCCAGTCCCGCTCGATCATCCCCTGAGGCGAATACCATGGTCGAGATCTTCACTACCGGCGGCGGCGAGTACATCGTCAATGTCTTGAACGCCGTCGCCGCGTGGACCGGGGCCGGTGGCTACAAGAGCCTGATCCAGGTAGCGCTGGTCATGGGCATGGCGCTTGCGGTCATTGTCGTCGCGTTCAATCAGGACTGGCGCGCCTGGCTCAACTGGTTCCTTGGCGCGACGCTCATCTACATGTGCCTGATGGTGCCGCGCATGGATGTGCAGGTCACCGACCGCGTCAATCCGAGCCTTGCACCGGCAGCAGTGGCCAATGTCCCGCTGGGCCTAGCGCTCATGGCAAGCTTTACCAGCCAGGCGGGCGACTACCTTACCCGTTCCGCAGAGCTCGTCTTTGGCCTTCCCGACGATCTCAACTATTCGAAGAACGGCATGATTTACGGCGCGCGCCTGCTCGAAGCGACACGCTCGCTGCGCATTGCCGATCCCGAGTTTGCCGCCAATTTCGACGAGCATATCCGCCAATGCGTTTTCTACGACCTGCTCCTCGGCCGCTATTCGATGAAGGAATTGTCGGAGAGCAACGATATCTGGGCGACCATCGCGCCTGGCAGTGCCGCGCGTGCACAGCGCTTCGTCACCCGGCAGGCGGATGATAGCGTCACGGCCTCGATCATCACCTGCCGCGAAGCCTATACTGCGCTCTCCAACCAGTGGGCCGGGCTTATCGATGAGATGACACAGGTCGCCGGGCGCCAGCTCTACCCCCGGCAGACCGAAACGCTCGCGAAGGCCAAGCTCATCGCCGACCTGCCGATTGCCTATCAGTACCTCACTGGCGTCTCGAAGGATGCAAGCAGCATCTTCCGCCAGGTTCTGACCATTAACGCCATGAACCAGGCGATGCATGGCTTCGCCGGAGCAAGCGGCGCATCGAGCGTCGATGTGTTCGCTCAGACTCGCGCCGATATCCAGACCGAAAGGACCTATTCCTCGATCGCGCACAACGCGATGAAGTGGGTCCCGATCCTCAATGTCGTCCTGACGGTCGTATTCTACGCGCTCTTTCCGGTGCTCTTTCCGCTGTTCCTGATGCCCAAGACCGGACCGATCGCGCTCAGAGGATACGTCACGGGGTTCTTCTATCTCGCCGCCTGGGGACCGCTGTTCGTCATCCTGCACATGATCCTGATGCTCAAGGGCGCGAGCGATGTGGCGGCAGCGGGCGGCGCAGCCGGTCTCAGCCTAGCGACCTTCTCAGGCATGACCGACGTCAACAACGATATCGGTATCTTGGCCGGTTACCTCGTTGCATCGATCCCGTTCCTTGCCGGCGGGGTCGCCAGGGGCGCGCTCGCAATATCGGGACAGGCAACGAGCTACCTCAACCCGAGCCAGAACGCGGCAGAAGAGGCGGCGCGCGAAGCGAGCACCGGCAATGTTTCGCTCGGCAATACCAGCCTTGAGAACTCGAACGTGTTTTCGCGCCAGTTTGCGCAAGCCAGCCTCGCGCCCAACATTGGCTACGGCGCCGCGCAGACGCGAGCCACGGGCGAAAACGGCACCCAGACCACCGGCTTCCCTCAAGCCGAATTCGCCACCGTGCCGACCTCGAGCTATCCGTTCACCCCGACACTCGGGCGGGACTTCTCGAGCCGACTTGCGACCATGGCGAGCCAGAGCCGCGGCCAGAGCGAGACATTTTCGAACCTTGCCCAACAATCGACGAGTTCGGCTGTCACCCGCTTCAGCGAGCTGCGCGATGCCTACACCCGCTCGCGCTCGAACGAGAGCGTCAGTGGCACGTCAACGAGCGACAGCATCGGCAGCGCATTCAGCGAGGTCGACAACGCCTCGAAGACACTCCAGCAGCAATTCGGGCTCTCGCGCCGTGCCGCCGACGACATCACTGTATCCTGGTTCTTGAACGGCGATGCCGGGATCGGTGCGAAGAAGGAAGGTCGCATATTTACAGGTTCAGGTGGGATCAAAGGGGGACGCAACCAGAGTTGGACCGATAGCGATATCGGGATCGCTTCAGAAGACCGCTCACGCATTACAGGTGCGCTGCGCCAGCTCTCCGACAGCCGTAGTTGGTCGAGCACGCGGGAAGGTTTCTTGCGCGAGACGAGCTCTAGTTCGGAAGCACTGGTGTCCAGCAGCTCGGCAGGCATCACTACCTCGATCACCGAGGCGCAAAGCTATACGCGTGAAGCGCGCCGAGCCGAGGAGATCGCCAGCCGCCTCGAGAACCAGGCAAGCTGGTACGAAAGTGCCAATGCCGCAGGCACTCTCAACCTCAGCCAAGCTTATCGCGAATGGGGCATGGCAGAGATCGAGGCTAACCGGGACTACTACGGTCCCGTGCGCTTTGACGACATCGACTTCCAGATGAGCGCGCGCGGCCAGCAGCTCCAGGCGCGGTTCGTCGAAAGCTATGCGGACCAGCTAAATGCCGAGATCTCAGATGACCTGGTCCTGCCGTCCTCTGCGCCCGTCGCTCGACCCTCGGTGAGTAGTGCGGAAAGCGTCCGGGGATCGGTACGGCTTGGCGGTGTGCCGGGAAGCCTGAGCACCCCATCCAGCGAACGAGAAAACATCGCCCGCGATGTCGATCGAGTCCAGCAACGGGGAGCACAGAGGATCGGTTCCGTAAAGGGCTACCTCGACGGAAAGACCCGCGATGCCAAGGGAGCCTCGGCCGAAGCGGCGGACGATGTGAAAGAATGGTAGCTCAAATCAGTCCGTCGTAGATGATCACATAGATTACGAAGCATGCGATGAACGAAGGCGGAGAGATACAAAGCCTTCCTTTCCCAGGGTCAGCCCATGCTTTTTGGACTGATATGGAAGCGAGACGATTCTCGGCGATGGCCCGATCGACTTCGCGAAAGCCTTCCCAGTCCTGCTTGCTGCCATTGGGAGTGTTGTCTGGATCGCTCATCGCTCATTCTCCTTCTGAAGCAAGTCTGCACTCTCCCCTCTAGGCCGCCCCCTCGCGTTGCAGAGAAAATAGCCGAAAATCATCGGGAAAGCGAGCACGGTGTCTTGGCTTGCAGGTCCGAAAATGAAAGAAGGTGGCATGGCAGGAAGATCACCTGAGAATAATGTCTTCGATTTTCACGCAGGAGTTTTCCGACAGAAGCAAGGCAAACTGCGCGGCCTTGCGCTGCTTGTTGCCGGAGGATTACTCGTTGGAATTCTGGGCGGCTTCTTGGCATCTACTGGCCTTTTGGCTCGGCAATCGCCGAGGCACGGACGACGCACAGCTTTGCCGTTTGCGGCATGGTCAGACGCACCTGCGTCGTCGATGGTGACACTATCTGGCTTGAAGGCTTGAAGATCAGGATCGCGGATATCGACACTCCGGAAATCTCGCAGCCAAGATGCGATTACGAATACGATCTCGGCATAAAGGCACGCGACAGGTTGGTGGTTCTGCTCAATCAGGGAGAGTTCTCTGCCGTTCCAATCGGTAATCGAGACGAAGACCAGTATGGTCGTAAGCTCCGTGTCCTGATGCGCGATGGCCGCTCGATCGGCGACCAATTGGTCGCGGAAGGACTCGCACGAACCTGGTCCGGACGCAGGGAGCCATGGTGCTGATGCGCATCTGGCCGGACAGTGATGATCCCTTGCCGGGCAACGAGCGGGAATGGAAATTGAAGCTCGAAGCATGGCTGCTGGGTATTCCGATTGTCCTTATGCTAATCGCAGGAATTGGGTCACTCTTCTGATGCTCACCCGTGATCATGAGCTTTAGGGCATGGCGCTGTGGGTGGAGAAGCACCATGGCGACGCCGGAGGTGAATTCATTGCGTCGAAGTTCGATCAGCTATGCCAGGCCGGCGAGCAGGACGGAGCAAGACTTTGGCAGGATGTTGCCCGTCGCTATGAGCAACTTGCCGAGCGCAAGTCCCATTCCTGATGGAACCGTTGTGATCTCCAGCCTCAACTGACTGCAGATAGGCTTCCAGCCGCTCTAGCGTTCGTCGACGCGGCCTTCGCCCTTGCCGGAGGTCTAGCACGAATCGAGGATCACCGACTGCACGCCTACCAAAGCGTGTCGCCGAAATACGATGATCTTTCAGATGCTTTTCAATCCGTTCCAGCAAGGTCATAACCCTTTCGCTCCGACTCGCAAATCCCTTGTGTTCTTGTTATGTTCTTATTAGGATCACATCCGCGAGTCTAGGAAAATTCCTACGATTGAGATTCGAAGGACAGATAGATGGAACATGTCAGGGAAGAGCTCGACCGGCTGATCCTCAACGGCGGATATGGCTACGCCTCGATATCGCGGCTGCTCGGTCGCAACCCTGCTTATGTGCAGCAATTCATCAAGCGCGGTTCACCGCGAAAGCTCGATGACGAAGACCGAAAGACACTCGCCTGCTTCTTCGGCGTCGATGAGCAAGTGCTCGGCGGTCCCGCCAACGCGGTCAATGATGGCATGGTCGAGATACCGGTTCTCGATGTCGAAGCATCTGCCGGATTCGGCGCGGTAGCTGCCAGTGAGACCGCACACACCCGGTTCGGTTTCGACGAGCGGTGGCTGCGGCACCTGACGTCGGCCAAGAGCGCGAGCCTGTCGATCGTTGGGGTCAAGGGTGACTCTATGGAGCCTACCCTAAGCGATGGTGACGAGGTCCTGGTTGATGCTTCAGATCACGGATCGCGGTTGCGCGACGGGATCTACGTTCTTCGCTCTGATGATACCCTCGTCGTGAAGCGGATTGCGATCAAGCCAGGTGGTCGGCAAATCACCATCGCCAGCGACAATCCGGCTTACCCTACCTGGCACGACATGGATCGGTCGGAGGTTTACGTGGTGGGCCGCGTGATCTGGTTTGGCCGAGCCTTGTAGCGGCAGGACTTGGGCCGCTTCCGGTCGGTTGGCTACTGGCGGTTGGGTCGATAAAGCAGTCATTCTGCGAATGAGCTCACATCCGTGATGTTTGGGGGCTGAAGACGTTCCTCGAGGCGTTGATCTAGGATCCGTGATTTTGAGCGGGAGATGTGTAGTCCGCCCCTTGCTAGGTCGCTGCGCCTCACTAAAATATTCAGTGTGAAGATCTTCCTTTCTTGGCAAAGCGACGTAGCCCAGAATGCTACGACGCGCGCAATCCGCGGCGCGATTGCGAAGGCTGCAGCGGCGGCGACTGCCCGAATTGGGGCTCCTGTCACGCCAGAGGAGGCGACCCGTGACGTGTCGGGAGCACCTTACATACCCGCCAAGCTAGCCGAGAAGATCCGGGGCAGTGACATTTTCGTCGCCGACATTACCACCGTGGCAAAGATGCCGTCGGGGAAAAGCGTTCCTAATCCGAACGTCACCTTCGAACTTGGCATCGCCGCCGCCCACCTCGGATGGGACCGCGTCGTCTTGCTGTTTAATCGCGACGTTGCTGAGTTCAAAGATCTGCCGTTCGACTTCGATAGGCACCGCATCTCAACCTACAGCATAGTCGAGGCCAAGGCGATCGCGTCAAGCGAACGCAAAGCGCTTGAGCAACTGGTGACGGTAGCAATCGACACGATTCTGGATCAGAATCCCCCCCGTCCCCGCGATCTTGAAGGGAAGACCCAGCAAGAGATAAAGCACGAACGTGATACGGCGAACTTGAGGTGGTTTTTCAGGCATATGTCAGTCGATATGCTTGGAACGCATTGCAGCGAGATGCCCGACATGCTGCACTACTTCGCACCGATGATGTATGACGGCCTAAACGCAGTGGTCACTAGCCCCAGCTTCAGGCTCTACGACAAGGCGCTTGACAAGCGGCTCCGCTCGCTGGTGGTCAAGCTTGGAAAGTCGCTCGGATACTACGAGCACTATCGCGAATTGAATAATGCATGGGTGCAGGGGTTCGGCCAACCCGGCCCGCACCGTGACTTTCAGAAGGAGCGCGAAGTGGCGAAAGAAATTCGGAAGATTGTCGCCGGACTGGCTCGCGAGCTTGAGCACGTGGTCGAGACTGTGCGTAGCGATTTCATCGAAATAGACTTGGACGAGACGAGCCGGGCTTTCACTTTGGAATACCGTGCCATGGTCGAGCGAGTGGAGGCGGACTACTGATTCCGACGTACGCACGATCCAGTAGTAAGTGCTAGATTTTTTGCGCTAGCTCTGGCCTCGGTCTAAGCTTGACGGCCGAAGCATCGTCTTCCGTTCCGTGTCTTGAACGGACTTTCTTTCTAGGCCGATCGTGGGCCGTAAGCTGACTTTCCGATTCTGGTTCTTAGATTCGAAAGCAGGACATACGACGCAGGAGCATGTAGTCGGGATCGAGACAGTTGGCTAGACTGGGAAATGGCCATTAGAATCAGGCATCACCAAATCCTATGTTGTTGAAGCCGCCTCCTCCCGTTGCTGGCGACACAGGCCTTCAAGAGTTTCGGATTGCTGCGAAGCTCCATGAAGAATCATTGCGCAACAAGGCGAGCCGCGAGCTATATCGCAAAGACCTAGCGAGATGGCAGAGGCTCTACGCTACACTTGCGGGAAAGCGTGAGGCTGGCTCATCTGCGGCCCTGCACTTCAAGAAGCTTTCGAGCCTCTGCGGCGAACTGCTAGACGAGTACGGGCCTGAACCACCGCCTAAAAAGAGATCGCCTAAAAAGTTCGTCTTTGTCCCCCTCAAATATCCCGACTTTGCCGACGAGTTTACTCACCGCATTCACTTTCTCGAAGGTCCAGGCCTACGGCGACAAAGAGCAATTGCGCTCGCAGGCTATGCACCTGCCGTCTCCCGACAAACATCGGGCCGAGGCCGTGTCCTGATCTCGGTTGGAGTCCGGCAGGATCAGGTCCGGCTCTACGAGCGTCTGGTCGAAGCTATCGGCGATCTTGCAATGAGCGATTTTTCGGCAGCGGGATTTGACATTGGCCACGTCTTGCAGCCCGAGGGTATTCCGCAAGGCCAATCCTGGCATGCCAATCCACTCGATCCGAGCTTACCGATCACACGGATTTGGGAAGATAACGAGAGGTCAAGAGGGTACGGCCTCCAAGCGCGGCTGCTCGGCAACCAATGGCGCGGAATTGATGGGACCGGACTGCCAAACGATCTCCCGGACACAACTGAAGGTCCTTGGGATCCCGATCCACACTGGCAACGGGTGCTCGAACTTACAGATGCAGACCGGTTTGGCGAAGCGCTGGAACTGGTCGAAGCGATTCCTGGAAGTGAACGAGAATCGCTATACGACGAGGTCATCTACCTTAGATATCTCACCAGCACGCCATTGAAAGCACAGGACATCCGCGTTCTTGCGCGTAAACACGCAGAGAGATCCCTAATATCGGGGCGTCTGCTCGAGGAGTTTGAGGCTTTTCTCGAACATATCGACGCTCAGTTCGTCCTGGAGCCACCAGTTCTCGAAGAAATGAACCGACTTCGACCGGACTATGAATCTTCGGCGATACCGCCAATGCCCCCCGCTTCGGACTGGGCTGCGTGCCGTGCGCAAATCGCTCAGTTTATCAACCCCAGCGGCCAGCGTGGTCGAATTTTCTCATGGAATATGGGTGTTGCGGATACGGGAGCCTCCGAATTTTTCGCAGGCGCAATGGTCGCCGCCGAAGAGGCGTTCCGTAGAGAGAGATCAATTCCGGAGATTGGGCGAGGTTGGGTCTCTGAGATTGCCCTGCTCGATCTGGTCCGCTCGATATGGCCGTCAGCGGTTCATCAATGGCGACCAGCATTTCTAGGAATGCAATCCGTTGACATCTACGTGCCCGAAATCCCGCTCGCCATCGAGTATCAGGGGCAGCAGCACTACGAGCCAATCGCACTTTTTGGCGGAGAGGAGGGGTTTGAACTCACTTGCATTCGAGACGAGAAAAAGCGGGCCTTGCTGGCGCACCATGGAGTGCCTCTAATCGAATGGCGATACGACATTCCGATCATAAGAGCAGAGCTAGTTTCTCAGCTCGCTAGCTTGCGAATTGCCGTTCCAGATTGAGTTGCAGTGTTGCTGGCGCGTTGCCGCTCTCTGCTCGTACGCGGGGCCAATGTGCGTGCTACGCGGAGCTAGTGCTGATTTCTCTGATTGTGGACCGCTTGAGGACCGTTCGGTTTGGCTGTCGGTTTGCTGCTGAAAGCCAGTACCCCTCAGCGACCGTCCAACGGGCCGCGTTGGTCTGACAACCCCATGGTCACTACTCGACAAGCGCTTTCAGGCGGCGATAGTCTTCTCGCTCTCGCAATGTGGGATTTTTCGTGCTGAGCGCCAGCAATGACTCCCGAAGTCCATAAGGCAAGCTTGCTCGATCATCACCCGAGATAGCATTGAGCAATTCGAGCGCTTCTTCTGGATGCTTCAACGCTTGGCTCTCTTCGTCATCGAGTTCCTTTGACAACCTGTAGGTGAATGTGTCGGCATGAGGCACGGGCAGAAGGAACCGCTTCACAGTATGGACGGCATCGGGAAAATGCTCACCTGAACAATCCACGATCCTTAAGAAGCCGCGAGTAACTTCTTGGCTTCGAAAGCTTTTCTCGCGAGGCCAAGCTTCTTCGACAAATGGCTTCCCGAAATTGGTCCAATTCTTGCGGCGAGAAATCGCATTTCCTAGCGTCCAGAGCGCATGGGCGCGGGTCTCCTGATCGAGCTCCTTCAGAACGCTGCGCACTTCTGCGAAATCGAAGATGGCACCATCTTCCAGAGTAGGATCTGAGAGAAAGACCAGCGCATCCACCAAAGATTTTCGGGCCTCTTTATCAAATGGCCATTCAGTTGCCCCTTTCAGTGCAATCTTAAAGGAGCCGCGCAAGCGGTCCCAAATTTCGCGGGGCAAAGGGTTCTGATCATATATCAAGCCATGCCAGGCCGCTTCCGCATGGTTTCCTTTGATGTCAAACAAAGGAATGAGGAATTCGTTTGCCCAATCTTCGTAGCAATGAACGATCCATCCAAGCCGCTTGGTTAGTATGGTTACAGCGTGTCCCGCCCCATCGCCAGGCACTGAGATCAATCGCTCAAACCTGCTCTCGAATTGTCGACCGGGTCGGCCGCGCTTCTTTGCTTTCCTTGGTGTCAAACTCCATAAGGCCTCTGCAAGCTTGCCAAGCGGACTGTTGATAGCCTTTGCATTCGACACTTCCGAGGTGACAACCACTTCCCCGCCGGTCGACGTTTGGCCGAGACTGCTTTTAGTCTTACTGGGATCGGCCGTCTCGAAGGGACGGAGAAAGCCATCGAAGATCTCCAGCCCACGGCTGCCCCTATGTCTATAAAGAGCTTTGATGTTGGCCTTCAGCCAGTCCGTAGAATAATAACGAAGCTCCAAAGCCCGATCGGCGCTGAGCCCAACGATTGTGTAGGCAAGTAGCAACTTGAGCCTCAATGGCGTCCGCGCCGGCCAGCATGACAGTAGATCGATCCATCGCCTTACTGGGAATTCGTCGTCTTTGAGGGCACGACGCAACGCAGACAGTGCCCTGGAAGGATGGTTCTCAACCAATCCCTTGAACGGCTTGAATTCACGAAGCTCGGCTAAATCCTCGGTCGAAAGTGCTTCGGCAGCATCAAGAACCTTATCGATCGCCACACTTTCAAGTCCCTGTGCATCTCGGATTTCGTGGATCATTCCACCTTTGGAACCCATGCTGTCGTCTGCACTCTTGGCCCATTCATCCGACCATCTCGGATCGACAGTCTTCAGATTAGTCAGAGCTTTCTGTGCTTTTGTGCTCAATTCACAGTCGTTCAGTTCCATCCAACGTAGCCGAGATGCCGCATGAGCAGCACTCCGCAATCGATATTCCTCATCGGTTTGGTGGTCCCAACGTGGCGGTCCTGCGATCAACCTCTTTTCGAGTGAGCCGCGTTGCCGCGAACCTGATGACGGCCAAATTTGTTTGATCAGCAGCATTACGCCGCGCTGATTGTCTGAAGACCAGAATTCTTGATCACTCAGCTCATGCAATAGATCGAGCGCCTGAACGTCAGACAGAAACCCTTCGTTCGTCGCTGCCCAAACGCGCAATGCCGCGAAGAGACGTTCTTCATCTTTCGGCCACTGCCGATACTCATCCAATGCCAAGGTAGGGTCAAGTTCAACAAGTCTGCGAAAGAGCGCACGGTACCACAGCACAAGCTGGTTTTTGCGACCGTAGTTTGATTCACCTGGCTTTCCAGTGGGGTGAAGGTTGGGACACCGCCAGAAGAAGTCGCCCGTCTCGTCAAGCAATTCGACCATCCGTATGAGCGAATTGCGGATTATTCGAACAACTTGCGGAAGGTTTTCATCTGGGATCTTGAGATCTGTATTGTGGCGATCGAGCACTCTAACCTTCAATTGAACAACGTTGCGCAGGTTGACTTTCGCCCAATCGCGCTCGGTCGGCCAGACAGCACCGATGTAAGGCCTCTCGGCCACAACTGTAGGCTGAAGGCAGCGCTCCAGATAACGAAGGCTCTGCCCATTCCATCCCATAGTTTTGACAAGGCCTTCGAACTCAAACCAGCGGAACTCAGCTTCATCAAATGTCTGCGTTTCTGCATGCTCCAGGTACAGCGCCCAGAAGTGTCTGGCCTCATCGGGATACTTCTCGCCGTGCCTGTCACGCAGGCGGCGCGCAACGAACCAAAGTAGATGGGGGCTAAGCCCTTTCCATCCAGATGCCCACCAAACAGCAGGGGGTTCGTGTGATACTTCGCCGAACCAACGAGCAAGATGATGCATTCTTGGCGACAGCGGTAATCGATAAGGGGTCATCTGCCCGTGTAATGTCGGAACACCTGCCTGGGTCTCGTCGTCTGTTTTTGGAGCGAGCGGGTTTTCGACGTGCTCATCATAGAGCCTGTTGGTCGACTTCGGTGGCCGTGGCGTGTCAGAATCCAAGCCATATAGCTCTAAAGGATCGACCTCTTCCGCATCAACGCCCCAGCCAGTGCTCTTAGGTTGACCATATCTTGCATTCGGATCGAAGACGCTGAGCCACTCCGAGGTGATGGACGGATCGGCGTTCGCAAACGCCGCGGCGCCTCTACTGCTACCCACAAGCTCGACGACCTGCCCACGCTCGTAAGGTAGCAACGCGCGAGGTCCTCTCTGAGCCTTTGCAACAAGGCTTTGCGCCCATTGCTCTGGATCTTCGGCTGCTGCAGCCCACTGATGTATTGTGCTCCATAGATTGGCATGCCGGTCCGACGCGTCGTATTCAATCGGTGTTACGCCGCGATCCTGCCACGCTTCCAAGACGCTTTGATCCCCGCCGGGCGCGAACGCATAAACAGGATTATCGTAAACCACACCTTTGCGATTATTCAGCCCTTCAAGCAGGTAGCGCATCGGCGGGTCTTCAGCGCTGTAGCCGAGAAACACTAAGGTGTGACGCTCTCGCAGGTCTTTCACGAAGCGGGTTGCCCATCCCTCCGCTAAATACGCTCGGCCAAAGTCTGCACTGCTGATCACGTAGCTAGGCAATTCCCCTCTTTCAGGGTCGGCCAAGCGGCCATGCAAATAGACCAGGCCATCGACCGCTCGGTTGATGTTTAGGTCGGGCAGGTTGGGTGGAACAATGAGCGGACCCTTGCATCCGGCTCGCTCGAATAATGTGTCGAAGTTCGTCGTGACAAGTTGTGTGGATCCCGCCGCACCTTTCGAAAGCGATAGAATTGCCCGGTGGTTTGCGAGGGTCTTAGCCCGAATTTTGCCAAGCGCCTTGAATATCTCGCGGTCGATTTCAGATCGGTCAAAGTCCCTCTCGAGAAGATAGAAAATGCGATCAAAATCCCACCCCTCGTCGAGCCGCTTCCGGGCTGGTGTAGCATCGAGTGCAGTTACGATGCGATCAGTGAGTTGCCAGAAGCTATCAAGACCGGCGGGCATTGAAACGCCTGCCCCGCAAAAGAAAACCACGTTGCCCTGCATCTGCTGATTGAGCAGGTGCGATGGAATATCCGGGCCGGTCTCGGTGAACCTCATAAGTCTTCCCATGCTCTTAGTTTAATTGGGAAAAACGCTATAGCGCTAATCGATCCGACTCACACGGATTGGCTCGCGTAGTTGACAGGTTATCCCAAACCCGATCGCCATTCTCTGTTAAAGCGTTCAGTACTTACATCGACGAAGGTAGTAGGCGTCCCGTGACATGAGTATGTCATGTTCCTTCTCGTTGGTCGGGATATCCCTGAACAGTGTCCACTTATGGGAACTTAGGCTACACATCGCTACGTCTTTGATTGGGGCGCATTGCCGCCGTTGGCCTTCCTGACTGATCGGCAGATTTCTGGGCGAAAGCTCTGTCGTCTGAAGGACCGGCAAAGGTTCTTTGAAGTGACGACTGCTCACGCTTTATGCGCGGCAAACACTACCCATGATATGCAATGGCATATCATGGGTAGTGTATATATGCCATTGCATATCTCTATTGCCTTTCTCAACGATCATGGTATATGCTAAAACATATAGACGTAGACCAGCATATGTAGAAACATATTTATGAGCACGGCAATCGAAGACATCGCCGCAAGCATCAAAGCGGCTCGGATAGCAAGGGGCTTTACCCAGAAAGCGCTGGGTGAGCGGGTAGGCTTGCCCCAAAGCCATATCTCCAAAATCGAAGGCGGGAGTGTAGACCTACAGATTTCCAGCCTTGTCGAAATAGCGCGCGCGCTCGACCTCGAGTTGAAGCTTGTGCCTCGAAGGACCGTACCGGCGATCGAAGGCGTTGTGCGATCACAGCGCGAAAGAAGCGAGGCCAGTCGAGCGCTCGCAACGATTGCTGAAACCAACCGGTTCGCTGAGCGAGTACGGGAGAGCTATCCGAGCGTCACCGAAGTGAATGAGTTTCAAAGCGCACTTAAAGATGTCCAGACCGTCAATTTCAATCCCGAAACGCTCAAGGCCATCCAGCAGGCATTGCAGCCCGTCGCCCATCTGAAAAAGCATTTTCAGGACCTCGGCTGGGCGCTTGAGCAGCAAGAGGGAACGAAGAAACTCGCCCAACAGATCGCGGCATCCACACGTGCCCTCAAACACGTCAGAAACCTGCAGGTCCACGCAATCGATCGAGATAGTGCCCGCAAACTACCTGCTTACCGGCTTGAGGACGACGCCACATGATCGACGCAGCGGCTCTCGATATCTTTCTGGGTGAGACGCGCGTTGGAACGATTGCGCGCCTCGATGGAGATGCGAGCATCTTCACATTCGACGATGTCTACCTTGCCGACCAGGATCGGCCGACGCTTTCGCTCGCCTACAAGGACGCGAATGGCGAGATCATCGCAGAGCCACGTAGCTATCGAACGAAGATCGAGCCGTTCTTCTCCAACCTCCTTCCTGAAGGAACGCTTCGCGACTACCTGGCCCGCCGCGCCGGCGTGAAAGCCGTGCGCGAATACCACCTTCTCGCACAGCTCGGGCACGATCTTCCCGGCGCAGTGCGCGCCCTCGCCGTCGATGCCGAGGAAACGGAGGCCGACGAGCTAGATGAAGAAGCGGCGGGGAAGCAGGCAGAGCGCGCGCTGCGCTTCTCGCTTGCCGGCGTGCAACTCAAATTCTCGGCTATCAAAGCCCAGGGCAAGAATGGCGGACTGACGATCCCAGTCACAGGCAGCGGCGGCGACTGGATCGTCAAGCTGCCCTCTGCGAGACATCCGGACGTGCCCGAGGCTGAATTCGCAGCGATGAAACTGGCAGCAAAGATCGGGATCGACGTACCTGAAATCGGCCTTGTGCCTCTCGATCAGATCGATGGCATACCCGAAGGTATCACCTGTTACGGAGAGTCCGCTTTTGCCATCCGGCGCTTCGACCGGGGGGAAGAGGGACCCGTGCACACCGAAGACTTCGCCCAGGTGTTCGGTGTCTTTGCAGACGATAAATACGAGAATGCGAGCTACCGCCAGATTCTCAGTGTCCTGGCGATCGAGACCGACGAACAAAGCGTGGTCGAATTCGTCCGCCGGCTCACCTACTCGGTACTGATCGGGAATGGCGACATGCACCTCAAGAACTGGTCGTTGATCTACCCGGATAGGCGTAACGCGCTGCTGGCACCTGCCTATGACCTGCTTTCGACGCTCGCCTATATCCCAGGCGACGATGCTGCACTCAAGTTTCATAGCTCGCGCGAGTGGGCATCCTACACCTATGATGAACTCGAGGCGATCGCCGACAAGGCGAAGCTGCCTGCCAAGCTGATCACCGCGACAGCGAAGGATGTCGTTGCACGGTTCGACGACGCCTGGCGCAGCGAAAGCGGACACCTGCCCTTCCCCGATGATGTACGAAGCGCGATTGAGAGGCATCGCAAAACTCTTGCGATCTGAGAGCTGCTCCGAAATCTGGTCGTGCACGCGCAGGCACGACCCGGAACAACTGCCGGGGCCAATTCGTCAGAAAATCTGGCACATAGCGGCCCTTCAAATCCCGAAGTCCAGTGTCTTGCTCTTGCTTCGGGCGAGTTCCTTTTCGGCCTTGTTGGCCTCTTCCGGTTTCAGCTGATCAAGTTCGCCGTTTTTCTTTTCTGTCGGCGTCAACTGTGCGGTGACCTCGAGGGCCGAGGCCTTCTCGCCTTTGTTGCGTGCCACGACTGCTCCGAGCCTGTCCGAACTGTCGACCACCAGTGTCAGGTGATCGCGAAGCCTCGTGATCGTCACGAGGAACGTTTTCTGGTTCGACAGGTTGCGCTCGCGGCTGTCCATGACGGCTATGCCGCGATCGGATGTCAGACCCTGCGCCATGTGGGCGTTGAGCGCATAGGCAAGATCGATCCGCTTCAGCATCGGATCGTCCTTTTTGAGCTCGACCTGGTCTCCCTTGGAAGTTTCGAAAGTGACCTTCCCGCCGACAACGGCAACCACCCTGGCCTGGTCGGCATTGAACAGGCCGCGGCGATGATCGTTGCGGGTCCATCGGATCCGGTCGCCTTCATGGATCTCGAGCTTCCTCGGCTCATGCAAGGTCAGATTCTGGTCGCCCTTCCCTGCCCTGATCCGTGCCGGGTCGAACCGGAACCGCTTGCCGCGCTTATCCGCAACTTCGACCTGCCTGCCCTTCCGGTCCTGTCCCAGGACACGATACTCGCCCGCTGACAGTCCCAGGGCCTGTTGCTTTCTCGAGACCTCGAGCACCCGGCCAGGCTGATAGGCCGAGAGATGTCGCAGCTCTTCGCGGGTCGTGTTGACGCGGTCGAGCACTCCGAGCTCGGCCTTGCCCGGGCCAATCTCGCCATTGGCGAGAAGTCCCTGCTGGATGGCAGCATTGACCGCAGAGCGGATGGCGCGGCCCGAGGCGTAGATCGATGTCCGCGCGCGGTCGTCCTTGTCGAGCGCCAACCAGATGTCAGCAGCGACCAGCGCGCCATCGCCCTTGGCTTCGACCGTGTGCGGCTGCAGGTGACGCAGCGCCGTGCGCACATCGCCCGCCTGCGCTGCCGCCTGCGCCTCGCGGATGACTGGATCGCGGGCGCGCAGGTTGGTCGCCATTTCAGCGCGCGCCATACCCGTCCGCTGCAGCAGCACGAAGGGTTTGCCCGCATCGACTGCGCCGAGCTGCTTGCGGTCCCCCATCAGGACCAGGCGGTGAACGCCAGCAAGATTGGCAAGGCGGACGAGCTTTTCCTTGTCCTCGTTCGAGATCATCGAAGCCTCGTCGAGCACCAGCACATGGTCCTTCAGCGCCGCCTTTGCCTCCAAACGCAGCACCGCGTTACCGGGATCGTCGAGCAGCTTGTTCCAGCCACCAAGGAACCGGGCCAGCGTCTGCGAGGCTATACCGGTGTCGCGTTCGAGCATCTGGACGAGCGTGTTCTGGATCGCGAGCCCGATAACCGGGCGGCCCTCGGCGCGCAGCACCTCGGCGACGGGTTTCAGAACGCTGCTCTTGCCGGCACCGGCAATTCCCTGGACCGCGATCGTTCGATCCTCGGACGTCAGGATCAACTTCGCCGCTCCGAGCTGACCCTCGTTGAGGCGGAATCCCTGCCCTGCCATTGCAGCGGCCTGGACACGAGCGGTCGCGCTTCCCGTCTCAACTGCAGACGAGCTCGCACCCTTGCCAGCGGCAACCTCGGACAAGATCCGCTGCTCAGCGATCACCGCGTCACGCGAAGCCAGCCAGCCCTTGTGGTCTCCCTTGCCCACTATGAGGTCGCCGGAGCGCACCAAGGCGCGGGTCCGTTTTTCAATATCGGCAATCGTCGCTGGCAACCCGAAATCGAGCGCGGCCTTGTAGAGCGCGGTGCGCTCGAAGGCAGCCTCGCGCTGCGAGAGATGACGCACCGCCGAAGCGACGGCCTGTGCCGCTGCGATCGTCTCACGGTCCTGTCTGAGGACCGACTTGGGCACAAGCGGATCAGCCGGATCGCCCCTGACATGCGCGGCGAAGCGTCCCAGCCATGCGCGCCCGCGCTCGACAAGCGAGCCGAACCTGCCAGTTTCGATCGACTGTTTCAGTGTGCGGATCCGGGCCCGCTCGACCAAGGGAGCGAGGTCCAACCCGATGGATTTCGCGGTTTCGCTCCAGAGCTTGCCCAAGGTTTCGCGGTCCTCGATCGTGTCCTTACTGGCGCGCGTATCGAGCGCAGCGATGCGGCCAGCTTCAAGACCAGGACCGCGCCGCGCATCGAGCACTTCCTGGCGGCGGCTCGAGAACGCCATGACCTGTTCGCGGGTGATACCGCGCGCTTCGAAATTGCCGTGCTTGAGGGTCGGTCCCGGCTCGTAGCCAAGCTTCTCGACCGCGACGCGAAAGCGCGCCATTGCAATAGAATTGAGCGTGGTGTTGAGCTGCCAGAGCCGGTCGTTCTTGAGCGTGCGCCACTTCCCGTCCTTGCCTTGCGTGACATTGGCGATGACCGCATGAAAGTGGAGGTTCGGCTCCTGGTTGCGGTTGGTGTCGTGCTGGAACAGGCCGATCGCAAGGCTTCCCGTGGCTTGAGTGACGATCTTGCCTTTCTCCACCATCCGGGTCTCGGCCGCATTCTTCTCAGCCCAGTGCAGCGCTTCCAGGACGGCTTCGCGGTAGGCGGCAATGATCCGCTCATCCTTCCCGACGAGCGCCAGCAGCGACCAGCTCTTGGGGACGGAGAAGGTGAGGTCTGTACCCGGGCGGTGCGTCTGTCCGGGATTGCCGACACTGCTGCCGTCGGGCAGCTCGCCTTGCAGCAGCGCGTCGAACACCGCAGCCTCGACCTTGCCGTCGAGACCAAGGCGCCTTGCACCCTCGCCGACCCACTGGCCTGAGCGGTCGGCATCGGCGCTCGCGTAGTAATTGTCCGAAGCGAAGTAGCTTGCCGCCGCCGAAGGCGAGCGGACATTGGCGACGGAAAGCATGGGCTGGGATCACTTTCTCTTGGCCCTCGTCCCCTCCCCGGTTAAGCGTCACATGTCCGGATCGAAGTCCCCGTAATCGTGACCATGGTCCTGCCCCTGATCGGCATCGCGACCCTGCTTCGCTGCACCGCCAAGCAGCGACTTCTGCTGCTCTTCCTGGAGCCTCTGGTCGGCCTTGCCGCGCGCGACCTGTGCTCGCTGATGCGCTGCGGGATCGGGAATATCGGATCTGGCGGAAGGCACAGCCCGTTGCTCCATGCCGCGGTGCTCCTCAGCTTTCGAAGACAGAGGGAGTTCGGATTGAGCCGGCCGCTGAGGGTCCGATGTCGCCCTTTTCCCTGGCGCATTCGGATCGCGAGCCTTCCTTGTCTGATCCGGTCGAGCCTGCTCGACCTTGTTGCTGCGACGGGTCCGGCGAGGTTCCTTTTTCTCTTCTTGGTCAGCTTTCTTTTCAGCGCTGTCGGTGCGATCGTGCGCATTCCTCATCCGGCGAGGATCACCATCATTGTCGCCTGTTTCAGAGGCTGCTCCGGCACCGCCCCCTGCTCCCTCATTATCATCAGCGTGCCGGGTCTGCGGTGGTAACTTCGGCATATCCCGGGGAATGAAGCCTTCGGCCACCCGAGGCCAGTTGCGCGGTTCGAGGACCACGGGTGCCGCCGGAAATCCTTCGGGAAACTTGATGAAACCATGTAGGTTATTGAGCTTCATCAGCTCGTCGGGAAGCAGCAGTGGGACGACCTGGCGCCGGGGCGTCAGGCTTACCGCGTCGCGCGCATTGTTATAGCCGTAGCTGTATCCTTCCTCCATCTCGCGAACCTCGCGGTGGCCAATGATATCGGAACACCAGGTGGCGGTCTCGCGATCTGCTGTGCCGAGGATCAGCTTGGTTCGGGCAAGCGAGGACAGGGTCATGGCCATGTTCTCGCCGTAGACATCCTTGAGCTTGGCAAAGGCATGGATCCCGGTGACGATCGCGCCCCCGAAATTGCGCGCGGTCTGGAGGCCCTTCTCGAGCGAAGGCAGGCGATGCAGCGCGCCCAGTTCGTCGATCAGGAACCAGAGCCTGATGTCCCGCGAGCGCTGGCCCGCCATCAGCGTATTGATCGCGGTATCGAGCCACAGGGTGAGCAGCTGCGAGAGCACGCTCATGTCGATGTAGCGCGCGGACAGAAACAGGATAGAGCCCGGTTCACCTGCCCCGTTGACCCACTCGCGGACCGAAAAGGGCGTCCCGTCTTCGGGCAGCATCTGGAGCGCCTTGGCGTTGACATTGAACACTGCACGCACCGATTCCGCCATGCGCGCCGCGCTCGGCGTGCTGATGGGACCGGCCATGGTATCTTCGACGAGACGGTGCAGATCGGAGAGATCGGCGTTCATGAGTTCGTGGGCGAGCGCGGCGTTGGTGCCCCTCCCAGCTTCGGCGAGCTTGAGACAGGTCTCGACGAACAGCGTGCGCGCGGCGAGCACCCAGAACTGTTCGGCACCGCCCCCATCGTGCGGGACGAGGGACTCCGCCGCGGCATGGAATTCGGCACGTGTCGAGCAATCGTTGAACACGCTCCATGCGGGACAGCGCGCGTCGAGCGGGTTGAGAATGATGTCGCGTTTGGGATCGTAGAAGGTTTCGACAAAGGCCCCGGTAAGATCGAAAATGACCGCACGTTCGCCCCGTTCACGGATCTCCCTGGTAAGCTCGGTTAGGACGACGGTCTTGCCTGTCCCGGTTGTGCCAACAAGCATCGCGTGGCTCTGCTCGAGGCGCCAAGGCCAGCTGACCCCTGCCAGATGCGCGGGAGAATAGAAGCCCGCATCTCGCAGCGAAGCCGACCCGGCCAGACGCCAGCGCCAGCCCAACGCATCGCCATACTCGCGGGCACGGGCATTGCGGTTGTGCGCGGCGATCTCCCGGTCAAGTTCACGCAAGGTAGCAAGCTCCGCCCCGCGCACATGCTTCTTCTGTTTGGACTTCTCGCCGAAGCGTTCGGCAACCCACCAGAAAAGCGCGAAGAGCGGCGCAAGAATGAACCCGGCAAGCCACAAAGCGCTGATCACC
>CAWFGF010000002.1:0-549490 GCA_963815345.1 uncultured Alphaproteobacteria bacterium
ACAAAGCGAGCTGGGCCAAGCTTACGTTTCAGCGGCGCCTTATGAAAAGGCGCGCTCTCTCGAAGAAGCAGTTGCTTTGATTGCACAGCAAGACCTGTTCTTTCAGCCTCGTGAAAGCTTCCTATACAGCTACGGCCTGGATGTTGCTGGTCTTGTGGTACAGAAAGTGTCCGGCCAGCCTTTCGAGGATTTTCTGGAGCAGGAAATCTTTTTACCGCTGGGTATGAAGGACACCGGCTTCACAGTTGCTCTGGTTGATGTTGGCAGACTTGCTACCGTTTACGAAACCCGTGGCGATGCCACGTTAGAACCTGCGCCGGGCACGGTGTTTGGTGATCCGCTGGACGCTGGAACCTGGCCGTCCGGCGGTGCAGGTCTGATATCGACAGCAGAGGACTATCTGCGCTTTGCCACCATGTTGGAGCGTGGTGGCTCCTGCGAAGGTACGCAGATCCTGTCACCGGCCAGCATCGCGTTGATGACTGCCGATCATATGCCCCCAACCTTGCGAAAAAAGGTCGCGGGAACGCCGCTTGGAGGGATCGGTCTTGGTCTTGGCGTTGCGGTCACCCTAGACCCGGGTCGATCAGGCGCGTTGGCGGCGCAGGGCGATTACGGATGGGGCGGGTATTATGATACGCAGTTTTTCATCAGTCCGCGATACGAGCTTGCGGCAGTAATCCTGACCCAACGTGAAAAGGCTGCGGACGCTCCCGATACCGATACGCTGGCGGTGTTCAAGGCGATGACGCTCGCAGCCGTGATAGAATGAACGGGTCGGGCGTACCAACGTCTCACCTGGCAGCATCTGGCGTATGGAGCGTCGGTATACTGGGTGCCGGTGATATCGCTCCACGGTATATAGAAAGTTTGCGACACGCCCGGAACCTCCGGTTAATTTCGATCGCGTCGCGGAGGCGTGAGAAGATAGAGACCATGGCTACCCGCTTCGGCTTGGCTCCAGTCAGTCCAGAACAGCTATTTGCCGACCCGAGGATTGACCTGATCCTCATCCTCACTCCGCCGCAACATCACGCCCAAGCAATCCGCGCAGCACTTTGTGCAAGCAAGCACGTCTATTGCGAAAAGCCTTTCGCTTCGTCGCAGAAAGAATGCGATGAACTGATTGCGATGGCGCGGGACCGCTCGCTGATGCTTGCGACCGCGCCCGCTACGCATCTCGGACCGAGCGTCAGGGCCCTTCGAGAACTGATACGAAACGAAACGCTGGGCGATGTTGTTGGGGCTGCTGGCACCATGATCTATCCCGGTCCGGACCTGTGGCATCACGACCCGGATCATCTTTTCGCGCAAGGTGGAGGCCCGCTGTTTGATATGGGGGTATACCACCTCACGGTCCTCGTTCATCTGCTCGGTCCGATCGGAGCGGTTCACGCTTTCGCCAGTCGGAACCGCAGCGAACGCGCGGTAATGAAAGGTCCCTCCGCCGGAACTGCTGTGCCCGTCGAGGTTGACACGCACGTCAGTATCAATTTGCAGTTCGCCAGTGGGGTGACCGGGCACCTGACCTGCAGCTTCGACGGGTTCGGCAGCCGAGCGCCGGGTCTCGAGATTTATGGCTCTAAGGGTTCCGTCGCAATGGGCCAGCCGAACGATTTCACGGCGCCTTGGGCTGTATCCACTGTCATCGGCTCGTGGCAGGAGCAGCCGGCGGACCCCTTATGGAACGACCGGATGTGGGCAGTCGGCGTGGTCGAGGCAGTGGCTGCCTGGCGGCGCTGCGATGCACCTGCGGCGGACCCGGACACCGCTGCGCATGTGATCGATGTCATGCACTCAGTTGACCAATCCGTCTCCAATCGGTGCCAGGTACCCGTCCAAAGTTCCTGCGAGCGGGATTATAGACTAGACCCGTTCGACACAGACCTTTGGGAACCGGAGACGAGCGGCCATTATGCCACGCAAGAATAAAGTGCATATCAACGAAGATCGCGGTCCACCCCTGGACAGTATCACGAAGGCGGAACGATCCAGGCGCACCCAAGCGCTGCTGATCGCAACGACCACGTCGTGCATCGCCCGCTATGGCTACGCAGCGACATCGTTGAATTTGATTGCCAAGGAGGCCGGTGTTTCTCGCGGGCCACTCCATTACCACTACAAGGACCGGAACGACCTGATGGGTGCCGTCGCCGAAGCCTTGCCGCAAACAATCTCGGATCGTTCCTTAAAAAGACTGTTAGAGGCGGAGGGTATCGAAGCGCGAATTGCAGCTTTGGTCGATCTAGGCCTCGATCAGCATCTTGGCGATCACCATATCGTCGCATGCGAATTGCTGATCGCGACACGGCAGGACGAAGCATTGGCAGAAGCCGTCCTGCCGCATTTATCGGCGGGCGAACATGCGATAGACATATGGTGGTCGCAATACGCCCGCGATCTTGGTTGGCCACAGGATCGGCTGGTGGCGTTCCGACGGCTATTTGTCGCCGCCCTACGCGGGCTCGCCATCGATCATATCGAATTTGGCAGCGACGGCCACGAGGCCGCTGCCGCGCTTCTGAAGGACATGATACTCAACTTCACCAGCCGTAGCGGTTCCGACGCCGACCAGCAGGCGCAGAATAAGGAAACAATTCGATGACTGACTACAGCCCAGTCAAAGGTATGACAGCCAGCCGACAGGCTGAAATTATCGATGCTGTGCTTTTGGAAGCGACGCTGGAAGAGAAGATCGGAATGATGTCCGGACACGGCTTCTTACAAGCGATTAGGGACGACCAGGGTGTTTGGGGCGCGCGCCCCTACCGTGCAGGTGGCGGGATCGAACGGTTGGGCGTTCCAGCTTGGTGGTTTACCGACGGACCGCGAGGAGTCGCGCGGGGCCAGTCCACCGCCTTTCCCTGCACCATGGCGCGCGGCGCTAGTTTCGATGTCGACCTCGAACGCAGGATCGGGGAGGCAATGGGCATCGAAATCCGTGCCCAGGGGTGCAACCTGTCGGGAGCAGTCTGCGTCAATTTGCTGCGCCACCCCGCCTGGGGACGCGCACAAGAGACTTATGGCGAAGATTCCATGCATTTGGGTGCAATGGGAAGCGCGCTGTGCTCCGGAATTCAGACACACAACGTCGCCGCGACCGTCAAACATTTCGCCCTGAACTCGATCGAGAATACGCGGTTCGCCGTCAACGTCACGATCGACGAGCGCGCCCTGCGCGAAGTCTATCTACCGCATTTCAAAACAGTGATCGACGCTGGGTGTGCTACCGTCATGAGCGCATATAACAAGATGAATGGCGAATATTGCGGGCAAAACGCTGACCTTCTTACAACGATTTTGCGCGATGAATGGGGCTTTGCAGGGTTTGTTCATTCCGACTGGCTGCTCGGCGTATATCAGCCTTATGGCGCTACGGCAGGACTTGATGTCGAGAACCCGGAACCAGTCGTCTTCGGCAAACGGTTGCAGAAAGCTGTCGAAAAAGGGACTATCGCGGCTAGCGTAATCGACAAAGCGTGCCGCAGGATCCTTTCGGTTCTCTATCGCATCTCCTGTGCACCAGACCCGCTGCCCGAATACCCTGAGACGCTGGTGGCGAGCGAACGTCACCGTCTATTGGCCCGGGAAGCAGCGGAGAAGACCGCAGTCCTGTTGAAGAACGACGGTATTTTACCTCTCGACCATTCAAAAGTCCACAAACTGGCCGTGCTCGGCAGGTTGGCCGCGTTGGAGAACACCGGCGACAACGGCTCCAGCAAGGTCCGCGCGCCCTACATCGTGACCCCGATTGCCGGTCTTGGCGATTATCTTGGACAAAAGCGCATTTTAACGGCGGACGAAACCGACCTCGAGGAAGCTTCACGTGTTGCCGCGCAAGCCGATGCGGTGGTTGTCATCGTCGGCTACACTGCCGACGACGAGGGCGAATATATACCCGGCGACCTTGGCTTGGTCGGTTTGCCCGACAATGTGCGCGACATGCTCCCCGAACGGCCAAAGGACGGCAAGCCTGCGCGTGGGGGCGACCGGGCTTCGCTTGGCCTGCCCGTCGAGCAG
Source organism: uncultured Alphaproteobacteria bacterium (assembly GCA_963815345.1). Lineage (GTDB taxonomy): Bacteria > Pseudomonadota > Alphaproteobacteria > Sphingomonadales > Sphingomonadaceae > Erythrobacter. Next base: position 4,021 of record CAWFGF010000002.1, read on the forward strand.
ATCGCGCTCATCCGCGCGGCAACTCAGTCCGGCAAGCCGGTGGCGGTCGTTCTTGTGGCCGGCTCCGCAGTTATGGTCGAGGATTGGCATGAGGAAGCTGATGCGATCATGCAGACGTTTTACGCCGGAATGGAAGGTGGAACGGCGCTGGCCCGGCTGCTGTTCGGCGAAGCCAATCCGTCAGGCAGATTGCCATTTACTGTAGCGCGCGAAGTGTCGCATTACCCGTGGTTCGATCGCACAGCGACCGAGGTTACCTACGACTTGTGGCACGGCTACACGAAGCTTGCGCGCGATGGAAATGAACCACGATACCCCTTCGGTCACGGTCTTTCCTATGCCGAGATACGTGTCCAAACCTGCACTGCGCAGCGCATCAATAACACAGTCAATTTGACCGCCACAATTTCCAACGAAAGCAACGTAGCTTGTGACGCGGTCGTGCAATTCTACGCACGCTGCCCCTCCGATGAGGCTGAGCGCGCAGACTGCCAGCTCGTAGCGTTTACGAAAGTCACAATTGGCCCATTCGAGAACCAAGCAATCTCGGCAAGTGTATTGATCGATGATTTGCGGTATTTCGGAGAATTATCGCAAAGATGGATTTTGGAGGCGGGTAATTATATCTTCTACTGCTCGCAAGATAGCAATTTAACAGACAGCGCGCATTGCAAGATTAAATTGTAACAATGTTTTTTCTAGGCTCGGTGTCGAACATTAGTAGAAAGTTCATTTTCGTCATATCATCATAGAATTTGTAGTTATTTTTGGGTATATCCTTTTTAGCTTAAACGACTTGTTCTTGGGCTGTTAACGGACAGGCAGAAATGGTGTCGCAGAACCCGCAAACCGGAATGGCAGCTAACGGCCTAATTCCCGCCGGTCTGCAAAACGCCCCAAAATCGGCCCTTGGCGGCTATACTGCGAATGCCTCGAAGCGGACGCCAAATGCGATACCGAAATGGCGCAGTGTCGCGCCCCGTCAGCTCGGCCTGCGTCACGAGTATGATATTGAGCTAGCCTGACTAACCTAAATCATTGGACTATTGGCCGAGCCGATGTTTTGTCCGAACCACTAATTATCCTCGCTGATGTGCAGGTTGATCAAAAGCTTACCACCCCTGTCACCGATAGTATTGACATTCATCTGCCCTCCGCCCGGACGAGCTGATTTCAAGACAATTTCACGAAAGGCTGGCTCCGAGCTCTCTCTGTTTACGACAAATCCGGCTTTTTCAGCTTCACCCTTGTAAAACTCAAGAACCTCTACGGGTTCGTTCATAGTATCGTATTGATAGATTTTCGGATCTCTGCCGCCCTGCGACGTAATATCCATTGAAGAACCCAGATACTCGGCGCCTGGATAATGTGCGATGTCGTACGGCAGGCGGACCGTCTCTGATCCGCTCTTCGCGGGGCTTGAACTTTGCCCGACCCCGTTTGCCGATGTGCCGGACGCATCGGTGCTGCTAGCCGAGGTATCTTCGACAGCAAAAGTTTGCGACTCGTTTGACTGACCGTTGCCGCATGCTGAGGCAAAAAGGATCATAAAAAGTAGGATACTGGATTTCATCAGGCCCTCCAAGATAATGGGGTCGCAGCCACTCTTCCCCGGTGGGCGGCAGCCAGATACTTTGGCAGAGTTCAGGCTCGGCGCAGGTCGAAGCAGGTCGGCTTCTCCATGAACCAATTGCCTACTTTTCTGTAGAAGAACCTCCCAACTCGCAATGTATTGCTTAGCGATACGTCGTCGATTTCGGCATCTTTTACGCAGGCGCGCCCAGGGTTAGATGCAGAACCAAACCGGAAATTCTTCATGGTGGCCACGACATCGACGGTCCCGACGGCATCGCGACGTATTCTACGCTTCATTTTTGCATCAAACCGCATCCGCATCGTGCATCCTGAAAAGGTAATTTCAGTTGCACGCTCAAGGACAAAGCTCTTGCGGCGACTGATGCGTTCGGTGCGACCTGCATAGTCGCGGTTGACGTCAGCCAGTATTCGAGCATTCATTGCTGGGTTATTCCCAGCTGTTTCAACGATGTCGCAAAAAACCCGATCGCCAGACAAATCACGCTCATCCTGCGCCGCGGACGGAGTTGCCGCTAGCGTGGAAATTGCCAGTACAGCAGCTGTGGCTAATAGCAGTTTACGCATGTTCATTCTCCCTATGATCGTAAAAGCGCAAAGTACGCATCTGGATCAAACCATTCCGTTTTGACTTAGGATGTAGGGTACGTGCGTGTTTTGATTTATCTTGTCATACGCAACATGGAGTATACGATTGTTTTCTATATAAAGAATCTCATGTGTCACGGGGTGCGGAATCAGTATGGCTGCGAAAGAGGACGTCTCACTTTCCGATCTTGATATAATCGAGGCAAGTTACCGCTTGGTGGCGGATGCTTCGGCTTTTAACGACGTGATGACGAGCTGGATCGACCGCATTGATCTGGTCGATGATCGCCAAATCGCTCTGCTCGATCATCCGCTAATCGTACGTCATCTCAAAGCGGTGACAAAATTATTCGATCAAGTCGAGCCAACTCATAACGATCAGGTCGATCGCGCCATCTCCGGTACAACTGGGCCAGCTGCTGTCTTGGCACGTGACGGAACTGTATTAACAGCGAACAATACTGCGTGCGATTTATGGAATATGGTAATCGGCGAGATCCCCGAAACTGACTGGATAGATAGGCATTCCAAGGTAAGCTTTGATTCAGTGCGGCGCAGTACGGAGCAGCGCGGAAATCATCGCCACGCCATTTTAAGGGTATCGGATAACGGTGATACTTCACGCCTCGCAGAATGTTACGTTATCAATTCCCCGAGCAATGGCTCCGGTCTGATTGCCATTCGCGCGCTCGACCTCAATTGGAACGAGCAAGTCGCTTCAACGCTTATGAGAAGTTTCGAGCTTACCGACGCTGAGCTGGAAATCTGCCACTTGCTTCTGGATACACGCGACACGTCGCAGATCGCGCAGGCCCGCGGCACTTCAGTTCATACTGTTCGTACACAGCTACGCACGATTTTTTCGAAAACCGAAACAGCCACTCAGGTCGACCTGATACGGATGATCGCGCTGCTTTGCACGCGTTCGAGCGCTTCAGAAGGTGGTGGAACTGACTGGATTGATCCTCTCGGAAATGAAGAGATATTCCATAACGCAAATGGCCAAAGGATTGCATACTCTTGGATGGGAGACCACGAGGGACGTCCGGCGCTGCTCGTGCATGGAATGGCGACCGGATACCTCCTGATGAGCGACGGCGTGCAGGAACTGCAACGTCAGGGCATTAAACTGTACGTGGTCAGCCGCCCCTCATTTGGAAGCAGCGATGCGACCGCGCGAGATACACCAATCCAGCATGCCGCGAATGCTATTATCGCGCTTGCCAAGCACCTGAAAATCGAAAGCTGGCCAACTATAGGGCATAGCGCCGGTTTTCCTCCGCTCATTCGCGCGGCCCTGGACCCGACCGCGAAAATATCTTCCATAGTCGGGGCAGCTGCCTACTTGCCCTATCGAAAATCGGAAAATTTTAAGGCTTTCCCGCCAGCCCGAAAAATTGCCTTTCGCCTGGCGCGCAATTCCCAACTTATGGCCGATATGGTCGGGCGTTTTTGCTATCGGATGGCCGTTTCCAATAGTACCGCGTTCCTTGAAGAACACATGTATAGCGACTGCGCGCCGGACCGAGAAGCATTGCGCAATCCGGAATGCGCCAAGTTGGTGGCCTTGGCTGGCAAATTCATGATTACCCATCAACACCGCGCCGTGGCGGGCGATTTGCGGATGATGGCCTCCGACTGGAGTAAAGATCTGATGGCTTGCCCAGTGCCAATTCATTTGCTGCACGGCGAAGATGACCCGGTAAACCGCATTGCTGAAGTGCGCGCGATTGCCGCAAATCACGCAGGCATCAACGTGACGTCTTTCGCGAATTGCGGAGAGCTTTTATATTGCAACCACTCGCGCCGTATTGTGAAAGCCTTAGCAGATATGTCCACTTAGGCATTGACGTCAGTTCGCCCGGTCGCGTTATCTCTCGGGAGGTCGCGTTGGCCAGCTATCGTCAAAGTCAACATCGCCATCGCAATTATCGTCGAGGCCATTGTAAGGGATTTCGGGAATCCCGGGATTTACGGCGCGGTTCGTATCATCGCAATCATCACCATACACACCTCTTTTTTCAGGACCAACGTAGAGAAAATCTGCGTTCCAAACGCGATAATCAATGTATCCGTCACCGTCCCGGTCCAAATCGCCGATGGTGTTGGGATCGCAATCTTCGTCGTTGCCGTCAAAGTCGGGGATTTCGGTATTACCGATAAAGCGGTTAGGGTTCCCGTCATCGCAGTCGTCGCCTACAATGCGTCTCCCGTTAAAATATGGCCCGCGATACTGAGACGCGTAACGCCCGTCGCCATCTGCATCGGGATTTCCCTCCCCGTCATAGAAGGACCGGGTGTTCTGGTGAGGTAAAAAAGGCACATCAATATTACGGCGAGTGGTAGTGACCGAGGCAACACCGCGTCCTATCGAGGGACGTATCGGAACACTCGTTGCCGGCTTAACCGGCGCTATTTTCGTTGGACGCATTGGTGCAACTGTGCCGGCCCGGATTGGCGCAGGGCGAGTCTGTGGCTGCGTTGATGGCTGTGTCGTCGACTGTTCGCCCTGCGGATTTTGACCGGGGTTTTGATCCTGAGAATTCGGATCTTGGGGGTCCTGAGTTTGCTGATCTTGCTGGTTCGGGGAGTTTTGCGCCGAAGCGCTTGCGCAAACAAGAGCACAGGCAATAATGGCCAAGGTCGATTTTCTCATTTTCCTCTCCTTACCTGACCCGCACGCTGCCAGTTGCAGGTCGGCCCGCGCTGAAATTGTGCGCGTTGAAATAGTTGTAGCGGCTGGCATTGGCGTTGGTCGCCTCAAACCAGAAATAATCACCCTCCATCAATGTCTCCATGATGGTGTTGACTTGAGTGCCACCTTCCGTCCCGACGCTGTCGAAAACAAGTGCTTCGCGATCTGTATTACGGAACGTCACGCGCAAGCGGGTATTCAGCGAGAACCGTATATTGTCTGGTTCCGAGGCATTGACCGCCCGGTCCGTCCAAGCGCATTCACCCGGCTTGATCGTGTCCGCAGAAGCAGAGTAAGCCGCTGACGCTTTCCGAAAACTTATGCTGATGACGGTCTGATCCGACGGCACACCCGCGACGCCGCTGGCGGGAATAGCTCCGGACATTTCACCACCGGTGCGACATATCATCATGTAATAGTCCCGGGCCGATGCGGGCGTCGACGCCAGGCTAGCCATCATGGCCCCGCCCAGCGCCAACCATGCAGTCGCAGACGATCGTTTCATTTGTGCACCCTCTTCGAAAAAGCCCGGTCTGTTCACCGGTATCGAATGCATCTCTCACGGGCGAAGTACCCTGTCATACTCCATTTGGCGTATGACGCGGGATGTCGGCTTCTGCATCCTTTGATCCTTGTCGAACAGGAGATGAATTTATGCGTAGTTCCATCATGGCGATGTCGATTTTGGCGCTCGCAGCATCCGCATCCGGGCATGCGCAATCTACTCAGCCTCAAGGCCAAATTCTGCAAACCTCTCCAAACATCCGGGCCAAGATTGCACCGATCAAGCCTACCATTCCAAGGGATGGGATCTTGCGGACGGTTCAATCCAAGAAGGACTTCGTCGCAAATTCGCTCAACGTCGATCCTGACAGCATCGGGTTTTCCGAAGCACTTGCTCTGCGTCCGCCGCATGGAGAGTTTGCAATACCGGGCAAGATCGAATTAAGCGCCAGGAACGTCTATTATTATTCACCAAGAGAGGGCTCAAACGGCAAATTTGAAATCGATCCGGATGGCAGTGTGGAAATATCAATGACGCCCGCTGCCAATCTAACGAACACTTACCTATTAGTTAGCTTGACTATGCGTGCGCGGTTCGGTGTCTCTTCGGTCGTTGAGATATCTCACGTTGCAAATAACAGTAGGCAGAAGATCGAGAAGACCCTTGCACAGGCAGAAACGCTAAATTTCATCCATTATGTCGGACGCGACACTTCCTCGATCCGGATAATGGGTGTGCCCCAGAGAGGCTCGGCATATGGCGGCTGGCAACTCGATCGTATCGAAGTTGCGCCCATTACGAGATGAAAGGTCCGCCGAGAAACTGCTCGGCTTTCTCCGCATGTAAGCAGCGCTTTCGCATGCGGGCAATTCTTAGGAACCGCCTGAGCCGCTCGAAGCCTCGTCGTTTGAATACGAGACATCAAGTCTTTGTCGACCGGAAAGCCCCGGTACGTCCCCGCACGTTTGGTTCGGAATCGTTCAGGTGTCTAAGATCGTGGGCATGCATAGTATCTTTTTGCAAACGAATTGCGTCGTAGGTGCGCGCGTGGCGTGTATCCGATATCTGCCATCAGACAATGTGGTGTGGCAAGATCGATTGGCGCGTCTGCTCACGTCTGCTGGTTTACGCGAGAATCTCAGCCTTTGCATGCGCCGATATTCGAAAACGCACTCAAGCTTGCCAACATTTTTTAGGGAACCTGAGCTTGGCGGAGGCTGATTCGCGACGCACTCAGCCAAAAGCCGTCGTTCAGCTTACGGCCCAGTTTCTGCCTGGCTGCAAAGCGCTCCAGAACCGGCGCACCTACGAGTCACTTACCGCTATTACGACTCTCCGGAATCATAGACTAATTCGCCCTCTGGCAGGTCGACCGTCATCACAATCGCCGCAGCGATAGGCGCAGTTCGATGATAAAGCAGACTTGCTAGCGTTTCGTCCTGTGTATCCTCGAACAACCGGCCCTCCCGACACCGCATCACCTCGTCCGCAATGAAGGTTTCAAGCCGCCAGCCGTGGACCGCGTGCGGATCAAAGGACGTTCTTCGATCCGGGTTTTGCATATCGCCGAATGAGGGGGTGGTCCCGACCGGAAGTTCATTCAGGATATCGTTGACCTCCTCCCTCTTCAGCACGCGGCAACGTACTTCGTTGTCCTCCAGTGATGTGATACCGCCAAATGCGGGATGCAGACCAGAGCTGGGCACGCAGGATGGGTTGTAGAGCGCGTAGTAGACCGGAATGCCCCGCTGATCGACGTAGTCGTCAATGCGCTGTACCTGCTCGCTTCCCGACGACATTGCGCCGTAAACGCATTTTTCAGTGAACGTGAACTTTCGCTGTTTGAATAGCGGCATGATCTTGTCAGTGCGATCTACTAAACGACCGATGCCAATCTGATAATCGCTCCGATCAGTGCTCTCGACTGGTATTTCTTTCGAGTATAGTCGCTTAGTCTGGAGCAATGCCACTTTACGCGCAATCAATCCGCCATGAACCCGTACGGCAATCACGACAGCTATGTCAGAAATCTCCCAACGCCCCCAATGGCGTCGACCACCTAGCCAATGTGTCTCGATCACGAGCGCAGTTCCTGACGGAAGAATTTGTGCGCCCTGCTCATCCAGCTTTGAGACCAAATGAAAGTCCAAGCCTTCTTCATGCATGACCGCAAAGCGCTCCAGTTTCGGCCACTGACTCGCGACTTGAACTGGGCCGTTTTATAATGTTCCTATCTTAGCGTTCGGGTTGGAACCGCAGGTCCCCAGTAGAAACAAGGGGTGACCGTACTAAGACCATGAAATCGCTATTGCTGCGGTTGGCGACGTCTCGCGACGGCAGCAAACTGGATCACATAGGCTATTACGGAAGTGGCCGTTGGGTAGAACTGCCAAGTGCATGGGCACGACTTGGGAGCGGGCCGCAATCGTCTTCGTGTTGTGCATCGATCGCCGCATCGAGTTCTTCTTGGTTGCCAACTCGTCGGCGAATGAGCGCAAGTCCGCGGTCGGAAGGCGAGCGGACGACCTGCCGCGCCATCGGGCCTTTGGAAATCGTGAAGATTCGCAAAGCTTCGCTTCCACCTCCGTATCTCCTTACATCGAAATTGTTGGTGGCCTCATGATAGAACGAGATGGACCAATACCCCGGCGCGCTTCCTACCTTCACTAGGATGTCGCTGTCGGAGACGTCGTAGGCGCAAAGAGAATAGAGGAGATCGGGAGAGGGTCGCACGACCTCTCGGCTCTCCCCGTACCTCGGCCCCATCACGGTCCAGGGTGAGACGTAAACCGGCGCCAGTAAACTGGTGAGTGATCCAATGATCTGCGCCTCGCGTACCGGTCCCGGACCGATACCCGCCGATGCGGTTGTGTAGCTGTTGGCATGGAAAATCGGCCAACTCGACCCTGCGAGAAAGGGATTGCGCGGCGCTGCCGAAAAATCCGCAGCCGGCGGAGGCGAAGCGGTGGGAGTCGGAGTGGGAGCGCGTGTCGACGCGGGCGGAGGCGCAGCTTCTTCTCCTCCACAACCCGATAGCATGAGCGCGCTCGCCAACACTGCAACGACGACATGCGGCGGCCTCATCATCCTGCCTCCTCAAGACTGAAGATTCTGAGCGTGCCTTTGCGCACACCGACGATGATTGAGCCATCGTCCGCGATCGTCTGCTGATTTCCCTGGTCCGTGAACTGATCGTCAGGCCCGAGCTTCAAGTCGAAGGCGATTTCACCGGTATCGATATCGAGTCCGCGATACGCATGATCGCAGCCCTCGGCCCGCCCGGTGCCGTAGATCAAACCTGTGGTCGAAGAGGCGGTGGGTATGCCGTTGAAATGAACGTCCGGGTTCGACCAGACCAATTGGAAACGCCGCGCAGATTCATCCCAATCGACGCGCTGAACACCCTTCGGCGGCGTGCAGTCCGGGTTGAAGCCTGCCCATTGCGCGATGAAAACAGAACTGCCGAGCACCGCAGGAGAGTTCTCAGCCGTGTGACCTTCGCCCTCGGGTGTAGAAAGCGGCAATGCGATGCGCCCCGCGAGACGTCGGTCCTGCCCACGCAAGCCCTGCCAATCGTCAGGTATCTCGTCACGCCAGAATGCCACCAGATTGTTGCGCGGGGCATGGCCGTCGGTCATCACCACCAACCCAGCCTTGGTCGTACCCATGAGCGTCGGCGTCGTGCCGGTGCCGGTACAGCGCATTCCGCGGATCGTGCGGATACGCTCGCGCAGGCGCGATGCGCGGCGCGGCGGCGTGCAGCCAGGTCCGCGAAAGTCGTACTCGGCTACCCACGCATTGCGAAATCGACGGCCATCCCAGTCGATCGCTGTGACGGCGCTCTGCGTAGAGATGAAAATCCGCCCGGTTTCATCGGTAGCAAAGGCGTTATGGTAGCTATATCCACGTTCGCCATCACCCAGCGAATGCACCGCATCGACCTCGCCCGTCTCGAGCGAGATTGCGGCCAGTTTGTTATCCTCCATCAGGATGAGGATGTGTCCTGAATAGCTGACCGTGAAATGGATCGTGAGATCGCCGACAGCTTTGGGGACATCGATTGTCCGGCTGATGACCAGCGGACACTCAGCGCACTCCTTTGCCTGATCGCGCAGGCAATAAATGCGGTTGTCTTTGATACTCGTCACGGCAATCTCGCCATTGCTGAGCGCAGCAACATTCCAGTCGAAGTCCCAACGCCCGCGAGGCACGTCGAGATAGCTCACCTGCGCCATGTCCTGACCGTCAATCAGCCATTTGATGACTCCCTTTTGCGTGTTGCTGATAACGGCCTGGCGGCCATCGGCGTATGGCTCCATCACCACGGTCCAGGGCGCGGTTCCATCTTCGGGGTTGTCGAACCGCTGGAATTCTGCGCGAGCGCCGAGTCTGATCGAGGGGAGCGAGCCTGAAGCCTGAGCATAGCCATTACGATGAAATAGCGGCCAGCTCGAATCCGCCAGATAAGGATTGTCGGGAACTTGCTCTGTGCGCTTTGTGACTGCTTTTTCCTGGGCTGCTCCCGGTATGGCGAGCATAAATCCGGCACTTATCGCGATTGAAGCATGACCGGGCTGAGCGCGTGGCCGCATGGGTCAAGGTCGATATCGCCGAAGGCGTCGTGAAGTGCCGCAAGGAATTCCGGCGGCGTGAACCTGCTGTCGCGGTCCTTCTTGTCGCCCTCCCCCCAATAGGCGCGTTCCGGCGCGCGGCGCCGTGCAGTCGGTGCCAGCTTTCTAAGCAAGCGCGTCAGACTGGCGACCGAGCCCCCGTCCTTCTCGAGATTATGGATCGTGGTAGGGGACGGGTTCGTCCGGGTTGCAGTCTTCGTGACCGGCCAACAGCGTTTGTACCGCCTGTTGCGAAGCTGCTCCGCTAAATTCGCCCCCGGCCCCAGCCCGGTCAGGCGGAACTCGAGCGCGTCCATGACGGCCACGAGGGTGGGATTCGATCTATAAGACTAATTCATTGAAATTGAATGACAACATTGGAGGTTTCTTTTTACTCTACCCCTGTTCATATCCCCGGAATTTGTGCGCTATAATATTGGCCTGTGGGATCGTGATTGGCGATAGCTAGCGCCGCGAACCCTTCCCCGCTCGCCAACCAAGACCATCCCTATAAGTTGGAATTCCTATTTGCCAAACTCCCTAAAAGGCAATCTGGAGGTTGACCTGCGCCCGAATTTGTCGCGATCACATTGGGTGGTAGGCTTCAAAACATACTGGAGCATCGCAGGTGAGAAACCAAGAATACAGGGCGTGGCTTGATACGCAGCAGCTAGAACCGCGAAGCATCGGCAATTGTTATTCCGCCTTGCTCGCTTGAGCCTGACGAGATTCGATCGTCATACGGGACTTTGATGACAGTCAATTCAATCTAATCCGGTCAACGTCGGCACCGCACCGATTGCTACATGCTCCCTCACCACAGCCGCGTAGCTGTCCAGCAAAGGCGCGACGGCGGCGAGCTTGGTGGGATCGCCCTCTGCTTCGATCAGATATGTCAGCGTGAGTTGTGGTCGCCCGTCGTTTTTCGGTCCGGCAACGAAGACGTTTCGATGTGTGTACACCCATGCTGTGTCGCTATCGTAGGAAATGGTTACAGGCACGATGAGGCGGCAGAAGCGCCACCCATCCGGCAGAGCCCCGTTCATGCTGGCAATGTCGTTCTTTATTACACGGTCGAAACAATAGCTTTCGGAATCGGAGATGTCCGAATCGAGTTTGTATGACAGGGTCGTCTTGAGCACTAAATCCGGCCAGATTGATCTGATCGCTTGCGCCAGGCCAGTCAGCCTGAATCGCAAGTCGTCCTTGTCCTGGATCAGAAGCTGAAGACGCGAAAGTGACTGCATTGACCTGTCTTGATCCGTACTGCCTGCGTATATTGAGGCAATACAGGCCTGCAAATCGCCTGCGCTGTCATTCATCTGTTCAATGTCGTAAATAAACCCGGTCGCTTCGGTGCGGCCGAGCTGGGCAAAGGCTGGGTCGATGATATTTCCCAACCGTTCTCCGAAATTGTCGGGTACTCCCGCCCCATTCGCGGCTGCTCCAGTCCGCGTATCATTCCTTGCCCGCGCGCGTTCCGTTTTGCGTGCCGTAATGATCGGCTGGCACCGTTCGTCATCGAGTGATAATTCTAAGTCTGCGGATTGCGCATTCGCTGGAGCGGACACGGTCATTAGACCGGCAATAATCAGTGAAATTGCCAGATATTCTTCGAACATCGTCATTTCCAGATTCTGAGCTGACCTGTTTTAGCTCTCGTTCCCCAAGGATTACCCTAGGTCAGCCATTTCTCTTATGTAATTCCGCAATTGCGCCGAGCGTTCTGCATATCTGCAGACGCGATCAGGCAATTCCTTCGGAATCGCCATGTTGGGTCGCCCACAGCTGGCATTGCAGATTCAGATGACTGAGGAACTGACGCACTGCTTTGGCCTCATCGCCCTGGCGCTGCCAAACGATCCAGATTTCGGTTTGAACATCGAGGGCGAAGCAATGGTGCAGATCGTCTCGCCCGATCGCCGCCATTCGCGGCATTGCACCGACATAATCACCGTTCGCGATAACGTCGGCGAGTTCCAGCATCGCGTCGGTGGTGAAAGCGAGCATCACGTCAGGTCGCAAGGCCTGGATCAATTCGGCGCTTTTTCCCGCCAGACTGGCGACCTTGTGGTCGAGCGCTTCGACCATATTCGACGGTGCCGAATGCGATTGCGCGTAGTGCGCGCTGCAATAGACCGACCAACCGTTGGTCATCACCCGGCGCGTCTGCAGATCGGCGACTTCAATCCCCTGATCGGCACGAAGCGCGATGTCGATTTGACGTTCAATGAGATCGATCGACTGCGGTTCAATCTCGAGCAGCACTCGGACGTCGGGCCGTACTGCCGCGAAGCTGGCGATGCTCGGGTACGCGATATGGTGCGCTAGCAGATCGTTCGTCGACATGCGGATTGTGAGCTTATCGCGCCCATCGGTGTCAGGAAAAACCGCTTCGAGCTGGGTGGCGGCACCTTCCATTGCCTCAGCTGGTTTGAGCAGATCGCGACCGTCGGCCGTCAGCCTGTATCCGGCGGCGTGCCGTTCGAAGAGAGTACGTCCGATATCGCGCTCGAAACACGCGATGCGGCGCGCAACGGTCGTCTGGTTCAGGCCAAGCAGCCTCGCTCCGCCGGATGTACTCCCTGCGCGCGCAACCGCGACAAAATGCCGAACGTCGTCCCAGTTCCAGCGCATTTGCGGCCTCCCCGAATCTGCAGACCTTCCTGCAAGATTGCTGATTTACTGTCAATTCGAGAGGTTTAGGCATGGGTTCAGGGTGAAATTTCTGGAGGAATTTGGCTGTATGATGATCGAGACGCGACAGATGAGGCGCGGCTTCATCGCAGTTTTCGCATCCACTCTCGCCATCGCAGGCGCGCCGACCGCTCTGCGGGCGGATGAGCCGCTGCCCGCGCCCAGAACATACGAAGATGTACAGCACAAGACGGAGTTCGACGCCGGCTACCTCGTGCGCTCCGACGTCGGACGGAACGTCACCACGATTGCACGAGCCGGCAGCGGGTTCAATTCCGAGTGGTCCGTTCCGGGCTGGTACCGAGATGTCCGGATCAGCAAGAACGGCCAGAGTGCCTTGCTACTTATGGACAATGCACCTTTGGCCGGTTCCCAAGACAGAAAAACGGTGGTGTTCTTGTTCGCGCAGAAAGGACAGGATCCGAAACCCATCACGGTCGGCGACATGGGTCTTACGGACATGCCGCAGACCGCGTCGCATTTCCTCGTCTATGACTCCTTGTCGGACGGGCACTACGGATGGCTCGTCCGCTTGCCTGATGGAAAGCCGATTACGATCTCGTTTCATGATGGGGACATCAACTTCACGCCTTATCCGCGCGATCTTTACGAACCCGGCAGGCAGGGTTTCGATCACTTCTTCGCCGAAGCGCGCGCGCAGTTGGAGAGCGGGCACTGCGTCACCTATCGCACTTTCTACGATCACAGCTATTCGCGCAGCTGGCGTGCTGACCCTAGGTTCGGGACTTTCGTGGGGCCGCATTTCCCCATCCCGCGCCTGCCCGACGCGTACATGGATGGATGCATCTATGCCCTGCCGGACAACCAAATCACCGACGTGGCGATTTACCATCGCGATGCCGGAGCGCGGCAGCCACTCGATCCGGTTTATGGCAGGCCGTATTTTGATGCGCACGGCCCGCTATACGGGATTATTCCCATTGCAGCGTCGGCGGGCGTGGACAGCAATCCCGCAGATATTCGGGACGCCGATCACATCACGCTCACCATCAACCATTCCCCTGGGGTCGGGACCAAGGAATGGGCCTACAAAAATGTATGGGATAGACCCGTTATCGACCCTTACGATAACGGTAGCAGCAACGGCACCGGGGTGGCGTACTGGCGCAATCTCAACCTGTCATCTTCCAGGCACTCGTCCCAACAGCTAGCAGCCATGCTGGAAACGCTGCGCGGCCGCTGGGCCGGGAACGCCAGGGATTGGAGCAACACTTCCAAGCTCAACCGATTTACTGAGATGCCCGAAGGCATTGGATATCTCGAACAGGTTTCTGCTGATGGATTGCCGCAAATCGTCATGGCCTACCGCCAGGGTCGAGAAGTTACAGGGAAGATTTTCACATGGGAAACCGACGCTCCCTATGTCTGCTTTGCGGGCACGTTGGACAATGATGGTTTGGTGGTCGCGGGGCGCAGCAGAGTGATTGCACCACTGGGCGACAGGGAGTTCCCAATAAAGAAAGGCGATACGATCGGGCTCGATCACCTCGGCCCGATGCGCACACCGCCGCCTGACAAGATCGCGAATATCGAGCAATACAGCCCGCATGAAGAAGCCGGAAGCGTGTGCCGGAAAGCGCTCGAACTATGGAAGCCTTGAACTTGATCGCTGCAGCGGTGATTCTCTTGTCCGCTCCTGCGGCACATGCCCAAAATCTCGAACGGCAAGTAGATGATCCGCGAATACGGATTTACACTGCCGATCTTTCGACCGGGGTCACGGGCGAAACCTTCGACTGTTACCAGAAGCGAAGCCGGTTCCGCGGTCTGTTCGCGACGGATGATGAGAAGAAGCACCGCTCCATGGCGCTTGCTGCCGCTCGCGAAGCAATTGGCCAGGGGTACAATTGGGCCGTACTCACTCCTCTCCAATTCGTGACCGACAATTACCAGAGTTCGCAAACACGGTGGGAGAGCGTGGGCACCAGCCTGGGCATCGGCCCTGTAGGTGCCGTGATCACCGATGTCATAGCACCAGTCACCCGTACGAGCAGGTCTTCCCGTGCTCGATATTTTCTGGGCTGCATGGCTGTCGATGATTTCGATGCCTATCGGATTATGTGGAACGACCACCCCCTTTACACCCCTGCAGACGGCGAACAGCTTGTCGATCTGCGTTCACTCGAAGCGGCTCTTGGGCGCGAGCTCGAAGGATCGCGACATCGCGCTCCGCCGACCGCTCGGGAGCGAATATCAGGTATGCACTACCGTCGGCCTGGCGACCGCGAACGTATTACGATGCAGTTGGCGGCGATGCGAGGCGCTGCCGCATGTCGTAGCCAGCATCGCACAATCGATCCCAGGAGCTTACGCTACAGACCGGTCGGTCCTGGAGAAGCACGGGCGGAAAACGCTTGCCTGGAACAGTTTCGCGCGGCCGCAGTGATGTCCGGGTGGAAGGGATTTCCGCTGACTGCCGCAGACACCACGACCGACATCGCCGATCGCGGCTTTCTGATGATCGACAGCGCGATCGAACCGGGAGCAGGTAAGGGTTCCGGAATGGTTCCGATTGATACTGCTAGATGGGGCAGTGCTGTCGAACGCCCTGAATTCGTTTTGGCCGGTCCCGGAATGGGCGATGTCTTTGCCGTGTTTGAGAAGAATCCCCACGGCGAGCCCAGGACGATGATTCTCGTGGCGTCCAACACTTTGCCGCGGGAAAGACTGCTGGAGATCGCAGTCTTCCTGGGCAGCGCAGAATGGCTTGGCAACGAGTACAACGGTGTGAGTTTTCAGGATAAAACTGCCGAACCCTTCCGACGCCAATACAAATTTTACACGGAACAGATGAGCAGGCGTAGCGCTGTAAAAAGAGAAAAGGTCAGCGACAGAGAGCAAGCGAACGTGTTCAGCAAAGCCGCCTTTCGCGCGTTCGAAGATTATCGAAACGTAATCATCGTCTGGGCTTACCGCGTTGTCGCTGACAATCCCTGCGATCCACGCGCGATAGCATGCGCCGACAAGTTGCAGGCGTACAACCGGCTTGGCCCAGGCGTTGTCGGCTCAAGGTTTAAACCGCTGCAGATACCTCCGGAATACGACGCATACATTCCACGATAAGGGTTATCCAAACGCTAACCAACCACAATAGGAGAAGTATTATGTTCAAGACATCAGCTCTCATTGCTTGTCTTGCTGTTTTTGCTGCAATTCCGATGGCAGGGTGCTCTGGGATTGGTCCTGCGGGCTACAATTCCGACACTCGGACGTCGTTTCCCGCCTTTTCGGGCGGAGTGAGATCGAAAGAGCTGCGGCCTGGAATTTGGGAGATTTCGTCTACCGGGAATGGATGGAATGAGGACGAGGAAATTCAGGAAATGGCTGCTCTAAGAGCCGCTCACTTGGCGCTTGAAGAAGGGAAAACCCATTTCGCGGTACTGGATTATCGCGATATCGGCAGCGCACAAATCAACGGACGTGTTCCTGATGACCCCGGTGGTTATGAGTATGGACCTTCGCAATCGGATGGTTCGATCCCCGTCACCGGCTACCGTGCACCATCCCGGGGCTATGACTACAAAATTCTCGGGGCCAAGCCCGGCGCCAAGGTAAGCGTAGCGCTTCTCAACCGTTCAGAAGCTGAGGCCTGGGTTCGCAATCAGGAAGCTCAGGGGCGAAGGCCTGTCGTCCACAATGCGGAAGAGTTGTATCGCACACTTTCGCCTAGAGTTCGAGGCAACCCTCCGAGTCTTGAGGAGATTTATCGCGGACGCGCACGTTCGGTTAGTCAGAGCGAACGCCAGGTGGACGCAAACGAGTCAGTGTTCGAACCAACGCAGGGAATGCTAGACGCGCGCGAAGCGCACCGAAACGCGCGGTTCCGGCTCGCGCGGCTGGTGCGTGATAGCGCGACCGGCACGGAACTCGAGCAAGCCCGCACAAATGAGGACCAAACCGCCCTTTTGTTCACCGCGCTAGTCAATCGCGAGCGTAGAGCACATGGGCTCCCTGTGAAAACCACCGAAGAAATTATTCGCGATGGTTGGTAGCTGGATGGTCCCCTTCGACCTCATGCCAAGAAAAACGGCAGGGCAATCTCTCGCTAAAATGAAGCCCCAGCATGAGCGTCAGGGTCGGTCGTCATCATGCTATACCGAATTGGTCATCGCACGAACTTGGCGAACGCAATGAAGGCGTGGGTCGCCCTTTGGCGAGTGGCCGCGCTGCTAGCGCTCATGAGCGCCGCGACGGCTTGCGAGCGGGGTAGTGGGAGCTATCCGCAGCGACCCGATGCCGAAACGCGCGCGAAGATTAGCGAAGCGGAGCTGGAACAGCTGTGCGGCGATGGCGGCGTTCTGAAGCTGCGGTTTGGGGGAATGGAGTTTGATGCAAGGCGGGAAGCAGTCAATGCGCTCGAAAGTGCTCGCTGGGAACAAACCATCAGCTTCGTGCCGCCGGAGGGTTCTAGGGATTTTTCGAGGCGGTTTAAGTTCTGCCAGGTTAGTGAGGCCGAGCGAGCCGATGCGGGCATGGTGCGCTTATCCCCGCCATTAGGTACTAGAGTTGGAGACGATAAGGTCCAGCTATTCGATCTTGTGCTGGAAGATAAGCGACTAAAAGAAGAGGTTTCAGCGGAAAGAGAACCTGCCGAACGCGATCTCGAAGATCATCCTGCGGCAGGTCGAACCGCGCTCAGTATAAAGCGGGTCAGCCAAGTGGTCCAGAGGTTGGAATCTGCCACTTATCTTGGCAGTCTTGGTTCAGACTCGGACCAGCAGTTTCATTATTTTGCAAAGGGCTACAATGCTCTGGTGGTGAACTGCCATGACCGAGAGGGCGGTGAGAGAAGCCAGCCTTCCGGGAAGAAATATTGCTGGTTTCGCTGGGAGATTCCCACGTTGGCTGAACGCGATGAATTATTCGCTTCGGCTTCGTTGCTTGTTGAAGCGGGTGAAGAAAAGAACCTGTTGAACCATGTCCATCGTCTGGTGCCGCGACTTGTTGCTGTCGCTACGGTCGATAGAGGTGCGAAATGAAAACGAGGGGTCGAAAGGTTGGCGCCCGACCGGCGTTTGCGACGCTGGCTGCTCTAGGAAGGACAGAACCATGAGAATACCCAACAAGATGTTTGGCGCACTGCTTTTCGGGGTTTCTCCGGTCATGCTATCAGCTCAGGAATGGACACAGAAAGACCAGTCTCAATATGGTGTCGAACGTTCGATGGGTAATATCACCCTGCAACAGGACTCTCCTGTCGGCGCAGGAGAGACAGGCGTTTGCGTCCAAGTATCGGGCCGGGTTGGCAAGGCGTTACAGGGTCTTTTTGGAAAATCCTCCGAAAGAAAGGAGAAGGAGTTCGCGCTCGCCGCCGCCCGCGAGGCGTACGAACAGGGTTACAACTGGGTGATTCTTTCGCCCCTACAGGCGACGACCGGTGAATCGTCGACCAGCGAGCAACGATGGGTAACGGTGGGCACAACCTACGGGGTGGGAACGATTACCGATCACATGGCACCGCGTTGGTTCACCAAAACCGCAACAGTGCGCAACTGGGTGATGGACTGCATGGCGTTGGATGACATTGCCGCGTATCATCTGATGTTCGGAAACACCGAAGGCTTGGCATCGGACAATCCATACAAGCTGTATTCGGTTTACGATATCGACGCGGCTCTGGGGCCGCTGGAAGAAGGTTCGCGGCATCGGCCTTTGGTACGAATCCGTCCGCTGATCAGCAGTCGGCGCTTTCAGCAACCCGGTCAGAGAGAACGGCTGACTGCGCAGCTTTCCGTCATGCAGGACACCGAAAACTGCATTCGCGCCCATGTCGATACGTCTCTGGGCGACATGGAAGCTGCCATGAAGCAAGCCAATATGGAAGCCATCGTCGAGTGCTGGGTAAATCTGGCACCGGCAGCCCAATCGGCGGGCTGGACCAGCTTTCCCCTGTTCAAGGCCGCGAAAGAAGTGGAACGCGAAAACAGCGCGTATGACGTGGCTGGCCGATCACAACCTCGGCAAAACCTGGAATTCGACGCATGGCTGGAAACTCGCCCTGATCCATACAGATGGTCAGGCGGTCAGGTTGCTCTCGGCGGTGGAAGCATTAGCGGCGGCAATGTGTATGCCTTGGTCATCAGCGACCGGCAGCTTACCGAAACGGAAGCGATGGACGCAGTGGTATTTCATTTCGCGGCCGCCTTGATGGACAGCAGGACTCGCTACTTCGGCGTAAAGCGTCTGGAACAGCCCGTGGCCGGCCGAGAATATGGCCTTCAGAATGCGCTATTTCACAAGGCAGCGGAGATACGGGAGAACGGTGACAGTATCCACCTGTTCAACATTCAGCCCTATGCCGATCCACAACTCGCCGCGACCGATCTATACGATGTGAACGCGGAGAAATTGCGCGCATACAATCGGTTGGGCCCACAATTGATAGGATCATCGTTCCGACCGTTTCAGGAGCCGCCGGGCTATCGCGATTAGGGGAGCTGACGTGGACGCCTGACCCAAAAGAAGAATTTTGAGCATTACTGCGACGGGGATCGAAAACGAAAGTCTGCTTAGGGGAGTTTGATCACCAAACGGAGACGGTCGGCTTACGGCCCACAAGCTGACGGTCTGCAAAGCGCCCTCATTCGAGACGTAGGCTTCCGATTTCTTAGTCCCCAATACCGGACGTTCTCTGTGGCCATTCCGGCCAAGGAGAATGAAGATGACGTACTCGCAATTCGATCCTGCAATGCAAAGCCGTGTGCCGTGGAACTTTGGCCCAAAGATCGGACCCAAACGTCCTTTCAATCAAAAACAATTCTGGGCGATCCGGTTCTTTCTTGATCGTGAGAAACGCATTCGGGATCGAGCGCTGTTCGATTTGGCAATGGACAGCAAGTTGAGCGGCTGTGACCTCGTCGAGCTCAGAATTGGGGACTTGGTCAGTGGGCCAGAAATCAGGACACGGGCCACGATCACCCAACGTAAGACTGGGCGCCCAGTTCAATTTGAGATAGCCTCAGACGCGAGAGCAAGTTTGTTCGCTTGGCTCGAACGTCGAGGTGGCTCCGTCGAGGACTATCTCTTTCCAAGCCGCGTCGATCACACCCGGCATCTCAGCGCTCGCCAGTAGCGACAGAATGAAAAAGGATCTGGCGTCAGAAATGGTCAATACGAAGGCAGGCAGAGGCCGCGATCTTCCAGTACATCAACGGGTTCTACAACACCCGCCGTCGTCACTCGTATCTGGGTGGCATCAGCCCGCTCGCATTCGAGGCCAAGGTAGCAAAATGAGATAGGTGACTGGCACAAAACCATTACAAGTCCAGGGGGATATACCCGATCGCGCTGTGCGGGCGCTCTTCGTTGTAGTGTCTACGCGAGGCCTCGATTTTGGACTGCGACATTCCAGTTGGCTACGTCCCTAGCCAGCCTGCTCCCCCTGAAGCACTATGTGGTCTCAACCGATTGAACGGCTTCATCATAGGAACGTGTGCTGTTGCGCTGTTTTAGGTCATCCACATCCTGTTGGATGACCAGAAGTACCTGTTCGAGATAATTTGACCGCCACCGCTCCCGATCTGCTGCGATCTCAGCGGTTGGCTCAAACGAGTCCACATCTGCCGGACCGAAGGGTTTGCCGATTGCGCTCAGCCGTTCGATAGTGTCGATCCTGTCGCGCAGAACCGACACCTCACCGGCCAAACTGAGCGTTATCGCGAGCACCCTGTCGATAGCGGCGTCTTCGAAATATTTTGGCCGCTGGCCTTTGGCCTTGCGTGGCAGTTCGAGCGCCATACTAAGCCTTCGCTCCCCAGAAATACCATTGCCCACCACCGCCAAAATCGCCGCCTTGGAACTTGCGCGTGCGCTTTGCCTCGGCAGCGTCAAAGGCGCTGAGCTGGAGGCCTTCGAACGACTTGTCCGAATCGAAGCCCGCCTCTTCGCAGATGGATGCAACGTCGATTTCATGACTGGCGCCCCAATAGGGCTCGTTGTTGTTGCGCGTGTCCCAATCAAGCATGAAAGCATCGAACCCGGGCAGGTCCCGGTACGGGGGAGTTTCCCCGTGCACCACGATACCGCCTGGCCGCAGCAGGCGCCGACATTCGCGCATGATTGCGCGTGACGCGCGATGGCTGGTTTCGTGTATCAGGATGTGGCTGACGATAAGATCGAAGCTGCCGTCTTCAAAATTCGTGTGCTCAGCATTCTGTTGGCTAAAATGGACTTTCTTTCCCAGACTTTCGGCCCGCATATGGGCATAGCGCAGCATGGGCGCTGCGACATCGACTGCATACACTTGCGCGTCGGGAAACGCGTCCACATACGGCAGCGTGGAATGACCCACCGAGCATCCCATGTCGAGGATTCGGAGCGGCGCCAAGTCGGCGAAGCGATCTTTTACGACGTTAATAAGGGTATCACCGATATCAGAATTTTCCGGGCCCATGCGGCCCATAGCATAAAGATACACCGCCCGATCGTAGACGGCGCCGCTGGAGAAATCTTCCTGCGCAAACTCGCTGTGATAACCACCGGGCATGCAATGAATATCCACGTGACGGTGATAGGCAGGGATTTCCAGATCAGGATCGAGTTCCAGTGTGCCCCCGGTAGGTGCGACCTCGTTTGACCTGTCTCTGATCTCGTCGAAAGTTCGCTCGATTGGCAATTGCACGGACCGCCACATCAATTCCTGGCTGGTCCGCAGCATCGCGCTCCATGTGTTGTAGAACGGATCGTTTTTCAGCAGTCGCGCAACTTCATGACGGTTGTCGTCAGGCTTTCCGCCTTGGGCTGCGAAGGCCAGCGCGTTGGCTGGTGACACCTTGCTGGCAAGATGGAACTTGAGACTTTTCACGTACTCCTGGCGGGCCAGTTCGTCCGCCGTATTGCGAGCAAGCATCGCGTGAGGCGTTTGAGTTTGCGCATCTCTAGACTCGAGCATTTCCGTACTCCTTCCTACGCGAAGCTATTTAGAATCGGGACGCTCGTCAATCGCCTTCGATCAAGTTGGCATACAATTTTCGCGAACAATTGACCTCCAGGCGCGCGGCATTGTTTGATCTCGACGCGGCTGTTTCTGATGAATATGAGGAATGTTGAGCTATCGAGCAGGCCAAATTACTATATTGCCTGCGACACCATGCACATGAGCTTGAACGATTTATGTATACTGATTGCCGGGTTGATGGATCGCAGAAAGAGTGTGCCGGGTTGTCGCCGCACATGTTCGAAGGCTCGGGTGAGGGGCGTGCGCTTTTGAATTGATCAAGCTGTCCGGTAGGGTATCAGCGACCCATGACCAGAGCATCTCGCAGAGCGTATGACGTTATACAGGAACTCATCCTGACCGGAAAACTGGCTCCTGCAGAACCGATCACAGAAACGGAACTGTCTTTGTTGGCGGAGGTGAGCCGCACTCCCGTTCGCGAGGCTATCAGTCAGCTTGAAAATGAAGGGCTGGTCACGCGTTCCGAGACAGGTCGGCTAACCGTGTCGAAATGGCAATCCGAAGAACTTGAAGATCTGTTTTCGCTCCGGACACTGGTGGAGGGATACGCAGCTGAGCGTGCGGCGACCCGTATCTCGCCCGCTGAAATAGCCGAGCTGCGTGAGGCCAACGAACAGCTTCACGAGGCAGTTCGTGAACCGGTCGATATCGCTGCATTCCTGGACGCCAATCGTCGATTTCATGACATCATTATCAGGGCTTCTGCATCCAAACGGACCGCCGGGATCCTAGCCCGGCTGGTGGAGCAGCCAATCGTCAGCGCTACCGCACACCGGTATGATGATTCACTGTTTCAGAGCAGCTATGATGAGCATACAGAGCTTATTGTCGCTCTGGATCATGGCGATCCGCTGTGGGCGAAGGCCATCATGACAATGCACATCAGGCGAGCCTATCATGCATTGTCCAATCTGAAGAACTCCGTCGCCGCAACGGACGCCATGCAGGCCTAGCTTTCCTGCCACTGTCTGGCAGCGCGATACGTCAAAACCATTGGCATTGCACGCCCTGCCCGACGCCCGGTTCTGCGCCAAGAATCCTGTTGCAAGCCGGCAATATTTGTATACACCGTGAGGTCGGGATCGCGGGGAGGCCTTTCAGATGACCAAATATCGCTATTATTTGTATACTTCATTGGCAGCAGTTTGGTCATTGGCGTCTTTGCCGGCATATGCTCAGTCCGCGGCTCCCGGAGACCCTTCGTCAGAGTCCAATGAGATCGTTGTGACGGCACGTCGCGGTGCTGAGCAGCTGCAGGATGTTCCTGCGAGTGTCTCTGTTCTGACAGAGCGTGACATTCAACAAGCCGGCGTGGATGATGCTGCCTCTATCACGTCGCTCACATCGGGGGTGACGATTGTGACCGGCACGGCTGAGGTGGGCGACACTCAGGTCAACATTCGCGGTATCAACGGGGCGCGCGACGCGGAAAGCAATGTTGCGCTGGTGGTGGACGGTGTGCTGAAGACCAACACAGCGCAGCTCAACCAGATTCAGGGTCGCCTGACGCAGGTGGAAGTCCTCAAGGGTCCCCAAGGCGCATACTACGGCCGCAATGCTGCAGCCGGTGCCATCGTTTTGACAACACAGAAGCCAACGCCAGAGCTTTCGGTCTCGGGCATCGCAAGCTATGGCGAAAACGAGACCTACGCCGGACAGGCTGTGGTCAGTGGCCCGCTCGCCGATAATCTGGGCGCGGTGGTATACGGAGACTATCGCAAGACTGACGGATTTTTCCGCAACAATGGCCCGATTGTTGCTGCGCAGGGCGCGACCGTAGACCGATTTGAAGGGTTCAATCTCGGCGGCAGACTGATGTTTGAGAACGGGCCGCTGACGCTCGACCTGAAATCCAGATACGGAGAACTCCGGGGCGGAGCCTTGATCTATGATGTGGCCTTCGCACTTCCCGGATTTGCCGCCGTATTCGGCAATCCGGATTTCCAGGCTGACGTCAATGAGCAGGAATTCAATTTTCAGAACAACGTCGTGTCCCGCAACCAGCAGGACACCTTCGAAGTTTCGCTGCGGGGTGTGCTGGAAGGCGATGCGGTAACGGTTAGCGGATTTGTTCTCTACAGCGATGTCAGCCAGCAGTTCGTTGCTGATGCCACCACGGCTGCCTTCAACCGGTTTGCCGGACAGCCTTCGTGTCTGGCGACAACGGCACAACTCTTCAATGCCGGGTATCAGCCGCCGTCACCGCAATTTGCCGGCCCGACACCAGCGTCATCCCTCTACGATCCGTTCGGGCCAACGACATGCGATGGCATCCAGTTCACGGTTCGCGACCAGAAGGATATTTCTGCCGAGTTGCGGCTTGCCTCTACAGGAGATGAGGTATTCGACTGGTCGTTTGGGGG
Organism: uncultured Alphaproteobacteria bacterium; assembly: GCA_963815345.1. Lineage (GTDB taxonomy): Bacteria > Pseudomonadota > Alphaproteobacteria > Sphingomonadales > Sphingomonadaceae > Erythrobacter. Next base: position 28,049 of record CAWFGF010000002.1, read on the forward strand.
ATATTATCTCAATATTGATCGCCGCGCGGGTACTGCCATCACCGAAGATCGAGGCCTGAGCCTGCCAACCCAGCTTTTCAATCCCCCTGGCAGCGATTCCCCGACATCACAGCTGTTTGACGATCAGTTCGATACCAATGTCTACGCGGTGTTTGGATCGGTCGACTACGAACTGTCCGATCAGCTGGATCTCTCCGCCGCCTTGCGGTTTGATCGCGAGGAACGAACGGTCTCCAGCAATGTGCCAAACGTACTCGATCCAGCGACCGGGCAATTTATCAATCCGAGCCTTGCGTTCGGTCCGATTGCGGATCAATCGGCCGTGTTCCAGCAGCTTCAGCCCAAGCTCAGCATCGCCTACAAGCCGACGCCTGATCTGACGCTGTTTGCCAACTGGGGGATCGGCTTCAAGGCTGGTGGTTTCAATCAACAGGGCTCTGGCCAGGTGATTGACAACAATTACAATATTCCGCTGAATTCCAACCTCAGCATCAGTGATCAGTTCAGGAAAGAAACATCAAGCGCCTTCGAAGGCGGGTTCAAGGCTCAGTTGTTCGATGATGTCGTCAACCTCAATGGCGCGGTATATTATACCGAGGTCACTGACATGCAGTTTTTCGAATTCTTTGCCGGGCCATTTGGCGTGCTGCGTGTCGTCTCCAACATAGACCACGTCGACATCCTTGGATTTGAGGCCGACGTGAATGTGAAGCCCATCACAGGTATCGATCTATTTGCGTCGGTAAATGTCACCGATAGCGAGATCAAGCGCAATGAATCACGGCCGGACACTGTCGGCAACACATCTCCCTACACAGCCGATTACACTTTGAATTTCGGTGTTCAGGCAACACAGCCGGTCAGCAATTCTATCGATGCCGTGTTGCGCACTGATTACCGCATCACCGGTCCGACTTGGTTTAGCACTGTGCAAGATCAGCAGGTTCGCACATTGTTTGATCTGTTTTTTCCTGGCCTGGGCACGGCAGATTACTCTCGCACTCAAAGAGATGCGTTTGGCATTTTGAACCTTAGAGCAGGTCTGCGGGGCGAGAATTGGTCGGCTACGCTTTTTGCCGATAACCTGTTTAACAAGAACTTTTTGGCGGAGGTCATCCCGGCGCCCGAATTCGGCGGCTCGTTCGTCTCTCCGGGCGCGCGGCGCACGATCGGCGTGGAGATTGGCTTCGACTTCTAACAGCATCCGCGCGCGCAAGTCAGTCGGCGTTTGCCAACGACCAGCGCGCAGCGATAACGAACTCTTTCACGCGACGCTAAATCCGCGCGCCTGCGGACGAATGTAATGGTGAAAATGTCATGCTGAGAACCTTACCTCCGGCGAAAGTCGAATTGGTCGAAGTTAGTCCACGTGACGGCCTTCAGAATGAACAGCGTACCGTATCGACCGCTGACAAACTTGAATTGATTAACCGGGCCATTCGCGCTGGATCGAGGCGCATCGAGGTGACGAGTTTCGTCAACCCGCGCGCTGTGCCGCAAATGGCCGATGCCGAAACGGTTTGTGCGGGCCTTCCCCTGCACGACGATGTGATATTCATTGGATTGGTAATGAACCGGCGCGGGGCAGAGCGTGCGATCGCCACCGGACGGATCGATCAGCTTGGAGCAGTCTGCGTTGGTACAGACACGTTTGCCATGGCCAATCAGGGACAGACGAGCGATGGTTCTGTCGAGGCGGCCAGACAGATTATTGCGAGCGCGCAGGAATCCGGCCTCACCGGACAAGCGACGATCGCCGCCAGTTTTGGTTGTCCGTTCGAAGGGGAAGTGCCTGAGGACCGGGTGATCGAGATGGCTTGCGCCATTGCAGCGGCGAACCCGACCGAAATTGCGCTGGCCGATACAATCGGGGTCGGTAATCCGGTGCATGTCGCCAATCTGGTCAGCCGGCTGCGCGAGGCGATAGATCCGATCCCTGTGCGAGTGCATTTCCACAATACGCGCGGCACCGGACTGGCGAATGTTTGGGCTGCTATCTCGGCCGGAGCACGCTGCGTGGATGCATCGATCGGTGGCCTCGGGGGATGTCCCTTCGCGCCGGGCGCAGCGGGCAATGTCGCAACCGAGGACGTGGTCTATATGCTCGAGCGCGCTGGGATTGCGACCGGCCTCGACCTCGATCAACTCATTGCGACCAATCGCTGGCTCGCTGGCGTGATGGACAAACAATTGCCGGCGATGGTCGGCCAAGCGGGCGGCTTTCCCGCGCCGCTCAAGCAAGAAAGGAATTGTGCCTGATGCGCTATCGGCTCGGAGTAGACGTGGGCGGAACATTTACCGATCTTTTGCTCCTGGATCATGAAAGTGGTGCCTTCTGGCGGCACAAGACACCTTCGACGCCCCACGACAGTTCCGAAGGTATTCTGACCGGGGTGGAAGCGATCACGCACGAAGCAGGTGTGGACCCCAACGACATCGAGTTTTTCCTGCATGGGACTACCGTTGCGACCAATGCAGTGCTGGAAGGCAAGGGTGCTCGGGTCGGACTGATCGTAACCGAAGGCTACCGCGATATCATGCAGATAGCGCGCAGCTTCGTGCCCGGCGGTCTGGCCGCGTGGATCGTCTGGCCAAAACCACAGCCGCTCGCTGCGCTCGAAGACACGATTGATGTGCCAGGACGAATGGGCGCAGACGGAAAGGAAGTCCGCCCGCTGGACGAAGATGCGGTGCGCGTTGCACTGGAAAAGCTAAAAGGTCAGGGCGTCGAGGCGCTCACCGTCAGCTTCATGAATGCCTATACAAACGGCGCACACGAGACGCGCGTGGGCGAGATCGCCACCGAAATCATGCCGGACATATCGATTTCGCTAAGTCACAAGGTCCTGCCCGAGATGCAGGAATATGAGCGCACGCTCTCAACGGTCGCCAACGCCGCCGTGCGCCCCGTGGTCGGCAAGTATGTCGCCAATCTGCGCTCCAAGCTCAAGGATGCAAAGATAACCGGCAAGCTCAGCTTGCTGCGCTCCGACGGGGGATTGATGAGCAGCCAGAAGGCAGAAGAACATCCCGTCAACATCCTGATGTCCGGCCCCGCCGGGGGCGTCACGGGCGCGTTGTGGGTGGCGCGCAATGCGGGCTACAAGAATATCCTCACGCTTGATGTCGGCGGCACATCCACCGATGTTGCGCTGATCGAAAATCTCGAACCGCGTCGGGTGCGTACAACCGAAGTCGGGCATTTGTCGGTGCGGGCCTCCTCGCTTGATGTGAAAACCGTGGGTGCAGGCGGCGGTTCGATCGCGCACGTGCCCGAACTGACCAGGGCGCTGCGTGTCGGCCCGGAAAGCGCGGGCGCGGTGCCGGGCCCCGTGGCTTATAACAAAGGCGGCGTTCAGCCGACCGTGACGGATGCCAATGTGGTGCTCGGCTACCTGCCCGAAGACCTGCTTGGCGGGAGTTTTCAACTCGACCGCGAAGGTGCGAAGAAGGCCGTCCAGACCATCGCGGACGCGCTCGATATCGGGCTGATGGAAGCGGCGCGCGGCATTATTGATATCGTGAACGAGAACATGTTCGGCGCACTGAGGATGATCTCTGTCCAACAAGGCTACGATCCGCGCGAATTTGCGCTGATGGGGTTTGGCGGGGCAGGACCGCTGCATGTGTGCGCGGTAGCCCGGCTGATGGGGAGTTGGCCCGCGATCAGTCCGGTCTCGCCTGGAGTGCTCTGCGCACTTGGCGACGCGACGACGCGGATGCGAACCGAAACGGCGCGCAGTTTCAGCCGGCTAGCGCGGGAAACCGATGTCGGCGAGCTGGTCGATCTGCTGGATGAGATGGCGACGCAAACCCGCAAGGAGCTTGCAGCGGACGGCATTCCCGAAGCTTCGATTTCCGGCGAGTTCGAAGTCGATGTGCGCTATGCCGGGCAAGCTTTCGAAGTGCCGCTGTCGATTGATCAGCAAACTTTGCGCGACAAGGGGATAGACGGCATCTTGGCGCGATTTGAGGAAGAGCATCGCCGCCTGTTCACGTTCAACATGGAAACTCCTCATGAGATCGTGAACTTGCGAGCCGTGGCGTTGGGCGAGGCTCTGGAGCTCGATGCCGCGCAACTGGAACGGGGCGACGGAGATCCCTCTGCCGCCAAGATCCGCGATCACACCTTATGGATGAACGGCAAGGACCACGACGCGATCATCTACGACCGCGCTAGGCTGCGTCAGGGTGATAGCATTCCCGGTCCCGCCATCATCACCGAGATGGATTCGACCACGCTCGTCGAGGCCGATTGCCTCGCCACCATTGATGCGGTCGGCAACATCCTCATCAATCCCGCGCCAAACCCCGCACAGGGAGCCTGAAACCATGCCGGCACAGATAATCGAAACCAACCCGGTCCCGCTCAACAGGGTGGCCATCGACCCGGTCACGCTCGACATCATCGAAAACGCGCTTCGCAACGCCCGGATCGAAATGGATGCGACGCTGGTGCGCACCGCCATGTCGCCCGGCATCCGCGAACAAGGGGACAGCTTCCCGCTGATCGCCGATCCAGCGGGCAAGATGATCGTCGGCCAGTTTGGCAGTTTTATCGACGGCTTCCTGCGCGGGTTCGATGGTACGCTGGAGGATGGGGACATGATCTTCCTGTCCGATCCTTACTCCTGCGAAGGCGCAATTTCGCACTCCAACGACTGGCTGGTGCTGTTGCCGGTTTTCAAGGATGGCCGTTTGATCGCCTACACCGCGATGTTTGGCCACCAGTCCGACATTGGCGGAAGCGTTCCAGGTTCAATGCCGATCCGCGCAAAGTCGATCTTTGAGGAAGGTGTGCGCATCCCGCCGGTCAAAATCTGGAAGAAGGGCGAATACAACGCAGACCTGATCAAACTGGTGATGCACCAGACACGCAAGCCCGACTGGTGCCAGGCGGATCTCGACGCGCTGATCGCCAGCTGCCGAGTGGCGGCCAATCGCGTGGTCGAAATGGCCGGGCGGTTTGGGGACGACATCTACTTTTCCGCAACGCAGGAACTGCTCGCTCGCAATCACCGCGCGATGAAGGCGCTGATCGGGCTGGCTGTGGCAGAAGAGCCAGTCAGTTTCGAGGACTACATCTGCGACGACGGAATGGGGTACGGTCCGTACAAGATCAAATGCACCATGCACCGCGAGGGCGAAAAGGTAGTGCTTGATTTCGAAGGCACAGATCCCCAGTCGCTGGCTTCGATCAATTTCTATCTCAACGAGAACATGTTCAAGATGTTCTTTGGCATCTACATGATCATGGTGTTCGATCCGCAGATCCTGTTCAATGACGGGTTTTACGATCTGATCGAGGTGCGCATTCCGGAAGGCTCTCTGCTCAAGCCAAAATTCCCCGCGGCGTTATCGGGCCGCACGCATGCGTTGGGACGGATTTTTGATATTCTGGGCGGGTTGCTGGGGCGAAAAACGCCGGAATTTCTGAACGCAGCAGGGTTCAGCTCATCGCCGCACCTGTTTTATTCGGGTTGGGACAATCGCCCCGCCAGCAAGGGCGAATGGTTCCAGCTGTTCCAGATCGGCTTTGGCGGGATCCCGGGCCGCCCGTTGGGTGACGGTCCGGACGGGCATTCGCTGTGGCCGGGCTTTACCAATGTTCCCAACGAATTTCTCGAACGCTATTTCCCGCTGCGGATCGAACGCTACTCAACCGAGCCGGACAGCGGTGGGGCAGGGCTGCATCGCGGGGGGAACGGCATTCACATGACGTATCAGTTTCTTGCTGATGGCCAGATCGCGATCCATGACGACCGCTGGTTCGTGCCTCCGTGGGGCGTCAATGGCGGTCATCCGGGTGCGCGCGCGACCAAGATTCTCGAACGCGTCGATGGCTCGACCGAGATTGTCGGTAACAAGGTCGAGGATGTCGAGGTGAAAGAAGGCGAAAAGCTGCACTTCGTCACGTGGGGCGGGGGTGGCTGGGGTGACCCGCTCGACCGCGATCCCGAGCTGGTCGCGCTGGAAGTCCGCCAAGGGCTGGTCACGGTCCAGGGCGCGCGCGATTACGGCGTCGTCATCACAGATCAGGATACAATTGACATCGCAGCAACCGATGCGTTGCGCTCCGATATGAAAGGTAGCCGCGGCGAATTGTCGCTGTTCGATTATGGACCGGGGATCGATGATCTGCGCGCGACTTGCGAGTCCGACACCGGCCTGCCTGCACCCCAACAGCCGGTTTGGCACCGCCAGCCCGACTACGCCAAGGTCGCCGGATGATGGGCGCACTCGACGGCCTGCGCGTTATCGAGATGGGTCAGCTACTGGCTGGCCCCTTTTGCGGCCAGTTGCTGGGCGACATGGGTGCGGACGTCATCAAGATCGAACCGCCCGGCGCGGGTGATCCGATGCGGTTGTGGGGACAGGGCGAAGAAAAAGTTCACTGGGAAGTTATCGCACGCAACAAGCGCTCTGTTACCTGCAATCTGCGCGTGCCGGAGGGTCAGGAACTTGCCCGAAAGCTGATCGCCGGAGCGGATGTACTGATCGAGAATTTCAAGCCCGGTACGCTTGAGAAATGGGGCATAGCGCCAGAAACGCTTCACCGCACGAACCCCGGTCTGATTATCGCGCGCATGTCTGGCTATGGTCAGGATGGCCCCTATTCAAGCCGCGCGGGGTTCGGTGGGATCGGGGAAGCGATGGGCGGATGGCGTTACATTGTGGGCGAGCCTGACCGTGCGCCTTCGCGCATGGGCGTCTCAATCGGCGATACGCTGTGCGCGACTTATGGTACGATGGGCGTGCTGGCCGCGCTCCATCATCGCGACAAAACGGGCGAGGGGCAAGTGGTCGACACCGCGCTATACGAAGCGGTGCTGCAGGTGATGGAAGGGCTGGTGCCCGAATACGATCGCAACGGGTTCATCCGCGAACGGTCTGGCTCGATACTGCCCGGCATCGCCCCCTCAAACGTCTATGAATGCGCAGATGGTCCGTTCATGATCGGCGCCAACAATGACGGGATTTTTGCGCGTTTGGCTGAAACCATAGGTCAGCCGGAACTTGCTCAGGATGACAGGTACAAAACGCATCTGGCGCGCGGCCAGAACCAGCTTGAGCTGGATGAGATCATTAATGCCTGGACGCGCCAGCACACCATTACCGAGGTCGAGGCTGCGATGATCGAAAGCTCGATCCCGGCGGGCCGCGTGTTCACCGCCAGGGACATGCTCGTCGATCCCCACTTCGCCGCGCGAGAAGCCATTGTCGAGGTCGCGACCGAAAGGCATGGGAGTATCAAGATGCAGAGCACTTTTCCCAAGCTGTCGCAGACCCCGTCCAGCATACGCCGGCCCGCTCCATCGGAACCGGGACAGCATAATGCGGAGGTCTATAGCGAACTGCTCGGCCTCGAAGCCTCGCAACTCGACGGCTTGCGTTACGACGGCGTAATCTGATGGCATCAGGTGAAAGCCGCGATGCAGTCTACAGCAGGGTTTTCGACGGTCATCTCCAACCCGGCCAAAATCCGGCATTGCTGCTGGTCGATATGGTGGTAGCCTACACTCATACAGATAGCTCGCTCTATTGCGAGACTGCCGCATCGGCGTTGGAAATTGCCGCAACGCTTGCCCAGTGTGCGCGGCGGTCTCGCTGTCCCGTCGTGCTGACCAATGTCGTATATGAGCCAGGTGGCGCAGATGGCGGAGTATTCTATCGCAAGGTGCCTGCGCTCAAGGTATTTACGCAAGGTTCGCCGCTGGGAGCATTCTCGGAGATACTTGAACCCGAGGCCGGAGATCATGTCGTGACCAAGCAATATCCGTCCGCCTTTTTTGCCACCGGGCTTGCCGAAACATTGCGGTATCTGGGCATCGATACAGTGGTGATCGGCGGCTTTTCAACTTCGGGTTGTGTTCGGGCATCTGCGCTCGATGCAATGCAATACGGGTTTATCCCTTTCGTCGTCCGGGATGCGTGTGCCGACCGCCATCCTGACCCGCACGATGCAAGTCTGTTCGATCTGCAAGCCAAGTACGCCGAGGTTGTGACATCTGCCCAAGCCAAAGCGCTCTTCGGCCCAAACTCCTAACCCTTTTCTATGAGATTGCTTCGCCTTGCCCTATCAATCTCAAGTCGTAACACATCGGGACGGGCATAATGGCCCGTCGTATCGACCCACAGCTTCACATCCGAAATATCATCGAGATTCAGTTCTGCGATAACCAATTGCTCCTCCAGCCCTGAAACCGGCCCTGCCAGAATATTGGCAAAGGGGTGAATGATGGCAGTCCACCCACCACCTGTTCCCATCAACTCCTGGGGTCCCAGACGATCGGTAAAGAACGTCACCATTTCTTCGGTTATCGGGCTCGAAGCGCAAATGACAAAGGTCTGGCCGGTAAGAGCGTGATTGCGCATCATCGCTTCGATCTGCACGTTCGCAACCTGGTCGAAACCAGCCATGGTTGAAAGCGAAGGCCAAAGGGCAGCGTGAATTTGTTCGCCGTCTTCGATCAGAGCCTGACGCGCGAGATTCATGACATGCTCCCAACAGGCGAGTGCGCCGATCCGCCCAACGCTGTTTTCAACCACAATAAGGTGTGATCCGTCACCCTCGCCCCAGATGTAGCGTTCGGCGTAAGTTGGTTTGAGCTTGCGATGGACGCCCTCGATCGCGCCATCCCTGTCGATGAATACAACGCTGTTGAAGCATGTTCGCGAGTTCGCTGGCCTTTCGCTGATGCCCATGACGACCGAAATGCCATGTTCGGCCGCAGCCTTGCGTACGATCGCCATCACATCGCCATTCACGTCGACTGATTGATCCTGATAGTGCCGATTGAGTTCGGCCTGGATCAGCGGCGGATACAGATTTATCCAATGCGGGAAACCGGGGATGAAGACTTCCGGGAAAACCAGCAGGTCGACGCCTTGAGCCGCTGCTTTGGCGATCAAGTCTGCCGCCTTGTTCGCACACGCTTGCGCATCCATCAGCACCGGTGACGCATGAACGGCTGCAGCCTTGACCAGTTTTGCCATGAGGTTCCCTTCTTTGCATCCATAAATAGCACGCGATGGCGGTTGGACAACAAAAAACGGGTGATTTGTATACAGAATGTGATAGGCCACCTGTCTGGCCAAGCGCGACGATACAGGTTGTTGCCGCCACCTGACGGGAGGCCACGCCGATATATTTGATTGTTGAGCGATCGAGGAGGTTGCGCGTGTCCGGCTCGTTTTGCATCACAACAAGGATGGCTTTGAAACATGCCTGAGCGCGCTATCGACATTGTCGTCAATCTGTTCACGCCAGAAGCGGTGCGCAATGGCCAGACCGGCTTCGATGCAACCTTCATGGAACAGGTGCGGATGCCAGCCGATATGCGCGGCGGCGTGACCATCGATGATTACCTGAGGCGCATGGATAGCGCAGGAGTTGAGCACTCGTTGCTGATCGCGGTGCGAGCCGGGGAGCGCACGCGCACCTATTCCTTTGAAATCCCCTACGCCGACGTGGCGCACTGGTGCGACAAATATCCAGATCGCTTTTCCGGGCTGGCCGGGGTCGATCCGACCTTGGGGATGCAGCAGCTGCACGATCTGGAGTACGCCGTGAACGAACTCGGCTTTGTCGGGGCGCATTTCTACCCGCACTGGTTTCAAATGCCGCCCGATGCTGCGCGATGTTATCCGGTTTACGCCAAATGTCGCGAGCTCGACATTCCGATCATGATGCAGGTCGGCCAAAATCTGATCTATCAGAAGGATGTCCGTCTGCCGTCAGTCGCCAGGCCCATCCTGCTGGATCAGGTGGCAATCGATTTTCCGGAACTCAAGCTGATCGGCATCCATGTCGGCACGCCGTGGGCCGAAGAGATGATTGCGATGGCGTGGAAACATGCAAACGTCTTTATCGGGATCGACGCTTACGCGCCAAAGCATCTGCCGGATGCTTTGGTCCGATACATGGACAGTTACGGCAAGGAGAAGGTCATGTGGGGTACCGACTGGCCCGTCATTGATCCCGAGCGCGGCCTTGCCGAACTGGCCGATCATGGATTGCGACCAGAGGCGCAGCGGCTGGTGGTGCGCGGGAATGCGCTGCGCGTGTTTGACAAGCTTGAAGCGCGGATGGCGAGGTAATTCATGACCAATGCCGTTCCGGCACTGACCATCGCCCGCAGCATTCTTTGCGCTGCCACCCGCGCGCCGGACAAGCGTGCGATCTGTTCTTCAAGCCGCGATCTGACCTACGGCGAGCTGGCAGCGCGGATCGCTCAGGTCGCTGCCTTTGCCGCTGAAGACGCGATGATCACACGCAGTGATCGGGCGCTGCTGATAGCGCCCAATTGTCCCGAATATATCGAACTGGTCGCGGGACTTTCTGCCAACGGAGCAGCCGTTGTTACTGCCAACCCCATGCTCTCGCCACCCGAAATCCTGCGCATTATCGAGGATTGCGAGCCGAAGGCGATCTGGATCGACCCGCGCCTAGACGAGATTAGGGAAGCGTTGGCAGATACAGGCTTGCCGGTCTTTGCAACGCGCGGACTCGACTACGAAGCGAGCATTGTCAGGTATCACGGTGCCGCGCTTGCCGAACTTGCGAAGGGCGAAGACTGCTTTGGCATCTGTTACACATCGGGCACGACTGGAAAGCCCAAGGGAGTGATGATTTCCCATCGCAGCCGGGTGCTGACCATTCACGCGATGGCGGCCGAATATGGCTGCTTTGGTCCCGACGATCATTTCCTCGCGCTGACCCCGCTGTGTCATGGTGCCGGGTTTGCTTTTGCGGTCGCGCCGCTGCTGTTTGGCGGGACCACAACGCTGGCGCATGAACTCAAGGCGCCAGACATTCTGGCCCGTCTCGCCAAGGGGGACATCACCGGAACATTCATCGTTCCGACCCATGCGATGCGGTTCCTGGAACTTGGCGATACTGCGTGTTCGATGGTTGCCGGGCACCGTCTCAAGGCGCTCATTTCCAATGCGGCAGCCATGCCTCAGCCCAACAAGCGCCATCTGGTCGAGCTTTTTGGTGAGGGCCTTTATCATGAAACCTACGGTTCTACCGAAGGCGGGATTGTAACCAATATTCGGCCCCGCGACCAATTGCGCAAGAATTGCAGCGTTGGAACGCCGTTTCCCAACATGGAAATCCAGCTTCGCGATGACGAGGGCAATCTGGTCACCGGGGCCGGAACAGGCGAGTTGTTCTGCCGCAGTCCCTACGTTTTCAGTGGGTATCTGGGGAAGCCGGAAGAGACCAAGGCCGCTTTGCACGATGGATGGCTGACTGTCGGCGATATCGCGCACCGCGATGAAGAGGGGTTCTATCACATCATCGACCGGAAATCCGATCTGATCATCTCTGGCGGATTGAATGTCTATCCCAGGGAGATTGAACAGGCTGCGCAAGCAGTTCCCGGATTGGTCGAAGGCGCGGCGGTCGGCGTGTCCGATCCCGAATGGGGCGAAGCGATCCATTACTTCTATGTGACGAGCGGACCGGATAACATCGAGCCTCTTCTGAACGATGCTTTCGCAACGAATCTGGCGCGCTATAAACGACCCAAGGTGTTAGTCTGTATCGGCGAGTTGCCACGAAACGCGGCTGGGAAGCTGATGCGCAATCAATTGTTATCCAAAGCCACTTGAACCAGACCGATCGGATCTGAACATGCGCGCGTAGCAACCATGCCGTCACGTCTGCCTTCAATTTACCTGGGTCCGCTCATCAATTACCGCCATCGGCGCGCAAAGCCGGCCTGAAGCAAACGCCTGCCCGCTGGGCGTTAGCGCAAGGTCAGCTTTCGCCCTGTCACCTACGCCCCAAAAAGACTCCCACAGATAATATCGCCCCGGCGCTTGCTGCCCCCGGCGGAGACGGGAAAGCCGCCATGAATGATGCGGAACGAGGGTTGCTCGACTTGGGCTGGGGCGCGAGTGACTCGCTTTGGCGAACTTGGCGTGAAGCGTTAGGGATATATCGTTGATCCCCCAAGCTGATGAGCTACGTTGAGGAGATTAGCCCAAAAATGCGTCCGGAACGCCTGCTCGTTGGGTCTATCGAAGCCAACGGACTGCTGACTATTATGGCCAGTCTCGGTCGATGCGATCTTGTCGAATATCATGTTGGTAACGGTCGACGAGCTGCGACGAATACATCGAGTGGTCCAAGCCCGTAACAACATCGGAATCGCTCGAACGTCGATTCGCCTTCGATCCGTCGCGTTTGACCGATCAGAGCATAGGCGACGCATTATCTCAAAAGACGCCGTGGCTTCGGCTTACTCATCTTCTCCGGCTATGCTTGGGCCATCTTTAGATTCCTTTGTACGTAACGACGCCAGATTTCGAACGCGACGCTGTTTAGCCAAGGGGGTGACGTCATCCGTGAAGATGTGGGTTCCACCGTTTGGATCGCAGATGAAGCTGGTGCCGCACGAGCTTGTTCGAACGGTTTGCGAAGCGTCATGATCCCCTTGCATTTCGGGTCATTGGATTGGCCAATTTTTGTCCCGGCAATTCGCACACTAAAAATGGCTATTTGCTACCCAGAACGGAACATGGCTGGAACATGGACGTCTTGACTTGTCCGGAGAAAAACACGAATATATGCCTGCTCAGACGCCAGAAGGCTCACAAGTCCTTGCTGGAAGAGCGTTTTAACCGGCGGAGCCAGGATGCTTGGATGGTGCGAATCGAAGGGGATGAAGTCCCTTTTTGATTACACACCCTATGTCGCTGGCGCATATGCGGAGGGCGACTTTGAATTCACCCTGCCGGTAAGCCCCGCCATGCTGAGGGCCGTAAAGCCCGACTATCGCGATGCCTTTGCGTTGGGTGAGTAGCGCTCGCAATTGGGCAGGTGATTGGCTATATCGGCGCGCATGACAGAATATCAGCTTATCGAGAGCGATCAGACCGTCTACCGCGACGGGACGATCAAACTGCACACCGAAGAAGGGTTCGAGGGGATGCGCCGCGCCGGTCAACTGGCGGCGCGCATACTTGATGAGGTGGCCGATTGGGTAGAGCCGGGCGTCACCACGGAAAGCATCGACACCCGCATCCGCGAAATGATGCTGGATGCAGGGTCTGTGCCCGCGACGCTGGGCTATCGCGGTTACACGCATTCCAGCTGCATCTCGATCAACCATGTGATCTGCCACGGCATTCCGGGGCCAAAGGTGCTGAAGGATGGCGACATCCTGAACGTCGATGTCACTCCGCTGCTGGACGGCTGGCATGGCGATACGTCGCGCATGTATTACGCCGGTGAGCCTGCGATCAAGGCTAAGCGGCTGGTCGATGTGACCTATGAATGCCTGATGCTGGGGATCGAGGCTGCGGCGCGCCCCGGCGCGCGGCTGGGCGATATCGGCGCCGCGATTGAGGCGCACGCGCGCCAGTTCCGTTACGGTGTGGTGCGCGAATTTTGCGGGCATGGCCTTGGCCGCCTGTTCCACGACGCGCCCGAAGTGGTCCACGCGGCGAAGGCGGGCACGGGGCCGGAATTGAAGCCGGGCATGTTCTTCACCATCGAACCGATGATCAACCTCGGCAAGCCGTGGGCGAAAGTATTGGGCGATGGCTGGACAGCGGTGACGCGCGACAAGTCGCTGTCTGCGCAGTTCGAACACAGCCTTGCCATCACCGACGACGGCGTCGAGATTTTCACCAAGAGCCCGACCGGGCGGGACAAGCCGCCTTATTCGTGACACCTCCGCCACGTTGAGGCGCGATTGACGGTCCGATGCGCTCACTCGCCGATCCGCTGACAATCTACCGCATTGTTGCCGCTCCGGTTATCGCCGGACTGGCGCTGGCAGGACTGCGCGATGCGTTTTTTGTGGCGCTTATCATCAGTCTTGGCACCGATCTGGTCGATGGGCCGATTTCGCGCTGGCTGGGCACGGCGTCCGAACGCGGAGCGCGGCTCGATACGATTGCGGATGGCGCGACGACGCTGGCCGGATTGCTGGGAATCGCCCTGTTTGAAAGCCAGACGCTGCGACCAGAGCTGGCGTGGCTTATCGCCTTTCTGGCGACTTATGCGGGCGCTGCCATTGCCTGTCTGGTAAAATTCGGGAGGCTTCCTGCCTATCATCTCTATCTGTCAAAACTGGGCGCGATCCTTTCCGGAGTGTTCGTTGTCTGGCTCTACGCCTTTGATTATTCGCGGATATTCCTGATCGCCCTGCTGGGCGTCGGCTTGCTGGCAAACCTTGAATCGATGATCGTTACCGCTCGGTTGAAAGAGTTTCGGGCAGATCTGGGCAGCGTCGTGTTTCTGGGCAAGCATCGCGAAAACACCGACGGTTAGACTGCGCGTTTACAGGAACCACACCGCCAGCACCGCCACCATGATCGCGACAATTGCGATCGAGAACGCGAGCATCGCCAGCGTCACCCTGGTCAGTCGGCTGTGTGTGGCCCAGTCGTAGCCGATGGCAATTGCAACCGTGATCGGCACCTGCACCGCAATCGCGACCGGATCGGGCAGGCCCAGCACCTGCACCACGCGCGCATAGGCAGGCGTCATCAGCGCCAATGTCGCAATCAGCATGGCCTGACGGTGCGCATGCAAATTGCGGCGGCGGGCAAACACCAGCGCGGCGAAATACAGCGGGATGAATGTCACGAATGCGGCAAGGTTGACAATGGTCACCTCGGGCCGACCCAGTTCCCGTCCGATATTTACCGATATGATCCAGCCCGAAACCATCATCACCGCCACCAGCGCGATGGAGGCACGGCCCATCCAGTGATGCACCGCGAAACTGCGGCGCCCGATCAGATACGCCTGCCCGGCCAGCAAGCCGAGCCATGCGATCATGCTCACCGCGTGGACGATCACCAGCGCGGTGTAACGCGCCTGAACCTGCGTATGGACCACAGCCTTCACGCCAAACGCCAACAGCGTGAACACCAGCAGTGCCAGCGCAATATGCCCGAGCCAGCGATTGGCTGCGCGGGCGTCCAGCATCGGAGTGCGGCCAGCGGCGAAGAGATTGGAGAGCGTCCCGTGCATACCAGCCTCAATGCACCGCCCGGATGGCGGCTCCGGCGGCGAAGGGTGCAATCGCGACCAGCCCCAGACTGATCGCCGCAACAAAGCCGATGCTGGCCGCATCCTGCCGCGCCAGCGCGCCTGCGCCAAAAATCAGGATCGGCAGGGCGAGCGGGATCAGCAGCAGGCCCGAAAGCGCCGCCCCGGCCCGCAGCGAAGCGGTAAGCGCGGCGATCATCAGCCCGATCGCCGCCAGCCCCGGCGTGCCCGCCAGCAAACCGATCAGCACCAGATGCAATGTCGGCCCGTCTAGTCCCAGCAGCGCAGCAGCGGGGAAGGCGGCAAGGATCAGCGGCGGCCCAAAACTCAGCCAGTGCGCCAGCCAACGCACCGCCATCATCGCCTCTTCGCTGACGCCGCGCAGGCGCAATTGGTCAAAATGCCCAAGCTCGATATCGCGCGCCACCAGCCGGTCCAGCGGCAGGATTGCGGCGAGCAGGGCGGCGATCCAGATCACCCCGCCGCCCGTGCGCGCAAGCATGGCTGCGTCCGGCCCGACCGCGAAGGGATACAGCATCGCCACCGCGACGAAGAAGATCACTGGCAGCGCCGCCCCGCCTCCCCCGCCGGTGCCGGCAAAGGGAAAGAATTGCGCCAGATCACGCCGCAGCAGCCGTGCAATCACGCTGGCTCTGCCTCGCCTTTGGGCAAATAATCCTCAATCGCGAGCGTTCGCAGTCCGGCAATACCGAGCGGTTGGTGCGATGCGATGAGCGCAAGCCCGCCGCCGCCGACATGTTCCGCGATCAGATCCTCCACCAGCGCCTGAGAAACAGCGTCCAGCCCGGACAACGGCTCATCCAGCAGCCAGACCTGCGCGCCTTGTCCCAGCAGCCGTGCAATCCCTGCGCGCTTGCGCTGGCCGGTCGAAAGATATCGCACCGGCACCTGCGAAAGGCCGCTCAATCGCAGCCGCGCCAGAACGCCTGCGCGGTCCGCCGCCGCGTCCAGCGCAAACCAGAAATCCAGCGCCTTGCCCAGCGGCAATTCCGGGTCCAGCCCGGTCCGATCATCCAGCAGGCCGACCGCGCCGCTAACCCGCACCTCTCCCCCATAGGGCGGCGACAATCCGGCAAGCGTGCGGATAAGAGTGGTCTTTCCCACGCCGTTTGCGCCGGTCACATGGCATGCCTCGCCGCCGCGCAATTCCAGCGACAGCCGCCGGAACAAAAGCCTGTCCCCGCGCTGGCAGGCGAGATCGTTCGCGATAAGCGAGGGGGTATCAGAACCTTGCATCGCGTGCAGCGTTAGGGAAAAGCGACGGCGCCCACAACATCAGCCAATCGAAAGGCCCATCCATGACGACAATCCCCGAGCTTTCGGATGAAGACCGTGAGCGACTGATAAGAGATCACCCCGATTGGCAACTGGTGCGCGATGGCAAAGCCATCCAGCGCACTTTCCAGTTTGACGATTTTTCGCAAGCCTGGGGGTTCATGAGCCGGGTCGCCTTGCTGGCAGACAGTCAGGATCACCATCCCGAATGGTTCAATGTTTACGCCAAGGTTGAAATCACGCTGACCACGCACGATGCAGGCGGGCTGTCCACTCGCGATGCAGCAATGGCGCGCGCGATTGACAAGTTGGTGTAAGGCACAGCGATTACCGCCCCAACAGCGTTGCCGAGCTGCGGCCCTGCTTGCGCACCTTGCCCGGCATCCAGCGTTTTGCGAAGTTTAGCTGGCGCGCGGTCTTTCCGACCAGATAGTGCAAACTGTCGCCGTGGACCGCGTTCCAGATTGCCTCCGCCACTTCCTCCACCGGCGTGATTTCCAGCCCGGCAGCGGTCACGACATCGCGCACGCGTTCGTTCGAGCGGCGATTGCCTGTGCCATCGAGCAGCGGAGTGTCGATGAAGCTGGGGCAGATCGAGGCGACCTTGATCCCGTCAGGCGCCCATTCGGCATCGAGGCTTTCGGTAACAGCGCGCACGCCGAACTTGGTCGCGCAATAGACGCTCATGCCCGAATTGCCGTTCAGTCCCGCCGCGCTGGCAATGTTGACAAGCGCCGATCCGGGCGCGGTTTTGACAAGGTGAGGGTAGGCGGCCTGCGCGCCATACAGCACGCCCTTCAGATTGATGTCGAGGCAGCGGTCGATCTCGTCCGTGTCCATCTCTGCCAAAGCGCCGCCCGTGCCGACCCCGGCATTGTTGACCAGTGCATCGATGCGCCCGCCCGAGGCGGTAGAGAATGAATTGAGCGCAACGTCCCAGCCTGCGCGGTCGCGCACATCGTGCTGATGCATGTATTTGAACCCGCCGGGGATCAGTGCCAGCGTTTCCTCCATGCCGCCTGCGTCGATATCGGATACGCCGACAAACCAGCCTCGCTCCCCGAAATAGCGCGCTGTGGCGCGGCCGATGCCCGATCCGCCGCCGGTGATGAAAATTGCGCGCTTTGGTGCGTCGCTCATGGGTTCCCCTCTCATGGATTGCAGTTTGCAACCTGATTAGGTGAGGCGGGCGGGCTTGTCATGCCTCATGCACGCAAATTGCGCGCCCCCGTGTTGAACCGGGGGCGCGCATTGCTTTTGGCTATTCGCTCAACGCCTCTTCCAGCCCGGCGACGTGTTCCTGCCCTTCGAGGATTTGCGCCGTGCTGTTGGCCACCGCATCTCCAATCGGTTCGCTGCGCCCGCCAAGGCAGGTCGCAAGGAAATTTTCGGTGATCGCGGTATAGGCGATGTTGTTCACCGGCTTGGCAAAGCCGTGGCCTTCATCGGGATACAGCACATAGGTGACAGGGATGCCCGCCTCCTTCATCGCGGCGACGATCTGGTCGCTTTCCGATTGCTTTACGCGCGGATCGTTGGCGCCTTGCAGGATCAGCAGCGGCTTTTCGATCTGGTCAGCCTTGTACAGCGGGCTTGCGGCTTTCAGCAGCGCCAGCCCTTCTTCGGTGTTGGGATCGCCCATGCGTTCATGGAAAATCTTGACCAAAGGTGCCCAATAAGGCGGGATCGTCGACAGCAGCGTTTCGAGGTTTGACGGGCCGACAATATCGACCCCGCAGGCGAATTTTTCCGGCGTGAAGGTCAGCCCGGCCAGCGTTGCATAGCCGCCATACGATCCGCCCATGATCGCCACCTTGTCGGCGCTGGTGATGCCTTCGCTGATCGCCCAGTCGGTCGCGTCGATCAGATCATCATGCATCTTCAGCCCCCATTGCAGGTTGGCGGCGTTGAGGAAGTTCTTGCTGAACCCGGTGCTGCCCCGGAAATTGACCTGCAACACCGCATAGCCACGATTGGCGAGCCATTGGACGCCGCTGGAAAAACCATATCCATCGCGCGCCCACGGGCCGCCGTGCACCAGCAGCACCATCGGCACGGCGGCATCGGGGCGGCCATCGCCATCGCTGTCGCTGCCGGGCGGCAGGGTCAGATATGAAGGCAGGGTCAGCCCGTCGCGACTGGTTATCTCGATCGGGTGCATCGGTTGCAGCGGCGCGCCCTCCAGTTCGGGCCGGGTGACGTAGAACGGGGTGAGCGTCTGCGCAGTGCGATCGTAGATAAACGTGCGCGCTGGCGCGGTCAGCGGATCGTTCCCCACGATCCAGGTCGTATCGTCATCGGTGCGGCTGGAGATGCTGAATTCGCCTTCGAGCCGTTCGTCCAGCCATTCCAGCGATGCCTTGATACCGGGATCGGTCGCGACCCACTGGGTCTGAAGGTAATTGACCGAGTACGCCTGCACCTCGCCGGTTTCGGTGTCGCGCATGGTGCCGGTGATATCGGCCTTGTCATCCTGTGCAATCAGCGTCTTTTCGCCGGTCGCTGTGTCCTGCGCAAACAGGGCCGCAGTGTCGCGCCCGCGGCTGTCGGTCCAGTACAATACCGATCCATCGGTGGTGTATCCGGCGGGCGATGTGGTGAGCGAATCCTCCATCGCGGTCGTCTCGAACGGTTCATCGGCGACCACGTTGTCGGTCATCTCGAAATAGTCGGTGCCGCCTTCCTCGTTCTGGCGCATCGCCATGCGCAAGGTCAGCGTGTCATCCGCCATGAACCCGGCATAGCCATCGTTCTGATACACCAGTTCCAGCTCACCCGTGTTCAGATCGAGCAGGTGGACATCGTGGAACTGCGGGTTGCGATTGTTGACGCTGATCAGCAGCTTGTCCCTGATCGTTTCGGACGCGCCAACAATCTCGACACGGGTGTTCTCGAACGGGGTGAGAGTGGTCTCCTCGCCGGTCGCCACGTCGATCTTGTAAAGCAGGAAATTCTCATCGCCGCCCTTGTCCTGAATATAGCCCACGCTTTTGCTGTCGGGCGACCAGAAATGGCTGCGGATCGGGCGGTCGGTTGCGCTGGTGACAGCCTTTGCCGCGTCCTGATTATCGCGCGGGGCGATCCAGATGTTGAGCACGCCGTCCTTGGGCGCGAGCCAGCTGAGCCACTTGCCATCCGGGCTCAATTGCCCCTGCGCTCTGGTCGGGTTGCCGAACAGCGCGTCGCGCGGGATCAGGGGGGCGGCTTGGGCGGTTGTGGTCATTGATGCTCCGGTGGTTGTCTGTTTTTTGTGGCCGTCAGCAAAGGCTGCGCTGGCAACTGTTAGCGCAGCCGCAGCGGCTGTGGCAGTCAGCAGACGTGTGGTGAATGATTTTGTGAACATGGGCGCGCGATCCTCTCCAATTCAAGCCGGGTCAATCAGTGTGTTGCAGGATTAATACGCCCATTAACTATAGAGGCAAGAGGGATATTCTGGCCAAGAGGTGCCCGGAGCGAACGTGCTGCGATACCAACACGACGCCGGGTTTGCGTGACAATGCAAGAACTGGAATGCTGCGAGGCATTGGGGTGAGAATAGCAATTTCAAGAGGTTGGTTTCAAGCAGCTCCCTGTTCACCCCAGCAATAATGGGGGGCAGCTATGGAAGAGGGGTTTTGGGCCGGTCCAAACGTCGGCTGAATGACCGAAAGTGGGTGGAAATGCGAATGGCTGCTTCGCCCAATTATGATCGGCTCATCGGCGCATCGACCAATTCTTCGAGAAACAGCGCGATCAGGCTGGTCTGTGTATCCACCCCGGCTTTGGCATAGACCCGTGCCAACTGAGCTCGGATTGTGCCAGTTGCTGAACCGCGCAGCGCAGCGATCTGGGCTATGTCGCAGCCCTTTATGGCAAACAGCGCCACATCGGCTTCGGCCGGGGTAAGCGCCCATTCCTCGAAGCGCAGGTGCACGAGTTCGGCCAGCGCGCCTTTGACGGCCGCTATGGCCGTTTCATCGCGCCGCGCCGACGCGATCAGTCCGCGCACCTGCAACGCGCCGAGCACGACGGCGGCAAGCAGGGCAAAGGCCGCCATCGCCTCGATCAGCAAATGTGCGCCAATCCCTTCGGCCATGATATCTGCCGCCAGATCGGCGATGAAGAACGCGGCAGCCAAGGCCTGCAAGGCCACCAGAATCGTTATCCCGGTTGCCTTGCGTTCCAGTTTGCGGGCGCGTGTCTGCATCTGAGCTGCCTATCGCTGCAGCGGCAGCATCGCCACAAGAACCTGCCGCCCGCTCCGGCGGGTTTCGAACAGCACGCCCGCCAGATGCAGCAGGATCAGCAGATAGAGCAGGTTGGCGGCGGTCTCATGCACTTCGCCCAATATGCCTTCTTCTTCCTCGACGCCCTCGTCATGTTCGTCGCCGTGTTGGCCAGAGCTCACCAACTCGGTCGCGTCGCGCTGCCCGGCATCATTGTCGGCGAGGCTGATCGGTCGCACGCCAGCCATGGCAATGCCGGTGGCAATGATCGTCAGCAGGCAGCCCCAGATCGCATAGACCATGAAGGCACCCAACGGATTGTGAGAAGCGTGCTGGCTGGACTGCCCGTTGCGGATTTCTCGCAGGTGGGCCAAGGCCTTGCGAGGGCTGGGCCAGAAGGCACCAAAGCGGGCTTCGGCAGGGCCGATCAGACCCCATAGCAAGCGCAGGCCAAGAATCGCGGCTAAGGCATAGCCTACCCAGATATGAAGGCCTGAGCCTTCCTCGGTGAAAACGGCATTGGCGAGCACGGCGATTGCTATTGACCAGTGGGTGATCTTGACCACGGGATCCCAGCGGCGGCGGATCGATGGTACAGTGTTGTTCATGGCAGTGCCTCCTATCAAGGCGCTCGGCCCCGACTTTGATGAAGAGGCTGAAAGCGCACCGGCAGGCGAGAGGTGGGGCACTTCGGCACGCACAACCATTGGCGCACCGCTTACATCAGGCAGATAAGCAGTAGCTTATGCGCCAACTGCGGAGGTCAGGAGCCTCAGACGCTGACGCCGAAGAGCCAACCGACCGCTGCGGTGATGGCCATCGCGAAGATCCCCCAGCCGAGCACGCGCAGGACTGCCGGCACGATCGGCGCCGCGCCGGCCTTGGCTCCGAGAGCACCCAAGATCGCCAAAGACAGCACCGACACGATCAGCACGGACAGTATGATGGCCGAAGGCGGCGCAAAGAATGCCGCGATGACGGGGATAGCCGCTGCCACGCTGAAGGTCGCTCCAGACGCCAGCGCGGCTTGCAGCGGACGGGCTGCAAGGTGATCGGACAGACCCAATTCGTCCCGCACATGGGCGGCGAGTGCATCAAGCGCGGAAAGCTCCCGCGCCACGGTTGCTGCGGTTTCGGCGCTGAGACCCCGGCTCCGGTAGATGGCAGCGAGTTCGGCCTGCTCATCCTCCGGCGTCAGTGCCAAAGCCTCCTTCTCACGCTTGATATCCGCTTGCTCGGAGTCGCGCTGGGACGAGACCGAGATATACTCGCCCGCTGCCATCGACATCGCGCCTGCGACCAGCGCAGCCACACCGGCGACAAGGATCGCCCGTGGTTCGGGTGTCGCGGCCGCCACCCCGAGGATCAGCGAGGAGACCGAAACGATCCCGTCGTTGGCGCCCAACACTGCGGCCTGCAGCCATCCGGTGCGCTGGACATAATGTGGGTCATCGGGATGCGCGCTAGTGGAGCTCACGGTTGCCTTCCCTCCTCCGTCGCATCTGCGCGAGGATATGCTCCGCTGTCGGACGAAGCATAGTGGAAAGCAAGGGGTGGCGGATGATCGCTTGGTTCTTCGGTCCTGCAAAGTGCGGCGACAGCCCACAGCAAGCCATGTGAGCTGATGGCCTGCCTCCTGCCTTGTTCCACCGTGAAACGGTCGAGATGAGGAATGCCCTTGCTAACTATGTGGTCGGTCCTGCGCGTTCTTGGGTCCGCGCCGTCAATGCGACAGAGCTAAGTCTGCCGCCCTATATCCAGCCGGCGGCCCAGGCGATGGCAACGGCCGCAGGCACCAGCAGGATTTGCGCCAGCACTGTCCCTGCCAACCGGCTCAAGGACACCCACACCATCGCGCGGCGGAAGGTCGCCTCGCTGACGCTGCCATCAACCACGTCGTCGGTCAGCGCCGAGATCTGCGGGTCGATCAGCGCGAACAGTAGGATCGTGGCAAAGCCGTTGACGATCGCGGTCATCTGAGAGGCAGTGACGCGGAATTCAGGCATCAGGTATCCGGCATAGAGCGACGCGATCACGCCGACCGCCAGCAACCCTTGGGCAAGCGCGTTGGCGATCAGCACCCGCCAGCTGACCCCGCGCGGGCGCTTGATCGCCCGCACCGTGCCGGCAGACGGCAAGGCGACTGATTGCCTGATTGTCCGCAGCCCCGCCGGCGAGACCGAGCGCAGCAACAGCCGCGCGGTCGAACGGTTGGCCTGAAAATACACGATCGCCGCGGCAAACACCCGCTGCCCGGTCGGCACCAGCACGAGCCCCAGCGCGACCGATGCCGCCGCCGATGCCAGCACCAGCCGCAGGTCCAGCAGCAGCGCCTCGCCCCCGCCGTTCGCTAAAGCCGTCTCGATCCGCTTGGCGAGGAACGGCCCCAGAAATCCGTTCGAGGTGCGTGACACCAGCAGCAGCACGTTGAACAGCGCAAAGCTCAATGCGATCCGCCCGGTGCGCACGCCGGCGATCCGCGCGGCGTATGCGAGCGCGCCGATCAGGTTGATGACGCCCGTCAGAGCGCAGATCGCGATCAGTTCGGTATCCATGCCGGTGCTCCTGCCGGCCTAGATGATCGGCCACGCGTTGATGATGCTGTAAGCACTGGTGACGATCAGCACCAGCGACACCGCAATCAGCAGGGCCCGTGGGCGGACCCGGCTCGCCAGCACGGCGCCGAACGGCGCAGCGATCACCCCTCCGATAATCAGCCCAACGGTGATCGCGGTGAAGGCGGCGAAGCCCAACGTGGCGATAAACGCGATCGAGATCGACAGCGTCAGCAGGAATTCAGCCGAATTGACCGTGCCGATCACCTTGCGCGGATCGCCGCCCTGAATCAGCAGGTTCGATGTGACCACCGGACCCCAGCCGCCACCACCGGCCGCATCCAGAAACCCGCCTGCCAGCGCTAGCGGGCTGGTGTAGCGCGGGTGCTCGAACCTGGGTTTGGTCATCCGAATTGCCCGCCACAGCAGATAAAAGCCGATCCCGGTCAGATAGATCATCACGAACGGCCGCGCCGCCGAGGCATCGATGGTCGACAACAAATATGCCCCGCTCACCCCACCCAGCACGCCGAAAGGCACGAGCCGCCAGAACAACCCCCAGTCGACATTGCGGTGCCAGATATGGCTCGCCCCCGATGCGCCGGTGGTGAACAGTTCGACCAGATGGACGCTGGCCGAAGCCGTCGCCGGTGGCACGCCGAGCGCGCTCACCAGCAACGTCTGGGTGATCACTCCGAAGGCCATACCCAGCGCTCCGTCGATCATCTGCGCGGCCATGCCGATGGCGATGAACGGAGCAATATCGATCAGGAAGGGGACGAGATCAGGCATGAGGAGGTCCTCTTTGCACGCAATGGCGGTGACTAGAACGTGATGGCAGCCGTCGCGCCCCAGGTGCGCGGATCGCCCGGAAGCCCTGCGATCAGGCCGGTGTTACCCGGCCCGACAAAAAGCTGCTCGAAATAGTTTTCGTCAAAGGCATTTCTGACCCAGGCGAACAGGTTGAGTCCGCCATCAGTTCGGAAACCCAGCCGGAAATTGGACAGATCGTAGCCTTCGACATTGGTGTAGACCGATGGCGACGGGTTGGACGAGAAGCCTGACCGGTAGGTGCCGTCATAGCCCAGATAGACCTCGCCCTGCTGGCCCAGCACGCTGGCAGGCAGATTGCCTTCCGCGCCAAAGGAGAACGCCCATTTCGACACGCCCGGCAGACGCTGGCCGGAGATGTCGCAATTGGCCGGGCTGATGCCGCCCGGGGTGCCAGGTGCCGACTGGGTCTGGCCGGGCGCCGCCACGCTGCCGCCCGCCAATTCCGGCGGGCACGGCGCATCGGTGAAGCTTTCATAGTTGGCATCGGTGTAGGCGGCGTGGGTGTAGGCGGTAAAGCGCTGGCTCGGCCGGATCGCGAAATCCGCCTCGACCCCTTGCGAGCGCACCTTGCCTGCGTTGGCTAGATAGCCGCGCAGCACCCCGAACTGGCCGTTGTTGACCGTCGCCTGATAGTCGCGAATGTCGGTGCGATAGGCGGCAACGTTCAAGGTCGCGCGGCGATCCCAGAACTGCGATTTGAGGCCCACTTCGAAGTGATCGACCTTTTCGGGCCGGATTGTGCCCGCCTCGGCAATCGGCACGCCGGCCGCATCGGTCGGCAGCCCGTTCTGGTTGATCCCGATGGTCTTGAAGCTCTTGGCATAGGTGCCGTAGGCCAACACATCGGGTGCCAGTTCGTATGACGCGGTGAGATCGTAGGTCAGGTTCCAGTCGCCGTCCGATGGCGCGCTGGTCTGCGGAGTGAACACCCCCAGCTGCGCCCGCGAGCGCGCGTCGGTTTCGGCGCCGGTCAGCTCAACCCCGGTGCCGGTGAACACGCGGCGCTGGTAGAAGCCCGACTTCTTGTCGTAATTGATCCGGGCCCCGGGCTGGATGGTGAAGGCGTCGGTGACCTTCCAGCTCAGCTGCCCGAAGAGCGCCGCGCTGGAGCTTTCGAGCACCTGCGTGTTGCGCGCGGTCAGCCCGTCGAGCACACTGGGATCGAGCGACAGCGGGTTATAGGGCGCGATGTTCCAGCGGCTGGCGGCGCGACCTTGCGCTTCGGTCCCTTGCGTATCGATCCGCTGATCGAAGGCGAAGGCGCCCAGCACAAAGTCGAACTTGTCTCCGGTGTAGGCGTAGCGGAACTCCTGCGTGATCTGGTCCTGTTGCGACGGGTTTTGCGACAGCGCAACGATCGACAGGCCGGTGAAGTCGCGGTCGTTTTCGGGCTTCCAGTCCCAGGTGCGATAGGCGGTGACCGACGTCAGCGTGCCCGGCCCGACATCCCAGGTGATCTTCAGCGCCGCGCCGGCGATGACGTTGCCGGCGTTGAGATTGGAATCGAGGTCGGTGACCCGATCGAAGGGGTTTGTCGATGGCGGGGCGTAATTCTGCGCCGCGGCGAGCGCGGCGAACTGGCGGTTGAGCAGCCGCTGCGTGGCGCCGGTGCCGACGAACACCGATCCGCAGCACACCGCATCCTGCTTGTTGTAATCGCCCACCAGCTTGATCTTCAGCGTATCGGTGGGCTCCCACAGGAGCTGCGCGCGCAGGCCGATATTGTCGAGGCTCTGGATGTTCTCGCCGGTCACGACGTTGCGGATCGTGCCGTTACGACTGGTGCCTGAAAAGGCGATGCGCGCTGCCACATTCTCCGACAGCGGGCCGGACACCGCAAGGCGCGCCTGCTGGAAGTTGAAATTGCCGATGCTGACCTCAGCCCGGCCTTCAAAATCGAAGGTCGGCTGGTTGGTCTGGATGTTGATCGCGCCCGCCGTGGTGTTCTTGCCATACAACGTGCCTTGCGGCCCGCGCAGCACTTCGATCTGCGCAACATCGAGGAAGTCGAACGTGGCCGAGGCAACGCGCGAATAATAGACGTCGTCCACATAGATGCCGACGCCCTGTTCGAACCCGTCACTGGTCAGGCCGAACGGCACGCCCAGTCCGCGGATGCTGACCGCGGTGTTTCGCGGGTTCGAGGAATAGAATTGCAGCGTCGGCGCCAATTGCTGCAGCCGGTTCACATTGAACGCTCCCGTCTCGTCCAACTGCTTCGCGCCGAGAACCGACACGGCAATCGGAATGTCTTGGGCACTTTCGGAACGGCGGCGGGCGGTGACGATGATGTCATTGGTCTCAGGCTCCTGTTCGGCGGTGGTATCGGAAGTCGGCGATGCAACTTCGTCCTGCGCGGCCAAGGGGGCGGGAAGCAGCGCGGTCAGGCTTGCGCCGAGCAGCATGGCGCTGCGGTTGGAAAACGGATACATGGTCTTGCCTTTGCAAGCGGGCATGCATCCGGTGGTCCGGTCTGCTCGTCCCTGGTGATGTGTGGTGGGGGTGGGGAACGGTGCCGATCAATCGGTCAGCCGTTTCCTTTCGGTCACGTCGATTTGCATGACCTTGCCGTCATGCACGGTCAGCTGGATTGCGCCGTAGCGCAGACGCCCAAGCGCCTCGCTGACCAGTGCCAGCGCATCGGGCAAAATACCACCTGCGCCAGATTGTTTCTCGTCACGGTCCATAAGCGGGCCTTTCGTTGCACGGATTCGATCCGCAACGAGAGAGTTAAACTCAAGTGATTTGATTGACAATAGGCTTTGTGAGCAGAATTTCTGTCTGGCGGTGAAAGGTTGGGTTTGTGCGCCAAGGCGAATTCATGGGCCAGCTAGGCCTCGTCTTCAGTGAAGGCCGGCACCCGTGTGATGGGATCGGACAAGCGGATCTCATCGAGGATTTGCGCAGTCCGGTCGCGCACATCCAGCAGCAAGGCGCGTGTCCGGCACTCGCCTTCTTCAAGGCAGTTCTTGCACTTCTCATGAGCAAAGCGACTCGCGCACGGCACCAAGGCCAAGCTGCCTCGCATGTGCCGGATCAGATCGCCATAGGTGATGTCCACCGGCGGTATGGCGAGCCAGTAACCTCCGTCGCGCCCACGCAGCGACTCAACGAGCCCCGCACGGGTGAGCTCAGACAGGATCACGGTGAGAAACTTGGCGGGGATATTCTGTTTGTCTGCAATGGCGGCGAGCTGCACTGGCCCCTCGCCATAGCGATCGGCAAGGTGCTGCATTGCGCGTATGGCGTAGCGGGTCTTCTGGGACAGCATCGCGGATTGTCTATCGGACGGGTAGGCATAACGGTCAAGCCGCGCTGCATTATTATGTAAGGTCGGATGGCAGGAACGGGGTCGCAAGCCGAACGGCAGCTTTTCCGCTGCAAATGTGAAAGCCGGACATGACCCTCAAACCGGTTCGCTGTTTGCCAAGTAATAGTGCCAGGTAAAGATCGCCATCGGACCGCGGTGGGGGGACCATTGTGCGCCCAGTTCGCGTGTTTCCTTTTCGCCGGGGCGCTCGTCCAGTTTCAGCAGGCGCTTCACGCCCTCCTGCACCGCCAGATCGCCTGCAGGCCAGATGTCGGCCCGGCCCTCTGCAAACAGCAGGTAGATCTCCGCTGACCAGCGCCCGATCCCCTTGATCTGCGTGAGCAGCGCGATGGCTTCCTCGTCATCGGCGGGCATGTTGTCGAAATCGACCGCGCCTGCCTCCACCAGTGCTGACAGCGACCGGGCATAGCCCTGTTTCTGGCGCGACAGTCCGCACGCGCGCAGGGTGTCGAAATCGCGTTCAAGCAGGCAGGCGGGGGTGAAATCTGCACCCAGTTCCGCCTCCAGCTTGTTCCACATCGAAGCCGCCGCCGCGACGCTCACCTGCTGGCCGACAATCGTGCGCATCAGCGTCTTGTACCCGCGTTCGCGCAGGCGCGGCTCCGGATAGCCGACACGTTCCAGCTGCGCTGCAATCCGCGCATCGGTTTGTGCCAAAGCATCAAGCCCGTGCCTGATCCGATCGCCCGTCAATCCCATCGGAACCTGCCGTTCATCTGAAAGCCTTCCTTCCCAAATCGCCAGCGGGACGGATATTGCCATGCTCGCCGGAACCTCGTAGCAGCGCCCCTGTTTTACCGGAAGCGCGCTATCTTGCGCTCAACATTTCTTGACGAGGATATACCGCCCATGCCCAGACTGATCGTTACCAATCGCGATGGTGAGACAAGCGAAATCGAAGTCGAAACTGGCCTCACCGTGATGGAAGCGATCCGCGACAACGGCTTTGACGAGCTGCTGGCGCTGTGCGGCGGATGCTGTTCGTGCGCGACCTGCCACGTCTATGTCGATCCGGCATTCATGGACAAGACCTCCGCCGTGAGCGAGGACGAAGACGATCTGCTGGAATCGAGCGATCACCGTCAGGAAAACTCGCGCCTGTCGTGCCAGGTGGCCTTCACCGCAGAGCTTGACGGGATGAAGGTGACTATCGCTCCTGAAGACTGATCGTGTGGGTGCTCGCATCCGCGAGCCCTCTTCGGTGCTGTTCCCTTCGGGGCATCTGCGGGCGCGCATTTGCGCTTGCGGCTGCTGCGCAGCCGGTGATGAAAAGGCGAGATACTGCCTGACAAAGCCCTTATGCGTTGCCGCGTCTGGCCAAAGCACCTAAATCGCCGCCCATGAACATTACCAAACCACTTGCCGATACGCTTTCCCTGATCGGCAATACCCCGCTGGTGCGGCTGGCAGGGCCGAGCGCGGCTGCGGGTTGCGATATCTGGGGCAAGTGCGAATTTGCCAATCCCGGCTCCAGCGTGAAAGACCGCGCGGCGCTGTATATGATCCGCGATGCAGAGGCGCGCGGCGAATTGCAGCCCGGCGGCACCGTGATCGAGGGGACGGCGGGCAACACCGGTATTGGCATCGCGCTGGTCGCCAATGCGCTGGGGTACAAGACGATCATCGTCATGCCCGATAACCAGTCGCGCGAGAAGATGGACACGCTGCGCGCGCTGGGCGCACGGTTGGTGCTTGTCCCGCCGACCAAGTATTCCGACCCTGCGCATTTCCAGCATGTCTCGCGCAGGATGGCAGAGGAAACCGAGGGCGCGGTGTGGGCCGGTCAATTCGACAATGTCGCCAATCGCCGCGCCCATATCGAGGGCACAGCGCGCGAATTGTGGGAGCAGACCGGCGGCACCATCACCGGCTTCACCTGCGCTGCGGGCACGGGCGGAACGATTGCGGGCGTGGGGCTGGGCCTCAAGGAAAAGAACCCCGATATCCGCATCGCGCTGACCGACCCGCACGGCGCGGCGCTGTACAATTACTACGCCCACGGCGAGCTTAAGGCCGAGGGATCTTCTGTCGCAGAAGGGATCGGGCAGGGCCGCATCACCGCCAACCTCGAAGGCGCGGCAATCGACACGCAGTTCCGCATTTCCGATGAAGAGGGCTTGGAATGGGTAAGTCGGCTGCTGCGCGAGGAAGGGCTGTGCCTTGGCCTTTCGTCCGGTATCAACGTTGCTGGCGCGGTCGCGCTGGGTCAGCAATTGGTGGGCGAGGGGCAGGCAAACCCGCAGGTCGCAACGATCCTGTGCGACACCGGTTTTCGCTATCTCTCGACCCTCTACAATGCCGATTGGCTGGCGGCAAAGGGCCTGCCCGTGTTCGATTGGCTGGAACAGTCGGATCAGGCCTGATAGGCTGAAGCAATGGCAGCGCGCGATCTATTCGGACGTTTGGGGGAAAGGGTTCCCAAAGTTCCCAAGGTTCCCAAAGTTCCCGGAGCCTGGCAGCGCTCAGGCAACAGCACCGATCACCAGCCAAAATCACAGGACGATGCGCGTATGGCCGCGCCAACGGGCGGCACGCGCGCAGAGGCGGTGCAGCGCTTGCAGGTCGGGATTACGGGCGTTTTTGCGATGATCCTGCTCGTCGGGCTTGCCGATGCGATCGGCGGTCAGGCGAGCAAGGCGGAGCAGAACGCGGTTCCCGATGCGGCCTCCACCACCGAGCCGACCGCCGTGCCATCGCAAAGCGATCCGCTGGCCGATGCGGGTGTTGTGCCCGATATTCCCCCCGAACCAGAGGATACCGCGCCTGCCCCGCTGGCATCCGATGCGGCAGGGCAAGGGCCGGTTACGCTACCGGACACCCCCGCCACCAGAACGGGGACGCGGCGGAATGACAATTAGACCTGTGGGCTGCGCGGTGACCCTGCTTGCGACGCTGCTGTTATCTGGATGCGGAGCCGAACCTGCCGGACCAGCCGATACCTCCGCAACGCCAGCCGAACCGGCGCAAAACGCCTCTTTGGGGCTGATGACCAGCCTGCCGATATATTGGCCAGTCGATGCGGACTTTGCGCAGATTGCATCGGGGAAAGCCACGGCGCCGTGGAGCCGCACGGTGATGGAGCAGCGTTTTGCCCTGACCCCGCTCGACACGCTTTCCCCGATCGCCGCGTTGACGCCCGATGGTGCCGAAACGGACCCACTGGCAGGTCTGACGCGGCTGGCGATCATTCAGCCACGCGGGCTGTCGCCTGCGGATAACGTTGCGCTGGATAATTGGGTGCGCGATGGCGGACAATTGCTGCTGGTGCTCGATCCGGCGCTGACGGGCGATTATGATCTGGCACTGGGCGATCCGCGCCGCCCGACAGACAGCGCGCTGATCCCGCCAGTGGTCAACCGCTGGGGGATCGAGGTCAGCTATGACGAGGCGCAACCCAATGCTCCGCGCACAACCGATATGGGGTCTGGCGAAATTCCCGTCCTGCTGGCGGGAGAGGTCGGATCAAGCGGACCGTTCTGCGCCGAAGGCACGCCCAAACCGATCATCAAATGCACCATTGGCACGGGCACCGTCACCTTGCTGGCCGATGCCGCCGTGTTTGAGCACCGCGAACTGGCGGGCGAGGGCGGCGCGGCGATCCTTGCGCTCATGCGCTTTGCTTTTGACGACAGTCAGGCGCGATAAGCCAGAAGATCGGCGCGGTCGGGGAAGGCGCGGGAACGCTGTATCCGATTACGATGAAAGGAATCGCCAAGCCGGGACTCGCGCGGGATTTCGACCTGTTGAGAGGCGTTTACGACACATTTTTGCGAAGCGAATGGGATTTCGGCGGACCCAAGGGAAAAATGATCCTTAAGAATTGTTAATTATAACATATAGTTACCGCTTCTTCCCCAAATATCCCTAATTTTGACCTAGAAACCCCGATGGTTCCCCGATATCACCGGGGCAGCATCAATCTTGCCTGCCTTTCCCGCGTCATCCTTTCGATTGACGCGCTGCCCGCGCTCACTCGCGCGGGTGGTGACGGGAAAGTTGTGCCAGCGGGCCGCAATCACCTTGCACCCGCTACGACACGGGCAGGATTGATCGCCGGATCGTCCACAGGGGGCCGATCCGGGGTTTAGGGAAGGGGATCGGCTGAAGTGTCGGCGTTTGGAGGATATAGCGGTCAAGCCTTTTCGCCTGCGGGCGACAAGGGCCGCTTTGTCTTGCCGCCACTGTTCCGCAAAGCCGTGAAGGAAAGCGGTGCCGGTTCGCGCATCCTGTGCCTTGCCAAGCATGAACGCTGGGACTGCCTCATCGGCTTTGGCCTGTCGCGCAAGGATGAACTGGGCGCACAGCTCGAAAAGGAAGAAGAGCGCGCGATTCGGCTGGGCCGCGATTTCGATTGGGACGAACGCTCATCGCAATTGTTCGGTTTTGTCGAAGTGCCGTTCGATGACAGCGGCCGGTTTATCATGCCCGAATATCTGCGTGACCTCGCCGATATCCAGGATGGCCTGTATTTTCAGGGCGCTGGACGTTTTTTCTCGATCTGGAACCCGGCACAGCTGGCACAGATGGGCGATGGCTGGGACAGCGCCAAGGCCGCGTGCGCCAGCCTGATTGCCGAAGCCGACGCCAAGGGCAAAGCCAAGGGCGGCGCGGCATGAAAGTGCTCCATATCCCCGTATTGCTAGATGAGGTGGTGGCCGCGATCCGGCCCGCGCCGGGCATGAGCGTGGTCGATGCGACATTTGGCGCGGGTGGATATTCGCGCGCGCTGCTGGATTGCGGGGCGCGGGTATACGCGTTCGACCGCGATCCCGATGCGGTGCGCGATGCCGCGGCGATGATTGGCGAATATGATGGTCTGCTCTCGCTCCACCCGCACCGCTTTTCCGCGATGCGCGACGAGATGGAGCGGCTGGGCGTGCCTCAGGTCGATGCGGTGGTGATGGATATCGGCGTGTCATCGATGCAGCTCGATCAGGGCGCGCGCGGCTTTGCGTTCTCGCAGGACGGGCCGCTCGATATGCGGATGAGCCAGGCGGGCGAAAGCGCGGCGGACTTCCTCAACACCGCAGATGAAGCCGCGATTGCCGACGTGCTGTATCAATATGGCGAGGAACGCCAATCGCGCCGGGTCGCGCGCGCTATCGTCGCCGCGCGCCCGCTGGAGACGACCGGCGATCTTGCCCGCGTGGTGCGCCGCGCGCTGGGATACCGCCCGCATGACAAGAAAGATCCCGCAACCCGCAGCTTTCAGGCGGTTCGCATCCATGTGAATGATGAACTGGGCGAATTGCGCGCAGGTTTGATCGCGGCGCAGGCGCTGCTGCGCGAGGGCGGAGTGCTGGCCGTGGTCAGTTTTCACAGCCTTGAGGATCGTATCGTCAAACGCTTCCTGCGCGAAGCATCCGGAGCGGGGCGCACCGTGTCGCGTCACCTGCCCGGCGAAATTGCTGGGCCAGCCCCGACATTCGCCAATGTCTCCAAGGCCATCCGCCCCACCGATGCCGAGATTGATCGCAACCCGCGCAGCCGGTCATCGGTGCTGCGATACGCCGTGCGCACTGCTGCACCCGCCGACGCCACCCGCTCGCCAAGGACAATGTGATGACGATGACAGGATCGCGCAGACGCCAGATCGGCTGGAGTGCAGTGCTGGCTGTATGCATTATCGCATTCGTGGTGTTCAGCGTCACCGTCCATGCGGTGCGCAACGAAGTTGTGCTGGCCGACCGCGAAATCGTGCGGCTCAAGATAAAGCAACAGGGGCTCGAAACCGAATTTCAGGCGCGCGCCAATCAGCATCAGCTTGCCCACTGGAACCGCGTGGACCTGGGATATGAGGCGCCGCGGGCCGACCAGTACCTTGAAAACCGTCGCGATATTGCTGCTCTTGGCCAGCCGGTTGGCCCCGGTGCGCCCTCGCCGATCCGCGTTGCTCGCGATGAGCCCGCCTTTGCCGACGCGAGCGATACTGCAAACCGCGCGCGCCGCGAAATGGTTTCCCCTGTATCGGGCGCGCCGGTCACGCTGGCCGCGGCCAATACCGATGAGGTTCCAGGCACCGTCTTTGCCGAGGCATTCGGAGACATTCTGATCGAGGCATCCCCGATCCGGCAGGCCAAGGCACAGACCGGAACCGGCCCGCGTCGCTTCACCTCTGAGGACGCGGAATGAGCGCCAGCGCAAGGGCTGCCGGTGCGGCCCAGCCGGGCCTGTTCGACCGGTTGCCCGATCTTTCCGGCAAGGCAGGTGCGGACCGCAAATCCGCAGCACTGACCACCAACCGCCGGGCAGGGCTCCCGAACCCGTTCGTGCAGGCGGCCGAAACCGGTATGCCAGTGCCGGTTCGCCCGCAATCGGCCCGCGTCAATCTGATGGAAGTGCGCCTGCGTCTGCTGCTTTGTGCGCAGAAACGCATCGTGTGGCTGGCCCTGATTTTTGCCGCGCTGGCGATGGTCGCACTGGTGCAGATCGCATGGTTCGGGATCGAGGGGCGCGGCCCTGCGCGCGGGCCGGTATCGACCGATCTGCTGCCCCCGCGCGGCGAGATTACCGATCGCAATGGTGCGCCGCTCGCGCTGGGATATCCTGCCCTATCGCTGTATTTCTACCCGGAGGCGATGGGCGGCGACGGTGGCTCTCCGTTGGTGCGTTCCCCGCAAGAGGTCGCGCGTGACCTCAAGGCTATTTTCCCCGATCTGAACGAGGCAAAGACCGCGCGCCTGCTGGCCAAGGGTCAGCCGACATTCCTGCGCCGCCGCGTCCTGCCCGAAGATGCGAACAAGGTCTGGAGCCTTGGCGAACCGGCGGTGCAGACACCTGAATTTCCCGATCGCCACTATCCGCAGGGCAAACTGGCGGCGCATGTGCTTGGCCGCGTGATCGAGGATGATCGCGGCGTCAGTGTGGGCGCGTTCGGGATGGAACAGACGCTGAATGCGCGGCTTAGCGACGAGACGCTGCGCGCGCAGCCGGTCGCCCTGTCCATCGACGTGCGGGTGCAGGGTGCGCTTGAGGATGAAATGGGCCGCGGGATGAAGGCTGCGCAGGCGAACGGCGCGGCGGGCATCGTGCTGGATGTGGACACAGGCGAGGTGCTGGCGATGGCATCAATGCCCGATTTCGACCCCAACCGGATTTCGCCGCAAGACAAGGACAACACCAACAATCGAGCCACATATGTTACCGGCGAACTGGGATCGGTATTCAAGCCACTGACCGTCGCAGCCGCGCTGGATGCAGGCGTGGTCAACGATCTGTCGAAAAGCTGGGATGCCAGCCCGGTCAAGGTCGCCAATCGCAGCTTCAAGGATTTTGAGGAGAAGGGATCGCGCCTCAACATTCCGCAGACGCTGGCCTATTCCTCCAACACGGTGACGATGCGCGTGGCCGATGCGCTGGGCGGCGAACAATTGCGCCGGGTAATGCTGGAACTGGGCATGGACCATGCGCCTGAAATTGAATTGCAGGCGCGCGGAAAGCCGTATTGGCCGCGCGGCAAGTGGTCCAAACTGACGACGATGACGGTGGGCTATGGCCATGGTCTTTCGGTGACGCCGATGCATCTGGCCAACGCCTATGCTGCGATGGTGAACGGCGGGATCTTCCGCCAGGCAACGTTGCTGAAAGCCGAGCCGGGCAAGGTCAATCCGGGCAAGCGCGTGTTCAAGGCTTCGACCTCGCACCGGATGCGGCAATTGCTGCGCATGGTCGCGATTTACGGCACCGGCAGAAAAGCCGACGCCGATGGTTTCCGTGTCGGGGGGAAGACCGGTTCGGCAGAAAAACTGGTCGATGGCCGCTATGCCAAGACGAAGCTCATCACGACCTTCGCCTCTGCCTTTCCGATGGATCGCCCACGCTATGTGGTGGTGGTGACCTTGGACGAGCCGAAGATCACGCAAGCCATTCCGGGGCGCACGGCGGCCTACAATGCGGCGCCGATTGTTGGCAATCTGATCCGCCGCGCAGGCCCGATGCTGGGCGTGCGTCCGGACAACACCCGCGATGTCGACATCAGCGATCTGCGCTATCTGGTGGAGGGCCGCAAGTGAAGCTGGGGGCGCTGGCAGACCGGATCGGAACGTCGCTGCCTAACGGCGAAGACGCGCGCGTCACCGGCTTTGCCATCGACCATCGAAAGGTTGCGCCGGGCACCGTATTCGGCGCGTTTCGCGGCGCAACCTTCAACGCCGAGGATTTCATCCCCGCCGCCATCGAAGCGGGCGCGGTGGCCGTCGTCGCGCGGGCCGAGGCGAAGGTTGAGGGCGCGGTGCATATCGTAAGCGAGGAACCCCGGCAGGTGTTCGCGCAACTGGCTGCAGGCTTCTTTTCGCCGGTGCCCGAAACCATCGTCGCCATTACTGGCACAAACGGCAAGACATCTTGCGCCGAGATGACGCGGCAGATCTGGCGCATGTGCGGAGAGCGCGCGGCCAGCATCGGTACGCTGGGGGTTACGACGCCCGATGGCAGCGTATCGACCGGGTTGACCACACCCGATATCGTGACGTTCCTGAGCAATATGAGCGGGCTCGCGCGCGAGGGCGTGACCCACGTCGCCTATGAGGCGTCCAGCCACGGCCTCTCGCAATATCGCAACGAAGGTCTGCGCGTCACCGCCGCGGCCTTCACCAATTTCAGCCGCGATCACCTCGATTACCATGGCACGATGGAAGCTTATTTCGAGGCCAAGATGCGGCTGTTTGATGAAGTGCTGGAATCCGGCGCGGTGGCTGTCATCCACGTCGGCGCGCAGCCGGGCAACTGGACCGCGAAGGCAATCTCCAGGGCCGAGGCGCGCGGGTTAAATGTCCTGACCGTGGGCGAAGGCGGCGAATTCCTTCGCCTGACCGTCCGCGAGGCCGGCCAATTGGGCCAGATACTGACCATCGAATTTGAGGGCGAGACGCGAACGGTCAAGCTGCCGCTGATCGGGGAATATCAGGCGACAAATGCGCTGGTGGCGGGCGCACTGGCGCTATCGACCGGAGCGCCTGCTGCGCAAGTATTCGACGCCATGGCGCGGCTGCAACCGGTGCGCGGGCGGCTGGAACGCGCATGCCTTACTCCCGCCGGAGCGCCGGTCTATATCGACTATGCCCATACGGCCGACGCACTGGAGGCCGCGATTGCCGCGCTGCGCCCGCACGTGGCCGCCGCGAAAACTGGCCGCCTCATCGCGGTGTTCGGCGCAGGCGGGGACCGCGATACCGGCAAGCGCGCGCCGATGGGCGAAGTGGCTGCGCGCGCGGCGGATGCGATCATCGTCACCGATGACAATCCGCGCGGCGAGAAACCGGGCACTATCCGCGCGGAAATCCTGCGCGGCGCGGGTGCTGTCAGCGGTGCAGATGTGCGCGAAGTGGCCGACCGGCGCGCCGCAATCAGTGCCGCCATCAGCGCCGCGAGCGAACGCGACATCATTCTCATCGCCGGAAAAGGGCATGAGCAGGGACAGATAATCGGGTCAGGGGAAAACATGCAGGTCTTGCCGTTCGACGATGTGGAGGTCGCGCGCGAATGCGCCGCCGCCTTGGCAAAAGGGGCTGCGAAATGAGCGCTTCTGCGGCACAGCAACACCCGCTCTTGCGCACATGGACTGTCGCACCGCGCGACACACTCCCGCTGACCCTGTGGGATTCCCGAACGATTGCAGACGCGACCGGCGGCACAGCGAGCGAGGCGTTCCAGGCCTCTGGCGTCGAGATGGACAGCCGTGACGTTCGCCCCGGCGATTTGTTCGTCGCCCTGAAGGGGGAGGCGATGGACGGCCACCGCTTTCTCGCCATGGCGTTTGAAAAAGGCGCGGTTGCAGCGATTGTCGACCGGCCTGTCGAATATCCCCATGTGCTGGTCACTGATACCACCACCGCGCTCCACGCGCTGGCCCATGCAGCGCGCGACCGCGGCATGGCAAAGCGGATTGCCGTTACCGGATCGGTGGGCAAGACCGGCGTGAAAGAGGCGATCTTCGCCGCGCTTGACCGGGCCAGCCGGGGCGGAGCACATCGCAGCGTGCGATCATACAACAACCACGTCGGCGTGCCGCTCAGCCTGTCGCGCCTGCCAGCTCGCGCGCGGTTTGGCGTGTTCGAGATGGGGATGAACCACGCGGGCGAAATCGCACCGTTGGCAGCGCATGTGCGCCCGCATGTCGCCGTCATCACCACCATCGCCCCCGCGCATATCGAGAATCTCGGCTCGATCGAGGCGATTGCCGATGAAAAGGCGCAGATCTTTACCGGCCTGCTGCCCGGCGGCATCGCGGTGATCCCGGCGGACAGCGAACACACGCCGCGCCTGATCGACCATGCGCGCAAGCTGGGCGTTGCCACCGTTACCTTCGGACGCAGCGCCGATGCCGATGTCCGCCTGCTGGATGCGATCCCCAACGCCAACGGCGGATCGCTCGTCACCGCAGACATGGGCGATCAGCGCGTATGTTACACCGTGGCGGAGCCGGGCGAACACTGGATCGCCAACTCGCTCGCCGTGATGGCGGCGGTGCGCGCGGCGGGCGGCGATCTGGCGAGCGCGGGGCTGGCGCTGGCTGAAATGGGCGGATTGAAAGGGCGCGGCGCCCGCTTTCAGGTGCCCGCCGCTGGCGGGATCGAAGGCGGCAAGGCCATGCTGATCGATGAAAGCTATAATGCCAATCCCGCCTCCATGCGCGCAACCTTGCACAGCCTTGGTCAGACACCGGCATTGCGCCGCATTGCGGTACTTGGCGCGATGAAGGAACTGGGTGATTTCTCGGACAAATTCCACGCCGCGCTGGTCGATCCACTGGTCGAGGCGAAGATCGACCACGTGATTCTGGTGGGCGAGGAAATGCGCGCGCTCGAGGTCGAATTGGGGAAAGCGGGCAACGATCCGCTTGGCAAGCACCCCAGCTTCGCCCATTGCAAGGGGCCTGACGAAGCGATCGCGGCGCTTTCCGAGTATCCCCTGACGCATGGCGATGCGGTGCTGGTCAAAGGGTCCAACTCGGTTGGCCTCGGAAGGCTTGTGACACATTTTACAAGCGCGCCGGAGTAATGCGCGCGAGGGACCGTTAATGCTTTACCTTCTTGCGGAATGGCTCGAGTTCGAAGGCATCTTCAACCTGGTGCGATACCAGACGTTCCGCAGCGGGGCGACGCTGCTTACCGCGCTGTTTATCGGGATGATCATCGGGCCGCGCTTTATCAACCTGTTGCGCGTGCGGCAGGGCAAGGGGCAGCCAATCCGCGAGGACGGACCGCAAACGCATCTGGTCAAGGTCGGCACGCCCACGATGGGCGGACTGATGATTCTGATCGCGATGACGCTGTCGCTGGTGATCTGGATGGACCTGCGCAATCCGTTTGTGTGGGCCTGCCTTGCCGTGACCGTGGGGTTCGGCGTCATCGGTTTCCTCGACGATTACGACAAGGTCACGAAGAATTCGCATAAGGGCGTATCGGGCAAGGTCCGGTTAGGTCTGGAATTCGCGGTTGCGGGCGTGGCGAGCTATATCATCGTCAGCCAGATCAACACGAACCTCTACATCCCGTTCTTTTCCGACGTGTCGATCCCGCTGGGGCCAGCCTATTATGTGTTTGCGGCCGTGGTTATGGTGGGCGCGGGCAATGCGGTGAACCTGACCGATGGGCTGGATGGTCTCGCGATCATGCCGGTGATCATCGCCAGTGGCACGTTTGCAATCATCGCCTATCTGGTCGGACGCGCGGATTTCAGCGAATATCTGGGCATCCCGCACGTGCCGGGTGCGGGGGAGCTGGCGATATTCTGCGCAGCGATCATGGGCGGCGGGCTGGCGTTCCTGTGGTTCAACGCGCCCCCTGCGGCGGTGTTCATGGGCGATACCGGCAGCCTTGCCCTTGGCGGAGCATTGGGCGCAATTGCGGTCGCATCGCATCATGAGGTCGTGCTGGCCATTGTGGGCGGATTGTTCGTGTTTGAAGCCTTGTCCGTCATCATTCAGGTGGTCTGGTTCAAGCGGACGGGCAGGCGCGTGTTCCGCATGGCGCCGATCCATCACCATTTCGAACAGCTTGGCTGGAGCGAGACGAAGGTGGTGATCCGGTTCTGGATCATTGCCATCATCCTTGCGCTGGCCGGATTGGCGACGCTGAAACTGCGATGATCACTTCGCCTGCCTTTGCCGCGAAACGCTATGCCATACTGGGCCTTGCCCGGTCGGGCGCGGCTGCGGCTGAGGCACTGCTGGCAAGCGGGGCGAACATCACCGTGTGGGATCGGCAGGATATTGCACGCGAACCGTTCGAGGGGCGGTGCGACATTGCCGATCCGCTGGCGATGAACCTTACCGGGTTCGATGGCGTGATTGTGTCCCCCGGAGTGCCGCTGAACACCCATCCGATTGCGGCCCATGCCGCGGCGTTCGGCGTGCCGATCATCGGCGATATAGAGCTGTTCGCGCAGGCACGCGCCGACCTGCCACCGCACAAGGTGGTGGGTATTACCGGCACCAACGGCAAAAGCACCACCACCGCGCTGATCCATCACATCCTGCAATCGGCGGGCGTGCCCAGCCTGATGGGCGGCAATATCGGTGAACCGATCATGGCGCAGGATCCGCTTGCCGCAGGCGGGGTTTATGTTCTGGAGCTGTCCAGTTTTCAGATCGACCTGACCTTTACGCTCGATTGCGACGTGGCGGTGTTGCTGAACATCACGCCCGATCATCTGGACCGTTACGAGGGGTTTGCAGCCTATGCCGCTTCCAAGCAGCGCTTGTTCGAGATCCAGTCGCCCAATCATCTCGCGCTGATCGACGAGGACAATTCCGAAGCGGACATGGTAGCGTATAGATTGGAACACGATCACGGGCGTTGGCAGAATGTGCAGCGATTTCACTGTGACGTCAGCACCGGGAACCAGCTACACTGGCCAAGCCTGCAAGGACCGCACAACGCTCAGAACGCTGCAGCTGCTATTGCCGCGTTGCGACACCTTGGGCTGAGGGATGAACAGGTTGAAGCGGGACTGCGTAGTTATCGCGGCCTCCCGCACCGCATGGAAGTGGTTGGCGAGATGGATGGCGTCCAGTTCGTCAACGACAGCAAGGCGACCAACGCCGATAGCACCGCTCCGGCGCTCGCAGCGTTTCCGCCAGAGCACGGCAAGCCGCGCATCCACTGGATCGTCGGCGGCCTGCCCAAGGAAGACGGGCTGGGCGCGTGCGAAACCCATCTGGATAACGTCGCCGCTGCCTATACCGTGGGAGAGGCGGGGCCGCGCTTTGCCGAACTGCTGAAGGACCGCGTGCCACGGGTCGAGCGGTCCGAGCTGATTTCCGAAGCGGTCCGCCGCGCATGGGAGACCGCGCAGCCCGGCGATGTCGTGCTGCTGTCGCCCGCCTGCGCCAGTTACGATCAGTTTCGCGATTACGAAAAGCGGGGCGAGCATTTCCGGCAGCTGGTCGGTATCCTCGGCTCCGATGATGGGAATGCGCAATGAACTCCCTGCGATCTTCCGGCCTGCGCCTGTCTGCGACCGCCGCATCGCCTGCCACATCGCCCGCGGCCTATCATGCACCGGTGCCGCTGCGGCGCGGCTGGCGGGCCAAGGTGCGCGTGTGGTGGGGTGAGGTGGACCGGGTGCTGCTGTCCCTTATCGTGCTGTTGATGGGCATTGGAATAGCTGCGGTGCTGGCCGCGTCGCCCGCCAGCGCCGATCAATTGTCGACCGCCACCGAAACCGTCGATCCGTTCCGGTTTTTTAAACGGCACATGTTCTTCCTGCTGACTGGATTTTCCGGAATGATTGCGGTGTCGCTGGTCAGTCGTGATGAAGCGCGGCGGCTGGGCATCCGCGTGGCGATGGCGATGTTTGTATTGTTGATGCTGGTGCCGATCATCGGGGTGGAGAAAAACGGCGCGGTGCGCTGGATCAATCTGGGAATGAGCCTGCAACCGAGCGAGTTTCTCAAACCCGGCTTTGCCGTGGCGCTGGCGTGGATTTTCAGCTGGCGCGCGCGCGATCCGAATTTGCCGGTGATGTGGCTGGCCAGCGGGATCACGCTGGCGGTCGGCGCGCTGCTGATGATGCAGCCCAATCTGGGTGAGACCATGTTGTTCGTCGGCACGTTTTGCGTGCTGATTTTCCTGTCGGGGATAGCGATGCAGCGCGTCGCCATGCTGGCCGGAGTGGGCGCCGCGGGCTTTGCGATAATGTATCTGACCTATGAAAACGGGCGCAACCGGATAGATTCGTTCCTGAGCGGCGGGACAGCGTTCGATCAGGTCGATCTGGCCAATCGCACGCTGGTCAATGGCGGGTGGACCGGCAGCGGGCTGTGGCTGGGCACGCGCAAATACAACCTGCCCGAAGCCCACACCGATTACATCTTTTCAGTCATCGGAGAGGAGGGCGGGCTGATTGCCTGCGCTATCATCGTGATCCTGTATCTGGCGATCATCGCGCGGGTGCTGATCCGGCTGGCGAGCGAGGATAACCTGTTTGCGCTGCTGGCCGGAACGGGCCTGATTGCGCAATTCGGGGGACAAGCCTTTCTGAATATGGCGGTGAACCTTAAACTTGCGCCGGCCAAGGGTACAACCTTGCCGTTGATCAGCTATGGCGGATCATCCATGTGGGCGATCTGTCTGACGCTCGGACTGCTGCTGGCGATCACGCGGCGCAATCCGTTCCTCGAACGCGAATTGCCCGGATTGAAGAACCCGTTTGAGCGCAAGGAGAGCGCGGTATGAACAGCCAGACGACACCAGGACTGGCCCAGCACCTTGCCAAGGGCGCAAGCCGCCATTTTGTGCTGGCGGCAGGGGGCACGGGCGGGCACCTGATCCCGGCATTCGCGCTGGCCAGCGAACTGCAGGCGCGCGGGCATCACGTGGCGTTGATCACCGATGCGCGCGGGGCGAACATTCCGGGCAAGCCCGATGGTTTGACCGCGCACGTCCTTCCCGCCGGTCGGTTCGGCAAGAATCCGCTCCAATGGCCCACGGGCATCGGCGCGGTGCTGGAAGGGCGGCAGATGGCGCTGCGTCTGTTCGAAACGTTTGAGCCGAGTGCGGTCGTCGGGTTTGGCGGCTATCCCGCTCTGCCCGCCCTGCTGGGCGCGCTGGCGGCGGACATCCCCAGCGTCATTCACGAACAGAACGCGGTGCTGGGCCGGGTCAACCGTTTGCTCGCCGGGAGGGTGGACGCCATCGCAACCTCCTATCCCGCGGTCGATCGGCTGAAATCCAAACATGCGGCGAAAGTGCATCTCATCGGCAATCCGGTGCGTGAAGATGTGCTGGCCCTGCGCGATCAGGATTTTCCGGCGCTGACTGCCGACAGCCTGCTGCGCGTGCTGGTCACTGGCGGATCGCAGGGCGCGCGCGTCCTGTCCGAAGTGGTGCCCGATGGCCTTGCCATGCTCCCGCCGCCCCTGCGCAGCCGGTTGCAGGTGACACAGCAATGCCGCCCCGAAGACCTGGACGACGTGCGCGAGCGCTATGCCGAACACAACATACCCGCAGAACTCGGCACCTATTTCGAGGATATGCACGAACGGCTGGCCGATGCGCATCTGTTCATCGGGCGCGCGGGCGCATCGACGATTGCCGAACTGACCGCGGTGGGCCGCCCGGCGATCCTGATCCCGCTGCCAATCGCGACGGACGATCACCAGGCCGCCAACACGCGCGAAATGGCAAAGGCGGGCGGCGCGCGCATGATCCGGCAGGACAATTTCGTGCCAAAGGAACTGGCGAAACAGATACAGGCGCTGGCGCAAAAGCCCGAAACGCTTGCCAACGCGGCCCACGGAGCCTGGAATTGCGGGCGCCCCGATGCCGCACGGGATCTGGCCGATCTGGTGGAAAGCCTTGGCGGGGTGGATCTGATGGACGTGATCCGCGTGGGAGAGGCCGCCCCGCGCGGTGCGCAGACGGCGACCAAACCTCAGGCGGCAACCCGTGACGTGGCAGAGGATGCAACTCTGAAATGAAGGGCGTCGGCACAGATATCGGCATTATCCACTTTGTCGGCATTGGCGGGATCGGCATGTCCGGCATTGCCGAGGTGATGCGCAACCTGGGCTACACCGTGCAGGGCTCTGACATTTCCGAAGGCCCAAGCGTGGAGCGCCTGCGCGCGCGCGGCATCCCGGTGCATATCGGCCATGCCAAGGAGAACGTCGAAGGCGTCGCAGTCGTGGTCACCTCGACCGCGGTGCGCCGCACCAATCCCGAAGTTGCCGCGGCGTTGGAGGCGCGCATTCCCGTGGTGCGGCGCGCGGAGATGCTGGCCGAACTGATGCGCCTGAAATCGACGGTCGCGGTCGCAGGCACGCACGGCAAGACCACCACCACCAGCATGATCGCCAGCCTGCTAGATTGCGGCAACGTCGATCCCACCGTCATCAACGGCGGGATCATCGAACAATACGGCTCCAACGCGCGGCTGGGAGACAGCGACTGGATGGTCGTGGAGGCCGACGAGAGCGACGGCAGCTTCCTGCGGCTTGACGGGACGATTGCGGTTGTCACCAACATCGATCCTGAACACCTTGATCACTACGGCGATTTTGACGGGGTGCGGCGCGCGTTCCTCGAATTCATCCACAACGTGCCGTTCTATGGCGCGGCGATCCTGTGCATCGATCATGCAGAGGTTCAGGCATTGATCGGCGCGGTGCGCGATCGCAAGGTCGTGACCTATGGCTTCTCGCTCCAGGCGGACATTTGCGGCGTCAACATCCGGCCAAGCGACGGTGGAAACACGTTCGACGTCATGGTGCGTCAGCGCGGCGAGGAAGACCGCCGCATCGAAGGCGTACACCTGCCCATGCCGGGTCGTCACAACGTCCAGAACGCGCTTGCTGCGATTGCGGTGGCGATCGAGATGGGCTGTCCGGACGAAGTCATTCGCAAGGGGTTTGCCACATTTGGCGGGGTACGTCGCCGCTTCACCAAGGTCGGCACGATTGCGCTGGTCAACAGTCAGGGCGGCGGCGCGGTGACGGTGATCGACGATTACGCCCACCACCCAGTGGAAATTCGCGCCGTGCTGAGCGCTGCGCGCGAGGCGGTGACGGGGACCGATGGCCGGGTGATCGCGGTCGCCCAGCCGCATCGGTATTCGCGGCTCAATGATCTGATGGACGA
Organism: uncultured Alphaproteobacteria bacterium; assembly: GCA_963815345.1. Taxonomy (GTDB): domain Bacteria; phylum Pseudomonadota; class Alphaproteobacteria; order Sphingomonadales; family Sphingomonadaceae; genus Erythrobacter. Next base: position 72,367 of record CAWFGF010000002.1, read on the forward strand.
TTTCCAGACCTGCTTCAACGAGGCGGACATGGTTTTTGTCACCCCCGTTTACGAAGCGGGCGAGGCACCGATCCCCGACGTTGACAGCGCGGCGTTGGTCGCCGGGATGAAGTCGCGCGGGCACCGCTCTGCGCAGACGATTAAGGATCGGGACGCGCTGGCCGATGCGCTTTCGGAAGTCATTGCGCCCGGCGATTATGTCGTGTGCCTTGGCGCGGGCGACATCACCCGCTGGGCAGCGGATCTTGCCGGCGCTGTCGAAGCGGCGAGATTGAGCGGGCGCGCGGCATGATGCAGGCGTCGGCATATCGCACCCCGCAACTGGGTGAAAGCAACCTTCGCGATACCGGCGCGGCCCCGACCTGTGCGGTCGAAGGCGCGGTTGCTGCACCCGTGCCGCTGTCGGGCATTCGCGGCAGCGTGGCCAATCAGGCGGCGCTGGCAAAGCTCGTATGGTTCAAGGCCGGAGGCAATGCGGACTGGCTGTTCGAGCCTGCCGATCTCGACGATCTGAAAATGTTTATGGAACGAATGGACGCCAGCCTGCCGGTCATGGCGTTGGGGCTGGGGTCGAACCTAATCGTCCGCGACGGCGGTGTGCCGGGCGTGGTCGTGCGGCTGGGCAAACCGTTTGCACAGGCTGAAGTAACGGGTGATAACGTGCTGACCTGCGGCGGCGGCGCGAGCGGCATTTTGGTCGCCTCCACCGCGCGCGATGCGGGGATTGCGGGGCTGGAATTCCTGCGCGGCATCCCCGGCACTGTCGGTGGTTTTGTGCGCATGAACGGCGGGGCATACGGGCGCGAGGTGGCCGATATTCTGGTCGACTGCGAAGTGCTGTTATCCGGCGGCGCGTTGGTAACGCTAACGCCGGAAGACCTGCAATACAGCTATCGCCATTCCGCATTGCCTGATGGAGCGATTGTCGTTTCGGCGCGGTTCTTGGGCACCCCCGGCGACCCCACTGAAATCGGCGCAAAGATGGACCGCATCGCCGCCGCGCGCGAAGCGTCTCAACCGCTGCGGACCAAGACCGGCGGATCGACTTTCAAGAATCCCGAAGGCCACAAGGCATGGCAACTGGTGGATGAAGCGGGCTGCCGCGGGCTGACGGTCGGCGGCGCACAGGTAAGCGAGAAGCACACCAATTTCCTCATCAACACCGGGACTGCCACCAGCGCCGATATAGAGGCGCTGGGCGAAATGGTGCGCGACCGGGTCTATGCAAAAACCGGGGTGCGCCTCGAATGGGAAATCCAGCGGGTAGGGCGACCATGAGCGATACCGCAAACAGCAAAATCCACATTGTCGTCCTGATGGGCGGCTGGGCCAATGAACGCGAAGTGTCGTTGATGAGCGGCCATGGCGTTGCCGATGCGCTGGAGCAAAAAGGCTATCGCGTGACGCCCATCGACATGGGCCGCGATGTGGCCGCACGGTTGGCTGAGGCCCGCCCCGATGTGGTGTTCAACGCGCTGCACGGCGTGCCGGGAGAGGATGGGAGCGTTCAGGGGATGCTCGATCTGATGGGCATTGCCTACACGCATTCGGGCCTGGCGACTTCGGTAATCGCGATTGACAAGCAATTGACGAAGCAGGCGCTGGCCCCGCACGGAATACCCATGCCCGGCGGGCGGATCGTGCGCAGCGCCGATCTGTTCGAGCGTGATCCACTGCCGCGCCCTTATGTTCTCAAACCCGTGAACGAAGGCTCTTCCGTGGGCGTCGCAATCGTTACGCAGGACAGCAATATCGGCAATCCCATCGCCCGCGATGCGGTGGGACCGTGGCAGGAATTTTCCGAATTGCTCGCCGAACCGTTCATCCGGGGGCGCGAATTGACCACCGCCGTGCTGGATGGGGAGGATGGCCCGCGCGCACTGGGCGTGACCGAACTCGTGATCGAAAGCGGCTTTTACGATTACGAACACAAATACACCGAAGGCCGCACGCAGCATGTGTGCCCCGCCAGGATCCCGTCCGAAATCGCCGCGCTGTGCGAGGAATATGCCGTGCGCGCGCATGTCGCGCTCGGCTGTCACGGCACCAGCCGCACCGATTTTCGCTGGGACGATGAGGCGGGCGAGGATGGTCTGTTCGTGCTCGAAACCAACACGCAGCCGGGCATGACCCCGCTAAGCCTTGTGCCGGAACAGGCGCTTGCCGCCGGTATCCCCTATACCGATCTGGTGGACATTCTGGTGAAGGACGCGCTCAGACGCCATTCTGTGCGGCCAGTGCAGGGCGGGGCGCAAGGTACCGCCGATGGCTAGGATTACCCGATCAGGCAGCAAGGGTGTGCGCCGCGCAGGCCAATCGCAGAGCCGCGCTGCGGGCGCGCGCCGGGCAAAGGCGAAGACCAGCGGGCTGGTTGACAGCGCGATGGGCCTGCTGCCGCTGACCGAAGACCAGTGGAGCAAGGTGTTCATGGTGCTGATCCTCGGCGCCGGGGCGTTGCTGGTCGCGACCATCGCAAATCTCGCAGGTGTTCCTGCCATCGCTCACGCCGAACTGACGCGGGTGGCGCGCGACACCGGCTTCGCCGTGCGCACCGTGCGCGTGTCGGGCACCGACAGGATGGATGAAAGCGTGGTCTATGCGTTGGCGATGGGCCAGAAAGACCAGTCGATGCCGCAAGTCGATATCGAACAGTTGCGCGCCGAGTTGATGGAGCTTTCGTGGGTGAAGGATGCGCGCGTATCGATTCAGTTGCCCGATACCCTTGCCATCGACATCGTTGAGCGAAAGCCGCACGCGGTGTTGCAAAAGCCCGACCATCAGGTGCTGATCGATATGGAGGGTCAAGAACTTGCGCCCGTGACGCCGAAAGAGGCACAGTCCATGCTGCTGCTGACAGGGCCGGGCGCGGCGCGGCAGGTGGCATCGCTCAACACGCTGTTCGCCGCTGTTCCCGCGATAGAGGCGCAGGTTCAGGCGGCGGAGTGGGTCGGCAATCGCCGCTGGAACCTCACCTTTAACAGCGGTCAGGTGCTGGCTCTGCCCGAAGGCAAGCAGGCATCCGTCACCGCGCTCGGCAATTTTGCCAACCTCGATGGGCAATACCGGTTGATTGGCGGCAAGGTGACGAGTTTCGACATGCGAAATCCGCCGCGGATCTACATGCGTGAGCCGGGGCGCGCGGATCGCATCGAACTGGCAAAGGGCGGAACATGATCGATCTTCGCAAGGGGCTGGCGGCAAAGGGGTTGGCGGCCAAGGGCGCGAGCGAGGTGGCCGGTAAAGGGTCGCCGCAAATGCCAGCCGCACCGCAAAGGGCTGCCGCGCAACAGGTGATGAAAGTGCCTGCGAAAGGCACACCTGCAAAGGCGCGACTGGTGCGCACGTTTGGGGCGGTAAACATCGGATCGTTCCGCATTTCCGCCATGATCATGGGCGAGACCGAAACCGGCGAATTGCTGGTTCTGGGTTCCGGCCACCGGGCGAGCGCCGGGGTCAAACGCGGCTATATCACCGAGATGAAGGCCGCCACCCACGCCATTGGCGATGCGGTGGAACGCGCCGAACAGAATGCGCAGACCGCCGTGACCAGCGTGTGGGTCGCGTGTTCGGGCGCAGGGCTGGAAAGCTATGTCTTTCCCACCGATATCGAAATCGGCGGTCGGCGTATCGAAGAAGAAGACATCGAACACCTGTTGGCGCAGGCGCGATCGGGCGTACGGCCCGACGGGCGCGAAGTGCTGCATGCGCAGCCCGCGCTGTATACGCTGGACGGCGCGCACGGTGTGGTCGATCCGCGCGGTCTCCACGCCGAACGGCTGGGCGTGCATGTCCATGTGACGCTGGCCGAGGGTGCTCCGCTGCGCAATCTGAAAGAGGCGGTGAACAACGCGCACCTGAAGGTTGATGGAGTGGTCGCCGCTCCGCTTGCCTCGGCCTATGCCTGCCTGTCCGAAGAAGAGCGCGATCTGGGCGTCGCTCTGGTGGAAATTGGCAGCGATGTGACCAACGTATCGGTTTTCGCTGCCGGAATGCTGGTCGGCCTGCGGTCGATCGACATGGGTTCGGGCAGCATTACCGATGCGATTGCCAGCAGTTTCGGTATCAAGCGGATGCAGGCAGAACGCCTCAAGTGCGTCGCCGGATCGGCCATATCCAGTCTCCACGATCATCGTGAGATGATCCCGGTGAACGGGCCCAACGATGGCATGGATGGTCATCCGCCCGGACCGATGGCGCGCGGCGCGGATGAAAAGAACCGCATTTCGCGCGCGGACCTGATCGCGGTCGTGAACCAGCGCCTCTCCCAACTGACGCAAGCCATCGCCGCCGCGTTGAAGGCGGAGGGTTTTACCGGGCCGGGCGCAGGGCAAGTCGTGCTGACCGGCGGCGGTTCGGAACTGGCAGGCCTTGCCGAATTCATGCAGAGCGCGCTGGGAATGCCGGTGCGCATCGGGCGCACGCCATCGCTGAAAGGTCTGCCCGAAGCGCATTCGACGCCCGGTTTCGCCACGCTGGCCGGGCTTTGCCTGTATGCCGCCGAAAGTCCGCCCGATATTCAGGCGCTGAAAACCCGCTTTCAGGATATGCGCAGTCCGGCAGGTCGGCTTAGCCTGTGGGCCGCGGCTACGCGTTTGTGGCGGGCCTCGCGTGATACCTTCTGAACCGATTGTAAAGGATGAGGAGCCAATAGAGTGATGTTGGGCTGCTAAAACGCGAAAAAACTGCCAAACATGCACAGGAAACGCGCCCGAATGAGGCCGCGCGCGATTTTCACGCCGCGCTGCTATGGTATAGGAACGGCAAGGACCCACTCAAAATAAGGGATTTGGGGATAAGGGTTTGGGCGGTATAACGGGCGCTTCACGATTGTGTCACAGACTAACAGACGCCACTGTAACAAGTAAGTGTGGCCGGAGGATCAGCGGATGAGCATCAATATTGGACCAGCGGCCAGTGACGACCTGCGCCCCAAGATCACCGTAATCGGGATCGGCGGAGCGGGCGGAAACGCAATCGCCAACATGATCGCCTCGGAGATCGAGGGCGTGGAGTTCATCGTCGCCAACACCGACGCGCAGGCGCTCAGCACGTCTCCGGCTGAAAAGCGCATTCAGCTTGGCCCGGATATTACCAACGGCCTTGGTGCAGGCGCGCGTCCCGAAGTGGGCAAGGCCGCAGCCGAGGAAACCGTCGCCGAGATCGAGGAAGCACTCGAAGGCGTCAACATGGTCTTCATCGCGGCCGGCATGGGCGGCGGCACCGGCACAGGTGCGGCCCCCGTCATTGCAGAGGCCGCGCGGCGCAAGGGTGTGCTGACCGTGGGCGTCGTGACCAAGCCATTCCTGTTTGAAGGCACCCGCCGTATGCGCGCGGCAGAGGCCGGTATCCGCGAATTGCAGGAACAGGTCGATACGCTGATCGTCATTCCCAACCAGAACCTGTTCCTCATCGCCAGCCCCGACACCACGTTCAAACAGGCGTTCGAGCTGGCTGACGAAGTGCTGCAACAGGGCGTGCGCTCGATCACCGATCTGATGGTCATGCCCGGCCTCATCAACCTCGATTTCGCCGATGTCCGATCCGTGATGAGCGAAATGGGCAAGGCGATGATGGGCACTGGCGAGGGCGAGGGCGAAAACCGCGCAAAGGATGCCGCCGAACAGGCCATCGCCAACCCGCTGCTCGATGGCGTTTCGATGCAGGGCGCAAAGGGCGTCATCATCTCGATCATCGGCGGCGAGGACATGAAACTGTTCGAAGTCGACGGCGCGGCGAACCATATCCGCCAGCTGGTCGATGAAGATGCGAACATCATCTGGGGCAGCGCGTTCAATCCCGATTTGCAGGGCAAGATCCGCGTGTCGGTGGTCGCCACCGGGATCGAGCAGGACGACGATTACGTTCCTGCGACCCGGCCCAAGACCAATTCCATGGCCAGCACGCGCGCGCCTCAGCGACCGGTGCTCGATCTGATGGACGACGCCGAAACGCTCGACGAGGTCGACGTTCTCGATGAAGGCGCGAAGGGCGAGACCGAAGCGTTTGACGAACCCGCCGGGCAACCCGCGCCAGCGGCACCTGGGTCGGCGACGACGACACGCGCGTCCTTTACCCTCACGCCTCCCACTTACGGTTCCCAGCCTGAGGTTGAGGATGTCGAAGAACCCGACTTCGATCCGGAACCCGAAGCCGAATATGAGCCGGAAGACGAGCCCGAAGCCGAGGGTGAACCCGAACCGTCGCTGCTCGCAAGAAAGCCGGCCTTGTTCGCGGACCCGGTTGCCGATGCGCAGGAAGCTGACGGCGAAGAATATTCCGACAAGGCCAAACCGTTCGATCTGTCTGGAATGCAGGCAGGCGATTACATGGGCGAGGAAGACGACGACGTTGATGGCATCGTCGATCCGCTCGCAGGTTTGCGCGGCGCGGAAGACGAACCTTTCGACCTCGCAGGCGCGGAAGCCGAAGACGATTTGCCCGATCCTGCCCATGACTCCGGCTTTGGCGGGAGCGCAGGAGGCACCGGCAGCGGCGATACGGCTGAGCCGGTGATGCTGGACGCCGAGTATTCCGACCTTGGCGAACCCGAAGGCGACGCGCGTGGGGATCGAAGTGACCCATCCTCGCGCAAAGCGTCTGAGGCCCGCAGTGGTAGCGGCCAGGCGCGTACCGGGCAGGACGGCAATTCCGGCGGCGGTTCCGGGGCTGCTCCGGCCAGCACATTGTTTGAGCGCATGGCCAATCTTTCGCGCAGCTCCAATTCCGATGAGGATGATGGCGACGATGGCGGCGATGACGATGCCCCTGCGCTCAGTATCCCGCGTTTCCTTGGGCGGCAGAATAACCAATAGGCTTTCACCGTGTGGCCTGTGCGTCCACTCGGGGCGCACGGGGCAGGGTGCCGGAAACCGTTCAGCCGGAGTATCACTCCGTTCGCCTAGCCTGACCGAGTAATGCTCTGGCGAGGGCAGCGAATTTCGTTAGCAGATGCCTTTTGTGTCCCGCCTTTTGTGAAGTCCTGTTTGTCCATGTCGCATAAGCGCCTCCGATCGCACCCTCTATCCTGCACCCCGCGCGGGCGTTTGGTCGGTGCATGGCTCACTGCGCTGGCGGCGGCGGCGATACCGGTATTCGCGGCGGTTCCGGCAGCGGCACAGGAAGTGACCTCGCGCCCGGTGGTTCAGCCGCTTCCCTCGGAAGATGTGCAGCGCCTCAATCGCGCTTTGCTGCAATTGGCAAAACGACCGCGCAGCATGGCCGCCCTGCTCGAAGCGGGCGATGCGGCGGTTGCGGTGGGCGATCTGGACGCGGCAATCGGATTTTTCGGGCGCGCGCGCGAGATTGAACCGGACAATTCCAAAGTTTCGTTCGGGCTGGCGTCGGTCTATTTGCGCTCCGGAAGGCCGGTTTCGGCCCTGTCGCTGCTGCGTTCGGCGCCGGGCGCGGCCTCGCAGGATGCCCCAGTTCTGCTCGAAGAGGCGCTCGCGCTGGATATGGTCGGCGAACAGGCCGCTGCGCAGGCTGTCTATACTCGCGTTATCGCGCGCGAACCCGATGAAACAAGCGTGCTCCGCGCCGAAGCCCAGCGGCGGCTGGCGCTCAGTTATGCGATCAGCGGCAATTCCGAAGGGTTCGAATCGACCCTGCGCCCGCTGGTTGAGCGGCGTGACTTTGCCGCTTTTCGCAGCCGGGCATTCGGCCTCGCGATCATGGGCGAGCAGGCACGCGCGGCGGCCATCGTGGACGCGGTGATGCCGCGCGATCTGGGAGACAGGATTTCACCGTACCTGGAATTCATGCCGCGTCTCACCCCTTCGCAACAGGCAGCCGCTGCCAATCTGGGCATTTTTCCGCGCGCTGCGGATATCGGGCGCGATTCGATTGAGGTTGCCGCCTATCGCAACGGTCCTTCTACGGGTCCGGCCACCGGCTCCATCGCAGGCCCAACCCCGCGCATTGCCGCTGTACCGGTCGGCGACGCTGGCGATCAACTGGAACCGGCAGGCGAACCGCTGGGCAATGGTGAAGCTGCGCCGTCGGCCCCAACGCCCGCTGCTGTTATAGCGCCCGCGGCCGCCAGTGCGCCTGCGCGGGTGGCCGCTGCCGACACCCCTTCGCCCGGCCCGGTTACTGTTGCCATACCGGCATCTGCGGCTTTGCCAGAGCCCGAACCGTCTTCCCCTGCAAGTATCCCTCCGACCATCAATCCGGTCCCCACGCTTTCCGGCCCTGCCGAAATTGCCGTGCGTGTGGCTGAGGTCAATTCACGCTCGACTTCGCAGCCCCAGCCTTTCCCGCAGCCTCAGCCACAGCCACAACCTCAGCCACAACCTCAGCCGCAACCCGCGCGCGTGGCCGACGCGTTTGGCGATCTGCTGAGTGAACCCGCTCCGCGCGCCGGGACGACGATGGGCAAGCCGCCCGGCGCAGTCGACATCGCGAAGATCGAGATCCCGCGTGAGGCTCCGCCCGCAGCGGCAAAATCGGCCACCGTTGCAAAGACCGAACCTGCCAAGCCCCTCCATCCGCGCCGCATCTGGGTGCAATTGGCGACGGGCCGTGATCTCAAGGCGCTGGCGTTCGATTGGCGCCGGCTGGAGCGTAAGGCACCCGATCAGCTTGGCGATAAGAAGGCGCACACTACCCCGTGGGGTCAGGCCAACCGATTGCTGGTGGGGCCGGTATCCTCTGATGCGCAGGCGCGCAAACTCATGACCGCGTTGAAGAAAAAGGGGATCGATACATTCTCCTACACCAGTCCCGAAGGCACCGAGATTCAACCGCTTAACAAGTGACAAGCGGTCTTATTGCACGCTTTCCCCGGCTTTCTGTTCACAACCTTTGAACAGGGCAAATCGGGTTTCCCCAAAAACTGCGCCTTGCGTGCATTGCCAATTGTATCGCGCGGGGTTCATTGATGCAGAACATGATAAACGCTTTCCCTCCCCCCGCGACTGTTCGCCCCGAATCAAGCCTGCACAGGCTCTGTCGATGAGAGCGTCCGACGCCTCTATCCGGTCCGATCACGACGCCGCCCCGGTCGAAATGCTGGCCGCCCTGTTCGAGGCGCGCGGCTGGGATTGCGAGATCGTGTCCGATGATGAGATGACCGGCGAGGTGCAGGGCAGCTGGGCCAAGTATCAGCTGCGCGGCATCTGGCGCAGCACCGACAACGTGCTGCAATTCCTGTGCCTGCCCGATATCCGCGTGACCGAGGAAAAGCGCCAGCGGGCGTACGAATTGCTCAGCCTCGTCAACGAACAGATGTGGCTTGGCCATTTCGATATCTGGTCGAATGGCGATGTGCTGCTTTATCGCCACGGCGCAATGCTGGGCGATGACGGGATGCTGAGCCTCGATCAGGCGCAGGCGCTGGTGGAAATCGCTATCGACGAATGCGACCGGTTTTACCCCGCGTTCCAGTTTGTGCTGTGGGGTGACAAGACCCCGCGCGAGGCATTGGAGGCAGCAATGGTTGACGCCGCGGGCGAGGCGTAGCCATTGATGCGCTGAAAGGCGGTTTTTCCCATGTCCTCACTCGATCACCTGCTCATAATCGGTTGCGGCAATATGGGCGGCGCAATGCTGGCGGGATGGCTGGCGGCGGGGGTTGACCCGGCGCGGTTTGCGATCCTTGATCCTGCGCTGGACGCTGCGCCCGATGACGTCGTGCTGTATCGCGCTGTCGGCGATGTTCGCGCCCGCCACGACGCGGTGTTGCTGGGGTTCAAGCCGCAGCAGCTTGGCCGGCTCGCCCCTGGGCTACAATCGCTGACGGGTGAGGGAGTGGCGGTGTATTCGCTGCTGGCCGGGTTGACGCTGGCGCAGCTTTCGAGCGCGTTTCCGGGCGCGGCGGCGCATGTGCGGGTGATGCCCAACCTTGCTGCGCGGATCAACAAATCGCCGGTTATCCTGTTGGCAGACGGACTGGATGAACACGCTCGGGCGGCAGCGTTCGCCCTGTTTGATCGGCTGGGCACGGCGGTCTGGCTGGACGACGAAAGCAAGTTCGATCTGGTCACTGCGCTGGCAGGATCGGGGCCGGGCTTCGTCTATCGCTTCATCGATGCGCTGGCCGCTGCCGCGCGTGATCTTGGCCTTGATGCAGGGCAGGCGACCAGCCTCGCCACGGCAATGGTGGAGGGCGCGGCATCGCTCGCGGCGCAGGCGGACATCTCACCGGGAGAACTGGCTGACCGCGTCGCCAGCCCCGGCGGGATGACACGCGAAGGGCTGAACGTGCTGGACGAGGGCGGGGCGCTCGTCTCCTTGTTGGCCGCCACGCTGGAGGCAACGGCGCGGCGCGGAGGGGAGCTCAGCGCCGCGAACGGGTGAGATGCGTTTCAATCGTGTTCATTCTTTCTAAACTATTAATGAACAAGTTGCATGGCAATCACGCGAGTTTCACTTGAAAATTGTGGCCGATACGCCGATATTGCATTCACAACGGCGACAAGAGTGTGCGCCGCATTTGGAGACAAGGGATCCACAATGGCTAACTGGAATGAAACAGAGCGGACGCGCCAGGGTTTTGGCTCCGTGCCGCGCGCTGGCGGCGATGTCGCTGGCGTTTCTTACGATGAGGGCCTGCGTTCCTACATGCTCTCGATCTACAATTACATGTGCTCGGCAGTTCTGCTGACCGGCATTGTTGCGCTGGTATCGGCGTCTTCGGGCATAACTGCTGCCATCGCCGGTACGCCGCTGATGTGGGTCGTGATGCTGGCACCGCTCGGTTTCGTGTTGGCGATGAGCTTTGGCCTCAACCGCATGAGCAAGGGCACGCTGAATGTGCTGTTCTGGCTGTATGCGACGGTCATGGGCGTTTCGATGTCGACCATTTTCCTGGTCTTCACGCAGGAATCGATCGCGCTCACATTCTTCGCGACCGCCGGTGCGTTCGCGGGTCTCAGCCTGTTCGGCTACACCACGAAAAAGGATCTGTCGGGCTTTGGCACGTTCCTGATCATGGGCGTTGTTGGACTGATCATCGCTTCGGTTCTCAACATCTTCATGCAGTCGGGCGCGCTGTCCTTCGTGATCAGCGCCGCCGGTGTGCTGATTTTCGCTGGCCTCACCGCTTACGACACGCAGCGTCTGAAAGAACAGTACAGCGTCCTTCGCGGGACCGAGTTCATGGGCAAGGCCGTCATCATGGGCGCGCTGAACCTGTACCTCGACTTCGTGAACATGTTCATGTTCCTGCTGAACTTCCTCGGCAGCCGCGAATAGTGCGATTATCGGGATCTGGCGGCGGGTGACCCACGTCAGAACTGTGCAATAACGATGCCCGGAGCCTTTTATCAGGTTCCGGGCATTTTCTTTGTCCGCGTGCTCGCCTAACGGATTGTGAAATAAAGCGGGGTGAAATCAAGCTGGGTGAAATCAAGCTGGGTCAAACCAAGCATGCTCAAATCAGCGGGGGCTTCACCGCAGCGCAAGGCGCGCTGCGATAACCTTCCTTGAAAGACATTCGAAAGAGGCATTCGGTCGCACATGACAGGTTCTAAAAACACGCAATCGGCGCGGGGCGTCGACGTTCAGGCAGTGCGCACATCGCACCGGACAGCAGCGCCCAAAGGGCTGCGCATCACGATCATCGCGGCAGGGCTTGCCGCGCTGGCTGCGTGTGCCACAACGCCGCCTCCACCCCCTCCGCCGCCGCCGCCTCCGCCCCCGCCTCCGCCGGTCGAGATCGTGCCGTATCGTCCTTTGCCGCCCCAGGGCGCGGCCTATGTCATGCAGGTGCCGATCACCAACGAGGCAGGCTTCCGCCAGACCATCAACAAGGGGTTGAGCGATGATGAGCGCGTGTGGCACTTCCGGTCCGCCTGGAACGTGGCGGCGCTCAATTGCCTCGATCCGCAGTACGAGCCAATCCTGACGGGATACAGCGCGTTTCTCGATACCAATGCGCGCACGCTGCGGCGGATCAATGACCGCATTGATCAGGCCTATCGCAAGCGCGAGGGCGACCAGCGCGCTGCGCTTTTGGCGCGAGAGGAGCACATGACGCGGGTTTACAACTTCTTCACGCTGCCGCCCGTGCGCTCCGGTTTCTGCCGCACCATGCTGAATATTTCCAATGTGGCGCTGGCGACCCCGCCTGCCGATCCAGCGGAGTTTGCGCTCATCAATTTCCCGGTACTGGAGGTGCCGTTCGACGCTTTCTTCACCGATTATGAGCAATATCAGCGCGATTCCGCCGCGTGGGATGTAAGGTATGGCGGTCGTTATGGTCCCTCGCAGCCCGGCTGGGTTGCGGTGCAGGAGGCGCGCGCCAACGGCGTGCCGGTGCCCAGTTTCGAACTGACCGATCCCGCGTCGACGCTTGCCATGCCGGCGCGTCCGGCGGGTTCCGTGACAGACCCTGAGACAGGTGCGAGCGTGCCGGTGATCCCGGTGGATGAAAACGTGATCTCGCAACCGGTGATTCAGGCGACCGAGGGCGGTCCGGAAAAGTAGCGCCGGATCGCGCTGCGGCGGGCGCGGGTATACTGAACGGCGCGCTTTCGCCGCTTGCAAGCTCGCCGCGCCCGCGCTAATGCGCGCGGCCTGATCGAACCGTGCGTTCGGTCGCCAACACTGGAACGGGGCCGTAGCTCAGTTGGGAGAGCGCGTCGTTCGCAATGACGAGGTCAGCGGTTCGATTCCGCTCGGCTCCACCAGTGTGGCGTTTTCCCATCCTCACGCTCCGGCATCGAACCAAGTGGCGGCTTGCCATGTGCAATCGGCCTGTCTAATCGCAGAGGCACTCATCGGTAACGGGAACGCGGTTCAATTCCGCGGCTGTCCCTGCAACTGTAAGCGGTGAGCGACTGTTTCGCGCATCCCGAAAGGGAGGCAACCACTGGGGTTTCAACACTCTGGGAAGGTGATCCAGCCGCATCGACCCGCAAGCCAGGAGACCGACCGGCGAGTGTCGCTTGTTGCCTGGTTCAGGGATTGATCCGGCGCGAATGAACTTTCGTCTCGAGCGACGATGTGCGGTGTGTCGGGGTGTTCCCGGCGGGCCAGTGTTGATGCTCGTGACGAAGGATACCCATAGAGATGAAGTGTGCGAAATTGTTGTGCGGTGCGGCTGTGGTCGCGCTGGCATGGAGCGCGCCTGTTGTGGCGCAGAATGTGAGCGCGCAGCCGTGTGGCGATAATCAGGATGGCTCGCAATGCGTTATTCTTGAGCCGTTTATCGCGCCCGATATCATTCTGGTTTCGGCCAATCGCGGCTCAGATGCCGTAACGATCGAAGATTACACGGGTTCAGCTACGATCCTGACGGCGAGCGATCTCTCGGATCGCCAGACCCGCGATATCGCCGATGTGCTGCGCGACGTGCCCGGCGTTGCGGTCAGCAGCGTGGCGGGCCAGACGCAAATCCGGTTGCGCGGGTCGGAAGGCAATCACGTGCTGGTGCTGGTCGACGGGATCGAGGTTTCCGATCCGTTTGCGGGTGAGTTCGATATCGGCACCCTGCAGGCCGAAATCGGCGCCCGCGTCGAAGTGCTGCGTGGGCCGCAATCCGCGCTGTATGGCACCGATTCCATCGGCGGTGTGGTCGCCTATCAAAGCGCCAGCGGGCGCGAGCGCGATGGGTTTGGCGCGCGGGTAGAAGGCGGATCGAACAGCACGATCAACGCCGCCGCCCGTGCAGGTTTTGCAGGCGATAGCTGGGACGCGGCGATCTCTGCCACAGTGGTCAGCACCGATGGTGAACCCAACGCAAGAGGCGGCACCCGCGATATAGGGCGCGACAGCTACACCGTGTCGGGCAAAGGCTCGGTCGATCTGGCATCGGACTTTACAGTGCGCGCCGTGGCCCGGTTCATCCGCACCGAGGGCCAGTTCAACGATTCTGATTTCAACTCCGCAAACCCCACCTTCGGCTTCGTGATCGACAGCCCCGGAACACGCTTTGTAAACGAGGCGATCTATGCGCTGGTCGGCGCGCGGCTGGAGACGCTGGGCGGGCGCTGGACCCATGATTTTTCGGCTCAGATTGCCGATATCGACCGCGATACCTTTGGCGCGTTCGGACCATCCAACGCCAGCGAAGGTAACCGGTTGAAAGCGTCCTATGTCAGCGCGTTCGAGCTGGCGCAGGACCACTCGCTCACCTTTGCCGCGGATTGGGAACGGGAGCGGTTTCGCAACGCCACACCGGGCGGGTTTGCCTTCAACGGACGCCGGCAGATCGAGAATATCGGCCTGGTCGGCGAATACCGCTACGACGGCGAGCGGTTCGATTTGTCCGCCGCGATCCGGCAGGATTTCAACGACCGTTTCGCCGATGAAACCACGTTTCGCGTTGGCGCGGGCTACGCGGTATCCGAAAGCACCCGCCTGCGCGCCGCAGCCGGAACCGGGATCAAGAACCCCGGATTTTTCGAGCTGTTCGGATTTGTCGACGGGCGCTTCATCGGCAATGCCGAGCTTGAGCCGGAAAAGTCCACCAGCTGGGAATTGGGCGTGGACCAAGGGTTTGCCGACAACGCGGCAACGCTCTCGGTGACCTATTTCAATGCGACACTGGACGAGGAAATCTTGACCACCTTCCCCGCGCCAACTTTCATCGCCACCCCCGCAAACCGCACGACGCAAAGCGATCAGCAAGGCGTTGAGGTAGCGCTGGCAGCACAGATCGGGCCGCAATTCAGCCTCAACGCCGCCTACACCTACCTCGATGCGGAAGAGGACGGCATAACCGAAGTGCGCCGCCCGCAAAGCATTGCCAGCGCCGCGTTCACCTGGGCCGCGCCGGGTGACGCGGCGTCGGCATCTCTGGTCGTGCGCCACAATGGCGACACGCAGGATCTGGCATTCACCGATCCCAGTTTCGTACCGGTGCGCGTGGTTCTGGACGATTTTACGCTGGTCAACCTCAACGGGCGGGTGCGACTTTCCGATAGGGTAGAGGCGTTCGCACGGGCGGAAAACCTGCTCGATGAACGATACGAACAGGTGTTCAGCTTCGTCTCGCCGGGGCGCACGGTGGTCGCGGGTATAAGCGCGACGTTCTAAATCCTCGCAATCTGATCAGGAAATGCATAGATGCGCGGCTATGCATTTCCTCGATCAGGCCAAAATCTATCTCAAATCCGGCTCAGGCGGGCCGGGCGCCGTGTCTTTCCGGCGCGAGAAGTACGTCGAATATGGCGGCCCCGACGGCGGCAACGGCGGCAAGGGCGGCGACATCATCTTCGAAGCGGTGCAGGGCCTGAACACCCTGATCGATTTTCGGTATTCCCAGCATTTCAAGGCAAAGCGCGGTAATCATGGGCAGGGCCGCGACCGCACCGGCGGCGGCGCGCCCGATCTGGTCATCAAGGTGCCGGTGGGAACGCAGGTTCTGTCCGAGGACAAGGAGCAAGTGCTCGCCGATTTCACCGAAGTCGGCCAGCGCGTCGTCTTCATGGAGGGCGGCATGGGCGGGCGCGGCAATGCGTCCTACAAGACGTCCACCAATCGCGCCCCGCGCCAGCATCAGCCGGGTGTGCCCGGTGAGGAAATGTGGGTCTGGCTACGGCTGAAACTGCTTGCCGATGTCGGGCTGGTCGGCCTGCCCAACGCGGGCAAATCGACGTTTATCAACGCGGTGTCGAATGCGCGCGCGAAGGTCGGGCATTATGCCTTTACCACGCTGGTGCCGAAACTGGGCGTGGTCCATCACAAGGGCCGTGAATTCGTGCTCGCGGACATTCCCGGCCTGATCGAAGGCGCTGCGGATGGTGCCGGGATCGGTGACCGGTTCCTGGGCCATATCGAGCGGTGCAGGGTGCTGATCCACCTGATCGACATCACCGGGACCGAGGATCAGGACCCTGCCGAAGCGATGCGCGTAGTCGAGGAAGAACTGGCCGCCTACGGTGCGGGACTTGAGGACAAGGCGCGCCTGGTGGCGCTGAACAAACGCGATCTTGCCGATGAGGAGCTTGTCTCTGCCTTCTCCGCCGAATTGATCGCAGCGGGCGCGGATCAGGTGTTCGCCGTATCGGGCGCAACCGGGCAGGGGATCGAGCAATTGCTGGACGCGGTGCTGGGGTATCTGCCGGACCGCACCTCGACCGAGACCAGGACAGTCGAAGTCGAAGACGTCTCCGAGGATGACGATGAATGGTCGCCCATCTGACGCGATGACCCCTACCACGATCAAGGATATTGGAAGCGCGCGCCGGATCGTGGTCAAGATCGGCAGCGCGCTGCTGGTCGAACAGGGTAAGCCTGCGCTCCACCGGCTGCATTCGCTGGCGCAGGATTTATTGGCACTGCGCAATGAGGGCGTCGAGATCATCGTCGTGAGTTCGGGCGCGATTGCGCTGGGTGCAGCGCGGCTGGGTCTGCCCAAGGGCGGGCGCGCCAGCCTTGCGGATGCGCAGGCGGCGGCCTCTGTCGGGCAGGTGACGCTGGCGCAATTATGGGCCGAGGCTTTGGGGCAGCACGATCTGATTGCCGCACAAATGCTGGTGACGCTGGGAGATCTGGAAGACCGGCGGCGCTATCTCAACGCCGCCGCAACGCTCGAACGCTTGATAGAAGCGGGCGCGGTGCCGGTGATCAACGAGAACGACAGCGTCGCGACCGAGGAAATCCGCTTTGGCGACAACGACCGGCTGGCTGCGCGTGTGGCGCAGGCGGCGGGCGCGGATGCGGTGCTGCTGCTGTCCGATGTCGATGGTCTGTACGACCGCCCACCGGGTCAGCCCGGCGCGCAACTGATCGAGCGGGTCGAGGGAGTGACGCCCGAAATCATCGCGATGGCCAGCGATACGTCGGGATCGGGGCTGGGATCGGGCGGGATGACCTCAAAATTGCAGGCTGCCCGCATTGCGGAACGCGCCGGGATCATGCTCGCAATCATCAACGGAACGCAAGAATCCGCCATCGCCAACGCGGTCGCCGCCAATCGCGGCACGGTGTTTGTGCCGGTGCGCGCGGATGGCGCGCGCAAGGCGTGGCTGGGTGGGCGACTGGCCCCCGAAGGGGTGCTGAGCGTCGATGCCGGCTGTGTCGAGGCGCTGGGCAAGGGCGCCAGCCTGCTCGCCGCCGGGATGACCGGTGTGGAGGGCGAGTTTGCGCGCGGTGCGCTCGTCAGCCTGCACGGTCCTAAGGGTGAGCGGCTGGGGCAGGGGCTGGTCGAATACAGCGCTGCGGAATGCCGCACTATAATCGGCCTGCGCGAGGCCGAGCAGGAGGCGAAGCTGGGCTATGCCCCGCGCGCCGCGGTCGTCCACCGCGATCACATGGTCCGGGGGTGAGCGTGGCTGACGCAACGCTGGCGATCACCGGCGCGACCGGATTTGTCGGGTCGGCGGTGCTGGATGCGGCGCTTGAGGCGGGCTTGGCCGTGCGCGCGCTCACCCGCAGCGATCAACCCCCGCGCCAGGGCGTGACATGGGTTCGCGGCACGCTGGAAGATGAGGGCGCGCTGGCCCGAATGTGCGAGGGAGCCGATGCGGTGATTCATATCGCGGGGCTGACCAATACGCCCGATCCGGCCATGTTCGATGGTGCGAACGTAAACGGGACCGCGCGCGTGATCGCGGCGGCGAAGGCAGGCGGGGTAGGGCGGTTCGTCTTCGTCTCATCGCTCGCCGCGCGTGAGCCGAAACTGTCCGCCTATGGCGCGTCCAAGGCGCGGGCGGAAACGCTGGTGGAAGCGTCTGGAGGGGCTGGCGGGCTGGACTGGACCATCGTGCGCCCACCGGGCGTGTATGGCCCGCGCGATACCGATTACCTGGAAATGTTCCGCACGGCAAAGCTGGGATTTGTGCCCCTGCCGCCGGGCGGGGCCAGTTCGATCATCCACGTTCACGATCTGGCGCAATTGCTGGTCAAGCTCGTCCAACAAACCAGCCTCCGTATGATTTATGAACCCGATGACGGGCGCGAAGGCGGGTGGGGCCACAGGGAACTGGCGCGTGCGATTGGCCGCGCAGTCGGGCGCAGCGCTGTGTTTGCCCCGCATCTGCCTGCCGCTGCGCTGGGTTTTGCGGCAAAGGCAGACCGGTTGCTGCGCGGCGACCGCGCAAAACTGACGGCCGACCGCGTTGGCTACATGGTGCATCCCAACTGGGTATCGCGCTTCGACCGCGCCGTGCCAGAGGCGATCTGGAGGCCGGGAATAGCGGGCGAAGAGGGGCTGCGGATGACTGTCGATTGGTATCGCGCGCAAGGGTGGTTGTAGCCCTGCCACCGCCACGCTGCCCTACAAAAACGGTTCCTCGCCGGGTTTGTGGATGCCGCATTCGGTCTTGTCCCAGCCGCTCCACCGGCCTGAACGGGCGTCTTCCCCGTCCGCTACCTTGTTGGTACAGGGCGCGCAGCCGATGGAGGGATAGCCTTGCGTTACCAGCGGGTGCCGCGGCAAATCATGCTCCGCGAAATAGGCCGCGATATCCTGCGCGCTCCAGTCAATCAGTGGGTTGATTTTCAGCCGTCCATGCGCGTCCGATCCGTCCACCTCAAAGCGCGGTAAATTGGCGCGGGTTTGCGACTGAAACGCCTTGCGCCCGGTAAAGCTTGCATCGTATTTTGCGAGTTCCCGCGCCAGCGGACGCACCTTGCGGATTTCGCAGCAGCCATCGGGATCGTATGACCATCTGAGGCCCGTCTCATCCTTCGCCGCCAGTTCAGCCGGATCGGGCGTCAGCACCACAAGATTGGTCAGGCCCAGCCGGTCGACCAACGCATCGCGATAGGCCAGCGTTTCGGGAAAATGCTTGCCCGTGTCGAGGAACAGCACCGGCAGGCCCGGTTCAATCTGCGCAAGCAGATGCAGCAGCACCGCGCTTTCCGCGCCGAAACTCGATACGGTCGTGACATCGCCAGCCAGGCTGCCCTTGATAACCGCTTCGAGCATTTCGGTCGTCGATGACCCGCGAAACATCCGGTTCAATCGCACGGCGTCATGGTCGGTAAAGCGCGGCCCGGTATCGATCCGATCAGCAGCTCGCGCGTAAACCTGCTGTTTGTCCAAGGGTTTATTCATGGCGCAGCTCCGCAATCGTGCGCCGCCGACCGCCGGTGGTATCGGCGGCGTGCTGATAGACGGTCTCCCACGTCGCAAATGCGCGCGCGGCGTCATCCTCATTCAGCGGCTTGTCCGGCGCGAAGGCATCGAACCCGCAGCGGCGCATGTGCGAAAGCTGGTCCACGCCCAAATCGCCCACCGCACGCAATTCGCCGGTGTATCCCGCCTCGCGCAAGATGCGTGCGGCGGAATAACCGCGCCCGTCGCCAAAGCTGGGGAAGTTGACCTCGACCAGCGCCAGCCGGTCCAGATACGGCAACAACAGCCGCGCATCGTCGCCCGGTTCGATCCGCACCGCGGTCGCGTTGGTCTGATCGCAGCACGCATCGACGGTGACGGTGCCGTGATCGGCAGGCTCATCATCGCGGAACCGGAACTGAACCTCATCAGGCGAAGTGCCGAGATTATCGGTCATACAAAGCCTCCTTGAACGGGTCCATGCCGATGCGGCGATAGGTATCGAGGAAGCGTTCGCCGTCCTCGCGCCGCGCCAGATACACGTCGGTCACCTTTTCGACAGCTTCGATCACGCCGTCTTCGGTAAAGCCGGGGCCGGTGATCTTGGCGAGGGAGACGTCCTCCGCCTCACTTCCGCCAAGCGACAACTGGTAATTCTCGACGCCCTTTTTATCGACGCCCAAGATACCGATGTGCCCGGCATGGTGGTGCCCGCAGGCGTTGATGCAGCCGGAGATTTTCAGCTTCAACTCGCCGAGTTTCGCGGTCTTGCCGCTCGCATCGAACCGTTGGCTGATCCGCTGCGCCAGCGGAATAGAGCGTGCATTGGCGAGCGCGCAGTAATCGAGGCCGGGGCACGCGATTATATCCTCGATCGTGTCCATGTTGGGCGAACCCAGCTCTGCCGCATCCAGCGCCGTCCACAGCGCGTGCAGGTCCGCGATGCGCACATGCGGCAGGACGATGTTCTGCGTGTGCATCACGCGCAATTCGTCGAAGCTGTATTGCCTGGCGAGGTCAGCCATCAGCCGCATCTGATCGCCGGTCGCATCGCCGGGGATGCCGCCCACGGGCTTAAGCGAAATGACCGCGCTGACATAGCTGTCATGCTTGTGCCGGTGGGTGTTGCGATCAACCCACAGCGCGAAATCGGGGTCGGAACGGTCAACGGTTTTCGGGCCATCGACAAACGCGGGATCGGCGAAATGCTGCGCGATGCGCGCCAGTTCCTCACGCGGAGGTTCAACGCCAACGCTGAGCAGGTGCGCAAATTCTTCTTCCACCTGCCGGGTGTATTCCTCGGCGCCAAGTTCATGGACGAGGATCTTGATCCGCGCCTTGTACTTGTTATCGCGCCGACCGTGGCGGTTGTACACGCGAAGGCACGCCTCGGCATAGGTAATCAGCTGATCGAGCGGCACAAAATCGCGGATCATCGGCGCGATCATCGGGGTGCGGCCCATGCCGCCGCCGACGAAGAAACGCGCGCCGATCTCCCCATCCCGCTGGACGATCTGGATGCCGATATCGTGCAACCGCATCGCCGCGCGGTCTTTCTCCGCGGCGATCACCGCAATCTTGAACTTGCGCGGCAGATAGGTGAATTCCGGGTGAAAGCTCGACCATTGCCGCATCAGTTCGGCATAGGGGCGTGGGTCGTCCAGCTCGTCATGCGCGGCACCGGCAAAGTGATCGGACGAGATGTTGCGAATGCAGTTCCCGCTGGTCTGGATGGCGTGCATTTCGACCTTGGACAAATCCGCAAGGATATCCGCCGCATCCTCCAGCTTGATCCAGTTGTATTGCAGGTTCTGGCGCGTGGTGAAGTGTCCATAACCGCGATCATACTTGTCCGCGATATCCGCTAGCGCGCGCATCTGGCGGCTGTTCAGCGTGCCATAGGGGATGGCGACGCGCAGCATGTAGGCGTGCAATTGCAGGTACAGCCCGTTCATCAGCCGCAGCGGCTTGAACTGGTCCTCGGTCAGCTTTCCTTCGAGGCGGCGACGCGCCTGATCGCGAAATTCCTCCACGCGGGCATCGACCATGGCCTGATCGTATTGGTCGTATTGATACATCAGATAATCCAGTCGATGGCTTGCGGGTCTTTGGGTTTCAGCGTCAGATCGGGCCGCACCGTGGGGCCAAGTGCGCGCACTCGGTCCTTGATGTGGGCGGGGCGCACGCGGCCATCGGCGTCGATGGTGGCCTCCAGTGAATAGGGCACGTTGACCCGGCGGGCGGCTTCTTCGCGGGCGAGGATTTCCTCGGCATCTGCGCCTGCGTCCACCGCATCATCGACGTGAATGGACCAACCGGTGCCGGTCCACCAAACGACTGCGCCGGTTTTCAGTTCATTACCGGTGAGGATCTTCATTGTGCCGCCTCTCTGGCGAGGTTGGTGAGAGCGGCGTCATTGCGCGCGGTAACATCCCCGATCACGATCAGCGCGGGGCTGACGATGGCGTGAGCCTTCACCAGATCGGGCAGGCCGGCCAGCATCCCGCGAACCACGCGCATTTCCGGGCGCGCGCCGTTCTCTATCACGGCGAGCGGCACATCGGGGGCGAGGCCGTCGGCCATCAGTTTTTCGGCAATCTGGGCTGCGGTGGACACGCCCATGTAAATGACGAGCGTGCGGCCTTTTCCGGCAAGGCCCGACCAGTCCTGATCGGACAGCCCCTTGCACTGGCCCGCGACAAAGCTGACGATGCTGGCTGCATCGCGGTGGGTGAGAGCAATTTGCGCCGCCGCCGCCGCGCCGTTCGCGGCCGAAATTCCGGGCACTATCTCCACGCGAATACCGGCGGCGCGCGCGTCCTCGGCTTCCTCACCTCCGCGCCCGAATATCAGCGGATCGCCGCCTTTCAGACGCACCACGTCACGCCCCGCCTGCGCCTCGCGGATCAGCAGCGCATTGATGTCTTCCTGCGGCAAAGTGTGACGCGCGCGCTGTTTTGCGACGCTGATCAACCGTGCATCGGGGGCGGCAAGGGCGAGGATATCCGCGCTCACCAACCCATCGTGCACAATCAGCGAGGCTTTCGCAATCAACCGGGCGGCGCGCAGCGTCAACAGATCGGGGTCGCCCGGACCTGCGCCGACGAGAAATAGGGTTCCAGTGTGGCTCATGCCAAACCAGATGGTTCAGCGCGGACGTTGGCGCCAGTGAGAATGGTTTTCGCGCACTCAAGCAAAGCTATTGCAGGGCCAAATCTCTCAGTCCTTTTGCAGCTTGCCCGCACTCATCAGCTCGACCAGCTGATCGAGCTGTTTGGAGGATCGCAGATGCAAATCGCGCTGCGGGAACGGGATTTCCACCTCGTTTTCACGAAACAGCTCCCAGATGCGCATAAACACATCGGATCGGATGTTGGCGATGCCCGCTTCAGGATCGTGGATCCAGAACCGCAGTTCGAAATTTACCGAATTATCGCCGAATTCCATGATATTGACGCGCGGCTTCGGTGTTTTGAGCACGCGATCGGTTTCGTCGGCGGCCTGATACAGCAGGCGCGTCACCAGCTTGAGATTGCTGTCATAGGCGACCCCGATGGGCGCCTTTACCCGCACGTCTTTTGATGAATAGGACCAGTTGACCACCTGATTGACCATCAGGTTTTCATTCGGGATCAGGTGTTCGGTCTGGTCGCGGGTGACGACCGATATCGCGCGAATACCAATTTTGCGGATTTGCCCGACCGCCTCGTTGCCGGCCTGATCGGATACGGATATGACGTCGCCCGGTTTGATTGACTTGTCCAGCAGCAGCAGGATGCCCGAAATCAGATTGCCAAATGTCTTTTGCAGGCCGAAGCCGATGGCAAGGCCAAATGCGCCGCCAAAAAATGCGAGCGCGGTGAGATCGATGCCGATGACGTCGATCATGATGAAGAACGCCAGCGTCCAGATCGCCACGGTGACGAGCTTTTCCGCGAGCAGTTTTTGCGTGCCGTCCAGCCCGTTCGCCCGGCGCAGCAGATTGCGCGCGAACCGCGATCCGAACCACGCGGCGCTGACCACCAGCAGGACGGTGGCAAAAAGGAACATTACGTCGAAAGCCGAAATCCTGACCGATCCGATGACCAGCGCCCATTCGTCCAATTGTTCGACCACCGCGCCGATGGTGTCGCCTTGCGCCGCGATGTCCTGCTTTGCGCCTTCGTTGATGATGACGACTTCCGGCGCGGGTTCGGGCGTGGGGGTGGAGACAGGCGTCTGTTCGGGCGCCGGTTGTGCGCCTTCAATCGCGGGATCTGTCGGCGATGGATCTGTTGCTGGCGTGGCGGTGGTGGGGGTGGATGTATCTGAGGCAGGAGCAGCCGCGGGCGCGCTCATGATTGTCCGCCCGGCTTATCGCCCCGCGAATGACCGCTGCCACCAATCGCCTCGATCAGTGCGTGCATCTGATCGCTGTCGCGCAAATTGATATCGCGCTGGGGATAGGGGATTTCGATGCCGTTTTCCTTGAACAGCCACCACAGGTTTTTCAGCACATCGCTGCGCACGTTGCCGACGCCTTCTTCGGGATCGACGATCCAGCAATGGATCACGAAATTGACGGAACTGTCGCCATATTCGGTCATCCACACGATTGGCGGAGGGGTAGTCAGCACCCGCTTGGCCGATTTGGCGGCCTTCAACATCAATTCTTCGGCAAGATTCATGTCGGCATCGTAACTGACCCCGACATACACCTGCATCCGCACCTGCCGCGATGAATAGGACCAGTTTTCAACCTGGTTGATCATCAGGTTTTCGTTCGGGATCAGATATTCGCGCTGATCGCGGGTGGTGACGGACACCGCGCGAATGCCGATCTTGCGGATCTGGCCGAAAGTCTCGTTACCTGCCGTATCCGCCACCGCGATAACGTCGCCCGGCTTGATCGACTTGTCCATCAGCAGGATGATCCCGGCGATGAGGTTGCCGAATGTCTTTTGCAGGCCAAAACCAATGGCGAGGCCAAACGCGCCGCCAAAGAAGGCAAGCGCGGTGAGATCGATGCCTAGCAGATCGATCCCGACAAAGAACGCCGCGCCCCAGATGAGGATCGTGGTAAGCTTTTCCGCGAGCAGTTTTTGCGCATCGTCGAACCGGTTGACCCGCGAAATGGCGGTTCGCGTGGCGCGGCTGACCAGCCACGCAGCGGTAAGCACCAGCAGGATTACTGCGACGATCAACAGCGCATCGAGGACGGAGAACCGGAACTGCGTAGTCTCGAACGCGAGATTATCCAGATAGCCCAGAAACGCGCCCGCCGTTTCGTTCTTCTCCGAAACATCGTTCACCAGATCGCCCGATCCGCCGACCACTTCGACGGGTTCGGTGGGGGTGGGGGTCGGTTCAGGTGTCGGCGTGGTTTCGGGCGTTGGTGTGGAGTCCGGCGTGGGGGTCTCCACCTGCGCATCGCCCAATGGCAGGCCCGCTGCGTCTGGCGGCGTTGCAGCAGCGGTAGGGGCGGCGGTTGCGGTCATCTCAATCCAGTTTGTCCAGCGCCCGCGCGAGGTCCGCGATCAGGTCTCCGGGGTGTTCTACGCCGATTGATAGGCGAATGGCGGGGCGCGTGTCACCCCCGGTGCCGGTTGGCGATGGCATGGCGCTGCGGTGAGTGTGCGGATAGATCGGCAGGGCAAGGCTTTCGAACCCGCCCCAGCTGTATCCGATACCGAACAGTTCCAGCGCATCGACGACCCGGCCCGAAGCGCCCTTGTCATCGCTGTCGAGGACAAAGCTGAACAGGCCGCATCCGCCGGTGAAGTCGCGGCTCCACAACGCATGGCCCGAATCGCCGGGCAGCATGGGGCACATCACGCGCGCCACCCTGGGATGATCGGCCAGCCAGTGCGCGATTTCCAGGGCGCTCTGCGTGCCGCGTTCCAGCCGCAAACCCATCGTGCGCAGCCCGCGCGCGGCCAGCGCGGCATCGTCGGGAGAGACGACATGGCCCAGTTCGTGCGCGGTGCGGCGCAAGCGTTTGTACCAATGCTCGCCCGCGCTGGCACAGCCCATCATGAGGTCCGAATGTCCGCCCACATGCTTGGACAGGCTCATCATCGCGATGTCGCAGCCGCCGGTTTCCAGCGCCGCAAAGCCCAGCGCGCTGGCCCAGGTGTTGTCGATCAGGCTGACCGCGCCCGCCGCGCGCGCAATCGCAGTCAGGGCGGGCACATCGCACACCTCCATCGTCAAACTGCCGGGGCTCTCCAGCCAAACCGCGCGGGGGGAGTGCTGCGCCACCAGCGTCTGGAACGCGGGCAGATCGAGCGGGTCGAAGAATGCGTGATAGATGCCCAGCCGCGCCAGCAGCCCCGTCGCCATGCTGCGCGAAGGATCGTAGGCGTTGTCGGTCATCAACAGCGTGTCGCCGGGTTTCAGCACCGCCAACAGCGCGCCCGCAATTGCCGCGACACCGCTGGGATAAAGGACGGTGCCTGCCGCGCCCGGCTCCAATTGCGTCAGGGCATCGGCGAGCGCCCACTGCGTCGGCGCGCCCCTGCGGCCATAGAAGAATTCTCCGTCGCGGTCCGAACCGGTGGCTGCCTTGCGCTGCGCCTCGCTTTCGTAGAGGTGGGTCGAGGCGCGCCAGACTGGCGGATTGACCACGCGCCCGGTCCATTCGGGTCGCCGCCCGGCATGGGCGATGCGGGTCGCGGGATCGAGGTCTGCGTCGTCTTTGCTCATGCGCAAACGCCCGGCGGTCCCTGAACCTTGAGGGTGGTGGGGTCGGCGCTCCATTCCGACCAGCTGCCATCGTACAGCGCAACGTCATGCTTTCCGATGAGGTGCAACGCGAACAACAGGACCGATGCCGTCACTCCGCTGCCACAGGTGGTGACGACGGGGCGGTCGGGATCGACACCCGCCTCGGCAAAGGCGGCTCTGAGCGCGTCGGGCGATTTGAACGTGCCGTCCTCATTGAACACTTCGCCAAACGGCAGGTTGAGCGCGCCGGGAATGCGCCCGTTCTGCCCGCCATGCACCGGGTCGATGCCGGTGCCAAACACCCGGTCCGCGCTGCGAGCATCCAGCACCTGTTCGGCCCCGCTGTCGAGATTGGCGATCATGTCTGCCTTGAACCGCACGCCTCGGGCTTCGTGAAAGGTCGCGAGGGGCGCCGGATTGATGTGCGGTTCACCGCTTTCCAGCGGACGTCCTTCGCGGCGCCACTTGGCCAGCCCGCCATCGAGGATTGCAACCTGCTCGATCCCATGCGCGGTCAAAGCAAACCATGCCCGCGCGCTCGTTTTGATGGCGCTGTCATCGTACAGCACGATGCGGTCGCTTGCCTTCACCCCCAATTGCGCCAGCCGCGCCGACACCTGCGAAGCGTCAGGAAGGGCCTGCGGAACAGGGGACGCACCATCGGTGAGGGTGGCCAAATCGAGGAAGCGCGCCCCCGCGATGTGTCCGGCGGCAAATTCGCCAAGCGCATCTCGTGCCGCTGCGGGCAGGTGGTTTGAGGCATCGAGGACGACGAGATCGGCGTCGGTCAGGTGCGCGGCGAGCCAATCGGTCGATACCAGCGCGGGAAGGGTTTGGTCCATCCAGCAGGACTAGCCGCGCCTTTGCCTCAAGCCAAGGCTTGCCAGTGATGCCTGCCGATTATCGTCTGCACGGCTGGCCATATTGCACGCGCCCACAATTGCTCAGGCGGTTTCGCCAGGGACAAGCGCACGAATTTCGTTCGCGCGAAGGCCGCGGATGCTGCCGGGCGGCGTATCGAGCGCAATCGGATGAAGCCGCATGTGCGTAGCCGCGCTGGGCGTGCCGATTACAAAAGTGGTGGTGGCCGCCCGCTGGCCCGCACCTTCGAGAGTGACGTGCAGCAGCGGGATGAACACCGGGGTCGAACCCTGCCGGATTGCGCGCACTTCCACCATCGGTAATTGCATCGTCGCAGTCACCGCGATGCTTTGCTGCGGGCCGATCCGGTCGATGACCCCAATAGGCGTCCCCGCGCCAAGCGAGCCGGCGTTTGAGGTGCCTTTCTGCGCGCTTGTCAGCCGTGCCGAAAGGGTGATGTCCCGCACCGCCTTGTCCGTGCGATTGGTCAGCGCGATGCGATATTCGACGGTGAACATCATCACACTGCGCGTGGCGCTGATAATCGCGAGCGTAAGGTCGAGCGGCAGCACTTCATCGGTATCGCGTAGATCCAGCGGAGGCGCAGCAGGAGAAGGCGAAGGAGCGGGCCGTGGCGCCGCATCTTCCGCCGGTCTGTTGGCGGGCTGCGGATCGGGCCGGGACGCCGCCGTGCCCGTGTAAGGCGACGCAGCTGCCGCCCCCCTGGCACCAGGCATTGCGGCGTTCTCCCGCCCACGCTCGGCCATGTGGCGGCGCACGTTGGACGCAAGATCGGTTTCCAGACGCGGAATAGCCTGCCGCCGCGCGAGCAGCATCCGCCATCCGCCAAACCCTGCCGCCAGCACGATCAGGGCCAGCATCGCCCAGAGCCACGGCGACAGGCCCGTTACGCCATCGCTGTAATCCATGGTGGGTCCGACGCTTTCCAGTGGCGGCGGGTCGAGATTGATCGAAGGCCCAGGTGCATCGTCGACCCATTCATCCGTACCAATCGTAAATTCCTCTGCACCTGCCGCATCGGGCAGTTCGGGCGGCGGGGCGTTGCCAGCGTCAGGACTTGAGCGCGGCTCATCGGCGGGGATTGCGCTCACACCGGGCACCGGCGCTGCGATTGCGCGGGTGGCAGGTGCTGTGGCCCTGTTGGCAGGGGCGGGGGTGGGGGTTGGCGTCGGCGCAACAACCCGCGGCACCGATGCTGCGGGCGGGATTGCCCGTGTTGTCGGGGAGGGAGTGGGAGCGGGCGTCGGAGCGGGCACACGCCGTTCGGTCGGGATCACGCGCGGAGCGATGGGCACGCCAGCGCGTTCGTCCACCGGACCTTGCGGCGCAGGGGTGGAGGTGGGCGTCGGTGTCGGCAGCGTAAAATCGCTCGGATTGCTTTGGGCAAGGGCGGTCGCCGGAACCGTCGCAACAGCCACAGCCACAGCCACAGCCGCAGCCGCAGTCAAAGCCCAAACCGATATTGCGGCAACGGTGCGGGTCGACGCCCTGTAATCCGGTTTTCCTGCGGGCAGGTTTGCGGGAAATGGCATCTCGGCAATGGAATATGTGTGCGGTGACATGGGCTGGCTCAACATTCGCTCTGGGCGTTCGGTGTTCTGTTCTATCTGCGTCGCGTGGCGCGCTGGCTGGGCGGGGACTGGCAGCCGGCGCGGTCTCCACCACCCCGCCCGCGCTGCAACCCCGCGCCACCATCGCTTGCGCCAACATAGGCGGATGCTCGCGTGCGCGCACCTGCCTGCTTGCGAAAATTACGTATTCGCGGCAACAGCGCGGCATGGAAACCACACCGCCTGCCTCAACTTCGGACCATGCATCGGCAAATGGCCCGCACCCCGACGTCCGGAAACCCGCTTTTCTGGGGAAGGACACGCCTCTTCCGCAATCGCCCGAAGAGGCGGTGCTGGACTATGTGCCCAATCCACGGGCCGGGGCGCTGTTCTTGGTGCGATTTGCCGCGCCGGAATTCACTTCGCTTTGTCCGGTGACCGACCAACCCGATTTTGCGCATCTGGTGATCGATTACGCGCCCGGCGAAACTATTGTAAAGTCAAAGAGCCTGAAGTTGTTTCTGGGCAGTTTTCGCAACCATAACGGCTTTCATGAAGACGTGACTGTTGGCATCGGCCAGCGCCTTTTCGAAGAGATGCAGCCAAAATGGTTGAGAATAGGCGGCTATTGGTATCCGCGCGGTGGAATACCCATCGATGTATTCTGGCAAAGCGGCGCTCCGCCTGCGGAACTGTGGTTACCGGATCAGGGTGTGCAGCCCTACAGGGGACGCGGTTAACCGCTTTACCGTTTGGTAATCAGTAATCTATGTATCTTTTGCGTAACAGTTGAATCGGGTATTTCTCGATTGATGGGCTTTTCATCCAAATGTCATAGTGTATGGATAGCGCCTGCGTCCAAGGGGGGTGCTTGCACGACGAACCGTGTCCAATTGCCTCTCCATGTGACAAAGTTACATTTTTTTTTTGGCCCGTCAGACGGCTTTTGAGAGGCAAAATATGACCATTCCCGCTTCGACCAAGTTTCGCGCCATCGGTGGCGCTTCGGTAATCGCCCTGACCGCCGGTTTCGCCGGTATGGCTCCCGCACTGGCCGCGCCTGCGCCGGTAGCGGCTGCTCCCAGTCCGGTGGCACCTGCCGCCCCCGGCAACGCTGAGGAATGCACTCTCATAACGACGACGACCCCTCCGTCGATCGTGTGCGCGCCGGGCACTGATGCTGATGGTTTTCAAGAGCCATTCAGCAGCATCGGCTTAACGGTTCAGGCTGGATCGCAGGTTCAAGGCGAGATTAATCTGCTGGAAGGTGTGAATGCGACCATTGATGGTTCGATTGTTACCGCCACGGGGCCCGCGCTGTTCTTGGGCGATGTCGCAACCGTTGTGAACAATGGCTTTATTCAAGTCGGGCCGGTCAGTGGTGATGCAATTCGAGTAGGCACGAATTCGACCGTAACCAATAATGGGACGATCAATGGGGCAGGTTCCAGCGGCCCCGGTTACGGTATCTCTCTTCGCGGAGACAACGGGACTGTCATCAACAACGGCTTGATCCGCACCAGCGGCGGCGCTGACTTTGCTGTATTTGCCGCTCCGGGGACGAACGGTCACGCGGTGACGAATTCAGTCACGGGATCAATCTTTACCACCGGATTCCGCAGCGATGCCATCTCACTTTCCGACAGCGACAACGTCACTGTCGTGAACGACGGGTTGATCCAAACCTTCGCGAACGAAAGCATTGGAATCAGCGCGGGTGACGACGCCGTCATCACCAATAATGGCTTCATCGTTACCACTGGTAACATTTCGAACGCTATTACTGCTGGTGATAGTGCGACAGTCATCAACTCAGCGACTGGCAGCATCTTTACCGGGGGCAGCGACATGTCGGCCATTCAGGTCGGCACCGATTCGTTCGTGCAGAACAATGGCATCGTCACTGCGCAGGGCGACAATGCCTTTGTAATTCAGGCAGGCGACGGGTCGACGATCAACAACAACCCGACCGGTCAGCTTGCATCGAACGGTGCCAATTCCGATGTGATCCTGATCACTGGCGCCGGCACTGTGGTGAATGCGCAGGGTCTAATTCAGGCGACGGGTGCAGGTTCTGCGGGCATCAATATTCAGGGCGACGGAAACGTACAGAACTCTGGAAGGATCACCTCGGCGCTGGGTGCGGCGGTGAATATCGATGGTGTGGCTACGGTCACCAACTTCACGGGTGGCATAATCTCGTCCAAGGGTGGTGATGGGCTGAGTGTTGGCGGTGACGGATCGACGATCCGCAACGACGGCTTGATCGAGAGCGACGATGACGAAGCAATCGAGGCATCGGGCATCAATGACCTGACTGTCATCAACAATGGTGTCATCAGCGCGACTGCAAACGGGGACAAGGGGATCGAGGCGGAAGCCAATTTGACGATCATCAACACCGGCCTCATTTCGTCGGACACCAGCGAGGCGATTGAAGCCGACGCAGCGGGTCTGAACCTTACCAACAGCGGCCAGATCATCTCGCCGCTTGATGACGCCGTTGATGGCGACGACAATGTTACGATTGTAAACACCGGTCTCATTCAGGGCGGCGAGAATGACGCAATTGAGCTGAATTCGGGCACGATCACGAACTCGGGCAGGATCGAGAGCCTTTCGAGTGATCCGACCGGGTCGCTTATCATCGGCGGCGTCGTTCCCGAACTGGATGCCGCCATTGATTTCGACGCAGGCACCGATGGTAACGAAGACGGCATGGTGATGAACCTTGCAGGCGGCGTGATCATCGGCGACATCGGCATCAATTCGAGCGCCGGAAATCAGGATGCGCCCGATACGAACGATGGAACGCAGAGGATTATCAACCTCGGCACGATAACGGGGCGCGCCATGAACACGGCCACTGGCGGCCGCATTGATGCAGTGCTGTTGGGCAACGGCGACGACGTGTTTTTCCGCGTCAATGACGGCGTTGAAAACGGTGCTGTTGACGGAGAGGCTGGCAACGACCTTTACGCCTTCATCATCACCGATGCGACTAATCGCACGTTCGATCTGGGTGCACCCATTTTTGGCTTCGAAGACATCCGCATTGGTTCGCAAACTTACGATTTCATTACTGACACCCTTGGCTCCACTCCCGCCACCGGCGTCGTGACGCTTACCGGAGCGATCGCTCAGGATATCACCATCATCAATACAGCAATCATCGATGCGACGATTGACGGCGCGGTTGATCTGCTGGTGGGAGCCGATGAAGGCATCGCACTTGGTGTGACAATCACCGGTAACGGTGCGATCACGACCACCGCGGACGGTCAATTTGCGTACTCCGCTGGCGACGACACCTTCCTCAACAATGACGGTACAATCAACACTTCGGGCATGAGCACGGCCGGTGTGGTGATGGGTGCCAATTCGATCCTCAACAACACCGGTTCGGTGCGCTCGACCGGCGTAAATGGCTTGGGTGTTGCGGTTGGGGATGCCTCTACCATCACGAACGCTGCTGGCGGCACCATCACCACCACTGGCGCAAACGGGTTTGGTGTCATTATTTCGGGTGACGGTTCGCTGACCAATGACGGCATCATCGCGACCGGTGGTGCCGGTGCACAGGCGGTTACGATCACGGGTGCTGCCACCATCGTCAACGGCGGCACCATCGCTGCGTCGGGTGGCCGCGCCATCGACGTGGCGCTGGCTTCGACCATCACCAACAACATGGGCGGCGTTATCGCTTCGGCGGGCGGCGATGCCATCCGTCTGAACGCGACGAATTCGAGCGTAACCAACGCTGGCACGATCAGCACCACGGGTGACGGCAACACCGCGATCAACGGGCTTTCCATGAGCACG
Organism: uncultured Alphaproteobacteria bacterium; assembly: GCA_963815345.1. Classification (GTDB taxonomy): domain Bacteria; phylum Pseudomonadota; class Alphaproteobacteria; order Sphingomonadales; family Sphingomonadaceae; genus Erythrobacter. The sequence goes on from CAWFGF010000002.1 coordinate 104,272, forward strand.
GTGACCAATTCCGGTTCGATCACGACCGAGGGGATGAACGCGGTAGGCGTGGTGCTCGGCGATGATTCCACCTTTGCCAACACCGGTTCGGTTCGCACCACCGGTGCCAGCGGTGTCGCGGTCGTCCTGGGCGACGATGCGACTGTTACCAACGCTGCCGGGGCCACCATCACCACGACGGGCGACAACGGCTTTGGGCTCATCGTACTGGGTGACGGTTCTCTGACCAATGATGGCATCATCGCAACCGGCGGTGCCGGTGCTCAGGCGGTGACGATCACCGGCGGTGCCACCATCGTCAACGGCGGCACCATCGCTGCTTCGGGTGGCCGCGCCATCGACGTGGCGCTGGCTTCGACCATCACCAACAACATGGGCGGCGTTATCGCTTCGGCGGGCGGCGATGCCATCCGTCTGAACGCGACGAATTCGAGCGTAACCAACGCTGGCACGATCAGCACCACGGGTGACGGCAACACCGCGATCAACGGGCTTTCCATGAGCACGGTGACCAACTCCGGTTCGATCACGACCGAGGGGATGAACGCGGTAGGCGTGGTGCTTGGCGATGACTCCACCTTTGCCAACACCGGTTCGGTTCGCACCACCGGTGCCAGCGGTGTCGCGGTCGTCCTGGGCGACGATGCGACTGTTACCAACGCTGCCGGGGCCACCATCACCACGACGGGCGACAACGGCTTTGGCCTTATCATCCTGGGTGACGGTTCGCTGACCAATGACGGCATCATCGCGACTGGCGGTGCCGGTGCACAGGCGGTGACGATCACGGGTGAAGCGCTGGTCATCAACAGCGGCACCATTGCTGCTTCGGGTGGCCGCGCGATCGACGTGGCTCTGGTTTCGACCATCCTGAACGCACAGGGCGGCGTCATTGCATCGGCAGGTGGTGAAGCCATCCGTTTGAACGCTGCCGGTTCAACCGTGTCGAATGCCGGTACGATCAGCACCACGGGTGACGGCAATTTTGCGATCACCGGGCTATCGGACACCACGGTCAACAATTCCGGCTCCATTACAACATCGGGCATGAGCACGGTCGCTGTCGCTCTGGGTGACGGGTCCACTGTCAACAACCGTGGTTCAATCGTATCGACGGGCAATCGCGGTATTGCGGTTGCGCTGACCGATGGCGGAACCATCTTCAACTTTGACGGCGGAACCATTCGTTCCGAAGGCAACGACGCGCCCACAATCGTTATCAACGGCGACGGCACGATCACCAATGAAGCGACTATTGCTGCGACGGGTGATGATGCGCAGGCAATCACCGTCACCGGCGACCTCGTCCTTACAAACTCGGGCAGCATCTCTGGCCGCGACGGACGAGCGGTCGACGTGGCGGGCGTTGCAACGATCACCAACGCGGTTGGTGGATCGATCACTTCGGAAATCCGCGATGCGATCCGCTTCAATTCGGGATCGACGCTGACGAACCGTGGGACCGTTTCGGGCTTCCGCGGCGTGCAGGGTAGCGGTGGCGACGACCGGATCGTCAACTTCGGTTCGATCGTCGGCGTCACCAACGCTGTTGAGCTGGGTGCGGGCGATGACACTTTCGAACAGTGGACCGGCGCCAGCGTTACCGGCAACATCCAGTTCGGCGATGGCGATGACACCTTCATTCTTGAAGGCGCCAACTCGACCGTATCCGGGCGGATTGTCGGCGGTAACGGAATAGACGTCGCGATCCTTGGCGGCACGCTTGATGACAGCAACTTCCAGGACTTTGAGCGGACCGAACTCGGCACCCTGTTCGACCTTCGTATCTCGGGCGATCAGACGGTTTCGGGCGATGTATTCCACATCGGTAACGTGCGCGTCGATCTGGGTGTTGATGCGCTCAGAACGGCAGGTTCGATCACGCTTGAATCAACCGGGCAGCTGACAATCGGTACTCCGCTTGACCAACAGCTGATCGGCCAGTCGGTTCTGGTATTCGCGTCGGGCACCGGGATCACCAACAACGGTGCGACGATCAACATCCTCGATGATGATCTGCTGATCGATTACACTCCGGTTCTGACCGATACGCTTCGCGTCAATGTCAGGGCTGCCGACATCATGGTTGGCAGCACCGATCCGAACCTTGTCGCAATTGGCAATGCCCTTACAGGCGGCCTCAATCGCGGTACGGTCAGCGGGGCAAACTTCGATTTCCTCAATGGTCTGGGCAACAACGCTGCTCTCACCAATGCCTTGAACGATGCTCTGCCTTCGCTCAGCGACGGCGTGGGTCGTGAGATATTCGAGAGCGGAAGCCTCGCCAGTCAGGCGCTTGAGCGCCACCTGGTGTCGGGCAATTCGGGTATCTGGGGCCAGATCGCAGTGCGCGGTGCGGAACAGGATGCCCTGTCGCCTTCGGCCGATGGCTATGAAAGCGATCAGCTGATCTTCACGGCGGGTGCCGATTATGCGCTGGGTGACAATATCCGTCTTGGCCTGCTTGCCAGCTATGCAGATATCGACGTTGACGATGAATCGGCGACCGGTGCCCGCGGCAATAATGCCGAGGTCGACAGTATTCGACTGGGTGCCTACGTCGCGGTCAGCTTCCTTGACCGTGGCTTCGTCAACACCGAAGTCGCCTACCTCACCGGCGAAGTCGATACATCGCGCAACGGGTTCGGTGCTCCGATCACGTCAAGCTACGATTTCGACGGGATCGCTACCCGCACCACCATCGGCTACGATCTTCTCGCTGATGAGAACATTTCGCTCACGCCGACGATCGGCGTGAACGCAGCTCGGATCGAATTCGACGATGCGGTTGAAACAGGCGGGTTTGGCTTCACGGTCGAACGCGGCGATGCGGAATACATCGAAGGCCGGATCGGGGCGCAACTGGGCGCTCAGGTTTCCGAAAGTGTGAGCGGGTTCATTGCAGGTACGGTCATTCATGACTTTATCGACTCGACCCGCTCGTTCCGTCTCAACTCGACCCAGCTGCCGACCTTCAGCGCCGTACTGCCGCTGCGCGAGCAGGACCGGTTCGAACTGTCGGCGGGTGCCTCGATCGATGTTGGCGACAACTTCATCGTCGACCTTGGGTATCTCGGCGACTTTAACGAAGGCTATAGCGGCCACTCGGCCCGTGCGACCGTCCGGGTTTCGTTCTAAGTCCCGGTTGGTACAGTCAAAGAAAAGGGGGCGGCCACGCGAGTGGTCCGCCCCTTTTTCGTGGCTCACGTCACCGCGCCGGAATTTTGCGGCGCGGCTGCTTTTCTTGGAACGAATAGTCCAGGCTAGTCTCCCCGGCGCCGCCGCCCCGCGAACGACCGCACCGCGAAGACGTAGCGCTCTCCCCACAATCACTGCGGAGCGCGTTACCGCGCCCGATTGCGACGATACGAAACGGCAAGGCGCACAGGCAAATGCCCCTGCACGCAATCACGGTGCAGGGTCGATCAAACGGTTTGCATGAAAACGCAGAACTGGTGCCGGCTAGAGGATTCGAACCCCTGGCCCCCTGATTACAAATCAGGTGCTCTACCAACTGAGCTAAGCCGGCGTCACCGAGCGCGCGGATGCGGCAAACCGCACTAAAAGTCCAGCGCTTTAATTCTGGAGATAGAGCGTCACAGCCTGCGCGGGATATTCGGTATTGGCTACGATATCGAGATCGCCATCGCCATCGTAATCGAACACCTGAACGCCCACCATCGAGCCTTGGCTGTCATCCAGCACGCCAAGTTCCCAGGACGCCGCCGTCTGACGCAGATAGTACAGCCCGCCTCGCAAGGGACCATCGGCGCTACTCGCGCCTGATCCGATGGTGAAGACGATATCGGTCAGCCCGTCTCCATCAAGATCACCCGGCTTTACAGAGGTGACGATCAGATTGACGTCTTCCAGTTCGAACCGGGCAAGCGATTGGGTGACTGCTGCGCCGGTGGCCGCATCGAGAAAAAGCGTATCGATCGCATGGAATTTGGGCTGGAAAATCTCGGCCCGCCCGTCTCCGTCAATATCCGCAGCGGAGCCGAAATGGCCGTGAATGGCGTTGTTCGACAGCGCAAGTTCGGTCCATGCCGCGCCGCCATTGCCGATGAAGGCCGTGACCGTGCCGCTCTGGTTGTCGGACGCAACCACATCGAGGATGCCGTTACTGTCTATGTCGGCCAGGACCAGTGAACGCGAATAGCTATCCTCAGTGATCCGGCGCGTTGTCCAGGCGGCATTGCCGCTGCCGGGGTTTTCCAGCCAGACGATTCCGCGCGGCTCTGAGCCGGATGAAGCGGAGTTGACGCGCATGTTGATCGCGATGTCGGGATCACCGTCGCCGTCGATATCGCCGCTTGCAATGTTTATGGGGTTGGGCAGCCCACTCGCCAGCGTGCGTCGGGCCCACTTGCCCCCGGCCGGGCCGGGGTTGATGTAGGCCATCACTTGTTCGTGCGGGTTCAGCACGCCGACAATGTCGAGGTATGGATCGCCATTTATGTCGACAGCGATCTGCCTCTCCAGCAGCAACACGCCGGTGAACGGCAGATCCGGCATTGGATCGTTGTTGACGATCGTCGTGAGCGATCCTCGGTCATACTGCACGTAACCGATCACGCCGGCCGGCGTTCGGCTGGATGCGCCGGTGCAGGAATTGAAAAAGCTGATATCGGGTCAGCAGTCGCGATTGAAATCGGCAACCGCGAAGCCTTACGAATAAGTCACCCCGGTAAGGATGGTGCGCGCGGTAAAGCGGACCGGCCCGGCTGACGCTGTTGCAAGGCTGGCGACAAGCGGTTCGGGCACATCGCTAAGATCAAGTCAGCCCAGCCGCGCTAGGACCGGATCCGTAGCGCAGTGCACCTTCGCCGGACTTGGAGTAGGCGTAGCCGTCGGCGCAGGAGCTGGTGTCGGCACAAGTGCAGGAACGATTGCAGTCGCACCTGCGGGAGCGGAGCCGCTGCCACTCCCACCAACAGCGGCGAGCACCGGAATCGAGGCGGCGCCCAGCAGTCAGCGAGCTGAGAACAAGATAGAATTCCAAAAGGTGCGACCCTTAATTGGCTATTATTCGATGTGGTTTCGCGGAAACGCCGTTCAATTGCATCATGGCCGCATTTCCGAGGGCTCGGGTCTAAAGCGCGCCGAACGTCCAGCCTTCGGTCCAGGCGATTTCTGCTGTGAGGAAACGCGGTTCCCACCGCCGCTGTTCGGGCGCAACCTTGCGCAGCCAAGCTGCGGTCAGCAAAGCATCGGACGAATGATCGTCCACTTCGCCATACCGGTCAACCGGCGGCGACCCCAGCGCATCCAGCGCCGCGTTGAGATCGGCATAAGTCAGAAATTTTGTGCGTGCGCCCAGATCCGCGCTCTCCCGCGAGACGAGGCCGGTGTAAATCTCGACCAGCACCGATCCGCGCAACGGTCCTGCGGCATCGGGCACCGGGTCCATCGGCCATACATTCAGATACTCGCGCAACTGGTGCAGCATCCGCATTCCGGTGAGCGAGCTTTTGCCCACCTGCGCCGCACCTACGAGGTTGAAATTGCTGACCGGGCGGCATTTCTGCGCACGCTGCGCACCCTCCGCCACCCGAAAGCGCCCCTCCCGCGTGCCAGCGCCGGGCAGCAGGAAACGGTCGCCCTCATGGTCCTTGCCGTGGCGAAAATAGCGTGCGGCTTTGGGATGGTCGAGGAAGCTTTGCGCGCCCAGATGCGGATCGTCGGCGCAGATTTCATCAATCAGCGCCCACAGCTTCTTTGCGCTGCGCGGGCTTTCATCCCAGCCCGGAAAGAACGCACCGGCATCATGATACGGCAGGCTGATGCCCAGATCCACGCCGACCAGCGTGCGCGGTGGCAGATCATCGCGCAGCAACGCCAGCACCTCGGACCGGGACCAACCGCCCGCAGGGGGTTCGACCAGCACCGGCGGTCCACCCCCGGCATCCGCCAGCGCCAGCGCAATCCCCTTGTGCCGCTCCCCGCGCGCACCCGACCAGTCGATAGCGAGGAAGTGGTCGAACCGGGGCGGCGCGGATTGGGCCATCAATAAGTCGGGCAAACGGAGCCGGGCGCAATATCCCAGCCGGTGGCAGCGCCCGAAACATAGGCATCGCGCGCGGTGGTCGGCAGGTCTTCCCAATTCGCAATCCGATCCTGCGGGACGGCAGAGATGTGCAGGCAATCATCGCCCTCCCACCGGTCAATCCGCCAATCGACCATGTAAGGTAGCTGGGTGTCCACGTGCAGTGGCGTCATTCCTCCCGGATAGGTGCGCCAGACGGCAAAGCCTTCAAACCCGCCCCATCCTGCATCCGACAGGTGCAAGGTCGCGAACTTTTCACCGGACGGCGAGAACGCCGGTTTCGCCCCAACATCCATACTGGTCCCTGTCCCGGCAGTGTCGATCAGCATGTAACCCCATGCCTCGTATCCCTGCCATGCAAGGCCAAGGAACCGGTCGCCCAACTGATCATACCCGTCTACCTGATCGAACCATGCGGTCTCCACACAGTGGACGGCATCCATTCGGGTGCGCACCGCAAGCCAGTTCATCGACATATTGGCAAAGCCGGACCAGTGCGATGGCAGGGCAAGCGGCTGCGTTCGTGACCGCAGCGCGTCTTCCATGATGGGGTTGGCGGGGCAGGCCCGTTTCGCATCCGGCACAACTTGAGAATTGTCTTGCGCCGCCACCGCGCTGGCAAGGCTTGCCGCAATTACAGTTATCGCCGCAGCGATTATCGCTCCTGCAATTGCGCCCTGCGGTTTGCCCACCATTCCATCCGTTCCTTCACCTTGCGTTCGAACCCGGGTTCGACCGGAGCGTAGTAGTCTTGCGGCTCCATCCCTTCGGGCCAGTAATTGTCGCCGGAAAAACCATCGTCGGTGTTGTGATCGTAGGCGTAGCCTTCGCCATAGCCAATATCCTTCATCAGCTTGGTCGGCGCGTTGAGGATGTTGGCTGGCGGCATCAGGCTGCCAGTTTCGCGGGCGGATTTAAACGCGGATTTCTGCGCGGCATAGGCGGCGTTCGATTTGGGCGCGGTGGCGCAGTAGAGGCACGCCTGCACTATTGCCAGCTCACCCTCGGGGCTGCCCAGAAACTGATAGGCGTCCTTTGCGGCAAGGCACTGCGTCAGCGCCGCCGGATCGGCCAGCCCGATATCCTCAGATGCGAACCGCACCAGCCGGCGCAGCACATATAGCGGCTCCTCCCCCGCAGTCAGCATCCGCGCAAGGTAATACAAGGAGGCCTGCGGATCGGACCCGCGCAGGGCTTTATGCAGGGCGCTGATGAGGTTGTAATGCCCGTCGCGATCCTTGTCATACACCGCAACGCGCCGTTGCAGGAACGCGCCCAGCGCCGCCGGGTCGAGCGGTTGAGTGAGCGCGGCATTGTACAGCGTTTCCGCCTGCCCCAGCAGGAACCGCCCGTCGCCATCCGCGCTGGCAATCAGCGCGGCGCGCGCATCGGGGGACAGGGGAAGGGCGCCTTCCAGCGCCTCCGCCCGGTTCACCAAGGCGTGCAGCGCCGCATGGTCGAGCCTCTGAAGGATCAGCACCTGCGCCCGGCTGAGCAGGGCGGCGTTCAAGGCAAAGCTGGGGTTCTCCGTGGTCGCACCCACCAGCGTTATTGTGCCGCGCTCCACGAAGGGGAGAAAACCGTCCTGCTGTGCGCGGTTGAACCGATAGATCTCGTCCACGAACAACAGCGTCTTTTGCCCGGCGTCTGCCATCTTGTCCGCTTCGGCAAAGACCTTCTTGAGGTCGGCGACGCCCGAAAACACGGCGCTGATGGATACGAACCGCATTCCCACAGCATTGGCCAGCAGCCGCGCGATGCTGGTCTTGCCCGTGCCAGGCGGTCCCCACAGGATCATGCTGGAAAGCCTGCCCGCTGCCACCATACGCCCGATTGCGCCGTCTGGCCCGGTCAGGTGTTCCTGCCCGATGACCTCGCCCAGATTGCGCGGACGCAGCCGGTCGGCAAGAGGCGCGTCGTCTCGCTGTCGGTCCGACCCGCGCGGGGGCGGAGTTTCATCTTCGAAGAGGTCAGCCATTGGTCGTTCGAGATAGGGCGCTCATCGGAAAATTGCCATCGGCCTCTTGCAGCGCGGAGTTTTCGATACAACTTCGATATATCGAAAACTCGCAGGAGGTGATCATGACCAAGAAGCGCAAGGACAAGAAATCAGGCGATATCGAGCCGATCGAGGGATACATTCCTGATCGCCCCGAAGGCGAGGATTTCGACGTCGATGTCGATGTCGATGTCGATGTCGAAGATGAACCCGACTTTGATCCCCGCCGCACAGGCACACGCCGGTCCGGCTGGTCCGAACTGTTCGGCGATGGCGGCGTTTTCGGTCGCAATGGACCGTTCGGCAGCGATGGCCCGTTTGGCAGCGATGGCCCGTTCGGACCGGGTGGCCCGTTTGGACCGCGCGGCATGTTTGGCGATGGCCGATCGTTCGAGCGCGGTGCGCGCATGCGGTCCGGTCCACGGCGGGCCATGGCGCGCAAGCGGATGTTCGCACAGGGCGAATTGCGCCTGACTCTGTTGCTGCTGATCGCGGACAAGCCGCGCCACGGCTATGAGCTGATCAAGGATATCGAGGAGCTTACTTCGGGTGATTACACGCCCAGTCCCGGCGCAGTTTACCCGACCCTGCAATTGCTCGCCGATGAAGGCAAGATCGAGGAGGCCAAGGCCGAAGGCGCGAAAAAGCCTTTCCAGGCGACGCCCGATGGCATGGCCGAACTCGAAGAGCGCAAGGACGAGGTGGAGCACCTGATGGGCAGGCTGGCTATCCACGGCAAACGGACCCGTGATGCGCGCTCTCCCGATCTGTTCCGCGCGATGGGCAATCTGGCGACCGTGATCGGCAACCGCACGCGCAAGGGCAAGCTGGACAAAGGCGCCATGGACGAAATCGTCGACATCATCGACGAGGTCGCAAAGCGGATCGAGCGGCTTTGACACACTCGGACGAGCCGCCACTAAATGTGGCGGTTCGTCACCGATCTCATAGGTGTCATTAACCGCTTGGCGACACTCCTCTGCCAGGACCGTTCACAGCGCTGATGCGATGCAGCCCTGCAAAAGGTCGCCCCATGTTCGGTTTCGATCAACCCTTTCTCATGCGTTACGATCAACGGCTGGTGCTGGCCGGAGTGTTGTGGAGCGGCTGCGGCGGCGCGGTTGACAACCTGCTGATCCAGCTTCGGGTGCCGGCCTATCTCGCGCTGCGCGCGCACCAATTGCGCATCCCGGTGGAAGAGGTCGTGCGCTATTACGACGTATGGCCTTTATGGGTGAATATTGCGTGGGCGACGGGTACCTGGGGCGCGGCGTTGGCATCGGTTCTGCTGCTGTGCGGCAGCCGCCACGCCTTGCCCGCGTTTATTGCTTCGTTGCTGGGCCTGATCGTGATGACCTATTTCTGGTATTACGTGCCCATGCCGCGCATCGCCGGAGATGATTGGGCCTTTTTTGCCGAAGATATGCGGTTTGCATATCTATGCGTCAGCCTCTTCATCACGGCCGCATCCATCCATGAGGCATGGCAGATGATCCGCACGGGCGATCTGGTGTAATCACACAATTGAGCGGCGGGATACGCAGCTTGTCACCGCCGATCCCTGCCCAGCCAAACCTCCCCGGTGCGATTGCAGCGGACGTCCGATGCGCGTAACCTCGCCTTCCGGACGGGTCGCGCCGTGAGGGAGAGATACAATGACAACCATCAATGGCGCGCGGCCCAGAACCCCGTGGCATCTGTGGGTAGTCGGCGGCGTCAGCCTGTTGTGGAACGCCATCGGAGCGAACGATTACCTGCAATCGCAATTGCGGAACCGCACCTACCTCGAAAGCATGACCGGCACCTATGACATCACGGCGGACGAGATGATTGCCTTTATCGACGGGTTCCCCGCCTGGGCGCAAGCCAGTTGGGCGTTCGGAGTGTGGGGATCGGTATCAGGCTCGCTGCTGCTGTTGTTTCGCAGCAGGTTCGCGCTGTGGGCGTTTCTGATTTCAGGTGTCGGAGCGGTCGTCACCAGCCTTTGTCAGTTCAGCGGTGCCATGCCCGAAGCGCTTCAGGGGTCAGGTCAATTGATCTTTGCAGCGATCATCTGGGCGATAACGCTGGGATTGATCTATTACAGCTTGCGCATGCGCAAGGCGGGCGTCCTGAGATAGATCAGGCCGCTTCACTTCGCGAACTTTGCTGCCCGGTATCCTGCCGCTCGCTCTGTTGCAGGGCGCGGCGGTCTTCGATCAGGCACACATAGGTATCGGCTACCACGCGGTTGATCGCCTCCCAACTGTATTCGAGGCTGCGCGCCTCGCCCGCATCGCCGTGGGCGTGCCGCAAGGCGGTGTCGGTGCAATAGGGCGCGATTGCCTCGGCAAAGCGTTGTGCGGTTTCTGCCGTTGCCTTGCCCGGAGGCACGAGCTGTCCGGTTGCGCCGTCCACTACCAGGCTGGCTGCGCCTGTCGCTCCGGCGGCAATAACGGGCAAACCGCAGGCCATAGCCTCCAGCGTGACGTTGCCGAACGTTTCGGTGATGGACGGGTTGAAGAACACGTCCCCGCTCGCCAATGCCGAACCAAGCTCGACCCCGGTCTTGAACCCGGCAAAGATACCGCCGGGCAGCGCGTCTTCGAACCAGCCGCGCGCCGGGCCATCGCCGATCACCAGCACCTTGTGCGGGACTTGTCGCTTGCGCAATTGCACGATGGTTTCGGCGAACACGTCCAGCCCCTTTTCCATGACCAGCCGTCCCAGAAACACGATGGCGACATCATCATCGGCAAGGCCGAGCGAGCGCCGCCATTCCGGGTCGCGTTTTTCGCTGGCAAAGATCGTGCGATCCACTCCGCGCGACCATAGGCTGATATCGTCGTGCATGTCCTGCGCCAGCAACTCGTCGATCATGCTTTGCGAAGGTGCAACCAGCGCATCGCAGCGATTGTAGAACCGCCGCAGCAGATGCACGATGATCGGTTCCAGAAACGCCATGTTGTAATACCGCGGATAGGTTTCAAACCGGGTGTGCACCGATGCCAGCACCGGCACGTCATGATCCTGCGCCCATCGCAGCGCGGCATGGCCCATGGGATCGGGGGAGGAGAGGTGGACGATATTGGGCGCAAACTTTTCCAGATCGCGCCGCACCTTGCGCCCCAGCCCGGTGGGAATGCGGTATTCCCCGCGGCCCAGCGGCATCCCGACAGAAGGCGTCCCGATCAGGTCGCCGGTGGGCGCAAATGCGGGCTGCGCGACGGTGGGCGAATAGACGCGCACCTGCGCCCCGAGCCCAAGCAGGGAGCCGACCAGCCGGTTCAACGCCTGATTGGCCCCGTCACGGGTGTAATTGTAATTGCCGCTGAACAGCGCAATGCGAAGGTCGGACATTTCCATTGGCAACCGTTTAGGCGAAACAACGTTATGTTTCCACACTCCAACTTTTCCACACGGGTCTTGGGGTGAACTTCATTGACTTGTCATGAGTGCACACTATTGCGGCCAGCGGGCCACGCGGTCCCAACGCCGCGCGAGCTCTCTGCAAGGAGAGAATACAATGACTGACTACGCACGTGGGCTCTCGCATGAGCCGCCGCTCAAACCTGAGCGTCCGTTTTTTTCCTCCGGTCCGACGGCAAAGTTCCCCGGCTGGTCCCTCGACAAGTTGAAAACCGCATCGCTGGGCCGTTCGCACCGGTCCGCACTGGGCAAGTCGCGCCTGAAATACGCGATCGACCTGTCGAAGGAATTGCTGGGCATACCCGACGATTACCTCGTAGGCATCATGCCCGCATCCGATACCGGCGCGATCGAGGCGGCGATGTGGGCGATGCTGGACCCGGCGCGCCCGGTAACGGTCGCGGCGTGGGAAAGTTTTGGCAATATCTGGATCCAGGACGCGGTGAAGCAGTTGAAACTGCCCAATTTGCAAGTCCTCACCGCCGATTATGGCGAAATCCCCGACCTTTCCACCATTCCTCAGCGAAACGATGTCGTGTTCACCTGGAACGGCACGACCAGCGGCGCGATGATCCCCGATACCGACTGGCTTGAGCCGGGCCGCGAGGGGATCACCATCAACGATGCGACCAGCGCCATTTTCGCGCAGGAAATGGACTGGGCGAAACTCGACGCCACCACCTACAGCTGGCAAAAAGTCATGGGGTCCGAAGCGCAGCACGGAATGCTGATTCTCAGCCCCAAGGCTGTGGAGCGCATCGAAAGCTACGATCCGCCGTGGCCTATGCCCAAACTGTTCCGCATGAAAAAAGGCGACAAGATCAACCTCGGCATCTTTGCGGGTGAGACGATCAATACCCCTTCGATGCTGGCGACCGAGGATTACATCGCCGCGCTGGAATGGGCGAAGTCCATCGGCGGGCGCAAGGCGTTGATCGAACGCGCCGATGCTAACGCAAAAATCGTGCGCGACTGGATCGAGGCAAAGCCGTGGCTGCGCAACATGGTGCCCAACCCGGCGCAGCGCACCAATACCGGCGTATGCATGGTGTTTCAGGGCGACTGGTATGAAAGCCTGTCGGCCGAAGATCAGGCAGGAGTGCCCAAGAAAATCGTCAAGCTGCTCGAAGACCGCAATGTCGGGTTCGACTTCCACGGTTATCGCGACGCGCCGCCATCGCTACGCATCTGGTGCGGCAGCACGGTGGAAGCCGAGGATATCGAACGCTTGCTGCCGTGGATCGAATGGGCTTACGAAACCGTCAAGAACGGCTGATTTCCCCAAACATCATCTCAACCGTTCGTGCTGAGCCTGTCGAAGCACCGTTTTTCTATTTCCGACCGTTGCACAAGAAGAAGTGCGGCCCTTCGACATGCTCAGGGCGAACGGTTGGTTGTGTGGAGTTTTCCCAATGACCCGACCCAAAGTACTCATTTCCGACAAGATGGACCCCAACGCCGCGCGCATTTTTCAAGAGCGCGGCTGCGATGTCGATGTGATCACCGGCGAAAGCCCGGAAGAACTCGCCGCGCGTATCGGTGACTATCACGGCCTTGCCATCCGGTCCTCGACCACGGTGACGCCCGCCATTCTCGACGCAGCGACCAATCTGAAGGTCATCGGCCGCGCTGGAATTGGCGTGGACAACGTCGATATACCCTATGCCAGCGGCAAGGGCGTAGTGGTGATGAACACCCCGTTCGGCAATTCGATCACCACCGCGGAACACGCGATTGCGCTGATCATGGCGCTCGCCCGGCAAATCCCTGAAGCGAATGCGCGCACGCAGGCGGGCGAATGGCCCAAATCCGCCTTCATGGGCATCGAAGTCACGGGCAAGACGCTTGGCCTGATCGGTGCGGGCAATATCGGCTCCATTGTCGCATCCCGTGCGCTCGGCCTCAAAATGAAGGTCATCGCTTACGATCCGTTCCTGACGCAGGACCGCGCGATCGAACTCGGCATCGAGAAAGTCGATCTCGATACGCTGCTTGCCCGCGCCGATTTCGTATCGCTGCACACGCCGCTGACCGATGAGACACGCAATATCCTCAATCGTGAGCGTTTGGAGAATGCCAAACCCAGCATCCGCATCGTCAATTGCGCGCGCGGCGGGCTGATCGACGAGATGGCACTGAAGGACTGCCTCGAAAGCGGCCAGATCGCGGGCGCAGCGCTCGACGTGTTCGAAACCGAACCGCCAGCCAAGGATCACCCGCTGTTCGGCGCCCCCAACTTCATCTGCACCCCGCATCTGGGTGCCTCCACCACCGAGGCGCAGGTCAATGTCGCGCTGCAGGTGGCCGAGCAAATGGCCGATTACCTCGTCAATGGCGGCGTCACCAACGCGCTCAACATGCCCAGCCTTTCCGCCGAGGAAGCGCCCAAGCTGAAGCCTTACATGGCGCTTGCCGAAAAGCTCGGCAGCCTTGTCGGACAATTGGCGCACGGCAACCTCACCAAGATCAGCATCGAGCGCGAAGGCGCGGCGGCGGACCTTAATGGAAAGCCGATTACCGGCGCGGTTCTGGCAGGGCTGATGCGGCGATATTCGGACACGGTGAACATGGTCAACGCGCCCTATCTAGCCAAGGAGCGTGGGCTGGAAGTCGCCGAAATCCGCCAGACCCGCGAAGGTGCGTTCAACACGCTGATACGCGTCTCGGTGGAGACGGACCAAGGGCCGCGCTCGGTCGCGGGTACGCTGTTTGGCAAGGACGCGCCGCGCCTCGTCGAGATTTTCGGCATCGGGATCGAAGCTGATCTGGAAGGGCACATGCTGTATGTCGTCAACGATGACAAGCCGGGCTTCATCGGCCGCATCGGCACGCTGATGGGTGAACACGGCATCAATATCGGCACATTCAACCTTGGCAGGCGTGACGCAGGCGGCGAAGCGGTGCTGCTGCTGTCGGTCGACGAGGCACCCGGCGCAGGTGTGCTGGCCGAGGCTGAAAAGGTCGAAGGCGTGAAAATGGTGAAGGCGCTGGTGTTTTAGGGCGTCGATACAGGGGCAATGCGCCGATGACCAAATCCACGGACCTCCTGCCGATCGGGCTGGAAGATCGCCTGCCATCATCGGCGAGGGCGATCACGCTTGCCATGCGCGCCGCGCTCGATCGGCTGGACGCGCACGGCTATGACCGGGTGCGCCCGCCGCTGCTCGAATTCGAGGCGTCGCTCGCCGCCCGGATGAAGGGGGTGCAGACCCGCCGGATGTTCCGGTTCGTTGACCCGGCAAGCCTTGGGACACTGGCCCTGCGCAGCGATATCACTCCGCAGATCGGGCGCATCGCTGCGACCAGCATGGCCGCCGCGCCGCGCCCGCTGCGCCTTGCCTATTGCGGGGACACCGCGCTGATCCAGGCGAGCCAGCTGGACCCGGCGCGTGAGCGGTTGCAACTGGGCGCGGAGCTGATCGGCGCAGACACCGCAGAGGCGGCGAGCGAGACCGTGTGCGTGGCGATAGAGGCATTGCAGGCGGCGGGCCTCACCGGCATCTCGGTCGATTTCACGCTGCCCGATCTGGTCGATACGCTGGCGGCGCAGGATGCTTCGCTGAGCGCGGAGACGACCGAGGCGATCCGGCGCGAACTCGATACAAAGGACGCAGGCGGCCTGCGCAGCGTGGGCGGGGAGGCTTACCTGCCGCTGCTGTACGCCGCCGGTCCGTTCAAAAGCGCGATGGCCCGCCTGCGGGAGATCGACGCGGGCGGGGCGCTGGGCACGCGGCTGGACGGGCTGGAAGCGGTCGCCGCGCGCGTGGCGGCCCTTGCCGGAGAGGACGTGCGCATCACGCTCGACCCGACAGAGCGGCACGGGTTCGAATACCAGACGTGGTTCGGCTTTACCTTGTATGCCAGCGGCGTGCGCGGTTCGGCAGGGCGCGGCGGCACCTATACGATTGCGGGCAGCGAGGAAGCGGCAAGCGGTTTTACCCTCTATATCGACCGCGTGGCCGACGCCGCGCCACATCCTGCACCGCAACGCACGCTGTATCTGCCGCTGGACCACGATCCCGCACGCGCCGCCACGTTGCGCGCCGAGGGCTGGCGCACCGTCGCCGCGCTGTCCGAAAGCGAAGACGCGCGCGCACTGGGCTGCACGCATGTTCTGGAAAGCGGCGAGGTAACGGCGCTGTAGGGGGCTATCCCAACTTGCCATCAGAAGCGCAGCGAAGCAATCCAGTCCCGATGCTTGGCCCTCGCGCATCGCCCAGCGGCCCCCGCGATGACCTTTCCGTAACCAAACCATGCGATTGCTGGCGGGATAGCGGCTGGAGAAGGGTCTGCACATGCGCGCGATTACCGGGCTTTGGGTGATGTTGGGGCCGATGCTGGCGGCGCTGCTGCTCGCAGGCTGCGGCGAGGTGCTGGCCGAGGACAAGGCCCCCGATTACCGTTACCGCCTGACGGTCGAGGTCGACACGCCCAAGGGGTTGAGGACCGGATCGAGCGTGATTGAGGTTGAGCAAAGCTTGGGCGGAGCGGGCACGGCAGGCGGTCTGGCGGGCAAGCAGATTTATTTCAGGACGCGTGGCGAAGCCGTTGCGGTCGATCTTCCTGATGGAAAGGTCCTGTTCGCGCTGCTGCGCTCCGAGAACGATATCGACTGGGCCAACCGGGTGATGCTGCTAATCTCTTCCGGTGGGAACAATGCGCCGTTCGATCAGGCATTTAAGAGGATCGTGAAGCTGAAAGGCGAAAAGGTTGTGCCCCGAATGTGGCGCGCAGTGGGCCATCTGCCGCGTCGTTCCGCCTATCCGATGCTGGTGACCTTCGGTGATCTGTCAGACCCGACGAGCGTGGCGCTGGTCGAACCCGATAATCTGTCGGCGAGTTTTGGCGAGGGCGTGAGCCTCAAACGCATCACCGTGCAGCTGACCGATGATCCGGTGACGACCGGGATTGAGCAACGGTTGGGGTGGCTCGGTGTGCCGTTCGAGCGGAAACTGACAGCAGATGATTTCCCGGACGGATTTCCCGTAGGCGATCTTGATGGCCTCTTTACGAAAGGCTTATGACATGAACCGCGAAGTCTTTTTATCGTTACTGGCACTCGACAGCTACAATCGGGGTTATGGCAGAGGGTTGAATGAACTCTCCGAAGTCGGAGGGATCGGCAGCGCGACAATCCGCCCATTTCAGCTTCGAGAGCAAGATGGTTGGGAGGAAGCAGGCTTCTACGCCATCGCCTATGGCTGGAACAGCGAAACCGTTATCTCCTATCGCGGCAACAACGCCTCACCGTCATCCCGGACTTGATCTGGGAACCCGCTTCCTGCCTCCCCGCATTGCGCCCAAAACAGCTGGACCCCGGATCAAGTCCGGGGTGACGGAAGCGAGCGGGGCGGGACCACGCCCCCACACGCGCGATGCCCGCCGCGCTTTCCTACTCAGGCCCGTTCTGCCAGTCTGCACCCCATGCTCCCCGCAACGTCATTCCGCGCGACTAATACCGCTCCTCGCACTGATCGCCTCACCCGATCAAACGTGGCCCCTGTGATCGAACCGATTTCACCGCCTGGACAGTGTGTCAGGTGTGTCACCCGCTCCGTAGCTGCGATGAACCGAGTTCCTGCGCACAACCCGCGCGCGCGCTTGCCCGATGCGCTGCAACCGCCTACCCCGCGCGCGGTTCACTCGATTCAAGCAGAAAGCGCAGAAAGCAAAGCATGGCCAACGTCACCGTAATCGGCGCCCAGTGGGGCGATGAGGGCAAGGGCAAGATCGTCGACTGGCTCGCCAGCCGCGCCGATGCCGTCGTCCGCTTTCAGGGCGGGCACAACGCCGGGCACACGCTGGTGATCGATGGCAAGGTGTTCAAGCTCAGCCTGCTGCCTTCGGGCATCGTGTCGGGCACGCTCAGCATCATCGGCAACGGCGTGGTGCTGGACCCTTGGGCGCTGCGCGACGAGGTGACGAAGCTGGAGGGGCAGGGCGTCGTCATCAATGATGACAACTTCGCGATTGCGGACAATTGCGCGCTGATCCTGCCGGTCCACCGCGATCTGGATGGCTTGCGCGAAACGGCGGCGGGGCAAGGCAAGATCGGCACCACTGGGCGCGGCATCGGCCCCGCTTACGAGGACAAGGTGGGCAGACGCGCTATCCGCGTGTGCGATCTGGCGCATCTGGACAGCCTCGATCCGCAGCTCGACCGCCTTTGCGCGCACCACGATGCCCTGCGCGCAGGGTTCGATCAGCCGCCGGTGGACCGCGAGGCGCTGCTGGATGAATTGCGCGATGTTGCCGATTTCGTGCTGCGGTTTGCGCAGCCGGTGTGGAAACGGTTGAAGAAGGTGCGCCGTGCGGGCGCGAAGATCCTGTTCGAAGGCGCGCAGGGCGTGCTGCTGGATGTCGATCACGGTACCTATCCGTTCGTCACCAGCTCCAACACCGTCAGCGGCACCGCGGCGAGCGGCAGCGGGCTTGGCCCCAATTCAACCGGCTTCGTGCTCGGCATCGTCAAGGCATACACCACCCGCGTCGGCTCCGGGCCGTTCCCGACCGAACTGGACGATGAAATCGGGCAGCGGCTAGGCGAGCGCGGGCATGAATTTGGCACCGTCACCGGGCGTAAACGGCGCGTGGGCTGGTTCGATGCGGTGCTGGTGCGCCAGACCTGCTCGATTTCGGGCGTGACCGGCATCGCCTTTACCAAGATAGACGTGCTGGACGGCATGGAAACGGTACGGATCTGCACCGGGTATCGGCTGCGCGGCAAGGTCTATGATTACCTGCCCGCACACTCCGCCGATCAGGCCGCAGTTGAGCCGATTTACGAGGAGATGGAGGGCTGGGATCAATCGACCGCAGGGGCGCGCAGCTATGCCGATTTGCCCGCCAATGCGATCAAGTATATCCAACGTGTTCAGGAACTTATCGAATGTCCGGTGGCGCTGGTATCGACCAGTCCGGAACGCGACGATACCATCCTGATGCGCGATCCGTTTGTCGATTAGGGCGGACTGCCGAATGTGGCTATCGCGGTCAGAGAATACCGCCTAACGGCGAATCCGATGACATCCCGAGAGAAGACCGACTTTCTGGCCCGTGTGTCAGACGCAGTCGATCGCCCCCTCGCAGAAAAGCTACTCACAATTGCGTGGGGGGCGGTGCAATGGCCCTGGTTGCTACGCAGTCTGTGGGGAGGGCGGCTGGCGGACAAGCACGCACTGCTCGACCATCTCGACCTGCCGCATGATGCGCTGCCCAATCTGGGAAGCTGGAAGGCGGATACGTGGTTCCTGTGGCACATCGTCGACGCGGTTGAGCAATTGCGCCCGCAGCACGTGGTCGAACTGGGCTGCGGCGCATCGACGCTGGTGCTGTCGCGGGCGATGCAGCGCAGCGCCGGGGTTGATGGGCCGGGTGAGCTTGTCAGCTTCGATCAGCACGCCGATTTCGTGATCCAGACCGGGGACTGGCTGGCAAGCCACGGTCTGGGCGCAACGATGCGGCACGCTCCGATTGTGGCCAGCCCGACCCGGTGGTCGCATTGCTGGTACGATTTGTCGGGCGTCCCGGCAGAGATTGACCTGCTGGTGATCGACGGACCCCCATGGGCGCTCAATCCGTTTGGGCGCGGGCAGGCGGAGTGCCTGTTCAATCGCATCCGGCCCGGCGGAATGGTGCTGCTCGACGATGCGGCCCGGCCCGGAGAGCGAGTGGTGGCGAGCCGGTGGCGAAGCGATTGGCGCGATTTCACCTGGACACTGGTTCCCGGTGCCAAGGGCACGCTGATCGGCGTCCGCACGCAATAGGCAAGTGGTTGTGGGCTGTGAGCGAAACTCGCCGATTGGCAAGGCGCGGGTGAGTGCGTATCATCGTCAGCGTCATGCGAATTCCGGTCCGACATATTGGCTTATGTGCAGCAATAGCCTGCATCGCCAGTTGCGCCGCACCGCGAGGGGACGGCAGGGGAGCCGCCTCGGCTCCTGAAATTGCGACCGCCCCTGCAACCGCGCCTCTCCCGCGCGATGCCCGGAGTGCCTCCCCGCAGCAGGGCCTTCCGGTTGCCGACTTCCTTCTGGTCGACAAATCGGAACGTCTGCTGATCGCCTATCGCGCGGGCAAGCCGATCCGGGCCTACCGCAGCCTGCGATTTGGCGAGGCACCCCGTGGTCACAAGCAGTTCGAAGGCGACGAGCGTACGCCGGAAGGGCGTTACACCATCGACGCGCGCAACCCGCGCAGCGCCTATCATCTGTCATTGCGCATATCGTATCCGAACGCAGCAGACCGCGCCTTCGCCGAACAATACGGGCGATCGGCCGGGGGCGACATATTCATCCACGGCCAGCCGACGGGATATGGCGGGCCACCGATCAATCGCGACTGGACCGATGGCTGCATTGCATTGACCAATACCGAGATCGAGGAATTGTGGCAGATCGTACCAGACGGCACGCCGATAGAGATACGGCAATAGGGCGCGCAGTCAATCTGATCCATTCTTGACTTATACTTGCTTTGTTCTACTCTCGTTCCATCGAGAATGGAGGTGAGTCGTATGGTTCAGGCGTGTGAAGAAGTGTCCGATTTCTCCTATGGAGCCGCGTGCGACGCCGCTGGATTGCCTGCGCGAATCGCTGTTTTCGCCAATAATGCGTACACGCGCAGCCAGATTACCGATGATCTGGAGGGGGCGGGCTTTCGCTGCGTTGATGGCGGGGCGATTGCGATGCTGCTGGACGGGCCGATCACCATGCTGGGCGATCTGGTGATGATGGATTGCCTGCCTGCGTCGGGAGGCGGGCTGGACGCGCGCACCATGGCGGCGCTGACACGGCTGGACATGCGGGTTGCGAAATCGGGCGCGCACCTGATCGTCACGACTTCGATGGAGGCGTTGGACGATGTATTCGCTGCTCTCGATCAGTCGGGTGCGCAAATACTGGTCGAACCTTCTCGCGCGGAAAGGGTTGTTGCAGTGGGCCGCGTGATGTCGCTGGTCGCAACCGGAGCGAGCCGACGCGTGCGCGAGATGAGCGAACAGGATCGCACTGCGCTGATTCACCTGTCGCAACAGGTTGATGCGATTGCCCAGCAGCTTGACCGGATTTCGAACTTGAAAGAGAGGCACGACGGACGCCTGAGCGATGCAAAGCGCGGTTACGATGCGGGTGCTGGGGGCGATACCGGAGCGGCGTTCTCATTTGCCGAACATGCGCGCAAGGCAAAGGCACCGGACCTGCCCGATCCGCGGGCTGTGCGACGTGTCATTGCCGCACGGGAGGCGCGCGCGCGTTTTTTCAATGCCGATTTGTTTTCCGATCCTGCGTGGGACATGCTGCTCGATCTGACGGCGGCCCACGCCGAAAACGCACGGGTTTCAGTGACTTCGCTGTGTATCGCTGCAAGAGTGCCCGCTACCACGGCGCTGCGCTGGGTTAACCAGATGGTCGACTGCGGTATTTTCGAACGCGTTGCCGATGATTTGGATCGCCGCCGTGCCTTTATCAGACTGTCGAATGGCAGCGTCGACGCGATGTCGCGATATTTTGCCGAAGTGGAGCTTCCGCTAGCCCAGGCTGCATGAGAAGGTTGGGTTCAGTTATCCGGCTGATATCGCAGGATAACAGTCAAGGTGTTCTCTCCAATCTCGCTCGCCGCTCTGGGGCAATGGGCGGGCTCATCGCCCTTGGCACCTCGCTTGAGTTGCTTTGTCATCGGACAGTTTTCCGTATCGCAAGTGAGGCGTGCCGCGTCCGCTCTGGCGCGGGCGATGATCGCGGGAGGCACTGGCCCAGCCATGCATACCACATCCGCCTCGCCCAGCATTCGTGCCTGCCGCAAGGTCAGGTCATCGGGATCGGCACTGTTGAGAGTGAAGGCAGCGCAGGTGCGCGACGCTCCCTCGCGATCACGGCCTTCGGTCAAATTACGCGCCCAGTCGGATACCCGATGATGCGATTGGGGATCCAGCGGATCGAGCGTGCCGCCCTCTCTCAGAGCAGCATCGATGTTGCGGCGCCGGTCCGCACCATCTGGCAAACGCTTTCGCAAAATCGGCCGCGCTGCCTGCAATGCATCGGCCAATAAGCCCAGCGTCTGCGGTAGCATGCGTTCCAGTCGCAGTCGCACATGCTTGGCCAAGCCCGCCGATGCGGCGCCCGTGCCAATCGCGATGAGCAACGGATCGCGATCCAGCAGGCTAGGCGTCGTGAAATCGCACAATTCGGGACAGTCCACGACGTTGACGAGCATACCTGCACAGCGCAAATTTATTGCCGCGACCTCGCACGCCTTCGCATCCTCGTAGGCGACGAACGCGATCCTCACGCCCTCTTCAATGGCGCGTGCTGGATCGTCGATCACGATGCCACCAGCGCGTTGGACCAGGCGCCGCTTTGGCTCCGCCGCGGCGCCATCGCCCAACACCAGCACGCGCTGTCCGGTGATCTGGTGGAACAGCGGGAGGCTCCCGATCTGGCCGTCGGTCCCCGCCATCACAAGTCCTTCAGGCCAGCCATTCGGGCACGCGCTCTGCATCCATGATCGCGGCGGCATCCAGCCGTTCCGCCACGACAGCAAAGCGGTCTCCGTCAACCAGAACCTCTGGCACGAAGCCGCGCGAATTGTAGCTTGAGGCCATCGTCGCGCCGTATGCTCCAGCCGTGCGGAACACCGCTAGATCGCCGGACTCAAGCCGGTCGCATTCGCGGCCCATGGCAAAGGTGTCACCGGTTTCGCAGATCGGGCCGACGATGTTGGCGGTCCATTGATCGCCGCCCGGCTCTACGGCCACGAAATCGTGATACGCGCCGTACAGGGCTGGCCGCGCCAGATCGTTCATTGCGGCATCGACGATAACGAACGGATCGTTGATCCCGCGCTTCACCCGCACCACACGGGTCAGCAATACGCCTGCATTGCCTGCGATAACGCGGCCCGGTTCAAAAATCAGCGTGACGCCCCAGTCTGTCGTCACCCGCGCGACCATTGCGCCGTATTCGGAGGGGCTGGGAAATATCTCTCCACTGCGATAGGGCACGCCAAGGCCCCCGCCCAGATCCACGTGGCTGATCGTGTGACCGGCACCGCGCAGGGATGTGACCAGCGATCCGAGCTTTTCAAACGCGCGTTCCAGCGGCGCCAGATCGGCCAATTGCGATCCGATGTGCACCGCCACACCGCGCAAGTTGATACCCGGCATACTGGCGAGTTTGCCAAATATCTGGCCCGCCTGATCGATCGAGACGCCAAATTTGTTGTCCGCCTTGCCGGTCGAAATCTTGTCATGCGTGCCCGCGTCGACATCGGGATTGATGCGCAGCGCACACTGCGCGACGATACCCATTCCGGCGGCGATTTCCGCAAGCTCAAGCCCCTCTTCCTCGCTTTCGATATTGAACTGGCCAATGCCCGCCTCCAGTCCGGCGACAAGCTCCGCGCGGGTCTTGCCCACCCCGGAAAACACGATGGCTTCAGGAGCCATTCCGGCGGCAAGCGCGCGGCGAACCTCCCCGATAGAAACACAATCCGCGCCGTATCCCTGCCGTTGCAGCACCTTGAGCACCGACAGGTTCGGATTGGACTTGACCGCGAAGGCGATGAGTTTGTCCGGCACATCGGCCAGCCCGTCGCGGAACACCCTGGCGTGGCGTTCCAGCGTGGCGCGCGAATAGACATAAACGGGCGTGCCCACTTCATCCGCGATGCGAGGCAAGGGGACATCTTCGGCGTGCATCACGCCATCGCGGTATTCAAAATGGTTCATGGCTGGTCTTTATTCCGGCGGGAGATCGAAGGGATCGTCTTCGCGTTCTTCGGATCGCCGGCGCAGTTCGACGCTTCGTTCGGGCGCGGCGAGAGCATCGAGTTGCAGCAATTGTTCGGCGGTGGGTCGCACCGGCTCGCCCGTTTCCTCGACAATGGCCGCGCCATAGGGGGCGACCGGCAGGCTGGCCCCTTCGGGCGGGGTGAGCGCGGCGCGCGATCCGCAACCGCCCAGCATAACTCCTCCCAGCGCGAGCACCAGCAGGGCAAGTCCTGAATAGGAAACCGAAAACCGCATCATCTGTCCATTCCCAGCGCGTCCATCGCGCGTGTCATCTGTTTGCGCACCTCTTCGGGCGCTGTCCCGCCATACGACGCCCGGCTGGCGACCGATGCATCCACGCTTAGTGCATCGAACACCCGTGCGTCGATCCGCGCATCGATTGCCTGAAGATCGGCCAGCGGCAACGCGTCCAGCGCGCAGCCCCGGCTCTCGGCCAGCTTTACCGCCGCGCCGGTGATGTGGTGCGCCTCGCGAAAGGGGATGTCCACCGCGCGCACCAGCCAGTCGGCAAGGTCGGTCGCGGTGGCATAGCCCAATTCTGCCGCCTGTCGCATCCGGGCGGTGTTGAACGTCGCCTCGGCAATCATGCCGGTTGCCGCCGCAATGCTGAGCGCCATCAGGCCAGCGGCCTCAAACACGGGGGGTTTATCGTCCTGCATATCCTTGGAATAGGCGAGCGGCAGGCCCTTCATCGTCACCATCAAGGCGGTGGCGCAGCCAATCACGCGCCCGGCATGGCCGCGTACCAGTTCTGCGGCGTCGGGGTTCTTTTTCTGCGGCATGATCGAAGAGCCGGTCGAGAGGCTGTCGGGCATCCGTACAAAGCCAAACGGCTGGCTGGCCCAGATAATCAGTTCCTCGGCCAGCCGCGACAAGTGAATCGCGGCGATGCTGGCGACGTTGAGGAAATCGAATGCAAAGTCGCGGTCTGACACCGCGTCCAGCGAATTGGCGCAAGGGCGCGCAAAGCCCAGCGCCTGCGCGGTCATATCGCGGTCGATGGGGAAGCCGGTGCCTGCCAGCGCGGCTGCGCCCAGCGGGCATTCATTCAGCCGCGCGCGCGCATCGAACAGCCGCGACCGGTCGCGTGCAAACATCTCGTAATAAGCCATCAGGTGATGGCCCAAAGTCACCGGCTGCGCGGTTTGCAGATGAGTAAAGCCGGGCATGATCGCCGCTGCATTCTCATCCGCCCGCGTCACCAGCGCGCGTTGCAGCCCGGCGAGGCCTGCGTCCATCTCATCCAGTGCTTCGCGCACCCACAGGCGAAAATCGGTGGCGACCTGATCGTTGCGGCTGCGCGCGGTGTGGAGCCGTCCTGCCGCCGGGCCGATGAGTTCGGTCAGGCGGCTCTCGGTGGTCATATGAATATCTTCAAGATCCCAGTCTTCGGGCACCCCGTCAGCTTCGTATTCGGCAGCGATCCGGGCGAGGCCCTGTGTTATCGTATCGGCGTCGGCGGCGCTGACGATCCCTTGCGCGGCCAGCATCGCAACATGCGCCTCGCTCGCGAGGATATCGTGCCGCCAAAGCGCCTTGTCGAACGGGATTGAGGCATTGATTTCACGCATGATCGCGCTAGGCCCACCGGCGAACCGTCCGCCCCACATCTGGTTGGAGTATGCCATGTCCCGCGTCTTGCCCGTTCTTCTTGCGCCAGCGCTGCTGCTGGCAGCCTGCGATAGTGCGCCCACCGGAGACGCGCAACCGGAGAGCGCGCAAACCGCACAAAGCGGTGCGAATGCTCCCAACCCGCCGCCGCTGCCGGGCCAGATCGTGCGAATGCGCGCGGGCGAGGCAATCCCGGCGCTGACCCTGACCGATCCTGATGGCAAGACGCTGGCGCTGGACAAGATCGGTCAGCCGGTCCTGCTCAACCTGTGGGCGACCTGGTGCGCGCCCTGCAAAGTGGAGATGCCGCTGCTGGACCGGTTGGCGAGCGAGTTGGAAGGCGAGGTGCGCGTCCTTACAGTCAGCCAGGACATTCAGGGCGCGGAAAAGGTTGTGCCGTATTTTCAGCAGCAAGGCTTTGCCAAGCTGGAACCGTGGCTGGACCAGAAGACCGAACTGGGCGTGACGCTGGCCGATGGCGGACTGTTGCCGACTACGGTGCTGTATGATGCCAGCGGCAAGGAAGTGTTCCGTGTTGCCGGGGATTACGAATGGGACAGCGAAGAGGCGATCGCGCAAATACGCGAGGCTTTGGCACCATAGCGCCGACCTCAAGTCGGCGTTATGAACAGTTCGATACCGCACCTCCAATCATCATCATATTCGCGTACCACAGGGTCAACGCCTGATTATTGAAAGGTATTCCGCCCATTGCGCTGGTGACAGGGTTGGCCACTGACGCGTTCCTTGATATAACAAATGATGTGTTGGCTTGTGGGGGTCGCGTTTTGAATCGTTTGGGCGTCGGGTCGCTTTCGTGACAGTCACTGTGGCTGCAACCGTGTCTTTGTTCGGCACATTCCAGATGGCCGCGTCCGATGGTTCGGAGGTTGTCATTTCCAACCGCCGCGCCCGCGCCTTGCTTGCGATGTTGTGCGTCGCACCCGATGAAACACTTGAACGCGATCATCTGAGCCGACTGTTATGGCCCGGCAGGTTTGACGCTCAGGCCCGCGCCAGTCTGCGCCAGTGCCTGCTGGACCTTGGTAAATTGCTCGATGCAGCCGATTGCGACGTAATCGAAGTGTCGCGCAGCCGTGTGAACCTCAATGCCGACTGCGTGCGATCCGACCTTGCCGAACTCGAAGCTGCATTGGACGAGGGGCGATGGGAGGAAGCCACCAGACTGCTTGGCGAGATCGGGGGCAAGCCGCTCCTCGACCAAATCGGTTTTGGCGAGGATCTTGACAGCTGGCTTGCTGAACGGCGTCAGGCGATAGAAATGCGTCTGCAAACGCAGATCAGCGCGGCGCTGTCAGCGTTGAAAGCGGCGGGAAAGCTGGCGGATCACAACCGCTTGCTGGATGCGTGGATGGTGCGCCACCCGGCGTCATCGCGCGTCATTATGGCAGACCGGCACAGCGGCAAGGTGCGGATCGCGGTGCTGCCCTTTGCCTCGCATGACAGCCGCGATGATCAGGGATACTTCGCCGATGGGATCGTGGATGAACTGATCACGGCGATGGGGCAGGTGCCGCAATTGCTGGTTGCCGGACGCACATCGTCCTTCCAGTTCAAGGACACCAGTCTGACCCTGCCGGAAATCGCCGACCAGCTGCACGTAACCTATCTGATCGAGGGATCGGTGCAGCGCCTCGATCCGGACGTCGCCATCAATGTGCGCCTGATCGACGGGCAAACCGGGTTCGAAAGCTGGAGCTACTCTTACGAAGGCACCGAGGACGATCTGTTTTCCTCGCGCAAGCAAGTGGCGCGAACGATCACCATTGAACTTGGCAAAGCGCTCGATCTGGACATCGTCGAGCCGCAGATTCGCCCGATGACCAGCAATAAGGAGGCCTACGGGCTGTACCTTCAAGGCCGCGCTCTGACCCGCCGGGCGATCGGCGACGGGGTGCTGGACAACGCAATCAAGCTGCTGGAAAAGGCGCTGGAACTGGAACCCGAATTTGCCGAATGCTGGGCTGCGCTGGCGGAAGCGCATGTGTACAGGGCGGTCTATACTCCGTGCCTCGATAAGCTGGGCGAGGCGCAACGCATGGCTGATTGCGCGAAGAAAGCCATCGAGCTGGCTCCGGCTCAGGGCCACGCCTATGCCCTTCTCGGCCTGTATCAATGGACCCGGAACGATGCGCTGGGCGCGCTCGATCTGGCTTACAGAGCTTACCAGCTGGAACCTGAAAACCCGGCCGTGGTGATGCGCCTCGGCTCATTTTTGCTCTATTGCGGGCGCACCGCGCAGGCGCTGCCTTATATCGAGGCAGCGATTGATCAGGACCCGGTCGATGGCCGCAATTACATGATGCTGTGCACCGCCCATCTCAACCTTGGCAACGTCGATGAAGCTGTAGCGGCGGGACAACGGGCGACAGACCTTGGCCAGCCATCGCTGCATCTGGCTGCAGCGACACGGGCGACAGGCGATCACGATCTGGCGGTCGAACATTATCAGCGCAGCCGCCTGCTTATGAACGCGGTAATTTTCGCGCCAGCGGGCACGACACCCATGCTGCCAGAAGCGATGGACGCCTATTGGTCGATGGCGGCAAGGGGTATCCATGGCGGGCAGGAGGAAGACCGGGAGCGATACTGCCGGACGCTGGATTTTCTGCACGCTACCTTGCCCGATCCGTATGACCCAACAATCGTGTGGCCCGCGATCTGGATGGGATATCCGGAAATGGTCTTCAAGACGCTGGGAAAGCAGATTACGCCGCCCAACATGGTCGGTCTGATGTCGTTGTGGGCCGATGTCGAACCTATTCGACAGACCAGGCTGCATCCCGACTTCATGGACTTCGCCAAACTCATCGGATTGCTTGCGGTGTGGGAAAAGTATGGCTGGCCCGACCTGATGCCGGATCCTGCGAAAAAGAAATAGGCCGCGTTAATACACGGCTACCGATCGGTGGACCTTTGGGAACAGTCGACGATTCGGCTCGATTCCAATTGTGGATGTACTGTTGAGGGGCCCGCGAATGCATGGAGTGAGGAGGCTAAAACCCACCGATCCGAGCGGGTTTGAGTGGTGGGCGATGACGGGCTCGAACCGCCGACCCTCTCGGTGTAAACGAGATGCTCTACCAACTGAGCTAATCGCCCTCGGCCCCGCCTTTAGCGCAATGGAGACAAAAGAAAAGGACCAGCCGCATTGCTGCAGCCGGTCCTGTTTCTGTGTGCCGGATTATTTGTATGAATCCTTTCCACCCGAAGTGGACTGCATTCAGCTTACGGAACGACGCAAGAAGGTGACCACCGCCAAAATCAGCGCGATTACGAATACGATGTAAGCGATATTAGTGGCCGCACCGGCGATGCCGCCAAAGCCAAGAACTGCCGCAATAAGTGCGATAACCAAAAATGTAATTGCCCAACCGATCATCTCTATTCTCCGTATATATATGTATATGGCTTATCACCGCTTCAGAACCGCGCCTGTTCCGTTGTCGCGCCCTTTATGACTGCGAAGTGTGCTTCAGTTGCGATGAACCGAGTATATCGTGAATTGCTGGCGTAACGCGAACGGGGCAGTTAATGCCGCCCCGAAGCGCTCTCCCAACCTCCTCGTCCTTGCAACTGGCGGCACGATTGCGGGCACGGCAGGCGATGCGACCCGGCACGAATACCAGCCTGGCCAGATCGGGATCGAAGAATTGCTCGATGCTGCGCGCGGGGTTGGGATGGCAGCGCGTTTGACCGGCAAGCAGATCGCCAGCATTGGTTCTGAAGACATCACTCCCGCAATCTGGTCCGCGCTCCACCGCGAATGCACCGCTGCCATCTTGGACCCGGATTGCAACGGCATCATCATCACCCACGGCACCGATACGGTGGAGGAGACGGCCTTTCTGCTTGACCTGACGCTGCCGACGACAAAACCGGTTGTGCTGGTGGGCGCGATGCGGCCGGCAGATGCGGTTGGGTCCGATGGTTTGCGCAATTTCGCAAACGCAATCCGCGTAGCGAGCGACCGTGACGCAGGCGGGCGCGGCGTGCTTGTGGTAATGGGCGACCGGGTTTTTTCCGCGCGCGATATCCGCAAGGCGAGAACGCGCGGATCGGATGCGTTTGCGGGCTTCCCGCGCATGTCCGTCGGGCTGGTAACGCCATCCGCGCTCGAATGGTTCGGCGCGCCATGGCGGGTGGGCGAGGCCGCGCGCTTCGCTTTGCCCGATGTGTTACCCGACGTCCCGATCCTGTATGTCCACGCCGGAATGACGCCCGACTACGTCGCGAGGGCGGTGGTGGCGGAGACGCGCGGCATCGTGGTGGCTGGCGTGGGGGAGGGCAACATGCCCGATCACGTTCGACAGGCGCTGGTCAAGCTTGCTGGAGGAGGTATGCCAGTGGTCCGGTCAAGCCGGCTAGAAGAAGGACTGGTCGACCGCGAGCTGCAGGACGACGCCAACCGCTTTATCGCTGCGCGTGCACTGGGGCCGGCCAAGGCGCGCATCCTGCTGCAATTGCTGATTGCCAGCGAAGTAACTGACCCCGACGCAATCCAGCGCGCTTATGACGGGCGGTAGGCGGCAGGGGCGGGGCCTCGCAATTGAGTTTGTCCATGACTGCCCCGTCACCATGTGCGGCAAAAGCCGGCTTTCAGGTTCCGATCGCAACTGGATACTCGGCCCCGCCCCGTCGAAATCCAGACCATTTCGATGGGGAAACGATATTCAACCTTAGCGGTAATTCCTAATTAACGACGCCAGAGTTGCGTTTCGCAAGATGCAGTAAATACATGCTCCCGGCTACTATGGAGCCCCAAATTACGGTCAATTCGATGGCTAAGGCTTTGAAAAGCTCTATATTCACCCAACCGGCGCTAGAAGCCCAACTTGAATTGAGACCAGCCGAGATCAGGATCGCCGCAGCCAGCATTCCGCCTGCAGTAATTGCCAAGGCTCTTGAGCCGAGGAAAAATGCGATCATCGCGCCAGCGGTATAAACGACCGCTAATCCAACAAAAAGTATTCCTGCAGGTTCGTGAACGCGCCAAACGCCGATTGAGGACCAGGCCGCGATTGCACCCAATCCCAATAGTCCAATCAACATGACCGACTGAATGACTTTCCGTTGAAATTCCATTTCTCGTATCCTCTCCTGAATGCAGGTTGATAAACAGCCGAGGGTGAAGCCTAGTGCTTCATTCGGGCATTCGATGGCATTTGCTTCCGCCAACATTGCAGCAACCCAATCGGCCTTTTCGTGAGGCATGACAGTGGCAAGCTGTCGCCCGATAAAGTCGACAAAAGTTCGTATAACCACTTGGTCAATCATGAGCTTGCAACCGGCTTGGACGGGTCTCTCACACACTTCTCGGCAAGCAGGCTGTTGGCGAAAGAAATTCCGTTTTTGGTTAAGCGATAAACTTGCCGCGCGCGCGGGCGTCCGCCCCCTGTCTCGCTCCATTGCGTTTCGAGTAAATCACTCTCCGTTAGCCGGATTAGCAGCGGGTAAAGGGTGCCCGATTTCAATCCAGAAGCCTGCATCAGGTCATAGCCGTGCCGCCATCGATTGGCGCCATTCACCATCGCTGAAAAGAGCTTGATAGCTTGCGGAGATGTATTCGGGGCTCGGGGCATGACCCATAATCTACATATGTAGAGTATGGGTCAATGGCCAGATTTGATTTAGGCAAAGTTGCCCAGGACAACCAACCTGCTGTCCATTCCAACAGCTGTCGCAGTCATCGAGTTGGTTCCTCGAAACTGCGCCGCGCACGCCCTGTCCGGCGAAACGCAATTGCGGGTTTGTGTGAGGGCTCTATACACAACCGGATGAGCCGCTCTTGCGTATCTTTCTGAAATGAACCCGCGTCATACCCTTCCCGGCCGGCAAATGCAGAGCGTTATCGGCCTCACGCTTGCCGCGCTGATCGCGGGCGGGTGGCTCGCGATCCATTTCTACGGCATGTTCGTGTTCGAGCTGACCTGGGCGAGCCTGCCAATCGCAATCGCGTTGGCGGCGGTGCAGGTTTGGCTGAGCGTGGGGGTGTTCATCGTCTGCCATGATGCCATGCACGGCAGCCTTGCGCCCGGCTTCAGGCGCCTCAATTCCGCCATTGGGGCGGTGTTGCTGATGCTGTATGCTGGATTCAACTGGCGCACCCTGCGCGATGCGCATTTCACTCACCATAAGCTGTCAGGGAGCATGGGCGATCCCGATTTTGACGAGGATAATCCAGGCCACTTCCTGCGGTGGTACTGGACATTCTTCAAACGATATTTCGGGTGGCAATCGTTGATCTTCGTAAACGCGGTTGTGGGCCTTTACCTGCTCGTGTTCGACGTGCCGTTTGCCAAGATTTTCGTGCTTTATGGTGCGCCTGCACTGCTATCATCGCTGCAATTGTTCTACTTTGGCACGTATCGTCCGCACCATCAGGCGTCCGCATCCCCTTTTGCCGACCGTCATAATGCCCGCAGCAACGATTTTGGTGTGTTCGCCAGTCTCGCAACGTGCTTCCATTTCGGCTATCATCTGGAACATCATCGCCAACCCGAAGTGCCCTGGTGGGCGCTTCCCGCTGCGAAGAAGGCGGGCGTGGGCAAGGGAGCGGGAACGGGCGCAAACCCTATTGCCCCGGCAGACGTTGCAGTTAAGGGAACAGCAGCATGAGCTGGCTCGAAATCACCCTCACGGTCCTGTCATCCCTGATCGGGATGGAGGTATTCGCATGGGTGGCGCACAAGTACATCATGCATGGATGGGGCTGGGGCTGGCATCGCGACCATCACGAACCACACGACAACGTGCTGGAAAAGAACGACCTGTTCGCGGTCGTTTTCGGCACGATCAACGCCGCCATGTATATCTATGGCTCGCTATACTGGGAATGGTTGTGGTGGTTCGCCGTAGGCATCACTTTGTATGGGGTGATCTACACGTTGATCCACGATGGGCTGGTGCATCAGCGCTATTTCAAATGGGTGCCCAAGAAAGGCTATGCCAAGCGGCTGGTACAGGCGCACAAACTGCACCATGCGACCATCGGCAAGGAGGGCGGGGTGAGCTTTGGTTTTGTATTCGCACGTGATCCTGCGACGCTGAAGGCCGAGTTGAAAGCGCAGAAAGAGGCCGGTATCGCCGTGGTGCGCGATAGTGCACGAGCCTGATCCCACATCAAGACCTTATTCGTTGCGGGTCCAGATCCATCCGCCAACGAACACCAGAATGGCAATAGACCCGAGATAATACGGGTATCCCAAGGTGTGCCACGTAAAGCCAATGCCCGCCGCCATCGCGCCTATCGCGATAAGCTTTGTCTTCCGGCTGATTGCGCGCCGCTCGTGCCAGTCCCGCACCTGCGGACCGAAATAGTGGTGGTTGAGGATGCGCTGCTCCAGCGCAGGGCTGCTACGGGCAAAGCAGAACACGGCAACCAGCAAAAACGGCACGGTCGGCATCAGCGGCAGCACCGCGCCCAACGCTCCCAGCCCTGCCGCGACGACACCGCCTGCAAAGAACAGCGGGCGGGCAAGACGCTGCATCACGCCTGCGCCGTTGCCAGCCTTGCGGCGTGTTCCTGCACCAGCGCGATCATGTTCGGCACGCCCTGCGTGCGGTTGCTGGATAGCTGACTTTTGAGATCGAACGGGGCGAGCGCCTGTGTCACATCCATTTTGGCAACCTCGCTGGCAGGGCGGTCCTGGACCGCAGCTATAACCAGCGCAACTATGCCCTTGGTTATGGCGGCATTGCTGTCTGCGAGGAAATGCAGCGTCTCGCGGTTCTCAGTCGGATAAACCCACACCGACGCTGAACATCCACGAACCAGCGTCGCGTCGGTTTTCAGCGCATCGGGCATATCCTCCAACTCCCGCCCCAGCTCGATCAGCAGCCGATAGCGTTCGTCGCCTTCAAGGAAGTCGTACTCTTCGAGAATGTCTGGGAGGGATCGCATGGGGTCCATCTAGTGCGCCGATACTGCTTATGAAAGGGCCACGCTTGCGATGAAGATTTCACCTGCCTACCCGTCCAGGCCGCCGGGCCGCGTAAATGCGTGCCAGAGCACATAGAACCATCCGAGAAAGCCGTGCACGATAGCCCACACTATCGATTGGTGAAGGCTCCAGCTGATAGCCACAGCGATGGCGCTACCCAACCCAATGCCGGCCTGTGCAGCGGAATTGGTGGCGCTATTCACAATTCCACTCCGCTTGCGATCGCTTCCAGCTTTCGAATGCGTTCTTTCATATCGGCAAGCTCGATCCGAGCCGCCCCAATGCTGCCTTGCGGAATATCGGCGCTTTCAACGTTACGATGCCCGCTGGCCATTTCCAGTTCGCGCAATTTCAGTTCGATCCAGTCGTGCCAGGCCCGCATCAAGGCAAAGGTCACAAGGCCGATTGCCATCAGGCAGGTGAGCGCAATCACCATCATAGGCTCCAGTGCGGTGGACAAGGAAGTTGCGTCAAACATTCGCTCAAATCCTCAATGTATTTCGGGCTGGCCCAGCCAACAATCAGTCGGGCTGGCCGCCGGTTGAAGTGATGGTTTCGGATGGTCGCCCGGCGGCGCGCAGCGCTTCGATTTCGGAGGCAATGCGCTTGCTTTCGCGGGCCTCGTCGGAATTGGCGTCGGTGGCGATGCGCTCAAGCACGGCGATGCGGTCTTTCAACGCTGCAATTTCTGCCTGCGCCGCCTGTTCGCGCACCTTGCGGTCGGGATCGTCGGACCGCATCAAAGTCTGATTGCCGTGATGGTCCTCGATAATTCCGGTCTGCGCATTGTAGCGTGAGCGCAGGACACTTGCGATTGCGCCGATGGCGACGATGATGACGACTGCGGTCCAGAAACTCATCGGGCTGTCTCCTGAAGATGTGCGGGCGGGTTTGTGGCAGGTGGCGTGCGCAGGCTCTCGATCGCATCGGCCAAGTCTGCTGATCGATCCGTCGCGATGCGTTGAAGCACCCGGACCCGGCTCTCGAGCGTGGAATTGCGCTCATTCGCGTGCGATGATTTCGGTTTCACGCCGTGGATACGTCGCATCCTGAAGAACACGATTCCGACGGATACCAAGGCCACAAGCGCAGCGATCTGGATGGCTTCCATCACCAGGGATGTATCGGGTCCAAACATCATCGAAACCTTTCTTTGCTAGCTGTTTGCAGGAGCGCGCGCCACGTGTGCGGCTCAGGCGGTTTCCTTGTTATTGAGATGGGCGATCGAACGCTCACGCAGAGCGTCGATCTCCGCGCCAAGATGATAACCACCGTCCGTCACGATCCGCTCGACATTGGCGAGCCGATCCTTGACCGACCCCAATTCCGCCCGCAGTTCGGCATTCTCCTGCGTCAGCAGGGCGACCCGCTGCTTTGCTTCCTGATCGGTTGCGGGCAACATCTTCTGACCCCATGATCCTTCGAGAGGGTAGCCGTTTTTCACACGCAGCCACGTGGTGAAAACCCATCCGCCCACACCTGCAAGGGCTATCGCGATAATGGCTTCGGTCGTCAGCAGGTCCATCATTGGGCCTTCTCCGTTCTGCCGAAAACAAGCGGAATGCCGGCATTGGCGGCATCGGTTTCGCGGGTGTCGCGAAGCGCCTCGATCTGGGTGGCGACATCGTATCCGCGATCCGTAACGATTCGTTCGAGCACCTGGACCCGGTCTTCCAGCCGTTGCACCTGCGCTGCATATTGCGCGGCTTTTTCAGCGGTATGTTCAGCGGTCGTGCTGACCTGCATTTCCGTGATCTTCTGTTTGTGCTTTGCCCAGATCGCGACCATCGGAATGGTACATCCCATAACGATAGCGATGATCGGTATCATCACGCCAAGTGTTTGCGGATCCATGGTATTTCCTCCTGTTTGGCAGCGCTCAGCGCAGCCGTTCGATCTCTGCGGTCAGGCGCGGATTGCTGCTGACATAGTGCGCTTCGACAGAGGCGAGGCGGCGGTCGATGTCGCGGAAGTTCGCGCGGATTTCTCGGGCAGTGCGCTGCGGGCTTTGGCGCACGCCCTGCCAGTATCTCTGTTCGCTCGCGTCGCGGTAGAGGTGCGGCGGTTTTTTGTTCAGCAGAAAACCGGCGATGAAATAGGCGGGAATGGTAATCCCGGCCAAGCCCGCAAGTGTGAAGATCACCAAGGCAAGACGGACCCACAGAACCTCGATCCCGGTATAGTCGGCGATGCCGGAACACACGCCCATCAGTTTGGCATTGTGCTTGTCGCGGTAAAGCGTGGTGCGAGGGCTGTTCATGAGCGGGTTCCTTTCTTCTCGGCCATCAGTGCTTCGAGTTCGCGCAGTTGCTGGTTGTCGATTTCCTGGTCGGCGCGCAGACGGCGAACCGGGCTGTAGGATGGGTCATCAGCGGCAACCAGACGTTCGACCGTGTCCATGCGTTCATCAAGGCGCTTTGCGAGGTTGTAGAGTTCCTCCAGCAACACCTCGTCATCGGTGGTTATGGTTGCGGCGGTTTTCCACCGGGTAACATAATGCATGATCAACCACGGCAGACCGATGAAAAGCATTCCGACGACAAAGATCGGGACCAGAATATCTTCCACCATGGTTCACTCCCCTTCTTTCGACGCGGGCTTGCCGAGCGCCTTTTTCATCTGTGCCAGTTCATCGTCGATCGCGTCCGACCCTTCGAGCGCGGCGATTTCTTCCGACAGGGTCGGGCCGCCGCTGGCGATATCAAGCGCTTCGGCGCGGCCCTCGGCATAATCGACGCGGCGTTCGAGCTGGTCGAACCGCGATAGCGCCTCGTCGGTGCGCTCGTTGGTCATCAGGCTGCGCAGCTTCACGCGGTTTTCCGCGCTTTCGAGGCGGGCGGCAATTGCGCTCTGACGGCTGCGAGCCTCGCGCAGGCGATGCTGCAACTTGGCGATATCTTCCTCATAGGCGCGCAGGGCATCATCCAGCACGGCGATTTCCGCCTTCAACTGGTCGCCCATATTGGCGGCCTTCTTTTTCTCGACGAGAGCGGCACGGGCCAGATCTTCGCGATCCTTGCTCAGCGCGAGTTGCGCTTTTTCGCTCCAGTCAGCCTCCAGCTTGTCCAGCTTTAGGCAGTGACGGTGCATCTCTTTCTGATCGGCAATGGTACGCGCGGCGCTTGCACGGACTTCGACCAGCGTTTCCTCCATTTCGAGGATGATCATGCGGATCATCTTCGTGGGATCGTCCGCCTTGTCGAGCATGTCGTTGAAGTTGGCGGCGATGATGTCACGTGTGCGGCTGAAAATTCCCATGAAGG
Organism: uncultured Alphaproteobacteria bacterium; assembly: GCA_963815345.1. Lineage (GTDB taxonomy): Bacteria > Pseudomonadota > Alphaproteobacteria > Sphingomonadales > Sphingomonadaceae > Erythrobacter. Next base: position 140,354 of record CAWFGF010000002.1, read on the forward strand.
CTACTCCATCTAGAAAGGGGTTGGCGCTGCTCCGTTCGCGCTTGGCCTGCGCGGTCTTGCGGTAATCTTGCGTCGGAGTGGGGCTGCGACGCAAGGCTTCGATTTCGGCATCGAGGCGCGAGAGCTGGCTAGTGCGAACCGGGCTAAGGTCAGCGAGCGAATTGGGGCGGGCCGGAGCGGCGGCATCGGGGGTACCGCCATTCGCGGGGATGCCCTTGGCGGGGATTGGGCGCTCCGGCCCTAGGGGATTGGTGTGGGGATCGGCCATCGTTTGCCTTACGCCAGTTCCACCGCAACGCCGTGATCAGCGAAAGCGGCGGCGCTGCCGGGCGCAGTCTGGAAATGCGTCGACACCGCTATCATGGCGGTCATCGCCAGAATGCTGGCCATCGCGGCCTGCCCGAGTTGGCTGTTCCAGAACTTGCGATCAAACATAAGATGGTCCTTCCGAATTGTCTCTGGCGCCCTGAAAGTCGCTGATGCCAGTCTTGAGGCTCACTCTGCAACCGCCGTGCCAAAACATCGGAATCGCGCAATTCCTAGATTTTCTTGCTACAACATGAACCAACCGCTGGTTTCTATTGCCAAGCATTGGGAAATTTCACTATACTTTGGTCATGGAGCGCGAAAGTCAGTTCATCGGGCAGTCCGGTGCCTTCCTCGATGCGGTTGAGCGCGCCAGCCGTGCGGCCCCGATGAGCCGTCCGGTGCTGGTCATCGGAGAGCGCGGAACCGGCAAGGAACTGATCGCCGAACGTCTCCACCGTCTCTCCTCGCGCTGGGGCGAACCGCTCGTCACCATGAACTGCGCAGCGCTGCCTGAAACGCTGATCGAAGCTGAGCTTTTTGGCCATGAAGCGGGCGCGTTTACCGGCGCTACCAAATCGCGCGCAGGAAGGTTTGAAGAAGCCGACAAAGGCACGTTGTTTCTCGATGAACTGGGCACTTTATCGATGGGCGCGCAAGAACGCCTGCTGCGCGCGGTCGAATATGGCGAGATCACGCGCATCGGTGCATCGCGTCCGGTGCAGGTCGATGTGCGGATCGTGGCGGCAACCAACGATGACCTGCCCGCTTTGGCCAATTCAGGGGAATTTCGCGCGGACCTGCTCGACCGTCTGAGTTTCGAGGTCATCACCCTGCCGCCATTGCGCGTGCGCGAAGGCGATGTGGCGGTGCTGGCTGAATATTTTGGGCGGCGAATGGCGGCAGAGCTGGATTGGCACAGCTGGCCCGGATTTGCGCAGCACGTTTCGGCGCAGTTCGAGGATTACGCCTGGCCGGGCAATGTGCGCGAATTGCGCAACGTGGTGGAGCGCGCAGTCTATCGCTGGGACGATGCCGACGCGCCGATTGCTCACGTCCAGTTCGACCCATTCGACAGTCCGTGGAAACCTGCAGCGCCCGCACACCGCCGTCCCGATACGCACGCGCCTTCGCCCGGTGCCGCAACCGGTGCATCCGGACCGAATGGCCAGCATCCGGCAGTGGATTTCGACACGATCGAGGATCTGCGCGCCGCTGTCGACGGGCACGAACGTGCCATCGTGGAACATGCCTTGGGCAAGCACCGCTGGAACCAGCGCCAGACCGCCAAGGCGCTGGGCCTTAGCTACGATCAGTTGCGCCATTGCATCAAGAAGCACGCCTTGATGGAGGGAGAGGAGAACTGAACCTGCCGGACTTGTGTCCGCAAATTCAGTGCCCGGTCCTAACCGAATGATAACCCATGCCCGGTAATCCGATGCTCCGGTCCTGACTGCGGCATGGAGGATGAGTTGCAGGTAGTGCGAACAATTATCGACCTCATCGACAGCCTTACCCACGGTCTGAGGATGATCGTGGGCATGTTCTGCCTGCTCGTTTTCTGCACCGTCGGGGTAATCGCGTTCACCGCTTCGCGTGTTGCCGACACCGCGACGGAGAATTTTGCTGACAAAGCAGCGACTATGGGCGAGCGTGCGATCAACGCCAAACTTGCCGCTGAACGTGACAAGGCGCTGGCCGAGGATGGCTGGGGCTATAGCGCTGCCACAAGCTCTGACACTGGGTGGGACGAATCGAGCGAATAGCGCTCACGTCTTGCGCTTCATTCTCGCGTTGCGGAAATGAGGCGAATCAACCAGAACTTACGCAGATCGGCAAACCGCTCTTGCCAAACGCGCGGCGTACGCCTAATTGGCTTTCATCCCGACATCGTCGTGACAATGTGTGGAGCTGGCGCCGACAGGGGCCGGCACCGAACCGCTTTGTCCTCCAGCTTGGGTTCATCAGCCGCCAACCCGGCCTTAAATAGCAGAGCGCATGACTGATCTGACCCGCCTCATCGAACTGGTAGAGCCACAGGCCAAGGCGCTTGGGTTTGATCTCGTTCGCGTGCAGATGATGCAATCCGAAGCGGGCGAGGGCGGGCAGGCGCTGCAAATCATGGCCGAAGACCCCGCGACCGGGCAGCTTATCATCGAACAATGCGCGCAGCTCTCGCGCTGCGTTTCAAGTCTCATTGACGAACGCGAAGATGAGGGCGAAGTGCTGGTCGAAGGCACATATCACCTCGAAGTATCATCTCCCGGCATTGACCGCCCTTTGACGCGGGAAAAGGATTTCACCAACTGGGCCGGGCACGAAGCGCGCATCGTCATGCAAAAAGGGTGGGCAGGCGATGAAAAAGCACAGCGCGTGTTCAAGGGTATGCTAAACGGCATTGAAGACGGTATGGTGATGCTGGACGATACAAAACAGGGCGCGGTGAAATTGCCGCGCGACGCTATTCATGCAGCCAAGCTGGTCCTGACGGACGCCTTGATCGCTGCGACCAAACCGATCGACACCACGGGTGTCGAAGACATTGTTGAAGATACCCCCGAAGATATCAAAGTAGAAAAGGCAGACGACTGATGGGCAGTGCCATCTCCGCCAACAAGGCTGAATTGCTCGCAATTGCGAACTCCGTTGCATCGGAGAAGATGATCGACAAATCCATCGTGATCGAAGCGATGGAAGAGGCGATCCAGAAAAGCGCGCGCAATCGCTATGGCGCGGAAAACGACATCCGTGCCAAACTCGATCCGCTGACCGGCGACCTGACGCTGTGGCGCGTGGTCGAAGTGGTGGAAGAGGTGGAGGATTATTTCAAGCAGGTCGATCTGAAGCAGGCCGAAAAACTTCAGCCGGGTGCGACCGTTGGCGACTTCATCGTCGATCCGCTGCCGCCGGTTGATCTGGGTCGCATCGACGCGCAGAGCGCCAAGCAGGTGATCTTCCAGAAGGTCCGCGATGCAGAACGTGAACGTCAGTTCGAAGAGTTCAAGGATCGCGCAGGCGAAATCATCACCGGTGTCATCAAGTCGGTCGAATTCGGCCATGTGATAGTCAATCTGGGCCGCGCCGAGGGTGTCATCCGCCGCGACCAGCAAATTCCGCGCGAAGCGGCCCGCGTGGGTGAGCGCGTGCGCGCCCTCATCACCAAGGTGGAGCGCAACAATCGCGGTCCGCAAATCTTTTTGAGCCGCGCCGCGCCCGATTTCATGCGCAAGCTGTTTGCGCAGGAAGTGCCCGAAATCTACGATGGCATCATCGAAATCAAGGCCGCCGCCCGCGATCCGGGTTCGCGGGCCAAGATCGGTGTCATCAGCCACGATTCCAGCATCGATCCCGTTGGCGCCTGCGTCGGCATGAAGGGCAGCCGCGTACAGGCTGTCGTGCAGGAATTGCAGGGCGAAAAGATCGATATCATTCCGTGGTCCGAAGACACCGCGACCTTTATCGTCAACGCTTTGCAGCCTGCCACGGTGGCGCGCGTTGTGCTTGATGAGGACGATGGCCGGATCGAAGTGGTGGTGCCCGACGATCAGTTGAGCCTTGCAATCGGCCGCCGCGGTCAGAACGTGCGTCTTGCCAGCCAGTTGACCGGCCAGCAGATCGACATCATGACCGAGGAAGAGGCCTCGGAGAAGAGAACCAAGGAATTTGCCGAGCGATCCAAGATGTTCGAGGAAGAACTCGACGTCGACGAAACGCTGTCGCAATTGCTGGTGGCCGAAGGTTTCGCCATGCTTGAGGAAGTCGCCTATGTCGACATGTCCGAACTGGCTGCGATCGAAGGTTTCGACGATGAACTTGCCGAGGAACTTCAGAACCGCGCGCTCGAAGCAATCGAGCGTCAGGAAGAAGGTCATCGTATTACTCGCCGCGAGTTGGGCGTAGAAGATGCGCTCGCGGAACTGCCGCACCTTACCGAATCGATGCTCGTCGTACTGGGCAAGAACGGGATCAAGACGCTGGACGATCTTGCCGATCTCGCCACGGATGAATTGATCGCGAAGAAGCGCGAGGCGCCACGTCGCCGCAACAACAGCCCCGATGGTCCGCCAATGCGTCGTCCGCAACGCGAGCAGGACAAGGGCGGCGTCCTGGGTGATTACGGTCTGAGCGAAGAGCAGGGCAACGAGATCATAATGGCGGCCCGCGCGCACTGGTTCGAGGATGAGGAGCCGACGCCGGCTCCCGCCGCCGAGCCCGACACTCAGGAGGCCGCCAATGCGGACTCCATCCAATGAGCGCCTGACGTCCGACATCGCTGATGCGTCAAACTCGCGGAAGGAGAAACACCCTTCCGAGAGCGAGCGTCGCTGTATCCTTTCCGGGCAGAGCACTGCGCGCAGTGAATTGATTCGGTTGGCGATATCGCCCGATGGTGATGTGCTGCCCGATCCTGGGGCGAAAGCTCCGGGGCGTGGTGCATGGATCGCGCCTGATCGCCCCGCGCTTGAAAAGGCGCTGGCGAGTGGCCAGTTCAGAGGGGCGCTCGCAAGGGCGTTCAAGGGCGCGAAACTCACGGTCCCTGACAATCTGCCCGATCTGGTGCAGGCCGCGCTGGCCCGGCATACGCTGGATCGGCTGGGGCTGGAATTGCGATCAGGCAATATTGTGCTGGGGTCCAGCCGCATTGCCGAACAGGCGCGCAGCGGGCGCGTTGCTATCCTGCTGCACGCCAGCGATTCCAGCGAGGACGGGCGCAAGCGGCTGGACCAGGCGTGGCGTGTGGGCACCCAGGCTGAAGGGTCAGGTGCTCGCGGATGTGTCTTACCACTGGACCGCGCGGCGCTGTCTGTGGCATTGGGCCGCGAGAATGTCGTCCATCTGGGCGTATCGGGCCACCCCGGTGACATGCGTTCCGCAAACCGGGTAGAACTGGCGGTAACCCGCCTGACGAACTTTATCAGGACTGACCGCGTCGATGCGGCACAGCCCGACGCCAAAGCGGGGCACGCTGCGCCGCTTTGTGCAGACGGCATTAAAAATACTGAAGGACTAACGAGCTAGAATGAGCGACGACACAGAAAAACGCACCCGTAAACCGCTGGGCCTCAAAAGGGCGGTCGATGCTGGCGAGGTCAAGCAGACCTTTAGCCATGGCCGTACCAACAAGGTCGCGGTCGAGGTCAAGCGGCGCCGCAAGCTCACGAAGCCGGGCGAAACGCCTGCGCCCGAAGCCGCGCCCGCGCCTGCGCCCGCTCCGGCCCCCGCGCCGACGCCTGCTCCTGTAACGCAAAAGCCTGCTCCTGCGCCTGCGCCGGCCGCCAGAAAAGCGCCTGCCGGGGAAACCCCGCAGGAACGCGTCGCCCGCCTGCAGTTGGAGGCCGAGGAGATGCGGCTTGATCGGCAGGCCGCGGATCGCAAGCGCGAGGACGCTGCTGCGCGTGAACGCGAAGAAGAGGAAAAGCGCCGGGCCGAGGAAAACCAGGCTCAGAAAAAGCGCGATGCGGAAGATTCGGAGAAAAAGCCCGCCCAAAAGGCTGCGGCAAAAGTCGACGATTCCGAAGCGCAGCCAGACGTGGCGCAGCCTGTAGCCGCCGATGCGCCCGACGCGGGTGCGGTTGAAGCTGATGGGTCCGAAGCTGCCTCAGCACCTGCCGCACGCAAGTTCACGCCGGTCGCCCGGCCCGAACCCAAGCGTCCGGCGAAAAAGAAGGAAGAAAAGCGTCCCGCACCCGTGGACAGCGGCCCGGACAAACGTCGTTCGGGCAAGCTGACCGTTACACGGGCTCTGAATGAGGACGAAGGTCGCCGTGCCCGCAGTCTCGCCGCGCTGAAACGTGCGCGCGAAAAAGAGCGCCGGATGCAGGGCGGCGGTTCGTCGAAGCCGCGTGAGAAGCAGGTGCGCGATGTCATCGTGCCCGAAGCAATCACCGTTGGCGAACTGGCCAAACGGATGGGCGAAAAGGGCGCCGACCTGGTGAAGGAGCTGTTCAATCTCGATATGATGGTCACGGTCAACCAGACCATCGATCAGGACACGGCAGAATTGCTGGTGGAACAGTTTGGTCATAACATCGAGAAGGTGTCTGAAGCCGATGTCGACATTCAGGACGAAGTGGATCCCGATCCCGAGGATACCCTGCGCGAACGTCCGCCGGTCGTGACGATCATGGGCCATGTCGATCATGGCAAGACCAGTCTGCTCGATGCGCTGCGCGGCACCAACGTGACCAAGGGCGAGGCCGGCGGCATTACCCAGCACATCGGCAGCTATCAGATCACTGCAAAGAACAAGCAGAAGATCACGTTCCTCGATACGCCGGGTCACGCTGCATTCTCCGAAATGCGCCAGCGCGGTGCGAATGTGACCGACATCGTGGTGCTGGTGGTGGCGGCGGATGACGGCATCATGCCGCAGACGATCGAGGCGATCAATCACACCAAGGCGGCGGGCGTCCCGATGATCGTTGCGATTAACAAGATGGACAAGCCCGAGGCAAAGCCGGACAACGTCCGCAATCGTCTGCTTGAACACGAAGTCGTTGTCGAAAAGATGTCCGGCGACGTGCAGGACGTGGAAATCTCGGCTAAGACTGGCGCAGGGCTGGATGAGCTGATCGAGGCGATCACGCTTCAGGCGGAATTGCTTGAGCTCAAGGCCTGTCCTGACCGCGATGCCGATGCAACCGTGATCGAAGCGCAGCTCGACAAGGGCCGCGGACCAGTGGCGACAGTCATCATCACGCGCGGCACGCTGAAACGCGGCGACACTTTCGTGGTCGGCACGCAAAGTGGTCGCGTACGGGCGATTGTCAACGACGCTGGCAAGCAGATCAAGGAGGCCGGACCATCCATGCCCGTCGAAGTGCTCGGCCTTGGCGGGGTGCCTTCGGCTGGTGACCGACTCACCGTGGTCGAGAACGAACAACGCGCCCGCGAAGTCGCGCAATATCGTCAGGAAAAGGCGACCGAACACCGGACCGCTCTGGCTCCAACGAATTTTGATACGATGTTCAACAATCTGGCATCGGACCTGATCGAATGGCCGGTGCTGGTGAAGGGCGACGTGCAGGGATCGGTCGAGGCCATCGTCACCGCGCTGCACAACATTTCAACCGACGATATCAAGGTGCGCGTGCTGCACGCAGGCGTCGGTGCGATCACCGAAAGCGATGTGACGCTGGCGGCGGCTTCCAATGCGCCGATCATCGGTTTCAACGTGCGCCCCAATGCCAAGGCGCGCGATCTGGTGAAACGCGATGGCGTGCGGATGATGTATTACGACGTAATCTATCACCTCACCGATGAAGTCGCGAAGGAAATGGCTGGCGAGCTTGGCCCCGAACGCATCGAAACGGTCGTTGGCCGGGCCGAGGTCAAGGAGGTCTTCAAATCGGGCAAGAAGGACAAGGCAGCTGGTCTGCTCGTCCTCGAAGGGGTTATCCGCAAGGGCCTGTTCGCGCGGCTTACCCGCGAGGATGTCATTGTGTCGGCGACCACCATCGCCTCGCTACGACGGTTCAAGGACGATGTGGACGAAGTCCGCTCGGGCCTCGAATGCGGGGTAGTCCTGGAAGATACGAACGACGTGAAACCGGGCGACAGCCTCGAAGTCTTCGAAGTCGAGCTGCGCGAACGCACGTTGTAATCATTCATGGGCTTGATCTTGTTGATCGCGGGAGGATTCGGTGGTTGGCGCAGCGGCTATTTCGATGCCTATGCGCTGGCTTCCCTCGTAATCTTTGCAGCATTTCTTGAAGCTGTAACGGTATTTTTCTTCGGTCAGATTGTGACAATTGAATGGTCTATCGAGGTTGCTCTTGACGTCTTGAAGGACTGGCTTGTCCTGTGCATTTTTGGACTGGTTGGCTTCCTTTTCGGAATGTGGCTCAAGAAGAAGCAAATTCGCGACTTTGGGGATGATGGGTGAGCGGCTTTGACAGTCGGTTTGCGGATGACACCTCGCCCCACAGCGCCTTGCTAGGGTCCGAGTTTGTCTCCTTCGACGAGGCGACACAGACCGCGACCATGCGCTTCATCGTGAAGCGCGAGATGACCACCTGGCGCGGCGGCGTGCAGGGCGGTCTGGTTGCGGGCTATCTCGATGATGTGATGGGATACGCCTTTGTCGCGGCGAGCGGCGGCGAAATGGCTCCGCTAAATCTCGACATATCCATGAGCCTCATCCGCCTGATCCCGGAAGGCGTGACGATCATCGGCAAAGGCCGAGTGGTGAAGGCCGGGCGGCGGGTCGTATTCCTCGAAGGCGAATTGCTGGCCGAGGACGGCACGCTCTATGCCCGCGCTACCTCCACTGCTATCCCAACACCGCGACCTTCGCCAACCGAGACGGGGATGATCTGATGGCCAAACGCGATCCCTTTACCGCCGAGCAGCATTCGGTCCGCGTCCTGAAAGTGGGCGAGCGGGTGCGGCATATCCTATCGGAATTGCTGGCACGCCAGGAGGTGCATGACGATATCGTCAGTGCATCCAACATAGCGGTGACAGAAGTGCGCATGACGCCTGACCTGCGCAACGCGACCGCTTATGTGAAGCCACTGCTGGGCGCCGCCGAGGATGATGTGGTGAAAGCGTTGCGACAGAACACCGCGTTCCTGCAACGTGAAGTGGCAAAGCGGCTCGGCTTGAAATCCGCGCCAAAACTGGCCTTTCGCAAAGACGAAAGCTTTGACGAGGCGGAGCGGATTGAAACCTTGTTGCGCGATCCGAAAGTGGCGCGCGATCTGGAAGGCGACGAAGACCCGGAATAGGGAAAAGTCTTGGGCCTCCCAGACTTTCCGACCAATCAGTTCGGCAGCATTTTAGCCCGCAGCGTGATATCGACGTTATTGCCCACAATCAGTTGATAACTTTTCATACCGTATTGGCGACGGTCGATGGTCGTGGTCCCGGTAAAGCTGATTGCCTGTGCGCGCGGCGCGGTCAGTGGATTTGTGTCGAATTTGACGTCGAGTGTCTGCGGCCGCGATACGCCGCGCGCTGTCAGCGTGCCTGCCAAGGTGCCGCGGGTCGCGCTGGTCAGTTTCAGCGATTTGCCAACGAAGCGGACCTGCGGGTATTTCTCCACCCAGAAGAATTTTTCTCCGCGCAACCGGCTGAGCGTGACGCTGTCGGGCGCCTGGATAGCAGTGGCATCGAAAGTCACATCGATGCTAGCCTGTTCCGGCGCGCCGGGGACGATGGTGACAGCACCGGTCATCTTGGGAAACCGGGCGGTCTTGCTCGATAGGCCGAAAAAGGGAACCTTGGCAGAGACATTGCTGGCGCTGGAATCCAGCTGATATTTCAGCGGAGTGGCCGAATTGGCAAGCAGAAACAGCGGCGCGATCAGCGCAAACAAGGCAGCGTTCGTGATACGGGCGCGCATTTCGGTGATATCCCTCGTAAAAATTCATACAGACGCTGCCGGGCAAAGGTTGCCCTGACCCTCGATTGTGTCGCATCGCCGTTGTTGCAGAAGCCCCCTATCGCAGACCCTACGTGTCGCGCGGATTAATCAACAGGGTGCTGGCCCATTCGCTTCGACACATGAGGCATGACCGGTCTAGGCTGAAGTTCGATGGCAAAGCTCTATTTCTATTATTCCAGCATGAATGCCGGGAAATCATCCAGCCTGTTGCAGGCAGACTTCAATTATCGCGAGCGCGGGATGCGCACGATGGTCTGGACCGCCGCACTCGACACGCGCAGCGATGGTATGGTGCGCAGCCGGATCGGACTGGAATTGCAGGCGCATCAATATCGACACGGCACGGATTTGTGGCACGAAATCAGCGCTGTGCACCGGAGCACAACGCTCAATTGCGTGCTGCTTGACGAAGCGCAATTCCTGACCCGGTCGCAGGTCTGGCAACTGGCGCGAATTGCGGATGAACTTGGGGTGCCAGTTTTGTGCTATGGCCTGCGAACGGATTTTCAGGGCGCACTGTTCCCCGGATCAGCCGCGCTGCTGGGCATCGCTGATGCTCTGGTTGAGCTGAAGGCGGTGTGCCACTGCGGTCGTAAGGCGACGATGAACCTGCGCGTCGACGCCTCCGGTGCGCCGGTGAGCGAGGGCGCACAAACCGAGATCGGCGGGAACGACCGTTATCTTGCGCTGTGCCGTAAACATTTCAGTGCGGCGCTTTGCGGGAACGGCGCAGGAGAATCTTCGCCTGGGGATTAGCGTCGGCGTGCAGGCGTGCCTATATGCGCACGATGCCCGATACCCTTATCACGGCGCTGGTTCTTATCCCGTGCCTCGTCATCGCAATTGTCTTTCATGAAGTTGCGCATGGCTATGTCGCCAAAATGCTGGGCGATCCCACGGCCAGCGAGCGCGGGCGGTTGACACTGAACCCGCTGGCTCATGTCGATCCGGTCGGCACATTGCTGTTACCGGGCGCGCTGGCGCTGGCAGGGGCGCCGGTATTCGGATACGCCAAGCCGGTGCCGGTGCTGAAGAACCGGCTCAACAATCCGCGTTTTGGAATGATGGCGGTGGCCGCTGCCGGACCGCTTAGCAACTTCGTCCTCGCCGGTTTTGGCGCAGTGGCGTTGGGACTTGCATGGACCAGCGGCGCGGACTTCGACCCCAATTCCGCCAGCTTGCCTTTGCTGATCAGCCCCTCAGGTGAGACGCTTTGGTTGATGAGCGGGTTCTATTTCTTCGTCTTGATCAACCTCTTTCTCGGCGTGTTCAATTTGCTGCCGATACCGCCGTTTGACGGATCGCACATCGTGGGCGGGTTGCTGCCAGCGGGAATGCGCCGCGGGTGGGAGCGGATGCAGCGGCTGGGGATGGTGATGATTCTCGCGGTGGTGGCGTTCAGCTGGATCTTCGGGACGGGTTGGCTGATGGTCGTTCTGGGCCCGGTCGAATGGGTATTCGGGCAATATCAGGCGCTGGCAATGGCGATTGCAGGGGTTTAGGCATACCGATGACCTCAACCAAACCGTTCGCATCGCCTTCCCCGCTTTCGGGCTGGATCATCCTCGATAAACCACACGGGCTGGGATCGACGCAGGCCGTGGGCGCGGTGAAGCGAAATCTGCGCGAAGGCGGCTATGCCAGGACCAAGGTTGGACATGGCGGCACCCTCGATCCATTGGCGCAAGGGGTACTGCCGATCGCGCTCGGGGAGGCGACGAAGCTCGCCGGGCGGATGCTGGATGCGAGCAAGATCTACGATTTCACGATCCGTTTTGGCGAGCAGACCACCACGCTGGATACGCAGGGCGAGGTGGTGGAGCGCAGCGACGTGCGGCCCAGCCTGGCGGCGCTGGAGGCGGTGCTGCCGCACTTCACCGGCCCGATTGAGCAGGTGCCGCCAGCCTATTCCGCGCTCAAAGTCGATGGTCGGCGCGCTTATGATCTGGCGCGGGCGGGGCAGGCGGTGGAGCTGAAAACGCGGGCGGTGACTATCCACTCCCTCGCGATTGTGCATCCGTCCGACGAAAACGGATTGGATGAAATCACCCTGACTGCCCACGTTTCCAAGGGCACATATATCCGCAGCCTTGCTCGCGATATCGCGCACATCCTTGGAACATGCGGCCATGTCACCTATTTAAGGCGGACAAAGGCTGGCCCGTTCCGCGAGGCGCAGGCGATTTCGCTGGACAACCTCAACGAAATCGGTAAGGGCGCGAGCCTTGAAGACCTCCTCCTGCCGTTAGAGGCGGGGCTGGACGACATCCCGGCCCTTTCTCTCTCCCAGACAGACGCGCAGGCGGTCCGCCAGGGCCGTGCTCTGTCTGGATTGCCCCAACCATCCGGGCTCTATTGTGCGATGCTGGACAGCGTCCCCGTCGCGCTTTTGGAAATCATGGATGGGACGACGAAAGTTGTCAGGGGTTTCAACCTTCCCGATGTCGCTGAGTAAGAAAGACTATATCCATGTCGGTTACCATTGAACGCAAAGCTGAAATCATCAAGGACCACGGTCAGGCCGAAGGCGATACCGGTAGTCCTGAAGTTCAGGTCGCGATCCTCACAGAGCGCATCCGCAACCTGACCGATCACTTCAAGTCCAACCACAAGGATAACCACTCGCGCCGCGGCCTTCTGATGATGGTCAATAAGCGTCGCAACCTGCTCGCCTACCTCAAGAAGAAGGACGTTGAGCGGTACAACGCATTGATCCAGAAACTGGGTCTGCGCAAATAAGAGTTTCTCGCAGGGGCGGCTCCAAAGGCCGCCCCTTCGTTTATCCGGCTTCCACGCAATTCGGCGGGAAGCGGACATTTGGGGCGCGAATAGCCCCGCACCGGACCGGGACGGCACACCCGGAAATGTAGGCCCCGTGCACGCAATAAGGCGGCTCGGGTTCAAAAGGAAAATACATGTTCGACACGAAAACCGTATCGCTGGAGTGGGGCGGCAAGACCCTCACTCTAGAAACCGGCCATATTGCCCGTCAAGCCGATGGCGCAGTGCTGGCAACTTATGGCGAAACCGTGGTGCTGTGCGCCGTAACCGCCGCCAAGAGTGTGAAGGAAGGGCAGGATTTCTTCCCGCTCACCGTCCACTATCAGGAAAAATTCTCTGCTGCCGGGCGTATCCCCGGTGGTTTCTTTAAGCGTGAGCGCGGCGCGACTGAAAAGGAAACGCTGACCAGCCGCCTTATCGACCGTCCGATCCGTCCGCTGTTCCCGGAAGGTTTCTATAACGAAATCAACGTGATCTGTCAGGTTCTGTCGTTTGACGGCGAAACCGAGGCAGATATGGTGGCGATGATCGCTGCTTCAGCTGCGCTGACCATCTCGGGCGTTCCCTTCATGGGCCCGATCGGTGGTTGCCGCGTCGGCTATGTTGATGGCGAATACACACTCAATCCAAAGCAGGATGCCGCACTGACCGACGGACGTCTCGACCTGGTGGTTGCAGCGACGCAGGACGCGGTCATGATGGTCGAATCCGAAGCCAAGGAGTTGACTGAGAAAGAAATGCTCGGCGCTGTCGCGTTTGCGCATGATGAATGCCGCAATGTGATCGGTGCGATCATCGACCTCGCTGAACAGGCTGCCAAGGAACCTTGGGAAGTCAGCACGTCGGACGACAAGGCCGCAATGAAGGAAGAGCTTCGCGGTTTGGTAGGCGATGATATCGCTGCCGCTTACAAGCTCACCGACAAGTCCGAACGTTCGAACGCGCTCAACGAAGTGCGTGCCAAGGCAAAGGCTCACTATGCCGATGCCGATGGCCAGACGCAGATGACCGCTGGCAAAGTGGTCAAGAAGCTCGAAGCTGATATCGTGCGCACCGCCATCCTCAAAGACGGCCAACGTATCGACGGGCGCAAGCTCGATGAGGTTCGCCAGATTGAAGCAATGGTCGGCTTCCTGCCGCGCACACACGGTTCGGCGCTTTTCACGCGCGGTGAAACGCAGGCAATCTGCACCACCACGCTGGGCACGAAGGACTCAGAACAGATGATCGACGGGCTGGAGGGTCTCTCCTACTCGAACTTCATGCTGCACTATAACTTTCCGCCCTATTCGGTCGGCGAAGTGGGGCGCTTTGGCGCGCCGGGTCGCCGCGAAATCGGACACGGAAAACTCGCATGGCGCGCATTGCACCCGGTGCTGCCCAGCCATGAGGATTTCCCTTACACGATCCGTATCCTGTCCGACATTACCGAATCCAATGGCTCGTCATCGATGGCGACCATTTGCGGCGGCTGTCTGTCGATGATGGATGCTGGCGTTCCGATCGAACGTCCGGTTTCCGGCATCGCCATGGGTCTGATCCTTGAAGGAAACGATTTCGCCGTGCTGTCCGACATTCTGGGCGACGAGGATCATTTGGGTGACATGGACTTCAAGGTCGCCGGTACCGAAGCGGGCATCACCACAATGCAGATGGACATCAAGGTTGCCGGCATCACGCAGGAAATCATGGCCAAGGCGCTGGAACAGGCCAAGGCTGGTCGCACCCACATCCTGGGTGAGATGGCCAAGGCGCTGACGGGTGCACGCGGCGAGGTTTCCAAGCACGCTCCGCGGATCGAAACGATCCAGATCGACAAGTCGAAGATCCGTGACGTGATCGGCACCGGTGGCAAGGTAATCCGTGAAATCGTCGCTGAAACCGGCGCAAAGGTCGACATCGACGATGAGGGCGTGATCAAAATCTCATCGAGCAACGTCGACGAGATCGAAGCGGCAAAGAAGTGGATTCTCGGCATTGTCGAAGAAGCCGAAGTGGGCAAGGTCTACTCCGGCAAGGTCGTCAACATCGTCGATTTCGGTGCGTTCGTGAACTTCATGGGGGGCAAGGACGGTCTTGTCCACGTCTCCGAAATGAAGAACGAGCGCGTTGAAAAGCCGACCGATGTCGTCTCCGAAGGCCAGGAAGTTAAGGTCAAGGTGCTCGAAATCGATCAGCGCGGGAAGGTTCGCCTGTCGATGCGCGTCGTCGATCAGGAAACCGGTGAAGAGCTGGAAGATACCCGTCCTGCTCGCGAACCGCGTGGTGACAAACCGCGTGGCGGCGGCGGCGGTGATCGCGGCGGTGATCGTCGTGGACCCAGAGGCGGCCGTGACGGCGGCGGCGGTCGTGATGGTGGCGGCGGCCGTGGTCGCAGTGGTGATCGTGGTGGCCGCAGCGGCGGCGATCGTGACGGGGGCGGCAACGAAGGCCCCGCAGGCCTGCCCGATTTCCTGAAGGACTAAACCTCCTTTTGTAACAGCGAACAGGGGCCGCGGGGAAACCTGCGGCCCTTTTTGCATAGCAGCGCAGCCGATCGGAAAACCATGCTCGAACGCAAGACCCTCGCCACTGCCAGCATCCCCGGCGGCGACACGCTTACACTGGTCAGCCACGGGCGCGATTTCATCATCATGCTGGGCCGCGAAGAGCTGATGGGAACGCGGATGCAGTTCTCCGAAGAACAACTGGCCGTCCTGACGATGGAGCAATTGAGCGCGCCCAATCCGCGCTTGCTTATCGGGGGATATGGTATGGGCTTCACATTTCGTGCTGCGCTGGCACGGTTGCCGGCAGGCGCCAGCGTTACTGTGGCAGAGATTGTTCCCGAGATCCTCGATTGGGCACGCGGCCCTCTGGCACAGTTAACCGGAAAAACCCTTGATGATGCGCGCGGTACGGTCGCATTGCGTGACGTTGCCGATATGATCGGCGAGGCAGGGAAGGGTGGACGATACGACGCCATCCTGCTGGACGTGGACAATGGCCCCGATGGCGTAGTGCGCAGCGCCAATGACCGGCTTTATTCGCGCACTGGACTGGCGAAGGCCCGCGATGCGCTGTCCCCCGGCGGTATGCTCGCCATCTGGTCGGCCGCGCCCGATCACCGCTTTACCAAGCGGCTGAGGGACACAGGCCTCGAGGTGGAGGCACGCGAAGTGCGTGCTCGGCCCAATAACAAGGGGCCGCGCCACACGATCTGGTTCGCTCAGAAATCGTAAATAATCGTGATCCAGCTTAGCGTATCCGTGTTCACCGCACCCGGCGGCGGATCGGTGTCGGCCTCTGCAGCGTATGACAACCGCACCGAAAGGTCGGTTGAAATGCCCGCTTACAACCCGGTTTCCGAAAGATAGGTGCTCGATCCGCTCTGTATCAGCGCGCTCGCATCCTGTGTGAAGGCGATGCGTTCGGCCAATTGCCAATCGAAATCGAGCGCTGCCA
This sequence comes from uncultured Alphaproteobacteria bacterium, assembly GCA_963815345.1. GTDB lineage: Bacteria > Pseudomonadota > Alphaproteobacteria > Sphingomonadales > Sphingomonadaceae > Erythrobacter. The sequence continues at coordinate 156,273 of CAWFGF010000002.1, forward strand.
ATGCCGCGATGCTGCTGGTGCTGGTGCGATCAATCAATTCGGTTCGCTGCCATGCCGGGCCTGCCTTGATCGACAAGGTCCACGCATCGGCCAGCACATCATAGCCAAGCCCGCCCGATGCGGCATACCGTGCTGCAAAGCCCTGGAACCGGTCACGCTCTTACTGGGCAAGGCCATAGGCATAGAGCCGTTCAGACAGCTTCAGATTGCTTCGTAGCCGGCGAGAAATCGTTCGCGCGTGGTGATACCATTCGCTTTCTGATAGTCAGCGAGGCCTGACAGTTTGTGCCGCCAGTTCACACCCTCGCGTTTCAATGCAAGGCGGGCGGTGATACCGGTGTTTTCAGCATTGCCGGTCGAATTGAAAGTGGCAAGTGCTCCCTTGCCAGACCAGTTTTCGAACAGACCCGCGCTGCGTATTTCAGCTTCCTTCTCAGCGGCTCAAGCTTCGGCGATCTCTGCCAATGACCTTTCGTAATCGGCGAGAATGCCGTCGAGATCTTCTTCGTCATCCGGGTTCGTGGTCTTCACAAAGGCCATTTCAGCGCCGGAAAGTCCGCAGCCAAATGGACCGCAGCCAGACAGAAGGGGTGAAGTCGTATCCTATCGGCAGATAGACTGAAAGGACACCTTCACGCGCCCGGCCGATTGGGGCATGCTTGACCAGAAAAGTCAGCTCGGGATCAGGCTGCTTTCGACCGCGCGATGGCAAGGCGCACCTTGTCCACCGCCGAGGATTGAGGGGGACTGTTAAGGCCCGGTTTCGCAAACGCCTCGTCATCGGCGATGTGCACCACCACCCGGTCACGCCCGGTCTGTTTTGCGTGATAAAGCGCTTCATCTGCTCGCTGCAGTGCGTCTGCGCAATTCGCTTGTTCTTCCAGAGCGATAGCCCCGATGCTGACAGTTACCGGCTGGGTCACTTCCGGTACATCGCGTTGGACCCATAGGGGCAAATCGCAGCGCAATTTTTCCAGCCGTTCGTGCCAATCGTCGCCCGAAACGAACAGTCCGAATTCTTCGCCGCCTATTCGCAAGGCCATCCCATTTCCGTTGGAGATAATGCGGGCGATGGAGCGCAGTACCGCATCGCCGGCTGCGTGCCCAAAGCGATCGTTGATCTTCTTGAAATGATCGCAATCGACAACCGCGAGTGCCGTAAACCGCCCGGACAGATTTGACTGGATTTCACGGTCGAACACGCGCCGGTTGGGCAAGCCGGTCAGCGCGTCGGTCTCGCTATCGCGCCGCGCCCGGCGAGCGTCGGCCAGCGCAATTTCGCGTTCATCAAACACAATGCGCAGCCGCAGGGAAAGGTTGTAGAATACGAACAACAGTTCGAACGCAAATCCGATCAGCATCGCTTCGGGGTAATTCTGCATAGACTCCCCGCCCAACGCCTCCAAAGTAGCTGCAAACAGCCCGACCACGATCAGCGGTGCCAGCGCGATGAGCAGAAACAGCGCTTCACTCGATCCGCGCTTGGCAGAAATTACCAGCGCAATCGCCATGATGATTAGCAGGACAAGTGTGGCCAAACCGTAGATAATGGTGGCGTGAGGGAAATACGGAAACCAGAGCGACGCGAGTGCTAACATCGCACCAGCCGGACAGATCAGGCGTACAACCCAGCGCATACGCGTGGGCGTGGTTGGTAAAAGTAGATGCGCCATCAGAAGGCCGGTGGTCGACAGGACCATTCCTTCTGTCGCTATGCGCGCCGATATGTGCCAGTGTTCAACAGCGTCCGCGGCAGGGCCAAATGGAGGAAACGTGAGAGCAAGCGCGCCGACGGACAAGGCGTGCAGCGCAAAGTATGCGTACACATTTTGCCCGGTGCTCTTCGCAAAGGCGACCCCCGCAAGTACGAAAATGGCGACGCAGGCTATGTAGCCCCCGGCAACCATTTCGGATAATCCACTCACTGCAACCGCCCCCGAACTAGATCGTGAAAGCGGCAATATCGCCAAGGTGTTGATTAAGCTCTAAAGAAAACCGGGCGACTAACTAATGTTAGCCGCCCGGTTCTTCGTTGTTTTCTCGCTTGTGCCTATCGCACGCGCGGCCCACCAAAGGGAAGCGGCGGCGGGGGACGGCGCGCACCGCGGGGCAACTGTGCTTGATATGCGCGTCCGCAATGTTCGACGCAATAAGGGAAGCCGGGATTAACTTCCTGTCCGCAGAAATGGAAATCGGGCTCACCCGGATGGCCCATCGGCCAGCGGCACACCTTGTCCGACAGATCGAGCAGGCTCGTCTTGTTCGCAATTTCAGGGCTCGGCTTCGCCGGGACCAGACGCCGCGGCGGGGCGGGCGGGATTGGCGGCTGCTGGTCACCGGGCCCTTGCCTCAGGAACCCGCCTGGCCCGACCGAGACTATCTTGGGCAGATCAGCTGTCGGATTGGGCATCGGCTGTGACGGGTTGGCATCGGGCGCGTTCTGGCCAACCTGCGCAGAGGGAGCGTCCACTGCTGTATCAGCAACGGGATCGACCGTGGACCGTGGCGCTGGCCTGTCCGCTGGCTTGACTGCCAGTTTGGGGGCGCTGTCGACGGGTTTGCGAACCGCGGCGCCTACTTTGGGCGCGGCCTTCTTTGCGGCCTTCTTCTTTTCGTTCGCCTTGACAGGGGAAGGGCGCGATTTCAGACCCAGACGGTGCGCTTTGCCGATTACGGCATTGCGGCTGACCCCGCCAAGCTCTTCCGCAATCTGGCTGGCGGTCGAGCCGCCTTCCCACATTTTCTTGAGCGTACCGATACGCTCGTCCGTCCAGCTCATAAATTCGCTTCCATTCCTGTTTGTCGCATACGGGCGTGGCCCTATGCGCCTTGTGTGTCTCGCCACGCTGGCCTAGGCGGCTGACCATGGCCGAGCAAGCTTCCAATCATCCCAACGCAGCAACCCCGAATACGGCGCAAGGCGAAGTTGCGACGCAAGCGAGTTCCATGACTCCGGCGCGGTTCGATTTTCCGCCGCGCGGCGTCCCGCAAATCATCGGCGTCAACCGGGTTGGCCTGTGGAGCCTCTATATGAAGGAGGTGCGCCGGTTTCTCAAGGTGCAGACCCAGACTCTGTGGGCACCAGCAGTCACAACCTTGCTGTTTCTGGTTATATTTACAGTCGCGCTGGGCCGTGAGGGACGCGAAGTGCTGGGTGTGCCATTTGCCAGCTTTGTTGCGCCGGGACTGATCGTGATGGGAATGATGCAAAATGCGTTCGCCAATTCATCGTTCTCGCTGCTGTCGGGCAAGATTCAGGGTACTATCATCGACCTCCTGATGCCGCCTTTGTCGCCGGGAGAATTGATGGGCGGTATCATCGCCGCTGCCGTCACACGAGCGATAGCAGTGGGTTGCACCGTGGGCCTGGCCATGGCGCTTTGGCCCAGCGTCTCACTGAGCATTGCCAATCCGTGGGCGGTAATCTGGTTTGGCGTAATGGGATCGGTGATGCTTGCGCTGCTGGGTCTCGCCACATCAGTTTGGGCCGAAAAATTCGACCACAACGCAGCGATCACGAATTTCGTCATTGCGCCGCTCTCGCTGTTGTCGGGCACATTCTACGTGATCGACAATCTCGCGCCAACATTTCAGGCAATCAGCCGCGCCAATCCTTTCTTCTATGTGATTTCGGGCTTTCGCTATGGATTTCTGGGGCGCAGCGACATCGGCACCAGTACCGATGTGATGATTGCTGCCGCCGGTATTGGCGCGTTCAATGTTCTGATGGCGCTGATCGTTTATATGCTGCTGCGGTCCGGCTGGAAGCTGAAAAGCTAGTCTCAGCCAGCCATCGGCTCGGCGCCCATCAATACGTTCAGCGCGCGCTGCGCATTCCTTATATCCGCAACTGGCCCAAGCGTGAAATGTTCCGTTTTTGGATCGCCATCGCTGTCGCGGCCGATTGCGATCGCCAACTTTAGCGCCCCGTTGCCATTGCCGCTCTCGATGCGGTTGTACGTGCCGATCCTGTTTTTGGGGCAGCTATCAACCTGCAATTGCCGTCCTAGGCGCAATTTAAGAACGCGCTCATTGGTTACCGCGTAGAGCACTTTGCCGCGTTCCCACCATGGACGAAAGGGTACCGCCATCATCCCTATGCCCACGGCAATGAACGGTATGCCAAACAGCGGAAACGCCCAGGCAAGTAATCCGGCACCTGAGTCCCGTGCCATACCCGAAATCCCGGCAGCAGCCATCGCAGTCCAGAACAACGCGAACGCGGTCCACGGCACAGCGAAAAGATACATCCCAAAATGAAGCGGATTGAGCGAGCCGAGTTGCTCGCCCCTCCAGAGGATTTTCTCACCACTGTGCAGTTCATGCGAAAGTGCGAGGCCAAGACGGTGGTGTCGCGAACCGGGAAAATATCGGGACTGCACATTCATGCACGTCCAATAACGCAAGCTTCGTTAGAAAAGGGTAAGCGCGGAGGCGCGATCACGTGGCACTCTGCGTCAGCGGAGCGGCTTAATGCGTAAGCGAGCGCCGCATCTTGTATCGACCTTCTGAAAACTGTTCAAACAATTGCGTCACCGTGGGGTGATCCACCGGGCCACCCTCGCCATCGTTCAGCAGGTTTTGCTGGCTGACATAGGCGACATAGCTTGATTCCTCGTTTTCCGCGAGTAGGTGGTAAAACGGTTGATCGCGGTGAGGGCGAATTTCCTCAGGGATCGATTCGTACCATTCCTCGCTGTTGGCGAAGACTGGGTCGATATCGAACACTACGCCGCGAAAGTCGAACAGCCGATGGCGAACGACATCGCCAATGCCAAATCGGCTGCGGGTCTGGCGCGGGGCGTTAATTTTGCGCCCGGCGTGATTCGAGAAGAATTCGGCGCGTTCCATACACTGACAATATGGCTGTTAGCGCCTGCAAAACAAGCAGCAAGTGCTTGGCCGCCTGACATATGCCCGCTTTTGCGTCGACAAGGTGCGCGAAAGCCACCATCGGGGGTTGGCAAGGGCGGGGGGCTGCGCTAACGCGCGCGCTTCCTGTAGCGGCCCGCAAGGGTTCTGGCACTGAACGACCAATCGGTTGCTTTCGCATTCAAGGATATCACGGAGAGGTGCCGGAGTGGTCGAACGGGGCAGTCTCGAAAACTGTTGAGCCCTTACGGGTTCCGAGGGTTCGAATCCCTCCCTCTCCGCCACTATCCCTGAATTTCGCCCCTATGGCCGTGCGTTGGCCAGATCTTCGCAGAAGCTGCTGGTCCAGGCCTGCACGTTATCATCGCGAACTGTTCCGATCATTGCCTCATATCGGGACTTGCGACTATCGAGCGGCATATCGAGAGCAACGCGAATGGCGTGCGAGATATCGTCTGGGCTATAGGGATTGACCAACACTGCGCCGTGGCCGTCCAATCCCAATTGCTGCGCCGCACCCGCAAACCGCGAGAGGATCAAAACGCCGGGGTCTTCGGGATCCTGGGCAGCGACATACTCCTTCGCGACCAGATTCATTCCGTCTCTGAGCGGGGTCACCAACCCGATTTTCGAGGCGCGGAAAAAGCCATAGAGTTCTGCATGGGAGTACCCGCGGTTGACATAGCGGATGGGGACAAGATCGACATCGCTGCGCTCCCCATTGATTTGGCCAGTTTTCTGTTCGAGCAACATCCTGATGTTCTGATAACTCTTCACATCCTCGCGGCTCGGCGGGGCGATCTGGATGAATACAAGATCGCGCACGAGATCGGTATGCTGATCGAAGAATCGCCCGATACCGTCAATGCGCTCAGGCAACCCCTTGGAATAATCCAGCCGGTCGACTCCGATCATGGCGGTACGGTGGCGGGTAGACGCCAGCAGACGCTTCTCCGCGACGCGCGCCTCTTGGGTTTGGCCCTGATCCTGAAAATGATCCCAATCGATACCGATGGGATAAGTGCGCGCAATCACGGTACGCTCTTCGAATTTCACTGCACCGCTCGCTTCATTCACATCGGCGCCCATCTCCTTGCTGCAGTAGTGCAGGAAACTTTCTCGCCACTGATCGGTTTGAAAGCCAATCAGATCGTATTCGAGCATTGTGCGCACCAGGCGTTCATGGAACGGCAGCGATACGAACAGATGCGTTGGCGGCCATGGGATATGCAGAAAAAAGCCCATGCGATTTTTGAGTCCGCGCGCACGTAACCGCTCTCCCAGAGGGATGAGGTGATAGTCATGGACCCACACCAGATCGTCTGGCCCGATAATTGGGGCCACGGATTCCGCAAAGCGTTCGTTGACCCGTTCGTAACCCTTGGCGGTTTCGCGTTCGTATTCAGTGAGATCTAGGCGATAATGAAAAAGCGGCCATAAGGTCGAATTGGCATAGCCGTTGTAATATTCGTCGATATCGCGGCTCGAAAGGTCAATTGTAGCGGTTGTCACACCGTCGCTGCATTGCAGGCTAATATCGCCCGTCTCGTCTTCATTTTCTTGACCGGACCAGCCGAACCAGGTTCCACCTCGGTCCTGCAATAACGAATTCAACGCACCAGCCAGCCCGCCCTGCGCACCTGCGACGCCGCGTGCCTTGGGTACGGCGACGCGGTTGGAGATGATAACGAGCCGTTCTATCGTACATTACTCCATGGGGTCGAAAGCAACCCTGCGCAGTTGATCACACCCACTAACGAATAGGTTTGAGGGAAGTTTCCCCATAGTTCGCCAGTGTTGTAATCGAGATCCTCGCTCAGCAATCCCGATGCGGTGACGTGGCTCAGCATCGTTCCGAACAGTCGCCGCGCTTCGTCGCTTCGCCCTGTCAGATGCAGCGCTTCGATCAGCCAGAAAGTACAGACATTAAAGGCGGTCTCGGGCGCTCCGAAATCGTCCTCGGCAGCGTAGCGCAGCATGAAGTCACCGCGTCGCAATTGCGTTTCGACCGCGGCGAAGGTCGCGGCAAACCGGGGATGGTCAGGCGCGAGGAAGCGTAGCTCGACCATTTGCAGCAGGCTGGCATCGAGGTATTCACTCTCGAAACTTGCTCCGTAATGTCCGCCTGCATCGCTTTCGACCCATGCTTCGGCCTCGATCCTAGCGCGGATTGCTTCGGCTCGTTGCTGCCATACCGCCGCGCGGTCGGTTTTTCCAAGCCAATCCGCCGCCATCGCCAGCCGGTCGCAGGCGGCCCAGCTCATCACAGCCGAATAGGTGTGGACCTCTTGTCGGGTGCGGAACTCCCATAGTCCCGCGTCTGGCTGGTCGTGCATGGCCCATGCCATTTCACCGACCTGCTCAAGACTTTCGAAATCGCGTTCATCGGCGATGCGCAGCAGGCGCTGATCGATGAAACCCTGCACCGTGGGCAATACGATCTGGCCATAGCAATCGTGCTGAATCTGCTTGTAGGCAGCGTTGCCAACCCGCACCGGACCCATCCCGCGATAGCCTGAAAGTGCATCGGCGGTCTCTTCGGTCAATTCGGCCACGCCCATCACCGAATAAAGCGGCTGTATCTGCCCGCCCTTCGCCGCATCGACGATGTTACGCAGATACGCGAGGTATTTTTCCAACACATCCAGCGCGCCGATCCGGTTGAGCGCCTGCACCGTGTAATAGGAATCACGAATCCAGCAGTAACGGTAATCCCAGTTACGCTCTGAATTCGGCGCTTCCGGGATCGAGGTGGTGAGCGCGGCCACAATCGCTCCGGTTTCCTCGTGCTGGCAAAGTTTCAGCGTGATGGCGCAGCGGATCACCTCGGCCTGCCATTCGAACGGCGTCGCGAGGCTGCGCACCCAATGCTGCCAGTAACTGCGAGTGGCCTGCTCCATCCGGCGAACTTCCTCGCGCAGGTTGCCGGTGAAAGGTTCGTCAGGCCCGAGGAAGAAATGCAAATCCTGTTCAACCCGGAATGTCCGCTGTTCGAGGATGTATCCAACCGGAGCATCGGTGCTGAGGCGCAGCGCCTGCGGGCCGACCATGTAACGAACGTGATTGGTTCCGTGGGTAGTCTCGGCAATAGCAGCACCGTAATTGTGCATCGGGCGCAGCACAACGCGCATTCGCGGATGACCCGACACCGGGCGCACAATACGGCTGATCGCGACAGGCCGATACATCCGACCGATGTGATTATAGCGCGGGCAGAAATCGAGCACCTCGACCGCGCTTCCGTCCTCTGCTTCGAGCCGGGTGATTAGGATCGGGGTGTTGCGGATATATTCCTGCGTGGCGCTGACTTGTCCGACCAGCTCGAACCGCCAGATGCCCGCTTCGCGCTGATCGCCGTTCAGCAGCGAGCAGAACACCGGATCGCCATCGACCCGCGGAACGCACGACCACACGACCGCGCCTTCGCGGTCGATCAGCGCGCTCACCTGGCAATTGCCGATCGGCCAGAGTTCGAGATCGTGGGTTACAGTTCCAGCCACGCGTGCACATCCTTTACACTTGAAAGAGAGTAGCGGGCGGCGGCCGAGGCGCGCTCGCCAACGGCGATACCAAAGCCGCCGCGCCGGGCGCAGGCGGCAAAGCCGTCTTCATCGGTCACATCGTCGCCAACGAACACCGGTAACGCGTCAGCGAAGGGTGCGCGCCTGGCCAGCAGATCGACTGCGCCGCCCTTGTCTGCACCGGGCCACACCAGTTCGATCACGCACTTTCCCGATTTTGTCGACAAAGCATGGTCGACGGCGAGCTGTTCTGCGAAACGGTGTGTCTCGGCCTCAAATTCCGGCCGCGTGCGGTAATGCAGCGCGCCGCCATGCGATTTTCGTTCGTGGAGGAGTCCGTTGTCACGCGCGAAACCGTCCATTGCCTCGGCGACGGGGGCTGGGAGCGGTTCGGCGTCGCGCAACGCGGTGCCATTCGGGGCGAGGATATGTCCGCCATGCGACCCGGCGAGGTGCAGTGGCAAGGCACCGAGAAAGGTCTGCAGGTTATCGACGCTCCTCCCACTTACCAAAGCCAGTCTGCCGTCCAGCCGGTTGGCAAGGCGCTGAAGCCTGTCTGACAGTTGGTCCGGCACGGCAATAGCATCCGGACCTTCGGCAATCTCGACAAGTGTTCCGTCAAAATCGAGGAATAGCGCAAGGTGACGATCCGCCAGCAGATGTGCGAGCTGCGGCGGGGCAGGTAAGCGACGGCGTGATTTCATCCCTGAGACATAGTGCCTGGGACGCGTGCGTCAAACCGCCACTTCGCAGCTGCAGCACAATCTTAGAATTGCAATGGAGGAAGGCTTATCAGAACATCGCCCCGACGGAGCACAAGCGGCGGCAATTTCGCACAATCCGAATTGGACCGCCGGCCTCTAAAGGCCAGAGGCTTGAGGAATTTGCCGAACATTCACCTGCAGGAATGCCTGGGTTCAGAACTCGAAGGATCTCCAAAATCAAGAACGTCGATGCGAAAAAGCTCTGCGATTTCCTCATACCGCGATACCCAGGGCTTCATGCTGAAAAGTTTGACCGCGCTCTCGCCATCAATCGGCAACGTATTCGGACCGGTCCAATTCACCAGGATACATTTGCCGTGCGCACGCAAACTGTTTGCTGCCAATGTTGAAACTAACATGATCTCTTCAGCGTCGAGGAAGTATAGCACTTCTGAAAACACAATCAGGTCGAACAGGCCGCCCGGCCAAGAGCCCGGAATTTCCGCGCACACAAATTCGATATTGTCAAAGCCAGCGCATCGCGACTTCGCCAGCGAGAGAGCAGTCTGCGAAACATCGACAGCGACCAATTGCGTGCAAAATTCGGCAAGCTCAGCCGTGAGCACTCCATTAGCGCAGCCTATTTCGAGGACGCGGTCATAGGTGCAGCCCCCAAACGCAGCGAGAGTTCGTAAGCGCTTCTGCGCCTCATAGTCGCTAGTTTCGAAGCCCCATGGATCGCTATTTTCTTTAAAGAGGTTATTGAAAATAACGCTCCGCCGAGAGGATTCAGCGCTCACGGATAAATATCTCCGGTTGCTGCGCGAAGTGTTCTACCAGTACAAGCGGCATGACAAAACCCTCCCGATCATCCGTGATGAGCGTTGTAAGCTGCGATCGATAGGCGCGCATCGCGTGTAGTTTGCGCTGCTTCGCCAAGTCCGCTTGGAATCGGACCGGCTTCACAGGTCGCGTCAGCTTTTCGAAGCGACCCCAGACTGCGTATGACCATAGCGGCAGTTCAACAGCATCGGCGATTTGTTCCGCAAGATGGGCGGCTGTTTCGTGATCGCAATGCGGATCATTCCCCCACGTCGACCAAATCGATCGCGCAGAGATGGATTGAGCAAACTGAATCGCCCGCTCGACGTCACTTCTTGCAATGGTGGCGCGGCTGGTTGCGCCATCCCGCAATCCGAGGCGAAGCAGGCGAACTTCGGCGTCTGGCGCCAATTGTGCGACAGCTTCTGCGAATTCCCGAAGCCGAAGTTCCTTCAGACGCTTTTCGTTATATTCTTGCGAGTTGGGGTGAGACCCTTCGCCATCGGTCAGCAGGACGATGCCGACCTTGCGTCCCGAAGCCGCGGCAGTGCTCAGTGCCTGTCCGCAGCCGAGCGTCTCGTCATCTGGATGAGGACTGATTACCAGCAGCCCGCCAGACGGCGAGATAACATCCAACGATACGGACGGAGCGGACGCCGCCGCCTCCAGCAGTGTGCCGGGGTCTTGCAGGTTAAGGCTCACAGGTGTTCCGGCAGCCTGCACTTGGCAACGAGAATTTCGGCTGCTCTCGCGCGTTTCGCATCCGGTGCCGCCTGACACAGAAACAGGCTCAGATCGCGCCGTATTCGCTCTACCGGTGTTCCGGAAATGTGCGCGCCCATCCCCAATGCCTGTTCGCTTAGAGCCAATACCGTCCGGCACGCATCGTTCGTATGTTCCCTTGCGAGCAGCGACAGAGCGATCTTTTCCGGCGGCGCACCTGCCTCTTCCACTTCGCATGCGGCGCGCAGTAATAACAGTCGCGTTGTTTCAAGTGCGATTGCCATTTCAACAATGCGCCGTTGTTGATGGGGATCACTCGCACGTTTGCGTTCGATGAGAGCGTCCCTTGTAAGCGAATATAAGGCTTCGGCTGCGCCAAGATGGGCCGCACAATATCGCCAGATGCCACCCTCGAAAAAGGGTTCGCGATAATAGTCATTGGGTGCGCCAATAAAGGCGTCGTGAGAAAGCTCAATTCCAGTGAAATCAAAACGACCGGACCGCGTAGCGCGCATTCCCGCCATATCCCACATCGATACGTCCGCGCGCCTCTGATCATCGGTCGGTATCAGCAAGAGTTGCACACCGCCATTGTCTTCCGCAGTCACGATTGCCTGGGTAACGTAGCCAAGACCGGAGGCGAAGACCTTGGCACCGGACAGATTTTCAGTGCGCGAGCCGTTGCGCCCCTTGTGTTGAAGCCGCAGTGGCACCTTCGCGTCGTCTGCCCCCCAAACACCCAGCAGATTTCCGCTCTGAACCGAAGCCACAGACGCGGAAACTTGTGCATCTGAACCGTACAATGTCACCAGCTTGCAAGCGTTCATGTGCCCTTCGAACAACCTCGCCAGGGAAAGATTGGCCCTTCCAAGAGCGCGCAGGGCAGTGAATGCTGCAACAGCCCCTCCGGGTTCGGAACCCCAGCCTTGACCTCCCCTTGATGAAGGCCAGCACGCGATCAGCCACCCATCTTGGTGCAATTCCCCGATATCGCCCTGCAAATCGCTTGTGAGTTGGTCGTGCAAGTGCGCGCGATTGGCAATCCGCTGTATTGCCTCGCTTGCGTCTGGCTCAAACATTGCGATCGGTTTCTTCAGATAGCAACCGTTCCCCGATTTTCAGTTGTTCGCATAATTCGCGGTATCGGAGCGGTGCCCCCGTTTGTCCCGTAGAGCGAACATTGCCGCCTCGCGATTGGGCTGCGCGATGGCGGAGGACGGCGATCGAAACCAGGGCAGAATCGCTTTCTGGGTTTGGATCAATCGCCCGCTGCGCGAGGGTTTCCCCACAGCCTCCCACCGCCCGGCTATCTAGTCGCGCGGACGTGTATGTCCCCAAGTTTGCAAGCTGAACAGCGCGCAATCCATGCGCCAGAACGGCATCGCGGAGCGCTCCATCTTCACCGACTTTCGGCGTTGGCAGACCTCCGACGGTCCGCAATGCCTCGGACGTTACGCCAATGCTCGCCCCCGAAGCTCTCAGATTGAGATATTTCGCCGTATTATTTGACCATCGATGCCACAGCCGTTCGCAAACATCGTAATAGCGACGCTCCACATAGCCCAACTTTTGAACGATTTCAGGTAAAGCGGCCAGTTCTTCCGGGTTCAACTCGACATCCTCACATACCAACGAGTAACCCTTATCAAAAGCGTCTGTAAAAGCACACACCCAGTTGCGTCCAACCTGAGTATCCGCATCGCTGGAAAGCACATGCCCGTGAGGCGCGATGTGTTGACCAATGTCCATCGCCAGACGCCGTGCGATAGGAGCGCACGCCAATTCCGGACGGGTAGTAACCTTGACAATCCCGCCCAAATAGTCAAATGCGCACAATTGTTCGGCCAGAATGTCGAATGACCGATCGATCGTATTGTTCACCACGAATACAAGAGCACCAGTGCGGGACGATTGTTGCATTGCCGTCGATAAGCTTTGGAAACAGCGTGCCAGACGTTCCTCTTCGTCGCGTACCGGGATGACGACCGCGTAATCTACAGTATGGTTCAGGTTCGATATAATGTGCTCAACGCAAATCCCGCCGCAGAATGGGGGTTTGGCGATCAGTTCTCGCGTTAACGTTTGCAGATAGTCACTGACGCCCTTTGCTTCGCTTGCCGTTTGCCTCTGGATCGAATGGAAAGGGTCGCGGCCGACCATCTCGCATGCGAAGCCGCCAAATGGGTTCTGAAAATTTTTCCGGTCGAGAAGATGCATGAAGTCACTACGAATGATGTAGCGTTCAGGTCCAGACATAGTATTTATTAGTATTCCCACCTTGAAGAGATTACAATTCTTGCTCCAGACGTGGGTATATGCCTGACATCCTGCGGCTCGCTGATCGGATCGAACGCGCAGTGGAAATGATGTCGGCAGGTTGGCCAGATACGCTTGGATGGAGGCAGCCAGCTCGTATGGAACAGCTCCTTACCGGCTCAGACCTTGGGCAATGTCAGGCGGAACGTTGTCGGGTTTGCACCAGTTAGGTCAAGGGTTCCCCCATGGGCTTGCGCGATCTGGCGCGCCAGTGACAATCCGATGCCCGAACCGCCTGGCTTGGTCGTATTAAACGGGCGGAAAATGTGGGCTGCGTTGGCCGGGTTCACCCCTGCTCCCGTGTCAAGAACGTCCAATACCAGTCTTGCACCATCTAGGTTGAAACGCAAGACGACCTGGCTTTCTGGCTGCGCATCCACCGCTTCGGCAGCATTGTGAAGCATCGCCCAGATTGCCTGATAGAGCTGGTCCCGGTCGATTTTCCAACGAAGCGTGTCTGGACCATCCAGCACAAGATCAATCCGCGGCCAGCGACGGATAAAGCCGTGATGCAGATCCTGTGCGAATTGCACGATATCGCAATCTTGCGCCACTGGAACTGGCAGGCGGGAAAGCTGGCGATACGCCTCGGCAAAGCGTTGCAGGCTTTCGGCCCGACGAGCCAGCGGGCCGAGGATTTCCCCGAGCAATGCGCCATCGACCGGATCAGTCTTCGCCGCAGTTTGCGCGCTTTCGGCTAACGAGACGATGGGTGCCAAACCGTTCAGCAATTCGTGACCCAGCACGTCGATCAGTTCGGCACTGGCGCGGGCTTCTGCCAGATTGGCTTCGTTTTCGATATCGACCAGCGCGGCAACCCATAGATCGGGTGCACCATTCTCTGCCGCCACCCGGTCGATGCGCCAGCGATGGCCTTCATGCAGCAAGAACCTCGCCTCCGGATCGGACAGCGCTGCGGGAAGGGGAATGATCCGCGAATCGGTGCCGAATAGCCGCCGTGCCGCGCGGTTCAGGGCGCGGGCGCTGCCATTCTCCAGCGCGACAAGGGGCGTAGGCGCGGTATCCAGCAGCAATTGCTGCAACATGGCGCGCGCTTCCTCGTCATCGCATTCGTCATTGCGAGGCAGAGCAACGGGAGCCGATGGCGCATGGCGTGCCGCGTTCCACCACAAAACGCTAAGCAACCATGCGCAGACAAGCGCGGTGGCGGTGAGCGATCCCCACATTCCCGCACTCCAGGCGAGACTGCCAGCCATGCCGCACGATGCCAGGGCCAGCCCCAGCCCGACAGCGCGCCACCCCCTGTTAGAGACCATGGCGTTCCATCCGCCGATACAGCGCTGCCCGACTAAGGCCCAAAGCGCGCGCGGTGTGGCTGATATTGTGTCCATGTTCGCGAAGTGCGGCCTCGATCAAAGTCTTTTCCGTGCGCTCCAGATCGAAGTTATGCTCGCGCTGATTTGAAACTTGCGTCGCCACCGGATTGCCAGCAGGCGCTGCAAAAGCGAGTGCCTGTGGGCCGATCTCATCCCCTTGCGCCAACAGAACTGCGCGCTCCATCGCCAGCGCCAGTCCGCGCGCCTCGTCCGGCCAGTGGGCCATACGGATGATCTCAAGGGCAGCATCGCTGAGTGACGGCAACGCACGCTCAAAACGATCGGCGGCAACGCGCAAGAAATGCCGGGCGAGCAGCAGAACGTCGTCGCCTCTTTCAGCCAGCGTCGGCACAGCAATCTCGATCACGGCGATCCGGCGCAGCAAGGCAGGGCCGATATCGCCGAGGTTGTCAGCAATCGTGAAGGTTCGCACCTCGGCTGGCAGCGCGCAACGCAATCTGTCTTGCGCCTTTTCATCCAGCCTTTCGACATGGCGCAGGATAACAGTGCCTGTCGCAGTCGATAGATCGTCCCACTCCGCGTCTTCGCGCAGGTCGATGGGCAACGGTCGCGTGCCTGCGTGCGCCGATGCCGCGTGCAGTGCGAGGGCGGCAAGCGTGCGCCCGCTACCTGCAAGCCCCGTAATGGCAACCCCGGCTGGCGTTGGCCCGATCCGTTGGATCAGGTCGCGCAAATCCGCCATCACCGCAGATTCGCCAAGCATTTGAGACGGAGCCGTCGCACTCTGTGGAGAAGTTGAGACCGTCGACAGCGCCACCGGGTCGCGCGCAATTGCTGCCTCCACCTTGGCGATAAGATCCGCATTGCTCCATGGCTTGACCGCGAAATCGCGCGCACCCGATTGCATCGCGGTTACTGCGGTTCGCACCCCGCCATGCGCGGTCAGCACAACGATGCAGGCGGTGGAATCGTCTCCGATAATACGTTTCAGGCAGGCGAGCCCCTCTTTGCCATCGGTCTTGCCGGGGCTGAAATTCAGATCGAGGATAATCGCATCGAACCGGCGGCGAGCGAGCATTGAATAGGCTTCCTCGGCCTTTTCTGCCCGGTGCACCACATGACCAGCCAATCGAAACGCGATCTCCACTGCACGTGCGACTTCGGGGTTGTCGTCGATCAGCAGGATGTCGCGCGCTTTCGGGCTTGACGTTGCGTGTGAGTGTCCGGCTTCGGACACTGTGTCCGCCAGCGAACACTTGCCCGGTTTGCCTCCATCGGAAAATCTATTGTTCATAGAGCTTTAGGCTTTTCCACGCGAGTAAGAGATACTGCGTCCATGATGAACGAAGCTGTCGCTGAGGCAAATCTTTCTTCGCCGGTTCTTTCTTCGCCGACTGCCGGAGGAGAAGCAATGGACCGCGCAATCGCGCGGCGACGCCCGTCGTGGTGGCGTCGGCGGCGCGTCTTGGCTGTGGCTGCGGCGCTGATCTGCGTCGGCATTGCGTGGCGCGTAATCCCGGAAAGCGGATCGACCGACATTTCGGCGGCTGACATTACCATTGCAACCGTCACGCAAGCGGCGTTCGATGATTATCTGCCGGTGCGCGCGGTGGTGGTCCCGGCCGTGACGACGCTGGTGGGTGTGATGAATGGCGGACAGGTGGAATCGCTATTGGTTGAGGACGGAGCCATGGTGACCAAGGGAGAGCCTCTGGCACGTCTCGCCAATCCCGAACTGGAACTGCAGGTCATTACGCAAGAGGCGCAGATCGCCAGCCAGCTTGGCAATGTTGCGGGGGAGAACCTCAACATCGCCCGCAGTCGGGCTGATCGTGCAGCGCAGCTCTCGCAGGCCGAATACGATCTGGTCCAGGCACGTCGCGAACATGACAGTCGCAAGGGCCTGCACGAGCGCGGGTTTATCTCCGATGCCGGGATGCAGCGCTACGCCGCAGAGGTTGCCTTCCAGCGCGACCGTGTGGCGCAATTGCGGGCAGGCGTTAATGGTGAAAGCCGTTTTACCGCCGACCAGGCGGCCATGCTGGAGACGACACGCGGGCGATTGCAACGCACGCTTGGCGCGTTGCGAGACAGTCTGGATGGGCTGACGGTTCGCGCCCCCACGTCTGGCCGCCTGACCAATTTCACTCTGCAACCGGGGCAGACGCTGGCTTCCGGCGATCCGGCGGGACAGGTCGATAGCGAAGGCGACTGGAAACTGGTTGCCGATGTCGACGAATTTTATCTGAACCGGCTGCAACCGGGGCAGCGCGCACGCACCGCCGATGGCGCGCATCTCGCCGTCGCTCGTGTGCTATCCACCGTCACCAACGGCCGGTTTCGCGTGGAATTGGCCTTCAAGGACGGCCCAGGTCGGCGGCTCAATCGCGGGCAGACGCTCGATGTTCGGATCACGCTGGGTGCGGCAGCGCCGGCCCTGGTCGCACCGGTTGGCGGCTGGTTGAGCGAGAGCGACAACAGCGTCTTCGTCCTTGATCCTGACGAACGCCACGCACGCCGCCGCACCGTTCGCATCGGGCGTCGCAATCCGCGTCAGGTGGAAATCTTGTCCGGCCTCACACCCGGTGAACAGATCGTCACCAGCAATCTGTCGCAAATCAAAGGCGACACCGTCAATATTCGCTGAAAGCGAGGGGAGCACCTGCCATGATCGAATTGCAAGGAATTGAACGCCGGTATCTGTCGGACGAGATCGAGACGACCGCGCTGGCGGGCATCAATCTTGCCATCGGCGAAGGGGAATTTGTCGCCATCATGGGGCCATCGGGTTGCGGCAAATCGACGCTGCTTAACACGCTGGGCACAATTGATCGCCCAATTGCAGGCGCGTATCTGTTCGGCGGGCGCGATCTGGCGAAACTGCCCGAAAAAGAGCTGTCGCGCTTTCGCGCGGATGCGCTTGGTTTCGTATTTCAGAGTTTCAACCTGATCGATGAACTGACGATCGAGGAGAATGTTGCGCTTGGCCTTGCCTATCGGAAGGACGCGGGCAATCGGAAAGACCGCGTGGCAGCCGCGATGGATCGCATCGGCATCGCCCACCGGGCACGCCATTTCCCGCATCAGCTTTCGGGTGGTCAGCAGCAACGCGCCGCCATCGCCCGCGCGATTGTCGGCGATCCGCGCCTCATCCTGGCGGATGAGCCGACGGGCAATCTTGATACACTCAATGGCGAGCAGGTGATGAACATCCTTGCAGCGCTGAACGAGGACGGGGCAACCATCGTGATGGTAACTCACTCGCCAAGCCATGCCGACATGGCAAAACGCCGGATTGATATGCTTGATGGTCGTATTGTCGCCTCCGCCGCGCGCGCGCTTTAGGATCGAGGGGATCACAATGAACCGTCTCGCGCTGCTTTCGCATTATCGCTCGTTCGCACGCCACCGGGTGCACAGCGCGCTCAATATCGGCGGGCTGGCGCTTGGAATGGGGGTGGCAATCCTCCTTGGCCTCTACATCCGGTTCGAGACCAGTTTCGAGACCTGGCTGCCCGATCATGAAAAAGTCTATGTCGTGCAGACGGTTTGGAACATTCCGGAAAGCCCGGTGAATGGCGCCTATCCGTGGACGATGGGCGGATTGCTGGAACAGATGGAAGAAGATTTTCCCGGCGTTCGTGGAACGCGTATCCGTGGCGGTGAGGATGGCGGTGTGGTGATCCTTGACGGTATCGCGCAAAAAGCGGACGTGGCGCAGGTCGATCCCCGTTTCCTGGACGTGCTGCAATTGCCGATGGTCAGCGGCGATGGAGAGAATGCGCTGACTGACCCGACTTCAATGCTCATCAGCGAGAGTGCGGCACGGCGCTTTTTCGGGAAGGGCGATCCCTTGGGTCAAAGCCTGACGGTGGCGACGGATGCGGCGGCAACATACCGTGTGGCGGGCGTATTCCGCGATTTGCCTGCCAACAGCGACCTCAGCCTCTCAATCCTGATCGCGATGCCGCGCATTCCGCCCGAGGAAACGTGGTTCAATTGGGGCAGCAGCAGCTTACAGACCTTCCTGAGGTTTGAAACGCCGCAGGAGGCGCGGGAGTTCGAACAGCGACTTACCGCCTTTGTCGACCGGCGCGGCACCCAATTGGGGGAGAAACCGTCGGATATACCGCAAATCGAACTTCTGCCACTGACAGACCTGCATTTCGAACCGGAGGGTCAGGAAACCGCGAGCCGCAAGCTGACCGTGGGTGCGCTTGGCATGGTCGGCATCCTGACGCTGGCTATTGCGATGGTCAACTTCGTCAACCTTTCCACCGCACGGGCGGTGATGCGAGCGCGCGAGGTCGCAATGCGAAAGGTGCTGGGCGCAGATCGAGGGATGTTGATGCGGCAGTTCCTTGGTGAAGCGGTCATGATCTTGGGAATTTCTGCACTGCTGGCACTGGTGCTGGCGGAGATCGGCCTTCCGCTTATCAACGCTGCGGGCGGGCTGGAACTGGAATTGCCCTATCCCATCGTCGTGCCGGTGCTGGCGGTTGCGGTATTGGCCATTGGCGCCTTGGCCGGGTTCTATCCAGCTGTCCTTTTGTCCCGGTATCAACCCGCGCAAGTGCTTGCATCCGCGCGGTCGCCGGGTGGCGGAAGGACAGGTGCGCGGGTGCGCGAACTGCTCGTGATTTTCCAGTTCGGTTTGGCGATAGCATTCATAATCGGCGCGGCGGTATTGTTCGCACAGACCCGGCACATTCGACAGGCAGATCCAGGCTTCGCGCGCGAAGGTTTGATCGCTGTGCTATCGCTACGAGACAGTCTGGTTGAGCCTGCTCAGCGCCGCGCGTTTGCCGATGCGGCGCGCTCACTTCCTCAAGTATCACAAGTCGGGCTGGGCAATACCGGCGTTGGGGGCAGCGGGTCGAACAATGCACAAAACGTACCTCTGCCCGGCGTTCCGGGAGAAGGGCCATCGCTGCGATGGGAAATCGTCGGCCCCGGATTCTTCGATGTCTATGGCCCGCGCATTCTGGCAGGGCGCGTCTTCGATCCCTCGCGCGAAGCCGATGAATATCGCGGCGAAAAAGATGGCGACGAAATCAATATCGTTATCAATGCACAGGCTGTTGGTGTCCTGGGCTTTGAAACTGCTGAACAGGCTATCGGTAAAACGGTAGGCGGGGTCCAACCGCGCACGATCATTGGCGTCATCGGTGGATTGCGTTTTCTGTCGCCGCGTGAACCGATCCCGGCAACATATTACATCTTCACGCGAGAGCCTGAATTGTCTTCCGACATGGTCGCTTCGGTGCGGTTCGCGGGAGATCCGCAGACGACCCTTAAGCAGCTGGAAAAAATCTGGCAACGCATCGTTCCGCAGGTGCCATACGAAGCGGAAACCGCCGACCAGCGCTTGCAGGAATTTTACGATGACGATGAACGCGCGATGCGCCTGTTCGCTATCGGCGCGGGGCTGGCCGTGCTGATCGGCTGCGTCGGGCTGTGGGGGCTCGCGTCGTTCAACACAGCGCGGCGGGTGCGCGAGATTGGCATCCGCAAGGCGCTGGGCGCGTCGACGCAAGATGTCGTGCGCGTGCTGGTCGGGCAGTTTTCGCGCCCCGTATTGATTGCTAACCTTATCGCGTGGCCGCTCGCGTGGCTGGCAATGTGCAGCTGGCTGGCTGGCTTTGCCGATCGTATTGCGCTTTCGCCGTTGTTCTTCATAGGCGCAGGATTGCTCGCAGCGGTGATCGCGACGGGCACAGTCTGGAGCCAGTCGCTGCGCGCGGCGCGGGCCGATCCCGCCTGGGCGTTGCGCCATGATTGATCGCTCTCCTTCGTATCGTTGCGAAGGCCTTCGTTCGTGAATGCGCTTGTCGCCTTGTATCGCTCTTTCAGCCGTCACCCGCGCTTTGCTTTCATAAATCTGGGAGGACTGGCGTTGGGCATTGCGGCGTTTCTGATCCTGTTCCTGTTCGTTCGTTTCGAGACGGGATTTGATCGTATGCTTCCGGGCTGGGAAAAGGTGTGGGTAGTCGACCGCTCACTGCAATTCGGAGACGCGGAGCCAGTCGTCATCCCGTCGCGAATGGAAATGCTGGAACTTCTCCGCAGCGATTTTCCTGGCACGCAGGGCGCACGCCTGTTGCCTGCAACGGCTGCGGTGCAGAATGGTCGCGTGGCCGTAAGAGAGGAAATCGGTCTCGTCGATCCGGCCTATTTCGACCTGGTCCCGTTACCTGCCAACGAGTGTGACCCCAAAAGCGCTTTGGCCCGTCCAGATGGAGCGATCATCACACAAAGCGCGGCAGAGCGGCATTTGCGGCCCGGCGACGCGATCGGACAGGTGATAAATGCGACCGTTGGCGAAGAAACGCGCGCGCTGCGCATCTCATGCGTCATCCGCGATTTGCCCACCGCAATGACCTATCGCCCGCAGATATATGCTCGGCTGATGCCGGACCAGAACCTCTGGTTCGAGGGGTCATCCGGTCTGATAACCTTCCTGCGCTTTCCTAATGAAGCCGCAGCGCGCGCAATGCAGGGCAGCTTGCGAGACTTCAACAAACGTCATCCCGATCCGTCATTTCTGGGACCGGAGGAATTTATCCAGGTGCGTGAAACGATCGAACCGCTGGCCGCGCAGCATCTGGGCGAACCGCGCGACCGGCTGGTCGTTGCCTCGCTTGGCATCCTCGGGTTGGTCTCGCTGGCCCTCGCGATCATCAATTACGTCAATCTGGCGACCGCGCGTGCCGATCTGCGCGCCCGCGAAGTTGCGTTGCGAAAGGTGGCGGGTGCGCCGCGCAATGTGCTGATCCGGCAGTTTTTGGGCGAATCCCTGATCGCCGCTATTTTGGCAGGAGTGGGCGGGCTGGCATTGGCGGAACTTGCACTTCCGTTCGTCAACGCGGCTGGTGGGCTGGATCTGGACATCGCGTATTCTGGCGCGAACGGGATCTTGCCTGCGCTGGCATTGGTGGTGGGCGGAACGGGGCTGGTAGCGGGCATATATCCTGCGTTTGTGTTATCGCGTTTCCAGCCTGCCGCCGTGCTGAGTTCCACCCAGTCACCCGGCATGGGACGGCGCGGAGCGGGCTTGCGTGCCGCATTGGTCGTCGTGCAGTTTTCCATCGCCATCGCGCTGCTGATCTGCACTTTCGTTTTGTTTGCGCAGGCACGACATTTGCAAACCGTTGATCTGGGGTTCGATCGCAGCGGGCTTATATTGGTCAATTCCTACGGCAATCCAAACCTTGATGACGCTCAGCGCGAGGCGATCCGGCGCGACATCGCAGCTGTGCCCGGCGTGATCGCAACGACCGTTTCCGGCGTTGTGCCCACGGGCGGCACATTCAGTATCCGTAAATCGGATCGCGATGGTGAGTTGGTTGCAATTGACTTGCTGGAAGGGACAGTCGGCCCCGACTTCATGGAGGTTTACGAAGCGCGGTTGCTTGCCGGAAGGGGGTTCGATCCCGCGCGTTTCCCGGCCGATCTCGCTGCTCCGGAGCCGGAAATTGCGGGAGGGGACTTGTCGATGCTGTCGTCGAACGTCATCGTCAATCGCAGCGCCGCGACCGCGCTCGGTTTCGACACGCCCGAGGCCGCAGTTGGACAGCAAATCTCCGCTGACGAGCTGGTAGCCGGCATCATGATTGTCGGCGTGATCGAAAACCTCAATTTTGGAAACCCGCGCATTCCCGTTCCGCCTTTTGCTTATTACCTGGAAGCTGACGGCGGGACTGATCCGCGCCTGACTATTCGCCATGCTGGTAACTCGCAGACTGTGCTGCAAGGTATTGAGGCGGTATGGCGGGCACGAGCAGCCGATATCCCGTTCGAGGGGAAATCCGTAAACGTGATGCTCTACGATGCGTTTCTTGAAACCGATGTCCAGCGATCTCGCCTGTTTGCGTTTGGCGCGGTGCTGGCGGTGCTGGTCGGGGCATTGGGATTGTATGGTTTGGCGGCGTTCAACACAGCGAGGCGGGTGCGTGAGATCGGTATCCGCAAATCACTGGGGGCATCCTCCGGATCGGTCGTGCGGCTGCTGGTTGGACAATTCCTGCGACCTGTGCTGATCGCAAATATCATCGCATGGCCACTTGCGTGGCTGGCCATGCGGGAATGGCTGTCAGGTTTTGCCGAACGGATCGAACTTGGCCTTGCATACTTTGTCGTGGCCAGCCTGCTGGCGCTGGCGATTGCGATTCTGACCGTGCTTGCTCAATCGCTGCGCGCAAGCAGGACTACGCCGGCAGAGGCTTTTCGCCTCGGTTGATGTCGCGCGGAAGCAGGTCGCTCTGACTACCTATGGTTGATCTCGCATGTGAGCGTTATCAAAGTATCGCAGCATGCGTTTATGTTTCGCTTGTCGTTCAAGTTTTGTAGCCCGCTTATGTCAGCGTCACGCCGCAATTGCAGGACAATACTGCGTGAGGTATTCCCCGTGTCCCGGCATGTGCTGGACCAGAAATCGGATCGACTGTTCCATTTCATCCACCTCGCGGCGGGTCTTGGGCGTGTCGAACGTATCGGCCATCGGGTTATGCGAAGACATGCGGATGCCTTGCCCCATCATCACCGCCGCCCAACTGGTCTCGGTGAAAAGCTCATCCTCCTCACGGAAGATCTGTCCGTTGGCTTTGAAAATCTCGATCTTTTCGGTCAGCGTTTCAGGCACCTGCATCGTGCGCACATAATTCCAAAAGTCGGAATCATCGCGTGACGTTGCGTTGTAATGCAGGATCAGGAAGTCGCGGATGCGGGCATATTCGCGTGAGGTCAGACGGTTGTAAGTGTCCTCTTGCACCGGGGTAATCCCCTCCAGAGACAGCAGGGACAGCAGCTTATCGATACCGGTGTTGATCAAGTGGATCGAGGTCGATTCCAGTGGCTCCATGAACCCTGCGGCCAGCCCCAATGCCACCACATTCCTGTTCCAGAATTTTTTGCGCCGCCCCGTGGTGAAACGCAGGAAGTTGGGATCGGCCTGAGGTTTTCCCGCGATATTGGCGACTAGGATATCGTGCGCCGCATCATCTTCCATGAAACTGCTGCAATAGACGTGACCATTGCCGTTGCGATGCTGCAAGGGCACCTGCCATTGCCAGCCCGCACGGTGTGCGGTCGCGCGAGTGAAGGGCGGTGGCGGGCTGCCGTCCTCCCGCTTGCAAGGCAAGGCAACCGCACGGTTACAAGGCAGCCAGTGGCTCCAGTCCTCATAGCCCGTTTCCAGCGCTTGTTCGATCAGCAGGCCGCGAAAACCGGAGCAATCCACAAACAGATCGCCGGATATATGGCTATCATCATCCAGCCTCACCGAGGTGACAAATCCGCTTTCGGGATCAAGCGCAACATCCACCACCTTGCCCTCGCGGCGGGCCACTCCGCGCTGCTCGGCGTATTTACGCAGGAATGCCGCATACTGTCCCGCATCGAGATGGTACGCGTAATTGACCGGCGGCAGGTCGTCGCGGTCCCTCTGATAGTCTTCCGAACGCGCAAACTTGCCGAAATGTGCGGCCATTGTCTCGACATTGAAAGCCTGGATCGGGCGTTTATCGCCACCTTGAGCTAATCTGTGCCAGACGTGGTGAAACGCGATCCCGCCAATTGAATAACCATAGGCGCCAAACGGGTGGATGTAGCTGTCGCCGATTTGGTTCCAGTTTTCGAACTGAATGCCAAGTTTGAAAGAACCTTGCACGGCAGCCAACATCTCGCGTTCGTCAATTTCGAGCAATTGGTTGAAGCCTACGAAGGGCGGGATGGTCGCCTCGCCTACTCCGACCGTCCCGATCGCTTCTGATTCGATCAGGGTAATTTCCAGGCTGCGCCCCTGCTTAAGCCGGGACATCGCCGCCGCCGCCATCCAACCAGCCGTGCCCCCACCGACGATGATGATCTGTTGAATTGCCATGAACCGGTTGTCCCAATCGGTCTGACCGCATCACCAGCCCGACCGGTTGCGGATGCATCATACCTGCTGCGCTCACCATGCAATGTGAAGAAAATATTGCAAGTCTTGAGAACGCTCACAATTTGGAGTAAAGGGTGCGTATCGGACGGTCAAGAAACCGCCAATTCGGGGTTATGGGGAGGAATTTCAGACATGAATACCAGACGCGCTGCGCCAGCAATGTGCCGATTCGCTCTTGGCTCCGCATCGGCTTTGGCAATCTCGATCGCCCTCGCGGCTCCGGCCTCGGCGCAGGATGCAAATGAAGACGCTTCGACATCAGAATCCCAATCCGCTGAAAAACAGGATCTCGATGAAACTTCGTCGGATGATAACGCCATCATCGTGACCGGGTTCAGGGCATCACTGGAAAGCGCACAAAACATAAAGCGGTTGTCTGACACTTTTGTCGATGCCGTCACTGCCGAGGATATCGGTGCTTTGCCCGATCGTTCGGTCGCTGAAACGTTGCAGCGCATCCCCGGCATTACAATTGGCCGGTTTGAAAAAACCACAGACCCGGACAGGTTCTCCGTCGAAGGCACAGGCGTCATCATCCGCGGCCTTCCCTACGCCAGATCCGAATTGAACGGGCGCGATATCTTCTCGGCGACCGGTGGGCGCGAACTGAGCTTCAACGACGTATCGCCCGAATTGTTGGGCCGCGTGGAAGTGTTCAAAAACGTGACTGCCGACATGATTGAGGGCGGTCCTTCGGGCACGGTAAACCTTGTCACGCGCAAGCCGCTCGACAATCGCGGCACACGCCTCGCCGGAACGGTTGGCGTCAATTATGGCGACCTGCGCGAAGAGACTTCGCCGGAATTTTCGGTGCTGGGCTCCACGACCTATGATTCCCCGGCCGGATCATTGGGTTTTCAGCTAGCCTATGCCTATTCCGAACTGAAGAGCCGCACCGATGCCTCGCAGGTGGCTGACCCGTGCTATCGCGCAAACACGCTGGATGGTCCGTGCCTGCGCGCATTGTCGGTTGGCTCTGGCGGATTTGTCGGCAATCCCAATTTCGACGCGGCCAATTTCCCGCCCTCAAACGCGGTGTTGGTGCCAAAAGGTGCCGGCGTGCGCACAACCAATCTCGACCGCGATCGCGAAGCTTGGTCCGCGGTGCTTCAGTACGAAGACCCCACGGGAGATTTCATCGCGACGTTTGAATGGCTGCGTTCGGATTCAAGTTTTGCCACAGAAGAATACGCGCTTATCTCGCGTGTCGATGACGAAGCACTGTTCCCGGTCCCGGCGGCAGGCAGCAATTTCCAGTTCGATGCAAACGGCATTTTTCAAAGCGGTGTTCTGACCCAGCGGCCCGGCGATGCCTATGCCAACCCGTTTGGCCGCGGCGGCATCCCCACGGACTCGCTGCGCTTTCTGCGTGAACTCGACACCACGACCGAGGATTTCTCGTTCGATGTGAAGTGGAATATCACGGACCGGTTCCGGATCAATTTCGAGGCTCAGAACATCAGTTCGGATCTGACGCGAGATTCCGTGTTCGGTGCGCTCAGCACGTGGGCGAATATCGATCTCGATCTGACTGGCTCAGTGCCGCAGATCAGTTTCCTCGCGCCTCCAGGCGCGCCAGCGGATTATTTCTCATCGGGTCTCAACACCTATTATTGGTTCGGCCTCGACAGCCGGGAGAAGAACGAAGGCGAGTTGCAAAGCCTGCGTTTCGACGGCGAATATGACATCAGCGACGATGGTTTCTTCAAAGGTGCGCGGTTCGGCGCGCGCTGGGCAGAACGTGATCGCACGACGCGGAACACCAATTTCAGCACGTGGGGCAATCTTTCGGCACCATGGGCTGGCCGCGCGGGCTGTGCGCCGTGGGGTGAGGGGCCGGGCTGCGGCGCGAGCGGACCCGGTCCATTTGGTAACGGGTTCATTCCGGGGCGCTTTTATACCGGCCTGCCGGGTCAGGAATTTGCGATTGCGGGCGGTGCCTATGTCGACGAATTCCCTACCTTCGCTCAATACCGCAACGTGTTCGCTGACAATTTTCAGCGCGGAAACGCGCCCACACCTGTCGAAAATGGCGCGGCGTATTACTTTGGCGGCGACGATTTTCTCGACGAATACCTGACGGGTCTGACTGACCGCCAGTTCGAGGAAGTCCAGCAATTCGGTCAGTCTCCTGAACGTTTCAATTACGGCGTGAATGGTCGCTTCCGTCCGGATGAGGTCACCGGTGAGAATGTGCCCTGCGACATCGAAGGGGTGTTCTGCCCCGGCGAGGTTTCGGTCGTGACCGAGGTGACCAAGGCTGCCTATGCACGGGTCGATTTCGGCCACGATTTCAACAATGGCTGGAATGTAGAAGGCAATATCGGCGTCCGCTATGTCGAGACCGAGATTTCGACCCTTGGTCGGATCGGATTGCCCGACCCCGGACGATTTGACACTCCGGTGATCGAGAACGGCGTCCAAGTCGGTGGCGGCAACGGCGATGGAATCGTGCAGGCTGCAGAATTGACTGTCGGTTGTCCGCCGCCGACGCCCCCCGGCCAGCCACCCCGGCAACCCATCGTCAGTCTTTCCGGGATCTGTGCATTGTCCCCTGCGCGTCTGGCTGAGTTTGCCGCAGCGTTCACGGGTGAGGTCATTCTTGATGATCGCGACATCACGTTCGAACACTGGCTGCCCAGCTTCAACGCAAAGCTGGATATTGGCGACGGCAAGCTTTTCCGCTTCGCTGTTTCGCGAAACATCTCACGACCTGATCTGCAATTGTTCCGTGCAGGAGGTGGCATCGGGGATAACACTGTCGCACTGGCAACCGCCGGAGCGGATGCGCTTGCTAATGGTGCGCTGTTCACTCTTTCCACCGGCAACCGAAACCTGTTGCCGGTAGATGTTTGGAGTTACGACGCATCCTTCGAATGGTATTTCGACAATGTCGGTTCAATCACGATATCGGGCTTCCTGAAAGATGTGAGCGGGTTCATCGATACCGGATTCTCCACAGTCAATTACCAAGGCAGCGTGCCGCTTGAGGTGACGGTCGAGGGACCGGTAAATTCTCAGGATGGCCTGCTCAAGGGCTTCGAATTTGCCTATCAGCAGACGTTTGATTTTCTGCCCGGTCTGTTGAGCGGCCTGGGGGCGCAGGTGACCTACACCTATGTCGATGGCAGCGATTTTTCCAATCCAACTCTCTCTGATGTGGGGCAACCGTCGATCACCACCGGGGCGAACCGATTGGATGCGGGTGCATTCGTGGCGCAGCAACCGCTGGCAGGCATTTCCGAACACGCACTTAACGCGACTGTGTTCTATGAAAAAGGTCCGCTATCAATGCGCGCTGCATATAACTGGCGATCGGAATTCCTGATTACGCCGCGCGATGATATCTTCCCGTTCTCGCCAATCTGGCAGGAGGACACGGGGCAATTGGACGCATCGATCTTCTTTGCGGTGACCGAATACCTGAAACTTGGCGTGCAGGGCGTCAATCTGCTGGATGAAGTAACGCAGACAAGTCAGGTCGTCGATTTCGATGGCACACGGGTTACCCGGTCTGCCTTCCGCAACGATCGACGCTTTACGTTTCTTGCTCGCTTCGATTTCTAGCCATTCGGATTGAGGTCGCACTGGGGAGAACATTGCTGTTGGCGGGCCCTCATTTGAAAGGGGGATCGAGTAAGACCAGAAGAGGAGCCGCATCATGCGTTTCGGGATCGGACCTGTTGCTATTTTCATGTGCCTGGTTTTGACTGGATGCGCAGCCCCCTCTTCCCAAGGTGCGATGGCTATCGCCTCATTAGAAGGGCAATCCTGGCGCCTGGTGTGGGCGGATGAGTTTGACGGCAAAGCGCTGGATCGCAGCAAATGGTCCCCTGAACAATCGTGCTGGGGCGCTGGCAACAATGAACGTCAGTGCTATACCGACCGGCCGGAGAATATCGCGGTCGAAGGCGGCGTCCTAAGGCTGAAGGCACGCAAAGAGCGATTTACCGGCCCGGATCGACCGCCGGAAATCGCCGCAGATCCCAACCCGCAGGTCACTCGTGAATACACTTCGGGAAAGATCCGCACTCTTGGCCTGCATAGCTGGAAATATGGTCGCATCGAAGTGCGCGCAAAGGTGCCTGCCGGGCAGGGTATGTGGCCAGCCGTGTGGATGATGCCAGCGCACGCGGACTATGGCAGTTGGCCACTTTCAGGTGAGATCGACATCCTCGAAGCGGTAAACATCGGCGCGCAATGTAACGAGTGCAGAGGCGAAGTGGGCGAGAACCGAACCGTCAGCGCGTTGCATTTTGGCGATCTGCCGCCCGGCAATACTCTGGTAGACAAAAAGACGCCATTGCCTGATCTTTCCCTGCCATCGGATGATTTTCATATCTATTCGGTTGAATGGGGTGAGGGATTGATCCGGTTCCTGGTCGATGGGCGCGTGCACCTGGCCGTGACGCGCGAGCAATGGTTCACGAACTCGGAAAAGGCGAACGGCAATGCCAACGCACCGTTTGATCAGCCATTTTACGTCATGGCCAATTTGGCGGTAGGCGGGAAATGGCCGGAGCAAAGCAACGAACAGGGGGTTGCGCAAACTTCTGTGCCCAACCAGTTCACAATTGACTGGATCAGAGTGTATGAGTGCGGCGATGATCCGGGACGGGGTCTCGCTTGCATCAAATGATGCAGTCACGAACAGGACGGGGAATGGCAGGCAGATGGCCAGGCGGCGCAATTCTGTAACAATACGCGAGGTCGCACAGGATGCGGGGGTATCGCTCCAGACAGTAAGCCGGGTCATCAACAATGAACCCAACGTCCGCGCGCAAATGCGCGAAAAGGTTCGGTCCTCGATTGATCGGCTGGGTTATGTCCCCTCACTTGCGGCGCAACGGATGAGCGGGTCGCGGTCCTACATCATCCTGGCAATCAACGACCGGGAGTGCACGCTGGCCGATTGGCGCGAACGGCAGGGTTCGGACTGGGTCGATCAGATGCTGTTGGGCGGAATTCTCACCTGTTCCAAGCACGGATATCGGATGATGGTCGAACTGGTCGACACTCACTCCGATCACGTGGAGCGTGAACTGGATGCTGCGGTTTCCGCTTTGCAGCCTGATGGCGTTATCCTGACCCCGCCGCATTCGGAGAATCTCCAGATCACGCGCCTGCTTGCGAAACGTCATATTCCCTTCGCGCGTATCGGCTCAACGCAAGAAGGGCCGGGTATCCGCCTTACGATGGGCGATGATGACGCCGCTTATCAATGCACCAAGCGTTTGATTGAACTGGGACATACGCAGATCGGAATGATTGCAGGACCGCTGCAATACAGCCTTAGCGCGTGGCGGGTCGCGGGTTGGCGCAGGGCGCTGGAGGACCATCATGTCAGCCCGGTCGGACTATGCGAAACCGGCGATTTCGGGTACGAGTCCGGTACCCTTGCCGCGCGGGCATTGTTGCACCGCAATCCCGGCTTGACCGCGATTATCGGCAGTAGCGATCAGATGACGCTGGCCGCGCTGGAAGTTGCGCGTGACCGGGGGCTGCACGTGCCATGCGACCTGTCTCTCATATCATTCGACAACACTCCCATTGTGCGCTTTTCACAGCCGCCGCTGACAGCGGTGGATCAACCGATTGCCGAAACCGTTTCTGTGGCCGTAGAGCAACTGATTAAGTTGCAGCAATCTCCGCAACAATCGGACGTAATCGATGTGAAAGCAGGTCTGGTGGAGCGTGCGTCAACCGGGCCGGCTCCACGCGCCCCGCGCCCCGTGTGACGTCAATCCACGCTTTGCCGTCGACTGCAATTGCCAGACAACCGCGCTGGTTCATGGTTTTGTTTACCATGGCGGTGGGCGGCGGCTCCATCGCCTATGTCCCGTTTTTGACAGTTTTGCTCCCATTGAAAATCACGGCATTGATGGGCAATGAAGATATCGGCGCTTTGGCTAGCGTGACGTTTTTTGGGGCAATAGTAGCCAGCCTAGCGCACATCGCCTTCGGGATTTTGAGCGATCGGACGGGAAGCCGGACCGGTTGGATTGTCGCGGGTCTTGTGCTGTCGAGCGCGCTGCTGATCGCGGTTGGCCGCGCCACCAGCCTGATCGAACTGATTGTTCTGGTCATGGCATGGCAAATCGGGCTCAACATGATGCTGTCACCACTGTTTGCGTGGGCGGGCGATTGTTTTCCGGATGATCAGAAAGGCGTGCTGGGTGGGCTATTGGCGATAGCGCCTGCGATGGGGGCAGTTTCAGGTTCGCTTGTCACGTTTGATCCCTTGGTCGATCAGGAATGGCGCATCGTTCTGGTCGCGGCGTTAGTGCTGGCGCTGGTGCTGCCAGCGGTAATATTTGGTCGCAAGCAGGCGCGCGGCGGTTTGCTGGAAGCCAAAGCGAAGATGGCTGAGCTTTCCCATGATATCATGACACCCGATGAGCAACTCCTGCTGAACCGGGAAATAAGAAGGTCGCGCTCCACCCTTATCAGAATGTGGCTTGCCCGGTTTCTGGTGCAGATTTCCGAGTCTGGACTGTTTGCATTCTTGTTGTTCTGGTTGCGATCGCTGGTCGCGGACTTTCACGAAAACACCGCCGCAAACATATTCAGCATTGTGCTGATCATTTCCGTACCGATCACGCTTTGGCTGGGACGTTGGTCAGACTTGCGTGCCAAACCCATCAGGCCGCTGGTTGTGTGTGCGGTTATGGCCGCGATCGGCCTTGCATTGATGGCCTTGGCCGATGCGCTGCCGCTGGCGATCGTCGGTTATGTACTGTTCGGCATTTCGGCAACGATCTTTCTGGCGTTGCACACTGGCCAGACCCTGCGGGTTTTGCCAAAACCACAACACCGCGGACGCGATCTTGGCGTGTTCAATCTGACGAATACCGTACCGTCGCTGGTGATGCCATGGTTGACGCTGACATTGGTTCCGGCATTCGGGTTTTCAGCTTTGTTTGGCCTGTTCGCGGTTTTGGCAATCTTGGCAGCAGGGATGCTGGCGACTGTCCCCAGAGCCATGAACGCCTCTTGATTTGTCTGGATCGGTATGTATTCATTCTCCCTTGAGAACGTTCTCAAACAAGGGGGCGTGAGGAAGCTTTTGCTCTCGGGAGGGGCTAACCGAAAATGCGTATCAACGCGCGGACGCTGCTGGCCGGGGCCTGCTTGACGAGTGTACTTTGTGCCTGTGTCGCCACGCCGATCCAGTCCACCGATGCTGGCGCCGAAAGGCCCGCGGCAAGCAGTAAATCGTCTGAGGCGGCAGAGGTTGCCGCTTTGCTTTCCCGAATGAGCCTTGAGCGAAAGGTTGCTCAACTCATCCAGCCGCAGATCAACACCCTCACACCCGAGGAAATGCGCGGGTATCGCTGGGGCAGCTACCTCAACGGCGGGAATGGAGGGCCGTTTGGCGATGAGTTTGCGCCAGCCTCGCAATGGTTGCGCCTGGCCGATGCGATGTGGGAAGCATCCACCGCGCCGCTGGCGAACGGCGAACCGGCTATTCCCGCGATCTGGGGCACCGATGCGGTGCATGGCCACACCAATGTGGTGGGCGCGACGATCTTCCCGCACAACATTGCGCTGGGAGCGACAGGCGATCCCGGTCTGGTGCGCCGGATTGGTGCGGCTACCGCAGTAGAGATCGAGGTCACCGGTATCGACTGGAACTTCTCTCCCACCGTTGCAGTCGCGCGCGATGATCGCTGGGGCCGCACATACGAAAGCTATTCCGAAGACCCCGCAATTGTCGCCCGGATGGGCTCCGCGCTGGTTGAAGGGTTGCAGGGGCAAAGGGGTAGTGGCGATTACCTTGGGCCGGGACGGGTGATCGCGACGGCCAAACATTTCTTTGGCGATGGCGGTACTTTGCAAGGCGTCGATCAGGGCGATGTGAACGGCGATCTTGATGAGTTGATGGCGATCCATGCCGTGCCATATCCGGTCGCGATCGACGCCGGGGTCGAGACGATCATGGCCAGCTTCAACTCCATTAATGGTCAGAAAATGCACGGGAACACTGGTCTATTGACCAATGTTTTGCGCGGGCAGATGGGTTTTGACGGGCTGGTTGTCGGCGACTGGAATGGTCACGGTCAGGTCAAGGGCTGCACGGTCAGCGATTGTGCGCAGTCGCTGTTGGCAGGGCTTGATATCTATATGGTGCCCGATGATGCGGTGGCGCTGCACAAGACGCTGATCGCGCAGGTGCGCGACGGCACGATCCCCACCGCTCGCATTGATGAAGCGGTAGCGCGCGTTCTGCGGCTCAAACACCGGGCGGGTTTGCTGGGGCCGGATGCGGCAAAGCCATCAGCACGCCTCAATGCCGGGCAATATGACAAGCTCGGTGCGCCAACCCACCGCGCCATCGCGCGCGAGGCTGTCGCCAAATCGCAGGTCTTGCTGAAGAATGACAGCGTGTTGCCACTGCAGTCGGGGGCATCCATTCTCGTCGCAGGGAAGGCGGCGGATTCAATCGCGCAGGCCGCCGGTGGCTGGACGCTGACATGGCAGGGCGGGCGCGAGCTGACCAATGACTATTTCCCCGGTGCAACCTCAATATTTGCCGGGATCAGGGATGCGGCACAAGCTGGCGGCGGCACGGCGGTTTTGTCAGAGGATGGAACCTACCAGTCCCGCCCCGATGTCGCGATCGTTGTGTTTGGCGAACAGCCCTACGCCGAATTTGCAGGCGACCGAAAAACGCTTGTGTTCGAGGACGAGGAAGGGCTGTTTCTGCTGCGCAAGTTCGACGTCGAGGGTATTCCGGCGGTCGCCGTGTTCCTTTCCGGTCGTCCCATGTGGATGAACCGCGAATTGAATGTGGCCGATGCTTTTGTTGCATCATGGCTACCAGGCAGCGAGGGCGCTGGTGTCGCCGATGTCCTGTTTGGCAAGCGTGCGGCGACCGGTAAACTCTCGTTTAGCTGGCCGGGACGCTGTGAGGGAGAGCCGCTGAATGGCGGAGCGGATGCGCTGTTCCCGCTCGGTTTTGGCCGTTCACTCACCGACACGTCGCCACTCGCAACACTGGATGAAGATTGCGGATTTGTCGGAGTCGGAGCGGCTGCGGACTGGTACTCCAACGGACGGCTCGCCGCCGGTATAAGCGCGAGCGCCGGTGGAATGGAACTGTCAAATCTGCGCGGCGAGGGCGGCGGCATCATCGCACGCGGCATCGACAAGGATCGGCAGGAGGACGCACGCCGGATCGCGTTTGGCCCCAATTCCGCGCTGAAACTTTCAGGACCGGGCGAGGGTGCGTTCCTCATCACCTACAGCATCGAAGCCGCACCTGCTGGGCGCGTAACAGTCGCCAGCGGCGATGGATCGGTCGACATCACGGAAGGGCTGACCGTTGCAGCGGGCAAGGGCTGGCGCGATATGGTGATAACGCCCGCGTGCCTTGGCGGCATGGGCGAAAGCCTGGTCATCACAAGCGCTGCGCCGATGCAAATGTCGATCAGCATGGTCGCCCGTCAAAGCCTGCCCGCAGCAACGCAGTGTTCGTTCTGAGACTGGTAGTTAGGGTTGGACGCGCAGGCTCTGGGCCTGCATGACGCATTATTACCTGTCGCAAGCGCAGGAATTTGGGGAGGGATTTTATGGCACTGGCACCCGGCGCACCTTTGAGCGGCGATGCGATAGCAGTTGAGCAAGAGGGCACTGCAATTGACGCGCCGGGGCTCAACTATTTTGTGTTCGGGCTGTTCTTCATCTTTGGCGGGATCACCTCGCTCAATGATGTGATTATCCCCAAGTTGAAGGAGCTGTTTACGCTCAGCTTTTTCGAAGCGAGCCTGGTGCAGTTCTGGTTCTTCATTGCCTACGCAGTGGTCGGGATCCCCGGTGCGCGGTTGGTAAAGAAGCTGGGTTACATGCGCGGCGCGGTGGCCGGGTTGCTGACGATGATGGCGGGATGCCTGCTGTTCATCCCGGCAAGCCAGAGCGCGGCCTTCCCGATGTTCCTGTTCGCCTATTTCATCCTCGCAACCGGGGTGGTTCTGGTGCAGATCGTCGCCAACCCGCTGATCAGCCTGCTAGGACCGGCCCGCACGACCCACAGCCGCCTGACCTTCGCGCAGGGTTTCAACTCGCTTGGGACAACGATCTTTCCCTATTTCGGATCCATCCTGATCCTCGGCGGGCTTGCATCGGTGACCGCTGCCGAACTTTCGGGAGCCGAGCTCGACGCCTATCGCACCGCCGAAAGTGCGGCGATCGTCAACGGATACCTCGGAATTGCCGCCGCGCTGGCTGTGGTTGCCGCCGCAGTATGGCTGTTCCGCAACCGTCTGAAAGGCGAGCGTCACGAGCAGACCAGCCTTGCCGAAGGGGTCGCGCTGCTAAAGCGGCCCCGTTTCGGCTACGGCGCGGCTTGCATCTTCCTGTATGTGGGCGCCGAGGTGGCGATTGGCAGCTTCATCGTCAATTATCTTATGCAGTCGCAAGTGCTTGGCATCGGTGAGCAGGAAGCCGGCAAGCTCATCTCGCTTTACTGGGGTGGCGCGTTGGTCGGGCGGTTCATCGGTTCGGGCCTGCTGCGCGTGGTCAGCCCCGGTTTGTTGCTGGCGGCGGTAAGCGCTGGTGCAATTGCGCTGATCGGCCTGTCGGTCAGCACGACCGGCGCGGTTGCAGGTTATTCGCTGCTGGCGGTCGGCCTGATGAACGCGATCATGTTCCCGACGATTTTCAGCCTCGCCTGCGAGAAGCTGGGCTCGCGTGCAGCGGACGGATCGGGGATCATAAACGTGGCGATTTGCGGCGGGGCTATTATTCCCACGTTGTACGGCGCACTGGCCGATGCCACCAGTCTGGCATTCGCGCTGGTGATCCCGGCGGCTTGTTACGCAATCATAGCCGGGTTCGGCGTGTTCGCGCGGCGGCCGGCATAGGCTGTTTGACGACCTGGCTGGGCTTTTGATAATTGTGCTGATCGGGCTTGATGTCGTTGTCTGGAAACTTCCGGCTCCCCAGCGTTTACCCTCGGCATTTGACAGTCGCTCTTTATGAACGGCGAATTCAGCCAGACGACTGACGCACTTTTGGAACACGTCGTCGACATCATCGAACGGCGTA
Organism: uncultured Alphaproteobacteria bacterium; assembly: GCA_963815345.1. Classification (GTDB taxonomy): domain Bacteria; phylum Pseudomonadota; class Alphaproteobacteria; order Sphingomonadales; family Sphingomonadaceae; genus Erythrobacter. Next base: position 191,515 of record CAWFGF010000002.1, read on the forward strand.
GTAGGCCCGACCAGCTCACGGACCTGTTCCACCGGGTCCATCTGCAATATATCATCGCGATCTGTCACCGGTGCCGCAGGTTATCCGAAGCTGTGCGCGAGTGGTTCACAGCCCCGCGCTGCCAGCAAAACTCGACCAATCTGGCCGACCGGTTGGCCAATAACTCAGCAGCATTCGGCTTTGCCTAGACCGACGCGATTGATTAATGCATCGGCCGCTGCGGTCATGGTTAACAGGCTGCTATCCAACAGTTTACTCTTAAAACACCCCTTCTCCGGTAATTGACAGCTCCGCGGCAAGACTTGCCATAATTGGAGACGATCATGCACATCTCCCGACGTTCGCTGATGGCGGGGGCCGCCGCCGGCATCGCCGCAGGCGGACTGGGTGGTTGTGCGACGGCGCAATACGGCACGCGGTCCAGTTACCTCACCAATATCGTGGAGCCGCAGCACCAGAATACGGTCTATCACTGGGTCGATATCGCGTTGCAGCAGGTGCGCGACCAACGTGTGGCGCCGCCGCGCGCGGCATATAACTTTGCAGCGCCGATGGTCGCCGGGTTCATCGCCGCCAACGCGATTATCGGACGCTACGATACGCCCTACGATGTTGGTGAAGCGCCGCGCGGGGCCGATCCCGAGGTTGCCTATGGCATCGCGTTCGCAACGGCGGCGGCTGAGTGTTTCCAGCAACCTTTCCTGTGGGAACGCAATGCCTTCAAGGGCCGCTTTCCAGATGGAGAGGCGAAGGATCTTGGCGCCCGATGGGGCCACCATGTCGGCGTTGCGATCAATCGTATGCGCACGGGCGACGGGGCCGAACCGCACCGCGCCAGCTTCTATCTAGACCGGTATCATCGCCGTTCAGACCCGCTGAAATGGACGCCCACCGGCCCCAGTTACAGCGCAGGCACCGGACCTGCGATCGACAGCTTCGCGCGCGGCTTGTTCCCCGGCCACGGTCAGATCAAGCCGTGGACGATGACCAGCCCATCGCAGTTCCGCGTCACCGACTTTCCCGATCCGCGCAGCGCAGAATTTGCGCGGCAGTTCGACATGGTCAAACGCCTTGGCGGCAAGGATTCGACCGAGCGGACAGAGGATCAAACGCTGATCGCGGTCTATTGGGAAGACGGCCCGTGGGGTATCACTCCGCCGGGCCATTTCCTCTATATCGCAATGCAGGTGATGCAGGATCGCGGTTACGATTTCCTCGATCATGCGCGCCATTTCGCGCTGCTGGGCGCGACGCAGGCCGATGCCTCGATCAATGCGTGGGACAGCAAATATCACCACGATATCATCCGGCCCGAGACCGCGATCATCAGCCGCGCGCCCGCGTTTGACAATGCCGACCCGCGTGTGGTGGCAGATTCCAAATGGATGAGCCTGATCCCGACGCCCAATTTCCCGTCCTACACCTCTGGCCATTCCACGTTCGGTGCGGCAGGGATTGAGATGACCAGGCTGATCTTGGGAACCGATGCCGTCAGGTTCAGCCATGAAAGCCCCGATCAGGTGTTATGGCCAATGCTTAAGGGCAAGCGGCGCTATTTTACCAGTCTGGAACAGGCGGCGTGGGAAAACGGGTGGAGTCGCATCTTTGGCGGGGTCCACTGGCTTTCCGATCACGAAGCGGCGGACGACGCCGGGCGCAAGATCGCGCGGCAGGCATTCGCCACCATGTTCCCGCGCAAGGCGTAGCGCGATTATGGAGCGTTTCAATCAGCGCCTGTGCGTTTTCACAGCTTCAGTTCTGGCCTGCACGACGCTGCCCCTCGATCCGGCGCAGGCGCAGGGCATCAGCCTTAATTACGATCGCCTATCTTCGTTGGAGGAGCCGATCGCCATCGCGGTTGGTGACGTCACCATTCAGGTGCAAGGCGTGCTGGATACACCGGTCATCGCGCAGTTCGACGAAGTTACCGGGGGTGAGCAAGTCTCGGCGGAGTTTGTCGGCAATTTTCAGATTTCCGCAGAGACGCAGCTTGCAAATCGATGGACGGTGGGCGCGGTGTATTTCGGTCAATACTCGACTGACCCTGCGACTGTATTCCTCACTAATTTTATGGGGCCTGACGACTATAACGACAACGTAGCGGCGTTCGTTGCGACCAGTTATGGCACTGTGATCGGCGGCAATGTGGCGCAGCAGGTGCGCGAGGTGACGCGGCGCAGGCGCGGGGTGGGCAACGGGTTTCTGGCGTTCGATGATTTCTACGGACGCCTCGCGCGGTGGGGCGGGGCGTATGTCGGGCGCTTCGGGCCTAGCAATCTGGCGTTGGCGGTCGACGAGAACGGTGATTTCGAGGTCGGCATCGAATATCAGCGACCGCTTGGACACAGGGACGTGCGCCTGACCGGGCGGTTTCGCCAGGGCGGCTTCACCGGTGTCGACGGTTTCACCCGCTTGCGTACACAAGGCGTGGGCGCGGTAGGAGAGATCGAATACGGCAGCTCTGCATTCGATATCGGCGCCGGGTATGAAAGCCTTGACGGGTCGACTATCGATGCCCAGCGCTGGTTCGTATCGGCAGGTGCGCAAACGCAAATGAGGCAATTGCGCCTGTCAGGAGAGGCGCATTATGGCCGCGTCGCAGGCGATGAGGAAATCACCGCGGCCTTGGGCGCAGGCTATGACGTGGCGCGCGGCCTGTCGCTCAATCTGGGGTTGAATTATCAGGACGCGCAAATCGCATCGGACGGGGTGATGCTGGTCGATACGCAGGAGGGACAGGCGGTCGCTTCCGTGCGCTTCAGTTTTTGAACCGCTGGATCCGAACCGCGCGCTCAGCCGTATCTCTGTAATGTCCAGATTGAAGGTATGGTTCGACGGCGCGTGCCCGCTTTGTCAACGCGAGATTGCGCTGATGAGGCGGCTTGACCGGCGCAGCGCGATTGATTTTGTCGATGTATCGCAAGGAGGCGACCCCTCCTGCCCCGTCGATCAGCGCGAATTGCTGGCACGTTTCCATGCTGAGGAAGATGGCACGGTGTTGAGCGGCGCGGCGGCATTTGCGGCGATGTGGCGCGCCATCCCGCGCCTGCGCCCGCTGGGCCTGATTGCGCGCAACGCAGTGGTGCTCGCCGCGCTGGAGCGGCTGTATCTCGCTTTCCTGAAGGTGCGTCCGCGATTGCAGCGATTGGCGCGCTGAAAACGCTTGCCCGTGAAGATGGCGTTCTCCACTTTGGTATCAAACGCATTCGGGAGCGGAATATGACGAACACCTCTGGCCAAAACTTCGGGGCAATGCAGAACGAAATCTACAATGCCGGATTGAGCGGACTGCTGCCAGAGTTACCCGTAGATTTCGCCACGCTGGAGCAGCGCGCGCACGAGGCGTTGGGGCCGATGATGACGAATTACGTTGCGGGCGGATGCGGGGACGAACACACGCAGAGTTGCAATTCCAGTGCGTTTCACCACTGGGGCATGATCCCGCGCATGATGGTTGACTGTAACACCCGCGACCTTTCGACAAGTCTGTTTGGCCACACCTTCACCAACCCGCTGTTCATGGCGCCCATCGGCCTTAACGGAGAGGCGACGCAGGATCGGCGCGGCGACATTGCGGCAGCGCAGGCATCGGCGCAGACGGGCGTGCCCTTCTGTGCCTCCACCCTTTCCAACGATCCGCTGGAGGATGTGAAGGCAGCGTGCGGCAACACGCCTGCGTTCTTCCAGCTTTACACGCCCAAGCATGATGGCCTTGCCGAAAGTCTGATTAACCGGGCAGAGGCGGCGGGATACTCCGCGCTCGTCATCACGCTCGATACGTGGGTGACGGGCTGGCGTCCGCGCGATCTCAACGTGTCGAACTTCCCGCAACTGCGCGGAAAGGTGTTGGCAAATTACTTCACCGATCCGGTGTTCCGGTCTTTGCTGGCAAATCCGCCCGAGGAAGACCCGAAGGCGGCAATTTTTACCTGGGCCGCGACGTTCGGGAAAGTTTTGACGTGGGATGATATCGCGTGGTTCCGGTCAAAGACGACGCTGCCGATCGTGCTGAAGGGTATCTGCCACCCAGAGGATGCGCGCCGCGCTGTCGATGCTGGGGTGGAGGCAGTGTATTGCTCCAACCACGGCGGGCGGCAGGCGAATGGCGGGATTGCCACGATTGATCTGCTGGAGGACGTGGTGAAGGCCGCGGGCGATGTACCGGTGATGTTTGACAGCGGCGTCCGGTCGGGCTCGGACGCTGTCAAGGCCTTGGCGTTGGGTGCCCGCGCAGTTGGGATTGGGCGGCCCTATACCTATGGTTTGGCGCTGGCCGGAGCAAAAGGGGCGGCGTTCGTGCTGAAATCCATTCTTGCCGAGGCTGATTTGATGATGGCGGTTAACGGGTATCCCACGCTGGACGCAGTCCGGGAGGCTGGTGCGCAACGCGTTTGATTAACCTTTCGCCTGATGGCTGCATCGATTGCTGTCGCAAGACTCGGCAATTGTTTCCTGTGGCCAAGCCGCGAAAGGTACAATTTTGTACCGCAAGCCATTTCCGACTCGTTTTCCACAAGTAAAATGTTAACCTTGTCACATTAACACTTTGCGAATCGGCAACACGAACCAGACCGATCGCGATATGGGACGCGAATTATGGAACGACCGACAATTATTTCGAGCGGACCGGACGCAATGGGCCGGACGGTTTATCATGGCGACGAGCTGGCTCGGCGCGCGCGTTACGGCCGCATCCATCCGATGCACAGCCGCGCTGGCACCTATCCTCGCAGTTTAATTCGCCGCCTCACCGCCTGGCTTTAACGCCCTGTCACTCTGCTCTGCGCACGGGCAATCACGCTGAACAGCACACTACGGCGCAGCTTTTGCTACGGTCACCAGCTTTGTCTCGGTATATCCGAGATAGCCTTCGACCCCGCTTTCCGAACCAAACCCGCTGTCGCCTGTACCGCCAAACGGCGTTTCGGGAGATCCCACGGCGAAATGATTGATCGCCACCATCCCGGCGCGCAAGGCGTTGCCCAGGTAATGGCTCTCATCCAGCGACGCGGTGAAGGCATAGGCGGCAAGACCATAGCGCAGCGAATTGGCGATCGTGACTGCCTCCTCGATGTCGTCATACGGCACGATCCCGGCGATGGGTCCGAAGGGTTCCTCGTTCATCAGGCGGCTGTCTGCCGATGGCGCGGCGACGACGGTAGGCTGGAAGAAATGTCCTGGACCCTCAATCGCTGATCCACCCGCGACCACTTCACCCTTGCCTCCGCCAAGCGAGGCGACCAGATCGGCCATCGCGGCGACGCGCCCCGCATGAGCGAGCGGCCCCATCGCCACGCTTTCATCCGCGCTCGCATCGCCGATCTTCAATTCCTGAGAACGCGCCGCAAATTCACCAACGAAGCGCTCGTACATTCCCCGCGCCACCAGAAACCGCGTGGGGCTGACGCAAACCTGCCCGGCATTGCGAAACTTGGTTGCAACGCAGGCGGCAACGGTGCGTTCAAAATCAGCGCTTTGACCGATCACGACCGGCGCATGACCGCCCAACTCAGGTGTAAACCGCTTCATGCCGTGCGCCGCCAGTGCGCCCAGTTTCTTGCCCACGGCGGTTGACCCGGTAAAGCTGACTTTGCGCGTGATCGGGCTGGCAATGAGGTGTTCGGAGATCATCGCCGGGTCGCCAAACACCAGATTGATGACGCCCGCCGGCGCGCCAGCATCGACAAAACATTCGACCAGCATCTGGGCAGAACCGGGAGTCGTTTCCGCCGGTTTAAGGATCGCAGTGCAGCCTGCCGCCAGCGCGCCAGCGATCTTCTTTGCAGGCAGATTGATGGGAAAATTCCACGGGGTAAGCAAAACCGAAGGGCCAACAGGCACCTGCATCACACGCTGTTCGAGCAGATGGGCACTGCGCACCGGGACCAGTCGCCCGCCCTGCCGCTTAGCCTCCTCGCCAAGAAACTCAATGACGTCAGCCGCACTGGTGATTTCGCCCAGCGCTTGCGCGTGCGGTTTGCCCATTTCCAACGTCACCACGCGTGCGATGTCAGGCGCGCGCTCGCGCAGCAGGTCAGCCGCGCGGCGCAGCACGCCATGCCGCTGTGCCGCCGGGGTTGCTGCCCACCCCGCAAACGCTGCATCTGCAGCCGCCAACGCGGCATCGAGCTGTTCGACGGAAGCTTTGGGACAATGTGCCACCATCGCCCCTGTCGCAGGATTGGTAACCGGCATCGTGCCGCCAAATTCGTCCGCGCCGCCATCTGCAACCCATTCCGAGCCAATGAGCATTTTAAGGGTGGGATAGACGGTCATGGATAGTCTCCGAGGTCTGGCTACATTCGCAAAGTTGACACCGTATCAACATCGATAATTCTCGTTATTAACGTGCGACACATCTGCCCGTTTGCCGAGAGGCGAGATCGCAACATGTAGGCAAAAAATTCAATTCGACCGGAGTGACGAATGTCTGCTTTAAAAATAGAGCGCAGGTGCAGCAAATGCGACCTACCCGAAATGTTACGATATTGCGTCTTTGAACCTTGCTCAAGATTGTAATATTGTTACGCCCAAAGTAGGATCCGATCCTGCTTCTTCAACCTGGAGAGAATCATGCTCGTCGGCGTTCCCAAGGAAATCAAGAATCATGAATACCGCGTCGGTCTGACGCCCGAATCCGCGCGCGAATATGTTGCCGCTGGCCATCAGGTGATCGTCGAAAGTGGGGCTGGGTTGGGCATCAGCAAAACCGATGATGATTATCGCAGGGTTGGCGCGCAGATCGTCGACACACCGGATGAGATTTTTGCCCGTGCGCAACTGGTGGTCAAGGTGAAGGAGCCGCAGCCAAATGAGTGGGTGCAATTGCGCGAAGGGCAGATCTTGTTCACATATCTTCACCTTGCGCCGGATCCCGATCAGGCGCGCGGCCTGATGGAAAGCGGGGTTTCGGCGGTGGCGTATGAAACCGTGACCGCACCCGATGGATCGCTGCCGCTGCTTGCCCCGATGAGCGAAGTCGCCGGGCGGCTCTCGATCGAGGCGAGCGCGCATTCCAGCCATGCCAACAATGGCGGGCGTGGCATCCTGATGGGCGGCGTGCCCGGCGTGCTGCCGGCCAAGGTCGTGATTATCGGCGGCGGCGTGGTGGGCACCCATGCCGCGCGAATGGCCGTGGGGCTGGGTGCGCGCGTTGAAATCCTCGACCGCTCACTGCCGCGTATCCGCGAGTTGGACGACATGTTTCAGGGGCGCGCGACGACGCGCTATTCCAACGCAGGCACCATTGAAGATGCCATTACAGAGGCAGATGTGGTGATCGGCGCGGTGCTGGTCCCCGGTGCCAGCGCGCCGCGCCTGATCACCCGCGACATGCTGCCCTTGATGAAGCATCGCGCGGTTCTGGTCGATGTCGCGATTGACCAGGGCGGGTGTTTTGAAACCTCCAATCCCACGACGCATGCCGACCCGACCTACATCGTCGACGACATCATCCATTACTGCGTCGCCAATATGCCGGGCGCGGTGCCGCATACTTCCAGCTATGCGCTCAACAATGCGACATTGCCGTTCGGACTGGCGTTGGCAAACAAGGGGTTGAAGGCGTGTGAGGATGATCCGCATCTGACTCCGGGCTTGAATGTGCACGCTGGGAAGATTGTAAATAATGCAGTGGCCGAGAGCCTTGGCTTCTGATTGTTGCGTAAAACTGCACAGTTGTTGACGGGATTTCGCGGGTAGGACGAGCGTATTTTCCCTATATCGGGCGGGCCGAGAGAGACCCGGTCAGGGCGCCCGACATCCGGTCGGGCCGAAGGGGCCGGGCAACATTCTGGTGCCAAGGAAATGAAACCCGTCAATGCCCGCCCGCTGATCCGGCAGATTAACAATGATGCCGTGATCGAGAGCCATGTCACGCCGCAGACCCGCAGCGATCATATCGCGTTTGCCTTCGTCAAACTGCTGCGGTTCTTTGCCGATACCTTCTTTGCGAGCCGCTATGGCCACCGCGCCGTGGTGCTGGAAACCGTCGCCGCCGTGCCAGGCATGGTCGGCGGGCTGTGGCAGCACCTCACCGCGCTGCGCAAGATGCGTGATGACGAAGGCTGGATCCGCACTTTGCTGGACGAGGCGGAGAACGAGCGGATGCATCTGATGACCTTCATCGAGATAGCCCAGCCAAACCGGTTTGAACGCGCGCTGATCGTGGCGGTGCAGCTGGTGTTCTACAATTTCTATTTCTTTCTGTATCTGTTCGCCCCGCGCACAGCGCACCGTGTGGTCGGCTATTTCGAAGAGGAGGCCGTCATCAGCTATACCTCTTATCTCGCGGAGGTGGACGCCGGGCGACACGAAAACGTGCCCGCGCCGCAAATTGCCATCGATTACTGGCAACTGGCGCCCAATGCCCGGCTGCGCGACGTAATTGTTGCGGTGCGCGCAGACGAAGCGGAGCATCGCGATGTGAACCACGCTTTCGTCGATGAACTGGATGCGCGAAAGTCGCACAAGCCGCTCGAAGGCGCGACCGCGAATTGATCGGTTCGACTTGACCCGCATCGCTCCGCGTGCTGGCAGGCGTCAAACGTCCAGCACCCGGAGAATCCCATGAAGACAAGAGCCGCCGTCGCCTTTGCCGCCAAGCAACCCCTCGAAATAGTTGAACTGGATCTTGAGGGGCCAAAGGCGGGCGAAGTGCTGGTCGAAATCATGGCGACCGGCCTGTGCCACACCGACGCCTACACTTTGGATGGGCTGGACAGCGAGGGGATATTCCCAAGCGTGCTGGGCCACGAAGGCGCAGGGATCGTGCGCGAAGTGGGCGCGGGCGTGACCAGCGTCGTACCCGGCGACCATGTCATCCCGCTCTACACCCCTGAATGTCGCCAGTGCAAAATGTGCCTCAGCGGCAAGACTAACCTGTGCAGCGCGATCCGCGCGACGCAGGGCAAGGGGCTGATGCCCGATGGCACGAGCCGCTTTAGTTATCAGGGCGAGACGATCTATCACTACATGGGCTGTTCGACGTTTTCGAACTTCACCGTCCTGCCGGAAATCGCGGTGGCAAAGATCCGTCCTGATGCCCCGTTCGACACTTCCTGCTATATCGGATGCGGCGTGACTACGGGCGTGGGCGCGGTGGTCAACACGGCCAAGGTGCAGCCAGGTGACAACGTCGTGGTGTTCGGCCTCGGCGGGATCGGTCTGAATGTCATTCAGGGTGCAAGGATGGCGGGCGCGGACCGGATAGTGGGCGTCGATCTCAACCCATCCAAACGCGAGTGGGGCGAACGGTTCGGCATGACCGATTTCGTCAATCCCAAAGAGACGTCGGACGTGGTCGCGCATCTGGTCGAGCTGCTGGATGGCGGCGCGGACTATTCCTTCGACTGTACCGGCAACACCGATGTGATGCGGCAGGCGCTGGAGTGTTGCCACAAGGGGTGGGGCACCTCGATCATCATCGGCGTGGCCGAAGCGGGCAAGGAAATCGCCACCCGCCCGTTCCAGCTCGTCACCGGGCGCAACTGGCGCGGCACAGCGTTTGGCGGCGCGAAAGGTCGAACAGATGTACCGCGCATCGTCGATTGGTACATGAACGGCAAGATCGCGATTGACCCGATGATCACCCACCGTCTGACGCTGGAGGAGATCAACAAGGGTTTCGAGCTGATGCACAGCGGCGAGAGCATCCGTAGCGTGGTGGTGTATTGATGGAGACGGTTTCGCAGGTCCGAGCGCATGGCGGCGTGCAGGGCGTCTATCGGCACGCGTCCGAAGCAACCGGGACCGATATGACGTTCGCGGTGTTCGTTCCCGATCATGCGCCAAATGAGAGGCTGCCGGTGCTTACCTTTCTCTCGGGCCTCACCTGCACCCACGCCAACGTCATGGAGAAAGGCGAATACCGCGCAGCGTGCGCGGCGCACGGCATCGTCCTTGTCGCGCCTGATACGTCTCCGCGCGGGGACGATGTGCCCGATGCCGAGGACGAATACGACTTCGGCAAGGGCGCGGGCTTCTATGTCGACGCCACGCAGGAACCGTGGTCGCGGCACTACCGGATGCGCTCCTATATCGAGCGCGAGCTGCCAGCGCTGATCGCCGACAGTTTCCCGGTCGATATGGATCGCCAGTCGATCACCGGCCATTCGATGGGCGGTCACGGCGCACTGACCATAGCTTTGCGCAATCCCGACCGGTTCCGGTCGGTCAGCGCGTTTGCCCCGATTGTGGGACCGTGTCAGGTGCCCTGGGGGGAGAAGGCACTGTCGCGCTATCTGGGCGACGACCGCGATACCTGGCGCGAATACGATGCGGTGGCGCTGATCGAAGACGGCGCGCGGCTCGACCACTTGCTCGTCGATCAGGGCTTCGCGGACGACTTCTTGGTCGAGCAATTGCAGACCCATCGGCTGGCTGCTGCGTGTTCAAATGCCGGCATACCCGCCAAAATCCGGATGCAGCCGGGGTATGACCACTCCTATTTCTTCATCTCGACCTTCATGGCCGAACACATCGCGTGGCACGCCGAGCGACTGAAGGCCTAAACCGCCAAAACCGTCTGCTCGATCGCGCCGAAGATTGAGTGGTTGTCACCGTCGCGCATTTCAACCTTTACCGTGTCGCCCGGCTGCATGAAGCGTGTCTTTGCCTCGCCATCGCGGATCGTTTCGATCATGCGGATTTCCGCGATGCAGGAATAGCCCGCACCGCCCTCTGCCACCGGTTTGCCGGGGCCGCCATCTGCGCCCTTGTTAGAGACGGTGCCTGACCCGATGATCGTGCCTGCACCCAGCGCTCGCGTCTTGGCCGCATGGGCGACCAGTTGCGCCATCGAGAATGTCGCATCCTGCCCGGCCTGCGCGCGCCCGAATGGCTCGCCATTGTAATCCACCATCAGCGGCAGATGGACCAGGCTGTTGTTCCACGCATCGCCCAGCTCTTCGGGAGTGACCGCGACGGGGGAGAATGCGCTGGCAGGTTTCGACTGGAAGAACCCGAACCCCTTGGCCAGTTCGCCGGGGATCAGGCCGCGCAAGCTTACATCGTTTACCAGCATGATGAGTTTGATGTGTCGCGCTGCATCGTCCACCGAAACGCCCATCGGCACATCGTCGACGATGACGGCAATCTCGCCCTCCATGTCGCAGCCCCATGCGGTGTCGCCCAGCGGGATGTCGGCGCGCGGCGGCAGGAACCCATCGCTGCCGCCCTGATACATCAGCGGATCGTGGTAAAAGCTTTCCGGCACCTCGGCCCCGCGCGCCTTCCGCACCAGTTCCACATGGTTAATATAGGCGCTGCCATCGGCCCATTGATAGGCGCGCGGCAGCGGCGAATGCGCCTGACGTTCGTGAAAGCGTTCGCACGGCACCGTCTCATGTTCAACATCGCGCGCCAGCACTTCCAGTTCGGGAGCGATCCGTTGCCAATCGTCCAGCGCGGCTTGCAAGGTCGGCGCGATATAGCCTGCGGCGCAGCAGCGGGTGAGGTCTTTGGACACCACCACCAGTTTGCCATCGCGCGTGCCGTTGTTGAGCGTTGCGAGTTTCATTGTGTTTCCCTCTCCCGGCCCACTCTACGGGGCGTCTGTCTGATTGTCTGGATATGCGCGCTGGAACGCCGGCAGGGCAAGGCACGCGGCCTCTATCCGGGTCATGTGCGGACTGGCGCTGAAATCGTAGTCGAACCGGCGCGCGTTGTAGATCTGGGGCAGCAGCACGGTTTCGAACAGGCCGGGCGCATCCATCAGGAAATCGCCGGTTTTCAGTTGCGTCAGCCGAGCCTCCACCGGGTCGAGCGTGCGCTTGAGCCAGTGGCGATACCATTTAACGATTTCATCCTCGATCAGGCCAATTTCGTTCTTCAGGTATTTCAGCACCGGCAGGTTCAACGGCGCGTGCAGTTCCGTGGCTATGGCATAGGTCAGCTCTCGCACGGTGTAGCGCGCTTCGGGGTCAGCGGGCAGCAAAGGCGGGGTGGGGTATGCCTCCTCCAGCCATTCCAGCAGCGCCATGGATTGCGCGCGGTCGCGGCCATCGGCCTCCAGCATGGGAACAGAACCGAACGGATTGCGACTGGTGAAGGCATCCTCGCGCTGCTCCGAAGTGAGCAGGTTTACCGGGACGTTCTCATACGCCAACCCCTTTAGCTCCAGCGCGATGCGCAGGCGGTATGAGGTGGATGAGCGGTAATAGCCATACAGCTTCATCGCGGCCTCTCCCAGTCGCGGCGTGACACACCTGACACACTGTCCAGGGGCCAAACTTTCCGCCGCTCCCGTCGCGCCGCAAAGTGTGGCAAAACAAGGTGGGAGTGGCGGATCATGGACCCTTCATACCGCGAGCCGACCGTGTAGGACAGCGATGCCGTGCAGCATTGCCGTGCGATCATCAAAACGCCGGGATACCCGTGATCGCGCGGCCCAGGATCAACGCGTGGACATCGTGCGTGCCCTCGTATGTGTTGACTGTTTCCAGGTTCACCGCATGGCGGATGACCTGATATTCCTCGGAAATGCCGTTGCCGCCGTGCATGTCGCGCGCCATGCGTGCGATATCGAGCGCCTTGCCGACATTGTTGCGTTTGACGATGGAGATCATGTCCGGGCTGAACCGCCCTTCGTCAATCAGCCGACCGACGCGCAGGGACGCCTGCAAGGAAAGCGCGATGTCGCTCATCATGTCGGCAAGCTTCTTCTGGAACAGCTGCGTGCCTGCCAGCGGGCGACCAAACTGTTTGCGGTCCAGCCCATATTGGCGCGCCGCGTGGAGGCAGAATTCCGCTGCGCCCATTGCGCCCCAGCTGATGCCGTAACGCGCGCGATTGAGGCAGCCAAACGGCCCTTTCAACCCTTCGACGTCGGGCAGCAGCGCCTCGGCGGGCAGTTTGACCTCGTCCATCATGATCATGCCGGTAGTGGAGGCGCGAAGGGAAATCTTCCCCTCGATTGTGGGCGCGGAAAGGCCCGCCATCCCTTTTTCTAGGATGAAGCCGCGGATTGCGCCGCCGTGCTCTTCGGATTTGGCCCAGACCACGAACACATCGGCAAAAGGCGAGTTCGAGATCCACGTTTTCGAGCCGGAGATCGAATAGCCGTCGCCGTCCTTCCTGGCATAGGTTTTCATGCCCGCCGGGTCTGACCCTGCGTCAGGTTCGGTCAGGCCGAAGCATCCGATCAGTTCTCCGCTGGAGAGGCCGGGGAGGTATTTCCGGCGCTGTTCGTCCGAGCCATAGGCATAGATCGGATGCATCACGAGGCTGGACTGGACGCTGGCCATGGAACGGTATCCGCTGTCCACCCGCTCAATCTCGCGCGCGATCAGACCATAGGCGACATAGGATGCGCCAACTCCGCCGTATTCTTCGGGAATGGTCGCGCCCAGCAGGCCCGCCGCGCCCATCAGCGGGAACAGTTCGGGGGCGGAAACCTCGTTACGAAATGCCTCGATGACGCGCGGTTGCAGCTCGCTTTGTGCAAACGCATGGGCGGTATCGCGGATCATCCGCTCGTCCTCGGTCAGTTGAGATTCGAGATCGAACGGGTCTTCCCAGTTGAACGGGACTATCCCCGCACTGGGGTCTTTGGGGGAATACTTGGCGGTGTCATTAGCGGGGGCGGATCCGTGCACTGATTGCTCCTGAAATCGATTGCCCCCATCATTCGCAGAGATACCTGCGTCCATCAAGTGTTGCGAGCGCGCCCCGCAGCCTGAATCTCTCTCACCGTGCGCTGTTCGAGCGCGCAGTTTACCGCTTCGATCATTTCGGCGGGCGGGCACGGTTTCAACAGGGTCGTGGCGTTGGGAAATTGTGCGCGCACTTCTTCGCCGCGGTCTAGTCCCGAATGGAAGATGATCGGCACGTTTTCTTCCGTCAATTTTTGCGCCAGCCCAAACACGATCCCGTCAGCCAGCGATATGTCGAGGATGGCAAGGTCGGGCTTCTGCTTTTGAAAGGCGAGCATGGCCGATGAGATGCCGTTGTGCGGCCCCTCGATGCTGAAGCCCGCCTCCGCCATGGTTTCGCACAGGTCGAATGCGACGATTGGTTCGTCCTCAGCAACCAGAATACGCAAGGCCATTTCCCACCTTCCTTACTATGCGGTAAGGAACATATCACATTCTGGAGGCAGGCAAGGGTAAACTTATCCGTTTTGGCCAAACTTCGCGGCGTAGGCTGTCTTGTCGTCCGATATCAGCAACTTGGCCTGTTCGACCCACTGGTCACGGGTGATGCGACCTTTGAACCGGCCCAGCTTATCGTCCACTTTTGCAATGTCCGATTCGGTCCAGGCGGCAATCTGGGCAAAGCTGGTGATGCCCTGTTCATTCAGCAGAGTGACAAGCTTCGGCCCCACTCCCTTGAGCTTGGCCAGGTCATCGCTCATCACGCCATCGGTGACGATTTTGGGAACGGCTGGTTCGTGCGGCGCATCGGCGGTCTGGGCAGGGCTGGCGGGTGCCTGCGTCAGGTCGGATTCGGGCACCACCAAAGCTCCCGCCTCGGCGTCCGCGACTTGCGATGCGGCGGCGACATTGCGGGTGTTGGCTACCGCGCTGGTTTCGCCGAAATTGTTGGCGACCGCCGCCGGGGCATCGATCAGCGCCTGATTGCGCTGGGCCGGGGCGGCTCCTTCGTCCAGCACATCGCGCTTTTCGCTCGCGTCGACGATGAAGGTTGTCGCGTTGAGGCGCATCAGCAGCCACACCGCGACTGCGAGCATGACTATGCCGATGATGATGAACGGAAGTGCTGTGGCAAGGGAACCGGACATGCGAGAGGGCCTTTTCAAATTGCGAGGTCGCGCCGCGCCTTAGCAGCGCATTGCGACCCTGCAAACCGCTTCAGCCGCCTTTCATGCCCGCCGCCAGCGCGTTCAGTTGCAGGAACTCCTGCCGCCAGAAATCCTGCTGACCCCCGGCCAGCGAGCCCACATCGTCGAAGCCGAAATTCTGCATCAACTCGTCCCCGCGCAGGATCTGGCCGAATGCAGCGACCGAAGCAGCGAATGCGAAATCCCCTGTCGGCGCGCGGGCGTTGCTGAAGGCATCGCTCATTACGACCGTGTCGATGAGGCGCGAAGTGTCGCCATCGGGGAGTTTGTACCGCAATTTGACATGTGCGGCCTCCGCCATGCGGCGCGTTGCCTGGGTCCGCGGGGTATCCTCATACCGGCGCGGCGCGATCCAGCCCTTGCTGCCCGCAGGCACCACTTCGTAAATCGCCGTCACCTGATGACCCGCGCCGATATCGCCTGCATCGACCTTGTCATTGTCGAAGTCCTTTTCGCGCAGCGCGCGGTTTTCATACCCGACCAGACGGTACTGGCTGATGACGGCGGGGTTGAATTCGACCTGGATCTTCACGTCCTTGGCGATGGTGAAAAGCGTGCTCGACATTTCATCGCCCAACACCTTCTTCGCTTCCAGCGCGCTGTCGATATAGGCGTAATTGCCGTTACCCTTGTTGGCGATCTGCTCCATCATCGCTTCGTTGTAATTGCCCTGGCCAAATCCCAGCGTCGTAAGCGTAATACCCCGGTCGCGGTTTTTCTCGACCATTTCGACCAGCGCATCATTGTTGGAAACGCCGACGTTGAAATCGCCATCGGTCGCCAGGATCACGCGGTTGACGCCGCCTTCGATGAAGTTGTCCTCGGCGATGTTGTAGGCAAGCTGGATGCCTGCACCACCGGCGGTGGAGCCACCGGCTGTCAGTTCATCGAGCGCGCGGCGGATCTTGCCCACATCGTTGGTCGGCTCCAGCACCAGACCGGCGGCGCCTGCATAAACGACGATGGACACGCGGTCCTGCGGTAACAATTCAGCCGCCAGCCCGGCCAGCGCGGTCTTGACCAGCGGGAGCTTGTCGGGGGAGGCCATGGACCCGGAGACATCCATCAGGAAAACGAGGTTGGCTGGCGGGCGTTCATCGCGGTCGATATCGTATCCGCGCAGGCCGATCCGCATCAGATATGTGCCATCGTTCCACGGCGTTTTCGCCACGCCGGTCGTCACGCTGAACGGCACGTCGCGGCTGGCAGGCCGGGCATAGTCATAGCGGAAATAGTTGATCATTTCCTCGGTCCGCACAGCAGCCTGGGGAGGCATCTGTCCCTGATTGAGGAACCGGCGGGTGTTGGTGTAGGCGCCGGTATCGACATCGACGGAGAAGGTGGAGACCGGCTCTGTCGCGGCGAGCCTTACGGGCGAGACTTCCTCGCCGGCATATTGCTCGCGCCCCGGATCGGTGGCGACCATGACAGGCGGGACCATGTAGCCGGGCGGAGGAGGGGCAGGGGCGACCGATTGAACCATGACCGGGGCTTCCCGAAGATTTCCGACCCGTTTGCTGCCGGTCACGATGATCGACGCGGAGTCATTGCTTGCTTCCCCCTGCGCAGGCGGCGGCGGAGGAGGCGGGAGTGCGGCGACCCGTTCGCTATCGGGTGTGGGCGAACTTGCCAGTTCCCCTTCTGTCTGCGCCGCGCATCCGGTCAGAACCAGACCCAATGCAAAAATTCCTGTCAGCTTCACTGCACGCATCGCATCACTCCCCTTCATGAACCGGCGCACAACATCGGTTCTCGCCGTGAATAACGACTGAATGCCTTGCAGCGACGATGAAGCGTGATGCGATCGGCTCTGTTCAGCCTGCCTCACCTGCGGGCAGATCGGGCGCGACATTCTTGCGAAAGAGCACCCGGTCCTCCTCGCCAAAGCCGCGACGCCACAACACCACGCCATACACGGCAAGGATTGCGGGAATGCCGAACAGCAGCTCGATCCATTCGGGCAGCAGGGTAAACGCAAACCCGACGACCACCGCAGGGGCGGTCGCCCATACCAGCCCCCAGCGCCAGTTGCTGACCGGAGCTTTGAGCAGGGTTTTCAGCACCAGCGCCTTGATCAGGCTGGACACGCTCAGTGCGACGAACAGCGCCAGCGCAGGTGCGGCAGTGGCCCAGCCATCCACATTCATTGCATAATCGGATGCAAGTTTTTCCAACCCCTCGATAAGGCCCACGGTCAATGCCGCCTGCAATGCGAGGATCGCGACCGAGATCATCAGATTGCGTTTGCGCGCGATGTACACAAGCACGCTTTCCGAAACGACCGCCATCGACGCGGCGACCTCTGCGGCCAGCAGAAAGCCGAGCGCGGCGGTGCCAGCGACGTAATCAGGCCCCCACAGGCCCATCACCGCCTCCCCCGGTATCGCCAGCGCAAGCGCAATCGCCAGCTGCACCGCGATGATCCAGAACCCCACCTGCCGCACCTGCGCGGCGATGGCGGCATAATCGCCGATCTTCAGGTTCTTCGTGATGACGGGCGACAGGATCGGCTCAAAACTGGTTTTCAGTTTTTGCGGCAGGCTGGCGATCTGTTGTGCCGCGTAATAGATGCCGACCGCGACTGGCGATGCGAACAGGCCAAGAATGAACAGGTCAAGCAGCCGAGTGCCTCGCTCGATTGCGTCGGCCCCGATCAGCGGCAGCGCGCGGCTCGATTGCGCCAGCATCGCGCGTGGGCGCGGGCGCCAGTCACGCGGCAGGCCATAGGTGCGCAGAAACGGAACGGCAGCGGTGGCCAGCCCGGCAAATATCGACACGATGAAGGCCAGCGCCAGACCGAATTCACGCAGCGGCTCGATAAAGAAAAACACGCCCGCTGCGATGCTGATCATCCACGGTTCGACAATGGCGCGGGTGCGAACCGTGGTCGCGATGTCATAACGATAGGCCTGCGCGGCCAACATGATTTCGGTCAGGGCGAAGGCCGGGATCGTGACGATCAGCCACAGATCATACGGGCTGTTCATCCCGCTCGGGAACATCGGCGCGGGGAAGGCAAGCAGGAACAGGCAAGCCGGCGCGGACCACACGAGCGCCAGCAGCAGCCCGTCGAACACGAGGTTGGTCTCCGGCTGGCCATCGGTATTGCCATGCTCGGTCCCGCCCTCGGTCAGGCGTTGTGCCAGCCCGCGCTTTTCGCCAAGCGCGCAGACCAGCGCGATCACCTCGATCAGGACCAGCGCCGATGCAAACCGCCCCAGCGCCTCTGCGCCATACAGACGCGTGGCGATCAGGATAAAGGGGATGCGCGCAATCAGCCTGATCCCAAAGCCCATCGTGTTGGTGCGCCCGCCTTTGGCGAGCGTCGCCATGTCATCACTGCCGGTGGCAGGTTGCGGTTGGTCGGATGCCGAGTTCAAGCGTCTGGCTCGTTCTCGGGCGGCTCATTCTTGGGCGGCTCATTCTCGGACTTGAGCGGGCGAGCGAGCAATTGCGCGACCACTTCGCGCGGGTCTGCGCCTTCAAGGATTGCATCGACCCCGGCGACAATCGGCATGGCGATACCGCGTGTCCGCGCCAGTTCGGCAAGAACCGGAGCGGTGTAGGCGCCCTCTGCCACGGTGCGTCGGTCGGCCATCAGGTCGGCGGCGGACCGGCCTTCGCCCAACGCCTTGCCAAGCGAGAAATTGCGGCTGGAGGTGGAGGTGCAGGTCAGCACCAGATCGCCCATTCCGCACAATCCGGAAAGCGTCTCTGCCCGAGCGCCCAGCGCGATGCCGAACCGCAGCATTTCCGCCATGCCGCGCGCGATCAGCGCAGCGCGCGCATTCTGGCCCAGCGCCAGCCCGTCCACCAGCCCGCAGGCAATCGCCAGCACGTTCTTGATCGCGCCGCCCACTTCCGCGCCGGTTACATCGTCGGAGTAATAGGGCCGGAAGGTGGGCCGCGCGATGGCGGGCGACAGGCGCTCCCACTGCGCCTCACCCCCAGCGCAGGCGAGGGTAACGGCGGTAGGGAGGCCAGCGGCGACCTCATGCGCGAATGTCGGGCCGGATAGCACAGCGATGGCGCTGCCGGGGCAGGCGGCGCGCGCGACTTCGTTCATCAGCCGCCCGGTGCCCGCCTCGATTCCTTTGGAACACAGCACCAGATCGCGTGGGGGAGTGGGCAAGCGGCCCAGCACCTTGCCCAGCACCTGCGCCGGGGTAACGCCCAGCACGATGTCGAGCGGCGCGAAGGCAGCCAGATCGCCGGTCGCGCGGATTGCGGGATTGAGCGCCGCGTCGGGCAGATACAGCGGGTTGCGATGATCGGCGTTGATCGCCTCTATCAGTTCAGGCTCGTATACCCACAGCACCACCTCACGCCCGTCGCTGCTGAGCATCTGGGCAAGCGCGGTGCCCCACGCTCCCGCGCCGATGACGCCGGTGGTCGGTTTGTTCATGCCTTCACCCCCGCACCGCGTACGATTTCTGCGTCCGGATCGAGCGGCCAGCGCGGGCGCGCGCGAAAATCGAGCGCATCGTTCTGGCCGCTCGGCAGCCGTTCGCAGCCCGCCCACGCGATCATCGCCGCGTTATCGGTGCATAGCCGCAGCGGCGGCGCGGTGAAGTGCATCGCGTGGCGCACCGCTAGCGCCTCCAGCGCGTCTCGCACGGCCTGATTGGCGGCGACGCCTCCCGCCACGACCAGTGCGGGCGGGGTCTCTATGTTGCTCAGCGAGAGGCCCAGCCGGTCAATCAGGCAATCAATCGCCGCCTGCTGAAAACTGGCCGCGATATCTGCATCGGCGTGCGCCCCGCTTTCTTTCGCGCGCATCACCGCGCTTTTCAGCCCGGCAAAGCTGAAATGCGGCTCCTTCGATCCTTTCAGCGGGCGGGGCAGGGGCACGGCGCGCGCATCACCCTCGCGCGCCAGTCGTTCCACCGCAGGGCCGCCGGGATAGCCGAGGCCGAGGATCTTGGCGGTCTTGTCGAACGCTTCTCCCAGCGCATCGTCTATCGTGGTGGCAAGGCGGCGATATTCGCCCACGCCCTCCACCAGCAATATCTGGCAATGCCCGCCCGATACCAGCAGCAACAGATAGGGAAAGCCCAGCGATGGATCGGCAAGGCGCGGCGACAGCGCGTGCCCTTCCAGATGATTGATCGCGAGCAATTGGGTATTCGAAGCCATCGCCAGCGCCTTTGCACTGACCAGCCCGACCATCACCCCGCCGATCAGGCCGGGACCAGCGGTGGCGGCAATGGCATCGACCTCAGCCAAGGTCATCCCGGCATCCTCTAGCACGGCTGCGATCATCGGGGCGAGCCGTTCGGCATGGGCGCGTGCGGCGATTTCCGGCACCACGCCGCCATAGGGCGCGTGCTCAGCCTCCTGACTGGCGATCCGTTCGGCCAGGATTGTGCGATCTGTCCCCACCAGCGCAACGGCGGTTTCATCGCAGCTGGATTCGATCCCCAGCACGATCTTGTAATCGCCCGGCTTGCGATCGTTTGTTGTGTGTGCTTCGGCTCCCATCGCGCTTCCATCTAAACCTTGCGCGGGCTAGGGCAAGGGTGACGAGAGGGATTGTGAATGAGTGAGAATTCGGGCGGGGCCAATTGCGTCGGTGTGAAAATCCGGCTGGGCACCCGCAATTCGCCGCTGGCGATGGCGCAGGCGTATGAGACGCGCGCGCGGCTGTGTGCCGCGCATGGCTGGGCCGAGGATGCGGTTGAACTGGTGCCGGTGCTGGCGAGCGGGGACAAGGTGCTGGACCGACCGCTGGCCGAGATCGGTGGCAAGGCGCTATGGACCAAGGAGCTGGACGTCTGGCTGCACGAAGGGCGCATCGATGTCGCCGTTCACTCGGCCAAGGATGTCGAAACGGTGCGCCCGCAAGCGTTCGGATTTGGGGGGGTGCTGCCGCGCGCTGACCGGCGCGACAGTCTGGTAGGCGCGATCAGTATTGCATCCATCCCGCCAGGCGCGGTGGTGGGCACCAGCGCCCCTCGGCGCGCGGCGCAATTGCTGAACCTGCGTCCCGATTGCAAGGTCGTGATGTTCCGCGGCAATGTCGCCACGCGGCTGGGCAAGCTGGCGGCGGGCGAGGCGGACGTGACGTTCCTCGCCGCTGCCGGGCTGGAGCGGCTGGACCAGAGCGAGGCGGGCGCTCCGCTGGCAACGGACGAATGGATACCCGCCGCCGCGCAAGGCGTCATCGCGCTTGAATGCCGCCATGATGATGCCGCCACCATGGCCGCGCTGGCCGCAATCGACCACGGCGAAACCCGCGCGGAACTGGAGGCGGAGCGCGCCTTGCTCGCGGCGCTGGGCGGTACGTGCCATTCACCCGTGGCGGTGCTGTGCGAGCATGGAGCGCGCGGACTGGAGATGCACGCCGCGCTGTTTTCCCCCGATGGGCATGACCGGGTGGAGGGGAAGGCGCAGTTCGCGCCCGGCGACCATGCGGAAGTGGGTGCGCTTGCCCGCGATCTGCTGACCCGCGCGACCCCCGCCATCGCGGAGCATTTCGACGGCCCCAGATGAGCGTAAGAGTGCTGATATTGCGGCCCGAGCCCGGCCTTTCCGCTTCGATGGAGGCGGCGCGGGCCGAGGGGTTGGAGCCGGTGCCGCACCCCTTGTCGCAGATCCGCCCCCTTGCGTGGACCTGCCCCGATCCCGCTGCGATAGACGCGCTGCTGATTGGCAGCGCCAATGCCATCCGCCACGGGGGCGAGGGGATGGCGGCACTGATCGACAAACCGGTCCACGCCGTGGGCGCGGCCACCGCCGATGCCGCGCGCGAGGCAGGCTTCACTATCGCAACGTGCGGCACGGGAGGGCTTCAAAACGTCCTCGATGCGATTGCGCCGCCCGCGCGCCTGCTGCGCATTTCGGGGGCGGAGCACGTCCCGCTCAACGTGCCTGCCGGGATCGAGATCGACACTGTGATCGCCTATGAAAGCGTCGACCTGCCGCTTAACCCCCGCATAACTGCTGCCGACAAATTGCCGCTCTTCATGCTCCTTCATTCTGCCGCAACCGCGCAGCATCTTGCCAGCGAATGCGACCGGCTGGGGCTGGACCGGGCGCAATTCACGCTCGCCGCGCTCGGCCCGCGGATCGCGGCGGCAGCGGGACAGGGATGGGCCGCTATCCACACCCCGGCCCGGCCGAGCGACAACGCTTTGCTGGCAATGGTGCGAAAGCTGTGCCTATAAAGGCACAGAGGGTACATCTCACGTGCCGGTATGTTGGTCGCAAACATGCCTTGGGTGCCGGGTCGCGGGCGCATTGAGAGATAAAGAAAAGCATGGAATCAAAATACGGAAGCCGTCGCAAACCCACGTCATCGAAAGGCGTGATGATCGCTGCGGCATTTTCCTTCATCGTCGGCGCAGTGCTGGCGGGGTATATCGTCTGGTACAACATCACCGGGCCGGGTTTCGGGAATGAAGCGGTGGAAATGCCTTCGATGGCCACGTCCTCGCCCACACCAATTGCACCGCCAAGCGCGGTCATCTCTCCCACACCGACCCCGCTGGCAGAGGCGCTGGAATCCGAAATGCCCGAAGAGGCGGTTGAGGCGGTGACGCGCGTGGCCGCGCAACAGGGTGGCCTCGATCAACGCCTTGCTGCGGCTGAACAGCGGCTCGCCCGGCTCGATCTGCAAACGCAGTCCGCAGCGGGAAATGCCGCGCGGGCAGAGGCGCTGTTGATTGCGTTTGCCACGCGGCGCCTGATCGAACGCGGAGACGAACTTGGGTATCTGGCGGACCAGTTGCGGCTGCGGTTTGGCGATGAACGTCCCAACGCAGTCAATACGATCATCACTTTTTCGCGCAGCGATCCACCGATCCGGCTTGATACGTTGTTGGCGCGGCTGGACGGGCTGGGGCCCCAATTGCAGGAAACCAGCAAGGGGCCATCGCTCGATGCATTCCGGCGCGAATTGAGCGAGTTGTTCGTAATCCGGCGCGAAAGCACACCTTCGGGTCAGCCCCAGCGCAGGCTGGAGCGGGCGCGCTATGCGATGGAGCAGGGCCGTTACCGCAGCGCCATAGAGGAAGTGAGCGCAATGCCGGGCGCCGCCAAGGCCGAAAGCTGGATTGCCGATGCGGAACGGTTTGCCGCGGTAATGGATGCGCTCGAAAACATCGAGGCTGCCGCCGTGCTCGATCAGCGCGGGCTTCGCGATGGGTCGGGCAACCGCGTGGATCAGGTCAGCCCGGTAGAGGCAAACTAGCGCTTAACCCTTCAGCAATTCGGGCAGGTTGCCCGATACGCCGCGCGCCTCGTCCATGAAGAACCCTTTGAGCATGGGCGTGCGTTGCACCGCCGACATCCCCAGTCGCCGCACCGCCGATGCCGCCTTACCCGGCACCCCAAACAGGCGCGTCAACCCATCGGTCGCCAGCGCGACCATGAAACTGTCCAGTCCGCGCCAGTTCTCATAGCGTCTGAGCAATTGCGCATCACCCGGATCAAGGCCGAGCCGCGCACCATCGGCCAGCACTTCGACCAGCGCGGCGGCATCGCGAAGCCCCAGGTTCAGACCCTGCCCAGCAATCGGGTGAATGCCATGCGCGGCATCCCCGATCAGCGCGAGCCGTTGATCGGTGATCTTGGCGGTGTGGTGAAAGCCCAATGGCCAGCTTGATCGCGTGCCGACGCTCTGTACCCGGCCCAGCACACCGCCCATGCGCTTCTCGATCTCGGCCAGAAACGCCCTGTCGCCCAGCTTCATCACGGCCCGGCCATCGGCCTCGGATACGGTCCACACCAGTGATGAACGGTGCGTGCCATCGGCATCGTCGTTCAATGGCAGCAGCGCGAACGGGCCTGCGGGATAGAAGATTTCCCACGCCACGTTGTTGTGCGGTTTTTCGTGCGTCAGTCCGGCGATGATCGCGCTGTGGTGGTAATCCCACTTGGCAATCGTGATCCCGGCGTCATCGCGGGTGGGCGACCCGCGCCCCTCTGCCGCGACCATCAGTCGGCCTTTCAGTTTTTGCCCGTCGGCCAGCACGGCCGCGACGCCATATTCGCTGCGCTGGCGCTCCTTCACCTCGGCTTTGGACACCCAGTTGATCAGAGGCTCTGCCGCGGCAGCTTCAAACAGAGCGAGGCGCAGGCGGCGATTGGGGAACATCCGGCCCAGCGTGCCTTCGTGCGGTTCGGGCTGGAAATCGAGCCGACCGGGCTTGTTCTGATCGGTGACGGCGATGCTGGCGATGTCGCAGGCGAATTGCTCCAGCCCCTCGGCAATGCCGATGTTCGTGAAAAGGTGCCAGCTGGCGGTGGAGATCGCGGTGGCGCGGTCATCGAACCCCTCCGCCGTCAGCTCGGCGGGATCGGCGCGATCGATCACATGGCTCGACATGCCTTTTTTCGCGGCGGCCAGCGCCAGCGTCATGCCCACCAGCCCTCCGCCAAGGATCAGCAGGTCGCGGGTTTCGTTCGTGGGGCTGTCGGTCATAGCGCTCATGTAATCTTGTTCGCAGAATTTGCGAATACCATGTGCCAGTCCTAAGGGCAGTGACGTGATCGAGGCAAGGATGTTCCACCGCATAACCGGGCTATTTGCCGCATGGGTGCTTGCAATGATTGCAAGCGCGCTGCTGACGTTGAGCGCGGCTGCGCAGGCTCCGGGCGGCGAAGCTCCGAGGGAGGCGTTGTTTGGCGATGCCAACATCTCGGTTGAGTTGATGGCCGATGGTCTTCCGCGCGCGGGCGAGGAATGGATGCTGGCGCTCCATTTCAAGCCTTCCGCACCCGAATGGCACGGATATTGGTCCAATCCGGGCGATGCGGGGCAAGGGATGCGGCTGATGCTCGATCTGCCGCCCGGCTGGGTGATGGGAGATGCGCTGTATCCGGTGCCAAAGCGCCTGCTCATCGGTGATCTGATGAACCACGTCTACGAGGGCGAATACACTGTGCTTGTGCCGGTGCGCGTGCCCGAAGATGCGGTGATTACGGGCGTTCCGGGCCTTTCCGGCTATGTCGATTTCCTCGCCTGCACAGACCGGGTGTGCGTTCCGCAGGATGCGATTTTGACCGCAAGCGTGGGGCTGGGCGATTTTGCCAAGTGGCGCGCGCAAGTAGCCCCGCCTTTGAGTGCGGCGACAATGTTTGAGGTGACCGGTACCACGCTGCGACTTGCGATCCCGCTGCCTGCATCCGTAGAGCTCGCGTCTCCGCACGTGTTCATCGCCAACGAAAATCTGGTGAATTACCCGGCCACCCAAACCTTCCGCCGTGATGGCGACATGCTGATCGTGGAGATCCCGTTGGCGGATTATCGCGGCGAAAAACCCAGCGCGGTCGGCGGAATTCTGTCGTTTGGCGGGGATGCGGGTGCGGGCGTGGAATTTGGCGCGATCCCCGGCAATGTGCCAACTGGCGGCGCATTGCTTGCCGGGTCCACAGCGCCTCAAACACCGCCGCTGTGGACGTTGATATTGGGCGCGCTGGCGGGTGGGCTGATCCTCAACATCATGCCGTGCGTGTTCCCGATCCTGAGCCTGAAGGCGCTGTCGCTGGCGCGCGCGGGCGAGAGCAAGGGGAAGGCGCGCGCCGAGGGCATTGCCTATACTGCGGGCGTGGTGCTGGCCTGCGTCGGGCTTGGCGCATTGATGCTGGCTCTTCGCGCTGCGGGGGAGCAGGTGGGCTGGGCGTTCCAGTTGCAGGAACCGGGCGTGGTGATCGTGCTGCTGGTGCTGGCCGCCGCAATCACCGCCAATTTCGCAGGGGTTTTTGAGCTGCCGTCGATCAGCGTCACGCAGGGAGGCAAACCGGCGGGGGCGTTTGCCACCGGATTACTGGCGGCCTTCGTCGCTACCCCTTGCACCGGCCCCTTCATGGCGGCAGCGCTGGGCGCGGCGCTGCTGTTGCCGACGCCGCTGGCGCTGTTGCTGTTCGCGATGCTGGGGCTGGGGCTTGCGCTGCCGTTCCTGTTGCTCGGCTTTGTCCCCGCGCTGCGCCGCCGCCTGCCAAAGCCGGGCGCGTGGATGGAGACGTTCCGCCATATTCTGGCGATCCCGATGGGGCTGACCGCGATTGCGCTCGTCTGGCTGACCGCGCAACTGGGCGGACGCGGTTTTGCGATGTTCGCGCTGCTGATGGTATTTGGCGTGGTGCTGGCGCTGTGGATCGTGGGCCGCTTGCAGCGCGCGGGCAAGATGGCGTGGCCCGCTCTTGGGCTGGTCGCAGCGCCGTTCGTACTGTTTGGCGCGGTCGCCTTGCCATCCAGCTTTGCCGCACCTTCCGGCGATTTGGCGAGATCGCTGCTGTCACCTCAGAAGTTTTCTGCCGAGGCGCTGGCGAAGGCGCGTGCGTCAGGAAAGCCGGTATTCGTGTGGTTCACCGCCGACTGGTGCGTCACCTGCAAGGTGAACGAAAGCATCGCCTTGGAGCGGGAAGCGACCGCCGCCGCCTTCACCGAAGCGGGCGTTATCACGATGGTGGGCGACTGGACGGCGCGCGATGAAGCGATCACCGCTTTTCTGACGGAGCAGGGCGTTGCCGGAGTGCCGCTGTATCTGTGGTATGAACCGGGCGCGGAAGCTGAACAATTGCCGCAGGTTTTGAACGCAGACATGCTGACAGAGCGCGCGAACAGACCGCGCTAACGTCCGCGGCAATCTTCAAGCAGGGTCATCGGCAAGTCGCTGGCGTTGAGGGTGACGAGACCCGCCCCCGGTATCGTCGCGGTCAACTGACGCGGTCCGGCCAAAGGCTCAAGCGCGCTGTCGGCGGCCAGCACCTCACCCTGCCAGATGAACTTGCCTGAAACCTCCACCGCATCGACCGGCATCCGTCCGATATGGCCATTGCCAACCAGCGCCAGCAACGCGCCCGCGCCCTCGTCAGCAGGGCTCATCCGGGTGATGCGGACGCGCGGCAGGCCTCTGCCATCGCGGCATGACATCGCCATGATCGCCGGTTCGCCCGGAACGCCATAGATAATGCGATCCGCGACTTTTGGGCTGGGCGCCCACACCGCGCCCTCGACATCGGGCGAAGGCAGCGGTTCGCTGGCATAGGTGGGCACATCCTGCGGCAAGTCGCGGTCCAGCCCGGCATCGGTCGGCGGTGGTTTGCACGCGCACACGATTGAGCAGGCGGCGATGATTGCAAGAGTGGCTCTCATCGCGCGCGGATGAATTCGCGCAGATCGGCGCTCAACTTGGCGCGGTCCTCATCACGGACGTACATCATGTGGCCTGCATCGTAATATTTATACGTCATCCGGTCCTGCGGAATGCCCATGCGGTTGAGTGAGAACTCCGCCCCGAAAAACGGCGTCGCGAAATCATACCAGCCTTGCGCATTGAACACGCGAAGCTGCGAGTTCTGCCGCATCGCCTGCCCGATGAAGGGGGCGACGTTGAGATAGGCGTTGCGGCCCTGATCCGGCAGGCTCCAGTCCCACTTGCGCCCCGGATCGCGCCCGATGGAATTGTAGGCGCGGTCGGTCTGAAACCCCAGCCCCTCGCGCGCCCATTCGTTGATCGCGGCGGTGTAGCCTGCGTCAATGCCGTAGAAACTGGGGTCGCTGTCGGGCGTTTCGCCCGCATTGTCATAATCGCTGCCGGTATAGCGCGCATCCAGCCGCCCGATTGTCAGACCCCGGTCCCGCAGCAATTCCTTATAGAAGCGCTCGCTGGTGACGCGCAGGTTCGCCTGATCGAGATAGGCTTCGGACAATCCCGTCAATTGCGCCAGCCGCGCGCGCACCGCGGCGCGTTCGTCAGCGGGCAGATCCTGCCCTTTCAGCAGCGCGGTTGCGAACGGACCGATAGCGAATGCGCGCGCCTCCCGCGCGATCGCCTCCACCGAAGAGCCTTCGACCTTGCCGTGATAATACGCGGCTGCTGCCATGTTGGGCAGGGTGACGATATATGCCATTTCGTTGCCCGGCGTCGGTTCACGCGCAGCGAAATCGAGGATGGTGGAGATGAGGATCAACCCGTTCAGGCCCACATCGTTGTATGTGCCGCCTTCCAGTTCATCCACGACCATCGCGGTGCGGCTTGTGCCATAGCTTTCACCGCCGAGATATTTGGGACTGTTCCAGCGGCCATTGTCATTGATCCAGCGGCGGATAACCTCGGCCACGGCGCGTGCGTCCTGCCGCAGGCCATAGTATTTCTTGGGATCGGTGCCCTTGGTCAAATAGCTGAATCCCGTGCCCGGCGGGTCGATGAACACAAGGTCCGCCACATCGAGCAGGCTGTCGGGGTTGTCCACCAGCGGATAGGGCGGCGCGCCATCGTCGCGCGCGTCAGAGGGGATGGCAACCCGCTTTGGCCCCCACGCGCCCATCTGCAACCACACTGAACCGGACCCCGGCCCGCCATTGTAAATGAAGAACACCGGGCGCGAGGTATCGCGCGGCGATCTGACGTAGGATGTGGTGACGATCACCGCTTCCTGCTTGCCGTCGTCGCTTTCCAGCACCGTCTCGCTGATCGTGGCGGTATAGGGCACGCGGACACCGCCGAACGTGCCGCTGAGTTCGCGGGTGCGGACCTGCGGAGTAATGGCGGCGATTTTCGCCTCCGCCTCCGCTTTGGTCTCGTGCTCGTCCGCGAACGCGGGAATGGAAGTGACACACAGGGCGGCAGCGCCAAGAGCGCGCAGGATACGGGTGTTCATTCCCGCTGATTGGCACCACGGGCAAATTGTATCAAGCGGCGTATCAAGGCTTCCCACCCATCCGTTTTGCCCGCATCTTGCCATAGCGCGTCTTGCGCGTCCCCGGTTTGCCTTCGTTCGACCGTCCGACAATCGGCGCGCGTTTCTGCCCGTCCGGGATGCCCAGTTCGTCCGCTTCCAGTCGGCGGATTTCGTCGCGCAGCCGGCCTGCTTCCTCGAATTCGAGATTCGCGGCGGCGTTGCGCATCCGCTTTTCGAGGTCTTCGATGTAGCCGCGCAGATTGTGGCCGACGAGGTTGTTGACCCCGTCCTCAATCGGAACCGTAACCCCGTCCTGTGCGGCGGAATGGGCGACGATATCGTGAATGTTGCGCTTGATCGTGGTCGGCGTGATGCCGTGTTCTTCGTTGTAGGCCTCCTGCCGGGCGCGGCGACGGTCGGTCTCGGCCATCGCGCGCTCCATGCTGCCGGTAATTCGGTCGGCGTAGAGGATCACGCGGCCATCGACATTGCGCGCTGCGCGTCCAATGGTCTGCACCAGTGACGTTTCGGAGCGCAGGAAGCCTTCCTTGTCCGCGTCCAGGATCGCCACCAGCCCGCATTCGGGTATGTCCAGCCCCTCGCGCAGCAGGTTGATGCCGATCAACACATCGTACACGCCCATGCGCAAATCGCGGATCAGCTCGATGCGTTCAAGCGTCTCCACGTCCGAGTGCATATAACGGACGCGCACGCCCGCCTCGTGCATGAATTCGGTGAGGTCTTCGGCCATCCTCTTGGTCAGCGTGGTAACGAGCGTGCGGTATCCCTGCTTTGCGGTGGCGAGGCATTCCTGGATGCAATCCTGCACCTGATCTTCAACCGGTCGGATTTCCACCGGAGGGTCGATGAGACCGGTGGGGCGGATCACCTGTTCGGCAAACACGCCGCCGGTCTGCTCCAGTTCCCACGAACCGGGGGTGGCCGAAACACACACGGTCTGCGGGCGCATCGCGTCCCATTCATTGAAGCGCAGCGGGCGATTATCGATGCACGATGGCAGGCGAAAACCGTATTCGGCCAGCGTGATCTTGCGCCGATGGTCCCCGCGCGCCATCGCGCCGATCTGCGGCACGGTCTGGTGGCTTTCATCGACGAACAGCAGGGCGTTTTCGGGCAAGTATTCGAACAGGGTGGGCGGCGGTTCGCCCGGCAGACGCCCGGTGAGGAAGCGCGAGTAATTCTCGATCCCGTTGCAGCTGCCAGTCGCCGCGATCATCTCAAGATCGAAATGGGTGCGCTGTTCCAGCCGCTGATGCTCCAGCAGCTTGCCCTCTTCCTCCAGCTCCTTGAGCCGCTCGGTCAGCTCGAACTTGATCGCCTCGGCCGCCTGTTTCATCGTCGGGCCGGGGGTGACGTAGTGCGAATTGGCATAGACGCGCACCTTTTCCAGCGCCGCGCCGCTCTTGCCCGTCAGTGGATCGAATTCGACGATCCCCTCGATCTCGTCGCCAAAGAAACTGACGCGCCATGCCATGTCTTCGTAATGGCTGGGGAAGATTTCCAAACTGTCCCCGCGCACCCGGAAACAGCCGCGGGTAAAGCCCATATCGTTGCGCTTGTATTGCAGCGCGACAAGTTTGCGGATCAACTCGCGCTGGTCGACAGTTTCGCCTGCCTTGATGTCAAAGATCATGGCCGAATAGGTCTCGACCGAACCGATACCATAAAGGCATGAAACCGAGGCGACGATGATCACGTCGTCGCGTTCCAGCAATGCACGCGTGGCGGAATGGCGCATCCGGTCGATCGCCTCGTTCACGCTCGACTCTTTCTCGATATAGGTGTCGGAGCGCGGCACATAGGCTTCGGGCTGGTAATAATCGTAATAACTGACGAAATACTCGACCGCATTGTTCGGAAAGAAGCTTTTGAATTCGCCGTACAATTGCGCGGCAAGAATCTTGTTGGGGGCAAGGATCAGGGCAGGGCGCTGCAATTGCTCGATCACCTTGGCCATGGTGAAGGTCTTGCCCGATCCGGTTACGCCCAGTAGCGTCTGCGTTTTCTCGTCCTCGCGCATACCCGCGACCAGTTCCGCAATGGCGGTGGGCTGGTCGCCCGCGGGTTCATAGTCCGATACAAGTTCGAACCGTTTGCCGGGCATGGATTTTTCGGGGCGGGCAGGGCGGTGCGGGACAAAATCCTCACCGGTTTCGGGTTCGTCCAGTCCGCGTCTGATAATGAGTTCTGCCATGCGCGCGAATATGGTGTCGCGATTGCTGTTTGTCGCCCCTTCAATTGCAGGCTTTCCACCGGCAGCTGCCTGCGCGTCGATTACCGGTTGTTATCGGCCAAGTCCGGCATTAGCCTTGGGCCTTGTCTTCGGGAGGGATGATGATGAAACTTGGAATGAGTACAAAGGTTGCGATGCTGGGTCTGGCCGCGCTGGCGCTGGCAAGCTGCGGCGGAGCGACCGATGCCGATGCCGATGGCGATGGAGAGATTACCGGGGCGGAGGCGCAGGCCGCGGTCGATGCGGCGGGTGGGGACCTGAAACCGCAGCCGGGCAAATACAAGGCGACCATGACTTTCCTCGACGCCAACATTCCCGGCGCGCCGCCCGAGGTGAAGGAGATGATCGGCAGTTCGATGAGCAACACGTTCGAGCTGTGCCTTACCCCTGAAGAGGCGGAGCGCGGTTTTGAAAACGCGATGACCGAAGGGCGCGAAGGCTGCAAGATCAACACGTTCGTCATCAATGGCAATGATCTGGACATGACGATGTCGTGCGATGATCCGGCGTCGGGCAAGATGGAGGTCGCCATGGCCGGCACCGTCTCGCCGACCAAATCGGACATGAAGATGACGATGAACGGCAATCTGCCCGAACTCGGCGCGATGGAGATGAAAATGCAGTTCGTGCAGGAACGCATTGGCAAGTGCGATGGCAAGGAAACCGTCAAGGGCTGATACGTTGGGGTTCGACCCCCCGCACTCCGAAAACGGGGAACCGCACACTTCACCGCTCATTCACGTGGGTGGAGTATGACAATTCGATGGCACCGCGGTTCTCTCTTGCAGAAATGAAATCGAACGGCTTTTCCGGTCTGGCAGTGCCAGGCTGGAACGGGTCCGAAGTGGCGCGCCGTTTTGCGCTGGCGCGCGAAGATCGTGCCGATGAGGAGTGGGGCAAGCCGCAGGCGCACCGTCTGCTGGGCGAACTCGATTATTTTGCAGAACCTGCTCGCCGCGTCTTTCGCCGCACCGACATTAACGTTGCGGCCAATCCGCGCACCGTCATGATCCTGCCCGGCTTTGCTGCCCACCCGCGCAAGCTGGGATACTTCGCCCGCGAGATAGAGCGCGCCGGTCACACTGCGAAACGCTGGGGGCATGGCCGCAACTGGGGGCCGACGCCGGAACGGTTCGAAGCGGTCGAAGCGCGTCTGCTGGACCTGCATGAGCGCGCCGGCGAACAGGTGGTGTTGGTCGGCTGGAGCCT
Organism: uncultured Alphaproteobacteria bacterium; assembly: GCA_963815345.1. Classification (GTDB taxonomy): domain Bacteria; phylum Pseudomonadota; class Alphaproteobacteria; order Sphingomonadales; family Sphingomonadaceae; genus Erythrobacter. The sequence continues at coordinate 223,407 of CAWFGF010000002.1, forward strand.
TGGCGGGCTGTTCGCGCGGGAACTGGCAAAGCGCCATTCCCAGGCTGTTGCGCGCGTCATCACGATGGGATCGCCGTTTTCGGGCAGTCCGCGGGCCAACAATGCGTGGCGCGCCTATCAGTTCATCACCGGCCACAGCGTCGATACGCCGCCGGTCGAATCCGATATCGCGATCAAACCGCCGGTGGATACGGTGGCCATGTGGAGCCCCAACGACGGGGTGATCGGCGCTCGCAGCGCCGCCGGAAGGCCCGGCGAACGTGACCGCGCCATCGCCCTTCGTTGTACGCATCTGGGTTTCATCTACGCACCCGAAGCAATTCGCATGGTTTTATCCGAACTTGACCGCCCACTTTAGCGGCTGAAATTTGCCCGATAGAAGCCTTTCATTCCGACAAGATGTTGTTACACCTTGCTCACATGCAACAAAGCCAGACGGGATCTTTTGCCACACAGGCACAGAGCAATTCGCCCAATTTTGATGAGATGTTCGATGGCGCTGGCAATATTCGACCCGGCTATGAAGATTATTGCGGCTGGCTGGGCGAACAGGACGCCGGTTGGTTAAGGCGCAAGGATAAAGAGGCGGACGACAGTTTTCGCCGCACCGGCATCACCTTCAACGTATACGGAGAGGATGAGGCTGAAGAACGCCTGATCCCGTTCGACATGGTGCCGCGTATCATCACCGCGAACGAATGGCGCCGCCTGACCCGCGGCATCGAACAGCGTGTGCGGGCGCTCAATTCCTTCCTCTACGACATGTACCACCGGCAGGAGATTATCCGCGCCGGCCGCGTGCCCGAACGGTTGTTCCACCAGAACGAGGCGTGGTTGCAGCACATGGTCGGTTTTACCCCACCTGGCGGCATCTACACCCACATCGTCGGCATTGATCTGGTGCGAACCGGTCCGGATGAATGGTTCGTGCTGGAAGACAATGCGCGCACCCCATCGGGCGTCTCGTACATGCTGGAAAATCGCGAGACCATGATGGCGATGTTCCCCGATCTGTTCAGCCGGGTGCCGGTGGAACAGGTTTCGGATTATCCCCGCCGCCTTGCCCGCAGCCTTGCCGCGTGCGCGCCGCCCGCGTTCGAGACTTCGGGTGCGGCCAAGCCAACCGTCGCGGTGCTGACACCGGGCATCTACAATTCCGCCTATTACGAACACGCTTTTATCGCTGATCAGATGGGCGCGGAACTGGTCGAGGGCAGCGATCTGCGCGTGGTTAACGGCCGGGTGCAGATGCGCTGCACCAGTGGCTACACCCCGATTGACGTGCTGTATCGTCGCGTCGATGACGAATATCTCGATCCGATGACCTTCAATCCCGACAGCGTGCTGGGCGTACCGGGGATCATGGATGTCTATCGCGCAGGCGGCATTACCATCGCCAATGCGCCGGGCACCGGCATCTGCGATGACAAGGCGATTTACAGCTTCATGCCCGAAATCGTCGAATTCTATACGGGCGAAAAACCGCTGCTGCCCAATGTCCAGACCTGGCGCTGCGCCGATGCGGACAGCCTCGCCTATGTGCTCGACAATCTGCACGAACTGGTGGTGAAGGAAGTTCACGGATCCGGCGGTTACGGGATGCTGATCGGCCCGGCAGCGAACAGGAAGGAGCTGCGCGACTTCCGCGAGAAGCTGGAGGCGAACCCGCAGAATTACATCGCACAGCCCACGCTTTCGCTGTCCACCTGCCCGATTTACACCAAGAAGGGTCTGGCCCCGCGCCATGTCGACCTGCGGCCCTATGTGCTCGTGTCACCGGGCGGAGTGGACATTACGCCGGGCGGGCTGACGCGCGTGGCGCTCAAGAAAGGCTCTCTGGTGGTCAATTCCAGTCAGGGCGGCGGGACCAAGGATACATGGGTGCTGAAGGATTAGTCTTTCAGAACAGCGCGCAATCCACCAATTGATCAAGACACCGGACGCAAATCGGGAACAGGGAATAAACAGGATCAGCAGGGAAAGAATGCTCGGACGCACCGCCAACGGACTGTTCTGGATGTTCCGCTATCTTGAGCGGGCCGAGAACACTGCGCGCCTGCTTGAGGCGGCCTTGCGGATGGCCATTACCCGTGATCTGGCCACGGCGGAGGATGAATGGCGGTCGGTTATCGCCACGCTGGGCCAGCGCAAACTTTATGAGGCGACGCACGACAATTACGAAGGGCCAACGGTCTGGAATTTCGTGTTGAGCGACAAGACCAACCCTTACAGCATCCGCGAAATGTTCAGCGCGGTGCGCAGCAATGCGCGGGTCGCGCGCACCAATATCTCCGATGAGGTGTGGACGGCGGTCAATGAAAGCTATTTGAAACTCGATCCGATGCTGTCGCGCGCCGTCAATCAGGGTGCCGTGGGCGAAGCTGTTTCCACGATCCGCCGCGCCGGTACCCGGGTGCACGGCGCGCTGGACGGGTCGATGCTGCGCAATGAAGGCTATCACTTCGCGCGCGCCGGCACCTTCAGTGAACGCGCGGAAAGCACGGCGCGCATTCTGGACATGAAGTATTTTCTGCTGCTCCCCTCGCTTTCCTATGTCGGCTCCAGCCTCGATACGGTGCAGTGGGATCAGGTGCTGCGATCGGTTGCAGGTGCACGCGCCTACACCTGGATCAACGCCGGACAGATCGACGCGCGCGGCATCGTGGAATTTCTCGTGCTGGATGACCGGTTCCCCCGCAGCCTGGCGTTCTGCCGGTCCGCGCTGCGTGACCAATTGGCCGCACTCGCCCGAATCCATGGCGTAGAGGGGACCAGCAATGCCCTGATGCGCGAGGCTGACATGCTCGTCAGCGAACTGAACGTGGAGCAGATTTTCGACAACGGCCTGCACGAATTCCTCGTTGATTTTCGTGCTCGCAACGCTGCGATTGCCAATGCCATCGCCGAAGATTACCGCTTTCTCGCCTAGGACATCCGACCATGCGCCTCTCCATCCGCCACACCACGCGATATGCCTTTTCCGAGCCCGTGATCCACGCGCTTCAACGGCTGCGGCTAACGCCCAAGGAAACGCAGGGGCAACGCATTATTGACTGGGCCATGACCTACGAAAATGCTTATGCCGAACTTCGGTACGACGATCAGAACTTCAACACCGTCACGCTGGTAGGGGTGGAGCCGGGCGCGAGCGAGGTGGTGGTGACGTGCCACGGCACCGTCGAGACCGAGGATAATGCGGGCGTCATCGGCCTGCATTCGGGTGATCTGCCGCTGTGGAGCTTTCTTGGCCAGACAAAGTTGACAAAGCCGGGGCCGAAAATGCGGGCCCTTCTGCGCGACGTCCCGGCCATAAAGGAAGACGCAAAGCTGGATTTTCTGCACACCCTGTCATCGCAGATCGGAGAGGCGGTGGCGTATGAAACGGGCACGACCGGGGTAAAGACCACCGCGGAGGAAGCCGTCGCCAAGGGGACGGGCGTGTGTCAGGACCATGCGCACATCTTCATCGGTGCGTGCCGGTCTGCGGGCATTCCAGCACGATATGTCAGCGGATATCTGATGATGAACGACCGGATCGATCAGGAAGCGACCCATGCCTGGGCTGAGGCGCATATTGACGGGCTGGGTTGGATCGGCTTCGATATATCCAACGGGATATGCCCCGATCCGCGCTATGTGCGCGTGGCCACGGGCCGCGATTACCGCGACGCCGCGCCCGTGACCGGGATCAGCTTTGGGCAGGCAGAACAATTGCTGACCGTCGATGTAGCGGTGGAACAGCAACGGCAGGATCAGGATATGCAATAGTTTCATCGCAGCCGATCCGGGCTGCGAAACCCTCGATCCTGAGACCCGTGGCGAGAATTTCTGTGGCCGGTCATGGACGGGATGAACATCCAGAATAAAGATTTCAGAGCGCCCTCCAAATCGTGTTAGCGGCGTGGGCATCAATTCGGAGACTAATTACATGACCTATTGCGTCGGCATGATACTCGAAAAGGGCGTTGTGCTTATGAGCGACACGCGTACCAATTCGGGCGTCGATAACATCTCGGTGTTTCGCAAGATGTTCTCGTGGCAAGTGCCCGGAGAGCGCATGATCGCAATCATGACCGCGGGCAATCTGGCGACCACGCAGGCGGTTGTCAGTATGTTGGACGAACGCACCAAAGAACCGGACGAACGCAGCAACACACTGCTCAAGGGCCCGACGATGTTCAGCGTCGCAACCGAGGTGGGACGGCTGCTGCGTTCGACCGTTCAGGTTCGGCAATCGGCCAACAATGAGAACGGATCGGGTCGCTTTACCGCTTCCATAATTCTGGCGGGTCAGATTGCAGGAATGGAGCCGCGCCTGTTCATGATCTATCCCGAGGGCAATTTTATCGAAGCCAGCTGGGACACGCCGTTCTTCCAGATCGGAGAAACCAAATATGGCCGTCCGATCCTGATCCGCGGCTACGATCGCTCGATGAGTTTCGAGGACGCGGCAAAGTTGGTGATGGTATCGTTCGATTCCACGCTGAAAGCCAACCTTTCAGTCGGACTGCCGCTGGATCTGATGGTAATTGGTAAAGATGATTTCGCGGCCACTCATTCCCACAGGATTACGCAGGACGATCCCTATTTCAGTGCCATTTCATCAAGTTGGGGGGATGCATTGCGATCTGCATTCAATGCCTTGCCCGATTACCATTTTAAGAAGCCCGATTTGACGGGGGAATGAGCAAAACACCGCGCTAGTCATTGGGCAATACGCGCTATTACTGGTTTTCGGGTTCATTATGGAGGTATGTAACCTGCGGTTTAATAAGGGTTATTGATATCCCTAACAAGACATTGCTCCGTATTGGAAGCGGTCTCGCGTGATAATACGGAGTCAATGGCGCAACACGCTGGCATGACCAGAAAAGCGACACTTCATTTTATCGACTCCGAAAGCCGTCACCGCGCCGAACTCGCGCAGATCGGATTTGCGCTGGGCCACCATTCAGAGGTCTATGGCGATCTTTCCGAACTGGCCGTCCATCCGCCGCGAGAGGGCATAATCATTGCTCGCGACGCTGCGCTGGAAGGCGGGGTATCCATGATCCTCGATCGGCTGAGCCGACTGGGTATCTGGCTGCCGCTGATCGCGTTCGAAACGCAGCCAAGGCCGGGCCGCATTGTCGACGCTATCAAGGCGGGCGCGCTCGATTACCTGTCGCTGCCGCTCGATCCTGACCGGTTTGCCCGGTGTCTGGAACGGATCGAAAAGGAAGCCGAGGAATTTGGCGAAGCGCGCCGCCGCATGATCGAGGCACGCGACCGGATTGCCAGTCTTTCCACCCGCGAACGTGAAGTGCTGGAATGGCTTTCCGAAGGCAGCAGCAACAAGGTGATCGCGCGCGAGCTGGAGATCAGCCCGCGCACGGTCGAAATTCACCGTGCCAACATGATGACGAAGCTGGGCGCGCGGCACGCGGCTGAGGCTGTCAGGCTTAAGTTGGAAGCCAAGCTGGAACCCCGGATGCAGGCCTGATCGCGCCCCATTTACCGATTACCCGTGGCCCCGCTTCTCCGCCTGTCTCAGCAGTGCCGGGAATGCGGGGCTTTCATGTTATGGCACCGTGAAGGTGGATGACCCAGCGGCGGTTCAGCGGCAAAAACTGGTTTCGCTGCCTTCGAGATGAAAGTGGTCTTCGTGCGCGGCATTGTATTGCGGGCCGAGCACCGTGCCGAACCGCTTGCACGCGCTTTTCTGGACAACACGCAGGAATTCGCGCTCGGCTGCAGTGCCGGCGTTCCAGTCATCCTTCAGACTGATGCGGCGACCGTCTTCAAGCACAAAGCCCGATACGTCGATCGCGTTTCCAGTGGCGTGAGCAGAGCGTCTGTCCGATCCCGCGACGTTACGGCATGAATAGCTGCCCATCGTTTCTATCCGGGCGAGCGGGCTTTTGAGGATTTCACGCGCGGCGCGGTCCACTCCAAATCGTGCCCATCCGCTGAATGTTCTGGCAGTCTTGCACTGGACCGGGCCAAGGTTGCTGATCCCGAACTGCGAGCCATCGCCGGTCAACGCGGACAATTGCACCGTGCCCAGTTTGTTGCAGCCGGGCGCGGCATAGATATCGGGGATCGGATCAAAGCGCGCGCCGGTGGCGTCGAGGTCTGCCAGACACGACAGATCGCGCGAACTGGGCGCGCGGCTGATTGGAGCGGACGCCATTCGCACCGGCTGGCGCGTCGTGGTTGCACCCGAAGGCGGGCGATAGGCTGGCGGATAATCGCGTCCCGTCCCGACCTGCACGCGCCTGTCGCCTGTGTCATAGGATGCAGGCGCGTCTCCCGCAGGGATGATCCCGCTACAACCGGCCAGCATTGTTGCAAACGCAGCAGCCAGAATGACCGAGCCTGCACGAACAGAGGATCCTGGGCGTTTCATACCGACAGCCAAATGCCTCATTCAGGTTAACAACGGGGTAAGGGTTAGCGTTAACCAAACCTTGATTGCATCCTAAGTGTTTAGAATTAGCGAAGGGTTAACGGGCATTTTTACTCCGGCTTTGGCTATCATAAGCTTCTGATATTACTGAATTAAGGTAGCTCTTCGGCCACTTGCTCCCACAACTCTATCTTCACATCATCGGGATCAAGCAGCCAGGCAAATTTACCATACCCTTCGTCTGCGGTACCGAGAATTTCGACGCCGATGCCTTCCAGCCGGGCGATGAACCCATCGAGGTTATTCACCCGCAGATTGATCATGAACCCGCCTTTGCCGGGCAGCACGTATTCGTCGGTCGCGAAATGGCTGATTAGCGAGTAGGGATTGCCCATCGGCTCGTCCGCCCACGCCATTTGCGGTCCGTACGGCCCATCGATACCCAATGTCTCGCGATACCATGCACGTGTCGCCTCGGGATCCTTCACTACGTAGAATATCCCGCCAAGCCCGGTGACGCGCGGTTCGTTGCCTTGTGCCATATCCTGCATCCTCCTTTCCAATGCGATTCTGCGCGCCAGTGTGCGCGTTCGGGCGGCAGTAGGGAAGGGGGCGAAACGGGTGCGAAGCCTGACACACCTGACACACTGTTCAGGGGCCAAAAACGTGACTCCCCCCAACAATCGATGGATCGCGCAAATTTGGAGGGAAGTGGAAGGGGCATACGCACCCCCTATCGCAACCCCGCGAAGTAGGAAAACTACTCTGCCGGGACCACAGAAACGCGCGGCTGCGTCATCCGGCTGACCACCACAATCGCGATCCACGCCGCGACAAATCCGGGGACGATCTCGTACAATCCCTCTCCGCCCATAAAGCTCGCATTCCAGCCCAGCGCGATCCACAGCGCGACCACGATCGCGCCCGTCACCAGCCCTGCGACAGCGCCCGCGCCCGTCATCCGGTCCCATGTCAGCGCCAGCACGATCAGCGGCCCGAACGCCGCGCCAAACCCGGCCCATGCATTCGCGACCAGGCCCAGCACCTGACTGCCCGGATCGCTCGCAATCACCATGGCGGCAATCGCGACCAGCGCCACGCAAACGCGCCCGACATTCACCGCCTCGCGCTCGCTTGCCCGCTTGCGCAGGAACAGACGGTAGAAATCCTCGGTGAGGGAGCTGGAGCTGACCAGCAATTGCGAGGATATCGTGCTCATTATCGCAGCCAGCAGGGCGGCGAACAGGAACCCGGTAACGGCGGGGTGGAACAACAGATCGGCAAGGATGATGAAAATCGTTTCGGGATCGTCCACCACCATGCCGTTGCGGTTGGCATAGGCGCGGCCGGTCAGCCCGATGCCGACCGCACCAATCAGCGAGACCGCCATCCAGCCCAGCCCGATATTGCGCGCCTTGGGCACGTTGGCGACCGTGTCGATTGCCATGAACCGCACGATGATGTGCGGCTGCCCGAAATACCCCAGCCCCCATGTCACTGCGCTGATCCAGCCGATCATCGTCACGCCTTGCGTCAGGCTGAGGAAACCTTCGACCGGCACCTCTGCAACGGAGCGTCCGGCCTCTCCGCCGGGGCCGAACATGACCACCATCGGCATCACGATCAGCGCCAGCATCATGATCAACCCTTGCACGAAATCGGTGAGGCTGACGGCCAGAAACCCGCCGACCATGGTGTAGGCGAGCACAATCCCGGCGGTAATCAGGATGCCGAGCATGTAATCGCTCAAACCCGTATCGGGCAGCACCCCGGCAAAGGCGGTCTCGAACAGCTTGCCCCCCGCGACCAGCCCCGATGCGGTGTAAACGGTGAAGAACACCACGATCACGATCCCGGCGATGACCCGCAGATTGATTGCCTGATCGGGAAACCGGTTGGCGAGGAATTGCGGTATCGTCAGCGCATTGCCGATGCGTTCTGTCTGTTCGCGCAGGCGCGGGGCGACCACGATCCAGTTTACCGCCGCACCCACGAACAACCCGATGCCGATCCACGCGGCGGAAAGCCCTGTCAGATACAGCGCGCCGGGCAAACCCAGCAGCAGCCAGCCGCTCATATCCGATGCCCCGGCAGAAAGCGCCGCGACCGCGGGCGACAGATTGCGCCCGGCCAGCAGATACCCGGCGGAATCCTCGGTCGATTTGCGCCAGGCGTAAAGGCCGATGGCGATCATCGCGATGAAATACAGCGCGAGCGTGGTGAGGGTGGCGGCGTTCATGGTGTTGGCGCGATTAACAGGTGCCCGTTCGACTAGCCAGAGGGGTTTCCAAAAGGGCACAAATGTCCGATCACCGTGTTAGACAACGGTAATCACCAAAAGGACACTTTTCATGACCCAATCGACCCGCTTTGCAGGCAAGACCGTCATCGTCACCGGCTCATCTTCGGGTATCGGGGAGGGGATTGCACGCCGTTTTGCGGCGGAGGGCGCGAATGTCATCATAAACGCCCGCAACGAGGAAAAGTGCAATTCAGTGGCCGATACGCTCGATCCCGCACGCACGCTGGTTTTTGCAGGCGATGTCAGCAAGGCATCCTTTGCAAGCGAGATTGTGGCGGCGGCGGTGGAAAAATTCGGCGGGCTCGATACGCTGGTAAACAATGCCGGGGTTGCGGCATCGGGAATGCTGCACAAGGCGAGCGACGAGGATATCGACCGGGTGATCGACATCAATGTGAAGGGCGTCCTTTACATGTGCCGCGCTGCCATTCCCGAATTGAAGAAAACCGGCGGTTCGATCGTCAACATCTCTAGCGTTTCCGGAATTGGCGGGGATTCGACCTTGCCGATCTACAATGCGTCAAAGGGTGCGGTCACTAACCTGACGCGCGGGCTGGCATTGCAAGTCGGGATGATGGGCGTCCGGGTGAACACGATCTGCCCGTCGGTCACGCGCTCCGACATGGTGGAGGGGATTCTGGAAAATGACACGGCGGTAAAGGCCTTCATGAAGCGCGTTGCGATCCAGCGCATCGGTGAGCCGGAGGATATCGCTGCTGCCGCTGCGTTTCTCGCCAGCGAGGATGCGAGCTTCATCACGGGCGTTAATCTGCCGGTCGATGGCGGGGTGAGCGCATCGAACGGGCAGCCAAATTTCATGGCCCTGTGATCGGAGTGGGTCGGCAACAAGTGCGGGCGCGTTTGGCAGCGCTTGCAGCCTGAATCCACGCGATGTGGTAGGAAAAACGCGTATCTGTGGCCGATGAGCAACGCATTATCTTTATTTGTGGGGAACCTCGCGACTTTTCAGTGTTTTCAGTGTTCTAAATCGAAGAACACGGGACTTATTCCAAAATGACCAAGACACTTTTCACTGCTTCTGTTGCAACTATCGCGATGATGGCCGCTGCCCCCGCCGCCGCTCAGGATGCCCCCGCCACCTATGATGGCTTTTATGTCGGTGGCTCTGTCAGCCTCGATACGTTTGGGGACAATGACGGCCAAGGCATTTCTTTCGACACGGATCAGGACGGCCAGTTTGGCGATGTCGTGACGACGACCACGCGCGCCAACGCTTTTAGCCCCGGCTTCTGCACCGGCGCCGCAACGGGCCCACTGGCCACGCAGCCTTGCACCAACGACGATGACGACATCGGTTACGCCGTGCGCATCGGTTATGACAAGCGTATCGGCAATGTCGCAGTTGCAGGCGTCCTGATCGAAGGCAGCACTTCGAACGCGACGGAATTCTCTTCCGGTTTCAGCACCACTCCGGCCAGCTACACCACCATTCGCGAACTGGATTACGCCATTTCCGCGCGTGGTCGCCTCGGTATCTCGCCCGGTGATGGCCGCGGCCTGATCTATGCTACGGGCGGCGTCAGCTATGCCCGCATCGACCATGATTTCGTGACCACCAACGGTGCCAACTCGTTCGATGTCGTCAACAACGACGATATGGTGTTCGGTGGCCAAATCGGTGGCGGCGCGGAAGTGATCGTTGCCGGTGGCCTCACGATCGGCGTGGAATACCTGTATTCGCGTTATGACGACGACAAGTCGTTCGTGGCGGTCGGTCCGGGCACTGCTGGGCCCACCAACCCGTTTCTGCTGACTTCGGGCGGGACCAATCTGCGCCCCGGCGACACCGATTTCGCAACTTCTTCGTTCCGTGCAACTGTCGGCTATCGCTTCTGATAGCCCGGTAACCGTCGAAAGAAAAAGGGCGGCACCGTGAGGTGTCGCCCTTTTTCGTGTAAGTGATTGGTGGGGTTCAACCCTTGCGCCGCGCCTTCTTGCGCTCGTGCGGGTCAAGCAGCGTCTTGCGCAATCGGATAGAGAGCGGCGTCACCTCGACCATCTCATCATCGTCGATATAGGCGATGGATTGCTCCAGGCTCATCCGGCGCGGCGGCGTGAGGCGGATCGCGTCATCCTTGCCCGAGGAACGCACGTTGGAAAGCTGTTTCGCTTTCATCGGGTTGACTTCCAGATCGTCCGGCTTGGCATTTTCGCCGATGACCATGCCTTCATAGACCTTCATCTGCGGACCGACGAACATTTCGCCGCGTTCTTCGAGCATGTTGAGCGCGTAGGCGTTGCTTTCGCCGTCGCCGTTGGAGATCAGCACGCCATTGTTGCGCCCTTCGATCGTGCCTTTGTAGGGCCCGTATTTCTCGAACAGACGGTTCATGATGCCGGTGCCGCGCGTGTCGGACAGGAATTCCCCGTGATACCCGATCAGCCCGCGCGACGGGGCGGAGAAGGTGATGCGGGTCTTGCCCACGCCCGACGGGCGCATGTCGCTGAGGTCGGCTTTGCGCTTCTGCATCTTCTCGACGACGGTGCCCGAATGCTCTTCGTCCACGTCGATGACGACGGTTTCGTATGGCTCCATGCGCTTGCCGTCTTCCTCGCGGAACAGCACCTTGGGACGGCTGATGCCCAGTTCAAAGCCTTCGCGGCGCATCGTTTCAATCAACACGCCCAGCTGCAATTCGCCGCGCCCTGCCACTTCAAAGGCGTCCTTGTCCTCGGCCTCGGTCACGCGGATGGCGACGTTGGTTTCCGCCTCGCGCAGCAGGCGGTCGCGGATCATGCGGCTGGTCACCTTGGTGCCCTCGCGCCCGGCGAGCGGGCTGTCATTCACAGAAAACCGCATCGCCAGCGTGGGCGGATCAATCGGCTGCGCGGCAATCGGCTCGGTCACGGACGGATCGCAGATCGTGTTCGCAACAGTAGCCTTTTCAAGCCCCGCCAGCGCGATGATGTCGCCCGCCTGCGCGCTTTCCACGGGCACGCGTTCCAGCCCGTCAAAGCTCATCAGCTTGGTCGCGCGGCCCACTTCGACGACCTTGCCGTTCATGTCGATGGCGTGGATCGGATCGTTCAGCTTGATCCGGCCCGACTGGACGCGGCCGGTCAGCACGCGGCCCATGAAATTGTCACGATCCAGCAACGTCGCAAGAAAGCTGAACTTGCCATCCACGTCGAGACCCGGAGGCGGCACGTGATCGACGATCAACTTGAACAGCGGATCAAGCGTGCCTTCGCGCGCGCTTTCATCGTCGCTGGCGTAGCCATCGCGGCCCGAAGCCCACAGCGAGGGGAATTCGAGTTGTTCGTCATTCGCATCGAGGCTGGCGAACAGATCGAACACTTCGTCCAGCACTTCCTGCGGGCGGCCATCGGCGCGGTCGATCTTGTTGACGACGACGATGGGTTTCAGGCCCAGCGCCAGCGCCTTGCCGGTGACGAACTTGGTCTGCGGCATCGCGCCTTCGGCACTGTCGACCAGCAGGATGACGCCATCGACCATGGAGAGGATGCGTTCCACCTCCGCGCCGAAGTCAGCGTGGCCGGGTGTGTCGACGATGTTGATGCGCGTGGTTTCGCCATCATGCTCCCATTCGACGCTGGTGCATTTGGCGAGGATGGTGATGCCGCGCTCTTTTTCCAGATCGCCCGAATCCATTGCGCGTTCTTCGATCCGCTGGTTTTCGCGGAACGTGCCGGATTGGCGGAAAAGCTGGTCAACCAGCGTGGTTTTGCCGTGGTCAACGTGCGCGATAATCGCGACATTGCGGAGAGAGGTGGCATTGGACATGGTAGAACGGGCTTTCGGTCGATGGCGGGCGCTGAACGCCCGGCTGGGTGCGCACGATCGCGGGCGCGGATGCAAATGGGTAATGCTGCACTGCAACAGGCAGGCTGCGGGGTCGCCGCGCGCTTAGCCGAGGGGCGGCTATGCGGCAAGCCCCGTCCTATGTGCCATCGACGTGGATCATTGTGTCAAACATGCAACATTTACGCAACTATGTGTGGGCAATCGGTTGGATGAGTTGTGTTACCCGCTTGTCGCCCCCCGGACGCTGGCCTATCAGCGCAGCCAATCGAATTGGGAGAGAAGGGCACACAAGTGCCCATGGTGTTTGCTGCTAGGCCCTGCAAAAAGGGCTGCGACGCTGCCTCTTCCGCGTATCGATCGGATAGAGGAGAGGAAACTTCATGCGTTCAAATGCCACCGGTAATTCCGGCAAAATCCGCTTCACCCTGCTTGCAGGTGTGACCGCTTTCGCAATCGCTACCCCTGGCATTGTCTCTGCTCAGGAAGTCGATTCCGATGACGCGGACGAGGCCGTGCTCGAAGCGCCGGACAGCGGCAACCAGATTATCGTGACCGCGTCGAAGCGCGAACAGACGCTTCAGGAAACCCCGATTTCGGTCTCGGTGACATCGGGCGAGACGCTTGAAGCGGCTCAGATCCGCGACGTTCTCGACCTTCAGACCGTTACGCCCTCGCTGCGCGTCAGCCAGTTGCAGAGCGCATCGGCATCGACCTTCATCATCCGCGGCTTTGGTAACGGCGATAACAACTTTGGCATCGAACCGTCGGTCGGCGTGTTCATCGACGGCGTGTTCCGTTCGCGTTCCGCTGCGGCCCTGTCCGATCTTCCCAATGTGCAGCGCATCGAAGTGCTGAACGGCCCGCAATCGACCCTGTTCGGCAAGAACGCATCGGCAGGCGTCATTTCAGTCATCACGCGTGAACCGCAGTTCGAATTCGGCGGCGGCATCGAAGCGGTGTATGGCAATTTCAACGCTTTCGTCCTCAAGGGTGACATCACCGGGCCGATCACGGACAACATCGCATTTTCGATCGACGGCAATTATAACCGCCGCGATGGTTATGCCGAAATCGTCAATCTGGGTCAGGATATCTCGGACCGCAACCGTTACGGCGGACGCGTTCAGCTGCTGATCGAACCGACGCCGGATCTGAAAATCCGCGCCATCGCAGATTACTCCAAGATCGACGAAGTGTGCTGTCAGGTCAGCACGCTGGTCGCCGGTCCGACGGCAGGCGCAGTGTTCGCGCTGGGCGGTGCACTCGATACCGATTTCTTCAGCTACGAAACGTTCCTGAACCAGCAGCCGCGCAACGAAGTCGACAATTACGGCGGATCGGTCCAGATCGACTACGAAACCGGACCGCTGTCGTTCACCTCAATCACGGCGTATCGCGAGCTCGACAACTTCCTTGACCAGGACGTCGATTTCACCAGCCTCGATATCGTTCGCGAGACACGCGATCAGTCGGTGCAATCGTTCACGCAGGAACTGCGGATTGCATCGGATTTCGATGGTCCGATCAACTTCCTGCTGGGCGGATATTACTTCGATGAAACCATCGCGCAGGACAGCCTGCTGACGACGGGTACCGAAGCGCGCGAATTCTTCTCGCTTCTCGCTGGCAATCCGCTGGTGTTCAACGGTGTCGAAGCCGCTCTGGGCCTGCCCCAGAACTCGATCTTCAACACGCCGTTGCTGACCACCGAACAGTTCTCGATGGACAATACGTCGTATTCGATTTTCGGGACGGTCGATTTCGAACCGCTGGATGGCCTCATCTTCACGGGCGGCTTCAACTACACCGACGATGAGAAGACGTTTGCCCTGAGCCAGACGAGCTTCGATCCGCTTGCCAACGTCAATCTGGTCGATGCATTCATCGTCGGCGGGATCGCGCAGGCGCTGCAAATCGCTCCGAGTGCAGTCACTCCTGCGATCATCAACGGCTTTGCTACCGGCGCGGCTACCGCTCCGATCTTCGGTGCGATTGCCGCTGCTGCGCAGGATCCGGCGCAAAACGCGCTGCTGGGTCTTGCACCGTTCCAGTTCCAGCCGCCATTCCTCAACATTCCGAACGCGGTCGAAGATGGCCGGACCAACGATGACAAGTTCACCTATCTGCTGCGCGTTGCGTATCAGGTGTCGAACGAGATCAACATCTACGGCTCGTATGCGACCGGGTTCAAGGCCAGCTCGGTCAACCTGTCGCGCGATTCGCGTCCGCTGTTCGGCGATTTCATCCCCGGTCCGCGTCGCTCGACCATTCTGGCACCGGCATCGCCGATCCTGAATGCAGGTCTGGCCGTGCCCAACCTCACGACCGGTTCGCGCTTTGCCGGCCCGGAAAATGCGGAAGTTTACGAGATCGGTCTCAAAGCCCAGTTCGACGGCTTCGGGTTCAACCTCGCTTTGTTCGACCAGACCATCGAGGGTTTCCAAAGCTTCCTGTTCACCGGCACCGGCTTCCAGCTGAACAACGCTGGCCAGCAGTCGGTGCAGGGCTTCGAATTCGATGCGACGATCAATCCGACCGATGGGCTGGTGCTGACATTTGCCACCACCTATCTCGATCCGATCTTCGACAGCTTCACAGAAAGCCCGGTCGGCGATCTTTCCGGACAGCGTCCGGCCGGTATTCCTGAATGGAGCATCGCGACTTCGGCCACCTACACCCACGAATGGGATAGCGGCACACGCCTGATCAACCGGATCGATTACAGCCACGAAAGCAATACCGACATCAACAACGGTCTTCCGACCTTTGGTCCCAACAGCTTCCGTCGCGAAGTGAACCTGGTGAACACCTCGATCACGCTGGCGCTGGCCAACGGACTGGAAGTGGGCGCATTTGCGCGTAACCTGCTGGACGATCAATACATCATCACGGTGTTCGATGGCGTCGCGCAGGCCGGAACGGTTTCCGGCTATCCCAGCCAGCCGCGCACCTATGGCGGCGTGGTCCGGTTCAAATTCTGATCCGGCAACGATCAGTCTGAACAAGAAAGGCCCCGTGCGAGATGATCGCGCGGGGCCTTTTTCTTGCGAGGCATTTGTCAACTTGGCGTTTGAATTGCTGCGCCCTTTCGCCATGATGGTGTTGCAGGTGTGTGGATTTGCAAACAGGGGACAATTCGACAATGAATTATGCAGGTTTCTGGATTCGTGTGCTCGCCTATCTGATCGATACCGTCATTCTTATCGTTGCTCAGGTAGTGCTCGCTTTACTGACGGGCGAATCGCTGCTTGATGCCGAAGCGCAGCAAACGTTTGGCATCATTGACGTGCTGGGACTTGTGATCACGTTCGCCTATTTCATCGGGTTCGAAGGGTCGGCGAAACAGGCAACGCCGGGCAAGATCGCGCTCGGTCTGATTGTTACGAATGCGCAAGGTGGGCGGATCAGCTACGGACAGGCGACCGGGCGGTATTTCGGTAAAATCCTGTCTTCCATCATTCTGGGCATCGGGTTCATCATGGTTGCCTTTACCGAGCGCAAGCAGGGGTTGCATGATATCATGGCCAGCACTGTTGTGGTCAGGGGCGAGCCGGGCATGGTCGGATACGATACCGACGTCTTTGCCTGACTGGATGGAGCGCTGGTGCGGTCTGCGGACCGGCGCTCCAACGCTCGTATTATCGAACGGTTGCTACAATTCCCGCAATGCCTGAGCAGGTTTTGCACGCAACAGCGGCAGTGATCCGCCCAGCGCAAAGGCGAGCACCATCGCAAGGCCAAGGCCGAGGACGGCGAGCACGCGGCTCCAATCGGGCAGCCAGTCTAACTCGAACATCTGCGTGATTACGACCCACGCCAGCCCCGATCCCAGACCCAGCGCGACCAACGCCAGCGCCGCGGCTATCAGCCCGTATTCTGCGAGCTGCATCATCAACACCTGCCGCCTGCTTGCACCCAGCACGCGCAGGATCACGGTGTCGTACATGCGCGATGCGCGCGCCGCCGCAATCGCGCCCATCAATACCGCCAGCCCGGCCAGCACCGCGACCGCCGCCGCTGCCAAGGTGGCCAGCGCGACCTGATCGAGCAAAGTGCGCGCTTCGACCAGAACCTCGCTCACATCCACGACCGAGCTGGACGGAAACGCCTGCACCATCGCGCGCAGCACCTGCCCTTTTTTATCGACGATATCGGCTGCGCTCCCACGCTCATTCAGCTCGATCGAGGCGGCAAGGTTGTGCGGAACATCGTCCAGCGTGTTGGGCGAGAATACGAGCGTGAAGTTGAAGCCCAGACTTTCCCAATCGATTTCGCGCAGGTTCGCCACGCGCACCTGCCGCTCGGTGCCAAGCACGCCCAGCGTGATGTAGTCACCCACGTCCAGGCCCAGCGCGCGCGCGCCATCGGCGTTGATCGACACCAGCATCTCGCCGGTGTGACCCGGCTCCCACCATTCGCCCTCGACAAGGGTATTGCCCACGGGAAGCTCATCGGAATAGGTCAGTCCGCGCTCTCCGCTCAGGAAGAATGCGCCTTCGGGAATGTCCTCCAGATCGGCCACGCGCTGCATATCGTCTTTCGGGCCATAGGCCAGCACCGACCCGCGCAGCGTGGGCACGGTTCGGATCGCGGCGTCGGGGAAAGTCTGGCGCACCAGCCCCTTGAAATCGACCTCGGCATCGCGCGGCACGTCGATCACAAAATAATCGGGTGCTTCGTCGGGCACGCGCGATTGGATGTTGCCGTCGATCGCAGTCTGGATTGCGGCCAGCAACACGAATGCAGCAAGCCCGAAACCCAGCGCGGTGACCAGCGCCCCGGTTGGCGCGCCGGGACGATAGATGTTGGCGAGAGCGGATCGCAGGATCGGATTGGAGGGGCGGGGCAGCCGCCGGGCAATCGCCTGAATGCCAAAACCAAGACCCCCCAGCAGCGCCAGGGCAGCGCCCGCGCCGATAAGAAAACTCGCTGAAAGAACGAACCGGTCCGTCGTCAACAGCGCCAGCGCGCAGATCGCGGCAATGCCCAGCGCGGTCGCGATCAGCGCACGCCGGTCACGCGACAGCGGATCGACGCCGCTGCGCATCAGCGCCATGGCCGGAAACGTGCGCGCACGCAGCAGCGGCGCGGCGGCGAACGCGAACGCGACGAGCAGGCCGTATGCGCCAGCCAGCATCAGCGGTTGCGGCTCAACCACGAACCCGCCTTCGACCGGCAGCAGATCCTGCAACGCAGCACCGAGCAGCGGCGTGACCAGCACGCCCACCGCAAGGCCCGCGAAGGTGCCGACCAGTGCGGCGGCGGCGATCTGGAGTGCGTAAATCCGCACGATATCGCGGCTGGATGCTCCCAACACCTTGAACGTGGCGATACTGGCGCGTCGTTGATCGAGGTAGGAAGATACGCCGCCTGCGATCCCGATCCCCGCAATCACCAGCGCGGCAAGGCCCACCAGCGTCAGGAAATCGCTCATCTGCTGCACGAACCGGTCAGCGCCGGGCGATGCGCGGTCGCGGGTGCGAAAATCGAACCCGGCATTGGGAAACGCCTGTTCCAGCGCCTCTGTCGCAGCTTCGGGAGCCTGCCCAGCGTCATCGAACGCGACACGATACTTGCTCTGATACAGCGCGCCCGGTTGCAGCAATCCGGCGCGCTGCGGCACGTCCTGTGCGACAATTATCGTCGGACCAAGCTGGAACCCTTCGGACAGGCGATCCGGCTCCTTGTCGATGATCCCGCCAGCGGTCAGCGTTACCGTACCGATGCGGAAGCGGTCGCCCACGGCTATATCCAGCCGATCAATTGCGCCTTGTGATAGCCACGCGGTATTGCCTGTGGGTGCGGCGACGTTGCGACCGTCGGTCAGCGACAGTGCGCCATATAGCGGCCATGCGCTGTCCACGGCTTTGAGTTCGATGGGCGCGGCATTGCCTTCGCCATCGGCTCCCGTCGCCGCATCGCTGATCGCCATCGCCTGCAAACGGGTGCCGCCCGACAGCGTGCCATATCCGCCAAGCGCGGCCAGTTCCTCTGGCGAAAGGTCGCGTTGCCACACCTCCACCTCGATATCGCCGCCCAGCAATTCCTGCCCACTGGCGGCCAGCTCACGCTCGATAGAGGCGGTCAGCGTGCCGATTGCGGCAAGTGCGGCAGTCCCTAGAAAAATACAGATGACTAGCAGGCGCAGACCTTTGAACCGGGCATTGAGATCGCGCCGCGCCATCCGCCACGCGTCGCTCCACGAAAGGCCACCAGCGCTTTCGCTCACTGCGCTGCGTCCATCCGCGCATCCGTCCAGTCAGCCCCGGCGCGGTCCGATACGATGACACCGTCCGCCATGGTCAGCACCCGCTCGCACCGTTCGGCAAGCGCCGGGTCATGGGTGATGATAAGCAATGTCGCGCCGGTTTCTGCACGGCGGGCGAACAGCAGGTCGACGATTTCCTCGCCGGTGTGCACGTCCAGATTGCCGGTCGGCTCATCGGCAAAGATCAGGGCCGGGCGCGGCGCAGTGGCGCGGGCAATGGCAACGCGCTGTTGTTCCCCGCCCGACAATTGCGTGGGATAATGCCCGGTGCGGTGGCCAAGCCCGACTGCAACCAGTTCCGCCTCGGCGCGCTCGGTCGCATCCTTGGCTCCGGCAAGTTCCATCGGGGTGGCTACATTCTCCGCCGCGGTCATGGTGGGCAACAGGTGAAACGCCTGCAACACGATCCCGATGCACCCGCGCCGCGCCTGCGCCAGACCATCTTCGTTGAGCGTGGTGAAATCCTGCCCGGCGACGGTCAGAGCGCCGCCGCTGGCACGTTCAAGGCCGGACAAAACCGCCATCAGCGAGCTTTTTCCCGAACCCGATGGGCCAAGCAGCGCAACCACCTCTCCGCGGGCAATTTCGAGATCGATCCCGCGCAGGATTTCCACCGGCGCAGCATTGCCGCCAAGAGTAAGGGTGAGGTTGCGCGCCGCAATTGCGGGCTGGACGGTTGGGAAAGCAGGGTTTGTCACTGGCACCAGATGGGATAGGGGCGCGTTATAGGCAAGGTTCTTTGGGAAACAGATATATGCCAATGCGATATTCGGACTGCAAAATCATGGCTATTGCGGCGGCTGCAGTTGCGGCTCTGGCGCTTTCGGCGTGCAGCGAAAGCCCCGCCGAAACGCGCGCAGTTTCCGCAGCAGAAGGCTCTGCGGGCACGGACAGCGCGCTGCCGGCGGTCCCGATCATGGGCGAAGAGGTGCGCATCCTCGCGTTTGGTGACAGCCTGTTTGCCGGGTACGGATTTTCGGAACCTGCGCAGGACAGCTATCCCGCAAAGCTTGAATCCGCCCTGCGCGCGCGCGGGATCAATGCCCGCGTCACGAACGCGGGCGTTTCGGGCGATACCAGCGCGGCAGGGCTGGGGCGGCTGAAGTTTACTCTGGATGAGCTGAAAGACGCTCCCGATCTGTTCATCCTCGAACTGGGCGGCAACGATTTGCTGCGCGGTCTATCGCCCGATCAGACGCGCTCCAATTTCCGCGCGATGCTGGATGTGCTGAAAGCGCGCGGCATTCCGGTGCTGATCATGGGAATGCGCGCACCCCCCAATTACGGGCCGGAATACCAGGCCGAATTTGATGGGCTGTACCGCGATCTGGCGCGCAAATATGGCGCGGCGCTGATCCCGTTCTGGCTGGAGGATATCTATCGCAACCCGGCGCTGTTTCAGGATGATCGCATCCATCCGACGGTCGAGGGGATAGAGGAACTGGTGGGAGCTACGGTTGAAGATGTGGCCGGGGCGCTGCCTGATGACAAGGTCAAGGCAGTTACAGCCACTCCAGCGAACCCGCGCTGACGCGCCAGATTGCCGCCTCGCCCTCAATCTCGGTGAAAGGGGCCAGTTCCGTGCCAGTGAGCCACACCTGCGCCTTGCCTGCGCGCAGGCGGCGAAACAGCTCTGCACGGCGCACCGGATCGAGATGCGCGGCCACCTCGTCCAACAAAAGCACGCTGGGCCGTCCCTCGCTCGCCAGCACGCCCTGCGCCAAAGTGATCGCGATCAGCATCGCCTTTTGTTCGCCGGTGGAACACAGCGCGGCGGGTACGCCGGTGGAGGCCATCACCACGTCCAGCTCATCGCGGTGGGGGCCGGTCAACGCGCGGCCCGCTGCGGCATCGCGTCTGCGCTCGCGCGCGAAACTGGCTAGCAAGCCAGGCGCATCGGCGGGTCCGCCGGGGCGATAGGCCAGGGTGGGGCGGGCGAAGGGTTCAGGCGGCAGGGCTGACAACTCATCCGCTAGCATCGCGATCAGTCGCGCCCGCGCCTCTACAATGCGCGCGCCGGATTGCGCCGCCTGCGCTTCGATCGCGTCCAGCCAGCGCGCATCGCCGCGCACGTCAAGCAGGCGGTTGCGTTCGCGCAGCGCGGCTTCGTATTGCGAGACGGCGCGTGCGTGCCCCGGTTCCACCGCCAGCGCCATCCGGTCAACGAACCGCCGCCGCGCGCCCGCGCTATCGGTAAACAGACCGTCCATCGCCGGGGTGAGCCAGCTGACCGCGTGCCATTCAGACAGCGAGGTAGCACTCGCTTCCGCGCCATTGATCCGCACCAGACGCCTGCCCGGACGCGCGGCTTCAGCAAAGCTGCCGATGCGGGCAGAGACCTGGCCCTGCTCCATCAGGCTTGCCCCGATGGCCCAGGCGTGCCCCTCTCTATCCGCTTCCCCGGTGCCATGCCGTGCAAGCTGGGGCAGGGCGGCGCGGCGCAGGCCCCGGCCCGGACTTAGGAGTGACAGCGCTTCGAGCACGTTGGTTTTACCCGCGCCGTTTTCACCCACCAGTAGGTTGAAATGCGCGGTCTGGTCAAGCGTGCTGCGCGCGTGATTGCGGAAATTTTCGAGGGTGATTTTTGCGAGCGACATGGGCGGGAATGGCGTTAGCATGCCGAGGAAAGAAGGCCAGTCTCTCGCGTGCCAAAATATCGATCCCAAGACATGGCGAAATAACCCAACCTTTCGGATTGATGAACGAAACGTCAGTTTACAATTTGATACGAAATCCCGGAAGTCTGCGGTTTTCCGAGTTTGGCACACCTCCTGCAACACGTTCTTCGTCCCCAGGGATCAGCCCGAACGGACGAAACGAACGACAAAGGAGACCACATCATGACCCTCAGCAATGCCAGCCGCTTCGCCGCCGCCGCCTATTCGGCCATCATTTCAGCGGCTCTGTTCGCCTATGCCATCATCCCCGCCAGCCCGACTGTCTTGGTCTGAGCCAGCGCAACCCACGAACCCCAGACAAGAGGAACACCAGCCATGTTCAATTCCGACTTCAGCAACCGCTTTTTCGCCGCCGCTTTCTCGGTGGTGCTGACGGCAGGCCTGCTGGCCTACGCCATCGTCCCCGCCACCCCGGCCTTTGCCTGAAGCGATCTGCGCCAGGCACAGACACGACGCATAACAAAGGAATACACGCAATCATGTTCGCCCAGTCCGATTTCCCTGCCAACGCCCGCACCAACGGTTCGGATCGTATGCTCGCCGCCGCTGCGGCGCTTGTGATCACCGGTATCCTGCTGGCCACCGCCATCGTCCCGGCCAGCCCCGCGCTTGCCTACAGCGCCCTCACCATCGGAGTCCTCGCATGAACAACGTCACGAAAAGCTCCGGCAACGGATCGCCGCAAAAGCAGTTTCAACTTGATAGGGCTGATGCCAAGCTGGCGGGTGTCTGCGGCGGGATCGCCAATTACTTCAACATCGATCCGATGATGGTGCGCCTTGGCTTTGTTGTCGGTACGCTGGTTGGATTTGGCAGCCTGCTGATCGTCTATATCGCGATTGCGCTGATCGCGGATTGAGCCAGCCGCTCCGTTAAGCTGAACCCGGTTTTCGGGCAGCTGCGCTCAATATCAAGAGAACCGGGAGGGGCCATCTGGCCCCTCTCTTTTTGCCCGATCTACACCCTCACATCGCGGATATGCCACCATCCAGCTTGATCTCTGCGCCGGTCATGAACCGGCTTTCATCGCTCGCCAGATACACCACCGCATTGGCGATATCGTTCGGTTCGCCCACGAACCGGAGCGGGATCTGCCGCGCCAGCTTATCCAGCAGAACCTGTTTGTCGAGGCTGTGCGCCTTCGCCGTGCCATCCAGAATCGGCGTGTCGACAAAGGTCGGATGCACCGAATTGCAGCGGATTTGCATATTCTTTTTCGCACAATGCAGCGCGATTGATTTGGACAGCATCCACACCGCCGCCTTTGAAGCGTTGTAGGCGGGCATGGTGTCGCTCGCGATCAGCCCCGCGATGCTCGATATATTGATGATGGAGCCGGGCGCATGTTCGCGCATCAGCGGGAGCGCTTTTTGACAGCCGTGGAAGATCGAATTGACGTTGATGTCGAAACAGCGGTTCCAGTCTTCGAAAGTGCATTCCTCGATATTGCCTGCCACCCCGATCCCGGCATTGTTGACCAGCACGTTCAGCCCGCCCAGATGATCGCGTGCGGCATCCACGGCGGCTTCCCATGCGGCGGGATCGGTCACGTCATGCTGGATGGAAAACGCGGTGCCTTCGCCCATTTCGGCGTTTACGATGGCTGCGGTTTCAGCCGCCCCTTCGCCGTTTATGTCGGTGGCAAGCACGCGCGCGCCCTCCTGCGCCAGCCGGATGCAATGCGCGCGGCCCAATCCCTGTGCAGCGCCGGTAACCAGCGCCAGTTTGCCTTCGCAACGGTTTGACATGATTTATTTCTCTCCCAGATATCCCATGAACAGGCCGATCCGCACGTCGACTGCGTGGCCTGCCGCGCTCCATTGTCGGACGAACTCGGCGACGCCATCCACAGGCACGCGGTGTACGGTTATGTTTTCGCCCGGCAACCCGCCGCCTTCGCCAATGCGGGTCAGGTCGGTCGCTTTCAGCAGGGTAAAGCATTCAGAGATCATGCCGGGGGAGGAATAGAACTCGCCCAACACTTCCAGCTTGCCCGCTTTGTATCCCGTTTCCTCTTCCAGCTCGCGTGCGGCTGCCTCGATTGCGGGTTCGCCCTCTTCGCCCTCGGCATCACCGACCAGACCGGCGGGGATTTCGAGACAAAAGCGCGACAGGGGCACGCGATACTGGCTGACGAAAATGGCATGGCGCGTGCCATCGGCGTCTTCGTCAATCGCGATGATGGCGGCGGCGCGGATACCGCGCGAACGCCCGACATATTCCCACCGCCCGCGCGTTTTTGCCGTGATGAAGCGACCTTCCCAGCGCGTTTCCTCAGGCTTGTCCGCATCGGAATCGCGGATCATCTCGAAATCCTTCATGCCCTTCCTTCGTTCGGTGGCCGTGGGCCTACACTTCGATCAGGCGGTCGGGAAGCTCGTTCACATCATCTTCGCCGCGCGGGAAGTGTTGCGCCAGCACAAAGCCGACATCGCGCACGCCCACGGCCAGCCCTTCGGCAACGCGCCCGGCTTTGATTTCATCCAGCATATCGGCCATCGCCTCGCCCCACACCTCCGCTGAGACGAGGCTCGCTATCGCGTCATCGGCCACGATTTCCGCCCGGTGCTCGCTCATGGAAAGGTAAATCAGCACCCCGGTATGGCCGGTCGTGCGGCGTTCTGCGCCCACCTTGAAATGGCGCAGTGCGGCACCGTGTACGCGCGCGAACTCCACCGGGCCGGGCACCAGAAACCATTTGACCGGTTGCCACAATTGCACCGCCCAGCTCAGCACAAAGGTAAGGAGGCCCAGTGCAATCGTCATGCTCGCGATTTCGCCATTGGTCCATTCGTGACCCCAGCCGCCCGCCAGCCGATCCCACAGATCGAGGAACGGGCGCGGCACAGCGGCAAACATGCTCATCGCGGTAAAGGCCAGTGCTGCGGACCACAGCAGAGCGACATCGGTATAACCATCGGACCGGTCGGCCAGCACGGTGACGATTTCGCCTGAAGTGCCCGCCTCCGCCTCGCGCACGGCGTCGGATACGATCCGGTGCTGTGCTGCATCAAGATAGGCCATTGTTCACCATCCCCCCGAAGCGCCGCCGCCGCCGAATGAGCCGCCGCCGCCGCCAAAGCCGCCGCCTCCAAAGCCGCCACCACCG
Organism: uncultured Alphaproteobacteria bacterium; assembly: GCA_963815345.1. Classification (GTDB taxonomy): domain Bacteria; phylum Pseudomonadota; class Alphaproteobacteria; order Sphingomonadales; family Sphingomonadaceae; genus Erythrobacter. The sequence goes on from CAWFGF010000002.1 coordinate 247,939, forward strand.
CCGCCGCCCCAATCATCGCCATCGGAAAGCGCGCCGCGCACGATGGCCGAACCCACTTCCCACAGCACGATATCGCGCGCGGTGCGGCCCAAACCGCCTCCGCCGTGATCGTCGTCGTCATCGCGGCTGCCCCATGGTCCTTTCCCCTTGGAGCGATATTTGCGGCGTCTGCCACTGCGGATGAGCGGCAGGACGAAGAACAGGAACAGCACGATCATCCAGACCAGACCGCCAATCGGGAACCCGCCTTTCTCGTCGCTCGCAGTGCGTCTGGCGCCTGCTTCCTGAGCGATTTTCGCAGCTTCCTCTGGCGGCAGCTGCAATTGTGCAATGATCGCCGCGGCGCCCGCGTTGATGCCGCCGGGAAAGTCGCCCTCGCGAAAACGCGGCAGGATCTGGTTCTGGATAATCAGCGAGGACAGCGCATCGGTGAGATATCCCTCAAGCCCGTACCCGACCTCGATCCGCACCTTGCGATCATTCGGCGCGATCAGAAGCAAGGCGCCATCGTTGCGCTCGGCATCGCCAAGCCCCCATTCGCGGCCGAGTTGATACCCGTAATCGCTGATGTCGTAGCCTTGAAGATCGGGAACGGTAGCGATCACGAGCTGGCGTTGAGACTGAGTTTCCAGCGCCTCCAGCGCCGCAGTCAATTCTGCCTCCTGATCCGCCGGAATGATGTTGGCCTGATCGACGACGCGGCCCGTAAGTTCCGGAAACGCAGGCTGCGCCGCTAGAGGAGCAGCGGTCAGCGTCGATAGCGCGGCAAACACGGCCACTACCAAGGTGTAAAGTGGTTTCATGAGCCGATTAGCAGTCGATGCGCAGGTTTCGGCAACGCCGCTCTTTTTGACCCGGCTATCACCGCACACCCTTTTTCAGGGAGCGCGGCGATAGCGGCATTGGCTGGCCCAGGCACCGCCCCTATTCCGATGTCAGATCGAGCTCAGGGGCGGCCTCGGCACCTTCCGTGACGGAGGTGTAGGGCACCAGCGGTTCGGCGCCGTGGATGATGTTTGCGCCGATCGTATCGGGGAAGGTGCGGATCGTGGTGTTATACTTGCGCACCGCCTCGTTATAATCGCGGATCGCCACGGCGATGCGGTTCTCTGTCCCTTCGAGCTGGCTTTGCAGCGTCAGGAAGTTCTGGTTGGACTGGATCGTGGGATAGGCTTCGAAACTGGCGAGCAACCGGCCAAGACCCTGGCTCAACTGGCCCTGTGCCGCGGCAAATTCCTGAACCTTTGCCGGATCGTTGAGATCATCCGCGCTGACGGTGATGCTGGTTGCGCGGGCGCGCGCCTCGGTCACTTCGGTCAGGATGCCGCGTTCGTTCTCAGCCGCACCTTTGGCCACTTCGGCAAGGTTGGGGATAAGGTTTGCACGCCGCTGAAACTGGGCTTCGACGTCGGCCCATTTGGCCTTGGCCTCTTCTTCCGCCGCGGGAACCGAATTGATCCCGCATGCTGCAAGGGTGAGCGCGGCGAGCGCGGCCAGACCGGCGCGCAACATGGTGTTGAATTGCATCTGAATTCCTCCGTGAAAACGTCTGCCGCAAGGCCCGGTGATGGCCCGGATGCGGGGTGCGTGTGGCTTCCTGTATTGCGGATATAGCACACCGCCGCGCCGGTTCAACGGTAGAACGTTCGATGTGTAACCTGGGACGTAAGTTCCTGTATCACCTCTTGGCAAGGGGCAGGGGCGCTGGCAAACCGCGGCCAACACCAATGAACCGAAATGAACGCAAGGGGATCGTTATGCTGTCGGAGTTCAGGGATTTCATCGCCAAGGGCAACGTCATGGAACTGGCGGTTGCAGTCATCATCGGCGGGGCGTTCGGCACGATTGTCACCTCGTTGACGGATGATGTCATCATGCCGCTGGTCGGCGCGATTTTCGGGGGTGCGGATTTCTCTTCCTATTTCGTCTTGCTGTCGACGCCTGCCGGTTATGAAGGATCGCCAACCGACTACGCCGCCCTGAAAGAGGCGGGCGCTGCGATGATCGGATACGGCGCGTTCATCACCGCAATCATTAACTTCCTGATCCTGGCATTCATCATTTTCATGCTGGTGCGATACACCACGCGCGTGATGAAGCAGCTCAACGAAGAGGCTGAAACACCCGCGACAGGCCCGACCGAGATTGAATTGCTGACCGAGATTCGCGACGCGTTGCGGAAATGAGCGACTGCCCCTGCCGCGCGCGGCAGGGGACCAAGTCACTTCCCATTCAGCAATTGCGCGCTATATAGGTCGGGTCGGGCAACCGACTATGGTGATAAAGTGCAGCGTGTAATACGCACAACGGACCCGGGGGCAGTACCCGGCGGCTCCACCACCTCTTCCGGTTTTCGCGGGGGAAATGACGGGGCCGAACTAGGATCGACGTGGGCTGAAAAGCGTTGTTTTTGCCCGGGCTGAGTAACCCGTAAAACTGTTCAAAACCCATAGGTGCAAACGATAACGAAGCACTCGCAATCGCTGCGTAATGTGACGGCTTAACGGCCTGAATTTACAAAGCTAAAGCGCGGTTGGACCCACCGGGCAACAGAAGCGGATTCCGGGGCTCCGGGGGTAGCTAGCAACAGAAACCCCCACTCTTATTGCAGCCTGAGTGAGCCGAGCTTGTGATGAGCGCAGCGGTGCTCCCTTCGGCCAGAGGGAGCGCGGGGGCGTGATGGCCGAACCTCTCCCCTCAATTCTCAATCCATGTGTGCCACCCGACTTGATGCGGAAACACTGCTCTGGCAAATGCGCAGTTTGGGGATTGAGAGGCGGAGCAGGCTATGCGTTTTGTGGGTTTGGCGATTTTATCCAGCTTTGCTGCCCTGATCGGCGCCATCGTTCCGGTTTCTGCGGAAACGCGCGAGGATTATCTCGCCCGGCTTAGGCAGATTTGCGAAGTCGAATGCCTGGAGCCGCGACAATTGCTCAACGCCGCGCGCAAGCGGGGATCGGGCGACGAGGTCGACATCGCCGGAATATTCGACATCCGGTTCGTAAGCCGCGATGGCGACAAGTTCCGGCTCCACACCCAGGCCCCTCGACAGGCGGATTTCTGGGATTTGCAGCAACTCTCCTTCGGGATGCCCGAATTTGACGGGCGCACCGTCACCAACGCGAATGACATCGTGATCGAGATGGACGAGGCAACGCTGGCCGATCTTTTGCGGCAACCGGTATCGGGCGTAAACGCAGTACCGGGTGCAACCGGTAATGGGGACATCGTGGTCGAGGGGGATCGCGACATAAGGCTCGACAAGCCGACCCTGCTCGCGCTCAGTGCTCTGTTGAACGACCGCAGGATTGCCGTGCGTGGCAAGCCGCGACTGGTCCCCGCGCTTGTCGGTGCGCGCCGGGATTTCCGCAAGAAAAAGCTCTCCATCGTCCTCGATAACGCCGACGATCTGGCGATGCTCCCGCGATACGACAAGGTTGGCAACCCACTGCCCGAAGACCTGCCGTGGCTAAATGGACCGGCGCAGGCCATCGAAAACTGAAGGCTACGGCTGACTTGTAAAGTTAGCCGCCGAATGACGCGCCGTGCTGAGGCGCGAATCACGCCGAAGTTGTATCAATCCGAAAAGGAAGGTTCTTCGCAGTCACCACTGAGCCTACAATCGCATCGATACTCGACTTGACCGAGAATCGGCGCGTCGCGTCTTTTCCAAGCGACCGGGATGCGTTCGATGGTCTGTTCTAGGGTATGATCGAACCAAGCCGACGCAAAAACCGCGCAGGAGCATTCTTCCATGTTGTTAACTACCGGAACTTCCGAAATTACTCGCAAAGTCTATACCAAGCCGGTGTTGACGGAGTATGGCGGGCTCGCCCAGCTTACTGCGTCAGGCAGCGGACCGCTCGAGGAAAACAACCAAGGCAACGGCCAAGCGCGGCGGCGACCCTGAACCAAGCCAAATTTAACTGGGATCGGAGGGCGCGCCGCCCGGCTGTGAGGTGGCAAGTGTGATGCGCGCCAATTCCTGCTTGGCTTTCAACCCATCCAGAATGGCTGCGCCTGCCAGAAACACCGCGCCGGTGGTCGCCAAGAACAGCAACTGGCCGCCCAATCCGGGGTAGTCCTGCAGATAGGCCGCGCCGCGCGATGTCGATCCCAGCGCCAGAGCGTAAATGATCGCGAATGCCTCAAAGCGATTCTTGATCACGAACAATCTGCCAATTTTTTGCAGCACGGCGCTTCCTTTTTTTAACACTTACCCTTGCAATGCGCGTGCCAATGGCGGCGGGGTGCGGGGCGCGGTGGTTAACGCTTCACGAGTTGTAAACGCATCCGACGCAGCTGCGCAATCGCCTTAACCAAGTTGAGCGAGGTCAAGCGCGTCAAGCAGTGCAAAACGTGCGGCGCGCACCGTTTCTGCCAGTTTTTCAGAGCCAATATCTGCCGGGTCGATCTGTTCGGGCCAGTGTGCCGCGATGACCTGTTCCATGCGGTCGGCCGTGCCCTCATCCAGCAGGAACCGCGGGTCGACCATCGCCGGACCGCACACAACGCGCAGGCGCAGACAGGCGGGTCCGCCGCCATTGGCCATCGACTGGCGCACATCGACGGGGATGACTTCGCGGATCGGCCCGTTGGACGCCATCAGTCCTTCGCAATAGGCCCACACCGAAGCGCTTTCGCGGCATTCCTCGGGCACGATCAAGGCCATGCTGCCATCGGGCAGGGTAAGCAGCTGCGCATTGAACAGATAGGTGCGGATTGCCTCGGCCAGCGACACTGCGCTGCTCGGCACCTCGACCACTTCGAGCGCGGGAAAGGCTGCGCGGATCGCGTCGTATGCGCCCGCCTGATCGGCGAACGCCTCGGCATGGGTGAACAGCACGCGTTCATTCGCGACGGAGACCACATCGTTGTGGAACGCGCCCGCCTCGATTGCGGCGGGGTTCTGTTCGATGAAGACGCACCGCGACGGGTCAAGCCCGTGCGCGCGGGCGACCAATCGGCTGGCCTGTTCGTGCTGGCGAGCGGGGAATTTGCCGCCCGGTCTGCCATAGACGAACACCTCGACTCCGGCGCTTCCATGCCCTTCGCACAGGCGCATGTGGTTGGCCGCGCCCTCATCGCCGAACGTCATCGGCACGATATCATGCACGGTGAAGTGATCGCGATTGCCAAAGGCGACTTCCAGCATCCGCTTTGTATCCGGCCACTCCTGCGCACGATGCAGCATGGTGACGAGATTGGCGGGGGTCAGGTGACATTTGCCATCGGCGGTATCGGGCGCAGGGCTGACGGTCGCGGCGTTGGCGGTCCACATGCTTGAGGCTGACCACGGCGCGGCGTGCAATTGCGGCGGTGCAGTCTCGTCCAGCGCAAGTTGCTGCGTCAGCGCGGTGTTGGGGCGGGGCAGGGGCAGCAGAAAACCCTGAACCCCCAGCCGCGCCAGATTCCCGCGCATCTTTGCCACACCCTGCAACGCTGCAGCGCGCGGGTAGGACGGGTCGCCCCGGTGACTGGCGCTGGCAATATTACCGAGGCTTAGGCCCGCATAATTGTGGCTGGGGCCAACGATCCCGTCGAAATTGATTTCTTTGAGGCTCATCGCCCGACGCTCCACACCGTATCGCCCGCTACCACATCCAGCGTATCTGCTGCCGCGGCGTCGATGGCGATGCCACCTTCGCCGTCAAAGGCGCGCGCGCCGTAACAGGCGCGGAAACTGCCAAGTGTGCCGGTCGCAAGGATTGCGCGTTCTCCCTCTGCCAGATCCATCGCGGTCAGTTTCGCCGCCGTGCTGTTTTTCACGCTGGCGACCTGATCGGTCTGCGCCACCATGGTTGGCCCACCGTCGAAAATGTCGACATAGCCATCGTAGCTGAAGCCCTCGTTTTCCAGCATGCGCATGGCTGCGCGGCCGGTGGGGTGGGGCACGCCGATCACACTGCGCGCCTCTTCGCGCAGCATCGCGACATAGACGGGGTGTTTGGGCATCAGATCGGCAATAAACTGATTGCCATTGATGGCGTTGAAATAGTCCGCTTCCTGAAACCCCATGCCGAAAAACCGCCCGGCGACCCCGTTCCAGAATGGCGATCCGCCGCGTTCGTCGATGATCCCGCGCAATTCCGCGATGATCTTGTCGGCAAAGCGTTTGCGGTGCATCGCCACGAACAGATACCGCGACCGGGCGAGCAGCAGGCCCAGCCCGCCAGCGCGTTCATTGGGATGCAGGAACAGCCCGCCAACCTCGCTGGTGCCTTCCAGATCGGTGACAAGGCTGAGCATTTCGGCGCGCACCGTGCGGTCCAGCTCCTGCGAATACTGGGTCAGCGTGTTGAGCCGATAGGAATAGAACGGCCATTGCTGCCCCACCCGGCTCATCAACTGGCAGGTGCCGCGCACCGCACCGCTTGCCGGATCTTCGAGCACAAGCACGAACTGTTCATCGCCAATCGTATCTTCGTCGCGGGCAAACGCACTGGCGGCGCGGCCCAGCTTTGATGACAATGCCTTGCGGTCGGCGGGCAGGTTGGTGAAGCCTCCGCCGGTCAGCTTGGCCATTTCATACAAGGCTTCCAGATCGGCAGGGCGCGCGGCGCGCAGGCGCATGGTCATGGGGTTTCTCCAGCAAGCGCGCCTTGCGCCAGACGTTTGAGGACAAGCGCGGAAAGGCTGGCGCGCTCTGCCAGACTGGGCACTATCAGGAACTCTCGCGGGGAATGGATCGAACCTCCGCGAACGCCCATCGTATCGACCACGGGCACCCCGCAGGCGGCGATATTGTTGCCATCACACACGCCGCCGGTGGATTTCCAGCGAATGTCCTGTCCCAATTGCGCGCCGCATTCGCGCACCAGATCGAACAGCGCCTGCGCGCGCTCGTCCACCGGCTTTGGCGGGCGGGTAACGCCGCCATGGCGATGGCAGCGCACTTCGTGTTCCGCCTCAATCTGCGCGAGCAGAGCGTTGAGATCGCTGTCGAAGCTTTCCATCGCCGCCGTCGATCTGGGGCGGATGTTGAACCGCAGCAGCGCGTGATCGGGCACCACGTTGTTGGCAGCGCCGCCCTCCAGCCTGGCCGGGTTGATGGTAATATCCTCGCGCTCAAGTCGCTTCAGCCGCAGGATCATATCGGCGGCGGCGACTATCGCGTTGCGCCCTTCTTCGGGATTGCGGCCGGCATGGGCCGATTGACCTGATATCTTGATCGAATAATTGCCCGTCCCCCCGCGCGCATGGGCCAGCGTGCCATCGGGCAGGGCGGCGGGCTCATAGGTCAGCGCTGCCATTTTTCCCTGCGCCATCCGCGCAATCAGGTCCGAACTGGCGAGCGATCCGGTCTCCTCATCCGAATTGATCAGCACATCATATCCGAGCGAGGACGCCTCGGTGCTGTCCTCAAACGCCAAAAGAGCGTGCAGGATAACCGCGATGCCGCCCTTCATATCTGCGACGCCGGGGCCGTTCAGCACATCGTCTTCCAGCCATGTAAGCGTCTGGAACGGGTGGTCAGCCGGAAACACGGTGTCCATGTGCCCGGTCAGCAGGATGCGCCGGTTGGCGGTGGGCCGCACGCGCACGATCAGGTGCTGGCCGTTGGCTTTGGCAAATTCGCTGCCATCGGCCGCAATCGCGGTGACGGGCGCTGCGTCCACCAGTTCGACCACTCCGGGCAGGTTGGAGAACGCAGCCCGGAGCAATTCTGCCTGCCGCGCCAGCCCTTCCAGATTGCCGGTGCCGGTGTTGATCGCGCACCATGTCTGGACCTGATCCAGCATCGCGCCCGCATCGAATTGTGGGAGAGTATCGGGTTTCATCGGCGACCACCTCTAGCGGGGCAATCCACTTGTTCCAAGCCGTTGCAATCCGGTGTCCCATTCGCCATAGCGCCAACCGTCCTCCTCCCCAGGACCAACTTCTATTGGAATCCAAGAGGACCATGATGACCAACATGACCGATCGCGCCGGGCTGAGCATTGATGAGCGGCTGGCGACGTTCCTCGAAAATGAAGTGCTGACGCCGCTGGGCCGCGATGTTGGCAATTTCTGGGCAGGATTTGCCGCGCTGCTGGCGCAGTTTGCGCCGCGCAACGCCGCACTGCTGGCAAAGCGGGAGGATTTGCAGGCGCAGATCGACGCATGGCATGTTGAGCGCCGGGGCAGGGCGCATGATGCCGCGCGATACCGCACGTTTCTGGAAAGCATTGGCTATCTGGTGCCGGAACCGGGTGACTTCACCATCGGCACGCAGAATGTCGACCCGGAAATCGCGACGATGGCCGGGCCGCAATTGGTGGTGCCGATCCTGAATGCGCGCTTCCTGCTCAACGCGGCCAATGCGCGCTGGGGCAGCCTTTACGATGCGTTCTACGGCACCGATGCGCTGGATGCGGCCCCGGCCAAGCCCGACGGCTATGACGAGGCGCGCGGCGCGGCGGTGATTGCGCGCGGGCGCCAGTTTCTGGATCAGGCGCTGCCGTTGGTGAACCAGAGCTGGGCCGACATTGCCGATGAACACGATGGCGAGCTGCAGGATGAGTGCCAGTATCTTGGCAAGACGACGCGCGGCCTGCTGTTCCGCAACAACGGCCTCCACATCGAGGTCGTGTTCGACCGCGACACTCCGGTAGGCGCGCAGGACAAGGCCGGGATTGCCGACATCGTTATCGAATCCGCGCTGACAACCATCGCCGATTGTGAGGACTCCGTCGCCGCCGTCGATGCCGAGGACAAGCTGCTGGCCTACACCAACTGGCTCGGCATTATTCGTGGCGACCTGTCGGAAAGTTTCGAAAAGGGCGGCAAAACGCTGACCCGCACGCTGGCGGGTGACAAGACCTATACCGACCGAGACGGCGCCGCGCACACCCTTCCGGGCCGTAGCCTGATGTTTGTGCGCAATGTCGGCCACCTGATGACCAACCCCGCGATCCGGCTCGCGGACGGCGGCGAAATTCCCGAAGGCATCATGGACGCGGTATTCACCAGCGCGATCTCCACGCTTGATGTCGAGGGTCACGCCAAATACGGAAATTCGCGCTGCGGTTCGATCTACATCGTGAAGCCCAAGATGCACGGGCCGGAGGAATGCGCCTTCACCAACGATCTGTTCGACGCGGTGGAAGACCTGCTCGGCCTGCCGCGCCACACGATCAAGGTCGGGGTGATGGACGAAGAACGCCGCACCAGCGCGAACCTTTCCGCCTGCATCCACGCGGTGCGCGACCGGATCGTGTTCATCAACACCGGTTTTCTCGATCGCACCGGGGACGAAATCCACACCTCGATGCAGGCCGGTCCGATGCAGCGCAAGGGCGCGATGAAGGGCAGCGACTGGCTCAAGGCTTACGAGGCGCGCAACGTCGCCATCGGCCTGAAGCACGGCCTTTCGGGCAAGGCGCAGATCGGCAAGGGCATGTGGGCCGCGCCCGATCTGATGGGGCAGATGATGGTCGAGAAAATCGGCCATTTGCGCGCCGGGGCGAACACCGCATGGGTGCCGTCCCCCACCGCGGCGACGCTCCATGCATTGCATTACCATGCCGAAAACGTGTTCGAAATCCAGAAGACCCTACCCGAGGCGGCGGGGCTGGATGCACTGCTGACAATCCCGCTGGCCGAAGGTGGGAACTGGTCCGAGGGCGAGCTGCGCGATGAGCTCGACAACAATTGCCAAGGGCTGCTGGGCTACGTGGTGCGCTGGATTGACGCAGGTGTGGGTTGTTCAAAAGTGCCAGACATCAACGATGTGGGCCTGATGGAAGACCGCGCGACGCTTCGCATCTCCTCGCAGCATATCGCCAACTGGCTGCTGCACGGCGTGGTGACCGAAGCCCAAGTCATGGACAGCCTCACCCGCATGGCCGCCAAGGTCGACGCGCAGAACGCGGGCGATCCGGGCTACACGCCGTTGATCGGGAACGAGCAGGGCGCGGCATTCAGCGCGGCGAAGGACTTGATCTTCAAGGGCGTGGAGCAGCCGTCCGGATACACCGAACCGCTGCTGCACGCATGGAGGTTACGCAAAAAGGTGGGTTAGTCGCTGCCGGGGACGAGCGCGGTTCGCTTTCGCCCGATGGCGATGTTCGTTCGGTTCGCTGCCGGGCCGACAGTTCTGGCCTCGATCCCCGCAATGCGCGTGACAGCGTCTGGACGCAGCACGTTTTCGAATTCGATCCCGCACGCTCCCACGATCGACCAGACGACGGTGCAATATAGCTCGTCCTCGCCGGTCACGATCCAGCCGCAGACCCCGACCTTCGGCGGATTATCGAGTTCGAGCTTTGCCCCGGCATCGGAAACATTGGTAATCCTGCATTCGCGCAAACCGCTGACGGTGCGCAGGCGGACCGGGATGTCGACAAGTATTCTGCCCGTTCGGCGACGTTCGATCTGGAATGCTTGTTGACGATTATCGAGACTGCTCACGGGCTTCTCCTGCTGTGCGCCGGGACTCGCAAGGTCCGGTCGCGCGACACCGAATGTGCCTGTATGGCCCGCCAAATCCCTCCATATGGTTGGCAGCCTTGATTACTCGGATTTAACCACGCTACGCGAGCGCAGCGCCGATCAAAGCAGCGTGTTCTGCTCCACCGCCTTGGCAGCCTTCGCGCCGAGCTCCGCCTGCAGCTTGAGCTTTTGCAGCGAGCTTTGCACCGATGCCTCCATCATGGTCATTCGTGCGCGAACTCCTTTTGGCGCAGCCCGGCGACAAAGGTCGTCTCGGTCACCAGCTTGACCCGGCAGCGGTTGGCCCCGAGCGGCTCGAATTCGTAGCTTTCGTAATTGTGCGCCAGCCTGCCCACTGGCGGTTCGATCACGCAGCCGAAAGCATATTTGCGGCCCGGCACGTTCTCGGTGACGAGGAAGCTGAACAGCAGGTCGTCCATCGACGTCATCACCATTTCGAACTGGTCGGGCTTGCCCGGCACGCCGCGCACCATGTTGCCGGTGACGCGCTTGGCGTTGCGCGGATCGGCCCAGTCGATCATCGCGAACACTTCCTCGACCGGCTTGTCGATTTCGACCTCGCCATTGATCTGGACCGGGCCTTCCGGTGCGAGTTTCGAGCGGAACAATCCGAACATGGCGCATATCTCCCAGCGCATTGCGTTCGGGCCGTGCGATATGCGGCGGAGGTTAAGGTTCGCTGAGCGCGCGGGCGAGCGCGACGAATTCCTCGACAATGAGCGTTTCGGCGCGGCGGGTGGAATCGATCCCGACCGCTTCGAGCGCCTCCAGCGCGCCCGCGACCGCTTTCAGGCTCTGGCGCAGCATCTTGCGGCGTTGGCCAAATGCGGCTTCGGTCAGGCGTTCGAGCGTGCGTGCTGAGACCCCTGCGGGTGCATCGCCGGGGGTTACGTGCACCACCGCGCTCATCACTTTGGGCGGAGGGGTGAAGGCGCTGCGGTGGACCTTCATCGCTAGCCGTGCCTCGCTGCGCCATTGCGCCAGCACCGCGAGCCGACCATACGCGCTGCCACCGGCTTCCGCCACGATGCGTTCGGCCACTTCGCGCTGAAACATCAGCGTCAGCGATTGCCATTGCGGGGGCCATGCATCCTGCCCCTTTGACCCCGAAAGCCACTTTACGAACAGCGCCGTGCCGACATTATAGGGGAGGTTCGACAAGACATGGTACGGCTCACCGCCCATGACCTCGTTGTGGTTCAGCTTCATCGCATCACCCTCGATCACGGTCAGTTGACCGGGAAAGGCATCGCTCAGCTCATCAAGGGCGGGCAGGCAACGGCGGTCCATCTCGATCGCGGTGACGCAGGCACCGGCGCGCAGCAATGCACGGGTCAGGCCGCCCGGCCCGGGGCCGATTTCGAGCACGCGCTTGCCTGTCAGATCGCCGGGCAGATCGGCGATGCGGTCCAGCAATTGTTCGTCGAGCAGGAAGTTCTGGCCCAGCGCCTTTGACGCGGAAAGGCCGTGGCGCGCGATCACTTCGCGAATGGGGGGCAGCGTGGGCGTTTCAGCCATGCGGGGAAATCGCGGCGCGCTCTGTTGCGCAGGAACTTGCCATGCGGATCGCCGCGATCATCGCGCCCGGATCGGCGATGCGCCGCCCGGCAATGTCGAACGCGGTGCCATGATCGGGTGATGTGCGGATGATCGGCAGGCCCAGCGTCACGTTGACCCCGTCATCGACTTCCAGCGCCTTTAACGGGATCAGCGCCTGATCGTGATACATGCACAGCGCGACATCGTAACCGGAGCGCGCGCGCGGCATGAACAGCGCGTCGCCGGGGACGGGGCCGGTGATGTCCAGCCCCTCTGCCCGCAAGGCCTTGATCGCGGGCGCGATGATGCGCGATTCCTCATCGCCGAATTGCCCGTTCTCGCCCGCATGGGGGTTAAGCGCCGCGACTGCGATGCGCGGAGCGACAAGGCCGAAATCCCGTTTGAGCGCGACGTGAACCGTCATCGCTTTTTGAATAATCAGCTCTGTCGAAATGCGTTTGGGCACTTCGCTCAGTGCACAATGAACCGTGATGGGTACGGTGCGCAGCGAAGGCCCCGCCAGCATCATCACCGCTTCGTGCGGCTCGCGCCCGCAGGCTGCGGCGAGAAATTCGGTCTGGCCGGGATGAGCAAAGCCGATTGCGGTCAATTCCGATTTGGCGACCGGAGCGGTGACGATCCCGGCGACATCGCCGCGCAGTGCCAGATCGGTCGCCCATTGCAACGATGACAGCGCAACCTGAGCACCATCGGGAGAGGGGGTGCCAGGGGTGTAGGGCGCATCGAGCCCAGCCAGCACCGGCAGTCCCGCGTGCCACGCCCGCGCGGCCTCTTCGGCTTGCGCTATCAGGACTAGCGGACAGTCGATCCCGCGCGCCTGTGCCGCCGCGCGCAAAATTTCGATACCACCAACAACGCAGAACGGATGCGCCAGCCCCGCGCCATTGCCGAAAAGGTGCGACCATGCCGCAACGATCAGCTCAGGCCCGATGCCCGCCGGATCGCCCAAGGCAATCGCGAGCGGCGCGTCGGGCGCGAGCAATATCGGAGAGGCTGGCGAGACGCGCAGGCTCAATTGTATTCGATAAAGGCGTCGTTGCGCAGATCGCGCAGGTAACGCTGGGCACGCTTGCCGATGCGGTCCTCTTCGATATCGTTCATCACCGTTTCAAAGGTCGGCTTGCCCGAATCTTCGGGATCGTCGCGCCCGCACAGCATCAGGACGCGCACGCCTTCTTCAGGGCTTCCGAACGCGGGCGTGGTCTGTCCAATTTGCAGGTTCAGAACCAGATTCTGCAACGCCTCGGGCAGGGAACGCGCGCGGATTTCATCGTTGGTGACGACGGTTGCGCCAATTGCTTGCGTCGCGCTTTGTGCATCGGCGCACCCCCGCAAGCCCCCGACAAAGGATGTGAATTGCTGGATTTTCGCGTCAGCTTCGTCTTGCGAAACGCCTTGGGGAAAGCTGATGGAAATCTGTTTGAGGCTCAGCACGGCGTCACGCGGATCGGCCGTCAGCACCTGGCGACGATCGATCAGGTAAAGGATCGAAAAGCCACCGGGAATCTCGATCGGGCCGACCAATTGGCCCGGCTGCATTCCGCGCGCGGCAGTGGCAAGCTGGGGCGGCAATTGTGCCAGTCGCAGCCAGCCAAGGTCACCCCCGACCGCCGCGGTGGAGGCCTCGGAAAACTGCCGTGCATAAGCGACGAAACTGCCGCCGCCCTGCAATTGCTGCACGATGCGCTGGGCGTTCTGCTCCACCGCTTCACGGTTTTCATTTGTGGCGGACAAGAATATCTCGCCCAGCCGGTGTTCTTCAGTGCCGCGCGATTTTTCGAGCCGTTCCAACACTTCGTTCACTTCCTCGGCGGCGACGCTGACGAACGGGTTGACGTTGCGGCGCAACAGATTGTCCCATGCCATCTCACCTTCGATCTGACGTTTCAGCGCAGCGGGCGACGATCCGATGGAAAGGAGGTATTCGTCCATCTTCTCAGGGTTCTGGCCGAAGTTCTGCGCCGCCAGCTGGTTATAGGTCTGTTCGATCTGTTCGCGTTCCACCTTCATTTCCAGCGCCCCTGCGGCCTGCACTTTCAGCGTTTCGTCGATCAGGTTGCGAAGCACCTGGACACGCAGTCGTCCCATTTCCTCTTCGGAAACTTCCGCCTGCGATGCCGATGTGACCAGCGCCACGCGATGATCGACATCGGTGCCGGTGATGACAAAGCCGTTCACAACCGCCGTGGCGGTGCGCAGGTTGGGATTGTCATCGCCGATGATGTTGATGGTTTCGGGCAGACCCAGCGGGTTATCCGCGGTGGGCGTGCCACCAGTTTGCGCATGGGTCGCCAGCGGCATCGCGGCAAGACCGATGAGCCCGGCCGCGCTCAAAGCACTGAGAGATTTCAAGGTGGCTTTTAGTGTCACGTTCAAGTTCCAAATTTCCCGTCAAAAGTGCCAGCGCCCCCCGATATGGGAGTGTTTTCCAACGCTGCCCATCCCGAGCTAAACGCTCTGATTTCCTGTCCCGCCATCTGCTTTGCGAGTAGTCAAAGCGCTGCTTTACCGTTGCAGAATTAGCGCTGCCGATGTGAACGGGCGCTGTCCATTCCCCACCCCGCGCAGGCTCCGCAAGGCACCATAATATCTCCAAACCATCATCCTGCCAACGCTGGCACAGTGGACAATCACCGCAGAATTAGCGAAAGCCCAGGTTGCGCAGGGCGAAGAACAGCTGAAATGAATTGCCGCGGCCCGCATCGCCAGCCGTGATGAAGTCGCGCCGCCAGGTAAACCCCAGCTCAATGCAATCATCGGCATACGCAATGCCCAGCCGCGTGCGGATCGGTTCGAACCCGTCGGGCGAGAAGATCGGGTCTTCATCGGAATTGGTGAGGTTGAACACGCCCGATCCGAACACCGACCAATACCGTCGGAATGCAATGCGACCGGCCGCGCGCACTTCCTCGCGATCGAGCAGATCCTCCACCGTCTGGATGTCGCGATCAAGCCACAGATAGCCAACTTCGAAATAGGTGCGCTGCGAACCGATGGTCGCATCGATCTCGTTGCGGCGCACAGCGAGATTGTCTTTGTCCAGCCGAAAGCGGTGTGTGAAGGCAAGGTTGTTGCGGAACCGCACTTCGGTTCGCCCGACGAAATCGGACACCCGCTCTGACAGGCCAGTGCCATCGGGAAAAACCTGCCGATCCGCATCGAAGCGATAGGACTGGCCGATATTCGTCTTTACGCGCCATCCCGGTTTGGTCAGTTCCCAATCCACACCCCAGGTCACGCGCGCGCCGTCCTCCACCCGGTCGTAGCCTGGGAAGCGGTTGAGCGCGAACAGGTTGGAATCCTCCAGATCGATTGCGCGTGCGTCTTCGTTGGGGACGGCGAGATTGCGGATCGAGGGAGAGGCGACGAATTGCACGCGCGGGGTCAGCACCTGCGTTCCGCCGAATGCCTCGCCTGCAAACGGCCATTCCACGTCGATTGCACCCAGCGCGATGGCGCGCCCGGTCCAGCCTTCGTTTCCGCGGTAAATTTCCGTCAGCGTCGAAAGCGTGTCTTGCGTGTAATACACATCGGCGCGAGCCAGAGCGGTTAAGGTAACGACCTGTCCCAGATCTGTCAGGGTGCGCAAATCCCACCGCGCCCCGGCAAAGGCGCGCTGTGTATCCTGCCCCTCATCCCGGATCAGGCTCAGCGTGTTGGCCTGCAACTGGATATTTCCGCCAAGCACCGGATCTGCGATGTTGCGGCGGTAATCCAGCGCCGGGATCGCAATCGGGATCTGGCCCTGATCGGCGGTAATGCGCAGGGTCTGCGTTGCCCAACCGGCAAGGCTGAAATAGGAATCGTCGTCAATCCGCTCCAGATTGACGGTGGAGCGCAGGCGATCATCACGGCTGAGATCATAGCGGCGCAAGAAGGTGCGATCGCTGGCCAGCCGGATCGAACCGGTCAGGCTCCATTCCGGGGTGAACTGGAATCGGCCATTGGCAAACAGATAGCCGCGCGGATCGCTTTGCCGGGTGGGCACACCTGTGAAATCGGACACCCGGCTGCTGGCGGTGGCATATCCAGTTATCTGGTATGCGCCCTTGTCAGTCAGATGGCGCCATTGCGCCGATACCAGCGGTGCGACTTCGGAAAACAGATATGTGCCGATCGTCAAGTCTTTGTTGTCAGCCAGCCGCCAGAGATACTCGCCCGATATTTCCACGCCATTGACCTGGGTGACGCGGATATTGGGGTTGATGAACCCGCTTTGCGCGCCGCCATCGGTTCGCAGGGAAAGGCCCGGCAGCGGCAGGATGCGCTGGCCGAACAATTCGAGCATGGCGCCCGAAAACGACACCCGGTTGCGTTCCTGATCGTATTCGACACGCCGGGCGGTGATGCGCCAGCTCGGCTCCTTGGGACAGCCATCGGTATCGGTCACGGCGCAGGCGGTGTAGGCCGCATCGGTCAGCAGGACGACGCCATCCGCGCCGCGCTCTGCCGATTGCGCAGCCAACCGCCCGCCCGCCCTCAGGGCGAGCAACAGGCGGCCCATTGCCCCGGCCTCGAAAGTGTCGGTCAACTCCAGCTTATCAGTGAACAGTTCGTTCCCGGCATCGTCGACAAGGCGGATGTTGCCCGCGGCAAAGATGCGGCCCTCGGCGCGTTTCCACACGACTTCGTCAGCGCGGACCGACCGATCATCGCTGCGCAGGACCACATCGCCGCGCGCGGTGACGGTGTCGGTCTCGCTGTCGTAGGAAAGCTGCTCCGCCTCGAAATCGATCGTGTCGCCCAGTAATTGTTCTTCGAGCGGCACATCGTTCTGTTCGGCAACCGGATTGGACGCGCCAGCGGGATCCTGCGCGGACAGCGGCGCTGGCAGGAAAGTCGCACCGAACGCCAGCGCAACACTCAAGGTCAGCCGGGATACGTCCGTCCCTTTTGCGCGCAGCGGCAATAGCGGCGTGTGCGCAACCAGCTTGGATCGTCCCGACATGCCTTGCCTATTGCACCGCTCGCGCCTAATCGCAATCGCCAACAATCACGCTTGTCCCCTGCTTGCCACATGCCCTGATATCGGCTGCGTTTTCGTCGTTCGAGCCATGGTTGCAGAGACCAGTTCGCAATTTGAAGAGCGCCGCGCGGCACCGCCACGGCCTTCACACATCGGAGAACCCATGCAAATTCATTTCGCCGACAAGCCCTCTGCCAGCGTCCGACTGATCGCGCGGATCGTCAATCAGAACGATGCACCGTCCGATCTGGATTCCGCTATCGTCGATGGCGCCAACGCGGCGCGGTTCAAGGGTAGTGCCGGACAGGTGTTTGAAGGATTTACCTCAAGCAATGGGACGCTGCGCCGGATCGCGCTGGCCGGAGCGGGAGAGGTCGATGCGGACACGCGCAAGCTCAACGTGGAAAAAGCCGGCGCAGCGCTGACGGCCAAATATCTGGTGTCTGGTGAGACGGAAATGGTGCTGGACCTTGGCCACGCCGATCTTTCCGGAGAGGAAGCGGCGGGCGCGTTGCTGGGCCTGCGCCTACGAGCATGGCGGTTCGACGAATACCGCACAAAACTGGCGGCGGACAAACGCCCGACGCTCGACACCGTACATGTGGTAAACGCACCTGCGGGGACGCAGGCCGCGTGGGAGCGCGCCTCCGCCACCGCGGAAGGGGTCGAATTCACCCGTCAACTGGTCACACTGCCTGCCAATATCCTCTACCCCGAAAGCTTCGTCGCCAAATGCGAAGAGGCGTTTGCGAGCACCGGCGCTGAAATCACCGTGCTGGACGATGCGGCGATGGAAAAGCTGGGCATGGGCGCGCTGCTGGGCGTGGGGATGGGGTCTGAACGGGCTTCGCGCATCCTCGCCATCCGCTGGAACGGGGGCAAGGCGGATGACAAGCCGACGGTGTTCGTGGGCAAGGGCGTGACGTTCGACACGGGCGGTATCTCGCTGAAGCCGCCCCCCGGCATGGAAGACATGAAGTGGGACATGGGCGGCGCAGGCGCGGTTGCTGGCGGGATGCTGGCGCTGGTAAAGCGCAAGGCGAAGGCCAATGTCGTCGCGGTAATGGGTCTGGTCGAAAACATGCCCGATGGCCGCGCGCAGCGTCCTGGCGACGTCGTCACCACGATGAGCGGACAGACGGTCGAGGTGCTCAACACCGATGCCGAAGGGCGGCTGGTGTTGTGCGATGCACTGCACTGGGCGCAAGAGGAATACGACCCTGAACGGATCATCGACTTTGCCACGCTGACGGGCGCGATGATTATCGCGCTCGGCAATGAACATGGCGGGGTTTTCGCCAATGACGATGAACTGGCCGATCAGCTGATCGCGGCGGGCAAGGCGACCGGGGACAAGCTGTGGCGGATGCCGATCGGCCCCGCCTATGACAAGCTGATCGATTCGCCGATTGCCGACATCAAGAATGTCGGCCCGCGCGAGGCAGGTTCGATCACCGCCGCGCAATTCCTCGCCCGCTTCATCCGCAAGGGCACCGCCTGGGCGCATTGCGACATTGCGGGCATGGTCTGGTCGAACAAGCCCGGACACAGCTGGGACAAGGGCGCAACCGGATACGGCGCGCGTCTGATCGACCGGATGGTCGCGGATAATTTCGAGGGATAGGAGCCGATCTCATCCCCAAGATGCGCAAGAAATCCGATCTTCCCTCGAAGATCTGCGAAACCTGCGGCTTGCCCTTCAACTGGCGCAAGAAATGGGAACGCGACTGGGATAACGTGCGCTATTGTTCGGACCGTTGCAGGCGTGGCAAGGGCGGCGCTTCATGAAGATCGACTTCTGGCAATTGTCGCGCGATCCCGTTGACAAGGTGACGGCGCTCATCGCTCAGCGAGTGCTGAATGAGGGCGAGCGCTTGCTGATCGTCAGCGCCGATCCCGATCAGCGCGCGGCGCTATCGCGCGGGCTGTGGGAGGCCGGACCGACCAGCTTTCTGGCGAACGGACCGGTGGATGGTCCAGCGCCGGAACGCCTGCCGATCCTGCTGTCGGACACATGCGAAGCCGCGAACGGGGCAAGCCACGCGATCTATGCCGATGGAACCTTCCGCGATCCTCCCGGTTTTGCGCGCACATTCCTGCTGTTTGACGATACGACGTTGGAACATGCCCGCCAGACATGGAAAGCGCTGACTGACAGGGAGGGGCTGGAGCGCGCGTTTTACCGTCAGGACGGCGGCAAGTGGATCAAAGTCGCGTAGGCGCGGGCTTTCTGCGCTTTTTGGGGGGTATCAATGCGAACGATCCGGTCAGTCGGAACCGCTGCGTGCGGGTGTGCGGCGCTGCTGGCCCTGTCAGCCTGCGGCACTGAGGCGGCGCAGGAAAGCTCATACACCATCGACAGCGAAACCGGGGAAATCAGCGCCAGCGCGAGCACCGCCGATGGCGCCACCACGGTCCGTTCAGGCGCGCAGGTGCCGCTCGATCTGCCCGCGGGTTTCACGCTTTATCCCGGAGCAAAAATCATCGGCAACACGGTGTTCGATCAGGGGGACGGCCGAGGCGCGTTCGTCACTATGGAAAGCGCCGACATTCCCGAACAGATCGCAGCGTTCTACATCGGCCAGGCCCGTGCGGCAGGCGTCAGCATCGAAATGCAGATGCCGATCAACGATGGGCGGATGGCGGGCGGCGAAAGCCCTGATGGGCTCACATTCTCTCTTATGGCAGTGCCAATTGCGGGCGGCACGCAGGCCCAGCTTTCAGTCGGTATGATGCAGGATGGTCCCCCCGCCGATTGATCCGACCACACGCAACGCTTGAAGTAATGTGCCGCCCCCGTTAAGGGCGCGCGCAATCTCGCCCCCTGCGCAGATCGCGCATATTTCTAGCAAGGATTACAAATCATGGCGGTTACCCGCACCTTTTCCATCATCAAGCCCGATGCAACGCGTCGCAATCTGACCGGCGCTGTCACGCAGATGCTGGAGGAAGCCGGCCTGCGCGTCGTCGCCTCCAAGCGCATCCACATGACCAAGGAACAGGCCGAGGGCTTTTACGCGGTCCACTCAGAGCGCCCGTTCTTTGGTGAACTGGTTGAATTCATGATGAGCGAACCCGTTGTGGTGCAGGTGCTCGAAGGCGAAGACGCCGTGGCGCGCAACCGCGACATCATGGGCGCGACCAACCCCGCCGACGCCGCCGAAGGCACGATCCGCAAGGTACACGCGCTGTCCATTGGCGAGAACACCGTCCACGGTTCGGACAGCGAAGAGAACGCAGCGATTGAAATCGCCTATTTCTTCAAGCCCGAAGAAATCGTCGGCTGATATTTCTACCGCGTGAGACGCAAAAGGGCCGTCCCGGTGGGGCGGCCCTTTTTGTTTTGCCCTCATGCGTGCTTTGTAAAGTGGTCAAGCTGCCGCGCGTGATCGTGATGATGACCCTTGTCTTGCGCGGCCATCATCGTGCGCATTGCGGCAATCGCCTCTGGTGAAAGGGTGAGCCCAATATCGGCGTAACAACGGCGCATGGCACCTTCCCAATCCGCGTTCAATTCATCGAAGGTCAGGCGCGCCACCGGCCCCTGCCACCCGGCCAGCGCGGATGCCACGCGCGCCTCGCGCAGCGCGATCTTGTGCTGCCAGCGCGCCTCTATCGCGTCCAGATCGCAGGTATCGGACTGCACCGCCATCTGGTTTGCTGCGAGTGATACCGCGCTGCGCAGCACCGCATCGTGATCGCGATGGGCAATGACGAGCTGCGCGGCGGGAAACTGGCCGAGCAATTCGGGCAGGTTTTCACAAAACACCGGCACTTTCAGCACGCGAGGTTGCCCCGCCAGTCCGCGATGGGCGGCATCGGTGCGCAACACGCGGGCGAATTCGCGGTAAACCGGGGTGGCATCGCGCGCCTCGCTCCAGGCGGAAAAGGACGGGATGTGCCATTGCAATTCGTAGATCGAATGGTTGAGCGCGCCTGTCAGCCAGCCAAGCTCCTCCTCCACGCCTCCACTGGCGAGGGGATGGATGGATTGCAGCCACGGATTGAAAGCGGTGAGGAACGCGATTTCGCCCGCGGCCTTAAACCGGCGCAGGTCCGGGCGGGTGGGGACAGGGTGGTAGGCATCGCAATACCGCGTGTGCGAATGGGCCGGATCCGCTGACAGCAGCTTGTGAATGCGCGTGGTTCCGCTGCGCATGTGGCCGACGATGATGATCGGCGGCGCGAGCGGGGTCCGGGTGAGTTCGGGCCGATCCCGCCACAGCGCGCCGAACGCCAGCCGGTTTTTTACCACCCGTTCCAGTTGCCCGTGCGCCATCACCCGGCCCAGCGGATTGAGATCCGCCTCATCGCGCACGGCGGCGACCAGCCGGTCCAGCCGCTCGCGAAAATCTGCGATATCTTCAGGGGGGCGTGCGGCAGTTTCGGCTTGCCCGGCGTCGAACCCCATTGGCCACGCCACTTTGTGCCACAGGGCATCAGCATCCAGCAGCGGCGGCGGCAGCCAGCCCCTGTCCCACGCCTTTGCGAAGAAGCGGTTGGCCCGTTCCACCCACGGCGACCTGGCCAGCGGGTGCGGGCGGGGCGGCGGGGCGCTGCGTTTCATGGGCGGGCCATGCTCAGAACATGTCGGCGGCATCGTGCAGCCGCGTCAGCCGCGCCGGAGCAACCGCGCGCCAGCTGCGGCTCAGCCATTCCTCGACGTGCGTCCAGTCGCAATCGGGGCGGTTGAGGATCAGTCCGATCCAACCGCTTGCGCCGTAATAGGCAGGCTTGAAATACACCTCAGGCTGAGCCTCGACCAGATCAAGCAATTCATCGAGGCCACTGGTCTTGACCAGCACGGCAATATGTTCGCTGCCGTGATGCTGATCGTTGAAGTGCGCGAAGAACCGCCCCGATTTGTCCGTCCCGACGCGAAAGCCGGGCGCACCGTGGCTCTCGCGCTCATGCGTTTCGGGCAGTGCCAGTGCGAGGTCGCGCACGCGGCCATACAGATATTCGGGATCGGACCCGCGCGATACGTAATCGGCCACAGCTCTCGGATACAATTGATGTTCGGCAATCTTTACCCGCGCGGCGAGGGTTTCGGGCGTGTCATCGGGGCCGATGGCGACGCGCGCCTGTGCCAACACTGCGCCTGCATCCAGTTCCGGCGTGACCACGTGCACGCTCGCGCCTGCATGGTTATCCCCGGCCGAGATGGCACGGGCATTGGTGTCCAGCCCCTTGTATTTTGGCAACAGCGAAGGGTGGATGTTCAGGATGCGTCCCGCCCACCGTTCAACAAATGCATCGGAGAGAATGCGCATGTATCCCGCCAGCACGATGTATTGTGCGCCTGCCTCCTTGGCTGCGGCTTCCATCGCGGCGTCGTGTTCGGCGCGGCTGTGGCCCTGATGCGGGTGAGTGAAGGTGGCTATGCCCTCCAGCGCAGCCAGCGCCAAACCATCTGCATCGGCGATATTGGAGGCGACGAGCACAATCTCGAACGGGGCATCTGTCAGGCGGCTGGCATATAGCAACGCGGCCATGTTGGTGCCGGTGCCGGAAATGAAAATCGCGATACGGGCCTTTTCAGCCATGGTGGACGGCTTCCCAGTCCCCCCGCGCGCCCCAGGTTTCCAGCGATCCGCGCACCGTGCAGCCGCGCTGGCCTTCGCGAATTTCGCCCACGCGCAACACGGTTTCGCCCGCCGCCTCCAGCCGCTGCGTGACCGCTTCGACATCGCCTGCCGCCACACTCAGCACCATGCCGACGCCGCAATTGAACGTGCGGGCCATTTCCTCCGGTTCGATCGCGCCCTGCGCCTGCAGGAATGCCATTAAGCGGGGTTGGGGCCAAAGATCGGCATCGACATGCGCGTGTGCGCCTTCGGGCAGGATGCGAGGGATATTCTCCAGCAGGCCGCCGCCGGTGATGTGGGCAAGGCCGTGGATCAGCCCCTCCCGGATCAGCGGCAGCAAGCTGGCGACGTAAATGCGCGTCGGCTCTATCAGCGCGTCGATCAGCAGACGATCAGGATCGAACAGGGCGGGGCGGTTCAGTTTCCACCCCTTGTCCTGCGCGAGCCGCCGCACAAGAGAATATCCGTTGGAATGAACCCCTGACGATGCCAGCCCCAGCAACACATCGCCCGGCACGACGCGGTCGCCCGTCAATTGCTCGCCGCGTTCGACCGCACCGACGCAAAAGCCCGCAAGATCATAGTCGCCGCTCGCGTACATGCCCGGCATTTCAGCCGTTTCCCCGCCGATCAGCGCGCAACCCGCCTGCTTGCACCCGTTCGCAATTCCGGCGACGACGCGGGTGGCGACGCCGTTTTCCAGCTTTCCAGTCGCAAAATAATCGAGGAAGAACAGCGGCTCTGCCCCCTGAACAATCAGATCGTTCACGCACATGGCGACCAGATCGATGCCGACGCTGTCATGGCGGTCATGCTCGATTGCCAGTTTCAGCTTGGTCCCCACGCCATCGTTGGCCGCGACCAGCAGCGGATCGGAGTATCCCGCCGCCTTTGGATCGAAGAAGCTGCCGAATCCACCCAGCTCGCTCGTCGCGCCGGGGCGCGCAGTGGCCTTGGCAAGTGGTGCAATCGCCCTGACCAGAGCGTTGCCCGCTTCGATGGAAACGCCTGCTTGCGCATAGGTGTAGGGGGAGTTTGTGCCGGTCATGCGTGGTCTTTAACCTTTCGCGCTTGGAATTCCACTCACCTTTGGGCAAAGGGAAGCCGATTTCCCCGATGGCGACACGCGCAAACCCCTCCAGCCCGGTACCCGAGGCATTATGGCCCTCCCGCTTTACCATGCGAGCGGGGGCGGCGCTGTTGGCGTTCGTACTGCTGGCGGGTGTCTATGCACTGGTGCTGGCGCAGGTCAGCGGGGATCGCGGCATCGCGCCCACCGCGTCCAGCGCCGATATCGAAGTGCGCGGGATCAAAGTTGATGTGACCGGCGACAATCCGGAGGATGCGCGCCAAAAAGGCTGGCAGCAGGCGCAGCGCGATGCGTGGAAAAAGGCTGGCGGCCCCGAAATTGCAGACGGTCAGCTGAATTCGCTCGTCTCTGCCATCGTGATCCAGCGGGAGCGCGTGGGGCCAAAACGCTACATCGCGACGCTGGGCGTCATCTTTGATCGCCAGCGTGCGGGCCGGTATCTGGGCGACGAGGGCGAGGCCCGCAATTCGGCGCCGATGCTGCTGCTGCCTATCACCGCCAGCGCGGGCACATATACGACATTCGAGGTGCGCAATCCGTGGCAGCGCGCCTGGGCAGACTTCAATCCGGGCAGCAGCCGGATCGACTATGTTCGGCCAAGCGGCGCGGGCGGCGATTCGCTGCTGTTGAATTACGGGCAGACCGGCAGGCGCAGCCGCGCATGGTGGCGCAGCACGCTGGACCAGTACGGCGCTGCCGATGCCCTCATCCCGATCGCGCGGCTGGAACACCAGTTTCCCGGCGGCCCGATCACCGGCAGCTTCACCGCGCGATACGGCCCAGACAGCCGCGTGCTCGATACCTTCACGATGACGGCTGACAGCCCGGAAACGCTGGATGCGATGCTGGGACAGGCGGTGAAGCGGATGGACAAGGTGTTTGAACAGGCGCTGGCCGATGGCAAGCTGCAACCGGACCCCACGCTGCGGCTGGGGGGAAGCGGCACGATTGACCCCGCAATCCAGCGCCTGATCGAAATCGGGCAGGCGATGAGCGCGCGCGATGCCGCCGCGGCGCAGGCACGCAGGGCAGCAGAGCGTGGGGATGCAGGCGCAGCGCCCACCGCCGGCACCGATCCTGCCGCCGCTGCCCCCGATCCCGCTGCCGCTGCACGCAATGTTGTGGTGCAATTTGCCACGCCCGATGCAGCGGCCTTCGATGCGGCGTTGTCGGGTGTAAGGGGTGCCGCCGGAGTGCGCGGCGTGGCGGTAACCAGCACGGCAATGGGCGGAACTTCGGTCATGAACGTCAGCTTTGGCGGCACCGTCGATGAATTGGCTGCGGCCCTGCGCGCGCGCGGATTTACCGTGCGCCAGGGCGGCGGCACCATCGCCATCAGCCGTTAAGCGCGCAGGGTGCGCGTGCGTGATGCCGGGCGTGTGACTATGACCGTTGCTCCCACTTCCCAGATCGCCCTTCCGCTGGAACGGGCAACACGGGGCGATCCTGCCCGCATCGTTATCGGCAATGCCAACGCTGCTGCGATAGAGGCTTTGCGCGCGCCGCAGGGCTGGCCGTTTCACACCGCCGTGCTCACCGGTCCGCCGCGTTCGGGCAAATCGCTGCTGGCCCGCTGGGCGTCGACACAGGGTATCGACGTGATCGACGATGCGGAGGGCGTGGATGAGACCGCGCTGTTCCACCGCTGGAATGCCAGCCAGGATGGCGGATCGCGCAGCGGTGAGCCGCTTCTGCTGATCGTCAACGCTCAGCCGTGGCAGATCGCCTTGCCCGATCTCAAATCTCGGCTTGGCGGATCGTTGCAACTCGAACTGGTGGAGCCTGATGATGCAATGGCCGCCCATCTGATAGAGGCAATGGCAGAGCAGCGCGGGCTATCGCTGGCGGATGGTGCGGCAGAATACCTGGTGCCACGCGCAGGGCGCAGCTTTGCCGAACTGGAGCAATTGGTGCTGACCATCGACCGGATCAGCCTTGAACGGCAAGTGCCCGCCACCATGTCGGTATGGCGCGCCGCGATAGAGGCGTTGCAGGGGCCGGAACAGGCCAGCCTGCTGTAAGACAAGCGGCGGTGCAGGTTGATTTTGCGCGCCATTGGTGGAAGGCTTCGCAGCCAAGGAGTGTACGATGTTCGAGCGGCTGAATGCCTATCTGGATTCGATCAGAGCGCGCGATCCCGCGCCGCGTTCGCGCTGGGAAATCCTGTTGTATCCCGGTGTTCTGGCGCTGGGGATGCATCGCATCGCGCACTGGCTGTTCGAAGCAAAGCTGTTTTTCCTTGCCCGCCTGATCAATCACTTGTCCCGCGCGCTGACCGCCATCGATATTCATCCGGGCGCGATCATCGGCAAGAATTTCTTTATCGATCATGGCTTTACAGTCATCGGGGAAACCGCCGAGATCGGTGATAACGTCACCATCTACCAATGCGTAACGCTGGGCGGCACCAATCCGACCAATGGAAAGGGCGGCAAACGCCACCCGACATTGTGCGACAACGTGATCATCGGATCGGGCGCGCAGATCATCGGGCCGATTACCCTTGGCGAACGTGCGCGCGTGGGCGCCAGCGCGGTGGTGATGGAGGATGTGCCCCCCGGCGCCACGATGGTGGGTTTCAAGGCGCGATCAACGCTGGTTCCGGCGGAGGACTGGATCAAGGAATTTATCCCCTATGCTGTGACCCCCGATTGCGAGGATGGGGAGGGCAACCGCATCGACTGCATCGAGAAACTGGAGCGTGATCTGGCCGCCCTGCGCGCCGATCTGGCGAAGCTGAAACAGGCGCAGGCTGCGCAGGGGCAGACAGAGGCGGGCCGGCCAGTGCTCGATCTCGACCGTGATCGCGGGACAAAGAACGGGACGGGCGATTGATGAAGTCTGGCACAGGCGCAGCGATGGGCCAGATTGTTGCGTTTCCCGGCCGTGCGCCGTCGCAAGTGGGGTTCGAGCGCGACGAATTGCAGCGCATCCTCGATCTGTATGGCCGAATGGTCGCCGCCGGGCAATGGCGCGATTACGCGATGGATTTCGACCGGCAGGCCGCCAGCTTCTCCGCTTTCCGGCGCGCTGCGGAACGACCTCAGGCCAGGGTTGAAAAACGCCCGTCCTTGCGCGGCAAGCAGGGTATGTGGACGTTGTTTGGCGAACACGGGCAGGTGCTCAAGCGCGGGCATGAACTTGCCGGCGTGCTGGCTCCGATGGAACGTCGTCTGCTGAAGGCGGTGGATCCCGACTAGCGTCAGACTGTACTGGTCGTGGCCGCTGGCACGTTCAGATACCCGGTCGCCGGAAGCATGTCTTGCAGGCCGCTGGGTAACATGCCGACCACACCGCTGCGGATCGGTTGCCAGAATGCCGAAAGACTGAGCAGCGCGGACCCGATCACCAGCGCGGTGAGCGCGAAGGAAATTTCCACTGCACCAAATTCGCGGAACAGAAATGTCAAAGCGAACAGTACATAAGCCAGCGCCGAAACCAGCAGCGCGCGCCGGTCAATCGCCAGCGCGATCAGACCGAATGCAATGTACACCGCCACCACCCCAAACGCCGCGCCCATGCCTATATCGTCGCCATCGGTCACGCCGATCAGCGCAAAGATCGGGTGCGCAATCGCGGGCGCCGCGGTGAGGTGGAGCCAGAACGCGACATCGCTGCGTCTCGTGGTCCGATCCCGGTCGGAAATGTCCCACCACATCGCGAAAGCGAATACGCAAAGTCCTGCGATGAAGACCAGTGCGAGGACGAAATCCTGGGCAATGTCCTGCGGCCCAAAGGCGGCAACTATCAGCGCCACCACCGTCCCGGCGATCGCGGCTGAGCCAGCCGCGACAGTGATGGGCACCATAAAGCGCTTCCAATGCACGAAAGCAGCGCCCGCCGCGACCAGCGCCGCGCCGGATATCATCAGCGCCGCAACGGGCGAATCGCCATCCGTGCCCAGCGCAAGCCCTGCACCGAACACGGCGAAAAAGGTACCGCCCACAAACGCGAGTAGCAACAGGATCGAAGGCAGCGCCATACGCCGCCTGCGGGTGAAGAATTCGGCCAGCGGCCACGCAGCAGCGGCAACGAACAATCCGGAAAGGCACGCCTCGAGACCGTCGCGCAGAACCCGTGCTGCTGTCCATGCGTCAAGCTCTGCCTTCGTCGGGTTCGCGCGATTGCCGAAAACCTCGGGATATTGCTCGACCGGCACCAGCAAACCCGCCAGCGCCTGCCCGATGGCTCCTACCGCGACCAGCAATATTACCACCCCTATGGCGACGAAAATGTCGTTGAAGCTGTTAATGAGGCGGAAGTTTTCTTCCGATCCACGCGGCAATTCACGCACCTGAGACATATAGGCGCGAAAACCCGCAGCGGATTCTGCGCTGAGCGCGCCCGCCGCAACAGCCGAGTTGATATCGTCTTCGGAATACATCGCGCCCACGCTCCCTGCCTTGTTGGACCTGAGCGTAGGCGTGGTGTATTATAGTGTCAACACAGCCTGTGCGCAGCAATGTGACCCGTTGCCGTGCCTCACCCCCGCGCGCTGCTGGGGCCGGTGCTGGTGACTTTCTGCATCGCAGTCAGGATCGCACCCGACTGTTCGGAGCCGGATTGCGGTGCCTTGAGGTTGGTGAAGGAGTTGATGTCCTCCCACCGCGCGGCAAAGCCTTCGACGGTGCGGTCTTCGTCCTTCAGCCACACAGCATCGTTCATCACCACCCAGCTGGAGTGGAAACCGCCTGCGCCCGCGCCGACGATGGCGTTGGTGGGGCTGTCCTCGCTGACGAGGAAGAGCGCTGCGGGAACCACGTTTTCGGGCGCGAACAGCTTGAATGCTTCTTCGGGGAACAGGTCTTCGGTCATGCGCGTGCCCGCGACCGGCGAGAGAGAGTTGACGCGGATGTTGTATTTCGCGCCTTCAAGCTGGAGCGTCTTGGTAAGGCCGGCCAGGCCCAGCTTTGCCGCGCCATAATTGGCCTGGCCGAAATTGCCGAACAGGCCGGTCGACGATGCGGTCATCAGGATGCGGCCATAGGACTGCTCGCGGAAGGTTTCCCAGCAGGCTTTCGTGACAAAGGCCGATCCGGTCAGGTGCACCTTCAGTACAAATTCGAAATCGTCCGGTGTCATCTTTGCAAAGGTCTTGTCGCGCAGGACGCCCGCATTGTTGATGAGGACGTGCACGCCGCCCCACTTCTGCTTGGCATCGGCAACCATCTTTTCCATCTGGTCGTATTCGGTGACCGATCCGCCGTTGGGCATGGCCTCGCCGCCCATTGCCTCGATTTCGGCGACGACTTCGGCGGCGGCGTCAGATGTGCCGGTGCCATCGCGCGATCCGCCCAGATCGTTTACGACGACCTTTGCACCGCGTCGGGCGAGTTCCAGCGCGTAGGCCTTGCCCAGTCCTCCGCCTGCACCGGTGACGATGGCGACCTTGTCCTTGAAGGATATGCTCATGGGGAATTCCTTTTCCTGCTATGATGATCGCGCGAGGAGTTGACGCGCGCGTAAACTGTTAATGGCCGCTCGGTGGCACTTTTGGTGCGCGGTTGCAACCGGTCGCTGGACCAGATGCAATGCCGTAGCGGCAATTACGCGCAAGTTACAGCGCGCGTAGAGCCGGGATCAGCTGGTCGAGCGAATCAATCACCGCGTTTGCGCCCATATCTGCCGGGGTGATGTCGCAATAGCCATAAGCCGCCACAACCACCGGCACGCCCGCGCCGCGCGCCGCCCGCACGTCATACGTGCTGTCTCCGACAAACGCGAAACTGCCGCCACCGCAACGACTGCGCGCCTCGATCACCGGATCGGGGTGGGGTTTGGACAGAAATACGCCATCCGCGCCTTTGCCCATGGTATCTCCGCCGATCACCGTTTCAAAAGGGTCCAGAAAATCGAGCCGGGTCAGGATCGAGCGGGCAAAGCTTTCGAATTTGTTGGTCACGACTGCGACCTTCACCCCGCTGGCTACCAATTGCTCCACCACTTCGCGCGCATGGGGATACGGCGCGGAATGCACCGCGTTGTTATCGGCATAGAACCGCAACATCGCCTTGTAGAGCGCGCGAAAATCATCGCCCTCCGGCCCGCCGGGCAAACCGCCCTGATCATTGATCGCGCGCAGCAGCATGACCTTTGCGCCGCCGCCGATCAGATCGCGCGAACTTTCAACCGGCACTCGCGAAAACCCGCCCAGTCCCAACGCGTGATTCACCGCCGCGCCCAGATCGCGATACGTATCCAGCAGGGTGCCATCGAGATCGAACCCGACGATTTGAAAGGGAATATCCGTCATGGAGGCGATGGGTGATGCAAACGACTTCAAACCGCAAGCAATTGCTGGCAGGCGCGCGGCACACTATGGGAAAGCTTATGAACGATTTTGCCGCCATCATCCTCGCCGCGGGCAAGGGCACCCGCATGAAGAGCGACCTGCACAAGGTGCTGCACCCTATCGCCGGGCGGCCGATGCTCGATCACCTGATGGCCTCGGTCCAAGAACTTGGCCTCGCGCGCCAGATCGTGGTGGTGGGGGCGGGCCGCGACCAGATCGAGGCCGCGGTCGAAGGGCGTGCCGATACCTGCCTGCAGGAACCGCAGCTGGGCACCGGACACGCGGTGCAACAGGCGAAAAGGCTGCTGGAAGGGTTCGAGGGCGATGTGCTGGTGCTGTATGGCGATGTGCCGTTCGTCCGGGCCGCCACGATGCGCGCGATGCTGGATGCGTTGAACGCGGACGACGCGGCGCGCGTGGTGGTGCTGGGGTTCGAGCCGGACGATGCGGGTCATTATGGCCGCGTGATCGCGGATGACGACGGGCGCATCGTGAAGATGGTCGAATATAAGGACGCAGACGAGGGCGAGCGCGCCTGCCGCCTCTGCAATTCCGGCCTGATGGCGGCCAGTGCAAAAGACCTGTTCGCGCTGCTGGAAAGGGTCGGCAACGATAATGCGCAGGGCGAGTATTACCTCCCCGATATCGTCAACATTGCGATCGCTGACGGCGGAAAATGTGCGGTCGTAATCACCGATAGCCCTGATGAGGTCGCTGGGATCAATTCACGCGGCGAACTTGCCAGTGCCGAGGGTCGCTGGCAGGTGGCCCGGCGCGAACAGGCGATGGCCGAAGGCGCATCCTTGCGCGCGCCGGAAACCGTTTTCTTCAGCTATGACACGGTATTGGGCCGCGATGTTACCGTCGAACCTCACGTGGTTTTCGGCCCTGGCGTAAGCATTGCCGATGGCGTCCACATCAAGGGATACAGCCACATTGAAGGCGCGAAGATCGCAACCGGGGCGCAAGTCGGCCCGTTCGCACGCCTGCGCCCCGGTGCGGTGATGGAGGAGGGCAGCTTTGTCGGCAACTTCGTAGAGATCAAGAACGCAGTTCTGGGCAGGGGCGCAAAGGCCAGTCACCTCAGCTATATCGGCGATGCCACCGTAGGCGCGAATGCGAACATCGGGGCAGGGACCATCACCTGCAACTACGATGGGTATTTCAAATATCGGACCGTCATAGGGGAGCGTGCGTTTATCGGATCGAACAGCGCTCTGATCGCGCCCATCAACATCGGCGCGGATGCCATCGTCGCGGCAGGCAGCACTGTCAGCCGCGATGTGGGCGATGGCGAATTGCGCATGGTGCGCGCCGAACAGATGGTCAAGCAGGGCTGGGCCGATCGCTTTCATGACACGATGAAGAAGAAAAAAGCGGCGACGAAGAAAGGGTAAGGCGGCGCTGGCATCGCCATCCGGCCACCCCGTCTGAGGCTGTTAAGCCTTTGACGGCTCATATGATCGGGGAACTATTCCGCCGCGCAACTGCTGATAGACCATACAATCAGGAGTGCATGGAATGGGCTGGGTTAAACGGATCGGTGTAGGCGCAGGCGTAGTCGCGGGAGCTGCTGCTCTGGGCAGCGTGGCCTATGCGCAATATCGTGAGCGCGGCGAACAGCCTGCCTATACCGTCATGTTGTCAGAAGAGCCGTTCGAATTGCGCGACTATGCCCCGATGGTGGTGGCAGAGGTTACTCATTCGGGCGATCGTCGCAGCGCAAGTGGGCGCAGTTTCCGCCGACTGGCCGCCTATATCTTTGCGCAGGATCGCCCCGACGGTGGCGAAAAAATCGACATGACTTCACCTGTGCTCCAGAATCGCGTGGATCAGGACGAGAAGATCGCGATGACATCGCCCGTATTGCAAAACGAAACCGGCGAGGGCCGCTGGCGGATGCGCTTCATCATGCCGAGCAAGTACACTTTGGAAACCCTGCCGGTGCCGCCCACTGACATTACGCTGGTGCAGTTGCAGCCGCGCCGGGTCGCCACCGTCCGGTTCAACGGCAATGGCAGCGCGGGCGATCTCGCCGCGATGGAGGCGAAGCTGATCGCCTGGATTGCCAATCGCGGTCTGACCCCTGTGGGTGATGCGGAATATGCGTTTTACGACGCACCGATGGTTCCCGGCCCGATGCGTCGCAACGAAGTCCTGATCGAAATCAAACCCTAGGGCCAGATTGTTCAGGCATTTTCGTGGTTGCGCATTGACGTTGTGCCATGTGCACTGCGGCGGCCGGCAGCACTGGATGATGCGTCCGGCGCCCGTCTTTTGCTGGCATATTCGCGCTCCCATTGCTCGAACTCGCTGCGGCTGAGCAGGTAACGCGTGCGCGCTTCGTGAAAGGTGATCACGTCATCATGGACAGCGCGGACCACCTCGGCCTTGCGTGCATTGGACCAATGCACACGATGGCTTTTGGGCAAGCCATATTGCTTGATCGCTTCGGCGATGGAAATGTTCGGATCGTAAGCCATTCATATTCTCCTCGGGGCCCTGAAATCAGGGTGTTGCATTCAATTCGCCCCCGAACTGTGAGACCGACTTTTGACCCTGAGACTTAACGCGGACCTGACAACTATGGTTAATTTCGCGTTAACCCCCTTCGATGTGCTGTACGTGCGACGAGCCGAGGGAAAAGTGTCGGACGAGTTTACATTCGCCATTTTGCGCCCGTGAAAAAGGCCCCGGCGCATCGCTGCGCCGGGGCCTGATTCCGGCTCGTTTGATACGGTTCAGCCGCCGTTTGCAGCGTCTTTGCGATCATCCATCAGGCGCTGCATCAGATACACATATTGCAATGCCTGAAGCTTGGCGCGCTGTTCGTTGTCGACCCCTCCCGAATGGCCGCCGGTGGTGTCCTCGAAATACAGATATTCCTGTCCCAGCTCCTTCAGACGCGCCGCGCCTTTGCGCGCGTGGGCGGGATGGGTGCGATCATCGGCGGTGGACGCCCACAGGAACGGTGCGGGATAATCAACGCCCTCCACGATCTTCTGATAGGGCGAATACCCCTCAATCCATTCGCGCTGTTCCGGGATGCGCGGGTCGCCATATTCTCCGATCCACGATGCTCCGCGCCCGATCAGGTGATAGCGCAGCATGTCGAACAACGGGATTTGCACGATTGCTGCCCCAAACAGGTCTGGCCGCTGGGTAAAGGCGGTGCCGACCAGCAGGCCTCCCTGCGAACCGCCCTGTATCCCCAGATGCTGCGGACTGGTGAAGCCCTTCGCCACAAGATCCTCTCCCACGGCAATGAAATCGTCCCAGGTGCGCTGCTTGTTTTCGCGGATTGCTGTCTGGTGCCAGCCGGGACCGAACTCGCCCCCGCCGCGCAGGTTGGCGAGCACATAGGCGCCGCCGCGCTCCAGCCACAGCTTCCCCGTGCTGCCGAGATAGCCCGGCAGGCGCGGCACCTGAAACCCGCCATATCCGGTCATCAGCGTCGCGGTTTCGCCGGTCATTTCCATGCCCGCAGGCTTGACGATGAAATAGGGGATTTTGGTCCCGTCCTTGCTCGTCGCCTCGTGCTGTTCAACCTCCATGCCTGCCGGATCGAAATAGGCGGGCGAGGTTTTGAGCACGCTGGGCACATCACCCTTGTCCGAATAATACAGCGTCGTCGGATTCAGGAAATTGGTGACGGTGAACATGATCTGTTCGCTCTTGTCATCGCTGGCCGCGATGCCCACCGTGGCGTTATCAGGCAATTCGACCTGCTCGCTTGTCCAGGCGCCTTCAGCGTAATTGAACTTCAACACCTTGCCCACGACATTATCGAGCATGTCGATATAGAGGCCCGCGGCGGTGATTGCGCCGCCCTGCTTGGTCTGGCGGTCAGCCGGTGCCCAAACGAGCGTTTTGGCAGCGCCGTTGGGGTTGGCCTTCCAATCCTCCAGATCGACCGCGATCAGGCTGTCAGCGATGAAGGTCTGGCCGTCTACTTCCCAATCGACATCGGTCGAGAACAGCATTTGCCCATCGACGATGCCATAGGGACCGGCCTTTTTTGGCAGGTCAAGCTTCAGCCACTCGCCGTCCTTTTTGACGAAATACTCGCGTTCATGGAAGGAAATGCCACGATAGCCGATTTCCGCCTGCACCACATCATCTGCATCGCGCAGCAGATACGCCCCGGCAGAGACATCGGAGGCCTCTCCGCGGAAAATCTCCGGGGCATTGGCGATGTCCGTGCCGCGCTTCCATTCGCGCGTAGTGAAGGGGTATTCGCTGTCTGTCAGCGTGCCCTCGCCAAAGTCGCGGCTGACCCACAGCGTGTCTTCATCGACCCAGCTTGCGCCGCCCTGGCTCTTGGCATCGAGGACAAAGCCACCTTCGACGAAGCTTTTTGTCGCGGTGTCGAATTCGCGAAGGATGGTCGCATCCTCGCCGCCATCGGACAGTGCAATCATGCATTTGTTGAGGTCGGGCGGCAGGCAGGACGATCCCTGATAGACCCATTCCTTGCCCTCTGCTGCGGCCAGCGCGTCGACATCGAGGATGATCTCCCATTCGGGGTCTTGCGTGCGATAGCTTTCCAGCGTGGTGCGGCGCAGCAATCCCTTGGGGTTCGCCTTGTCCTGCCAGAAATTGTACAGGCCGTCGGGGCGAAAGCTGACATAGGGGATGCGGTCTTCGCTATCGAAGATTGCCAGCGCCTCTGCCTTCAGATCGGCAAAGCGGGGATCGGTTTCGAGCACAGCCAGCGTGCGCTTGTTTTCGGTTTCGACCCATTCCAGCGCCTTTTCGGAACGCGCCTCTTCCAGCCAGATATAGGGATCTTGTTCGGGGCCGGGGATGCCATCGGCGGGGGCTGGTGCGGTGTGATTATCTGCCTGTGCGGCGGTGGGGATGCCGATGGTCATGGTAGCGGCCAATACAGCGGTAATTGCAACTCTGGAAACAAGCTTCAAATGTCCTCTCCTCAGGGGGAAATGCTGGTGCACTTGTGCCGGGTATCTCACAGCTTGTGAAGGGGTGATAAGCAAGCGCGTGTTCGTTGCCTGACACACCTGACACACTGTCCAGGGGAAGGAATCTTGCCAGTTCGATGACCCGACGAATTCGGGCGTAAAGGGGCTGGCATATGGTCATGAAACTGGGTTGCCAGATCGCCGCGCTGTAGGAAACCACGGCAGCTGTCCCCAACGAAAAAGGGCGGACCGCACGGCCCGCCCAATTTCGTTCAGTGATGAAATTGCGTTACCCCTCGACATGCTCCGCCAGCACGGTGAGGCCGTTCGCGCTCACTTCGGCAAAGCCGCCGCGCACTTCGATCACTTCGGGCGCGCCGCCAGGGGTGCGGATCACCTGCACCGCGCCATCGCGGATCGTGCTCATGAAGGGCGCGTGGCCTTCCAGCACGCCGAATTCGCCATCGGTGCCCGGGACGACGACCATGTGGACCTCTTCCGAACGGACCAGCTTCGCCGGGGTTACGAGTTCAAAATGGAGTGGCATATTCTCTTACCTTTTCCCTCCTGTTCACGGGAGGGGCAGTGAGACTTGCGAGCTTGCTCGCCAGTCGCAGCGGGGTGGGCTCTTGCGAGCCCATTCCCAACCCCGACCCCTCCCGCAAGCGGGAGGGGAGTTCTATTACGCCTCGTCAGCCATCTTGGCGGCCTTTTCGACCACCATGTCGATGCCGCCGACCATGTAGAATGCCTGTTCGGGCAGGTGATCGTATTCGCCGTCGACCACCGCCTTGAAGCTTTTCACTGTATCTTCGAGCTGCACGAACAGCCCGGCAATGCCGGTGAAGACCTCTGCGACGTGGAACGGCTGGCTGAGGAACTTCTGGATCTTGCGTGCGCGCGCGACGATCAGTTTGTCCTCTTCCGACAGCTCATCCATGCCGAGGATGGCGATGATGTCCTGAAGCGATTTGTATTTCTGCAGCGTTTCCTGAACGCGGCGGGCGGTTTCGTAGTGCTCCTGACCCACGACGCGCGGTTCCAGCACGCGGCTCGTCGAATCGAGCGGATCGACCGCCGGGTAGATGCCCAGCTCCGAAATCGCGCGGTTCAGCGTGGTGGTCGCATCAAGGTGGGCAAACGAGGTTGCAGGCGCCGGGTCGGTCAAGTCATCGGCGGGCACGTAAATCGCCTGCACCGAGGTGATCGAACCCTTGGTGGTGGAGGTGATGCGTTCCTGCAAATTGCCCATGTCGGTCGACAGCGTCGGCTGATAGCCCACCGCCGACGGGATACGGCCCAGCAGCGCGGACACTTCGGAACCGGCCTGCGTGAAGCGGAAGATGTTGTCGACGAAGAACAGCACGTCCTGCCCTTCGACGTCGCGGAAATATTCAGCCATCGTCAGGCCGGACAGGGCCACGCGGGCGCGCGCACCGGGAGGCTCGTTCATCTGGCCGAACACCAGCGCCACCTTGGAACCCTCGGAGGTTGCGACGCCGTTTTCGTCCTTCTTGATGACTTCGGCGTCGAGGAATTCGTGATAGAGATCGTTGCCCTCACGGGTCCGCTCACCCACGCCCGCGAACACGGAAACGCCGCCGTGACCCTTCGCGATGTTGTTGATAAGCTCTTGAATCAGAACGGTCTTGCCCACGCCAGCACCGCCGAACAGGCCGATCTTGCCGCCCTTTGCGTAAGGGGCGAGCAGATCGATCACCTTGATCCCGGTGACGAGGATCGCGGCCTCGGTCGACTGGTCGACGAAGGGCGGGGCCTCGGCGTGGATCGGCATGGACATTTCGGCACCGATGGGCCCGAGTTCGTCAATCGGTTCGCCGATCACGTTCATGATGCGGCCCAGCGTCTTGGGGCCAACGGGCACGCTGATCTGCGCGCCGGTGTTCACCACTTCGGTGCCGCGCGTCATACCTTCGGTCGCGTCCATCGCGATGGTGCGGACGGTGTTTTCACCAAGATGCTGCGCGACTTCGAGAACGAGCGTCTTGCCGTTGTTCTTGGTTTCGAGCGCGGTCAGGATCGCGGGCAGTTCACCGGGGAAATGCACGTCAACGACGGCGCCGATGACCTGGCTGATCGTGCCATTGGTGGTCTGGTTAAGAGCGGGTGCGGTGGCCATTTTGGTTTCCTTGGCTAAATCAAAATCTTAAAACATAGCAGCCGCGCGGGTGATTTTCGTCACCATCAATGCGTCCCCCGAGGGTCTCACACATGGCTGTAAAATTTTCCACGCGGCTTTTCACTGAGTTGACGATAGCCAGAAGGCATTCCGATCGTGCCCCGATTGACACCGGGGTCGGAAAATACTCTCCACTAGCAATCTGTCTTTCAGCTTCTCCTTTGCAATAATCATATTCAGGACCAAGTCCCACAGCTTCATATTTGGCTCTTTCCGGATCGATTTCCGCATCCGCTGCTTGTCCGGTGCATCCGGCAAGAGATGAGGCGATGATGCAAAGAGCAATTCGGTTCACAGCGCTTCTGCGCCAGCGATAATTTCGATGAGTTCAGTCGTAATCGCGGCCTGGCGGCTGCGGTTGTACTTGACGGTCAGATCCTTGATCAGGTCGCCTGCGTTGCGCGTGGCGTTGTCCATCGCGGTCATCGAGGCACCGTGTTCGGATGCCTCGCGTTCCAGCAGCGCCCCAAACACTTGCGTCTTGACGTAGCGCGGCAGCAGTTCTTCGAGGATTTCCTCCTCGCCCGGTTCATATTCGACCACCGAGTCCGACGCGTCGCTCACCGTTGGTGAGGGGACGGGGATCAGTTGATCGATCGTCGGATCCTGCGCCAACGCGGATTTGAAGGTCGGATAGATCAGGTGCGCGACATCGAATTTGCCCGCTTCGAACATTTCGAGCAGCTCATTCGCAATCGCGTCGGCCTCATCGAAACCGGGGGTCTTGACCGTGGAGGTGTCGAACCCGCCGCCGATCTTCTCGGCAAAATCACGCTTCAGCGGGGCGCGACCCTTCTTGCCGACGAGGTAGAATTCGACCTTTTTGCCATCGGCCAGCAATTCGCGCGCCTTGACCTTTGCCGCTTTCACGAGGTTGGAGTTCAGACCGCCGCACAGCCCCTTGTCGGTGTTGACCACCACGAGCAGGTTGCGCTGATCCGATCCGGTGCCGCCGAGCAGTTTGGGCGCGCTGTCACCCGTTACCTTGCTCGCCAGCGACGCCATGACGCCCGCCAGCCGCTCGGCATAGGGGCGCGCGGCTTCCGCAGCGGCCTGCGCACGGCGCAACTTGGCCGCGGCGACCATCTGTTTTGCCTTGGTGATCTTCTGGGTCGATTTGACCGAGTTGATCCGACCTTTGAGTTCCTTGAGTGAGGGCACTCAGACTTCTCCAATTCGCCGAAGCGAAACAATTACGGTTGTTTAAGCAAACTGCTTGGCAAATGCATCAAGCGCCGCGACGGTGCGGTCCTTGATGTCGCCTTCGAACTTCTTGGTTTCGCGAATGTCCGACAGGATATCGGCGTGGTTCGAGCGGAAGAACGCCAGCATCTGTTCTTCGTACTGGCCCACCCGCGACACTTCGACGCTGTCGATATAACCGTTGGTGCCAGCATAGATCGACACGGTCTGCTCTTCGAACGGCATTGGCGAGAATTGTGCCTGCTTGAGCAGTTCGGTCAGGCGCGCACCCCGGTTCAGCAGCTTTTGCGTGGCCGCATCAAGGTCCGAACCGAACTGAGCGAATGCCGCCATTTCGCGGTATTGTGCAAGGTCCAGCTTCATCGAGCCGGCGACCTTCTTCATCGCCTTGGTCTGGGCAGCACCGCCCACACGTGACACAGACAGGCCGACGTTGATCGCGGGGCGGATGCCCTGATAGAACAGGTCGGTTTCAAGGAAGATCTGCCCATCGGTGATCGAAATCACGTTGGTCGGAATATAGGCGGACACGTCACCCGCCTGCGTTTCGATGATCGGCAATGCGGTCAGCGAGCCGTGGCCTTCGCTCTCGTTCATCTTTGCGGCACGCTCCAGCAAGCGACTGTGGAGGTAGAACACGTCGCCCGGATAGGCTTCACGGCCCGGAGGACGGCGCAGCAGCAGCGACATCTGGCGGTATGCCACGGCCTGCTTTGAAAGGTCATCATAGACGATTACGGCGTGCATACCGTTATCGCGGAAGAATTCACCCATCGCGCAGCCGGTGTAGGGGGCGAGATATTGCAGCGGTGCCGGTTCCGAAGCGGTCGCGGCGACCACGATGGTGTATTCCATCGCGCCGTTTTCTTCGAGCTGCTTGACGATTTGCGCCACGGTCGAACGCTTCTGACCGATTGCGACATAGACGCAGTACAGCTTCTTCTTCTCGTCGTCGCTTTCGTTCGGACCCTTCTGGTTGATGAAGGTGTCGATGGCGACGGCGGTTTTACCGGTCTGGCGGTCCCCGATGATCAGTTCGCGCTGGCCGCGGCCCACAGGAACGAGTGCGTCGATCGCCTTGAGGCCGGTCTGCACCGGTTCGGAAACCGATTCGCGCGGGATGATGCCGGGGGCTTTCACCTCAACGCGGCTGCGCTGCGTGGTTTCGATCGGGCCCTTGCCATCGATCGGATTGCCCAGCGCATCGACCACACGGCCAAGCAGCGCCTTGCCGACGGGGACGTCGACGATGGTTTCGGTCCGCTTGACCGTGTCGCCTTCCTTGATCTCGGCATCGGAGCCGAAGATCACGACGCCGACATTGTCCGCTTCGAGGTTCAGCGCCATGCCCTGAACGCCGTTCGCGAATTCGACCATTTCGCCGGCCTGCACCTTGTCGAGACCGTGGATGCGGGCGATCCCGTCACCCACGCTGAGCACGGTGCCCACTTCGCTGACTTCGGCCTCAGTCCCGAAATTGGCGATCTGGTCCTTGATGACCTTGGAGATTTCTGCGGCGCGGATTTCCATGTTTCTTCCTTTAGGCCTTCATGGCTTGAGCAAGCGAATTGAGACGGGTGCGGATCGAGGCGTCGATACGCTGCGATCCAATGGTAACGACAAGACCGCCGAGCAAATCGGGATCGACATCGGAGGACAGCATGACAGTGCGCCCTTCGCGCGCGGTCAGTTTGTCCTTGAGTGTGGTCAGCTGCGCGTCCGAAAGCGGGTGCGCGCTGGTGACAGTGGCGGTGACTTCGCCGCGCTGCGCGGCAGCAATTGCCTTGAACGCGGCAATCATGCCGGGCAGCGCCGAAAGGCGACGGTTGGCCGCCAGCACGCCGAGGAACCTGGTCGTCAGATCGCCGATCTTGAGATGGTTCGCCACAGCTTTGATCGCGTGGGCCTGCTCGCCGCGGGACAATTGCGGATTGGTGGTGACATTGCGCAGATCGTCCGAATCGGAAAGCGCCGACTTCAGCGTCTCCAGATCGGTTTCGACAGCGGTCACCGTTCCGTTCTCGCTCGCGAGATCGAACAGAGCCGAGGCATAGCGCCCTGCAAGGCTTGCCTGAATACCGGCGGAAATATCCACGCGCGTCTGTATCCTTCCAGGTAGAAGCGGTAAAAATGAAACGGTCGCTTGGGCACCGGGCGCACACAAGGGCACCCGGCAAAGCTGGCGCGCGCCTAGCATCGGGGTTCGCACGATGCAAGCGCGAGGGTCCGCTTTGCTATGGACACACCGATTGGTTTGAGCCATATCTCTTACCGAACGGTAAGTAGGCAGGGGCTGCTGTCAGATTCGCGGAGGATAGCGCTTGGAACTTCAGAAGATGGCGCCCCGGTGCGGGGTAGAGGTATCGGACGTTAGCCTGGCGATGTGCTCCGATGGCGAAATGCAGGCGATCAGGCAGGCGATCTATGAGCACGGCGTTGCGGTGTTTCGCGATCAGGAATTTTCTCCGGAGGATCACATCAGGTTCGGCCGCCGCTGGGGCGGGATCGACGTGAACAATTATTTCCCGCTTCAGGCCGACTTTCAGGAAATCGCCGTGGTCAAGAAAGAGGCCGACCAGAAAACCAATATCGGCGGCGACTGGCACACCGATCATTCCTATGACCAGATCCCGGCGATGGGATCGGTGCTGGTCGCGCGCGAATTGCCGCCCAGCGGCGGCGACACGATGTGGGCCCACATGGGTGCGGCATACGACGCGCTGTCCGATGAACTGAAGGCGCGGATCGAAGGGCTGGAAGCATACCACACCGCCGACCATATATATAAAGCCGATGGTGTGTATGCGAAGACCGACATGGGCCAGGATTTGCGCGGTCAGAACCTCAAGACCGGCGCCATC
Organism: uncultured Alphaproteobacteria bacterium; assembly: GCA_963815345.1. Taxonomy (GTDB): domain Bacteria; phylum Pseudomonadota; class Alphaproteobacteria; order Sphingomonadales; family Sphingomonadaceae; genus Erythrobacter. Next base: position 289,055 of record CAWFGF010000002.1, read on the forward strand.
CACCCCGTTGTGATCCGCCACCCGCAGACCGGGCGCAAGCTGTTATATGTGAATGGCGGTTTCACGATCCATTTCGTCGGCCAGACGCGCGAGCAAAGCCTGCCCTTGTTGCGGGAACTTCTGGACGCAGCGCTGCTGGAGGACAACCAGTGTCGCCTGCAATGGAAGCCGGGCACTGTCGCGATCTGGGACAATCGCACAACGTGGCACAACGCCATGAACGATTACCACGGCCACCGCCGCGAGATGCACCGGATCACGCTGAGCGGAGAGGCGCTGGCGGCATAACCGTCCGGGCCGTCACTCCCTGCCTCCCGTGCCGCCTCCCGCCTGCTTGGCGGTGCAGCTGTAGACCAGCCGTTCGTTGGGGCGTTCGGGCAGAGCCGACAGGATCGCAGATTGCTGTTCGCCCAGCACGCGCGCGGCATCGCTGACACCGCAGGCGGGCGGTTTGTAAGCACTGCGCGATGCGCGCGCGCTGTCCATCGCGGTGCGGCCCAGCAAATATCGGTCGGTTCGAAATGTGCGGGTTTGCGGGTCATAGGTGTTGACCGAAACCGCCGCCTCATCGTTGGGCACGAACACCCGGCTCCATTCGCCTGCCGCGACACCATATTGCGTGCGGGCGTTGACGCATCCATCTGCACCCCAGTCGAACTCCACATCATCCGTGCGCGCGCCGGTGATGCGGCTGCGTTCGGGAACGAGCGTGCAGATCAGCGTGCCGTCGCCAGCTTCGGAACCTTGCGGTCCAGCATCGCCGGTTGTCCCATCGCCCGATGCCGCCGTCACGCCTTCACCGGCAACATCGCCGCCAAGGATAGCCTCGACCCGGTCTTCCAGATCGGAAAATCCGGGCCGGGTGATCCACACCAGCACTGCGGCGATAGCGCAGGCTCCGGCAATTCCTGCCGCAACCATCGTCAAAGTCTGGGCGTTTCGCGTGATGGCGTCACCAGTTCCCGCATCGCCAGCAGTGCGACGCTTGCGCAGATGGTACGCGAGAAAGCCCGCTCCCACCGCCCCCACCAACAAAAGCAACGCCAGCGCCATCGCGTTGTCGCGTTCCTCGCTGATTGCCAGCATGGCCTGCATCTGCGCCGCCAGGCGATCTTCGCGCAGGCGGGCATCGCGCGCCTCGACCCGCTGGCGCGCCTCGTCCCGCTCCGCCTCGAACCGTTCGCGTTCGGCGGCGTTCAGTTCGTCGATCGATCGGCAGGGCATGGCATTGGTGCGCGGCTCGATATTGTTGGACCGCAGGAACGGCAGCAATTCCTGCAAGGATACCGCGAAGTAGAACTCCGCATCGGACCCATCCGAATCCGCGCCGAAGGAATTCACTCCGAGCACCCGCCCGCACGAATCGAGCAGCGGCCCGCCCGAATTGCCGCGTGCGATGGGGGCAGTGTGCAGCAGCGTATCGAACTGGCGGCTGGGGCGCTGACCAGAAAGAAACCCGCGGCTTTTGACAGGCGGCTGCGCGTTGAAGATATCCGCGATCTCCAGCCCCTGCGCGACATCCACATTCATCGGATACCCGACCGCCGAAACCTCGCCCATGTCGCCGCTGACACCGCCTGCAATGGTGAGTGGGGGGAGGCGCAGCCCGCTGCCGGAAATCTCCAGCAGCGCCAGATCATTGCGCGGGCTGACCGCGACTGCGCGGGCAAAGGCGCCTTCGCCTGCCGTCCCTGCGCCCTCGCTCGGCACGATACCGATGCGTAGGGTATCATCCTGCAAGGCTTCGCGAATGACATGCGCATTGGTGACGATCATGGTCGGTGACACGGCAAAGCCGCTGCCGTGGCTGATCGGGCGCACTTCCTCGCCATCGTCCGATATCAGCACCACCCGCACCACTCCGCGCGCGGCGGCATCGACATCGCCGGGATCGGCGGCGGCGGGGGGCGTCAGCGCGATGAGGGCAAGACCAACGCAGGCAAGCGAGTGGAACAGGCGGAAAAGTGTATCCATGCGCTTCTTTATACCGGCTTTTGCAGCGAAGCCGAGTGTGCTGTCGTGCGTCATGCACGGCAATGACAAACTGGCGAACAATCATTGACCGCAAGGTTCGGGAGGCGCGGGGGCGCGATCTGTGGCATCAGGTGGAAATGACGCAATCGCACACCCTTACCGATGAAGACCGCTGGCGCATCGCGCTTGCGAAAGACCGCCGGTTCGATGGCGCGTTCGTAACCGGGGTGCACTCGACTGGAATCTATTGCCGCCCGTCCTGCCCGGCGCGCGCGCCCTTGCGCCGCAACGTGCGATTCTATGCCAATCCCGCCGATGCCGAGGCGGCGGGTCTGCGCGCGTGCAAGCGCTGTTCTCCCAAGACCCAGAGCGCCGAGGAAGCCTGCGTGCTGGCCGCCATCGCGGCGATCCGGGACCGCGGCGCGATGACGCTCGATCAGCTGGCTGACCTCACCGGATACAGCCCTGTGCATTTCCAGCGGTTGTTCACGCGCACCGTAGGGCTTTCGCCCGCCGCCTTTGCTCGCGCGTTGCGGGAGGAACGGGTGCGCAGCGCTCTGGAAGACGGCAGCAGCGTTACCGAAGCGCTGTATGAAGCCGGATACTCTGCGCCATCGCGCTTTTACGACGATACGAAAGGCAAACTCGGTATGCAGGCGAGCGATTGGACCAATGGCGGCGAGGGCTGCGTGATCCACTGGAGGGTTATTTCGACCTCGCTCGGCGAGATGCTGGTCGCCGCGACAGCAAACGGCGTGTGCTGCCTGTCGTTTGGCGAGGGCCAGACTGAGCTTGCCCGGCGTTTTCCCAATGCCGAACTGGTCGCGGGGTCAGATGAATTTGCCGCCCTGTTCGATCAGGTCATGGCCGCGGTCGAACAGCCGGGCGCGGGCGGCGGCGCGGCAATCCCGCTCGATGTGAAGGGCACCGCATTTCAACAGCGCGTGTGGGCCGCCCTGCGCGATATTCCTTCAGGCGAAACGCGCAGCTATGGCGAACTGGCCGCCGCGCTCGGCAACCCCAAGGCCGGCCGCGCGGTGGGCGGCGCGAACGGTGCAAACAACATCGCCGTCCTGATCCCCTGCCACCGCGTGGTGCAGTCCGATGGCTCCATCGGCGGTTATGCCTATGGCCCGGAGGTAAAGCGCGAATTGCTGCGGCGCGAGGGGTGGCGCGGCGACACTTTCGAGAAGGGACTGCCTTGACATGACCAAGGATGAATTTGCCACCCTGCATCGCAGCGATGATCCTCTTATCCTGTTCAACGTCTGGGATGCCGGGAGCGCGCGTGCGGTGGCAACGGCCGGTGCCGTGGCGATTGCCACCGGCAGCGCATCGGTTGCGGGCGCGCAAGGTTTTGAGGATGGCGAGCGGATGCCGTTTGCCGCGTTGGTCCAGACCGCCAGCCAGATTGCGGGCTGCGTCGATCTGCCGCTCACTGTCGACATGGAAAGCGGTTACGCCAGTAACCTTGTGCAATTGTCTGGGAATGCGAAGGCGATGCACGCTGCCGGTGCCATCGGTTGCAATCTGGAGGATCGCCTTATCGACGGCGGGGGCCTGCGCAGTGTCGGCGAACAGGCCGACCGGATCGCTGCGGTGGATCAGACGGGATTGTTCGTCAACGCCCGGACCGACACTTTCCTTGGCCCTTTGATGAAAGGTGAAGACCCCAACCGGGACGATCTGGTCGACGCAGCGGTTGATCGCGCAGCGGCCTATGCGGAGGCGGGGGCGAGGTGCTTCTTTATCCCCGGTCTCAGCGATACGGATATGATTGCGCGGTTATGCGCAGCGGTCAGTCTGCCGGTCAACGTGATGCGATTGCCGGGAATGGTCGGCAACGCGCAACTTGCGGATTTGGGCGTGTCACGCATCAGCTATGGCCCGGCGCCGTGGCGTGATGCGATGGCAGGCCTGACCGAGGCCGCGCGGTCAGCGTTCGCCCGCTGAACCCGCGCTAGATTAGAGTATTGCCCAACACTCAGGCTGCCGCCAACCGCTTTGCCTCGCGGAAGGTGACGAGCTTGCGCCGTTCCTCATCCCACAGCGCCAGCACCATCGGCTTCAGCGTCTGGCGGATGGAGAACCGATTGAGATCCTCCAGCTCCGGATGCGCCTTCAGCACTTCGGGCAGGCGATAGAACGGAATGCTGCTGGCCAGGTGGTGGACGTGATGGATGCCGATGTTGCCGGTGAACCAGCGCAGCGGCTGGGGCAGGGTGAGATAGGAACTGCCGAACAATGCAGCCTCCGGAAAGGACCATTCCTCGCGCCGGTCCCAGTGCGCGTCCTCATACTGGTGCTGGATGTAGAACAGCCAAACGCCCGTCGACGCCGCGATAACCACGGTGGGCAGCACGACCAGCGCGGTCGTGATCGCGCCGAAGAACCAGACCAGCGCGGCGATAATCACTGCCAGCACGGCATTTGTCACCATGGCGTTGACCCAGTATTTCGCACCTTCGCGCATGAACCCGACAGGCAGGCGGTGGCGCAGCAGAAACAGGTAAACCGGCCCGATCCCGAACAGCACGATCGGGTGGCGATACAGCCGGTATCCGAGACGTTGCATCCGCGTGCCTTCGTGAAATTCGCGCACGGTCAGGGTGTCAACATCGCCAAATCCGCGCTTGTCGAGATTGCCGGTGCGCGCATGATGGCGGGCATGGGCCTGTTTCCAGCAATCGTAGGGGGTAAAGGTCAGCACGCCCAGGGCGCGCCCGATCCAGTCATTGCCGGTTTTGCTCGGCAAGAAGGATCCGTGCCCGCAATCGTGCTGAATAATGAACAGGCGCAGCAACAGCAGACCCGAAACCGGAGTGAGCGCGAGCGCGATGATGTAACCGATCCAGTGCCCGCTTTCAGAACCATACAGCATCGCTGCAATGGATGCGAAAAACGGAACGATCGTCGTCACAAGCTCCCAGATGCTGCGCGCCGATTTTGCTCTGGCAAACGCTTTCAGCTCGCCCATCAGTTTGCGCGGGTCGGGCAGTCTGCTTTGAAGTGAAGGCGCCGATTCGGGATCGGAAGGGGTAGTGGGCGCGGGAACAGGCATTGTCTCTCCGGGAGGAATTTGTTTGACACCAAAATGGCAGATTGCCGAAACGCTGAATAGCCCTCTTTCGGTTACAAAGCCGTGATGATTTTCAATTTCTCGATACGCAAAACGGGAAAGGGCGAAGGCGGCACCAGATCAACCGAAGATGCCATACCTGCTGTGGTCTGTTGCACTCCGTCAATTTCGCGTAGCTGAACGGGCAGTGCCCCCGTGCGGCGCGAAATTGTCTCGTGGCAACAAAGCAATAGCGGGCTAGCCTTTGCAAGTTTTTGACTTCGCCCCGCCGCCTCAATCCAGCTTGGGCGGGAGGCCCGGCTCGCATTTCGCCATCGCGCGCTGATAGGCCTCGCGCGCACCGATGCGTTGCAGATACGCCTTCAGATTGGGCATGTGGTCGATGCTCATATTGTTGAACGCGCGGCTGGTGGTCAGCTGGAAACCCATCATGATGTCGGCGGTGGTGAGCTGCGATCCACCAAAATAATCCGCCTCTCCCAGCCGGGTCTCAACGATATTCCACGCCTTTGCCATGCGGTCGGCCAGAAACGGCGGCATCTCGGTTGCACCCAGCGCCTGCGCGATGATCCCCATCATGCCGTTCGTCATGAAAGTCGCGTTGGCCCAGTGATAATAAAACAGGTGGTCGGCGAAATCGGGATGGTCCACGCCGGGGACCAGATCGGTGTCGGGCGCGTGTTTGGCGATGATGTATTCGATGATCGCCCCGCTTTCGCCCAGCACCAGATCGCCATCCGTGATGACCGGCGCAATGCCCATCGGATGCAGCGCCTTCAGTTCGTCAGGGGCCAGCCGGTTATCCTGGCGTCGGTTATACAGCTTCAGATCGTATTCGAGGCCCAGTTCCTCGCACAGCCAGACGATGCGTTCGGATTGTGAAAAGCGCAGATGATGGACGGTCAGCATGGGTCAGGGCTCCTGTTCGTTTCGCGCCCACCCTTTGCTGGCGGGCGTGAGAGAGTTGAGAAATTTGTCAGCGCTTTCCAGATATTCGCGCTGCCTGTCCTCGCCCATGCGGTCCCAATTGGCATAGATGCGCCCGATGCGGTGATTGCTTTCCAGCCGATCGCGGTGGCGGTCCATGAAATGCCAGTAGAGCGGGTTGAAGGGGCACGCGCCATCGCCGGTTTTCTGGCTGACCTTGTATCGGCATCCCTTGCAGTAATCGGACATCTTGTTGATGTAATTGCCCGAAGCGGCATAGGGCTTGGTCGCCAGCTTTCCGCCGTCTGCATACAGGATCATGCCATTGACATTGGGCAGTTCGACCCACTGATAGGCATCGGCATAGACGATCAGATACCAGTCCTGAACGTCCGCCGGATCAATCCCTGCGATCAGGCAGAAATTGCCCAGCACCATCAGCCGCTGAATGTGGTGCGCATGAGCGTTGTCGTGAGTGGAGCGGATGCAATCGGACAGGCAGCGCATGTCCGTCTCCCCCGTCCAGAAAAATTCGGGCAGCGGGCGGGTGGCATTCATCGCATTGTCGCTTTCCAGCCCCGGCATGTGCAGCCAGTAGAACCCGCGAATATACTCGCGCCAGCCGATGATCTGGCGGATGAACCCCTCGACCGAATTCAGCGGAGCGCGGCCATCCTCGTAGGCATGCTCGGCGCGCTGGCACAGCTCCAGCGGATCGAGCAGCCCGCAATTGATGCTGGTGGACAGCATTGAGTGATAGAGATCGTCCGACCCGTGGACCATCGCATCCTGATAGGGGCCGAATTTCTCGATCCGCTCGGCAAAGAATGCGTCGGCGGCTTCCTCAGCCTCGGCGCGGGTGACGGGCCAGTGGAAGCTTTCAAGGTTGCCGAAATGGTCGGCAAAGCGGTCCGCAACCAGTTCCATTACCTCGGTGGTGATGTCGTCTGGCGAAAATTTTGGCACCGGCGGCGGGTCCATCTTCTCACCGGGAGGCTGGCGGTTTTCGGCGTCATAGTTCCAGTCGCCGCCCTCCGGTTTGCCATCGTCAGCCATCAGCAGGCCGGTGGACTTTCGCATCTCGCGATAGAAGTGTTCCATCGTCAGGGTCTTGCGGCCCTCGGCCCAGTCGCGAAATTGCTGATGGGTGCAAAGGTATCGGTCATCGGGCAGGATTTCGACCGGGCAGGGGAACTTGTCGGGCCATTCCTCCATGGCCTGCTGCACGCGCCACTCGCCCGCTTCGACGACGTGGATTTCGCGCGGGGCATGGCGTTCGATGGCGCGCGCCACTTCGCCGGTGAAACTGCCGGAATTGCCTTCGTCGTCCAGCTTTATGTAGTCTACGCTCCACCCGGCATCGCGCAATTCTTCGGCGAAATGGCGCATGGCGGAGAAGATCAGGACGATCTTCTGCTTGTGGTGCTTGACGTAGGTGGCCTCGTCCCAGACCTCCATCATCAGGATAACGGTGTCGTCCTTTGACCGCCCCCGCACCGAGGCCAGCGTGCGTGTGAGTTGGTCACCGAGGATGGGGACGAGTATGGGGTTGGTCATAAGTGCCTCAGACAAACGAATAGGGATCAATATCGACACCCACCCGCACGCCGGAGGGGAAATTGTGCGCGTCCAGCCAGCCACGCAATGCGCCTTGCAGATTGGCGCTGCGGCGCGCGTTCACGAGGAAACGGTAGCGGTAGCGGCCACGCAGCAGCGAGAGCGGTGCGGGGGCGGGGCCAAGAATGTACAGATCGTCTGACCGGGGCCGCGTATCGCCCAGCCGTACCGCCGCCTCACGCGCTTCCTTGTCGTCCTCGGAAGACAGTATGATCGCCGCCCAGCGACCGAACGGCGGGGCACCGGCATCGCGGCGGGCCTCTGTCTCGGCTGCGTAAAAGGCGTCGCGGTCGCCATTGGCCAGCGCGACGATGACGGGCGCATCGGTGTGGCGGGTCTGGATCAGCACCTCGCCAGGCTTTGCCCCGCGCCCCGCGCGCCCGGCAACCTGCGCGACCTGTTGATAGGTGCGTTCCGCCGCCCGCAGATCCCCGCCTTCGAGGCCGAGATCCGCATCGACCACGCCCACCAGCGTCAGTTCGGGAAAGTGGAACCCCTTGGTCACCAATTGCGTGCCGACGATCACGTCAATCGCCTTTGCCTCTGCCTGCGCGATGAATTGCGCGGCGCGTTCCGGGCTGCCCAGCGTATCGGAGGTAGCGACCGCGACGCGCGCGTCGGGGAACAGTTCGGCGACCTCGTCCGCGATCCGTTCCACACCGGGGCCGCACGCGACGAGGCAGTCCGGCTCCCCGCATTCGGAGCACTTTTCGGGCACGCCCGTTTCGTGGCCGCAATGGTGGCACGATAGCCGCGCGGACAATCGGTGCTCGACCAGCCATGCGCTGCAATACGGGCATTTGAAACGGTGCCCGCAATTGCGGCACAGCGTCAGCGGGGCATAGCCGCGACGGTTGAGGAACAGCAGCGATTGTTCGCCGCGCGCCAACCGCGCCTCGATCCCCTTGACCAGCGGCCCGGCAAGCCAGTGGCCAGCGCCCGGCTTCTCAACCGTCAGGTCGATCAGCTTGATATCGGGCATCTGCGCCCCGCCAAACCGGCTGGGCAGTTCCAGCCGCGTGTACACGCCGGTGGTCGCCATATGCAGGCTTTCCAGCGCAGGTGTCGCACTGGCGAGGACCACCGGACACCCTTCGAACCGGGCGCGCATCACGGAAACGTCGCGGGCGTTATACCGTACTCCATCGTCCTGCTTGAAACTGACCTCGTGCGCTTCATCGACCACGATCAGCCCCAGCCGGGCATAGGGCAGGAACAGCGCAGACCGCGCACCGACGACGACCTGCGCGCTGCCATCCGCAATCGCCCGCCACGCGCGCCGCCGCTCGGTCGATTTGAGCGAGGAATGCCACAATACGGGCGGCGTGCCAAAGCGCTGTTCGAACCGCGCAAGAAAGTTCTCGGTCAGCGCGATTTCCGGCAGCAGCACCAGCACCTGTCGGCCCATGCGGATGGCCTGCGCGACAGGCTCGAAATAGGTTTCGGTCTTGCCCGATCCGGTGACGCCATCCAGCAGGAAGGGTGCGAATTCCTGCGCCTTCACGGATTGAAGGATGGTCTGGGCCACGCGCATCTGATCGGGCGAAAGCTCTGGCTGGTGATGATCGGGATCGGCACGTTTGTAGGGTCGGTCGATCGCTACGGTCACAGGCTCTATCACGCCTGCGCCCACCATGCCGCGCAAAACCCCTTCGGACACGCCCGCAATCGCGGCCAGTTCGCGGATCGTGCCCTGTTCGCCGCCCAGCCGTTCCAGCGCCTGTTTGCGCTGCGCGGTCAGTCTGCCCACCGGCTCCACACCCGCCAGCCGATATTCGGTGGTGGTGCCGGGGCCGCCCAGCGCCCCGCCGCTCGCCAACACCATGCGCGCGACGCTCGCCATCGCGGCGCAATAATAGTCGGCGGTCCATTCGATCAACCGGCGCAAGGCAGCGGACAGCGGCGGCACCGCTACCACTTCAATGATCGCGCGCAGCTTTTCTGCGGGAACCTCACCGCCGGGCAAACGTCCTTCATCCCAGACGATGCCGGTAACCTTGCGCGGGCCAAGCGGCGCGATCACGACGCCGCCCGCCGGTGCATCCACACCGTCAGGCAGTTTGTAATCGAGCGGGCCAAGCGCTGCATTGAGGACAAGAAGTCGGACGCGGTTCATAATTGCCGCGCCAATATGGGGCGATAGTGCCTCCCATCACAAGGACCAGAGTGTTCCCTATGAACGATCAGAACCTGATGACCCCCAATCGCCGCATATTGCTGGGCGCGGGAATGGGCTCCATTGCGCTGCTCGCGCTGCCTGCTTGCACCACCACGCCGGGCTATAGCCTCACCGAAGCTATTCGCCGCCTGCTGCTGGCCGCGACCGAAAACGCGTTTGTCCGCCTGACCGCGCCGGACGGTTTCTGGGATGAACAGGTCGCGCGGCTGGGCCTTGGCAACACGCTGGGCGCACGCGGTGACACATTGTCGCGGATATTGACCTCGACCCTTTTCAAGGACCGGCTGGAGGGCGCGGTTGCCGACATCGCGCTGGAGGGATCGTATGTCGCTGCGCCGATCGTACGCGACGCGGTGGAGGTGATTGGCTTTACCAACACATTCGACTTGATTCGGGGCGGCCCGCATGCCGCAACGCAGGCCCTGCGCGGTGAATTGGGCGGGCGATTGATCGACGCGATGGTGCCAGAATTGGGGCAAGCGATCCGCATTGCCTCCGACCCGCTGATCGCCCAGCTCATCAATGCTGCGACCGGCACCGATGTCGGCGGCATCGCTCAGCGTTTGGCGGGCAATATCGACGACGCAATCTGGAACGAGATCGGCAACGAGGAAGCCGCGATTCGCGCCGATCCGGAGGCGATACGCGATCCAGTGCTGATCGGAGTTTTCGGTCCAGAACTCGGGATCTGACGCTGGTTCGACCGAGTTGGGCCGTGCTGCAGCAAAGGGTCAGAACCGATGTTCGATCCAGACCTGCGGCACATGATTGACGGGATCAGGCGCGAACGGCGTCGGTGTGTAGATTACCAGATACGCGATGGCGACGCGAAGTCTCGGCGCGGTTCGCCAGCCGATCTCCGCTCTACCACGCCACTGATCACGCGCGGCATCTGAATTGCGCAATTGCGTCTGGGCGAGATGAAAAAACTCGCCGTCCAACCGCGCATCAATCTTGCTGCTGACCGGCATCGAATAGCGTAATCGCTGACGCAGGCGCACCTCGACCCGGTCGGCATTGTCAAAGAACCGCTGTTCGATCCGGGTCCGCGCCGATAATCTTCCAGCGGTGAGTGTCATTTCCTGATGCGGGCGAATTTCAGTCACGCCGCCTGCTTCGAACACGCCAACACCGCCGCCGATTTGGGCGAAATCGGCGATTTCCTGTTCGACATTTATCCGCAGCGTCTGCTGTTCATCGCCGCGTCGTTGCTCGCGCCAGCGAGCTGATGCATCAAGGGTCAGACGCGTGTTGTCGTCCAGGTCGCCTGTCACAACGCCATACAACCAGAATTGCACATCTTCGTCCGCCGCAAGCGCGCTTGACGGTTGCCAAGCCGCGCATAGGGCGGCAAGCAATATCGCAATTCGGATCATCCCCATGATCATGCGCGCCATCCATTTTCCGAGACCGCGCGCCGACTAACCAAAAATTCTGGAGCCACCTATGAAATTCTTTGTCGACACCGCCGAGATTGACGACATCCGCGAACTCGCTAGCACCGGCCTGCTTGACGGGGTGACGACCAACCCCTCGCTGATCCACAAGTCGGGCCGCGATTTCATGGAGGTAACCAGGGAAATCTGCGGCATCGTCGATGGCCCGGTCAGCGCCGAAGTGGTCGCGCTGGATCATGCCACGATGATGAAGGAGGCTGAAAAGCTGCGCAAGATTGCGGATAACGTCTGCATCAAGGTTCCGCTGACGGTCGATGGCCTCAAAACCTGCAAGGCGCTGACGGGTGAGGGCACGATGGTGAACGTCACGCTGTGCTTTTCCGCCAATCAGGCGCTGCTGGCGGCAAAGGCGGGGGCCAGCTTCATCTCGCCCTTCGTCGGGCGGCACGATGATAACGGCTTTGACGGGATGGACCTGATCGAGGACATTCGCCTGATTTACGACAATTACGGCTTTGAGACCGAGATTCTCGTCGCCAGCATCCGCCACACGACCCACGTGCTGGAAAGCGCGAAGATCGGCGCGGACGTCATCACCGCCCCGCCCAAGGTGATCCACGGCCTGTTCAAGCATGTGCTGACCGATGCCGGGATCGAATCCTTCATGGCGGATTGGGAAAAGACCGGGCAGAGCATCCTGTAAACCTCCGATGGCAGAAGAATCCCCTCTCGACATTTTCAAGCAGGCGCTGACCGGGGCGGCGCGAGCCATTGCGCGCGATCCGGAGGTTGAGGTCGCGTGGAGTGCCGATGTGCCAGGCGCGGCAGGAAACCGGTTTCGTGTGCCGCTGCCGGGGCGCAACCTGCCGGCCGATCAGGTGACCGAAGCGCGCGGCTATGCCGACAGTTTCGCGCTCAAACTGCGGCACCACAACGCCGGGCTGCACGCCAATTCCGCCCCGCCGGAACCGATAGCGCGCGCTTGCTACGACGCGATCGAGCAGGTCCGTTATGAAGCCATCGGCGCCAACCGGTTCTCGGGAATTCGCGGAAATCTGGATGCGGCCACGCAAATGCGCACGGCAAGCGATTCGATCGTGCGCGCCTACAACGCCGCCGAAGTGCCTCTGCAAACCGCGCTCGCTCTGCTGGTGCGAGAAGCGCTGACGGGTGAGGCGGTGCCCGAAAAGGCCGAGCGCGGCATCAGCCTGGTGCGCGCCGATATCGAGGACAAGGTGGGCAAGGATTTTGCCGCCTTGCTGGGCAGTCTTGGCGATCAGGCCGCGTTCCAGAAACTCTCGCTCGATATCCTGCGCGATCTCGATCTTACCCGTCCAACCGAACACCCGGACGAAACCGATCAGGACGACAGCGACGAGGACGATGGCGAGGACGATGAACAGTCCGGCGATGAACAGCAGGATGGCGATGCCGATCCGCAAAGCGCCGAAGTTGCCGGGGACATGGCCGAAGGCGAAGGCGACGGGGACGCCGATAGCGAGCTGACCTCCGAAGAGGAAATGCAGGATGGCGAACCGAGCGAGGAGGGCGATGCCTCCAACGCGCCGGTTCGCCCGAACCGCCCGCCACCTGACATTCCCGATGGGCTGGATTATAAATATTTCACCGGCAAGTTCGACGAAATCGTCGAAGCGCCCGAGCTGTGCGATGCCGAGGAACTGGATCGGTTGCGAGCCTATCTCGACAGCCAACTGACGGGCCTGCAAGGCGTGGTCACGCGGCTTGCCAACCGGCTTCAACGCCGCCTGATGGCGCAGCAGAACCGCAGCTGGGACTTCGATCAGGAAGAAGGTGTTCTGGATGCCGCGCGCCTTTCCCGCGTGATCGTTTCGCCCGGCACGGCGCTTTCCTACAAGGTGGAGCGCGATGTCGAGTTCAAGGATACGATCGTCACCCTGCTGATCGACAATTCGGGTTCGATGCGTGGCCGACCTATCAGCATCGCCGCGATAAGTGCCGACATTCTGGCGCGCACGCTGGAGCGGTGCGGGGTCAAGACCGAGATTTTGGGATTCACCACCCGCGCGTGGAAGGGCGGGCAAAGCCGCGAGGCGTGGCTGGCGGATGGCAAGCCGCAGAACCCCGGTCGCCTCAACGATCTGCGCCACATCATCTATAAAAAGGCTGACGAGCCGTGGCGCCGCGCTCGCCGCAATCTCGGGCTGATGATGCGCGAGGGGTTGCTTAAGGAAAACATCGACGGCGAGGCGTTGCTTTGGGCGCATTCACGCCTGATCTACCGCCCCGAGGAACGCCGCATCCTGATGGTAATCAGCGACGGCGCGCCGGTGGACGACTCGACGCTCAGCGTGAACTCGGCAGGCTATCTCGAAGCGCATTTGCGCGGGGTGATCGAGTGGATCGAGAAGGTCTCCCCGGTGCAATTGGTCGCCATCGGCATCGGCCACGATGTGACGCGATACTATCGCCGCGCGGTGACGATCATGGACGTGGAGCAACTCGGCGGCACAATCATGGAGCAGCTGGCGGAGTTGTTTGAGGATGAGAAGGGCGTGAAGGGGCGGCGGTGATGATTGAAACGGTGACACTTTGGCGGCCAACAGGTCCGGAAGAACTCAAATTGGTCGAGGACTCCGGCTGGAGGCTTTGGCCCCCCAGACTGCCTGAGCAGCCGATCTTCTATCCTGTCACCACACAGGAATACGCGGTCAAGATTGCTCGCGACTGGAATGTGCGCGCAAGCGGATCAGGCTATGTGACGCGCTTTGAAGTGCGCAAGGACTTCCTCGACAAATACGATGTCCAATTGGCTGGCGGCAGGGAACATGCCGAATATTGGATCCCCGCCGAAGAACTGGACGAATTCAACGCAGCCATTGTCGGCAAGATAGAAGTCACTAGGACTTATCCAGAATGAACGTAACCGAAGCCGTCACCAGCCGCCGCTCTATCCGCGAATTTCTCGACAAGCCGGTTGATCTGGAAACGATCACCCGCGTGATGGACAAGGCCCGCTGGGCGGCTTCGGGGTGCAATTACCAGCCGTGGGAAGCCGCAATCGTCACTGGTCAGCCGCTCAAGGATTTGCAGGCGAAGATCACCTCCTCCCCGCCGCAGAAACTCGAATACGATTGGGACGCCCCAAAGACCGAAGACGCCTACAAAGAGCGCCTCCACGGCATTTCCAGGGGCATGTTCGATGCGCTTGGCATCGCGCGCGATGATGGCGCAGGCCGCATGGCGGCGATGGGGCGCAATGCCACCAGCTTCGATGCGCCTGCCGTGATGTTCGTTTACTTCCCGCGCCTGATGAAAGAGCCGCAATGGTCGGACACCGGCATGTGGCTGCAAACCGTCGCGCTGCTGCTGCGCGAGGAAGGGCTGGACAGCTGCTATCAGGAATTCATGGCCTATTACGCCAATGTGATCCGCGACCACATCGGCCTCGATCACGAACGGTATATGTTCTTTTGCGGCATGGCGATCGGCTATCGCGACCCTGATGCTCCCGTAAACAATTTCGAGCGTGAGCGGGTACCGCTTGATCAACAGGTGAAGTTTATTGGGTTCGACTAGTTCCGCTGATCTTCGGAGACATGCCGCACGATATCCGGATCGCGCCAGATCATAACGCCCATCGTGATGAACCAAGCGAGCATCATGCCTGCCAGCATTCGCTCATACGCACCGTCATAGGCGGTCGGGATCATGAAAAGCAGCGGGCCAAGCACCGCCCACAGCGCGCCGCCGACATACAGCGCGATGCCCAACCGCCGGTTGATCTCCCAGAACTGACCCGCCGTCAGCAACACTGTCAGCGGGAATGCGACACCCATCACATAGACCAGCCGGTAATGTATCACCGGGCCATCGCCGGTCGTGTAAGCTTCATATCCTGCGATCAGTGTCACGCAGATTGCGACCGCCACCAGCAGCCAGGAACCGATTTTCCAGTCCAGGCGATCAATGCGCCAGCGCAGCAACCCGAAAGTTGTCGCGATTACCGATGCAACGAAAGCATAAATCCCGATATCGGCGATTTCATCGACCATTGTATTGCGTTGATTGGCCGCCAAATCGCTGATCGTGTCGCGGATCATACCCACACTGTCCGAAAGCCCGACCCCGATCGCGTCCATCACAATCGCAATCACACACCCCCCAACCGCCACCGCGCCCAAGGCGCGCGAAATGTTGTCGCTTCCGGAATCTGTGCTGATGTTTGCCTCCTGTTGCGCCGCCACGCGGATTGTCGCATGGGCCGCTTATGTCCGATACTTCGCTCAAACTGTTCAACAGCCTTAACCGACAAATGGAGACGTTCGTTCCGGTTCATCCCGGTGAGGCACGCGTCTACACCTGCGGGCCGACGGTCTATAACTACCAGCACATCGGCAATATGCGCGCCTATGTGTTCGCCGATACGCTGGGGCGCGCGTTGCAGTGGAAGGGGTACAAGCTCACCCACATCGTCAACATCACCGATGTCGGCCACCTGACGTCCGACGCCGATGCAGGCGAGGACAAGATGGAGCGCATGGCGGCGCGCGAGGGCAAGTCGGCGTGGGACATTGCGGCCTTCTATCAGAAGGATTTCGAGCGCGATCTGGCGCGGCTGAATGTGCAACCCAAAGCACATCCGCGCGCGACCGAATATGTCGAGGCGATGATTGCGTGGGGTGAGCGCATCGCGGAAAAGCACTGCTATGAACTGGAAAGCGGGCTGTATTTCGATGTGTCTACGGTGGCGGATTACGGGCGGCTGGCGCGCGCCGTGACCGAGGACGGCGAGGGCCGGATCGAAAGCGTCGATGGCAAGCGCAATGCTGCAGACTTCGCAATCTGGCGCAAGACTCCTGCTGGCGAAACGCGGCAGATGGAATGGGATTCGCCGTGGGGCCGGGGTGCGCCGGGCTGGCACCTCGAATGCTCGGTCATGGGCGAGGCGTTGCTTGGCTTTCCGTTCGACATCCACACGGGCGGGATCGACCACCGCGAAATTCACCACCCCAACGAAATCGCCCAAAATCAAGCGTATTGCTGCACAAATGGGCTGGATGATCCGAAAAATTCGGGCGCGAAAATCTGGATGCACAATAACTTTCTGGTCGAGCGTTCCGGCAAGATGTCCAAATCCTCGGGCGAGTTCCTGCGGCTACAATTGCTGGTCGACAAGGGGTATCACCCGCTCGCCTACCGCCTGATGTGCCTGCAAGCGCATTACCGCAGCGAGCTGGAGTTTTCGTGGGAGGGGCTGGGCGCAGCGCTGACGCGGTTGAAGCGGATGGTGATGGCGGTGGAGAGGCTAGACCGGAATATGAGGCTATCTGAGGATCTTGGTCCAGATCTTACTGGACTCGATACTCTCATCTCGCACGATCTTAACACGCCAGAGGTTCTTGCGCTTTTGGAAGATTGGCTCAAACGAGACTTCGTTTCGGACCACCAAAGGCTTGAAGCTATTAAGGCAGCCGACATGCTCCTTGGCCTTAACCTCCTCAACCTCACCCGCGAACACCTGCGCATCCGGCCCAAATCGGCGACCATCACCGAAGATGAAATCGAAGCCGCGCTTGCTCGCCGCAAGGATGCGCGCGCCGCGAAGGACTTCGCTACCTCCGACGCGATCCGCGATGAACTTATCGCCAAAGGTGTCGAGGTGATGGACGGCGACCCATTCGGTTGGGATTGGAAGCTTTCCTGATTAGTCATTGCGAGAAGCGCAGCGACGAAGCAATCCAGAGCGTCGCGTGATCCGGTCTGGATTGGTTGGCCTTTGGCCGCCTCTGGCCCGCTACGCTCGCAATGACGAGAAGGGAATTTACGCCATGACCACGCTGGCACTATCCGGCCTTATTCGCCCGCTGCTCGAACCGCGTCTGCCTGCCGATCTCGATGTGCGCTGGTTCATGAACCCGGCGGAAGCGCTCGAAGCGGTGAAGGGCGCAGAAATAGGTTGGTTTGATTCCAACAACAAGGATGACATGGTCGCATCGCTAATGGCGGCGACCGAGCTCAAATGGCTCAATTCGATCTACGCAGGCCTCGATTTTCTGCCGATGGATGTGCTGATCGAGCGCGGGATCACCGTCACCAACGGCGCCGGCATCAACGCCATCACCATCGCGGAATATGTGGTGATGGGGATGCTCACTATCGCCAAGGGTTATCGCGACGTTGTGCGCGCGCAGGACCGGCGCGAATGGCTGCTGGACAGCCCCGGAAAGCGCGAACTGGCGGGATCGAAAGCGCTGTTGCTGGGATACGGCGCAATCGGCAAGCTAATTCAGCCGCGGCTCGAAGCGTTCGATGTCGATGTGACCGTGGTGCGCCGGTCTGCGGGGGAGAATACCCTCACGCCCGATCAATGGCGCGCCAGGCTGGGCGATTTCGACTGGATTATCCTTGCCGTGCCCGCCACGCCCGAAACCGAAGGCACGATCGGCGCCGATGAGCTGGCCGCGATGAAGCGCGACGCGGTGATCGTCAACATCGCGCGCGGCAGCGTGATCGACCAGCCCGCGCTGATCGAAGCGTTGGAGAAGAAGGCGATTGGCGGCGCGTTCCTCGATGTGACGACGCCCGAACCGTTGCCATCCGACCACCCCCTGTGGGTGCTGGAAAACGCGCATATCACCATGCACCTGTCGGGCCGCGCTCAGGACAAGATGTTCCTGCGCAGCGCCGACCGCTTCCTTCAGAATCTTGAGAAATATCGACGCGGCGAACCCGTTGCGCCGATTTTCGATCCTGTGCGCGGATACTGAACTTTCCCGCATCGTTTGGCGCGATGAAGCAATTCATGCATATCCGTTTCGTGCAAGGGCCAATCAAGTGGAATGCGCCGTGAGAAGGAAAGTCGAATGAGCGATACCAGGAAAGCATCGGACGTGTTCATCGATTGCCTCGAGGCGGAGGGGTGCGAATACATCTTTGGCGTTCCGGGTGAGGAAAACCTCGATTTTCTCGATTCGCTGGGCAGATCGAAACAGATCAAACTGATCCTGACGCGGCACGAACAGGGCGCGGGCTTCATGGCGGCAACCTATGGTCGGCACACCGGCAGGACCGGGGTTTGCCTCGCGACGCTGGGGCCGGGGGCGACCAATCTGGTGACCCCTGCCGCCTACGCGCAATTGGGCGGGATGCCGGTGCTGATGATCACAGGGCAGAAACCGATCAAGACATCGAAGCAGGGTCGGTTCCAGATTCTCGATGTGGTGTCGATGATGGAGCCGATCACGAAATACGCGGTGCAAATCGCCGCGGGCGACAACATCCCCAGCCGCGTGCGCGAGGCCTATCGCCTTGCCGAAGAGGAAAAGCCCGGCGCGACTCTGATCGAACTGCCAGAAGACATCGCCGAGGAACCGACGAGGGACTGGAAACCGCTGCCCAAAAGTGTCGCGCGGCGACCCTCCGCCGAGGCAAAAGCGGTGCGCCACGCGGTCAAGACAATCGAAAACGCGAAGAACCCCGTGCTGGTCATCGGCGCGGGCGCCAATCGCAAACTGTGCGGGCGAATGCTGGAACAACTGGTCGAGAAAACCGGCATACCGTTCCTCACCACGCAAATGGGCAAGGGCGTAATCGACGAACGCCACCCTAAATTTCTGGGCTGCGCGGCGCTTTCCGCGGGCGACTTCGTGCACCGCGCCGTCGAAGCATCCGATTGCATCATCAATGTCGGCCATGACGTGATCGAAAAGCCGCCGTTCTTCATGAAGCAGAATGGCGTCACCGTAATTCACGTGTCCACCCGCACGGCGGAAGTCGATCCGGTGTACTTTCCGCAGATCGAGGTGATCGGCGATATTGCCAACGCCATCTGGCAGATCAAGCAGGATATCAGCCCCAATCGCGACTGGGATTTCGATCACCTCCTCGCCTATCATCAGGCAGAGCTGGACCACACGGCAAACCTGGCCGCCGACACGCGGTTCCCGATCTTTCCGCCGCATCTGGTGAAGCAGGTGCGCGATTGCATGCCGCGTGACGGGATCATTTGTCTTGATAACGGCATCTACAAGATCTGGTTCGCGCGCGGGTACACTGCCTATCTGCCCAACACCGTGCTGCTCGACAATGCGCTGGCGACAATGGGAGCAGGCCTGCCATCTGCAATGATGAGCGCGATCCTGTATCCTGACCGCAAGATCATGGCGATTTGCGGCGATGGCGGCTTTATGATGAACAGTCAGGAGATGGAGACCGCCGTGCGCCTCGGCCTCAATCTCACTGTGCTGATCCTGCGCGACGATGCCTATGGCATGATCCGCTGGAAACAGGCGAACATGGGCTTTGCCGATTACGGCCTCACCTATGGCAACCCCGATTTCGTGAAATATGCCGAGAGCTATGGCGCGACCGGCTACCGGGTCGAATCCTCCGAACACCTCACGCAATTGCTCAGCCAGTGCTGCGACACCCCCGGTGTGCACCTGATCGATTGCCCGGTCGATTACACCGAAAACGATCAAATATTGAACCATGATATCAAGGAACTGAGCAAGGCGCTTTGACATTGATTGGGAAAGGAGACGCGCGATGCTGAAAGATACCTACCCGCTCTATCTCAATAACAAGGCCGAACAGCCCAACACCGATCTTGCCGTGACGGACAAGTTCACTGGCGAGGTAGCGTTCCGGGTGGCGCTGGCCGATGCTCAGACCATCGATAAGGCAATCGTCGGCAATGTCGCGGCGACAGAGCCGATGGCAAAACTCGCCAGCTATGAAAAGCAGGACGTGCTGATGCACTGCGTTGCGCGGTTCAAGGAGCGGTTTGACGAGCTGGCCTATGCCCTGTGCGTGGAGGCGGGCAAGCCGATTAAGGATTCCGAGGGCGAAGTGACTCGCCTGATCGACACCTTCCGCATTGCCGCTGAAGAAGCAGTGCGCAATTACGGGGAGATCATGCCGCTGGATATCTCGGCGCGGGCAAAGGGGTATTCCGCCATGTGGAAGCGGTATCCCATCGGGCCGTGCAGCTTTATCTCGCCGTTCAACTTCCCGCTTAATCTCGCCGCGCACAAGATCGCGCCCGCGATTGCGATGGGCTGCCCGTTCATCATCAAGCCGGCGTCGAAAACGCCGCTTGGCACAATCATCATTGGCGAAGTTCTGGCCGAATGCGACATTCTGCCCAAGGGCGCGTTCTCCGTCCTGCCCGCAAGCCGTGACGGGGCGGACCTGTTCACCACCGATGAACGGCTCAAACTGCTCAGCTTTACCGGATCGCCCGCTGTCGGTTGGGATCTGAAAGCGCGCTGCGGCAAGAAGAAGATCGTGCTGGAACTGGGCGGTAATGCGGCGGTGATCGTCGATCACGATGCCGATCTGGATGATGCACTGGAGCGGGTGATTTTCGGCGCGTTTTACCAGTCGGGCCAGTCCTGCATCGGGGTGCAGCGCATCCTGATCCACGCGGATATTTATGATCGCTTCAAGGATATGCTGGTCGCCAAGACGAGAACGCTTGTCGCCGGCGATCCCAAGGACCGGGACACTTTCATCGGCCCAATGATATCCGATGGCGAGGCTTCGCGGTTGAAAGGCTGGATTGACGAGGCTGTGGAGGGCGGGGCGAGCCTGCTGTGCGGCGGCGGCCTGTCAAACGGCAATATGCTGGAGGCGACGCTGCTTGAGAACGTCCACCGCGATGCCACGGCTCTCAACGAGGAAGCCTTTGGCCCTCTCGCCATCCTGCAAAAGTTTGACGATTTCGACGCCGCGCTTGACGAAGTGAACCGCTCCACATTCGGCCTTCAGGCGGGCATTTTTACCCGCGACCTGTTCAAGATGTACGATGCGTGGGACAAACTGGAAGTAGGCGGCATCGTGATCAACGACGTGCCCAGCTACCGCGTCGACAACATGCCCTATGGCGGGGTCAAGGATTTAGGCCTGGGCCGCGAAGGCATCCGTTTCGCCATGGACGACATGAGCGAAATCCGCAACCTGGTGGTGCGGCGGACCTAGGGAGATGACTCAGGGCCGGGGCACCACTTTCAGTTCGTAAGGGATATATAGCAGGACTTCACCCGGTCCGGCTCGCGTCCATTGCACTGGCATGTTGAGGCCGGCCAATTCGACCGAGAACGCATCGCCTATAACAGACGCCTGCCGTTTCGAATCTGCGGCAACCTCGGCGATGATCTGGTCCCTGAAACTGTCGGGCCCAACGACTGAAAGGGTCGGATCGCCGGATTGGTCCATCTGCGCCCGGCCCACCTCCGGAACAGCTTCGATAAAGCTGGCGATCCGAGCCTGAGCCTGCTCGACAGTCGCGCTGGCGAGCGGAGCTTTGACCAGAAAGCGGATCAGTTCGCTGTCAGGCCTGCGGTCGCTTTCCAGTTCAAGTTCGCCTGCATTTGCTGGAGTAAGGCGGGTGACAATGTATGTCCCTTGAGCCAGTTCCACGCCAGAACTGCCCGCCCGGTCGATCGCTTGCGAAAACATGCTGCGGATTTCCCGCTCACGCTGGTCGGCATCGCGAGTGTCACCCCGAATGATCACTTGCTGGACCAGAAAGTCTGCCTTGCGACGCAGCCCAACGGCAGGCCTGCTGTCGGCATAATCGTCATTGTCGATCCGCGAGCCGGTTACCACTATCTCACTTTGGCTGAGATCCTGCGCAAATGCAGGCATTGCCATCGCTGCAACAATTACCGCCAAAGCAAACCTCTTCATCACACACTCCTTCTGCTGATGTGCGTAGCGCAGGAATTCCGACATTCAAACCATCAGCTTTCCTCCAGCAACAACAGCACGGCCTTCACCTCAAGCCGCTCTTCCGCGCCAAAGCGGTGGTCGACTTCGCGCACGCTCGCATCGGCCACCAGTTGGCCGGGAATGCGGAATTCGTGTTCGGACAGGTCTGCAATGAAATCCTCGCCCGCTGATGCCGCCTCGGCACCGTCAAAGCGCAGCGCGATCTCGTGCCGCGTGCCTTCGAACGTGATGGATGCCCACGGCGTTTCCTCGTGCGAAAATACGTCTGCATGGCCTTGGCACATCGCCACCAATTCTTCGCGCAGTCGGTCCGCAGTGGTGCGACGCGGGCGATAGCGGCGCGCGTGGCGGCGCTGCCGATCGGACAGGTCGGTAGGGGAGAAGTCGGCGGATTTCGTCTCGATCAGGCACGCATCAAGCATGGGCAAATTCCTTGGTCTGGGCAAATTTGGGTAAGGGGGCGGAGGCAGCGTCGGCGGTTGTGGGGTCGAAGGTTTCCATCCATCGCAGCGTGCGCGCTTCGGTCGCAGCGCGCGGAATGCGACCCATCCGCAGGTCGAGTACGAAGCGCGGATCATGCGCCGCCAACCGCCCGAATTTGGTGGCGGGCATATCGTGTTCACGCAGGAATTTCTCGACTTTCCGGATCAGCATTCAGGCAACCCTCCTGTTGGCCAGTGGCAAAGATTATGGGCGAAACCGGTCTGGCGATTCGCCCTGTGTTCCCTTTACGTTCCACTGCAATTCCTACTTGTCTAGGAAAAGTCTTTGATGTAGGAAAAAATGATGAGCACACAGACCACCACTCCGCCCGATAGCCCGCGCTCGCGGTTGCTTGAGTTGTCACGGCAAAAAGCGGTGAGCCTTGCAAGCCTCTCGGAATTGCTGGGCCGGAACCCCAGCTATCTCCAGCAATTCATTCGCAAAGGTTCCCCGCGAAAGTTGGAAGAGGGCGACCGTCGCACATTGGCCCGGTTCTTTGGGGTGCCTGAGGAAGAGCTTGGGCTTGAGATTTCTGCAATACGGGAAAATTCCTATACGACGTCGTCGAACGCGCGGAAATCGGGGGCTGGGCAGGTTTTCGTGGACGTTCCTCGGCTTGCCATCGGTGCATCAGCGGGGCCGGGAGCCCTGCCTGATGAGGAAGCCGCGTTTGACGCCTTGCGCTTCTCGCGCCGCTGGCTTTCGGAACAAGGTCTGGACCGCACGCACCTCTCCGTCATCACGGTTGAGGGCGATTCGATGGAGCCGCTTTTGAATGACGGGGACGAGATACTGGTGGACCGGTCGCCGCGCCCTTTTCGCGATGGTGTCCATGTCGTGAGGCTGGGCGATACGCTGATGGTAAAGCGCGTCGCCAGCGCCGGGGCAGGGCGGTTCTCGCTGCTATCGCAAAATCTGGCCTATCCCCCGGTCGGCGTGGACGCGGGGGAGATCGAAATCATCGGACGGGTTGTGTGGAAGGGCGGGCGTATTTAAGTCCGACCCCATGACCGATAATCAAAGAATCCCACCCATGCGCGCCGCGATCATTCCGGTTACGCCGTTGCAGCAGAATTGCTCACTGATCTGGTGCACCGCCACGATGAAGGGCGCGCTGGTCGATCCCGGCGGCGATCTCGACAAGCTAAAGGCGGGTGTGGCCAAAGCCGGTGTCAGCCTCGAAAAACTGCTCATCACCCACGGCCACCTCGATCATTGCGGGCAGGCCGGGATGCTGGCGGACGAGCTGGGCCTGCCGATCGAAGGCCCGCACAAGGATGATCTGTTCTGGATCGAACAGCTTGACGATGACGGCGCGCGCTGGGGGATGGAGGCAAAGACCTTCGCCCCGACGCGCTGGCTCGAACATGGCGACACCGTGACGGTCGGGAATTTGACGCTCGATGTGATCCACTGCCCCGGCCACACGCCCGGCCACGTCGTGTTCGTGCACCAGCCCAGCCGCTTTGCGATTGTGGGGGACGTTCTGTTTCAGGGCAGCATCGGGCGCACCGATTTCCCGCGTGGCAACCATCAGGA
This sequence comes from uncultured Alphaproteobacteria bacterium, assembly GCA_963815345.1. Lineage (GTDB taxonomy): Bacteria > Pseudomonadota > Alphaproteobacteria > Sphingomonadales > Sphingomonadaceae > Erythrobacter. Next base: position 312,966 of record CAWFGF010000002.1, read on the forward strand.
TCTGATCGACAGCATCACGCAGCGCCTGTGGCCGCTGGGCGAAGACATCACCTTCATTCCCGGCCACGGCCCCACCAGCACATTCGGCCAGGAACGCAAGACCAACCAGTTCGTGAGCGATTACGCGTTGTCGTAAGATCGCGCTCAGATAATCCGCAGAATGATCAGGATCGCAGCCACGGCAAGGCCGATCTGCGTCAGCATCGTAATGATGGTGCCAACCATCCGGCCCTTGCCCCAAGCGCCGCCATCCATACCAAAACCGTGCGCAACACGGCCAAGGATGTAGATTGCCGCAACGATCGGCAGCCACTGCGCACCTTTGCCTGAAATCTCTATCGCCATGATCAGGATCAGGACGAACGCGGTGTTCTCGACGAAATTCAGTTGCGCACGCATCCGCCGCTGCAACGCTTCGTTGCCGCCATCGCCAACACTGATACCTGCCGACTGCCGGACCGCCCCGATACGAATGGATAGCCATATATTCAGGACCGCTGCAGCCGCCGCAGCGGCCAGCGTAACCGGCAGTATAGTCATTTGCGTGTTCCCCTGATAAAGCGATGTCTGCTCGCTAGAAGCAGCCTTGCGCGCTTGCAACGGCTGAATTTTCAGGTATAGGCGCGCTCTTTCCGCCATAATCGGTCTGGATCGGCGTGCAAGGAACCTTGCACCGCCTGTGACAGACACGTATGGGCGGCAACCGAAACACCAGCACCATTCGGTGCAACAACACGCATTTATCCGAGGAATGGTGCCGCCATGGCTGTCCCCAAAAGAAAAGTATCCCCGCATCGCCGCGGCAATCGTCGTTCACATGATTCGCTGAAGGTTGAAGCCTTCCACGAATGCAACAATTGCGGTGAGTTGAAGCGCCCGCACAATATGTGCCCGCATTGCAACTATTATAACGGCCGTGAAGTTCTGGTGCCCAAGGGCATTTGAGCCCTGTTGAGTGAGGAATGACCGCATGACCTTACCGCGTATCGCCATTGACGCGATGGGCGGTGATGAAGGCGTGCGCGTCATGGTCGAAGGCGCGGCGCTGGCCCGGCGCAAGCATCAGGGCTTCAAATTCCTGCTGGTGGGCGATCAGATACGCATCGAAGCCGCGCTTGATTCGCATCCGGGTATGCGCGACGCGTCCGAAATCCTGCATTGCGACGACGTGGTCGGCGGCGATGAATTGCCGAGCAGGGCTATCCGCCGGGCCAGGACCACATCCATGGGACTTGCTGTCAACGCCGTGAAAACGGGCGATGCAGGTGCCGCAGTCAGCGCTGGCAACACCGGCGCGCTGATGGCGATGAGCAAGATCGCGCTGCGCACCATGCCGGGCATTGATCGCCCCGCGCTCGCTGCATTGCTGCCGACGCTTGAAAACCACGACGTCGTGATGCTGGATCTTGGCGCGAACACCGAGGCGGACGCGCGTAATCTGGTGCAGTTTGCGGTGATGGGTGCGGCCTATTCGCGGATCGTCAACGGGTTCGAACGTCCGCGAGTGCGCCTGCTCAACATCGGCACCGAGGAGATCAAGGGAACGGATGCGCTGCGCGAGGCTGCGGCGCGTTTGCAAGCCGCCAGCGATCAGGCAGGCGGCGGGCTTGCCATGCAGTTCGATGGCTTCGTCGAATCTGACAAGATCAATCGGGGTGAAACCCACGTTGTCGTGACCGATGGCTTTTCCGGAAATATCGCGCTCAAGGCAATCGAGGGTTCGGCGCGGTTCGTGACGGATCTGCTGAAACAGGCGTTTTCCAGTTCGCTGCGGTCCAAGTTCGGGTTTCTGGTCTCGCGTCCCGCAACCGAATTGCTGCGCCATCATCTCGATCCCAACAATCACAACGGCGCGGTCTTTCTCGGACTCAACGGGGTGATCGTCAAAAGCCATGGTAGCGCCAACGCAAATGGAGTGGCCAACGCGGTGGCAGTTACGGCCAGCCTGCTGTCGAACACGCTGACAGAGCGGATCGCGCATGATCTTGCCCAGCTTGGCGGCGGATGGGGCGGGCCTTCGAACGGCGCTTCGGCCCCCTCGGTCGATGATCCGGGCGATCAGGCAACGGGCAGCGAGCAGGCCGCGTGACCATACGGTCACCTGGCGCACGATTGCTGGGCACCGGTTCGGCTCTGCCAAAGCGGGTGGTGACGAACGCTGAACTTGCCGAACGGGTCGACACCAGCGATGAATGGATCATCGAGCGCACCGGCATTCGCCAGCGATACATCGCGGGGGAGGGTGAGACGACCGCCACGCTGGCGACACGGGCGGCCCTCGCTGCTCTGGAGGATGCCGGTTGCAAGCCCGCCGATATCGATCTGATCGTGCTGGCGACAGCCACCCCTGACAACACATTTCCGGCCACCGCGACCAAGGTGCAACATGCGCTTGGCTGCAACGGCGGCATCGCATTCGACGTGGCGGCGGTGTGTTCCGGCTTCCTTTACGCGCTCGCCACCGCCGATTCGCTGCTGAGAACGGGCGCGGCAAAGCGCGCTCTGGTAATCGGAGCGGAAACTTTCAGCCGCATTCTCGATTGGGAGGACCGCACTACCTGCGTCCTGTTTGGCGATGGAGCAGGCGCTGTGGTGCTGGAAGCGCCCGACGACGAACAATTGCGCGAAGGCGAGGATGGGACCGGCGCCGGCATCATCGCTACCCGCTTGCACGCCGATGGCGCGCACCACGATCTGCTCTACGTCGATGGTGGGCCGTCCACCACGCAAACGGTTGGACACGTGCGTATGCGCGGACCCGAAGTGTTCCGTCATGCCGTGGTCAATCTCGCATCGGTGTTGCGGGAAGTCATTGAGGATGCAGGAGTTTCAGTCGAGGATATCGATTGGGTCGTCCCCCATCAGGCCAATCTGCGCATCCTTGACGCGACCGCCCGCAAGCTTGGGTTGGCCCCTGAAAAGGTGATCGTGACCGTTGATCGCCATGCCAATACGTCGGCCGCATCGGTTCCGCTTGCGCTTGACGTGGCGCGCCGCGACGGGCGAATTGTGGCGGGCGACCTGGTTATGCTGGAGGCAATGGGCGGCGGCTTTACATGGGGAGCGAGCCTGATCAGGGTTTGAGGCCTGATCAGGGGTTCAGGGTTGTAACGCCAGCACAAGCGCCGTAGCTTGTAAGCAATCAGCACCTTACCCGCTATCCAAGTTGCAGGGTGCGAACGAAATCTCTATCATCTCATCGTCTTGGGTCGCGCCAAAGAGGAGTATCGCGCAAATGCGTTCAGTAGGCACACTCACTCGGGCTGATCTGGCTGAGACCATCAATCGCAAAATGGGTCTGAGCCGCTCCGAGTCGCTTGAAATGGTGGAATCGATTCTCGATCACATGTGTTCCGCCCTTGCCAAGGGCGAAAACGTCAAGGTTTCGGGTTTCGGCAGTTTCATCCTGCGCGACAAGAACGAGCGTGTTGGGCGCAATCCCAAGACCGGTGTCGAAGTGCCGATTACGCCTCGCCGCGTGATGACCTTCCGCGCCAGTCAGATACTCAAGGAACGCATCGCGAAGGGCGAATAGCCCTTTTTTCAACGGCTTGTCGGATGGACCATGGCTGAATTCGAAGATGGCAAGGATAACAGCGCACTGCGCACCATTGGCGAAGTCAGCGATGCGCTGGAGATCAAACCGCACGTTCTGCGTTATTGGGAGCAGCAATTCTCGCTGCTCAATCCGCTGAAGCGTGCGGGCGGGCGCCGATATTATCGGCCCGAGGATGTCGCCTTAGTCGAAAAGATCAACCGGCTGGTGAACGAGGAAGGCTACACCCTGAAAGGGGCAGAAGCCGTGTTGCGATCTGGCGCCAAGTCCGAATTCGACAGGCGCGGCACGGACCGCAGGGCGGGGGACCGCCGCTCAGTAGCCGTGGCCGGAGGCTCTTCGCATGTGGCCGCAGCAGACGCACAACCGGCGGCGCAGGGTCTGGTAGTCCAACCGGCGGACCATTCCGGCACAATTGCGAAACTCAAGGCAATCCGCAATCGTCTGGCAGAAGCGGTCGCAACCTGACCGCATCCGGGCGGCGGAAATTAATGCGGACCGGTTACTCGGCCGCCATCAGCGCAGCCTCTCCCAGATCGACGCTGACCAGCCGGGAAACGCCCTTTTCTACCATCGTAACGCCAAACAGCCGGTGCATCCGGCTCATTGTGACGGCGTTGTGGGTGACAATCAGATAGCGCGTCCGGGTGGTCTCGATCATCGAATCCAGCAGGTCGCAGAATTGTTCGACATTGGCATCGTCCAGTGGCGCGTCGACCTCGTCCAGCACGCAGATCGGCGCGGGGTTGGTCAAGAATAGCGCAAAAATCAGCGCCGTCGCCGTCAACGCCTGCTCCCCGCCTGAAAGCAGGGATAGAGATTGCAGACGTTTGCCCGGCGGCTGAGCGTATATCTCCAGCCCGGCTTCCAGGGGATCGTCGCTGTCGACCAGCGCCAGATGAGCCTGCCCACCCTGGAACAGGCGGGTGAACAGGACGCGAAAATGCCCGTCGACCTCCTCGAATGCGGCACGCAGGCGCTCCCGGCCCTCGCGGTTGAGATTGCCGATTGATCCTCGCAGACGCGCCACCGCTTCGGTGAGTTCGGCTTGTTCAGCCTCGCTTGCGCCGTGTTCTTGCTCGATCCGCGAAAGCTCGTCGGCTGCTACAAGATTGACCGGCCCGATCCGCTCCCGGCTCGCCGTCAACCGGTCGAGTTCTTCGGATTCAGCCTGCGCGTGGGTGATATTGTCCTCGTCGAAACTGAACCGCGCGCACAGCAGGGGCGGCGGACATTGAAACCGCTCGCCGGAAATGCGCGCCATCTCGCCCCGGCGCGCCTCCTGACTTTCCGCCCGCGCGACCAGAGTGGCGCGCCCCTCGCGGGCAACGGCAAGCGCCTCGTTCGTGGTCGATAGCGCTTCATTGGCTGCATGGGCGCGGGCCTCGCAATCTTCCAAAACTCTTTGCGCCTCGGCCAGCTCGCCAGACAGCCGCGCGCGCACCGCGTCTCCTTGCTCGATCTCGGCAATCAGCGCCGCAGGTTTGGCAGCGACGATGGCGGTTTCTTCCTCGATTTCCTCCAGGCGTCGTTCGGCCTCCGCCTCGCGCTGGGCAGCCTCGGACGAGCGTGCTTTCCAACTGGCGATATCGGCCTGCTGAGCCGACAGCCGCTCGCGCGTTACGGCCACCGTCTGATCGTGCGAGGCAAGCTGGGCCATGGCGGCTTGCACTGCCGTGCGCGCGGCGTCGTTTTTGGCCCGCGCAGCCTCCAGCGCGGCGCGGCCTGCATCGGGCGCGGGCAGGGCGGTGCGGCGTTCGGTCGCGGCGGCCAGTTCGCGCTGCGCGGTGGTGAGCTGTTCCGCAAGGTCGCCGGCCGAAACGCTCAATTCTTCCAGCCGCGCAGAGAGGCGATCCTGCGCGGCCTCAGCTGCATCCTGCGCACGCAAGGCGCTGCGTTCCGCGTCGATAGCGCCTGCCAGTGCGCGTTCCTGCCCCACGAGGTTTACTTGCAAGGCGCTCAATTCCTCGCGCGCGCTCGCTTCTGCCGCCGCCGCCGATTGTGCGGCGAGTTGCAGGCGGGGCAATTTGGTTTCGAGTTCGGCAAGGCGGTTTGCCGCCTCAAGCTGCGCTGCCTCCGCAGCCCCTTCGCCGCGGGCGACGAAACCGTCCCAGCGGCGCAAATGTCCGCCACGTGTCACCAACCATTCGCCGGGTCCAAGGGTGCGCGCATCGTCCGTATCGGCGCAATGCACCAGCGCAAGCCGCGCCCGCAGTTCGGCAGGGCAATCGGTGATGTGATGTATCAGGCTGTCGGCGACCGGGGTGGGCGCATGGCTGCCGGTCCAGAACCTGCCATCGCTGGATTGCGCAGGAGCGCCCAGTGGAGCCTTCGCATCACGGCCCAGCACAGCCGCAATTGCGCGTTCGTATCCGGGCGCAGCGCGCACGCGGTCGATCGCCGCGGGCAAGCCATCGCGACCGCGCGCGCGTTTCTCGCGGGCTTCGCGGTCACGGGAAAGGGCGGTGTGCTCGCGCTCGATCCCGGCGAGTTCCGCCTTCGCGGTTGCCAGCGTCGCTGCCGCTTCGTCGCGGGCGAGTTGCAGCTCACCTTTGCGCGTCTGATCGGTTTCCAGCCGCAGGCGCAGCCGTGCAACCTCGCCCTCTGCCTCGCCAACCGCGGCGCGAGCGTCCACCACCGCGCGCTGCGCATCGTTACTGTCCGCAAGCTGTGCGCGGGTGGCGGAAATGCGCTCTTCTTCGCGCACGAGGCGGTCCATACGCGATTGCGCCTGATCAATCGCAGCCTCGGCAACGCGCCATTCCGCCTCGACCCCGGCCTGATCGGCTGTCGCCTTTGCAAGCGCGAGTTCGGCGGTGCGGCTGGCGCGCTCGGTATCCTCGCTGCGCCGCGCGATGGCGGGGCGTTCGGCCTCGGCCTCGCTCATGGCAAGGCGCCCTGCTGCGAGGTCGCGTTCCAGCTTTGCCAAGGCACCCGCAGCGTCCGATGTCAGCCGGTCGGCAGCAACGCGGTCTTCTTCCAGCCGGATGCGCTGGCGGGTGAGGTCGGCAAGGCGCGTCTCTGCCGCTTCGAGCTTTTGCGAGAGCGTGGCCATGCGATGCCCGTGCGCGCTCGCATCGTCGCGGCGGTCTGTCAGTTCCTCGCGCGCGGCGGAAAGCTCACGCGCGATTGCCGCCTGTTCACGCTGTGCCGCCTCCGCCGCTGCCTTGGCATTTGCGACATCCGCCTCCGCCCCTTCGGCTGCGGTGCGCACTTCCTTCGCAGCGTGGGCAGCCTCGCGCCACCGCGCAAACAACAGCCGCGCCTCAGCCGTGGTGATCTGGTCGGTCAGTCTGGTATAGCGTTCCGCCTGCTTGGCCTGCCGCCGCAGGGTCGCAATCTGCGTGTCCAGCCCGGCCATCAGGTCTTCGAGCCGGGCGAGGTTCGCCTCGGTCGATCGCAGCTTGCTCTCGGCATCCTTGCGCCGCACATGCAACCCGGCAATCCCGGCGGCCTCTTCCAGCATCGCGCGGCGTTCCGTGGGTTTGGCAGAGATCACCTGCGCAATCTTGCCCTGGCTCACCAGCGCGGGGGAATGCGCGCCGGTGGCAGCATCGGCAAAAGTCAGGGCGACATCCTTGGCCCGCACATCGCGCCCGTTGACGCGATAGGCGCTGCCCGCGCCGCGCTCTATCCGGCGGGTGACCACGAGTTCCTCGCCCTCCGCATCCTCGGCATGCAGGACAACCTCGGCAAAGGCGCGCTGGGGGCGGGTGGCGGTGCCCGCGAAGATGACATCCTCCATCCCGCCAGAGCGCATCGACTTGGCAGAGGTTTCCCCCATGACCCAGCGGATCGCTTCGAGCAGATTGGATTTGCCGCAGCCATTGGGCCCGACAACACCGGTCAGTCCGGGCTCAATGCGCAGTTCGGCAGGCTCGACAAAGCTCTTGAAACCGCTGAGCTTGAGCCGGCTGATCTGCATTGGCGGGCTTTTCCCTCAGCCCTTACCGCGCGCCGGCGCGCTGCAATATGGGCTCAAGCTTGTCCCACTGGCTGGCTTCAACCTTCTTGCCATTGAGAGTGAAAGTCGGAGTGCCTTCCACGCCGACTTCCTCGGCCTTTTGCGACGCCTGCGTTACCATAGCCTCGATCTTTTCCGCATCCGCAAGGCAGGTGCGGGCCTGATCGGCCGACAGACCGCGTGCCGCGAAAAAGTCGATAAGACCGGTGGCCTCGCCTATGGCAAGAAAGCGCTGGTTGAGTTCGAGCTGTCCCGCCTGATTGATCGCATCCGGGTTGGACTGAATGCCCGACATGACCGTTTCGAGATTCTGCCAGACCTGATCCGATAGCGGCTGCATCTGCTCTTTTGGCCCGCATTGTGCCAATGTTGCGATGACGACATCGAAGGTGTTGAGGAACACCTCGCGCTGTTCGAAGCTGACGACGCCGCTGGCAACGTATTCCTTCACCCCCGGCTTGCCATTGACAGAGAAATTCGCGCACGCGCCGCAGGTGTGCGAGGCGTATTCAGTGAGTTTTAGCGGCGCGTCCGGATTGCCGACGATATATCCCTGCCCGTCTTCGGATAGCGTAACAGTATCGCCCCAATTGGTCCCGGCGGGTGCGGCAATGGCGGCGATCGGTTCTCCTTCGGCTGCTCCCTCGACAGCGGCGGTTTCTCCGCATGCTGCCAGCGCGAGCGGCGCTGACAGAGCAAGAGCGAGGGTCGAAAGGAGTTTGTTGCGAGCGGGCTTCATGATCAAATCCTCAAAATCGTGATGGCAAGGTTGCAGCGATACGATGCCGGGTAAAGTGGCTTAACCGTGTTGCTGTGCAAAACCGGGGGGCAAAAGTGATGGGGCATACATCATACTGGCTGTCGGCATCCTCGCCGTGAAACGGGCGATCCGATCTAGTCCAAATTGCCCAGTTTGCCGTTCTGTTCGGCGGGAGGCGGGCGGAAACGCGCCTGAAGTGCCTCGGAAAGGGCTGGCCAATCATGCACGTTGGCCAGCAATTCTCCATCCAGCGCAAAGCTGGGCGTGCCGGTTATGCCGAAATCGGTCGCATCTGCGCGGCCATTGGCCAACAGCATCTTTGCGGCGGCGTCATCCGTCAAGCACGCGTTGATCTGTGGCGCGGTCAACCCGCGCTGGGCAAGCATATCGTCAAGATCCAGCGCCTGCGCGGCGTTCATCCGCGCAGTGGCATCACCGCGCGCCCAGATCGCCTGCTGCGTCTTGGGCGCGTTGATCGCCTTTGCCAGCCATTCGTCCTGTGAATACATGAAAAGGCGGTGCCGGTCCTTGAACCCATCCGGATCGCCGCATTGCGCCAGCATGGTCACCACCAGATCCAGCCCGTTGCGGATCACGGGCCGCACCTCGACATTGACGTGGCCCGGTCCGATGGCCGCCAGTTCGAGCGTGGGATCGCCTTCGCGTGCAAAGCTTGCGCAATGGCCGCAAGTGTAGCTGATGAATTCAATCAATTGCGCTTCGGCCTCGGGCTTGCCGATGCGATGGCCGCGATCCGTCCGCTCTACCGTACTGATCCATACCTGCGGCTCAAGACTGCCGGAAAACTCGGTATAGCTGTTGTCCAGCGTCTGCGCTGCAAGCGGGACGGCAACTGCAAGCGCGGCGATACTCGCCAAGATGTAGGGACGAAAATGTCTCACGATCCGCTGTTATCCTTTTGTCTCATCACGATTTTCCATCGTCCGCGCGAGCGATTCCAGCACCGTGCGCAGTTCCGGATCGCCGATATCGCGCAAACTGTCGCCCAATTCCATCGGAATCGGCTTAAGCGAGGGCGGCGGCTTCGCTGATCTCATGGTCGCGGGCGGCTTAACCACGCCTTGACGCAGTTTGACCCTGGCGATGGCGTTGTATCCGAAAAATCGGTTTACGCGCGCGATTATCTCGGGCGTCACCTGCTGGATCAGCGGAGCATGGGCGGGAATGACGACAAGCTGCAGGATGCCCTCGGACTTTTCGCCGGGGGGAAACCGGATCGCTTCGGGCGCGCAAACGCGGGCGTGCTGCGGCCCGACGATTTCCGGCCAGCGGGTGACGACCGAGCTTTGCACAAAGCCGAACCGGCGAAACGCGGTGCGCCCGATTTCCGGCATCAGCTCGCCAATCGGCTTTGCCCCGCCGCCGCGCGGACGTTCATACGGTTTGACGCGCTTTTTGGCAGGCTTCCTTGCCCGTGGAGTTTTGTCCGGCGTATTCTGGCTGTCGCTTCCCATTGCGCGCAAAGTCATGCCATAGCGCAGCCGTGACTGCCAGCATCTCTCAATCCCTGCTCTACTGGTACGATGCCCATGCGCGCGCTTTGCCATGGCGCAATCCGCCCGGGATGCCGCCGCCGAACGATCCGGCATGGCCCTATCGCGTGTGGCTGTCCGAAGTGATGCTGCAACAGACGACGGTTGCCGCGGTGAAACCGTATTTCGAAAAGTTTACGCGGGTCTGGCCCACCGTGTTCGATCTGGCGAAGGCGGGGGATGAGGAGATCATGGCCGCGTGGGCCGGGCTTGGCTACTACTCGCGGGCGCGCAATCTTGCAAAATGCGCGCGCGAAGTGGCGGGGCGCGGCGGCTTCCCGCGGACCGAAGCTGAATTGCGCGGTCTGCCGGGCCTGGGCGTATACACAGCCGCCGCTATCGCCGCGATAGCCTTTGGCGAGCGTGCGGTTGTAATTGATGCCAATGTCGAGCGGGTGGTTGCGCGGCTGTTTGCGATAGATGAACCGCTGCCCGCCGCACGCAAGGCGATCCGCGCGCACGCCGATGCGATCACGCCCGAAGCGCGCGCGGGCGATTTTGCGCAAGCGTTGATGGATCTGGGCTCCGGCATCTGCACCAGCCGCACGCCGCGGTGCCTGCTGTGCCCGCTGCGCGAGAATTGCCGGGGCCATGCAATGGGGGAGCCGGAGCGCTTGCCCGTGAAACCTGCCAAAAAGGCGAAACCTGAACGCATCGGCACGGCATACTGGATCGAGCGGGGGCAGGGCGATGCGGCGGCGGTCTGGCTGGTCCAGCGCGAGGGCACCGGAATGCTGGGCGGAATGCGCAGCTTGCCCGATGACGGCTGGAGCGCGCGCTGCGATGGGACCGGTCAGCCGCCAATTGTCGGAGAATGGGAGGCGCTGGGGGCGGTGCGGCACACCTTCACCCACGCGCATCTGACGCTCAGGGTGCAGCGACTCCATACCGCTCGTGAGATTCCAGGACCGGGTCAGTGGTGGCCTGTGCGAGACATCGAATCGGCTGGATTACCGACGCTGTTTGCCAAGGCGGCGCGTCTGGTTGTCTCCCAGAGTTAAATAAAACCGCCGCCAATCGACAGACGCACCGCGACGATCAACAACATTACCAGACAGAAATTGCGCCCGCTATCCTTCGATGAAATCGCGCCCAGGATCACGCCGATCATCACGAGTGGCAACGCCATCCAGTTGGTCCAGCCCAGGAACGGGACAATCGAGGGAATGACAAAAATGATCGAGATAAGGCCAAACAGCCAGGAGAGCAGATTGAGCATGTGTGTTAGATACCTATAACACCGCCCAATTTCAAGACCCCTCACGACGTCGTTTACTGGGATCGCTGTCACGATCTTTCGGCATTTGACCCTAGGCGCGTTCTGCCCCAAACAGCCCGCAAATCCTCTGGGAGAATCTGATCCATGGCTTTCCGCGAATTTGACGTCAATTTTCAGACCGCCGACATCTCGCGACGGTCGCTGTTCCGTACCGGCGGCTATCTGGCTGCTGGTGCGGCGATTGCCACGCTGCCTTTCGGTCGGCAGGCACTGGCGCATGATGTCAGCGAGGCGTGGCCTGCCGTTTCCGCCATGGCGAAACGATACATCGCTGAAAAGAAAGTGGCCAACATGCTGCTTACCTTTGGCTGGGGGCAGGAAGACCACGCCCACACGGTTGGCGGGGGCACGTTGTCGCTGAACGGCGCGTCCGAGGTGGACGCCAATTCGCTCTACCGGATTTACTCGATGACGAAGCCGATCACCGGCATGGCCATCATGATGCTGATCGACGAGGGCAAACTCGGCCTCGACATGCCGCTGTATGAAGTGCTGCCCGCGTTCAAGGACATGCAGGTGCTGGTCGATCCGAATGGGCCGCTGGACAACACCGTGCCTGCAAATCAGCCAATAACTATCCGCCAGTTGCTGACACATACGTCCGGGCTTGGCTATCTCATCACGAGCACGGGGCCGCTGCGCGATGCCTATGTCGCAAACGGTCTGACCGGCGGGCGGGTAAGCCGGTTCCCGATCCCCGGTGTGCCCAATCCTGTCGATGCCCCAAGCCTTGAGGTGTGGGCCGACCGGCTGGCGACGCTGCCGCTGATGTATCAGCCCGCGACCAAATGGAGCTATTCCGCCAGCATCGACCTGCTGGGCCGGGTTGTCGAGGTTGCCTCTGGCATGGGTTTCGAAGCGTTTCTGAAGGAAAAGCTGTTCGATCCTTGCGGCATGACCAGCACTTTCATGACTGTCCCGACGAGCGAAAAGGCGCGCCTGACCGATAATTACGGTGTGCTGGGCGGAAATGTCCTGCCGCTCGATCCGGCCTCGAATTCGATTTATCTGGACGAGCCCTCGATGCCATCAGGCGGAGGCGGGCTGGTTTCAAGTCCAAAGGATTACGACCGGTTCCTGCGGATGCTGCTGAATTACGGGATGCTGGATGAAACCCGCGTCATGGGCGAACTGGCGGTTCGCGTCGGCGTCTCCAACCTCCTGCCCAAGACTGTCGATCTAACTGGATCGTGGATCGCGGGGCAGGGCCATGGCGCCGGTGGACGTTCGGTCAACGGGACATTCGGATGGGGCGGCGCAGCGGGCACGCTGGGCGCGGTCGATTACGGGTTGAAATTGCGCACGGGACTGTTCACCCAATACATGCCCGCCGATATTTACCCCGTACGCGACGAGTTTCTGGCCGCGGTAAAATCCGATCTTACCCGTATGAAGGGCGGTTGATCCGAAGGGATGCTGACTTCGGCAAACGCTCCACCAAAAGCTCCGATCGCCTTTTCCGGCTCTCCGATAGATCGCGCGGACAATATCCGCGTTGATCCGGAGGCGTTGGCGGCGCAGATGAACTGGCGGGCGAGGGTGCTGCTGCTCGATGGGCTGCTGCCGCAGATCGACGATACGGGCGGCCTGGTGTGGGGCACGCTGGCAGATGTGGGCGAGAATACAGAACTGGTATTCCTCGGCCTGCTGGATGGCAAAGCGTGCTTTGCGCCGGTGCCAGAAATCGGCTCTGCCGCGCCAGCCATGCCGCGCGCGTGGCAGGTCATGCAATTGCTCGCTCCGGCTGATCTGGCGATCTATGGCGGCGCGAAATCGCTGGTGGACTGGCACGCGCGCCACAGGTTCTGCGCGCAATGCGGGGCCCCGACGAAGCTGACCAAGGGCGGCTGGCAGCGCAATTGCGAGACTTGCGAGGCGCAGCATTTCCCGCGCACCGATCCCGTCACGATCATGCTGGTCGAACACGAGGCCGATGGCGAAAAGCGCCTGTTGCTGGGCCGTCAGCCGCGCTTCCCCCCGCGCATGTATTCTGCGCTCGCCGGGTTCGTGGAGCCGGGCGAAACGATTGAAGAAGCGGTCGCGCGCGAAGTTTGGGAAGAGGCGGGCATTCATGTCCGCGATGTGCGCTACATCGCTAGCCAGCCGTGGCCGTTCCCCAGCCAGTTGATGATCGGATGCACCTCGATCACCGATAACCCCGAACTGACAATTGACCGGACCGAGCTGGACGATGCGCGCTGGTTTACCCGCGCAGAGCTGGAAGATGCGCGCGCCGCTGGCGAACACGGGAATGAACACCTGATTTTCCCGCGTCCGTTTGCGATTGCGCACCAATTGTTGACTTGGTGGATGGACCAATGACCGACAGAACGCCCGATCACCTGACAATCGATATCTATTCCGATGTGATGTGCCCATGGTGCGCGATCGGATATGGCCAGTTGACCAAGGCGCTGGATGAACTTGACGGCGAGATCGAGGCGCAAGTGCGGTGGCGCCCGTTCGAACTCAACCCAGACATGCCGCCCCATGGCGAGGAGCAGGAAGCGCACCTTGCGCGCAAATACGGCCGCTCCGCCAAAGAGGGTGCCGCAGTGCGAGGGCAGATGCGCGCCATCGCCAATGCGGCCGGCGTGTCGCTCGCCTATGAGGGCGAGGGTGACCCGCCGCCAGCGATGATGTGGAACACGCGCGATTGCCACAAATTGCTGGCTTTCGCACTGGAACAGGCCGGTCCGGCAGTGCAGACGCAACTGAAGCTCGCTTTGTTCAGGGCTCACTTCAATCGCCGCGTGCCGCTGAATGACCGCACAGAACTGCTCGATATCGCGGCCAGCGTCGGCCTCCATCGTGAAGCGGCGAGAGCCGCGCTCGATGATGCGGAACTGGAGGCGCGCGTCGTGGCGGAAGAACGGCAGGCGTGGGATCTCAACATAACGGGTGTGCCCGCGATGATCGTGGACGGTAAATTCCTGATCCCCGGCGCTCAGGCTCCGGAAGTGTACGTAAACGCGCTGCGGCGCGTGGCCGAAAAATCGCGAGCATCGCAGGCGAACGGTGCATGAAAAGCATCCTTGTCGCCATCGCGATCAGCGCCTTTGCGCTCGGTTTTGCGCTCCTCGCGGGCAGCAACAGCGTGGAACTGCAGGGCGTATCGGCATTTCTGGTATGCGCGATCATTGCGTTTGCGGTGAACTGGCTGGCGTTCATTCCAGCCGCAGCGGCGCAGTCTGACAAGTATTACGACACCGTCGGCGCGCTCACCTATTTCAGCGTAACGGCAGTCGCCTGCTTGGCCGCATGGCCGCTCGATCCGCGCAGTATGGTGATCGCGGCGATGGTCGCGATCTGGTGCGTCCGGCTGGGATCGTTCCTGTATATCCGCATCCACGCGGCGGGGGGCAGCGATTCGCGGTTCGACGAGATCCGGACAAGTCCGGTGCGGTTCCTTGTGACATGGACGTTGCAGGCCTTGTGGGTGTTGCTCACCGCTTCTGCCGCATTGGCCGTCATAACCTCTGAAACGCGCGTTCCCGTTGATGTGTTTTTCTGGGTCGGCGCGCTGGTATGGCTGACTGGTATCACCATCGAAACGGTCGCGGATGCCCAGAAAAAAGCGTTCAAGGATAATCCGGCGAACAAGGGCGATTTTATCGATGTCGGCCTGTGGAAATGGTCGCGCCATCCAAACTACTTTGGCGAGATAACGTTTTGGACCGGCATTTTGATCATGACGATCCCGGTGCTGTCCGGCTGGAGCTGGCTGGTGGTCATCTCGCCACTGTTCGTGACGCTGTTGCTGACCAAGATCAGCGGCATCAACCTGCAGAACAAGCAGGCGCAGGAACGCTGGGGCGATGATCCGGAATATCAAAGGTATCGGAAGAACACGCCTGCGCTGATACCGATGCCGCCGTCCTCTAGAGGCTAAACCAGCCCCAATCGCTCCAGTTTCGCTGCCAGCTTACCCGGCAGTGCGTCCCCGATATCTTCGCCCGCAGCCACATCGCGCGGGGCCTTTTCGTCCGTCAGATACCGCCAGCCCTGATGCGCGCGTTTGCGTTGTTGGTGGACACGGATCAGTTCCGGCTTCAGATCGATGTTCCAGCGCCCGTCTTCCGTTTCCGAAAAGCCGAGGATTTCCGAACGCGCCACCAGTGCATGATTGAGAATCCAATAGAGCGAGCCGCCGATCATCTCTGCATGACGGGTGGGGCGGTTGCGCGTGGTCAGCGCAATTCGACTGCGACCCTGATACCACCCGGCAAGGTCTTCGTAGCTTTTTGCGCCAAACGCGATCTTGGTCATGTGGAGGGGCATGGCTTCAACGTAGGGAGGCAGCTGTCATGCCTCAACCCATCGGCACGATGCCGCTCGCAACAGCCAGGCCCAAAAACGCGAAAAAGCCCATCGAATTGGTGATCATCGTCACAAACACGCTGGAGGCGACCGCGGGATCCTGATCCAGCCGCTCAAAAATCACCGGGACCAGCACACCTGCGAGGCCCGCGACTGCAATGTTGATCACCATCGCCAGCGCAATCACCGCGCCCAGTATAGGTTCGTAAAGCGCACCCACGGCGAGCCCGATCAAGACTGCGACGGTCATTCCGTTCAAGATTGCCACGCGCAGTTCGCGCGATACAATTTTCCACGTATTGGCGCGGGTCAGCTGATTGGTGGCTATGGCGCGCACGGCCACCGCCATCGTTTGCGTGCCCGCATTGCCGCCGATGCTGGCGACAATCGGCATCAACACGGCAAGCGCCACCAACGCCTCAATCGCCGCACCGAAGAACGCGATAATGGCAGAGGCCACGACCGCAGTGCCCAGATTGGCGATCAGCCAGCGCACGCGGCTCGAATACGCCTCACGGATCGGTTCGTTGATGTCGCCGTCGCCCGCACCCGACAGCAGCAGCGCATCCTCGCCCGCTTCTTCGGAAATGATGTGGACGATATCGTCGACCGTCATCTGGCCTACCAGTCGTCCGCTTTCATCGACCACGGCGGCAGAGATCAGCGCGTATTTCTGGAACATCAGCGCGACTTCTTCCTGATCCATCGTCACCGGGATCAGGGTCTGGTCGCGCTTCATCACATCGGTCAGCTTGATCTGGCGCGGGGAGGTGAGAATCCAGTTCAACGCGCAGGTGCCGACCGGGTGGTGGCGTTCGTCGATAACGAAAACTTCGTGGAAATCGTGTTCCAGATCGCCTTCGATCCGCAGGAAGTCGATGAGGTCGCCCACCGTCATATGCTCCGGCACCGCCATCACGTGGCGGCTCATCAGGCGCCCGGCGGTTTCCTCCGGATAGGCGAGCGCGCTGGAGACGGCGGCGCGGGTTTCCGGCTCCAGTTCCGCGATGATCGCGCGCTGGTCGTCCTCGTCAAGGTCTTCGAGCAGCTGGACGGCATCGTCGGTTTCCAGCTGTTCGGTGATTGCCGCGACCGCGCCGGGGGACAGCGCGTCCATCATGTCTTCGCGCACGTGGTCGTTCAGTTCCGCAATCACATCCGATGTCATCAGATCGTTGATCGCGGCGGCGAAAGCCACCCGTTCCGCCTTGCCGAACAGTTCGATAAGGTCGGCTATGTCGGCGGCGTGCAGCGGCTCTATCAGGTCATAGACCGCGCCCTTGTCACCTGCGTCCAGTGCCTCGCGCACCTTGGACACGAACTTCGGTTTTAGCCGGTTTTCCTCATCGTGACGTTCATCGTCGATCCGATCATCCGGGCGCGCTTCTTCCACCGGCTTTTCCGCCGTCAGCAGTTCTTCATCGAGGGTGGGTTCCTGCGCCATCGACGCGGGTGTAGCCCGCGCCGCATCAAAAGCAAGCGGGTGACAGCGGTGCGCGAATCATTATAGGGGCACCCCAGACAAAAGGAGATTTGACCATGGCCGATACACTCACCTTCACGCTCGACACCGGAGACGGGGAGGGCAAGGATGTGGTGATCAAACTGCGTCCCGATCTGGCCCCCGGCCACGTGGAGCGCATCACCGAACTGGCGAGCGAGGGCTTCTATGATGGCGTGGTGTTCCACCGCGTGATCCCCGGCTTCATGGCGCAGGGCGGCGATCCGACCGGCACCGGCATGGGCGGTAGCGACCGTCCCGATATCAAGGCGGAATTCAACGCCGAACCCCACGTCGAAGGCACATGCTCGATGGCGCGTTCGCAAATGCCTGACAGCGCCAACAGCCAGTTCTTCATCTGCTTTGACGATGCGCACTTCCTCGATGGGCAATACACCGTCTGGGGTCAGGTCGAAAGCGGCATGGAACACGTCCACGCCCTGCCGAAAGGTGAGCCGCCCAAGGCTCCGGGCAAGATCGTGAAGGCGACTGTTGGCTGATCCATTCACGGATAGTCTCGCGCAGATGGTCGAACCGATGGCGATCGCGCGGGACCCGTGGTGGATCATCGGCAGTGCGGCTGTAAAGCTGCTGGGCTGCGATCCGGGCGATGTGCGCGATATCGATGTCCTCGTCTCGCCAACCGATTTCGATGCGCTCTTTTCGGAACTGCCGCTGCGCGCCGAACCGGACACGGCCAAGAGTATGTTCACGTCGGAACGGTTCGGCTTATGGGACGAGCCCGTGCTGGCGGTCGAATTCATGAGCGGGCTGAAAGTCCGCATGGACGATAAGTGGTGCGAGGTTGCGCCTCAAACCCGCCGCCGCATCGAATTTGGCAACTGCGAGCTATTCGTGCCTGAAGCGCATGAATTGGTTGCCATCCTGATCAGCTTTGGGCGCGATAAGGATCTTCGCCGCGCCGCAAAGCTCATGCGCGATTGAACACTGAATGTATGCAGGCTAAAGCGCGCGCCTCTATGAATCCTTCCGCACCTCCCAAGACGTACCGGGTCAAGTCCTTCGGCTGCCAGATGAACGTCTATGATGGCGAGCGGATGGCCGAAATGTTGGACGCGCAGGCCATTACGCCTGCCGCGGAAGGGGAGGACGCTGATCTGGTGGTGCTCAACACCTGCCACATCCGTGAGAAGGCGGCGGAGAAGATATACTCCGACATCGGCCGCCTGACAAAAGGCAAGACGCAGGAAAATGCGCCGATGATCGCGGTGGCTGGATGCGTCGCGCAGGCCGAGGGTGAGGAGATCATGGCGCGCGCCCCGGCGGTCAGCATCGTGGTCGGCCCGCAGGCTTATCACCGCTTGCCCGAAATGCTCACCCGCGCGGTCGCGGGCGAGCGCGCGACCGATACCGACATGCCGGCCATCGCGAAATTTGACAGCCTGCCAGCCCGCTCAAAACGATCGCCCACGGCGTTTCTCACCGTGCAGGAAGGGTGCGACAAGTTTTGCACCTATTGCGTTGTTCCCTACACACGCGGGGCGGAAATATCGCGTCCTTACAGCGATCTGGTTGCCGAGGCCCACAAACTGGTTGAGGCTGGAGCGCGCGAGATCACGCTGCTGGGCCAGAACGTCAACGCCTGGGCGGGAGAAGATGCCAAGGGCCGCCGCGCGGGTCTAGGCGAGTTGATCCACCACCTTGCCACAATCGACGGGCTGGAGCGGTTGCGCTATACCACCAGCCACCCCAATGACATGGACGATGCGCTGATCGAGGCGCACGGATCTTGCGACAAATTGATGCCGTTCCTCCATCTGCCGGTGCAATCGGGCAATGACCGAGTGCTGAAAGCGATGAACCGCGCGCACACGGCGGAAAGCTATTTGCGACTGCTCGAGCGGTTCCGCGCGGTGCGGCCCGATATCGCGCTGAGCGGTGATTTCATCGTCGGCTTTCCGGGAGAGACCGAGGCAGAATTCGAGGACACGCTGAGCCTTATCGACGAAGTGCGATACGCGCAGGCCTACAGCTTCAAATATTCGCCGCGCCCCGGCACGCCCGCCGCGACGATGGATGGCCAGATCGCACCCGAAGTGATGGACGACCGCCTGCAGCGCCTGCAAGCGCGGCTGCGGCGCGATCAGCAAGCCTTCAACGAGGCCTCGGTCGGTAAGACCTGCTCCGTTCTGGTCGAACGCCGCGGCAAGTATGCAGGGCAATGGCTCGGCAAATCGCCGTGGTTGCAATCCGTGTGGTTCGAAGGCGATCATGCGCTTGGCGACATGGTCGAGGTGACGCTGGGCGATGCCGGGCAGAACTCCTTGGCCGGGCTGGTGCGAGAAACTGCGATTTCTTGACCCTCCACCGCACTGCCGCACCGCTGCGATGGTTGCAGCTGTGTGACTTTCCACCGTCCTTTCACTACCATCCGCTTGCTTTGACGGCCAAGCTGCCTACCTTTTCGAATCGACACGAACAGCCTTTCGCAAAGGGCAATCGCAAAGGATAATATGGGCCGCAGACCAACACGCAGGAACGATACGGCGGGTGATCCGGTCATCTCGCGCGATCCCTCTCCCACCCGCGAGGCGCGGCGCGCCAGAACCGAAATCAATTTCGAGAACCAGTCACTGCTGGGTCCGCTGTTTGGCCAGTTCGATGCCAATCTGGTGCAGGTGGAAAACCGGCTGGGTGTGTTCATTCATGCTCGCGGCGATCAGATCGTGATCGAGGGGCCGACCGATGCGGTGGCGCGCGCGCGAGAGACGCTGACGACAATGTATGACCGATTGGCGATGGGGCAGGATCTGGACGCGGGCGCTATCGAGGCGCTGATCGCGATGTCCAACGAACCGACGCTGGAAGGCATCGTGATCGGGGACAAGCATCAGCCCCCGATCATGATCCGCACGCGCAAAAAGACCATCGTGCCGCGCAGCGCTGCGCAGATCAGCTATATGCGCAGTCTGGCGCGCGATGACATCATCTTTGCGCTTGGTCCCGCGGGCACCGGCAAGACCTATATCGCGGTCGCGCAGGCGGTCAGCCAACTCATCAGCGGCAGCGTGCAGCGCCTGATCCTGTCGCGCCCGGCGGTGGAGGCGGGGGAGAAGCTTGGCTTTCTGCCCGGCGACATGAAGGACAAGGTCGATCCCTATCTGCGCCCGCTTTACGATGCTCTCAACGATTGCATGCCGCCTGAACAGGTGGAGCGGAGGATTGCCAGCGGCGAGATCGAAATCGCGCCCATCGCCTTTATGCGCGGACGCACGCTGGCCGATGCCTTCGTCATTCTGGACGAGGCGCAGAACACCACGCGTGAACAGATGAAGATGTTCCTCACCCGATTCGGTCAGAACAGCCGGATGGTAGTGTGCGGCGATCCGCGCCAGGTTGATATTCCCGGTGGCGACCGGATGAGCGGGCTGGCAGATGCTGTCACCAAACTTGAGGGCGTCGAAGGTTTCGGCACAATCCGGTTTACCGCCGCAGATGTGGTGCGCCATCCGATAGTGGGCCGCATTGTCGAGGCGTATGAGGGCGAGGGATCTTAGCGCGGTCCGGATTCGGGTTTTGCCAGCCTGAAAGCGGAAATTCGGCTAGCGACCCCATAACGGTCATAAGAAGTGCCTTGAAATCTATCCGAAAGCTGTCATCCAAAGCTCTATGCTGAGACACGCAAAGGCCGCTGCCTCGATCGCTTTCTCCGTTTTATTAGCGGGCTGCGAAGCTTCGCCTTCGGAAGAGGTGAGCTACGGCAAGATCGAGTTCCGTTTGCCGCAGATCGAACAGATTCCGGCGAATGGGCCAATTCCAGAGAGCTATGATGCGCGGCTGCAGCTGTTGCTAGATGATCTAGAGAAGAAGGCAGTCGGTGAATTTGGAGACCAGGGACTAAAGCCGGTCGTCGAGAGAGAACAGGCCGGTGACCGAGGGCAGAAGATCCTATTATATATCGCAAGCCCGGAACGTGCCGTCGCCTACATCCTGCCGTTCTTCGGTCTCGTGCAATCTGATGTCACTGCAGGCTGCCGGTTCGAATTCGACACCGATGATCTAAGAGTTCTTCCGCGTGCTGGCAGCTATCACACGTTGGTTGCGCTGTGGCCGGGGGAAAATTGTGAACCGCCGAACCCCGACATGACCGCAATTTCTGAGTTCAGGGAGCAGTTAGCTCACGATGGCTATCGTGTGTTCTCCGATACAAAAATCGACCGTGAACAGCGCGCGGCTGTTATCGAGCATCCTGAAAGTCGGGACGGTGAATTCGATATCGAAGCCGCGCTTGATCTATATGCGGGAGCAAACGATCCGATAACTCAAAGCGTAGCTCTGCCAATGTTTTACTGGCGTTCAGGCTTCGCAGAGACGGTGTCCGGAAGGCGTCTATATTATCTCGATAGCGAGCCTCAGCTTCAGCCCGGGCGAAGATACTGTATCGTTGAAGGCGTTTCTTGGGATGAATTTCGCGACTGGAAGCGGCGTGACAAATCACACCCTCTCAAGAGCTTTTGTGATACGGAATTGCGACGGCAGAGTAACGTTCACGCTGCCAGATTGAGGGAAGGCTACCGCGCTTCACCTCCACCTCGCATTGATCCCATTCGAGAATAATGCCGCTATTCGCCTATCCACCCAATCCCCGCCATTCGCACCAGCATTACAGATCGCCAATAACTGGCATTCCCCCCGAAACAAAACGCCCCGGCGTTCCTTGATGGCGCTATCCGCGCTATGGGCGCATTCCATGCAGCTTGATATCGACTTTGCCGGAAACTGGCCTGAAACCGCGGGCGCGGGGGAGCTTGTTGAGACGGCGGCGCGCGCGGTTGCGGCAATCGCACCAGAACTGGCCAATCCCCGCCTTGTCACCAGCCTGCTGTTCACCTCTGACGCCGAAGTGCATTCGCTGAACCGTGAATGGCGGGGCCGGGACAAGCCGACCAACGTGCTCAGTTTCCCGATGCTCTCGCGTGAGGAGTTATGCGACGTTGCACCTGATGGCCCGCCGGTGATGTTGGGCGATATCGCGCTCGCATATGAAACCTGCACGCGTGAGGCGGGCGAAAAGGGCATTACGATCACCGCTCACGCTGCGCATCTCATTGTCCACGGATTGCTCCATCTCGCTGGGCATGATCACGTTCATTCCGACGCCGAAGCCGAAGCGATGGAGGCCCTGGAAATACGCGCCCTTGCAATCATGGGTATAGCTGACCCATATGGCGTTTGAGCGCCACGAGGCGTGTATGAATGGAGTTGAAAGACCAGGGCCATGCCCGATATACCATCCGCCGCGGGAGACGCGGAGAGTAGCAACGGGCTTTGGCTCGCGCTGAAACGCCTTGTCGGTGCACCTGACGGCGATCGTTCCCTTCGAGCCCAGCTTGAGGAAGCGATTGACGAGCATGAGGGTGAGAACAGCGACAATCCACCGGAAAGTGGCACCAGCACCAATGGCGATCTTTCGCCCGTTGAACGGCAGATGCTGCGCAACCTGCTGCATTTTTCCGAACACGATGCCGATGATGTCGCCGTGCCGCGCGGCGAAATTGTCGCCGTCGATGCGAAGCTGAGCTGGGAAGAATTGGTCGCGACCTTTGCGGAACATGGTCATTCGCGCATGCCGGTCTATCGCGACACGCTCGATCACGTAATCGGCATGGTGCATATCAAGGATGTGTTCGCCTATCTTGCCCATGGCAAACGGCCGCCGCGCGATTGGACCGTTTTGATGCGCCAGCCGCTTTACGTGCCACAAGTGCGTGGCGCGCTTGATGTGCTGGCCGATATGCGCGCGCGGCGGGTGCATCTTGCCATCGTGCTCGATGAGTTTTCCGGGACGGACGGTCTCATCACTATCGAGGATCTGGTTGAGGAGATCGTCGGCGAGATCGAGGACGAACACGACGAGACACCCGAAGCGCTGATTGTTCCCATTGGCGAGGGGATGTGGGACTGCGATGCCCGCGCTGAGCTGGACGACATCAGTGAACTGGTCGATCCACGGCTTGGCGAGGTTGAGGAATTGGTCGACACATTGGGCGGTCTAGCCTTCGTTCTGGCCGAGGCGGTGCCACAGGTCGGCACTGTGCTGGAACACAAAAGCGGTTGGCGCATTGAGGTGACAGCGGGCGACGATACGCACGTAAAGCGCCTGCGGCTGCATGCTCCAGAACCCGAAGAGCCGGAAATCGAATTGCAGTAATCGCACCTATCCGTAAAACTTTTGCGATCTACTTCGATTTTTTGCATCTATTGCCATCGTCGCGCGTATCTCCTTTCAGATAGGAGATTTCGATGCCTTCACGTCGTTTGCCCCCGCTTCGCGCGCTTGAAGCGTTCATGCGCACCGTTCGCCTTGGCTCCGCCAGGGCGGCTGCAGAAGAGATCGGTCTCAGCCCTTCGGCGCTGTCACGCCGCATTACCAATCTGGAAGAATTCGTCGGCAAGAAACTGTTTACGAGGGCGCGCCAGTCCATGCAGCTGACCGACGAGGGGCAGGCGTTTTACGAGGCGGTGAACCCGCATCTGGAATCGCTCGCCCGTGCGGTCGAAAGCCAGTCGGAGAATATCTCTCTGCTGCGCCTGAGGCTTGGCGTGTTGCCGATGTTCGGGAGCCAGCGTCTGTTTCCCAAGCTTGGCGAGCTGCGCAAGCGCCATCCGCTGCTCCATATAGACATCGATACCGCGCCACATCTCGAAGGGCGGGTTGGCGATACCCTGGACGCAGCGATTATTCTGTCGCGCGGTCCTGATACAAACCTGCACGCGGTGCGGCTGGACCATAATCTTGTCCATGCGATCTGCTCAAAGGAAGTGGCGCGGACTGTTGGTGAGGAACTGACGGCGGAACGCCTGGGCAAACAGACCTTCCTGATCCACAATGAATTGCCCGAAAGTTTTCGCGCATGGAAACACGCACACCGGCTCGACGATATGGAGCCGGCGGCCATCGACCATTACGATTCGGGCCAGCTCATGCTGGAAGCCGCCGCGCAAGGGCTGGGCATTGCCATCATGCACGATGATCATTTGCGGCGCGCAGCCGACAATCGCCTTACGAATCTGGGCGGGGTCGAGGTCGAAAGCCCGTACAGTTACTGGTTCGTGTGCAAGCCGACTGCGCTGGAATCGCGCCCGGTTCGCATATTTCACGATTGGCTGGTGCGCGCCGAGCTATAGGCGGCGGGTGCCTTACAGCGTATCTACCGGTATCGGTGTGCGCGGTGCTTCATATCGCACCGGCGGAACCGAGTGGCTGAATTCACGCAAGGGCTTTCCCAGCGCCTCACGCAATGCGTCTTCGATGCGGCGGCGCGCTTCGGCGCTGATTGCCTTGCGCCCGCGAAACTCTTCGGGACTGAACGGCTCAAGGTAATGCAGTCTCAGGCTGAAGGTGCCTTCGCGCGATAGAAGACGTTTTGCATTGTTCAGCCCGCCTTCCTCACCGATCCAACCGATCCATTCGGCGACCGGGCCATAATCGACCAGAACAGGCTGAACCAGCACGCCGGGAGGTGGCGGCTCCAGCACGGAAAGCATGCTGGTTTTGAACGGCAAAAGCGACTGACCATCGGTGGTTGTGCCTTCGGGAAAGACGGTTACCGACCAATTGTCCGCCAGCGCTTCTTTCAATGCGTTGATCTGCTCGGCAACACCCATGCGGTGTTCGCGCTGTACGAATACGGTGCGGTTGAGCGAGGCGAGCCAGCCGACAAGCGGGCTTTGTTCCAGCTCCGCCTTGGCGACAAAGGCAGTGCCGCTTGCCCCGGCGAGCGCAAGGATGTCGATCCAGGAAACATGATTGGCGACGAAAAATACATCGCGCCGCAAATGCGTACCGACAGTTTCGACGCGCGCCCCGCAAACGCGCGCAGCATAGCGCAGGAACAGCATCGGAAAAGGCGAGCCATATGCGAAGATGCGATAAAAGTAATGCAGCGGAACGAAGATGAGCATCAGGGCGAGCAGCCCCAGCGAGCGGAAGATTATCCGCACCCATCCCATCGCTGATACCGGCGTGCTTTCCCCGCGAGCAGCGGCCACGCGCAGCTTCCACTCAACGGTTTCTTCCGCAACCGGTGTCGCATTGTCAGCATGTTGCACGGATGCGTTGGCGGGGTCGTCCATGCGCACTCTCAATCCTCACGCGACAGGCGCACGCCGTACAATTCCATCCGGTGATCGACCAGCCGATAGCCCAGCTTCTCTGCGATCTGACGTTGCAGCGATTCCACTTCGGGATCGACAAATTCGACGACCGCACCTGTTTCGACATCGATCAGGTGATCGTGATGCGCCTCCGGCACCGGTTCGTAGCGTGAGCGCCCGTCGCCAAAATCGTGGCGGTCCAGAATGCCCGCTTCTTCGAACAGGCGAACGGTGCGGTAAACGGTGGCGATGGAAATCTTCGGATCGATCGAAGACGCCCGCGCGTGCAGCAATTCCACGTCGGGGTGATCATCGCTGTCCGACAGGACCTTGGCGATGACGCGGCGCTGTTCGGTAATGCGAAGCCCTTTTTCAGCGCACAATTGCTCAAGATCGATTTTCTGGGTCAAGGACAGCTCCCTCGCCGTACTGCGAGCGCCGCCATTGCCAATCGAGGCACGGCGCTGCGCTCAGAACTAATAATCCTGATGCCTTAACCAGACCGGGCATTTTGCTCAAGCGTGCGTGGCAAAAGGTTGGGTATGCCTCGAAAACGTCTTCAGTGCGCCAAAGGTCAGGAATTGACAGGGCAGACCGCCGCGTCGCTGATGTGCGATGCGGCGATCCTGATGCCTGCAATCAAGGGGCCTGTCAGGCGGCCTTGCGACGCCCGCGGCCCGTGCCGGGCTTACGGCCAAGGCCGATTTTCTTGGCCAGATCGCGGCGTTTTTCCGCATAGTTCGGGGCAACCATCGGGTAATCGGCAGGCAAATTCCAGCGAGCGCGATATTCTTCCGGCGTCATGTCGAAGTTGGTGCGAAGATACCGTTTGAGCATTTTCAGCTTCTTGCCGTCTTCCAGGCACACGATGTAATCCGGCTTGATCGACGCCCGAATGGAAACTGCGGGTTCGGGCCGCTCTTCGACATGCTCGATTTCTTCGCCCAGCGAGGCAAGCGCGCCGTAGATGCTGGTGATGAGAGCGGGAACATCCCCGACGGCCACATCATTGTTGCTGACATGAGCAGCGACAATGTCGCTCGTCAAAGTGATAAGAGTCTCTTTCATTTCATTTTCCAGATTGTGCATGAGTTCCTCAACGATTTTTGTTTTTTTCCGACTGTTCTCGCCGGTTTTCGATCCATGAACCACGCTGTAACGATTTGCAAGTAGGCTACATCGCGTTTTATCTGGTTGAATGCAAATGTATCGCGATAATTTGTAAACTACAGGATACGCACGAAAGTAATTGCATCCACCCTGCTGCCATCGACCATTCGGTAATAGTTGGGTCTTTCGCCAATAGGTTCAAATCCTACCTTTCGGTAGAGGCTGATCGCCGGGTTGCCCCGGCGCATCTCAAGAAACACCTTTGCTGCACCGCGCAAACTCGCCGTTTCGAACAGGTGGTCAATCAACGCCTGACCCAGTCCGCGCGTGCGATACTGGGGTAAAACTGCAATCAGCAACAATTCCTCTTCATCGGCGGCATGGCGGGACAGGACGAACCCGGCGGGATCGGTGAACGCGTCGTGGATCACGCTGCCTTGCGCATCGACCAGCAGGACGTGAGTGGAAGGCATTGTCAGCGCATCGCCGATCTGACGGCGGTTCCATGCCTCGCCAAAAGCTGGATCGAAGGCGGCGTCCATAACCACCATGATCTGGTCGATTAGCGATTCGCACACGCTCATGTGGCTGCGGCCCGCGTCTGCGGCGTCGCATCGGGCGCGCGGCCATAGATGGGTACGCAAGCCGGGGTGAGCAGAGGTTGGGGCACGAGCAATACGGACGCAGCGTCGGGCAGCAGATTGAGCGCGCACTGATCTGGATTTGCCGATCCCACCAGTTCAACCGCGCGATTACCCGCGGCGATATTGAACCGGAATTGCTGTCGTGCCGCGTCCGGTGTCTTCGAAACCGCCTCGCCTTGTGGCAGGCCGTCGGCATCGAAGTCCTGCACAAACCATTCGCCGTGCCCGCCGCTGACGCAAACTGACAGCGATGCCCTTCTGTACTCCGCCTGCGCCATAGCGGCGATTAGCGCGAGCGTGGGATAGCCAAGCACCTCGACACCCCATGCAACGCCAAGTGCGCGGGCAGTGGCAAGTCCGATCCGCACCCCGGTAAAGCTGCCGGGGCCAAGTGAAACGAGAATGCGATCCGCGCGCCCCTTTTGGGGGAGCGCGGCTATCATCGGAACAAGCATTTCGGCGTGTCCACGTCCCAGCAAGCGATGATCGCGCGCAATCATGCGCGATCCGTCGAACACGGCAACCGAACACGCTTCGCTGGCGGTTTCTATCGCAAGAATACGCATTGCCTCGCCCTGCCTCACACAGTCCAATGCGGCAAGACGGACAATGCCAGATCGCGATCAGATTATCGAGTTGAACTGCTCGAAATCGGGCCGCGGTGAGCGATCGAAGATGCTTTCAGGATCGCCGTAACCGATGGAGCAGATGAAGTTCGTCCGGTGACGGGGTTGATCGGCGAAAAATTCGGCATTCACCGCGTCGGCATCGAAACCGGACATCGGCCCGCAATCAAGACCCACCGCACGCGCGGCAATGATCAGATAAGCGCCCTGCAAGGACGAATTGCGAAAGGCGCCTACCTTGCGGCCTTCCTCGTCACCTTCGAACCAGCTTTTCGCGTCGGTGTGCGGAAACAGCCACGGCAGCTCTTCGTGAAAGTCGATGTCGTAGCCAATGATCGCGGTGACGGGCGCAGCCTTGATCTTGTCCTTGTTGCCATCCGAGGCGTATTCCACCAGCTTGGCCTTCGCCGCGTCGCCTTTGACCCAAACGATACGTGCAGGCTGCATGTTGGCAGAAGTGGGCGCCATTTTCAGCAGGTTCCAGATTGCGTGGAGCTGATCGTCCGACACCGGCTTTTCCAGCCAGCCATTATAAGAGCGCGCTTCATTGAAAATCTGGTCAAGCGCAGCGTCCGACAGGACATTGCCGTGAAATTGCTTGGTCATTCGAAGTCTTTCTAATCAGGGAGTTTCAGGCTGCCTGAACCTCAACGACTTCGGGGACGTAATGTTTCAGCAAACCTTCGATCCCGTGCTTGAGGGTTGCCGTGCTCGACGGGCAACCTGAACATGCGCCCTGCAAGGTGAGATAGACGACACCATCCCTGAACCCGCGATACGCGATGTCGCCGCCGTCGCTGGCGACAGCGGGGCGGACGCGGGTTTCGAGCAATTCCTGAATGTTCGCGATGATCTCGGCGTCTTCCGCGCGATCCTCGACGACCATGGTGTCGGTTTCGGCGGGGACGTTGATGCCATTTGCGCTGGCACCGGCAAACAGCGGCGCTTCGGAGACGAAATGATCGAGCAGGATCGCGACGACCTGCGGTTTCAGCGCGCTCCAGTCAGCGCCCGGTGCGGCGGTGACGGTAACGAAGTCATAGCCATAGAAGACGTTGATGACTTCGCCGGTATCGAAAATCGCCTCCGCCAACGGGCTGGCCTCGGCCGCTTCGGGTGAGGCAAATTCGCGCGTTCCCGTCGCCATGACAGGGCGACCGGGAAGGAATTTGAGGCTCGACGGGTTGGGCGTCGTTTCGGTTTCTATGAACATGACATCTCAGATAGGGATGGCGGTGCAGTCGGGCAAGCAATCCATTCTTGCAGGACATTCACTATGGCTTCACACTTCGGCGTCTTATAGACACGACATATGAACGCATTTTTCCGCGCCGTGAGCGCACTTGCCCTGCTGACCGCTCCGTTTGCGCTGGCCAATCCCGCATTCTCGCAGGGGGCAGCCGCCCAACCCGCTGCCTCCGGTGTTGCTGCGGCCCCGGCAGAGACCGCCGTACCTGCGCCCACTTCGCTGCAAAGCGGCGATGAGGTTCCATGGCTTTACGAAGGCAGCGATGTCCCGGTCGATTCCGAATGGCTGTTTGGGGAACTGGACAACGGGGTCCGCTATGCCGTGCGCCGCAATGGTGTGCCGCCTGGGCAGGTTTCCATCCGGGTGCGCGTGGATGCAGGCTCCCTGCACGAACGCGAGTGGGAACAAGGCTATGCCCACCTGCTCGAACACCTGTTGTTCCGCGAAAGCAAGTATCTGGGGCAGGCCGAAGCGATTGCGACCTGGCAGCGGCTTGGTGCGACTTTCGGCAGCGATGCCAACGCCGAAACCAGCCCGACGCACACGGCCTTTAAACTGGACTTGCCCAACGCCGATACTGCAAAGCTGGCGGAGAGTTTCAAATACCTGTCCGGGATGGTGCAGGAGCCGGTTATCAACGATGCCAACGTCGCGGCAGAACGCCCCATCGTGCTCGCGGAAAAGCGGGAACGCGGCGGCGCAGCGGAACGGGTCAGCCTGTTCACGCGTGAGACCTTCTTTGCCGGACAGCGGCTTGCCTCGCGCAATCCCATCGGCACGGTCGAAACCCTCGAAGGAGCGACTGGCAAACAGGTCGCAGAATTCCACCGGCTTTGGTACCGTCCTGAAAACACGGTCGTTGTCGTCGCTGGCGATGCCGATCCCATGGTTCTGGCAGGGCTGGTGGAACAATGGTTCGCCGATTGGAAGGGCAAGGGCGAGGCAGGAATCGCGCCCGATTTTGGCGATCCGGTCGCGCCCGAAGGCACGGTTGCCGCGGCTGGCACGGGCTGGCCAATAGGCGAACTGGGTGTCACGGTTGAACCAGATCTGCCGCGCAACCTGACCTACGCAATCATGCGTCCGTGGCGCAAGGTCGACGATACGATCGTCTATAACGAGGGATTGCTGCTGGATGCGGTTGCACAGGCGATCATCAACCGGCGGCTGGAATCGCGCGCCCGTGGCGGCGGAAGCTATCTGTATGCGCAGGTGCAACAGGATGACATTTCGCGCTCCACCGACGCAACCTTTGTAACCTTCGCCCCATTGACAGATGACTGGCAGGCCGCGCTTGCCGATGTGCGCAGCGTCATTGGCGATGCCATTGCCAGTCCGCCGACACAGGAAGAAATCGACCGCGAGGTCGCGGAATTCGACGTGGTGTTCGCCAACCAGGTCGAACAGCGCAGCGTGCAGTCCGGTTCGACGCTGGCCGACAACATCATCAATGCGGTGGACATTCGAGAGACCGTGGCCGCGCCCGAAGTGGTGCTGGATGTCTTTCGCGGGATGAAGGCTCGCCTGGTTCCGGACGAGATCCTCACCCGGACAAAGGCGCTCTTTGATGGCGATGTGGTGCGGTCCGTCTATGTCACGCCGCAAGCGGGCGAGGCCGACGCCGCTGCACTCAGGCTGGCACTGGCCAGCGAGGTCGATGTCGATGGCAGCGCGCGTCTCGCGGCGCAGAGCATCGACTTTTCCGATTTGCCGCCGGTTGGCCCGCCGGGAACCATCGTCAGCCGCGAGCCTCTAGGCCTGCTGGAAGTGGAGCAGATCAACTTTGCCAACGGTGTTCGCGCGCTCGTCTGGGCGAACGATGCCGAGCCGGGCCGTGTGACGGTCAAGGTCCGCTTTGGCGCGGGCTATCGCGCTTTCGATGCGGACACCGCCGTATATGCCGCAATTGGCGAGTCAGCGCTGGTCGGATCAGGCTTGGGCGAGTTGGGCCAGAACGAGATTGACCGGCTGGCCACCGGGCGAAAACTTGGCTTCGATTTCGGGATCGAGGATGCGGTCTTTACCCTGACGGCGCAGACCCGTTCGAGCGACGTAGAAGATCAGTTGTATCTATTTGCTGCAAAGCTGGGAATGCCGCGTTGGGACGCCGATCCGGTGATCCGTGCAAAGGCTGCATCGGCGCTCGCCTACAACACCTATGCCACCAGCCCCGGCGGGATTCTCAGCCGCGATCTGCAATACCTAGTGACCGATCGCGATCCGCGCTTTGCAACCCCCGACCGTGCGGCTCTTGAAGAGGTTACGCCGGAAGGTTTCCGCAAGGTGTGGGAACCGCTGTTAAAGCAGGGCCCGGTTGAAGTGCTGGTATTTGGCGAGTTCGACAAGGATGCGATCGTTGCGAAATTGGCCGGCACGTTTGGCGCACTGCCCCCGCGCGAACCCATCCCCGACGAAGTGGCCGCGCGCGTTCCTGCCTTCCCCGCAGGGGCAGCGATGCCAACCGTTCTGGAACATCGCGGCGATGCCAATCAGGCCGCTGCCGTGATCGCATGGAAAAGCGGTGGCGGGACCAAGAGCATTCGCGAATCGCGCCAGATCGAAATCCTGACACAGTTGTTCAACAACCGGCTGCTGGACGCGCTGCGCGAAAAGGCCGGGGCGAGTTATTCCCCGCAGGTGTTCTCCAAATGGCCGACGGACCTTTCCGGCGGTGGGACGATCACCGCGCTTGCTCAGCTGGAGCCGGAGTTTGTGCCGGTGTTCTTTGCCGAGGCGGACCGGATTGCGAAAGACCTCGCGGCCAACCCGCCCGCTGCAGACGAATTGGAACGTGTGACAGAACCGCTGGGCCAGTTGGTGCGGCGCGCCTCAACGGGCAACCTGTTCTGGCTCTACAACCTTGAAGGATCCAGCTTTGAACCCGAGCGCGTCACGCTGCTGCGTTCGCTGCTGGCGGATTATTCGCAGACCAGCCCGCAGATCATGCAGTTTCTGGCTGACCGGTATTTCGCCCAAGGCGCTCCGCTGCGACTGGCGATCATTCCGGAAGGGCAGGAACTGGCTGATATTGAACCGCTTGCGCCGCCTGCACCCGCGGCAGTGAGAGCGACAATCGGCGCTGTTCAGGGGCCGGATGTGGGCGGGCGTTGATTGCCATCCATCGACTGACACGATCACACTGGCTGCGAAATATAATTGTCGCAAAACCCATTGCGGCTTTACATATCGATCAGCGCCCGTGTAGCGGCGCACTCCACGCAGTACCGCGTTTGTGCTAAGCGTGGGTGCAAGACGAACCGGAACAAGAAACGAAACCGATATGGCTGGCAACACGGCACGCAACTGGAATCCCGAAAGCTGGAAAAGCTTTGAGGCGAGACATTTGCCGCACTACGAAGACCCCGCCGAACTCGCAGATGCCGAGGCGACGCTGGCGCATTATCCGCCACTGGTCTTTGCAGGCGAGGCGCGCGCGCTGAAATCCGATCTTGCTGACGTCGCAGAAGGCCGCGCGTTCCTGTTGCAAGGCGGCGATTGCGCCGAAAGTTTTGCCGAATTCCACCCCAACAATATCCGCGACACTTTCCGCGTGCTGCTGCAGATGGCGGTCGTCATGACCTTTGCCAGCAAGCGTCCGGTGGTGAAGGTAGGGCGGATGGCCGGGCAGTTTGCCAAGCCGCGTTCCTCTCCCACAGAGACGATCGGCGATGTCACTTTGCCCAGTTACCTTGGCGACAACATCAACGGGATAGATTTCGATCCGGCGCAGCGTCGCAACGATCCCGCCCGAATGGTGCGCGCCTATTCGCAGGCTGCCGCGACGCTTAATCTGCTGCGCGCATTTGCGGGCGGTGGCTATGCCAATCTGCGGCAGGTCCACCAGTGGACGCTCGATTTCATGGGCCGCACGCCGTGGACGGACAAGTTTGCGCAGACCGCCGACCGGATCGGCGAAGCTCTGGATTTCATGGAGGCCTGCGGGATCGACCCGGCCACCGTGCCGCAATTGCAGGGCACCAGTTTCTACACCAGCCACGAAGGGCTGCTGCTCCCCTACGAACAGGCGATGACACGGCAGGATTCGCTGACCGGAGACTGGTACGCCACCAGCGCGCACATGCTGTGGATCGGCGACCGCACCCGTTTCGAGAACAGCGCGCATATCGAATTCGCGCGCGGCATCGGCAACCCGCTCGGCATGAAATGCGGCCCCAGCCTTCAACCCGATGCGCTGATCCGGCTGCTCGATGTGCTGAACCCCGCGCGCGAGCCGGGGCGCATCACACTCATCAGCCGCTATGGCCACGACAAGGTCGTTGACGGTCTGCCCAAACTGGTGCGCGCGGTCACGCGCGAAGGGCATCCGGTGGTGTGGAGCTGCGATCCGATGCACGGCAATGTCGTGAAATCGGAAAGCGGTTACAAGACCCGGCCCTTCGATCGCATCCTGTCCGAAGTGAAGGGCTTTTTCGCGGTTCACCGCGCCGAGGGCACGCATCCGGGCGGCATCCATATCGAGATGACCGGACAGGACGTGACCGAGTGCGTGGGCGGCGCTGTGGCGATCACCGATGATGCGCTCGGCGACCGGTATCACACGCATTGCGACCCGCGCCTCAATGCGGAACAATCGCTGGAGCTCGCATTTTTGCTGGCTGAAATGCTGAACGTCGAAGTGGCGCAGCAACAGGCCGACGCGGCCTGATCACAGCCCTTTTCGCGTCCCGATATAGGCTTTCGCCCCGATAAGGGAAACTACATAGACAGCGTTGCGCGTTGCCGTCATCGCTTGACCGCTAGGGCGTGCGGCATGGTTTCGATCTTCGCCCTTCACCCGATTTTCGCTCCGCATGTGAACACCAACCTGTCCCTATGGGTGCCGCAACCGGGGCCCGGATACGGCGCCACACCAGCCGCGCTGGCGATAGGTCAGGCTATCGGCACGGATACGCTGCTGATCATGGTCGCGGCACTGGCGCTGGTCGCGCTCGTATCGTTAAAAGCCGTCATATCATCGCGCCGGGAAGCGCGCATGGCATCGCGGATGGCGCGCGACCGGGCACAGACCATGAGCGAATTGCTGCGCACTGTACGCATGGCCGAAAGCATCGCTGATCTGGGTGTCTGGCAATATGATCCCGCCACCGGTGAACAACAATGGTCGGATGGTATGCGACAATTGTTCGGTATCGACCACCAGGATGAATTTGTGGCCGGCGATGCTGAAACATTATTGTTTGCCAACGATATCGACCTAATCGGCAACATTACGCAGCACTCATTCGAGCGCGCGCCCTATACGATGCACTACGATATTCACGGGTACGATGGTCAGCCGCGCTCGATCTCCATTCAGGCGTGCAACCTGGTGGGCGAGGTCGGGGCGGTGGCCCGCGTTGTCGCAGTGGTGCGCGACGTTACCGATCAGGTCAGCCGCGAACGCGCGATGGAGCATTCACGTCTTGCCGCGATTTCCGAGGCCCGGCAGGCGCGCGTCTTGGCGGAAACCGATCCGCTAACCGGCCTTGCCAACCGCAGGCGCGTTATGTCGGAACTGGATCGCATGATCCTTGACGCTCGACAATTGGCATATCCTTTGACGCTGGTCGTGTTCGATATAG
This sequence comes from uncultured Alphaproteobacteria bacterium, assembly GCA_963815345.1. GTDB lineage: Bacteria > Pseudomonadota > Alphaproteobacteria > Sphingomonadales > Sphingomonadaceae > Erythrobacter. The sequence goes on from CAWFGF010000002.1 coordinate 347,228, forward strand.
ACAAGTTCAAGTTGGTGAACGACACATACGGCCATCCAGAAGGGGACGGGGTGCTGCAACGCGTGGCGCAGATTGCCGACCAGCAAAGCCGCGATGGCGATGTTGTAGGGCGCGTGGGCGGTGAGGAATTTGTTTGGATCATCCCGCACGCCAACGAACGCATTGCCAAACAGATGGCAGAACGGCTGCGGCAGGCGATTGCGACGGGTAGCGCAGTCGGGCCGGTCGGAGCTGTCACGATCAGCGTTGGCCTCGCACAATTGAAACCTGACGATACCACGCTGTCGCTGTTCTCCCGCGCCGACAGAGCGTTATATGCAGCCAAGGACGATGGCCGTAATCTGGTGCGAATTCAGGCCTGAACTCCGCATCGAGAACCCGGGCAGCGCGCCGCTGAACCGAGGCGACACGTCGCGTAACGGCGCACTGCTCGCTCGGTAAATCGCGGTAATCGCCGGGTATTCCCCGAGGCATGCCATACAGCCTTATCCTTGTAACCTGCATGCACCATGGCCATATCTCACGCCGAGCCGACGCGGGAGGGCCCAGGTGCCGCCAATCAATTTGCATCAAAGCACGAAAAATAGCCTTGAATTTGAGCGCGCCGACCTGTCCGTCCGCTTTAACCAGACACGATCGCTGAGTGAGGCGCTGGTCCAGCCTTTGAGCGAGGCCGATGCGACTATCCAGTCAATGGACGACGCATCGCCTGCCAAATGGCACCTCGCGCATACAACGTGGTTCTGGGAGACATTTCTCCTGCGCGATCACAAACCGGGCTATCGCCTGTTCGATGATCGCTACGCCTACCTGTTCAACTCCTATTACGAAGCCGAAGGCGCGCGCCATTCACGCGCCGCGCGCGGAATGCTCTCGCGTCCCAGCATGGCCGATATCCTTGACTGGCGCCGTGCCGTTAACGATGCGATGGGCGATTTGCTGGATCAGGCGTCACCGGATAGTGATCTTGCGCCGCTCATTCGGCTTGGCATCGCGCATGAACAGCAGCACATCGAATTGCTGCTGACGGATATAAAGCACGCGCTGTTCCAGAACCCCATCGGCCCCGCCATGTTTGACGCGCCGCCGATGCGCGCCCCCAATTCGCAACTGGATGGGCAGCACTGGCACAATCACCCCGGCGGCATTGCCTTGATCGGGGAGGATCACGCCGACACCGCAGAGCAGTTCACGTTCGACAACGAGGGGCCACGCCACCGCGTGCTGCTGGAACCCTTTGCGCTTGGCAGCCGGCTGGTGACCAATCGTGAGTGGGATCAGTTCATCGCAGACGGCGGATATGGCACGGCCAGCCTGTGGCTTGCCGATGGGTGGGCGTGGGTGGAGGAAAACGCGATCACGGCGCCGCTTTACTGGCGGGATGATGACCAATTCACCCATGCGGGGTGGCAGGCGCGCGATCCCGATGCACCCGTGACACACATTTCCTATTTCGAGGCTGATGCGTTCGCGCAGTGGGCCGGACACCGGCTGCCGACAGAGTTTGAATGGGAGGCGATCGCGCGTGGCCAGACCAGTGGTAACAGCCCTGCGCACGATCCCGCCGCCGGCAATCAGCTCGATACAGCGATTGCGCCGCTGCCCTTGGGTGATGGGGCGCTGTTTGGCGATTGTTGGCAATTCACCGCATCCGCCTATCGACCCTATCCGCGCTTTCGCGTCGTGGAGGGGGCTGTTGGCGAATACAATGGCAAGTTCATGAGCGGCCAAAGCGTGCTGAAAGGGGCCAGTTGCGCCACGGTGCGTGGCCACTCGCGCTCATCCTATCGCAATTTCTTCTACCCTCATCAGCGCTGGCAGTTCACCGGCCTCAGGTTGGCAAAGGATATCTGACAGTGAGCAATACCAAAGGACTGGCGCTGGTTCAGCGCGATGAAGACGGTGTCGATACCGCATTCCGCGCTGATGTGCTGGCGGGGTTGGCGCAGCCTCAGAAGGCTATCCCTGCCCGGTGGCTGTATGATGATGCGGGATCGCAATTGTTCGAAGATATTACGCAACTTCCCGAATATTATCCGACCAGAGCCGAGACGGAGATACTGAACGCGCGGAGCCGGGAGTTTGCCCGGCTTATTGGCGAGGACCGCGCGGTTGTCGAATTCGGTTCCGGCTCATCGGTCAAGACGCCCCTGCTGCTGAACGCTATTGATCCAGCGGCCTATGTCCCGCTCGATATTGCGGGCGATTTCCTGCGCGCATCTGCCAGCGAACTGAGCGCGAATTTCCCCGGATTGCCAGTTTACCCGGTCGAGGCGGACTTCATGCGACGGGTCGAATTGCCCGAACAGATCGAGGATATGCCCAAGCTGGGCTTCTTTCCCGGATCGACCATCGGCAACATGGTCGCTCCCAGCGCGGTTGATTTGCTGCGCACCATGCGTGAGACGCTGGGCGTGGGGGCAAAGCTGCTGATCGGCATGGACCTGATCAAGGATGAGGGGGTGCTGATCGCCGCCTATGACGATGCCGCGGGTGTCACCGCGCAATTCAACCTCAACCTCATCAATCGCGTCAATCGCCAGTTGAAAGGCGACATTCCGATCGACGCTCTTGAGCACGAAGCCCGCTGGAACGATGAACACGCGCGCATAGAAATGCATCTGGTGGCGCAGCGCGCAATGGTGTTCCGTGTGGCGGGCAAGGATTTCACCATGGCGAAGGGCGAAACCATCCACACCGAAAACAGCCACAAGTTCACGCGCCGCACCGCCAACATGCTGCTGCTGGCCGGAGGGTGGGAGCCGCAGGCGCGCTGGCTCGACGCGGAAGAGCGCTTTTCCGTGCTGTTGGCAGAGGCGAAGCCGTTTCGCAGCGCACCCTGATGGACAGCGCACACTGCGGAATCGTTATCGTTGGGGGCGGCATGGCCGGTCTTTCCTGCGCCGCCGCCCTGGCCGCTGCCGGGAAGGCGGTGCGGGTGTTCGACAAGGGTCGCGGGCCGGGTGGACGCATGGCTGCGCGCCGGGCGCAAATCGCTGGCGAGATGGTCAGCTTCGATCACGGCGCACAATATTTCACCGCGCGCGATCCGGCTTTCTGCGAGACTGTGAAAGCGTGGAGGCAATCAGGCGTGGTCGCGCGCTGGTCCGGCGCAGACAGCTCGAAAGGCGATGCCGCATGGGTCGGCCTGCCCGGCATGAACGGCCCGATCCGCGCGATGGCCGATAGCCTTCGCCAAAGCGGCGGCGAGATATTGTGGGGGCAGCGGGTGGAGCAGATCACCCGCGATGGTGGCGTGTGGCAGATCGCCACTGACGCAGGAACCTGCACCGCCGATATGGTGCTGGTCGCGGTCCCGGCCGAGCAGGCGTCCGATCTGCTGAGCGACGCCGCACCGCAGTTCGCCAGCGTGGCGGGCGATGTGGTGTCGCACCCATGCTGGGCGGTGATGGCCGCTTTCGATCAAAGGCTGCCGATTGACCAGGATGGCTTGCGCAACGGGAACGCGTCGATTTCATGGGCGGCGCGCAATTCGGCAAAGCCCGGCCGCACGGGTGCGGAATGCTGGGTGCTTCATGCCAGCGCGCAGCGCAGCCGCGAGATAATCGACCTGACAAAGGAAGACGCGGCCCGCATTCTACTGGCAGATTTCTTCGCGCAAACCGGGGTCGCGCCTGCCGATCCTGTCCATCTCGCGGCTCACCGCTGGCTTTATGCGATGCCGGAAGCTGTCACCGGAGAGCCTGCGCGCTTTGACGCGGACCAGCGTGTTGGGATCGCGGGCGATTACCTCCACAGTCCACGCGTCGAGGGGGCGTGGATTTCCGGCAAGGCGCTGGCACGGCAGGTTCTCGAAACTCGCTGAAGTGACGGGCTGAACCGCCTTCGCGCGGCGATTATGCGGTTTCGTCAGGTGCGGCGGCGGCGATCATGTCCATCAGATTGCGCGCGGCCTCCCGATCGTCTGCATCCTTGAATGCGACTTCCAGATCGGGCGCCGCGTCGAGCATATACAGCAGCGTCCACAGCGCAAACCGGTGGCTGCGATCACGCTCCAGCCCGAAATCGACCAGCATCCGTTCGACCCCGGCTGGCACAGCCAGCGCGCTGACGCTGGCCAGATCGCGTGTCCCGAAATAGCGCTGCAACAGATCCTGCATTTCCATCCCCCTGCGCTAGCGCATCGGACGCATCGTGCAAGCGGCCCGCGCACTATTTCGTTGGGCCGTCGGCAATAGGCTGCTACGGGGCCGGCCATGCTAACCATCGACGGTGTCACAGTGCGGCTTGGCGGCCGGACCATTCTTGATCGCGCCAGCGCCACGGTGCCGGTGGGCGCACGCGTCGGCCTGATCGGCCGCAATGGAGCGGGCAAATCGACGCTGATGAAAGCGCTGATCGGGGAAATCGAACCGGACGACGGGGCGATATCGAAACCCTCGCGCGCGCGCATCGGCTATATAGCGCAGGAAGCGCCGCGGGGCATGATGACGCCCGAAGAGGTGGTGCTGGCCGCCGCGACCGAGCGTGCGGAACTGCTGGCGGAGTTGGAGACGTGCACCGATCTGGACCGGATGGGCGATGTGCATGAACGCCTGCTCGCGATTGATGCCTACAGCGCCCCGGCGCGCGCGGCCAAGATCCTCGCCGGGCTTGGCTTCGATGAAGAGATGCAGCAACGCCCCGTGGAGAGTTTTTCCGGCGGGTGGAAGATGCGCATTGCTCTGGGTGCATTGCTGTTTTCTGAGCCCGACATCCTGCTGCTCGATGAACCTTCCAACCACTTGGATCTCGAAGCGACGCTATGGCTTGAAAACTTCCTGAAGTCCTATCCGGCGACACTGGTTGTCATCAGCCATGAACGAGATTTGTTAAACAAGGTGGTCGACCATATCCTGCATTTGCAGGGTGGCCAATTGACGCTGTATCCGGGCGGTTACGACGCTTTTGAGAAACAGCGGGCGGAACGTGCAGCGCAACTCGCCTCGGCAAAGGCTTCGCAGGATGCGCAGCGAGCGCGCTTGCAGGATTACGTCGCGCGTAACAGTGCGCGTGCCTCCACCGCCAAGCAGGCGCAATCGCGGGCAAAGATGCTGGCGCGGATGCAGCCCATCGCAGCGCTGATCGAAGATCCCACGCTCAGCTTTGATTTTCCCGATCCCGAAGAGCTGCGATCCCCGATGATCACGCTGGATCAGGCGGCGGTGGGATATGGCGATGCACCGCCAATCCTGCGACGCCTGAACTTTCGCATTGACGCTGACGATCGGATCGCCCTGCTGGGCCGCAACGGCAACGGGAAGACCACGCTGGCGCGATTGCTGGCCGCGCAGCTGGAAACGCAGGAAGGGGAAGTGAACGCCCCCGGCAAGCTGAAAGTGGGCTATTTCACGCAATATCAGGTGGAGGAGCTGTCCGACGATGAAACGCCGCTCGATCTGATGAACCGGGCGATGGAGGGCCATGCGCAGAGCGCCGTGCGCGGCCAATTGGGACGCTTCGGCTTTTCCGGTTCGCGCGCGCAGACCGAGGTCGCCAAGCTTTCCGGCGGAGAACGTGCGCGGCTCGCGCTGGCGCTCATTACCCGCGATGCGCCGCACCTGCTGATCCTAGATGAGCCGACGAACCATCTCGACGTCGATGCGCGCGAGGCATTGATCCAGGCGCTCAACGATTATTCCGGCGCGGTCATTCTCATAAGTCACGATCGGCACATGGTAGAATTGACAGCGGACCGCCTGATCGTGGTCGATAACGGATCGGCGCAGGAATATACGGGCAGCATGCAGGATTACATCGACTTCATCCTCGGGCGGAAACCCCCAAAGGACAATCAGCGCGGTGGAAACGGGAAGTCGCGCGGAGCCGGGGGCAAGTCTTTGTCTCCCAAGGAAAGCGCCGCCAAATCCGAAATGGCCAAGGCAGAGGACACAATCGCGCGCCTGACCGCGGAATTGAAAAAACTCGACCGGCAGATCGTCGAACGATCCGAAACCGAAGCTGCCCAGCAAGGTGCGAAAATGCAGAACTTGCTGAAAGCGCGGGCTGAAATCGCCGATACTCTGGCCTCTGCGGAAGAGGTCTGGCTGGCTGCCGGGGCTGAACTGGAAGCCGTAGAGCAGTCCTGATCGCGCGTTCGCACTGCTTCGATAGTTCGAAGTCGCAGACGACAGACAGCCGTCCACCGCAGCGCTGGCAAATCTGGCGAAATGGTCGGGGAGACAGGATTCGAACCTGCGACCCTCTGCTCCCAAAGCAGATGCGCTACCAGGCTGCGCTACTCCCCGACACTATACGCGACCCTCCCTGGTGGATCGGGCGCGTTTGCAATCGCTTGCTGCATACCGGTGGGCCCGGCAGGATTCGAACCCGCGACCTAGCCGTTATGAGCGGCCAGCTCTAACCACTGAGCTACAGGCCCTATCGGTATACAACGCTGCCACACAACCGGCAAAAGCAAGCGCAGCCCCTACAGCGAGTATCGGCTGCTTACAAGACCGGCATTGCGCTGTGCCCACCAGCTTTTGCCGCGCTGATGATTTCAGGCAAGGTCACGCTGCGCACCCCGCGACTGGCGAGATAGGCATAGATCTGGCGAAACCAATCGTACAATTCCTCCACCGCGCGTGCGTCCCTCGCATAGGGGGTGCAGCCCGGCGCGAGCGAGGGCGAATGAAACGACAGCACCAGCAGCGGCAAACCATCGTCGAGCGCGATGTCGATACCCCGGATCGCTTCGTCGGGGGTCACGCCTTCGGGCGTCAGGGCAATGCGTTCCAGCAGGTTGAGCCGTGAGAAGGCGGAAAAGAATGTTGGCAAATGGCGTTGCAGACGATGCACATGCTTCCCCTGCTGCCGCAGAATACCCCAATAGGTGGTCGTCACCGGCAATTCGAGGAGGCTGCGCGTGTCTTCGGGCGGACCATCCAGCCAATAGGGTTCAAGCGGATGGTCTGAAAAATCAGGCCCGCTCTGCGCGCTGTAATCGAACAGCGATCGCACCGATGTGTCGAGCGGGATACCACCATCCCGCAGCATTTGCGCGGTAAGTTCGCCCACGCCATAACGCCCGGCACGATAGATCAGGGGGGCAGCGTCAAACGCCATTTCTATCCTGTCACGCAGAGCGCGGAATTTTGCCGCCTCCAGCGGATGAGGCAAGTTTCCGGCATAGGAATTGTAGGCGCTCACCTCCTCTTCGAACGGAGGATTTACCCAGGGGTGCAGTTGAACGCCGACCTCGGCTGTGTCCCGGCGCACGGCATCGCCGATGATCTCCACCGCGCGCGGATCGTTGGCGATGGGCCAATCTATCAGATAAACAGGGTGCGCTCCGATTCCCTCGCAAAACGCCTGAAACCGGGCGATTTCGCTGACGTGGTCCAGCCGGTATCCCTCACGTTGGAATGGAGCGTCCCAGTCGAACTCTTCCTCGGTATCGACGGTCAGCAGCACCCGCGTGCCAAAATCCGGGCCAAAGTGCGCGCGCGAACGTGGGGTAGGGGGGGCCAGCAAAGAGCCCGCGCCCGAAGTGCCATCGCGGAACGGTGCAGCATTGGTCATGATTGCACCATCTCCCTCAAATTCTGACAGCCCGATTTTTCTGGCGCTGCCTAACCTGAACTGCCGGGACTGCTCAGGAAATCGTGGCTATTGACCTCTTCTTCGGCGGTCAAGGGATGGTCTGCGACACCTTTATTCCGCAGCGGTATCGTCAGGAGCATCTGATCGCCGGTCCGGACGAGATCGCCACGCGCGCCGCGCGCCTCTGCCCGTGCCACCCGGAGCGCAAACCCCGCGCCGAACACACCGGCATTGATGGATGTGCCGATGGGCTTTGCCTCGGCTGTGAAGATATCTTCCTCGCCCTGCAATTGTCGCGGCAAGTCGCACAGGAGGTTGGCCGCGCCGTCGACCTGATCCAGCGCTGCCTGCAATGTCTCGCCCGCGCCGCAGCCACCGGCCAGCGTCGCCATGAACCGCCAGATCAGCAATTCCGCCTCTTCCGGGTCCAGTCCCACGTGGACGGGAAGGCGGGTTGGAATGTCGACGACGATGCCCGCCATGCGCGGCTGGAGCACCTGTGCCAATGCCTGCGCCGTACGCTGCACCAGATCGGCCAGATCGGTGTCGCCCGGCTCCATCGTGATTGCGCCGCCCTCCAGCCGAGAAAGTCGGTCAAGCTCCTCAAACCCGGCAAGGATGCGCGCAGCATCGGCGGCAATGGCGGCGGCCAGCGCGCGATATTCATGCGGGGCGGGACCGAACAATTGCTGCTGGATCACCTCGGCATAGCCTTGCACTGCTGTTACCGGAGTGCGCAATTCGTGCAGCAATTGCCGGATCCGGTCAGCCTCGCGCGCGGCGGGGGTCATATCGTCAACATGAGTGCCGGCCGGACGGCGGAACTGCCCGATATAGCCTGTGAAGTGTCCGTCATCGGTAAAACGCGGTTGCGCATCGACCATCCATTCGCCTGCAATCGCGGGCGCACCTTCCAGCGTTCGCACTGCCTGCACAATCGGCTGGCGGTGGCCGAATGCACGTTCCAGCCGATATTGCGCGCCCCGATCCCGGCCTGCATCCGCCCCGGACTCTTCAATGGTGCGCGGCGGCACCAGCCGGATACCAGTGACCATCGATGCGACCTCGGATTCGGCCCACTCTATGCGTCCGGCAGCGTCGGTCGAAAAGCCAAATCCGGTTGAGCGGAGCGCGCTGCCGGGCACGGTCTCGCCCAGCGGCAAGCGCGGGCTGCGCTCCCTATCGCGGGCGCTGTCAAGCGCAGTCTGGGGATCAAGCGGTTCGCGGTCGCGTTTGAACTGCGCGATACGCTCCACCAGGGCGGAGATTTCGCTGCGCCCGCGCTCAACCGGGTCCGGATTTGCCGCCGGATTGCTGCGTTCCGTTCGCCCCTGGCGGGAGGCGGTGTCTTCGACCGCCGATGATGGCATCCGGAGGATATTGATCGGATCGGACAGGGACTGTGGTTCTGAGTCCGGCCGGGGTGCGGGTGACGGAGCGGACACCGGATGCGAAAGCGGCAGAGGCTCAGGCTCAGGCACAGGCTCAGGCCATGGTACGGGCGAGGGCAGGCCGCGGTCGCTTACCCCCAGCCGATCAAGCAGGTTTTCCACATCGACCGGCAGATCGCGGCGAAGGCGCAGAAATCCGCGCGCGCGCACCGGCAGACGCGGGATCAGCGTGGTCCATTCCTCCGCCGTCAATTGCGCGCGGTTGAGCGCGGCAGAAGCCACTTCCGGCTCAAAATCAGCCAAGTGCGCGGCCAGATCGGCGCTGCGGAACCGCCAGCTTGGCTCGCGGATCATGCCTGCGCGCTCATGTGCAGGGATGGAGCGGCCGAGCGCATCCATCCGCAACCACGCCGCCGCTATCAGGCTCTGGTCGCGGCTTCGCGGCTGGCGATCAGACCCGCCGAATTTGCGGTTGCCCAGAATGTCCAGCAACTGGCGAAACTGCGTGCGCCGCGCGATTTCGCCGGATGCATCCTGCCGCAGAACGGTGGAGAGGCGGTCATCGAAAAACATCTCCCCTCCTTCATGTTTGCGGGGTTGTAGGCAAGGTAGCACGTCATACGGCAATAGATGCGCAATTGTCAGCGAACATCGCCAACCAATGCGTGTGACACCATTTGGACTGCCCGGCGATTCTGCGCGCTCTTACCAGCCCCTGTCACTTGCGAAAGCACGCCACACAGCCTGCGTTGCAAAGCGGGACAATTGCTGGCAGACATAATAAAATTATTCGCAGGGTTGTATTATCACGCCTGTTCTTACAAGCATTCGCTATTACAAGTCATCAGAGCGCGGTTCAAATCGTCGCCGCACAAGACCGCTTGATCGGAGTATGATAGCCATATGGCCAATCTGGATGAGATCGACAGACGCCTGCTAAGCGAATTGCAGGCTGAGGGGCGGGTCACCAACGTCGAACTGGCTCAGCGGGTGGGACTGACTGCGCCGCCATGCCTGCGCCGTGTGCGCGGGCTGGAAGAAGACGGGGTTATCCGCGGGTATCATGCCGATCTTGACCCTTCGAAACTGGGATTTGCAATCACGGTTTTCGCGATGGTGAGCCTCAAAAGCCAGGCCGAAAGCGCGCTGCGCGAATTCGAGGATCACATGCGCGCTCTGCCTGAAGTGCGCGAATGCCACATGCTGAACGGCGAGATCGACTTTATCCTCAAGATCGTGAGCCAGGACTTGCAGAGCTTTCAGGAATTTCTCACCGGAAAACTGACCCCGGCGCCCAATGTCGACAGCGTGAAAACGTCTCTAACGATCCGCACCGCCAAGCATGAGCCGGGGGTACCGCTTTAGCCCAAAGGAGCCGCAGCCGATGAGTGACAAGGACGTTGAGCGCCTCTCCCAGAAGCTGACGGGTCACTGCCTGTGCGGCGCGGTTTCGATTACGCTGACCGGAGCCGAGCCGCATGTCGATGTGTGCCATTGCGAGATGTGCGCGCGCTGGGGCGGGGCGATGTATGCCGGGATCGAGGGGGAGAGCGCCGAAATCGAGGGCGCGGGCAGCGTCTCCACCTACCAGTCGAGCGCCTGGGCAGAGCGGGCTTTTTGCAAGACCTGCGGCAGCAATCTGTGGTTTCGATTCCTGCCCACGGGCAATCGCACATTCCTCGCTGGCCTGTTCGATCTGCCGCCGGGATTTGGGATCAAACAACAGATTTTCGTCGACGAGAAACCCGACTGGTACGATCTGGCGCAGGAAAGCCCGATGAAAACCGGTGCGGAAATCATCGCGGAAGCCAAGGCAGCAGGGTTCGAGTTCGATTAGGGGGCAGGGGCCGGTTGCACGACTTCGCTGAGGGTTACCCATCCATGCGGAGCGCGGTCTGATCGCACCATGACGATCATAGCGCGGCCATATGCAGTGCCGTTGAAACTGCCATCCTTGGCTGAGTAATCGATCGAAAATCGCACGATTGACAGCGCTGTATCGCCGCAAATTTTGAGCATTTCGCGATCATTCTGCCCAAAGTCCAGATCGACGGTGGAAAACGTATTGGCGAGATCTTCGCGTAGAGCTTTCTCGCCAGCGAAAAAGCGTTCTGGAGCCAGTGATTTGACGACTTCGGGGTGGTGATAAAGGGCGATGGTATCGATATCGCCGCGGGCAAATGCTTCGCGAACTGCTGTATCGGTGGCCATTATCGCGGCTTCATCAGGAGTTCCGGCCGCTGGGTGGCAAACAGTCGTGGCTCCCGCCGCAAGTGCAACCAACGCCAATCCCAAAAACATTGACCAACCCTCCCGAAATCAAACCTGGACGGCGCGAAATCACACCTCGCGCTTTGCCAGCCATTCTTCCAGCCACTTTATCGAATAGTCGCCGTTCAGCACATCGTCCTGACGCAGCAATTCCTGGTGAAGAGGGATGTTGGTTTTGACCCCTTCGACGACCATTTCCTCCAGCGCGCGTTTCAGGCGCATGATGCAGCCTTCACGGTTGCGGCCATAGACAATCAGCTTGGCGATCATGCTGTCGTAATAGGGCGGCACGGTGTAGCCCGCATACAGTCCTGAATCGACGCGCACATGCATCCCGCCGGCCGGGTGGTAATAGGTGATCTTGCCGGGCGAGGGGGCGAAGGTGAAGGGGTCCTCGGCGTTGATCCGACACTCGATCGCGTGGCCCTTGAACTCGAGGTCTTCCTGCGTGACGGACAGGGGTTTGCCTGCCGCGATGCGGATCTGTTCGCGAACCAGATCGACACCGGTGATCGCCTCTGTCACGGGGTGTTCGACCTGCAGGCGCGTGTTCATCTCGATGAAATAGAATTCGCCGTTTTCCCACAGAAATTCGATCGTGCCCGCGCCGCGATAGGCCATGTCGCGCATCGCCTTTGAACAAACCTCCCCCATGCGCATCCTGTCTTCGGCGCTGATGACGGGCGAGGGCGCTTCTTCGAGCACTTTTTGATGGCGGCGTTGCAGCGAACAATCGCGCTCGCCCAGATGGATCGCCTTGCCGTGTCCATCGCCGAACACCTGAAATTCGATGTGGCGCGGATTGCCCAGATATTTCTCGATATAGACGGTGGCATCACCGAACGCGGCCTTCGCTTCGGACCCGGCCTGCTGCATCAGGGTTTCGAGCTTGTCCTCGCTCTCGCACACCTTCATGCCGCGACCGCCGCCACCAGATGCGGCTTTGATGATAACGGGGTAGCCGATTTCGGCGGCGATTGCCTTGGCCTCTTCCGGGTCGGAAACAGCACCTTCGGAGCCGGGAACCAGCGGCAGGCCCAGCGCGCCCGCCGTGCGTTTTGCCTCCACCTTGTCACCCATGGTGCGGATGTGTTCGGGCTTTGGCCCGATCCAGGCAATATCGTGCGCCTCCACGATTTCAGCGAATTTGGCGTTTTCCGAAAGGAAGCCGTATCCCGGATGGATCGCATCGCACTGCGCCACTTCTGCGGCAGAGATGATGGCGGCAACGTTGAGATAGCTGTCAGCGGCTGCGGGCGGGCCGATGCACACCGCCTGATCGGCTAGGCGCACGTGCATCGCGTCGGCATCGGCGGTGGAATGCACTGCGACCGTTTCGATCCCCATTTCGTGGGCGGCGCGATGAATGCGCAAAGCGATTTCGCCGCGATTGGCGATCAGGATGCGGTTAATGCTCATGAATGGCGCCTACCCGATGACCACGAGCGGCTGATCGAATTCGACCGGCTGCGCATTGTCGACCAGCACGGCCATGATCGTTCCGGCCCTGTCGGCGGTGATCGGGTTCATGACCTTCATCGCCTCGACGATCAGCAAGGTATCGCCCTCGACCACGCTATCGCCGATCTTGATGAAGTTCGGCTTTTCCGGCTCCGGCGCAAGATAGACGGTGCCAACCATCGGGGATTTGAGCGCATTGGCGTGCGCTGCCGCGGGTTCGGGCGAAGCATCGGGCGCAGGAGCCGCCGCAACTGGACCGGACGTTGGCGCAGGGGCAGCCACGCTCGAAACAACCGAAACTGAGCCACCGCGCGCGACGCGGATCTTGCGATCATCGTCCTCGACCTCGATTTCCGTCAGCCCGGTTTCACTGAGCAATTCGGCAAGCTCGCGCACCAGCGCGATGTCGATGTTCATACCGGTTCTGGCTTTGCCACCCGGTTTCTTGTCAGCCCCAAACTCAGGCATGCGAACCCCTTAATTTGTTTCAATCGTGACTATTGACGGCAATTGCGGCTGGCAAGTGGCAAATGGTGCAAATCGTGCAAGTGCAAGCGTGCGGTTTGTTTAGTGTGAACGTCGGAAGGGTTCAAAGATCGCCTTTCGCGACCGCTTCCAACGCAAGGATATAGCTGTGCGCGCCGTGACCTTCGAATGTGCGTGCGACGGCCATTCCGATATAGGATATGTGGCGAAACGGCTCGCGCGTTTTGGGGTTCGAAAGATGAACTTCGATAACCGGCGTTTTGATCGCCTTGATCGCATCGAGCAGGGCGATGGAGGTATGGGTATAGGCCGCCGCATTGAGCAACACCGCCCGCGCGCCCTCGGCTTGCGCTTCATGCAGCCAGTCGACCAGCATGCCCTCGTGATTGGTCTGGCGCATCTCGATTTCGAGCCCGAATTCGCGGGCGCGGTCTTCGAGCACCCCGGCGATATCATCAAGCGTGGTGGTGCCATAAATCTCCGGCTCGCGCGTGCCGAGGAGATTGAGATTGGGGCCGTTGAGGACGTAGACGAGGTTGGTCATGAGGTGGGCGATAGCGGGAAGGCGCGGGGCGGGGAAGAATGGTGTGCCTTGCAAGCGGAATGTTTTCGTTTACGCCTTGTAACGATGGATGAATTTCGCGCCTATTATTCACGCTGGAGGCTGGCGATGCTTCTTTTCCTGTGCCTCGGTTTCGTCGTGCTGGGGTTATTGCTGGCTGGCGTGATCGGTGAACTGCCTGACCCGGAGAACTGGTCGAGGCGAGGGCGGCGCATTCCGCCTGAAGTCGTTGCCTATGTCGGTTGGTTTTGCGCTGCCTTTTTCGGCGCTTGCCTGCCCGTCATCGCGAAACGCTTCTTCGATCTCGATGTGCAGCTCCAGATCGGGCAGGCGGGTATCAAGTGGTCGAGGTGGTCCGACGCCACGATCCCTTGGAGCGAAATTGACCGGGTTTCGGTCTGGTCCGTTCAACGCCAGAAGCACATCATTCTTCATCTGCATCGCCCCGAGGCTTACCCAGGACGAGGCATCGTTGCGCGATCGGCACGCGCCAACCGGGCGCTTACAGGAGGCGATATTGGCATCGCGCTTATCGGAACTGACCGGACATTCGGCGATGCGATTGCGGCTATTGACCAATTTGGCGGCAACGAACTTTTTGAGTGAGGTAGAGCGGATGCCCTACCGCTCCACGCCCTTTACCTTGCCCCACTGGCGCGCGGCGGTGTAGCCTAGGTAACCTGTCCCGAACAATGCATAGAGCGGTTCTGGCAGGCCGGCGAGATAGGAGTTCATACCGGTGGCAATATCTCTTGCGGCGCGCGGATCGAACGCGCTGAGCACTCCCATCGGCAACGCGGTCAACAGCAGGACATACATGACATAGAGAAAACTGGGGCGCGCGCGGCTAGTCCACGGATCACCGGACTGTGCCTCGGCAACGATGGCTTGCAAGCGCGCCTCGATCATCTGCATTTCCTGCGAACCCTCAAGCTTGATGAGTTCCAGCTTTGCCAGCGCGCGCGCTTCTTTATCCGGGATAATCTTGTCGATGATAGATGCGATGGGACCGATAAGAGTTTCGAAAATGGCCATGCGAAGCGCGCTCCTGTTTCTGAGTCGCGCCGGCAATTATCCGATATGGTTAGTGTAGGAAACTAAAACAGACCAAAATGGTTATTGACCAACTTCCGCCAACAGACGCTGCGCCAGGGCCAGATGAGGGCGGTCCAGCATGGATCCGTCAATCGCGATTGTGCCAGCGCCCGGATTGTCGGCAAAGGCCTGTACCACGGCACGGGCATGGGCGATCTCATCCGAACCGGGAGTAAAGGCGGCGTTGATGGGGGCGATCTGCGCCGGGTGGATCGCCAGCATTCCGCGGAATCCCGCCGCCCGGCAACGGCGGGCACGTTTTTCCAGCCCCTCCAGATCGCGAAATTCCGGCTGCACCGTCTCGATTGGAGCCACACGCGCCGCGACCGCACCAAGCAGGCACAGGCTGCGCGCCAATTCATAGGTGTGCGCGTATTCGCCATCGGCCCCGCGCTGTTCGCGTGCGCCCAGCGCTGATGACAGATCCTCTGCTCCCCAGCTCATCGCCACCAGCCGCTCTGCGCCCGGATATTCGCCCGCGTAATCGCCGGTGCGAAACATCGCAGCGGCCGTTTCCGTCACCAGCGCGGCGATCTGCGTGGACCCCTGTTCAATCCCATGAGCCGCTTCAAGCGCGGTCAGATAATGGTGCAACTGCGTTACATGATGCGCGCCTTCGGCCTTGGGCAGGAACACCCCGTCGGGCCGTGCGGGGACCACCGCGACGAGGTCCAGGAGAGCATCATCGGTATCGAGCGGATTGATCCGCACCCAGACACGTGCGCGATCAGTCGCGCTCTCAAGCGCGGCGCGCACCGCATCGCGCGCGGCGGGCCGGTTTTGCGCCGTCACCGAATCTTCAAGGTCCAGCAGCGCGATATCAGCCTCGCTCGCGATGGCCTTTTCCATTTTGCGCTCGCTGTCGCCGGGGGCGAACAGCCAGCTGCGCATCGCTATTTTCGCTGCATTCGTCGCCGAAAACGTCATCCTTGTCTCCCTGTCAGGAAAAAAGGACTAGGCGCGCTAGAACGAGCCCTCAACCTCGAATGTAAAGATCGTGCCGAAGCGACGCTCGCGCGTTTCGCGAAAGTCCACCAGGCCCGCCGTGCGATCAAGAAAAACCGTGCGCGAGAACCGGTTTTCGCGGTCGAGCACATTAGCGATGCTGCCGCGCAAGGTCAGCCCGGCCACGTCCTTGTTCTCGACGAAAAAACTGGCGAAACCGAAACTCTGCGTGCTCAATGATATTTCGTCCAGCCGCACGTCGGGAACGTTGTCTTCCCAGTTGAGCGAGCCCCCGACTGCCCAGTTGGACCGCTGGAAATCGTGCCGCAGATCAGTGCCAAGGTTGATGATCTCATTGCCGGAAATCTGCCGCGTGAAGCCCAGCAGCGGATCTTCGATAGAGCTTCCCAGAAGCGACAGCCTCACATCCAGCCGGGTGCCGCGCCAACCCAGTCCCTCTGACAGCAGGGTCAGGTCACTGGCAATGCCATAAAGCTGCGCCGAGGGCAGGTTGCCGGGCGCCTGACCCCCACCGGCAATCGGGATCTGGTCCACGATATCGGTGATATCCTCGTAAAATGGTCGCAGATTAACTGTGCCCAGCGCGCCCAGACCAACGTTCGCCTCGATTTCATAACGCCAGCTTTGCGGGGGAACCAGATCGGCGTTGGTCACATCGGCGCGATCCTGATTGAGATCGACCGTGGCGATAAATTCAAAGAAGTTGAGCTGGCCGACGATCCGTTCGACCCGCGCGGCGATATTGACGGTTTCAGCCGCCTTCCAATCGAGCGAGACGAAGCCCTTGGGGCGATAGAACGTGCGGGTCTGGCCAAATGCGCCGCTTTGACTGAGGCGTGAATATTCCGCCCCGCCCGAAGCCTGAAACTGAATTTCGGGTGCCAGCGGTCGGCTGTAGGTCACCTGCACCTCTGCCCGGTCCTCATCCACGCGCGCGCTGGCACCCGCAAGACTGGCAGGCTGGAATTGCCCGGCTGCATCGGTCACTTCGAGCGAGGATACGATGTCGAGGAAATTTCGCACGCCCTCCAACGCGAACAGCAGATTGCCGCCTGCCCCATCGAAACTGTATTCGGCGCGCGCAATCGTTTCGCCTTCGTCGGCGTCGCGGGCGAACCGCGTGCCCTGATCCGCGCTGCCATCGGCAAACCGGGTGATGACCCGCGCGAAGGTGGGGCTGTCCTCGTAAGCGTGGAAGCCGATCACTTTCAGTTTTCCGCCCAGCAATGGGAACTGGTAATCCGCGCCAACCTCGAAACTGAATTCATTCTCGTTGTCGGTAAACAGACGGATGCGGTCGACGGGGGATTGAAGGCCGGAACGCTCCGAAATTTCCGTCTGGCGGTTGATAAAGCCGCCCACGGTTCCGTTCAGGTTCAACGCGTTGCCATTGTCGGCCACGCGGGTCAGCGATCCGGACGCAGAGAAATTGTCGGCGTTGCGATTGAACTTTTCCTTGCGCGTGTCGATCAGCGTGTCGGCGGCGTCGAACACCAGTTCTCGCCCTTCATCGCCATTGCGGTTCTGGTCGTTTTCCACCGCCAGCGTCCATTCGGTTTTAGCGCCGCCGCCTGCGAGCGACACAGAAGCATCGCCCCAGCGCGCTGGCGTCCCCTCGCTGCGGAATTGCGGTGCATAGCGAAACTGTCCGGATATGCGGCCACTGCCCAATGTGATGACGTTAAGAACTTGCCCGGTCAGCCCGCCGACATCGAGGCTGGCCCCGTCGACCAGTTCCAGCCGCAGCACTTCTTCGGCGGGGATGCGTTGCAGTGCCTCTACCGGACCGTTGGATTTTCCCGATACGCGGCGGCCATTGACCAGCACGTTGGTATCCGCCTGTCCCAGCCCGCGTGCGCCATCATCGCTGCGGATCGAAAATCCAGGAACCTGCCGCGCCATGTCGAGTGCGCTGCGCGGTGCGAACCGGGCGAAGTCCTCCGGTTCGAAAGTGCGGCGCGGGTTAGCGGTGGTGATGTTTTCTTCGGCCGTGGTGCCTGGTGCGTCAGGATCGTACGCGCTATCGTCGGGGACGGCTTCTTCCGGATCGGGCTCAGACGCAGGACCGATGGCAGCGCCGCTGTTACTTGCATCTGCCTGCATCGAGGCGGCAACCGGACTGCCCGCCACAGCAAGGGCAAGCAACCCGCAAGTGCAGGAATATCTGAGATATGAAGATAACATCGAAGCCCTTGAACCGCGCAAACTGATGAAGGTTCCGTTGCGCGATAGGATGACAAATCCAAAGCCATTTTCGACGAAGACCACTGGTCGGGAAGACAGGATTCGAACCTGCGACCCCCACACCCCCAGTGTGATGCGCTACCAGGCTGCGCTACTTCCCGACACCAGTGGAGGCGCGCCTATAGGCAAGCCGGTTTGCCGTGGCAAGCGGTGAAGTGCCATCCTGCGACCGATCGCATAATGGGCGTCGGTCAGGCGGCATCACGCGCAAGTTGCGGCTGCGGTGTTGGTCGGCGATTATCCCCGGTATTCCCGCGCACAATTGCCGCATGGTTGCAATGCTGCTAATCGCGCCCACCTGACGCACGATACGGGGCGGGGCTATGCTGTTTGAGGCAACTCGAATTTGCACCGGCGCGGCCTGTTGTGCGTAAGTTTTGCATCCGAATTTTTCACGCTCTGACAGGCATATATGACCATGTTCGAAATTCTCGCCGCAGTTGGCACCACCTTAGGCACCAGCGCCGCAGCGCCGCCCGCATGGATCAACTTCCTGCCGATCGTCGGCATGGTCCTGATTTTCTATTTCCTGCTTTTCCGCCCGCAAATGCGCAAGCAAAAGGAGCATCAGGAACGGATCGCCTCGGTCAAAAAGGGCGACAGCGTGGTCACCGGCGGCGGGCTTGTGGGCAAGGTGGTCAAGGTCGATGACACCTATGTCGAGGTCGATCTGGCGCAGGGCGTCCGGGTGAAGGCGGTGAAGCACACGATCACCGATATCATCACGCCCGGCAGCAAACCGGCCAACGACTGAACGCCGAAGGACCGGCGCCTATCCCCGCGCCGCGCCACACCCGACACGCAGATTTGATTGAGACCACGCGGTAATGCTTGATTTTCCCCTCTGGAAGAAGATTTCGCTCTGGGCGATTACGCTCGCACTGTCGGCGCTGGCGTTGCCTTCGCTGTTCAATGTCAGCGGGCTGGACTGGCCCAAAGCGCTGCCCGCGCCGCAGGTCAATCTGGGGCTGGATCTTGCCGGGGGTTCGCACCTCCTGCTCGAAGCCAACCAGGCCGATGTTGCGGCGTTGCGGCTGGAAAACCTCGAAGAGGCGGTTCGGCTGGCGATGCGAAACGCGACCCCGCGCATCCGGATCGGCGATGTTTCGACCGCGGGAGGCAATCTGTCCTTCATGCTGGACGATCCGGGCGATATCGATCGCGTACGTGGCGATCTGGAACGGATCATCGCCGGGCAGGGACTGGTCCGCGAATGGGATCTGGAGGTTGTGGATACGCAGCGGATCGTCCTCTCGCCCACCGCTGGCGGGCTGGACGCCGCGATCAACACCGCGATGGAAAGCGCCGCTGAAGTCGTGCGCGTCCGCATCGACAAACTAGGCACGCGAGAGCCGACGATCATCCGTCAGGGCGAAAACCGGATTGTGGTGCAGGTGCCCGGCCTTGAGGATCCGCAAGCGCTCAAGGAGTTGCTGGGCGAAACGGCCGCGCTCGAATTCAAGCTGGTGGACGCCGACGCCCTGCCGACCAATGTGCAGGCCGGAATCGCGCCTCCGGGCAGCGAAATTTATCCCTATGCCGAGGATTCCAACTTCGCCGGCGGGTTCGAGGCGGTTGAGCGGCTTGGCGGTATTCGTGGCGACAATCTGATCGATGCGCAGGCGGGCAACGATCCGCAAACCAACGAAAGCGTCGTCAACATCACCTTCGATACGCAGGGCGCAACCAAGTTTGCCAAGCTCAGCACCGAAAATGTCGGGCAGCGGTTTGCGATCATCCTGGATGGGAGAATCCTGTCTGCGCCCCAGTTCAACGAACCCATCCTTGGCGGGTCGGCGCAGATTTCGGGCAGCTTTGACGCGGAAAGCGCGGCGAAACTGGCCATCCAGCTTTCTTCGGGCGCACTGCCTGTGCCGCTGACGGTGGTGGAGGAACGCAGCGTCGGGCCGGACCTTGGCGCGGATTCGATCCGCAAGGGTCTGCTCGCCATGATGATCGGCAGCATCGCGGTCGTCACGCTGATGGTCGCCAGCTATGGCCGGTTCGGCATCTATGCGACCATCGCGCTGGTGTTCAACGTGCTGATCCTGCTGGGGGTGATGGCGGGGCTGAACACCACGCTGACGCTGCCGGGTATCGCCGGTTTCGTCCTGACGATTGGCGCAGCGGTGGATGCCAACGTGCTGATCAACGAACGCATTCGCGAGGAACGCGCGCGCGGGCGCAAGGTCATGTCGGCGGTGGAGAACGGGTATTCCGAGGCCAGCCGCGCGATCTACGATGCCAACGTCACCAATTTCATCGCGGGCGTGCTGCTGTTCTGGTTTGGCTCCGGCCCGATCAAGGGCTTTGCCGTCGTGCTTGTCATCGGCCTTGTCACCAGCGTGTTCACCGCGGTGACCCTGACGCGCATGTGGGTGGCCGGATGGCTGCACAAGACCCGTCCCGCCGATATCAATATCTGATCCAGAGCGAGCCATTCCCATGAAACTTCTCAAGCTCGTCCCCGTCGACACGAACATCAGGTTCCTGAAACTGCGGGTGCCGTTCTTCATCATCAGCTCGATCCTGATCGTGCTGAGCTGGGTGGCGGTTCTCACGCAAGGGTTGAACTACGGCGTCGATTTTGCCGGCGGACAGGAAGTGCGCCTGACCTTCGAACAAAGCGAGCAAGCACCCATCGCCCCGTTGCGCGACTTGGTCGGCGGGCTGGGCTATGGCGCGCCCGTAGTGCAGGAATTCGGCGCGCCCAACCAGGTGTCGATCCGCGTCGCACTTCCGCCGGAGGTTGAAACGACACCGGGCGCGGCAACGGAAATCGGCAACGACGTGGTCGCCGCGATCAAGGCGCAATATCCCGACGTGCGAACCGATGGCAACGATACCGTTTCGGGCAAGGTCGCCGGAGAATTTCGCAACGATGCCGCGCTCGCGCTGCTGGCGGCGATGCTGATGGTGGCGCTGTATATCTGGGTGCGGTTCGAATGGCAGTTTGGCGTGGGCGCGCTGTTTGCGCTGGTGCACGACGTATCGCTGACGATGGGGCTGTTCGCGCTGTTGCAACTGGAATTTTCGCTGCAGATCATAGCCGCGATCCTGTCCATCATCGGGTATTCGCTGAACGATACGATCGTGGTGTTCGATCGCATCCGCGAAAATCTGAAGAAATATCGCAAGATGCCGATCGTGGAATTGCTGGACCTTTCGATGAACGAGACGCTGGCGCGCACGGTGATGACATCGCTCACGCTGCTGATCGCGCTGATCCCGCTGCTGTTCTTCGGTCCGGAAAGCCTGTTTGGCCTTGTCGTGGGAATTACGTTCGGCCTGTTCGTAGGCACCTATTCCAGCCTGTATCTGGCCAGCCCGATCCTGATCTGGCTGGGTGTATCCTCCAACAGTTTTGTGCCACAGGAATCCGCGATGGACCGCCAGGAAAAGATCGTTCGCGGCGAAGTCTGAGCGCCGATCAGTCCGCGCTCAATCCCTCACCAGCCGGGTGTAGTGCGCGGCCAGCAATTCTGCATGGGTTACCCAGTCGAACGCTTCGGCAATTGCGGCGACGGCCTGCGGATCGGGCGGATTGGCGATGATCGCTCGCAACGCGTCTGCCACGGCTTGGGTCGTGCGTTCCACCAGCCGTCCGGCAATCTCGCTCGTCACCAGTTCACGCGCTCCGCCAACGTCGGTGGTGACGATGGGTGTGCCACAGGCAATCGCCTCTACCCACGCATTGGCCAGCCCCTCGTTCTGGGTCGGCAACACCATGACATCGGCGGCAGACAGAATGATCGGCAGCAGGTTGTGATCGACCGATCCGGTCAGGCACACCCGCGCCCCCACGCCCAATTCCTGCGCCAGATCGCGGATCGCGGTTTCCTCGTCCCCCTTGCCGACCAGCAGCAAGCACGCATCCGGGAAATCGTCTGACAGCGCGGCCAGCGCTCGGATTGCAATGTCATGCCCCTTGCGCCGGTTGATCGCGCCCACACACGCAAACAGCGGAGCCTTCGCGGGGATTGCGAAGCCAAGGCTTGCCGCCAGTTGACCGCGCAATTGGGTATGGCCCAGCGGGCGGAACAGATCGCGGTCCAGTCCGGTGTAATGCACCGCAATCTTGTCCCCCGGCATCCCCATCGCTGTCATTTCGCGGGCCAAAGCCTCGCTAACCGCCAGCAAGCCATCGGCGTGATTGGCCGCATCCAGCATCTGTTCGCGGGCGAAATCGAACTCGCCCCAGTAATTGATGTCGCTTCCGCGCGCCTTGATCGAGAGCGGAAGGCCCAGCGCCCGCGCGATGGCGGCGGCGGCAGGGCCATCGGGAAAGAAGTATTGCGCATCGATCACGTCAATCGGGTTTTCGGCGTGGATTGCACGGGCGACGGGCAGGGCTGCCTTGGCAATGGCGGCGGCATTGCGGCGCGCGCCCACCTTTGGGATGAGGGTGAAACGCGGGCGGTACACGTCCACGCCGCCATGATGGCCGCGTTCTTCCAATTCGCTCAACGCCCTGTAGCGGGGGAGGGCACTGGCAAGACCGAGCGGCGGCAGGCCGATGGGATTGATGACACTTACCCGCCAGCCCGTATCCGCGCGATCAGGGGGTGGGCGTCGCCGGGCCAGCGCCTCCATTGAGCGCGCGACAAACGTGCCAAATCGCGCATTGGCAGCGTTGGGATAGATCGTGCTGAGCGCCAGAACGTGTTTCACGACGCCGATCCTATGCCAGCCCAGCGCAGAAGTGGTGACGAAATTTGGTTCACAGCTTGCGAACCAGCATTTGCGTCACTCCGATCCACGCAGGTTTGTCCACGACCTGCTGTTTTGCCCCGCTCTGCACGGGCAGGACGCCCACCAGCGTTCCGCGAGTGTCGATCAGGCGACCGAATACGAACCGCCCGCCGGGACGCGGGATCAGACAATCGCGGTTGACTGCGCCTGCCGCCTGTGCGGGGTCGATCCGGTTCAACCAGATAAGGTCTCCGGGCCGGTATTCTCCGATGGCAGCGGTTACTTCCATCACCATCATCGGCGCGTCGCTGTCACCCTCGACCAGTTCGTGCGGCAACACCGCCTCTCGCGGGTGGGGCAGTCCCTGCGCGTCAGCAAGGCCAAGTTCGGCAATCACTTGGGCGCGAGGCTGCTGTTCTGAACGAACCAGATGTTGCGGATCGATACCCAGCGCGGTGCCGATCCGGTCCATCCAGTTGATCGAAAGCGTCCGTGTCCCCGTTTCCAACCGTCCTATCGTTTGTGCGGTGGTTGGCGGGGTGCAGGCCTCGGCCAGTTCAGCCAATGTCAGCCCTCGCGCCTTACGGATTTCGCGGATGCGATTGATCATGTGTTTCTCCGACAAATTCTGGAAGTAACCAAATCGGTTTTAGCTTTCCTACAGATTTGCACATTTGGCAAGGCTGGTTCGTGGCGCAGGCCCGGTGTGCGGGCTGGCGCAGTAAAAAGGACACGACATCATGAAACGGGAACTGGTTGAACGCGAATTGACATCCGAGGGCCCGGTGCGCGGCGGAAGTGCAAAGGGGAAACGGCGCAGCGTCACCATAAACATTGGCGAATCGCCCATCGCGTGGTTGCATGCGCGCGGCCATCTGGACAGCCGGCTGTTCGATGCGGGCGAAGCGTTGCGTGCCGATTATGAGCGCGCGCAACTCTCGCCCAACATCACGATGCGATGGGACGTGGTGCGGGTGCGATCCACGGGCGACAAGGGCCTTTCACCGACCGAGAAACAGATTGCAGCCAAGGCTCGCTTTCACGCAGCCTTGGCGCAGGCAGGCAAGGGGCTGGAGGACATTCTGTGGCGTGTCGTCTGCGCGGGCGAAGGTCTCCCCGAAGCGGAAAAGTCCCTCGGCTGGCCCGCGCGCAGCGGCAAGCTGGTACTGCGCCTCGCGCTGGATCGGGTGGCCGATTATTACCGCATCAGGTGAGTGCGGTTTTTTGGCCCTGTACAGTGTGTCAGGTGTGTCAGGCGGCAAGCCGAGCGGCGAGTGCAGGCCATCAATCCCCGAGACGTATGGAGAGGGCCTTAGAAATCGCCGGCTTCGTAGAAAAAGCGCTCCTCGATGATCTTGTCGTCCTTGACAGTGTAAAGCCCGACTTCCTCCATTTGCGACCGCTCCCCATTCATGGTCACATCCATCGTGTATCGGATCGCGAACTGGTCGCCGAATACATACGGGCCAGCCATGGAACTGGAATGGGTTTCAGTGTTGGCCGCCCACCATGCGTGTTTCTGGAGCAGCGCCTCGCGCCCTTCGATCCGCGCCATTTCGCCGTCTTGCGGTTCAAGGCTGACGATATCGTCGGACCAGTAGGCCTGATAGCCTTGCTCGTCCTCCTCGATCATCAGTTTCATGAAATCGCGTGCCAGTTGAGTCGTATCCATTGTTGCCTCCTGCGTGGGAGACCGATGATATCAGGCGTTCATGACAGAATTCGGGCGGCTCATCCCTCGACCCGCTCCGCGATATCGAGCCAGCGTTCCTCCGCCTCGTCCTTTTCGCGGCGGGCATTCTCGATCCCCTTCGAGATTGTGGCAAACCGTTGTGGATCGCTGGCGAAAAGGGTGGGGTCAGCGAGGATCGTTTCGCCCTTGGCAATCGCGGCTTCGAGTTCCTCGATCCGGACAGGGAGGACCTCGTAGTCGCGCTGATCCTTGTAGGTCAGCTTCTCGGCCTTGGGCGGGGGAGGGCCAGGCGTTGCGGCGGCACTTGCGGTTGGCTTCGACTTGCCGACGACGCGCTTCTCCCGCTTGGCTTCCCAATCCTCGTATCCGCCGGCCACGATATCAACCTTGCCCGATCCATCGAGGCCCAACGTCAACGTCACCGTTTTGTCGAGAAAGTCGCGATCATGGCTGACGATCAAAACCGTCCCGTCGAAATCGGCGATGACCTCTTGCAGCAAGTCGAGCGTTTCCAGATCGAGATCGTTGGTCGGCTCGTCCAGCACCAGCAGGTTGGCGGTGCGCGCAAATTCGCGGGCGAGCAGCAGGCGCGAACGCTCTCCGCCCGAAAGGATGCCGACATTCGTATCGACGATCTTGGGATCGAACAGGAAGTCCTTGAGGTATGCCTGCACATGCTTGCGCACCCCGCGCACGTCGATCCAGTCGCCGCCTTCGGCCAGGATGTCGCGCACACTGGAACCGGGTTCCAGCAGCTTTCTCTGCTGGTCGATCATCACGCCCGAAAGGGTGCTGGCGCGAGTGATGGTGCCGGTGTCCGGTTCCAGATCGCCGGTCAGCATCCGCAGCAGCGTCGTCTTGCCAGCACCGTTCGCCCCGACAATGCCGATGCGGTCGCCGTTCTGGATGCGCAGGCTGAACGGTTTGATGACCTCGCGCCGCTCCGCGCCTTCGCCAAACGCCTTGGAGATGTTTTCGGCAACGATTACCGACTTGGATCTGAAGTCATCGTCGCTAGAAAGTTTCAGCTTCGCAGTGCCGCTGTCGGAGATCATCGCGGCACGCGTAGCGCGCATCTGCCACAGTTTTTCAAGGCGGCCCTGATTGCGTTTGCGCCGGGCGGTGACGCCGCGTTCCAGCCAATGCGCCTCCAGTTTCAGCTTGGCGTCCATCTTCTCAGCCGCGCGCGCTTCTTCGGCGTAGACAGCCTCTTCCCACGCTTCGTACCCGCCGAAGCCGACCTCTTTTCGCCGCAGCGTCCCCCGGTCCAGCCACAAGGTCGCGCGGGTCAGCCGTTTGAGAAACGTCCGGTCATGGCTGATCGTGATGAACGCGCCCCTGTACCGGGTCAGCCAGTCCTCCAGCCAGTCAATCGCCGAAAGGTCGAGGTGGTTGGTTGGCTCATCCAACAGCAGCACATCGGGATCTTGCGCCAGCGCGCGGGCGATGGCGGCGCGGCGGCGCTCCCCCCCGCTCGCGGTGGCCGCATCGGTCGCCATATCAATGCCAAGCTGCCCGGCAATGGCCTCTACTTCGTGCACGGCGGGCGGATGTTCGCCTGCCAGCGCGAAATCCATCAGCGTGTCGAACTCGGAGAAGTCGGGTTCCTGTTCCAGAAACACGATCCGCGTGTTCGGCCTTACCCGGCGGGTGCCGCGATCCATCTCGATCCGGTCGTCGATCAGTTTGAGGAGCGTCGTTTTGCCTGCGCCGTTGCGCCCGATCAGCGCCAACCGATCGCCGGGCAGGACGTGCAGATCAATCGGCTCTGCACCTTGTCCGGGTTGTGGTCCGCCAAACAGCCAGCGGCCGCCCTGTTGCAGGCCAAGCCCTTCGAGGCTGAGGATCGGCGGTTGCGCCATAGGTGCTGCCAAGTAGGGGCTTGCGCTGGAGGTCACAAGTCGGTTCAGTGCGGGGAAAGGCGTGAACCCGCATTTGCGCGCCATTGGAGGATATTTTGATGAATCGCATTCTTGTTGCCGCTGGTTTTGCCATGGCCGTACCACTGCTCGCCGCCGCCCCGGCACACGCCGCAAATATCGAGATCGAGGCGGAAGGCCCGGTCATCGAACTCAACATCTATGAAAGCATCGAGGCGGAGCCGGATATCGTGGAAATCGGCGCAGGTGTCAGCACCAATGCGACAACGGCGGTAGAGGCGATGCGGCAGAACGCGGTTGAGATGCAGCGCGTTGTCGATCGGATCAAGGCGCTGGGGGTCGCGGAAAGGGATATCCAGACTTCGGGCATCAACCTTAACCCGCGTTACGAATACAACCGCACGACCGAGCAGAACGTGTTCGTGGGCTATCAGGTTTCCAACCGCGTCAGCGTGAAACTGCGCGAAATCGAGGAAACCGGCGCGGTGCTGGACGCGCTGGTGGTGGCGGGCGCGACCGATCTTTCGGGCCCCAATTTCAGCATCGAGGACGACACCGCAGCCAAGACAACCGCCCGTAAACGCGCGATTGAACGGGCCAATGCGCGCGCTGCCGAATATGCGCAGATGCTGGGCCATGACAGTTACAAGGTGCTGGAGATCAACGAATCGATATCCGGACGCGGCGAAGCGCTTGTTGGAACGGCGATGCGCTCTGCCGACATTCAAATGACCGCCTCGCCAAAGGCGCCGGTGCAGCCGGGACTGGTTAGCACGGGCATCTCCCTCACGATCAAATACGAACTGGTCGATGAAGAGGCAGAAGCCAGCGCAACCGAAGAATAGGATACGCCGAACGAATGAAAGCCGCCGCGATACTTTCGTGAACGAATGGGCCTGAACGATTGGGCCTGAACATCGGGCCTGAACGATTGGGCGCGGTGGCATTCACAGCTTGTTCAACGCATCGACGATAGGGACTGGGTCATCATGAAACGCAACCGCTTCTGGATTTCCGCTTCCCTTTCCCTTCTTGCGCTTGGCGGGCTGGGCCTGTCCGAGACGGCGGTTCATGCGCTCGTCGTGCAGGACAAGTCGCGCTCCGACCAGGGCGAGGCGCGCCGAGAAATGCGGGCGGGCAATCAACTCCCGCTGCGCGAGATAGAACGCCGTATCCTGCCGCAGATGCAGGACAGCCAGTATCTTCGCGCCGCTTACGATGCGGTCGCCCATGCCTATCGGTTGAAGTTCATCAAGGATGGACGGGTCACCTATATCGACGTCGACGCACGGACGGGCCGCATCATCAACCGTTCGCGTTGATTGGCCAGTGTATGCACAATCGGTGCCGAACAGGGGAAAACCCTTTCCTATGAACCACTCCGCTTGCTTGACCTCGCGCCGGGAAGCGCCCACCAATCAGGCCAACCTATCACAGCAGAACGGTGGACGATGCGCATCCTGATTGTTGAAGACGAACCCACTCTTGGCCAGCAACTCAAATCGACGCTGGAACAGACGGGCTATGCCGTGGACCTTGCCACTGATGGCGAAGACGGTCACTTCATGGGCAGCACAGAGGATTACGATGCCTGCGTGCTCGACCTTGGCCTGCCGGAGATTGACGGGCTGAGCGTGCTGGGCATGTGGCGCAAAGAAGGCCGGCATTTTCCCGTGCTGGTGTTGACCGCGCGCGACAGTTGGTCAGACAAGGTTGCCGGGCTGGATGCAGGCGCCGACGATTACCTTGCCAAGCCATTTCAGACCGAGGAACTGATTGCCCGCCTGCGCGCGCTCATCCGCCGCGCTTCGGGCAACACGTCCTCCGAACTGACCGCGGGCGGGGTCCGGCTGGACACGCGATCCGGACGGGTGACGCTGGATGGGGAGCCGGTGAAACTGACCGCGCAGGAATACAAATTGCTCAGCTATCTGATGCATCACAAGGGCAAGGTGGTAAGCCGGACCGAACTGATTGAGCATATTTACGACCAGGATTTTGACCGCGATTCCAACACGATTGAAGTCTTCGTTACCCGCATTCGCAAGAAACTCGGCGCAGAAGTGATAACGACCATCCGTGGACTCGGTTACAGCCTCGACGACCCCGCAGACGCTCCCAGAGCGTAACGACCCGCGCGACGGTCTGTCCGGATCGACGGGTTCGCCCGGATCGGGGGCACGGCGCACGCCTGATCAAAACGCCATGTCCAGCGCGGATGGAGCGCGTAAGGGTGCCGGGTTCACGGCATCCGATCCGCCTGTGTCCGATCCGTCCAAGGCAGGGCCAGGTAATGCCGCAATACCCAAGACCAACCGTCGCGGCAGCCTTGCCCGGCGCATGGGACTTATCGCGGCGATCTGGATAACCGTGCTGTTGCTGGGCGGCGGTATAGCGCTGGACCGCACATTGACCAACCAGGTCGAAAGCAGCTTTGACGAACAGCTCGAATACATCCTAACCGCGATGATCGCGTCGGCCGAGATTGACCCGGTGGGTGAGGTCTATTTCAACCTCCGGCTGGGCGATCAGCGGTTTCTGGAGCCGAACAGCGGACTGTATTATCAGGTCAGCGGCGGCACTTCGATCCCGTATCCCTCGCGCAGTCTGTGGGACCGCGAATTGCAGGTGAGGGGGGTGGTAGCCAAGGGCGACGGGTTTGACAGCGATGTCATACTCTACAATTCGGACCAGTTTGCGGGCGAACCGCTGCGGATCGCCGAACGCACCGTGATGCTGCCGGGCAGCGATACGCGCTGGACCTTTGCAGTTGCCAGCGCGACAGGTGAAATCGACGAGCAATTGCAACGACTTCGCTCTATCCTGATCTGGAGTTTCGCGGTTCTGGGGCTTGGCCTGATGGTCATGGCCCTGCTGCAAATCCGCTATGGCCTTTCCCCCTTGCGCCGGGTGCGCGCGGCGATTTCAAAACTGCGCACAACCGGTGAGAACCGCATTACGGAACCGTTGCCTACCGAGGTCGAACCGCTGGTGGAGGAAGTGAACGCGCTGCTCGAACATACCGAGCGTCAGGCGGAGGAGGCGCGCCGCCATGCGGGCAACCTTGCCCATGCGCTCAAGACCCCTCTGACAGTCCTGACCAACGCCGCGACTGCGCGCGATCCCGACCTCAATCAGGCGGTGTTCCGCGAAACCCGCACGATGCAGCGCCATGTCGACCACCACCTGGCGCGGGCGCGCGCTGTCGGTCGACGGGCCGTGGGCCACGCTCGCACGAATGTGCGCGACAGTGCAGAGGCGGTGCGCCGCGCGGTCGAGCGGCTGTATCCCGAGGGCCGGCTGGACATCGCCGGTGGCAAGGAGGCCAACGTCGCGATTGAACGGCAGGATCTTGACGAGATTTTGGGCAACCTCATCGAAAACGCCGCGAAGTATGGCGGAGGGAGCGTGTTTGTAACAGTCGATGCCGATCCCGATGCCAAATTCTGTCTTGTATGGATCGAGGACGATGGCACGGGAATTCCCGACAAGGAGCGCACACGCATATTTGATCGCGGGGCGCGGCTCGATACGGGGAAGCCGGGCACCGGGTTGGGCCTGGCAATTGTGCGCGATGTGGTCGAGATTTACGGCGGATCCGTCCGGCTGGATGAAAGCGAGGACATGGGCGGGCTGCTGGTGGAGCTAAGCCTGCCGCGCGCGGGTTAGGGCATGGCGCTGACTTGGAGATGGAGGGATAGGTAAAGTTGGAAACTCGAAGGTCAGAGCCGGTTCCGAATTGCAATCGGCCAATTCCTGTCAAGCGCCTACTGCTCGGTATTTTGACCCTTTCGGGGTGTGCAACCAAACCCAACCAGGTTTGAAGCTGAGCGCGGGGTCTTCCATAGCCCCTACGCCAATGAGCGGATTGCGGGCGCGCGGGTGCAAACCGGAGAGGCATTCGAAGGCAACGTCATCTGCAATGGCAATGTTTGCGAGCGCGTATCACTCGACGGTGAGCGTGCACCTCTGACGCGGCGTGAACGTCGCCAGTTTCGCCAATGCCTTATTTTCGCCGAGCAGAACCGCCGCGCTAATGAAGGCAATTTGCCGCCTGCCACTCCTACGGATGCTGGCCCGCCGCAAACATCGCCGCCCAGCGATCCTCCGTCACAAACGGTCCCTGACTGATATCTAGCCGCCTCGTGCGCGGTCGTTCGCGCTTTCGTGATGGCGGATCACTTCGTCTATGATGAAGCGCAGGAATTTTTCGCTGAACTCAGGGTCCAGGTTTGCGGCCTCCGACAGTGCCCGCAGCCGCGCAATCTGGCGCTTCTCCCGGTCAGGATCGGCGGGTGGCAGAGTAACCTTCGCCTTGTATTCGCCCACTGCCTGCGTAATCCGGAAACGCTCGGCCAGCATATGGATGAGGGCAGCGTCGATATTGTCGATGCTTTTGCGATAACCCGCCAGCACCGGGTCGGGTGCGGGTGCATCGGGAAAATGCGGATCGGTTGCTGGTTGCGTTTCTTGCGACATAGCGGACCAAATTAGCAGCAATTCAAACCTTGCCAAGCGATTGAAGCAGGCATTAAAGCACAGGTGATGAGCGCCGAAGTCGTACCCCTACCACGCCAACGGCCCACGCTTGAGCCGATGCTGTCTCTGACGGCGACCGGCATGAATTCCGTCAATTCCGTGATACTCGATCGGATGCAAAGCGAGATTCCGCTGATCCCGCGTCTCGCCGGTCATCTGATTTCTGGCGGTGGAAAGCGGCTGCGCCCGATGCTGACGCTCGCCGGGGCGGAGCTTGTCGGATACAAGGGGCAGCGCCATCACAAGCTGGCCGCGGCGGTCGAATTCATCCACACCGCCACCCTGCTCCATGATGATGTGGTGGACGGTAGCGAACTTCGCCGGGGCAAAGCAGCGGCCAATATTATATTCGGCAATCCGGCGACGGTTCTGGTCGGAGATTTCCTGTTCAGCCGCGCGTTCGAACTGATGACCGAGGACGGGTCTTTACGGGTGCTCGGCATTCTCAGCAACGCCAGCGCTGTGATCGCCGAAGGCGAAGTTTCCCAGCTGACCGCTCAGCGCCAGATCAAGACCAGCGAAGAACAATACCTGCATATTATCGGTGCAAAGACCGCAGCCCTGTTCGCGGCCGCCACCCAGATCAGCGCGGTCGTGGCCGAATGCAGCGAAGAGCAGGAGCATGCGCTGGAGGATTACGGGCGTAATCTGGGCGTCGCCTTCCAGTTGGTGGATGATGCCATTGATTACGAATCCGATGCCGCCGAGATGGGCAAGGACCAGGGCGACGATTTCCGGGAGGGCAAGATGACACTGCCGGTAATACTGGCCTATGCGCGTGGCGATGAGGAAGAACGCAGTTTCTGGAAGGCTGCAATAACGGGTCATCGGACGTCGGATGATGACCTCTCTCATGCAATTGACCTCATCCAGAGTCACAATGCGGTGGAAGACACGCGTGAGCGGGCGCGGTATTTCGCGCACCGGGCCATCGATGCGATCTCAATCTTCCCCGACAGCAAAGCCCGCAGCGCCATGGCGGAAGCTGCGCAGTTTGCGGTCGCTCGCGGTTACTGATTGACCCGGTTACCGGCTCCAGCACAGGACAAACCCCGACCCTGTCGCCAGAGCCGGGGTTCGTTGATACTTCCCTAAATCATTTTTGCCGGGTTGCGGTATAACGGAAAACGCTGCCATCGCGCGGATCGGTAGAAACCACGGTCAATGTATCGCCTGCAATGGTCATTTCCGTCACATCTGTGACCTCCCCATTGCGCGAGTAGGTTTCGCGAAACATGTTGTCGCCGATCTTCTCGACTTTCAGCGTGCCACCGGTTTCGTCACCTTCCGGCGTCACGGCATCACCGCCGAGTGTGGCGGTGTAGCCGCCGCTGTTGCCGGTGGATGTGATCGTGTCACCATCGATCGCGTAAGTGAAAGTCAGCGCAGCATCGCTGATTTCACCATATTCCGCCGGGGTCCATTCGCCCGAAAGCAGGTGCGCACCGTCAGGCCCAGCTGCTGCGCGGTTGTAGGTTCGGCTGCCCGTGATTGTCTCCTTGCCGTCCAGGTTTGTGAATTCCTGGGTCATGGTTTTGCCATCCGCGCTGATAGTCCAGATGGAGTTACCCAGAACTTTGCCTTTGAGGCGGCCTGATGACTTCACCGTGTTCGCATCGACAATTTCCATCATCGATGAATCCTTGCCTGGCCGGTCCAGCTCCTGCCATTCGCCATCGGCTGTCATCGAATATGGCGGCAAGCAGCTGCTGCAGGTGAACTGGTCACCTGTCAGCAAATAGCTGCTGGTGTCATTTTCGCTTTGCGCAGTTTCTGGATTGGCTCTCCACGTACCTGCAATAGAGCCGGCGTCGGCGTTTGCAGTGGTGTCGGCGGCGGTATCTTCGGTATCAGCGTCACCCGCGCACGCCGTCATTCCCATAGCAAGCGTTACCGCTGCCAGCGCAGTCATCATCTTTCTCATTGGTGTTTCCTCTAAAACCGCGACCCCTCGCAGTTTCTGCAAGAGTGCACTGCTGTGCCGCTCATCGCAGATCAGTGCCCCGGACGGGCAACAGACGATCTGGCACTAGCACCATTGGCCAAAACACAAAAGCCGGTATTCCGAACAGGGCGCTGTCTAGGTGTCGCAAAGTTTGGCATGGGCCACAGATGCACTCCGAATTGCCCATCACCGCCGTTTTGCCCGAACTTTGTGCAAAGCTGCGAGAAGTCGGGGCGGCTGTGCTGATTGCGCCTCCGGGCGCAGGCAAGACGACTGCCGTGGCTCCTGCCCTGTTGCAAGAGAACTGGTGTACGGGCGAGATTATTCTCACCTCCCCGCGCCGGGTGGCCGCGCGGTCTGCGGCGGAACGCATGGCAGAAATGCTGTGTGAGCGCGCGGGCGAGACGATCGGATACCAAACCCGCATGGACAGCAAGGTTTCTGGCAAGACCCGCATCCGCATTGTGACCGAAGCGATCCTGGTAAACCGACTTGTCGCGGACCCGGAATTGCCCGGAGTCTCCGCAATCCTGTTTGATGAAGCGCATGAACGCCATCTCGACAGCGATCTGGGCTTTGCGCTGGCATTGGAAACCCGCAGTGTTCTGCGCGATGATCTGCGCGTGCTGGTTATGTCGGCGACCATTGATGGCGCGCGGTTTGCCCGTTTGCTCGGCAAACAAACACCGGTTGTCGAGAGTGAGGGAAAGAGCTTTCCGCTAGAATTAAAGTGGCTTGGCGATGGTTCTGGACAAAACATCGAAGATCGAACCGCTGCGGCAGTCGTGACCGCGTGGGGCGAAAATGTTGTGGGCGATATCCTCGCGTTTCTGCCCGGCGTGCGAGAGATTGAGCGAGTGCGGGAGCGGTTGGCGGCCCGCTTGCCCGATGCCCCCGTGCTGCCGCTGCACGGCCAAATCGACCCTGCCGGTCAACGCGCTGCGATCCGCCGCGATCCACAAGGCCGCCGCCGGATTGTACTGGCGAGCGCAATTGCCGAAACCTCTCTAACGCTGGATGGCGTTGCGATTGTCGTGGACAGCGGGCTGGCGCGGCTGGCGGAATTTGATCGTGCGGCGGGGACCACCCGGCTGGTCACCCGGCGTGCCAGTCAGGCGGCTGCGGCGCAACGGGCAGGGCGCGCAGCGCGGCAGGGGCCAGGCGTGGCGTACCGTTTGTGGGAGGAGGCCGGGCACGCGGGCCGCCCCGAATTCGCCCCGCCCGAAATCGAATCCGCCGATCTGACTGCACTGCTGCTCAATCTCGCATTGTGGGGAACCGACGATCCGGCAGACCTGCAATGGCTCGATCCGCCACCTGCCGCATCTGTCGCAGCGGCGCGTGACAACCTGATGGGGATGGGCGCGCTGGACGAAAGCGGGCGCATCACACCTCTGGGCAGCGCGATTGCCGCAATGCCGATGGCCCCACACGAAGCGGCGGCGTTGCTGTATGCACAGGCAGGCGGCGTAGCCTATGAAACAGCGCAATTGGTGATGCTGTTGCAGGAACGCGGGCTGGGCGGACGGAGCGAGGATCTGGCACAGCGGCTGACGCAATGGCGTGCAGACCGTTCGGGGCGGGCCGAGACGGCGCGCCGGATCGCGCAGGGATGGGCAAAGCGTGCGGGCGAGGCGGCAGTGACGATGGAGGGTCGCGCAAAGACCGCAGCACAGGCGATCGCGCTGGCTCGTTCCGATTTCGTCGCGCGCCGCCGCGATGCAAGCGGAGAAAACTGGATCAGCGCAGGCGGGCGCGGCTTTATGCTGGACCCCGCTTCTCCCCTGGCGCGGGCGGAATGGATCGTGATCTGCGATGCTCAGGGCGCGGCGCGTTCGGCACGGATCACGGCTGGGATCGAGCTTTTGGTGGGAGAGGTGGAGCAATTGTTTGCAGGCCAGCTTCAGGAACGCTCAACGGCGCGCTGGAATCCCTTGAAAAACCGGGTCGAGGCACGGCGAGAGAAGCGGCTGGGCGCTATTGTTCTCACCAGCGGGCCAGACCCTGATCCCGATGCAGGTGCGCTTGTGGATATCTTGGTGGAAAAGGCTCTGGAAAAGCTGGGGGAAATCTTTCCGCCCGGTTTTCTTGCGCGTGGGGGGTTTGCAGGAGTGGAGCAACTTTCGCCTGATGCCCTGCGCGATGCTGCTGATATGTGGCTGGCTCCGCTATTGCAGGGCCGGCGCGATCTCGACCTGTCGTCTCATCGCTTTGCCGATGCCGCGTTGGGACAGCTTGACTGGAGCGCACGCCAGAGGCTTGACGATTCAGCGCCCACGCATTTCACCTCCCCGGCAGACACACGCCACGCAATAGATTATGCGGGCGATGATGCACCCAGTGTGGAGGTGCGCGTGCAGGCTCTGTTTGGTTTGGACATGCATCCGATGATCGGAACGCCATCGTCCGGGAACCGGTTGCCTCTCCTGCTCAAACTTACCAGCCCGGCTGGCCGTCCGATCCAGTCTACGCGTGATCTGCCCGGATTTTGGCGCGGCAGCTGGGCCGATGTGGTAAAGGATATGAAGGGTCGGTACCCCAAACATCGATGGCCCGACACGCCATGGCTGGAAAAGCCGAGCCTGAAGACCAAAAACACCTTCAACCGCGGCTGAAGATAGACTATCGGCGGGCGCAGCAAGGGACCACCGCAATGACCGCACGGATATATCAGCAACCCAAAAGCGCGATGCAATCGGGCAAGGCAAAGACCGATGTATGGGTGCTCGACTTTGAGCAGACGGAGGCACGCAAGCCCGATCCGCTCATGGGCTGGACCGGAAGCGGCGATACGCAGGCACAGGTGCGGCTGACCTTCCCCACGAAGGACGCGGCCATGGCCTATGCCGAAAAATACGGCATAACAGCGCGCGTGCACGCCACCCCGCCAAAGACGTTGAAGATTCAGGCCTACGCCGACAATTTCAAGTGAGTTGATTTCTGGCGCGCGCATTGCCATATGCCGCACCGGGAGTCGGGTGGACGTTTGCGTTCGCTCACCGGGTCAGGTCCGGAAGGAAGCAGCCCAGGTGAATTGCGGCGGGTCGCTCGGCTCCTTTTTTATCGAACCAGCGCGATGACAAACCCGGCGCAAGCGCGTAGCTTGATCGTGTGACCGATTCAGACCCAGAACTGCCCGAAACAAACGTCGAAGCCCCGCCAAGTGCGGCCGATCTGGAAGCGGCAGGGCAAAACGCGCTGTTTGGCGATGCGATGACACCAGAGAAGCCGTCCGTGTCTGCGCCAGAGCCCGCTGTGGTGGCCAAGCCTGCGCCTCAATCGAACCAGCCATACCGGGTGCTGGCGCGTAAATATCGCCCGCAGACGTTTTCTGAACTGATTGGTCAGGAACCGATGGTCCGCACTCTCGCCAATGCGATTGAGCGTGATCGGCTGGCGCATGCCTTCCTGATGACCGGCGTGCGGGGCGTGGGCAAAACCTCGACAGCTCGGCTGATTGCAAAGGCGTTGAATTGCATCGGGCCCGACGGGCTGGGCGGCCCCACGATCGACCCGTGCGGCCAGTGCGAGCCGTGCCAAGCCATCGCCGAAGGGCGCCATATCGACGTGATCGAAATGGACGCCGCCTCCAACACTGGCGTCGACAAGATGCGCGAACTGCTGGACGGGGTGATGTATGCCGCCGTCAGCGCGCGCTACAAGATGTACATCATCGACGAAGTGCACATGCTGTCCAACAGCTCGTTCAATGCGATGCTGAAGACGCTTGAAGAACCGCCGCCACACGTCAAATTCCTGTTCGCCACCACTGAAGTGGACAAGCTGCCGGTGACTGTCCTCAGCCGCACTCAGCGATTCGATCTGCGGCGCATCCCGATGCAATTGCTGGAAGATCATTTCGGCAAGGTTTGCCAGCTGGAAGGGGTTGGGGCCGATGCCGA
The DNA here is from genome assembly GCA_963815345.1 of uncultured Alphaproteobacteria bacterium. Taxonomy (GTDB): domain Bacteria; phylum Pseudomonadota; class Alphaproteobacteria; order Sphingomonadales; family Sphingomonadaceae; genus Erythrobacter. Next base: position 383,900 of record CAWFGF010000002.1, read on the forward strand.
GGCCTTGCACATCATCGCCGCCGCTGCCGAAGGATCGGTACGCGATGGCCTTTCGATCCTGGACCAGGCGATTGCGCACTCGGATCTAGAGGGCGGGGCCAGCATCAGCGCGGAACGCGTGCGCGACATGCTGGGATTGGCCGATAAAAGCACACAGCGGGCCGTGCTGGAACACCTGCTGAGCGGTGATGCCAAGGGCCTGCTGGCGGGCATCGATGAACAATACGCGCTGGGCGTTGAACCGCTGGCGCTGATGCGCGCCTTGATGGATCTGGTCCATAAAATCACCGTTGCGCAGGTTTCCGGCGCGCAGCCCGATGCGCCGGGCGAGGATGAGCGGGCCGCGCTCGCCAGCTTTGTCGAGCGGCTATCGCCCGGACAGCTTCACCGGCTTTGGCAATTGCTGCTGAAGGGGCATGACGAGGTGCGGGTCGCACCCGATCCGCTGGTGTCTCTGCAAATGGCGCTGCTGCGAGTGCTGCATGCCGCTGACATGCCTGATCCGGGCAAACTGGTGCGGCGCATTGAGGAACTGGCAAGTCGGCCCGAAGCAGCGCATCCTGCCAATTCGCCGTCGGAGGGCGCGCCCGCCTCGCCCACTCACGCACCCGGAAATGCAACTGCGGATCATGACTGGGCCGCGCTGGTCGAAAAGGTCGACGATGCGGGCCACATGCATGTCGCAGAGATGATGCGATCGCGGATGCGGATAATCGAATGCGCGCCTGAACGGCTGGTCTTTGAACAGGCTGATACCTTTCCCGACGATCCCGGCCCCGAAGTTCGCGAAGCGCTGTTCAAGCTGACGGGTCGCCGCTGGCTCGTCGAACAATCCACGGGTAACGCACAACCGTCGCTGCGCGAACAGGCCGAGGCGCAGGCCAAAGCGGCGCGCGAGCGCACGCTGGCCGATCCGCTTGTGAAGGCAGTGTTTGAGGCATTCCCCGATGCCGAACTGATTGAAACGCCCTCCGGCTCCGATGGCGCTGATGCGCAGCGGTCGGCATTGGGCGGACGCTGGAACTGAATGAAAGGACACCTTTGAGATGAAGAGCATGGAAGAAATGATGCAAGCGGCACAGAAGGCCGCAGAATCGATCCAGACCCAGATGAACGAAATGCAAGTGCGGCTCGATAACATTCACGTCGAGGGCAATGCCGGCGGCGGTCTGGTAAAGGTGCGCGCCACCGCAAAGGGCCGCATTCTGGGCGTGGATATCGACGATAGCCTGATGAAGCTGGAAGAAAAACAGATGGTCGAGGATCTTGTCACCGCTGCGTTCAACGACGCGCGCGACAAGGCGGACCGGGTATCGTCTGAACAAATGAAGGAAATGCAAGGGACGATGGGCCTGCCACCGGGCCTCAATCTGCCGGGCATGGGATAACCGCCAAGTGAGATCGAGGCTTGGTTTGACTGGCCTCGGTGCCGCAACAGCACTTCTCGTGTCAGTTGGGCTCGCGCAGCAGCCGCTTTTGCCCGACGAGAAAGCTCAAGCCCTACAGGAAGGTATCCGACAGATTTCCATGGGGCCGATTTGCTGGGCGGCGATTGTTGAGGCGGTATCACAGGTCGGCAAGCGCTGCTTTGACGGGGAGCACCCGGAAGTAATTGCAGAACTTGACCGTTCGCGGGCCTTGCTAGGTGAGCGCTTTAAGGAAAGTGGTTGGTCACAGGAATATCTCGACGGTTTCCGGCAGCAGATGGGCGAGACTGAAAAATCAACCGAGGCACTTTGTTCGAATGCGGACGCAACTCAATTCTACCTTGCATTCGCCAATTCAGGCCCAGCCCATATTTCTCTTCAGACAGAGGAAATGCTGGGCCGCAACGGCCTGCCGGAGTGGGGTGCGTGCCTTTAGGGCAGCGCCCGCATCCACAGCTTCGTGAAACCGCCCATTGCGGCCCTGCCGCGTGCTTCCCATATTCTCTTCCAAGGCGCGCCCTGATGGTGGCCACGGATATAAGAATATGACCCAGCATTTCCCCCTTCTCCCTTTGCGCGACATCGTCGTATTTCCCGGCATGGTCGTGCCGCTGTTCGTGGGGCGTGACAAATCGGTTGCCGCACTCGAAGCGGCGATGGAGACGAGCAAGGATATCTTCCTGCTCGCGCAACTCGATCCCGCTTGCGACGACCCGGAAGGCGTTGATCTGTATGATACGGGCGTCGTTGCACAGGTGCTGCAATTGCTCAAACTCCCCGATGGCACCGTGCGCGTGCTGGTCGAGGGATCGCACCGCGCGAAGCTTGCCGATCTGCGGGCTGAGGGTGATCATATCCTTGCAGAAGTTGATCTGCTGGAGCCGGAAACGGTCGCAGGCAGCGAAGTCACCGCGCTGATGCGGCGGGTGACAGAGCAATTTGCCGAGTACACCAAACTAAACAAGAAGCTGGGCGAGGACAGCAATGTCGATCTGTCCGAAGTCGACGATGCGGGTCAGCTGGCCGATACCATCGCTGCCGCGATCAGCGCGAAGGTTTCCGACAAGCAGGCACTGTTGACCGAGGCAAGCCCGCTGAAGCGGCTGGAGCTTGTCATGGCGTTCATGGAGGGCGAGCTTTCCGTGCTGCAGGTCGAACGCAAGATTCGCGGCCGGGTAAAACGGCAGATGGAGAAGACCCAGCGTGAGTATTACCTTAACGAACAATTGAAGGCCATCCAGAGCGAGCTTGGCGGCGGTGATGGTGAAGACGGCAACGAAATCACCGAACTGACCGACAAGATCGAAAAGACCAAACTGTCGATGGATGCGCGCGAAAAAGCGCTTTCCGAGCTGAAAAAGCTTAAGGGAATGCAGCCGATGAGCGCTGAGGCGACCGTTATCCGCAATTACCTTGATGTGCTGCTGGGCCTGCCATGGGGCAAGAAATCACGCGTCAAACGGGATATTGCCAAGGCGCAGGAAGTTTTGGACGCCGATCACTATGCGTTGGAAAAGGTGAAAGACAGGATCGTCGAATATCTCGCGGTTCAGGCACGCACCAACAAGCTGAAGGGTCCGATCCTGTGCCTTGTCGGACCTCCGGGAGTGGGCAAGACGTCGCTGGGCAAGTCGATTGCCAAGGCGACGGGCCGCGAATTTGTGCGCCAATCGCTTGGCGGGGTGCGTGATGAGGCGGAAATCCGTGGCCACCGGCGTACGTATATCGGCTCCATGCCGGGCAAGATCGTTACCAATCTGAAAAAGGCCGGGACCAGCAACCCGTTGTTCCTGCTCGATGAAATTGACAAGCTGGGACAGGATTTCCGGGGCGATCCGGCGTCCGCCCTGCTCGAAGTGCTGGACCCCGAACAGAACAACAAGTTCCAGGATCACTATCTCGAACTGGATCTCGATCTGTCGGACATCATGTTTGTGACGACCGCAAACAGCCTTAATCTACCCCAGCCATTGCTGGACCGGATGGAGATCATCCGGTTGGAAGGCTATACCGAGGACGAGAAGGTTGAGATCGCAAAGCGGCACCTTATCGCGAAACAGGTGAAACAACACGGCCTGAAGAAAGGCGAGTTCGAGCTGACCGAAGAGGGTTTGCGGGACCTTATTCGCTATTACACCCGCGAGGCTGGGGTGCGAACGCTGGAGCGGGAAATCGCGCGGCTGGCGCGCAAGTCGTTGCGCAAGATCCTTGAGAAAGAAGTCACCAGCGTGCGCATCACCCCCGATAATCTCGGTGATTTTGCCGGTGTGCGCAAATTCAAGCACGGTATGAGCGAGGAAGAGGCGCAGGTCGGCACTGTGACCGGTCTTGCGTGGACCAGCGTTGGCGGCGAATTGCTGACCATCGAAAGCGTGACGACGCCGGGCAAGGGCGAGATAAAGACCACCGGTAAACTGGGCGATGTCATGAATGAAAGCGTCGCGGCCGCGCTCAGTTTCGTCAAATCGCGCGCGCCCGCGTACGGTATCAAGCCGAGCCTGTTCCACCGCAAGAACGTTCACATACACCTTCCCGAAGGTGCAGTGCCCAAGGACGGGCCGAGCGCCGGGATAGGCATGGTGACTTCCATCGTCTCGACGTTGTCTGGGGTTGCGGTGCGACCGGATATCGCCATGACCGGCGAAGTGACGTTGCGCGGGCGAGTGCTGCCGATCGGCGGACTGAAAGAGAAACTGCTGGCGGCGTTGCGCGGAGGCATCAAGACGGTGCTGATCCCGGAAGAGAACGTCAAGGACCTCGCCGAAATACCCGATAACGTCAAAGAGGGGCTGGAGATCGTGGCGGTCTCCCACGTCGATCAGGTGCTGGAACGCGCGCTGGTAGAAATGCCGACCCCGATCGAGTGGAGCGAGGCTGACGACTTGGCAAGCCAGCCGGGCGGTTCGGCAGGCGCGCCGAATCCCACGGGCCCGGACGTGCCAACCGCCCACTGATTGGCTACCAACAGGTCCGGATAGTGATTCGGTTTGGGCCGGGGACCATTCGATCATTCCAATTGCGAAGAGCGAGCATATCCAATGGTGCGCCTCCATTTCATCGCTATTTGTCACAATGAACGCAAAACCGCATGAAATGGGGCGATTTAGCTTTGACACCCTCGCGAAAAAACGCTCATTTGGCGGGGATCGGGTGTGTGATTCACCCAGTACATACAATCCAGAAGACGAGGGGTTCTATTAATGAACAAGAATGATCTGATCAGTGCTGTTGCCGAAACCAGCGGCCTTTCCAAGAATGATGCGTCAGGCGCCGTAGAAGGTGTGTTTGACGCCATCACTAAGGCGCTGTCAGGCGGTGACGAAGTTCGCCTAGTCGGATTTGGCACATTTTCGGTGGCAAAGCGCAAGGCGTCGACCGGTCGCAATCCGCGCACTGGCGAACCGATGACGATCAAGGCCTCAAACCAGCCCAAGTTCAAGGCTGGCAAAGGCTTGAAAGACGCCGTCAACTAAGACTGCATGGAATTTTCGCTGCGCAATGCGCGGCCAGTTTTACCCCGCCAATCCCTGTGATTGGCGGGGTTTTTCTTCGACCGCGGCAGTGTTTGCCTGAGTAGCGATTTGCCAGACCCGGTGTTTGTCAGACCTGATGCTGCCACCGTGGTTAGCTCAAGATTTCGCCGTACAACTGCACAATATTATGTCCCGTATTGGATCAGAGCGAGCGGGGCCGCCTTTGTGGAAGGGTTGATTTCCCAGCGCAGAAGTTCGCCATTTGCGGTAGTCGCTGGCCCTTCATCGGTGTTGTTCGCACGGATCGCCATCCCGCGGCTTGTCGTGACGGTAAACAGTCCGTCCATCATCGGAAGTTGCGGCATCTTATCTGTTCCTTCAGTCGCGTCCGGAGCCATCGCCGCCATACCTGCCAGCGAACCCATGCCGCCCATCATTGAGGCCATCGGATTGGTCTGATCCTGCGATGAAAAGCCGGGCGCTGTAATCCGCGCAATACCCCCTTCGCGCAACACGATCTGGACGAACGGGTTGGTGGTGGGCACACCCTCTATCATCGGAAACATGAAGTCATGCGTCAGTCTGCCCTGTGCGCGGTAACTCACTTCAAACAGGCCGTCGCCCTTGTGTTCCACCCGGCTCCAACCCTTTTGTCGCCGCAACACCTGCGCAAATTTTTCCGCTGCCTCAGGGTCGGTGGGATCGACGCCGCCCAGCAGCGCCGCCATCTGCTGCGCCTGCACTTTGGCTTGTGCCGAGCGCTCCTGTTCCGCAGCCTCCCACGCGGCCCGCTGGCCCGCCAGCTCATTTGCCGTACACTCGCGCACTTCCTGCGTGCCATCCTCGTAGCAGTCTTCAGCGGCGAATTCCTCACCTCCCAAACCTCTCGATGCCAGGCTGGACAAGGCGACGAAGAAGATTTCGCCCTCATAGGTAAATGCAAATTCCTGATCCGGTCCCAATGCCAACTCTGAAGTGAACTTGCCCGGAGACACAAAACACCCGGTCAGCAACAGCGTGAGCCCCGCAATCAACGCGGTTGCGACCGCGTGCAGCGCGCGTCGAGCTTCAAACAACTTTGTCATGGCGTCCATCCTTTTGATGTTGCGTCACTCTTCGACAATCCGTGGCCGTGTGGCGGTGGCATACAGCGCAATCGCGGCGGCGTTCGATACGTTAAGGCTCTCGATGGCCGAACTGATCGGCAGCCGGGCGAGTGCATCGCAATGCTGCGCGATATTGTGACGCATCCCTTCGCCTTCTGCGCCCAGAATGAGCGCGACCGGACCGGTGGTCAACGTCTCGGCTAGGGTCGCTTCGGCTTCTCCGGCAAGACCGATCCTCCAGTACCCGGCCTCCGCCAGTTCATCGAGCGCGCGCGCGAGGTTGACGACGCGCACCCACGGCACCGTTTCCAGCGCGCCGGAAGCGGATTTCGCCAGCACTCCGCTTTCAGGCGGTGCATGGCGATCCTGTGTGACAATACAGGCGGCTCCAAACGCTGCGGCGGATCGCAATATAGCGCCAACATTGTGCGGATCGGTCACCTGATCCAGCACGATGATCGGGCGCGCGGGGTCGCCGCCTGCCAGCTCATCCAGAAACGGTGGGTCAAGCGGTTCGCATTCCAGCACCAGCCCCTGATGCGGCGCGTCTTTTGCCACCAGTCGGGCAAGATCGGCGACTTCAGCATATTCGACCGGAAAATCGGGCGGCAAGTCTCCGCCAAGTGTGTCGATCCCCTCGCGCGTGGCCCACAATTTGCGATGGACGCGCAGCGGATTGTTCAACGCCGCTTCGACCGGGTGGCGGCCCCACAGCCGCACGTTCCCAGCCGAGCCGCGCCCGGACCCGCGCCCGCTTTTCATGCGCCCTGCGCGGCCTCGCAATGCCCGTTTCTTCTCGCCCTTGACCATTTGTGCTCCTGATAGTTTGGCCGCCAAAGCCTGTTGTGCAGCATCCCCTGCCAGCCGCCCCATTGACAGGCAAGCGCCGCTTCGCCAAAGGGGCGCCTCTCGGCAGCGGGGCCTAAGCTGGCGCCGCCCATTTTCCGGCAAGCAATTGCGGGAGCCTTACTCAGGCAAGGTGTGGACAGGTGGCCGAGTGGTTAAAGGCAGCAGACTGTAAATCTGCCCGCGCAAGCGTACGCTGGTTCGAATCCAGCCCTGTCCACCACCCCCTTATTCACTGACAACCGCCAATGCTCATGGAAATCCCGGATTTCCTAGGGTATTCTGCCCTCATTGGTCCGCCCATGACCGCTCCCGTTCGCCTGCAGCCGGAGCCTAGTGTGGGGACGGTGTGGGGACAGAAGGGGCCGTCCCCACATTTTGGATTTGGCTGGTGGCCTCTGAAAGTGTGGGGACGAAAAATGGGCAGTCTTACGGCAGTGGCGGTCAAGGCCGCGCTCGCGAATCCGGGAACCTATCAGGACGGCGACGGACTCTTTCTGAAAGTGAAGAAATCTGGCGGCGCTTCATGGATGGTGCGAGTCCAGCGCGACGGGAAACGTCAGGACATCGGGCTGGGGAGCGCGAAGCTGGTGACGCTGGCCGAAGCTCGTCAGAAAGCGCAGGAAGTTCGCAAGGCGACCAGGGTCGAGCGGCGCGACGTTCTGGCAGAGCGAAAGGACGAGGCTGCCGCGAAGGTCACTTTCCGTCAGGCCGCGCTTCAGTATCACTCCGAGAACGAGGCGGGCTGGAAAAGCACGGTCTACGCGCGCCAGTGGCTCGCCACTCTCGAAAACTACGCCTTCAAGAAGCTCGGCAACATGCCGACCGGAAGCATCACCAGCGCCGATATCATTACCGTGCTGACTCCGATCTGGCAGGAAATCCCCGAAACCGCCCGCCAGGTGCGCAACCGGATTTGTACCGTGCTTGATTATTCCCATGCCAAGGGCTGGCGCTCGCGCGAGGCCCCATCGGGCAACGGCAGCCTGAAGGCGGGCAGGGGCCTCCCGCGACAGGTGAAGCAGGCGGACAACCGCAAGGCCATGCCCTATGTCGCGATACCCGGTTTCATGATCGCCTTGCGGCGCAAGCCTACCTACACGCGTCTGGCGCTCGACCTTCTCATTCTGACAGGCGTTCGCTCGCAGGAGGTGCGGCTTGCGACATGGGAAGAATTCGATCTGGAACAGCGCCTCTGGACGATCCCAGCCGAGCACATGAAACGCAGCCGGGCGCATATCGTGCCGCTCTCAGACGCGGCTTTGGCGGTGCTCGCCAAGGCGGATGCGATGCGTCTTGAAGGAGCCGAAGTGGTCTTCCCCGGCATGACCGGCAAGGAGATGTCCAACATGACGCTGCTCAAGGTGATGCGCGACATGTGCGAACCCTACCACGTCCACGGCTTCCGCTCCACGTTCACCGATTGGGCCGCCAACGAAGGCTTCCCCGATGCCGTGGTCGAAGCAGCACTGGCGCACAAGACGCCCGACGCAGTGCAGGCCGCCTATCGCCGCACAACCTATCTCGGCACGCCGGACCAACCGGGCATGCGCGTGAAGTTGATGGATGCATGGGGGCGCTACTGCAATGGCGTGGCAGCGGATGTAGGCGAGGCTGCGAAGCCGGAGTGAGGGCAGGGCGGGCGTACTGGCCGAGTATTGGTCCAACGCCCGCTCGCTCTCATGCTCACTCGCTCTCGACCGGAAGAAGAGGCGGATCGAGGTGCGACATGATCTGGCCCGAGAGGATCGGATCGAGTTTGTCGGCCTCTTCCAGTGCCCAGTTTTCCCAAGCTGCCAATCGTTCGGGTTCAACGTCGTTGCGCTGTTCAAGGGCCCTGCGGACCTCTGCGACCAGCACCCGAAGATCCTGCGACCTGCGCAGCAGTTCGCCGCTCAACCGTAAGTCGCTGATCCGCTGTTCGTTGAGCTGACGGATACGCTCCAGCCTCTGACGCTCCCGCTCTTTCCGTTCTTCCTTTTCGCGCTGCTCGCGTCTGATCCGTTCCTCTTCGGCGCGTATCTCGGCTTCCTTGAGCTGACGGCGGAATATCGCTTCGCCCGCCACAATCAGTGACACGGCGATTTCGGCGATGCGGGTTTCGAGCCTTCGTTCTTTCTGATCTTCCCAGGCGGGGATGCCTGCTTCGTCGCACCGGATAACAAGCATGGTGCTGGCCGGAAGCGACGGATCGGGGAGCATGACGCCGGAGCGCATCCTGGTCGGATGCTTGCCGAGAATGCCAATCTTGAGGTCGACCTTGGTATCCCCAATGATGACGTGCGGACGGAAGGCGCGCGTGTACTGCTCGACATATATGCCGGCATCATGGCCACGCTTCGTCAGCGCGAGGAAGAGCGCATTCAGCAGTCGAAGTTGTCGCTGGCTGACCGGGTTATCGAATTCAGGCTCATACCATCGGCTTTCCGCCGCCTTTTCGCGCAGGCGCTGCTCGCTCCGCATGATGCTCGCAAAGGCGGGATGATAGCGCGACAGGTCTTTTGGCACTGTCACCTTGCCGAGAAGCTTGGTTTCCCGCTCCCGCAGCTCCTCAAGGTCTTCAGGCACTTCGGCAGATGCAAACGGGCCGCTTGACGGAATGGGCGCGGCTTTCGGAATGAACGGCTCGAATTTCGGATCGATCAACATGCGCCCGTTTTGCCCCGGACGCCGCGCTGGAGGCGGCGGCGGAAAGGGGACTGCTCGACCCGCATGGACGCGGTTCCAGTGACCCTGTGGTGGCAGTGTGACACCGTATTTGCGGAGCATTTTCCTCAGCGCCACATCGCTCACACGAAACTTGGTGGCGAGGTCGCGCATCGGCTCAGACCAGGCGAAGGCGATGACATCCTCCGGCATGGCTAGGTAGTCGTTACGCCAGTACCAATTCAACATTCATTCCTCTTGCGCAGGTGCCCGACAGTTAGGGCAGGTCCGAAAGCCTGAAGCGGTGCGGGACGAATTGGTCAAGCGCTTGACAGAAAGCCACATTTCTGAGGTAATGAGCCAATGGGACGCAGGCCGAAATCATCTTCGGTTGAACTTTCTCTTCCGCCACAGATCGTGGCGGCAGCCCACTTCCATACGACATTCAGCGATGTTGTAGCCGCCTGCTTGGAAACCGACCCGCGCGCAAAAGCCGGGCAGGACCCCGAAATCGTCGAGCGAGCCTTCGCCAGCCTGAAGCCCCTGCTGCGCTGGAAATCATGGGTGCTGCAGCTTTCATGCGCTATCGCGCTGATCGGCGCCGTTGTGGTCGTGGCAGTCTTTCTTGGTGATCTCGAGCTTTCCAACCTCGGCTTCGCCGCGATGTTCGTCGCGATAATGCTGCCTGCTCTGGCCCAGTTGGCTTGGAGCCATTGGCAGCATTCGGGCTCAACTCTGCCGGTCCAGCTCCAAGCCGATCCGACCGCCGAAGCGATCTTCGCCGCATTGCGGGCGGCGGGCGGCCCCCGACTTTTCGTGCGATCCTCCCTGACAGGTCGATACGATTCGCTCGACCGGCGAGTAGCGTCCAGTCGGCTGCGCTATTTGCTTCTGTCCAACGACAAGAGAGTGCGATCGCATGTCACCGCATGGCCAACATTTCTTCCGTTGAGCGGTGAGTTGTATTTCACGCCGTCTGGCGCTGAACGGCTGGTGCAGGCGGTCCGGTCGAAGCGCAAGGGTGGCCCGGGGCGGAAGCCGACCTACAACTACACTGCCGCCATGCTGAGTGTGTCGCGCGACCTGAAGCGAGAGCAGCTCCCGAACGACCCAGCTACCGCCCAACGCGAGGTCGAAGATCGCCTGCTTGGTTGGTTTGAAGAGCATGCAGACGCCTCATGCAATGTCCCGCGCCGGGACCAGGTTAAGCGCTATGCTGCTGAAATCTACGAGGCGTTGATGTTGCAGGCCTGATTGTTTGCGCCAGCGACGAAAAAAGTTTGGCCGTTGCCGCTGACATTTCAATTCCGGACCTCGGATTTCATTTTCGGAATCCGGCAAGTACTTGACATTCCGCTGTTTTTGTTTGCCGTTCGGCAACGCGCCGAACATGTGCAACCTCAAGCGTCTCCCGCCGCAGGTCGGCAACCACAGGAGACCAGAATGGAACAGCTTACCGTATCCGTATCGGCAGCAGCCAAGGCCCTCGGGCTTGGCCGGACGTCAATCTACGCCCTCATTAAGCAGAACCGCATCGAAACGATCAAGATCGGGAGGCGCACCCTGGTGCCCACGTCATCCCTGCGTCGCCTGATCAATGACGAGGAGGCAAACTGACAGGCGCTCACGCGCCTGCCTTGCCTGCCCTCGTTTCCCACATTCACAAAAGGACAATGCCATGTCTCTCATCCAGAGAGTACGGGACAGCTTCGCTTGTCCCCTCAACAGCGGTTACCAGACCTACACGTTCCGCATCGACCAGCAGGTCGCCTACCATCTCGTCCCCATGATCGAGCGCATGGCCGACGGCGATAATGATGCTTGGGCCCTGGTCAACGCGGTGCGTTTCCACTTCGCCGACCAGCGACCGATCATTGCGCTCCACCGGGGCGAAGAGGGCAGGGCCTACATCGAGGGCCCTTTCTACAACGTCGGCGGTGAGCGTTTTCCGCTGGGCGCACAGGTGGCGGTCGGTTGCGCAGGCTGGGTCAATCTCGATCCGGTCGAAGCCCGCGATCTTGATTGTGCCATCCGCAAGGCCATCGATGACGCCCTTTATCGCTGGCTTGCTGAACACGACCTCGCCGGGCGCGGCACGCCGTGCCGCCAGCCCCGCAACCGCGAACTCGAAGACCATATCGCTCTTCACCAGATGGCCGCCGCCGCGGGCCGGTTCGAACCGGAAAGCGAGGCCAGCCATGGATGACATGACAGGGCAGGTAACAGGATCGCAGGGCTTCGGCTCTGCGATCCGAAGCAGTAGGATTGATGCACACCATTCTGACTCGTCGATCAAGGCAGGCCGCCATTTTCGTGGGGGGCGATGCGCGCGCTCTTTGGGCGGCGCGCTGGAAACTCGCGCATTTCCGCCATTTCGGGAGCGCGCGCATGGCGCGCTCCGGGCGGTGCGGCCATGAACCGGGTCAAGCTCTCCGTCCGCGTCCCGATGGGGCAGGAAGTGATGATCCGGCGCTATGCCGAGGCGCGCGGATTGACCCGGTATCAGGCCCTGTCGCGGGTGATCGAGGCCGGGCTTGGCGCGGTTGCTGATGTGCCAGTGGCTCGCGGCAGCAGCGCTGGCGATGACGTCATGGCGGCATTCGAAGCGCGGCTTGGCGTGATCGAAGCGCTGCTCGATCGCAGCCTTTTCACTGCCAGCGCAGCCTATGCCTATGCCCGCCGCGCGGCCTTGCGCAGCGACGGCGATCCCAACCACACCGACAGCGTGACCGGCGAAGCGGCGCAAGCCGCTTACCGCCGCCAGCGCGCGCTCGCAGCGGAGATGCTGTCATGAGCCGCGACCGAGACAATCTTCTGAGGGGCCAAGGCCTCTTCAAGCAGACCATCGCCGGGCTCGCCGCGCGCTGGCGCGGCTATTCCTGGACCGTTGCGGGCAGCGCGGGGCTCGGGGCCTTCATGCTTGCCCGCCATGATCCGGCGCCGGGCCAGTTTGCCTGCGCCTACCAGCACGCGCAGGGTGTGGCGGTCAACTGGATTGCAAGTGGCCGCAGCGATCCCGAGATTGCCGTTCGCTTTGAGGAGCGAACCCTTCGCGTTCCGGCCAGCGTCCTTGCCAATGATCGGGTGTGGCTGTGGTGCTGGGATGATCTTGTCGGGAAGGTTGTTCTGGGCGGCACCCTTGGCGCTCTGGTCGGCATGTTGCTGTGCTTCGGCTTTGCCATCTGGATACGTAGCGAGGGCAAGGAAGCGGCGCGTGATCGGTTCATTTCCGGCACGCAGATCGTCACCGAGCGAGCGCTGGCCAAGCTCACCCGCAAGGCCACCAATGCGCGGTCAATCCGCATTGCATCTGTCGGCATTCCCTCATGGCTGGAGTGCCGACATTTTGCCCTGCTCGGCACCACCGGGGCGGGCAAGACCACTGTCATGCGCCAGATGCTCGATCAGGTCGAAGCGCGCGGCGAACCTGCCTTGGTCTACGATACCTCGGGCGAGTTCATCACCCACTACTACCGGCCCGAACGCGGCGACATCATCCTAAATCCCTTCGACGAGCGCTCGGCCTTCTGGTCGCCATTCTCTGAGATTGCCCACCCGGCAGACGCCGACCGCATCGCGCGCCAGCTGGTCTCCGAGACTGGCGAGCGCGATGATGATGTGTGGCTGGAAACATCCCGAATTCTGGTCGCCAACATCCTGCGGGTGCTTAGTGCCGAAGGGCGCACCACGCTCCCCGACCTGCTCGACGCGTTGCAGGTCAAGGGCAAGGAGGAAATGAAGGTCTGGCTGGCTGGCACATCATCGGCCCGCACCTTTGCCGATGATGCCGACCGAGCGACGGGTTCGGTGCTGTTCATGCTCGCCAAGGCCGCGACGCTGCTTCAGTTCCTGTGGCGCGAGCCGGGGGAGCGGGGCAGCTTTGCCTTCCGCGAATTCATCGCCGGGCTGGACACGCATCAGGGGCCGAAGCCCTGGCTCTTCGTCCCCCGCAAGGAAGACTATTTCGAGGCGATGAAGCCGCTGCTGGCCTCTTGGCTGGAGTGTGCGGCGAGCGCCATGCTGGGCCTGCCGCCGTCCGACAAGCGCCGGATGTGGTTTTTTCTGGACGAGCTGGCGGACCTGCCTCGCGTCGACAACCTCACCCGGCTGCTCCCCGAGGGGCGAAAGTTCGGGGCGAGCGTGGTGCTGACCTTTCAGGCAATCGGACAGATGCATCGCCGCTACGGGCGCGACAGCGCCGAGGCCTTGCTCGGCTGCTGCAATTCGAAGTTGTATTTGCAGCTGATCGACCGCGACACGCGGGAATGGGCATCGCGCAATATCGGCGATGTTGAGGTGGAAGTGCGCAGCGCTTCCGACAGCTTTGAGACCGGACCGCACAGCGGGCGCACGTCAGTTGGCAGCACCCGTGTGGTGCGCCCTGCCGTTATCGAAAGCGATCTTCGTCTGCAGCCACATCATGGCTTTCTGCAATTGCCCGATGCCTTGCCGGTGGGGCGGATTAAGCTGACGCGCGAGCACATTGATGCGCGGGGTCCTGCCCGCCATCCGGCCTTTGTCCCGGCCCATATCAGCCGGATGCTGTGGAACCGCATGCCGAAAAAGAGCGACAAGGGCACTGCCAAGGATGATCCCGCCAGCACCCTGAAGGGTCCGGTCTGATGGTTGCCACCATCGGCGCGATCGGCAGTTCGGCAGCCGCCTCCAGCTACTATGAGGCCGACGATTACTACGCCGATGGGGGCATCTCGCCCAGCGAATGGCAGGGAGAAGGTGCCAAGACGCTTGGTCTGTCGGGCGAAGTCAACCGCGAGACTTTCCGTGCAATCCTTGATGGCACGCTGCCCCATGGCCAGCAGCTTGGCACCATGCGCGAGGGCAAGCTCCAGCACCGGCCCGGTTGGGACATCACTATGTCCGCGCCCAAGTCAGTTTCGATCATGGCCGAGGTGGCGGGTGACCGGCGGTTGGTCGCGGCGCACGCTAGTGCGGTGAAAGCAGCGCTCGCCTATGTCGAGCGCCATGCTGCCGCCACCCTTATCCGCGGCGATGGCGGCGTCGAGCGGCACACCACCGACAATCTTGTCATCGCCAGCTTCCGGCACGACACGAGCCGGGCGCAGGACCCGCAACTTCACACCCATAACGTCATCATGAACATGACGCAGGACGGCGAGGGAAACTGGCGCAGCCTCGAACCGCGTGCGCTCTACCAGCTGCAGAAGGCGATCGGCGCGGTGTACCGGCAGGAGCTGGCCGTGGGCGTGCGGGCGCTTTGCTATGGCATCGAGGAGGGGAAGGATTCCCTGTTCGAGATCAAGGGCGTCCCCGCCGCCGTGATCCGCGCCTTCAGCGAGCGTGCCGCCCAGGTCGAAGCCCGGCTCGCCGAGCGCGGCCAGACCCGAGCGACCGCATCCGCCGAGGAAAAGCAGATTGCCGCGCTCGATACCCGCGAGGCGAAGCAGCGCCTGGAGCGGGGCGAGCTGGTCAGCACCTGGCGCGCCGAAGCCGATGCCGCCGGGTTCGGGAAGGCGGCGCGGGAAGCTCTGGTAGCTGCGAGCAAGGAAGCGGCGGCCAATGCCGAGCATGGCAGCGCGCTGTCCGCACAGGGGCAGATTGCTGCCCATCAGGCGGTTGCTCTTGCCGCCGCCAATCTTGGCGAGCGCCAATCTGTCTTTCCTGCCGCCGAGCTGGAGAAGGAGGCAGGGCGCTATGGGTTGGGCCGGGTGACGGCGGCGCAGATCAGTGCAGCGGTGACGCGAGCACAGAGCGACGGAGCGCTGGTGCCGCGGACCTTCCTCGACAAGCGCGGCGCGGAATTCGCCGGGTTCACCACGGCGGACAACATCGCTCATGAGCGGCAGTTGATGCGTCTGGAGGCCGAGGGGCGCGGGGCAGCCTCGTCGATCCTGTCGGCGAAGCAGGCGGCCAGCGCCGTCGCGCGCGCCGAGCTCCAATCCGATCACCCCTGGAACGAGGGTCAGCGCGCGGCAACCCGCGCGCTGCTTACCAGTCCGCACCGCGTGACGGGCCTCCAAGGATATGCGGGGACCGCCAAGACCACCACCGTGCTGGCTACCTTCGCCCGCGAGGCGCAGGCGCGCGGGGTTGCCGTCACCGCTCTTGCGCCGACTGCGTCGGCTGCGCAGACCTTGGGCGATGCCCTCGGCCAGCGCGGCGAGACCGTGGCCCGCCAGTTGGTGCGCAATAGCGCATCACTGTCCGGCGGCGTGTGGATTGTTGATGAGGCCTCGCTGCTCTCTGCCCGCGATATGGCGGCGTTGCTTGGCCTTGCCGCTGACAGCAAGGCCCGCGTGGTGCTGATCGGCGATGTGAAGCAATTGGGCTCCGTTGGCGCAGGCGCGGCCTTCACCCAGCTGCAATCCGCCGGCATGGCCACCGCACGGCTCGATAGTGTGGTGCGCCAGACCAACACCGCCACCCGCGAGGCGGTGCTCGCATCGATCGAAGGTGACGCGCGAAAGGCGTTGGACGCGCTGGAGCGCGGCGGAGGGCGGATCATTGCCCATGGCAGTCAGGGTGAGCGCTTTGCCGCCATGGCCAAGGCCTATGCCGCGCTGGATGCCAGCGAGCGCGCACACACCCTCGTGATCGAGCCGTCGCGTGATGGCCGCGATGCGCTCACCGCCGATATCCGCCGGGAGCTTGCGTCATCCGGCGCCCTGTCCGGCCCAGCCGTCACCATGGATAGCCTGGTCGCGAAAAACCTGTCACGCATCGAAGCCCGTGATCCGGCGAATTATGCGCCTGGCGACACGGTCCGCTTCCTGCGCGACTATGCCGACAAGGGCGTCACGCGGGGCGCTGCCTATCGGGTCGAGCGGATCGATCCGGACAAGGCGGCTATATCGCTCAAATCCACCGACGGATCAGCCATCGACTGGCGGCTGCGCCAATGGGGCGCAGGCAAGGTCGAGGTGTTCGAGCCCAAGACGATGGAGCTGCAGGCGGGCGATCGGGTGCAGTTCACCCGCAACGACCGCGAGGCCGGTCGCATCAACGGGCTGCGTGGCACCGTCACCGGCATCGATCCCGAGCGCCAGCAGGCGACCATCGCGCTGGCCAATGGCCGTGAGCAGCGGCTCGATCTCACCGACCCCCGCGACGCCCATCTGCGCCATGCCTATGTCCAGACCGCCCACGCCGCGCAGGGCCAGACCGCCGAGCGGGTCCTGATCCACGCCGACAGCCGCTCGACCAATCTGGTCGACCAGAAGATGCTCTACGTCGCGCTCTCACGCGCGAAGTCCGAAGCCATCGTGGTCACCGACGACAAGGCGCGGCTGATCCGCGCGATCCACGAGCGCGCGGGCGAGAAGCAGACGGCCATGGAGGTGAGCGCGCCCGAGGCCGCGAAGACGAAATCTCTGGGGGCTGGTCTCGGCTAACAGTAGCGCGCACGCGCAGGGCCATGGCATTCTTCGCCCTGCCATTGGAATGAACCGCTCTTGTGTGACGACCCGTGCCGGGCGGGATCAACAGCCTGCCCGCTCCATTCGGGCTTCGCCCTCCCGTGTTGGCTGTTCCGCGCTTCACGCTGACCCGCCCGGCCATCCGGCCCGTCCCTTCATCCGCGTTCCCAACGACAGGACGAAGGATTTACCACCATGGCCAGCACCGCGACCGCCAGTATCTACGACACCATCACCAACCAGATCATCGCCGCGCTGGAACGCGGCACGGGCGACTACACGCTTCCCTGGCACCGCAGCAGCGCCCCGCTCACGCGCCCTGTCAATGCGGTCACCCGCAAGGCCTATCGCGGCGTCAATGTCCTTGCCCTCTGGGCCAGCGCCGAGGCGCAGGACTTCGGGCACGGTCTCTGGGCAACTTACCGCCAGTGGCAATCGCTGGGCGCACAGGTTCGCAAGGGCGAGAAGGCCTCGCCGATCGTGTTCTACAAGGTGCTGGAAAGGCCTGAGGGCAGCGAAGACGAGGCGCGCGAGGGCGCGGGCCGAATCTTCGCGCAGGGCTCGCATGTGTTCAACATTGCGCAGGTCGAAGGCTATGCTCTCCCCGAGGTGCCGGAAACCGAGGCGTTCGATCCCGTCCCCGATGTCGAGACCTTCATCGCTGGCACCAAAGCTGCCATCTGCATCCAGGGCGAGAGCGCCCATTACACCCCGTCGACCGATACGATCACCATGCCGGACCGGGAGCTGTTCTTCGCTACCGACACCGCCAGCGCGGCGCAGAACTGGTACGCCATCCTGCTCCACGAGCTGGTCCACTGGACCGGAGCCGATCACCGCCTCGCCCGTACCTTCGGCAAGCGCTTTGGCGACGAGGCCTATGCCATGGAAGAGCTGGTCGCTGAGCTTGGCTCAGCCTTCCTGTGCGGTGACCTTGGGCTATCGGTGACCCCGCGTCCCGATCATGCCTGCTACCTTGCCAGCTGGCTCAAGGTGCTCAAGGGCGATAACCGGGCGATCTTCACCGCTGCCAGCGCGGCGACGAAGGCTGCGGAGTGGTTGAAGGAGCCAGTGAATTTGTAGTGTCTAGATTTTTCTTCCTGTCTTGATCCAATCGATGCTCTGGCGCGGGACAGAGCGCGTCCTCCAGAACCTTCCGCTCCGCTTCAAACCGATCCCGATCGTCACCCGGACGAGCATTCATTGTGAGTTTCGCACTCGGGTCCGCGCCTCCTATACGGAGGGTTCTGAGACGTGAGACGTCCAGTCCAGTTATTCATTACAATCAGATACTTGCGCTCCTGCGGTATGGTTGAGGCTTGATGCCCCTGCCATTCCTGCACCCCAATGGCACCAGAGAGCCAGATTGGCTTAGGAAGGAGGGCTCAATGGCCGAAAACGTCTCCATGATCGGATACACCCGCGTATCAAAGGTCGATGGCAGTCAGGTCCATCACCTGCAGCACGGTGCGCTGATCGCCGCAGGCGTTGATCCCAAGCGGATCTATCAGGACAGTATCTCGGGTGCCCGCGATAGCAGGCCGGGGCTTGATGCATGCCTCGCCGCATTGGCCTTCGGGGACACGCTGGTGATCTGGAAACTCGACCGGCTCGGTCGCAGCCTGCGCCACCTGGTCGACACCGTGGGCGAGCTGACCGCTCGCGGGATCGGCCTGGAGGTTCTCACCGGGGAAGGATCAATGATCGACACCACCACAGCCAGCGGACGCCTCCTGTTCGAGATTTTCGCCGCTCTTGCTGAATTCGAGCGCGAACTGATTGTCGAGCGCACTCGGGCTGGCGTCGCCGCAGCGCAGGCCAGAGGCAAGCACTGCGGCAGGCCATTCGAGATGACCCCAAAGAAGATCCGCCTGCTCCAGAGGGCAATGAGCAAGCGCGACAAATTCGTGGTCGATTTCGCCGCCGACATCGGCATCTCTAAGGCAACTGCGCATCGTTATGTCGGGCCGGACGGTGAGCTACGGGCCGATGCCAAGCGCGTGCTGGAGATGAAGGGGGTGGGGCGGGGAAAACAGTTGTAGACGAGCTTGGCCTACCTAGTCGGTCTGGATGCTCGGCTATGGCAACAAGCTACCACAGAAGGTGGAACGCCTAAATGTCTGCTGACGACCAAATCAGAGTTCTCGCATATAGATTCCCATAAAAAACAATCGCGCATCTTCTTGCGAGGAAGCCAGATCACGTGCAACACGGCAGTTGTTTAATGTGAGGAGGTCCGGCTTGGGACTACCACGTGTCCGGCTATTGCAGATTGGCGATCTGCACCTGCCCTCCGCGGCCCGGACTAAGCGGACCGTAGACCAAAAGGATCGGACCTTTTCGGTCGAGCTGCGCAATGTCATCTCACGCCAACCGATCAAGACCGTGTTTAAGCGCATTTATCGAATGTGCGACGCCGGTGAGGTGGATGGTGTCCTTTTAATGGGCGACATGACCGACTTTGGGAAGCTTGATGGCTACAAGGCCGGCGTCGAATATGTAGCTAATGCCCTGCAGCTTGGCGCTGGGCGGAGGAATGCTTCGACCTTCTGCGGCATTGTGCCCGGCAACCACGATATTGACCGAAAACTTGCTAAGCAGCCTAGCATGACCGCGAAATTCAACCCGCTCAACGCAGCCCTCAGCGCGGCAGGACTTGCGCAGATCCCCGTAGACAGGTCAATCATTGGTAATGTTGGCTCGACAGATGTCGGATGTGCGCTAGTTTTAATGAATAGCTGCTGGGGCTGCGGTGCTGTCGAGTATATCCCGGCAGAGTTTCGCGATAGCGTA
The DNA here is from genome assembly GCA_963815345.1 of uncultured Alphaproteobacteria bacterium. GTDB lineage: Bacteria > Pseudomonadota > Alphaproteobacteria > Sphingomonadales > Sphingomonadaceae > Erythrobacter. Next base: position 403,585 of record CAWFGF010000002.1, read on the forward strand.
GGAGCAGCAATCGAATTTGCGATCGCCAAAGGCGATCCCAAGGTTTTGAGCGCCTATTATGATCGCCAGTTCGACACACCCGCGTTCTCGGACGAAAGCATTTCCGAACTCGTTGAATTCGCCAGCTCACTGCCGCGTGAGCAGCAACTAGTCGTGGTCGCACACCATAATCTGTTGCCGCAGCGCCTGACCCGGCTCGCGCCCTACACCGAACTCGTTAATTCCGGGGCGGTCCGATCTTCGCTCATGGAAGCCAAGCGCCCGATCCTCTATCTCCACGGTAATATCCACACAGATCCGGTGAAGGTCCTATCGGTGCCTGGCGGCGATGCGCTAGTCTGTATCTCTGCTCCTGCTGCCGAAGCAGGCTTCAATGTGGTCGAAGTTGTTTTCACACGCTCCGGTAATCCGCTCGTTGGGCACGTGATTCCATGGAAGTTCGACCAATCCGCCGTACTCCGGGAAGGCGAGCGGTTAACGGTACCGCTTATCGGAAGGCGTCGCAGGTCTCTCGATGGGGGGCTGGCAAAGGTCTACGCTTACCTTCTTGGAGCGCGGCAATCCTATTGGTCAGACTTGCTGCGCGAATGCGGGCAACATTTTCAATCTGATGTCGACGAGCAATTGCAGGAATGTGTTGAGCTTCTCATGGCGGACCAATCAATCGCGGTAGAGAATTACGACGCAAAGCCCGACAGCTGGATATTGGAAGCCAGAATATGACCAGCGGCTCGATCAATCCATTTCGCCCGACAAGGTGGGAACATCATACCGATGGTCGGCCACTGATCTGGTTCACAGAGGAGGCAGAGGAGCTGTCGGCAGACAAGTCGACATATATTCATGGTACCCGTGGGACCGGCAAAACAACGCTGCTCAAGGGGATCTGCTGGGAAGATCTATGCTACAACGAATTGCTCAGAATGCAGCGCAGGCTGGCCGACTTCAAAAATATTGGGGTCTATATCCGCTTTCCGGACCACATCTCTGCGTCCATGTCGTTCACTGACTGGGCAGAGCTTTTTCCAAAGGTACAAAACCCAGAGTATGAATTCTATTCCTTCTTCTCAGCAGCAGTCGAGGCGATCTGCATCGAACGAGTTGCGGACGCGTCCCATCATCTGCGTGAGATGGGCGAGATCGAGATAGCTGCAACACAAGAGCTGCAGCTCGTTTCTGATTTTATAGACGAGTTTCCGGCGATAAGTGGTTTCGTCACCCGCCGACCTGTTACCTTCCTCGACTTAGCTCGATGTTTGCGGTTTATGGTGAGCGCGATGAATTGCGCCTGTGGCCGCGGAACAGTAGGGGAGCTCGTCGGAGAACTTCCGGATCGCGAGCCGTACCGAATGCTTTCCTACTTCGCCGAGCGGGTGAGCGCGGCAATTCGACTTAAGACAAGCGTAGGGCCACAAGTTGTCGGGTTCAAATTCTGTCTTGATGATTGCGAGGTCCTGAGTTCGCTGCAGCGCAAGAGCCTCAACAGCCTCGTTCGGCTTAGCCGCGCACCATGCTCATGGGTAGTGAGCTCTGTCGGTGGCGGTCGCGACGACAGCGAAACCTTCATAGAGTTGCAGCCTCTGACGGATGCAGACCGCCGCGTCATCTCGCTTGACGGGCGCAACGAGAGTGCATTCCGAGAGCTTTGCCAATCAGTTGTGAGCCTGCGGCTCATCTTCTCGCTTCCGCAGACTGCACGTCCGACGCTAAGCCAAGCCGAGATTACCTCCTTCTTCGACCTCCAGCAGCGCCTCGGCCGCTGGGACGTGAATGACATGATGGCGGCGCTCGTTAACCGGTCAGCGCGGCCAGCCACGGAGATCCTTCGCCAAGGTGCCGAGCGGCTTCTCGACCTTATGAGAGAAAGAAAGAAGAAAATTCCTCAGCGGTATGACGTGGAGGAAGGTCGGTTGCCTTATTACGAAGCCTACATCCTGATGTTGTGGAGGGGACGGGAAGAAGCGTTCAAGACATCTTTGGAAGTTGGTGACATTGAAAAGCTGGCGACCTTTGCAGACAGTTTCGGCAATGCTGCGTTCGAGGCGTGGTTGCGCCGCAAGCAACGAGGTGCTTTTCTGCACTTTGCGACAGCACTTGGCGTCCGGCGGCTTCCGCTCGCTGGCGCAAACATCGTCGTCTCGCTGGCCGATGGTTCCATCCGTGATTTTCTCGAGATCATGGGGGAAATCTACGAAGCTTACGTTGCTGCCCAGAAATGGGATCCCAAGGAACCGACAAATCTGAGTTGATTTGCAAATAGTCGTACTCCGATCGCAAACTCGACTAGACGAACGGCATCTATTCAGCAAGTGAAACCTATTTTGAAGGTGTTAGCAGGCGATCAGAAATTGATACTGACGTCATTTCTCGACTGCTGGCGGGACTTGGAGAGTACACGTCGTTGCTCCAGACTAGCGCGAATGACCCTAGGACGCTCAGTACCACCGAGCGTGGTGTATTTTTTGTAGACTACATGTCGCTTATGGGAGCAGACGGCCTACCAGACAGTGCAAAATTCGTAAATGCAGCCATTCGTCAGGCGGAACTCGCTGGCTATTTGCGTCCCGTCGAGATTCGGCCGCACCAGGTTCGACATATCGATGGGCAGTTTCGTTCGGTCGCGTTCCGGCTCCACCGGAGATTTTCACCCAAGTTTCGGTTCTCGTTTCGCGGCGCCTATGAAGCCGTGGCACTAGACCCAGACGATCTTGCGACTTTGTGCCTTAGAGGCGCCACGGTAACTACAAGAGATTGGGCTGAAAACCTGGTTGTGAAGGTGCCTGCATCGAGCGCTCAGCTTGATCTCCTGAACATTATGGATCCCGATCATGGATGACGAACTTGCGGTTGGTGACTTCGCAGTGCGCCAGCGAAAGCTGAAGCAGGACGAGACATTGAGGCGCTCGTATGACCTGGTGATTGCCGGCCTTAGTTGGGAATCTCGCGGCTCGACCGCTCTCGCGTATCTGAAGGGGCTAAATGCGCCGCTGACACTGCTCAAATTCATGTCGAGCTCAGAAGATGCGGAGGCGGCAAAGTTGGCACAGCTGCAAGTCTTTCGCCTGCTACGGGCAGATCTTGCTGTGAATGAGCTCGGAGCCTCGACCGACGCCGAGAAAAATTTCGCAAGCATTAAGGCGTGGCTGCAAGATCTCTACGCCAAGGCAGAACGTCCTTTGTCGATCCTCTTCGACATAACCTGCATCCCGAAGACTTACGTCCTCTATTTGATCGGTCTCGGTTTTTCAGATGAACTGATTGCCCGAATGGACTGCGTGTACACGCCCGGCAAATACGATCTAGTTTCGGGCGGCATAGGCGCACCCCCAGCGCTAACAGGCCCCCGCTCGCTTCTCTCGGAAGGCGAATGGCACTCTCGGCAAGTCCCCTATCTGGAAGCAAGCGAGTACATCGCGAACGATGCCGACCTTCTCGTTACCCTGGGTGGCGAACTCGGACTGTCTTTGCCCTTTATTGAGCGTTTCGAGCCTCGACGGCTTGGCTTGATCTGCATTGAAGAGACGTCGCCGAATTGTGATGCTCCCATGCTCGGAAGCGAGCGCATGGCCTATGAGGAGTTGCTTCGCGAACCGAATGCAATGCAGGTGGACATCAAACTTTGTGATGCTGTTGGCGTAGCGCGCCATGCGGTCACGTTCATGGGATCGTCGACGGCTCGCGGGGCGACGATGATGGCGATTGGCTCAAAACCGCACGCAATCGGCATTGCGCTTACAGCGCTGGCGAACCCGCGGGTTGAGGTGGTGTGCCGCACCCCGACGTCATATCGTTCTATTGACGTCCAGCCCTCTGGAGACCCCATGCTTTATGAGATTGAGGACAGGTTCGACCCGATGACCTATTTGGCATCAAGTTAATGTTTTTTTTGTTGTCGCTCTTCGTGGAATGCTCGAAGAGCTTGCTACAGACGGAGCATAAGACTGCGAATGATGAACTGCGTTGCCCACTGGCCTGGGGCGACCACCCAGTTTCGAGAGCAGAATGCCTAAATGGGCCGCAACGTGAGGCGAAGTGCTTGGGCCTCTCAAGAAGCAAGGGTGCATTGCGAACGCCCTACTAGCGTGGGAGCCAAATGCCGCGCCACGCGGAGCGATAAGGGATGACGGCAGCGCGAAACGAATTGCTAGAGGGAATCCCCTCACGGATCCTCGGGTTAGCGCGAGCTTCGCTAATGCAGGCCAACACGCATGCCGGCTTCATGGATCCCGGCAATGAGCACTGGCCGCTAATGTCTGTCCTCAATGCAGCCCATGCGGGCGAGCTGTTCATCAAGGCTATCATCGCCACTGAACATCCATTGCTGATTTTCAAGGACGTTCCCAGCCTGGATGCAAGCGGCTCTGCTGATCTTGATTTTCCGACGCTTCTGAAGCGGGGGCGGACCCACGACTTTGACAAACTGCCTCAAGTGCTTTGGGCTACCACCGGTATCCGAATCCCTCACCCAGACTGTTATGAGAGGCTTCGGAAATATCGGAATGCAGTGCAACACTTCTGTCCGCCAGACGACGATGACCCATCACTCCTCGCGCTGGAATTTATCTATAATAATATCGACCCATTGATCCGCGATTGTTTTAGCCTCTTCGCCATTGAGCACCACGAAGACCACCTAGCCGGGTATGACTATCTGGTCAGCACACTCTTGAGGTGTGGCATTCGCTTTTCCTTGCCCAACGACTTTAACCTCGCCGAGATTGACGCGAGTACGGAAATTGACGCGGCTGACGACGGATACAAGGCTTGGTTCCGAGACGAGCTCGCGAAGATCGGTAAGGCAAGCCTTCTTCTGCCTCGGCAAGATATACCGATGTAATTAAATGACCGTTTCTGTCGCATCATCGCTTTAGGAGACGGAGCATGACGCAGACTCGCACCGCCACCCGTCGCTTTGGTCTCTCCAAATCCAAGATCACTGCCTTCGAGCAATGCCCCAAGAAGCTGTGGCTTGCGACGCATCGTCCCGAGCTCGCGGAGCAGGACGTAGGTGCCGAGGCGCGCTTTGCGACCGGCAACGCGGTGGGCGAGATCGCCTGTGCGCTCCATCCGGGCGGCGTCATGGTCGATCCGCCGTCGCTCTCCGAGGCGCTGGCCAAAACCTCATCGCTCATTTCAGGCGGGCATCCGGGGCCAATCTTCGAGGCGACCTTCGAGCATGATGGCGTGCTGGTGCGCGTCGATGTGCTCGAAAAGGTTGAAGGTGGGGGCTGGGCGGTGGCCGAGGTCAAGAGCTCGGGCAAGGTCAAGGACTACCACCGCGGCGACCTCGCTACGCAGGTCTGGGTGATGCGCGAGGCCGGCATCGAGCTGAAGAGCGCCGCCATTCGCCATATCGACACCAGTTTCGTCCTCACCCGCGAAGGCGATTATGCCGGACTGTTCACCGATGCCGATCTGCTCGCGCAACTTGAGGACACCATCGCGACCCGTCCGGCGCTGGCTGCCGAGGCGCGCGCCACGCTGTCCGGCGACGAGCCCGCACGCGAAATGGGCGATCATTGCAGTGCGCCTTTCACCTGCGAGTTTGCTGCCTATTGCAGCCGTGATCTGCCGCCCGGGCCCGAATGGCCTGTAACCGTGCTCCCGTATGGCGGCGGCAAGCGCTGGCTAGAGCGCGGGGTCGAGGATTTGCTCGATCTGGCCGAAGCCGAACTAAGCGACCGCCACGCCCGCATCCTGGCCGCCACCCGCGACGGTATTCCGTTTCACGACGCCGAGGGCGCGCGCAAGGCGATGGCAGGGTGGGGCTGGCCGCGAGCATGGCTCGATTTCGAGACCGTCGCCCCCGCAGTTCCGCGCGACGGTCGATCTCCTGCCGGTCGCCCGCAACCACTGGTATCACCGCGATCAGCGCGGCAGCTGGTCGATCAAGGCGGTATTGCCCACCATCGCCTCCGAGCTAGATTACGGTGCGCTGGAAGTGAAGGACGGGGGCGATGCGCAGGCGGCTTGGTTCGAGGCAGCGGATCCTGCCTGTGATCCGGAGCGGCGCGAGGCGCTGGAAGAGGCGCTCAGAGCCTACTGCGCGCGCGACACATGGGCGATGGTCGCCGTCGCGCGAGCCTTGGTGGGCAATTGAGGGGGGAAAGAATTATGCGACGACCGGGCTCCGTTTCTGCACTCGAGGATCTTGGCCGGGTACGCCTGTCCGAGAATTTCTTCATGCGCGACATGCTCTATTCCGAGATTGCCAACCATTACGGCATCCCCAACATCCCCGATGATCCGGAACTGGCAATCGCGGCGGGAACTCGCCTGTGCGAGGACATGCTCGAGCCGATCTGGGCGCAGCTGGGGCGCATCTCGATCCGCTCTGCCTTCCGCTCCTGCGCGGTCAACGAGGCTGGCGTGGGCAAGCACAATTGTTCGCGCAACGAAGCGAACTACGCCGCCCACATCTGGGACCTCCGCGATGCCCATGGCAACATGGGCGCGACCGCCTGCATCATCGTGCACAGCTTCCTGCCTTACTATGATCGCACCGGCGATTGGCAGGCGCTCGCGTGGTGGGTGCATGATAATGTCCGGGCATTGCCGGACTAACGTTCTTCCCCAAGCTCGCGGCCTTCAACATCTCATGGCACGAAAAGGCGGAGCGCAGCATCTACAGCTATGCCGCGCCCAAGGGATGGCTGACCAAGCTGGGGATGGACAACTACGAGGTCTCCCATGCCGACGAGTATAGGGACTGGCTTGCTGAGGCTGTTCTCGCCGCCGCGCGACATTCTCCAGTGTGACAGTCATTCCAAAACCGCTACCGTGAAACACGTCGCAATAATGCATTGATTCCATTGGGCAGCTGGGGCAGCTGGGGCAGCCGCGGAACTGCGGATGCTTTGGTTTAAAGTGATGATGGCATCGTCGCGGGCGCTTTCATCAAGGATTGAGTTTCAGGGGTAAGCAATGGCGATTTTTACAACCAGCAATGTTCCGATTTCGTCGCTGATCGAGGACATCGATATGGGCAAAATCGGCCTGCCGGAATTGCAGCGGCCATTTGTGTGGCCGAACGTCAACGTCCGGGATCTCTTTGATTCCCTCTATCGTGGCTATCCCGCCGGCTTTATCCTGTTCTGGAAAACCGGGGCGGACGGTGGCCTGAAAAGCATCGGTACCGGCCCGAAACAGTCGATACCGGAACTGGCGATTGTCGATGGCCAGCAGCGGCTCACATCGCTTTATGCTGTGGTGAAGGGGGTGGAAGTCCTCCGCTCGAACTTCAAGAAGGAGCGCATTCAGATCGCCTTTAACCCGTTGTCGGGCAGGTTCGATGTGGCCGATGCGGCGATCAAGAAGGATCGCGCCTTCATTCCTGACATTTCGTTGCTTTGGAAGCCGGACTTCAAGGCAGGCGCCTATCGCAAGGCATTCATCTCGCAGCTGAAGGAAATCCGCGAGATTTCCGATGAGGAAGAAGCTGCGATTGAGGACGCCATCGACCATCTTCGCAATCTGCCGAATTACAATTTTGTCGCCCTGACCCTTGCATCGTCGGTCACTGAGGAAACCATTGCCGAAGTATTCGTGCGCATCAACGGTAAGGGCAAAGCGCTCAACCAGGCCGATTTCATCATGACGCTGATGTCGGTGTTCTGGGAGGATGGCCGGGTCGAGCTGGAAAACTTCTCGCTACAGGCCACTTTGCCGAGCGAGGGGCAGGCCTCACCATATAACCATTTCATCAAGCCTTCGCCTGATCAGATGCTAAGGGCAACGGTCGGGCTAGCCCTCAAGCGCGCACGGCTTGCCAATGTCTATGGTGCACTGCGCGGCAAGGACGCCTCGACTGGCGTTGACAACCCGGGCAAGCGCGAAGGACAATTCGCTTTGATGCGGGAAGCCCAGTCGACGGTGCTCAACCTGGCAAACTGGCACCATTTCCTCGATGGTCTGAAACTGGCGGGTTACCGCGGGCAAAAGATGGTCAGCTCAGAGGCGGCCATCGTTTTCAGCTACGTCCTCTACCTCATCGGCATCCGCGACTACGGCATCGACCGCACACGGATGCGCCAAGCCATATCCGAATTCTATTTTATGGCGTCCATGACCGGGCGGTACACCAGCTCTCCCGAGACCCGCTTCGAAGCCGATCTTGGCCAGGTTCGTGATCTGAGCAGTGGAGACGCCTTCGTCGCGAAACTACGTGAAATCTGCGACACTACGCTGACCAATGATTACTGGGAGATCACACTGCCCAGTCAGCTTGCAACCTCGGCTTCGCGCAGCCCGACGCTGTTCGCATATCAGGCTTCGCTCATCATGCTCGACGCGCGTGCGCTTTTCAGCCCCCTGAAGCTTGCCGTAATGGTCGACCCGGCTATCAAGGGATCGAAAGCCTCGCTGGAGCAGCATCATCTGTTTCCCCGCGCTTATCTGGAAGGGCAGGGCGTCACCGACCTCAAGCAGATAAACCAGATTGCCAATTTTGCCCCGGTTGAATGGCCGGAAAATATCAAGATTGGAAAGCAGCCTCCTGCCGACTATGTACCCGCGCTGGACGCCCAGATGACGGCAGCGGAGCGGGAACAGGTTTATGGCCTGCACGCTCTTCCGCACCTCTGGTGGGAATTGCCGTATAATAAGTTTCTGGTCGAGCGCCGGCTTCGTATGGCGCAAGTTGTCCGGCGGGCTTGGGAGCAATTGCGCGGAGATGCGGTCGTTGAAGCGGTATCGCCGCCCTCAGTTTCCGAGTTGATTGCTGGTGGGGAAACTGGTGCTGTCGAATTCAAGTCGACGCTTCGCATCAATCTGCACACCGGGCAGCCCGACGAGAAGATGCATCAATCCGCCCTCAAGACGATTGCCGGGTTTTTGAATGCAAAGGGCGGTACGCTCCTCATCGGCGTCGCTGATGATGGCGAAGTGCTTGGCATCGGCGCTGATGCCTTCCCGAATGAGGACAAGATGGGGCTGCACCTCGTCAATATCATAAAGGATCGGATTGGCGAGGTGTTCCTGCCCTACGTGCATCCGCACTTCGAAGATCAGGAAGGCGAGCGGGTGTTCATGATCCGGTGCGAACCTGGGCCGAAAGCTGCGTTCCTGAAAGATGGCAAGGAGCAACGTTTCTTTGTGCGTGGTGGCAACGCAACAACAGAACTGAGCGGCGCCGCGGTTACCGATTATGTCAATCACCGTTTCAAGGTTTGAAATAGACGAGCGCGCCGCAAACTTTGTTCTCTGAAAAGCGATGAGAAAGCACGGGATATGAGCATCTGCGTTACCGGACATCGCTTCTGCGGCTCAATATTTTTATCCGCGTGTTGATCAACCCAACGCGTGATCGCTCAGTTTAAAAGAAGGTTTAATTTGGCCATGCTGGTTACTTTCCTCAATCGTTTTCACGCATGGCCGGAAGGCGTCGAGGAGCAATATCCCTGCGTCACGCTTCAGCCCGATACTTGGAACGACTACGGCTTCGAGACGCTCTACAAAGCGACCTTGCGGAGGACCCCGATACAGGAAAGCTGGGTAGCGCTCGGCGGGGTAAAGCTCGGCCGATACGGGTACAGCACTTCCGAGCCTAGTTTGCGAAAATCACTCTCGGGCGCCGTCGAAGGTCTTGGAGACGACTGGTTCTCGCTTGGCCAGGGGCGTTCCTATTATACGGATTTAAAGGAGCTGGAGCCCGCTCTTCGCCGGGCTTATGCCGAGGCCATGCGGGACATTCCGCTTTTGCAGCTTTCTGTCGAAGTGCTCCAGGATGAAGATGTCTATCGCGTCAGCCTTCTCCGCTCGTCGCTTGCCCTTGAAGCGCTCGACCATGCGCGCGAGATTTTCGGAGCGCCGATCGCGCTCGAACAGGATTTCGAGTTCCGGACACGCATCGGCTCTGCCGGCGATCACATCGTGCGCTTCAAATTTACGCCGCACAACGGACTCCCGCATCGCGTAAATGTTCTCGTCGGCGCCAATGGCGTCGGAAAAACCCAGTTGATGGCAAGACTAGCTGTCGCGCTCGGCCGCTTCGAAGAAAAAAAGGTCGCAGACCGCCGCGAACAGAAGGGCGAAAGTTTTGAGGCAGCGGGCACATTGACACCGCGTCCTTCCTTCTACGGCGTAGTTGCGGTGTCGTTCAGCGCCTTCGACAATTTTGCAATCCCGCGCATCGGCGATACGGCTGCGCTCCGTTATTCCTATTGTGGTATCCGACGGGTTAATGGCGGGTTTTTCACAGAGAAGCAGCTCGCGGACCGCATCCCGAAGTTGCTAAAAGCAATGCCCATTGAGCGGCTTGCGCTTTTTCAAGAAGCTCTCAAGCTCCTCGTGCCAGCGCTAGAAGGCGAACTGCCTTCGGGAAGAGCCTTCTATGATCGTCTGAGCGCCGGACAGAGGATCGCTCTCAACATCGTGGCCGAGCTCGTCCTGCACCTCGAACCTCGGTCTCTAGTCCTACTCGACGAACCCGAAACCCATCTGCATCCGCAACTGGTTGCGACGCTTTTGAGTGTCATCAACATCATACTCGACGGTCTCGACTGCTTTGCGATCATCGCGACGCACAGCCCGATCGTAGTACAGCAGGTCCTGGCATCGCGCGTACATGTCGTTCAACGGATTGACCCTGCTCCGCCTATCATTCGCAACCCGCCGTCAGAGACCTTCGGCGAGAATCTGTCCGAAATCGTCCGCCTCGTCTTCGATTCTGTGGAGAGTGACCGCGACTATCACGCTGTTCTCGACACATTGCTTATCGACCACAATGGTAATGCTGACGAAGTTCGCGCGCTCTTTGATCAGGGGCTAGGGCTAAACGCCAGCATCTACCTCGATTCCCCACACAAAGTGCCAATGGCGCAGGCCCCCGATGATGGTGGAGCGGCTGCGGACGGCTCCTCATGAGGCGCGACTCATGGGCGATCCGCGATGTAGCGGCGGATTATGGCGCGATTTCGGGAGCCAAAAAAAAGGCCCGGCAGCGTCGTTTGGAAAAGCTAAGGCCTTTTGTGATAGCGCGCTTCTGGCAGTATTGGATCGCTCAAGCGTCACCTGAAACCATCGCACCGCGGGACTGGGCAGACGCCAACGCCGATGCGCTAAGGCATTGCTATGGGAGCGGCTCGCAGAGCCGGTCCGCTTTTATGAAAGCGATTGAGGAGGCTGTTACCCCAACGCCCTACTTCTGCCCCTATTGCTTGCTGCGACAGCCCGGATCCTTCGATCATTTTCTTCCACAAGCTCAATTTCCCGAATTTTCAATCCTCTCCTGGAACCTTGTTTTCGTCTGTGAGACTTGTAACCGCCGAAAGGGCGAGCATTTTGTCGGAGTGCCGCGCGCCATATTGAATCCCTATTTCGATCCGATCCCCGATAGCGCTTTGTTGCATGCCAAGTTTACAATTCAAGCTGGGTGCCCCAGATTGTGCTTCTTCATTGCAACGACCGACCCATCCGTGCCGGTGAGCTTTCTCCAACTCGCTGAGCGGCATCTGGCCTCGCTCAGGATCACGAAAGACATGGTTCGCATAGCCACGAGCTTCGTCTCGACTATAGTCCACTCATTTGCGGCGCAGGGCTCCGCTCCTATTACCGGACAGAAGCTAGCCGAGGAACTCGACAAGCGGATGCACGGACTGAGCGAGTATCCTGTCAACCACTGGGAGGCGGCCGTGGTCGCGGCGCTCGAAAGCGAGCCCGGCTTCCTCGCCTACCTCAATGCGCGCATTGCAGCGGCACCGCGCCCGCCACGCCTTCGGCCGCTGATTGACCGATCTGCGCTACGGACCGCGGCGCAGTAGGCTGGAGTCGCTGCGGGCGTGTAGCGGGCACCTCCATGCTAGGGTGGGGTTAAAGCGCATTCTCTGTTCACATCTCTAGGATCGTGCGGCCGCAGTTTCACCAAACCGCCCTTAATACTCTCTCCTGAGCGTCGTATGGTTGCCCAAACCCGACGTTCTGTACATTCACGCCAATTTCAGTGTTTTACGGAACGATGGTTGCGGTGACCTCTGATTGCACCCGTCTCGACTTTGCTCTTAGCGAAGTCAACGCACCTCCGCCTTTCGCGGCGGCGGAGTGTATGACACTGTCAACGCTCTTACGGGTCTTCGTTTAGCTCTGCCAGATTAACCGCTGCAATCTGGTGATTGGCAGCTATGATGGTCAAAGTACTCAAGGGGTTGTCATGAACGTTTTCGAACTCGATGCTGATCTGATCGCCAGATATGAGAAGTTCGCGCGTTCGTTCACTTCGATCCGTGCTGAGGACCTGCGGAGCCAGATCGATGCTGTCTACGAAGGTGGCAAATTTTGGCCCGAGCCTTTGATCGGGCTCAACCCGGAGTTTAAGCGCGGGCGCTCGGTTGCGGATCTTGCTCAGCAGGGGGTGGTCGACCGCGATCTTGAAACCGTCTTTTCCCTTGGCTCTCCCCGCACGCCAATCAGCTTGCACCTGCATCAGGAGCAGGCGCTGATGAAGGCGCTGCAAAGCCGCAACTACATCGTCACGACCGGTACGGGCTCGGGCAAATCGCTTTGCTTCTTCGTGCCGATCATCAACCGGATACTTGCTGCCCGGCGGGCCGGTGAGCCGCGCCGGACACGAGCTATTGTCATCTATCCGATGAACGCCCTGGCCAATTCCCAGCGCGAGGAGCTCGAGAAATTCATCGAACACTGCGGTCTGGATGCCAGCCTCAAACCAACCTTCGAGCGTTACACTGGTCAAGAAAAGCAAAGCGATCGTGAGCGGGTCGCCGCCAATCCACCTGACATCATCCTGACCAACTTCATGATGCTCGAGCTGCTGATGACCCGGCAAGATGAGGTCGATCGGCAGGTCATCGAGAACATGAACGGGCTCGAGTTTCTCGTCCTTGACGAGCTCCATACCTATCGCGGTCGACAGGGCGCGGACGTTGCCATGCTTGTTCGCCGCGTGCGCGAGCGCATGGGTTCCGAGAAAATGCTGTGTGTCGGCACGTCAGCCACAATGGCGTCCGGCGAGGAAGACGCCGGGCGGGATGCAGTCTCGAAGGTCGGAACCATTCTGTTTGGAAGCCCTGTCTTTTCCGAGGATGTGATCACCGAAAGCCTCGTCCGCCGTACCGAAGGTGCGCCGTCTGACGCCGCTTTGCGGGCGGCCGTTCTGGAACCTACCAAGGCTGCCGCCTTCGAAGAGTTTGCACTAGATCCGCTCGCTTGCTGGATCGAGATGAATATCGGGCTTGATGGCGGCGAAGTGCTGAAGCGTGCGACCCCGCGCACATTGACCGAGGCAGCGGCTGCTCTTGCCGAGGCCACACAGCTGGATCCAGCGCAGTGCCGCGCTGCTCTGGCCGAACGTCTGATAGCGATGAATGAGTGTCGCAATGACCACGACCAAGCCTTTATGGCGTTCAAGCTTCATCGCTTCTTGTCGGGTGCCGGAACTGCGCGCACGACGCTTGCGCCGTCCGGTAGCCGCCGCGTATCCTTGGTCGGTGAGAAATTCGACCGGGAGGAGACTGCGGCCCGGCTTTATCCCGTCTATTTCTGCCGCGATTGCGGTCAGGAAGTGCATAGTGTCTCGATCGACAATTGGGGCAGCGTCATCGCTCGCCCGATTGACGTCGCTCCCCGGCCGGATGGGCCAGACGCAGATATCGAACACGGCTTTCTCGTGCCCGATGCCAGCGGCGATCTGAACTTTGCGGGTGATATCGAGGACTATCCCGACAGCTGGCAGGAGACCACCGCAACAGGGCAGCTGCGTCTCAAGAATTCCCACCGCGGCAAACACGATGGCCGCCAGATGCGCCTTGGCTGGGATGGACGGCTTGATCCGGAGGGCCTGCTATGCTGGTTCTTTCCGGGTCAGTTTCGTTTCTGCCCGCACTGCAAGAGTCAGCCAGCGCCGCAAGCGCGCGATATTAACAAGCTGGCGGGGCTGTCGGCAGAGGGCAGAAGCTCGGCAACGACCTTGATCACAGCGGCAGCGCTCGACTGGATGGAACGGGCCGGGCAACCAGAAGAGTTCCACCGCCGCAAACTGCTTGGCTTCACGGATAATCGGCAGGATGCGGCCCTCCAGTCAGGCCACTTCAACGACTTCATCTTCGTCACGCTTCTGCGTGGTGCGATGCTGCAGGCTGTGCGGACAGCGGGTGAAGATGGCCTTTCGCACGAGGAGTTTGGCAACGCGCTCCGCAAAGCGCTCGGCTTCGATCCCGATCTGCGGGAGCGCCGGACAGAATGGATGCTCGATCCGGACCCCTTCAGCTTCTCTGCAATCGACGAAGCCAAGAAGTCGATCAACCGGGTGCTGGCGCACCGGCTCTGGAATGACCTTCGCAGGGGTTGGCGCTTCACCAACCCGAACCTCGACCAGCTCGATCTGATCAAGATCGTCTACCCTGGGATTCGGATGTTGGCTGTGGATCAGGCCACATGCTCTGGCGCACATCGCGAGCGGATGAGCGAAACCGAAGAACGCGGCTTCTCCATCTTGGCGCAAGTTCCGGCGGACAGGCGCGAGACAATGTTCCGCCTGCTGTTTGACCATATGCGACAGGGCTTGGCGATTGCGGTCGATGCGCTCGATCCGGTTGCTCTTGACGAGGTCTCGGTCAAGTCATGTCAATATCTCAAAGACCCCTGGGCCATCTCGCGCGAGGAGAAGGATCGCGATCTCAGCGCTCAGACAGCCCTCGTGGTCGGTACGCAAGGCAGCAAAGCTGACCGGATCATCAGGGCTTCGGCACGCGGTGGTCTCGCGAGGGCGATCGCAGCTGAAGTCGCGGATCTTCCTATCGGGGATCTTCGTCTTGCGGATCGGGAGCCGCTGATCGAGGCGATGCTGCTGGCGGCGGCGCGCCACCAAATGGCCCGCGAGTTTGCGGCCGGCCCGCTTCTGGGTTGGCGCCTCGCGCCGGGCGCCCTTCGGATTATGCCCGGCGATGGGCAACCCGAGAGAGGGCAAGACAACCAGTTTTTCACACAGCTTTACTCTGACGTTGCGGCCCGGCTTGCAGCGCCCGGAGGGATGCCCTTCGCCTTCGAAGCGCGCGAGCACACCGCACAGGTTGAGTCCTTGCTCCGCGAGATGCGCGAATGTCGCTTTCGCTTCGGGCCGAGCGACAAGGAGCGAATGGCTGAGATCGCCGCCGATCCGAAGGTGATTGCAGAAAAGCGGGATTTCTTGCCGCTGCTCTACTGCTCGCCAACCATGGAGTTGGGGGTCGATATCTCCCAGCTCAACGTCGTCTATCTGCGCAACGCCCCTCCGACCCCGGCCAATTACGCCCAGCGTGCAGGCCGCGCTGGCCGAAGCGGCCAAGCCGCCCTTGTTATGACCTACTGCGCTGCGCAGAGCCCTCATGATCAATACTACTTTGAACGCCGAACTGATCTCGTTGCCGGGATCGTCAAGGCGCCCGCGATCGATCTGGTCAACCCTGACCTGCTGGCCTCGCACGTCAACGCTGAATGGCTTGCAGCCGCGAAGGAGGGGCTTGGCAAATCGATCCCCGAAAACCTCGATATGGACAACGTGGATTTGCCGGTCTGTTCACGGCTGATTGCGGCATTCGCGACGGCAATGAGCGATATGGAAGCGCGCGAGCGGGCGGTCAGGATTGTTGGTTCGGCGCTACCTGCAGGCGGCTCGCCGGTGATCGGCAACCCCGATGATTTCGTGACGGCGCGCTGGGACGGGGCGGGGGAGGCCATTGACCATGCCTTCAAGCGCTGGCGCACGCTCTATCGGTCAGCGAATGAGGAGCGCCGGGAAGCAGCGGCGATTGCCGATCGTCCGGGCCTTTCAGCTCAGGAACGCAAGGATGCCCGGTCGCGCTATGTGGCGGCCGACAAGCAGGTCGAACTTCTGGCCAAAGGCGTGTCATCGGCAAGCTCGGACTTCTATGCCTATCGCTATCTGGCGACCGAGGGCTTCCTGCCGGGCTACAATTTTCCGCGCCTTCCGCTCTATGCATTCGTCGATAGTGACCGCGGATCGGCTGTGCTGCAGCGTCCTCGCTTCCTTGCGATTGCCGAGTTCGGCCCCAACAGTCTCGTTTATCACGAAGGAAAGGCATTCAGCTGCAATCGCGCCAAGCTGCCTGCCGGTACGCGGGGCAACGATAACAAGCTCTTCACCGCGACCATGCGCTGCTGTCACGCCTGCGGCGCCGCGCATCGCAGCGAGACCATCGAGAGATGCGTCGTTTGCCATGAGCCGCTGACCGAGGAGGGACGGCTTTCCAAGCTCTACAAGATCGAGAATGTCGATGCCTCTCCAAGGTCGCGGATCACCGCCAACGACGAGGATCGCCAGCGCCGCGGTTTTGACCTGAGGACAATCTTCGAGTGGGATACGGCGCGGCAGGAAAGCCTGTTGCTCAAGACGTCTGACGGGCCCTTGATGACGCTGCGATATGGCCCGCAGACCAAGCTCTCGCGCGTGAACCTTGGCTTGAGGCGCCGTGCACACAAGGAACACACGGGCTTTGATATCGACACGATCTCAGGCCGCTGGCTGAAGAACGAAGCCCAAGGCGAGGATGAGGGCCACGTCGACAACAACGCGAAGCGTCAATCCATCGTGCCAGTCGTCGAAGACACCAAGAACGCTCTGCTGCTGAAGTTCGATCCTCTGATCGAGCTCGACAATAATCAGATGGCAACGCTGCAGCATGCGCTTGTTCGCGCAATCGAAACCGAGCATGTGCTTGAAGCTGGCGAGCTCCTCGGCGAGCCCTTGCCCACCAAAGATGACCGCAGAGCGATCCTCTTGTACGAAGCCTCGGAGGGCGGCGCGGGCGTGCTGAAGCGGTTGATGGACGGGCCGGAGCACTGGCGGCGCTTGGCCGAGGTCGCGCTCGATCTGATGCATTGCCGCCTTGAGGAGGGCAGGCTCGTCGAGAAAGAAGATGCTTGTGTCGCCGGCTGCTACCGCTGCGTTCTGTCCTACTATAATCAGCCTGATCATGAGATGATCGACCGGCGCGACGACGCGGTGCGTGAGGTGCTTCTGGGGCTCGCCTCTTGCGACAGAGACTGGCCTGCAGGCGGTCCCGCAGGAGCCGATCCGCAATCTGACCCTTGGCTCGCAGCCTTTGCCAGTTGGGGCTTCCCAGCGCCATCGAGCGAGACCATTGCGGGGATGGAATACGCGATGGTTTGGCCCGGTCACATGGTGATGGCCGTGGCACAGTCTCCATCGGACGCCTTGCGCGATCGCTGCGCAGAGCTCGGCCGCGAATTGATTGTGCTGCCCGATGAACCCAGCACCACGCCGCCATCAGATCTGGCGAACGCACTGGGAGTTTCTGCATGACATCCGTTTCCGTTGCTCCCGGCCAGCTCCAGATCGGTGACCTGGTGCATGCCCGGGGACGCGAATGGATCGTGTTGGCAAAGCCGTCTGAGGGCCTTCTGCGCGTTCGGCCTTTGTCGGGCTCCGAGGACGATGCGATCCTCATTGCCCCGAGACTGGAACGCGAGCCCGTGCGCGAGGCGAGCTTCGCTCTGCCCAACTCGGGTCAGCTGGATACGCAGGACGCCGCGCGGCTGCTGACCGATGCCCTGCGGCTTTCCTTGCGCCGAGGTGCAGGGCCATTCCGAAGCGCGGCCCATCTCGGCGTCGAACCGCGTGCGTATCAGCTCGTGCCGCTGCTCATGGCCTTGCGGCTTGAGGTCAAGCGCATGCTGATCGCGGACGATGTGGGCATCGGGAAGACGATCGAGGCCGGCATGATCCTTCGTGAGATGCTGGACCGCGGGGAGATCGACAGCTTCACGGTCCTGTGCCCGCCGCATCTGGTTGATCAATGGGTGGGCGAACTCGCCCAGAAATTCGACATCGATGCTGTGGCCGTCACCTCTGCTCGGGCGCGCTCGCTGGAGCAGGGTATTGCTCTTGGCGACACGATCTTCGGCGTTCATCCCTTCACGGTCGTGAGCCTTGACTACATCAAGGCCGATAGCCGCCGTGAAGGCTTTGCGCAGGCGTGTCCGAAGTTCGTGATCGTCGATGAGGCGCATAGCTGCGTCGGCGGCAGTGAGAAGGGCACCCAGCAGCGCTTCTCCTTGTTGCAACGCCTCGTCGAGGATGAGGCCCGCCACATGCTCCTGCTGACCGCCACGCCCCACAGCGGCAATCAGGATGCCTATGCCCGCCTCTTGAGCCTGCTCCATCCAGATCTGTCACGTGCGCCGGATACGCTCGATGCCAACGCCCTCGAACGCTACCGGCGGCGGCTTGCTCAGCATTTCGTCCAGCGTCGCCGCGCCGACATTGCTGGCAAGTGGGGCGAGAGCGATTCTTTTGCCGAGCCCATGAAGGCTGACGCACCCTATAGTTTGACGGGCGATTTTTTGGCATTTCAGGAAGATGTCCTCGAATACTGCTTGGGCGTCGCAACACGCGCCGATGGGGCGCAAGCTCGCCGTCTGGCCTTCTGGGGCACGCTCGCCCTGATGCGCTGTGTCGGCTCGTCCCCTGCTGCGGCATTGAGTGCATTGCGAAATCGGCTGTCCGGCATGGCCGATGAGGCTCTACTTGGGCCTGTCCTTTTCGACGACGATGACGATGAGTTTGCCGATACCGATATCGAGCCGGCGACCGCCGGAGACAGCGAAGAGATCACCAAACTTCGCCAGCTGATCACGCAAGCTGAAGACCTGTGTGCGCGGTTTGCTGATGATCCCAAACTCCGTGAGCTCGTCGCGCAGGTCAAGGATCTGACGGGCAACAAGGAAGCCCGCCCTGTCATCTTCTGCCGCTTCATCGCCACTGCCGAAGCTGTGGGCGAAGCGCTGCGGAGCCGGTTCAAATCGTACACAGTCGAGGTGGTCACCGGACGCTTGACGCCGGAGGAACGGCGCGCGCGGGTCGAAGCGCTTGAGGATCACCCTAACCGCATCCTGGTCGCCACTGATTGCCTGTCGGAGGGGATCAACCTCCAATCGCTGTTCAATGCCGTGGTCCACTATGACCTCAACTGGAACCCCACTCGCCACCAGCAGCGCGATGGCCGCGTCGACCGTTTCGGTCAGCAGGCTGAGCACGTCTGGTCGGTCATGATGTTCGGCGCGAACTCGATCATCGATGGCGCGGTGATCAAGGTCATCACCGAGAAGATGAAGCGGATCCAGAAGGAAACCGGGGTTGTCGTGCCCGTTCCGGAAGATTCATCGAGTGTGTCCAACGCCCTGATGCAGGCCATGCTGCTCCACTCCACCAAGCCGCGCGCACAAGGCATGTTTGATTTCGGCGATGCTGAGGTGAAGCTCGAAACTCAATGGCGCAATGCCCAGGAGAACGCCCACAAGACGCAAACTCGCTATGCACAGACGGCCCTGAAGCCGGAGGAAGTGCTTCCCGAATGGTATAAGCTGCGCGATCTGCTCGGAGGACCGGACGAAGTCGAGCGCTTCACCCGCCGGGCCCTTGCGCGGCTTGACGTGCCGCTGGGCACACAAGTCAAGTATGCACGCGTTCGCTATGACGATTTGTCGCAGCAGCTCCGTGAAAAGCTGGCTGCACGCGGGTTGAACGGCACCAGCATCATCGGCTTCCGTGACAAGTTGCCCCCCGACGTTGCGCAGGTCGGGCGCACCCATCCACTGGTGGCAACGCTCGCCGAAACGATGGCCGAAGGCGCACTGGATCCAAATGGCGTTGAGGGGAGGGCTACCCTTGGCCGCTCAGGCGTCTGGATGACCCGAGGGGTCGATAAGCTGACAACGCTCCTCGTCCTGCGGCTTCGCTTCAAGCTGGTCACCAGCGGCCGCCGCACGTTGCTGTCTGAAGAGGCAACCGGCATTGCCTTTGGCCCGCAGTCCAATCAGCCCACCGCCATGGGTGCCAAGGCGCTGGCCTTACTCGAGCACGAAGCCACACGCAGTATCGAGCCGCCCGCCAACCAGCGCCAGATCTACCTTGCGCTCGCGCGCCACGCTGACTTCCAGCCCGCCATCGCCGCCTATGCCGCCGAACGCGCCGCCGCGCTCTCGCACGATCATGAGCGGGTGAAGGCCGCCACCAGGGGCGAGGGCGTCACCACCACCGTCGAACCCGTCCTGCCCGCCGATGTCATCGGCCTCTACGTCCTCGTGCCGGAGGCGAACTGATGGCGCGCCGTTCCTCCTCCACCGAACTCGGCCTCGTCGCGCTCACCATTGAAGGCGGGCTGATCGCGCCCGAACAGGTGCAGAAGGTCATCGCCGCCGATCGCACCCCCAAGACCGCTGACAGCTACGCCTGCCCCAAGGGCACCAGCCTCGGCGACGAAATCGCGCGCTTCTTCCGCATCGGCCAGGCGATCTGGCGGGACTATGACCAGGCAGATGCCAAAACCATCAGCCGCACCGCCGCCTTCGCGCGCGACCTGCTGACCCAGTGCCTCGGCTTCACCGACCTTCAAGGTCCTGTCGAACACCGCGAAGGCACGCGCCGCTACCGGATTGCCTGGGAAGGCAAGGGCGGGCGGGTTCCCATAGTCGTCGCCTCACCGGTCGAGGGCAGCGACGCCTTCGCCAAATCCCAGCCTGAGTTCGGTGATGGCGAAGGCGGCCGCCCGCGCCGCTCGCCTACCGCACTCCTTCAAGACTGGCTCAACGGCACCGAGCACGCCCTATGGGGCCTCGTCTTCGCCGGCGACCGCGTCCAGATCATGCGCGACAATGCCAGCCTCACCCGCCCTGCATGGATCGAGGCCGATCTCGGCGCGATGTTCCGGGACGAGATGTTCGCGGACTTCACCGCCTTCTGGCTCCTCGCCCATGCCACCCGCTTCGGCGCGCAGGACGCGGCTCCCTCGGACTGCCCGCTCGAACAATGGCGCGAAGCCGGGCTCAAGCAGGGGGTCGAGGCCCGCAAGGACCTCTACGCCAACGTCGCCACCGCGCTGGAGGAACTCGGCCAAGGCATCGTCACCGCCAACCCTGACCTTCGCGAGAAACTCGCCACCGGTGCCCTTCCCATGCAGGCGCTGTTCGAGGAACTGCTTCGCACCGTCTACCGCCTCATCTTCCTCGCCGTCGCCGAGGACCGCGATCTCCTCCATTCCCGCCGCACACCGCGTGAAGCCCGCCAGCTCTACGCAGCTGGCTACAGCTTCACCTTCTGGCGTGAACGCAGCCGCCGCCGGGTCGCGCGCGACAGCCACCATGATGCATGGGAGGCGATGAAGGTCACGCTCGCATCGCTCGAACATGGCGAGGAGATGCTCGGCCTGCCCGCGCTCGGAGGCCTGTTCTCACAATCCTCCACCCCGCACCTCAACACCGCCACCATCCCCAACCGCGCCTTCCTCGCCGCGCTGTTCTGCCTCGGCTTCATCCGCAAGGACGGGATCACCCACCGCATCAACTGGCGCGATCTCAAGACCGAGGAGCTGGGCAGCGTCTACGAAGGCCTCCTCGAAATCCGCCCCAGCCTCACCGCCAGCGGCGATTTCCAGCTCGGCACCGGGGCCAAGGGCAACGACCGCAAGACCTCCGGTTCCTACTACACCCCCGACAGCCTCGTCGAATGCCTGCTCGACAGCGCCCTCAACCCGGTGCTCGAACGCGCCGAGGCATCCGGCGCCACGCACGAGGAGAAAGTCGCCGCGATCCTCGATCTCAAGGTCATTGATCCGGCCTGCGGATCGGGCCACTTCCTGCTCGGCGCCGCCCGTCGCATGGCTGACCGGGTCGCCCGCCTGCGCAACGAGGACGCGGGCAAGGAGGAAACGCAGGCCGCCCTGCGCGATGTCGTCTCCCGCTGCATCCATGGGGTCGATCGCAACCCTATGGCGGTCGAACTCGCCAATGTCGCGCTTTGGATCGAGTCCGTCTCGCCCGGCCAGCCTTTGGGCTTCCTCGATGCCAACATCCGCTGCGGCGACGCGCTGCTCGGCGTCTTCGACCTCGCCGTGCTCGAAGACGGTATCCCGGACGAGGCCTACAAGCCGCTCACCGGCGACAGCAAGGACGCGGCCAAGTTCTACCTTAAGCTCAACCGCGACGCGAAGAAGGGGCAGGGCGCTTTCGACTTCGCAGGCGGTGGCGGCATGATGCCAGCCAAGCCCATCGCGGCAGGTCTGGGCCGGATCAAATCCATGCCCGAGGACACCGTCGGCCAGGTCGAGAAGAAGCGGCAGGCGTTCGAGGCGTGGAAGGCCGATGCCGCGCGCTACAGCACCGAAGTCGCCTGCGATCTCTACATGGCCGCCTTCCTGATGCCGAAGACGGAAGTGCCTGCAAGCCACCACCGCGCGATGGTGCCAACCACCGGCGATGTGCGGCAGAGGCTGGCGGGCGGTCAGGTCTATGGCCCGCTGGAGGGAGCAGCGCGCGAAGTCGCAGGGGCAGCGAGCGTGCTGCACTGGCCGCTCGAATTCCCCGATGTAACGGTGGGGAAGGGCGGCTTCGACGTGGTGCTCGGCAATCCGCCGTGGGAGGTCGTGCAGCTTGGCGAAGAGGAATACTTCCAATCCCGCGCGCCGGAGATCGCCGAGCTAAAGGGCGCGGCCAGAAAGAATGCCATCGCCGCGCTCCAAGACGAGCAACCTGCGCTTTTTGCTGAATTTGCACGCGACAAGCGCATATTCGATGCGATGAACGAATTTGCGCGGGCGAGCGGACGCTTTGACCTGACGGCGCGGGGCAAGATCAATACCTATGGCCTGTTTGCCGAACACTTCCTGAACTTGATCCGCGAAGGTGGTGGGGCGGGGATGATCGTGCCGACCGGGATTGCAACGGATGCGACTACCGCTCCGTTCTTCGGCCATCTGGTCAACACCGAGCAACTTGCTGGGCTGATCGACTTCGAGAACAGCGCGCCGCTTTTCGAGGGGGTCCATCGAAGCTATAAATTTTGCCTGCTAACCATTGGTAGCGAGGTATCCGAGGCGGAATTTGCCTTTTTCCTTACCGACCCAGCGCAACTTGAACAGCGCGAACGCAGATTTACTATGATGCCGAGTGATATCGCGCGGATGAACCCTGACACCAAAACTGCACCGATTTTCAGATCAGGCTCAGACGCGAAACTTGCCGCGAAGCTTTATCGCATCGCTGCCGGAGGAGAGAGACCCTCCGCTTGGATGAACCTCTCTCAAAACGTCTTTACTTCCTCAAGCGCTCTCGACTTGGAAGAATTTTCGCGAGCCAAACCGGAGGACGATGCGGTTCCAGTATTCCGAGGAGCCAGCTTGCATCAATTTGATCATCAATACGCTGGAAGATGGGACGGAAAGGACCAAGAAGTAGTCGCAGAGATTTTCGACAAATTCGTGAGCCGGGCTTTTTATATGTCACGCATGAAGGCGAAGGGAGTTCGTCCTGAGTATCATCTCGCAATTAGACGCATCGCACGATCAACCGATGATCGGACTATGATTGCAGCCATGCTGCCTTCTGTGGCCACCGATGATACTGCATCAGTAATTGTCGTTTTGAGAGACTTGCGGGTTGAAACCGCACTGTTGGCGAACCTGAACGCACTGGTGTTCGATTATGCGTGCGGGCATAAGATTGGCGGGACGGACATTCGGAAGCACAACTTTTTTCAGCTCCCCGCCCTGCCACCCAGCGCCTACGACGAAGCCGCGCTCGCCTTCATCGTTCCGCGCGTGCTGGAGCTAACCTACACCAGCCACTCCATGGCCCCCTTCGCCCGCGACCTCGGCTACGAAGGCCCACCCTTCGCATGGGACGAAGACCGCCGCGCAGACCTGCGCGCCGAGCTCGACGCCTGGTATGCCCTCGCCTACGGCCTCACCCGCGACGAACTGCGCTACGTCCTCGATCCCAAGGACGTAATGGGCGAAGACTATCCCAGCGAAACCTTCCGCGTCCTCCAGAAGAACGAAATCGCCCGCCACGGCGAATACCGCACCCGCCGCCTCGTCCTCGCCGCCTACGACGAACTGATAGCCCAAGGCATGAGGCCGAGAGTGGAGGGGTATCGGTGAGCCGGGGCGAGGTTTTGGAGCTGGGAGCGAAGCTGAAGGCGCTCGCCGCGCGCCCGCTCCCGGCCTACGACCCCGCGCCGCTGCTGCGCGCCCATCGCCTGTTCGGCAACAACCGCCGGATCATCGCCAGCCCGCTCAACGATCACCCCATTCAACCTTGGGACGAAGGCCTCGCCGCGCTGCGCCGGGCCTTCGGACTGGAGTGGGAAGGGCACTGCCTCACCACAGAGCCGCACCGCTGGGCATGGTTCCACGAGCCGCAGATCACGGGCGGCTTCGTGCATTTCTTGACGGAAGGTTCGCGGGGCCGGAGGCATGGGCGGGCTGAGGCCTTTGTCCGGGCAGCATTCCACGTTGCGGGACGAGCACCCGATTTTCTCGCCGGACGTCGCGTGCTGGATGTGTCAGCAACTGCTGAACTTCAGGTTGATGGCGGCACACGGATCGACATTCTCGTTGAGCTCGAGCTTGATGATGACACCATGATAGGCGTCGTGATCGAGGCGAAGTTCGGTGCCGACTTGAGTCCGACCCAGTTGGCTGGCTACCGGGAACATGCCCGGGAGCGAGCTGGCTGGCTTGGAGAGCAGACCGCGCTTCTGATCCTCGCTCCGGAGCCTGCGAGGCTTAATCGCGCGGTGCTGAACCGCAATCCTGACTGGGCGGCGGAGAGCTGGTGGCGCTTCCTCCAGCAGCTTGAGCGCTGCCTTTCGGCCAATCACGACTGCGACGAATATCGCCGGTTCCGCCGGACGGTTTGGGAAGGAGCCTATGGATTATGACCGAGAGTGAGGCGCTGTTCTTCTACAGGGAAAGCGTGCAGGCCTATTTCGATAACCAAGAGGTGCGGTTTGCCGTCGATCAGCTTCTCGCCCGGAAAATCAAATATGTGCCTCAGACGTTTTCGGCCGGAGAGGTTTCGGACTTCTACAGTGCCTGCTTGGCGGCACGCCAAACACAGATCGACTACGCGCTGGACATTTTCGACCTATGGCACCGCATCTGGCCGGGACTGGGTGCTGATTGGCAATCCGCCCCGTATGATCCGTCCGATGACGACCTGAGCCTCGATCCCCAGGTCCGATGGGATGAAGGCTATTTCCAACGCGATTTCCGGAAGCCCGGAACGGACATCACTGCGCACATGTGGATGTTCCTGTCGTCGAAGGCACCGAACGGATCGGAGATCGAACTTGGATGTACTCTGGTAAACGGCTCCAAGTCGTTGCTCAAGAAAGGCTCCATGCCGGAGGGCTGGTGCTGGGACAAAGACAACGAGGGCTTCCAGTTCTCCGCCGACGTGGCGGTTGCCGCGGATGGCCTCGACCTCGCGCCATTCGTTGAGGCAGCGAAGCGTGCCGTGAGCTTCATTGATGACTTCGTTCGGCGATGATCCAATTCATCGCAGCCTAGGAAGAACTGATGATGCTCTGAGTGCGACTAAAGCTGTTGGGCAGTTGGCGAGAAATGCGTTTAAAGTTGCAATCATGGGAGATTTCCGCGAAAGTTAGCACCGCCGAAGCACAGGGGGCTCAGTGAGCGGCACTATTGACCTTGCCAAAGAACCTGTTGCCAGCCTGAAAGATGGGCAGGACAAGTTTTTTTTGGTCATTTGATCAGGCAGAATGAGCGGGCCGAGCTTTGGCGGACGCTATTCAATTTCGCATTGGTTTCGACGGGCGGCGTTGTCGCCGGGATGGGGAAGCTGTCCGGCGTGGCAGAGCCTCATGCGACATGGATGACCGGGGTCGGTCTGGTCATGGTCGCAGTTGGGACCATCCTTGTTGGAATTTTCGACTTCCGTCGGAGTAAGCTGACCACTCAAGCCAAGGAGGCGCTTGGCACCGCCGCTCAGTTCTTGGTCGAGAAAAATAAGGTGGAACTCAAGCTGGCTACTGTCGAGATCTTGGACCGGCGGCGCCGGTTTCTCCTGATCGCCATTCAGCAGATGCACGAGGCGATCGAGCGCATGCCGCACGGCACCCCCCTCTTCACTGTGATCGAAGCTATGTTAGACGCAGGCTCGAGCGACCTAGAGGGCGCGATCGGTTTCGAAGCGGGCGAGAAATGGGCCTTTTCTATCTTTCAGCGCATGCCAGATCCTGATGGCGGCAATTTCGAGGTCATGATGCGGCAGGCGGTGCTATTCAACGACAGGCGCCGCGAGAAATCGTATGAACGCGGAAGGCCTGCGACAAATCCTAGATGCTGGAAGAAGAAAGAGGGCTTTACCGGGGTAGCCTGGCAGCGCGATGACGAGGTAATTGAAGCAGACGTTCGGATCGACGAAGTCGCAAAGCAGTACCCCGTTCCTAAGTCCAAACAGTTGTCTGGTGACGAGGATCGTTACGTCTCTGTCGCCGTTATCCCGATCAAAGTGGGCTCGAGCAATGACATGTGGGGTTGTGTTACGGCAACAAGCGACGTCGCGGACCGTTGGCGTCGCGCTGTGACTGATCCACGGGAGCACAATGTGATGGCTGTGCGCCAATTGGCACAACTTATCGCCATGCAGGTTGCTTTGCGCGACGGGGTACCGGAACCGGGGTTCAAAAAGGCTTAAGGGTATGCATATAGAAGCAGCATAAAGGGAGCTGTTATGACTCGTGAAAAGGAAGATGAGTTGCTGGCCCGCCGACGGGAGCTTCGGGAAAAGGCTCACGAAATGATCCAGCGGATCGTGGAGGCCCGGATCAAGGGTGAACGTGATGCCGATGCGATCAAGGAACTCGCTGTATTGTCCCGGCAAGAAGTAGAGATGACGAAGCCCGATCTTACGCGGGCTGCTTGATTAAGCTCCGGCTGCTAGTGGACGACCCGCCGGCAAACTGATATTTCACGGCAATCGAACCCGCTCGGCCTCTGTCCGCGAGTATATGCACAATGGGCGGGTCTTTTTTGTTTGAGCAATTGATCGTAGTTCCGGAATTGCATGCTCGATCGCCTTTCCCAGCGTAAAACATCAGTTCACCCGATTTTCCGGGTAGAGCTTGATCAGGCAGCCTATAACCATGGCTTCCGCAAGGCCAACGGCATCGCCGACGGGTGGCTCTGGTTCAAATCCGATGAGGGCGTGCCGGGAGAGGTCGCGCTGGCCAGCGGTGTTAACCCGGACGGATCACCTTGGTTTCTGGCTGTCGAACACGCAGGCGTCGCTGCCAAACTGGCCGTTGAACTGCGCGATGCGGCGGTCTCGCCCCCCGCGCACTTCAAGGGCGCATTTGCCTTCGAAACTCAAGCAGAGCTTCGGTCAGCCTTGTCCCGGGCTTTTCAGCTGGCGCGCAGTCTGCCCACATTCCCGCTCGCTCAATACGAAGCCGAGGTTGCCGGTCTGGGGAACACCGAGGTCGATCGGATCGTCAAGGAACGGATAGGGCAGGGCTATTTCCGCCGAGCATTGCTGGACTATTGGGGCGGGTGCTGCCCGCTGACGGGCATTCGTGATGAGGCGCTGCTGCGAGCCAGTCACATTGTTGCATGGGCGGAGTGCCGCAGCGACGAAGAGCGACTGGATGTCTACAACGGACTGCTGCTAGCCGCGCACTGGGATGCAGCGTTTGACCGAGGTCTCGTGAGTTTCGATGATCAGGGCCGCGCGCTTATTAAGCCGACCCTGAGCGAAGCAGCTCTCGGTCTTCTCGCACCCGAACGAGCCCGGCCGCTCCCGCTCGATGACGCGCATCGACGTCAGCTTCCCTGGCACCGTGAGCGGTTTGGGTTCATTTCCTAGCGGTATCGCTCACTTCCGCCGCTTCACCCCGCCGGATCGTCCGATACACGGTGGGACGCGATACCTTGAACAACTTGCCGAGGTCGCTGATCGAATATTCGCCCGTCGCGTGCATCTTGAGCAGCTTGCGCTGCTGGAGGTCGGAGAGTTTGGGCGGCTTGCCGCGAAGCTTGCCCTTGTCGCGGGCGATCTTCATCCCCTCGCGGGTGCGCAGCCGGATGAGGTCGCTCTCGAATTCGGCGAAGGTGGCGAGGATGTTGAAGAACATCCGGCCCATCGGATCATTGGGATCGTAGACCTGCTTGCCGAGCGCGAGGCTCACGCCGCGCTTCTCCAGCTCATCGGCGATCGCGCGGGCGTCGGGCACCGACCGCGCGAGACGATCCAGTTTCGGCACGACCAGCGTTTCGCCGGAGCGGACCGCTGCCAGCGCTTGGGCGAGACCGGGGCGATCGCGGTTGCGGCCGGTCAGGCCGTGGTCGGTGTAGATGCGGTCCTCGGGGACGCCGAGCTCGATCAGCGTCTGGCGCTGGGCGGTGAGGTCCTGCTTGTCGGTCGAGCAGCGGGCATATCCGATGAGAGTGTTGGTCATTTGTGACGAATGAGGCCCCTGTGTGAGAAATTAAAGCGTACCATCTTAATGAGAGAGCGGGCAAGCCGGATTTGCGGAGGGCAGGGGGGTCTGATCTCTGATCCCGCAAAGTGTCCGCTGAACGATCCTGCAACGACAAGCAGACTAGACGCAGGTGGGCTACCCTGCCGGGCAACCTGCTCTATCCGCTGGCGCGAACCGGGCCTGTGGTCCCGGCCCACCCGGGTGACGATCAGGAGCGGTTGCAAGCGGAGCGGGAGTTTCTGGAGGACATGCTCTGTCCCGCATGCCCTGTGGCCATGCTCCTGAGGGCGCCGCGTTTTTGAGCTAACCCGCAGGCGCCCTTGCCTCTCTCATTGCCGGACGCCCGCTGGCCCACTTGGCCCGCGCGCAGGGCGTCCGGCGGCTTCGCGCCGTACAAGGGCGCCATTGTTGTTGGGATCGTGATCGATCCCTTGAGGGGAACGCCAAGGGCTTTGCCCTCTCGTTCCCAAACCCCAATCATCACCCCCGTGTTGCGGGCTGTGCCCGCTGGCCCGCGCCAGGGCATCGATTAGGGTTTTCCCTCCCCCTCCCATCCTCGCCGGAAGGCAGAGCCGCATGCCGCGTGACGGATGCGGCATTGCCGGATGGAGTTTGGACCATGGGTGATCTGATCTTGAATTACCGCGCGTGCGGGGCCGAGTGCCGGGAAGACTGGCTACGCATGCTGGCGCATAAAAATGGTTTGCCGCTGGTCGCGGTGCAGCAGCTGGCGGACGAACTTGGCGAGCGCGAGGATTTCGGTGAGCTGGTCCGCCTGTGCGAGTGTGGCGGGAGCCTTCCGTCATGAGCGGCGCGGTATTGACGCGGGCCGAGCGGATTGCGCGGCTCAATGATCTGGCGCGCCGCGCGATGGGGATTGCCTGTGTGGTGGTGGCGACCGAGGGCATTCGGGCCTTGCCCGAGGTCGATCAGTCGCGGCTGCGCGAGCTGGTCGAGACCTTTGATGCCTTCACGCCCGACAATGATCCTTTTGGCGAGCGCGACTTCGGCGCGATCTATCAGGGGGTGGACGGTGTCTGGTCGGCCTCGCGGCCTGTTGATGTTGCGGTGACCGTGTTCTGGAAGATCGATGCCTATGACCGCGCGTTGCGGTTCGGCAGCGAGGACCCTGCCGATCCCGCCGTGACCCGGCGGGTGCTGACCATCATGTTGGCGAGCGAGTATTGATATGGCTGCCCGCTCCCACACGGTGGAACCGTCGCGCCTTGCTTTCGGCGCGTGGTGCCACGCCAGCGAGAAGCAAATCGGCGAAGGCGATATTCGCGCCAGCTACAGCGCCGACCGCATCGGCATGGGTCAGCCCATCCGCAAGCCATTCCGATATGGCGGAGAGCTTTGGGTCTGTGTTGGCACAGGTCCTGCGGGAGCAGAGGCCTACCGGCTCGTGCATCCTTCCTTCTATGGCGGCACCGCCCGCAGCTATCATGATCGGTGCCGGGATGGCGATCGTGCGCGCGGTGATCAGGCGGGGTTTTACGACGGCATCATCGTGCGTCACGCTGGACGGGAACTTGTGATGATCGGTCCGCCCGTCATGTTCGTTGCAGGCGAGGACGCGCAGCTGTCCCTGTTCTGAAGCCCCGAGATTGCGCCGGGCTATTCGGCAGCAGCCTTGGTTTCCCAGGGCGCGAGCCGCTTTAGCAGCGCGACCACTTCCGGCACGGGTCTCGCCGGGCTGTCCAGCATGTCGACGAAGGCCGCGAAGCTTTCGGGCGACATGCGAATGACCGTGTTCTCCATGATCACTTCCTCGGCCATCCGAACCGCTGCATCGCGGATGAATTCCGTGCGCGAGCGCCCGCGCAGGCTCGCCGCCCCCTCGATGGTCGAAATGTCGGCATCTGCAAGCCGCATCGAAAGCCGAAGTTCCTTGCGCTGGACGGGACGAGCCATGGCCAATCTCCTTGGCGCACAGGCACCACAATGTATCGGATTTTGCATTACGGGGCGAGGCTGGCGGCAGGGCGGAGAAGTGGCGGTGCCCGACATTTCGGTGTGGCGGCTTCGTTTTGAGCACCCGCACTGGCCGCACGCGGGCGAGGGTCAATGTCCGGCCCGCGCCGGTTCCCGGGCGCCGGGGTCACCCGTGTTGGACATGACCCCCGCCCTTTGCCGCGCGGCCTTTCTGTTTGGTGCAACGAGCCACCAACACGAAAGGAACATTCCATGGCCCGCACTACCCAAGCATCCGTACCTGCCACCGCGCCTGAGCCCAAGGCTCCAGATTTCATCGCTTGGCATGTCAGCAATCGCGGCGACAAAGCCTTCTGGACCAAGGTCGGAGCCGCGTGGTTCCACCGCGACCACAAGGGCCTGTCGCTCCAGCTCGAGGTCGTGCCGATCAATGGCCGGATTGTTTTGCGGACGCCGCTCGACGATGAGGCTAGGGAAGGGCAGCCGGGCGCTTAGCGCCCGGCGATGCCGCGAAGCCGGACGGCGCGTCGGTGCCGACGAACCCTGGCGCAATGCTGGATCGGCATTCGTTCTGATGCTGAAGTGCAGACATTGACATTTTGTCGTCAAAATCATATTCTCAGGGAGAACGGAGACGGCCATGCTCTATCGCCTCGAACTTGAGAATTTCTACTCTGTCCGCGATGCGCAGGTGCTCGATCTCGCGATCCCGCCCAATGTTCCGGCAGAAGAGGAGCGCTTCGCGCCGCTGTTTGAGGGCTCGCCTTACCGCGCACCCAAGGTCGTCGCTATCTATGGTGCCAACGCATCGGGCAAGACCACGATCCTCAAGGCGCTGAATTTCCTTTTCAGTTTTGCGAAGGACAGTGTCCAGCGAACCGTGCCGGGGTTCGCTGGCCTTGAGCGTTTCAATGATACGGCATCCATGTCTCGTCCGATCCGGCTTGCCGTCGAACTCGGCGGCATCATGGACTTCGCCCCCAACATGGTGAAGCGGATCGAAGCCGGTGAGGCTCCGGCTTACGGCCTGCTGCGCTACGAGCTCGAAATCGAGGTCAAGGACGGTGTCGCTGCCCGAGTTACCAGTGAGGCGCTGCGCCAGCGTCCGGACGGGAAGGGCAAGTGGCAGCGCGTCTTTGAGCGGGATGCGCAAGGCGATGTCAAAGGCAGTGCCAGCTTTCCGATCACAGGTTACCGCCATCTTCTCAATACGTTGCAGCCGAATGTTTCGGTCATTTCTTCCTTCGCGATGTTTCAGCATCCGACGGCGGCACTATTCGTCGAGCAGTTGTCCCACGTGATCGCCAATCTGGGATGGGACGGCGCGCCCAATGATCAGGCCGTGGTCAATTTCCTCGCCTCGGACAGCAATCTCGTCGATACCCTCAACGCCGATCTTCGCCGCATCGACATCGGGGTCGAGGCCATGCGCATCGAGCATGGTCCGAATGGACCCTTCCCAATGTTCAAGCACGAGGGGCTCGATCTCGAAATGCCCTGGCAGCTCGAAAGCAGCGGGACGCGGGCCTTCATCCGCATTTTCCCTCTGCTTTCGCTTACCCTTGCTCGTGGCGGGATCGCCATAATCGACGAGTTTGATCTCATGATCCACCCGCTCGTGCTGCCCGAGATACTTGGCTGGTTCTACGACTCTGAAGCGCGCAACCCGCACAACGCGCAGCTCTGGATCACCTGCCACTCGGCATCGTTGCTCGATGATCTGGCCAAGGAAGAAGTCGTCTTCGCCGAAAAGGACAATGAGGGCCGCACGTCGATCTACAGCCTCATGGACATCAAGGCGGTTCGGCGCGGGGATAATCTCTACAGCAAATACCTGTCCGGCGCCTATGGCGCGGTCCCGCATATCGGATGAGCCGTCGTCGTCCCTTCCGGCCGCAGCGCGTTCCGATTTTCATCGGATGCGAAGGCGAGAGCGAGCGCGGCTATGTCGCGTTCCTTGGCCGTCTCGCCGAGCAGGCCGGGCTGGCAGTGCATCTCGACCCATTGGTTCTGCAGCCAGGTGGCGGCGATCCCCTCGCGATTGTTGAGCTTGCGGTGAAGCGGCTATCGCAGGGGAGGCGCAAGCAGACAGACTATGCGGCGAAATTCGTCATGCTCGACCACGACAAATGGGGGCAGGCACCCGCGCGCGATGCGCAGGTCGCCGGTGTTGCCGCCCGCGCTGGGCTGTCTCTCATCTGGCAAGATCCTTGCCACGAAGCGATGCTACTTCGGCACCTCGAAGCCTGTGCTGCCCAGCGCCCGCAGACGACCGCCTTGGCAGAGGCCGCGTTGCGGCAACGCTGGCCGGACTACTCCAAGCCGATGGACGGCGCAGGGTTGGCCCGGCGGCTTGATCAAACGGCGGTGCTGCGAGCCATCGCCGTTGAGCGAGAGCTTGCCTTGCTGATCAACACGATAGGACTGGACAATTAGAGGAGCGAACCGAACTTGCGCAGGTGCCCCGTCGCTGTTCCTTCGGTCACTGGCTTTGAACTCCCCCGGGTGACCCGAACACCTCTGACAGGCTGGCACCTGAAAACTCCGGCTTTAGGGTATCCTCCTTGCCGCAAAACACGGAATTTTCGAGGTTTAAGGAAGCGGATCTCGGAATTTTTGTGACTTAAGGCCCGCAGTCTACAAAGTGAGTGGCTCGATCACGCATAGGCCGCTGGTGCAGCAGTCAAGATCAGTGTGTCGACGCTCGCTACCGTTGGCAGTCTGTGGCGCCCTATCCGGAAATCTCGGGGATAGGCGGCTATTGGGACAACGCCGTCTTCCCAGAACTCAGCATTGAACGTCAGATTGCGCCGATACCCGACATTCGTGGCCACTATCTTTGCAGCTTCTCGCGCTTCTGCATCTAGCGAGACCTGCCAAGTACCAGGGGATCGAGACCAGCGCTCTCGATCCCGGCGAGGGCAATGCGGTCCGCCCAAGGCCCTGGTGATCCATAGCTTCGTTGCAGGCACTTTCGGCATATTGCGGATGACGGGCGACGAAGCGGATGAAAAGCGGGCCGCAAATGCGGTGATATTCGTAAGTCGGCCTTGATTCGTTTGAATTGAACCAAATCGAAGTCGTTTCGCTTGCAATCTCCGCCCTCCGTGCCAGATTAAGCAGCTAAATATTAGGGGAATTACGTGGCTCGTCGTGTCTTCTTCAGCTTCCATTTTGACAACGATTTCTGGCGTACACAGCAGGTCAGGAATATGGGGGCTCTCGAGGGGCAATCGTTGTGCACTCCGAACGCTTGGGAGGAGGTCAAGCGAAAGGGTAAGGCGTCCATTGAGCAATGGATTGCCGACAACATGCACGGCAAGAGTTGTGTCGTCGTACTGGTTGGTTCCCAAACGGCGAGCCGGCCGTGGGTCCAGCACGAGATCGTCAAGGCCTGGAACGACAAGAGGGGTGTTGTCGGCATCCGCATAAACAAGCTGCTCGATCGCAACAGCCAAGCATCGGTTGCGGGGGCCAATCCCTTCGAGGGGATCACCTTCAACTCCGGCAAGAAGCTATCTGATGTTGTTCAACTGATTACTCCGACCGGAAATGACAGCAAGGCTGTCTACGCCTCGATATCCAATGGCATCGAGAAGTGGATTGAAGATGCGATCGCGATCCGTGGCCGCAACTAAGTAGATCGGGGACGGCGACATGGTGACAGCGACGACGAAGCGGCATTCCGTTGCAGTGGAAGGACTATCGGCTCAATGATGAGGATTTCGGCGACATCTATTGGGCGCCAGGTGTTTGGCGGTGCTGTCGCGACGTCCAGCGGAAGTGGGCGTACCAGCAATCGTGGCAAAGTGGCATGCGTGGTGGGCCTCGCCTGCCGGTCCTTAACCGTTCAAGTTGCGAGGGCTTGGGAGCAACTGGTTGCGGGGTTGGCGCCGCGGTTCGTCAAGCTGTCCGGCTAGCCACCATGCGAACCCCGCTGTTCCGATATTTCGGCGAAGAAGCCTATGCACGCGCCTTTATCGACAAGGGCGAAGTCTACTTGCGTCCGCTCGCTTATTTCCGGGCGTTCGAGGATGAGCAGGGGCACGGCGACCCCGACGACGCATGTTGCTCCACGCGCCCGAGACCGGTTGGAGCTCCGAAGGAGAACGGGGAAGTCGTCGCGTTGCCGGAGGGCTGGCGTTTCCGCGCTTCGGCCAAGGAAAATGATTTCTTCGTCTATTGTCTGAGCCTCGAACGATCCGAGCATCTCGCTGCCAAATTCAAGAGCCGATCGGCGTCGAAGTCCGTGATCCGTACGACTGTGCGGGCGGATCGCTTCGTCCGTGCGGGTGCGGTTCGCCTCGACCGCCGCGTCTACAGCCGAACGGTCGATTATCGCAGCTTGGCCGCGGCACCCGGCGTCGATTGGGCGCTCCCCGAACGTGTCGCCTTCATCAAGCCGGAGGGCTGGGCATGGCAGAACGAACATCGCATCGTTCTGGGCCTGAAAGGTACGTTCGATGTCGAGAATGTGGAATGCGCGCTAGAAAGCGGCCAGCGGGAGCCGGGTGCGCCACCCGCATCAGCCGATCCCCTGATCCTGCATGTAGGCGATCTGTTAAAATAACGAACTGCACCGGTTCTGAACCGGTCGCACTTGCGTGATGGCAACGGGACGACAACTCTTACGGCGCTAACGATAGGACCAGTTGCTGTGTCGACGGCAGGGTCGAGGCGCGAGGCCGTCCCGAGAAGGATGGCGCGATAGCGCGCCTTGCCATACCGGCCCGACGTGACTTCCAGACATAACGCTCGGGTTCGTCGCGCAGATCATCATCAACGGCAACCAAATTTGCGGCGGCGGTGGTAGCCGGTAATGCCTGCACGCAGTAGGAGAACCGGCAATGGTTCAGCTTGATTGCCGACAAAACCGCGAAATCGACGTTGGCGGAGCATTCGGCCCGGAGCTTGCCAATCAAGGCCTCGCCATCATCCCCAATGCTCAAGCCGCCAAGCGAGACGCCCTGAGACCGTCGCCGTGCCAAATCTTGCCCTCGGTCCGGCTGTCAGGCACCCAGGCTGAAGATTGCAGTGAGCCAGAAACTGTGTGTCGAACGCGCTAAGGGCCTCGGTATCATGGTCGCGCATCCGGGCGACCATCGCGAGCAGCGGATACAGGATACTGCCTTGGTCGCCACTTCGCGATATTCCGGGGTGCGCGCCGGGATGTGCGGATCAAGTGGTCAGCTGACCGTCGGAGGCCGGATAGCGAAGGTGATGCTGTACGCGAGCATCGTCGCGCCGGCAGTCTGCTGAACCCACTCGTGGCGAGCGCTCGCGTTGATGGAACAGCGACCTAGGAACAGCAGGCTGAGCGACAAGTCGATGTCTGGTCGTCGGTTCGGGCACGAACATCGCCGGGTTGGCGAACGGCATTTCAGCGAATTGTATCGCGATCGCCTCGACCTCCCGCGTTGGGGATCCGAGCAGGCGCGGCGCGTCGCCCGAAGGTGCCGCCGTCCACAATTTCCACAGCCCGCCCATCGCGATGCGACCGGCAGTTTCAAATAAGGCGAGATTGATGTCGATCGTCTCGGATCCGCCGGACGCAAAGCTCAAGGCGTGCACTGACGCGGCATGCGGCAGCACCTTTTTCCCGTACAGCGATTCCCAGACGTGCAGATGCAGCTGGACCAGCTCGAAAAACGAATGGCTCGCCTCCAGGCGCCGGCCGGTATCGGCTTCGATCTCTTGCCAAAGCAGCTCCCAGCCGGTGAGTACGACGAGTTCGCTGGCACGATAAGGCGCTTCAAGATTGTTGGCTTCGCGCCCCCACACGAAAAGGATCCAGAGCGCAAGGTAGAGAATACGGACCCGCGCCGTCGGTTCTTGCGCCATATCCGCAGCGACCCTGCGCACCAGCTGTCCAAAAT
This sequence comes from uncultured Alphaproteobacteria bacterium, assembly GCA_963815345.1. Classification (GTDB taxonomy): domain Bacteria; phylum Pseudomonadota; class Alphaproteobacteria; order Sphingomonadales; family Sphingomonadaceae; genus Erythrobacter. Next base: position 439,648 of record CAWFGF010000002.1, read on the forward strand.
AGTTCATGGCGACGTCGGGCTCTTCCACCATCGCGGAAGCCTTGCGAAGAAGGTGACGCAACTCGGCGGGAAAGACCTCTTCGCGTAACGCGCCGTCCATGACCTTGCCGGTCAGCGTGTCCCCGCTCCAGACGCGATATGCGATGGTCGGTGTCTTTTCCTTGCGCATGAAGCCGTTCACGAGCGGCTGGACGTTTTCGAGGATCACCCCGCCGATCGCGATCACGATAACGACCGGCAGCCCCTCAGCTCGGGCGCGACACCGTTCAGATAGGCGTCCTTGATCTCGTCGAGCGACGGGCGCAGCGCTTGGTCCGAAGCACCGTTCCACTCGGTCCGGTTGAGATCGCCGCGCTTGACGGAGAACAGGAACAGCTTGCGGACCCCATCGGTATCGTCCCCGACCGCCGCGATATCGGCGCCGTATTGTCGCGTGCCCACCATCGGTCGCGAAAGCACTTCGAAGCCCATTGCAGTGAGCATTTCGGGAAGGATGACGTCGAGTTCGTCGCGTTCCTTAAGGCCTCGGAAAAACTCGCGGACAATCGGGTTCATGCCGCGGCTTGCCCATCGAGAACATCGTGCGCTGGAGCCAGAGGCCCACAGGATCGATCCGATCGAGCCGCGGGATTTCCTGCGAATATTCTACGGTTCCCATACGGAATTCGCTGCGCGCGGAAGTACCGTCGCCGCTGAACACTTCGCTGACGGCGCTGTCACCGTAGAGCAGGACCGACACCGGAAAGAGGCCGACCAAGCTTCCCTTGCGCGCACCGTCGGTAACCGCGCGCTGTTCTTCCTGGCGCTGAACGGCAGCAATGAAGCGGTGCCGTTCCGATGGCCGCATCTCCTCGATGAATCCTGCGGCTTCAACCCCGGCGATGTAGTCGCGCAAATGATCGAGAAGGCGTTTGATCATTTCATTGATCGCCGTCGGCTCACTCGGCGAGCGTTCCTCGAGATACTTTCGCGGGCCGTCCCAGTAGCTAATCAGCAAGGGATCGAGAATGATCTGCTCGATCGTGCGCATTGCGGACGCAGGCCCCGTCTTGGCCAGGCTCAGCAGGATCGCAATTGCCGCGACCGGATGAAGAATGAGACTTGCGACCACGCGGCGCGCAATCGACGCGGATTGCTCTTTGGTCAGTGCGAAGCCGGAGAAATCCAAGCTTAGCGTCAACGGGTCGTCCAGTCCTGTCGTCATCAGATCCGCCACCGCTTCGGTTAGCTCGAAATTCCCGTCGGCGAGCCATTCCGCTGCTATTAGTTCGAGCCCGAGCGGTGACTCGCTCCGCAACTTGTGCGCGGTCGATTCAATATCCGTCAGGGCGGCCACGCCAGCGCGAAGCAGATCTTTCAAAAGCGCGAAAGCCGCTTGGGCGCGCGCGCCATCGATCATCCCGTAGAGCGCGTGATCGATTGCATCGATCGTCTCGGCTTCGCCGGCGGGTGTCTCGCGCAGCACCGCGCAAAGTGCGTCGACCAGATCGGGGTCGGTCGCAGCGACCTTATTGAGGAACAATGCGTTCGCCGCGGCCAGCCGGACGCCGCGGGTCGATTTGCCGACTTGACCTCTGACGGACATCAGCGCGGTCGCGCTATCGCCGATCGTTGCACTCAGGGTGAGGAGCGCCCCAAAATTCGCGCCTGATCTTTCCTCGCCAGCCGTGTCGAGCGCATCGCGGAGTGCGCCGATCGCAGCGGCGCCGTTTGCCGGGTTCGACGACTCCATATTACCCAGTGCGAAGGCCGCCGCATTCGCTTCGACATCGGATGGGTCAACAAGCATTGCCGACAAAAGGCCAACATAGCGCGTCTGTGCTACACGCAGACCCGCCGCGAGCGTCGGTATCAGCAAATCGGTCGGCGCAGTGCCGTCGCGGATCGCGGCCAGCGCGCTGTCCACCCGGCTTTCATCCCGATCGCTCCATTCCGAGAGAGCGTTCATAATGAAATAGGGCGTGCCCGTCCCGCGGGAGCGAGCTGTCGCCGCTGCGACCAGTCTTAGGAGTGGGCCAAGCTCAATATCAAGCTGGGGGACGACCTCTGACAGCAACGTCTGCATAGGGTATCGAAGCGAACCAATTTCCGGATTTCCGAGCAGTTCTGCCAGATCAATTTCTACGCGATTGTGGGCATCGGCGATCATCGTGGCGAATTTCTTCCATTCGATGGCGTTGAGCGCGCCTTGCGCCCGTTGGACGAACGCTTCGAACTCGCCCGAGGTGATCGAAGCCTCAAGCGCTGTTCGGTCGTACGTCTCGTCTTTTTCGCTGTCCGCCATGCACTAAGAAACCACGCTTGTTGTTATGTCGCAAGTCCGCTCATGTTGCTCCCGGGCAAGGCACGTCTGATGCAAGCATCAAAGTCTAGATGTCACAGGTCCCGGATGGTCGCGCTTACAAGTTGATTGCTTTGCCGGCTGAGCGAACGGCCGTTTTCAGGAATATCGGCTACAGCGTTCAAGGTTCGGAATTAGGGCGCATACCTGTTGGTCGGCTTTGCGCCGCGCGAGTGGCTGGTTCCGGTGGCAGCTGCCGTCCAAAACCCAATTAGTGAACGACGCATTCTGGGTCGATAGCCGACGAGCATTGGCCGGACGCTGATAAAGTGTTAGGCAGGCTGAGCCGAGGGACAGAGCTCATCAGTCCCTCAGGGCCGCCCCGGTGATGCGTGAGTCGCCATCAGCTTGCTGGCTCGAGGAATGCATCAGCTGGACGGTCTGCAGACCGCTTTTTTCTAAGCTCCCCCCCAAATGAAGAACCGAACGGCGGTTAGATTTACGAAAATGTGGGGGAGAGTGTGGGGGCGACTTTTTGCCGACTCCCAGAACAGCATTGATATCAAATCGTTATTTTGATGGTTCGATTCTAGCCCTGCCACCACTACCCTCCCGCGGTTGTTTTTACGGTGGTTCGCCGATGTTCGATCCTATCGAACGGGCGTCCGATATCGATCTGACATTGTCATGAGCGCGGCACAGGTTGCGCTTTGCAGACTTGCGACGACGATTGTCACTCCGTATTCGTGCAGGCCATGCAAGACTCACCATCCAACACAAGCCTCACCGGACATCCAGTGATTTCGGCGACGGGACTATTTACCCCCGCGCAAACGATCACGAACGAGGAACTCGTCGCCAGTTTCAACGCCTTTGTCGACCGGCACAACGCCGCCCATGTTGATGAAATCGCCGCTGGTCAGATTGAGGCACTAGCGCATTCCTCCGTCGAATTCATCGAAAAGGCGAGCGGCATTAAGTCGCGCCATGTCATCAGCAAGGAGCCGATCCTCGATCCTGAAACGATGAGCCCGCAGATAGAAAAACGGTCCAACGATGAACCCTCGATCATGGCTGAAATCGGTGTGACTGCGGCGAAGCAGGCGATGGAGCGGGCGGGGCGACTTCCCGCTGATGTGGATGCCGTGCTGTGTGCGGCCTCCAACATGCAGCGTGCCTATCCTGCGATGGCAATAGAAATCCAGAACGAGCTTGGTATCGAAGGCTTTGGCTTCGACATGAATGTTGCGTGCTCATCGGCGACGTTCGGTATCCAGACGGCAGCAGACTATATCCGGTCGGGCAATGCGAAATCGGTGCTGGTGGTCAATCCGGAGATCACGTCAGGCCACCTCAACTGGCGCGACCGCGACAGCCATTTCATTTTTGGCGATGTCGCCACCGCCGTTCTGGTTGAGGATTCCGGTATCGCCCCGGCGGCGCATTGGGACATTGTGGGCACAAAGCTGAAGACGGTATTTTCTAACAATATCCGCAACAATTTCGGCTTTCTGAACCGCGCGGAGCGAGGCAGCGCCAATGAAGCTGATAAGCTGTTCGTGCAAGAGGGGCGCAAGGTCTTCAAGGAAGTGGTGCCGATGGTATCGGCCATGATTCTCGAAGAGGCAGCGCGGCTTGGGCTCGATCCCACCGCTTTGCGGCGCCTGTGGCTGCATCAGGCGAATGCGGGCATGAACCGCCTGATCGCTCAGCGCGTGTTGGGGCATGAGGCGGACGAGGATGAAAGTCCGACCGTGCTCGATACCTATGGAAACACGTCGAGCGCCGGTTCGATCATTGCCTTTCACCTCCACAGCGATGATCTCGAAGTGGGCGACACCGGACTGATTTGCAGCTTTGGCGCCGGATATTCGGCGGGAACGGTGTTCGTCCGCAAAGCCGGCTGAAGCGCACCGACGCGACCTTTCTGCCGGGTTGGCGGCGCATTGTCTGGCAGATCGTTCGCCCGATAAGCGCGCGACTATTGTCGGCGTGGCGCTGCGTTTTTACTGTCTGTTCTTGATACAATTCTTGCGGCGCGAGCGTGGGGTGCCTAAGTGGCATGGCATGGCAGGTGAAATTCTCGATAATCAAGGACGCGGCGAAGCTGGCTGGAGCTGGCCGCCGATCCACCCCGAAGGTCGCAAATACGGAGCGATCGCCGTTGCGATCAGTCTGGCGTTCCTGCTGATCCTCGACTGGGAGATCATCGGTTGGCCGCTGTTGGCCTTGTCTGGCGGGGTGTTCGCATTTTTCCGCGATCCTGAACGCGTCGTGCCGCAGGCGGAAAATTCGATTATTGCGCCGGCAGACGGGATCGTGTCGTTGATAAGCATGGTCGAACCGCCGCTGGAATTGCAGATAGAAGACGGTTCGGGCACGCGCGGGTTGCCGCCGGGCCCGGTAACGCGCATCTCCATTTTCATGAGTGTGTTCGATGTGCACATTAACCGCGCTCCGATTGCGGGCACAGTACGCCGGCTGGTCTATATGCCTGGCAAATTCATGAACGCCGATCTCGACAAGGCAAGCGAAGAGAACGAGCGCCAGCATATCCTGATCGAGCGCGGGGATGGTGTGGCTATCGGCTTCACCCAGATTGCCGGGCTGGTAGCGCGCCGGATTGTTCCCTTCGTGAAGCCGGGCGATACCGTTGCCAAGGGGCAGCGCGTCGGGCTCATCCGGTTCGGCAGCCGAGTGGATGTGTACCTGCCTGCCGGGACCGATTCCAAAGTCTTGCTGGGGCAAAAAATGATCGCGGGTGAGACGGTGCTGGCCGAATTTGGCACACAGGGTCTGATCGAAGGGGTCTCGCAATGACGCGCATCAAGATGGAAGGCGCAAATTGAATCTTCCCTCATCGCCACGGCAAAGGGCGCCGGGTCCAGCCCGGTTGGGGCCAAAGGCCGCAGAGGATGATGACGGTCTGTTGCAAGGTGAGCCACGCGCGCTGACTTTGCGTGCGATGCTGCCCAACGCAATCACGGCGGCGGCGCTGTGTTCGGGATTGACCGGCATCCGCTTCGCTATTGACGGCAATTGGTCTTACGCCATTCTTGCCGTGGTTTTGGCGGCGGTGCTGGACGGCGTCGACGGTCGCATTGCGCGGCTGCTCAATGCGCAATCACGCTTCGGCGCCGAGCTGGACAGTCTGGCCAACTCACTATCCTTCGGGATGGCGCCTGCGATCATCCTGTTCTTGTGGTCGTTAAGCGGGCTGGAACGGTTCGGATGGTTCGCCTGCCTTGCCTTTGCAATATGCTGCGCGCTGCGTCTGGCGCGGTTCAACGCTCAAATCGATACTGACGATCAACCGCACAAGTCAGCGGGATTCCTGACGGGCGTTCCTGCACCAGTTGGGGCAGGGCTGGCATTTGCACCATTCTACCTGTGGCAGGAAACGCAGCTCGCAATCTTACGAGACCCTGTGTTTATGACGATCTGGGTATCCGTTATCGCTGTGCTCCTCATCTCAAACATGGCAACGTTGAGCTGGGCTGCAATCCGTCCGCGTCGCGATATTCGGTTAGGGTTGCTCGCGATTGGCGGCATCGCATTCGCAGCACTAATGCTGGAGCCATGGTGGACGCTAACCTTCGTCAGCGCAGCCTACCTGGCTCTCATGCCTTATGCCCTGATGAAGTACGGCAAGGTCAAGCGACGCCGTTTGCAGACGCGCCTTGACGCGGTAGCTGGGCAAGGGCCTGAGGAGCAGGGTAACGAGATCGGGCAAGATACCGATGCTCAGACAGCCTTCCGCTCATAGCAGCGCCAGCGGCAAGCACTTCGAAACGCACTCGCTGGCGCAAGTGCGCGGCATCCGCCACCGGCATGAACCCTGCATCCAGCAACAATTGCTGGCGCTCAATCCGCTCAAAGACGAACCGGCCACGAATGCAGCAATCGATCAGGGTCAAAACGCTCGCCACAGCGACGAGGACGAGCAAGCCTGCGAAAATCAATTGAACCATAGACCGTATCCTCTTCCGTCAGTGTGGAACGTCCGAAACACCTGTTCGGCGTTTGTTCCAAAGCCCTTGTTCCGTTTTCGTTCCATTATGTCAACATCAAATCCATTTTGAAGGTGATCGCCCCTTTTTGGGGTGGATTTCCCGCGCAAGTGCGATTATCAGGCCTTCCATCGTAGCCGTATGCGATGCCACTTGGCGTGCGCGGGCGATTACGAAATTCACATGAGAAGCGATTCATACCGGTGCTTAATGCGGGTTAACCGTAAAAGTTCCAGCTTTTCAGAGGATCAACCGGAAAGGAAATACCTATGGCGGCCACTACCGTCACGATGCAGCAATTGATTGAGGCCGGCGCACACTTCGGCCACCAGACCCACCGCTGGAACCCGCGTATGAAGCCGTACATCTTCGGCGCGCGCAACGGTGTTCACATCATCGACCTGTCGCAGACCGTGCCGCTGTTCGCGCGTGCGCTTGATTTCGTTGAACAGACCACCCGCGCCGGTGGCAAGGTGCTGTTCGTCGGGACCAAGCGTCAGGCGCAAGAGCCGATTGCAGAGGCTGCGCGCCAGTCTGGCCAGCATTTCGTCAACCACCGCTGGCTGGGCGGGATGCTCACCAACTGGAAGACGATCAGCGGTTCTATCCGGCGTCTGAAGACTCTCGAAGAACAGCTTTCGGGCGAAACCAGCGGTCTAACCAAGAAGGAAGTTCTACAGTTGACGCGTGAGCGTGACAAACTGGAGCTTTCGCTTGGCGGCATCCGCGATATGGGCGGCGTTCCCGACGTGATGTTCGTGATCGACGCCAACAAGGAAGACCTCGCGATCAAGGAAGCAGCCGTGCTCGGCATTCCGGTAATCGGCGTGCTCGACACCAATGTCGATCCCAGCAACATCGCTTTCCCGGTTCCGGGCAACGACGATGCTGCGCGTGCGGTGCGTTTGTATTGCCAGGCAATCTGCGACGCAGCGCGCGCGGGCAAGGGCGGCGCGGCACACGATTCGGGCATGGATGTTGGCGCGATGGCCGAACCCCCGGTTGAAGCTCCGGTCATGCAGGCGGCACCCGAAGCTGCCGTCGAGGCCGCTGCCGAAGTACCGGCAGAAGCGCCCGCTGAAACCGCATAAGTTTCGCGATCGCGATCCCGACGCGTCAACTGCGCGTCACAATATCAGACTAGCGCGCCGGGCACCTCCTGTTAACGGGCCCGGCGCCCTCAATCGTATAAAAAGGAAACTCTCATGGCCGATTTCTCCGTCGCCGATGTGAAGAAACTGCGCGAAAAGACCGGTGCAGGCATGATGGACGCCAAGAAGGCGCTTACCGAAGCGGGCGGCGACATCGAAGCCGCAGTTGACGCGCTTCGCGCCAAGGGTCTTGCGACTGCTCAGAAGAAGTCCAGCCGCACCGCCGCTGAAGGGCTGGTCGGCGTAGCCGTTGAAGGTACGAACGGCGTCGCTGTCGAGGTGAACTCCGAGACCGATTTCGTCGCCAAGAACGATCAGTTCCAGAGCTTTGTACGCAACGCCACGCTGACTGCGCTCGCGCTGCGCTCGGACGATGTGGAAGCGCTGAAGGGCGCAGCCTATCCCGGCGGCGGCACCGTAGGCGAAAAGCTGACCGATAACGTTGCCACCATTGGTGAAAATCAGCAGATCCGCCGGATCAAAGCCGTATCCGTCGATAAGGGCGCGGTCGTGCCTTACGTGCACAACGCGGCTGCCGATGGTCTTGGCAAAATCGGCGTGCTGGTTGGCCTGGAAAGCGATCTGGGCGCAGATGTGCTCGAACCGCTGGGCAAACAGCTGGCCATGCACATCGCCTCGATGTTCCCGCAGGCGCTTAACGCAGACGAGCTCGATGCCGAAGTGATCGAGCGTGAGCGCGCCATCGCCAAGGAAAAGGCGGCCGAAAGCGGCAAGCCCGAAAACGTGCAGGAAAAGATGGTCGACGGCGCCATCGCCAAGTTCGCGAAGGAAAACGCGTTGCTCAGCCAGATGTTCGTGATGGACAACAAGCTGAGCGTAGCCGACGTCGTGGCCAAGACCGGCAAGGACAATGGCGGCTCGATCAAGCTGGTCGATTACGCCCGGTTCCAGCTGGGCGAGGGCATCGAGAAGGAAGAAAGTGACTTCGCAGCAGAAGTCGCTGCCGCCGTTGGCGGGTAAGTCTTTCGCTCCCTAATTGTAGCAACGGCCGTCGCAGCTCCTTGCTGCGACGGCCGTTTCTGTTTGTTTTGAGAGGCTCACCGTCGGGAAGCAGCCCGAACGTGAAGGTGCGTGGGCTATCCCATAATCGGCTTTACCAGCATCCAGATAGCCATGCCAATCATGAACAGATTTTCGGTAAGGGAGACGAAACCCAGCGGCACGTTGCTGTCACCGCCAACACATGCGCATTTGATCTCGCGCTTGTCTACATACACCGCCTTGACCACACTCACCGCGCCAATCGTGCCGATAATCAGCGCGACAGGGATAGAGATCAAATCCAGCACGTGCGCCGTCATCAGCACGCCTGCCAGCCCCTCCGCGAAGGGGTAAATATAGCCGTAGGGCACCCAGCGTTTTGCAAGCAGGTCGTAATTCAGGAACATGGTCGAAAAACTTTCGACATCGCGCAGCTTGAGATAGGCGAGGCCGCACATCGAAAAGCTGATGAACCATTCGGCGGATAGGATCGAGAGCGGCTTACCGGTCGCCACCCACGCCGCTCCCAGCGCTATTAGTGCCATCATGCCGAAAAGCGCGGCAACCGGCTGATAGGTCGTGCCCTCATTCTCGACAGGGTTTCCGAAATGCGATGCGAGATCGGTGTAGCCGCCGATCCGCTCGTCCCCGATCCACGTTTGCGGCGTCGTGCGCACATCATGCTTCGCTTTGAAGGCTTCGGTTTCTTCGCGGGTGGTAAGATAGTGGTCTTCGACCTGATAGCCGCGCCGCTCCAGCAGCCACTTGGACTTGATACCGTATGGGCAAACATGGTGCTCCATGACCATGCGATAGAGTTTTGCTGTATTGGGCTGTTTCACTGGCTTTCCAACCTCATTTCCGCGTGCGTTCCAGCAGTTCGACAAGCTCCTCGAATTTCTGCCGCTGTTCAGTTTCGTTACCGCTGGCGATGGCGTCTGCCACGCAGCACGCAGCATGATCCTTCAGGACCTGGCTCTCGACCTTCGCCAAGGCAGATTTAATCGCAGCGATCTGGTGCAGGATGTCCATGCAATACCGATCGTCCTCTATCATCTGCGCCACGCCTCGCACCTGTCCCGCGATGCGGTTCAGCCGCTTGACCTTGTCTGTGCCGGTCATTGCATCAAATCCGCTTTACATACCATGGGGGGGTATAGTATCGACAAGGCCTGATCAGGACAAGCTCAAAAACTCCATGACATTTTATCCTACTCGCCGAACCTTCATATCAAGCACCGCCGCGTTGGCTGCGGCAGCGACCTTGCCGATGCCCGCGTGGGCGCGTGGGGGATCGCTCGCCCACGCCAGGAACGGCTTTGGCGAGCTTTCGGGCGAAGATATCAAGCTGTCGATTGGCGACGGCCATTTCACCACGCGCGGGTCAGGCGGCGGCTCGCGATCCGGCCATGTATTTGCCGTCAACGGCACGGTGCCGGGGCCACTGATCCGATTGCGCGAAGGGCAGGACATTCGCCTGCATGTCACCAATAATCTGTCCGAAGACAGCTCGGTTCACTGGCACGGCCTGCTGTTGCCCTTCCAGTTCGATGGTGTGCCTGGTGTCAGCTTTCCCGGCATCAGGCCGGGTGAGACATTCACCTGTCAATTCCCGGTACGGCAGAACGGCACCTATTGGTGGCATTCGCATTCCGGGCTTCAGGAACAGGCGGGACATTACGGCCCGATCATCATCGAAAGCGCCGACCCCGACCCGCGCTATGATCGCGATTACGTGGTCCTGCTAAGCGAGTTCACGCCGATCCACCCGCACGAAATCATGCGCAAGCTGAAAGTGGGCGAGCATTATTTTCAGCGCCAGATGCAGACGGCAAGCGAAGGTGAAATGTCGGGCGAGATGCGCCGGATGTGGGGCCGGATGCGGATGAACCCGCGCGACATTTCCGATGTCACGGGGACCACCTATACTTACCTCATCAACGGGCACGGCCCAGCTGACAACCTTCAACTCGAGTTCCGGCCGGGCGAACGGGTGCGACTGCGCGTCATCAACGGCAGCGCCATGACGTTTTTCAACGTTCGTATTCCCGGCGTGCCCATGACAGTCATACAGGCTGATGGGCAGGACGTGGACGAGGTCGAGGTCGAGGAATTCCAGATCGGTGTTGCCGAGACCTACGACGTGATCGTCGCGCCTTCCGATGGCAGCCACGCCATCGTTGCAGAAGCGATGGATCGCAGCGGAATGGGCGTGGCCAGCCTTACCAGCCACATCGGCCATATCGCCGCCGCACCTGCGCTGCGCGAGATACCCACGCTTTCCATGACCGATATGGGCATGATGGATCATGCCGCGATGGGGCATGACATGAGCGACATGAGCGCGATGGATCACAATATGCGCGATACCTCCCTGCTGCCTGAAGATGTAAAGGTCGGCCCCGGAATCGACATGGTCGCACCCATGCCGATGGACCGGATGGACTTCCCCGGGCTTGGTCTCGACGACGTGCCCCATCGCGTGCTTCGCTACACCGATCTTAAGGCCAAACGCATGAACCCCCACCGCGAAGTGGACCGCGAGATGGAAATACACCTTACCGGGAACATGGAACGGTACATGTGGTCGTTCGACGGGAAGAAGTTCACTTCTGTCACTGACGATCCGATCCGCTTCGGCTATGATGAACGGGTTCGCGTAAAGCTGGTCAATCAGACCATGATGGCGCACCCGATCCACCTTCACGGCCACTTCTTTGAAATGGTGAACGGGGCGGACCACATGCACCAGCCGTTGAAGCACACCATGATCGTGCAGCCGGGCGGCACTGCCACTTTTGACCTTACCGCCAACGAGCCGGGGGACTGGGCCTTCCACTGCCATCTGCTGTATCACATGCATGCAGGGATGATGCAGGTTGTGACGGTGCGCCCATTCCCGGACAGCGGCCAGTCCTGATGCGCACCTTAATGCTAGCCAGCGCGGCGCTTCTGGCCGGCCCCATCAGCGCGCAGGATCACGGTGCGCATGGAGCCGATCCGCAACCGGAAACGGATCATTGCGCCATGGGCCACCTGCCGCCAGAACAGTGCCCCGCGAAGGACGTACCCTCCAACCATAATAGAATCGAACGACCCTCGATCGTTACGATTGAAAGGGACGACGCCGGGAAGCAAACGAGGGACCATTCGTCGACGGGCCACTCCTCGATGGATCATTCCAACATGGATCATGGGCAACATAGCTCCATGGTTGATAATCCGGCACCGCGGGCCGCGCCTGAAAGCGCGGTTCCGCCTCGCGCCTTTGACGGCCCCCGCCATGCTGCAGATGAGATCTGGGGGTCCGATGCCATGGCACCCAGTCGTAGCCAGCTCGCGCGCGAGAACGGTGGGATGCGCACCGGTATGGTGATGGTGGAGCGGCTTGAAGCGCGCATCCCTGCAAATGGCGGTGATGATGGCTATTTGTGGGATGCGCAGGCATTCTTTGGCGGGGATATCAATCGCTTCGTTTTAAAGACCGAAGGTGAAGGCGGGTTCGGCGGCGAGCTTGAGGAGGCGGAGCTGCAAGCGCTTTACAGCCGCGCCATAGGTCCGTTCTTCGATCTTCAAGCCGGGGTGCGCCTCGACCCCGAACCCGATACTAACGGACATCTGGTTGTCGGTGTGCAGGGCATCGCGCCCTACATGTTCGAGATCGATGCGGCCCTATTCCTTTCTGACCGAGGCGAGTTCACCGCGCGGATCGAGGGCGAATATGACCAGCGGATAACCCAACGCTTGATTGTCCAGCCTCGCGTAGAGGTTGAGCTGGCTGCGCAGGACATCCCTCAACGCGGGGTCGGCGCCGGAATTACTTCGATCGAGCCGGGGGTTCGCCTGCGGTACGAATTCGTTCGCGAGTTCGCGCCTTATATCGGGATCGAATATGCAGCGCGGCTTGGCGAGACCGCCAGCATTGCCCGCGCCACTGGTGAAGATCCCGATGGCCTGCAGGTAGTCATCGGATTAAGAGCATGGTTTTAGCGGGCGGCTACGCGGCTACTGACTGCTGGAAGATGGGCACAGGGACTTTGCGCTTTGTCTGATGTCCTCTTGCGTCTCAAGGTCGCATAGGGCGCATCTCGATTAGCCAAACCTCTGGACGAGTGAACAGCCGCACCGGCAGAAGGCTGGTTCCGATACCTCCGCTTGTAATCAGGGTGGTGCCGCCGCGCTTCACCACGCCGCAGGCATAGGCGTTGCCGTAATTGGACATGGTCGCCGGGCTTCCGCCCCACGGATAGGCGATCTGGCCGCAATGGGTGTGCCCGGCCAGCACCAGATCGATATCGGCTGGCGTCCTGGGGAAGATATCGGGGCTGTGCGTTAGCATCACGCGCGGACCTTCCATCCCCTCCATCGCCAACATTGTCGCGGGCACATCTGCACGGCCTGTAAAATCATCGTTTACTCCGCCCAGCGCAAGCGGCCCGCTTGCATCGCCTGATTGGTGAGCACGCGCATGTGCGGATGGCGCGCCAGTTGCGCTGACAATGCGGGCCAGTCGAACCAATGATCGTGATTGCCTGGCACCAGCACGACGCCGTGCCGTGCCCTCAGCTTTGCCAGCGGAGCGATGACTTCGGCTGCGGTGTAGATGTGCGTGGCGGTGCGCTTTTCGCTGACCAGATCACCCGCAATGGCGACTATGTCCGGCTTCGCCGCGTTGACCTGCGCCACAATTCGCTCCAGCCGCGCTGGCGGCATATCCGGACCGGCAACGTGGATATCAGCCAGCAGCGCGATGGTAATCGGGGCGGAACCTGCGGGCAGCGCGGCGGACGTCATTGTATGGCGCACGATCACCGGATCGCGCATCGTATCATACCACGCCTTTGCCCCGACACCGCAGACCAGCGTCAGCGCAATCAAAAACAGCCTGCGAACCACCCGAACGCCTCTTTTCATACGGATGCGACCATTACACCCATGCTGTTTTGTATTGCACAGCGTTACCCCTTGGCATGACACTGCCTGCCGGATAAAGCCCGCGCCAACGATAAATTCTGCCGAAAGAGCACCTACGTCATGCCGATCAAGTCTGCCAAGCGCATCCTCCTGAAACTTTCTGGCGAAGTTCTCATGGGGGAACAGGAATACGGGATCGATCCGGCCTACGTCACGCGCCTTGCCGAAGAGGTTAAGGCGGCCAAGGATACCGGGCTTGAAGTTTGCCTGGTGATCGGCGGCGGCAATATCTTCCGCGGCATATCTGCGGCGGCCAAGGGACTGGACCGCACCACCGGCGATTACATGGGGATGCTGGCTACGGTGATGAACGCACTCGCGATGCAGAATGCGCTGGAGCAGTTGGGCGTGCAAACGCGGGTGCAGTCCGCCATCCCGATGTCATCGGTGTGCGAACCCTACATTCGCAGGCGTGCGGAAAGGCATCTGGAAAAGGGGCGGATCGTCATATTTGCCGCCGGTACCGGCAACCCGTTCTTTACCACCGATACCGGTGCTGCGCTTCGCGCGGCGGAGATGAACTGCGATGTCTTGATGAAAGGCACCAGCGTCGACGGCGTCTATGACAGCGATCCCAAGCACAACCCCGGCGCCACCCGTTTTGATGCAGTCACTTACGACCACGTCCTGTCGCAAAACCTCAAGGTCATGGACGCCACCGCAGTTGCGCTTTGCCGAGAGAACGACATTCCGATAGTGGTGTTCTCGATCCGCGAAAGAGGCAACGTCGCTCGCGTCCTTTCGGGCGAGGGCGTGCAGACAATAGTACAGAAGGACTGATCCATGCCGCAATATGAAAAGGCCGATATCGAACGCCGCATGACCGGCGCGGTCGATGCGCTGAAAAGCGACCTTTCGGGGCTGCGCACAGGGCGCGCCAACACCACTCTGCTCGATCCGGTGGTGTGTGAGGTTTACGGCGCGATGATGCCGCTCAATCAGGTTGCCACTGTTTCCGCCCCCGAACCCCGGATGTTAAGCGTGCAGGTGTGGGATAAATCGAACCTGCATGCGGTGGAAAAGGGTATCGCGCACGCCAACCTTGGCCTCAATCCGATTATCGACGGGCAGACGCTGCGCCTGCCGATCCCCGATCTGACAGAGGATCGTCGCAAAGAATTGGCAAAGCTGGCCGGGCAGTATGCGGAAAAAGCCAAGATCGCGATCCGAAACGTGCGCCGCGACGCGATGGAAAGCTTGAAGGCGGACGAGAAGAAAAAGGAAATCTCCGAAGACGATCGCAAGCGGCTGGAGGAGGAGGTCCAGAAAATGACGGACAAGCATGTCGCCGAAACCGATGAAGCGGCGGCAAAGAAAGAACAGGAGATCCTGACGCAGTAAGTCAGGGGACCGGGCATTTTAGGGCATAGCTTGAACCACTCCACTCCCACACACGCTGCCAGACACGTGGCCATTATTATGGACGGTAACGGTCGCTGGGCGAAGCGGCGCGGACTGCCGCGCGCTGTGGGCCATCAGCGGGGGGTGGAGGCGGTGCGCAGGCTGGTGCGCGGTATCGAGCCTTTGCGACTGGAATGCCTGACTTTGTATGCATTCTCATCCGAGAACTGGAAGCGGTCGGAGGACGAAGTCGACGATCTGATGAACCTGATGCGCCGCTTTATCAAATCGGACCTGCCCGAATTCGTCGCCAATGGCGTCAAGCTGAAGATCATCGGCGACTGGCAATCGCTCGCCCCCGATATCGTCGCGATGCTCGAAGACGCGCTGGCGCAGACAGCGGGCGGGCATCAGACATTGGCGGTTGCGCTCAATTACGGCGGGCAGCACGAAATCGCGCGCGCAGCGGCAAAAGCGGCGGCGGCGGGCGAAATCACGACCGATACGATTGAGGCACAATTGGATACCGCCGATCTTCCCCCGCTCGATTTGCTGATCCGCACCAGCGGAGAAGTGCGATTGTCGAACTTTCTGCTGTGGCAGGCAGCCTACGCCGAGATGCTGTTCGTCGATACGCTGTGGCCCGATTTCAAGCCGGAAGATCTGGCGGAGGCGCTGAGCGACTTTGGCGAAAGGGAGCGACGCTATGGAGGCCGATAATGGAGGCGCGCGTAGTCCCGCAGGCATCTCTGATCTGCCGGTGCGGTTCGTATCGGGTGTATTCATGGCCGCTGTTACCGGCAGTGCGCTGTGGTTTGGCGGCTGGATCTGGATCGGCTTTGTCATCCTGATCGGCGGGCTGGTCCTGTGGGAATGGAACGCGCTGGTCCGTAAATCAGACGCATCGATCCTTGCAGAACTGGCGTGGCTTTTCTTCGGAGCGGTCTATGTTTGCGGCGCGGCGCTGGCGTTGATTCAGGTGCGCATCAGTTTTGACGCGTTGACCGTCGCGCTGATTTACGTCCTTCCGGTGATCGCGGTCGATGTGGGAGCGTATTTTGTCGGGCGCGCAGTGGGCGGGCCAAAAATCGCTCCTCGTCTCAGCCCATCGAAGACCTGGGCCGGTCTGGGCGGCGGAGCGCTGGCCGCAGGGCTGGCGGCAATCATGCTGATTATGGTCGGTTTCCGCCCAGATATCCACGGAGCGCCCAACCTCTACAGCGTTATCATGGCGATGATTGGCGGCGCATTGATCGCGATCATCGCGCAGAGCGGCGATTTCTTCGAAAGCTGGATGAAACGGCGCGCGGGTGTGAAGGATTCGAGCAACCTTATCCCCGGTCACGGCGGCGTGTTTGACCGCGCAGACGGGTTTCTGGCGGTATATTTCGTGCTGTTCGTAGTCGCAACCGGCCCGCGACTGTTGGGAGTTGGCGCATAATGGCGCGATCGCTGACCGTGCTCGGCGCGACGGGTTCCGTCGGCGCGTCGACGCTCGATCTGGTGCGGCGCAATCGCGATGACTGGCATGTCGAAGCGCTGACCGCGAATTGCAGCGCCGATGAACTCGCCGCACTCGCGCGCGAATTCGGGGCAAAGCTGGCGGTGGTTGGCGACGAGAGTTACCTGGGCGCACTTAGCAACGCGCTATCGGGCAGCGGGATTGAGGCCGCTGGCGGCACCCAGGCGCTGTGCGATGCGGCGGCGCGTCCGGTTGACCTGACGCTTGCCGCGATTGTTGGGACAGCGGGTCTCGCCCCGGTGATGGCTGCGGTCGAACGAGGCGGAACGATTGCGCTCGCGAACAAGGAAGCGCTGGTTTCCGCAGGCGAACTGATGATCGCCGAGGTCGAAAAATACGGTGCGACGCTGTTGCCGACTGACAGTGAACACAACGCCATCTTCCAATGCCTTACCGGCAACGACATCGCCGATGTCGCGCGCATCACGCTGACCGCCAGCGGCGGGCCGCTGCGCACATGGTCGGCAAATCGGATCGCGGCCGCCACCCCAGCAGAAGCCGTGGCGCATCCTAACTGGGCGATGGGCGCTAAGATCAGCGTCGATTCCGCCACCATGATGAACAAGGGGCTGGAGTTTATCGAGGCGCACCACCTGTTCCCTGTCGGGCTGGATCGGTTGCGCATCGTGGTGCACCCACAAAGCGTGATCCACTCGATGGTGGAATATCGCGACCGGTCGACTCTCGCGCAGCTTGGGCCCTCGGACATGCGCGTGCCGATTGCGTCCTGTCTTGCTTGGCCGCGCCGGATGGAGACGCCGCTCGAACCGCTCGATCTTGCGCAATTGGGAGAATTAACGTTCTTTGCTCCCGATGAGACGCGGTTTCCCGCCACCCGTATCGCGCGTGAGGCGATCGAGGCGGGCGGGGCCGCGCCTGCTACGCTCAATGCGGCGAACGAAATCGCGGTGGAGGCGTTTCTTGCCGGTCAGATTGGGTTCACACGGATAACGGCATTGGTCGAGGAAACCTTGCAACGCAGCAATCTGCCGCCCCGGCCCACGACGCTTGCCGAGGTGCTGAGCGTCGATGACGCCGCGCGCCGAAAAGCTCGATCCCTTTTAGAGAGCGCCGCCTGTGTTTGAATCGCCCCCGTTCTGGATGTACATTCTCGGCTTCCCGCTTTTGCTGGGGCCGCTGGTGACAGTGCATGAACTGGGCCACTATCTTGTCGGGCGCTGGTTCGGCGTCCATGCGGAAGCGTTTTCGGTCGGATTTGGCAAGGAAATCTGGGGCTTTACCGATCGGCGCGGCACTCGCTGGAAACTGTCGCTTCTGCCGTTGGGCGGTTATGTCCAGTTCAAAGGCGATATGAACCCTGCCAGCGTGCCCGATGCCGATGCTCCGATGGAAGAGGGAGCATTCCAGAGCGCGGCGCTGTGGAAACGCGCGCTGATTGTCGCTGCTGGGCCGGTCACCAATCTGGTGGTGGCAATTGCAATCCTCGCAGCTTTCTTTGCGGTGCTTGGCAGGCCGATGGTGGCCGACGCCGACGCCTCAACCAAGGTGGGTCAATTCGCTGAAATTTCACCTGCGCGGGACGCGGGGTTAGAGGTCGGCGATCAAATCATCGCAGTCGATGACACGCCGATCCCGGATTTTAATGCGTTGATCGAAAATATCGCGCTCTATCCCGATGAACGCGTGACGCTCAAGGTGCTGCGCGATGGAGAAACGCTGTCATTCCCGCTGACGATCGGCCGGGTCGAGAATGACGATGGCTTCGGTAACAAGGGTGACATCGGTCGCATCGGTGTCGCTCCTGCAGCGCTGGAATACGAATGGCAACCTGTCCCGCTGCTCCAGACCGTGCCGCTGGCGACGGAGCAAAGCTGGAAACTTATCAAGATGATGGTCACGGGGATCAAGCAGGTGGTGATCGGCCAGCGCTCGATCAAGGAACTGGGCGGGCCGTTGAAGATCGGAAAGGTTGCGGGCGAACGCCTCAGCCTTGGTCCGACCGCCTTTATTGAATTTGCCGCGCTTATCTCGCTTAACTTGGCGTTCATCAACTTCTTGCCAATCCCCGCACTCGATGGCGGGCACCTGGCTTTCTATGCTGCGGAAGCGGTGCGGCGCAAACCCGTCGGACCGCAGGCGACTGAGTGGGCCTATCGCACCGGCATCGTGCTGTTGCTGACGTTTATGGCGGTGGTCACGTTCAACGACGTGATCTCTCTCCCGGCGATCGGCGGATGGTTTGGCAGTTAGCCGGGGAAAGGGCACGCCCTGACATCGGCAAGGCGGTTTGGCAGCTTGATTGCGCAAGGCGCATCGGGCAGAGGCGGTTCGGGCTGTATCGGGCCTTCGATGACGGGCTGAAGCATGTGCGCACCTGATCGTTTCAGGCGCTTGGAATACAGGTTGGACGGGAATTTTGAAGAACATGGATCGATGCAAGCAGACGGGCGGATCGCCGGTCACTTCAGCCGGACGCCTTGCGATAGCGCTTACCTGCGGCTCGATGCTGGCGGGCGTGCCTTATAGCGCGCTGGCTCAGGATGAGGTGCCGGTGCCCGACGCGCAAGGCAGTGCTGAGGCGCAGCCCCAGCCAGCACCTGCGCCCGCTCAGGGCGAAAACATCATTCGTTCTATCAGCGTGGAGGGTTCGGAGCGGCTCGAGCCAACCACCATCATCAGCTATATCCGGCTGCGCGTCGGCCAGGAATACACCGCCGTCGCCGCCGACCAAGCGCTGAAGGATCTGGGGGCGACCGAATTGTTCGCTGGCAACTCCTCGATCCGCTTCGACAATGGCAATGTCGTTATTACAGTGACCGAAAATCCGGTCATCAACCGCATCGTCCTTGAGGGGAACGAGCGGCTGAAGGACGACAAGATCGTTCCTGAGATTAAACTTGCGCCGCGCCAGATCTTCACCCGGTCAAAGGTGCGCGCCGACGTGGCTCGCATCATCGAGCTCTACAAGCGTCAGGGCCGGTTCGCCGCGTCGGTCGAGCCAAAGATGGTGCAGCTGCCACAAAACCGCGTTGACGTGGTGTTCGAGATTAGTGAGGGCCCCAAGTCGAAGGTCCGCCAGATCAACATTATCGGTAACGACAAGTTCTCCGATAACCAGTTGCGCGGGGAAATGGTGACGAAGCAGGCGCGCCTTACGCGCTTCTTCAGCTCCAACACCAGCTACGATCCCGATCGGCTGGCATTCGACCAGCAAAAGCTGCGCCAGTTCTACCTGACCGAAGGCTATGCCGACTTCCGCGTTGTTTCCGCGGTGGCCGAACTGACGCCCGACCAGAAAGATTTTATCATCACGTATGTGGTGGAAGAGGGCGAGCGCTACAAATTCGGCGAAGTCGAGGTGGAAAGCCAGCTGCGCGATTTCGATAGCGATCAGATCAGGGCCGGCCTCTCGATGCAGCCGGGCGAATGGTACGACGCCAAATCGGTCGAGGATACGGTTGAGCAATTGGCAGAACTTGCGGGCCGGTTCGGCTATGCATTTGCCGATGTGCAGCCGCGTTTCACTCGCCAGAAAGAAACGCTCACGATGGACATCAAGTTCATCCTGCGCGAGGCGCCGCGCGTTTATGTCGAACGGGTTGATGTGAATGGCAACACACTGACGCAGGACAAGGTCGTTCGCCGCGAATTCCGCCTGTCCGAAGGCGATGCGTTCAACTCGCTTGCCGTTCAACGCACCACGGCGCGCATCAATTCGCTGGGCTTTTTTCAGGAAAACTTTGAAGTCAATCAGGTCGAAGGCTCCGCCCCCGATCGCATCATTCTCGAAGCGAATGTTGAAGAGCAACCTACTGGCGAATTGCAGTTTTCCGCCGGGTTCTCCTCAATCGAGCAGTTCATTCTGGCCGGTTCCATCCGTCAGCGCAATTTTCGCGGTCGCGGGCAGACTATCGGGCTGAGCATCAATTACTCGCAGTTTTCCAGCAACGCGCAGATCAGCTTTACCGAACCGTATGTGTTCGATCGCAATATCTCCGCCGGCATCGACGTGTATCGCCGCGATTTCAACAGTTTCAATTTCCAGGGGAACGACAGGAACACGACTTTTGAACAGTCGACCACCGGTTTCGCTGCGCGGCTAGGTGTGCCGCTGACGGAATACATGTCGCTCGTCGGCAGCTATACGCTGAACTACGATCAGGTCGATCTGGACCGTAATCAGTTCTTCTCCGATCTTGATGGCGATGGCACGACCGAATGCAACCCGCTGCTGGCAGGCCGGTTCCTGTGCGATGCAATCGGTGAGCGGTTGAGCTCGATTGTAGGGTTGTCGCTCAACTACAACTCGCTCAACTCCGCTTTCCGCCCAACGCGCGGACAGACCATTTCGCTGAGCACCGAATTCGCCGGGCTGGGCGGGGATGTGCGCTATGCGCGTTTCCGTGGTCGCGCGCAGAAGTTCTGGGGGATCGGCAATTCAGGCTTTGTGTTCTCGCTATCGGCCGAAGGCGGAGCGATTATCCCGCTTCAGGACCGCCTTGGCGCAGGCGTGGATGATGTGTTGCTGACCGACCGTTTCCA
Organism: uncultured Alphaproteobacteria bacterium; assembly: GCA_963815345.1. GTDB lineage: Bacteria > Pseudomonadota > Alphaproteobacteria > Sphingomonadales > Sphingomonadaceae > Erythrobacter. Next base: position 460,432 of record CAWFGF010000002.1, read on the forward strand.
GCTGGGCGAACCGCAGATCCGCGGTTTTGACATTCGCGGCATCGGGCCGCGGGTGTTGACACAGTTCTATGATCGTGATTCGCTGACTGGCCTAGTCGGCCGTGATGATGATGGCAACCCGATCCTGCTCACCGCGCGCGCACAGACCCGTGACGATGCGATCGGCGGACGCAATTATTATCTTGGCCGCGCGGAGCTTGAAATTCCGCTGGGTTCGGGCGCGCGTGAGCTTGGCCTGCGGCCTTCCGTATTTCTGGATGTCGGTGCGTTGTGGAAGGTTACCACGCCGGTCCTTCAGGATAACCCTGATGGGATTCAGCAGATTGATTCAGCTTCGGGCCAGCCGGTGTTCAGCATTCCGGCTGCAGGTGGAAATTGCTTCGACGGAGGACGCACGTTCACGCTTGAGCCAACTCGGGACGATGGGGTCGCGAATTGCCGCGAGATCCTGCCAAACTCCAACATTCGCGAGGTATTCCTCGGTAATTCCCCCAGCCCGCGTATTGCCGTGGGCATCGGGGTCAACTGGAACTCGCCGTTCGGCCCGTTCCGCATCGATTTCGCCCAGATCATCCGAAAGGTTGAAGGCGATGACGACAAAACCTTTCAGTTCAACGTAGGAACCCAGTTCTGATGAATATCTTTGCCAAAACTCTCGCATGCGCTGGACTTGCCGCCTGCGCTTTTGTTTCTGCTCCTGCTATGGCCCAGTCCGCTACGAAGGTGGCAACGGTCGACACGAGCCGCGCTATCATCGGCACAAATGCACTGCGCACAGCGTACGAATCGATCAGCACCACGTTCAAGGCACAGATTGACCAGCGCACAGCAAAGCAGCAGCAATTGGCCGACCTGCTGAAGCCGTTCGATGCCAATGCAAACGGCCAGCTTGATGATGCGGAATTGCCCGCTGTTCAGGGATCGTCGCAGTTCACCCAGATCCAGCAGCTGGAAGGTGAGGTCAATTCGCTCTCCAACCAGGTCAATGTCGCTCGAATCTATGCGGTCGAACAGATCTTCAATCAGTACGGCGCGGCTCTTCAGGAAGTTGCAACGGCGCAGAAGATCCAGCTGATCATGCCGGTTGGTGCGGTGTTGTATGGCACGGCGGAATCCGATGTAACGACGCAGGTCATCGCGTTACTCAACACCAAAATCCCCAGCGTAGGCGTGGTCCCCCCGGAGAACTATCGTCCCTCGCAGCAGGGAGCCGGGCTGTTCCAGGAGATTCAGGAACGCCTGCTTACCGCGCAGCTCATCCAACAGCAGCGCGCACAGCAAGGCCAGACTGAAGGGAACAATCAGGCACCTGCGGGTCGTTAAGCTCCGACGGATAAAACGGCACAATCGGGGGCAGGGCATGAGCGAGACGCAATCGTCGTCAAAAACATTGGCGGAACCGATCGTGGATTACGACATCCACAAGGTTCTAAAAGCCCTGCCGCACCGATATCCGTTGCTGTTGGTCGACCGCGTAAGGCGGATCGATCTGGGTGAACGCATCCACGCGGTCAAGGCCGTGAGCATGAACGAACAGTTCTTCCAGGGGCATTTCCCCGGCGCTCCGATCATGCCGGGTGTCCTGCAGATCGAGGCGCTGGCGCAGGCCGCTGCGATCCTCGGAATAGAAACGCTGGAACTGGCGGGTACTGGCAAACTGGTGATATTCATGGGTATTGACGGTGCAAAGTTTCGCGCTCCGGTAACGCCGGGCTGCCTGCTCGATCTGGAAGTGGAATTCCTGCAAAAACGTAGCCGTGTATATAAGTTCACGGGGAAGGCGAGCGTTGAGGGCAAGACCACCTGCGAGGTGGAATTCACCGCAATGATTGCGGATCCACCCGCTTGATGCCGGTGGCGTTCGGTTCGTTTGCCGAAACAAAACTTGCCATTCGGGCCAAAGCGACTTAAGCGCCCCGCTTCCCATTTCATAGCACCGCCGGTCGGAACCGGTGAAAGCTCAAAGGACCAAGACGATGAAAGCCGAAGGGCATCCTAAATACCACCTGATCAACGTGAAGATGACAGATGGGACCGAATTCCAGACCCGCTCCACATGGGGCAAGGAAGGCGACACGCTCGCGCTGGATATCGACCCGACCAGCCATCCGGCATGGACCGGCGGCAACCGTCAGATCCAGGAAGGTGGCCGCGTGGCTGCGTTCAACAAGCGTTTCGGCGGGCTGAGCCTCAAGAAGTAATCGCTTCTACAACTTTGCAGCCCACGCGGGTTGCACGAAATGGGCGGCCTTGCGGGGCCGCCTTTTTTGTTGGAGCCATACTTTCGCGGTGATAGACCCCAACTGTGAACCCCTGGTTTTTCCTAGCTGCTGCTATCGCGCTTGAAGTGACAGGCACGTTCTTGCTCAAATTGTCTAACGGTTTTGAGAAGGTGCAGTGGGGAATGCTTTGCATTACCTGCTAGAGCGCGTGTTTCTGGGTCTTGGCCCCGGCTATGAAAGTACTGCCAGTGGGGATAGTCTACGCCATCTGGTCGGGCGTCGGCATTGTCGCCGCAAGTTTAGTCGGGATGTTCGCATTTGACGAGCGGCTCGGCGCGCTGCAATTCGTGTTTATCGCGATGATCCTGATCGGCGCTGTTGGTTTGAACCTTACCGCGGTCAATGCGAGTTAATCACACGGACTACGCACACTCCACGCATCGCGCCGCGATCGGGCGTGCTTCAAGCCGGTCGCGCGGGATATCCTTGCCGCACCTTGCGCAAACGCCATACGTGCCGTTCTCGATCCGCATCAGCGCAAATCTGATCTGCTGAATTTCGGCGTGCAGCACCTCGTCGACGCCCTCCAGCGCCTCGTCATCGGCGAGGTCGACGGCCTGCTCGCTCCAGTCATCATCAAGCGGGTGGCGCAGATCGTCCTCGATTACTTCGGTACGTTCAAGCAGATTGGCAAGCCGGGTTTTCAGCTGCGTTGCGATGTCTTCATAACCGCTCATATTTACCCCCGATCAGCCCCAGGGCCGCTCGCGATACCATTTCGTGATAACATATTTCACGCCCTTGCGCACTTTCATCCCGTGGTGGAGCGTGTTGGGGTTTTCGCGCCCGTCCTCGCGCCGGTTGTTCCAGCACAGCAGCTTGCCCGCTTCGGGTTGAAAGGTTTTGCCGATTGCCTTGAAGCGGGTTGCACCGCCTGCTTCGGGTTCGTTGAGGTAGATCATGAACGTCCACGTACGCTGCCCGGCCACGCTGCAAAAACGCTCCCAATCGGGGCCGCCGGGGGTGAAATAATCGGTGTGCGCCTTGAATTCCTGCCCCACAGCATAGCGCTGCCCTTGCAACGGTTCGCCATATGTCGGGTCGATGCCGGAAAGGTCGGTCAACATCGTCTCCAATTGCTGCACGGCGGGTTCGGCGAATGGCAGATCGCAGGTCTCGCTGGTGCGGAAATATTGGTCGCCATTGTCATCGGCGATCGTGGAGGGCCGTCGATCCCGGTCGATCAATGCGATCAATGCCTCGCACAGATTGGCGTCGAGAAACTCGCGGCACTGAAATATCTGCGCCTTGGGGCTGGGCAGGCGTTGAAGCCCGGTGCGTTGCGACAGGCGGGTCGGGCAAGAATCAGTGTGCAGCTCCATTCTCCCGGACCCTAATTGCGCACGTGCGCCAGACAAGCGCAAAGTCGGCGCGAAAGATTGTTGCGCGTACGCAGGCATTTGGCAGTTTTCGCTTCCCATGCGTTACTCTTTGTGCAATTGGCTCGCGCCCGCTCACGGTGGCCTTGACCGACCGTGTTTGGGACGTAAACCGCTGGGTATGCACGCAAGTGCTGCCTGATCCTGGCGGTTCGCGCGTGATGGGACGTGTGGCGATCGTAGCTCAGTTGGTTAGAGCGCCGGTTTGTGGTACCGGAGGTCGGGGGTTCGAGCCCCCTCGGTCGCCCCATTTTCCCTGTCATGAGCGTCGAAGATGTCCATCCCGGCAGTCTCGCCGAACGCGCGCTGAACAGGGCAATGAACATATGACCGCTTTCTGGACTGAACCCGATTTCGACGATCATGAATTGGTGCAGGTGGTGCGCGACCGCGCCTCTGATCTGACTGCAATTATCGCCATTCACTCCACCCACCTTGGCCCTGGCGCGGGCGGCACGCGGTTTTGGCACTATCCAAATCCCAAGGACGGCCTGCGCGATGCGCTGCGCCTTTCACGCGGCATGAGTTACAAGAATGCCATGGCTGGCCTGCCAATGGGCGGTGGTAAAGCGGTAATTCTGGCCGATCATACGCGAACAAAAACGCCCGAATTGCTCGGCGCGTTTGGCAATGCGGTGGAGGCTTTGAACGGGCGCTATGTCACGGCGGAAGACGTCGGCATTTCAGAAGCTGACATGGTCGCCGTATCGCAGCGGACCGCACATGTTTCTGGCCTTCCGGTATCGGGCGAGAATGCCGCCGGGGGCGATCCCGGACCCTTCACCGCCTATGGCATCTATCTTGGCATTGTCGCCGCCGTGCGGCACAAACTGGGCAAAGACAGCGTTACGGGTGTCCACGTAGCGGTGCAGGGCGTAGGCAGCGTCGGCGGCGGGGTTGCCCGGTTGCTGGCGAGGGATGGGGCAAAGCTGACGCTTGCTGACATAAATGTGGGCGCGGCGCAGGCGCTGGCCGATGAGCTGGGCGGCAAGGCTGTTGCCGCTGATGCGATCATGACCACGCCCTGCGACGTGTTCAGCCCCAATGCGCTGGGCGCGATCCTCGATGAAGACAGTATCGCCGCGCTGGACACTGCAATCGTTGCGGGCGGAGCAAACAACCAGTTGGCACGGGCGCATCATGGTGATCCGCTGTTCAAGCGCGGCATCCTGTATGCACCCGACTACGTAATCAATGCAGGCGGGATAATCTCGGTTGCTAGCGAGTATCTTGCGCGGCGCGAAAACCGCCACGGCTGCGTCGATGAAGTGCGCGATCGGATCAAGCTGATCCCCGGCAGGCTGGAGGAAATCTGGCAGGATAGCGATGCCACCGCGACATCGCCCGATATCGTGGCCGATCGCATGGCGCAAAAGCTGATCGGTCGCGGCTGAGCATACCCGTTGCATTTTTTGCGCCACCATCACCGCCTCTGAGGGGTTGCGAGGGGGCGACAAGCCTTTAAATTCGGTGCAGGGATAAAACGTGCACATCTATGCCAATCCAAAGCGCTTTCTGTCGCTCGCCACTTGGCTGACGCCGCTGCTGTTTTTCGGCGGCGCAGCGATTGCGGGTGCGGCGATGGTATGGGGATTGATCGCGGTTCCGCCCGATCGCCTGATGGGGGAGACGGTTCGCATCATCTTCATTCACGTGCCTGCGGCATGGTTGGGCATGGGTGGGTGGACCGGGATTGCGCTGTCTTCCGCTGCGCTGCTGATCTGGAAGCACCCGCTGGCGGCCTTGTCTGCCCGTGCGATTGCGGTGCCGGGTCTGGTGTTCACGATCATCTGCCTTGTCACTGGATCGATCTGGGGTAGGCCCACATGGGGCACGTGGTGGGTGTGGGATGGCCGGCTGACATCCATGCTGGTGCTGATGTTCCTGTATATCGGTTATATCGGGCTGGCGCAGGCGAGCGCGCGAGAGGGGAGTTCTCCCAAGGTAGCCGCGATTTTCGGTCTGGTGGGCGCAGTGAACATTCCGATCATCAACCGCAGCGTGGTGTGGTGGCATTCAGTCCACCAGCCGCCGAGCATCACCGCTGGCAAAAGCGCGATCGACGCAGCTTTCCTGTGGCCGCTGCTGGCGGCGGTTCTGGGCTTCTCGCTATTATTCGGAGCGATAGTGCTGATGCGGATGCGCGCGCTTATCGCGCAGCAACAAGTCGAAGCGCGTCTGCGCCGCCGCGCGCTGGACGATGAGCCGGCTGTGCCAGCCAGCATTTATGCACCAGCGATGGAGCAAGCGTAATGCGCGAAAGCTTGCCGCAATGGGATTACGTGATCGCAGCCTATGCGGCGGGATTGGTGGCGCTCGCGCTGCTTATCATATGGAGCTTTATCGCGATGCGCCGCGCGGAAAAACGCTCCGCTGAGGTGAAACGCCGGTGAGCCAGTTGAAGCCCAAACATCAGCGTATGGCGCTGGTAATTTTCGCCCTGATCGCGATTGTCGCCGCCGGGCTGATTGCAGTGTGGGCGCTGCGCAATCAGGCGAACTACTTCTACCTTCCTGAACAGATGGCGTCAGAACCCCCCGCCGTGGGACAGCCGGTGCGCCTTGGCGGAATGGTGCAGCCCGGATCGCTGGCGACGCGAGCAGACGGCGTGACGGTGCAGTTCATCGTTACCGGCAATTCGGCGAGCACGGTTCCGGTGCAATATAGCGGCATCCTTCCCGACCTCTTCGTCGAGGGTTCAGGAGTGGTCGCAGAAGGCAGCCTTCAGGCGGACGGCACATTCCTCGCGACCAATTTGCTGGCCAAGCATGACGAGAATTATGTGCCGAGGGAGCTTGAAGGGCTGAAAGCGCATGACGCAAAAAAGGCCGCAGAGATCGCGGCAGAGACAACCGTTGGCCTGTAATGCGCGCCTGGCAGCCATGCCGCGAAAGGCTATGAGATGATTGCAGAGATCGGACACGCCGCGCTGTGGCTCGCCGCCGCGCTGGCAGTGTTGCAGATGGTCACCGGTGCGCTCTCTCTGCGTGCGCCCGAAGGCACAACTTCGCCCTATGCGCTGTATGCGCGCCCTGCGGCGGTGGTGCAGGCGGTGCTGGCGGTGCTTGCTTTTACGATGCTGCTGTATGTCTTCGCTATCACCGATTTATCGGTCAAGCTGGTTGCTGCAAATTCCCATTCGTTGAAACCCGATCTCTACAAGCTCACCGGAACGTGGGGCAACCACGAAGGGTCGATGCTGTTGTGGGTTGCCGTGCTTGCGTTGTCGGGCGGATTGCTCGGCGGGTTGGAGCGGCGCCTGCCTGAACGCACATTGTCGGCAACCCTTGCGGTGCAGGGATTTGTTGCCATCGGGTTTTATTTTTTCCTGCTTATCAGCTCCAACCCGTTTGAGCGGTTGCCCATGCCCGCTGCCGAGGGGATCGGCCTGAACCCACTGTTGCAGGATATCGGCCTCGCGGTTCACCCGCCGACTTTGTATATAGGTTACGTCGGATTGTCGGTCGCCTTCAGCCTCGCGATGGGGGCGCTCATCACCGGGCGCGTCAATCCCGATTTCGCGAAGGTCATGCGGCCCTGGGTGCTGGGAGCCTGGGTGTTCCTGACGCTGGGCATCACAGCTGGATCTTATTGGGCATATTACGAGCTGGGCTGGGGCGGCTGGTGGTTCTGGGATCCGGTCGAAAACGCCTCGTTGATGCCGTGGCTAGCGGCGACCGCGCTGCTTCATTCGGTCAGCGTGCTGGCGGCGCGCGATGCGTTGCGCACGTGGACGATCATGTTGGGCGTGGTGGCATTTTCGATGTCGATGCTGGGCACGTTCCTCGTGCGATCGGGGGTGCTCACCAGCGTCCACGCCTTTGCCGTCGATCCGGAGCGCGGCGCGCTACTGCTTGCTTTGCTGGCCTTGTATATCGGTGGCAGCCTAACAGTGTTTGCCCTGCGCGCCAGTTCCATTTCAGAAGGCAAGCAATTTGCCGCGACCAGCCGCGAAGGCGCGCTGGTGTTCAACAACGTAATGCTGTCCGCAATCCTTGCCATTGTGCTGCTTGGCACGCTGTATCCGCTGTTGACGGAGGCGTTTGACGTGCGCGTTTCGGTTGGCCCGCCATACTTCAATCCGGCCGGCGCGATCTTTGCGATACCGATGTTTCTGGTGATGGCGGTCGGCCCGATGCTGCGGTGGAAGAATGATAGCGTGTCGCGTATCCAGCCGCAGCTGGCGGTGCTGGCGGCGGTCGCTCTTCTGATTGTTGCGCTGGTTGTGGCGCTGGGAGATTATCCCTTGCTGCCGATCCTAGGCCTGGCCCTTGCCGGCGCGTTGGCGCTCGCTGCGCTGATGCCGTTGAAAGGTCGGAGGTTGAGCCGCGTTCCCACCGCCACATGGGGCATGGTGGTGGCGCATTTCGGCGTTGCAGTAGCATTGTTCGGCATGGCAAGCGAAAGCGCCTTTACACAGGAAAAGCTGGCGGCGGTCGGCCCAGGCGGCACGCAGGAAGTGGGCGGATGGACCGTAAAACTGGAAAGCGTCGATCCGGTATCCGGGCCCAACTGGACCGCAATCGAGGCGCGCCTAGCAGTCAGCCGGGGCGGCGATGATACCGTGATCCTCAGTCCGCAGGCGCGCAATTTCTGGGCGCCTGCACAGGCCACAAGCGAGAGCGCGTTGCTCACTCGCTGGGACGGGCAATTGTATGCGGTGATCGGTGATGCGGCAGGCATCGGTCCCGATGGAGAGCAGCGCTGGCAATTGCGCATCTGGTGGAAGCCGTTTGTGACATTCATCTGGTATGGCGGATTGCTGATCGCTCTGGGCGGAATTTTGTCCATCGCAGGCCGGGTTCGAATTGATCTCAAACGCCGCGCCGCAACGCGCATCGGCGATGAACGGCGCGCCGATCAGGCGGCTATTGCAGCAGAGGCAAGGGGCGAAACCGTGCCGGAGCCTGCGGAATGATGAAGCCGATATATTTCGTACCTTTGACGCTGTTCGCGTTTTTTGCGGGCCTGGCAGGGTACATGCTGACGCAAGAAAAGAATCAGTTCGTAGAAAGCCGGATGGTGGGCCAGCCTCTGCCCGAATTCACGCTCCCCCCCGCTGCCGAAGACCGCCCAGGCGTCGCTATCTCCGACTTTCGCGACGGCACGCCAAAACTGCTTAACGTGTGGGCCAGTTGGTGCGGACCATGCATTGCAGAGGCGCCGCAGCTGGATCGCTTGAAGCAGAGCGGCGCGGAAATTATCGGCGTTGCAATTCGCGACCGGCCCGAGGATGTCTCCGGGTTCCTCGCGCAGCACGGCAATCCTTACAGCCGCATAGGCGCGGACGATATGTCTGCACTGCAACTTGAGTTGGGTTCCTCCGGTGTGCCGGAAACTTTCGTCATCGATGGGCGGGGCATCATCCGCCATCAGCATATCGGCGATATCCGGGCCGAACACGTCCCATTGCTTCTTCAGGAACTGGAGGATGCGCGATGAAGTGGCTCGTGCACTTTTTCGCGCTGCTGGCTTTCGCCGTCAGCACCCCTGCACAAGCGCAATCCGCCGTGCCGCCGGCGCCCTATGCCTACACTCAACTGGAAGACCCCGCGCAGGAGGCGCAGGCTACGGCGTTAATGCACACCCTCCGGTGTCTCAAGTGTCAGTCGCAAAGTATCGCTGACTCCGATGCGCCGATGGCTGGAGACATGCGCCATCAGGTGCGGGCCCGTATTGCCGCCGGGCAAAGCCCCGAGGCGATCCGCGGGTGGTTGGTTGATCGGTATGGCGACTACGTCAGTTACCAACCCGAAATCAGCGCAACCACGTGGCCGTTGTTCGCAATCCCGGCGTTGTTGTTGGCGTTGGTGCTGCTGGTGCTGATGCGCCGATTGGGGCGTAAACGGTCCGACAGCGCGCCAGGTGCGGCTTCATGAGCGGCTGGATAGCAGTTGCGGTGCTGGCCATTGGAGCCTTCGCGATTGCCGCGTTCGCGCTGCGTCTGCCGCGCGAGGGTTGGGCCGTATTCAGCGCAATTCTGTTGTTCGGCTTGGCCGGATATGCCTGGCAGGGATCGCCCGGCCAACCTGCGAGTCCGAAACAAGGCCAGATTGCGCAAGCCAATTCGGGCGAGGAAATGGTCGAGGCGCGCCGCGAACTGTTTAGCCCCAACGTGCCAAAGCCCGACTACCTCATGCTTTCCGATGGATTTGCCCGGCGCGGGCGGTTTGACGATGCGGCCGGTCTGCTGCGCAAGGGGCTGAGCGATAATCCCGATCATCTCGAAGGGTGGCTGGCGCTGGGCATGGCGCTGACAGGCCATGCGGACGGGTTTGTAACCCCAGCGGCGTCCTACGCCTATACTCGTGCGCGGCAACTGGACCCGGCCAACCCGGCGGCAGACTATTTTCTTGGCTTTTCCTACCTGCAAAGCGGAGAAATCCGCGCCGCGCGGGGCGTATGGGGCGATCTGCTGGCACGCTCGCCTGAGGACGCCCCATGGCGACCCGAACTGGAGCAGCGGATCGCGTCGCTTGACCAGATGATCGCCAACGCGCCGATGTTGCAATAGGGTGGCGCAGAGGGTGTGTGCATTTGGGCAACAGTCCCCTTGTCGCACCTCCCTAGGCTTATGTTGCAGGCGCGAATTCACGGTGCTAATGGCCGCGCCTTCACAACGGGGCACCGGGTAAAGCCATGAGCGACATTGCAACAACGCAAAGCCCGTCACCGGCCCATCATCCACCCACCGGCGGGCACGGACATAACGCGTCAAAGACAGCGCTGGCCGTGGGCGCAATCGGTATCGTATTCGGCGATATCGGCACCAGCCCGCTTTACGCTTTCCGCGAGACCTTTGTCGGCCCGCACAAACTGGCGTTGGATGCGCCGCACGTGTTGGGCGTGGTCAGCCTGATATTCTGGTCAATGACATTGGTGGTCGCGATCCAGTATGTCACCATTCTGATGCGCGCCGATAACAAGGGGCAGGGCGGATCGCTCGCGCTGGTTGCGCTTATATCGCGCAATATGACGCGGTCGAAATACAGCTGGATGGCTGTGTTGCTCGGCGTTTTCGCAACCAGCCTGTTCTACGGCGATTCGATGATTACGCCGGCGATTTCGGTGTTGTCCGCGGTCGAGGGGCTGACCGTCGTCGATCAGCGGCTGGACCCGTTCGTTATTCCCATCGCACTGGTTTTGCTGGTGATTTTGTTCATCATCCAGAAGAGTGGTACAGCCAAGGTTGGCGCGTTGTTCGCGCCTGTGATGATCGTCTATTTCATCGTTATTGCGGCGCTGGGCACCTATCAAATTTTCAAGGCGCCAGAGGTTCTTTGGGCCTTGAACCCATATTACGCGTTCAATTTTTTCGTGATCGACGGATGGACTGCGTTTCTTGCACTGGGCAGCGTGGTGCTGGCGGTGACCGGTTCGGAAGCATTGTATTCGGACATGGGCCACTTCGGGCGGGGTCCGATGCGCCTTTCGTGGTTCGGCTTCGTCATGCCATGCTTGCTGCTCAATTACTTCGGGCAGGGCGCGATGATCATGACCCTTCCGCCAGAGATTGCAGCGCAGGCCATTCAAAGCCCGTTTTTCTTTCTGGCGGAGGAGCAATACCGCTTGCCGCTGGTGCTGCTGGCGACGCTGGCGACATTTATTGCCAGCCAGGCGGTGATTTCGGGTGCCTTCTCGATCACTCATCAGGCGATCCAGATGGGCTATATTCCGCGCCTTTCGATCCGCCACACGTCCGAGACAGAGGGCGGCCAGATTTACATCCCGGTCGTCAATTGGGCGTTGATGGTGGCGGTCATCATCCTCGTGCTGACGTTCCAGAATTCCTCCAGCCTTGCCAGCGCTTATGGCATCGCGGTGACGGGCGCGGTGACGATCGACACGCTGCTGATGGCCGTGCTGTTCGTGGGGGTGTGGAAATGGAAGTGGTGGTATGCCGCGCCCATCGTGCTGTTGTTCCTGATCGTCGACGGGGCATATTTCGCAGCGAACCTGACCAAGGTGGCCGATGGAGGCTGGTTCCCGCTTGCCGTAGGTGTGGTCGCGTTCATGCTGCTCACCACATGGTCGCGCGGGCGCAGGTTGATGCGCGCCAGAATGAGCGAGCACGCGTTGCCAATGGAAATTTTTGCCAAGAGCGCCAAGAACTCTGCCCTGCGCGTGCCCGGCACCGCGATTTTCATGGCAAGCCAGTCATCCGGCGTGCCGTCCGCGCTGCTCCACAATATCAAGCACAACAAGGTGCTGCACGAACGCGTAGTAATTCTGACGGTGGACATCGCCGATGTGCCCTATGTCGATCCAGAGGCACGATGCGAATTCACTGACCTGGGCGACGGGTTCTATCGCGCGGTGCTTCATTACGGCTTCATGGAAGAAACCAATGTGCCGCTGGGCCTCAAGAAAATGGCACGCTGCGGCGGTGAGTTCGATATGATGCACACCAGCTTCTTCCTGTCGCGCCAGACTTTGCTAGCAAGCGACAAGCCGGGAATGCCGGTCTGGCGCGAGAAGATTTTCGCGTGGATGCTGAGAAATTCAGCGACCGCGATGGATTTCTTCAAACTGCCGACGAACCGCGTGGTGGAATTGGGGAGTCAGGTGGAGATTTAGTCACTGCGGATCAGCGTAATTTCCGTCTGCCGTCCGTCGATATAGCGAACCTTCTCCCCATCGAAGAACGCGTCTTCCTCGGTGCGGAAATCGACCTTTTGTCCGCCCCATTCGGGCACCGCCGAATAGCTAGTCAGCTCTATCGACCACGCGGTGTTTGCATGGATAGAGCCACCCCCGCGCGCATCGCCGTTCTGGTTGTCCCAAAAGCCGATGGCGGGGCCGGCACCATGGCCGTGCAGGCCGATGGGGTGGGTGTAGATTGACGGGTCAACGCCCGCTGCAATCGCCTGATTGCGCGCGGCGGCCAGCACTTCATTGCCGCTGCGGCCCACTGCGAAATTGGCGGTCAGGAAGTTCTGCACCCGGTTGCTGGCAGCAAGGCCATCGCGCAGCCCCTTGGGAGCTTCAGCCTCGCCCGGTTTCAACACATAGGCAAGGTGCTGCGTATCGGTGTTCAGTCGCATGTAGGTGATGCCAAAATCGGTCCACAGCAGATCGCCCTTTTTGATGACCGTATCCCCATCCAGCATCCCCTTTGCGCCTTCGCGCTGAATGCCGACCGAGGGATGAAACCACGGGGTCAGGCCCAATTGCGACAGCCGCTCGCGATACCACCATTGTACGTCTGCAGCGGTAGTCTCGCCCGGAGTTATGACCTTGTTTGAAAACGCGTGCCCGATGATCGCGTGGGCGGTGCGCACGATCATCGGGTACAGATTCATTTCGGCGGCGGTTCGCGTTTCTAGCCAGCGTACACTGAGCGCTTCGCCCGATACGATCCGTTCGCGCAATTCCGGTGGCAGTTTTGAGGTCATTGCCATGTACTGACTGTGCGTCATCCCATCGCCGAATGCGGTGAGATCCGAAAAGTTTATCGCAATCCTTGCTGGATCGCGCGCGGCGATGATGTCCGCCACCGCCTGCCACTGATCGGGCTGTTCCTCCGGTTTCCACACGGGTTCAAACAATTCGCCAAGCCCGTAACGGCTTACAGTCAAACGTTCGATTGCCTTCCCCTCGCCCGGGTCGTGGAAGATGAGGATTGTGCGTCTTCGCGCGCTCATGCTTTCGGCGTCGAGCATGGAGGCCGTGACCGGATCCTCAAAATACTCGCGCGCCATTAGCAGCCAGAGATCGACGCCCTGCTCGCGCATGATTTCCGGGATAATCGTGTCCAACCGCTCCGCCAGAATTGCATCGATCACGGCTGCACGTTCGCGCATCGGCAGAACCGTGGGAAGTTGGGGCGCAGTCTGTTCAACCTCGCTCATTGCGATTGGCGGCGGGGCGGCGAGTGCCGGGTAGGCCATGATGGCGGCGATTGCGGCGCTAATTGGAAGCTTCATGGGTTACCCTTTCACGAGCCTGTCGGCGGTTCTTCCTTCACCACATCCTCCACATCTTCCAGCGCCAGACCATGCCTCAAAAGCATCGGGATGTTGGCAAAGGTGAACGCGAAGGTGAGGGGCAGGAACACCCAGAACTTGGCCCAGAGCCATGTCTCGAATGTGCCATTGGGTTCGTTGTACATTGCGCGCAGCACTTCGTTGAGGATTGCCAGCGCAATGAAGAAAAAGCCCCAGTTGCGGCTCAGCTTGATCCAACCTTCCTCGTTCAACCCCTCGAAAGCTGCCTCCAACATGATTTTCAAAAGGGGGCGACCATATCGCCAGCCGACCAGCAGTGCGGTGCCCATCACCGAATAAATTATCGTGGGTTTCAGCTGCACGAAAGTCGGATCGCCAAAGAAGATTGTGAGCGCACCGAACCCGACGATCAGCGCGGTCGAGAACCACAGCATCGGCGATATCTTGCCCAGCAGCGCGCGGCTGGCGATCAGCGCGATCACGGCGGCGATCATGAATGCGCCGGTGCCATACAGGATGGCAATGATCGCGCCACCTGCGCTGCTTTCTTCGGGCGACATCTGGCGATAGACCAGCAGGAATACTACCAGCGGGCCGTAGTCTATAACGACGCTGAGCCACGAGGATGTGGCGGACTTTGCAGGTTTGGGTTCGGGTCCGCTCATCACGCCACTCCGGCAATTACACGCGCGACCAGATCGGGGTCGAACGGGCGCAGGTCTTCGATCTTTTCGCCGACACCAATGGCGTGGATCGGCAGGCCGTATTGCTCCGCCGCCGCGACCAGCACGCCGCCGCGCGCGGTCCCGTCCAGCTTGGTCATGATAAGTCCGGTGACGCCCGCCACCTCCTTGAACACGTCGATCTGCGACAGCGCATTCTGACCGTTCGTTGCATCCAGCACCAGCACCACGTCATGTGGGGCCGCTTCGTTCATGCGGCCAAGCACACGGCGGATTTTCGCCAGCTCGTCCATCAATTCGCGTTTGTTCTGCAATCGTCCGGCAGTGTCCACTATCAGCGCGTCGATGCCGGTGTCGGTTGCCTGCTTCACCGCATCAAACACAATGCTGGCGGGATCGCCACCTTCGGGGCCGCGCACCAGATCGACCCCGATGCGATCCGCCCACGTGGCAAGCTGACCGATGGCGGCGGCGCGAAAGGTGTCGCCTGCCGCCAGTAATACACCGTAATCGTCTTCCTGAAACAGATGCGCCAGCTTGGCGATGGTGGTGGTCTTGCCCGATCCGTTAACGCCTATTACCAAAATCACTTGCGGGCGCGGGAAGGCGGTGATCTCAAGCGGCTTGGCCACAGGGCGCAGGATTTCCGCGATTTCTTCGGCCACCGCCTCTTTCAACTCGCGTTGCGTGATTTGCTCCCCAAACCGCTTCTCCGAAAGGCGCGTGCGAATGCGCGCAGCGGCCTTTGGCCCGAGGTCGGAGGTGATCAGCGCATCCTCGATATCTTCGAGCGTCGCGTCCGACAGCTTGCCCCCGCTGGCCAGGCCCGCCAGATTTTCCGACAGCCGTTCGGAAGTCTTGCGAAAGCCGCCCAGCAGTTTTTCACTCCAGCTGGTTTGCACGTCACTCATCGCAGCAGGCCTTCCTCGACGCGCATCACCGCCACATCGACCACGTGCCCGGCGGGCGTGCCATCCGGCAGCGCGACGCGGGCATAGGTGGGCTCATAACCGGTGCCATCGCGTTCGGCGAGGACAGTGACGGTTTCCCCTACAAATCCTTGCAGCCAATCAGCGCGGCGAGCGGCAACGGCGGCGCGCAATTCGCCCGCACGCGTTTTAACTGTGGCGCGGTCGACCTGCGGCATTCGCGCAGCAGGCGTGCCGGGACGGGGCGAATAGGGAAAGATATGGCCGTGGACGATATTCAGTTCCTTGATAATTGAAAGGTTGGCTTGGTGGTGCGTTTCAGTCTCCGTCGGGAAGCCCGCGATCAGGTCTGCGCCAACGGCAATATCGGGCCGCGCGGATTTCAGCCGGGTAACAAGTTCTAATGCATCGGCGCGGCTGTGGCGGCGCTTCATACGTTTGAGGATCAGGTCATCGCCGTGTTGCAAGGAGAGATGCAGATGCGGCATCACGCGGTGTTCGGACGCGAGCATATCGAACAATAGCGGGTCTATCTCCACCCCGTCGACCGATGACAGGCGCAAGCGCGCAAGTTGATGAGACACCCGCAGGATAGCTTCGACCAAATTGCCGAGACGCGGCGTGTTCGAGATATCCTGTCCCCAACTTGTAAGGTCCACACCCGTCAGCACAACTTCCTTCGCGCCTTCTTCAACGTGACGCTCAACCTCGCGCAGCACCTGTTCGATGCTCAGAGACTGGCTTTTACCTCGCCCCTGCGGGATCACGCAAAAGGTGCAGGCATGGTCGCAGCCGTTCTGCACCGCGACAAATGCGCGGGTGCGCGTGGGCGGGGGCGGAGCGTCGGGTAGGGGCACGTTCCATGCTCTCGGGTCGAGCTTTGCTGCATTAGCGATCAGCCCGTCCACTTCGGGCATGGCGGCTATCTGGTCACGTTCGATATCTGCGGCACAGCCGGTAACGATCAGGCGCGCATCGGGCCTGTCGCGGCGCGCGCGGCGAATTGCCTGCCTGGTGTGGCGCACCGCTTCGGATGTGACGGCGCAGGAATTGACCACCACGATATCGCCGGCATCGGCCAGCATCGCTTTCATCCGCTCGGATTCCGAGATATTGAGGCGGCAACCCAAACTGATGACTTCGGGCGCGTTCAAGCGAAATGATCCCATTCAAACGTTCCGCGAAAAGCCTCTTTCGCCGGGCCAGTCATGCGGATTGAGCCGCCCGGCGCCCATGCAATCATCAGATCGCCGCCGGGCAAGGTCACGCGGACCGGGCTTTTAACCAGCCCGTTTGAAATCGCGGCAACAGCGGTGGCGCACGCCCCTGTCCCGCAGGCACGCGTCAAGCCCGCGCCGCGTTCCCAGACATGCAAGGTCAGGTGATCAACACCAGCTACGCTTGCAATGTTGACATTGATGCCTTGTGGGAACACCGGATCATTCTCGATCATGGGGCCGACCTCGGTCAGCGGCACGGCGTGCGCATCTTCCACAAAGAACACCACATGCGGGTTGCCGACATTTACCGCCATCGGCGCATCGAGCGTGTTACCGCCCGCATTCCAGCCCAGCGGCATGGCTGATGTGTCCATCGCGTAGGCGATTGGTATCGCTTCCCAGTCGAACCGCGGCGCGCCCATATCGACACTTGCGCCGTCAATTGCCGGCTCCAACGCAATCACACCGCCGGTGGTTTCGACGCGGGCAGGGCGGCCATGCAGCAGCGCGACTGCTCGAGCAGCATTGCCGCACGCCTCCGCTTCGCCGCCATCGGCATTGAAGATGCGCATTCGGAAATCGCAGGGGTTGGCAGGCTCCAGCACGATAACCTGATCGCAGCCGATGCCCTCGCGCCGGTCGGCCACGCCGCGTGCCACCGTTGCGGTCAATGCCGGAAGCCGGGTCTCGCGCGCATCCAGTACGACAAAGTCGTTGCCCAGACCGTGCATCTTGATGAAGGGAACCTGCATGGTTGCCCGCATCTATGCACACCGGACGCTCGCGTAAAGTGGTCTGCGCGTTACCCGCGCACGCGTTTGAGGTAATTGTGCGGGTTCAGGCGCTCGGCCTTGGTCGCAGCCTTGATTTCCAGCGCCGCGCGTTCTTCGAGTGGTCTGGCTTCGGGATTGAGCAAACCAAGCTTCGCAAGGCGCGTGCGCACTTCTTCGGCAGGTTCGGGTCGGCCATAAAGAAAACCCTGTCCTTTCAGATCGCCAATCTTTTGCAGGGCACGCAGGATCTGTTCGTCCTCGATCCCCTCTGCGGTAATCGGCAGATCCAACCCCCGGCCCAAGGATACGATGGCATCGACGATGCGCGATCCGTTTTCCGCATTGGCAAGTTCCGCAATAAAGCTGCGGTCGATCTTGATCCGGTCAAACGGCAGAGTGCGCAATTGTTCAAGGCTGGAATAACCCGTGCCAAAATCATCAAGGCTGATGCGCACACCCTGATTGCGCAGCGACGTGATCATCGAGCGCACGACCGAGATATTGTCGTGCAGGCAGCTTTCGGTGATTTCGATATCCAGCCGATGCGGAGGGAAATTGCCCTTTACCAGCTGTTTCAGCAGTTTTTGCGCAAACCATGGATCACGCAGTTGCACTGGCGAGATGTTGATGGAAAGTGTGATCGCATCGTCCCATTCCAGCGCATCGGCAAAGGCGGACGCGATAAGCTGATCCGACAGTTCGGATATGACGCCGATTTCTTCGGCAATCGGAATGAAGATTTCAGGACTGACGATGCCAAGCTGAGGGGACCGCCAGCGTGCCAGCATCTCGAACCCGACGATCCTGCCTGTTTCGACATCGACCTGCTGTTCGTAATACGGAACGAAGTGGCGCTCTTTCAGCCCCCTGCGGATGCCCTCTTCAAGTTCGTTGCGGAACCGCAGCTCGTTTTCCATGCTCGGTTCGAACCAGAAGAACCGGTTTTTGCCGTGCTTTTTGGAGTGATACATCGCGATATCAGCAAACCGCATCAATGCGTGGCTTTCGGACAGAAGCGGGTTGAAACCCTCGCCGGTGTGATCGCTGGCGATGCCGATGGACATGCGCACTTCGATCGCGCCGTTCTCGGTGTCGATCGGAGTCGCCATTGCTTCGTACAGACGGATCACCAGATCATCGACGCGTTCGGAAAACGCGGGATCAAAACTGGTCGCGATGGCAAACTCATCGCCGCCCAATCGCGCAAGGAGAGCGTCCTGGGGCAGGGTGGAGCGGATGCGGTTTGCAAGTTGCACCAACACCTCATCCCCTACAAGATGGCCATTGATGTCGTTGATCTGTTTGAAATTATCGACGTCGACCATGATGAAGGCGACTGCGCGCTCGTGGTCGCGCGCACGCTTGCGCAAATCTTCGGAACGTGTCGTCATGCTGCGACGGTTAAGACAATCGGTCAGCGGATCGGTTTCTGACAGGCGGCGCGCTTCGCGTTCTGCGCGTTCGCGCACACTAATTTCCTCGCGCAATTCCTTGTACCGTCGCCAGCCAAAAATAATGAGGGCGATGTTAAGCAGCAGTGCGTTGGCCAGCAACTGATCGGGCGTTCCCTCGCCGTAAAGTGCCGCGCGGATCACCGTGGGCAGAACAGTTCCGCCCGTGCCGATGAACAGGATGATAGCCGCAGTCGCAACGCCAATGGTGATTACATCGCGTTCGGCCTTGCCGACATGCAACGCACCGTCACTACCGGTCTGGATATCGATTGGCATGTTTTGCATCGCATGCCGTGTGCGGTTTGCCCCCAAAGCCGTATTCCCCAAAGCCGGATTCATTGTGCCGATATGCGCTGTTCAACGTAAAAATCGCGTTAATCGCAGACGATTGCGATGCACCAATGGAGATTGGCAGGTGAGTGGGGGGGGTGGCGGCGACGGCTCGCCGACGATAAGGCAAGGCCAAACTACCATTGCCGAGGATTTGCCATAGCATGCCCAAACCTGCGCCCACACCCGATCTGAATTATTGGCTGATGAAATCCGAACCGTTCAAATACAGTTGGGATGATCTGGTCGCTGAAAAGGAGGGCACTTGGGACGGAGTGCGCAATCATATGGCCAAAAACAATCTGGCGGCCATGCAGGTCCGCGATCAGGCGTTTTTTTACCACTCGCGAGAGGGGCTGGAGATTGTTGGAATAGCGGAAATTTCTGTTTCCGGGATCACTGATCCGACTGATAAAACGGGTAAGTGGGCGGCGGTAAAGATCAAGCCGGTTCGCAAGCTGGAAACCCCCGTCAGCCTTAAACAGATTAAGGCGGAACCGCGCCTTGCCGATTGCGATCTGGTGCGCCTTTCTCGGCTCTCTGTGGCAAGGATTACGCCTGAGGAATGGGCGATCATCTGTGCCATGTCCGAACAGCAGGTGGACAGGTAACCAGCCAACCTGAAAACCGGATTTTTCGGAACGCGTTTGCGCTTGATCCAGTTAGTCAGTGAGAAACACTGAATTTTGGAGACAGAGATGAAACGGTTCGAGAACAAGCGCGTGTTGATTACCGGCGGCACCAGCGGGATGGGTTTTGCCGGCGCAAAGATGATCGTTGCAGAAGGCGGCGAGGTGGCCGTCACCGGCACGAGTCAAGACCACCTGGATGAAGCAGGCAAGGCATTGCCTTCTGGTTCGCTGGTCCTGCGCAATGACGCGTCCGACCCGGCTGCGGCACACGAACTTGCGGACAAGGTCAAGGAACAGATGGGCACGATAGACTGCCTGTGGCTCAATGCGGGGTTCGGCAAATTCGCTCCAAACACGCAAAACGATGCTGACATGTTCAACGCCATGACCAACGTGAATGTTCGCGGTCCGATCTTGCAGATGGCGCAGTTAATGCCCTTGATTTCAGACGGGGGATCGGTTGTCGTCACATCGTCGGTAGTGCCGTATCTGGGTCAGGCGATGGGCACCATATACGCCTCCACCAAAGGCGCGATCACCGCGGCTGCGCGTTGCTGGGCCACCGACCTGGCGCAGCGCGGCGTTCGTGTAAACATCATCGCCCCCGGCCCGATCGAAACCAATTTCTTCGAAGGTATGGGGATGGAAGAGGACAAGGTTGAGGAAATGACGGACCAGATCCGCAACCAGGTGCCACTTGGCCGATTTGGCAACGCGGAAGAGCCCGCACAGGTCGCCTTGTTCCTGCTTTCCGATCAGGCGTCCTATGTCACAGGATCGGAATACGTGGCCGATGGCGGCATGACATTGCGATGAAGCGTTTTCAGACGGCGATGGAGGCGGAACCATTCGAACCGCTCACCCGTTGAGTAATCATACAAGAACTGAAAAGCAGGAGAAATCAAGATGGGTGAACTTACCGACAAGATCAAAGGCAACTTCAAAGAAGCCAAGGGCGAAATTAAGCAACAGTCGAACAATCCTGAAACGCGGGCCGAAGGTCGCGCCGAAGAAGCTGAGGGCAAGGCCGATCAGTTAAAAGGCAAGGTCAAGGGCGCGCTGGGCGACGACATCTAATTGTCCGCATCCTGAATAATTGAAAAGGGTCGTTCCGATGGAACGGCCCTTTTCTTTTGATCCATATTTCACCGGTCTCTGTCGCGCAGGCCGCTGATAGTCGCCCCGCTGGCAGCCAGTTGTTCGACATCGATAATCATGTGGATCAGGCGGATGCCAGCCAAGTCCCTTGCCGTGTTCAATGCGTCAACAAAGGCTTGCGTCGTTTCGACACGCGCACTCCACGCACCATAGGCTGCACCTAACACGGCGAAGTCGGGATTAACCAACCGGGTTGCTGAAACACGCCCCGGATATTCACGCTCCTGATGCATCCTGATCGTCCCATATGCACCGTTATCGACCACCAGCACGATGAGGTTCGCCCCGTATTGCGCGCCGGTGGCAAGCTCCTGACCGTTCATCATAAAATCCCCATCGCCCGCCACCGCTACGACCGTTCGATCGGGATAGCGCAATGCAGCAGCGATGGCAGCTGGAACTCCGTATCCCATCGCACCGGCGGTCGGGGCGAGCTGACTGGGATACCCGGCATAACGCCAATACCGGTGCCACCATCCGGCGAAATTGCCCGCGCCATTCGCGATGATCGTATCGGTGGGCAGGGTATCGCGCATCGATGCTACGCAAGCAGCCATATCAAGTGCGGGCGCATTTTCTGATGGCATATGCGTCGCCCAAGCTTTCCATTCGCCATGTGCCTGTGCACCTGCATCGAACGAGATGATCGTGTCATCCTCCCACAGGGCGGCAGCTTCGGCAAATTCATCGACCGCGCAGGCGAGCGCCAGATTGGTGCGGTAAACTCGGCCCAGCTCGCCCGGATCGGGATGGACATGGATCAAAATCTGACCCGGATGCTCCAACGTGGGGACCGTATAACCATCGGTTGTCGCCTCCCCCAGTCGCGCGCCCACTGCTAGGATCAGGTCCGCCTCCTTTACCCGCGCAATCAGGGCCGGGTTGGGCCCATAGCCGAGATTACCCGCATAGACCGGGGAGCAGGGTGAACATGCATCCTGCCGGCGAAATGCGGTGGCGACTGGCAGTCCGATGCGCGCGGCGAATCGCTCAAAATGATCGCGGGCCTTGGTGTTCCAGCCTGCGCCGCCGATGATCGCGATGGGGCTGGCGGCGTCCGCGATCAGTGCGAACATCGCCTGCATCGCATCTGGGCACACCGCTTGCGCCGGGCGCACGACCTGCGGGCGTGGGTGAAGAGTATCGGGCACCGGATCGCACAGCATATCTTCGGGCAGGGCAATCACCACTGGACCGGGTCGTCCGCTCATCGCAACCGAGTAGGCGCGGGCGATATATTCGGGGATGCGCAGGGGGTCATCAATGCGGGCGGCCCATTTAGAGATCGGGCTAAAGAACGCGGCGAAATCGACCTCCTGAAAGCCTTCCCGATCACGCATGGAACGCGCCACATCGCCCACGAACAGGATCATCGGCTGCGAATCCTGATGCGCGACATGCACTCCGATGCTGGCATTGGTCGCGCCCGGTCCACGCGTGACGAACGCGACACCCGGTAGGCCGGTGTCGGCGGCGTTGATGGCGCCATCGGCGCAGGCCATGAAAGCGGCTCCGCCTTCCTGACGGCAGGTGATGGTTTCAATCCCGCCGGTGTCAGGGCGATCGCCGTGCAGCGCGTCCAGCACCGCTAAAAAACTCTCGCCCGGCACGGTGAAAATGCGCGTCGTGCCCTGCTGTGCCATGCATTCGACCAGCAGCTGTGCCGCGCTGCGTTGCTTGTGCGTCATCGCGTCTCTCCCATCCTCGGACCGGCCCTAGCGCCGAGGATGGAGCGAGGCAATCACGCGGCATGTTCGTCAGTCGCTGACTAACTGTCCCGCCGTGCGACAGCGCAAAACTGCCAAGTGGCAACAAGTTAAGAAAGTGTTAACAGCTTGGTCTATGAAGACAGCAAGCCTTACCAGCGATCTTATCGCCAAGCCCGCTCAAAGAAGCGCGTTTCCGCACGACAACGACAACCGTTCGCGCAAAACCCGGCGCGCACTTGTGCTCACGGATGAAAGTGCGCGGCACAATTACCGCGCCAGCCTGCCGCCGCACGTAAAGGCTGATTTGCTCGATATTCCGGCGGAGCGTCTGTGGCGTCTCACCACGGACGATGTGCGCGGCTTTGCCAGCGTCTATTTCGCGACGACCGCCGCTATTCTGGCATTCATCATCTGAACGCATCCGCATCGGTTTCGGATAAGCCTTTGGAAAAGCCTGCGGCTTTCTCCTCTTGAAACAGTCGCCATCCCAAATAGGCTGATACGACCGTCATGGCGGCCGCCAGCAGCAATTGTTCCGCTACCGGCAGGCCGAGATATGTGAGACCAATCGCCAGCAGCGATCCCATAACCATAGCCACCGAATTGACGATGTTGTTTGCCGCTATCGTTCGCGATGCGGCATCGTGGGCGCAACGAGTGGTTAGAAACGCATATAGCGGCACTACAAAGAACCCGCCCGCCGTGGAAATGCCCAGCAGCATCAGCGAAAGCGGGATCGCCAGCGGCTCCATGATCCATGCCTCGATTGGCAGCAGCTCACCGCCATCATTGGGAGTCCACGCTTTGGCAACGAAATAGAAGCCGAGGACGAAAAAGCCCATGACGATAACCGACGCTGGCGAATAACGCGCAGAAACCTCGCCCTTCAGCAAGGAATTGATGCCAACTGATCCGACAGCAATGCCGATCGAAAAGATTACCAGGAACAGGCTGGCCACCTCCTTGGATGCCAGCAGCTGGTTCTTTGCCAGCGGCGGGAACTGGATGAACAGCACCGCTCCGATGGTCCAGAAAAAGCTGATGGCGATGATAGCGTAAAAAATCTCGCGGTGGTGCATCGTTTCTTTGATCAGTCGCCAGCTCATCACCGCCTGATCGGCTATGGCCACGGGCACGATTCCCAGCCAGCGCAACACCGGATTGGTCACTTTCGCGCAATACGGCTCCAGCAGCGGAAAGTGCATCTGATAATCGCTTTGTGGCGGGGCGTCGGGCACCTGTCGGCTTACAAAATATCCGATAAAAGCAGTGACGATGATCAGCACCATGGATGTTTCGACGTTAACGAATCCCGCCAGAATGGTTCCAGCCAGGATTGCGATATATGTGCCCGCCTCAACCAGGCCGGTGCCGGGCAAAACCTCATCCTTTTTCAGATGCTGGGGCAGGATAGAATACTTGATCGGTCCCAGAAAAGTGGACTGTGCGGCGGCAAGGAACACCACGAACAGCAAAAGCGGAATGGCAACGCTTTCGACCGCAATGCCCTGCCACGCCATGAACAAACCGACAGCACCGATAGTGGCCCAGCCAATTTCGCACAGTTTGACCCGGCGGATGATCATCGCCTTGTCATAGGTGTCGGCCAACTGCCCGGCCAATGCGGACAGAATGACGAATGGCAGGATGAAAATACCGGTCGCAAGGCCGCTGAACAGCGCTTCCTGCTGTTCGTCGTTATAAACTGTGTACACGACAAACAGGACCAGCGCGGTCTTGTACAGGTTATCGTTGAAAGCGTTGAAGAACTGCGTCGCCATGAGCGGCAGGAACCGCCGTCGGCGCAAGAGGCGCGTCGATGTAGTCATATTCTTCTTCGCCGCTCCCCGATTGATGTCACATAGCGTCTGCGTGGTGGGGCACAAGTCTGTTCGTCCGAGCCGTATCGAAGGGGCACGGGACGCGGGCGTCACTGCCGCTCTTTTGGGCAAAACCATGCTTGAGTGCTTTTGCGAAACGGCTGCGGGCGCTAAGCGATCAAATGATGCTTACCTTGCCAAACATCCTTACGCTTAGCCGGATCATGGCTCTACCGCTGCTCGGGTTCTTTCTATGGTGGCCCGAATGGCGCGCGGGTTATGCAATCGGGTTCGTGCTGTATTGCCTGATCGCGATCACCGATTTCTTCGACGGCTATCTGGCGCGGGCGCAGGGTACGGTATCGAAACTGGGAATGTTCCTCGATCCGATCGCGGACAAGATCATGGTGGCTACAGTCATTCTGGTACTTACCGCCCAAGGATACCTGCGCGGGCCTTATGTAGGCGACATGCATGTCATTGCAGGGCTAATCATTCTGATGCGCGAGATTGCGGTCAGCGGTCTGCGTGAATTTCTGGGTGGCATTCAGGTCTCGGTCCCCGTTTCGCGCCTCGCCAAGTGGAAAACGACGTTTCAGCTGGTCGCGCTGGCTGCGCTGATTGCGGGCGGCGCTGTGCATGGTCAGCCGTGCCAGGCGGTGGGGGTGCCCTGCACGACAATCGCGGAAAGCTGGATCCACATTATCGGGCTGACCGCGTTGTGGGCTGCCGCTGCACTCACCTGCATTACCGGCTGGGATTATTTGCGGGTCGGCCTCAAACACATGGATTAGAGCATGGGCTTGGGACCGGGGTTTCAGTCTGGGACAGGGCGTTTTCAGGGCCGGTCGGACCGCTGCCTGTTGTACCGGATAAACGCCCTGTCGCCGTTTTCGGTCCGGTGATCGGGCGCGGAAGGGGTGTTTGCCATGCTGTTAATCTGGCGGACAGAAAACTGTGACAGATGACCGTTCGAACCCGGCGGGTGTGCCATTCTGGCACCCTTTAATGCACCCGCTCAGGATGAAAGGAGGTCTGCAATGAACGCCATTTCTAATTCGCGCACGACACTTGCCATGATCGCTCTGATGGCCACGGCCATTCCAGGCATCGCATTTGCCCAACAGGAAGTCGATGATAGCGAGGGCCGGGTGCTAACGACCGTTTATGGCTCCGCTCCCGAAGATCTTTCCAGCTTTCCCGCAGGCCCGGACGTCGAAGGATTTGTCTCCGCACGCGATGGGGACAAGGTGTCGGTGACCACCGCCGATGGTACGACCACCACTGTCACGGTGGGTGCAGGCACCCAAATCAGGGCCAAAAGCGGTTTCCTCGGCCTTGGCCGCGACAAGCTGGGTCTCGATCAATTGCTAAATGGTGTGCCCGTGCAGATGGAAACGGTCCAGTGGGGCAGCGGCCTTGTCGCCAGCAAGGTTCGCCTCAGTTCCGGCGATCTGGAAACGGCGCAGATGATCCGCAACGGCACCTCGCAGAAATTTGCTCAACAAGGCGCTGCGATCGAGGAAAACGCAATCGCGACCGAAGCTTTGCGCGGCCGCTTTGGTGATATCGACCAGTACAACGTCAAGGGCACGACTAATGTCTATTTCGACACTGGTAAATACAACCTGTCCGATCAGGCACGCAACGAATTGTGCGCCGCCGCTGCGCAGGCGGAAACGACCGATAACGCACTACTGCTGGTGGTGGGTTACACCGATTCGACCGGCAGTTATGAGGTCAATCAGGAACTGAGTGAAAAGCGCGCGAGCCGGGTGGTGAACTATCTCCAGCAGCAGTGCGGGTGGAAGCCTTTCCGTATGTTGACCCCCACCGGCATGGCCGCGTCGGATCCGGCAGCTGACAATTCTACCCCTTACGGCAAGGCGCAAAATCGCCGCGTCGCGGTGAACGTTCTGGTGAGCAAGAGCGTCGACGGGCTGTAGTATCGGCTAGTTCGAAGATCGAGGGCAGGTCCGTTGGGGCCTGCCCTTTTTTTTAGCGGTTGCGGCTTTGTTTACTGGTCCGATAACCGCATCTTGGCGCCTCACAACCTTGTGGAGGCTCTACCATCGCCGGCAACGGTAAGATCTTCTGCCGATCCCGCTTGCTTATCGCAAACCGCCAACTTTAAATCCGTACTATTTATATGAGATGCACTACGAAACCGAGGCCTGAAATGTCTCGTATCAAAGGACACGAGCCACAGGCCGTACTAAGTTGGGTGCGTATTGTCCGCAGCCTGGAATTCGTCGCCAGCGCAAACTTCTTTTCAGTGCGGAGAGCTTGCCTCAGGTACCGGGCGACTGGCGGTCATCATCATCGTCGTTTACATCGACGATGATCAACACAATTCCCGCCAACCACAGCCCGGCGAGAAAGTACGCGAACACATTTCCACCGCGACCAAGTTCCTCGCCATTCGCCTGACGTCCGGCGCCCGGCTGTGAGGCAGGTGCAGCGTAAGCCACCGAGCTATCGCTTGCACGCGTGTTTGCCTGCGCGGCGACGGGCGCGATTGCCATGGACGCTGCAGCAAATGCGATGGCGGAATGTGATATCATTTTCAGCATGAATTACCCTCGTTGTTGAGTGGCTTTACCACACTCATCCAACCAAACGCTTAACAGGTTGGAGGTTTCCGACAGGATGGGTCAAATACGCGGTGGGGAGTTTGCCGTGGGTCGAAACGGCCGCTAGCCCGCTCGCAACTCCTGTGCGAGCAGACGAAAATCGGCCTCTCGCGGCGAATTCTTGCGCCATGCCAGTACGATTTCACGGACTGCGGTATCGCTTTCAACCGGGCGCGCGACAACCCGTGTGCCGTTCAGAATACCTGCGTCGATGGCCATTTCGGGCAGCATGGTGAGGCCCAGGTCATTGTCTACCATTTGCACCAGAGTGTGCAGGCTGGTCCCGATCATGGTGGCGCTGGCGCGCAGTTCGGCCCGGTTGCACGCCGCCAGCGCATGGTCGCGCAGGCAGTGGCCATCCTCCAGCAACATCAATCGGCCCTGATCGATCATCGCGGGCGGGATGACGGCAGGCGGATCGCGTGGGTCGTCTTTGGGAAAGGCGACGAACAGCCGATCATTCGCGATGTGTTCCACATCCACTTCCCCGGTGTCGAACGGCAGCGCCAGCAGTACGCAATCGCTGCGCCCGTGTTGCAGCGATTCGATGGTATCGGCGCTGGTTTCTTCGCGCAGCATTAGTTTGAGATCGGGCCGTTCCCGGCGCAGGCGTGGCAACAGGCGCGGCAGCACAAAGGGAGCGATGGTCGGGATCACGCTCATGCGCAATTCCCCTGAAAGCGGCTTTCCAGCGGCCTGCACCAGATCGGATAATTCCTCGGCTTCGCGCAGTAGCCGGTTCGCCTTGGCCACCACCTGTTCGCCCAGCGATGTAAAGCGCACCACCCGACGCGAGCGTTCAACCAATGTCACGCCCAACAGCGATTCCAATTCGCGAATGCCCGCGGACAACGTCGATTGCGACACAAAACTAGCATCCGCAGCGCGCCCAAAATGACCGTGTTCGTATAGCGCAACGAGATATTGCAGCTGCTTGATCGTAGGAAGATAGGTGCTCATACGCGACTATTCTGCCGCCAGAGCGTCTTCCATGCTCGATTGCATGTCGTCGATGTGGGTCATGGCCAATTTCCCGCTCTTTACTGCAAAGGCGAGCCGGCCCTCGACCAGTTCCAGCGCATCGCGACCGAACACTTCATAACGCCAGCCCTGCAACACCGGTAGATCTCGCACCCCTGCGGCGAGAGCTTCCATCTCGTCCGCGCGCGTTAGCAGGCGGGCGGCGACGTCGATTTCGCGCGCGCGGATCTTCAGCAGCAGTTTAAGTAGGTCCGCCACCAGCGCACCCTCTCGGCCAAGCGGTGCGCCGCGCTTCATTTTCTCTGGCATTTCGGATTTCGGCAAAGGCTCGGCATCGGCGATGATTTTCATCAGGCGCTTGCCGATGTCGTTGTCTTTCCACGCGGACGAGAGCCCGCGCACCTTGGCCAGATCGGCCTGTTTCTTGGGCGGATGACTGGCAACGTCGGCCAGCGTTTCATCGCGCATGATCCGGCCGCGTGGAATATTCTTATGCTGCGCCTCACCTTCTCGCCATGCCGCCAATCCTTTCAGCCGGCCCAGCACCTGCGGGTTGCGCCCCGGCGAACGAATACGCTTCCATGCCATATCGGGATCGGTCACGTAATTGGAAACTTCCGCCAGCTTTTCCATTTCCGCATCCAGCCACGCGCCGCGCCCGGTCTTGATCAGCTTTTTCAGGATCCTGGGAAAGATTTCGGATAGGTGTGTCACATCACCGATGGCGTATTCGATCTGCCGTTCTGTCAGCGGGCGGCGGCTCCAGTCGGTGAAGCGCGCGCCCTTGTCGATTTGCAGGCCCTGCCACGTTTCGACCAGGTTGGCATAGCCGATCTGTTCGGACTGGCTGATCGCCATCATCGCAATCTGCGTGTCGAAAATTGGAAACGGCGTCTTGCCCGTCATGTTGACGATGATTTCAACATCCTGCCCGCCGGCGTGAAAGACTTTCAGCACGTCCTCATTCTCGCACATCAGGTTGAGCAGCGGCGAAAGGTCGATGCCGTCTGCCAGCGGATCAATCGCGGCGGCTTCTTCCGTGTTGGCGATCTGCACCAGGCACAGTTCAGGCCAATAGGTGTTTTCGCGCATGAATTCGGTGTCGACGGCGACGAATTCGGATTTTGCCAGACGCTCGCACAAATCGGCCAGAACATCGGTGGTGGTAATCAGATCGTGAATTTTCATGTCATCTTCTTGGCTTTGAGCGGAGTGCCGCTCGCGGGGTTGTCCCAAAGGTGCGTCAATCTTGACAAAGCAACCGGTGTGCCCTGTTAGCGCGCCGAACATACGTGTAGGGCGTGCGATCAATGCCGCGCCCTTTGCGCTATACCCTCGAACAGGACAAGAGTTTAGATGCACCTTTACCGTTCCCATACTTGTGCCCAGCTTTCCGCCGCCAATGTCGGCGAGACCGTCCGGCTTTCGGGCTGGATGCACAGAAAGCGCGATCATGGCGGCGTGCTGTTCGTCGATCTGCGCGATCATTATGGCATCACCCAGATCGTCGCGGACGAAGACAGCCCGGCGCTGGCGGTGCTGGAAAAGCTGCGGCCTGAAAGCGTCATCACCATTGATGGCGAGGTGAAGGCGCGCGTGCCCGATACCGTGAACAAGAATTTGCCAACCGGCGCGATTGAGGTGTTTGCCCGCGCGATCACGGTGCAGAGCGCGGCGGAAGAGCTGCCAATGCCGGTTGCGGATGAACAGCCATATCCCGAGGATATCCGCCTCAAATACCGGTTTCTCGATCTGCGGCGCGAGACGCTACATTCTAACCTGATGAAGCGCACGAAGATCGTTGCCGACATCCGCCAGCGCATGACCGCCAGCGGCTTCAACGAGTTTTCGACTCCGATCCTGACGGCCTCCAGCCCCGAAGGTGCGCGTGATTTCCTAGTGCCCAGCCGCATCCACCCCGGCACGTTCTATGCGCTTCCGCAAGCACCGCAGCAGTACAAGCAATTGCTGATGGTCGCCGGGTTCGATCGGTATTTTCAGATCGCCCCATGCTTCCGCGACGAAGACCCACGCGCTGATCGTCTGCCGGGCGAATTCTATCAGCTCGATCTCGAAATGAGTTTCGTCACGCAGGAAGAGGTGTGGGACACGATTGAGCCGGTGATGGCAGGCGTGTTCGAGGCATTTGCCGATGGCAAGCCGGTGACACCAGCGGGCCAATTTCCGCGCATTCCCCATGCAGAGGCGATGTTGAAATACGGCAGTGACAAGCCAGACCTGCGCAATCCGCTGATTATATCGGATGTCACCAGCCACTTTGAAAAATCGGGTTTTGGCCTGTTTGAGAAGATCGTGGGCGGTGGCGGGCGCGTGCGCGTGATCCCGGCCCCGAACACAAACGAAAAGAGCCGCAAGTTCTTCGACGACATGAACGACTGGGCGCGCAAGGAGGGGTCTGCAGGGCTTGGCTATGTCACGCGCAAAGGCGGTGAATTCGGCGGTCCGATCGCCAAGAACCACGGGCCAGAGCGCATGGCAGAGCTTTATGAAGAGCTGGGACTGGGAGAGAACGACGGACTGTTCTTCGCGGCCGGAAAGGAAGCCGACGCGGCCAAGCTGGCCGGTGCCGCGCGCATTCAGGTTGGCGAGCAACTAGGTCTGATCGACGAGGACCGCTTCGAACTTGCGTGGATCATCGACTTTCCGTTCTATGAGTACGATGACGATGCCAAGAAAGTCGACTTCTCGCACAACCCGTTTTCCATGCCACAGGGCGAACTGGAGGCGTTGGAGACGCAAGACCCGCTTACCATCAACGCCTATCAATATGACCTGGTGTGCAACGGCTTTGAAATTGCATCGGGTTCGATCCGCAATCACAAGCCCGAAACCATGGTCAAGGCGTTCGAGATCGTGGGGCTGTCAAAAGCTGACGTTGAAGAACAGTTTGGCGGGATGTATCGCGCGTTTCAGTATGGCGCGCCCCCGCATGGCGGGATGGCTGCGGGGGTTGATCGCATCGTGATGCTGCTGTGCGGGGCGAAGAACCTGCGCGAAGTCACACTGTTCCCGATGAACCAACGTGCAGAGGATCTGTTGATGGGCGCGCCAACACGGCCAGCACCGACGCAACTGCGCGAGTTGCATTTGCGCGTTGTGGAACCGCCGAAAAAAGAGGGTTAGTGATTTTCCGCTTATTGACTGGGCAAACGAAGAAGAGCGCGGAGCCTGTCGGTCCGCGCTCTTTTTGAACAATCAGAGAACGCTTGAACAGTTGATGTGGAAATCCTAGGTCTTTCCACAGCGGTTCAAAGGCCCTGACCATTTTCCGCACTGAATTGCGTCTCGCAATCGTGCGCATTACGCTTAGGCGTTTGCGTACTGCTGCTTCAGCATATCGGTGAAACGTTCACCGTCGCGAATGTCCTTGTATGCCTTTTCGATTACAGAGCGAACATTTACGTCCAGTCGCGCATCGTCTTCGAGTGCGTCGCGGAACTTGCCGGCGATATAGTCCTCGCCTTCTTCCACCCGCGCAACAACCGCGTCGTCGCCCCTGGAGAATGCATCTGTAATTCTTGACCAAAGTTCATGCGCCTGACGCGATACGCTTTGGGACGTCACAGCTTCCTGGCCATGGTCGATAAGTGCGCGGTTTAGCGTAGAGAGTGTCTGTGCTCGCATATCACGACGGCGTTCCAAGGCGCTCTTCAGAGCAGGCGTATCCGCTTTGTCAGCGGCCTTTGAATATCCGTCGACTGAGTCGCGGGTAATTTGGGTAAGATCTTTGAGGATTTCAATATTGTTCATGGGTCTCCTTACTAGAGTGTTCTATTTGTTTTCGTTGAGACGCCGATTGCGCCGTGCTTATATCATATCAACGGTCTTAAACCACGAATTGTTCCGAGGAATTGTATTTAATTAGGGATTGTTAACCTTGTCAGACTCGGCCTTCATTTTCCGTCGTCAGAACGGCATCTATCACAGAAGGTGAGGTTACTCTTCAGCGAGGGGATCTATCAATGCGCGATTTGGGGAGCCCATGCTTTCCCGGATGGCCACTCACGAAATCTGTGCAGAATGCATTCGTCCGTTCCGTCGATCGGTGCACTAATTGCATTCCAAGTTTGCGAACATAGCTATCCCCCTTGCCAGCGTGACTGGCGTTCATTAGGGCGAAAGGCAATTCAACACCCGACATAAGAGGGATACACATGAGCGATACTGCCGACCGCGTGCAGAAAATTGTTGTCGAACATCTCGGCGTTGAGAGCGACAAGGTCACCCAGGACGCAAGTTTCATTGATGATCTGGGCGCTGACAGCCTCGACATCGTTGAGCTGGTTATGGCATTTGAAGAGGAATTCGGCGTCGAAATCCCCGATGATGCGGCCGAAAAGATCACGACCGTCGGCGACGCGACGAAATATATCGAAGAGCACAAGGGCTAAGCCCGCGAGTTCTTGCCCGTGTTCCCGCTCCCACGATCGGGGCCGGTTGTCTTGCCATGCGATCCATAATGGTGATGCTGGTGAAGTGAATGCAGGGCTTTGACAGGCTCAGTCCCGCACCGGGCCTGAGCCTGTTTTCCTTTGTGGAGAAAGAAATGCGCCGTGTTGTCGTAACCGGACTTGGACTTGTCACCCCGCTTGGGGGCGATGTCGAAACCAGCTGGAAAAACTTGATCGCGGGCGAAAGCGGCGCGGGTCAGATCACGCGCTTTGATGCGTCGAACCAGAAATGCACGATCGCGTGCGAGGTTAAACCAAAGGATCATCCATGGGGCTTTGATCCTGACAAGCGCGTCGATCACAAGGTTCAGCGGCAGGTCGATCCGTTCATCATCTACGGCATCGATGCCGCCGGGCAGGCGCTGGAAGATGCGGGCCTTACCGACATGACCCAGGCCGAAAAAGAGCGCACAGGCTGCTCAATCGGATCGGGCATTGGCGGGTTGCCGGGGATCGAGAGCGAAAGCATCGTCCTGCATGAACGAGGTCCGGGACGCGTATCCCCGCACTTTGTTCATGGTCGCCTGATCAACCTCATCACTGGGCAGGTGCAGATCAAATATGGCTTTATGGGGCCAAACCACGCTGTTGTGACGGCGTGTTCGACCGGAGCACACTCGATTGGCGATGCCGCGCGCATGATCGCAATGGACGATGCCGATGT
This sequence comes from uncultured Alphaproteobacteria bacterium, assembly GCA_963815345.1. Taxonomy (GTDB): domain Bacteria; phylum Pseudomonadota; class Alphaproteobacteria; order Sphingomonadales; family Sphingomonadaceae; genus Erythrobacter. Next base: position 493,498 of record CAWFGF010000002.1, read on the forward strand.
GATGCTGGCAGGCGGCGCTGAGGGCACGATCAACCCGCTTGGCATTGCCGGGTTCGCGCAGGCGCGCGCTCTCAACATGAGCATGAATGACCGCCCGACCGAAGCTAGCCGTCCCTACGACAAGGACCGCGATGGCTTTGTCATGGGCGAGGGCGCAGGCGTGATCGTGCTGGAGGAATACGAGCGGGCCAAGGCGCGCGGCGCGACCATCTATGCCGAAGTCACAGGATACGGCCTTTCGGGCGACGCATACCATGTCACCGCCCCCCATCCCGAGGGCCGGGGTGCGGAACTGGCGATGCGCATGGCGCTGAAAAAGGCTGGCCTTGGACCGGGCGAGATCGACTATGTGAACGCGCACGGGACCAGCACGATGGCCGACACGATCGAACTGGCGGCGGTGATGCGCGTGCTGGGCAATGATCTGGGCGGCGCCTCGATGAGCTCAACCAAGAGTGCCATCGGGCACCTGCTTGGCGGCGCGGGGGCGGTGGAGGCAGTGTTCTGTATCCTTGCCATGCGCGACGGCGTGGTTCCACCAACGCTCAACCTGCACAATCCCGATGACGGGACCGAGGGGATCGACCTTGTACCGCTCAAGGCGAAGCACCGCGAGGTGCGCGCCGTGCTGAACAATTCGTTCGGCTTTGGCGGCACGAACGCCTCGCTCATCATGCAGAAGGTTGACTGATATGCGACGGATCGGGCTGCTGCTGGTAAGCCTGATCGTGCTGATCGGGGGAGGGACGCTGCTGGCGCAATCCTTCATCGGATCGGCGACGATTAACGAAGAGACGACTTTCACCATTCCTTCCGGCTCATCGCTGGGGGCGGTTGCGGAAAAGCTTGAGGAGGAGGGCCTGATTTCCTCTGCCGACGGTTTCTTGCTGCGGGCAAAGCTGTTTGGCTCATCTGATCCGATTCAGGCTGGTGAATTCGCGCTGGTGCCCGCCATGAGTCAGGGAGATATCCTCACAGCATTTCAGTCCGGCGATGTCATTCGCAGGTTTGTGACCGTGCCCGAAGGGATGCCTTCGATCCTCGTGCACGAGCGGTTGATGGCAGAGGAATTGCTTACCGGCGACATACCGGTTCCGCCCGAAGGGTCTATCCTGCCAAACACCTACGCCTTTGAGCGAGGGCAAAGCCGTGCTTCCATCCTCGAACAGATGCAGACCGCGATGGACAAGGCGCTGGCCGAAGAGTGGGCGAGGCGATCACCCAACACTGTGGTGGGGACGTTGCGAGAGGCGCTGATCCTCGCGTCGATCGTGGAAAAGGAAACGGGCAAGCCCGAGGAACGCCGGATGGTCGCAGGCCTGTACTCCAACCGGGTGAAAACCGGCATGTTGCTTCAGGCGGACCCGACCATCATCTATCCGATCACCAAGGGCAAACCGCTGGGCCGCCGCATCCGCCAGTCGGAAATCGCGGCCATCAACGGCTATAACACCTACACCCGTGTCGGGCTGCCAGAGGGGCCGATCACCAATCCGGGTCGCGAAAGCATCGCCGCTGTGCTGAACCCGGCGGCAACCAGCGCGCTGTTCATGGTGGCGGACGGCACCGGAGGCCATGTTTTTGCAGATACGCTGGCAGAGCATAATTCCAACGTGGAGCAATGGTACCAACTGCGCCGCGAACGTGGCGAGATCGAATAGGCGCAATTTGTGCAGGAGCGTAAAGAGCATCGCCACGCTACGTCTCAGAATTGACATGACGAATGGGTATACCCCGTCGATTACGCGGGAGAAGACACATGGCGCATTCCGACACCGGCTCTGGAAAATCGATCCTCCTGGTTGCATCCAATCCAGCAACCTCGCCAGTTACCGGATGGCCGATTGGCTTCTGGTGGGCTGAGCTTACCCACCCGTGGCTGACCTTCAAGGAGGCGGGCTACGACGTGACCATCGCCTCCCCTGATGGCGGACCACTGCTGGGCGATGGCTACAGCGATCCCGAAGATGCGAGCGGTTACTCTGCCGACGATATCATCTCGCTCGGCTTCAAACATTCGGCCAGCCACGCGGCCCTACTGAAAGACACGCCTGCGCTCTCCACCCTCGATCTCGATAGTTTCGATGCGATCATGCTTGCAGGGGGTCAGGGGCCGATGGCGACGTTTTACGAAAACACCGCGCTGCACACAGCCTTCGCCAGTTTTATCATCGTCGGGAAACCGGCTTGCGCTATCTGCCACGCGACATGCATTCTTCTGAAAGCAAAGGACGCGGAGGGAAAATTGCTGGCCGTTGGCAAGACATGGACCGGCTTTGCCAATTCCGAAGAGCGTGTCGCCGAGAGCGCGGCGGGACAAAAAATCCAGCCGTTCTGGATCGAGGATGAGGCGCGCAAGATCGAGGGCACAAATTTCATCACCTCGGTGCCATTTTCGCCTTTCGCGCTGCGCGATGGGTTGCTGATAACCGGGCAACAGCAAAACAGCGGCGCGGCGGCGGCACGTCTGGTCATTGAGGCGCTGGGACGTTAATCCGCGCGGGCTATGCCGCAACCATTCATCCTGACAGCCGCTCTTCCGCCCGATCTGCAAGGTTGGGCCGAGGGACTGCGCCGCGCCCATTTCCCGCCCGAACGCAATCATCTGCACGCACATGTGACGATGTTTCACTCGTTTGCGCCGACGCTGCTCGATGAATTGCTGGATTTTATCCCGCGCATCACCAGCGAGTTCGAAGCACCGCAAGGTAATGTTTCAGGCATAATGGATTTGGGTAAGGGTACGGCCATAGCTCTCAAAAGTCCGTCCCTGCTTGCCCTACGCGCACTGATCGCGGAACGTTTTCACGGCAGCCTGACAGAGCAGGACTTGCACGAACCACGTCCCCACATCACAATTCAGAACAAGGTGACGAAGTCCGAAGCAAGGGCGCTGCAAGCAAACCTTCGTGCCGAGGTCGATGTACGTATCTCTGCGGGCCCATTCCGGTTTCCAGCGCTCGAGCTGCATCTGTACAAGGGTGGTCCGTGGGAACTGGTAAAGCGCAGTGCCTTTCGCGGTAAATCGCGCCTCTGATCGTTCAATTCAGCCACGTGCATACAAGTGGTTGACCGCCACCCAATCGCGCCGTAAGTGCGCCGCTCGCCAAGGGTGTTGTCCAGCAGCAACCTGTCGCGGCAAACGCCCGTGGCGACTTGGGGCGGAGTAGCTCAGCCGGTTAGAGCAGCGGAATCATAATCCGCGTGTCGGGGGTTCGAGTCCCTCCTCCGCTACCAATCTCGAATCCGCATGGGTTCGCTTGCTTCCGCATACATCCGTAAAACTCAATTAAAACAGAATGATGTGAGTGATTCGCGTCCGCTTGCGTGCGCATGCATTCGCTTGAAGCCGGATTTGGTTTGGGGGTATTTTGGGGGTATTTTCCGGGGGTAGCGAAAAGGAGCGATACCCCCAATGTCCTTGAGTGAGATTCAGATCAAAAAAGCGAAGGCGGCTGAGCGTCCATACAAGCTTGCGGATGGGGAGGGATTATTCCTCCTCGTGCAAAAGAACGGCTCGAAGCTCTGGCGGCTGAAATACCGGTACCACGGGAAAGAGAAGCTGCTTTCTTTCGGTGCCTACCCCGAAGTCGGAATAGCGGCCGCAAGAGAACTCAAGAGAGCTGCCAAGGGTGTGCTGGCCGAAGGCAGGGACCCGATGGTTCACAAACCGGGTCGGGACTTCGAAGAGGCTAAGACCTTCAGGGCGATTGCCACCATGTGGCATGAGAACAGAGCAAGTAGTCTCAATCCCGCCCATGCGAAGCGCGTGTGGTCGCGGATGGAGCAGGACGTGCTTCCTGTCCTGGGCGAGCTCATGATACATGAGATAACCCCACCAGAAGTCCTGAAGGTCATTCGGAAGATCGAGGAGCGCGGCGCGCTCGACATCAGTCGACGGGCCAAGCAATGTATTGGTCAGGTATTCCAGTTCGCGATTGCCAGCGGACTTTGCGATTCCGATCCAACGGCGCATCTTCGGGGGGCTTTGAAACCACGTCCTCGGGTGAAGCATATGGCGAAGCTGCCTCTGGCACAGCTACCCGAACTCATCATGAAGATGGAGCGATACCAGGAAGAGGGTGAGAGACGATCCGAAATTACGCGGGCGGCATTGACCTTTGCTCTTCTTACATGGGTCCGGACAAAGGAACTCCGGTTCGCCAAGAAGCACGAGTTTGAAGATCTAGTCGGAGATTCACCAGTTTGGCGCATTGGCGCTGATCGGATGAAAATGGGCCGCGAGCATATCGTGCCATTGTCGCGACAAGCCGCTTCTCTTGCTCAAGATATGATCAGCAAGTCCGAAGGCGAATACGTCTTTCCAGGCCAGAAGCCCAAGATGCCGCTTTCCGAGAATACGATGATCTATGGTCTCTATCGGCTCGGTTACCACGGGCGACAAACTGTTCACGGCTTCAGGGGTCTGGCGAGCACCTGGGCGAATGAGCAGCTGGTCGAGGTCGGCGATCCACCGATGTGGATCCGCCGATATCATGAAGACTGGGTCGAACTGCAATTGGCACACAGCGAAGAGAACGAGGTTCGCGGGGCATACAATGCTGCCGAATATCTCGCTCCCCGTCGTGCAATGCTGCAGGATTGGGCAGACTTCCTCGATTCCATCGGCGGCAAAGCGCAAAACATTGCAGTTTTGAGAGCCGCGTGACCTGCTCCTAGGCGGGCACCTGCCCCAGCCATTCGACGCGAAGGCGGTCGAACCCGACAACGATACCCTCTGCGGTAACCTCAAATCCAAAGTCTTCGTTTGAGGGTTCGTAGTCTTCGAGAACCCAATGATCTCCGGCATCGGTTACAATTACAGCTCCCCGAGGAAGGTGCTCGAGCCGTCCGCTGATCCTTTTCCGATTCGTAGTCATATCGAACTGTATGCCATCCATCGGTCGATAACGCTCTTCACATATCCAGGTGTTTCCCGATTTTTCGGTATCCCGCCGGCTCGCGACACAGCGCCGGGTCCAGCATTGTATGCGGCCAGCGCGAGATGGATCGCACCGAAGCGCTCTAGCATCTGCTTCAGATACCGCGCGCCGCCATCGATGTTCTCAGCCGGATCGTGGCGATTGCGGACACCAAGTTCCCTTGCCGTTCCCGGCATGAGTTGAGCGAGCCCGGCTGCGCCAGCTGGACTGATCGCCATCGGGTTGAACCGCGATTCCTGCCAAATCAGGGCCTGAAGCAGTCGAGGCGGCAATTGGTATCGCGCTTCAGCTTGCCGGATGAGTGGCTCATACAAGGCTTCCTTGAAGCTTCTATCGATATAGGCCGCGCCGCCATCTGGCTTGCCCAAGTGGATTGCAGTCGGGTTGAAAGCGCGCCCTTTGTCGGTTGTAACCTGAACTGTGCCGAGGTCATGGTCGAAGACCTGAAACTCCTGCGCGTGCGCGGATCCCGAAATCGCAATCGCGAGCGCACCGCAACCGCAAGCCACCAGCGACATTCGCATTGAATTACCTTTCACCTTGCCTCCATCCGCAAGAGAACATAAATAGAACGCATGGGTGTAGGAAAACGTTTTTTGCAAGTTTATCCGAGAGAAGAGGGGTTCGTTTGGAGGGGGCAATTGTGAGGCGATGGAGCTGGTATGCCCGTTTCGAATTCAACCCTGTCACGTCATTCGCTCGAGGACACCGCCCGAAGGATCTGCGAAAACCGAGGGGGCAAATGGTCAGGCACAAGGGGCATGGCCTGCTGCCCTGCGCATGATGACCGCACACCTTCGCTCGGCGTGACGCTCGGCCGAAAGGCTATTCTCTTCCATTGCTTTGCGGGCTGCGATCAGCAGAGCGTGCTTTCCGCACTGGCGCGCGAAGGATTCGAGGTGGCCAGGTTTTTCTCGGGTTCTTCAGCCGAGAATCAATTCAAGTCGACCAGAGTGGGCAAACCCTCGGCAGCAGCGTTGAGGATCTGGCGCGAAGCGGAACCATTGGGTGCCAGTCCGGCGAAGGCCTACCTTGAGAGCCGCGGCATCCTCGCCGCATCTCCGGCGCTCCGCTTTCATCCACGAACGCCGCTTGGCCCGAAAGTACGGGCCCGCTTTCTGCCCGCCATGATCGCGGCAGTCAGCCTCGACGAGGGCCCGATCGCCATCCACCGCACGTTCCTGTCTACCGAGGCTTCAGGCAAGGCCGCTTTCGAAAAGCCGAAACGCGCGCTCGGCGCGCTCGGTGAAGCTGCTGTCCGCCTTTTCGCTCCGGCCTCCGGCAAGCTCGGCCTCGCTGAGGGCATCGAGAGCGCGATGTCGGCCTATGCTCTCACCGGCATTCCCGTCTGGGCGACCCTGGGCAATGAGCGCTTTGGTCTCGTCAGCGTGCCTGAGAGCGTGACCGAGCTTCACCTCTTCGTCGATCACGATGCTGGCGGCGAGCTGGCCGCGTCGCGTGGCTTGGCCGCTTATGCCCGCGATGGGCGGACGATCCACGTTCGCAAACCATCCTCACGCGACACCGACTGGAACGATGAACTTACAGCATGGCTGCGCCGCAAAGCGGCGCGGTAGAGGAGAGAGAGCTTCTCGAATTCCTGATCCGGCAGAGGGCCTGTCCCGATGCCCTCATCAGGAGGACGAATTGCCATGTTTCAGTCAGACTTGTTTCCCGCCGGCGAGCAGATACCGGCAGTGCCCCTGGCCTTCGCCATCGGTGCCCGGATTGCCGCGCTTCTCACCTCGGGTCGTCATCTTACCCGTGCCGACATTTCCGGGCTGTTCGCCGAAGAGACCGGCGCCCTTGACTGGGGAAGCGCCTGGAGCATCGACGACTACAATAACGCGGTCGAGATCGGGGCGCTGCTCTGGCTTCGCGAATCTTCGCGCATAGACCTGGCGACCAGCGTGCACGAAACCGAAGCGCGGTTCGACTGGCTCGAAGCAGCCTTGCCGCCCCGGCACGTTCGCAGCGAAGGACAGGTCGAGCTCCAGCAGTTCTCGACCCCGCCGATGCTGGCCTGGCTGATGGCAAAGGCCGCAGCCATCTCTGCGCACGACACGCTACTCGAACCCTCCGCCGGGAATGGCGCCCTCGCTCTCTGGGGCAGCCTCCAGGACGCCTCGTTGGTCCTCAACGAGATCGATCTGGCAAGACGAAACGGGCTGGGCCATATCTTCCCCGCGGCCACGATCACTGCGCATGACGGGGAACTGATCGCCGACCTGCTTCGCAGCCCGGTTCCATCGGTCGTGCTAATGAACCCGCCATTCGCTCATAGCCATGAACGCGGCGAGGACCGCGAGACCGCTATGCGTCACCTGCGCGGTGCGATCCGAGCGGCTGCGAATGGGGCGAGGATAGTCGCCATCATGCCCGATGGCTTTGACGCTTCCACATTCGCCAAAGCACAGGACGAAGCGTCGCTCCTGATTAATGTCCGCTTGGAGCAGATGTTTCGCCGGACAGGGACGGGGATCGCCGTTCGCCTGGTCGTGATCGACAAGACGCAGACTGCGTCTTCGCCCGCGATCACCGGAGACACCTGCGACCTGGTCGAGCTCCACGAGCTTATCACCGCACTTCCGCGCCGCGCGCAAACACCCGCCAGCCTCCATCGCTTGCCGTTCAGCAAGCCAATTCGCCGAGTTGGCAAGACTTCGACCCAACGCACTCCGGTCCGTCCGGTGGCGCCTTTCGCAGCGACAGCAGCAGCCAAGGCGAATGCGACCACTCTTGCCTATTCGGTCTTGGCCAACTCCGCGCCGGTACCTGAACAGACAGGCATCTACCTGCCTTACCGGCCCAGTCGCATCGCGTTCGAAGGCGCTCCGGCCCATCCCACCCCGCTCGTGGAATCGGTCGCTATGGGTTCGGTCGCGGCTCCGCAGCCGGAAGTGCGGCCTCGTCTTCCCACCAACTGGCAGGCCGATGGCCTTTTATCCGAGGCTCAGTGCGAGACACTGGTCTACGCTGCCCAGGCATTCGCGCGCGACCTACCGGGCCAGTTCAAGGTCAGCCAGGAGGGCACTGCGCTGGAACTGTCCGAAGACGGTCATGAATACCGCCAAGGCTTTTTCCTCGGTGACGGGACCGGAGCGGGCAAGGGACGGCAAATCGCAGCGGTCATCATGGACCGCTGGCTCGCCAGCGAGCGTCGCCATATCTGGATCACGAAGAACGAGGCGCTGCTCGAAGATGCGCGCCGCGACTGGGAAGCGCTTGGCGGGCTGCCGCTCGATCTCCAGCCGCTCTCGCGCTGGAAACTCGGCCACCCCGTGACGATGTCCGAAGGCATTCTCTTCGTCACCTATCCAACGCTGCGCTCGGGACGCGCTGAGGATACGCGGCTCGACCAGATCCTTGCCTGGGCGGGCGAGGATTTCGACGGCGTGATCGCCTTTGACGAAGCCCACGCGATGGCCAATGCGCTTGGGGGCTCTTCAACCCGCGGCAAGGTCAAGGGCTCCGAACAGGGCATGGCGGGCCTCAGGTTGCAAAACCATCTCCCACGCGCCCGCGTGCTCTACGCGTCTGCCACCGGCGCTTCGGATATCGCCAACCTCGGTTACACCTCACGGCTTGGCTTATGGGGACCCGAGACTGCTTTCCCGACCCATGAGGCGTTCATGACAGAGATCCGCGCTGGCGGCGTCGCGGCGATGGAGCTCGTCGCCCGCGACCTCAAGGCTCAGGGCCTCTATCTTGCTCGTGCGTTGTCCTTCGCCGGGGTTGAGTACGAGATCCTCGAACACAGCCTGACCGAAGCGCAGGTCAAAATCTATGACGCCTACGCCGATGCCTGGGCGATCATTCACCGCAATCTCGAAGCAGCGCTCGAAGCAACCCGCGTGGTCGACGAGGACAGCGGCGACACGCTCAATCGCAACGCCAAGGCTGCGGCGCTGTCGATCTTCGAAGGCACCAAGCAGCGCTTCTTTGCCCAGCTTCTGCTCTCGATGAAATTGCCGAGCTTGATCCCCGCGATGGAAGCGGCGCTGGGCGAAGACCATTCGGTAGTCGTGCAGCTGGTCTCGACCGCCGAGGCCATGCTCGACCGGCGTCTCGCCGACCTATCCGACGAGGAACGCGAAGCGCTCGATATCGATCTGTCCCCGCGTGAATATGTCATCGACTACCTTAGCAAGAGCTTTCCGGTGCGTTTGATGCAGGTCTTCGCCGACGAGGATGGCAATCTTCGTTCCGAGGCAATGAGCGACGAGGAGGGCAATCCCGTTTTCTGCCCGCGCGCCATGGCCGCGCGCGATGCGCTGATCGAACAGCTCTGCGCACTGCCGCCCATCGCTACCGCGCTCGATGCGATCATCGAGCACTTCGGAACCGAGGCCGTCGCCGAGGTTACGGGCCGGACCCGCAGGCTGGTGATCGGACGCGATGGTCAGCAATGCCTCGAACGGCGTAGCCCCAGCGCCAATGTCGCCGAAGCGCAAAGCTTTATGGAAGGCACCAAGCGCATCCTGGTATTCTCGGACGCCGGCGGCACGGGTCGATCTTACCATGCCGACTTGGGCGCCAGGAACCAGCAGCGCCGGGTCCATTTCCTGCTCGAGCCGGGCTGGCGCGCCGACAACGCCATCCAAGGTCTTGGCCGTACCAACCGCACTAACCAGGCATCCGCGCCGCTGTTCCGCCCGGTTACCACAGACGTAAAGGGCGAACGCCGGTTCATCTCGACCATTGCGCGAAGGCTCGATGCATTGGGCGCGCTTACTCGTGGCCAGCGCCAGACCGGCGGACAGAACCTGTTCGACCCGGCAGACAATCTCGAAAGCGACTACGCGCGCGAAGCGCTCAGCCGCTGGTTCCAGCTGCTCTATGACGGCAAGCTCGAGGCCACGAGCTTCGGCAATTTCGTCGAGCGGACCGGCCTCCGACTTGAAAGCCCCGATGGCGGATTGACCGATAATCTCCCCACGATCCAACGCTGGCTCAACCGCATTCTCGCGCTGCCGATCGCGCTCCAGAACGCCATATTCGACGAATACCTTGGTCTCGTCGAAGCGCGGATCGAAGCTGCGCGTGAAGCCGGAACGCTTGATCAGGGACTGGAAACCGTGAGGGTCGATCGCTTCACGGTCCTCGCCGATGAACTCCTGCGCACAGACCCCGTGACCGGTGCCGAGACCCGTCTCGTCTCGCTCGAAGTGACGAAGCACCTTCGGCCTCTGCGATTGAAGCGCCTGGTGCGGATGCACGAGATTGGCAGTACGCACGCGATCCCGATGCGCAATGCGCGCTCGGGCAAGGTCGCGCTGTCGGTTCCGACCCGCCGCCTCATCGCCGACGACGGGGCAGTGATCGAACGCCGACGCCTTTTGCGCCCGCTCAACTCCGCGAACTGGACAATCGAGGCACTCGCTGAAAGCCACTGGGAAGATATTGGCGTCACCGCATTCACGAGGGCCTGGCGTGCCGAGGAAGAGCAAGCGGCCAAGTCACCGGTGACCGAGCGCGTGCATCTCGCCACCGGACTGTTGCTTCCGGTCTGGAAGCGCCTGCCAGGCGATCATGTCCGCGTCACCCGGCTCGTTGCCGAGGACGGTCAGTCGATCATCGGCCGCGAAGTGCTCGATGTCGATCTCGCCGCAATCGCCGAGACCTTTGGCCTTTCCGGAGTTGCCGGACCATCGGCTGAGCAGATCGGCGAGCTCGTCATCGCCAGCGGCAAGCCGCTGGGCCTCGCAAGCCACGATGCCTTGACCGTCAAGCGATCACTGGTCGGCGGCGAGCAGCGCCTTGAACTGACCGGTTTCTCGCCGGATCGCCTCGACTGGTACAAGGGCAAGGGCTGCTTCACCGAGATCATCCGTTACCGCACGCGGCTGTTCGTGCCAGTCTCCGCAGCCTCGTCCGTTCTTCCCACGCTTGCCGCCTGATCGCTCGGGCCGACCCCAACTCAGAATGAGAGTGGAGGGAGCCCTTTGGGCTTGTGGGCCTCGTGATCCTCACCTGCGCCTTCATTCCATCAGGAGAACACCCATGATCCAGTCAATTCCCTTGAAGAAGCTCGTCCCGAGCCCGCGAAACGTTCGCAAGTCTAGCGACGTGCTGGCCGACCTCCAGCTACGGGCAGACATCGCTGTGCGCGGACTGCTGCAGAATCTCGTCGTGCGCAAAGGAAAGCGCGGCAAGTTCGAGGTCGAGGCCGGAGGTCGCCGTCTCGCCGCGCTGCAGGCGCTGGCCGAAGAGGGCACTTTACCCGAAAGCCATGAGGTCACCTGCCTCGTCATCGAAGGCGACGAAAGCGAAGTGCGAGAAGCCAGCCTTGCCGAGAACTTCCAGCGTCTCGCAATGAACCCGGCCGACGAGGCACAGGCCTTCGCCTCCATCATCGAGGCAGGGGCTACCACGGAAGACGTGGCGCGCCGCTTCGGCCTCACCGTCCGGTTCGTCGAAGGGCGCCTGCGTTTGGCAAGTCTCGCACCCTGCGTCTTCGAAGCACTCGCCGAGGGCACGATCACGCTCGACATGGCCAAGGCCTATGGCGCGATCTCCGACGTGGAGCGTCAGGCACATGTCTATGCCGAGCTGCAGGACGCCTGGTACCAGATCACGCCTGACACCATCCGCCGCATGGTGCTCGATGCCACGGTCCGCGGTTCCGATCCGCGTGCCGTGCTCGTCGGACGCGATGCCTACCTCGCCGCGGGTGGCCGGATTGAACGCGAACTGTTCGACGACGATGCCAGTGAAAGCTGGATCGATATCGCGCTGCTCGAGGACCTCGCGCACAAGGCCATGGACGAAGCCGCAGAAAAGACCGCACTTGAATATGGACTTGCCTGGGTTCGGCCGACGCTTGGCAACTACGTCAGCCATGACCTCATCGAAGGTCTGGGCCGCTTACCATGCGAGCCTGCACCGATGACCGAACAAGAAGCGCAAAAGCTCGGCGAACTTGAGGCCGACTACGACCGCGTCGCCGCCGTGCTCGAAGACGAGGACAGCGACGAGGATGAGGTCGCCAAGGCCGAACAGGAACTCGTGGTAATCGACCGCGCCATGCGCGCGATCAATGATCGGCCGCCGGTACTCGCCGACGAGCTGAAATCCGAAGCTGGCGCCTTCCTAGTCCTCTCGCGAAATGGCGAGCCGACATTGGTCCAGCAATACTACACCGAGACCGAAGTCATCGCTGACGAATGTGTGGTCGAGGCCGTCGAGGAGAGCGGAGCGGCGAAGCCTAAAGGGAGCTCGCTGTCCCAGCGCCTGCTCGACGAGCTCGCGATGCAGCGCCGCGACATCCTCGCGATCCATCTCGCAAACGATCCGGCACTGGCACTCGACTTCATGGTCTTCACGCTCGCCGATGCCGATGGGCACGACTGGCACGCGAAGAAAGCGTCGACGCTTGTCGGATCGGTAGCGTCCGGCCCGGTCACCGGGTTTGAGGCCAAGGATGCGCCGGCGAGTGCTGCTTTGGCCGAATTCGCGGGGTCGCTCGATGAAAGCTGGCGTGCTGGCGAGAGCGATGTCGAGCGGTTTGCCAGGTTCCGGGCGCTTACCGACGAGGCGCGCTCGGCCTGGCTTGGTCATGTCGTCTCGCGTGCACTCGTTGCCAGTCTTGCCTGCGAAGGCGAGCGTTCGGTGCCGATGCACGAGGCGCTCGGCTCGCTCCTTGAAATCGAGACCGCGCAATGGTGGCGTCCCACGGCGAACAACTACTTTGACCGAGTGGCTAAGGCCCGCACGCTCGAAGCGCTCGATGCCGCCGGCGGTCCCGAACTGGTCAGTCGCTATGCAGCCTCCAAGAAAACCGAACTGGCGAGCGCAGCCGAGCGCATCTTCTCGGGCAACTTCATTGGCGAGCCCGAGGTCAAGGAACGGGCGCAGGCCTGGGTGCCTTCGATCATGCGTTTCGCCGGTGCCGAGCAGGTCGCACCGGTTGCCGCTGAAGGTGACGAGCCGGTCAGCGACGACGCGACTGACGAAATTGCCGAGCAGGCTGCCTGACCCCTCCTGACAGGTCCAGGTCACTCGGCGGGCGGTCCGTCCCAATCGGGACGGGCCGCTTTTTCCATGTCAAATTTTGGGCCGTTAGAGGACAGTCTGCTTTCGTCAAAAAATGCAGCGAAGCGGATTTCTTGTTTCTCCAGCCGGCGGCGCATTGTGACCATAGCGAAAGGTGACTGTCCCATCAGCGAATGAGATCCTGTTCCGGTTGCGGGGCAGCTATACGGCAATTCGTGGGGAGGTCTGCGTCGCAATGCGCCTAGCGTGTGAGCCATCGCCGTGTTCCTCTCAGGAATTTTATCAATTGTTTATTTTCTTTACGCAATTGCTTCGAGTTCAATAACGACTACTGTTGATCCTAACGACATTCTTTCGGCCGAATAGAAATTATGAAACCCAACTTCGCAAGAATGATCTACACGCTCGACGACGATGATCTTGAGCGGTTGATCGATGATTGGGTTGGTCACAAGACATCCAAATACCATAGTAGCGAGATCTTTGCCGGCGCGGGAGACATGGGCAGGGACGTCGTCGGTTACCGGACCGCCTCTAAACTGGAAGGGCCCTGGGACAACTTTCAATGCAAGCAGTTAAAAAAGACCCTGACGAGGCCAGACATGCTTCGCGAGCTTGCCAAGATCTTTTACTACAGTAGCCAAGGGCACTTCAGCCTTCCAGCAAGATACACATTTGTCGCCCCTACAGGCATAAACCGTCGAGCGACGGAACTGCTTACGCACCCCACGAAACTTGCTGCAGCTCTTAAGGAAGAATGGAATGCCGTCTGCGCCAGTCACATTTCTGACGGCGTAGTCATCAATTTGGACCCTGCATTGGAGGCGATGATTGATGGCTTCGATTTCAACAACGTTGACAGTTTGGATGCTACAAGGTTGGCGAACGATCCGTCCATGAAGCCGGTCCTGGTGGATTGGTTTGGCGCGGATCCAGGGGCTCCGCCACGAGGCTCGACTCCTGAGGAAATTCAACCTGAGGAAACGAAATACCTAGAGCAACTGGTTGCAGCATATGGCCAGCGGCGCGGCACTCCTTACGCAGATGCAACGGCAGCACTGGAATGCAGCGAGTATGGCGGGCGCTTAAAGGATCAGCGCACACGATTTTTCGAAGCCGCGCGATTCAAGCGATACTATCGGGACAACACACCTGGAGAGGTCCTTCAGTCCTTTGAAGACGACGTCTATCACTCAGTGATTGAAACCTATCATGCCAATCACGCAGATGTATTGGCCAAGGTAGATGCGGTGATGGAGCGTGCCGCTGCAATCTCAGTTACCGGCGTGCTGCACAAGTATGCTCGCGTGCCGGTTCGGCAGGGGACTTGCCACCATTTCGCAAATGACGGGGTGTTGGAATGGAAGTGACCAAGTCAGATCGGCACAGCCCCTTTAACTCCACCGTAGAGACCGGCTTACGCGCCCTGATCGTGTTGGAGGCAATGTACCCTCGAAGGTGCAGTTTGGATGAGTTGACTTGGTTCGACTACTTGGTGGTTCACACTAGTGATATGGAGGGTCCAGAAAGCCTCCATCCTGATTTCGAAGCGAGTGTCGGAGAAATGCTTATTCGTCGGCGCTTAGTTGAAGAGAGCATTGCACTTTTGAGGAAGCTACATCTCGTTGTCGCGGACTATCATGATGGCTTAAACTATCTGCCTGGCGATGAAGCCCCTGCAATCATCGACCTACTGACTTCGACATACAATCAGAAATTGAAGGCCAGGGCGAATTGGGTGGCGCAGACCTTTCAGAATTTCGACTCCGCCGAAGTGGAGGAAATTTTTGCTGACCGCATCGGGAGATGGACGGCGGAATTCCATGCGGATGAACAGGCTACGAGTGCACAGCCGTGACCGATCAGCGGATAATCTTACGGTTTATTGGGCTAACAGGGCCATCGCTTGAGCCAGCGCGCGTGGAGTTTTGTGACGGCGTAAACGTCATTTTTGGCGCATCAAACACTGGCAAGTCCTTCACCTCAAAGTTGTTGAACTTCATGTTCGGGGGGCAAAGCCCATTGCCCGAAATCGAGGAACGGCGAGGATATGACTCGGTCTTGTTGGGCCTGACGTTGCCGGAGCGTGGCGATTGCACACTATACCGTGCTGCCGCCGGTGGGGCCTTTCAGCTTTTTGCCGGCCTTCACCTCGAAAAGCCCGCCGACGGTTCTGGAGTGAGAATTGAGCCGAAGTTTGATGCCCGTAATCCGTCGAACATTTCGACTCTGCTGCTGGAAGAGATTGGTTTGGACGGGAAGAAGGTCGTTAGGAATGAAGATGGGGCGCACCTAAGTTTCACTATGCGAGTTCTCGCGCCTTATCTCTTCGCGGACGAAGAGGCGATCATTGCCGAGTTAAGTCCATTCCTCACAGGCAATAGAGACACCGCGACCGCAGAGAAGAACGGGTTGCGGCTGATGCTTACTGGACAGGACGATAGCGCCGTTGTCCCAGTGCAGCCGCAGAAGGTTCGGAAGGCACAGCAAGAAGGCAAGTATGATTTGGTCGAGGAGATGATCGCCGAGATCGATGAAAGCCTCGGTGAGAATGCACCTGATAGAGAAGGCTTGAATGATCAGCTTGGCAAGCTCGAGAGCCGACTAAACGAATTTCAAACCGAAATCCTCCAGCGGCAAGAACAGCTCGACAAGATGACGGGCGCGAGACGAGAAATCAGGGATGCAATTTTTCAGTCGCGTGATCGAGCCAAAGAAGTCGGTCTGACCATTGAGAGATTTCTGCAGCTGGATCGCGTCTACCTTTCCGACTTGGAGCGATTGGAAGCTGTTGATGAGGGGGGGAGCATTTTGCTCGCGAGAGTTGGCCGTCCTTGCCCGCTCTGTGGTTCTGGGATCGACGCAAACTCACATTCCCATGGTCAGGATGAAATAGAGCTGGCCAGAACAGCGGCTCTTACCGAACAGAAGAAAATTCGGAACGAACGTCAACAACTCTTAGAGACTATAGCCGAGTTGAAGGAAGAGCAGTCGCTCCATGACCAAGAAATCGATCATCTAAGCCAGAAACTTCTCGAACTTCAGCAGATGATCGATGCTGAACTTCCTAAAGAAGCGAATTTTCGAGAACAGTATGAAGACCTCACCTCAGTTAGAGATGACGTTGTCGAGAAGCTGCGATTGTATAGGCAAAGGGATAGGCTGGCCGTAAGGCTGTCCGAATTCTCTGAGAAGGTTCCGCGCGGTCGTGGTGATGATAAGTTGAAAACCGGCATCGATGGCCCGACTGGGCACAAGTTTGCGCAGAAGGTCCAAGAGGTTTTGGAGGCATGGAATTTCCCGAATGCTCCGATTGTTTCCTTCGATCCTGAGCACCAGGATATCCAAATTAATGGGAAGGCTCGTTCGGCTAACGGCAAAGGTGTCAGAGCCATCCTACACACTGCATCGAAGCTCGCCCTGCTCCTCTTCTGCCAAGAAAAAGGTCTGCCTCATCCTGGGCTCCTTGTGCTCGATACCCCGTTGCTGACTTACCGCGAGCCAATGCACAATCCGAAGTATGGTGAACTTGATGACGATGAGAAGATGCTCAAGTCAACGACACTGCAAGAGAGCTTCTACAGGCATCTCATTTCGCTGAAGGGTAAAGCCCAGTTCATCATCTTGGAGAACACAGATCCGCCAGAGGCTGAAGCCTCAAATATGAATCGTATTGTATTCACAGGGGAAGAAGGCCGAGGGCGTTTCGGCTTCTTTCCTACAAAATCTAGCAAATTGAACTGAAGCTCTTTTAGGCCGCTGATCAGTTCTCGCCGACTTCTCTCGCGACAAACTGGGTTCACCCGACAGGAAACGAGCCAGTGACGCTGCCTTCGGAGTGTAGGGTTCACCGAACGGCAGCTTCTATGTGAATATCGCACACACGTGAACGACCGAAATTGAGGGCGCATAGCGGTCATCATTGAAGGAGAGAGGAGGGAGCTTGGTCTTCCTGAGCCGGGACATCTCCGTTCCGGCGATCAGGAGATCTCCCATGACCAAGTCCCGCCGCTCTGTTTCGACATCGCCAGCCCAGCGCATCACCGCCGCCATCATCGAGAAGCTCGAGCAAGGAACAAAACCCTGGGTCAAGCCGTGGCGAGGTGTGCCAGTCTCGCGGCCCTTGCGGTCCTGCGGGACACCCTATCGCGGCATGAACACTTTCTGGTTGTGGATGGTGGCCGATGGCTGTGGCTACGCCTCGCCCTACTGGATGACGTATCGCCAGTGCCAGAAACTCGGCGGACAGGTCCGCAAGGGTGAGAAATCGACCATCGCGATCTTCTACAAGAGCTACACCAAGGAGGTCGAGAACGCCGAAGGCGAAGCTGACACCGAGAACCGGCGCGTGCTCAAAGCCTATTCCGTGTTCAACGCGGATCAGTGCGACGGCCTCCCCGAGTTCTACCATCCCAAGCCACTCGTTGCCGCGCTTGAGCCCGAAGGACGCGAAGATCGCCTTGATGCCTTCTTTGCCGATATCGGCGCAGACCTGCGCCATCATGGTGCCCAGGCCTACTACGAGCCGCAGCGCGACCGGGTCACCATGCCTCCAGCCGAACTATTCGAAGCTTATGACCACTATTACGCGACACTCGCGCACGAGCTGTCGCACTGGACGGGGCATTCCTCGCGGCTCGATCGCGATCTCAAGAACCGCTTCGGCAGCGACGCCTATGCGGCCGAGGAACTGATCGCCGAACTTTCCTCGGCCATTCTCGGGGCCGAACTGGGTCTTCCCGTTACCCATCTCGACCATCACGCCAGCTACATCGCGTCTTGGCTCAAGATCCTCAAATCGGACGAGCGCGCGATCTTGACCGCGGCGGCCAAGGCCGAGGAAGCGGCCAGCCTGTTGCTTGACCTTGGGGGTTACCAATCTCTGGAAGGCGAGCCCGACATCGATCTTGCTGATGCAGCCTGAGGAGCAGTGAGATGGGACGTTCTGTCAGCTATCCAACCGGCTCCGTGGTTGCCTTTCGCCTGCTTGATGAGGGCGAAGACGACGATTTCGACTGGGTCTACCAGTGCTTGGTCGACGAGGTCATCGATACCGCGAAAGTGGCCTTTCCTTCGTTCGAAACCTTCGACGGATGGCGCGGGCGCGAGGATCGCATTCTCCTGCGAAACGCCTTCGCTGATTGCGGCGTTTCAACTTATTGCGGGCTCGCCGCGGTCTGGCTCGCCGAACGCGACGATGCCCGGTACTGGGAGGCCGATTTCTACAACCCACGAACGGCAAGGGCACGACACTGGCTTGGCCAAGTGTCGGATAGGTTCATCGAATTGTTCGGTGAGCTGCGCATGGTCGGTCGGTTCTCGAATGGCGAAGCGATCTTCGAGCGCTCCCGATCCACCTGTGACACCGAGTCATGATCCTGCCTCATCCCTGACCGCCGGGAGAGGCCCTTGGGCCGGTCGGGGCGCGCCGCAACCTGCGGCCCGTCGGCCCGTGTTGCCCGCGCCAGCCTAGGGCCGCAGGTTTCCCGCTACGCGGTGCGTCGCGCCCCTTGTCCCGGCCCTGATCGGGCTCCGGCGGACAGGGTCGAGGCAATGGTGCCTCCTCTCCTTGTCCCCGCGATCAGGAGACACCCCATGTACGACAGCTTCATCGACCAGTTGAGCGGCCTCGACCTCTCAGGGCTCAGCATCAGGCCAGCTCCCTTCAACGAAACCGACTTTCCCTGCGAGGACGCGATCGAGCAGACCCTCGCTGCAGTCTGGTCCGATCTTTTCGCGATGTTTTCCGACACGGCCCTGGAGGCCGATGCCGAGGACATTGCATGGGGCGTGGTCAATCTCTTTCACCGTGCCGCCAGTCGGAAGTCCGCTCAGCTCGACCGGGCCAGCGACGAGATCCGGGTCCTCCTCGCATCAGCCGATGGCTCCGAAGTGCACTCGAGCAATCTGGAAGAGCAGGTCGAACGCGCGCAGGCTGCCGAAGCCAGTATGCTGGCCTTCGAGCAGATGCGCGAGGCTGCGGCAGCACTCTATCGCTACGAGACCGGTTCCTCGTGGAAGCCCGTTTCTGGCTCGCGTACGGGCCATTCGCGCCACCTTACTTCGGCTGTGATCGATGCCCGCGATTTCCTCCGCGCACGTGCTGAGAACCGGCGTCACGCTCTGATTCCGGAAGGAACTCCGGTCGTTTTCGCCGGTGGTCGCCAGAGCTTCGAGAGCGCCGAGGATGCGCGTGTCTACGCCGACAATATCTGGGCGACGCTCGACAAGGTTCGCGATGTGGTTCCCGATCTCTTCCTGGTCCATGGCGGCGACGGCAAGGGTGCCGATCGACTCGCCGCGAGCTGGGCTGAACGCCGCGAAGTCCAGCAGCTGACCTATTCGCTCGATCGTCGGCTTGGTGCCCGCGCCGGCTTCAAGCGCAACGAGCAGATGCTCTCACTCAATCCGCGCTACGTTGTCGCCTTTCCGGGCAATGGCGTGACCGAACGGCTCGTCATCGATGCCAAGGCGCGCCGGATCACCGTGGTCGATCGTCGTGGCCACTTGGGCACCTCTCCCGGGTCCTGAGGGGCCCTTCATCATCTGCATGAGAATTGCCTGGATGTGCATTCGGCGCCGACCCGACTATGCATGAGGTCATGCAACTTGACGATCTGCTGCAGCGCTACTTTGCTACCACCGACCTCTCCGCGGTTGCTCCCGACACATTTGCAGCCGGCATCGAGCATTGCCGGGTCGATTTCGGCCTTGAGGAGGACCGGGGCAAGCGCTTTGCACTGTGGTCGTTCCTGCACATGTTCGGGTCCGCCCCCGACCTCGATGTGGCGTTCGAGAACGAGGAAGACCGGGAAGCTGCGCGCAACTTTATGGATCTCCTAGCGGCATCGGAAGACGATGGGGCAAGCTGATTGCATTGGGAACACGCGAGCCTTCAGACCCGCACCCGATACCCATCCGGCTTTTGTCGCGAACAGTCCTGAACCAGGCCAGCTGAGGACAGCAACCCGTTCCTTTGACGGCCGTGTTGTCGCGCTTCGCGCGCCTGCCCGCACCACCCGTCATGAACAGGTTTCCCTTGGAGCTTCGCTCCTGCGGTGCAGTCCTCCCATGTCCTGCTTCTTCTGGATGTTCGCAAGCCGGAGATGGTCTCCGGTTTGAGGAACTGAAGGACTTACACCATGACCAATATCGCAATCCTCACCGGCCGCATCGCTCGCGATCCCGACACCCGCGAGACCAAAGGCGGCACCAACGTTGCCGGGATCACAGTCGTCACCGATCGTCCCGCACGCGACAAGGACGGCAAGACCTACAAGGACGAGAACGGCTACACCGCCAAGGAAAGCGAGTTCCACCGGGTGACCTGCTTCAACGGCCTCGCCAAGACCGTCGGCCAATACTGCTCCAAGGGCCAGCTCGTCAGCGTCCAGGGCCGCATCCACTACACACAGTGGGAGGACAAGGACGGGGTTACCCGTTACGGAACCGAGATCCTCGCCGACAAGGTCGACTTCCTCTCCCGCGGCAATGGGTCGGCCGACGAGAACGACAATACCGACGCTCCCGATATCGACTGAACTCTCCCGTCGATCTCCCTCCCGAAGGGGTCCTGTCCAACCGGACAGGGCCCCTTCTTGCTGTTCCTACTCTCCGGATGGCTGTTCGGTGCGAGGAGACGAGCGAGCCGGTGGAAGCAGCTTCTGCAGAGACGCCTCTTCACCGAGCTTTCCGAGCTCTCCGGCAACTCTTGCGAGCGCCTTCTTCGAGAAGGTCTCAAGCCCCGTTCCCAGGATGATGCGTCCCAGTTCTAGGGCGGCTTGAGCTTCAAGTAGCTTCTGGCGCTCGGCAAGTGCCAGCCGGTCGGCCTCGAGTTTCCGGAGTGCTGCGACAGCGCTTCGTTTGGTTGGCATCGGGGTTCCTTTCCTGCACCCCTCGGTGGTTCCTCCCTTCGATCAACATGCACCCGGGCACAGCCTGTAGGAAAGTCCAATCGCGCTGGTCGTCCCTTGCACTACGTAACGGAGCGGGGGAGGGGGCTGGCTCACCGAATTCCAAGGGTGATGGGCATGGGGCCGGCGCGTCAAGGACGGCGGGGCCCCACCATTTTGCCTCCCCTGCGCTTTGCTCCGGTCCGACAAAATCGTTGCCCCCACCGCCGCTTCGCGGTCGCCCTCGGGGCGATCCCTGACCCGCCGGCCCCATGCCCCTCCGCCTGTTTCCTGTCGTCTCAGCGACAGGTTTCAGGAGGATATCATGACTACACTCAGCACCTTGGACATGAACGCGCACAGCTATTTCGAAGCGCTTGCAGTTGCCGAAAGGCGCGCCCTGCACAGTTTCTTCGACCAGCACGTGGTGGAAGATGAAGACCTGGGCTACTTCGCCCTGGACGAGGGTGACTACAACGCACTGCCTGCGCATCTCGCCAGCCGCGTGGTGCACACGGTCCATGGAGCCATGCTGGACGAATACTGACGACCATACGAGGGCAGGAGCCGGTGACGGTTCCTGCCTTTTTTCGTGTTCGCTGGCACTGGAGCGGGACGAAAAGCGGAGCGGGGCTGGGGTCGCGCTCGGTCCCGCCCCGCCTTCGGCGGTGCTCCTGCGGGCGCGGCCTTCTTGTTCTGGGCCCCGCACGCACGCCCGAACGACAGCGGGTCGGACCGGCGCGGTGCCGCGGGAACCGACAGGCCCCGGTCCCGGGCACCGCACGCGCTCCTTTGCCGCCGCCTTTGCGGGGTGTGCGGTCCTTGTGCGTGTTATTCATTCAAACGCAGATCAGGCTCAATTACGGTCGCGAACTGGATGCTCGCGCCTCCGAGGGCTCAGTTGGAAAATGCCTTAGAGAAAGGAGCGACCATGATCACTGGATTTCGCCGCACAATGGGGAACAGAATTGGCACACCGTACGCAGCGGGTGCTGCAATGGAAGGCGCGGAATTGCTTCACGAATTCACGAAAATGCGCTGATACCATCTTCTGTGCCGGATGCGGTCCACTTGCTTTCTCGTCCGTGCCGAGTTGGCACAGATCCGTTTAATCTGCTGAAAAGCGATGTGAATTTTCCGTTTTCCTACACCCCATGCTGCGGCCTAGAGTGGCACTTGCCTTTCGAAGGGTGAGCCAGGTTCTTTGAACACAAGGAACTTGGAAAAATGCAAAGACACCACCGGTTCGTGACCTATGTCACGCCCCTGATCGCCGAATGGATCAGGAAACAAGCAGAAGAGCGCAGGGTCAGCGCGAGTATCGTTGTTCGTGATTCCATCTGGTCGATGCCTGGCAGCGCGCAATCGAAGCGATCCGAGGACGCCGGCGACCGATCCAGTGCGCCAGAACGTCTTCGTCACTGTTGCACTCGATGCGCTTCTGACGCATCATCCCGACGAAACGCTGCGCGAGCGTACGATCGCAGCCTATCAGCGCCGTCTGGACGCTCGGGTTGATTGCGCCGCGCCCAGCGGAGACCGGCGATGAAGCATAATCTTTTGAATTTTACCCGCGGTAGCCAGCTCCTTGGTCACTTCGGTTTTATGTTTGCAGCGGGCCTTAAGGGCCCGCTTATCGTTACTTTGCTCGTTGTTCTGGGCCTTGGTTACTGGGAGGTCTCGAGCAATTTGACCAGCACCAGCTCTATCTGTTGTGGATGGATCTCTATGCCTGCTCTACGCCTTTATGGAGTTTGATCCGGACAAGCTGGTGACCCTCCGTCTCGCGAGCGGAGACACGTCGCTTCCCGATCTCGGTCATCCGAAGTTCCCGCCGATGCGCGAGGCGGTCGCTGCATTCACTATGGCTGCTAAACATGCTTTGAGGTGTCGGGCTGGTATTAGTGCCGCTATTTATCGCCTTCTGGTGGTTCGCTGAGGCATTCGGCGAGCGTTCCAAACAAAAGAAGCATGTGCGCGGTTCTTCGCTGGCAACGCTCGCCGAGCTGGAGAGCGATATTGCGCGCCACAACCCGCGAACGAGCCCGTGAATACACCGCAGAGCTTGGCAGGAACTGGGGGGGCGGCTTCGCGCGGGACTTCAGCGATTCGCAAAGCAGGACTTTATTCACCTGCCCATCTTGCCGGAATAAGTTGGCCTTGGCGCCGCGAGCAGAGCCACGCCATGCTGGTCGGGACGACCGGTACGGGCAAAACCGTCGCGCTTACCGAGCTCGTGTCGGAGATTCGCGAGCGCGGCGAACGGGCGGTCATCTTCGATCTGACCGGGGCTTTTATCGAGACCTTTTTCGATCCCGCACGCGATCTCATTCTGAACCCGCTCGATTCCCGCTGCCCTTCCTGGAGCGTATTCAACGACTGCACCACCAGCGCGGAATTCCATGCCGCTGCGGAATCGATTGTGCCCCATGATGGCGGCGGATCGGAGCAGTTCTGGGTTCTGGCTGCGCGAACGATGTTCGTCGAAACCTGTATCAAGCTTGCTGCTGCAGGGCGGGGTACAAATCACGCGCTCGCTACCGAACTGATGAACGCTGATCTGTCCGATCTGCACAAGCTTCTGGAGGACACCATGGCGGGACCGATCACCACGCCGAGTGCAGCCAAGATGGCCGAATCCGTCCGCGCAGTGTTCAACGTCAACGCTAAGGCGATGCAGCTTTTGCCCTCTTCCGGAGAGCAGTTCTCGGTCCGCAATTGGGTTCGCGGAGAATGCGAGCCGGGATCGATCCTGTTCCTGTCGGCGCGCTATGTCGACATGAGCGTGCTCTCGCAATTGCTCACGCTATGGCTCGATACTGCGATCAATACGCTAATGAGCGGCAAGCGCACCCGCGACTTGAAACTGTGGTTCCTGATTGACGAATTGGGCGCTCTCCACCGGCTGCCCTCGCTTGAAAAGGGGTTGCAGACAGCGCGTAATTTTGGCGGCGCTATCGTCACCGGCGTTCACACCTTTGCCAAGCTCAAAGAAGTTTACGGAGAGAACATGGCGATGACCCTGTCTTCGCTTGCGCGAACCAAACTAATTCTCGCCACAGCAGACCGCGAAACCGCAACCTGGTGTTCCGATGTCATCGGTCACCGGGAGGTTCGCGAGATGGAAGAAGGGTATAGCTACGGATATAATAATGCGCGCGATGCGGTTAGCCTGACGCCCCGGAGGCAAGTCGTGCCCTTGCTTCTGCCCGATGAGTTCATGGATCTGCCGAGCCTCGCTGGTTATATCAAATTTCCCGACGGGTTTCCGGCAGCTCCGGTATCACTAACCCCGAGAAATTGGCCGCGTGTCGCCGAAGGCTTTGTCGCGCGAGACCTTGCCAAAGTGAAAACCCTATCTGCGTCTGATTCTTCCGGAAATTTGCCTCCGGAGAACTTCGAGGAATGCGACGACCAGACCCATGCAGAGGATAGCGGCGAGCCGCGCACTCTCATCAAAAAGGGCGCAAAGGGGCCGCGCAAGAAGCAACCGCAGGCAAATAGATCGGCTGAGAAAAAGGACAGTCCTGCCGCCAGAATACTCGCGCAAAAGTCTCCTTCTGACATTGCGCGCTTGGGCATCGCGCAACAGGAACAAGCGCAGGCGACGAGCAGCGTCACAAACGGCCGTCAGGCCGAGCTTCCGCTTGAAAATGCTCCGGCTGAAAAACGGTCGCAGGGTGAACCGTCCTTGTCGCGAGGCAGCGCAGAGAGCAGCAAATTGGGGCAGCAGGAGGAACCTCGCGATACCTTGATTGACGCCGATCGCAAGCTTCACGAAGAACAGCAAAATGCGCTGCTTGGCGGAGCGGCGCGGGAAAATCCGGATCATGATGTCGGGGAGATCGAACCCGATATGTGATGCCGCTTGGGGAGGCGCGAGGGGCTGACCAAGGATTGCAGACCCAATGCTCTCTGTTGCCAATGTGCGATCATCGTCCGCCGCTGCCAATTACTTCGCGGCGGACAATTACTACGCGAAAGCCGACGCCGACCGGTCGGGTCAGTGGCTCGGTAAAGGCGCCGAGGCGCTCGGGCTTAAAGGGCGCGTTGAGACCAAGGCGTTCGATGCTGTCCTGCGCGGTGAGCTTCCCGATGGAACCACGATCGGCAATCCCGGCCAGACTCATCGCCCCGGCACCGATCTCACTTTTTCGCTGCCCAAAAGCTGGTCTTTGTTGGCGCTGGTGGGGAAGGACCAGCGGATCATCGAGGCTTACCGTGAAGCGGTCAGCGAAACGCTTGCATGGGCAGAAAAGAACGCTGCTGAAACCCGGCTTGTCGAGAAGGGTGAGGTGCGCACGGTCAAGACTGGTAATCTTACGGTTGCCCTGTTCCAGCACGATACCAACCGCAATCAGGAGCCCAACCTCCACTTTCATGCGGTTGTTGCCAATGTAACCCAGGGCGAGGATGGCAAATGGCGCACGCTCAAGAACGACCGGCTGTGGTCGCTCAACACGCTGCTCAACTCGGCCGTGATGGCGCGGTTTCGTACTTCGGTCGAGAAGCTCGGCTATGAGGCTGGTCCCGTTGGTAAGCATGGCAATTTCGAAGCGCGCGGCATCACCCGCGAGCAGGTGATGGCCTTTTCGACCCGGCGTCAGGAAGTGCTCGATGCGCGGCGCGGGACCGGGCTTGAAGCAGGCCGGATCGCGGCGCTGGCCACGCGCTCGGCGAAGGAGAATATTGTCGATCGCGGCGTGCTCTCGAAGGATTGGCAGGAAACTGCTCGCAATATCGATCTCGATTTGGGAGCCCTGATTGGAGCTTCTCATCTGCGCGCAGCCCAGATCGAGCGGAGCGCCGCGCGGCCTCAATCTCTGCTCGACAGGGGCTTGGGCCTGATGCGCAATTTTGCTGCGCGGCTCAAAGGTGATGCCCACGATCCGCTTGTTCCGGATCACGTACTTAAAAGGGATGCCCCAACAATTGCAGGAGCGCAGGCAGTCGCTTCGGCTGTGCGGCACCTGTCGCAGCGCGAGGCGGCATTCGGGCGCGAGGCGCTGTACAAAGCCGCGCTCGATTTCGGATTGCCGACCACCATTGCCCATGTCGAACGTGCTACACGCTCGCTGGTTCGCTCGGGCCATCTTATCACCGGCAAAGGCGAGCACCGGGGCTGGCTGGCAAGCCGCGATGCTCTCGCTATCGAGAGAAGCATCCTTACCTCCGTCGAGGAGGGCAAGCATATGGTCGAGCCGGGTATCGAGCGCGAAGAAGCGGAGCGGCGCGTGCAGGCATCGGCCCAGATCAATCACGGTTTCCAGCTCAATGAAGGGCAGCTGGGCGCCGCCTCGCTCATGCTGACGTCAAGTGATCGAACCATAGCGGTGCAGGGCGTGGCTGGAGCGGGCAAGAGCAGCGTGCTCAAACCCGTTGCGCAGGTGCTTGGCGAACAAGGCAAGCCCGTCATCGGTCTGGCGATCCAGAACACGCTGGTTCAGATGCTTGAGCGCGACACCGGTATTCCTTCGAAAACGCTGGCAAGTTTCCTCAAGGGCTGTGAGCTCCTGCTGGAGGATCCTGCCAATGCAGGCTTGCAAGCAGAGGCGAAGGCCGCGCTGAAAGACCATGTGCTGGTCCTTGATGAGGCATCGATGGTGTCGAATGCCGACAAGGAGAAACTGGTCCGTCTTGCCAATCTGGCCGAGGTCCACCGGCTCGTCCTGATGGGCGACCGCAAGCAATTGGGCGCAGTCGATGCCGGCAAGCCATTTGCATTGCTGCAAAAGGCCGGGATTGCCCGCGCGGAAATGAATATCAATCTGCGCGGGCGCGACCCGGTCTTGCGGCGCGCACAGGCCGCCGCGCAGTCGGGTTTGGTCCGCAGCGCGCTCGATCATCTAAAAAACCACACGATCGAAGTCGAGGGAGATGGTGCTGTGGTCGCTGCCGAGAAATGGCTTGGCCTTTCACCTGCCGAGCGCGAGAAGACCGCAATCTACGCTTCAGGTCGCGCGATCCGCTCTGCAGTGAACCAAGCCGTGCAGACGGGCCTGCGCGCCAATGGCGAACTTGGTCCCGGCACCATGCGGCTTGAGGTTCTCGACCGCATCAATCTGACCAAAGAAGAACTGCGTTATCTGGCAAATTACCGGCCCGGGCAGGTTCTGGACCTGCAAAAGACAGAGCGCGCCCAGAAACTGAAGCCCGGTGAATACAATGTGCGGGCGATTGACGAGAAGAAAGGTCTGGTCGAACTCGAAGACCGTCACGGCAAGCGTTATCGTTTCAATCCATCGCGCATGCGCGCGAACCGCAAGGCTGACACTCTCGCTCTGTTCGAGAAGCGAGACCTCCACATCTATACCGGCGATATGATCCGATGGACGCGCAACGACCATAGGCGCAGACTGTTCAATGCCGATCGCGCCAAAGTGATTTCCGTGGAAAACGGACAAATGACGGTCGAGACATCCAAAGGCGAACAGTTGGATATTAAGAAGGACGATCCGATGCTGAAGCGGATCGATCTCGCTTACGCGCTCAACGCGCATATGGCGCAGGGGCTGACCTCGGATCGCGGCATAGCGGTGATGAACAGCCGCGAGCGCAATCTGTCGAACCAGAAAACCTTTCTGGTGACGGTAACGCGGCTGCGCGATCAACTTACCTTGGTGGTCGACAGTGCCGGAAAACTCGGCGCAGCCGTTGCCCGCAACAGAGGCGACAAGGCATCGGCGCTAGAGGTGACAGAGCGTTTGCGATCGGCTGCGGCCAGCGGTCTAGCTGGCAGCAAGAATGCGTCCGTCGGCAAAAAACCGGAACGCGAACTTGTACAGGAGAAATCGAAATCGTTCGATATCGGGCTTTAGCTGTGGGCGTTATTCGCAGCCGATGCCGTCATTGTCCCGGTCCAGATGCGGACCATAGCCCGGCTGCCCGCGGCGAACTGGCGCGGCACCGGCGTTCCGGGCAGCGGTGCAATTGGGATAATATACCTCAACGCCAGATCGTTGCGGCTTGGCGGATTGACCAGCATTTGCACCTCGGTGGCAGTGCCTCCCGCCGTTCTTGCGATCATTGTGACATCCGTCGGCGGCCAGGCCGCCAGAATGGGCGTTGGCTTGCGTAGAGATACTCGGTGATAGCGCGACCAGACATAATGAGGCGACCATCAGAGCGGAGCTCGATAATATTCGCATGTCTTTCCGCCCCTCCTTGTGTCTTCTAGGCAGTTCTTTAGCATGCAAAGTCTGAAAAAGTTATGGGGCGGCAATGAAATCAGGATTTCGTATTGGTTCGCCACTGTGTGTGGCTCTCGGATTGCTGGCTGTTCCAGCAATTTCTCAGGCGCAAGAATATGATCCGATCTCAGAGACAGGCGGCGAAGCTATTCGCTCGATCAGTTTCGACCTCTGCCTTCCAGCCGACGGGCATGAGTATGAAGCGCTCGGCAAGAACGCTATCATCATGCTCACATCGTCAACCGCAATTGCTCCTGAGCTTCCGCTAAAGTCCGTGTTTGTTGAGATCGATGGGAACCGGGTGCCGTTGCAACGCATCGCGCGTGCAGTATTGTCAGCCAAAGGTGACCGGATCGAACAAGTATCATTCTATCTGGTGTCCATTCAGTTGACCAAGAAAACCTCGCGCCTGGCGGCTGATTTCCAAGGGGCTAGAAGCGATTTCGGCATTGGAAGTTTTGGGCCAGAATTTTACCCTAGCGATGCACCTGCATTTGTCAGGCTTGATGAGTACGACAATCCGAGCGAGCCTGATCCAGACGTGCTCGCAGCACTGCTGGCTCGAGAGTACCCAGCATACTTTGCTCGATAGTATCGAGACGGCAGCTATGCGCCCCAATCCCAGACATAGCCATCCGGAATTCTGTCTCCTGAAAGCGGACATTGTTCGTGGCCATTCCGGCCAAGGAGAAGGAAGATGACATATTCACAATAAGCAGACGTTCGTTCTAACTAGCACTGACCAGTGGGATATTGTAGGTTGGGCCGATGTTCGAGAAGCTCACCTTTTCTGCACGATTCGTTTGGAAAGGGCTATTGCATCTGTTTCGAACGCGAGACTGCGAAAAGTGTAACTCGCGCGGAAAATGCGATGAATGCCAATGGTTAGACGAAAATCCTTGGTGACCTGCGATCTTTCGTCAGCGATACTTGCATTCAGCGCGAGCCTTTCATTCTAAGCGTAATATATTACGAGGAGCTTATCTGAACATTATTTGAATGACGAGCTGACTCGGACCAAAACGTATTTTAATTTTGATTAATATAGTTCGTATGGAAATTCTGGACATCAAGATTATTTCTTTTAGCCAAGTTTATCATTGCAAAGCGTATGGCGGCCTCATGTCCATCGGAAAGCTTGGCTTTGTAGAAAAGTATGCGATGCAGCCTTATCCGATCTGAAGCGCAAACTTATTAACCCTATCTTATGCAATAGGATTTAGCACGAGCGATGCTCTTCCAATGCCAGAGTTCGCCGGTCGAAAGCAATTAGACTGGTATTCGAGTAGTCACGTTGTAAGCAACGTTAGCAGATGTAACGGCTTAGGATAACGAGAAGTCTTACGCCGGAGGATGTATGACGATGTCGACTGACGAGATAGCTGACGGGCGGTCGGATTGCACACCTAAGTCAGAGAAGATCACAGCAAAATCCGGTGAGCGCCAAATCGCAGTTGACCGAGCCAAGGGCTTAGGCATCGCTTTAGTCGTTTGGGGGCATTTGGCGACGGCCGCCACACCTGGGTTACCAACTTGGTTCTACATATCGGTCACTGCAATCTACTCTTTTCATATGCCGCTCTTTATGTATCTCAGTGGATTTGTGTTTTTCCTGAGCAATAGCGATAAGCGATTTTGGGATACTCCAGCACTCTATGTGTGGAAACGGTTCGACCGGCTGATGATACCGTGTGTAATATTTGCAATAGTCGTCATACTGGGCAAATATTTTCTGATGACTAACAATCCTTTTGGTTCGATAAATTATTTTTCGGATGCGATAGGGTCTGAATTTTTACAGACTTTGGAAAATACGCCCGGCAATCCCGTTCTGTCAATTTGGTATCTTATAGTTCTGTTCATTTATTCACTAATAACACCATTCTTGACGCAATTCGTCCCAAAGGCGATTTACCTATTATGTTTTATTGGGCTAGTGTTGTGGCTTTTTAATTTTACAGAAAAATACTATATTGAAAGAATAGCGCAATATTTTATATTTTTCGCGGTCGGTGGGCTTATCGCTATACACAAAGATCGGATTTTGCCATTGCTATCTGCGTATTACATTCCGGCTTTTATCGTGTTTGCCAGTTTGTGCTATCTCACATTGGGTAATGATTTAGCGCTATTGATTGTTGGCTTGGCATCTCTTCCGGCATTTCACGGTTTGTTTCTTCAAGCCTTCTGGAGAAAGGATAAATTATTTCTGTTCTTAGGAAAGAATTCTATGGCAATTTATCTTATAAATACAATCGTGATTGGGTTAGGACAAATTTTATATACGCGCTATTTCCCATATACGGAGGGTTGGTTCTTCGTTTATTCGCCGATCCTGTTTCTGTTTGGATTGCTGGTTCCAATCGCCGTGCGTTACGCGCTTTCCATTAATTCCCGCCTGCAACCTGTGAGGCGATACATCGACTAAGCAAATGTGGACCATGCCGATCTTGATTGCCTCACGCAAAAATCGCAGCGCAGTATGACACTTGTTTTAGCAATTATCATATTGGCCAGCGTGCCGCTGTTCATTGCATTGCTGAAGCAGCAGGAGCGGTATCGCTTGTGGGCATTTACAGGTGTTGCGCTGGTCCCGTTAATTCCGGATTTGCCGGTGACAGGCTTCCTGTATGGCTGGCCCGCTTGGCTCGGCACAGTGAAAGGATTTGCCATCTCTTTTGGCGATGCACTTGCCATCGCGCTGCTCCTGTCGCGCCGAAAATATCTCAAGAAGCTGCCTTTCTGGCCCTTGCTATTGTTTTACGCACTTAGCTTGTTCATTTCGATCTTTGCCAGCACCAACTTGACCGCAACAATGTTTGTCTGGTGGCAGTTTGCACGAATGCTTCTTCTTTTTGTCGTTATATCGGGCGAGGCACATATTCCCGAAATCCGCGATCGCCTGATGACTGGACTTGCTCTTGGCCTCATTTACCAGTCCGGCCATGTCATTATGCAGAAAGCTTCGGGTGTCGTGCGCGCGGCTGGAACATTTAATAGCCCGAACATGATCGGTATGGTGATGGAGCTTTCGGTTCTGACTTTGATCGGCGCTATCCTTGCAGGCAGCAAGAATAAGCTACTGTATCCTGGCGCTGTGGCAGGCATGATTTGCGCCGCCGGGACTGGTTCAAGAGCGACCCTAGCTTTTGCCGGAGCAGCTATCTTTAGCGTGTTACTGACCTCTTTGATACGCCGGTTCACTGCGCGCAAATTTAAGATTGTTATGGCGGCTGTCTTAGGGCTTGCGGTCACCAGCCCTTTTGCAATCGGCACTCTCAACGATCGTTTTCAGGGTTCGACCATGACGGGCCCTGATGAAGTAAGATTGGCTTTCGAGGAAGCTGCGCGGTCTATGGCGGCCGACTATCCGATCGGGGTAGGCGCGAATATGTTTATATGGAACTCAATTCATGGAGATTACGCTTCACGTGCCGGGGTATCATGGCAAGCGCAGGATCGGTCCAAACCCGTCCACAATGCCTATCTGTTAGCGCGAGCCGAAACTGGTTGGCACGGTGAAGTTGCCCTAATCCTGATGCTTCTCATACCCATGCTGACTGCGCTGAGAATGGCGTTCGCAAACCGACAAACATCCTCTGGAGAATTGGCACTTGGGTGTGCTTTTGGTTTGCTTGCCAATATCGTGCATAATAATTGGGAGTTCGATCTTCATTCGGCAGGCGTGCAAATCATTCTATTTATCAATCTCGGAATCATCGCTGCATTATGGCGAGAGTCGAGAATGCCAAAGGCTGAGAATGCAAGCAATCAGCATGGGACACTAAACGAAATTGGCAGGCCTAAGCTTGCTGGCTTTATGATCCATTCTCGAAAACCAAAAGTTGACCCTAAACCCGAAAAGCTTGGAAGAGTAACTAGACAGGGTCGGGCGAAGATTGCCGACTTCATGCTACCAATCAAAAAATCGCGCTAGCGCTTGAGACTGGAAGCAAATCTAGGGTGCGGAAGGCTTTGATTGCGAAGTTAGTTTTGTTTAAACTCTGACGGCTTGGTCCTCGACCTAGAGATCGATCATTTGTGGCCAGCCCTCTGAATCGACGACATCACCTTCGCTGTTCTGTCCATTCAAACAGCGTATCGCTTCGAAAATCGTCGATTTTCCAGTTCCGCGACCTCCGATGATGCAGTTGAGGTTCGCGCAGAAATTGATCCCTTGCCTGGCCAGAAATCCATCATCGAGAAATATGGCGCGCACAAGTAGCACCTTGGCCGGAATATCTTCGTCAATGCTAACGCGCGCATCGGCATCCTGCAGAGCGAGACGAAGCGCTTCGAAGGTATACTACATGATCAAACGTCATCTCGAACATCCAAGTATCTAAGCGATGTCGTTTAATCGATTAGGCTATCAGCAGTCTTAAATTATCCGACGAGGATCAACAGCTGATAACAACCACAGTTACAATACCAAATTTGGCTGATTTTCCTTTTAATGAGGCGGATGAATGTCAGCTTTTCTAAAACCGCGCCTAAAAGCGGTCAGTCCGCTCCCGGCCCAAATGCCGACATTTGAATTATAGTGCCCTCCCAAACCAAATCACCCGTCCAACCACATGCACCTCAGATCGGTCCATGTCATTCCAGGTCGGGTAGGCTGGATTGTCGCTGGCAATGGTGATCTGTTTCCCGCCAGGTCTGATCGCAACACGCTTAACGACCAGCGCATTGTCCGCGCGCAGTACGTATATGCCGTCACGCAAGCGCGACGCGTGGTCTGACGCATCGACCAATACTTCGTCTCCATCGCTGAGTGTTGGTTCCATGGAATCTCCTGTGACAAGGACAATTGAAAGGCTAGCACTTTTTGCCGAGGTGAGGCTGCGGAGCCAACGCTCATCGAACCCGAAACGCGTTTGCGCGTTTTCACTGGCTGCCACTGCTCCAAACCCTGCCGAAGCCTCGACATCGAGGATTGGAATTTCAACCATCCCGTCAAATACCGGGTTAGCCGTACCGCCAAGAACCTGCTCATCAACGCCGAAGAAGCTGGCAAGCGTTTTTCTGTCTTCGTCATCAAGCTTGCGGGGAGAACCACGCTTAATAAATTGCTGGATGTAGCTGGGATTGCGACCAAGCAGCCGCGAGATCGAGGCGTAACCATAATTGCGCTTCAGGATCAGCCGGTCGAGCTCTTCCCTGACATTCTCCATTCCAAAGCTCCTTCGTCATATTCAATCGCCGTGTAGGAATTTTCCTAGACTCGCGGAAATCTTCCTACTAAGAACATAACAAGAACACAAGCGAACTACGAGTCGAGGTTAGGAAGAATGACGTTACTGGATCGGATCGAGAAACATTTGAAAGATCACCATATTTCCGCGACGCGGTTTGGCCGCCGCGCGGCTGGTGACCCGCGCTTCGTGCTCGATCTCAGAATGGGAAGGCGCCCAAGACGCCGTACCGTTGAGCGGCTGGATGCCTATTTAAATCAGTTTGACAGCGATGATGTCGATCTGCCTTGCACTACGAAGATTGGTGGTGGCATTGGTCGACCAGCAACTGCTTGTATCGCTGCGCCACATCCTGCAAAATTTCTATGCCGTCCTTCTCGCCATCCAAAGCGAGACGACCTATCTACTCGGCGATGAATTCCGGTCCGCGCGTTCCATGGGTCTTCTCGACCCAGACGGCCATGCCCCACAGTTCTTGATCGCGGGTTAGCGTCACAGCACGCCGCGGATCGCAGCGATGGCTAAAGCAATCATACACACGCCAAGCACGTATGCCTCAAGGCGCAGTTTCCATGAATTGGCATAGTCGTGCCGCTATTCTTTGTCGGTCCGCCAATCTTGCATCAGCACCACGGCTCCCGCCGCCCGGTCCAGGTCCTGGCAAGGCCTTCGGCCACGAGCTGGTCACCAAGCGAGCGACCACCGCGCACAATTACCCGCAATTTGCGCCCGTATTGGTCCGCGTCACGGTTTCCGATTGTTTCAAGCGTGAATTCACCTTCGTTGAGCAACACCACCAAGCGGTCGCGCGCGCTGATTCCGAGATCGTATTCGGCATCACATTTGGGAGAGGAAATTTCGGGTGTATCGATATCGGCGATGCGGATTTTCACGCTATCGAGCCAAATTGTATCGCCATCTACCACACAGGTCTTGCGGATCATTCCGCAGACCGCGAAATGCGGTGTGTCTCGAGCCTCTGCAGAGGACGCGATAGTCGGCCAATTGATGCCAATAGCACTGCCGATCACGTCAGCGAGCAAGCCGCCGCCAGCCATCATCAGAGCAGAACGTCGGCGGCTATTTTTCTGGTGCCGCGCGACATCGGGAAAATGGGCGATATTCGATTTGGTTCTCGCATCGCTCTGCCCGAACAACCGGCTTAAAATCCTCATGCTGGTGTCCGTTGTAGGATGAGCGGAATATTGGAAGTGTAGCGCCCTGTCATTAACTTAGTCTTGCACCCAAAAAGGGGTTTGCCAAGATAAGCGGCATCGCTCTTGCGCAGAATTTCTGTTATGTTCGCGCAAGTTTGCCCAGTCCATTTAAGAGTTGAGGGAGCTTTGAGGGATGTGGAAAGGAGACAGCCAATGAATGATCCCAAACCTACCCGACGCCGCGATGGCGAGGACTGGCAGGGTTTTCGTGAAGTTGATCGCGCGATCGCTGAAAACCGGGTTTCAGAGTATCGCTGGAAGAAGGCATGGGCTGACCCATGGGAACGCCGTGCCTTGATCGCCACAGTCATACTAATTGCAGCATTCATAATCTATGTCGCAATTTACGATGGTGTGCTCTAGCTCACCATTCTTTGACGTCGTCGGCAGCTTCGTCTGACGCACCCCTCGCATCCTTGGTTCGCCGGTCGAGGAAGGATTTGACATTACCGACGCGCGATCCGCCTTGACCCTGCACGCGGCTCACTTCTCCGCTAATATCCTCGCGTTCCGATGACAATGGCGATAAGTTGCCCTCAGAACTTCCGAGCCTGACCGAGCCGCGCACCTCGCTGGCACTTCCTATAGCGGGTCGCTGCACCGCCGGGGCATCGGGCAAAACGAGATCGCTGGAAATTTCGTCATGAAGGCGATCGGCATAGGATTCGACGAAGCGTGCCTGAAGCTGCTGGCCACCCGAACTCATCTGGAAATCTATGTCATCGAAGCGCGCTGAACCGTAATAGTCGCGGTTGCCCTCAATCTCGGCCATCCCCCACTCGCGGTAGGACTGGCTGAGATTCAAAGCCCCGGCCGCATTATTCCCTTCGTACCAGCTGGCCTGGTTCTCGAGCCGGCTGGCCAGTTCTTCCGAGCGGCGAGCCTCAACCGTATAGCTCTGAGCTTCAGTGAGCGAGGTCGTCAGGCCGGCAGCGCTGCTTGATACTTGCGCTTCGGAGCTTGAACTCGTCTCGCGCAAGAATCCTTCGCGCGTGCTAGACCAGTTCCGGCTATCGGAAAGCTGGCGGAGCGAACCGAGAATTCGCGAGCGGTCTTCCGATGCAATTCCGATATCGCTGTCGGTCCAGCTCTGGTTTCGGCCTCCCTTTATCCCGGCGCTTCCGTTGAAAATTCGCCCATCGGCCTTCGCGCCTGCGCCAGCTTCACCATTTAGGAACCACGAGACCGTGATGTCGTCTGAAGCCCTACGAGACAGGCCGAATTGCTGTTGGAGGCCGCGCGAGGCATTGTCGACTTCGCTGAACGCCGTTCCGATACTATCGCTTGTGCCAGTCCCGCTAACGGTTTCGTTCGACCGCGAGCGGCTATAGCTATCCCTGATCTCGCTGAAACGCGTCACCGCCGAACTCGTCGATTGCTGGGCGAGGTTCGAATAGGTCTCGCTCTGCCCGCGGCTCTGGCTCGCCATGGTCGACATGCGGCTGGTGAAATCCTGGCCCAGCGTGGGCGTGAATGGATAGCTTGAGGTCGGCACGCTCGCAAACTCTGCATCTGCAAAACTGGTTGTCTGCGTTCCGCTGGAGGAGATGCCCCGTGTCTGCGCCGCCCCATAGCCAATATTGGGCGCTAGGTTGGCCTGTGCAAATTGCTTTGAGAAAATTGTCGAGTTGTCGAGACTGGAATTGCCGAGCGAGACATTGCCGGTGCTTGCCTCGCGCGCCGCTTCCTCCGCCGCATTCTGGCTGGGATTGAGGTAGGAGGTTGCCTGGCCGGAAATCGCCATCGCGCCTCTCGCGACGCCGCCTGCAAGAAACGGTATCGAAGCAACGAGATATCCAGCGAGTATACCGATGTCATTGTTGACGTCGCTCATTCCGGTGAAGCTTGCAAGGCTTAGTCCGCTGGTGCCCCCGGCGGCCGCAACATCGCTCGCGCCTTTGAACATCAAGATCATGTGGAGGATTACGAAGAGTGGTCCCCATGCCGCCAGGTAGAAGAAGCCCGTGACATAGCCGCGCAAGGCAATGGGTCCGGTTTTGGGCATCAAAAACAGCGGGAATAGCACCGGGAACAGCGCGTAGAACACGACCGTCAGCACGACATTGAGGATCGGGACCCATTTCATTGCATTCTGGGCGATCGAGGAATAAGTTCGCTCGGTCTGAATGTCGGCCCGTGTCTGGGCAAAAACATCGATGCTGGACGTCCCACTTGCGCCCGCAAAGCCGTGCATCGCCTGGTTCATGGCGTTGATCGTCAGAACTTGGCGAAAGATGTCGCTGGCGTTTTTGGAAACGCCTGAGAGATATTGATAGGCAATCGGCAAATCAGCCATCAGTTTGGCCTTGGCGAGAGCCTCGGTCTGGCGCGGATAGAGCTGGCGCCCGGTCTTGAGTGTCATATCATCGATCAAGCCCGACCACTGACCTGCAAGCGCAGTGTAGGCCTCGCGGCAGGTCAGAATCGAGGCGGTGACGCTGTCATCAGCCTGCCGGGTGATGAATTTCTGCGCACGCGCTGCGCTCCCTGGAGCGATGGTTGCCCAGATATCGTCGCTCTCGGACAGCTCCTTCATCGAATAGCGGCCGAGCAGCAGATCGTAGAACACGCATTGGCGGACATGTTCGTCATAATTGGCAGCGAACTCGGGATCGGAAATCCGCAAGGACCGGGTCGCATCGAGCAGGCGCGCGCCGTAGATCATCCCGTTCTTCGAGTAATTGAGGTCGTCGGGTAGCCCGAATACCACCTCTGCCGAACGGGTGAGGTAATCGCCAGCCTGACTGGTGAAGCTTGCCATCAGGGCAAGGCCCAGCGGGACGTTCGCAACCGTCGCCGGGGCAAGGCCCGGATTGACGCGGTCGGTGACTTGCACATCCATGCGCGGAACCATCAGACACATGTAGATGAGCGTCGCGCCCAGAAACCAGTTGAGCCAGGCGCGCCAGTCCTGATTGAACGCCAGCACGATAACCGCGAGCGCAAGTCCCATGACCATCGTCACCTGAATCAGGCTCTCGTAGCCGCCCGCTCCTGTCCAGGCGGCCACGGCATTGAGGACATTGACGATATATTCGCCGCCGCCGACCGTGAAAATCTCGACCATCGCGCTCTCTCCTAAGGGACGATCGACCGTGACTGGAGGCCGCGCGACCAGTCGAGCGCGGCGGCCATCGAGGGTGACATCGAGGCGGCGAGCATATTCTCGATCATCGCGGTCTTCTCGATGATCTGCATGATCGCCGAGACCTTCGCTTGCCCGTTAGCTTGGCGCTGCGCGAGGCTGGACCGGACATCGGCAACCTGCGCGCGCCAGATCGCCAGCTTGGCCTCGTCGGCAGCAATGAAACTCGCCATGGAACGGCCTGCTTCCGAGGTGATCTGGTCCAGAACCGCATAAAGCAGGTCGACGCTCGCAATTTCTGCAAGGGTCTCGCGGTCGTCGGTTGCCATTCCCCTTCCATAGGCGGCTTGTACGGTCAGGATTTTGTAAAGCGGGACCGAAGCGACCTGCAGCAGTTCCTTTTCCTCAGAGCCGATCGAGGTGTCGCTGCGGATCGCTTCCACCATATTTCCGATCAGCGCGGCCACCCGCGGGCGGATTGCTTTGGCATTGCTGACATTCATGGTCTGGAACACCGGATTGAGGCATTGATCGGGTTCGTCGCAGGCAAACACTTTCACGCTCTGGCCTTGGGTCCCATCAAGCAGCGCAGTCACCAGTGTTGAGGATGCATCACCAGCGAAGGGCACGAACTTGCCCGGCTCGTCATCTTTGGGTGGCACGTAAATCACTGTGCCAATGAGCGTCATGGCATATTCGGCAAGGTCCCGGTCAAATGTGCCGCCAGGGTTGAAGAACGCGCTCTTTTTCAGAACATGCCAGGTGTAATTGCGCGGCACTGCCGGGTTGACGTCGGCATAGTCCGTGCCTGCGCCCGAGGTGGTTGAACTGCGCTGGCCGCGCGTACCGCAGCCATGTTTGGCGGCAGCGTAATCGGTAAAGATACCTTCGGAATTGCCAATCGCCTCGCAGACCGCTTTGTCAGCCAGATCGCCTTTGGGCCAAATGCCGCCAACGAGTCCTTGCGCCATCTCGCAGCTGTTGATCGACAGCTCGTTCATGAGCTGCGCTTTTTGCGAAAACTCCTGCATGATCTTGTTGCATTCGGGGCAAATCGTGTCGATCGCGAGGCTGAATGCAAAGCCCACCGCATTATTGGCCACCGCTTTGAGGAGCGCGACCATTTCGCTGGCATTGATGAAAGAGAAGGAGCCGGCAAAGATGTCGATCCCGCCGCAACCCGCGCGGGCGCGGGGCAGCTGGAGATTGGCAACATTGGTGGTCTTCTGCGGAAAGCGCGTCCAGACATTGCCCAGGCTGTAATAGCCCGCCGACTGGCCTTCAAAAGCGCTCGGGCCGGTGACATTTGCCGCGCCGCCCATATCGTCCATGAACCGGTCCATACTCTCACCGACATTGGCGTTGACCGGACTGACAATCATGCTCGCTGCAGCGAGCGCCAGCAGAGTGGTACGGATCCTAGTAATCATGTCCGGCTTCCTTGGTGGTGAGGAGGTAGATGCGGTCCTGCAATTCGTCAGCCGAGAGAACGCCGTAGCCAATCGGGATCGCCCGTTTCTTGACGCTGTCCCACAGGACGAGGGCGGGCGTGATCTTGGGCTCGAGGCCCATCTTCGGGCGCTCGCCCCTTTCGACGGTGTAATTCGGGAAGTGGCGTGATGGTCCGCCATCGGTTGAGATCGCGCGCACAGTGATGCGCCAGCGGTCGGCGACGGATCGGACGATCGGGCTCATGACTTCGCAGGCGCCGCAGGTCTGGGCAAAGAAATAGAACAGGCCGTAACGCTGCGACAGCCGGGCCATGACCGTGTCGCGTTCCTGTCCGCGCGCATCCTGCCATTGCTTCTTGGCTAGCGCGCCCACCGGCCGCTCGAGCGTGTAATCGAGCGCCGGATCCTGCCATAGCGCGCGCTGCCAGACATCGGAAAAAAGCGATGCCCGGTCGAGCTGCGCGCGCTGGAACCGGATATAGTCAGACACGTTTTCAGGCGTTGGATAGAGGATCGCGCGTGCTTTGAGCTCGCGCAAGGTCTCGGTGATCATTTCGAGCTCAGCAGAAGGCGTAGAAGCGGGAGCGGCGACTGTTTCTGGTGCTGTTTCAGGCTCGGGTTTCACGCAATAGAACCAGTAGCCGAGCCGGCGTTCTTCGCAGTAAAGCGCATCGGCTGCATCGCCCGAACTGGTTTGGCTGCGGATTTGCTGATCCTGCGCAAAAACCGACGTTGCAGCTGCCAGCATCAAGGAGAGAACGAGCAAGGCATGGAAAGGCAGTAGCGAAAGTTTCATTGGCCTTGCTTCGCATAGTAATCTTCGATTTTCTGCTGGATGAGCGTGCTGGTCTCAAGTTCATCGGGTAGCCGGGCAGCTTCGGTAAACTCGGCATAAACTTCGGAGAAATCCATTCGGCTGAGATCAAGCCGCGCGAATTCATCGAGCGTAAAACCCTGACAGGTTTCCTCCTTCGGCTTGCCCCACGGTTTGGGCAGCTGCCTGCGGCCCTGCTCCTGCAGGATGCGGCTCAGCTTGGATTCAAAACAGCAATAGGCCTTCTTTTTGGTCAAACACACACCGAGGAATTTTTTCGAGCAATAGGTCCCGACATAGGCGCAAAGCCCGCTCGCATCGCGCTCGTGGAGCCGGACTTCCTCCCGGTCGCAGCCAAGCGCGACCAGCAGGCTGATCCCGGGAATGAGCGGAAAACCCTTGCCCTTGCAGCAATTGAGCACGCCGAAGACCTTCGATGAGCAGGTATTACGCGTGCCCTTGAACAGGGTCAGTGTGCTGGGATCAAACTGCCCGCGCGCCTCATTCATGGCGTTGAGCGCGGTGGCAGCATGTTTGAACTCGTCATTGGCCGTGCGCGTAATCGTCTCGCACGAGCCATCGATGCAATAGACATCCCCATCGCAGACATATTGCGTGTCATTGGTGCCGGCTGCAGGAAGCGGGCACTCGTAGATGCGTTCCATGGTCGAACAGGGCGCGTCATCGGTGAGGCAGTCATCTCGCAGGAAACGGCACTCACCGCTGCCATCGAGGTCGCTGCAGTCGTTACCAGGCTGGCGGGCGATGCAACTGTAACTTTGTTCCCATGCCCAGCAGGGCCGGGTAACTGCCACGCCGCCGATAGTCCGCGTGACCGGATCACTGTCGCTGCATGTCTCGGCGAGGCGCGTACAATCGGGATTGGCGGCAAGAGCTGAACACTGGCTCTCATTGCGCGCCGTAGTGACGATCGTTTCGTTCGAGATATTGTAGGATGTTTGACCCTCAACCGGTGCCAAGCAGGTGAGTTCAGTGATGATATCACCCAGCTCGCTGCACCAGCGCTCCTTGCCGATCTTGCCCCACCTCAGGCAAAACCCGTCCCGGTACCCCGTTACCCTGCAGTCAGAGCCCGCAAAGCGCTCGCACCACGGAACGCGGTCCAGATTGAACTCGCCGAAATCGCTGCAGAGATATTGATAGGCGGGCTGCTGGGTTACGGTGCCCTCAAGCGGGACGGTGCAGCGCCTCTGTTCTTCTTCTGCGGTGTAACCAGTGTTGCAGGTGGCCATATAGGTTCCCGCTGTGCCGGAGCCGGGCGGCAGCGGGACGCAAGTGCCCTGGCTGCCGCCAATTGCCATGCCGCTGGTATAGTCGAGCGGGGTATCGCTTACCGCACCCGCGCGGGCGATGACCGCTTCTATATCGTAGGGTTCGAAGCGGGCGCGGCTTGCCAGACTGTCCTTGACCGCCCGGTACCCTTGGTGACCAGGAGCACTGCTGCGCGCAGCTGCTTCGATCCGCGCCGGATCATCGGCCATCGTTTGAAGATCCCGGGCCGCGTCAGGGTCGTAATTGGGAAGCGTGCCTGGTTCGGGCGCGGTCGTGGCAGCAGCCTTCGCCTTTTCACGCGCGTCTTCGGCGAACGCTTTGCCCTCCGCTTTGGCCTCTTCGCGCGATTGCGCAGTAGCCGCTGGAGCGGTCAGAACGGTCAGTGCCGCTCCCAGGAACGTTAGATATGCGCGGATCATCGCGGTTCTCCTTGTTCGAGACGGTCCAAATGGAGGTGCGCAATAGCCGCGCCGGGGCCTCTCCCGCCGGAGAATGTTTCCAGCACCTGGCCGACACTGATATTGCCGGCGATCCGGTCATGCGGCGGCACATCGCTGGTGCAATCAAAGCCGTCGCAGGGGGTAAAGTCGCTCGCCAGCATCACGAAGCTTGGCGCAGCTTTGATGCCGAAAGCGCGGAACAGACGCGGATCGATGCCAAGCGATCCGGTTTCTCCGCCCTCCTGCCAGATCGCTGCCATCCTTGCCTTGAACAG
Organism: uncultured Alphaproteobacteria bacterium; assembly: GCA_963815345.1. Lineage (GTDB taxonomy): Bacteria > Pseudomonadota > Alphaproteobacteria > Sphingomonadales > Sphingomonadaceae > Erythrobacter. The sequence goes on from CAWFGF010000002.1 coordinate 535,288, forward strand.
CGCGGAATCGCCTTGCGGGAAGCCGCGCAGCACAGTGACGCCGCCTGCACGGCCCATATCGCGAACCAGGGTTTTGAGTGCAGCGGGCGGCATCGACAGGCTGGCAAAGGCGATGAACCGCGGGCTTTGCCCAAGCGCGGCCTTCTCGGCATCGGCCTGCGCCCGAACCATGGCATCGAAATCGAGGACTTCGCCGGTTTCGGACGTTGCGACGGTTTTTACATAAGCAGCGCGATTTGCTTCCGCCGTCTCCTGAACGCTGCGCGCATCCTCGGTCAGCGTTTCGGCGCGCTCCCGAATGTTCGTCGCCAGAGCTTCGGCGTCATCGGTGTGCTCGGCGGCGCGGTCGCGGATCGCGTCCAGATCGATCCCTTCCGGAATCGACTGGGCAAACGCCAGTCCGCCGATCGAGACAGCCAGGGCCAGCGGGATAAGGAGGTATTTTTTGTTCATAGCGCGCAGCAGTTCCGTTTGCGCCAGACGAGATATCCCATGTCTTCGCCAATGGCGGGGATGACCTGTCCGGGGGCTTGAAAGGTGGTCGAGGCGCCGATCGGCGGGCAGGCATAACGGCCGCTGGTCGCAGGGCTCGGATTGACGGCCTGTATGCGGTATTGCTGCTTACGCATCACCGGCATCAGATATTTGCCGCACAGACCCTTGCTGCCCATCGTCCCCCACGATACCAACTCGCGGTGTAGCTTATAGGCAAAGCGTGAAAGCACGAGCCGCGAGGCCTGAACGTGCCCGATCGAAGCCGAAACATTGCCGTTCATCGGATACATCGAGCCTTGGCACCCTGCGCACCAGAACAGCTCGTCGATCGGCAGTTTCGCGGTAGCAGCGGCGCAGTCGGCCGCGCAGGCGGCGAGCGCCATAGGGTTGGCGAACAGCACGGCTTCGGGATTGATGATCGCGGTGAGCTCGCTGTCCTGCCACAGCGGATCGATCTCGGAGATATGGAGAATATCGACCGAACCCGGCTCGAGGCACAGGAAGTCGGCAACGATTTCCATCCAGTAGATCAGCGGATAGGCATACCAATGGACATGCCAGCTCGAATAATACTGGCTCGCCCCGCCGATGGCCGAGGGCCCGGAGATCGAACGGAACCCGATATCAAAGCCCGGATCGATCTTCATCCCGCCCAGATTGACGAAGCACCACGGTTTCATGCTGACATCGGCCAGGCGCACAGGCTCCCAGAAGCCCATCGCGATTCCCGGACGCAGGCCGCACAGGCATAGAGGGAAGTCGGGATTATCGGGATCGGGCCGGCTCGAGGGCCATATGTCGAGCCCGCCAACCGAGATCGGGAACAGGCATGACCAGCAGATATCGGTGATCGGATTGACGAAGCTTCCGGTACATTTGCCGGGCCCGGCATCAGCTGCAGCGGGCGCCGCCATGGCAAGGCCAAGCGCAGCAACAATTGTCAGGGCGAGTGTGCGCAGGCGCGTCATGGCCGGGACCCCTTGCTGGCATCGAGGGCGACTTCGGTAATCTCGAGCAGGCGACCTTGCTGCCGCACACGCGCCGGAACGGCCCTGATCCCGAACTTGTCCGTGAGCTTGCCGCCCTGGTCAAAATAGAAACGGCGTTGACGGGCTTTCATCAGCTTAAGCGGTGCGCCGTTGACCAGGATAAGTCTTGCATCCGAGCTTTGTTTGAAAGCCCAGGCCAATTGGTCGGCATCGTCGCCGTCGATGAACAGCAATTCGGCGCGCAAGCCAACGCTGTCGAGCGGATTGACCTTCGTGCCAGCGGCATGGATCAGCTCACCCTTCGCGCCCCTGATATCGGCGGCGAGGGTGATGGTTGGATCGAACTTCCAGCGGCGTTCTGTCGCCGCGGATGTAATACCGGAAACTGGATTTGGCCGGTTGACCCGCGCAACTGTTTGCCGCTGCAGTTTTGTGTTGAGCCGCGCGGTCTCGCCGGACTTTTCCATGGCGATCAGACGTGACTGGATCTGTTCGAGGAGATCGCGCTCAATCACCGGGAAGACGGTTCCCTGCTGGCCGTAGTCGCGCGCGGTCGCTCCGCCAGAAGCCATAAGAAGAGGGGCGATGAAGAGAGTGAAAGGGACTAGATGCTTCACAGGATTGCCCTCCCACTGCCGATTATCTGGCCACGGCAGACGAACCCGATCGCGCCGTAGCGGCTATCCAGCCCGCGCGGGTGATCGGTTCCCGTGTAATAGCAGTCCCCAGGAATGGGTCCCTCGGGTCCTTTGGTGAGCGGAATGCCGAGGCGTGTCTGTTTGAGGCGAGACGCAACCCGTTGGCCGTTGATGAAAACCTCGCTTCCGCGATGCCTGACAAAATCGCCGGGCACCCCGAGCACATGCTTGCCGAATAGCTGCGGGTTCTTGCCAAAATGTGCCTCGACAAGTGCGCTAGCAGGCGGTTCGAAGAAGATCAGGCTACCGCGCGCAATGGGCGCTTTCTTGTCGAGCCAGAAGGCCCAGTTGGGCAGGCTCGGGCTCGCATTGATAAGCAGCGCGTGATCCTTCGCGAAACTGCTTGTCGCAGCCCAGGTAAGCGGCAGCGCGACCAGCGCGGTCAATATCAGCGGGCGCTTGATCGCTTTGAGCAAGCGAGCTGTAATTGCGGTGTTTTGGGCGCTCATGGACGGGGCTCCTGCTGAAGGCGGCGCGCGATGCGCGTTTCAAGCTCGGCGGTGGCATCCTCGGCATCGCCCGCAAGCACGGCTTCAGCGACCAGAACCACGCGGCCATCGGTGCCCATCTCGGCAACCGCCTGTTCGGCGGCTTTCAGATAGGCGAGGCTTGCAGCCTGCACCGATGCCGGATTGGCATCGGCGCGCGCTGCTTCGTCGATGAAGGAGCCGATTGTTTCGGCAAGGCGGACCGAGACAATGCGCTGCGGTTTGGCCTGAGTAATGTGATGCGTGATCCACGCTGCCCACAAGAGAGCTCCGGAAGCTGCGAGCACGGCCAGACATTTGAGCGCCAGTTTGCGTATCTCGGGCTGCGTCCTATCCATTGTCTGGTTCTCCTTCGGCGAGCTTGCGCTCGAGACGGCGTAGAAAGGTCGGGATGCGCAGAAGTGCGAACCCGCCGCTCGCGATCAGGAAAGCGGCCTTCAGGTCCTGACTGAAGAACAGCTGCTGTGTCGGGTCGGCGATCCGGTAATGCTCGGCCAGATTGCCAAGCTGCGCGAACAGCAGGGCAAGATCCCATCCGGCCAGAAACAGGAAGATAAACAGCGGCAGGCCCAGTACGATAAGCAGCGTGCTTGCAGCAAAGCCCGCGGTCTCGATCAGGACGAGGCAGGTGCCTTGGACAAAAGCCTTGATGTCGATGGCACGGCGCATCTCTCTGCGAACCGGTGCGCGAACTTGCGGAGGTTGGATATCGGCGGTCATCATACGCCTCCCTCGTGCGCCGGCGCGATACCGGCGACATGAGCAATGGCGCGTTCGAGCGGCATGCCTTGTTCGACATGATTGTGGATCGCGGCATAGGTGTCGGGATCGGAGGAGAAGATCGTTGCCGAAAGCGGATCGAGCACCAGCCTTCCGACCGCTTCAACCTCGGGACCTTTGATATAGACTTCGCTATAGTCGGTGCCCGAGCGCTTCAATGAACGGATCAGCGTTTCGGTGCGGTCATCCATGTCGAGCCGTGCTTCCTTGCGGAAGTCGGCAATCGTCTCGGCCTTTTGCTGGAGCACCAGCATCCAGTCGCTGTTTTCGAGCGCAGCGCGCGCGCCGTCCGATTTGTAATAGTCGTTGAGCGACTGGGTCGCGGTCGCCAGCGCGCCGCCATATTTGCGCGCTGTGCGGGCATAGGTCTCGACGAATTCGCCCATCGATCCGCCCTTGAGCATTGACCAGGCTTCATCGATCAGCAGCAATTTCTTGGTGGCGCGCGAACTGCGGGTCATCGCCTGACCGGTCATGAACATGATCGCCGAAAGAACCACGCTGCGCAATTCTTCGCGCGCGGCGAGATCCGACATCTCGAACACGGTGAAATCATCGTCGAGCGCGAAACTCGCCTTGCCTGCAAAGAACCCGGCATAACTGCCGCCGCGGCAGAAGGGCGCGATCGAGGTTGCAAGGTCGCGGCCTGCCTCGCTCTCGCCGCCATGGAGCGCATGCGCGACGTCGTCGATGCTTCCGCCGCTACCCAGCGCTTCCCACACGGCGGTGACCGCGCGGTCGATCAGACCGCGTTCGGTGTCGCTGGGTGCCTGGCTTGGCCGCGCCATCTGGCCGATGATAGCCTTGATCATCGCGAAACAGTCGAGACGGTAGTCTTCGTCCTCCTCGGCTCTGGCATCGTCAACCAAAGAGAAGGGATTGAGCGAGAAACCCGAGGCGAGCGTGAACTCGACGAACCGTCCTCCCTGCAGCTTAACCGAATGCTCGAAGCTGCGCCCGTCATCGATCACGACAACTTTTGCGCCCGCGCCTCGCAGCGCTGCACACAGCTCCTGCAGCAGGACCGATTTGCCAGAGCCTGACTTGCCGCAGATCGCGATATTGTGGTTGCCGGCATCGTTCTCGAAGGGCGACCAGAAGAAGGGCTGGCCGCGCCGGCCGACCAGCAGCAGGTGCGGCACTCGTCCGCCAAGATACTCGCCCTGCATTGGCGCGATGTTGGCCGCAGTGGTCGAGAGCATGGTTTTGAGGCGCTTGAGGCGCTTCATGTCGTCGCCGAGCCCATCGGCAAGGCTCATCGGGAAGGCTGCGACCAGGCCTTGGAGCTGGAGGAAGCGTTCATCCGATAGGTCCCAGCCTGCCGCCTTGTAGATCGCCTTGATCACCCGTTCATGGGTGTCGCCGTCGCCCAGCGGCGAAAAACTGGTCACCCCATAAAACAGCTTCACCAATTTCTTGCCCGCCTGGAGTTCGCTCTGGACATGGCTCCATTCGGCCGATTGTTCGGCAAGTTTGGGCAAGAAGCGCGCGCTTTTGGTCTGGCTGAGGCTGGTGGTGCGCATGAATTTGTAGCCCGCGCGCGCCGAGGCCGCTTCCTGGTCAGGATAGACAAGACACAGCATTGTGGCTGTCGGGCAAGGAAAGCGCAGCTTGTCGGCGAACATGTCGCCGATCAGCCGCGCGCTCTCCCACGGAGCCCAGCGATCGGGAGTCGAGCGAACCGCAAAATGGCGGATATCGAACCGGTCGGGATAGCATTCGCCCATTTCCGGGTTCCCGTCACGGTCGCGTCCGGTCTCGCGGAACCGCTCGGTGCGCAGCAGCAGCCGGTCGTCTTCGACCTCGAGTTCGATGTCCCGGCGGATCGCTTGAACGTCGAGCGTGTCGTTCGGATTCCAGATGTGGCTATCGGCCTCATTCGCTGTGGTTGGCGAGGTGAGCTCGTCGATCAGCGCCAGCAGGCCCTCGGGCGGCAATACCTGCGCATGGAGCCCCAGCGAATGAAGCATGCCCAGCAGGCCTTCGCGGCATTCTGTCAGTTCTGTGTCGGTGACGTGTCCGGGAGCAGGCACGCCGAGCGAAATGATCAGCCGGCTCGTGCGGGCATGGAACGGCGCACTCGCCGAGCCCGATGTCCAAACGAGATCGTACAGCCGCTGCGAACGCGCCCGGGCAATGGCTTCGTAAATCCCGCCTTGCTCATAGCGAGGGCCAAACCACGGGCCGATAATGTTGCCGATCCTCGGAGAGGCGAAGTTCAAGACTTGCAGACAAGACCCTTGCGGCAGGCCTTCGGAAAAGAACTGCCCGAGAATTTCTCCGGTACGCTCGTCGGCCCCAATGAGCGGGGTCACTTCAAGGATAAAGCCTTTTGACCGCGTGTTGCGGTAGAGTTTCGCGCCCTCATCATAAACGCGGTACGGTAGCCAGTCCGACAGCATATCGAACCCGAAATGCACGTGCTCCTTTTCGGCGGTGTCCGTATCAGCAAACAGGCCGCTCATGAGAGCGTCGCGCGCAGCGGCTAGTGAAAGGATCACGGGCGCTCTCCTGTTTCGGGATTCGGCGAGGAATGATCATCGGAAAAAGGGTGGGGCACCCGATCGGGGGAGGCATGACGATCGGGCACCCCGGGAACCGGAGCCTGAGCGCCGGTTAACGCCGAAGCTGGCTGCGAGGGGATAAACAGCTGCTCCGGCGAATTGGGGGACGGGGGTGTTGAACTGCTTGGCGCTGCGGCTGTGCCAGGCTTCGGGCTTAAGAGACTATTGCCGATTGAGCGGAGTACTTGGCGGCCCTTGAGCGGCGCACGCCAGGTATTGGTGGGCGTCTCGGGCAGTACCACGCGAACGACGCGCGCTTCATGCGCGCGGCCTGCGGCATCGCGGTAAGCTGCGATCACGATTTGCAAGGTGCGAAGCGACGGTTCGAGCGACTTGCGCGCTACGAATGCAGTTGCTTTGGTTGCAGCGCTAGACCCAGTGGCTTCAGCGTCGATCACTGAAGTTGGCGCGCAAGTGCCTTCGGGCGCGCGGCAGGAAAAGTCGCCCTTGACGTTGCCGCCAAGGCTGGCGCAGCCGCCCGCCAGCAGGGTGATAGCGGCGCTGGCGGTGAGGCGCATTTTCATGTGAGGGCTCATTGGCGCGCGCCCTTCTTTTCACTATCGCTTACGAAGCGGCGGATTGTCTGGGCGTCGCGGTAGCCATGCAGCACCGCGCCATCGCTCGCCCGGACCATCACCGGCGTTCCGGCAAAGCCGTTTGCCCGGGCAAAGGCTTCGTTTGCATCGAGGCCCTTGGCTGCGCATCCCTTGAGCGCCCGCGGCTGCTTTCCGACATAGGCATCGTGCAGCGCACGTTCGGGATTGGGTGCGCACAGCACCGCCTCGGACAGTTTCCGGCTTGCCTCGCCGAAGATCGAGATCGGGCGCTCTTCGACAAACAGGTCGGTCTTCTGCAATTCAGCGGTCAGCCGCTTGCAATAGCTGCACTGGAAGTCCGAGAAGACGACCAGCTTTTGCCCCTTTGGATTGCCCCAGCGGATCGCGCCCTCTGCAGGCAGGACGGAGAGATCGACCTTATCGGCCGCGGCTTTGCCAGATGCTTCCTGGCGGGACCTAGTGTCATTGGATGCGCGCGCTCCGCCTGCCGCGAACAGGTCAGGGTTGAGCTCGAGCAGACGCGCAGCGGTTACATCGCGGCGCTCTTCCATGTCGTAGAGTCGCCCGACAAACAGATAGCGCGCAGTTTCGTCGATATAGAACAGCGTGTCGCCCGACACGACTTCGCACCAAGGCCCAAGCCGGTCGCAACTGAGCGCATCAATCGGTGTTTTGGGTAACCGCAGCTTGAGTGCAGCCGCGACATCGCCCGCCACTGCCGCCGCGCTTACCGGGATCGCCGTCACGGCCGCTACACCCAGCGTTAGCACAGTCGCAGCGCTGGTCATGGCGAGCGTAATATGGGCGGCACGGGCTTTGAGGCCTGGACGGTGATCGCGAAAATTCATTATTTGGTACTCCTGACATGGACGCCGTCGAGAAAGACGATTTCGACTTCGATGCCGGTCGGCATCTCGACAACGGGTTGATATTGTTCGGCGCGTTCGATGAGATATTTGCTGACTGTGTCGGCCGCCTCGCCTGCGCCTTGGCCAAAGCCGCCCGCGAGAATGTCGGTCGGTGAGAGCGCTGCACGCTTGCCGTCGCTGCCCACCTGTCCGGTGAAAACACCATTGGCGTTGGCCGAAAAGCCGCGGCCGAACCCGCCGACGATTCCGGCGAGCAGCGCCTGGCTGATAAGACTGCCTTCACGGCTGACCACGCGGCCGCGCACGCCTGACTTGCCGGCAAAGGATATGAACCCCTTGACCTCGCTCACCGCAAAGCGCCCGCCGGGCTGCGCGCAGGTCATGCGCACCAGCTTGACGTAGACCTTCTCCGAAGAGAGATCGCCGCGCGCAGCGCCATTGACGAGGCAGCCGGTGATGTCGGTCGTCAGCAGCTTATTGCCGCGCATGACCGAGCGCGCGGGACCGGTTATCCGCAGCACAACGGGAAGCGGGTCGCTCTGGCTGGAAACACCGGTCGACGCGTCAACCCCGACGATCACGCGCGCCGGAGCGTAGCTGTTGGGCGGCAGGTATTCTTTGCTTGCTTCAAGCAGCAGCGGCGGCGCGGAACCGGCCGACTTGGCTTTGGCCTCCGAGCCCTTGTCCGACGCAAAATTAAGCAGGCTGAGTTTGCTGTCTTCGTTTGAGGGAAGGGGGGCGGATTGGGAAGCCGGACCTGAGGCGGCTGTACCCGGCCCGTAAGCGGGCGGCGGCATTACCGGTGCAGCAGGTTCGCTAGCCGCTCTGTCCAACTCGCCGCGCAGGTTAGCATTTTCGGCCGATATGGCATCGATTGCGGCCTGGCCGTCGCTGCGCATCTGCGCATTCTCGCTGCGCAAGGCGTCAAGCTCCTGTTCGATCTGAGGGCGGGGAAGCTGCGCGTCTTTCAGGGCTTTGAGATCGCGTCCCTGCGCATCGAGACGGTTGCCGTAAGTGGCCACGAATTCGCGCTGCGAAAGGTTGCGATTGACGAGCCCGGCTGTGTCGATGGTCGCTGCGCCGTTTTCACCCGGCGCAGTCTCGTCGTCTCCGCTGAAGATGAACATGGCTCCGCCGATGAGAGCAACGGCGCCGATGCCGCCGAGCAAGAGTTTCTGGCGCTGCGCTATCTGGCGATTGAGATTTGTGCGTCCGGTCTGCTTTGCTTCCTGCGGCGATGCGGCAGCTGTTCCGGTGTCTTTGCTGCGGTCCATCACAAGGGCCCTCCGGCGTGGAAGACCAGAAAGGCGCTGGTCGTTTCGCCGACGGGCAGCTCGGAGCGGCCATAGGCAAAGGCCGCCGCCCCAGCAGGCGCTTCGCGCTCACTGCCGAGTTCGAGCGTCTTCTTGCCAAGATTGCGGATCAGAAAACGCTGCCCGGTCAGCTCGGCGCCCGCATATTCGGCAACCTGCTGGACTTCGATACTGCCGGTGCGGCGCGGGGCGGAAAGCTCGGCGCGCGCTGTGAACCCCGGCAGCGTGGCATCGTTTGCCATCGCTTCGATCAGGCGGATCGCGCTGTCCTCGGGCCCGGCCTCGGCTTCCCACTCCTGCGCTTCGCTTGCGACCAGCGCCGGATTGGTGATGAACAGCTGCGTGGCTTCGCTGCCGCCCAGACGGCAGGTGAATTTATAGACATAGCCGGCTTTGCTGGTGGCGAAGAAGTTGATCCGGTCGGCCGCATAAGCGGGCGGAACAGAGATATAGATATCTCCGCGCACGGGTTCATGCGTCACCTGGAAGTCATTATAGGGAAAGCCGCTGGCGATCTTCGAGACATTGGCGAAGCCGTCGCCAACTAATGCGATACGGGTGAGCTCGCCGCGCGCCAGTTCGCAATCAATTGCGCTGTTGTCAGCCGCTTCCACGAACTGATCGGCCAGCGCCGGGGCAGGCGTTAGCGCGAGTGCAAGCGCGGCCAAGCCGGTGAGTTTGAAACCGGTGTCGGAGCGGCGCACGGTGCCGAGGCTAAAACAGGCAAGCCCGGTTCCGGCGAGCGCTGCAAATAATAGAGAGGAAAACAGGCTCATGGCGGTCTATTCCTTGGTTTCGGTAAGAAGTTGCTCGAAGCCGGTCAGAGCGAGGCGCAGCCCGCGCTGCGACCAGCGGAAGGTGAAGGTGCGCTCGTTGCTCGCGATCACCTGCGCGCCGACAAAGGTCTTGAGCGTCCCAGTTGCGCTCGAGGTCAGGGTTTTGGGATCGACCCGCATCGATTTGATCACAAAGGCCTGTGACACGTCCGATCCGCGCTGCTCGTCGACTATCCTGACGAGCTCAGCTTTAAGACTGCCATGCGCTGCTGGATCGGCGAGTTCCAGGATCTGTACCATCCAGTAGTCGAGGCTCTCGGGCGAGCGGTTGAGCAGCATCAGCGCAGTATCGCGGGTTACCAGTTCGAGATAATGCTTATCGACCCCGCCACTCGAAACCGTCAGCGTTTCCGAGGTGATCGGCACCAGCACCACTTCGCGGTCGCCTGTAAAAGCAGCGCCTATTGCCGCGATGCTGGTCAGGCCCAGCACACCTGCAAGCACGGCGAAGCGGTTCCTTTGCGCCAGATGCTTCTGCGCATGGATATGGGCAAATTCTGATTGCATGGGATACCTCCTTCAGCCTGCCAGCAAACGGCAATGGGAGGGCGGCGTGGCTTTCAATCCGAGGAAACGTCCCGGAAGGTACCAATAAGCAGCATGCACCAGTTTCGACCCGACATTGCCTGACTTTGCCTTCCGCAAGGCGAACCAGGTTATGACCGATAGGCCTGTGCCGATGATGATGTGCTGCGCTAATATGCCCCAGGCGAAGGGGATCAGAAGTCCCGCAAACTCGTCGATGGTCCAGAAGCCGATAAGCTCCGGGTCGTCGAGCCGCTGTGGAACAAGGTACCTGTCAGCCATGATGCCGCCCTCCCGTCGCTAACCCGCGCTCAAATGACCGCGGTTACGACAGAGGTGACGATCGGCACGCCTGTGCCAACGCCAATCCCGACACCGACGGGCACTGCGACTTGGCCGAGCGCAAACCGCCCTGAAGCGAGAGCAATCAGGCCGCCAGCAAGCGACATCACCGTGATGATTTTGCCGCCCGATCCTTCGAGAAAGTCGGTGAATTTTTGCAATGCCGGATCGAAGGTGGTGTCGGCGCCGGCATAGGCGGCGGCTGCACAAGCGAGCACCACACAGGCGGGCAAGATATAGTCCTTGAGCTGCGGCCCGGCAGATGCGGCAGATTTGGTCGTCATAATGTCACTCCAAAGAAAATTGAACAGGCAGCTTGGCATGATGCGTTCGCTGTATGTTCTTTCCTTCACTTGAAGCCTGGGTGTAGGAAATGGGGAAAGGGATTTTGCAGCTCGCCACCAAACGAAAAGCGACAATTTTAGGAACTGGTATCGCGATCTGCGCATCGCGGTACGCCAAATGCGTTGCGCATGCCGGAGATTGCGTTGTCGCGGCCGCAATGTGCGTCATAGTTGCCGGATTCTGCGCGAATCATCCAGATATAGCGAGAGGCGCCTTCCTACATGTTCCTTTAATGTTCTTTTGGCTTTCCTACAGTTTTCCTTCTGAGTTAGCCCTAGAGCCCATCACAAAGACTGAACAGGAGCGACATATGACCGATAGGACCATAATCGGCGAACAACAGGTCCGCGCTGACCTTGCTGCCGTGCTTCTCGCTGCGGTTAAAGCGAGCGGGCGAACGCGTTGCGCCATTGCGCATAATGCAAACATTCACAAAGATGCACTGCGCCGTACGCTTTCCGGCACGCGCTCGGCGAGTCTCGGCGAAGCGCTTCGCATTCTTGCTGCCGCTGGCATGCCTCCGCATGCGCACCTACTCCTATTCTTGAGCAGCAGCGGCGATCATGCGATTGCCTGGCTGCAATCCGATCTGGCTTCATTTTTCGATGAGTTCATTTGCGAGCTGCCGATGGCGCTTGAGCGGATACTCGGCAATCAGTTGCATGACGTAAAGCCTCGTTGGGCCAAAGGCACAGCGCAACGGGTTGCCCGGCTCCTCTCTGACCATATCGACGAGCTTGAACGCAAGGACGCGTTGCTAGGTGATATTTTCGCTGGAGCCCAAGGAGGAAATTATGGGTGAAGAGTACGCTAGCTCCCGGTCCAGGCAGCCGACCCGGCTGATCCGGATGAAAGAGGTTCAGCACCGCGTAGGCCTGGGGCGATCAACAATCTATCGCTGGATGGCTGAGGGTAATTTCCCCAAGCCAGTGTCGATTGGTCGTCATTGTGTTGCATGGCCAGAGGCGCAAATCGATGATTGGATCATAAGCCACCTTAACTGAACAGGAAGCCACTTGGACTCTATACGGCTTTGTTCGAGCCAAGCTCATTCGATGGTTCGAGTTAGGAAACTGGGCGCTAGAACGGCCATCTTTTCTTGAATTTAGAACGCGACTACCTCGATACGCGTAACCTGACGATCTCTATAACACCTGGTGTAAAATGCGCTCTTGCGGAGCGCTTAGGCGAGCCAGTTGTCGATGCAGTAAGAAAAAAGAGCAATGCCGTTCGTCGGATTGCGAAAACCACGAAGATTTGGTCAAACGCCAACGGTCGACGCACCACCAGCCGTTATCTCCATACCCAAATCGAACCGCAGTCGGCACGTGACCTTACTTGCGTCGACAAAGAGCGTTTATGTAGCACAAGCTGCTTCTGCGTCCGCGGTTAACTCAGCAGCGGAATGGTAGCTATCAGCTGTCGAAAGTCAGAAGCGGACTGTCAGCTCCTGGCTCAATTTTGGTCGCTTATATCATATCAAAGCAACCGCAGTGGCTGCTTTTAAGATGTCGGCCGCCTTGCGGTTTCGTCCGCAATTGGGTAGGAAGCGGACACTAAGATCTCACTTCTTTTGGAACGAGAAATAGACGAGAGATTGCGAGAACACCTATGCAAAGCCCAACGAAAAGGAGTGCTAATTCCGCCGTGGTCTCCGTTCGTCCTTTCATTACGTAGTAGACGACCAAAGCCCCCAAAGGTATCCAGTAGTTGCGCGCGATCAGTAGTTTAGCATCGCAATTTTTATAGACAAAAGGCTTACCCAGCCCCCATTGAGTGTTTTTGAATGGGAGTGTCGTTCCGCATCTGGGGCAAGGTGGTGAGAGTAAGCTCATAGGGTGCGAAATACCAAAAATTTCAATATCCACAAGTGGGTCGTTAACTGATTGGCCGCTCTCATCTTAAAAAAAATAATTATCTGCAGGTTCACTCATGGCAAAATACAAGGCGCTACCGAATGACCGATTTTAGGGTGGGAAGCGGACGTTCGGTTAGGGCCGAATTCATACGCAACCAGACCATACTGATTGGCTCATTACCAGTTCAACTAATTAGGCTAAGATACTACCGTGGCTTTGATTTGGTCAGGAGTTTGGTGATGAAATTACGCTTTGCTGCAATCGGTGCCATTCTGTCCTCAATTATGTTGAGTGCACATTCTCATGCGCAAATGACGCCTGAAGCCGTTGAGGCTTTGCAACGACCGATCACTGTAGAGCGCGAAGGGGCGATCACCAGCGTTCCGCTCATCCCACATATGGGTAAGTTCGCAATAAACGCCGTTGTGAACGGCGTAGAGCGTCAATTTGTCTTCGACACCGGCTCGCCAACGCTGATCTCCCAAGAACTCGCAGAAACGCTTGATCTTACCGTTATTGGATCGAACATCGGACGCGATGCCAATGGCAGGGAGTTCAGAACGGACATCGCGATTGTCGATCGGTTAACCATTGGAAGTACGACGTTTCGATCCGTGCCCGTACTGATTGCGGACTTTAGCCATTCGGATTCTAAGGGATGCTTCTTTGATGGCGGTGTCATCGGATCGGAAATTTTTCCCGGAAGTGTATGGCACATTGATGCGGAGCGGCAGATGCTCGACATCGCTACGAATGTCAGCGATATTGACCCTGTAAGGCCAGCACGCTCTGCCATCGCGACTCGATTGTATGACCTCGGCTATCCACATGCGCCGATATTCGACTACTCGATCGGAACTTTCACAGATCGAGGGCTGTTCGACACCGGCAACTCCGACACGGTCATCCTGTTCGACCGCATAGCGCAGGATGAACAGGCGCGGCGCGCCATGATACCTAGCAGCATTCGTGTAGGTCGTGGCTCTCACGGTGTATCAGCTGCCGGTAGAGGCGAAGACACTGAATTGCTGCGCTTCGAGCTGGAAGGGATGCGGTTGGGTGAGGCTGCGCTAGGCTTACAAAGGGGAACGACCCGCAGCGCTCCACCTTCCCTTGTCGGTCTTGGCATTCTGGATACGCACGCGGTAACCCTCGACTACACCGAGGGCCGCTTACTCCTGCATCCGCGTAACCAGCCCGAACCCGCCAGACCGCATTCAGGTTATGCGCTGATGGCGACCGATGATGGGGTCAGGGTGGTTCAGCTGTTCCAAGGTTCGACTGCACAACAGGCGGGGCTACAGTTGGGCGACCACATCGTTGCTATTGACGATCGTGAAGTTCCTCTCGGCGAAGCGTCCTGTGAAACGACACGATGGCTGGTTGAATCGCACCCTGCTCTTTCGGCGGAACATCTGACTGTTCTGCGCGACTCCGAGCGCACGAAAATTGCTTTGACGAAATAAGCGAACTTGGCAGCCAGCAGCCTCGGGCCAAGTCCGCTTTTCCAAAGGCTTGGTGTGTCGTCCAATGGCCGCAAATG
>CAWFGF010000003.1:0-27500 GCA_963815345.1 uncultured Alphaproteobacteria bacterium
AGCGCAGCTACGAGTGTCACTGTAGAGTCGGCATCAGCAAACTCATCGGCAAGCTTCTGGATAGATATTTTGAAACCTCGGTTGGGCCATATAGCCCCGGTCAGCTTTGGAAATGGATGAAAGCTCTGAACTTCAGAAACGCCAAATCTGAACGGGATAGCCAATCGGTCGAAGCTCTCCAGAATGCACATTCACTGCGTCGCTCTATACAGATTCTTTCCTTTGAAGGGTTGAACCAAGAAGAAGAATTTTGGGAGGCGCTTATAAAATTCAGGCATGGGGAGATGCATTCCGGCCTATTCCTCACCAGCGAAGATGAAACTTGGATGCTCGAATACGCGGCGCAATCCGATCGGTCGGCGATGTTCGCTGCATTCTATCGTACGCATAGCTGGTACGCCAAATCCAATGGTCCGAGCGAGCATCGCGTGAAACAGCGACTGCTTTCCCGTTCCGACCCCACACTGCTGCGCATCGCCGCTTCTAAGGAAAGACGTTCACGAGCAGCGAGAATCGAGCACAAAGAGAAACGTTATCGCTTTCAGAGTAGGCGACGCAAGCGCCGAGAGCAGATCGATCGCGCCCATGCAGAACACTTCGCACAGTACAGGTATCAAATTGAAAGAGGTGAAAATTGGGAATGGCTCTGGCGTTTCGCTCGCGAATATCTGGCGGAGAATTACAACCCGGATGGAATCATAAAATTCGCAAGCGATCCTGCGTTCATTGAGAATGCTCTTCGATTAAGCATAGCGTTTCTTGCGGAGAACGCTCCGACGCTGGAAGAGGTCGGTCAAGCGCGAGCCGAGGGAAGGGGCTATCATCTGCCTGAAGTCGCTTATGCAGCAATCCTCGCAAATTTTCGGGATCAGGGTTCGCTTGATCAGAATTCCCCGCTCGCTAATCGCAGTCGCTAAGACTGACATCAACGTCCACCACCCGGGCTTGGGCGATGAAGAACGAAAGGTCTTTCACGCTGAAATTGATCGCCGCTTGTTTCCTAACGAACGTGAGCTGATCGAATATTTGAAATGCTACGTCGAGCCTCAACTCCGTTCCGAAGCTATCTCGCATACCTCGGCATCGATTTTGTCTTATGATAAAGCATTCGCCGCTATTGCCGAGGAAACGGCATTACGTTGGCTTCTGGAATTCCCAACGATGCCCATATCGAGCGCCGATATTCTCGTGGACGTTGCATCAAGGAGCAAGCGATACGCGGAGCTTTCAGCGATCATCTCAAACCGATGTGAAGATCTGCACCGAAACTGGCCATATGGCCCACCAGATAAGACACAAAAAGAGAGGCAGGACTTCTGGTTCCTAAGGTCGTTTGCATTCTGCAACGCTGATGATGAGTGGCCGATCCTTAGTCAATTTGCGGATAACATTTTTGCGTTTTCCCACCGCTATGATTCTCTGGGGGGATCGAGAGACGGCGTGTGGCCGACGCTTTCCGTCCGAAAAATATTCCTGCTCCTCGACGCGTTTGTTGGGGAATGGCCAGCGGTGCCCCTTCCTTCGTCTTGGGGTACGGGTTCACCAAAAGGAGAGACCGCATATCGCTTTCTGAACAGCTTGATTTGGCGCATTCCGGATGATGAACCCTCCAACCAAATCGAGTATCTTGAGAAGCTTCTCGCGGACTCTCGATTCAGGCAATGGCATGACGGATGTCGGCATTTGTTAGCCGAAGCCAAGAGAAAGCGACTACTTCTCGATTTCACTGCACCATCTCCGGAGGCTGTCTGTGGGCTGCTGGACTCATCGCGCGTTTCAACCGTAGAGGACTTGAGGGCATTAGTCCTCGAAGAGCTGAGAACAGCTGAACGATGGTTCCGTCATAGCGAAACTGACCCTATCGCCGCGTTCTACGTTAACGGAAAACACGTTGATGAGAACACCGCTCGTAACAGAATTGTCGAGCGTCTCGAGCCCAGGCTTCGACAACTTGATGTGATTGTGTCGATTGAAAGCGCGATGGCTCGCCAAAACCGATGCGATTTCACCGCTGTCTCGTCAATTGAAGGGCAGCGAACCTGCCTGGCAGTGGAGGTGAAAGGGCAGTGGCACCGGGAGATCTTTGAAGCAGCTTCCATCCAGCTTTACGAGCGCTATTCGCACCATCCTGATGCGGCAGAGCAGGGCATCTACCTAGTTTTGTGGTTTGGGCCACGTGTAAAGATCGCCGGTAAAACAACATATGGCATTCAAACTCCCGCCGAACTTGAAGAAGCCATTCGTGGCGGTCTCCCCGCATCGCTCGTTGGCGTTATCGACGTCGTAGTACTGGATCTTTCACGTTAGAGCTTTGTCCGCTTTTGGATGCTGAGCGGCACACAATCTCTGTCCGAACTTGGGGCGCTAAGCTGCCATCCGTATTCGCACGTTCAGCGGGCCACGAACTTTGCCCAGTCCGCCATCATTGGCTTGCGCTTGTCGAGATAGTCCGTGCGCCGATAAGCCGCCTCGACCTTGTTCGCGATCGTATGGGCCAGTGCGGCTTCTGCCACCTCGCCCGGATAGCTAGTCTTTTCGGCTACCCAGTCGCGAAACGACGAGCGGAAGCCGTGAACGGTGTAATCGTCTCCCTTATCGCGAAGGACCTTGAGCAGGGTCATGTCTGACAATGGGCGACGCGGGTTCTGTCCTGGAAAGACAAGATCGCTGACGGGAGAGCGGAATGTCTTTGCCTGCTTAAGCACGTCCAAAGCTGCTTCCGACAGCGGGACAACATGGGCAGTCCCTGCCTTCATACGTTCGGCCGGGATTGTCCATAGCTTCTTCTTGACGTCTATCTCGCCCCAGCATGCGCCGCGAACTTCCCCGGAGCGAGACGCATTCAAGATCAGGAATTCTAGGGCAAGACGGCCGACCGAAGAACGCCCACGCAACCACGTCAAGAATGCGGGTAGGTCAGCGTAGGGCATCGCGGCGAAATGGCCTTGCTTCTTTGGCTGGCGCGGAAGACCACGGATAACAGAGCGCATCGGGGCTTCAGTCTCACGAAAACCCTTTGCGCAGGCCCAATCCAGCACCGATCCGATTCGTTGCCGTACCCGCCGCGCGGTTTCTGGCTTTGTCAGCCAGATCGGAGAAAGCGCATCGCGGATTGCAGGTCCCTCTATGTCCGAAACGAGTTTGTCGCCTAAAGTCGGAAAAGCGTAGGTTTCGAGCGTGTTGATCCACTGTGCTTGATGCTTTCCGTTCTTCCAGGCTGCCTTGTGCTCCTCATGGACAAGCTTGGCGGCATCGCGAAACGAAGGGATTACCAACGCTTCTTTTTCACGCTCTGCCCGAACGTCGATACCCGCCTTCATTTCCTTGCGAAGCGCCCTCGCGGCCTCTCGAGCTTCTCCAAGTGGCAAGTCAGCGAGGGTGCCCAAACCGATGTCTCGGCGCTTTCCATTGGCCTGAATCCGGACAATCCAACTGCCTTTGCCTTTTGCGGCAAGTTTGAGGATCAGACCTTCTCCGTCGGAATAGCGGCCTGGTTCAGTCAGGTTCTTGACCCCCATCGCCGTTAATTTTCCCATCGCTCGCTCCTTCCAGACCCACACTCAGACCCACACTCGACGTCGGATGCATAGGAACATATAGAGAACTTTACGGACGACGAAAAGCGAAAAAACGCGGCATTTCTGCGGGTTTGAGGACTATAAGGGATTGTCTGGGAAAAGCGAGGTGGCGGAGACGGAGGGATTCGAACCCTCGATACCCGGTACGGGTATGGTTCCTTAGCAGGGAACTGGTTTCAGCCACTCACCCACGTCTCCGCAACGCAACAATGGTCGCGAGCCGCGCGCTATAGTCGGGGAGCGCGGTAGCGGCAAGCATGATAGGCAATCTTTTTGCGCTGCCGCCATGCGCGCCCGGTTGCGGCCCGGCACGGTTCTCATTTCCCCCGCTTCATCGCCCGGCATTCGGACGGTTCCCGTCGCGTTCAGGTGCGACAACCTAGCCCTTATTCGTCCTGTCGCGTTTTCGATTCGGTTCGCCGCCGATCCCTTGTCGAAAACCGCCCGGAGGACTCTGCTCTCGCAGCGCGAGTTCCGTTGCACTGAAAGGCCGCGAGATGATCCATACCGCCCGTACTTCCCAATTCATCGGACTGGACCGCACCCCCGTTGCGCCCAGCGCAACCCGTGCCGTGCACCTGATAATCATGGCCTTGATGGCGTTTGCCATGGCGCTCGTCATGGTCGCACCGGCGGCTGCGCAAGGCGTCGAAACCTTCGACCCGGATGAAGCCTATCCGCAAACATCCACAGGCGGCGGGGCTATCGATGCTGATCTCGCCGATCCGCGCGTCGCCGCGCCCCAACGTGTGCCTGAACCCGCGCGCGTCCCTGTACAGAATCCTCCCGGGTCCGATCTCGCCAATGATTCCGATCCCGGCTTCAACGACGATTTCTCCGTCTATTCGCAGCCACCTTCGGAAAATCCCGACGGATCGGTCAGCTGGACCGATCCCGCCAACGGGGCCAGCGTCGGTTCGGCATCTGGCGAGACTGGCATCCCGATTCCAGAGCCCACCGCCGACACCTATGCCGAGGATGATCTGATCGGTGCTGCCGAAGGTGTGTTTGGCAAAGGCGCTGAAGGCCTCGCCCGGATGATAGAGGATTTGCTGGAAAAAGAGGGCAAGCCCAACGGATACATTGTCGGTCGCGAGGCGGGCGGGGCATTTGTTGTTGGTGCACGCTATGGTTCCGGCACGCTGCACCACAAGGTCGAGGGGCAGCAAAAGGTGTATTGGACTGGCCCTTCCATCGGGTTTGACGCGGGCGCAAACGCGGCCAATACCTTTGTGCTCGTTTACAATCTGTTCGACAGCGAAGACCTCTTCAGGCGCTATCCTGCCGGCGAGGGGCAGGCCTATTTTATCGGCGGTCTGCACGCGAGTTACATGCGGCGCGGGGATGTGGTGCTGATCCCGATCCGGCTGGGCGCGGGTGTGCGTCTGGGCGTCAATGCGGGCTATATGAGGTTCAGCAAGAAGCAGCGCTGGCTGCCATTCTGATCGTGCTTCGTCACCCCGCGCGCAATTGACGGTTGCAGCGCGGGCGCGGGCGCGGCATTCGCTGCAACCATGCTGAACCGACTCGAACCCCAATCGCCCGATGCCCTGCTTGCTCTTATCAAGATGCATGCTGCCGATGACCGCGCTGACAAGATCGACCTTGGCGTGGGCGTCTATCGCACGGGGCAGGGCGGAACGCCTGTCTTCGCCGCGATAAAGCAGGCGGAGCAGGTGCTGGTCGATACGCAGGATTCCAAAAGCTATCTTGGCCCGGAAGGGGACATGGGTTTCGTCAATGCGCTGATGCCCTATGTCTTCGGCGAAGATGCGACGATGGGCGGGCGGATCGCCGGAATGCAGACACCGGGCGGCACCGGCGCGGTCCGGCTGGCGCTGGCGCTGGCGCAAAAGGCCGGGTTGAAACGCCTGCACATGGGCGTGCCAAGCTGGCCCAACCATGCGCAAATCGTTGCCGATCTGGGGCTTGAGCTGGTCCCATTTGACCATTCCAACCCCGATGGCAGCGCCAATCGCGAAGCCGTGTTGGATGCCATCAAGGGCGCCGCTCCGGGCGAGGCTGTGTTGCTGCATGGCTGCTGTCACAATCCCACCGGCATCGATTACACTGCGGATGATTGGGCCGCGATCGGCGACGCGATTGCTGAGACCGGAATCTTCCCGATTATCGACACTGCGTATCAGGGGCTGGGGCAGGGCCTTGAGGAAGACGCCGCAGGAATGCGCAGCGTGCTGGCCAAGGTTCCCGAAGCCTTCGTCGCCTACAGTTGCGACAAGAATTTCGGGATGTACCGCGACCGTGTGGGCGCCTTCTATATTCTCGCCGAGCAAGCCGGGGCGCTCGACACGCCGTTTTCCAACGCCAACGCGCTGGCCCGCGCCTGTTGGTCAATGCCGCCCGATCATGGCGCGGCAGCCGTGCGGCTGATCCTGCGCGATGAAACGATGACGAGCGTTTGGCTGGATGAACTGGACCAGATGCGCGCGCGAATGCGACAGGTGCGCGACCGGCTGGCCGAGGCAGGCACCGTCGGCAGCGTCGATCTGACACCGCTCGGCGGCCAGAACGGCCTGTTTTCCGTCCTCCCGCTGAGCAAGGAGCAGGTGGCGACCATGCGCGAGGATCACGGCATCTACATGGCTGGATCGGGTCGCATCAACATTGCCGGGCTGACGATGGACAATATCGACAAGTTCATCGCCGCGCTGGCGCAAGTCACCGGTTGAACTGGCGGAGGGCGCGGTATGGACCGGCAGCCTACCCTTGAAGGTGAGTCGGTCCTTCTGCGCCCCTTGCGCGACGACGACTGGGACGCGCTGTACGACATCGCAAGCGATCCGGCGGTGTGGGAACAGCACCCCTTCCACGACCGATGGAAAAAGGAAGTGTTCCGCGCTTTTTTTGACGATGCGCTGGCGAAAGGCGGGGCGCTGGCGGTGATCGACCGGGCGAGCGATGCGGTGATCGGAACGACCCGGTTTCAGGAATATAACCCCGAAGACGGTGGTTCAGTGGAGATCGGCTGGACGTTCCTGTCTCCGCGATGCTGGGGCAAGGGGGTCAACCGCGCGATGAAGCGGCTCATGCTGGCCTACGCTTTCCAGTCCGTCGCAAGGGTTGATTTTCGGGTGGGCGAGACGAATTACCGGTCCCGCATCGCGCTCGAAAACATTGGCGCACAGCGCACCGACCGCACCGAACTGGACCGCTATCAGGGCAAACGGGTGCTGCATCTGGTCTATGCTATCACGGCGGAGGAATTTGCCGCCGGTCCGCTGATGGGGAGTTGATGGAGCGTAGACGATACCGGGACGAATTTAACGCAATGGCCATGCAAGATCATCACTGTCATTCGCTCAAGCTCCCGCCAGGCCCTGCATCCGTTTCAGATACCGCGCCAGCACGTCGATCTCCAGATTGACCTCATCGCCTTCGCCAAGATTGCCCAGCGTCGTCACCGCGCCGGTGTGGGGAATGATGTTGAGTGCAAAGTCGCATTGCCCATCGGGGCGGTCGCGGATGTCGTTTACGGTCAGCGATACGCCGTCGACCGTGATCGAGCCTTTTTCCGCAATGAATGGGGCCATTTCACGGGGCGCGCGCACTGCAACGAACCAGCTGTCGCCGCGCTCATCGGCTTTCATCACCTGTCCCACGGCATCCACGTGACCGGTGACGATGTGCCCGCCCAGTTCATCGCCCATGCGCAGCGAAGGCTCGATGTTCAGGCGCGCGTCGGCCTCCCACATGCCCTTGCGTGTGCGCGATACGCTTTCGGCGGAGACGTCTACCTCGAACCAAGCATCGCCCTTGTCGCCCCCACGATCCACCACTGTCAGGCACACGCCCGAACACGCAATGGACGCGCCGATGTCGATGCGTGCCGGGTCCAGCGGAGCGGAGATGCGCGCGCGCAGGTCGCCGCGCTGGTCGGTCTGGGTGATGGTGCCGATGGCGGTGACGATGCCGGTGAACATGGGAGAGGTTTCCTTGGTCGAGGGTTATCGGTCGCGGGTGCGAAGGTAGGCGGTGAAGGTGTCGCTGCCAAGCTGGCGATGATCGACCTGGCGCCAGCGACCATGCGCGGCGGCAAGGTTGGCAAGGCCCAGCGCGGCGACACTGCGCAGCCCATCTCCAATGAGGATGGGAGCGCGATACAAGTGCAGTTCGTCCACCAGATCGGCGGAAAGGAAGCTGGCGGCGGTGGCCGCGCCGCCCTCGATATACAGGTGCAGCACGTCCTGTAGCGCGGTAATCTGCACAGGCGAGTTGATCACCCGCACGCCATCGGGCTGTACGCCTCTGGTCAGCACTATCCGGTCAGGACTGCGCGCAGCAAGACCGGGCAGGCGCACATCGAGACGCGGTCGATCCGCCCGCCATGTGCCGCCGCCCACAAGGATTGCATCGTTCTGCGCGCGCATGGCATGGCAGTGCGCGCGGGCCATCTCGCCGGTGATCCACTGGCTGTTCCCGTCGGCGAGCGCAATGCACCCGTCGAGCGATTGCGCCAGTTTGAGCGTGACGTGGGGCCGCCCGGCACGTTTTGTCGAGAGGTATCCGGCAAGGCTGCGCGCGGACGGTTCATCCTCCAGAACGGAGACTTCGATGCGGGCTTCCTCCAGCCGCGCGATGCCTGTTCCGGCGGTGCGCGGATCGGGGTCTCGCTGACCGATAACAACGCGCGCTGGGGCCGCTTTGGCGACGATATCGGCGCAGGCCGGACCTCGCGCCGATTGGTGCGCGCAAGGCTCCAGCGTTACATAAAGCGTTGCACCATGAGCCGCGCCGGGGGCGAGGCCTTCAAGCGCGTGCGCCTCGGCATGGGGGCGGCCGCTGGCTTGTGTCCAGCCGCGTGCGATCACGCAGCCAAAGCGCACAAGCAGGGCACCGACGCCGGGATTGGGGCGGCTGAGCGGGCGGGCGCGCGCGGCGAGCCGGGCCGCCGCCGCCATCCACTCGGCATCGCCGGGGGCATTGGAGCTTATGGCGCGTCTCGGGACTGGTCGGGGGTGGCTGGCTGCGCTGAAGAGGGTGCTGTACTTACAGCCTGACTTTCGGCAAGGATCCGGGCGCGGCGCTCCGCTTCGGCTGTGGCTTCGGCGGCGCGGCGAGCCTGCGCTTCGGCGTCGATCTTCTCGACATCCATGCCAATCCCCTTGCCCAGAGCCTTGTAGATATCCTTCTTGCGTTGCGCGAGGTCTTGCTCGGCAGCCTTGCGAAGATCGGTCACTTCCTGATTGGCGGCATTGGAAGCGGCAATCTCCGCATCGGTCCGGGCCTCGTTCAGTGTGCTGATATAGGTGATCGTAGGTCGTTCGGGCGTGCGGTAATACACCTCGCCCGAAAGCCAGTAGTAAATCACCATCAACGGCATGGTGGAGACAAACAGGATCGGCCAACGCCACGGATTGGGCTTGCGGAACTCGGTCCAGAAATCGGCGATGCCGGTCTTGGGATTGAAACGCGATACGAAAGACATCAGGCTGATATAGTCGCGCCTTGGCCCCAACGCCAGAGGGTCCACGCAGCCTGATCAATGCTGCCCTACTGATATTCGACCGTGATGGGCACGCGCCCGCGCAAGGCTCCCGATGCCTCTGTCTGCGCGCTGAGGACCAGCGTGCCGGAAAAGCGGAAGCTCAATTGTCCGTTCGCATTCAGCGTCGGCAGTGCGGGCAGATCGGTGACGAAATCGCGCAAGGTCGCCTGTCCGCCAGTCGCATCGCGCATGCTTACGGTGCCGGGCAGGATGATGCGCAGCGGTTCGAACGGTGCGCCGATCACGCTCGCACGCCCGGTAATGGGCATCCCCCCCAGATCCTCCAGATCGCCGATCAGCCGTTTCTCGCCCGTCTCCAAGTCCAGCAGCACCCGCCCGTCGCCGCGTTGCAGCACTACCACGCGGCCAAAATCGACATCGCTTTCGATGGTGACGTTCAGCACCTGACAATTGCGCTTGTTGTTGTTCTTGGGCTTCTGATTGCCCACACCGCGGCAGCCTGGCGGCAGGTAGCACTGATCGCAATTGCCCTGCGCCCACGCAGCCATCGGAACTGTGGGCACGGTAAGGCCGAGTGCGGCCACAAACAGGATTGCGGCTTTGAACATGATCGGATCTTAACCGGACAGGGTTAACGATTGCCTACGTAGTTGGCGCAGGCGCCGCGAGTAAGGAGCTAGCCGAACGCGCTGTAGAGCGAGCGTCCGTTGGCCTTCAGCCAGCGATCCGCAGCCTTGATCTCACCTTCGAAAATGTCGCCCAGCAGCGCGTGGAACGCCGGGCTGTGATCGAAGTGGACAAGATGCGCGACCTCGTGCGCGACGACTGACCGGCGCACATGATCAGGGGCCTGCACCAGCCGCCAGTTGATGCGGATGCGGCGCTGGTCGGAGCAACTGCCCCAGCGTTTCTGCGCGCGGCTGAGCGCGATCGGCACCGGATCAAGCCGCGCGGCGGCGCAATAGTCCGCGGTATCGCCCTCGAACAGGGCCACCGCCTCGCGTTCCAGCCAGCGTTTCAGCCGGTTTTCAAGCCCTGATGCCGCGCCGCCGATGCGCAGCGCCTGTCCAACCGGGGTGGTGGAGAGGGCAGGTCGGCGCGGGCTTGTCTCGTCCCAGTCGATGCGAAGCGGCACGCCGCGATACATAACCGTGTCGCCCGGCCCCGGCGCGGTGCGCTGCGGAATGCGCGCATGTTGTCCGGCCAGCCAATCGGCGCGGGCATGGGCGAAGGCAATCGCTTCGCCCGCCGGTGCCCATCCGGGCAGTGTGATCCGAACCGCGCTGCCATCGGGGGCCAGCCGCAAGGTCAGCCGCCTGGCTGTCTTGTGGCGGCGCAGCACGATCGGCACGGTCATGCCGTTGAGCGTGATTTCGGACGCAAAGGGCGGGCGCTTCGCAGGCTTGCTCGCCCCTCTGGCCAGCCACTCGATCATGCCGCGGCGTTTCTCGATTTGTCTTTGGTGGACGCGATTTCCGGCGCGGCCAGATGATCGCGCCGGGCCGGTGCCCATTCGACGATGTGGTGCTCCAACGGCCCGGCCACGGTTTCGCTCACCACGCGGCCTGCCACCGAGACCCCCACGCGGGCCACCGCATCGCCGTCCCCGCAGATCAGGTAGTGCCACGAAGGCAGCGGGCGGCCAGCGGCCCGCACGCGATAGGCGCAGGTCGCGGGCAGCCACGGCACATCCTCCACAATCGCCAGCGTCAGGCGCAGGCAATCGGGGACGAACGCCTTTCGATTGCGATAATCGCTGCATTGGGCGGTGCCAGTATCCAGCAATTTGCACGCGACATTGGTATGCTCGATTTCGCCCGTATCCGCGTCTTCTATCTTGTGCGTGCAGCAGCGCCCGCAGCCATCGCACAGTGCCTCCCACTCGGCGCGGTCGAGCTGTGCGAGGGGAAGCTCCCAGAACCGGTCGCGAAGCGCTATCGTACCCACTTTGCCAACTCTGCAGTGACGGGTTCCGCGCCCTGATCGGCAGGCAGCAGCGCAATCGGTTCGCCCTTGGGCCCGAACAGGATGACAGTGCGCGCGTGATCCATCAGATATGCGCCCGGCGCGGTCTCATCCAGTTTCTTGTAATACACGGCAAAGGTCTTTGCTGCGGCCGCGATCTGTTCGGGCGTTCCGGTCAGGCCGATCAGATCATCGGAAAACGCGCCCGTAAACTCCGCGATCACTTCGGGAGTATCGCGTTCGGGATCGACCGAGATGAAGATCGGCTGCACCTTTGCCGCCAGTTGCGGTTCATCGGCGGCGAATTGCTCCAGTCCCTGTATCGTGCGCTGCACGTCTGTCGGGCAGACATCGGGGCAATAGGCGTAACCGAAATAGACGATGCGATACTTCCCGTCGAAATCGGCCCAGTGGACCGTTTGTCGCTGCGTATCCATCAGCTCGAACTCACCGCCAATCGTCGCACCTGCCAGCGGTGGTTCGACGGGCTGTGCGGGCTGTGCGTTGCACCCAGAAAGGGCAAGGCACATGGCAAAAGTCAGCGCCAGAGCGCGAAATCTTAAGGGGGTGTTGGCGTTCGTATTCATGCTCTGCTAACTGACCGGGAGGCAATGCCTCGTTTCGGGGCGTCTCATTTCAGGTTTATGTGACAGCAAATGCGGAAGGATCAAAGCGTGTTGGGTTTCGTTGTTCGCAAATTAGGGGTTGGCGGCGCGATTGCCAGTGCGGTTTTTCTGAGCGCACTTGCCGGGATCGCAACCGCGCCGGCGTCAGCACAATTATATTCCGAAGGGTTCGAATTTCTGAAAGCGGTCAAGGATCGCGATGGCGATGCGGTGACGCAAATGCTCAATCAGCCCGGAACGCAGGTAGTCAACACGCGTGATATCACCAGTGGCGACACTGGTCTGCACGTCGTGACCGAACGGCGCGACGTGCTCTGGATCCGGTTTCTGCTGCAGCGCGGCGCCAATCCCAACGTCCGCAACAAGCGGGGAATGACCGCGCTCCAGGTGGCCGCCACGCTCGGCTTTGTCGATGGGGTGGAAGAATTGATCAAGGGCGGCGCCGATGTCGAGGTGTCCGATGCGCAGGGCGAAACCCCGCTGATTACCGCTGTACACCAGCGCAACATTCCCCTGATCGCGCGGCTGCTGAAACAGGGCGCAAACCCCGACCGAAACGACAATTCGGGCCGGTCCGCGCGCGACTATGCCGAATTGCTGGCGTCTAACGATCAGATCATTGACGAATTCGCCGCGGCAGATGCAGATCGCGAAAACAAGGGAACAACGAAGCAATACGGGCCTTCTCTTTGATATGACCCATGACGCTCCCGATTACGCCGACATGACCCTGGACGAACTGCGCGTTGCGCTGGCTCCCGATATTGCCGCATCGGCGATTTTTGACGGGTGGAACGAGACCGCGCTGATTGCCGCGGCCGAAATGGCCGGGGTCGATGTTGATGTTGCGAAGCTGGCATTTCCGCAAAAGCCGCTGAACGGGCGCGCGATGGACATGATTGATGCCTGGGTGATGTCGGTCGATCAGGCGATGGAAGCTGAATGGCCCGCAGACCGGCTGGCCGAATTGAAAATCCGTGAGCGTATCCGCGAACTCGTGACATTCCGGCTGAAGGCGGTGGAGGACATTGACGAGGCTGTGAGGCGCGCCATGGCGATCATGGCGATGCCGCAGAATGTACCGCGCGCCTTGCAAATGGGCTGGCGCTCTGCCGATATCATGTGGCGTCTGGCGGGCGACACCGCGACCGATTACAACCACTATACCAAACGCGCGATCCTGGCCGGGATTTACTCGGCAACACTCGCGTTCTTCATCAATGATGATAGCGACGGCAAACAGGCGACCTATGCGTTTCTCAATCGCCGGATCGACGGGGTGATGCGGTTTGAAAAGGCCAAGGCGAAACTGACCGGTGGCAACCGCGAACTACCCAGTCTCACGCGATTTCTTGGCCGATTGCGCTATCCCAGCCGGTAATACGCGCCGCCAACGTGCAAAAACCATGCGGCAGGCCTCGCCTAGGCACGCCAACCTGTCCTAAAGTCCCTGCCAGCAGATTCGTTGCGCGATCATTTTGCGCGGCTCATTTATTGACACGGGAAGGATATTTGGATGGCAGGCTCGCTCAATAAGGTCATGCTGATCGGCAATCTCGGGGCAGACCCCGAAATCCGCAGCTTTCAGAACGGCGGCAAGGTTGCCAACCTGCGCATCGCGACCAGCGAAACGTGGAAGGACAAGAACACCGGAGAGCGGCAGGAGCGCACCGAGTGGCATACGGTCGCGATCTTTTCAGAAGGGCTGGTCGGCGTGGTCGAGCGCTATCTGAAAAAAGGCGCGAAGGTTTACATCGAGGGCCAGCTTCAGACCCGCAAATGGCAGGACCAGCAAGGGCAAGACAAGTATTCCACTGAGGTCGTGATCCGCGGCCTGAATGGCTCGCTCACCATGCTCGACGGCGCGGGCGGCGGCGGAGGCGGAGGCGGTGGTGGCGGCCAGCGTAGCAGCGGATATGGCGGCGGTGGTTCTGGCGGTGGCAATCAGGGCGGCGGTTCAGGCGGCGGCTGGAATCAGGGCGGCGGCGACACGGGCGGCGGTTCCGGCGGTGGCTCCGGCGGCTATGACGATCTGGACGATGATATTCCGTTCTGATCAGATGTCGCTTCGCTTATTGTCCGGAACGGCGAGCATCGGAGGGGAAGGTGCGGTCAGTTAACGACCAAGTTGCGGACGTTCAGCCAGATCGCGAATAGGCTTCAGCCACCCAAGCCTTTACCTGATCGTCGAAGTCGGCCAGATTTTCGAGGCGCACGCGGTGGCTACACATTGCATTATAGGGTTCCAAACGGCCTTGCGGTTCATCACCTTTCAGCGCCAACCCAAGATCGATCCGCGATTGCGTTGCAGGAGTCACAAGCGCGAACTGCTTCTTCCTACGCAAACTGACGCTCGTCTTCTTCGGCGCAACTTCAACGTCGTCGCCGAGCTCATGCGAAAACTTCAGAATTTCCTCGTATATGGGGCGTAGGTGATCTTTCGGCCCTGAGTACTGAGTGGCTACCGGGTCATCTCGCTGCTCGGTTTCGAGCGCCTTGCTGGCGATTAAATTGGCAAAGCCATGTGTGACGCCGTGCGACTTGAGAAATGCCACGACCTGCCCGTGCTTCTCCAAACCCTCCGCGTTGATAATCTTGATCCATTCGGCAAGAGGCTTGCCCGTCTTATCCGGCAGGTTTGCGATCATCGTCGCCAACTGTTTATCAAGCGTTGCCATTGAAACTGCCCTTCCGATCCGAAACTACCAAACGAAGCGCGTGTTGCAAGGTTGGCCAATGCACATCGCTCGATCGCCAAATGTTTGATCACTAGACGGCGATGGCCGAAAGTCCGCTTCCCACCCCAATTCCCGCCATTCCCATTCGCTCGCCATGCGCCCGGAAGTGCTCGCCGCGCTCAACCCTTCTTCAGCGCCGCGAGCGCCGCCGCCAGCGGGCCTTCCTGTTCGCCCTCCGCCACGATCCCGGCCTTGCGGCGCACCTCGTCCGCGTCCGGCCCCTCGGCATAGGGATCGATGGCGAGACCAAGCGTTTGCGCCACAGCTTCGCCCAGGTCGATCATGTCGCCCGAATATTCGATTTCGTCGCAATCATCGGCGGTGAGGTCGAAGTCGATATCATCGTCCTCGCTCGGTATCAGGCTAGTGCTGCCTTCCTCGATAAAGCGCAGCACGACCGGTTCCTC
This sequence comes from uncultured Alphaproteobacteria bacterium, assembly GCA_963815345.1. GTDB lineage: Bacteria > Pseudomonadota > Alphaproteobacteria > Sphingomonadales > Sphingomonadaceae > Erythrobacter. The sequence continues at coordinate 14,782 of CAWFGF010000003.1, forward strand.
GATTGCAATTTCGAAGTCTTCACCCGAAACTGCGCAGGCCTGCGTGATGCGGGCGCGCAGGTTGCCCTCGGCTCGAATGCCTTTCTGGCACTGCTCCATTTCGACCCAGGCGATCAATTCGTCTACAGATACGATCCCGAACCGCCCAGCCAGGGCCACACGTTCCCGCTCGTCCGCTTCGATCATCACGGCGCCGGCAGGCAGCGTCCGCGGTCTGACCACACGGGTCAGTTCAAATTCGTCTTGTCTCGATCCCAGCATTGCATTCACCAGATCCCACTAGCTTTGATAAGGTCTTCATCGCTGCGCCCGGAAAGGCGTTCACTAAGGGCAAGCAATTTGTCGGCGACCCCCGCCGCACATGCGGCCTCGTTTGCTCCTTCGCTAAAGGTAACATTGCGCGTGACAGCGCCGATCAGGCGGTCGCGATCCTTTGAGACCAGTGCGCTACGATAGGCACCCAGCCTACCGCCGAGCACGCTCATCAATTTGCCGATCCTCTTTCCCACGACCACATCGTTTACGCCAAACTCGCGCAATTGCCCATCCATGTCCTCGACAAAAAGTTCGGCGAGCAGCGCGCTCTCGGCGCGCATTTCGCTGGCTTCGATGCGGACCATGACGGTGCACAGGATGGCGGTGATAAGGTCGAATCGACCGCCTACGGTGTCCGCAACCTTGCAGTCGGCGTAGAAAGACGGTTCCCGCGCAAGTTCCACCACGCGGTGCCACAGCGGGCGGATTGCCTCGCGCGGATCGGGCGCCGTGCCGAGCAGACGGGAGATGAATGACATGGTTTGGCGATTCTTTCTGTTGCGCATGGTCTGAAGATACGTGATCCCTAACCGCAATTCCGCATTAGCCTGCACAATTTCTCTATAAAATGCTCATGCAATACATTCGCGATCAGGATCAAACGGTTCATTCCCAATTCAACCGCATTCGCGCAACCAGCCGCCTGTTACCGGTGCGCGCAGCGATGCAACATTGCAAGGCGCATGGCTTGGCACTAAGGCACCGGGTAGACGGATATTGCGGCGCTGACCACTCATGGCCACCCGCGGATGGATTGACAGGCAGGATGCACATGACGGGTTCGAACGCAGGGCGAACGGGGATTTCCCGTGCGGCAAAACTTACGTTGCTGGCGGGCGTGGTCCTGGCATTGGGCGCGTGCTCCTCAATCCGCGAATCGCGCGGTTACGTGACCGATCAGACACTGCTGAGCACTGTGCAGCCCGGCATCGACAACCAGCGCAGCGTTGAGGCGACGCTGGGCCGCCCGACCTTTTCCAGTCAGTATGGCGAACCGACGTGGTATTACGTTTCCAGCATTACAGGCCGCAAACCGTTCGTGCGTCCTCGCATCGAGACGCATGGCGTGCTGGCAGTGAAATTCGATGAGGCGGGCAATGTCGCGTCGGTTGATCGGTCTGGCGTGGACAAGGTTGTCTACCTGCAACCCGAAGGCGACAAGACGCCGACGCTGGGCCGGGAACGCGGCTTCCTCGAAGATCTGTTCGGCAATATCGGCCAGGTCGGCGCGGGCGGTGGTCCCGGTGGACCGGGGCCGGGCGGACCCTGATCGCGAGCTGTTGCCCAATCCTGGCCGCATGACTTGAACGTTTTTGCGCGCGCGCCATATCCCCGGTCATGAACAGCGAACAGACAAGCCACGGCCTTATCCAGTGGCACGGAACCACGATTATCGGCGTCAAGCGCGGCTCCAAAACCGTGATCGCCGGCGATGGACAGGTTTCCATGGGCAACACCGTGATGAAGCCGAATGCGCGCAAGGTCCGCCGGATCGGTGCGGCCGGGCCTGATGGCCAGCCAAAGGTAGTGGCCGGGTTCGCCGGAGCCACCGCCGATGCTTTCACCCTGTTCGAACGGCTTGAGACAAAGCTTGAACAGTTTTCAGGCCAGTTGATGCGCGCCGCAGTGGAACTTGCGAAGGACTGGCGCACCGACAAATATCTGCGCAATCTCGAAGCGTTGATGATCGTCGCTGACGCCGACACGCTGCTGGTGCTTACCGGCAATGGCGATGTGCTGGAACCTGCCGCGACCCACGATGCCGTGATCGCCGCGATCGGATCGGGCGGAAATTACGCGCTCGCCGCCGCGCGCGCTATCGCAGAATACGAGGACGACGCAGAGTTGATCGCGCGCAAGGCAATGGCCGTTGCCGCCGACATCTGCGTCTTCACCAATGGCGAGGTTACGCTGGAAGTGGTGTGATGCGGTATCCTGCACGCTTCACTGACGCCTCATCCCTCTCTTTCTTCGGATAATCATGACAGACAATCTTACTCCCAAGGCTATCGTCGCCGCTCTCGATGAGCACATTATCGGCCAGCAGGACGCGAAGCGTGCGGTTGCCGTGGCGCTGCGCAATCGCTGGCGCCGTCAGCGGCTGGGACCGGAATTGCGCGACGAAGTGACGCCGAAAAACATCCTGATGATCGGCCCGACCGGCTGCGGCAAGACGGAAATCAGCCGCCGCCTGGCCAAGTTGGCAGAGGCGCCGTTCATCAAGATCGAGGCGACCAAGTTCACTGAAGTCGGCTATGTCGGGCGCGATGTCGAACAGATCGCGCGTGATCTCGTCGAAGAAGCGATCCGGCTGGAAAAGGAACGCCGCCGCGAATCCGTTCGCGAGGCCGCATCAGAGGCCGCGATGGAGCGCTTGCTTGATGCGCTGGTCGGCCAGAGCGCGAGCGAGGCAACGCGCCAGTCCTTTCGCAACCGCATCACCGACAATTCGATGAACGAAACCGAGGTCGAGATTGAGATGGCCGAGGAACGCTCAATGCCCTTCGACATGGGCAATATGGGCGGCAATATGGGCATGATCGACCTCAGCGACATGATGGGCAAGGCGCTGGGCAAATCGCAGACCAAACGGCGCAAACTGCGCGTGCCCGATGCGTGGGACAAGCTGGTGGACGAGGAGGCGGATAAACGGCTGGACGATGACGATGTCGCCCAGACTGCGCTGCGCAATGCGGAAACCAACGGCATCGTGTTCCTTGACGAGATCGACAAGATTGCCGTTTCCGATGTGCGCGGTGGCAGTGTCAGCCGCGAAGGCGTGCAGCGCGATCTGCTGCCGCTGATCGAGGGGACGACGGTCGCGACCAAATACGGTCCGATGAAAACCGACCACGTGCTGTTCATCGCCAGCGGGGCGTTCCACGTGGCCAAGCCATCGGACATGCTGCCGGAATTGCAGGGCCGCCTGCCGATCCGCGTCAATTTGCGCGCGCTGACCGAGGAAGACTTCGTGCGCATTCTATCCGAAACGCGCGCCAATCTGGTGACGCAGTACAAGGCGCTGCTGAGCACGGAAAAGGTCGAACTGGACATCACGCCAGACGCCATTGCCGAAGTGGCACGGATTGCGGCGCAGGTGAATGACAGCGTCGAAAATATCGGCGCGCGCCGGCTGCAGACAGTGATGGAGAAATTGCTCGAAGAAATCAGTTACGAGGCGGAGGAATTGACCGACCAGACCATTACCATCGACGCGGCCTATGTCCGCGAAAAACTGGCCGGGTTGGCGGGTGATACTGATCTATCTAAATACATTCTTTGATAATTGAAAAACTTATCCTACCAAAGCGTCTGCTTTGAGGGATGAAATATGAAACCGGGCGCAGTCCGTGATCTGAAGGCGTTGATGCTGGGCCTGGACCCGAAGCTGGGCGACCGTGCCTGGATGTTCGTTCCGATGCCCGAAGGCGGACTGATCCCCGCCACCGCCTTCGCCATGATCCGCGAGGAAGAGGGACAATGCGTCATCCTGCCCGCCACGGCTGGCCCGAATGTGACTGGGGAGGAAGATAGCCCCCGGCACTTTGCGCGCATCACCCTGCAGGTGCATTCCGATCTTGGCGCCGTGGGTCTGACCGCCGCCGTCGCGACCGCGCTCGCATCGTCGGGCGTGGCGTGCAACATTGTCGCCGGGTTGCATCACGATCATCTGTTCGTGCCATGGGACCGACGTGAGGACGCATTGCACCTGCTGGAAAAGCTCAGCCTTGACGCACGGCGATAATCTCGCCCGTTTTTTGAGTTTGATGCATGTCCACCCTTGAGGTGGCGGGCATTGGGCGCTTTAACTGATAACAGACGAGATCGATGGGGACGCGAAGACAATGATCAGGAAATTTCTGCTTACTAGCTCTGCGGCAATTGCGATGGCGGCCAGCGCCCCCGCTTTTGCGGACGGCCATGAAGACGCCAGTTCAGCCGCGCCGCCAACGCTCTCCGCGCCTGAGATCGAATACACGCGTTGGCAGTTGGACAACGGGCTGACCGTGATCGCGCTGCCCGACAACACCACCGCCAATGTCACCACGTCGCTGTGGTACAATGTCGGGTCGAAGCACGATCCAGAAGGGCGATCGGGCTTTAGCCACCTGTTCGAACACATCCTCAGCCGCAAGACGGTCAACATGCCATACAACATGATCAACCAGCTGACGGAGGATGTAGGCGGGCAGCGGAACGCTTCCAATTGGGTTGATCGGACCAATTATTACGAGACGGTGCCGGCGGAATATCTCGAAACGATGCTGTGGACCCACCGCGAACGCATGGCGTTCCCCGTGGTCGATGCCGAAGTGTTCGAGAAGGAACGCTCCGTGGTGAAGGAGGAATTGCGCCAGCGCGTGCTCGCGCCGCCCTATGGCCGGTTTCAACGGTTCGTTATTCCCGAAAACGCCTTCGATGTGCTGCCGATGCGCAGGCCGGGGATCGGTTCTATCGATGATCTGGATTCTGCCACGCTGGATGATGCACGCGCGTTTCATCAGGCGTTTTACGGGCCGGACACCGCGACGCTGATCGTGGCGGGCAATTTCGATATGGCGAACTTGCGAACATTGGTGGACCAGTATTTCGCCGATATCGCGCCACGCGAAAATCCGATCAGTTTGAAGATCACGCTCGACGAACCTGAGCGGACTGAGCCGCGCGCCATCACTGCCAGCGCGCCCAACGTCCCGCTTCCGGTGGTGGGCAATATCTGGAAGGCGCCCGGCGTGAACGATCCCGACAGGGCAGCGCTGGAACTGCTTTCGGCGATCATGTCCGGGGGCGAGAACAGCCGTCTTGATGAAGCGCTGGTGCGCAGCGGCAAGGCATTCAGCGCATCGCATTTTGCCTCGATGACGATGGATGGCGGTTACATCGCAAGTTACGCGCTGCTGAGCCCTGCGGGCAATGCGGATGAAGCGCGCGCGATCCTGGATGGCGAAATCGAGAAGGTGCGCACCGCGCCGGTGACCGAGGCCGAATTGATGGAGGCGAAGAACGAGATTTTCTCCAGCGCGCTGTCCCAACGCGAAACCGTGCGCGGCCGTGCGTTTGAACTGGGAGAGGCGCTGATGTCCACCGGCGATCCCGATGCAGCCGACATTCGGCTGAAACGGATTGCGGCGGTCACGGCGGCGGATATTCAACGTGTTGCGGCCAAATGGATGGACCCTCGCGGCGTTGTCCAGATGAGCTATATCGCGGGAGAGGAAGATCCCTCCGCCTATGCCAATCCTTATGAGCGGCCTGAATATGGCACCGTGCCGCCCGCCTCCGGAGAGCCGCGCGCGGTTCTGCCCGAAGAAGCGCGAATGTTCCCGCCCCCTCCGGGTAAGGCGCCAGCCGTGATGCGCTCCGACTTTGTCCAGACGCAGCTTTCCAACGGCATCCCACTCGTCACCTCGCAGACCAGCAATGTGCCAATTTCAACCATCACGCTGGTTATGCCCGGAGGCGATGCGACCGACAGCATGGGCAAGGCTGGACTGGCGCAGATGGCCGCGAGCCTTGCCGACAATGGCACGGCAAACCGCAGCGCGACGCAAATCGCCGCCACGCTGGAGGCGCTGGGCGCAAGCATCAGCCTCAACAGCGGACGCGATGGCATCTATGCCAGCATCACCGCTCCCGATGTCAATCTGGCGGCGGCGGGCGAAGTGCTGGTCGATGTGATCCGCAACGCCAATTATCCGGATGAAGAGGTTGAACGGGAGCGCAAACGGTTCCTCGATGGCTTCGCCTCGACGCTGAAAGATCCCGGAGCGCTGGCCGATCTGGTGTCGACGCGGGTGATGTACGGCGATGCGCCCTATGGCCGGGTTGGCAATCAGACCAGTCTTGCAGCGATCACGCGTGACGATCTGATGGCGCACCGGCAGCAATGGTGGCACCCCGCCAGGGCAAAGCTGGTAGTGAGCGGCGGCATCGCACCTGATGCGGCGGAGGAACTGGTCGAAAACCTGTTCGGAGACTGGACCAGCGATGTGGCCGCTCCGCCCGCGATCAGCAACCCGGCTGGCAACGGCACCGAGCCGCGCACCGTGGTGATCGACATGCCTGATGCAGGGCAGGCGGCTGTGGTGGCCGGGGTTCGTGCGCTTTCCCGCTCTGACGAGGATTTTTACCGCCTGTGGCTCACCAACACCGTGCTGGGTTCCGGCTCCAACGGACGATTGTTCGAAGAGGTGCGGACGAAACGAGGGCTATCCTATGGCGCGTATTCACAGCTTGAACAAAGCCTCGATGCAAGCCTGCTGACCGCCAATGCGCAGACCAAGAACGAGACGGCGGACGAGGTTGCAGGCGTATTCTTCGAGCAGTTCAAGCTGATGGCAGATGCGCCGCTCGACGAGGAATCGTTGCAAAAGCGTCGCCTGTTCCTGTCGGGCGCGATTGCCCGCAGTCTGGAGACCAGCGGCGGATTCAACGGGCAGGTCGCAAATCTGATGCTGCGCGGGATCGCGCCGGGGGAGGCGTTCGCGATTGCCGAGCGGCTGGCCGGTGTATCTGCCGATGACACCGTGCAGGTGGCGCAGAAATATCTCGCGGCAGACCGTGCCTCGCTGGTGATTGTGGGGGATGCCAAGCAGTTCCTCGATGATCTGAGGGCGATGCGCGGTGATGTCGAGGTGATCGCGGCGAGCAATCTGGATCTGGCAGCGAGCGACCTGCGCAAGACGGATGCGGAGGGTGCGGGGGAGTAAACCCGACACCCGGCACCCGCTTACTCCGCCGCCTCAACCTGCTCGCGATTTTCTTCGCTGGCTTGCCGCATCCACATTTCCGCGTACAGGCCGCGCTTTGCGAGCAACGCTGTGTGGGTGCCCGTTTCAACCAGCTCGCCGCCATCCAGTACCAGAATGCGGTCGGCGTCGGCAATCGTTGAGAGCCGGTGGGCAATGGCGATGGTGGTGCGACCGCGCGCCAGCCGTTTCAGCGTGCCGAGGATCTCCTGCTCGGTGCGGGTGTCCAGCGCGCTCGTCGCCTCGTCCAGCAGCAGGATCGGCGGATCCTTGACCAGCGTACGGGCGATCGCGACGCGCTGTTTCTCGCCGCCGGACAGTTTCAGTCCGCGTTCGCCCACCATGGTTTCAAACCTGTCTGGCAGCCGCTCGATCAGCGGCATCAGTGCAGCGTCGCGCGCGGCCTGTTCTATCATCGCGGTGTCCGCTGTCACGGCATCGGGCGCGCCATAGGCGATGTTGTAGCCCAGCGTATCGTTGAACAGCACGCTATCTTGCGGGACAATACCGATGGCCGCGCGCACGCTGTCCTGCCGGACCTGCGCGATATCCTGACCGTCGATCAGAATGCGCCCCGATCCCGGATCGTAAAAGCGGAACAACAGCCGCCCAATCGTGCTCTTGCCCGCGCCCGAAGGGCCGACAATCGCCACGGTTTCCCCGGCTGCAACGGTGAAGCTGAGGCCGCGAAGGATCGTGCGTTCGGCCTCGTAACCGAATGTCACATCGTCGAACCGGATCGAGGGTTGCGCAACGGCCAGCGCGGGCGCGCCGAGCGCATCGCGCACTTCGACATCGGTATCGATCATGCGGAACATTTCGGCCATGTCGACCAACCCCTGTCGGATGGAACGATACACCCAGCCCAGCAGATCGAGCGGGCGGAACAGCTGCATCAGGAACGTGTTAACGAGCACCAGATCGCCCACGCTCAACAGCCCGCGGCTCCATCCCCACACGGTGTAGGCCATCGCGCCTGCCATCAGTAGGTTGGTGATCGCGGATTGCACGATGTTAAGAACGCCCAGCGAGTTCTCGGATTTGATCGCGGCCTCGGCATAGGCACGCGCCGAGCGGGAATAACGCTGCTCCTCACGCGCTTCGGCGCCGAAATACTTCACCGTCTCAAAATTCAGCAACGAATCCACCGCCCGGTGCAGCGCCTGCCCGTCCAGATCGTTCATCTCGCGCCGCAATTTGGTGCGCCATTCAGTCATCCATCGCGTGACTGCGATATAGGAAACCACGGTGATGGCGGTCGCCAGCACCAGCTCTATCCCGAACTTCAGGTAGAAGATCACGCCCACCGCGATCAGCTCGATGATGGTCGGGGCAATGTTGAACAGCAGGAAATACAGCATCATGCCGATGCTTTTCGTGCCGCGTTCGATAACCTTGGTCACTTCGCCCGTTCGGCGCGAGAGGTGGAACCTCAGCGACAGGCGATGGAGGTGGTGAAAGACGCTTTCGGCAAGGCTCAGCGTTGCGTGCTGCTCCACCCGCTCAAACGCCATGTTGCGCATATTGTCGAACACCACGCTGCCAAACCGGCCCAGCCCATAGGCCGCGACGAGGGCAAAGGCGACCAGCGCGCTCTCCGCGACAACCCCGCTTTGCGACATGGTGTCGACCGCCTGGCTATACGCAAAGGGCAGAGCGAGCGTCACTGCCTTTGCCAGCAGAACAAACAGCATCGCCACCACGATCCGGCGCCGGAGGGGCCAGTCGCCCTCCGGCCACAGATAGGGCAAGAACCGCCGCAGCGTTGTCCAGCCTTCGGCGTCGTTCAGCTGCCTGTCGGCGGAGGTGATGGTATCGGGAGGCATCGCGCCCTGCCATGTGGGCGCAGCGAACCCTTATGGCAAGCGGCGCGCAAAAGGCTGCCCCGTACTTACTGGACCGGAATGCGAACGCCCGGCTGGCGCGCGCGCCGCAATTCACGCGCCACATCGCGCGGCACGTCGAACAGGATGCGCTGGTTGGAAAAGTCGATCGCCACCCGGTCGAACATCTTGAGATGCTCCATCCCCAGCGCCAGCACCGGCGTATCGTGCAGTCCCAGCGCCTCGAATGCGGGGGCATCAGCAAAGGTCAGCGGGACATTGCGCAGCGACAGCCCCTGAATGGTCAGCGAGCGGACATAGGATAATTGCCCTATCATGCTCACCCCGTTGACATCGGTGGTGGTGACTTCCTGCTGGCGTTTTGCCCGCAGTTTGTCTCGCAGGGCGTGGTTGGCTAGGCTGGCCTGCGCCCCGGTGTCGATGATAACAACGGCCTTCACCCCTTCGACCATGGCATCGGTGATGAGCAGCTGGCCCAGTTCCTGTTTGGCGCGTACGATAATTTCGAACCCGCGATTGGAAACTTTGAGGTTGCTTACGTTCTCCACCGCGATGCTTTCTTCGCGAAAGTCGATGAGGACGCGGAAGTCCTGCAGCGAATCCAAGCCGATGATCCCGTCCGCGCCCACATGCGTCCGATAAAGCACGGGGGAGACCAGATCGTAGATATCGTGGCTGCCGACAGTCAGATGGTCCACCTCGACAATATCGACCGGTCGACTGCTCGCCATCCCCACCAGTGTCGCGGTGCCGCGAGGAGTGAGCCCCAGAGAGGCATTTATTTCATGCGTGACGGCGGTGGCCTGACTGCCGGTGTCGATCATGAAGTTGTAAGGCCCGCTGCCATCGATCATGACCGGCACGGTGAGGCGGTTGTAGCGTTCCGCATCGAGAGCAATAACTTCCGTCGCGGGGTCGGTGAGGCTGGGGGCGACGGATTGTTCGACCGCGCCCGGTACAGGCTCAACCAGAACGGCGGCGGCGCTGTCCGCGGCAATCGGAGGGGCGAGGCCCAGCGAAATCGCGGTCGCAGGGGCACCCAGCGCCCCGGCCAGATGGAGGATATTTGCCAGCATGTTGTCGATCCCGTCGCGGTTGGCGCATGTGTCTTGGCACGTGCGCGAGTGATTTGATCATATCAGAGATCGCGGCGCTTGCCCAACGGCCTGCGCATTCGCGCGCCGAACACAAGCAGGACTCAAGAGGACACACGGGGACCACACGCTGTGCGCGCGGTGAACAGAAATGCTTAACCGGAATGCGATAGGGCGCGAAGGCATATGAAACAGACCGCACTCAGGATTGCCGAAAAGGTCGCCGCTGGCGTTGGCTACGATAAAACGCATGTGACCCGCACCGTCGCCTATCGCGCGGTCGATGCGTTTCTCGATACGCTGCCGACTGGCCGGATGGACGCGCTTGAGATTGCGGCGGGCTGGAAGTGGCGCAGTCGCAACTGGGCAAGCTATACCGAGATGAACTGGCCCGAACACGACATCTGCAACGATGTGCTGGACCGGCAGTTCGACATCGCGATTGCGGACAATGTTTGGGAACATCTGCTGCATCCGTACCGCGCGGCAGGCCATGTGCTACAAATGCTCAAGCCCGGCGGGATATTCATCAATATCACCCCATTCCTGATCCGGCGTCACCCGATCCCGCATGACTGCACCCGCTGGACGGAGTTGGGAATGCGGCACTTTCTGGGCGACGTCGGCTTCGATCCCGAAACGGTCGAAACCGGCAGCTGGGGCAATCGCGCGGCGGTGAAGGCAAATTTCAACCGCTGGGCCCGCACCGGCTGGAAACGAAGCCTGCCCAATGACCCGGACTTTCCCGTTACCGTCTGGGCGACCGCGCGAAAGCCGGGCTGATGTTAAGCCACGGTGCGCGACCCAAAGCACGCATAGTAGTGCTGGCGCATAATGAAGAACGCCGCATCGCCGCCTGCCTGCGCAGCCTGCCGCTGCATGAGCGGGGCTTTGAAACGCATGTGGTGGTGAATGGCAGCACGGATCGCACCGCTGATATCGCGCGCAATTTCGCTGAGCAAAGCGACCGTATCCACGTTCACGAATACGCCGAGGGCGGAAAGTCGCGGAGCTGGAACCGCTTTGTCCTTGATGAAGCGTCACCAGCGCATGCGTTCGTGTTCGTCGATGGCGATGCAGCAATAACGCCCGGATCAATTCCCGCGCTGCTCGCGACGCTTGCGGAGCACCACGATGCAAACGCCGCGGCCGGTCTGCCCCGCAACGGGCGCGGGGCGGAGCATTATCGCGCCGCCATGATCCGTGACCACGGCCTGTTCGGCGATCTGTATGCCCTGCGCGGAAGCTTTGTGGACCGGATGCGTGCCAACGGTATTCGCCTGCCCGATGATTTGATCGGCGATGACAGCCTGATTGGCGCGCTGGCCAAGACCGACCTTGCGAACGAGGATGACTGGCGCGACGCGCGGATCATGCCGTGCGAACGTGCGGGCTTTCTGTGTGAGCCTACGCAGGCCTCGCTCGCCTCCATCCGGGGGCAATACGCGCGGATGATCAATTATTCGGTGCGCCATTATCAGAACCGCATCGTCACCCACATCATGCGCGGGCCGGGGCCGCATGCCTTGCCGCGCACCATCGCCAGCCTTTATCGCGAATGGCTCCCGCGCTTTGCTGCGCGTCGGCATCCGGTGTGGTGGTGGATCGACCGTCAGGCGCTCAGGCGGATGGCGGCGCGGACTGAGTGATCTGTGCCATTGGCACAGTCGCGACGTTCGCAGGGCGCAGCATCCGCCAAGCATCTTTGACCGTCTGCGGCCAGACGAACCAGAATGTCGCTCCATATACAGCCGCGCCGACAAACCCGTTCCACGCCAGTTCGAGCAGCGGCGAACCGATGGCCGCATAACGTTGAGCCGCCAGCACCGCGATTGTCATCACGCCGCAGGCCACCGCAATCGGGGCAAGCTCCCGCGCCAGCGTCACCGGCCCAAGTCCGATGCGCGGCAAGGTCACTGCCAGCGTGATCGCGCACAGCACCGGCGCGGCCAACCACCAGGCGTGAACCAGCCCCATCGCGGCATTGTCTGTCACCGCGCCAACCACGCCCGCCCCCCACAGGAACGCCATTGGCATGATGATCGCGCCGCATACACTCGTGAACAGATAGACGCGCGGGCGGCCCATTGCGTTCGTCACTGGGGAGCAGATAAGATGCAGCGCAAACACCGGCATCACCAGCGCCAGCCCGCCGACCATCGGGATGATCCCGGCCCACTTTCGACCAAAGATGGTCAGCACCGACGCCTCGCTCGTCAGGGCGATGCCGATATAGATCGGCGCGGTCACGATCATCACCATGCGTGCGGTCTTGAGGAAATAGGGCGCGAGCGAACGACCGTCTCGGTGCAGCTCGGAATAGGCGGCCAGCGCCACCTCATTGATCGGCGGGATAAAGCGGCCCGTAACGATCAGTGTGAAAAACAGCGCCTGACTATACAAACCAAGGTCGTAGGTTGGCAGTAGTCGCCCGGCGATCACGATGTCGCTCTGGCTCTGGATGATCCAGAACAGCTGGCACAGGGTCAGAGTGCCCCCGAACGTCACCAGATCCCATGCGCCGCGCGGATCGAACACCGGCTTTACGAGCATGCGCGCCGCGATCGACAGTCCTATGGCGCGCGTTGCGAACATGGCAACCGGAGCATAGACCAGCGCCCACACGCCAAACCCGGCCCATGCCAGCACCAGCGCCAGCACCGCGCCGACAATCGCGGTCGCCACATTAATTTGCCCTTGCCTGCGAAACTCCAACC
>CAWFGF010000003.1:30000-238508 GCA_963815345.1 uncultured Alphaproteobacteria bacterium
AGGCGTTGAGCTAACCCGCAAGGGAGGCAGGCGACCACAGTGGGTTTAGCGACTGGGGTGAAGTCGTAACAAGGTAGCCGTAGGGGAACCTGCGGCTGGATCACCTCCTTTCTAAGGATTTTTGCGAAAGCGTCCGGGCTTGTCTCGGAAAGTGCTTCGCAAGCTCCAAAGAACATTGCCGTCGTCCTCATGTCCTTTCATCATCTGGAGATCACGCTCACCGCGTTATGTGGTGCAGTGTGAACGCCTGAGCTGGCTCGCGCCGCTATCGGCCATGCTTTCTCTTTATGAGAAATGCGGGTCGGTTCGCTGTGCAGGTCCGTAGCTCAGTTGGTTAGAGCGCACCCCTGATAAGGGTGAGGTCGGTGGTTCGAATCCACTCGGACCTACCAGTTTTTTGATGGTTAGGGGCCTTAGCTCAGCTGGGAGAGCACCTGCTTTGCAAGCAGGGGGTCATCGGTTCGATCCCGATAGGCTCCACCAATCATGCGCGCTGCGGCATTGCCGCGCGAACGCAGATCAAACACTCCAGAGATGAAACGAAACAGATCCGGTCCGTGGTTTACCACAGGTACCGGTCAGGCGGGTTTGCCGCCGAACTTTGACATTGTGAATGGGTTTTTAAATCGATGCCGTGGCGGTATCGTCGCAAGGATTGTGACCTTCGGGCTGCAGTTCCTCCGCGATGGATACCATCACAAATCAATCAAAATGATTATCTGGCTGAGATAATTCCTCTGCATCATCGCAAGGCGTACGGGCTCTATGCAGGCCTGTCGTTGATGGTGTGGATTCTCAAGCGTGAGGTAAGAGCATTTGGTGGATGCCTTGGCATGTACAGGCGAAGAAGGACGTGGCACGCTGCGATAAGCGTCGGGGAGTTGTGAGCAAACTTTGATCCGGCGATTTCCGAATGGGGAAACCCACCTTCACCATTTCTTCCAGTCTTCCTTCGGGGAGGCAGGGCGAGGTGGATAAGGTATCACCTTAGTGAATATATAGCTTTGGTGAAGCAAACCCGGGGAACTGAAACATCTCAGTACCTGGAGGAAAAGACATCAACCGAGATTCCGTTAGTAGTGGCGAGCGAACGCGGACCAGGCCAGTGCCTTTTCATAAATTAGCAGAACTCTCTGGGAAGTGAGACCATAGTGGGTGATAGTCCCGTATGCAAAAATGATTGAAAAGGACTTGAGTAGGGCGGGACACGTGAAATCCTGTCTGAACATGGGGGGACCACCCTCCAAGCCTAAATACTCGTACATGACCGATAGCGAACACAGTACCGTGAGGGAAAGGTGAAAAGCACCCCGATTAGGGGAGTGAAACAGTACCTGAAACCGAATGCTTACAATCAGTTGGAGCCCCATAGGGGGTGACAGCGTACCTCTTGCATAATGGGTCAGTGACTTAATCTACCATGCAAGCTTAAGCCGTTAGGTGTAGGCGAAGCGAAAGCGAGTCTGAATAGGGCGACTGAGTATGGTGGATTAGACCCGAACCCCGGCGATCTAGGCATGACCAGGCTGAAGGTGCGGTAACACGCACTGGAGGGCCGAACCGTTGCATGTTGAAAAATGCTCGGATGAGTTGTGTTTAGGGGTGAAAGGCCAATCAAGCCGGGAAATAGCTGGTTCTCCGCGAAATCTATTGAGGTAGAGCGTCAGATGTATGCCGATGGGGGTAGAGCACTGGATGGGCTAGGGCTGCGCGAGCGGTACCAAACCTAACCAAACTCCGAATACCATCGAGTCTTGTCTGGCAGACAGACGGCGGGTGCTAAGGTCCGTCGTCAAAAGGGAAACAGCCCTAACCTACAGCTAAGGTCCCCAAGTCATCACTAAGTGGGAAAGCATGTGGGAATCCCAAAACAACCAGGAGGTTGGCTTAGAAGCAGCCATCCTTTAAAGAAAGCGTAACAGCTCACTGGTCTAAATAAGGGTTCCTGCGGCGAAGATGTAACGGGGCTAAAGTGATGCACCGAAGCTTAGGGTTCAGAATTTATTCTGAGCGGTAGCGGAGCGTTCCGTAAGTGGATGAAGCCGGAGGGTAACCGACGGTGGACATATCGGAAGTGCGAATGCTGACATGAGTAGCGATAAAGAGGGTGAGATACCCTCTCGCCGAAAGACCAAGGGTTCCTGCTCAACGCTAATCGGAGCAGGGTTAGCCGGCCCCTAAGACGAGCCCGAAGGGGGTAGTCGATGGGAACCACGTAAATATTCGTGGGCCTGAAGATGTGTGACGGATCGTGGAAGTTGTTCTCACTTATTGGATTGTGAGGGCGGCCAAGCGGTTCCAGGAAATAGCCTCTTCATATAGACCGTACCCGAAACCGACACAGGTGGTCAGGTAGAGTATACCAAGGCGTTTGAGAGAAGTATCCTGAAGGAACTCGGCAAATTGCCTCCGTACCTTCGGAAGAAGGAGGCCCCATCTTAAGGCAACTTTTGGTGGGGGGCACAGGCCAGGGGGTAGCGACTGTTTATCAAAAACACAGGACTCTGCTAAGTCGGCTTCAAGACGACGTATAGGGTCTGACGCCTGCCCGGTGCTGGAAGGTTAAGAGGAGGAGTGCAAGCTCCGAATTGAAGCCCCAGTAAACGGCGGCCGTAACTATAACGGTCCTAAGGTAGCGAAATTCCTTGTCGGGTAAGTTCCGACCTGCACGAATGGCGTAACGACTTCCCCACTGTCTCCAGGATATGCTCAGCGAAATTGAATTCTCCGTGAAGATGCGGAGTACCCGCGGTTAGACGGAAAGACCCCGTGCACCTTTACTGCAGCTTCAGAGTGGCATTAGGAAAGAGTTGTGTAGCATAGGTGGGAGGCTTTGAAACTTGGGCGCCAGTCCAAGTGGAGCCATAGGTGAAATACCACCCTGCTGTTTTCTGATGTCTAACTAACTACCGTTATCCGGTAGTAGGACCCTCTGTGGCGGGTAGTTTGACTGGGGCGGTCGCCTCCTAAAGAGTAACGGAGGCGCGCGATGGTAGGCTCAGGCCGGTTGGAAACCGGCTGCGAGAGTGCAATGGCATAAGCCTGCCTGACTGCGAGACCGACAGGTCGAGCAGAGACGAAAGTCGGTCATAGTGATCCGGTGGTCCCTCGTGGAAGGGCCATCGCTCAACGGATAAAAGGTACGCCGGGGATAACAGGCTGATGATTCCCAAGAGCTCATATCGACGGAATCGTTTGGCACCTCGATGTCGGCTCATCACATCCTGGGGCTGGAGCAGGTCCCAAGGGTTTGGCTGTTCGCCAATTAAAGTGGTACGTGAGCTGGGTTCAGAACGTCGCGAGACAGTTTGGTCCCTATCTGCCGTGGGCGTCGATACTTGAAAGGAGTTGCCCCTAGTACGAGAGGACCGGGGTGAACATACCTCTGGTGTACCAGTCATGCCGCCAGGCGTGCCGCTGGGTAGCTATGTATGGACGGGATAACCGCTGAAAGCATCTAAGCGGGAAGCCTCCCTTAAGATTAGGTATCTTCGAACCGTCATAGACCATGACGTTGATAGGCTGGGTGTGGAAGCGCAGTAATGCGTGAAGCTAACCAGTCCTAATAGTTCAAATCGCGCTTGAGAGTTCGCACTGTCAATGACAGGCCTGCCGTTATCGGTTGGTCGGTCTGCGATGGAGGAGTTCTCCAGCCAGATACGCCCTAATACCACTCTCTTGTAGAGTGTTGCATCGATTCAAACCCGCACATCTGACAGGCCCCATTGCTTGGTGGCCATAGCGTCTGTGACCCACCCGATCCCATCTCGAACTCGGCCGTGAAACCAGACAGCGCCGATGGTACTATGCCTTAAGGTATGGAAGAGTAGGTCGCCGCCAGGCATTGAGGCCTGTCAGGAGTACGGGAAAAACCCATTCATAAGTCAAAGGGCTGACCCCAAACCGGGCAGCCCTTTTGGCGTCTTTGCGCTCTGCGTTATTGCAAGTGGCGTCTGGATGTATGTTAGGTGACGCGGGATGGAGCAGTCCGGTAGCTCGTCAGGCTCATAACCTGAAGGTCGTTGGTTCAAATCCAACTCCCGCAACCAGCCCATCATCATAGCCGACAATCATGCCCCACTGGCAACGGCGGGGCGTTTTTTTCATGTCAGGTCATGTGCTTGGTCGGAGTGGCAGAGCGTCCTCACCTTCAGACCAGCTAGATCCAGAAACCCGTTTGTATGACGCTCTTCGCATGAGTGGGATTGCGCGGTCCGGGCTGAGCACGCGATCGGTGAACCAATCACAGCCTGCTCCCTAGAGGCTGTTTCTGCGGCCCCTTCGCCCACTGTATCGCCATAAGTGGTTATTGGGCTTGGTAGTCGCCGCAGGGCATTCCTGAATAACATCGTACGCGCCAACGATTGCATCGTTATTCACGAAGCGGCCTGCCGATTGCGTAAACTCGCACTGGGTGCAGCGAATGCCTCTACGCGGATTGCAATCGTCGCGCTTTGAATAACAGCATCTCGCTCTGGATTGGATTTGTGCGGTCATGGAAAGGCAAAGCGAGTAGTGACTACACTACCAGCCAGCTTGGGATCTCCCGCAATTCAATCATCCCATATGCCGCATCATCGGAGTGTGATCGACACCGGGCATCGGCGGGCCGGGCCAGTACCAAACCAACGCAGATAGGCCGAGCCAGGTCGTGAACATCAGTAAATAGGGCCAACGGCGCGGCAACAAATGAGCAACCACCAGCGTTGCGGCCGCGGTCCCGGCCAAGGCCAGCAAGACCGCACTGGCCGCAAGTGTGCCGGTCCCGGTCAGTGACGTCTGGATCGCGACGTTGGCCCATTGTGCTGGCAAAAGGACCAGCAGCCATGGCGGGAGCGTGTTCGGCATGGCCGCGGCGGTGATGAGTATCGCAGCCTCGCCAAAAACCACGAACAGAGCGATCCACCAGCCCTTGTCAAATGCGCTGCGTGCGAACAGGGCGCCCCGCGCAGCGAAGCTGAAGGTGGCAACGATAACGGCCAAGCCGGTGGAAAGCGGATGCGGCAACGGCGGCATTCCCAATGCGCGCGCCAGAACGATCAGGCACGCTCCATTCACCAGCGCCAGAAAGACACCTAACCAGAGGCGGCCGGCAGCCGCAGCCGCGATCATACCAGTCCCCATCAGGGCGAGCGCCAGTATTGGACTGCCAGCCAAGGCGAGCTGTGCAGGCCTATCGGCAAGCATCAGTATCGCCACGACAGGAGCGGCAACGCCGACCAGTGCGACCGCGAGCCAAGCCAGACGATACTGTACAAGGGGTCGGGCAGAGGGCCGGGCAGGCGATTGAGTATTCGTCAAAAGTTCCATCGGACACTAAGTGGCCGAAAGGTCTCCGATTGTCGAACGAACCTCATGTAGGAGGGCACGAAAACTATTCTGCTTGAGCTTTGGTGGCACTTGCCCGAACAACAAGGCTGGCTTGCCTCCTTGAGGCGCTTGAGCAAGTGACGGGGGATCTTATGACGATGCGGCGATGCGTACGCCTGGGGGCACTTCTACTAACCTTGTCGTTGCCGGTGGCGACGCTCAGCGCCCAGGCGACGCCGGTGGAGGTGGTCGCGCCCGGTGGCGAAACCGGGCTGGTGCCGGTTCGCACCGATGCTGCCAAGGGACGCATTCTCATAACCCTGCCTGAGCCTGCACCAGATGGCGTATCGCTGCGGCTGCTATACAGCACCGCGCTGAAGACCGGTCTCGGCTCAGCGCCGCTAAGCCTTGATCGCGGGCGGATAGGCAACACTCAGCTTATCGCCTTCCGCAGGATCGGCGGCAGAATTGCCGTGCAATTCGAAAACCCCCGGTTCCGCGCCAGCACTGGCGAAGCTGCACAGCAAAGTGCAGTTGCCGGCGATTTCGGGATCTCGACCGTTTGGCTGACGGAGATAGCCGAAACGCTGGGCGATGGGCGGCTTGTTATCGACATCGCCCCGTTCCTCGCGCTCGACACACTCGGGGTTGCTGCCTCGCTCAATCAGGAGCAGGATGTGCTGGGCGTGGGATCGGCAAATTCGATTGCCGGGCAGGGTTTCCGGCTGGAGGACAAGCTGAGCCTTGCCGATCCCGCGTCGGTGCGTCTGTTTCCCGACAATCTGGAGGTGGACGCCATCCAGACATTCGTCTCCGACAAGCCGGGGGCTGAGATCGAGAACATTGTGCCTGACCCAAAGAAGGTCACGCTGACCGTCCACCACAGTTTTGTGCGGCTGCCCGAACCCGGCTTTGTGCCGCGCCTGTTCGATCCCCGGATGGGCGGCTTCTCGACACAGGCGGTGGATTTTTCCGCATCGCTGGGCGCGCCCGTTGTGGTTGATCTGGCCAACCGGTTCCGACTGGAAAAGCTCGATCCCACCGCTCCGCGTTCGCGCGTGAAACAGCCGATTATCTTCTATCTCGATCGCAACACGCCCGAACCGATCCGTTCTTCGCTGCTTGAGGGGATCGGCTGGTGGGGCGATGCGTTTGATCAGGCCGGATTTGTGGATGCGTTCAAGGTGCAGATGCTGCCCGAAGGGGCCGATCCGCTCGATGTGCGGTACAATATGGTCAACTGGGTCGACCGGGCAACGCGCGGCTGGGCCTATGGCCAGCAGATCGTCGATCCGCGCACGGGAGAGATCGTGAAAGGCATGGTGGTGCTGGGCTCATTGCGGGCTCGGCAAGATATCCAGATATTTCAGGCGCTGGTCGGTGCGGCAGAATTGAACAGCGGCGGGCCCAATGATCCAGTGAAGGTCGCGCTTGATCGCATGGCCCAACTTGGCGCGCACGAAGTCGGGCATACGCTTGGCTTTTCTCACAATTTCGCCGCCAGCACACAAGGCCGCGCTTCGGTGATGGACTATCCGCCGCCGCGGATCGGAATTGCGGACGGCAAGCCCGATCTGTCGGATGCGTATGCCAAGGGCATCGGTTCGTGGGATACAGCGACTGTGCGCTGGCTTTATGCCAATGCCGATGAGCGCGAAACAGCCGAGGCTGCGGCGCAGTTCCGCTATGTGCAGGACGATAACGCCCGCGCGGCCGATACCGCGTACGTCTGGGGCGGCTTGTGGGATGACGGTGCCGATCCGACGGTTGAGCTGACCCGGCTGATGGAAGTGCGCAGCGTCGCACTGTCGCGCTTTGGGCTGGATGCGCTCAGTCCCGGCGAGCCGGTGGCGAACCTGCGGCGCCGATTTGTGCCGCTGTGGTTGCTGTACCGGTATCAACTGGTCGCGGCTGCCAAGTCTATCGGCGGGGCTGATTTCACTTACGCCGTCAATGGCGGCGGGCGCGAGGCGGCAATCCCGGTTGCCCCGGCACAGCAACGCGCCGCGCTGGAGGCGGCTTTGGCGACGCTGCGGCCGGAGGCACTGCGTGTGCCGACTGCGCTATTGCCGCTGCTTTCGGCGGCGCAGAATGGCAGTTCGGACCGTCAGTACGATACGGAGATATTTGCCACTGCTGGCGGCCCGGTGTTCGATCCGCTGGTGGCCGCCGATGCTGCGGCGCAATTGACTGTGCAGACGCTGCTGGCACCCCGGCGGCTGGCGCGGCTGGTTGTCCAGAGCCAGAGCGATGCCTCTACCCTTGGCGTTGCGGAGCTGGTCGACCGCCTGTCGGCGACCGTGCTGGCTTCGACACAAGACGATCTTGGCCGCCGCATCGCCTATCGCACTCTGGCGACGATGGCGCAGGTTGCGCGCCGCCCCGATGCCACGCCCGAGGTCGCCGCTGCGATCGACCAGAAGCTTGCCGAAATTGCCGCCACGCTCGCCAAGTGGAAAGCGAGCGGTGCGGAACGCGCGTGGGCGCTCAGTCTGTCACGCAAGTTGCTCGATCCCGACCAGCGCGAGCAATTTGCAGCCAGCCTGCCGCGGATGGTCAACGTGCCGCCGGGCGATCCCATCGGCGAAGATGACTGGATGAATTTATCGAGCTTGTTCGCCCCTGGTGACTGAGCGCGGCATTGGACAGATGCGGGAGGGGATTACAATGGACAAGATAATCAACGCGCGGCGGTTGCAAATACGCGCCGCCATCGCTCTGGCGCTGGGCGCAGCCGTGCTGCCAAGCAGCGCAAGCGCGCAAGCCTTCGAACGCGCGGCGCAGACGGCGGAGCAACGGCAGGCTTTCGACATATACCGCGACATCATCGCCATTCGCACCGCTCGGGGGCAGGCAAAGACACCCGAAATGGTCGCCTATCTGGTGCAGCGACTGAAGCAGGCCGGATTTGCCGATACTGATATCATGGTGACCGATTACGACAGCGATGGAGAGCCGGTGCAGGGTCTGATGGTTCGCTTCGCCTCGGATAGACCGGATGGACGCAAGCCGATTGTGCTGATTGGCCACATGGACGTAGTCGATGCATTGACCGATGACTGGGTGCTGCCGCCCTTTACCCTGACGCAAAAGAACGGGTTCTTCTTTGGCCGCGGCACAACTGACAATAAATACGGCATCGCCAACCTGACCCAGACTTTCATCCGGTTGAAGCGCGAGGGCTGGGCACCGGCGCGCGATCTTTATCTGGTGTTTTCGGGAGATGAGGAGACCGGAATGATCTCCACCCTCGCACAAGCTGAATACGTCGCACAGAACATCGATCCTGCCTATGTGCTCAATTCGGACGCTGGTGGGATAACGCTGGCACCGGACAACACGCCGCTCGCGATGACGGTGCAGGCTGCTGAAAAGACCTTCGCCACCTTCGAAATGACCGTCACCAACCCCGGCGGGCATTCCTCGCGCCCGCGTAGCGACAATGCGATCTACGAATTGGCGGCGGCGCTGCAACGCATTGCGGACTACCGGTTCCCCGTGCAGGCCACGCCACTAACCCGCTCGTTTCTGGGCGCGCTGGGCAAAATCACTCCCGGCGAAATGGGCGAGGCGATGCGCGTCTTTGCCGCCGATCCTGCTGACGAAGCGGCCATTGCTGTGCTGCGCGCCAACCCTGAAACCGTAGGCACGATTGGCACCACGTGCGTCGCGACCATGCTCAGCGCCGGACATGCGGAAAACGCGCTGCCGCAATCGGCAACCGTCACAGTCAATTGCCGGATTTTCCCCGGCATAGGCGCGGCGGCGACCGAGGCTGCGCTGAAACAGGTTGTCGCCAACGATGCGGTTCAGTTCAAACTCGTCACCGATGTCACCGAAAGCCCTGAATCTGTCGTGCCTGAAGAGGTGTCGGCGGCGCTGCGCAAGACGATCGACACGCGGTATCCGGGTTTGCCGATCCAGCCCTATATGGAATCAGGTGGGACGGACGGCATGCACTACCGCGCCCGCGGATACGCAACCGTCGCGATTTCAGCCTCTGCCAGCCGACCGCAGGATATGTTCGCTCACGGCTTGAATGAAAGGCTTTCGGTCGAGGCGTTTTATGGCGGGCTGGATCATTGGTATGGCCTGCTCAAGGAACTTGCCGACTGATCCGGCAGCCGTATCTACCAGTTCCACATCGTCCCATTATCCAACCGGGCAATGGGCAGTGATGCAGGTTTGTATTCGTAACGGGCTGCCAAGTCCTCGTCGATGTCGACGCCATGTCCCGGAGTTTCGCCGCAAATGAGGTATCCGGCCTCGAATGTGTAGTCGTGCGGAAACATGGCGAGGGTTTGTTCGCTGTGCCGCATGTATTCCTGTATCCCGAAATTGGGCACCCAGGTATCAAAATGCAGAGCGGCCCCCATGGTGACGGGCGACAGATCGGTCGCTGCGTGGCAGCCGGTTCTGGTCTGGTAATGGGCCGCGAGATCGGCAATCCGGCGGAAGTGAGTGATGCCTCCAGCGCCGACGACTGTGGTTCGGACGTAATCGATCAACTGGTTTTCAATGAGGTCTTTGACGTCGAAAATGGTGTTGAAGACCTCACCCACGGCAAGCGGGGTCACCGTGTGTTGCCTGACCAATTCGAAGCTTTTCCAGTTTTCCGCAGGGGTCACATCCTCAAGTCAGAAGAGTCGGAAAGGCTTAAGCAGTTTGCCCAGCATCGCAGCTTCTTGCGGGGTGTAGCGATGATGCCCGTCATGCAGCAAATGGTGGTCGAAACCGTATTCGTCGCGCAGCCTTGAAAACAGGCCTTAATGTCCCACAGAGCCACGTCGACCGCGGCGATGGCTCGCATCGTCACGGGGCCTTTGCGCCAGTATGCTCCGCGATAGAGGAACTGCCAGATGTCCTCGATTTTGCCCGGGTCCATGCCGAGAATGCACGGTATCACGTGCTCTTCAAGATAGGCGACCACGGCCATCTTACGGCCATTCAGTGTCGCATCGCCGATGCCGTATATACCTTCGTCCGTCTCGATCTTCAGCGTGACGAAATTGCGTGCGGGGCAGGTTACGATGACGCGAGCGGATGTGATCTTCTGCGCGCGATCGTGCGCGAATTGTACAGCGCTGTCTGCGACCTTCCGATCATCTGTGCGCACGGGCATGCCGATCCAGAATGGTTCGCCGCAAACCAGCCGTTCGAAAATGCAGCAGAGCTTTTGCTGGTCCCGGATCAATATGTCCTGCGAATGTTGTACAGCCAGGTCGTGACCATGGCTGCGATGTGCGTGGCGGGAAGGGCAGGCATTGCTGCCGATCCACGCGAAGCATGGGCGGTATTCGCGCACAACTGTCACATTTTTCGCGGAACCCCTTCGCGCCTGTGGCTGGACTGGGTGTTTGCCGAGGCATTCGACCCGGATGTGCAACTGGACGCGGCCACCGCCGACCTGAGCGACGGCGAGGCGCGCGCCCTTTTTGCAAGAGTAACCGGCGCAACCGTAACGCCAGCGGATGCAGAGCTATTCCGCGCGCACATGCTGATGATGATGGCCAAGATGAGCCTTGAGGACGGATTGGTCCTGCAGATTCACCCCGGCTCGTATCGCAACCACAATCCGTGGCTGTTCGACAATTACGGGCAAGACAAGGGTGCCGACATACCGATGGCGACCGGTGATGTCGCCGCACTGCGCCCCTTGCTGGCGAGATACGGCAATAATCCGGATCTCACCTTCATCATCTTCACGCTGGATGAAACCGCCTACGCGCGTGAGTTGGCACCTTTGGCAGGGCGTTATCCTGCGCTGAAGCTTGGGCCGCCGTGGTGGTTCCATGACAGCCCCGAAGGGATGCGCCTATCTCGCGTGGCTAGTCGCTGCACACAGGCTTCAGGATTGGGAGGCAGCCGAACTCGCGCATGATCTGTCGTATGGCCTTGCAAAGAAGGCGTATCGCCTGTGAGGCTGTCTGCGGCCAGTGTCGACCATTTGTTGCGTCAGGTAGCGCGGCCGCATAGACAGCTGCGGCCAACAGGCAATCGCATCGTTCATTTCGGCACCGGTGCATTTCTGCGCGCCCATCTGGCGGTTTACACCGATGACGCGAACAATCGCGATGACGCGCAATAGGCAATCACCGGGATATCCTTGCGCAGTCCCGACGTCGCAAACAGGGTCAATCCGCAGGACGGATTGTTTACCGTGACCGAACAGCATGGCGACGGGGCAACCACGCGCCTGATCGAATCGCTCGCAAGGGTGCTTGTCGCGCCTGCCAATACCGCAGCCATCATAAAGGCGATCGCGTCATCGAAAACTGCCATCTTCACTTTGACGGTGACGGGAAAAGGGTATCTTGCCCGACCTGACCGCACCCTCGATCTGGAAAACGCGGCGATTGCGGATGAACTGGCGGGAGGCAATCCCACTACGATTTACGGGTTCATCGCGGCAGGGCTGCAACTGCGCAAGCAGCAGGGATTGCCGGGTCTGACAATCATCAGCTGCGACAACATGGCAGAAAACGGACGGCTGCTCGCGGGTCTGGTGGACGAATTTCTCACGATCCACGATCCTGTTCTTGCCCAATGGTGCCGCACACAATGCCGTTTTCCCGCGACCATGGTGGATCGCATCGTGCCGGCAACTCAATCGACGGATATCAATCAGTTGGAGGCGAGCATTGGCATACGGGACGAGGCTGCAGTGTTTACAGAGCCTTTCCGTCAATGGGTGATTGAGGACGATTTTGCCGGACCGCGCCCGGAATGGGAGGCCGGTGGAGCGCAATTGGTGAAAGATGCGCGGCCTTTTTGAGATGGCAAAACTGCGCATGCTCAATGCCGCGCATTCGGCACTCGCCTACATCGGCCTCGCGACTGGTCACGAATTTGTGAGCGAGGCTATTGCGGATCCACGGATCGGGCGGCTTGTCAAAAGGCTGATGCTCAACGAGGCTCAGCCAACGATCATGGCTGCACCGGAGCAGGATCTTGCCGCCTACGCCGATGCGCTGATCGCGCGGTTCGCCAATCGTGCCATTCAGCATCGGCTGGCACAGATTGCGATGGACGGTTCACAAAAAATCGTGCCACGCTGGCTGGCGACGCTTGCGGCGCATGGTGATCGTGACGCAGATTGCGATGCGTTGCTGACTGCCTTGGCTGCGTGGATCGTCCACGTGCGCGGCGACGATGGCCAGGTGTGTGATCCGCAGGCGGCGCAGCTTGCCGCGCTGTGGCAGCGCGCCGGGGTCGGCGGCATAATCGATGCATTGTTTGGCGAGGGCGGACAATTTGCAAGATTGTGGCAGCCCTCTTCAGCTGCAAAGGCGCGACTTCAGCAATTGCTCCACGAACGGACGGAAGTGGCATGACACGCACATCTGGCAACCGCTTGTATCAGAAAATGGCCGTCAGATTGATGCGCGACCTCGCGCAAAAGGGCTACAAACCGGGCGACCGCATCCCGGCAGAACGCGATCTGACGCGAATCTACGATGTCAGCAGATCGACCGTGCGCGAGGCGATCATCGCTTTGGAAGTGCAGTGTATGGTGGAGGTGCGTGTTGGATCGGGCGCGTATCTCTTCTCCTTGCAGAACGATGGCAGGCAATCTCACTTCAATGTGAGTGCATTCGAGCTGACCGAGGCGCGGCTGTTGCTCGAAGGGGAGATTGCCGCGCTTGCGGCCACTACCATCACCGCGGCTGTACTTGCCCGGCTGGAAGAGCTGTTGTTTGGCCACCGCAAGGGCGCGTTCACCCGAAAGCGCCCTTTTGCATGCCAAGGCCTGCAGTGCTAATGTAAAGCCGGTGGTGGAGGAGCACAAAGTCATCGTCGATGCGCTCCGAACCGGCAATCCGGTATTCGCACGAAAAGCGATGCGCGATCATCTGGGAGCTGTGATCGACAGCTTGTTGTTCGCCACTGAAGAAGCCGCCATTGCCACCGCGCGTGGAGCGTCTGGAGTTCGGCGAGCGCGCTTTAATAGCGCAATTTCGTCATAAAAACAGGTGATTCGGGCTGGCTGAAAGGCACCGCATCGCGAACCGTTCACCACCATATGGCGTTACCAGCAGGCTGGCTTCACCCCTCGCGCACGCGGGAGAGGAAGGATTGAACCTGTTCGCTGAGGGTGGCGGCCTGTTGTTCAAGCTCGCTGGCGCTGCTCAGCACCTGACCGGCAGCAGCGCCGGTAGACAGGCTGAGGTCGCGCACATCGTCGATATGACCAGACACTCGCTGCGTTCCGTTTGCGGCCAGATCGATGCTGCGGGCCAGATCCTGCCCGGCCACCGATTGCTGGTCGACCGCGCTGGCGATGGATGTCGCCGTGCCTTCCAGATCCTTAACCTGTCCGGCGATGGCTCGCAGGGCAGAGACGCTGGCCCCGGTCGTATCCTGCATGGCGCGAATTTGCTGAGCGATCTGTTCGGTCGCGCGGCTGGTCTGCATGGCCAGTTCCTTGACCTCGCTCGCGACCACGGCAAATCCGCGTCCAGCCTCGCCGCCCCGTGCGGCCTCGATTGAGGCATTGAGCGCCAGCAGATTGGTGCGCTGGGCAATCGTCTGGATCAGCTCCACGATCTGGCCAACTTCATCCGCTGACGCAGCCAGCGCCGAGATTGTGGCGTCCGCCTCGCTTGTCGCGTCACTGGCTAGGCGGGCAAGCGAGCTCGACGAGGATGCCTGACGGCTGATTTCCGCGATGGAAAGCGCAAACTCGTCGCTCGCCGCGGCGGCTGCGGTAGCGCCCGCGCTGGCTTCGGCCATGCTGTCGGTCAAGCTTGCCGTGCGCATACTGGTTTGATCGGCGGTTTCGGCCATGCGGGTTGCCGTGCTGTACAACTCGCTGGAAGCGGAGGTGACGCGTTCAACCACTTCGCCAACGGTCCGTTCAAAGCTGCTGGTGACTTTCGCGATCAGTTCGGCGCGGTTGTGCGCAGCTTCTTCGCGTTCGCGCTCGCGCTCGCTCTGTCTGCGCATTTCCTGCTCGGCGCTTTCGGCGCGTTCGCGCGCCCACATTTCGAGCTGGCGATTGGCACGTTTGAACATGTGAAGCGCGCGCACCATTTCGCCGATCTCGTCGGGACGGTCACGGCCTTCGATTTCGAAGTTGCGGTCGCCATTGGCGAGCCGCGTCATGCCATGCGTCACTTCACTGACCTTGTTGACCAGATCGCGCGAGAGATAGCCAAAGCCCGCCAGCAGGCAAATCGCGGCCAGCATCGCCAGCGCCCCGATCCAGCTGATCAAAGTGAAGAAATAGTCGATACCATTGACGCGCAAATCGTTGGAAAACCTCGACAATTCGTTGGCAAAGCCTTGCGCATTATCGAACAGCGTATCCCCACGGTCCGAAATCTCATAGGCTAGGGCCTCGACCCGCGCTGTCCGCCCCTCATTGGCTGCCAGTTGCATGGTGGTGGCAAAGGTATCGTTGTACTCGGTCAACTCCGTGCGCAGCTTTTCGACATCGGAAACCATTGCGGGTGCGTTACTGACAACAAGCGCCTCAACCTCATCAAGCTGAGCCTGCGCCTTTTCATAGGCCCTTTTTTGCCGGGCCAGCACCACAGATTCGCGTGCGAACAGGAACCGCGAAGTGCTGTAGCGCAGATCGCCGATCGTGCCGCGCAAATCGGTGATGGTTATGGTCGCGCGCTGCATCTGGTCTGATGTGCTGTAGCGTAGCCATAATTCCGCAGTTCCGAACCCGGCCACCAGACACACCGCGACGCAAAGCGCGAGGAACGTACCGAAAATCGTATTGACCTTGGACGAGATACCCTGATTGCGAAACCAGGTGAAGCGGTCGAATAGGCCCTGAACGGAGTGATCGGACGTGGCCATACGGTCACTTGTCGTGCGATAGATATGGGGGGCGTAAAGGTCGCTTTCCTCATTTGCGTTAATGGCGGGGATTGCGCGTTCCTCGCGGTCTTCCAGCATTTTGGACATGTCCATGATCGCACCCCTTTTCATGCTGGAACCCGCCGCATTTCCTGAACGAAAATCGTTAAGAACAGCTTTTAGGCCGGCCCAATGGTCCCCCTGATAGGGTGGTTACCGGGTGCGGACTTTGGAAAGGAATGCGTTGACCTGCGCCCGCAGGACCGAAGCCTGATTTTCCAGACTGGTCGCACTGGTCAGCACCTGACTGGCCGCCGATCCGGTGGACATCGCAAGATCGCGAACGTCCTCTATATGGCCCGCCACATGTTCGGTGCCCCGTGCGGCAAGATCGATGCTGCGCGCCAGATCCTGCCCGGCCACCGATTGCTGATCGACTGCGCTGGCGATGGAGACGGCGGTGGTCTCCAGCTCCTGCACCTGCGCTGAGATCGAGCGCAGCGCAGAGACGCTGGCGCCGGTTGTGTCCTGCATCGCGCGGATTTGCTGGGCCACCTGATCGGTTGCACGGCTGGTCTGCATGGCCAGCTCCTTTACCTCGCTCGCCACGACGGCAAAACCGCGTCCGGCCTCGCCACCGCGGGCTGCCTCGATCGAGGCGTTGAGCGCCAGCAGATTGGTGCGCTGGGCGATGGTCTGGATCAGTTCGACGATCTGGCCAACCTGAAGCGCGCTGTCTGCGAGTGCGGAAATCGTCGCATCGGCTTCGCCGGCAGTGTCGGTCGCCCGGCGTGCCAGCTCTGCCGAAGACGCGGCCTGACGGCTGATCTCTCCGATTGACATGGCGAATTCATCGCTGGCCGCAGCGGCCGCTGTCGCGCCAGCATTGGCTTCCTCCATCGATGCGCTGACCTGCCCGGCGCGCTTGCTGGTGGTCTCCGCTGTCGTCGCCATCATTTCGGATGTGGTCTGGAGCTGCGATGATGCCTCTGCCACGCCGCTCACCACTTCGCCCACGGTGCGCTCGAACTGGTCGGCGACATCGCGCAACATCCGCTCGTGCTCTGCGCGGGCCTCGTCGCGTTCAGATTGCAGGCGAGTTTGCGCGTCAAGTTCTGCCTTTGCCTTTTCGGCGCGTTCCTGGCTCAATCTTTCGAGCCGTTTGCCTGCGCGCAGGAAAACTTCGAGCGCACGCGCCATCGCGCCGATTTCATCGCGGCGCTGTTTGCCCGAAATGGTCAGACTGCTGTCACCGGAGGCGAGTTTGCTCATCTCGGCAGTCATGTCTTGCAGGATGCCGCCGACGTTGCGGTCGAAATAGCGCAAGGCAAATAATGTCAGCGCGGTCAGAATGGCAGTTACGATGACCAGCACAAAAATCAGGGTCGATATCATCGCGGCCCCGGCATCGACGGTGGCGGTAGCTTCCTCACTCAGATCATCGGCAAGCTCGCGGCTGGCCTCAAGCACCATGCTGCCGGTGGCCTGCACTTCGCCGCCAGCGCGCCCGCGATCGGCCTCGTCCGCGTTACCGGACTGGAACGCGTTGATCTGCGAGCGGAAATCGCGAATACCTTCTTGAATTACGGCAAGGTTGTTGTTCGCCACGGTACCCATTTGTTTTGCCTTCAGCGTGAGCCCGGTTATCCTTGCGTCGGCGAGTTCGAGTTCCTCCAGCGCGGCGAGGGCACGTACGTTCTCGCGGCTTTCGATCAGCATTTCGCTATGGCGTTGCGCCTCGCTCATGTTGGTGACAAGGCGTTCGGCATCCATTGCGTAATTGTGATTGGCAGCGATTTTCTCGGCGCGGTCGCCAAGGTGAATGTAGGCGATGAGAATGCCGGCCCCGGCAGCCAGCGCAACGGCGAGGTTGAAGAAATAGAACGCCTTGATCTTGCCGCCGACGGACAAGCCATCGAACCAGTACCGAATGGCGCTGAAACCGGCAGGCGGGCGTTGCGCGCTGCCACCGTGCGCGTGGGCCGACTCTGTTGCGGTTTGCGCGGCGATATCCACCGCAATTTCCTGAAGCGCGCTCATGCTGCCTGCCCTCCCGAATGTCGCATGGTTCTCGCCAATTCGCCGCTTTCGTGGAACTCGGCGTTTTCTGCCATTTGTGCCTTGTAGTGTTCATCGAACTCGGCGGCGGGCATTGCTCTGTAATATAGCCAGCCCTGCAACTGATCGGCTCCCGCGATGCGGACCATGTCGGCCTGTTCCTGCGTTTCGATGCCCTCGGCTGTCACACGCATTTTCAGCGCGCGGGCCATCGCGATGCTGGACAGCATCATCGCGCGGCTGCCATCATCCTTGCTTGCCTGGATGACCAGACTGCGATCAAGTTTGAGCTTTTCAAAACGGAATTGCCGCAGGAACCCGATCGAGGCATAGCCGGTGCCAAAATCATCGAGCGAGATATTGACGCCGAAATCCCTGATAACCGCAAGGCTCCGCTCCGCCACCACAGGATCGAGTACGAGACAGGTTTCGGTAATCTCCAGTTCGAGACGGTGCGCGGGGAAATGCGTTTCCTCCAGCAATTCGCCAAGGTGGAATGGGAATTCGGGATTGCGCAGCTGCGCCGCGGAAATATTGACCGACAGGCTGATTTCGCCCCAGTGCGCCGCGTCCTGCATCGCGCGCCGCAGCACCCAGATGCCGATGGCGTTGATGATGCCCGATTCCTCAGCCACGGGGATGAAGACGTTGGGGCTGATCTGTGTGCCATCGGCGCGGTTCCAGCGCAGCAGCGCCTCGACCGCGACTATCCGTTTGTCCTCGGCATCGACCAGCGGTTGATAAACCACCGCGAGTTCGTTTTTGTCCAGTGCCGCGCGCAATTCGCCTTCGATCTCGCGCACAGCCTCGCGCCGCTGATCGAAGGATTCGTTGAACCATGTGCAACGCATCTTGCCCCCGCGTTTGGACATGTACATGGCGACATCGCTGCGGCGCAGCATTTCGGACGAGGTGACCGGATTATTGCAGCGCGAACACGCCAGACCGATGCTGGCGCCCACTGTGATGTGCTGATTGCCGACCGTGATTGGATATTGCAGATCTTCCAGCAGGCGTCGGCAAATCCCTTCCAGAATATTCCCGGCTGCCTCACCGGCCATCAGCACGGCAAATTCATCGCCGCCCAGGCGATAGCATTGTGCCTCGTCACCGCAAGCAGCGCGCAGTTTGACCGCGCATGACTGGATCAGCATGTCCCCGACCGCATGGCCGAAATGGTCGTTCACCTGTTTGAAGGCGTCGAGATCGATGATCGCAATTGCGACTTCCTGATCGCCGGCGGACAATTCCTCGATGTCGGTATGGAGCGAGCGCCGGTTGGGCAGGCTGCTCAATTCATCGGTCGTCCCCAGCGATTCAAGTTCGCGCACGCTGGCAAACCCGAGGCGCGCCAGCAGGAACAGCGTCGCGGCATAGATTACCAGGCCCGCGATCAGCAATGAGGCCGGTGAGACAAGCTCTATCCTGTCGCTGCTGATGGCAGCAATTGTGATAAGCGCGAATACCAGGCTCATCACTGCCAGTGGCACACCTACCAATCCCACTGGGGTTAGGCGTACTGGTCTGCCAGATTCAATCACGCGCACGTCCCCGATTATTGTCCGCTACGCCATCCAGCGCCAAAATGGCTACGTGTTGGGCGCGAATTCTACTTGTCGAATTGCTAAACACCATTGGCTAAGGAAGAGTAAATCAGGCGCACTCAAGACTGCCGCGCCAACTTGTTTCTATGGCGTATTGTGACAGCGGCTTTTGGCTCTATCGGCTTTGGGCGAGCGCCCTTTCGGTTTCCACTATCCGATCGTGTGCGGTGGACAGTTCGTATATGCTGGCGCGGCCGGAACTGGGGCGAAACACGTTCGTCTGCCCCACCACAGTCTCTCCCGAACCCAGCATCAGCAAACCATCGGCCATCATTGCGCTGGCAAGGCGGGCAAAGGCGCGTTTACGGGTCAGCTGATCGAAATACAGCAGCACATTGCGGCACAGCACCAGATCGAAACGGTGGCGACCGGGCGGTTCGGCGAGCACGTTGTGCCGGGCAAAACGGGTGTTGCGGCAGGTTTCCGGCCTTATCTGCCATCCGGCCTGCGTTTCGTCGAAATGGCGCAGCATCTCAACCACGCCCAGGCCGCGCTGGATTTCAAACTGGCTATAAAGACCGCTGCGGGCGATATCCATCGCGCGCTCGGAGATGTCGGTGCCCAGAATATCGATCTGCCAGCCTTTCCAGCGCTCCGCATCGTCCGCGAACATCATGGCGATGGAATGCACCTCCTGGCCAGTGGAACATCCCGCACACCAGATCGAAATGCGGCGCGTATCCGCCCGGCGGCTGGCGATTTGCGGCAGGATGGTTTCAGGCAATTGGTCGAAAGTCGGCTTGTCGCGAAAAAAATAGGTTTCGTTGTTCAGCAGCGCTTCGACGATACGCTGTTCCAGCGCGCGAGTGGTGGCGCGATCCTTCTGTTCGTCCAGCAGGCAGACGAGTTGATCGACATTGCTGATGCCGTGTTCGCGAAACACGCCCGATAATGCGGTGGCAATCCGCCAGCGGCGGCTTTCGGTCAGTTGCTGCCCGGTATATTGCGCCAGAAGATCGGCAATGATCTGATGCGACGCATTGCTGGTATCATCGAAGGTGGAACTCAGATCCATGAAGCCGGGATTAGCCCCGCGCTTCGGATTGGCTGCCATTGGCTTGCCCGGCAGAGCGCGCCGGATATGCCGTTTCCATCGCTGCTATTGCCAACGCTTCGGGCGGGGCGACAAGACTGGTCAGACCCGCTTTTGTTACCGCACCGGGCATCCCCCAGACCGCGCTGGTGTCCGCATCCTGAGCGATGATCGTGCCGCCGGCATCGACAATTGCCTGCGCGCCCTCCAGCCCATCGCGGCCCATGCCTGACAACACGACGCCGAGAACACGGCCCTCGCACGCTTCGGCCAAGCTGGAAAACATCGGGTCGACCGATGGCAGGCAACCGCTGCGAGCAGGCTGGATGCTGGTGCGCGCGATCAATCGGTCTGCGATGCGCCGGATAACCATGTGCCCGTGACCGGTCGCAATCGCGACTTCGCCGGGTGCAATTTCAGTGCCTTCTTCCGCGATGACTGTGGGGCGCCCGCAGGCGACTTCGATCTGGCGTGCGAAAACCGGAATGAAGGATGCGGGAAGGTGCTGGGTAATCAGGATCGGCAATTCGAAGTCGGGGGAAAGCTGGCGCAGCATGATATTGAGCGCGTGGATGCCCCCGGTCGATGCGCCGATTGCCATGACCAACGGCCGCTTTGCCGGAGCGCGTGCCATTGCCGTGCGAGGGGAAATTGCGGCCTGTGCAGCGGGACGGGCAGGGGCGGTCGCACGTTCGGTCACAACCACACTTGCATCATCGGCGGGCACATCGCCGGTGCGCCCGGTTTCGCCCAGCGCGCGGATTTTTCCGAGCAATTGGCTGCGGTATTCTTCGTTGAAGCCGCCCGGTCGCGGTTTCAGCATCGTGTCGGCTGCACCCATCGACAGCGCCGAAACAGTGTGTTCGGCCCCGTCCTGCGTCAGCGATGATACGACCAGCACCTTGGCATTGCCGCCCTTTTCAAGGATCGCGGGCAGGGCCTGCAGGCCCCCCATTCCCGGCATTTCCAGATCGAGCAGGATCACATCGGCACTGGCATCGGCAAGCTGCGCGATTGCCCTCTCTCCGCTGCTTGCGGTGCCTGCGATAACCATGGCGCAGTCGCTTTCGACCATGCGTTTGAAGATGGTGCGAACCGTCAGCGAATCGTCGACGATCATCACCCGGATCGCGCAATCGCCATCGGGTGCCTCTGTCTCAGGTCCGGTGTTTGCTGCGGTAGCCTCGCCACTATCGGCGCGGCGGAGGCGATCACCCGGTGCTGCTTGTATCGAGGGCGCAGGCGCGTTCATGCAAAACCAACCAGTTGCAATTTGATCTGCAACGTTTCGTGATCGAACGGCTTCATCACGTATTCGTCTGCACCGGCTGAAATGGCCTCGCGGATGTGGGCGACGTCGTTTTCGGTCGTGCAGAATACCACCTTTGGCTTGTCGCCGCCGGGACGTTGGCGCAAACGAATGATGAATTCGATCCCGGTCATAACCGGCATGTTCCAGTCCAGCAACACGACATCGGGCATGGCAGCCTCACACGCTTCAAGCCCGATCTGCCCGTTTTCTGCCTCGTCGACGGTGAAGCCCAGCGTTTCGAGAATATGCCTCGATACTTTGCGGATCACGCGCGAATCATCGACGATGAGGCAGGTTTTCATAATTCACTCTTCCAGTTGCCGCCTGAAAATAGGGGCGGCGGGTAACCAAGGCATTAAGCTGCGACTGCGTGTGTGTCGGGACCGGCGATCAATTGTGACAGATCAATCAGCAGGGCAGGGCCGATCGCGGTTTCGATCATCCCGGTGGCAATGCGCGTCCATTCCGATCCAAAACCACCCGGTATGCCATCGGGAGACGATTGTGCGGTGGCAATGTCCTCTATCGAATCGACCATCAGCGCATAGGAATGGCCCGCGACCAGAACAACGGCGGCGCGGTGATCGGTTGACCAGCTAATCGAATCCATGCCGAGCGCCCGTCGGCAGTCGATAACCGTCAGCGCCTGGCTGCGCAGCGCCGTGATCCCGGCGATGAAATCGGGGCTGCGCGGAACGGGCGTAATGGTGCCAAGTTCGATCACGGATTTCACATCGTGCGCGTGCAGTGCACAGCGGCGTCCGGCAATCTGGGCCAGAACCAGCAGATCGTTCATGCGGCCTCTCCTGCAGATTTACCCGTATCGGCAACAACGTTGTTGTGCCGCGCCTCATTCAACGCGTGCAGCAACCCGTCGCGATCGTAGCGGTAGATCGTGCGGCTTCCCTTTGGCGCATCGGGGTGATCGCGCAGGCGGATAACCGGGCCGGTCATCGGCATTTCGAGTGCGGCAGCGGATTCAAATTCATCCTCAAACCAGATCGACAGCGCATCCTGCGCGCCCGGTGCGTCCGCAGCGACCACGTCATATCCGGCCGAAGCGACCAGCGGCATCAGGATGGACCGCGCCCAGTCACTGTCCGGCAGTTGGCATTTGGGCCGCGCTGCCTCGACCGGAATTTCGCCATGCAAAGCAAAGATTTCGTGCCCGTCGATGAGGGCGACGGGTTGGTTGTCCACCAAAGTTACGGCTTCGATCAGAGGGTCGTCAGTAACGGGTTTCAGCGGCTGGGTCAGCGCCACCGCATCGTCAATATCGCGCACCGCATACAGCAGTTCGCTGGTCCCGTCGCACAGCCGCAGCAGACGGATCTTATCTGCGGGCAGCGGCCCATCGGGCAGGCCGATCAGCGGCAAAATGACCCCTTCGATCACCACGCGCGGCGATGTGCTGGACAGGTCAATCGTGTGTGCGGGCGCGGTTTCGATGCGTTGCACCAGTTCCAGCCGAACAGCCCTTCGGCGCCCGTTGAAATCGGTAAATAGCATGGCGCGCTGAACGGTTTTTGCCGCGTCGGTTTCGCTGTCGTCCGCATCGCTCAGTACACGGGTGCGCGCGGCGGAAACCAGCCCGTATTGTGTGGCGATGTTGTTCACATCCAGCAGCAGCACCGGCTGGCCATCGTCCAGCAGGGTGGAACCGGCGTAAAGCCCGCTTTTCATGACCGCCGGGGCCAATGGTTTGACCACGATATCGCCATGGCTGTGGATGTTATCGACGGCGAGCGCGAAGAGATCTCCACTGGCGAGCCGCAGCATCACCATCGTGCGGTCCTGTTCCGGCCCGGCATCCTCGCTCAGCCCCAGCACATCGGCGAGCGCAAGGCAGGGGACGCGCTGGCCGCGGAAAGTGACCAGCGACGTATCGCCGATGCGGGTAAAATCCAGCGCCTTGGCAGAGGCGTGAATGATCTCCTCGACATAGCTTTGCGGGATAGCAAATCGCTGTTCGCCCACCACCATGGTCAGCCCGGCGATTATGCTGAGCGTCAGCGGGATTTGCAGCGTGAATAGCGTCCCGAGCCCATGCGTGCTGGTGACAGTGATGCTGCCGCCGACCTTTTCAAGGTTCTGTCGCACCACATCCAGCCCAACCCCGCGTCCGGAGACATTGCTGACGGCATCGGCGGTGGAAAATCCGGGCTCGAAGATCAACTGAAGGATTTTCTGGCGGTCCATACCCATGCGCTCTGCGGCGGTAATCAGACCGGTCGCCACCGCTTTTGCAGCCACCTTTTCCTCGTCGATGCCGTTTCCATCATCGCTGACGACGATGGAGATGGTGTTGCCAGACTGGCGCGCGGACATCGAAATCAGCGCGGTTTCCCGCTTGCCATTGGCTGCGCGATATTGCGGGGTCTCGATCCCGTGGTCGATGGCATTGCGCAGAATGTGCGTCACCGGATCGCGGATCATCTCGATCATCTCACGGTCGAGCTCAACGTCGCCGCCTTCCAGATCGAGCACGACCTGCTTGCCCAGTTCCGCGGCCAGATCGCGCACCAGCCGGGGCAGCGCGGCATACAGCGTCTCGATCCGCTGCATCCGCATCCGGGTTATGGCATCGCGCACATCGGAAAGGATGCTGGTGAGCCGCTCGAATGGTCCGTCAATGGTTGGCTGGTTGCCCGCCTGCCGCAGCCTGTGGGCAAGATCGTTGCGCGCCAACACCATATCGGAAACGCCGCTCATCACGCGGTCGAGCAGTTCGACCGGCAGGCGGATCGTGCGCAGCGCGCCAGGGGCTGGGGTTGCGGAGTTATCGCTGTCGCTAGCCATATCGCACGCATCAAGCTGCGCCGCAGCCGCGCCGGGTTGCAGCGCGGCGATCAGTTCATCGTCGCCGCCAAGGGTAAATTCCTCGCCCGCCTCGATTGCGTCTGTCATCTGCGCGATCCGGTCGATCACAGCCAGCACGGCGGATACCAGCGCGGCATCGGGTTCACGCCGCCCGGCTCGCACATCGGCCAGCACATCTTCGGCCGCATGGCTCAGTCCCGCAAGGCGCGGAAAATCGAAAAAGCCGCAATTGCCCTTCACCGTGTGGACAAAGCGAAAGATCGCATCAAGGCGCGAGCGGTCGGCCGGGTCGGCTTCCCAGGCGACAATTGCGCCCGTACTCGCCTCAAGCATCTCGCGTGTTTCTGCGACGAAGTCCGCCAGCAGGTCGTCCATGGCCAGATCGCCCCCTTGGTTTACGAGGGACTTCTATGCAGACTGTTGGTTAACGAAGACCTAGCGCCGCGTGAGGGATCAGGCGGATGCGGCGCGCGCGATCCGGCGGCCCATCACCCACCAAACCAGCGCGACCCCCGTGCCTGCGCCAAAGATGTTCGCGGCCAGTTCCGCGCCATAGATCGCCGATGATCCCCATGGCCCCAGAAACACCCACGAAAATGGCAGCATCACCAGGAACACACGCGCCATCGACTGGCCGAGCGCAAACGCCGCCTTATCCACCGAGTTCAGAATACCATTGGCCACGATCAACAGGCCAAACCCGGCATATCCCCATGCTGCAATGCTGAGATAGAGGGCAAACTCCTTCACCACCTCGGGGTCTTGGGTGAAGAATCCGGCAAACCATTCGCCCGCGGCAAACAGCACGATTGCGGTTGCCAAACCCCACGCGATGCAGAACCCGCCAGCCCAGATCGCGGCGTCGCGTGCGCGCCCGTATTCTTGCGCCCCCCAGTTCTGTCCGACGATCGCGCCGATGGAGCCGGACAGCGCCAGCAATGGGACAGTGGCGAAGCTCTGCAATCGTCCCGCCGCACCAAAGCCCGCGACCGCATCCTGACCCTCTGCCGCGATCAGCGCGGTCAGGATCGACAGGCCGATGGGGTTGATCGCGTTGGAAAAGGCGGCTGGCCCGGCCACTTTCAGGATGGCGGCGGCTGGATCGAGCAGGTGGCCGCGTTTGAGCAGGCGCGGGTCAATCGTGATGTCGGTGCCGCGCACCAGCCGCAGCGCGACGATTACACCAATCGCCCAGCCCGCGCCCGTGGCATAGGCCGCACCGACAATGCCGAGCCCCTCAAACCCGAAGGCACCGGTGATCAGAATCGGGTCGAGTATCCAGTTCGCGGCGGCATAGGATATGTTGATATAGCTCGCCTTGCGCGCCTCTCCTTGCGCGCGCAGCACGCCGCTCATCCCCATGATGACCAGCAGCAGCGGGAAACTGCAGGCATAGGGAACCATGTAAACGCGGATTAGCGGCAGCACATCGTCGCTGGCATTCATCAGCGCGAACAGCGGATCGAGCACCAGATAAAGCACCAGCGCCAACGCGATTCCGGTTGCCGCGGCGAACACGATGCCAAAATTTGCGCGACGCGCCGCTTTTTCCCGGTCCCCTTCGCCCAGCGCGCGGCTGACGATGGAATTGATCCCCACCATGACGCCAACACCCAGCGATGACAGTGCGACTGATATGGGGAAGATGAAGGAGATCGCCGCCAGTTCCTGGCTGCCCAGTTTGCCGATGAAATAGGCATCGACCAGGCCGATGGACATTATCGCCGCAACCCCGACAATGCCGGGCAGGGTCTGTTCGATCAGGTGCCGGGTAATCGGTCCGGTTGTGAGCTTGGCGACGGAGGATGCGTTGTCTGAAGAGGTTTCATCGTTCATGAAGGCCTGCGCCTAACCGCTGGCCGGCTGCTGCGCAAAGCAATTGCGCAGGAACGCTTGAAACCGCGCCCCATCCCGTGCGATACTCGATATCTATCAGGGATACGGACAGAACGGACAGGATCATGGCGACCCAGCTCAAACCCGCAATCGAATGCAGCAAGGAAGAATGGCAGGCGCGCCTCGATCTGGCGGCGTGCTATCGCATTTTCGATCACCTTGGCTGGGCGGAATCGATCTACAACCACATCTCGGTAAAGGTGCCGGGGGAAGATGACACGTTCCTCATCAACCCGTTCGGCCTGCTGTATGATGAAGTGACCGCCAGCAATCTGGTGAAGATCGACGTGGAAGGCAACAATGTCGGCCAGTCGCAATACATGGTGAACAAGGCGGGCTTCACTCAGCACGCCTATTTCCACAAACACCTGGGCGAGCGCGCGCACGCCATATGCCACGTACACACAACTGCGACGATGGCGGTGTGCAGTCACAAACAAGGGCTCATGCCGACCAATTTCTACGCCTGCAATTTTCAGGGTCAGATCGGCTATCACGATTTCGAAGGCGTGACCGTGCGCAGCGAAGAGGGCGAGCGGCTGGTCGAAAACCTCGGCAGCAAATCGATCCTCATGCTGCGCAATCACGGCCCCGTGGTGATGGACAAGACGATCCCCGGCATGTTTGTGAAGATGTGGGCGTTGCAGCGCGCGTGCGAAATCCAGGTCGCGACGCTGGGCATGGGCGATCCCGCGCTTGTCCCGCAGGAAGTGGTCGATGTGCACCAGCGCGATATCTCCGTCATGCAGTCGCAGGGCGGGGCGGGCGTGTTCGATTTCGAAGCGTGGAAACGCCGTGTCAGCAAGATCGACGATAGCTGGCGCAGCTGAAGCGGCCATTTTCAACCGATAAGGTGCGCCGATGTCGCGCATGACAGTCAATGACCGCCCGGTCGAGTTCGATCTCGATCCGCGAATGCCGCTGCTCTACGCCTTGCGAGAGGCGGCGAACCTCACCGGCACCAAAAGCTGCGGCGGCGGCGATTGCGTGGGTGCGTGCATGGTGCTGGTCGATGGGGTTGCGCTGCGATCGTGCCAGATTACTCTGGCCGAGGCTGAGGGTCGGTTCATAACCACCATCGAAGGGCTGAGCCGCGATCGTTCGCATCCGGTGCAACAGGCGATGGTCGCGCAGCAGGCGATCCAGTGCGGATATTGCACGCCGGGCATGGTGATTTCCGCCGCTGCGCTGATAGATCGCAACCCGGCGCCCACCCGCGCGGAGATAGAGGCTGCGGTGCCCAATCTGTGCCGCTGCGGGGTCTACCCCCGGCTCATCACCGCAATCGAACAGGCGGGCCGCGTAACGCAGCGCCGCGAAAGCATCAGCGCCGCGCCCGCACCCGGCATCAGCACTGCCGATGCCGCCGCCCGCGTGCCTGCGCTGCGCACCCCCGAACCAGCAGAGGCGCCTGAGGAATGACGCCCTAGAACCGCCCCGTAATGGTGAAGCGCGCATTCAGCGGCGGAGCAACCGTCAGCTCGTTCGCGGAATGGGCGGTGGGAAAATACAATTCATCGAACAGGTTTTCGACGTTCACCTGAAGGCGGAGATTTTCCGACACGTCATAGAACGCGGCGAGGTCCACCCGCGCATAGGCGGGCAGGGTGACGTTGTTGCCGTTATCGGCAAAACTGTCATCCTGCGCGGTCACCCCCGCGCCAATCCCAAATTGCTCCGTCAACTGGAAGTTGTTCCAGATCGAGAACATGTGTTCGGGCAATTCGCGCAGCCGCAGGCCCGTGGGGCCGGTGCGGTTCACCTGTTCCCCATCAAGATAGCTGTAGCCGGCATTCATGAACCACCAATCGGTGATTTGCCCCTGCAATTGCAGCTCAAAACCCTGAATGGTCGAATCGACCACATCCAGCGTCCCGGGGTCACTGTCCGACACCTGCGGCGATGATTGCTCAATCTCGAACGCGGCAGCGGTAAGGGCGAGGCCGGGGCGGATGTCCCACTTGATGCCCAGTTCAAGGTTTGAGTAGGTGTCGGGAGCCAGCGCATCGGCGGGAGGGTTGATATCTGCAAACTGATCGCCCGAACGCGGCAGGAAGCTTTCCGAATAGCTGCCGTAGATCGAGATGTTGTCCTGCGGCTTCAGGATCACGCCCAGACGCGGGGTGACTTCCTCATCGGTGCGAGTGCGGGTGGTACCGTTACGCTGATCGAGCGCGTCGATCTCGAACCGGTCAAACCGTGCGCCCAGCACCAGCCGCAGCCAGTCCGTCACGCGCACCTCGTCCTGAATATAGGCCGAGAACACCGCAAGATCGGCCTGCGTGTCGTCATTCAGCGCGGAGAAGGTCGCTGTGGTGGTGCGCCCGTCCGCCAGAGTACCAACCCTTCCGCGCAGCGCCAGCGGGCGGGTGGCGGAAAAGAATTCGACATCGGCGCGGCGACCATCGGCAGCAGCCGTGTCGAACACGACATTGAACCGGTCATTGTTGTTCGTGGTATCGATATACTCACCGCCCACGATCAGCGTGTGGCCAATGCTTCCGGTGTCGAATTCACCGATGAGATTGCCCGACAGGAACAGGTTTTCGCGCTGCGTCGTGTCGACATAGCCATCAATCGCGACAACATTGGTCGCCTCGTTGAAACCGACCGGGAAGAAGTTGGAATAGACCTTGTCGTAATCGCCGTATGACGCGGTGAAGTTGCCTTTCACATTGTCTGCAAAATTGTGCTGGACGCTGGCGCGCAGAACGTGTGCCTGAAACGTGGTGAAGTTGTCTTGCCGATCGCCAAACGTGATGTCCTGCAATTCGCGCTGCGGGCGGCCATCGCTGCCTGCCGGAATGCCGCGGTCGATAAAGCGTTTGTGGTCGACGAATTCATACGACAGGTCGACTGTCGTCGCAGCGCCGATTTCTGCGCGGAATGTCGGGTTGATGCTGATCTGCTCACCATCGAAGAAGTCGCGGTGATTGTTGAGGTTTTCGTATGCGGCGTTGATCCGCAGCGCGCTGTTCTCGCTGGTGGCGAGGTTGACATCGGCCCAGATATCGAACGCGCCGAAGGTGTCCACGCTGGCGCGGTATCCGACGAACTGATCGCCGACGACGCCCTTTTTAGTCACGCGATTGACGATACCGCCCGTGCCGCCGCGCCCGAACAGCAGCGCGTTGGGTCCGCGCAGGATTTCGACCTGCTCCAGATTGTACAGCCCGCGATAGTATTCCACATCATCGCGCACCCCATCGACGAAGAAATCGGCGGTCGATCGCACGCCCCGGAAGACCACGGCATCGCGGTGCCCTTCGCCCTGCGAATTGGTGACGCCGGGGGTGTAGGCGACAATATCGCCGATGCTGTCAAAACCCTGACGCACGATCTGGTCGGCGGTGGTGATGGACACCGATTGCGGCACGTCGATGATCGGGGTTGGTGTTTTTACCGCGTTGATTTCGTTGGAATACAGGACATCGCCCAGAACCACGATGGATCCCTCCGCCATATCCATGAGCGGGCCGGGAGGCATCCCCAGACTGTCTGGCTGTGCGGCACTTTCGACCGCGCGGGTTTCGGCGGATTCAGCGGTGTTTTCGGCCGCTGCAGGAAAAGCAATCGCGGCGCAGCCCAGCAACAAGCCGGCACGAGTCAGGGTGGTAATCATGGGGTTCCTTCCGTCTCGGAAAGACCGCTATTGAAAATTGTTCGCAAGCGCAACAGCCTTTTTGCGAATAATTCGCAAAATCTTTCAGTATGGCCATTTTATCCGCCGGCGCTTATGATTCAACTTCGTCACAAGCGGAGAAAAAGCGTATGAAAGCAACCATTTGGCATAACCCAAATTGCGGCACCTCGCGCAAGACGTTGGCGATTCTGCAGAACCTTTCCACGGTCGATCTGACAGTGGTGGAATATCTCGAAACGCCGCCGACTCGCGAAAAACTCGCGCAGCTTTACGCCGATGCCGGGCTCACTCCGCAGCAAGGTTTACGGTTGCGCGGCACCGATGCGCAGGAGCGCGGGCTGCCCGATGCCGATGCGGACGCGGTGCTGGATGCGATGGTTTCCGACCCGATCCTGATCGAACGCCCGCTGGTCGAAACGGAGAAGGGCGTGGCCCTGTGCAGACCGCAAGACCGTGTGCTGACGATCCTTTAGTCGAGGTCTGCGGCCAGCACGGCATCGGCTTGTAAACCGCGCCAGCCGAACAGCGCGACCGAAAGGCACAGCATGATAATCAGACCGAACGCCAACCAGCCATCGGTGTTATACAGCCACACACCCAGCGCCGGTGCGTAGATGAAGCTGGCCCCTGCGACGCTGGCGACGATACCCGATGCCTGCCCCTGTTCCGCCCTGCTGACAGCGAGCGACGTGCCAGCCGTAGTCCCGGGGCGAAACAGGCCAAACCCCAGGCTGGCGATGGCATAGCCCAGTGCGATAGTGTGCAGATCGCCTGCTGCGCCAAGCAATGCGGTGCCTAACGCGGCCACCAGAATGCCCGACAAAGTGGCGGCGCGCGGCCCCAGATCGAAACGCGGGATCAGCCCCCATTGCGCCAGTAGCGTGGCAATCGCGCCGCTCATAAGCACCAGACCGACCGGCCCCGCGCCCTCTGCCGGGGTCTCGCGCAGTCCCAGACGGTCCAGCACCAGAAAACCCGATATGCCCAGGATCATCGCCTGCGCATGGCCGCCCACTAGCCCGGCGATTACCCACGGCCTCAGGCGCGGCTCAAACCAGCGCAGATTGGCACCGGGCGGTCCGGAGGGCCCTTCCTCATCATCGTCCTCTGCGTCAGAGGCAGTTTCGTCAGGCGCGCCGCCCGATCCGTTGGCATAGGGGGCGTGATGCACCTGTCCGCGCGCAGCGTATTGCGGTTCGTCATTGGGAAGCCGCCAGCGGAGAACAATCAGCGCGCCCAGACCCAGCAGCGCAAAGCAGATGAATGGCCCCGTCAGCCCCAGCCCCAGAAACGGCAGAACCATCAACGGAGCGAGCGCCGGGCCAATTACCGTTCCCAGACCAAAGCTGGATGCGATCAGCGATAGCGCCTGTGTGCGCTGCGAGCGCGGTGTGCGCGATGCAACATAGGCCTGCACCGCGGGCGGCGCGGCGCTGCCAAATCCACCATAAAGGCTGCGCGCGGCGGCAAAGGCGATGAGCGCACCCATCGCGGTAAGCCAGCCGTTAAGGCCAGCCCACAGCACGATCCCGCACAGCGCCATGGATGTCACGAACCCCACCAGACCC
The DNA here is from genome assembly GCA_963815345.1 of uncultured Alphaproteobacteria bacterium. Classification (GTDB taxonomy): domain Bacteria; phylum Pseudomonadota; class Alphaproteobacteria; order Sphingomonadales; family Sphingomonadaceae; genus Erythrobacter. The sequence continues at coordinate 61,058 of CAWFGF010000003.1, forward strand.
AGCGCCATCATCGCCTTACGCCCGCGCCGGTCGGATCGCCGCGCCCAGATCGGCGCGCAGATAACCCACAGCAGCGCCGACCAGCTGTAGGCGAGGCTGATCCACACATCGTTGACCTTCAGCGCGGTGCCGATGGACGGCATCACCGATTGCATCGCCGTGTTGCCCGCTGCCGTCACCAGCATGACGGTAAACAGCAGCGCCATGCGCCCGTTCGAAATCGGCTTGGCCGCCACGGCGCCGGGCGCAGGAGTGATGTCAGCTTCGGCCATGCACAATGCGCTAGGCCAGAGCGCGCGCGTCTTCAATCATTCCTGCGCGATCAGCCGAATTCCGCGGCGATTTCTGCGGTGTCCGGCCCGGCCAGTTGCTGAAACATTGCGACCGCCAGCGCCGAAATCAGCATCCCCCATGCCATCGCATATAATCCGCCAATCAGCCCGACGATCAGCGTGCCGCCGGTCGTATCGCCAGCAATCGCTGCGAGAACACCGGAAATCGCGCTCACCAGAATCAGGATCACCGCATAGGCCACGATCAACAGCATCCAGAACCCGAACACATTGCCACGTCCGCGCGCCGTCAGCCGCCACGATCGCACCAGCGCTTTCAGCGGGTTGAATTGCCGTTCCAGCACCATCGCGGGCAGTGTGAGCGAAAGCCGTGCGGTCAGGAACAACGAAATTGTGATGCCGATGACCGACCCAAGCAATGCCGAAGCCGCCGGTCCCAAAGGCAGCAACGCCACCTGCACCAACATCAGAACTGCCCAGACCGCGATGAAGAACACGATCAGCGCGGCAATCACTGGCACAATCGCCTTCAGCCCGCTCACGATTGCCTGACCAACGGTCGGACGCGCGCGCCCAATCAGCGCCATCATCGCGCCGTATCCGATATGCTGGATTACCGTCACGGCCCCCATCCACGCGATGAACGGGGCAAGGAGGGTGCCCAACGCCTCGCTCGCGCGCAGGCGGCCCGCTTCGCTGGCGGCAGGATCGAGCAGGACCGTCATCGGCCCTTCCATAGCGGAGCTTTCGGGCAGTGCGAATGTGATCAACGTGCTCGGCAAAAGGATGAACACCCCAGCGATCAGCCCCAACAATTGCATGTTTTCGCGCAGCAGCACCGTGCCGCGCGCCCACGCCGCGTTCATATCCAGCCTTGATGCGGTGTGTTGTGGCGTTTGTTCTGGCAAAATAGCGACCCCTGATGCGCCTTGGCTCTTGATCTGCCACGCCAATGCCCCCACCCACGCTGCATGGCAAGCAATGCGCCCGCAAAACATGCAGACACCCACGGTGTGGAGTGGATCAGCCACGCCGATCTGGTACCCTATGCAGGCGCGCTGGAAGCGATGCAGGCGGTGAATACCGCTATCGCCGCGGGCGAGGCGACAGAACAGATATGGCTGCTGGAACATCCGCCGGTCTACACCGCGGGAACCAGCGCCGACCCCGCCGAACTGGTCGATCCGCGCTTTGAAGTGATCGAGGCCGGGCGCGGCGGGCGCTACACCTATCACGGGCCGGGCCAGCGTGTGGCCTATCTGATGCTGGACCTGAACCGACGCGGCAAGGATGTGCGCTGTTTCGTCCATGCTATCGAAGGCTGGGTGATTGCGACACTGGCCGATTTCGGGGTGGAGGCGTGGCGCGCACAGGGGCGCGTCGGCATCTGGACGCAGGACATTGATGGGCGCGAGGCAAAGATCGGCGCTATCGGAGTGCGTGTGCGCCGCTGGGTGACGATGCATGGGTTCTCGGTCAATCTCGATCCGGACCTGTCGCATTTTGGCGGCATCGTGCCGTGCGGTATAGACGAATTCGGCGTGACGAGCCTCGCGCGGCTTGGCAAGCGGGTCAGCACGGCTCAATGGGATGCGGCGCTGTGCGCGCACGCGCCCGGTTTTTTTCAGGCGCTGGACATGGCGGGACGCAATTCATGCGATTAGTGACGGGACTGGTGATAGCGGGCGCGCTGGCGCTTTCGGCCTGCGGGGATGAGGCTGCACGCGGCGATCAGACGGTCGCGCAGGGCGGCAAGGCCGCGGGCGAAGTGCTGGGCGGTACGATCAGCGACGATATGCTGCCGCTCGACACGCTGCGTTCGCAAGCGCCGCCGGCCAAAATCGCCCCGGAAGATGGCGGCACGGCAGGGGACGATACTTCCGGGGACGATGACGCCGAAGCGGGCAGCGATGACACTGCAGAGAGCGAAACCTCCGCCGATGCAGCGCCAGCCGAAACAACCGAGGCCGAGGGCACAGCGCGGTAATTGCCGCGCCCCCGGCCTGATCAGACCCCGGCGCCTATGCGTCGGCGTGTTCTTCCTCCAGCGTCGGGTAGTCCACATACCCTTCCGGGATCGGGAAATACCAGCTTTTGGGCACATCCTTGTTCGGGTTGAAGTGTGCGCCCGCTGCAATCCGTTTTTCCAGATCGGGGTTGGAGATATAGGGCCGGCCAAAGCTGACCGCATCGCACTTCCCGCTCGACACGTCATCGTCGGCTTCCTGCGCGCTGTAATCGGAATTGAGGATCAGCGGACCTGAGTAGATCTCGCGGATCATCGGGCTTTGCTTGGGCACCTCGGTGCTGCCAAACGTGCCGTTGGGTCCAGGCTCGCGCAATTCGACGAAAGCGAGGCCCAATTCCTCACAAACACGCGCCGCTGCGCCGAAAGTGGCGGCGGGATTGCTGTCATCCGTCCCTTGCGAATCGCCATTGGGCGACAGGCGGATGCCGACGCGGTCCACGCCCCAGACATCGATCAGCGCTTCGAGCACTTCGCGCATGAAGCGCGTGCGGTTTTCCGGGCTGCCGCCATATTCGTCGGTGCGCAGATTGGTCTTATCGCGCAGGAACTGGTCCACCAGATAGCCGTTCGCGCCGTGCAATTGCACCCCGTCAAACCCTGCTTTCTTCGCGTTATCAGCCGCGTGGCGGTAATCGGCGATGGTGCGCGCGATATCCTCATGCGTCATTGCGCGCGCTTCGACGTAAGGCTGCTTGCCAGTAGGCGTGTGCGCTTCGCCGGGGGCAGTCGTGGCGCTCGCCGAAACCGGCGGCTGCCCGTCAAGGAACACCGGATGGACGATCCGCCCCATGTGCCACAGCTGCATGACGATCAGGCCTCCGTCGTCCTGCACGCCTTTCACAATCGGCTTCCACGCCTCGACCTGCTCATCCGACCAGATGCCCGGCGCGCTGGGCCAGCCAAGCCCTTCGCGGCTGATGCCGGTCGCTTCGGTCAAAATCATCCCCGCGCCTGCGCGCTGGCGGTAATAGGTGCCCATCAGGGCGTTGGGCACGAACATCGGTTCAGCGGCGCGCCCACGCGTGAGCGGGGCCATGAAGATGCGGTTTCTGGCAGTCAGCGCGCCCATTTTGAGCGGCTGGAATAAGGCTTCGTGCATGTGGGGAATTCCTCGTGTTGCGTTCGAAATTGGCTGTTCACTTGTTGGCTATCCACTTGGGGAAGAGCGGGCTAGGGCGCAAGCATGGAAAATAGTGCAGGCCGCCAAGCAAAGCTGTTCGACTGGCGCGGCGCGCTGCTGCTGGCGGCGCTATTGGGAGGCAATGTCGCGCTGGCGCTGGGTCCGTGGTTCGTGCGGCTGGCGGATACCGGCCCGGTCAGCGCGGCATTCTGGCGGTTGTTTCTGGCGCTGCCGTTTCTCGTCGTGTTCGCGCGGGCCAGCGGACAGCGGCTGGGCGGGATGGGCGCAGCGACGCTGGCGATGGTGGCGCTGGGCGCAGTCACCTTTGCGCTGGATCTGGCCAGCTGGCATGTCGGCATCGGCCTGACGCGGCTGGGCAATGCGACATTGTTCGGCAATGCCGGTTCGCTGGTGCTGCTGTTCTGGGCCTTTATCGCGGGACGGATGCTGCCGCGCGGGCTCGAATGGCTGGCCATTGCCTTTGCGCTGGGCGGGGCGGCGATCCTGATGGGAAGCAGTCTTGAAATCTCCACCGCAACGCTGGTCGGCGATCTGTTCTGCCTCGCCGCAGGGCTGCTGTATGCGGTGTACCTGCTGGCATTGCAAAAGGAGCGGGCGCGGTTCGGATCGTGGAGCCTGCTGGTCTGGGTCAGCGTGTTCGCCTGCCCGGTGTTGCTGGCGTTGGCGCTGGTTCTGGGTGAACCGGTGTGGCCGACCGACTGGACGCCGGTGGTGGGCCTGTTCATCGTCAGCCAGCTGATCGGGCAGGGCCTGCTGGTCTATGCGCTGGCACATTTCTCGCCGCTGATTATCGGGCTGGCGCTGCTGACACAGCCTGCGGTGGCGGCGATGGTCGGGTATGCCGCATTCGGAGAGGTGCTGAGCGCGCTGGACATCGCCGGAATGGTGCTGGTGGGCGCGGCTCTGGTGGTGGCGCGCGCTGGCCAGAACCGCACTGCCGCCGGGACTGCCGCCGGGCCGGGCATGGCTGCGCCCGAGGGTTAATCGTAGAACTGCGGATCGACTTTGGCAAAGCGGGCTTCGACCATGTCGAGATCAGGGCCGCACAATTCGCAGCGTACCTGCTCTATCAGCAGCCGGGCCTGAGTGCGCAGACATGTTCGCCGGACCTGATCGTCCAGCGGCAGGGCGGCGCTCAGCAACACATCGAACATTACCAGCGCGGCCACGGGGCTGGCGGCAACCGCGCTGCGCATGGACCCGAAGCCACGGCGCAGATAGTGATCGAAATCGTCCGCGCGCGGAATGACAGGATAATCGGGCGCATCGGCTTCGAACACATCCTTGCGCAGATCGCGCCGGCCCAGTTGCGCTGTGGCTGCGCCCAGCCAGTGCAACGCGGTGACGGCGGTAAACGGATCGTTGATACCGGGCGACAACGCCCGCAAACCGATCTCCACAAGCTCATCGATCAGGAATTGCGGGTCTTGATCAGGGGTGCGCATCGCACCGATCGTCAGGTGATCGCGCACCGGATCAGTCAGCTTTTCCACATCGCATCCCGAAATATCGGCAAGCGCTAAACCGGGATGCACAAAATCGCCTGTTCGCACACGCAAAGTAACAATCGCGCCGTGTTTGCGCGCACTGGCGGCGAGGTTCACAAAATCGATCAATTGAACATAGCCTGTGGCCTGCGCCAGCAGTGGCTCGCCGCCGACCGGCGCACGCATGTCGGCATAGCTTTCCTCGTTTGGATACGTGTTCTCGATCAGTTTTAGCAGGCGTTTGCCGATGCCCTGCAAAACCGAGTTGATCCGGATCGAGGTTGGCACGTGGTTGAGGAAATAGACGAGCACGCCCACGCAGATTCCCATCAGGATATACGCCACCAGCAGCGACAATTGCGGCGCGAAACCGGGCAGATTTCCCACCGCTTCGCCGGAGGAGCCGGGACTGGGCGTTTCGCTTTCGGCGCGCACGCTGCGCAGCACGATCAGCGCATAGACGAAACTGCCGATGAAGGTCGCAAGGCTTAACTGATTGCCCCGGTCCTCAAGGAAATTGGTCAGCAGGCGCGGGCCATACGTGCCACTGGCATAGGATACCGCGACGATCGTGATTGAAAAAACCGTCGATGCAACCCCGATCATGGACCCTGCCATGACGGTCAGAATATCGGAAGCGCCATTTGGCCGAACCGGCACCAGCCAGCCTTGATTATTAAGCGCGTCGGCCACCCCGCTGCGGTCGAGCGCAACCGTGCTGACCGCAAGCACAGCAGCCATGATTACGAACAGTGCAGGGAAAAACCAGTAATTCGCGTGCAGGCGTGCCCACAGGAACTTGAACTTGGCTGTGACCTGCATCAGCAAACGCCAGGGCGGGAAAGGAATCTGGCGTCAGTCATCGCGCCTTTAATCACCGCTGAAAGGCACCTTGCCCAGATCGCCCAGGCCGACTGTTCCACCGGCCATTTCCAGCATCCGATCAAGGCTGCGCTTGGCTTTCAGACGGATGCTCTCCTCGATCTCGATCTGCGGGGTCAGGTCGCGCAGCGCGGTGTAGAGCTTTTCCATGGTGTTGAGCGCCATGTACGGGCAGATGTTGCAGTTGCAATTTCCGTCCGCCCCCGGTGCGCCAATGAAGGTTTTTTCGGGCAGCGCCTTTTCCATCTGATGCATGATGTGCGGCTCTGTCGCGACGATCAGCGTGTCGCCCTCGAAATTCTTGGCGAAGGTCAGGATCGAGCTGGTCGAGCCGACGTGATCGGCGTGGTCGATAATCGCGGGCGGGCATTCGGGGTGCGCGGCAACCGGCGCATCGGGATATTGCTCTTTCAGCTTGAGCAACTCGGTTTCCGAAAACGCCTCATGGACGATGCACACGCCCGGCCACAGCAGCATTTCGCGGTCGAACTTTCGCGACAGCCAGCCGCCAAGGTGGCGATCGGGGCCAAAGATAATCTTCTGATCGCGCGGAATCTGGTCGAGGATTGTCTCCGCGCTGGAGGAGGTGACGATGATGTCCGAGAGAGCCTTCACCTCGGTCGAGCAATTGATATAGGTCAGCGCGATGTGATCGGGATGTGCCTCGCGAAAGGCGCGGAATTTGTCGGGCGGGCAGGAATCCTCAAGCGAGCACCCCGCGTCCATATCGGGCAGGATCACGGTCTTCTGCGGACTGAGGATCTTGGCGGTATCGGCCATGAACTTGACCCCGCAAAACGCGATCACATCGGCATCGGTTTCCGCTGCCTTGCGCGAAAGCTCCAGCGAATCTCCGACGAAATCGGCAATGTCCTGAATATCGGGGGTCTGGTAATAATGCGCGAGGATCACCGCATTGCGCTCTTTGCGCAGGCGGATGATTTCTTCCAGCAGATCGGTGCCGCTCGGAATTTTGGTCGTAATGCTCATTGGTGATCCTGCGCTTGTTCGTTTCGAGCGATATAACGATGGATACCCATTTTTCGAGCAAAATCCCAAAGTGTGTGCCCCGGTTCAAAAACCCGTGCACTCACATCTGGAAGCCGGGGGGCAGAAATGCCTCCATCGGTCGCTGCGCCCCCGGCGTGCCTGCGATCACCCATTCGGTGATGGCGTAGCCTATCGGGGAATAGGCCAGCGCCATCGACAGTGCGAATACGCCCGCGTCAATCCCAAGGCCCCACCAATAGGCAGGATGAACCCGGTCCATGCTGCGCTTGTCGGCGATCATCCCGATCACCGGGAATATGAAAGTGACTGAAACAGCAACGGTCCACGAATACGGGATCATAAGTGGCAGGGGCAGCAATCGGCCAAGACCCGGCCCGGTCAGCACGCTCATCGCGACGAGCATGAGCCGCCGGTGCCAACCACTATAGCGCCGCTGGCGCAGCGCCCACAGCGCCAGTCCGCCAAAGGTCAGCAGCGCGGCAAGATTGCTGATGAAGAATTCATTCTGTGCAAAGAAGAACGGCCCCCCACTACGCTGCGCGGAGACGACGATGATCGTGCACCCGGCAGCAACCATTAGGGGAACCCAGACATAGGCGAGTTTGCCGACGCTGGCATGAAGCGCGCGATTTCCGCTGGCGACGGTTACGTGCTGAAACAGGAACAGCGCCACCCAGCCCATGAAGATCATGCCGTGGACGTGGTACGCAAGGGGGAGTGAAAAGTTCGATCGTCCCATGGCGAGGTTGAATGTGAACCCGGCAACGATGATCGCTGCCATCAAAAACGCCATTACGGTGAAAAAGCGCGTGCCTTCGACTAGAGCGGGGCGTGCGTCGGGAATGGTGGCCATGACACGAATCCTCCAAACATGTCGCGACCCTTTATTCGGGTGGCATTATGTTTTTACCCGGATCCGGGGTCAATCGCGCTTGCGCCGGGAAGTTCTTTATTCGCCCTCGAAACGCACCACGACCTGCGCATTTTCAAATCCGGCCACTTGCAATGGCACGGCAAGGTTCTGGCGGACTGCATCCTTCGCCGAATTTCGCGCAAGGGTCAGGATCTCGTCATTCTTCGCAAAAGCCTGCGCCTTTTCCTCAGCGATTTCCGAGTTTCGCTCCGACAGCAATTGCTGCGATCCGCCCGTGTTCAACAGCCCCTCGGTAAAGATCCGCGCCTTGCCTTCATCGAGGTTGGGGCGCGAGGTTCGCAGGGTGGGCAGCGTGACGGTGAGGGTGGACGCGGTTTCATCCCACGCGAAATCGCTTGGCTCCATGCCCGACAGGTCCAGCCGATAGTCGATGCTGGCCGGGATGATCGCCGCCTGCCGCACGCGGCGCACCACAACCGGGCCAACCTTCTGTTCGTATTCACTTTCGGCAACCACTTCGAACCGGCTGGCGAACACCACGAGCGAGTTCTGCTTTTCAAAGGCGAGCATGGCGCTGGCCACCGGATCGCCTTCCTCCTCGTAGATATAGGCGCGCCAGCCAAGGAACAGCGCGGCAACGGCAAGCGCGGCGACCAGTGCCAGCAACCAGCGTTCACTGCGGGCGGAGAGCGAGCCTTCGTCGCGCACATCGACAAAGCCGGGCTCGATCACGGACGTATTGCGCGGCCGCCCTATGCCATCGGGCAGTCGCCCCCCTGCCGGTTTCAGATCGCTTGCCATACTGTTCCTTCTTTATGGGCCAGACCGCGCCGTTCCAGATCGATGAGATGCGCGGTCACGCTCATCTCGGCAGCCGGGATCAGGCGTTCGTCCAGCCCTTTGTACATTGCCGGGATAAAGTCGGGGACGGGCCGCGCACGCTCTGCCATCAGGCGCAATATCTGGTTTTCGCGCTGGCGGCGGTGCCCGATCATGCCGCGCACCAATTGGCGCGGTTTCGTGATCGCCGCGCCGTGGGCAGAGTGATACACCGTGTCCTCGCGCGCCAACAGCTTTTCAAGGCTTGCCATGTAATCGCCCATGTCGCCATCGGGCGGGATAACGACACTGGTGGACCAGCCCATCACATGATCGCCGGTGAACAACGCGCCGCTTTCTTCCAGCGCGAAGCACAAATGGTTGGATGTGTGGCCGGGGGTGGCAATTGCAGTCAGCGTCCAGCCGGTGCCGCGCATCTGCTCGCCGTCCTCCATCACGCGGTCGGGTGCGTAGGTCGTGTCGAACGCCTCATCCGCGCGGGGCAAATCGGTCTTGAGCACCAGCGGCGCGCAGCCGACGATTGGCGCGCCCGTTTGCGCAGCCAGCGGCGCGGCGGCGGGCGAGTGGTCACGGTGCGTGTGGGTGCACATTATTGCGGCGATGGTAGCATCGCCGACCGCGCTCAGGATCGCTTCAATATGCGCTGGATCGTTTGGGCCCGGATCGATCACCGCGCAATCAGGCCCGTCGGCAGGCCCAACCACATAGGTCTGCGTGCCGGTGTAGGTGTAGGGCGATGGGTTGGGCGCAAGCACGCGCCGCACCAGCGGTTCTAGCTGCTCTGCCGTGCCGGTGGGCCACGGTTTGGGGGGTAATCCTGCCATAGACTTGCATATGGGGGCGCTCGTGCGGCATGTCACGGGCCAAGAGAATTGGGGAACCCGATGGCCGACTATATCCTCGTCCTGGACGAAGGCACCACTTCCACCCGCGCGATGCTGTTTGCCAGCGACGGTGTGCTAGTCGCCAGCGCGCAGGCTGAACTGACGCAGCACTATCCTGAGGCCGGCTGGGTGGAGCACGACGCGGAGGAAATCTGGGTAAAGACCCTGTCCTGCGCCGCCGATGTCATCCCCCGGGCAGGCGGCGCGGCGATGATCGCGGGTATCGGCATCACCAACCAGCGCGAAACGGTGGTGGCGTGGGACAAGATCACCGGAGAGCCGCTGACGCGCGCAATCGTATGGCAGGACAGGCGAACCGAGCCGCTGTGCTCTGCCATGCGCGAGGCGGGGCACGAGGCGGAGGTGCAACGTCGCACCGGCCTGCTGCTCGATCCATATTTCTCCGGCACGAAAATGCGCTGGATGCTGGACAATGTGCCAGCCGTGCGCGCGGCGGCGGATGCGGGCACGCTGGCGTTCGGCACGGTGGAAAGCTGGCTGGTGTACAAGCTGACCGGCGGCAAAACGCATATAACCGACGCCAGCAATGCCAGCCGCACGCTGTTGCTCGATCTGGAGGGCGGTCAGTTCGACCCGGACCTTTGCGATCTCCTGGGTGTGCCGATTGCTGCCCTGCCGCATGTCACCGATATGTCAGGCGCTCTGGGCGAGGCGGATGCGACTCTGTTCGGCAGCGCGATCCCGATCACCGGGCTGGCTGGCGATCAACAGGCCGCAACCATCGGTCAGGCGTGCCTCAACCCCGGTGGGACCAAGGCGACTTACGGCACCGGCGCATTCGTGCTGACCAATCAGGGCAGCGTCATCCCGCGTTCAACCCACCGCCTGCTGGGAACAGTCCTGACGCAGTTGGACGGGCAGCGCACCTACGCGATCGAGGGTTCGGTTTTCGTCGCGGGCAGTCTTGTGCAATGGCTGCGCGACTCTCTCGGCATTGTCGGCGTAGCAAGCGAAACGGAGGCGCTGGCCCGATCTATCCCCGACAGCGGCGGGGTTACGATCGTGCCCGCGCTGGCCGGGCTGGGCGCACCGCACTGGCGCGCCGAAGCGCGCGGGCTCATCAGTGGGCTGAGCTTTGCCAGCGGCAAGGCGCATCTGGCCCGCGCCGCGCTGGAGGCGATGGCGCACCAGACGCACGACCTCGCAGCCGCCTTTGCCGCTGACGGCACGCGTTGGGAGACGCTGCGGATCGACGGAGGCATGTCCGCCAATGACTGGATGGCGCAGGATCTGGCGGATATGCTGGGTTTCCCGGTCGAACGTCCCGCCTTTGTCGAAACGACCGCACTGGGCGCTGCGATGCTGGCGGCGGCGGGCGCTGGGCTGTATCCCGATCTCGCCAGCGCAGCAGAGGCGATGCGGGGCGAACTCACTCGCTTTGACCCGGCGATGGATGCAGCGACGCGCGAGGAGCGGCTGGCGCGCTGGAAAAAGGCGCTTGCCGCCGCCTGATAGCTCGAAAGGTTGTGCGCTCCCGCGAAGGCGGGAGCCGTGATAGGTTCGTGCTTAACCTGAAGAGGCCCCCGCCTTCGCGGGGGCGCACGGCAACCAAATGGGTGACCCCTACATCCGGCCCATTTCGCGCCCGATGCGATCTTGGAATGCGCGCACGGGCGATATCATCTCGAAATCTTGCCGCCATGCCGCGTCCAGCCGTGCGATCCGGCCGTGCAGCTGCTCCGTCTCCGCGATCAGCGTGCGTGTCTCCGGCTCCAGCTTTGCCAATTGCCCCGCATCCGAAGGTCGGTCGGCTGGCAGGGTGCCGTGCTTGCGAACCTGCTGTTCGCTCAGCTCGCCCGAGAAAAACGCCCGCTGGTTCAGCAGCCACGCGAGAATATGCATCATCCGCGTGGTGGTCTTCAGCCCCTCGGTCGAAAGCGCAAGCCGCGTCATCGCGTCTTCATGCCGGACGATGCCGCGATCAGACAGGACCGCATTGGAAACGGCCGCGCCATGGGCAAACACACCGCGCACCTCATCCGCAAGCACAAGCGCCTCGGTGTACAATGCCTCGATAATCGGGCGGGACAAAGATGTGGTGCGGTTCATGGGTTTGGGTGCCTGCGTGGGTGACCATCGTGCTACGCTGGCGCGCCCCAAACTGCCAGCGCGCCATGGTAACTATGCCGCTGTAATTGGCGGATCGTCCCTGCGTGATACAATTCGCGCGGGTTAGCTCACAGACCTAACGTGCCGGTGGTGTGATACCTTCAGGCGATGATATCTGGCAGCAGCGTATCGGCGATGATCGCAATCTGGTCCCGCAAGCGCAATTTGCGCTTTTTCAGGCGGGCAATCTGCAATTGATCGGTCGATCCCGCCTCCGTCAGCGCCGCAATCGCCGCATCGAGATCGCGATGCTCTGAGCGCAGCAGTTCCAGCCGCTTTTCAAGTTCAGCATCGTTCATCGTGGTGTCTCGCAGCCCTGTGCAAGTGTCGGCGGCCGTGCGGCCCGAAAGGTTCACACCGGCCCCTAACCGATTTTATCGCGCTTGGCAGCTTCAATTCATCGGGCTGTGCAGACCGTAGCATCGCTTTAAGCATTTGAAGCACTTTGCAAGCCAGCCTGTGTGTGGTTTGATCCTGATTGCGGCCCGGCCGCCTTTGTGCCGAGTCGCCTTCCGGGGGCAAACCCCCAAACTCGTACAGGAGAACGATTATGGCTTTTTCACGTGGCGATTCCGCAGTTTCGACAGCAACCACGTCTCATATCCATGCACTCCAGTCCAAGCACGCATCCCTCGAGGCCAAATTGCACGAGGAGATGAACCGACCGGTTCCCGATGCAGCGACAATCCAGCTTCTCAAAAAACGCAAGCTCGCTCTCAAGGAAGAAATCGGGCGAAACTGACTGCGGCATTCCGCGGTTTCCAGATGCGGGCGCGTCACTTTCTCCCATCGGGAAGACAACGCGCGCCCCGCACGGGTTTTTCATTGCCACACATGCAGTTTTGCGAGGCAACCGCTTTGCGTCTTCATACGGATCGGAGCTTTTGCTTTATTGTGTGCTTGCGCCTAGGCAATAGGCTCTCATGAGCGCTGCTGCATCCGCCCGACTGATCCTCACCCGCCTGCACGAGGTCATGGCCTCGCGGCTGCGTGCGCAGGCTAAGCTGGATCAGGTCGTCGATATCATCGGAGAAAGCCTGACGAGCGAGGTGTGCTCGATCTATCTCCTGCGTGAGGGGATGCTGGAACTGTTCGCGACGCGCGGCCTCAACAAGGCGGCGGTCCATGTGACCCGCATGGCGATTGGCGAGGGGTTGACGGGCGTGATTGCCGACAACGTCGAGACGCTGAACCTGGCCCAGGCAAAGGCGCATCCCGATTTCCAGTATCGCCCCGAAACGGGCGAGGAAAAATTCCATTCCTTTGCCGGCGTTCCGATTGTCTACCGCGAACGTGCGGTGGGCGTGTTGTGCGTCCAGCATGTGGAGCCGCGTCGATACGAAGAGATCGAGATCGAGGCGCTGCAAACCACGGCGATGGTGCTGAGCGAGATGATCGCCAACGCCGAATTGATCGACGAGGAGGATGCCCGCGCCCTGACCGAGGCCCAGACCGCGTCGCAAACCGTCAGCGGGCTTCCTTTGGTGGACGGGCTGGGCGTGGGGCAGGCGGTGTATCACCAGCCGCGCGTTCAGATCACGCAGGTCATGGCAGAGGATACCGAGGCCGAACGCCAGCGCGTCTATCGGGCGTTCGACAAGATGCGCGAACAGATCGACAGCCTTGCCGGGCAGGCCGAGTTCGGCGGCAGTGGCGAACATGACGAGGTGCTCGAAACCTACAAGATGTTCGCCTATGACGAGGGCTGGTCGCGGCGCATCAACGAAGCGATCGATTCAGGCCTCACCGCCGAGGCCGCGATCGAGCGGGTGCAGCAGCACACCCGGATGCGGATGCGCGAGATCGACGATCCGCTGCTGGCCGACCGGATGCACGATCTGGAAGATCTCGCCAACCGCCTGCTCCGGATCGTATCGGGCCAGCTCGGCACTGCCGCGACGCAGGCGCTGCCGCGTGATACCATCCTGATCGCGCGCAACCTTGGCCCGGCGGAGCTGCTTGAATATGACCGGCGGCGGCTGAAAGGCGTCATCCTGGAAGAAGGATCGCTGACCTCTCACGTTGTTATCGTTGCGCGCGCCATGGGCGTGCCAGTGCTGGGCCGTGCGGGCGCGATCCGTGGCAATTTGCGCGATGGCGATGCCGTGCTGCTCGATGCGACGGCGGGCATTGCGACGCTGCGACCCAGTACCCAGATGGCCGATGCTTTCACCGCCCGCTTTGCCAAATCGCGCGAGCGCCAGGCGGGCTATGCGAGCCTGCGCGATGTCGAGCCGTTTACCCGCGATGGCACGCGCATTCAGGTGATGATGAATGCGGGCCTGCGCGACGATATGAGCGCGCTGGCGATGACCGGCGCGGACGGCGTGGGCCTGTTCCGGACGGAATTCCAGTTCCTTGTCTCGGCCACTTTCCCTCAGCGCGAACGCCAGACGCGGCTCTATCGCGATGTGCTGGATGCTGCCGGGAACAAGCCGGTGATCTTTCGCACGGTCGACATCGGCGGGGACAAGAGCGTGCCGTATCTTGGGTCTTCCAGTTCCGAGGCGGATGAAAATCCCGCAATGGGATGGCGCGCGCTGCGGCTGGCGCTGGAACGCGAGGGCCTGATGAAAGTGCAGGCGCGCGCCTTGCTTGAGGCTTCGGCGGGCCGCTCGCTTTACGTCATGTTCCCGATGGTGTCCGAACCGTGGGAGTTCGACGCATCAAAAGCTGTGTTCGATGACCAGCTCGCGTATTTGCGCGGAAAAAAAGCGGTGCTGCCCAAGGAAATCCATTTCGGCGCGATGCTGGAAGTGCCCGCGCTGGCCGAAATGCTTGACCTGCTGCTGCCCAAACTCAGCTTCCTTTCGGTCGGGACCAACGATCTGACGCAATTCCTGTTTGCGGCGGATCGCGCCAATCCGAAACTGGCGCAGCGTTACGACTGGCTCAGCCCGGCGATCATCCGGTTCCTGCGGCGTCTGGTGCAAGGCACGCTGGGCAGCGGCGTGGATCTGGGCGTGTGCGGGGAGATGGGCGGTCGCAGGCTTGAGGCGCTGGCGCTGATGGGGATCGGGTTTCGCCGCCTGTCGATTACGCCTGCCGCGGTCGGCCCGATCAAGGAATTGGTGCGCCGCGTCGACCTTACAGAACTGGAGCCTGCGATGACAGGGTGGCTGGCTGACCCCGGCATCAACCTGCGAACCACACTCACGCAATGGGCGCACGAACGCGAAATCGAAGTCGATTGATCCGATTCGCCGATGTGCTTTTGTCGCGCCTGCATCAGGCCGGGAATATCCTTAACGCGCACTTTCCTGACAAAGCAGCGACATAAACCGCGCAAGCCCGAGTGAGTCCTTGACTTAATTGCGCACTCCCCGCTTTGTATGCATAGGACAACAAAACACTAACCATCCCACCGGGACGCAAACGGGTAATGGACAGCGAAAACGCCAATACTGTCGACGATCTTGTCGAGGACGCCTCCGACACGGCGGACCTGCACGTCAGCGCAGGCGAAAGACTGCGTCTGGCGCGCGAGGAAAAAGGGCTGACGCTGGATAATGTCGCAGCGGAAACGCGCATCCCTGTCCGCCATCTCGAAACGATCGAAGCGGGCCATTACGAAGAATTGCCCGCGCGAACCTATGCCATCGGATTTTCACGTACCTATGCCCGCGCGGTCGGGCTGGATGAACGGGTGATCGCCGATCAGGTGCGCGATGAAATCGGAGCGAAGGGTCCGCGCTATTCCTCGGTCGGGCAGGGTATGGAGCCGGGCGACCCGGCAAAGCTGCCATCGGCCGGGCTTGCGTGGTTCGGGGGTTTCGCCGCGCTGGTGCTGATTATCGGGATCATCGCGTTTGCCAGCACGTATTTCGGCGCGGGCGACGGGCCGCAATCGTTGCTGGTGCAGCAGGAGGCGGAGGAAAAAGCCGCCACCGCGCAGGCCCAGGCAGCTGCCGCTGCTCCACCGGTCGCCGCCGCTGCCGATCCTTCTGCCAATGGCGAAGTGGTGTTGACCGCGCGCGAGGATGTGTGGGTGAAGGTGTACGAACGCGGCGGTGACAGCCTGTTTCAGGGCACGCTGGCGAGCGGCGACACCTACAAGGTGCCCAGCATTGCGACCGATCCGCTTATCAACACTGGCCGGCCCGATATGCTGACCATTACGATTGACGGGCAAGAGGTGGCGATGCTGGCGGACAAGCCTGTGTCACTGGGCGATGCGCCAATATCCGCCGCCGCATTGCTGGCGCGGGCACCCGCTTCGCCGACGCAGTCTTCGGGCCAAAGTCCGGATACTCTACCGTCGGCTCAGCCCGCTTCTACATCCGGGCTATAATCGCGCGGGCATTTGCCAGCGGCGCTGTTTGATCCAGTTTCGAGCAAGTCCTACGATACCGCCGTTTCCCACCGTTTTCGCGGCAGTGCGGGGTCGACTTGCGCGGCTACTCCCGGCACAGATTCTGCTGAGGTTCAGGCGCGAGCCCGGATAGTCCGGCCCCATACCATGCCGCTGAATGCATATCGCAGACCGCCGGAATGCAATCCGGGCGCGCCATCACGACGAAAGAGGGAAGACCGAGAGATGATGCAAACCATCCTTCAACACCGCAACACATTTGATCACCGCGCTGCCCGTGTGCGCCAAATGGCCGCGCGCACCGGACTGGCCGCGTTTGCCGCAGCGATGGTGGTGACGGCACCTGCCCCTGCAAGCGCGCAGGACACCAGCGCGGAATCGCGCCTGCGCAAGATCGAGGCGGAAGTTCGCGCCCTGCAACGCAGCGTCTTTCCGGGCGGCGACGGACGCTATTTCGAACCCCAGATCGCACCCGGCGATCCAGTTGCGCCCGCGCGCAGCACCGGCCCCTCGACCACGGCGGTGACCGACATTTTGGCGCGGCTGGATGCGCTGGAATTGCAGCTCCAGTCGCTAACCGCGCGCACGGAAGAAGCGACCAATTCAATGGCGTTGCTCGACACCAGGATCGCCGCACTCGAAGCGCGCGGCGGACCTGTGGTATCGACGGACACCGTGACGACCTTTGGCACCGGCACAGGCAGTTCGGCAGCGTCAACGCCGACCCCCACCACAACCATCACCACTACCGCCATTGCACCCTCTTCAAGGCCCGCTGCAACAACCGCGCCCGTGACCGTAACCGCTGCCGCGACCGGCCCCTCGGCAGAGCGATTGGCCGCGGTCAAGGCGATTGCCAAACCGCAGACCGACGATGCCGCCGACGATGAATATTCCTATGGCTTCCGCCTGTGGGATGCAAAATTCTTTCCCGAGGCGCGTCAGCAACTCACCAGCTTTGTCGATACATATCAGGGCCATTGGCGCCAGACTTACGCGATGAACCTGCTGGGCCGCGCCTACATGGACGACGGCATGACCGAGGAGGCCGCGCGCTGGTTCCTGAAGAATTACCAGAGCGACCGCACCGCCGCGCGCGCGCCCGACAGCCTGCTGTATCTGGCGGAAAGCATGATTGCGCTGGGCGACACGCGCCGCGCCTGCATTGCCCTGGCCGAGTTTGCGGACACGTATCCTATCGTTGCGTCCGGGCGGCTGAGCGATCAGTACAAGGCCAACCGCACCCGCGTAACCTGCGAGGGGTAGGGCGCGCTTAAAAAGTCCGGCGGCAGGAGCGGTGATGGGCAAACTGGCACACCCCGAAATTCCCGACGTCGATCAGGTGTCGCGCTTTGCCGCCGAACTTGATCGATTATGGCCGCCAGAAGACCGCGAGGGCGATGCGGCCACTCTGGGTCTGGCGGTATCGGGCGGCCCGGATTCGCTCGCGCTGTTGCTGCTTGCCCATGCGGCGATACCGGGCGCAATCGCGGTCGCAAGTGTCGATCACGGACTGCGCCCCGAAGCGGCGGGCGAAGTGGCGCTGGTCCGCGATATCTGCGCCGATCTGGACATTCCCTTCACCGCGCTGACTGTCGAAGTTCGCGGCGGCAATCTTCAGTCCCGTGCGCGCGAGGCGCGCTATGGCGTGCTTGCCCACTGGGTGCGCGAACAGGGATTGGGCGCGCTCGCCACAGCGCACCATGCCGACGATCAGGCTGAAACGCTGCTGATGCGGCTGGCCCGTGGCAGCGGGCTGTCGGGGCTGGCCGGAGTGCGCGCGGCCTCTCTTTTCGACGCTGGCGAGGGGGCGGAGCCGTTCGCGCTGCTGCGGCCCTTGCTGGGCTGGCGCAAAGCGGAGCTGGAGGCGCTGGTGGCGGCAAGCGGGCTTGAGCCGGTGCGCGATCCCTCCAACCAGGAGCGCCAGTTTGACAGGGTGCGGGTGCGCGATCACCTGGCGCAGCATGACTGGCTGGACCCGCACACACTCGCGACCAGCGCCGAACATCTGGCAGAGGCATGGCGCGCGATCGAGTGGTATGCCGGGATCGACTGGGACGATATGGTCCACCGCGAGGAGGACGGCAGCGGCTATCGTTATCTCGCCAATGTCCCGCGCATCATCCAGATCGAGACGGTGCTGCGGATCGTATGCGAGTTGGGCGGCGTCGTATCGCGGGCCGAGGCAGGGCGCGCGGCCGACCGGCTGTGGCGCGGCACAAACGCGTCCCTCGGCGGCGTGCTGGCCGTGCCCACGGTCGAACACGTGGAGCGGATCGGGGTAGAAATGCGCGTGTGGCGCTTCAGTCAGGAACCGCCGCGCAACATACATTAGAGTGCATGACCGGTGTCGCGATCAGCTGATCTTGTCGCCCACGCCCACCATTTTTCCGCGCGTGATGAGAACCCTGTCCCCGCGGCGCGCTGCGGCAAACAGCTTTGCGGCAAATTCCTCGGGCACACCCACGCAGCCGTGGCTGGCATAGCCGTTGATGACCGGCGAACCGTGGATCGCAATCCCGTCCCACGTCAGGCGCAATGTCCAGGGCATCGGCGCATTGTCGTATTTCTCGGAGATATTGTCCTTTTCCTTCGTCAGGATCGGGAACGAACCGAGCGGCGTCGGATGTTTCTTCGTGCCTAGCAGCGCAACCGCGGTGCCGATTTCGTGCCCGTCGCGAAACGCGCTGATGACGCGCGCTTCAAGGTCAACCGTTACCACCAGCTTACCCTTGGCAGGCGCAGCGGCTTCATCCCAGTACCAGTCGCCATAGCGGAACGGACCATCGGGGATCGACATGATGCTCTTGATCGTAAACGGATCGTTGCTGGCCTGCGCGGTGCGAGCGGCGGGCGTCGCCGGCGGCACTACCGGATCGGGCGCGGGCAGGGCCTGCACCACCGGACCGGAGATCGTGCGCGCTGCAGGACCGCGCGGCGGGGTTGCAATTTGTGTCGAAACTCCCGGCTGATCGACTGGAACGAGGACTTCGATCGGCACGACCTCTACACCATCGCTGCGGGCCGGAGTGGAATCGACCGCCAGCGATGCCTGACCCGTGGTGGGATCAACTGACCGGATCGCGTTCTCAGCCTCAATCGCGATTTGCTGCGCTGCGTCGGCGGCGTTTTCCGCTTCATCGCTGCCATCGGGCTGCGCGGCAAAGGACGATGTGCCGCCAAGCGAGGCCAGCGCAAGTGTGGCGGCAAAACGAACGGTTTTCAGGATCTGTATCATGGCCGCTGTTATGCAACGTGTTGCGCGCAATCGCCAGACCTTTGGCTGCGCCTGTCCCCGTAAGGGACGCGAAATCGCGATACGTTAATGCGCATTATTTGCGACTTAACAGGGTATTAGGCGGATATCGGACACCGAGATTCCGGGCGAGGCTACTTGGCTCGCCAGTGGCATTCACCGCCTTCGACTCGGCGCTGTTAACCATACGCGACTAACTCCGAACGCCAGACCCATGCTGTTGTGCATAGGCCGCGGCTGCGCCCAGCAGACCCGGCTGCGGGTGGACGATCAGCTTGACCGGCAGTTTCGCCATCAGTCCGGTAAAGCGGCCCTTCGCCGTAAAGCGTGCGGCGAAACCGGAGTTGAGCAGCGTCTCGCGAATACGAAAGCCCAGTCCGCCCGCGATCACCACGCCGCTCGCGCCCTGAATCAGCGCGATGTTGCCCGCCACCGATCCCAGTGCCATGCAGAACCTGTCAACGGCGGCGGCGGCGAGGCTGTCTTCGCCAGAGATACCGGCGGTCCATATCGCCACATCGTCGCGCTCAACCTCGGCGCGGCCTTCCATCACGGCGAGCGTTTCGTAAATGTCGACGATGGCCGGGCCGCACACCACGCGCTCGTCCGAGACGCGGTTGTGGCGTTTGCGCAGGCGGGCAAGGATTGCGTCCTCGATCGCGTCCACCGGAGCGAAATCGCCGTGCCCTCCCTCGGTCGCCTGCACGCGGTAGGCACCCGTTCCATCGCGCCAGAAATGCGCGACGCCAAGCCCGGTGCCCGGTCCCAGCACACTGATCGTGCCGCCCGCTGGCAGAGGCTCGTCCGGCCCGGCCAGATGCACGAACTGATCGGCGGGCGCGCGCGCGGCGGCATGGGCGACCGCTTCGAAATCGTTGACAATCGTGTGGTGCGCGCAGCCCAGCTTTGCCTCGATCAGCGGCGGGCGGATGATCCACGGATTGTTGGTAAAGCGGATAAGGTCCGCGTTGACCGGCCCCGCCACCGCCATCGCGACGCCATCGGGCAGCGAGCCGCCCATTTGCTCGCGGTAATCCTCCCACGCGGTCTGAAAACTGGCGTGTTGCTG
This sequence comes from uncultured Alphaproteobacteria bacterium, assembly GCA_963815345.1. Taxonomy (GTDB): domain Bacteria; phylum Pseudomonadota; class Alphaproteobacteria; order Sphingomonadales; family Sphingomonadaceae; genus Erythrobacter. The sequence continues at coordinate 81,266 of CAWFGF010000003.1, forward strand.
CGTGTGCAGCGTCACCGGATCGCTAAGCGCGATGGTGCCATCGGCGGCGATGGTGGCAATGGCAAAGCGGGCGTGCGTGCCACCGACATCGACCGCGACGATCTGCGTTTCACTCGTCACCCGTCACAGCCCCGCGCTGGCAAGCATGGCGGAGGCGCCCTGTTCGGCGCCGTCGGCATGGGTCTGCATCATGCGGAACAGTTCGCGCCCGACACCCCATTCGATCTGCGGGTCGGGGGCGGGGGTTCGCGCGGACAGGTCGGCGGTGGTGGAAAGCTCGCCGGTTTCGGCGCACACGCGCACCACATCGCCATCGCGCAACCGGCTGAGCGGGCCGCTTTCCCCGGTGCTGCCGAATGCTTCGGGCGTGCAGTGGATTGCGGCGGGTACCTTGCCGCTTGCGCCTGACATGCGCCCATCTGTGACCAGCGCGACCCGGTGGCCGCGATCCTGCAACAGGCCGAGCGTGGGGGTGAGCGAGTGCAGTTCGGGCATTCCATTGGCGCGCGGTCCCTGAAACCGCACCACCACCACCACGTCGCGGTCCAGCTCGCCTGCCTTAAACGCGGCGATTACCGCGGCCTGCGTCTCGAACACGCGGCACGGAGCCTCGATGGTCCAGCGTTCACGCGCAACGGCGGAGGATTTGAAGCAGGCGCGGCCCAGATTGCCCGTCACCAGCCGCATTCCCCCATCAGCAATGAACGGGTCGCAGGCGGGCCGCAACATGGTGTCATCGCGCGTTTCAGGGACTTTTCTGGAGGCAAAGCCCCACGCCGACACGGGTTTCCCGTCTGTTTCAGGCGAGCCATCGCCCTCGCGCGGAGTTGACCGCTCATCCAGCACGGGTTCGCAGGCATAGGCGTCCATCCCGCCCTCCCACACCGTCAGAATATCCGCGTGGGCCAGCCCTGCGCCGAGCAATTCGCCGATCACGTAGGCCATACCGCCCGCGTTGTGGAACTGGTTCACATCGCCCGATCCGTTGGGATAGACCCGCGCAAGCAGCGGCACGACGCTCGACAATTCGGCCAGATCCGACCAGTCGATCACGATGCCCGCCGCGCGCGCCATGGCAGGGATGTGGATCGCGTGATTGGTCGATCCGCCGGTCGCCAGCAGGCCGATTGCGGCATTGACGATCGCCTTTTCATCGACGACCTGCGCCAGCGTGCGGGTGGTGGTTCCGGCCAGTTGCACCAGCCGGCGCACCGCCGCGCGGTCCAGCGCCTGCCGCAATTGCGTGCCCGGCTGGACGAACGCCGCGCCCGGAACATGCAGGCCCATCATCTCCATCATCATCTGATTGGAATTGGCCGTGCCATAGAACGTGCAGGTGCCCGGCGAATGGTAAGAGCCAAGTTCGCTTTCGAGCAGCGCATCGCGCCCGATCTCTCCGGCGGCGTATTTCTGGCGGGTTTCCTGCTTCGCCTTGTTCGATATTCCGCTGGGCATCGGGCCGGATGGAACGAACAGCGCGGGCAGGTGGCCAAATCGCAGCGCGCCGATCAGCAGGCCGGGCACGATCTTGTCACAAATGCCAAGATATGCGGCGCCATCATACATCTGATGGCTGAGCGCGATGGTGGTGGCCATGGCGATGTTGTCGCGGCTGAACAGAGACAGCTCCATCCCGTCCTCGCCCTGCGTCACGCCGTCGCACATCGCCGGGGTGCCGCCTGCAACCTGCGCGGTTGCGCCCACTTCGCGGGCGTAGATCTTCATCCGGTCGGGGTAACGGCCATAGGGCTGATGTGCGCTCAGCATATCGTTGTAAGCCGAAACGATGCCGATATTCGGGCCGCGCCCGTTCTTCATCGCGTCCTGGTCCTCCTGCGCCCCGGCAAAGGCGTGGGCGAGGTTTGAACACGCCACGTCCTTGTGCTCAGGCTTGCGGTCGGCCTCGCGGCTCATAAGGTCGAGATAGGCCGCGCGGCGCTCGCGCGAACGGTCGATGATGCGCTGAGTTACGCGGTGAATGGTGTCGTTCAGCTCACTCATGCCAGCTTACCCCGTCGCGTTCGGTAAGGGCGATGGAGGCGCTCGGCCCCCAGCTGCCCGAAGTGTAGGTTTTCGGCGTCACGCCATTGGCTTCCCACTCAGCGCGGATCGCGTCGATCCAGTGCCATTGCGCCTCCACCTCGTCACGCCGCACGAACAGCGTCTGATCGCCCTTCACCAGATCCATCAGCAGGCGTTCGTATGCGATGCGACGATGCTGACCGACAAATGCATCGGGCATCGCGATCTCCAGCGGCACTTCGCGCAGGCTTACGCCGTTTTCATCGAGGCCGGGCACCTTTGCCATCAGCGACAGAGTGATATTTTCCTCCGGCTGGATGCCGATCAGCAGGCTGTTGGGCTGCATCATTGCTCCGGTGCCTTCGAAAATCGAGTGCGGCACACTGCGAAACTGCACGAGGATTTCCGTCACGCGTTCGGGCAGCCGCTTTCCGGTGCGAAGATAGAACGGCACGCCTTTCCACCGCCAGTTATCGACATGCGCCTTGATCGCGGTGAAGGTTTCGGTGCGGGAAGCGGGCATATCTGCGGCCGTCAGTTCCTCGTCATAGCCGGGCACGGCCTTGCCGTTGATCGCGCCTGCGCGATATTGCCCGGTCACGGTGTCGCTGGCAGAGGCCGGCCGCAGCGCGCGCAATACCTTCACCTTTTCATCGCGAACGGGCGCTGCGTCAAAACTCGTGGGCGGCTCCATCGCGACAAGGCTGAGCAATTGCAGCATGTGGTTCTGCACCATATCGCGCAGCGCGCCTGCATCGTCGTAAAAGCCCACTCGCCCTTCCAGCCCGACCGTTTCGGCAACTGTGATCTGCACATGGTCGATATAGGTCGCGTTCCAGATCGGTTCGAACAGAATGTTGGCAAACCGCAGGGCGAGCAGGTTCTGCACCGTCTCCTTGCCCAGATAATGGTCGATCCGGAAAATCCGCTTTTCCGGGAAAGCGGCGGCGACCGCATCGTTGATTTCGCAGCTGGAGGCGAGGTCCACGCCCAGCGGCTTTTCCAGGCACATGCGCACATTCTCGCCCGTCAGTCCGGCGTGTTCAAGACCGGCAATCGTGGGTCCGAACAGCTGCGGCGCGGTCGAAAGGAATATCGCGATCCCGGACTTCGGCTCACCGACCTTCTGCGCGAGTTCGGTAAAACCGTCCAGCGTTGTCGCATCGAGCCCCTGATAGCTTAACCGGTTGAGAAATTGCGCCATGCCGCCGCGCCGGTCGGGTTCGAGAAATTCCTCCAGAGCCGCGCGCGCCATGTCGCGAAATTCCGCATCGCTCAATTCGCTGCGTGCGGTGCCAATGATCTTCAGATCGGGGGCCAGCAGCCCGTCAGCGTCCAGCGCGCACAATGATGGCAGCAGCTTGCGCCGTGAAAGATCCCCGGTCGCCCCGAACAGCAGCAATCGGTCGGCTACGAATTCGCTCATATATGATCCCTTCCGCAGCATCCTTAGCGGTCTGGGTCGAGCCTCGCAATTGCGGTCGGGATCGGGTCGCAATCGCGGAAGGAATCAATTAAATAGCGCTACCATTCAGCTCGCGGCGACGCTGACTTCGCTGTAGAGAAATTGCATCGGCGCAAAGCTGGTGAGGAAGCTGACATCGGCGGCATCGCGGCCAACGCCGATGACAGCCGCCTGATTGAGATCGGCCATGCCGGTCCCATCGACCAATTGCCATGTGCCCCCGCCGGGAATGCTGGGGTCGGCAAGGAACACCTCGGCGATGGCGTGGAAGTCCTGCGGGGTAACGCCGGGCGCATAACATGAGACATAGCGGGCAGGGATGGTCGACGCGCGCGCAAGCGTCACCAGAACATGCGCATAATCGCGGCAGATACCCTGACGTTTGATGAAGGTTTCCGCCGCGTCGGTGTTCGGATTGCTGGAGCCTGGGACATATTCGAAATTCGTGCCCATCCAGTCGCGGATGGCGGCAACGCGCGCACCGCCGGTGGTGTCGCCAAATTCGGACTCGACGAGGCTTTGAAACGGGCCGGCCTGACAATAGCGCGATTCGAGCAGATATTGCACCGCCTCACCCGGCAATTCGTGCGGTTGCAGCGCGTCCAGCGTTTCCAATGGCAGCAACGTGCGCGAAGGGGCGACCTTGGCGGAGTAGTCCACTTCGATTCGGCCCGATCCGTGCAGCCATATGCGTTCACCGATATCGTCCTGCGCGCGAACGCGCACACAGCGCGCATCCGGACTGATGGTGGTGGTGCCCTCGATCAGGTTCTGCTGGGGCAGCGCCGCTGCCTCAAATTGCAGCAGCGCACTGGCAGGCGAGTAGTATTCAAAGGCAAAGCGGGCGTTGATCTGGATGGTCATGTGAGTCCTAACGTGGGGGAGCGCCGTGGTTCCAGAGGCGGCGAGATAAATATACCGGTCGGCGCGGTGTGGTTGTTCCTTGCCCGACGTATCGGGCGAATTTCAGGTTTTTGCAGGATGGGGCCAGCGGCTTCTTGCAAGCCGTTTTCCTACTTTCACCGCCTTCGATAGAGAGGGCAAAAGCAATGGTGCACATTCCCGTCCAGTGATCGAGTGGCCCGATTAAAGGGGCGCTTACTGATCGAAGGGATTTTCGCCCCTGAACAGTGTGTCAGGTGTGTCAGGTCACTTGGGAGAGGGGTGCAGACTCGGCAGGAAAAGCGTTCAGGCGATCACGCAATCACCCCGAACAGGTCGTGCGCGTCAGCGTCCTCGATGGTCACGTTGACGATGGCGCCTGCTTCCAGCGTGGGGGGGACGTTGCGCAGATACACCGCGCCGTCGATCTCCGGCGCATCGGCCTGGCTACGCGCCGTTGCGCCGATATCGCCGTCCTCGTCTGGCTCGCCCACGTCGTCGATAATGACGGGCAGGGTGCGGCCCACCTTGGCGGTGAGTTTGGCGGCGCTGATCCGTTCGGTCAGTTCCATCAGGCGGGCGTATCGCTCTTCCTTGATGGCTTCGGGCACGGGATCGGGCAGGGCGTTGGCGGCGGCGCCTTCGACCGGCTCGAACCGGAATGCGCCGACCCGGTCAAGCTGGGCTTCCTCCAGCCAATCGAGCAGGTATTCGAAGTCCTCCTCGCGCTCTCCGGGGAAACCGACGACGAAGCTGGAGCGGATGGCGATATCAGGGCAGATGTCGCGCCAGTTCCTGAGCCGTTCGAGTACCTTTGCCTCATTCGCGGGGCGGCGCATCAGCTTGAGAACGTGGGGGCTGGCGTGCTGGAACGGAATGTCGAGATACGGGGTCAGCAGCCCTTCGGCCATCAGCGGGATGACCTTGTCGACATGGGGGTAGGGATAGACATAGTGCAGACGAACCCACGGCGGAGTGCCTTCCGGCGTGCGGAGCTGGCCCAGTTCGCGGGCCATATCGGTCATGTGGGCGCGAACGGGGCTGCCCTTCCACATCCGTTCTTCATGGCGAATATCGACGCCGTATGCGCTGGTGTCCTGACTGATCACCAGCAATTCGCGCGTGCCCGCCGCCACCAGCTTTTCCGCCTCGCGCAGCACCGCGTCGATCCGGCGGCTGGCGAGTTTACCGCGCAATTGCGGGATGATGCAGAACGCACAGGAATGGTTGCAGCCCTCGGAAATCTTGAGGTAACTGTAATGGCGCGGGGTCAGTTTGATATCGGGCTGCGGGATCAGGTCGACAAACGGGCCCTGGCTGGGCGGTGCGTGAATATGGACCGCCTCCACCACCTGTTCGTACTGATGCGCGCCCGTCACTGCGAGCACTTGAGGATGCGCGGCGCGGATGGCGTCGGCTTCCTCGCCCAGACAGCCGGTGACGATCACACGCCCGTTTTCGGCGATCGCCTCGCCAATCGCGGCAAGGCTTTCCTCTTTCGCGCTGTCGAGGAAGCCACAGGTGTTGACCAGCACGATGTCCGCCCCGGCATAATCGGGCGACATGGCATAGCCATCGGCGCGAAGGCGGGTGAGAATGCGCTCGCTATCGACCAACGCCTTGGGACAGCCGAGGCTGACCATGCCGATGCGTTTCTGGTCGGGGAGGGTGGTGGCAGCGGTTTTCATGATGCGCGGCGCCCTACACCTGTTCCCGCGTCAGTTCCAGCGCCGTATGCTATGCAGTTTCGCGACGCGCGGTTATCATCATCGCGGGTCGAGGGAGGAAATTACCCATGAATGATAATGCATTGTGGCCCGTGCTGGCCGGAGCCGCCGCATTCTTCGTCGTCGGAGCGATCTGGTACGGCGTGCTGTTTGGCAAAGCGTGGCAAAAGGCTGCGGGCCTGTCAGATGGGCGGATGCAGAGCGGCAACATGGCCGTGATATTCGGCCTGACCTTCGCATTCGAAATGCTGATCGCGATGGTGCTGTGGCACCTCGTCGCCCGCACCGATCCTGCGGACTTCGTCGTCATGATGATGGCGATCGGGTTTGCCGTTGGCGTGATGATCCCGGCCATCGGCATCAACTACCTTTACCAGCGTAAAAGTGGGACGCTGTTCCTGATCGATGCCGGCCATTTCATTCTTGGCATGGCGGCGATGGGCGGCGTGTTCGTGCTGTTTCGATAGGGAAATATCAGTGGCTGTCGCCGTTGCTTGTTCCGTTCTCTGTCGGCACGATTTCAACGATCACATCGCCTTCCTGCAGGTTCTGGCATTCCTCTTCCCAGAACCCGATGGCCCGCCCGTTGCGATAGATCCTGAGGCCGCGTCCACCGGTGGTCAGATCGGCGATGGAGCAGCCGCGCTCGGCGTCCGTAATGACCCGTTCGACCAGCTGGACCCGGCCAGATACGGATGCGAGATCGGCGAGGTAATCGGCAATGTGCGCCCCTTGCGCGCTGCCCGCCAGCAGCAGCCCGGTGAACCGCACCGGATTGATGACATTGTTCGCGCCCGCCTGCCGCGCCAGCAGCTCGTTATCATCTGCGCGCACAACCACGCTGATTGGTACGTCAGGCGCAAGGTGGCGTACCGTCAGCACGATCAGGATCGAGGTATCATCGCGCCCTGCCGATACCAGCACAGCGCTGGCTCGCTCGATGCGCACCGCCCGCAGGGTCTCGTCACGGGTGGCATCGCCGACCAGCACGTTGACCCCGATCCGCTCCGCTTCGGCGAGGCGTTCCTCGCTCGGGTCGACGACTACGATCTTGCGCGTATCTGTGCCGCGTTCGATCAGTTCCTCCACGCTTTGCGAGCCAGAGACGCCAAAGCCGAGAACCACGACATGGCCGGTAAGGTTTTCCTGAATGCGCGCCATGCGCCACTTCTCCCAGCTGCGTTTGATGATGAAGTTGTAGGCGGTGCCGACAAATATGAAGAACACCGCGAACCGTATCGGGGTGACGATGATCGCCTCCACCAGCCGAGCCTTGTCGCTGATCGGTGCGATATCGCCAAAGCCGGTGGTGGTGATCGAGATCATGGTGAAATACACCACGTCGAGGAAGCTCACATCCCCGTCGTAATTGTCGATCAAGCCTTCGCGGTCCCACCAATGGATCAGCACCACGATAGAGATCAAAAACACCGCTGCGCCCAGACGCAGGGTGACGTCTCCCCACAGCGGCAGGCGCACCCGGCGCCGCAGCGGCTTGAGCTTGCGCGCCAATTTGCTGGTGCGACGCTCCGCCTCTTCGTTGGAAAGCTTCCTGGCTGCCATGTGCGCGCGCGCTGTCCGTTACTGCCCGTAACGCTGCGTTATATCAGCGAGCGAGGCGTGATGCGTCAGGTCCAGTTGCAGCGGCGTAACCGCGACATAGCCTTCGTCGACAGCTTCCAGATCGGTGCCGTTGTCGAGCGTATGCTCAATTGCGTGGAGGCCGAACCAGAAATACCGGTGTCCTCGAGGATCGGTGCCTTCGACAATGCTGCCGCGCGAATAATCGTGGAACCCCTGCCGCACCACGCGAATTCCGCGCACGTCGGCCGCCGGGCGCGCAGGGAAGTTGATGTTGATCAGCGTGCGTTCATCGAATGGCGCATCCAGCAGCGGGGCAATCGCCTTCGCGCCCCAGTGCGATGCCACGGCGAACAGTTCCGCGTCGCCGCCTCCATTGATGGTACCTGTGGTGTTGCCGGGGCCGTAGACCTGACTCAAAGCAATCGAGCGAATGCCCGCCAGCGCGCCTTCGATGGCGGCGGACACGGTGCCCGAATAGGTAATGTCGTCGCCCAGATTGGCCCCGCGATTGACGCCCGACAGGATCATGTCGGGCGGGCTGTCCAGCACTTCGCGAAGGGCCATCATCACGCTGTCGGTCGGCGTGCCGGTGACGGCAAAGCGCCGTTCGGCAAAGCGTTGCAAGCGCACCGGGCGATTGAGGGTGAGCGAATGGCCCGCTCCCGATTGCTCCTCTGATGGCGCGCAGATCCAGATATCATCGGAAAACTGCGCGGCGATTTTCTCCAGCACCGCAAGGCCGGGGGCGTGATAGCCATCGTCATTGGTTACAAGGATTCTCATCAGGAAATCGGCTCCAACCGGGTCACCCCGCCCATGTAGTAGGTGAGCGCTTCGGGCACCAGAACGCTGCCATCGGCCTGCTGATAATTCTCGATCACGGCGACCAGCGTGCGGCCCACGGCAAGGCCCGAACCGTTCAGCGTGTGGACGAATTCGGTCTTCTTCGCTTCGCCTTCGGGCCGGTAGCGGGTGTTCATCCGGCGCGCCTGAAAATCGCCGGTGTTGGAACAGGAGCTGATCTCGCGATAGGCGCCTTGTCCCGGCAGCCAGACCTCTATGTCGTAGGTCTTGCGCGCGCCAAAGCCCATGTCGCCGGTGCACAGCAGCATGGTGCGATAGGGCAGGCCGAGCGCCTCGAGCACGCCTTGCGCACATTGCGTCATGCGCTCGTGCTCAGCCTCGCTGTCTTCGGGTTTGACGATGCTGACCAGCTCGCATTTCTCGAACTGGTGCTGGCGGATGAAGCCGCGCGTATCGCGCCCCGCCGCGCCAGCCTCGGAACGGAAGCACGGGGTGAGCGCGGTGAGGCGCAACGGCAGATCGCCGCCATCGAGCAATTCGCCCATGACGCTGGCGGTGAGGGAGACTTCGGCGGTGGGGATGAGCCACAACTTGCGCTCGGATGGATCGTTAACTGCCCTATAGGCGAGATCCTTTTGGTCCGCGATCTGTTCCAAGGTCCAAGGTGCCGTCGCAGATTGGGATGCTACCCTGTCAATGATTGCATCTGTGATTGCGCGGCTCACCGTCGAACGAGTTTCAAAACTATCCTCGGCAAACTTGGGCAGTTTGTCGGTGCCGTACATCGCTTCTTTCCCGACCAGCAAGGGCGGGTTGCACTCTACATATCCGTTTGCGCTGACCTGATGATCGAGCATGAACTGGCCTAGCGCGCGGTGCAGCCTCGCCATCCCGCCGCGCAAGAAAGTGAAGCGCGCGCCGGAAATCCTCGCGCCGGTTTCGAACTCCATGCCCAATGCAGGCGCGATGTCGGCGTGTTCTTTTGGCTCGAAATCGAACGCAGGCTTTTCGCCCCAGCTCGAAATCTCGACATTGTCCGCCTCGTCCGTGCCCTCTGGTACATCGTCAAACGGCAGGTTGGGGATCACGGCCATCGCATCGTGCAGCGCCGCGCCGAGCGTGCGCTCGCGCTCTTCGAGCAAGGGCATGGTCTGTTTGAGCAGAGCCACTTCGCCCTTCAACGCCTCTGCGGTCTGCGTGTCGCCTTTGCCCATGGCCGCACCGATGGCCTTTGACGCCTCGTTACGGCGCGACTGCGCTTCCTGAAGCTGCGTCGTCAGCGCGCGGCGTTCCTCGTCCAGCGCAACTATAGCCTTGGCTACAGGCCCTTCGCCGCGCCGGGCAAGGCTCGCGTCAAAACCCTCGGGATCGTCTCGGATCAAGCGGATATCATGCATGGCCGCGCCTATGCCCGGTCACGCCGGAGAAGGAAAGGGGAGAGGCATCGGGAACCTCTTGCCAGTGCGGGTGATTGAATGAAGCAAAGGAGAATCAACCATGATTAAAGAAATGATCGGAGCCGCAATCGGCTCAAACTTCGCCAAGCAAACCCCCGCAGTCGGTGGCGCCACCGGCGCCGCATTGGGTGCAGTTGTACCATTCGTGCTTTCGCGAATCAGCCTCCCGGCCATGGCCGTGATTGGCGCAGGCGGCTATTTTGCGAAGCGTTACTTTGACACCAAGAAAGCGGAAGAAGCCACACAGCAGGCTCATCAGGTCAGTGGCGTTTCGCTGAAGACGCCGGGTGAAGCACCTTCTGCCACCACCGGTTCGGTGATCAATCCCCCGTCGGGCATCGCTGCCAACCAGAGCTACTAAAAAGGTTCGCTCAGATAAAAAAGCCCCGGATCGTTTGACGGTCCGGGGCTTTATCATTGTGCAGAACCGGCTGGCGCAGTCTGAAGATTTCCCGCCGATCGGGACATACGTTTCAGAAGTTGATTTGCGCGGTAACGAAGAACCGCCGCGGATCACCATAGAAACCGGTCAGGGTGCCTTCGCGGCCCAATGTCGGCACGAACGGAGTGCCCGGCGGAGTTCCACCCGCGACGAAATTGTAGCCTGCGACGATGTATTCCTTGTCTAACAGGTTTTTCACATGACCACCGATAGAAAACAGTCCGCTGTCGCTGGTGTAAACGATGCTGGCATCTACCAGAACGAACCCATCCTGATCGAGGAACGGGTTGGGAGCCTCGAACTGGCTCGCGTCACCACGCAGCGACGCGAGACCGATGAAATCGACCATGCCATCGGCCGCCGGGAGGCCCAGCACAAAGCCCATATGGCCGGTAAATTCCGGGGTGTTCTGGAACACACGCTGGTCCGCCACATCATTGCCGAATGCGTCGATGAAGGTGTTGAATCCTGCATCGAGGTAGCCGACCGACCAGTTTACATTAAAGCGGCTGCCATTGCCGGCAAAATTACTGCCGACCAGCGCGTTGCCTTCAAATTCGAAGCCATTTACGTCGGCGTCGGCGGCGTTGGAGGTGATGCCGATGAAACTGTCGTTGACCCCATCGCCATTGCTATCAACCCCCACCGATCCGGGAATCTGCACGTCGCTATACTGGCCCAGGAATGCGGCGATCGAGATATTCAGTCGATTATCTAGCAAGGATGCCTTGTAGCCGATCTCATAGCTGTCGACCGTCTCCGGGGCAAAGCGCAGGAATTCGAACTGATCGTCGAAATCGCGATCCCCGTCACCGTCCAGATCGGGCGCAGCGCTGGTTTGGCCGCGCGGATCAAAACCGCCGCCCTTGAAGCCTTGTGAATAGGTGAAATAGAGATTGTGATCAGGCGTCGGTTGCCAGCTGATGGAGGCACGAGGGTTGAAGTCCTTGAAGGTATCGCTGCCCTCGAAATCGCTCGTCACAGCAATGGGAATGGCAGGGCCGTCCGGCACAAACAGGTCTGAGAATCCGCCGATGAAGGTGGTGCGCAACACGCGGCTGGAACGTTTGTCGCTGGTGTAGCGACCGCCCAAGGATACGCTGATCGTGTCGGTCAGATCATAGGTGAAATCGCCAAAGATCGACCATGTTTCCGTCTTCACATCACCCAAGGTCTGCGCATTGAGGCCGGGTAGTCCGATCAGCGCGCCGGTGTTGAACAGCGCAACGTCGAAAGCGGTAAAGGCATTTGCATCGAGATAATACGCACCCAGCACGCCGGACAGGCGCTCGCCTTCATACAGCAGCTGCAATTCCTGGCTGAACTGATCGTTTTCGTAGATCGCGGGCACATCCAGATCGGCAGCGGGAAGGCTGTCAAAATCAATCGGCGTGGTCGATTTGTCCTCGCGATAGCCGGTGATGGATTTGAGCGTGATCGTATCGGACACTTCGACAGCGATATTCAGCGCGCCGCCATAGGCTTCCACCTCCTGATCGACCACGTTCAACCCCGCGCGCGTGTCGAACACGTTGTCCAGCACCGGCGCTCCGGTCAGCAGGCCGGGGATCAGGCGGCTGCCCTGCCGCGCCTCGCTTTCGTCAAGAACATAATCGCCCGACAACCGCACGAAAATCGGCCCGTTGTCGAATTCCAGCGTGCCGCGCGCCGCCCAGACGTCCTTGTTGTAATTCTCGGTACCAAGCGTCAGGTTGTCACCAAACCCGCCGCGTGAAAGCCGTGCGCCGCTCGCGCCGATGGTCAGCGTATCGGTCAGCGGGGTGGAGCCTGAAACGATGAGGTCCGCCTGATCGAACGAGCCATAGGTACCGCGCACCGAAAGCCGCGTTTCGCTTGGCAATTCTGCGGTTACATACTTGATCGCGCCGCCGATGGTGTTGCGGCCATACAGCGTCCCCTGCGGCCCGCGCAGCACCTCGATCCGCTCGACATCGTAGATATCGAGCACGGCGGCCTGCGGGCGGTTGAGGTACACATCGTCGATATACAGCCCGACGCCCGCCTCGAACCCGGCCACCGGATCCTGCTGGCCGACGCCGCGGATAAAGGCGGTGAGAGTGGTGTTGGTGCCGCGGCTGACCTCCAGCGTGATGTTGGGCACCTGTTGGGCGATCTGCGTGATGTCCTGAATGCCTTGGCGAACCAGCGTCTCGCCATCCAGCGCAGTTATCGACAGCGGGACATCGACGATCCGTTCTTCGCGCCGCCGGGCGGTGACGATGATGCCGGTGTTATCCTCGACCTCTTCTTCCGCCGCCATGTCGCTGTCCGGAATAGTTTGTGCGTTGGCAGGTGTAGCCATCGCCGCAATTCCAGTGAAGCCAGCCAGCAACAAGGCGCGACTCGTCAAGATACGTTTCTTCATAATCTCCCTCTCCCGTCATTTCGCGGTTTGGAACATCGATATTGAAAGTTGAACCGACTTTCAAGTTTAGTCTTGTGATGTGTGGCCATGCAACTTAGGCCGTGCGAGGAAAGGGCAGGGCAGGGCAGAGCAGAGCATGGCGGGTCAGCGCATCAGTGAGACAACAATTGCAGGAGATGGAGCTGCATCTGTTTCATCAACCAAGGCTCCTGATACGAAAATTCCGCGCACCGATCGCGGACGGCGAACTCTGCGCAAGTTGCTGGATTCAGCTGCCATCGAATTTGGGGAAAAGGGCTTTCACGAAGCGTCTGTCAGCTCAATTACGCGGCGAGCCGGGATCGCATTGGGCAGCTTTTACACCTATTTCGACAGCAAGGATGCGCTGTTTCGCGCGCTCGTTGCGGATATGAGCGACAATGTCCGATCAAGCGCCCGTGCAGCAATCCTGCCCGATATGGGCGCGCTGGAGATCGAGCGCGCTGCATTGACCGCGTTTCTGCTCTTCGCGCGTGAGCACAAGGAAATTTACCGAATTATTGACGAGGCGGAATTCGTCGATCCTGCCAGTTACCGCACTCACTATGAGACCATAGCGGAACGCATAACCGAGCGACTGAATTCGGGAACCGCCTCTGGCGAGTTTCGGGACAATCTGGGAGAGGTGGAGGCGTGGGCAGTAATGGGGATGAACGTATTTATCGGACTGCGTTATGCCGTGTGGGCCGACGATGACGAGGGGCCATCGGCAGACACTGTGGCGGGCGCTGTAAATCGCTTGCTGGCCAAAGGTATTTCAAAAGCCTGATTGTATCCGCCGGTTCGCTCCGGAAGAGCAGTGTGGCCGCTATTGCGGCAGATCGAGCTCTACGCGCGATGCGAGCGCGGATACCTTACCCGCCGTCGCCGGGTTTTCCGGCGGAACCGGCCCGTTCGCAGGCCACAGCGCCAGCATCGTATCGAGGTTCTTTCGCACTTCAGCCGCCTTTGGCGCGTCAAGGGTATCGGCGATCTGGCGGGCCACTCTTACAAAGCCCCACGCGTCCTGATATTCCGCCGCATCGGTTACTTTATCGACCGGGACCGCCACTGCGTATTCCTGCGACGCCGTTTCCATCAAGAACCTTATCTGTGCCGCGCCGTCACCACCCGCTGCTTCGCGCATACTGGCGAGGTTGGCCTGTGCTGCGTCCAGCTGCGGCGCTATCGCTTCAGCCGGTTTGCCAGCGTCCAGCGCGGAAGAGACGGCCTTGAACAGGTCAGGATCGAACCCCAGCGCATCGAGGCCCGCTCGTTCGGCAGCATGGGTTTCTGACACCGGATGCATCAAGTGTGGTGCCGCCAGTTCCGGTTCGCCTGCGCGATACAGCGCAAGGCCTGCCTCGACGTGGCCCGCCATGAACACGAGCCGATGGTCCAGCGGCAATGTGCCAACACCGCCAACCTCACCGCCTTCGCCTTCGCCGCCTTCTCCGTTTTCGCCGCCTTCTCCTGTATCGCCGGCCTGAGCCATCTGGGCTGTTTCGCCGTTTTCGCCGGAGTGACCATCTTCTCCAGCGCATCCGGAGAGACCGGCGCCGGCCAGAGCCGTAGCGAGCCCCAATGTCGTCCACGTTTTTAGAGGCACTGCGGTCACTTCGATTTTCATGAGCGAATGTCCGCCGCTATTTTTCATACAGGTTTGCAATATCATCCTTGTTATAACTTTGCGCTACGCGCGTGCAAGACCGATTGCTCCAACCGGATGCCGACGGCATTCCACTAGCACGAAATCGGTGAGGAACTCGCTGTAAACGCATCAGGCCTGTAGTGAGGCAACCAGAAACGCGCCGTTTTGGCAGACGACCAACAAGTGGCTTAAAGCCTGCCACAAAACGTGTTGGCAAACGACCTAGCTGTAAAGTGTCTGAGAAAAGATGGTGGGCGCGGCAAGGATTGAACTTGCGACCCCACCCGTGTGAAGGGTGTGCTCTACCACTGAGCTACGCGCCCGCCCGGTTGGAGGCTTTGAGCCTCGGGCAGGGGCGGGCACTTACTGCGCTCTGGCAGCCGTGGCAAGCCCCGTTTGGGCCAATTTCGCCTGTTCGCGCAGACCGTGCGCCGCTGGTTTAAGGAGCCAGGAGGACGCGCAGCAAGGCGGGGGCGCCTTGCAGGTCCGATGGCTTCAACCCGCGCGGCAATGGCTGTGGTTGAGCCGGACATTCCAGACAATACGCCTGAATACCCGCACGCCCGCCCAGCCTGTCTGCATCCGCCAGAATGCGCGCGAGCAATTGCTCGCGGCGTTGGCCGGCAAGAGCGAACGTGTCCGCCGCCGGAGCGTGCGCCGCAGGGGCCTTGGAACTGATCAGGAACTGCCGGACAAACGCGTCAAACCCGTCTGCCGGATCGCTGAGATAGAGCGCGTGCCAGCCGCCATCCTTCAGCTTTGCCTGACCGGCGACCCATGCAAGCGCATCGGATAGCCCGCCAAACTGATCGACCAGATTGATCTGGCGCGCGGTGCCGCCGTCCCACACGCGCCCCTGCGCAATGCGGTCAACCTGCGCCACCGGCATATTGCGCGCCTTTGATACGCGGCTGAGGAAATCGGAATAGGTGTTGCCTACAGACGCCTGCAGGATGGAGTCGAATTCAGGCGTCAAACCGCCGATGAGGTCCGGCTGGCCAGACAGGGGCGTCGTGCGCAGTCCATCGACACTGATGCCGATATCCTCGGCCGCGCCTTCGAACGTCGGCAATACCGCAAACACGCCGATCGATCCGGTGATGGTTTCTGGCTGGGCGAATATGCGATCCCCCGCCGTGGCGACCCAGTACCCGCCGCTGGCTGCGACGTTGGCGAACGAGACTGCGACGGGAATGTCCTTTTCCCGGTAGCGTTCGATCGCGCGGCGAATTTCCTCCGAAGCAAGCACCGATCCGCCCGGCGAATCCACCCGCACCACCAATCCGGCGATATCCTCGGACAGGGCCTCGTCGAGAAGATTGGCGATGCGCGTGCCGCCAGCGGTGCCGGGTCCGGCTTCGCCATCAACGATGGACCCGGCAACGGTGACAACGGCAATGGTCTTGCCAGCGGTGTCGAGCGGATTGTCAGCGAGGAAAGTCTCGATATCCGTTTTCGCATAGGCACCGGGCTTTTCGTCCCATTCGTCCTTTCCGGACAGTTGGGCAATGCGGTTGCCGAATTCGACCTCATTGCCGAGCTTGTCGACAAGGCCAGCGGACAACGCCGCGTTGGCAAGGTCGCCATTGCTCGCCTCAATCCAGTCCACCGGATTGCCGGTAATTCTGGCGATATCGGCCTTTGGTCGGGCCTTTTTCACGTTGGCCTGCCATTCTTCCCACAATGCGCCGTACAGCCCTTCGAGGTTTTCGCGCGCTTCGGGTGACATCTGGGTAAGGAGATATGGCTCCACCGCTGATTTGAATTCGCCCACGCGATAGATACGCGCATTGACGTTCAGTTTTTCAAGCAGATCGGCATAGAACAGGATGCTGCCCCCCGGTCCCGTAACGGTCGCGCCGCCCAGCGGATCGAGCCACACTTCGCTGGCGTGACTGGCAAGCAGCATATGATCGTCAGCGTAAACAAGGCCATAGGTCAGCACCGGCTTTTTGGACTTGCGAACGCGGTCCATCGCATCGCCGATTTCCTGCAAATGTACCTGACCTCCGCCGATGAAGGTCGAAAGGTCCAGCACCACGGCCTTGATCCGATCATCTGCGACGGCTGCATCCAGCGCGCGCACGACGTCGCGGGCCTGATGCTGCGTCGCCGGTGCCTCGCCGCTGATCAACGCACTCAGCGGATCGATCGCGGATCGTTCCTCAACGACAAATCCAGTTAGATCGATATACAACGCGCCTTCGCGCACCTGTGCCGGGCTGGGAGCGGCAGACAGCAGGCCGAACAACGCCACAAAGAACAGCAGCATGAACAGCAGGACAAGACCATCCTTGATCCCGACCAGAACTTTCCACACCTTGCCTACAAAACCCATCAATGCGCCCTTGCTATGCCATTCGTCCCGCATCCTGTGCGCGACCTGATAACCAATCTAGGGACGGTTGGTGCGAAACTCCATGCAGAACGCCATTTTCTTGCCTCCACTTTCTTGAGCCGCCAGTGCCGCCATGGGTTGAGCGTATGACACCGCTCGACTAAGGGCATGGCTTTAATGACACCGCAGTCCTTCAGCATAGAGCCCGGACGGTTTCCCGCCGGTCGCCTTGCGTTTCCGCACGCGCACCTGACCGGCATTGGCCATCTCGAGCGCCATGAGATCCTGTACCTGCTGGCATCGGCGCAGCAATGGGTGGAGTTGAACCGGCGCGGGGACAAGCATGAAGGGCTGCTGGCCGGGCGCACGATCATCAACGCTTTCTTCGAAAACTCCACGCGCACGCTGCTCAGCTTTGAGATAGCGGGAAAGCGGCTGGGTGCGGATGTTGTGAACATGGCCGCGGCAACCTCCAGCCTGAAAAAGGGTGAGACGCTGATCGACACCGCGATCACGCTGAACGCAATGCGGCCCGATGCCATCGTGATCCGCCACGGATCGAGCGGAGCGACGCAGTTGATCGCGGACAAGGTGGATTGTCCGGTGCTGAATGCGGGCGATGGCAGCCACGAACACCCTACACAGGCATTGCTGGATGCGCTGGCATTGCGTGAGGCACTGGAGCAGCGGGGCGAGGGGTCGGAGGATTTCACCGGCCTCACCATCACCATCTGCGGCGATATCCTGCACAGCCGGGTGGCGCGGTCGAATATCCTGTGTCTGCAGGCTATGGGCGCAAGCGTGCGGCTATGCGCTCCCCCTGCGCTGATGCCTGCAGGGATCGCGATGATGGGGGTTGAGGCTTACACAGATTTCGATGCCGCTCTGAACGGGGCCGACGTGGTGATGATGCTGCGCCTGCAATCGGAACGGATGGCGGGGCAGTTCATCCCCTCGGCTCGCGAATACCACCACCTCTACGGCCTGACGAAAGCGCGATTGGCAAAGGCGTCTCCCGATGCGCTGGTAATGCATCCCGGGCCGATGAACCGTGGTGTGGAGATCGACAGCGAAGTGGCCGACATGATCGACCGCTCGATCATCACGCAGCAGGTGGAGATGGGGGTCGCGATCCGCATGGCCTGCCTCGATGTGCTGACGCGGGAGCGGCGCGGCGTGGAGGGCTGGTCATGAAGCAGACCCAGCCACTTACCATCACCGGCGGCACACTGGTGACACCCGGCGGCCTGATCGAAGGCGCGGTACGGTTGGCGGACGGCCTGATCACCGCCATCGGTCCCGACGTTACGCCGGGCCAGGGCGACAAGGTCATTCATGCGCGTGGTAAGCTGGTCGCTCCGGGTCTTGTCGATCTGGGAGTGTTCGCGGTGGACAAGCCTGCCTTTCACTTCGGCGGGATAACGCGCGCCGCGCTGATGCCTGATCAATCACCCCCGCTCGATTACCCCAGCCGCGTGAATTACATCGCCAAAAGTGGCAAGCCCGATCTGTGGGTCCATCCCCTTGCCGCTGCAACTCGCGGGTTGGAAGGGCGCGAATTGGCAGAGATTGCGCTTATGAAAGAGGCCGGCGCGCGCGGCATTGCGACCGGGCGGCGCTGGATCGCGGATTCGGGCGTCATGTTGCGGCTGCTGCAATATGCCGCGATGCTCGATCTGGTGGTCGTTGCGCATCCCGAAGATGGCGGCCTTGCCCACGGGGCAGCGGCGACCTCTGGCGAGATTGCGACGCGGCTGGGCCTGCCAAGCGCACCCGCCGAGGCTGAGGCGCTGGCGCTGGCGCGCGACATTGCGCTGGCTGAGATGAGCGGCGCAAGGGTGCATTTCCGGCAGGTGACGACCGCTGCCGGGTTCGACCTGATCCGCCGTGCAAAGGGGCGCGGGGTCGCGGTGACGTGCGGCATTACGCCTGCGCACTTCATGCTTTCCGATTTGGCAACGGCGGATTTCCGCACTTTTACCCGGCTCTCGCCCCCATTGCGCTGCGAGATGGACCGGCAGGCAGCACGCGCGGCGATTGGCGAGGGCGTGGTGGATGTGATCGCAAGCGGTCACGATCCGCGTGGGCCGGAGGATAAACGCCTGCCGTTTGCCGATGCCGAACCGGGCATGGCAGGGGCCGAGACGCTGCTGGCGATGACGTTCAATCTGGTGCGCGACGGGGTGATCGACATGGCGAGGGCGTTTGAACTGCTCGCGGCCAGTCCTGCGCGCATCCTTGGCGTCAATGCAGGAGCGCTGTCAGTGGGGATGGAGGCCGATGTCGCGGTGATCGACCCCGAAGCGCCGTGGATCATCGACCGCACGAAGATGGAGGCAACCGCCGACAACACCCCGTTCGATCGGCAGGGCGCGCAGGGCCGGGTGCGCGCATTGGTGAAGGGCGGAGTAGAGATCGCCCCTTGAACCGGCGGGAAATGTCAGCGCGGCATCATCGGTATCGGTCAGGCAGCAGCCTTAATCCCGACAAGCAGAAAAATCGCCCTCCTCCCGGTTTGAGAGGAGGGCGATAGGATTATCTTGCTGCAATTCGCACGCCGCTGTCGATCGCGCCTTTGGGCGGGTTCGTCTTGGCGTAGGCAAAGCAGCCTCGGCCCGCCGATTTGACGGTGCTGCACAGGCTGGCAGCAGACGAGCGGCCAAATCCGGCCGCCGCCACGCGGTAGAAAATCTTGCCGTTCACTTCAGCCTTGGTGATTACGACGTCGTGGTCGCGCAGCTGCGAGAACTTGCCTTTGAGCACGTTCCAGCCGCGCTTGGCCTCTTCCTGACTGACATAGCTACCCAGCTGCACCAGATGCGTGTCGGCTTGCGGAGCGGACGACGCTACGCGCTGAGGTGCGGCGGCGCGCGGTGCAGATGCAGGTGCAACCGCGGCAACACGCACGGGGCGGGTCGGTGCGGACGCCGCCGGAAGATCCTGCACAACCGCGTTCGAAACAAACCGTTGCCCCGAAGACGCGACCTGAGCAGGCGCCTTGGCAACCGGAACTGGCGCAGCGGCGACGGGCGCCTTGGCAACCCGCTGCGGCGCAGAAGAGGTTGCGGCCATGATGCGGGCGACGGTCGGATCGACGGCCTGAACCGCTTCGCTGTCGGCACCTTCATCCAGCCCAAACGTCATTGCTTCGGTTTGCGAAAGCGCAGGTGCGGCTGAACCGGGGGCCATTGCGACCTGAACCGGGCTTTTCTCCATCGCCTCGCCAGCTTCCGCCTCGGCGACCATTTCTGCCTGGCTGGGGAAGTTCGACAACGCAAGATGCGCGGGCATTCCGCTATCACTGACCGGCGTCACGCCAAGCAGATTGGCGACACGCGTGCGGTAATCCTCAGGAGCGGAAATCGCGGCCCATGCGGCAAGGCGCGTGTTGAGCTGATCGGCGGGCACATCTTCTGCCGCCATCACTCGCGCCGCGCGCCAATTGCCGGCGAGCGCATAGGTATAGGCGAGGTTCTGGCGCAGTTTGGCGTTGCCATCGCTCGACCGCAGGGCATTCACAAGGATCTGCACACCGCGCTGAGGGTTTCCAGCCAACGCATAGGCAAGTCCCGCATCGGCGGGATCAAGCGCGCCTTCCGACTGGCTCAACGTCTGTTGCGCTTCTTTTCCTTCGCCAAGGGCAGCGCGTGCCAGCGCATAGCTCAACACTGTGCGCGCGTCGGTATCACCCAGGTCAAGCGCGTCGCCAAAGCTGGCGGCAGCCGATTCGAACCGGCCCGCCTCGAGATAGGCAGCACCCAGCAGGGCGCGATGAGCGGCACTGCGCGGTTCGGCCAGAACGGCGGCTTCGCCATGCGAGATCGCGGCAACGGTCTGGCCTTTTTCGAGCGCGACCTGCGCCTTCGAGAACGAAAGGTCGGCGCGCGGCGCAGAGGCGGTGGCGCAGCCGGTCAGTGCGACAGTGGCAATCGCTGCTGTCGCCAGCAGGGCAAGCTTCGGTCCCAGTTCCGGACCGCTACGGCGGCTCATGATGTTCCGATCCATGATATTTCCCCTGAAGTTCGTTCAATCTTTTGCGTGATTGGCGTTTGCGTGAATTGATGGCGGTGTTTGAAAAGTGTCCTTCAGTTGCGCTCAGTCGCGTCGCAACCGCGCGACAAGCGCGTCGAGATCGTCAAAATCGTCCAGCAGCCGGTCAAGCGCTTCTGTCACCAGCGCCTGAGCGCTGGTATTTTGCATCGTCGAAGCGAGGCGCAGTTTCATGCGCCGATCCGCATCGAGGCGCAGGGTAAAAGCAGCGCGGCGACCCGAAAGGCTGGCTGCGTCCTTTTTGGTGCGACCGTAGGTTTTTGCTGTTGTCGAGGCGGTTTGTGCGCCCTCTTTCTTTCGCAACAGCAGTTGATCGGCTTCATCATACGAAGCGCAATCGTGATCGTGATTTTCGGAGCCGGGCAATACGCCGCCGAATTCCTGCGGTATTTCAATCGCCAGACGCTTCTGCTGGCGTAGCACGACCGGTGACCCCCCAATCAGCGTGTCTTCATTCGCGGCAGCGGGCGCGGCGGAACGCGACGTGATGGACACCACATCTGCGCCGCGCAGCGGCTCAACAATCAGATCGTTTTCGGGGCTGGCGAGCGGATATTCGCTCACTGCGGGATCGGCATCATCGCCGCCCATATCGTTCCAACCGAGATCTTCGAGCTGTTCATCAGCCAACGCGGCGATCTCCGCTGAATTCGCCGGCAACGGCGCAAGCTGCGGGCGCATGGCCGGCTTTGCACCGCCCTTGCGAGCAAGCAATGTCGGCCCAAGCGAGGCATAGCTGGCTTCGGACATCGCCACGATTCCCTGTTACTGAGCCACCCGGCGGCCAAACCCGCCCGCAGGACGCGGAACGCCCCCGGCAGCAGCGGCCTGGCCATTGGGCGTGGCAAATACGGTGCGGCGGAAATTCTTTTCGAGCCGGTCGGAAATATACTTCCACAAAGCGGTCATTTCGGCAGCGGAGCGGCTTTCCGGGTCAACTTCCATAACCGTACGCCCGTCGATCATCGACGCCGCGAAATCGGTGCGATGATGCAGGGTGATCGGGGCAACGGTGCCATGCTGCGACAGGGCAACGGCGGCTTCGGATGTGATCTTGGCCTTGGGCGTGGCAGCGTTGACGACGAACACCAGCGGTTTTCCGGCGCGTTCGCAAAGGTCAACCGTCGCGCCGACAGCACGCAGATCGTGCGGGCTGGGACGGGTCGGAACCACGATAAGTTCCGCGACGCTGATCACCGACTGGATCGCCATGGTAATGGCGGGAGGTGTATCGATCACGGCAAGTTTGAAGCCCTGCTGACGCAGCACCTGCAAGTCATTCGCCAGACGCGAAACGGTGGTCTGGGCGAAGGCGGGATATTCCGCCTCACGCTCGTTCCACCAGTCGGCCAGCGATCCCTGCGGGTCGATGTCGATCAGCACGACCGGACCAGCGCCAGCGCGCTGTGCCTGGACGGCGAGATGTCCGGATAGGGTCGTTTTCCCCGATCCGCCTTTCTGCGATGCCAAAGCGAGTACACGCAACGCCTTAGTCCCCCTGGATTAGACCTAATCACTCCGCTCGATTGCGGCGTGTTCAGCTATTGGATCGCAGACTACCCCTAATTTTGGGTTAACGCGGCGCACATGTGGCAACCCGAAACGTCACCGATAAATCGGAATTGCGACCAGATCGCGCGGCCGCGTATCCTGTCTGAGAACCGGAGACCGGGGTGCGGGACCGGGCATTCGCCGGATCGCCAATTTTCGCATTAACTGGTATTGTGTGTTCGCGCGCATCCGGGCCGGGGGCCTTTGCAACGATTTGCTAACGGGTTGTTCACTATGACGCAGTCTGGACAGGAAATTGAACCGCGCGGCCCTGAACACGGGTGGCGCAAACAGATGGTCGCCATTTGACAGGATGAACCCCCGACCATGGATCATCCGGTGAAATACTGGCGACCAGATACAGGAGCGCACGTGGCCATGGCTTATCGTATTCGCACAATCTCAATTGCGGCAATCGCTGCGCTGGCAGCCTCGCCGCTGGCAGCCGACGTAAAGACGGGCGTCGATGCCTGGAGTTCGGGCGATTTCAATCGCGCCGTCAATGAATGGCAGATGCCCGCGCAAAACGGCGACGCCGATGCCATGTTCAATCTGGCTCAGGCGTATCGGCTGGGGCGCGGAGTGACCGCAGACATTACGCGGGCGCGCGAATTGTATGCCGAGGCCGCGCAAAAGGGCCACATCAAGGCAGCGGACAATTACGGGCTGCTGCTGTTTCAGCAAGGCGAGCAACAGATCGCGATGCCATTGATCGTGGCGGCGGCGGAACGCGGCGATCCGCGCGCACAATACGTGCTGGGTCTGGCGCATTTCAACGCGGATTTCGCCAGCAAGGACTGGGTGCGCGCCTATGCACTGATGACACTGGCACAAGGGTCCGGCCTGCCGCAAGCGGCCAGCGCGCTGAAACAGATGGACGAATACGTCCCCCTGGCTCAACGTGAAGAAGCGCAGATTGTCGCTCGCGAGATTGAAAGCGCCGCCGGAAAGCGTCGCGCAACCGATCTGGCAGCAGCCGATCTTGGCACGCGCGAGTTCGCCAATTCGGCGCCTGCGCCTGCGCAAACGGCTGCTGCGACACGTGCATCTACGCCCACCCCCGCACCCGCGTATTCTGCACCCGCCCCGCAGCCTGTGCGCGCCACCTCAAGCGCGCGACCTGCCTCTGTCAGCAAGTCCGGCAAATGGGGTCTGCAATTGGGCGCATTCGGCGTGTCAGCCAATGCCGATCGCCTCTGGAACAAACTGTCGGGCAAGCCTGCGCTGGCCGGAACCAGCAAGGCGCTGCTCTCTGCGGGCAACGTCACCCGCCTGCGCGCAGTCGGCTTTACCAGCCGCGCCGAAGCGCAAGGCGCTTGCGATCAGCTGAAGCGCGATGGTCAGTCCTGCCTGGTAACTGCGCCATGATTGCCCGCGTGCCATTACTATAAGGCTGACGATCACATATCCGCTTCCCCTCGCGCATACGGATGCTACGTTCGCGGCGCAAAGGGATGGTGGGCATGACAATTGGCGAGCAGGTACAACCGGGAACACCACCGCGCGATGACAGCATCTTGGCGGGCGACGCCGTTATAACCGCAGCCCCTGTTGCCCGCGAGGACCGCATTGCCAGCCTCGATTTCATTCGCGGCATCGCAGTCATGGGGATCGTGGCGGCGAACGTCATTGCATTCGGCCAACCGATGCTTGCCTATATGGCTCCTTCGTCTTTTCTGGTCGACCCGGCTGATCCGGGAGGATGGCAATGGATCGCGCAATTCGTGCTCATCGATGGCAAGATGCGCGGATTGTTCACCGTTCTGTTTGGAGCAGGGATGTACCTGTTCATGGAGCGCGCATGGGCGCGTGGCAGCACCCGCTGGTTGCAGGTCTGGCGGCTGGTCGTGCTGTTCGGCTTTGGTCTCATCCACTATTTTTTTATCTGGTTCGGCGACATCCTTGCGATGTACGCGATGATCGGATGTCTTGCGCTTGCATGCATACACTGGAAACCGGCAACACAGATGCGCGTGAGTCTGTTCGGATTCATTCTCGGCGGGATTTTGTTCGGCGGATCGCTCACCTTGATGTGGCTGGTTGCCGACACCTCGTTCGGAACGACCGAAGCCCTCGCGGATATCCGCCACGGTATGATCGACGGGACCAAGGATATGGTTGCCAGTGATGTCGCCGATACCGCGCGTATAAAATCGGGCGATTACGGGGCCGTCGTGCAGAACAGGATTGCGAACGAGTGGTCTGCGCCCTTCACCAATTCGATGTTCCTCGTGTTCGAAACGTTGCCGTTAATGCTGATCGGAATGGCGCTGTATCGTACCGGCTTTTTCAGCGGCGCTTACGATTCGGCGCGGATGCGGCGCTGGGGTTGGATCGGGCTCGTGGCAGGCGGGCTGGTGCATCTGGGGATAGGATTGCTGGTGAAGGAATACAGCTTCAGCATTTACGCAGGCTACGCCGCCTTCGTCGGTTGGAGCGTGTTGCCACGGCTCGCGATGATATTGGGCATGGCGGCGCTGCTGGTTGAATATTCGCGTGATACGACCGGTTGGCTGGGCCGACGCATTTCCGCTGCCGGGCGGGCCGCCTTTACGAATTACCTCGGCACGTCGATCCTGATGATGATCGTGTTTCAAGGGTGGGGGCTGGGATTGTTCGGCGAATTGAACCGTCCGCAATTGTACCTTGTATGCGTGGGTGTGTGGATTGTGATGCTGGCATGGTCGCAACCATGGCTTGAACGGTTTCGGTATGGCCCGCTCGAATGGTTATGGCGCTGCCTGACCTATCGGCGCGTCTTCCCTGTCCGGCGATAGCTGTGGGCGAATTGCGGATCGCGTTTCGAATCCGCTTGCAATTGAGAACAATTCGCATAAATCTGCTCTTGCAAACGCTTCGCAGGAGAGAACGCCGCGCCATGTACATTTGCATCTGCAACGCAATCCGAGAAACAGACCTTCGCTCGAACGCGCGTTCTTGCGCAGGCGACGCAGAAGCAGTCTATGCATCGCTGGGCAAACGCCCCAATTGTGGCCAATGCCTTGGCGCGGCTGGACAAATTCTCGCTCAGGAACGGGCATTGTCGATGTGCGAAGGCCTCGCAGTATAATCAGCGTTCTGGCTATTGCGACACCCTCGCAACCTTCTGTTTCGTAAGAAAAAACCTGTAATTCTCCTTGTGCCCGGTGCCGGTTCGGGCGCATAAGGTGTTGATCCCCGGCAGAGCCATGTGCGCCTGCCGGCACCGAAACTTCAACGCAGGAGCAACGCCATGAAGGGCGATCCCGGAGTAATCGAATTCCTCAACAAGGCGCTCACGAACGAACTGACCGCCATCAATCAATACTGGCTACATTACCGCGTCCTTGCCGATTGGGGCGTGACCAAGCTGGCCGAGTATGAGCGTCACGAATCGATTGAGGAAATGCAGCACGCCGATCGGCTGGCCGAACGCATCCTGTTCCTTGAGGCGCTGCCCAACTTTCAGGCGATCCACAGGCTGAAGGTTGGCGAGACAGTCGAGGAAATTCTCAAAGCGGATCTGGCGCTGGAGATGGAAGCAATCCCCTTGCTGAAAGATGCGGCAGCACACGCGAACAGTGTGAAGGATTACACATCGGAACAGATTTTCGAAGATATCCTCGCTAATGAGGAAGAGCATGTCGATTTCCTCGAAACGCAGTTCGACATGATCGCGCGGATGGGCTTGCAAAACTATGTCCAGCTGCAAAGCCACCCGGCAGGCGAAGGCGAAACCAAGGCCGGTGTGAAGTAATCCGGACAGCAGTTACAAGCGTTAAAGGCGGCTCGCAGGCATGGCTTGCGGGCCGTTCCTGCGTTCGCCCGCAGGCGCTCCGGCAAAGGTCATACGTTGACTTGAACGCGACTAACAGCCACACTCTGACATAGGGAGTGGTATGAAGGAACCGCCGGGTCGGGCGCATTTCCTTTGGGTCAGGCCATACTCCTTCCAAATCGATTGGGTCGCAAGTCCAACCGAATTTGGAGGCATACAATGAACATTATTTCAAAGAGCATCACTCAAGCCGTTGCAGGCGGCATTGCTGCCGCAACCCTGACGCTTGCCAGTCCTGCGGCTGCGCAGATGGAAGTCTACGAGGATTACGAACCCGCCGCCGAAGTGATTGAGCTGACTATGGTGAAGGTCGATGAAGGGCAGTTCGAAACCTATCTGGAGGGCCTGAAGACCACCTGGGTCGCGGCCAACGAAATCCAGAAACAGCTTGGCCATATCTCCAGCTATGGGATCTATGGTGTCCCCTATGGCGAGAACGAGTTCAACCTGGTGCTGCGGATAACGTACCCCAACACCGAAATGTTGGGGCCGAGCAAGGCGCGCTATAACGAGTTCCTCGACGCATATGGCAAGGCCAACATCGATCAGAGCAACAAGACCGTGCTGGACCTGTACAACAAGATCCGGACGATCCAGTCGACCCATATCCTGCGCGAAGTCAAAATGCTGAAGTAAGCGGCATTGCTGAGATAATCGGGGGCGGGGTGCATGAATCATCCCGCCCTTTATCGTGCACGCCAGACCCCGCTATCGCCCCTTGCCCTTGCGCCGCTGTTCGCGCGTTCCGTGCGCGGCCAGCAAGGTCTCACGGAAGAAGTAGCTGAGCGCTGTAATCAGCAATCCCATCGTCAGAACCCACAGCACCGCCACCACCGTTCCCAACCGCGCCTCGATATAGACCGAGGAGAAAAGCACTGCGATCACCACGCTGATCGTAACCGCAGCAGCGGTGGCGAACATGATGGCGCGGCGCCCCAGAATGCGGCGCTGGTCCAGCCAATCCAGTTCCAGCCGCGCTTTGGCAGTCGAAACTTCGTCGCCCTGTTCATCGCACAACCGCTCGATCCGTCCGGCAATCCATGTGACGCGCGCAACCAGGACGTTAAGGATGCTACCGATGCCCACCAGCAGGAACGCAGGAGCAAGGCTCAACTGCACCGCGCGCAAGGTGTCGGGCGTGCTTGATGTCTGCTCAAGGATCTCGAGCGCGATATTGGCGGAGCCAAGCAAAAGGGGGATTAGGCAGTCGGGCGTCACGTCCTTTTCGACCCTCCGCTGAAATTCCCGCCGCCTCCGCGATTGGCGTTGAAGGGGTTCTTGGGGCTTTTGAGAACGACGCGCACCGGCACCGCCTCAAAACCCAGCTTGGCGCGGATGCCGTTCACCAGATACCGCTCGTAACTTTTTGGCAGATCGTCCAGTCGCGAGCCGAAAATGACAAACCGAGGCGGGCGTGTGCTTGCCTGCGTGATATACCGCAGTTTGATCCGCCGCCCACCGGGTGCCGGGGGTGGGTTCGCTTCAAGCGCGTCGTCAAACCAGCGGTTCAGCGCGGCGGTGGAGACGCGCTTGGACCAGGCTTCGCGGATTTCAAAGGCCGCGCCCAGCATCGTATCCAGCCCTTTGCCGGTCTTTGCGCTGACGGCGAACAGTGGCAGTCCGCGCACCTGCGACAGCCCATCCTCCAACGCACCGCGTATACCATTGAAAATGCCGCTTGGCGTCTCGGCGGTGTTCGAACCTGCGACGTCCCATTTGTTGATCGCAATCATCAAGGCCCGCCCTTCCTCGATGACGTGAGCGGCAATCTTGAGATCCTGATGCTCCAGCCCCTGCGTTGCATCCAGCAGCAGCACGACAACTTCGGCAAAATCGACCGCGCGCCTCGCATCGGCCACGGATAGCTTCTCCAGCTTTTCGATCACATTGCGCTTTTTACGCATACCTGCGGTATCGATCAGGCGGATGTCGCGCACTTCGCCGGAACTGGGATCGGTCCATTTCCAGTCGACCGCAATGGAATCACGGGTGATTCCAGCTTCCGGCCCGGTCAGCAGGCGGTCCTCGCCCAGCAAGCGGTTGATGAGCGTGGATTTGCCCGCGTTCGGACGCCCGACAATGGCGAGTTTGAGCGGGCCAAGCGGCGCATCCTCATCCCCATCCGCAATCGCCAGTGCGGCTATTTCAGCCGCTTCCTCTGCGGCATCCGCCTTGTCCCCGATCAAGGGCATCAGCGCGGCAAAAAGGTCCGCCATCCCTTCACCATGTTCAGCGGATAGCGCGACGGGATCGCCAAGCCCAAGCGAGTAGCTTTCCAGCACGCCCGCCTCGCCAGCGGACCCTTCGGCCTTGTTGGCGACCAGCACGATCGGCACGTCATGTTCGCGTAGGTAGCGCGCGATTTCGTTGTCGAGCGGGGTCAGACCGGCGCGCGCATCCACCACGAACAGCGCGACGTCAGCGCCCTCAATGCTGGCCTCGGTCTGCATCCGCATCCGGCCCGGCAGGGTGGTGGCATCCTCATCCTCCCACCCGGCGGTGTCGACGATGGTGAACTCCAGCCCCGCGATCTGCGCATCGCCCATCCGGCGATCGCGCGTGACGCCTGGCTGATCATCGACCAGCGCGAGCTTCTTTCCCACCAGCCGGTTGAACAGCGTGGATTTGCCGACATTGGGCCGGCCGATGATGATGACTTGCGGTTTCATGATGCCTGTCCCAGTTGGCCCTTGCCGGCCGGCTTGGCAAGCACAGCGGCGAATCAGCTCTTTTTGGCGACTGGCGGATTGTCGCCCAGATCCTCGAACCACGCTTCGACTTCGCCGCTGAGTTTGAGCAACAGCGGGCGACCATGGCGGTCAACGGTCTTGCCAGCCTGCACGCGAACCCAGCCTTCCGAGATCGAGTATTCCTCGATATCGGTACGGGTACGCCCCTTGAACTGGATACCGACGCCGCGTTGCAGCACCTCGGCATCGAAATGCGGGCTGGACGGGTTGACCGACAGATGATCGGGCGGAACGTCGCCTGCGGTTTTGCCGTTCGCGGTTTCGGGCGCTTCGTCCGGTGCGGTTTCCGTGATTTCTTCTTCAGACATGGCTGCGCCCTTAGTCGCGCTGCCACCGGGTGACAATATCTTCGCTCGCCTGTCAGTCTGGCGGTGGCACAATTCCCGGATGGCTGACTGCATCACATTCTCCATCTTCCGCTGTGCCGCTTTCTATCAGCACATCGCCTTCAACCTCTCCATCGGCGGCCATCTTGTCAGCGGTGACCGGGCGAACGTAGGGGTCTATAACCGGGCCTGGCTGAGGGGCGGCGTTTTTGCTATCAGGTGCAGGCGCCTCTTGCGGGATCGGGTCGGGGATATCCACATCGGGTGAGGGTGGCACGATCTCACCCGGACTGGTCAAGGGTTCCTCTATCGGAGGGGTTTGTGCAGGGCGTTCTGGTGGCGAGACGGGCTCTATGGTATCGGGCGCTGGATCGGGTTGAGCGGGCATGGTGTGACCTTTCTTGGCGGGTGGGAGTATTTGCGACTGTCCCGGTTGCACGTTGATTCAATCCGCAGCGCCAGCCGGGGTTCCGGATGCCGGATCACCTTCATCACGTGCAGCCTTGCCCTTTTGCTTGGCAACCGATAGAGGCGCTCGCTAAATCGCGCGGGGGGCCAACGGGTTTCCCGCGCGGCTTCGTTCCGGGATGCGGGCGTGGCGGAATTGGTAGACGCGCTGGTTTTAGGTACCAGTATCGCAAGATGTGGGGGTTCGAGTCCCTTCGCCCGCACCAGTTTACGCCCCGGCGCCAGCCCGACCGCCGCTGTTACAAGTTCGCTCAAGAAGGCACAAAGTACCCAACCCATGCAGACCAAGCAGACCCTCAACGAAGGCCTCAAGCGCGCCTATCAGATCACCATCACCGCCGCCGAGCTGAACGCCCGGATCGACGCGGAGATCAAGAAGATCGCACCGCAGGTCAAAATGCCCGGCTTTCGTCCCGGCAAGGTGCCCGCCAATCTTGTCCGCAAGATGCACGGCGAACAGTTGCACGCGCAGACCCTGAACGACGTGATTCGCGATTCGGTCGACAAGCTGCTGCGCGATGAGGAACTGCGCCCCGCCATGCAGCCCGCGATTGCGCTGGATGAAAGCTATGAAGAGGGCAAGGACGCAAAGATCACCGTCGATCTTGAAGTGCTGCCCGTGATCGACGCGCCGAGCATTGATGGGCTCAAGCTGAAAAAGCTGACCGTCCCTGTCAGCGATGAACAGATCACCGAAGCGCTGTCGGGCATTGCCGGACAGAACAAAAGCTACAAGGACGCTGCCAAGACGAAAAAGGCGGGCGAGGGCGATCAGATCATCATCGACTTCGTTGGCAAGCTGGACGGTGTCGAGTTTGAAGGTGGCAAGGCTGAAGACGCACCGCTCGTCATCGGATCGGGCCAGTTCATCCCCGGCTTTGAAGAGCAGCTGACGGGCGTGAAGACCGGCGATGAGACGACCATCACTGTGACCTTCCCCGAAGATTATCAGGCTGCGCATCTGGCAGGTCAGGAAGCAACCTTCGACATCACTGTGAAACAGGTGAAGGTTGAGACCGAGACCAAGATCGACGACGAATTTGCGACCAATCTGGGTCTCGACAGCCTTGAAAAGCTGAAAGAGATCATGAAGGCACAGCTGGAACAGCAGACCGCCGGTTTGACGCGCACGCAGATGAAGCGCTCGCTGCTCGATCAGCTGGCGGAAGGCCACGATTTTGCCGTGCCGGAAACCATGGTCGAGGCCGAGTTCGAACAGATCTGGGCGCAGCTTCAGCAGGAAGCCGCCAAGGAAGACGATCCCGCCGCTGCGCTCAAGCAGATCGAGGAGGAAAAGTACGAATACAAGTCCATCGCGGAACGCCGCGTACGGCTTGGCCTGCTGCTGTCCGAAGTCGGTCAGTCCAACGGCGTTGAAGTGAGCGCGCAGGAAATGTCGATGCTCATCCAGCAGGCAGCCCAGCAATATCGCGAGGAAGACCGCGAACGCTTTGTGCAATACGTCCAGTCCGATCCGATGGCCGCGGCCCAGCTGCGCGCGCCCTTGTACGAGGACAAGGTCGTCGATTTCCTGTTCGACAAGGCCGAAGTGACTGAGCGCGACGTGACCATGGAAGAGCTCCAGGCCGCCATCGAAGCGGACGAGGACGCCGAGGCCGCCAAGCCAGCGCCCAAGAAAAAAGCGCCGGCAAAAAAAGCTGCGGCAAAGAAGGAACCTGCCAAGAAGGAACCCGCTGCGAAAGCTGACACGAAGGCCGACGAAAAGCCCGCCGCGAAGAAGGCACCAGCGAAACAGGCTCCGGCGAAAAAGGCTCCGGCAAAGAAGGTCGACGCTGAACCCGCTGAACTGCCCGCAGCCAAAAAGGCACCTGCCAAAAAAGCAGCGGCTCCCAAGGCTGAAACGAAAACGGCGACTGCCAAGCCTGCTGCGAAAAAAGCTCCTGCCAAAAAACCCGCTGCGGCCAAGACGAAGTCGGCCGACTGATAAAATTGAGAATTCCGCCAGGCTTCGTCCTAGGCGGTGCTTGACGGTTAAAAGAAGGGCGCGGGCAGCTTGGCTGTCTGCGCCCTTTTTGCAATTGCCGTCTGCCAGCGGGCGGAGCCTCGGCTTACTTATCCTTAACCAAGACCACGGTAATATTTCGATAAGGTGATATTCGGCGCGATGGGATGTTGCGGCCTTGGACCAGGGGGACGAACGCAATGCCACGTTTTGGACTGCTTCAGACATTTGAAGAATGGCTCCAGCGCGGTTCGATCCAGTCGCAGACGGGCAGGGTGTTCAACCTTTTCGCGCTATTGGTTCTCATACTGGGAGCAGTGGCCACTATTGGCGCAGCACGGATAGAGCAGCGTTCCGCGTCGCTGGCGAACCTGACCGATGTGGCGTTCCTAACGGGCAACATGGCGCGCACGATCAACACTGCGAAGAACCAGATGGGCGCCTATCATTCGCGCGGTCGCGAACCCGATCAGATCGCCGCCGCGATGGAAAGGGCGGTGGAACTCAAGGCCATGAATTTGCAGCTGGGTGAGGCGCTGGCGGCTGTGGAAAGCAAACAGATCGGCAGTGTCGACCTGATCGGGAAAGACATCGACACGATGGCGGCAATTCTTGAGGAAGTGCGCGCCGCACCCGATGCTATTATCGACCAAGAATCGTTTCTCGGGCCAAAATACGATGCCATCGACATTCTGTCGGAGCGGGTTGTGGCAGTCGGTCTCGATGTATCCGGTCAGGTCGAACAGCTATCTGATCAGGGGCTGACCGAGATCAAGATCCTCATTTCCGCGCTTGCCGCCGGTCTGATGATCGGGCTGGCGCTGGTGTTTCTGGGGAAGCGTATGGTTGCCAGCCGTATCGTCGCTCCGATTGTTGCGATCAGCGATGCCAGTCAGCGCATCGCGCAGGGTGATGCAACGCTCGAACTGCCATCGGGTGAGCGCGAGGACGAAATCGGCACCCTGGCAACCGCGCTCAACGTGCTGCGCCAGGTGCAACGCAAGGCTGCCGAAGAGGCACAGCGCGAACACGCGCGCGAGTTGGAGCGCGAACGGGAATTGCAGGCCGAACGTGAACGACAGCGTAGTGCGCAGGACGCCTTGCTCAAATCGCTGGCCGATCAGTTTGAAATGACCATCAGCGATGTCGCTGCCGAAGTGGCGGCGGCATCCGACCAGATGCATTCAGCCGCGGTCGAACTTTCCCGGCATGTCGAAGATTCCTCAAAAACCGTTCACGAAGCGAATGCCAATCTCAAACAGGCGTCTGCCGGGATTACCGGGGCTGCCTCTGCCAGCGATGAATTCGCGATGTCGATAACCGAAGTTAGTCGTCAGGCAACGTCATCGTCGGAGCGCGCGCGGAAGGCATCCGAAGCAGCAAACCGCGCCGATGCAACTGTCGCGATTCTGACCGGTTCAGCGGACCGCATCAGCCAGATTATCGAAGTGATTGCCGGGATCGCGCAGCGCACCAATTTGCTTGCCCTGAATGCCTCGATCGAAGCGGCACGCGGCGGGGAGGCGGGTCGCGGGTTTGCCGTGGTTGCCAGCGAAGTGAAGGAACTGGCGGTCCAGACCGCGCGCGCAACTCAAGAGGTCGAAACCCTGATCCGCGACATGCAGACATCCACCGGTGAGAGCGCCACTGCGCTTGGCCTGATCGCGCAGGAAGTCGTGGCGCTTGAAACGACGGCGATGGCCATTGCATCCGCGGTCGATCAACAGGCAGTGGCGGGGCAGGATCTTGCCCGCAGCATCGATCTGGCCGCGCGCAACACTGCAACGGTCAGCGCGACAATCGACGATGTGAGCAAGATCTCGATGACATCGGGCACCACCGCATCGCAAGTGCGCGAAAGCTCGGCCAGTTTGTCGCGGCAATCCACCAAACTGCGCGAACAGGTGGGACAATTTCTGAAGCAGGTGCGCGCCGCCTGATCGGATCGCACACACCCGTCTAAGGCTGCGGGCTCCAGCGCTGGAATGACGGTGTGGGCAGAGTTGCAGTCCGTGCGCGTTCGTACGCCGCCCCCGCTTTCAGCACGTCGTGATCGGCCCATTTGGCGCCGAAGAAACTGATCCCCACCGGCAGACCTTCAACGGCGCCCATCGGCACGGTGAGATGCGGATAGCCTGCAATCGCGGCGGGGGAGCCAAAGCCGATGGAGCCGTTGTAATTGTCGCCATTGATGAGGTCGCTGGTCCATGCCGGGCCGCGCGATGGAGCGACGAGGAACTGCACGTCGTTGTCGGCCAGCAGCTTGTCCAGCGTTTCCGCACCCGCAATTCGGACCGCGTTCGTGCGCGCGGTTTCGTAAGCCTTGCGGTCGGTAGCCGCTTCGGCCTGCACGAACAATTCCTGCCCGAACCAGCGCATCTCGCGCAAGGCATTTTCCTCGTTGAAAGCGATCAGATCGGCAAGGGTGCGCGGCGTCGCCGCCTCATCGCCGCCGATGGCGGGGATAGAGGCGAGATAGGCGTTCATTCCTTCGCGCAGTTCGAACATCAGCACGGCAAAACTGTCGCTGTACATCGCTTCGTCCGGCTCGAATTCGATATCGACCAGCACCGCGCCCGCGCGTTCGAGATCTGCCAGCGCAACATCGAACACCCCCGCCACGTCGGCGCGGTTGCCGATTTGTTTGCGCATCACACCGATCCGCACACCTTTGAGCGAGGCGTCGTCCAGTCCGGCGGTGTAATCGCCAACGCGCGGCACGCCTATTGTGGCGTCGTCTGACGGGTCTTCGCCCGCGATCGCGCCGAGCAGCAGCGCGGCATCGTAAACCGTGCGCGTCATCGGGCCGGCGGTGTCCTGCGTGCTGGAAATCGGCACCACATGCGTGCGGCTGACGATGCCAACGCTGGGTTTGAACCCGACCACCCCGTTGATGGAGGCGGGGCAGATGATGGAGCCGTTGGTCTCCGTCCCGATCGCGCCCCAGGCAAAGCCCGCCGCAACCGCCGCGCCGCTGCCCGAGGATGATCCGCAGGTGTTACGATCAATCGCGTGCGGATTGCGGGTGAGCCCCCCCACCGCGCTCCATCCGCTGGTCGAATTGTCGGAGCGGATGTTGGCCCATTCGGAAAGATTGGTCTTGCCCAGAACCACGCCCCCTGCCGCCCGCAGATTGGCGATCATC
Source organism: uncultured Alphaproteobacteria bacterium (assembly GCA_963815345.1). Lineage (GTDB taxonomy): Bacteria > Pseudomonadota > Alphaproteobacteria > Sphingomonadales > Sphingomonadaceae > Erythrobacter. The sequence goes on from CAWFGF010000003.1 coordinate 116,112, forward strand.
GGCGCATCGCGGCGGGTAAAATTGGCCGCGAGCGCAAGACTGCCCGCCGTGGTGGCCCATTCGGCGGTTTCGATATTGTCCTTCACCAGCACGCTGCGGCCCTGCAGAGGGCCCTTCGCTGCGGCTTCGCGCGCCTTGAACCCGGCGGTCGTGGAATAAACGATCACCGCGTTCAGTCCTTCGGGGCCGCTGTTATGGCGCTCGATTTGCTCTAGGTTCTCAGCAATCTCGCCTGCTGCATCGAAAGGAGCCGGGCGGAGGGGAAGGCTGTCTTGAGCAAAGAGATTGCTCCCAGTCATCGCGGTGAAGCCAATCACGCTGGCGGTGAGCAGGCGCAAGAGTCGATAAGTGTTTGCCATGAATTGCAATGTTGCCGTTCACACTGGCCAGCGCAAGAGACTTTGGCAAACGATGGCTGCTCAGGCGTTTTGAGCGACGCTTTTGTGCGGCCTCGTGCCTGCGCTCGGGTCTTCCTTGGCGAGGATGGCAAGCGGGTCGATCCCCTCTTCCTTCCACACGCGCTGGCATTCCTCATACGCGTGGGCGGGCCGCATCTTCAGCTTTGCGCGAGCCTGATCGGGGGTCAGCCGCAGCAGATCGCGGATCGACTGTTCGGCGATGGGCACGCATTCGCTGCCCGCCTTTTTTGCATCCCAGATCGCGCGCAGGACCGGTGCCCTTGTCGTAACGCTCGCCTTCATCACCAGCGAACCGGCAATACCCAGGATCAGGTGGCCGTGGCTGGGGCGCTGGCCGAATACGTAGGCACCCAGCGTCGCCTCTCCCAGTGTGTCGCGTCCGATGCCCGATAGCAGGTGCAGCAGATCGTGCGTGTCGCGCAGGCGATCATTGTACCATTCGATCTGATCGTCGGGCCGCCCGCCTTCAAGCCGAAACTCCTCGAACTCCGCAACCAGACCGGCGGCCGACAGCCCCTCGGTTTCCATATAATCGCAATAGGCATGGGCCAGACTGCCCGCAGGGTATTCGCGGCGCAGGGTATCGTGATCATCGAGAAAGTCGGGCAGGAACGGCTCGGTTTCGAAGATGCGCTGGCCTTCTGGGGTGGCGAGGAAACCGGCAACCCGCTTGTCCACGTCGACCCAGGGCAGGTGATCGAAGAACCGGAAGACTTCGCTGGTGTCCTCCTTGTCTTTCTTGAACTCGAAAAAGTGGTGCCACGCTTTGCGCAAATCGCGTCGATACGGTTGGCGATCAGGGTGCCAGAACGGGACGCTGGTGAGGCGTAATCCTGCGGTTTCGCCAGCTTTCAGACGTTCTATCGATCCGACGGCGTTCATCCCATGGCTCCATTTGCGACCGATTTATGGTTAGCTTGGGATTAATTCTGCGACGCAGATCTATCCGCGTCAAGCAGACTTGATCAAACTGCAGTTTGCGGGAAGCGCTTTTGATCTGATTTCACGATCCAGCCGCGCGGCATTGTCTTGGCGCATTAATTTGCTGGCACGGGACGTTTCATGATCGGACACAAGCGGCACAGCGCCTTTTACACTGCATCCGAGCTTGGCACGGTTGATGCTCACCCCGCCTCTCCAAAACTTCCGAGCCAAAGGTCATGATCGCCACCTCAGCAAAGCCGAACTCTACTTCAGGCATGCCCGCCAAACGCACACATTATCACGATATCGATGGCGCTCGATCCGTGCTCATGTTCCTGTCGGTCGCCTTGCACGCGGGCACAGTCTATGCCCCTGCGCGCCCGTGGATTACCCAGAATACCGCGCGTCATGACTTTTTCGACTGGCTGATATTTGGATTTCACCTGTTCGTGACACCAACTTTCTTTTTTGTCGGCGGGTTCTTTGCGGTCCTGCTGCTAAAACGGCGCGAGATCGGAGATTTCTTGCAGAACCGCCTGCTGCGAACGGCTGTTCCACTGATCACCGTCGCGCTTACACTTAATATGGCGGAGCATTACCTGCGCTGGGTCGATAATCGCGCTGCGGGGGAAATGGGTGGCGTGGGCGCGCTGGACTGGCTGGGCAGCGAGGCGTTTCTGGCCGTGTGGGCCGGGGGCACTTGGCAATTGCACCTGTGGTTTCTGGTAAGCCTGCTGCCGATGTTCGCGCTGGCGGCGCTTGTTCAGGGAATTGTCCCGAAGGATTCGGCGCTTCGCAGGGCTGGCATCCGGTTTGCCGATTGGCTGGGCGGGGTGACCGGCGGCTCTGGATCATTTGCGCTCGTTCTGCTGGTGCTGGCGGCGGCGAACACCGCCAATTACGCGGCGGCTTCGATGGTTTCGGGCGCATACGACCTCATCTTTCCCGGATTTCAAAGTTGGTACAAACTGGTTAGCGAATTTCCGTTTTTCGTGATCGGTGTGCTGGCAGCGCTCAGCCCGCGTTTTCTTTCCAGCCTGTTCGAATGGCGAGTGTGGATGCCCTTTGCTGCAGCGGCGGCGCTGTTGCTGCAACCGTATCCGAACGCCGATCAAGGTTTTCTCGATGGGCTGGGCATGATGTTTGCCAACCAGTTGGCAATGTGGACAATCGTGCTGTTTATCCTGCAATTTTTCCGCCGGTACTTCAGCGAAGGCGGCCCGCGCACCCAATGGCTCGCTGATTGCGCGCTTTCGATGTATCTGTTCCACCACTGCCTGATTTACGTTTACGGGCGGATGCTGACTGGCGTGGAATGGCCGATTGCTGTTGAATTTACAGTGCTGACCCTGATCGCGGCGGCGACGGTGATCGCCATTCACGAAGGGCTGGTGCGGCGCAACCCGATCGTGCGCCTGCTGTTCAACGGCAAGACCGATATCGCGCAGATTCGCCGCCAGCCGGGCCTGTCTGCAGCGTTCTTCAAACGGAACCACAGGTTGCACGACGTTGTTCGAGACAACGGCTCCACTTCGGTCAGCTCGCTCCCGAAATAAACCCACCGTGCAAGATCGGGCGCACCAATGGTTAAGGCCCTTGAACAATCCACTCTACCATCCGACATAGCCCTTTCAGACCCAGCAAGGACCAAGTTTACATGATCGATCTGTTCGGCAATTCCGGCGAAACCCATGGCTCACAGGGCCAGTTCACGCACGATCCCGTCACCGGCGCACTGGTGCCGATGGTGGTGGAGCAGACCAGCCGGGGCGAACGCAGCTTTGACATTTTCAGCCGGCTGCTGCGCGAACGAATCGTATTTGTTACCGGCCAGGTCGAGGACGGCATGGCATCGCTGATCACCGCGCAGCTGCTGTTCCTCGAAAGCGAGAACCCGTCAAAGCCGATCAGCATGTATATCAACTCGCCCGGCGGCGTGGTGACTGCGGGCATGGCGATCCACGACACGATGCAATACATCAAGCCGCGCGTTTCGACCGTGTGCATGGGGCAGGCGGCGTCCATGGGCAGTTTCCTGCTGGCCGCAGGCGAGCCGGGTATGCGCGTGGCGCTGCCCAATGCGCGGATAATGGTCCACCAGCCCAGCGGCGGCGCACGCGGCATGGCATCGGACATCGAAATTCAGGCGCGCGAAATCCTGCGCATCCGCAAACGGATGAACGATCTTTACGTCAAATACACCGGTCGCACGCTGGAAGAGATCGAAAAGGCGATGGACCGCGACACCTTCCTGGAGGCGGATGAGGCCAAGGAGTTCGGTCTGGTGGACAAGGTGTTCGAGACGCGTCCGGAAAACGAGCCTGAAGATACCGAAAAGGGTTCAGGCGGCGCGCCCGAATAAGAATCCCGGCGCCGCCCGTGGCGCGGCTTTTGAGCATCGCCTAGCGGGAAAAGCGCAGGCGAACTGACCGAAAAAAGCTCGTCAGACGTTGATTCGTGTGGTGTGCTAGATATTGTTTGCGAATCCGCTTTAGGATGGACTGACCATCGGGTAAGGATTCGAGGGAAGCAGGAATGACCAAATTGAGCGGATCTGACAGCAAGAGCACTTTGTACTGCAGTTTCTGCGGGAAATCGCAGCACGAAGTGCGCAAGCTGATCGCTGGCCCCACCGTGTTCATCTGCGATGAATGCGTGGAACTGTGCAACGATATTATTCGCGAAGAAACCAAGGCAGGCATCGCGGGAAAGAAGGACGGTGAAATCCCGACTCCGCGCGATATCTACACGACGCTTAACGATTACGTGATCGGCCAGAATTCGGCCAAGCGGAACCTGTCGGTGGCCGTCCACAACCACTACAAACGGCTCAAGCACAGCGGCAAGGCTGACGGGGTCGAACTTGCCAAGTCGAACATCCTGCTCGTCGGCCCGACGGGCACGGGCAAGACGCTGCTGGCACAGACGCTGGCGCGCACCTTCGACGTGCCGTTCACGATGGCGGACGCCACCACGCTGACCGAAGCGGGTTATGTGGGCGAGGATGTGGAAAACATCATTCTCAAGCTGCTGCAATCCTCCGATTACAACGTCGAGAAAGCGCAGCACGGCATCGTTTATATCGACGAGATCGACAAGATCACACGCAAGGCGGAAAACCCCTCTATCACGCGCGATGTGTCGGGCGAAGGCGTGCAGCAGGCGCTGCTGAAACTGATGGAAGGCACCACCGCGTCTGTTCCGCCGCAGGGCGGGCGCAAACATCCGCAACAGGAATTCCTGCAAGTGGATACCACCAACATCCTGTTCATCTGCGGCGGCGCGTTTGCCGGGCTGGACAAGATTATCGCGGATCGCCTGCAAAAACGCAGCATCGGGTTTGGCGCGCATGTTGCCGATCCGGACAAGCGCAAGGTTGGCGAACTGCTCGAAAAGAGCGAGCCGGAAGACTTGCTCAAGTTCGGCCTGATCCCCGAATTCGTTGGCCGTCTGCCGGTGATCGCGACCCTGCACGATCTTGATGTCGATGCGCTGGTGACGATCCTGACCGAGCCGAAGAATGCCATCGTCAAACAATATGGCAAGCTGTTCGAACTCGAAGACGTGCAGCTGACGTTTACCGACGAAGCGCTGCGCGCGATTGCCGAACGTGCGATCCTGCGCAAAACCGGCGCGCGTGGCCTGCGATCGATCGTTGAAGGCATCCTGCTCGATACGATGTTCGATTTGCCAGACATGGAAAATGTCAGCGAGATCGTGATCGATGACGATGTGGTTGCGGGCAAGAAAGACCCGATCCAGGTCGTCTCCAACGACGACGAGGGCAAGAAGGAAGCCGCGGCTTGATGGTTTTAGGCAGCGCCCGTATCGGCGCTGCCTTCGCCTTTCTTGCGCTGGCGATGCCTACAATTATTGCAGAGCGCTCGACGCTGCGACGAGGTTGACCACGCGAAACTACCTGTTCGTTTGCGGCCGCAACAAACTGCGCAGCCCCACCGCCGAACACATCTTTGCCGATATCCCCGGCATTGCCACCGCCTCTGCCGGGACCAATCGCGATGCGGAAAACCCCTTGACCGATGAACTGGTCGAATGGGCGGACCTTATCTTGGTGATGGAGCGCCCGCATCGTACCAAACTGCAGGCAAAGCATCGCCGCGCGCTGAATGGTCAGCGTGTGGTCGTGCTGGGCATCCCCGACGAATACGAATTCATGGACCCGGAGCTAATCCGGCTGTTGCGCGCGAAAATGGCGCCGTGGCTGCCGTCAGCCCTGCCCCCAACAGTCCGGCCAGACCACTTGCCGCCCCGCCAGTGAGCGCTTAAGCTGCGTGCAGGCGCGCCGGGTTTGTTGCGGCGGTATGGGGGACTTCTTGAAAACCATCGGCATTCTGGGCGGCATGAGCTGGGAAAGCTCGGCGCAATATTACGCGATCATCAATCGGCTCGTGCGTGAGGCACGCGGTGGGATCGTGTCCGCGCCGATCATCATGCACAGTTTCGATTTCGATGCCGTCGCCGCCTTGCAGCGGGCGGGTAGGTGGGAGCAATTGGGCGATATGCTGGGGCAGGCTGCCGCCGGGTTGGAGCGTGCGGGTGCCGATTGCGTTCTCATCGCGACCAACACCATGCATCTGGTTGCGCCGCAGGTCGAGGCGGCGATTGACGTCCCGCTGATGCACATCGCCGATCCGTTGGGGCGGGCGCTTAAATCAGCGGGGCACACCCATGTCGGACTGCTCGCTACGCGGTTCACGATGGAGGAAAGTTTTTACGCGGACCGCCTGGCGTCACACGGTCTGGAGGTGTTGGTGCCCGATGCTGATCATCGCGGGGAAATTCACCGGATCATCTTCGACGAACTGTGCGCAGGGCAAATCCGCGAGCCGTCGCGTGCCTATTACTGCGATGTGATCGCCGATTTGCAGGCGCGTGGCGCGACGTCCATCGCGCTCGCCTGCACGGAGATCATGCTGCTGGTGGAACCGTGTCACAGCCCGTTGCCGCTGTTTGACACCACCGCCCTGCACGCACGCGCAGCGGTGGATTTTGCGCTGAGCGCTTGAGCGGACAAACAAGAACCCCGCCCGGTCATGGAGGACGACCGGACGGGGCCTTGGTCTGCGCGACCCCGATCAGGAGGGGGGGAACAGGGCCGCGCTAGCTTACAGATGAGGTACGAATTATCCCGGCAGAAAGACGCCATCGGTGACGTGAATAACGCCATTCGATGTCGTGACGTCGGCCTTGACCACAGTTGCGGTGCCGCCCATCGCATCGGTCAGCACCACATTGCCGTTCACAATGCTGGCGTCCAGACGGCTACCTTCGACGGTCTTCACTACGGCAGTGCCATCATTTTCGTTGATGAGCGCAATGAGTTGCTCGGCGGTAACCTTGCCGGGAAGCACGTGATACGTCAGAATCTTCGTGAGCGTAGCCTTGTTCTCGGGCTTTACGAGTGTGGCGACAGTGCCTTCAGGCAGCTTCGCGAACGCGGCGTCGGTCGGCGCGAAAACGGTGAAAGGGCCCGCGCCTTGCAGCGTTTCTACCAAGCCAGCGGCCTTCACAGCCGCGACCAGGGTTTCGTGCATCCCGGTGCTCATCGCCGTCGCGACGATATCAGGCGTGTCAGCAGTTTTTTCCATGTGATGGTCCGCCAGCGCAGGCGATGCGCCGAGTGCGGCGAGACCGGTGGTGGCTGCGATAGCGGCGATGGCGTGCGCCTTGATGCGCCTGGTCGTCGTCTTCATATTCTATCTCCTTGATTAAACGAGCTTTTCCGTCCGTGTGCAGAAGATACGAACGCGCCGTGCGAAGAGTTTCGCAATGCCGGCTAGTTATTGGTCAAACTGAAGAAAAGCGCGTTGTCCGGTGCAGTTGATGCGACGAATGGATCGCCACAGTCGCGTCGCACTATACTTGTTGGAAAGCACCTTCGGCCACTACCGGGCCTGCATCCTGTCCATCGGGTTTGCCGCCAAGCGGCTCTCTTGTCAGGACCAGCCGAACGCCTTTGCCCATATTGCGCGCGATGTCGTCTGGCAGCGCCATGCGCCGCTCCTCACCCGGAACGACCACGCCCAAGGATTGCAGCGCGGTTCCATCCGCGGGGACCAGCCACAATTCATGATCGTGCACGCCATCGGGGGTGAGGCCCGCAGCGGACACCAACATTTCACCGGTCGCGGGAAGGAAAGTGACCCCCAGACGAAGAGCGGTGTCGCCAATCGGTATTGAAGCCATGAGCGGGGTGGCCTCTGCGCTTGCAAGTGCAGGCGCCTGTGACGGCGCATCAACGCTTGGCGAAACCGGGCGGGAACCGGGTGCGGCGATAAACAGCGCAATTGCCAGCGCGGCAGCGGCAGACGTGATGCCCGCGGCCCACTGCCACCGCCGCACGCGGCGCTCCATGTCCAGCATCACGACATTCGAGCCTTCGGTACCATGCATCGGGGCCGAACCAACTGCACCTATCTGCGCTGCAATCGCATCCCACACATAAGCACCCGGTTGCGCACCCGGCACGTCATCGGAAAGTGGGACGAACCAGCCATCCCACCAGCCCTTGCGCCAGGCAAAGTCCGGATCGGTCGCCTCTCGCCCGCGCGCGGTGAGCAATTCCTCGCCTTCCAGCAGGCCAAGCGAATATTCCGCCGCCAGCACACGTTCACGCATCGGATCGGTGTCGTCCATTTCGGGCGGCGTTCCCGGAGGGATTATCGGCGGCTTGCTGCTCATTGTTCGCCCCCGTCTTTCTCGCTCGCTTCAAGGCAGGCGCGCAGGCGCAGCAATCCGCGTCTGATCCAGCTTTTCATGGTGCCCAGCGGCACATCCGCGCTTTCGGCCAGTTCGGCATAGGTGCGCCCTTCGAAAAAGGCGGCACGGATATAGGATTGCGCCTTGTCGTCCAGCGTCTTGAGACAGGCGTGGATTTGCGCATCGCGCTCTGCATCCACCAGCAGTGCATCGGCCAGCGGAGCCTCATCGGCCAGCGGCATGGCCTCGTCCACGGACACGGAACCGCTGCGCACCTTGCCCATGCGCAGACGATCGATCGCGCGGTTGCGCGCGAACGTTGCAAGCCACGAAATCGGGCTCGCGCGCTGCGGATCGTATCGGTCCGCGCGCTGCCAGAGATTCACATAGACGTCTTGCAAGGCGTCCTCCGCCTCCTTCCTGTCGCCCAAGATACGCAAGCAGATTCCAAACAGTTTCACCCGCGTTGCAGTGTAGATTTGCTCCAGCGCCGTGCTGTCTCCGTCGGCAAGGCGCATCATCGCGGCGCGCAACTCCTCGCGCGCAGCGGTGCTTGACCGTTTGGGATCAGATGCGCCGGGCGTCTCCATCAGCAACCGGTCCCAACGCACGGATATTTGCCGCGTTCGACCTGAATGGTGGCGTGGCCAATGTTGAAATTGTCCTCAAGCGAATGGGCGATATCGTGCAGGAAATCATCGGTGCATGGCGCATCTGGCATAACCAAGTGCGCGGTCAGCGCCGTCTCCGTCGTCGATATTGGCCAGATATGCAGATCGTGCACAGCTGCGACCCCTTCCAGCCCTGCTAAGTGACGGCGAACGGCGGTTTCGTCAATGTTTTCAGGCACACCCAGCAGACCCATCTTCAGGCTGTCGCGCGCCAGACCCCAGGTGCCCCATGCAATCATCGTCACGATGGCAAGGCTGACGAGCGGGTCGATCCACCACAGCCCGGTAAGCAGGATCGCAGCGCCAGCGGCGACCACGCCAACCGATACCAGCGCATCGGCGGCCATGTGCAGATAGGCCCCGCGAATGTTCAGATCTTCCTGCCCGCGCAAAAACAGCAGAGCGGTGGCGGCGTTGATAGCGATGCCGATGCCAGCAACTATCACCATGACCATGCCCTGAGGCTGCGTGGGTTCGAACATGCGGTGCAGCGTTTCGAACAGGATCGCGCCGATGGCGACCGCCAACAGCAGAGCATTGGCGAGCGCCGCTAGGATGGTCGAGCTTTTGAAGCCATAGGTGAACCGCGCAGATGGCGGACGCCGTGCCGCAGCGTTCGCCGCCCATGCCAGCAGCAGGGACAGCACATCGGACAGATTGTGCCCCGCATCAGCGACCAGCGCCATCGACCCGTACAGAAAGCCGAAGCTTGCCTCGACCACGACGAAAATCGAATTGAGCACAATCCCGATCAGGAAAGCGTTGCCAAAATCTGCGGGCGCGTGGTGATGGCCGTGATGATTGTGCAGGCCGTGGCAGTCGGTACCCTCGGCGGCTTGTGCCGAAGGCTTCTTCAATTTCGGCGTATGATTATGACCCGCTCCCATATCGGTCAGTCGTAGACGCAAGTTGCCAGCCCGTCACGTCTGACGATGCCGATACGCCGTTCGATGCTGCGACCATAACGGGCCGTGAAACCGCCGGGGTTTATCACCGACCGTTTCTTGGGACTGGGCAGGGCCGCGGCCATACGCGCAGCCTCATTGGGGGTCAGACGCGCGGCCGATTTGCCGAAATACCGTTCTGCCCCGGCGGTGACGCCATAGGTGCCGATCCCGGTTTCCGCGACGTTCAGATAGACTTCCATGATCCGTTTCTTGCCCCACACCGCTTCGATCCAAAAGGTGAACCACGCCTCCAGCCCCTTGCGAAAGAACCCGCCGCCCTGCCACAGAAACACGTTTTTGGCGGTCTGCTGCGATACGGTAGATCCGCCGCGCAGGCGTTTGCCTTGCGCATTTTCCTCGATTGCCTGTTCGATGGCTTCGGCGTCGAAGCCCCAGTGTTCGCAGAACTTGGAATCCTCGGCAGCGATGACCGCGGCGACCAGATTGGGGTCGATGTTCTCGATCGGCTCCCAATCCTTCGTCACGCCGTTTTCGTCCATCGCCATGGTCGCGGTGTAGGGGACGGGCAGCCATTTGAACGCGATCACCAGTGCCAGGCTGATGCCGATGAACCACAGGATCGCCTTGGCCAGGATGCGGAAGATGAATGTGATTGCGGGCAGCATGTCTGGTGTCTGTGTAGGGGGCCTTTTTGCGCGGCGCAATCGGGTCTCGCTTGCGCAGCGGTCGCCGGCGTGCTTGTCTCTTTTGCGTTACAGTCCATTGAGGAGCATTCCATGCGTGTCTGCCGTTCCACCCCGTCCCGATTTGCTGCGGCGATTGCTCTTGTCGGTGCGATGATTGCTGCGCCCTCATTGGCCGACGATCACGATCTGGCAGCCGCGATAGAGGCGGAATACGACAGCTATCTTGCGCCGCTATTCGTGCATTTTCATCAGAATCCGGAGCTGTCCTTCCTCGAAAACGCCACCGCTGCGCGCATGGCGACCGAACTGCGCGATGCGGGGGTTGAAGTGACGACGGGGGTGGGCGGCACAGGTGTTGTCGGCATGGTGCGCAATGGCGATGGCCCGCTTATCCTGTTGCGCGCAGATATGGACGGGCTGCCGGTGGAGGAAAAATCGGGTCTCGATTACGCGTCGAAAGCGATGCAGACCGGGCAGGACGGGGCGCAATATCCGGTAATGCACGCCTGCGGACACGATGTGCACATCACGTCGATGGTCGGCACGGCGCGCCGCCTGATGGCGATGAAGGACAAGTGGCGCGGCACCCTGATGTTCGTCGTCCAACCCGCAGAAGAGCGTGTGGGCGGGGCAAAGGCGATGCTGGCGGACGGATTGTATGACCGGTTTGGCAAGCCTGATTATGCGCTCGCCTTCCACGTTTCATCAGTGTTGGAAACGGGCAAGATTTCCGCATCCGAGGGCATCCAGTATTCGAGCGCGGATTCGGTCGACATCATGGTGCCGGGCGTCGGCGCACACGGGGCGAGCCCGCACATGGGCCGCGATCCGGTATACATCGCATCGCAGATCGTGACCGCCTTGCAATCCATCGACAGTCGCGAGGTGCAGCCGTTGAAGCCGGTGGTGGTGACGGTGGGCGCGTTCCATTCGGGCACGAAGCACAACATCATCTCCGACCGCGCCGACCTGCAACTGACCGTGCGCGCCAATGATGAGGAAACGCGCGCACAGACGCTCGCCGCGATCCGGCGCATCGCGGTCAACATGGGCAAGGTCCACGGCCTGCCCGATGATCTGCCGGTCGAAGTCACGGTGAGCGAGGGGACGCCGGTAACGAACAACGATCCGGAACTCGCCCGTCGGCTGAACGCGGCAATGGTCCGCGATCTGGGCGCGGACGCGGTCGAGCCGTGGGAGCAAAAGGGGATGGGCGCGGAAGATTTTTCGTATTTTGTCGCCGATGAATACGGCGTGCCCGGCTATTATTTCGCGGTCGGCGGAACCCCGGCGGCAGCCTTTGAGGCGGAAAAGAACGGTGGTCCCGCCGTACCCTCGCACCACTCGCCCCTGTTCAAGATCGCGCCAAAGGAAAGCGTAACGCTGGGAACGCACGCCATGATTGCCGCGGTGCTGGAACTGGCTGGCAAAAAGTAACACTCGCCGCACGAACAAAAGCCGCCGCGAACGCCAAGGTTCGCGGCGGCTTTGTCATATCAATTGATAGGTGGGTTATGCCATTCCCGGCAGCAACCGATCACCTGCGATCCGCTGCATTGCCTTTTGCAGTTTCTCGAACGCGCGCACTTCGATCTGGCGGATGCGTTCGCGGCTTACGTCGTAAACCTGCGACAGCTCCTCCAGCGTCTGCGGCTTGTCCGTAAGGCGGCGTTCGGTGAGGATGTGCTGTTCTCGCTCGTTAAGCGATCCCATCGCCTCGCTCAGCATTTCGCTGCGGATCTGCGCTTCCTCGGCGTCGGCCACGGTCTCGTCCTGCAACGGGCGTTCGTCGGTCAGCCAGTCCTGCCATTCGCCAGAACCTTCCTCGCCGCCGCGCATCGGCGTGTTGAGAGAACCATCGCCGCCCATCATCATCCTGCGGTTCATGTTGACCACTTCCTGCTCCGGCACGCCCAGATCGGTAGCGATCTTGGTCACGTCATCGGGATGCAGGTCGCTGTCCTCGTACGCTTCGAGCTGTTTTTTCATGCGGCGCAGGTTGAAGAACAGTTTTTTCTGCGCGGCAGTGGTGCCCATTTTCACAAGGCTCCACGAACGCAGGATATACTCCTGGATGCTCGCCTTGATCCACCACATCGCATAGGTGGCGAGGCGGAAACCGCGATCGGGTTCGAATTTCTTGACACCCTGCATCAGGCCGACGTTGCCCTCTGAAATGAGGTCGCTGACGGGCAGGCCGTACCCGCGGTATCCCATCGCGATCTTGGCGACGAGGCGCAGATGGCTCGACACCAGTTGCGCGGCGGCATCGGGGTCTTCGTGCTCTTCATACCGCTTTGCGAGCATGTATTCCTGCTCGGCGGTCAGCACGGGGTATTTCTTGATCTCCGACAGATAGCGGTTGAGGCTTTGCTCACCACTAAGCGCGGGGACGGAGGCTGATCTTGCTGTGCTCACTTCTTCCCTAACCTTTCTGTTGTCGACCTCGCGTTGCGGACCCCTGTTGGGCATCCGGCTATTCGGGCCACATGGTTACATATAGACGAGTTTTCGTAGCTTGCCCGCTACTTTCATCGATGGAAACGACCAAGTTCGTCGATCAGTTCCTGCATATCGTGTGGCACGTTCGCAGTGAAAGATACGTTCTCACCCGTCACCGGATGCAAAAAACCCAATTGCGCGGCGTGCAGTGCCTGCCGGGCAAAACCAAGCTGTGATAACAGGGGTTTGATAGACTTCGGCGTCTTTCCATAGAGTTGATCTCCCAATAGCGGATGACCGATTGACGCGCAGTGAACGCGCACCTGGTGGGTGCGGCCTGTTTCCAGCCGACATTCGATCACCGCAGCCTCTGCGAGTCGGTGGCGGACGGTATAATGCGTGACAGCATTTTTGCCGCGCGAGGAATTGTTGTCCAGCACCGCCATTTTCTTTCGGTTGGCGTCGGACCGCCCGATTCGCGCGTCAATTGTCCCGGATGGAGGGTTCGGATGCCCGCCGCACACGGCAATATAGCGGCGGTGGACGCTGTGAGCGGCGAATTGCGCCGCCAGCCTCTCGTGCGCCCGGTCCGATTTGGCGACCACCAGCAGGCCGGACGTATCCTTGTCGATGCGGTGGACGATGCCGGGCCGCGCAACCCCGCCAATGCCAGACAACTGGCCCCGACAGTGATGCAGCAGCGCGTTCACCAGCGTCCCGTCAAAATTGCCCGCCGCAGGATGGACGACCATTCCCGCCGGCTTGTTGACGACAATCAGGTGTTCATCCTCGAATGCGATGTCGAGCGCGATGTCCTGCGGCGCGGCCTCTGCCTGCGCGGGCGCAGGCACGTTAATCCGGAACGGTACGCCGCCCGCCACCTTTGCCGAGGGAGATGTCGCGAGTACCCCCGCAATCTCCACCGCCTCTTGCGCGATCAACGCCTGCACCCGTGCACGGCTGAGATCGGTCGCATCGGCCAGCGCCTTGTCGAGCCGGGCCGGACCGAGGGTTTTGCCGGTGAGGGTGGTGGCAGATTCGGACATTGCGATCCTCTAGTCGTTTGCCCTCAGCTTGTCGAAGGACGCCTGGAGGTTGCGGCGGAGTGCGCGCTCGGAATTAATCAGATCAAAGCGAGAGCGGCCCTTCGACAAGCTGAGGGCAAACTGTTAGAGGGTTGGCGATGGCGCATTCGACAGGCTCAGGGCAGGCGATTGTTGATTTAGCGCCTAACGTCATTTCCGCACTCCTTGCCGAAGCCGCTGCCGCTGACCCGTACGAATGCTGCGGTGTCCTGCTGGGCACCGGCGCCACGATCACGCAAATCTGCCCTGCGCCCAATATTCACCCTACCCCGCGCACTCATTTCGAGATCGACCCGCAGGCGCTGATCGATGTGCACCGCGCCGCGCGCAACGGGGGGCCGCAGGTGCTGGGCTATTTTCATTCTCATCCCCGCGGCAGCGCGCACCCTTCGGCCACCGACCGTGCAATGGCCGCGCATGACGGCAAAATCTGGGCAATTGCGGCGGGCGGCGACGTGCGGATGTGGCGCGATGCGAAAGATAGCTTCGTGCCGCTTTCCTACGCGCCCGTGGATGGTTAAGAGGCCCCCCATGCACCGATCCAAACGCCACCCCCTGCCGCCCTATGCACCGCTGTTGTGCCATACGCAGTGGAAGCGGGCGGTTTTCGTCCCTAGAACAGTGTGCCAAGTGTGTCAGACCGTAGGAAACCCGACCCCTCCATGACTTCCCAAACCGATCTTGCCGCGATGCTGTGTTCGCGGCTGTGCCACGATATGCTCTCACCCGTGGGCGCGCTGTCCAACGGGCTGGAACTGCTCGCCGATGAACGCGACCCGGAAATGCGCGCGCGCTGCATGGAATTGCTCGAACAATCGGCCCGGATCAGCGCAGACAAGCTCAAGTTCTTCCGCCTCGCATTTGGCGCGGCGGGCGGATTCGGCGAGGCGGTGCCGGTCAGCGAAGCGCAAGATGTGGTCGCTGCACTCGCCTCTGATGCAAAAGGGGTGACGCTGAACTGGGTTATTTCCGAAAACAGCCTGCCGAAACCGGCCGTCAAGGTGCTGCTCAACCTGTCGCAGATCGCGCTCGATGCGCTGGTGCGCGGCGGGACGCTGGATATCGGAGCCGAACAGCGCGAGGGCAATTTCGAGATCGTCGCGCGCGCAACCGGGGATCGGATAGCGTTTGATGAAACAATCGGTCGCGCACTGCAAAACGAGACTGCGCCGGGCGAAATCACCAGTCGCACCGCCGCCGCGCACATGATCGCGTTGCTGGCAGAGGAACTGGGCGGGGGGCTGCAATATGCCCGAACGGACACGTCGCTGGTGCTGGGCGCGGTGCTGCCGCAGCCCGCCGGAATGATCGGTTAATCGCATGAAAAGAGACGAGCTTGTCCACGCCACCGTCCGATCCCCCAATTTCGACGATCGCGCATTGCCGATCACGATGCTGGTGCTGCATTATACCGAGATGCAGCCGGTCGAAGCGGCGCTGGGCAAGCTGGTCAATCCGGAGTCCAAAGTCAGCGCGCACTACCTCATCAGCGAGGAGGGCATCGTCACTCAACTGGTCGACGAGCAAAAGCGCGCCTGGCATGCCGGCCTGTCATACTGGCGCGGAAACAAGGATGTGAATTCCGCCAGTATCGGAATTGAGCTGGATCATCCGGGGCACGCGGGCGGTTATCGCGATTTTTCCGAAGCGCAGTTCGAGGCGCTGGTCCCGCTGGTTGCGCGGATCGTCAAGACGCACGGCATTCCGCGCGCCAATGTGGTGGGCCATTCCGATGTCGCCCCTGCGCGCAAGATTGATCCGGGCGAACTGTTCCCTTGGGAACGACTTGCCGGATATGGTCTTTGCCTGCCGCGCCCGACCAATTTGCAGTTGGGCGATCCGTTTCAGAATGACGGCGCGTTCTACCTAGCGCTGGAGCGATACGGTTATGACATTACCGACGGGCACAAGGCGGTCGAGGCGTTCCAGCGACGCTGGCGCCCTGAACTGATCGACGGCGAGGTTGATCAGCATATCGGCGCGATCCTGTTTCAGCTGCTGCTGGACCGCGATGCGGGCCGCACACGTTAATGTGGTTGCGCTTCCCTAATCGAACGCCGTGTTATAAGGTGCAGGGATCAGGGGGCTGA
Source organism: uncultured Alphaproteobacteria bacterium (assembly GCA_963815345.1). Classification (GTDB taxonomy): domain Bacteria; phylum Pseudomonadota; class Alphaproteobacteria; order Sphingomonadales; family Sphingomonadaceae; genus Erythrobacter. The sequence continues at coordinate 132,057 of CAWFGF010000003.1, forward strand.
GGCAGCCGCGTGATCCTTTCGGGATTGCGAGGAAAGTCCGGGCTCCACTAAGCAAGGGTGGCGGGTAACGCCCGCCGGCCTCTCGGCTGAGGGGCAAGGGAAAGTGCCACAGAGAGCAAACCGCCGATGGGCCGGGATTTCGGTTCCGGCCACAGGTAAGGGTGAAAGGGTGCGGTAAAAGCGCACCGGGGGATTGGTAACAAGACCCGCATGGCAAACCCCACCCGGAGCAAGGCCAAATAGGGGTCTCGCGCCCGCTCCTTCGGGGGCAGGGCAGTGGTGCTTTGCCGCGAGAGATCCGGGTTGGCTGCTACAGCCGTCTGGCAACAGGCGGCGCAGATGAATGGCTGCCACCGCGGCGCAAGGTCCGTTCGCGGAAACCGGCCCGCGGATACAGAACCCGGCTTATGAAGCCCCCTGATACCATTTCCCGGCCGCCGGGAACGACCGGCGAAAGGCCCCGTTGAAAACGCATGAAAGCTCCAGCCGCCACCCCTCGCAGCGTCCTGCAACGCGTCGCAATCGTCCTTGCCGTCATCATTCAGATCGGCGCGACATTCCTGCCAGCGCTGGGATACGGTGACCAAATCGGAAGCCGTTCCGATGCCATTCGCACGCTGATTACGCCATCGGGCTGGGCGTTCGCCATTTGGGGGCCGCTGTTCCTGGGATCGGCAATGTTCGCGATCTGGCAGGCGCTACCGTCACAGCGCGGCAATGCACTGGTAAACCAAATCGCCTGGCCCGCCGCCGTGGCACTGGCCGCGCAAGGTGTGTGGGCGGTCTACACCCAGTTTGCCAACCTGAACGCGATATCTGTCGGTATCATCTTCGCCTCGCTGATAGGCCTGCTGATCGTGCTTCGGGCGCTGGTGCAACAGGCGCGGCTGACGACGCAGGAACGCTGGTTCGTGGCGCTGACCTTCAGCGCGCTGGCCGCATGGCTGACTGCGGCCAGCATCGTGAATGTCTCCGCAACGCTCGCCCTGTACGGAATTGGCGGAGAGTTTGCCTATCCAATGGTAGCGGCGATAATGGTCGCGATCGGCGCGATCATCGCAGGCATGGCGGTAGTGCGTTCACGCGGCAATCCGTGGTATGCGCTGGTGTTCATCTGGGCGCTGACGGCCATATACTTTCGCGGCGGTCAGGAGGCAGGCTCCATCGCGATTGCCTGCGTATTTGGTGGTGTGCTGGTGCTGCTCGCAGCGCTGGTGGGCCTATCCAAACCGGAAAACCGGCGGCACTGGTTAGGCATTTAAGGGGACTGGGGATGTAAGCGCAAAAGCGATCAGACCCTGCCGACACTTTCATATTCGAACCCGCGCCCGCGTACGTCCTCGGGCGAATAGATGTTGCGCAGATCGACCAGAACCGGCGCATTGGCCAGTTCCTTGACCCGCCCAAGATCAAGCGCGCGAAATGCGTCCCACTCGGTGACGATCACCACGACATCGGCGCCAGCGATCGCCTCATACGGGTCAGTGCACATGGTGACTTCGGGCATGATCGGGCGCGCTTGCTCCATCCCTTCGGGATCGTAAGCGCTGATAGTCACGCCCGCATCGCAGAGCGTCTGGGCAATCGCGATAGAGGGCGAATCGCGCATATCGTCAGTGTTGGGCTTGAATGTCAGGCCCAGCAGCGCTGCTTTCTTGCCGCGCGCTTCATCCGCGCCGCCGAGCGCGTTTAGCACCCGTCGACCCATCGCGCGCTTGCGGCTTTCGTTGGTCTTCACCACCGCTTCGACAATGCGGGTGGGGCTGTCGTAATCCTCCGCGGTCTTGAGCAGGGCAAGCGTGTCCTTGGGAAAGCACGACCCGCCATAGCCCGGCCCGGCGTGCAGAAACTTGGAGCCGATGCGATTGTCCATCCCGATGCCGCGCGCCACATCCTGCACGTTTGCACCCACCTTCTCGCACAGATCGGCCATTTCGTTGATGAAGGTGATCTTGGTCGCGAGGAAGGCGTTGGCGGCGTATTTGATCAGCTCGCTGGTGCGGCGCGAGGTGAACAGGATCGGCGATTCGTTGAGGAATAGCGGGCGATACACTTCGCGCATGACATCGCGGCCAAACTCGTCCTCCGCGCCGATGACGATGCGGTCCGGGCGCTTGAAATCGGCAATCGCCGCACCTTCGCGCAGAAATTCCGGGTTGGATACCACGGCAAACTGATGCGCAGTGCCGCTGTCCCCGATGATCCGTTCCACCTCGTCGCCCGTGCCAACCGGTACGGTCGATTTGGTTACGATGACGGCGGGGCCGGACAGGTGCTGGCCGACTTCGCGGGCGACTGCGTGCACAAAGGTCAGATCCGCATGACCATCGCCGCGCCGGCTGGGAGTGCCCACCGCGATGAAGATGGCGCTCGCCCCGTCGATCCCGGTGGCCAGGTCGGTGGTAAAACTCAACCGGCCAGCGGCGACATTGCTGGCAACCAGCGTATCGAGGCCCGGTTCGTATATCGGCATGATACCGTCCAGCAGCGCCGCGATCTTGGCGTCATCCTTGTCGATGCAGACAACGTCGTGACCGAAATCGGCAAAGCACGCGCCGGAAACCAGCCCGACATAGCCCGAACCCACCATTGCAATCTTCATCGGCTTGTTCGCCCCCGTCCGTCCATATTCATACGCGCGCTAAAATTGAGAATTCCGGCGACCTAACGGCTGCGATCTTCATGAAATACCCCGATATGCCCGTTCTGGTCAATGGTCTGAAGTATTCGGCGCTGATAGCCCTCCAGCACCAGCGCTGAAAGCACACCGGAACGGAAAGCGCCAGTATCTATGCCGATCCGGTTGCCGCAATCCATCACCCGGTCAAAGATCGTGTGGCCATGAACCACCACCTTTTCCAGCGGACCTTCATGGCTGAGGAAGCGGTCGCGTATCCACAGCATGTCCTTGCGCGTTTGCTCGGCAATCGCAACGCCGGGGTCGATCCCGGCATGTACGAACAGGTAATCGCCCGCGACGATGCACTCCTCGAAACTGGCTATGTAATCCAGATCGGATTGGGGGATGATCGTCGGAAGGGCTTCAAACACCTCATCCAGCGTCATCGTGTTGAATTGAGTTTTGGAAAGGCCATACGACAGGATCGTTTCACGCCCGCCATGTTTCAGAAAATGCCGCAGAACCTCCGGTTGTTCCAGCGAAGTTAGAAACATCTCCTCGTGATTGCCCGCCAATACCCTGACATTGCGGCGCGCCTGCCACTCGCGGGTGCGGGCCAGCACGCCGGAACTGTCCGGTCCCCGATCCACAAGATCGCCCAGCAAGACAATGTGAGTGTCGGCCGCGCCTTGAGCGGCGTCGTCTTCCTCGATCGCCTCGATCAGGGCGGCATACAGATCAAGCCGTCCGTGAATATCGCCCACGACATAATAGCGCGTGCCGTCGGGCACCGCAGGCAGGCGCGCGTCGGATTTGGCGTTGGATCGGAACAGATTGCGCAGTGCAGATAACATCGTGACTCAAATTCATAGCGGCGGGGTCAAAATCAAGAGCTGGCGCTTAGGCGGCTTGCCCCTGAACGGCAACCGAACGAGACTGCCAAAGCACATCTGTTGCAATTTTCGCACACTTTCTTGGTAATATGACATCAAGACTACGCTTTTTCAGGCAGGTTTCTTGCCCTGAGTGCGCAATGTCGGCAAGAACGTGTCGCCTTGTCGGGTTAACGGGACCAGTGATCGCTCAGAGAAGCGACGTGGGGAGCGGCGGGGCACGAGACCCAAACACCTTTCCAAACAAAGGGATCGTTATGAAAACTTCTACTCGTGGCCGCTTGGCCGCTTCCGTTTGTGCTTTCTGTTTCGTCGCTGCAACGCCTGCCATGGCAGGTCAGATCAATTCCGACGAAACTGCTGATACTGAAATCGCCACTGCAATCGAAGTCGATGATGCAACCGCCACCGACAACGCAGATACCGTAATCCCCACAACCGAACCCGCAAACGCCGCGCCCGCGCCTGCAGTCGCGATCGAACGCGCTCTTCAGCCAGTCGATTACGACAAAGCCAGCGCGCAGGAGGCCACCAACGCTCTCACCGTCTCGGGCAGCGCCACGCTTGCTACCGATTACCGGTTCCGCGGCGTATCGCAAACCGACCGCGACGGGGCGATCCAGGGCGGCTTTTCCGTCACCCATGAAAGCGGTTTTTATGTCGGCACGTGGGCGTCCAACCTTTCTGGCTGGGGCACCTTTGGCGGGGCGAATATGGAGCTCGACCTGTTTGCCGGATTCAGCTTTCCGGTCGGCCAGGGAACGCTCGATACCGGGGTCACGTGGTTCATGTATCCGGGCGGCGCGGACACGACCGATTTTGCCGAGCTTTATGCCAAGCTGTCAGGTGACATCGGTCCCGTCTCGTTGACCGGCAGCGTGTTTTACGCACCCTCGCAAGAGGCGCTGGGCAATGTGTTTGCCACCGGCGCGGCGGCAGCTGCAGGCATTCCCACCGATCCGGGCGACAAGGAAGACAACCTTTACCTTGCGGCGGACGCCTCGTTCGGGGTGCCGGACACTCCGCTCTCGTTTTCGGCGCACCTTGGCTATTCGGACGGCAATCCCGGCCTCGGTCCCAATGGAACGAGCATCGCGCCGACCGGCACGTATTTCGACTGGTCGCTTGGCGCACAGATCGCTCCGATTGACGGGCTGACGTTCGGCGTTGCCTATATCGACACCGATATTTCAGTCGCCGAATCGGCCTATCTGCAGCCGAACTTTTCCGAAGGTCTCGACGGGGTAGGCTCAATTGCCGGGTCCACAATCGTTGCGACCGTGACCGCATCGTTCTGATCGCGGGCAGAAACACACAAGGGGGCGTTGCGCAATTGCCGCGGCGCCCCTTTTTCGCGTACCGCCTTTCGACTATGGCTGCCTTCACATTTACGAGGTAAGCGGACGCGATGACGAAATTTCTTCACACAATGATCCGAATCACGGATCCGCAGGCAACTGTCGATTTCTTCAAACTCATCGGTCTGGAAGAAGTGCGTCGCTTCGATGTCGAGGCGGGGCGGTTTACGCTGATCTTTCTCGCGGCACCGGGACAGGCGGGCGTGGCAGAGCTTGAGCTGACATATAACTGGCCGCCTGAGGACGGCTCAGCGCCTGAAACCTATGACGGCGGGCGCAATTTTGGCCACCTCGCCTTTCGGGTGGAAAATATTTACGAGACGTGCCAGCAGATCGCCGATGCCGGACATATCGTCCATCGCCCCCCGCGTGATGGGCACATGGCGTTTGTGAAAACGCCGGACGGTATCTCAATCGAACTGCTGCAGGATGGTCATCTGGCACCACAGGAACCATGGGCCAGCATGGAAAATGTCGGCAGCTGGTAAGGCGTCAGATGTGAAGCAAATTCAGGTGTTGCTCGGTTGATTGCCCCTGTCGTCGCAGTCCGCCTGGGGGTGGGTCGTCGTCATACGCAGCACGATGAAACCGATGATCGCGGATATCGCTGATCCCAGCAGGATGCCGATCTTGGATTCCTCCACCAGATCGGGCTGGTTGGGAAACGCGAGACCGCCGATAAACAGGCTCATGGTGAAGCCGATCCCGCACAGGATCGAAATGCCCCATATCTCGGACCAGTTGGCGTTAACCGGGCGCGGGGCAAAACCGGTCTTGTCGGCCAGATACACTGTCGAAAAAATGCCGACCTGTTTGCCGATTACCAGACCTGCAGCAATCGCGATGGGTAGCGGATCAATCAGAGCTTCAATCCCCATGCCCGCCATCGCGACGCCCGCGTTGGCAAACCCGAACACGGGAACAATAAGATAGGAGCTCCACGGCGCAAGGCCATGCTCAAGCCGTTCAAGCATGGAATTGCCGTCGCGGCGGCGCAGCGGAATGGTCAGAGCTGCCAGCACGCCGGCAATCGTCGCATGGATACCGGTATTGAGCACGCAATACCACAGCACCAGCGCCAGCAGGATATAGGGCCAGAACACGCTCACCTTCATCCGGTTAAGCGCGATCATCAGGCCCAAGACGATGATGGAGGCGACCAGCCAGATAAAATAGATCGTCGGAGTATAGAACACCGCGATCACCAGCACCGCGCCGATATCGTCGACAATCGCGACGGTCAGCAGGAACAGCCGCAGCGATGCGGGCACCCGGTTGCCCAGCAGGCCAAGCACGCCCATCGCAAACGCGATATCGGTCGCCGCAGGGATTGCCCAGCCGCTGGAATATTCGCCGCCGCCCGATACTGTCATATACACGACTGCGGGCGCGATCATTCCCGCCAGCGCCGCAATCATCGGCAATCGCCGCGCTGCGGGATTGGAGAGCGAGCCTGAAACAACCTCGCGCTTGACCTCCAGACCGACCACGAAAAAGAACACCGCCATCAGCCCGTCGTTTATCCAAAGATGCAGATCATGCAGCTTTGGAATGGGCGTCCACGGCAGTTCGCCATAAAACAACTGTTTGTATTCGTACGCAAAGGGAGAATTCGCCGCCAGCATCGCCGCCGCGGCGACCAGTATCAGCAGGACACCGGCTGATGCATCGCTGACGAACAAAGCACGCACCGGTGCAAAAACAGAACGGAGCGGGGGAGGGGTAGTTTGGGGCGTATCGGACATATTGCGCTCACCCTTTGAGAAATGTTGAGTGTGTTGCAAGTGCAATCGCGGCGCGATAGGATACATTTATAACAAGACGTGGGGAAACGTTGGGGCTCGCACAATTCGATATCTGGCAATGGCTGGCGCTGTTTCAGCATGAATTGCTCTTGTTCGCAGGGGCGTTCTTTCTCATCGGCGCGCTGGACGATTTCGCCATCGACCTGGCCTGGATCTGGCTGAAATTGACGGGCAGGGCGACCACCCCCACCGTTGATCGCGAAGCCTTGCGTGCTGGCGCTTTGCACTCACCCGTTGCGGTGCTGATCCCTGCCTGGCAGGAAGCGGCGGTGATAGGCCACACGATCGGTCACACATTGCGGGCATGGCCGCAGTCGCAGTTGCGACTGTATATCGGCTGCTATCGCAACGACCCCCATACGATCGAGGCTGCGATGAAGGCTGAGGCGATCGTCGCGCTGTCTGGCGATGCCCGACTGCGCATCGTGATCCACGACCGCGCCGGGCCGAGCACAAAGGCAGATTGCCTAAACCGGTTGCATCAGGCGTTGCGCGCTGATGAACGGCGCAGCGGGCGCCTGTTCGGCTCCATCGTGTTTCAGGATGCGGAAGATATGGTCGATCCGGGCGCACTTGGCCTGCTGGATGCCGGTATCGCTGCCGGAGCGGACTTTGTGCAACTGCCTGTCGAACCGCTGGTCCAGCCCCACAGCCGCTGGCTTGGAAGTCATTATTGCGAGGAATTTGCCGAATCGCATGGCAAGGCGATGGTCGTGCGCGGCAGCGTTGGCGCCGGCTTACCAGCGGCCGGCGTGGGATGCGCGATTTCGCGGCGGGCGCTGCACAAACTTGCGCGCCGCCGGATGGATGGCACCCCGTTCGATGCGACATCGCTGACAGAGGATTACGAGCTGGGTCTGGCGGTTGCCGAAATGGGCGGTGTCTGCCGGTTTGTCCGGGTGCGCGGCGAAGATGGCGCGCTGATCGCGACGCGCGCATATTTCCCGTCCGAACTGGGTGCGGTTGTGCGTCAGAAAACCCGATGGGTCCACGGCATCGCGCTGCAGGGCTGGGACCGGATCGGCTGGCGCGGGGGTGTACTGGAGACGTGGATGCGCGCGCGTGACCGGCGGGGGCCGTTGACCGCGCTGGTTCTGATGGTCGGGTATATGTTGCTCGCGCTGACGACATTGCTATGGCTTGCAGTACAGGCAGGGATGGCTGCGCCACTGCCGCTGTCGCCGCTGCTGAAGACGTTGCTGATCGCCAATTTCGCGGCATTTGCGTGGCGCGCGCTGTGGCGTTTCGGCTTTACTGCGCAGACATATGGCCTTGCAGAGGGGGTGCAAGCGGTGGTGCGCATTCCACTGGCTAATGTCATCGCGATCATGTCCGGTCGCCGCGCGGTGATGGCCTATATCGGTACATTAATGGGCGGCGCGGTGGTGTGGGAAAAGACCGCGCATTCAACCCATCCTGCCAGCGATCAGGTTGGCGCGGGCGTTCCGGGCGAACCCGCTACCCGTCCGCCCTTCGCGCTCAACCTCGCAGCGCCCGAGGGCATCGTGCGATGATCGGTTCCGACCGTGAAGTGCTGATCGACCGCGCCTTATCCGATGAACGCGTGCGGCGTCGCGGCGGACCGATTGCCATGCTGGCCTTGCTGTTTGCAGTTTGGGTCGGCGGACGAGCGGTGTTCTGGGAAAGCCCGTTCGCGCCCGAAGGACTGATCGCGCAGGCACGCGAGGTTTTTGCGCAATCCGATGTGACAGGAACCTCTGGTCAGACCACTGCACCGAGCGGCGCGTTCGACGCTACGCCGACATTGGCGCGCTCCATACTTTCAGCATCACTGTCTGTTGCCGGACCGGGCTTTACGCCTGCCGCCTTGCGCCGTGCAGAATTTGGCACGGGTGGCGAGTTCAACACCGCGCAGATCGAAGGCGCGCATCACGCTTTGTGGGGCCTCGCCATGATCAGCGACCGGCGCTTTTCCTCGCTGCGGGCGGGCACGCTGGATTACGCCTCCGCCTTTGCACCGGAGGCAACCGATCCGTTTTCTCCGGCGGCGCCATCACCCGTTCCGGGCAAGCTGGCATCGGAAAGGTGGTCGCTGGATGCGTGGGCATTTGCACGTTCGGGTTCCGGCGCTGCGTCGCTTTCGCAGGGGCGCGTACCAGTTTACGGCGCATCGCAGGCAGGGGCGATCCTGCAATATCGCGCCGCGCCCCGCAGCAAGCATGATCCGCACGTATATGCGCGCGCCTATCGTGCCCTGATCGACCGGCCCGAAAGCGAGATTGCCGGTGGCATATCGGCACGTCCGCTGGGCCGTGTGCCGGTACGGATCGCGGCAGAAGTGCGGGCAGTTGATGACCGGTTCCGTACCGATATTCGCCCGGCCGCCTATGCCGTCACGGAAATCCCCCCAATCGCTCTGCCCGGCGGGCTCGCCGGGGAAGTGTATGCGGGCGCAGGCTATGTCGGCGGCGTGGCAGACACCGCCTTTGTCGATGGTCAGGCCAACATCACACGCCAAGTCGCCCGGTTCGGCAAAAACGACCGCGAGGCGGTGAGATTGACCGTCGGGGCAGGGGCATGGGGCGGGGCACAGCGCGATGCAAATCGTCTCGATGTCGGGCCGACCATGCGCGTCGATCTTGTCCTGGGCGATGTCCCCGCACGCGTATCGGTCGACTGGAGAGAGCGCGTTGGCGGCGATGCAAGCCCCGGTTCGGGCGTCGCGGCGACCATTTCGACCCGGTTCTGATGCGCTTCTAAGGCCGATCACCGGGGCTGCGCCGCCTGCGCAGAGGCGCTTTTGTGCGACAGGCGGGGACGCGGTGCATGGCGCGGCTTCCAAGTGGCAGGATGCTGCGGTAATCGGAACGGACACATGGACGTCTATCTCCCCATCGCCAACCTTTCGGTCAACGGCCTCTACATCGTCCTGCTGGGCGGGTTGACCGGTGTGTTGTCGGGACTGTTCGGGGTCGGCGGCGGGTTTCTGACCACGCCGCTGCTGATATTCTACGGCATCCCGCCAACCGTCGCCGCCGCCTCTGCCGCAACGCAGGTGACCGGGGCCAGCGTTTCGGGTGTCATCGCCCACTCCCGCACAAAGGGCGTCGATTACCGCATGGGCGGGGTGATGGTCGCCGGAGGCATCGTCGGCGCGCTGATCGGGGCGTTGCTGTTCCGACTGTTGCAGACCTGGGGTCAGATCGATGTCGTCATCAACATTCTGTACGTCGTCATGCTGGGAACGATCGGTACATTGATGATGCAAGAGGCGCTGTCCGCGCTCATGCCCAGATCCGGCAGCGACAAAAGCAGCCAGCCGCGCAAACGCCGCCACCACCCGCTGGTGGCGGGCCTGCCGTTTCGCTGGCGGTTCTATGCCTCTGGCCTGTACATCTCACCGCTTGCGCCGCTGATCCTGGGGACGCTGGTGGGTATCCTCACCATGCTGATGGGCGTTGGCGGCGGCTTCATGCTGATCCCGGCGATGCTGTACATTCTGGGGATGAGCGGCAATGTCGTTGTGGGTACATCGTTGTTCCAGATACTGTTCGTGACCATGGTCACCACCATGACCCACGCGCTGACGACAAAAGCAGTCGATATCATCCTTGCCGGTCTGCTGCTGACCGGATCGGTGCTTGGCGCGCAGTTCGGAACGCAGATCGCCATGCGCGCCCGCCCTGAAGTGCTGCGGCTGGTGCTGGCGGGGATCGTTATCGCGGTTGCGCTGCGGATGCTTTACGGGCTGGGCGTGCAGCCTGATGAAATCTACACCGTGAGCCCGTTGTGACCCACGCCGCCGGTGCGCGGGCGCTTTTCGCCATTCTCGCCGCATTGTGCCTTTCCGCTCAGCGCGAGCCAATCCTTGTACCCGAGGTCAGCCAGTCGCGCATCGAAGTGCGGCAGGGCTTCACCGGGGCAAGCCTGCTCTTGTATGGCGCCGTGATTGCGCCCTCAGGTCGGCCCACCGAATACGACATCGTGGTGGTTCTGAAAGGCCCAGCGGAACCGATCCGCCTGCGCGAAAAAGAGCGCATTGCCGGGGTCTGGATGAATTCCGGGTCGAGCGATTTCCGCTCCGCCCCGTCGTTTTTCGCGGTGGCATCGTCGCAGCCTGTCGAACAACTGGTCGATGAACGCACCGCCGCGATCTTCGAATTTGGCACGCGCTTTATCCAGCTGAGCCCGGTTGGCCAGATCGAACCGGAAGAACAGGCGCGTTTCGCCAGCGGACTGGTCGATATGCGGCAGCGTCAGGGCCTCTATATCGAGAACCCGCAAGGCGTGCGGATCAGCGAAGGTGTGCTGTATCAGGCGCGCATCGATCTGCCTTCCACCGTGACGACCGGCCCCTATACCGCTGAAACCTTCGCGATTGCGCGTGGACGCGTTCTGGCCAGTGCGACCGCAAAGATCGAGGTGGTGAAAGTCGGGCTTGAGGGAACCGTGGTTCGGCAGGCAAACCGCAACTCATTGGCTTATGGATCGTTTGCGATCTTCCTTTCGATCAGCATGGGCCTGCTTGCCGGGCGGTTCTTCGCACGGCGCTGAGTTGTGAGCCGGGCGGTGCTCTTTGTGCGATCGCCTCGCCCGCAAACTGAAATGCGCTGATCTCAATGCGCGATGTTGACGCAATCTTAACCCCGATTTCCTTATCTAGGCAAGATTCAAAGGCAGAGGTTTGCCCAACCAGCGGGCACGACACGGACGGGGAAAATGGGCGATATGAGCCACGAAAATTTCGAGCGTTTCACCGGACCGTCTGGGTTGAGCGATGCCGTACCTCTGGTTGGCAGTCCGGAAGAAATGTCTGCCACCAACGCTTCGATGCCGATTGGCGTGGTGCTCGAAATTTCGGGCGCGGGCTCCCAGGTCGCCTTCGATCTTGAACGGCTGAACGAATGCATGAGCGATGCCGATCCGTCCATCGGGCTGGCAGGCCAGGTCGGCAGCCAGATCAAGATCCGCGTCGGAGATGCATGGTTGCTCGCCAACGTGCGCGATCAGCGCAAGGATCGCCGCACCGAGGGCGGCATCATCGCCAACATCGACTTTCTGGGCGAAGGCTCGGAAGAAAAGCTGACCGGTCGCATCCACGGGTTCAAGCGCGGTGTGACCCGCTATCCGGTCCCCGGCGGACTGGTCTATCCCGCAACCACCCGCGATCTCGAACAGATTTACGCCAGCGATGGCCGTGCCAATATCACCATCGGCAAAGTGTTCCCGACGAAGGACATCCGCGCCGGTCTGTATATCGATGCGATGCTGGGCAAACACTTTGCCCTGCTCGGTTCGACCGGCACGGGCAAATCGACCAGCGCCGCGCTGATCCTGCACCGCATCTGCGAGGCCGCGCCCAAGGGCCACGTGGTGATGATCGATCCGCACGGCGAATACGCCGCGGCGTTTCGACAGACCGGCCAGATCCTCGATGTTTCGAACCTTCAGATGCCGTACTGGCTGATGAATTTCGAAGAGCATTGCGAAGTGCTGCTGACCAGCAGCGGCAATGAACATCAGGTCGATAAGGATATCCTCGCCAAATGCCTGTTGGGCGCGCGCCAGAAAAACCGCCTCGCGGAAACGCTGGGCAAGATTACGGTCGATTCGCCGATCCCGTATCTATTGTCCGATCTTTCAAACATCCTTCAGGACGAAATGGGTCGGCTGGACAAGGCGACATCCTCTGCACCTTACATGCGGATCAAGGGAAAGCTGGAAGAGATCAAAGGCGATCCGCGTTACCAGTTCATGTTCTCCGGAATGCTGGTTGGCGACACGATGAACAACTTCATTTCCAAGATTTTTCGGATGCCGGGGCAAGGCAAACCGATCAGCATCATCGACGTTTCCGGCGTTCCGTCCGACATTACCTCTACCGTGGTCGCGGTGCTGAGCCGGCTCGTTTTCGACTTTGCGATCTGGGGCCGCGAAGAAGCGACCCGCCCGATCCTGCTGGTGTGCGAGGAAGCGCACCGGTACGTGCCTAACGAGAGAAATTCGGACGGATCATCGGTCGGCCGCATTCTCAGCCGGATCGCCAAGGAGGGCCGCAAATACGGCATCAGCCTTGGCCTCATCACGCAGCGTCCATCCGACCTTGCCGAAGGCGTGCTGTCGCAGTGCGGTACGATCATCTCGATGCGCCTCAACAACGATCGCGATCAGGCGTTTGTCCGGTCCGCCATGCCCGAAGGTTCTCGCGGGTTCCTCGATTCGATCCCGGCGTTGCGCAACCGCGAATGCATCATCTGCGGCGAGGGCGTTGCCATTCCCATTCGCGTCACCTTCGACAACCTCGAAGAACACAAGCGCCCCGCATCAGCCGACCCCAGCTTCGTCGAGTTGTGGAACGCCGACGGCGACGAGGAAGAAATGGTGGAACGCGTCGTGCTGCGCTGGAGAAGCCAGGGCTAGGTTCCGCGCGTATCACCGTAAAGGTGAATATGCAGCCGGTCGCTCATGCGAAAACCGTGCGTAAGGCACAGCCCGCTTAGCCATGACTGCCGCGCGCGCAGGGCCTCGCTCGACGTGCCTTCCGCCATCAGGAAAATCCGTGCGGCGGGAATGGCATAGGCGCGTTGCAGCGCCAGCACCTCATCCACATCGCCCGGATTGGCAATCACGAATTTGAAAAACGCGCGTGGATCAGTCGCGTAGGCATCCAGCCGTTCAGGGATCAGCGCCAGCGCCGCGTCGTTGCCCGAATGCGCGAGTTTGGGGCTAACATTGTACTGATCCACTCGAATATCGAGCCGGGGAGGGGCGATGGTGGTGCCGTTTGTTTCGATCTCGACCGCGATGTCGGGCAGATGCTCCAGCAATTCGGCGAGGGCACCGGCTTGCAACAACGGCTCCCCTCCCGTGATGACAAGCCGGTTCTGACCCAGCGCCGCAATCCGATCCGCTACCTCGGCGGGCGTCAGCTTCATCTGATTTGCGCGGCGATCGAAGGTCACGTCTTCGCGGTGGGGGCGATTATCGCCCTTAAACCGCCAGGTGTACGCAGTGTCGCACCACGTGCAGGCAAGGTTGCAGCGCGACAGCCGTACGAACGCCACCGGCACGCCTGTGCATGGCCCCTCGCCTTGCAGCGAGGCGAAGATTTCCGGCCCGCCGGTGTCATCGGTGGCGAGTATTAGATCCATGTCATCCTTACCGCATTGCGAAGGATCACGCTCACCCCAACCGCGCCAGCGCCGCCGTTAAGCGCTGGACCTCGCCGGAATGATGCGCGAAGTCCTCCTTCGCCTTCTCTACCGCTTCCGGCTTGGCGCGGTCGACGAAATTGGCGTTGGACAAGCGCCCTTCCAGAGCTTGCGCCTCCTTTTGCGACGCGCCCAGCGCCTTTGCCAAACGGGTTTTTTCCGCCTCGATGTCGATAATGCCTTCCAGCGGGATGATGAACACGTCGCTGCCTGCCGTCACCTGCATCGCTGCGCCTGCGGGCGGTTCGCCCATGGTAACAGGTGTCAACCGCGCCAGCCGCTCAATCGCGGCGCTGCTGCGTTCGATCGTGCCGACGGCCAGGGGCGAGGCGGCAGGCAGGAACGCAGCCAGTTTTGCGCCGGGAGGGATGCCAAGCTCGTTTTTCGCGCTGCGGACGTTGGTTGTAAGCTCGATCACCCAGTCGATGGCGTCGGTCGCCTCCTTGGACACTTGCGCACGCGGATCGGGCCATTTGGCGACGATCAGGTCATAGGGGCGTTCCCCCTGAGCGTGCCATAGCTCTTCGGTTATGAAGGGCATGAACGGGTGCAGCATGACGAGAATCTGGTCGAGCGCCCACCCTGCGACTTCGCGGGTTTCAACTGCGGGCATGGCATCGGGATCGCCAGCGAACACCGGCTTGATCAGTTCCAGATACCAGTCGCAAAACTTCGACCACGTGAACTGGTAGATCGCATTGGCCGCCGCGTCGAAACGCAGGTCGGCCATCGCTTTTTCCAGCTCCGCGCAAACCTGCTGCACCTCACCGATGATCCACTGGTTCGCCGCAAGACGCGCGGTCGGGGCGGCCAGCGTGGTGGAGGCACCGATGCCGTTGGTCTGGCAGAACCGCGTCGCGTTCCAGAGTTTCGTGGCGAAGTTGCGATACCCCTCGACGCGCCTCTCATCCATCTTGATGTCGCGGCCCTGGCTTTCCATTGCCGCCATGAAGAACCGCAGGGCGTCCGCACCATACTGATCGATCAGGCCCAGCGGATCGACGACATTGCCCTTGGACTTGGACATCTTTGAGCCATCGGCAGCGCGCACGAGCCCGTGCAGATAAAGCTTGGGCCAAGGCGCTTGGCCCATGTTGTAATTGCCCATCATCATCATCCGCGCATCCCAGAAGAACAGGATGTCGAATCCGGAGATGAGAAGGGAATTGGGGAAGTGTTTGGCGAGGAGGTTGGGCGCGTCTTCGGGCCATCCCAGCGTGGCAAATGGCCACAGGGCGGAGGAGAACCACGTGTCAAGGACGTCTGCATCTTGCGTCAACGCCGCACCCGGCCCGGCGAGCGATTGCGCGGCCTCGGCGCTTTCAGCCACGAAGATCTTCCCGTCTGCGTCGAACCATGCCGGTATCCTGTGCCCCCACCATAGCTGGCGGCTGACGCACCACGGCTGGATGTTCTCCATCCAGTTGAAGAAGGTCTTTTCCCACGACTTGGGGACGATCTCGACCTCGCCCGAACGCACCTGTTCGATGGGTTTTACCGCCAGCTTCGCCGCGTCGACATACCATTGATCGGTCAGCCACGGTTCGATTACCACGCCGCCGCGGTCGCCAAAGGGGGTGGCGATCTGGCGCGGTTCGGCGTCGTGTTCGACTTCCTCGCCCTTTTTCGTCTTGGCGATTTGGGGGATCAGGTAGCCCTGCTCCTTGAGGCGTTGCACCACCAGTTCGCGTGCGCCATCAACCCCGTCTTTCTTGAACCGATGCAGGCCGATATATTCATCCGGCACCAGGCCGTCCGCCGTCTGGCACACGTTCGCCTCGGCATCGAGCATGTTGAGCATTTCACCCGGCGCAAACCCCGCGCGCTTGCCCACCTCGAAATCGTTGAAATCGTGCCCCGGCGTGATCTTCACCGCGCCGCTGCCCAGTTCCGGGTCGGCGTGTTCGTCCGCGACGATAGGGATGCGCCGCCCGGTGATCGGCAGGATCACGTGTTTGCCGACGACGCTGGCATAGCGATCATCGGTGGGGTGCACCGCAACCGCCATATCGGCGAGCATCGTTTCGGGCCGGGTTGTCGCAACCTCGATATAATCGCGCCCGTCAGTCAGCGTCACACCGTCTGCCAGTGGATATTTGAAGTGCCAGAAGTGCCCCGCTATCGTCTGCGTCTCAACCTCAAGGTCGGAAATCGCGGTTTTCAGCTTTGGGTCCCAGTTCACCAGCCGTTTATCGCGGTAGATCAGGCCATCGTTGTACAGATCCACGAACGTCTTGATCACCGCCTTTGTAAAATGCGGGTCCATCGTGAACTGTTCGCGGCTCCAGTCCATCGAACAGCCAAGGCGGCGCAACTGGTGCGTGATGGTGCCACCGGATTCGGCCTTCCATTCCCACACCTTGTCAATGAAATCCTCGCGGCTGTAATTTGTGCGCCTGTCCTGATTGGCCTCAAGCTGGCGTTCGACCACCATCTGCGTGGCGATCCCGGCGTGATCGGTGCCCACGACCCACAGCGCATCCTTGCCGCGAAGCCGTTCATACCGGATCACGATATCCTGCAACGTGTTGTCGAGCGCGTGGCCGATGTGCAGGCTGCCGGTGACGTTGGGCGGCGGGTTGACGATGGTGAAAGGTTCAGCATCGGGCCGTTCCGGGCGGAAACCGCCGGTCTCCTCCCAGTGTTTATACCAGCGCGCCTCTATTGCGGCGGGGTCGAATGTGGTGGGAAGGGTCATGGTTCGGCTCGCTGATGCTCGTCGTCCGGGCGCACGCGGCCCGGCAAGTGTAGGAAGTTTCACCTGCACCCCTTACACCGCGCCCGATACCGTGCAACACCCGGCACATCTGTGATGCTCCCACTTGTGATATCGGGCGTTTGCTCGCATACCGCCCCGAGATGAACGGCAACGCACAATTTTCCCTTGAAGACAATGGTTCCGGGACAAGCAGGCTGGTGCTGTCAGGCCCGCTGTTGATCTCCACCATTGGGCCGCTGGAACGCGAGTTGAGCCGGATTTCGCAGCCGCTCGCCAGCGTGGATCTTTCGCAGGTGGACGCTATCGACACGGTTGGCGCGTGGGTCGCGTGTCGCCTCGCGGCCACTCACGAAGCGGAAATCACCGGCGCGAGCAAGCGAGCAGAGCGGTTGCTGCACGCGGTTGAAGGGGCGAGCAGCGACGCCGATATAGAGCCTGAGCGCGACCCTGTGTGGGAACGCGTGCCGCTGGCGCTGGGCCAGCAGGTTTTCGAAGCGCGGCAAGGCGTTGCAGGCGTGGTCGGCGCAATCGGGCGGATCATGATAGGTTTTGCCCGGCTGGCTCGCCATCCCTCGCAATTCCCGTTCCGTGCGCTGGTTGCGCAGATGGAGCAGGTGGGTGTCGCCGCCTTGCCGATCATCGGCCTGATGAGCTTTCTTATCGGAGTTGTCATTGCACAGCAGGGCGCCGTGCAATTGCAGCAATTCGGCGCAGAATCGCTGACCGTAAACCTCGTTGGGCGCATTACCCTGCGCGAACTGGGCGTGTTGATGACCGCGATCATGGTCGCGGGCCGATCCGGCAGCGCATTTGCCGCGCAGCTGGGTACGATGAAACTTACCGAAGAAATCGACGCGATGCGCACCATCGGTCTGTCACCCACCGAACGCCTCATCATTCCGCGGGTGCTTGCCTGCACCTTCATGATGATCTTGCTGGGCTTCTATGCCTCGGTCGTCGCGATTATCGGTGGGGCTGTGGTCGGGCAGTTTGCGCTTGGCATCCCGTTCGTCTCCTTCCTCCAGCGCATTCAGGAAGTGGTGCCGCTGCACGATGTCTGGGTCGGCATGATAAAGGCACCGGTGTTCGGCTTGATCGTGGCCCTGGCGGGTTGTTATCACGGGATGCGGGTCGAAGGCAATTCAGAGGAAGTTGGCAAACGCACGACAATGGCCGTGGTGTCCGCGATCTTTGCGGTGATCGTGCTGGATGCGTTTTTCGCGGTGTTCTTTACAGAAATCGGGTGGGGTTGATCCGATGACGACAGAATATGCGCCCCTGGAACAGGAACGCGATTATTCACAGTCGGGCGGCGAATTCCCGATTGTTATCGAAGGCCTCGTCAATCAGTTCGGCACGTATCGCGTGCACGATGGGCTGGATCTGAAAGTACGGCGCGGAGAAATCCTCGGCGTTGTCGGCGGATCGGGCACCGGCAAATCGGTGCTGATGCGCTCCATCATCGGATTGCAGACCCCTTCTGAAGGGCGGATCGACGTGTTGGGCCGCTCCATCACCGAGGCCGAGCCCGATCAGAACATCGGCGTGCGTGGCCGCTGGGGCGTGCTGTTCCAGGGCGGCGCGCTGTTTTCGACGCTGACCGTGGGCGAAAACGTCGAAGTGCCCTTGAAACAGTTCTACCCCGACATCGACCGCACTCTGCGGCGAGAGATCGCGCGGTACAAGGTGCTGATGTCCGGCTTGCCGGAAGACGCCATCGCCAAGTATCCCAGCGAATTGTCAGGCGGCATGAAGAAGCGCGCAGGTCTGGCCCGCGCTCTCGCCATCGATCCTGAATTGCTGTTTCTGGACGAACCGACTGCCGGCCTTGACCCCGTTGGCGCGGCCAAGTTCGATCAGCTGACGGTGGAACTGAAAGAGACGCTGGGGCTGACCGTGTTCCTCATCACGCACGATCTGGACACGCTGTATGAAAGCTGTGACCGTGTGGCGGTGCTGGCCGATAAAAAGGTAATTGCGGTGGGCACGATCCCCGAATTGATCGAAACCGGACATCCGTGGATCGAGAGCTATTTTAACGGTCCGCGCGGTCGATCCGCCCACGCAGCGCATTTGCGCGGGGAGACTGAGAAATGACCTCGCGCAATACAATCGACAGTTTACAAGAGCATGGACAGCAGCGCGCATCGCCGTCCATAAGCACGCGATATGAGGGCGACAGCACAGTGACGAAAGCGGATTGATGGAAACCAGGGCAAACCACCTCTGGGTTGGCGCGGTCACGCTGGGATTGCTGGCAGCGATGGCTCTTGCAATCGTATGGATCGCGCAACTAGGCCAGGGCGACCAGAACGAATACGATATCTTTTACAAGCAATCCGTTACCGGCCTTGCCACTGGCAGCCAGGTATCGTTTGCCGGTGTGCCCGTGGGGCAGGTCTCGGAGATCTCGCTGTCGGACGATGATCCGGAATTTGTCCGCGTCCGGGTAAAGGTCAACAAGGAAGTGCCGATTCTGGTCGGCACGACCGCCACGATCCAGTCCAGCTTTACCGGGGTGGCGACCATCCTGCTGGACGGCGCGCGCAAGAATGCGCCGATGATCACATGCGAGACGACCGCCTGTCCCGAGGGCCGCCCGGTGATCCCGCCCAAGGATGGCGGCATCAACGCACTGCTCAATTCCGCTCCGCTGCTGTTGGAACGGCTGGCCACCCTGACGGAAAATCTCAACCTCGTGCTTGGGCCGGAAAATCAGGAACAGATCACCGGCATTCTTGAAA
This sequence comes from uncultured Alphaproteobacteria bacterium, assembly GCA_963815345.1. Lineage (GTDB taxonomy): Bacteria > Pseudomonadota > Alphaproteobacteria > Sphingomonadales > Sphingomonadaceae > Erythrobacter. Next base: position 151,368 of record CAWFGF010000003.1, read on the forward strand.
ACAGCAATCGGCTGATCGGCGGATTTGCCGACGTGACGCCGGAACTGGAGCGCGATCTGGTCGAGTTCCGAACCACCATGGCTGAACTCAACAAGACGCTGGCCGCGGTGCAGAAATTGACGCTGTCGACCGACAAGATGGTGAATGACGAGGGCGGTGCATTGGCGGATGAATTGAGGGCGACGCTCAAATCTGCGAGTGACGCTGCCGATGCGCTGGCGATCACGCTGGAAGAAGCACGGCCGGCAACACGGCAATTGCAGGAAGAGACGCTGCCTGCGGCGAACGCGACCTTGCAGGATCTGCGGTCCACCAGCCGCGCGCTGCGCAACATCACTGAAAAGCTCGAAAATCAGGGCATCGGCGCGATTATCGGGCAGCAAGATCTGCCGGAATACGAAAAGAAATGAGCGCCAGACGATCAGGCGCGAAGGGAATGGAAGCGATGAACCCCACTGTGCGGCCCCTCAAGGTGCGAATGGCTCTGGCGTTGGCAACGGCTCTTTCGATAGGCGTTGCAGGCTGCGTCAGTCTGGGCGCGGAGGTGCCCGAGAGCCTGCTGACGCTGACCGCCACCTCCGTTGCCCCGGTCGGTGCGGGCGCGGCCGCCAGCGGCGAGGATGCGAGCGATGCAATTGCCGTGCTCACGCCGGAAGTTCCGGCAAAACTGGATGTGGTGCGCGTGCCGGTGACGGTTTCGGACACCGAAATCGCCTACCTTGCAGAAGCGTTCTGGGTGGAGAAACCCGCGCGCCTGTTTCGCCGATTGCTGGGGGAGACTCTACGGGCGAGGAGCAGCTCTTTTGTCATCGACAATGACGATACACCGCTGCGTGCCGGCACGTTCCTGCGCGGTACCCTGACTGAAATGGGCTATGATGTGGCTACATCGTCGGTCGTGGTCCGTTACGATGCGGTGCGCACCGATGGGCAGGGCAATGCGACCACGCGCCGGTTTGAAGCGCGCGAGAGCGGTATCGTGGCAGAGGCGGCGTCGGTCGGTCCGGCGCTGAACCGCGCAGCCAATACGGTCGCGGGCGAGGTTGCCGACTGGATGACGCAGTAAGCGGTTGCGCGTTATCCGGTAACCGGATCGCCTGAGGCCAGTCGCGCAAGGCGGCGCGCTTTCAGAAAATCTTCTGTGCGTTTTACCCGGCGCTCCTCGGCCTCTTCGTCGCGGCCCCATTGTTGCGCCTGCCATTCCTCCTCAAGACTGGCTGCGTGCCACAGTGCCAGCGGATCGGCATCGGCGCGGATCGCGGTTAGGCTGACGATAAGCGATGCGGCAAGGCTCGCCATCGTCTCCACCCCCGTCAGCACGAACGGATCGAGCGCGACCAGAGTTTCGCGCATCCGCTCCATCGCGGCGGGTTTCTGCGCCACGTGCATGATCCCGCTCGCGCGTTTGAGCGATACGCCCTCGCGCGCCTCGAACGCGGTGACGATTGGCTCCCACTTTTCAAGCTGGCGCGCGAACAGCGGTTCTTCGGGGTCGGCGCGGTACAGCAGCGTATCGGTGTCGGCATAGGCGACAATCCGGTCCGCGACGCCCGCGGGGTGCGGGGCAACCACATCGATAGTGTAATCGACCATATCGCGAAGTTGAAATGTCGCGGGGTCTATTGTCTCTCCCTGTGCGCGCCATTCATGCGCCAGTTCCTGCGCCAGCGGCTCGAACGGGACGATCTGCGCCGTGCCTTTGACGGTTTTAATCCCGCGCCCATCCAGCGTGACCTGCCAGCCATCCGCGCCATCCGCGCCGCTGACACGCTGCACGTCCACAGTCTTGTAGAACCGCTTCACTGCCCGCCATCCTGCGTTTTCCATCGGCGCGCCAGCAGCGTCGGGGTAAAAAAGAAGCTGAGCATTCCGCCCAGAGCCAGCACCACGCCCAGCGCATAGGGAATGGGCAGCACGGCGCGCGCACCCGCAATCCCGATCATCAGCGTAGCCAGTGATGCGACGCGCGCGGCGTTCATCAGCATATAGCGTTGCCGCGCGCGCGATTCTGCGGGGTCGATCGGCGGCGCGATCACGGCCAGCGGTCCAGCATCGCGGATAGCTCCGCCACATCGGCGGCAATCGCGTTCGCGCCCGCACCGCGCAAATCCTCGGGCGAATGGTATCCCCATGCGACCCCGATGGCGTGAACCCCCGCGGCGCGGCCCATCGTGACATCGAACGTGGTGTCGCCGATCATCACCGCCTGCGCTGCCTGCGCGCCCGCTTCGAACAAGGCAGCTTCCAGCATGGCGGGATGCGGTTTTGATGGGTGCCGGTCTGCGGTCTGGAGAGAGACGAACGCGTCGCTCAGCCCGTGCGCGGCGAGGCAGGCAGCCAGCCCGCGATCCGATTTGCCCGTCGCCACAGCCAGTAGCCAGCCATCGTCGCGCAGGGAATGCAGCAGGTCGGCAATGCCCTCATAAAGCGGTTCGTCCAGTAGCCCTTCCTCGCGGCGCGCGCGAAAGCTGGACTTGTAATATTCGACCAAGGCACGCTGTTCGACCTCGGTTGTTTCGGGCGCCAGTTCGCGGATCGCGACGTGCAGGCTCAGCCCCACACGCCGCCGCACCAGATCATCGGGCGGAGCGCCAAGCCCGGCGCGTTCGAACGCGCGGCGCATCGCCCAGCACACATCCGCCTGCCCATCGACCAGCGTTCCGTCGCAATCGAACACGGCAAGCTTCACGCCGAAATCTCCCGCATCCACCGCGCCAGATCCGGCTTGCCAGCGGCGTTGACGCCTGCTGCAATGCGCGCGCGTTCCGGGGCGGTCTTTTTTTGCGATAGCTTGAAGGTCGGCCGCCAGTGTTCGACCTGCATCGCAAACCCGGTGATGCCCCTGAACAACCCGGACCATACCCGCTCGCTCGATTCAGACGCCAGCCACGGTTCACCCTGCAGTCGCCCCTCAAACGTGACGATCACATCGTGCAGCAGCGCTTCCAGCTCCTCGTCCGTCAATGTGCGCACGCCACCTTCCATTTCCAGTGTCGCATAGTCCCATGTGGGCACCGTATCGCGATTGTCGTACCAGCGCGGTGAGATGTAGCCATCCGGGCCATTGACGGTGACAAGCGCCTGCGCGCCATCGAGGTGAGCGGTCAGGGCATTGCCGCGCGAGAGGTGGAACCGGATTTCGCCATTTCCGTCCGATAGCAGCGGCACATGCGCAACCCGCGGACCGGCGGGCGTGGTCAGGAACACCATCCCGAAACCTGCCTCGCTGATAAAGGCTTCGAGCAGGGCACGATCCTCGCTGCGAAAGGCGGGGTTGGGGTGCATCAGCGTCGTCCCTTCGGTGTACCTTTCGGTTTGTCTTTGCCCTTGCCCACACCCTTGCCCTTGCCTTCTGCCTTTGCTGCGATGGTGCTGCGGGCGCGGCGGGGGCTGCGGCTTTCCTTGCGATATTGCTTGGCATGGCGGCGCGCGGCCTGCTTTTTCTCGGCAGGCGTCCGCTCTATCGGCTCATCGCGCAATGGGGCGGCATCGCTCATGTTTTCGTCAAAGCCCAATGCTTCCAGACTGGCGGCAAAGTGTTCGGGCAGTTCGGCGGTCACATCCAGCTTGCCCCCCGCCGTGCCCTTGGACGCGGCGTTGGACGGCTCGGCAATGATCAGGCGACGCGCGTGCAGGTGCATCTTGCGGCTGATCGAGCCGGTGAGGAAGGCATCGCGCCCGCCATATTTGCCATCGCCCACGATCGGGTGGCCGATTGCCGCCATGTGTACGCGCAACTGATGCGTGCGCCCGGTCAGCGGCTCCAGCTCCACCCAGCATGCCCGGTCGGATGCGCGGTCGATCACACGATAACGGGTTTTGGCCGGCTGACCGTTCTCCTCGTCCACGTGCATTTTCTCGCCGCCGGACCCCGGCTGCTTGGCCAGCGGAGCGTCGATAGTGCCTTCGGAGACATCGGGACGGCCCATTACCAGTGCCCAGTAAACCTTGCGCGCGCTGCGCCCGGCAAAGCGCTTGGAGAAACTCGCCGCCGCACCCGGTGTGCGCGCGATCAGCAGGACGCCGGACGTATCCTTGTCCAGCCGGTGGACCAGTCGCGGGCGGGGTGTATCGTCGTCCTCGACAAAGGCGTCCAGCAGCCCATCGACATGGCGCGTTGTCTTGGACCCGCCCTGCGTCGCGAGGCCGGGGGGCTTGTTCAGCACGATGGCGCTGGCGGTTTCGCGGATCACCATGCCGCGAACTTCGGCAATATCTTCGGGGGTGAGGGCCGGGCGCTCACGCTTGGCCGTGCTTTTGGGCGATTCGCCGCCCGGCGGCACCCGCAGCACCTGTCCGGCGGTAAGGCGATCCTCCGGCTTCACGCGCTTGCCATCGACGCGCACCTGCCCCGTGCGCGCCCAGCGCGATACGGTGGCAAAGCCGATCTGCGGGAGGTTGCGTTTGAACCAGCGGTCCATGCGGATGCCGTCATCGTCATCGCCGACGGTGAACTGGCGTACGGTATCGGTTTTGGCGGCGGTTGGAAGGTCGTCTGTCATGCCGCACCCCGCATCACGATCAGGCCGAGATACAGCGCCGCAACGCCCGCAATCACCGAGGCTGCGGCGTATGCTCCCGCCATCCCGACAGCGCCGCGCTGGATCAGCAGCACCATATCGAGACTGAATGCACTGAAGGTGGTGAACCCGCCCAGCAGCCCGACGCCCAGCAGCAGACGGGCGTTTTCCGCGCCGGTTTCATACCGCGCCAGCCACCCGACCAGCAGGCCCATGGCGAGGCTGCCGATGAGGTTCGCGGTGAAGGTAGGCCACGGAAAAGCAGCGTCAGAACCGGTCCAGCCGGTGACGACCCGCCCCAGCTGATATCGGCCCACAGCGCCGATTGCGCCGCCGGTCGCAACCAGCAGCGAGGCGTGAAGGGAAGGGGCAAAATTTGTCATAGAGACGCCCCTAGCGCGGGCGCGCCGTTCTGCCTAGCGTGCGCATAATCACCGCCTTGCGCAGTGCATGGTTGCCAAATCGGCAGTTTTCCCTTATTCCAACATCCATCAGAGCGCGATCCGGGGTTATGCCTTCGGAGATTCGCGCCCTTTCTAACGTCAACTTTCCGCGCATCCCCGCGCTTTTATCCGGCGGGCTCTGCGTGTTTATGAATGAGGTAGTGGTACTTTATGCAAATCATGGTTCGCGATAACAACGTCGATCAAGCTCTGCGCGCGCTCAAGAAGAAGCTGCAGCGTGAGGGCGTCTATCGCGAAATGAAGCTGCGTCGCCACTACGAAAAGCCCAGCGAAAAGCGCGCCCGTGAAAAGGCCGCAGCCGTGCGCCGCGCGCGTAAGCTGGAGCGTAAGCGTATGGAGCGCGACGGGGTCAAGTAAACGCCCGTTTTTAGGCGGATCGCGTGCGCGAACCGCTTGAAACGCCAATTCGGATAAGCCAAAGGGGCGCGAGGGATAGTCCTTCGCGCCTCTTCGCTTTTGCCTGCCCCTTGTTGCCTATAGCTTGCCGGTGACCATTGATATGGCTGGCGCGCCACTTTCAGGAATCGAAAATGACCGAAATCACCCGTGTTCCGTTGAAGCCCGTGGCCAAGGGCTCACTGACCAAATTGTGGCTGGGCGTTGCGCTGGCTGTGTTGCTGGGTGGAGGTCTGGCGTGGGCCGCGATCGAATCCGGTCCGCCCAAACTTGATGTCGATACCCTGGTGGAGGGATCAGGGCCGACCATCGCGGTGGGCGATGTGGCATGGGTGAAATACACCGGCAAACTGGCCGCAACCGGCGAAGTGTTCGATGAAACGCCGCAATTGCCTCCGCAGGTTGCGGAAATGGTGCGCGGCCTGTTTCCCGAAGGTTCGCCGTGGGAAATGATCGAGGGACGCATGATCCCCGGATTTTTCAACGGGCTGCAACAGATGCAGAAGGGCGGAAAATACGAGCTCTTCATCCCGGCCGATCAGGCATACGGTTCAGAGCCGCCTCCCAGTGCGCCGATCCCGCCTGATGCGGACCTGATTTTCGACGTCGAAGTGGTCGATATCATGAGCCAGGAGACCTATCAGCGCAACCTCGGCATCCTGCAGCAAATCATGCAGAGCGGTGCAGGTGGTCCCGGTGGTCCCGGCGGTCCGCCTCAGGGTGAAGCGCCGCAGGGCGCGGCGCCGGTTCCAGTTCCGGCTCCCGGCCAGTAACGCAAAGGGGCTGATCCATGTCGGTAGACAAACAGACGGTTGCCAAGATCGCCAGCCTTGCGCGCATCAAGATGGACGATGCCGAACTGGAACGCATGGTGCCGGAACTGAACGGCATCCTCGATTGGGTCGAACAGCTGGGCGAGGTCGATGTGACCGGGATCGAACCCATGAGCGCGGTCATCCCCAATACGCTGCGGCTGCGCGATGATGTGGTGGATGCCGATGAATTGACTGGCGGGGGCAGGCGCGAGGACGTGCTCGCCAATGCGCCCGCTGCCGAACACGGGTTCTTTGGCGTGCCCAAGGTGATCGAATAAATGACTGACCTGACCAGACTGGGCGTAAAGGCGATCCGCGATGGCGTGGCGAGTGGCGATTTCACCGCTCGCGAAGTGGCCGAGGGTTTCAATGCGGCGGTGGCAGAGGCTGCCAGCCTGAATGCCTTCATCGTCACCACCCCCGAACATGCGCTGGCGGCTGCCGAGGCTGCGGACAAGGCGCGCGCCGATGGCAAGCCATTAGGCGCGATGGCTGGCGTGCCCATCGGGATGAAGGATCTGTTCGCCACCCATGGTGTGCAGACCACCGCGGCCAGCCACATCCTCGAAGGGTTCACGCCGCACTATGAATCCACCGTCAGCCAGAACCTGTGGAATGCGGGCGCGGGGATGCTGGGCAAGCTGAACCTCGATCAGTTCGCGATGGGTTCGTCCAACGAAACCAGCTATTTCGGCAACGTGAACTCGCCATGGCGCAAGGCGGGCAGCAATGCGGCCATGTCGCCCGGTGGATCATCGGGTGGATCGTCCAGCGCGGTCGCCGCGCGGATCGCTCCGGCAGCGACAGGCACCGACACCGGCGGTTCGATCCGCCAGCCCGCCGCCTTTGCCGGGATCACCGGGATAAAGCCAACCTATGGCCGCTGTTCGCGCTGGGGCGTGGTGGCGTTCGCCTCCAGCCTCGATCAGGCCGGCCCGATGGCGCGCAGCGTGGAAGATTGCGCGATCATGCTGGGCGCGATGGCAGGTTTCGATGCAAAGGACGCGACCAGTCTCGATCTGCCGGTGCCCGATTGGGAGGCCGCGTTGTCAGCGGACCTCAAGGGCAAGAAGGTCGGCATTCCGCGCGAATACCGGATGGAGGGGACCGATCAGGCGATCCTCGACAGCTGGGATCAGGGCAAGGCATGGCTGAAGGATGCCGGCGCGCAGATCGTCGATATCTCGCTGCCGCACACCAAATACGCGCTGCCCGCCTATTACATCATCGCCCCGGCAGAGGCTTCGAGCAACCTCGCGCGCTATGACGGCGTGCGGTACGGCCTGCGCGACCTGCCGGAAAGCTCGGGCCTGCAGGACATGTATGCCGCCACCCGCGCCGCCGGCTTCGGAGACGAGGTGAAGCGCCGCATCCTGATCGGCACCTATGTGCTTTCCGCCGGGTTCTACGATGCGTATTACACTCAGGCGCAAAAGGTGCGCGCACTGGTTGCCCGCGATTTTGAGCGTGCGTTTGAACAGTGCGACGTGATCCTGGCCCCGACCACACCGACCGCTTCGTTCCCGCTCGGCAGCCTCAACGAAGACCCGCTGACGATGTATCTGAACGATGTGTTCGCCGTTCCCGCCAGCCTCGCGGGATTGCCCGCGATGAGCGTGCCTGCGGGCCTCAACCCCGATGGCCTGCCGCTGGGTCTGCAATTGGTGGGCCGCCCGTTTGACGAACAGGGCGTGCTGAACGCAGGTCTCGCGATCCAGCATCGCAGCGGGTTCGACCACGCGCCGGAGAAGTGGTGGTGAACGCCGATCCCGCGTTGTGGATTGCCGGAGTGGCAATCGCGCTCGCGGTGCCGCTGACCTTCATGGTAGCCAACTACGTGCGCAAGCATGTCGACCATGGCGAGGCGCGCTTTGACACCCGCGACAGGCCGGGTGATGACGAGGAAACGAAGTGATGAGCAATTACCGCATTCAGGGCGCAACCGGCGAATGGGAGGTCGTGATCGGCCTTGAGGTCCATGCGCAGGTGACGAGCCATTCCAAGCTGTTTTCCGGCGCTTCGACCACGTTCGGGGCGGAGCCGAACTCGCAGGTCTCCCTCGTCGACGCGGCGATGCCGGGAATGCTGCCCGTGCCCAACCGCGAATGCATCCGTCAGGCGGTGCGCACCGGCATGGCGATTGAGGCGCAGATCAATGCCTGGAGCCGGTTTGACCGCAAGAATTACTTCTACGCCGATCTGCCGCAGGGCTATCAGATCAGCCAGCTTTACCACCCGCTGGTGGGCGAGGGGCAATTGCTGATCGAGGCCGATGAAAAGGCCGGTATTCCCCACGACAAGATTATCGGGATCGAGCGCATCCATGTCGAACAGGACGCAGGCAAGCTGATGCACGATCAGCACCCCACCATGTCCTATGTCGATCTCAACCGCAGCGGCGTTGCGCTGATGGAAATCGTCTCGCGCCCCGACATGACTTCGCCCGCAGAGGCCGGGGCTTACGTGCGAAAGCTGCGCGCCATCCTGCGATATGTCGGCAGCTGCGATGGGAATATGGAAGAAGGATCGATGCGTGCGGACGTCAACGTCTCCGTGCGCCGTCCGGGCGAGGAACTGGGCACGCGTACCGAAACAAAGAACGTGAACTCGGTCCGGTTCGTGATGCAGGTCATCGAATACGAGGCCAGCCGGCAGGTCGATGTGCTGGAATCGGGCGGAAACGTGGTGCAGGAGACGCGCCTGTTCGACGTCGCGACCGGCACCACGCGGACCATGCGCAGCAAGGAAGATGCGCACGATTACCGATACTTCCCCGATCCCGACCTGCTGCCGCTGGTGCTGGACGATGATTTCCTCTCCGAATGCCGCGCCAGCCTGCCCGAACTGCCCGATGCCAAGCGCACACGCTATGAAAACGAGCTGGGCCTCACCCCTTACAACGCGCGCGAACTGACCGCCGAGGTCGAGACCTTCGCACGCTTCGAAACGCTGCTGGCGGCAACCGCCAAGGCCATTGGCAAGCCGCAAACGCAGGTTGCGACGCAGGTTGCCAACTGGGCACTATCGGTCGCGCCGGGCGTGATGAAATCGGTCGGGGACGAGGGTGATATGGCCCACGCCACGGCAGAACGGCAGGCGGCTATCCTTGCGATGCAGGACGCTGGCGAAATCAGCGGTGGTCAGGCGAAGGAAGTGTTCGAGATCGTGCTGCGACAGGGCCGCGAACCCGCTGAAATCGCCGACACCGAAGGGCTGAAACAGGTCAGCGACACCGGCGCCATCGAAGCCGCCATCGACGCGATCATCGCCGCCAACACCGACAAGGTGGAGGAATATCGCGGCGGCAAGGACAAGCTGTTCGGGTTCTTCGTCGGTCAGACGATGAAGGCCATGCAGGGCAAGGCCAATCCCGGCGTGGTGAACGAATTGCTGAAAAGCAAGCTGGGGTAAATCGATCAGCCGGGACGTAAGCGCCCCGGCTGAACGCTCTTTACCTCAATTCCCGAACCGTGCCGTAACCTGCACACCGTAGAAGCGCGGCTCTGCCGGGATGAACGTGGGCACGCCGAATGCGCCGCCAGTGTTGCCAGCGTCCAGCAGGTAATCCTCGTCAAAGGCGTTGCGGATGAAGCCTGCGACCTCGATCCGGTCATCGGCAAAGCTGACCCCGGCGCGGGCGTTGACCAATGTTACTGCGTCCTGCGAGATCAGGTCAGAGTTGGGCAATTCAAAGAACAGCCGGCTGCGATGGGTCACGCTGGGCGTAGCGAAGACCCGCACGCCGTTTGCCAGCGGCGCATCTACGGTGAACCCGGCAGAACCCTGCCATTTTGGCTGGAGCCGGAAGCGGGCCCCGGCAAACGCTCCGGCAAATGCGGGATCGTCGTCGATCTTGGCATCGATATAATTGCCGTTGGCGAACAGGGTTAGCCAATCGGTCGGGTTCAGCTGCACTTCGCCTTCAACGCCCAGATTGCTGGCAGTGCCGATGCTCTGGGTCAGGGCGCCGGGGTCTGAAGGGGTTACCTGGAAACCATCGTATTGCTGGTAATACACTCCGAGTGAGCCTGACGCGATGCCGAACCGCGCCTTCAAGCCGCCTTCGTAGTTCCAGACAATTTCTTCGGGCACCAGTTGCAGGTTCGGTGCGGGATTGCCCGTGGGCAACCGGCGCGCGTTCAGCGCAACAACCGGGGATCGCCGCCCCTTCGACACGGTGGCGTAGAAATTGAGGTCATCGGTCGCTCGGAACAGTACGTTGAAGCGGGGAAGGACGGCGGAATAGCTTCGCTGCGCTTCGAACGTCTGGCCCGCTGTATCAACCTGCGGAAACAACGAGGGCGCACCAAGCAATTGCGAACGCGGGACAACGGCGCGAAAACCCGATTGGCGTTGTTCGATCAGGAGACGCACACCTGCCGTCAACTCGATTGCAGGCACCGGGATGTAAGTGGTGTCAGCAAACATTGAATAGGTTTGGTTGTTGCCCTGGTTTTCGAACACGGAAGTGTAGGGCAAGCTGGTTGCCGCCCCGCCCGAGATGAGCGCGGTTGCGCCCAGTGAGGGCACGCTGCCATCAGGGGCAACGCATGGAAGGCCGGGGACCAGCCGTGCGGCGCACTGGAAATAAACCCCTTCCTCGGTCGAGAACGGGACGTTTTGCAAGCCATCTTCAGTGAAGAAGTTCCAGCCGAAAGACGCGCGCCAGTTTGGGTCGTTGTAGGAAAAGCGCCCTTCGTGGCTGAACTGTTCGCCTTCGGCTATTTCCGCGAATTCCAGAAATGGCGCCGCGGACCCATCCGCATCGAACACCTCTGCGCTGTCGAACTTGCGATAGCCGTTGACGGTGGTGAAGATCAGGCTGTCAGTCAGCTGATATTCAAGGGTCAGGTTCACATCGTACACCTCGCGGTCTAGGCCCAATTGCGCATCGCCCAGATGCTCTGCCGAAAACGGTGAACCGCCGAGGTTGGCGTCTTCAAAAGCGTTGGCCGCGCCGCCGGGTGCTCCGGCAAAGGCGGGGAAGGTGCCCGAAATGAACGGAGTGCCGCCATTGCGCTGACGGTCAAAGGTGCCGATCAGATCGACAGTCAGATCATCGGTCGGCGTGTAACGCAAGGATGCCCGGATGCCGAGCTGGTCCTGCGCGTACAATTCCTCTTCCTGCGAAGGATTGAGGTTTTCGACATAACCATCGCGCGTGCGCCATTCAAACGCGACACGGCCTGCCAGCACATCGGAACCGGCATTCAGAAAACCGCCGAGCAAGGTCTGGTCAAAATTGCCATACCCGCCGGTCAGTTCCCCGGAAAATCCCTCGCGCGGACGGGCTGACACGAGGCTGATTGCACCCACCGCCGATGCCGTGCCAAAAAGGGTCGCCTGCGGCCCCTTGATCACCTCGACCCGTTCCAGATCGTAGATCGCCTGATAACTGCCGCGCGACCGCGAGATATCGACGCCGTTGTAATACAGCGTCACGCGCGGCCCCTGCTGCGATGATCCCGAATCCGAGGTGATGCCGCGGATGACGATGCCGGGATTGTTGGCGCTCTGTTCCTGAATGTTGAGGCCGGGGACGTAATTGGAAAGTTCATCCAGATCGGTGACGCCCAGTTCGCGGATGCGCTCGCCGGTGACGGCGGTGATGGTGATTGGCACGTCCTGCGCGCGCTGTTCAAACTTTTGCGCGGTGACGATAATGGTGTTCCCGGAATCGCCGGTTGCATTCTCATCGGGTGCGTCGGGTGTTTCCTGCGTCGCGGTTTCCTGCGCCAGAAGGGGGGCGGCAGGCAGAGCGATTGGCAGCGCAATGGACGCGAGAAGTGCGGGGCGCAAAAGCGAAAGTTTCATGAGTTGGTTTGCCTGTTGCTTGAGAGAGGAAAGCAACGGGTCGCTATAAGCAGCATGTGACGCGTTCGTGGCCTGCATGGGTCAGAATGATGAATACCGGCAGGATTGTTTCGCCAAACGTTCACAAAAGCGGTGAGCCACCGGGCATTCACGCAGGCCCGGACACGAAAAAGCCGCCGAGATCGCTCCCGACGGCTTTTGTTATCGCGGATTATCGAGCGGGGTTCAGCCTTCGCGCTCACCGGTCAGCGGCATCGCGCCGAACGCACCGGCGTTGACATTTCCGGTAAGCTGATCGCCGTTCACGGTGGCTTCGCATTCCAGCTTCATCGGCATCGGCACAACCATGTTCATGTCCCATGTCAGAGTGTCGCCGTCGATCTTGCCGTTTTCGACATCCATCTGGCCCATACCGCCAGCCATCGTGCCGGTGAAGGTGTCACCATCGGGCACCACGGTGAAAGTGCCGGACTGATCGCCCATCGGGCTCTTGACGACGGTTTTGTAGGTTCCTGCAACAGACATTCTTGCTCTCCATGAAATTGGGAATCGCGGGTAATTGGGAGGACGGCTGCGCCGAGCCTCTTGGCCATCGTGTTTACACGTGTGTCAGTTCGACTCAACCACATATCGCCGCTTTGCATTGGCCTCCGCATCCTTGCGCCAGAACCGCACGGGCTTGAGCTTGTGGTCGATGAAAAGCTGCATCTGATCGGTGTAATGCGGGCTGTCTGGCCGCGTCGTAGCCGAGCCAAAGGGTTGGATGGATCGGGACGAGACGCGCCCCGGTTTGCCCGGCGCGGGCCATTCGACCCACTGGATGAAACTGTCGCCGTGGACCAGGCTCAACCGCCCGTCATCGTCCACTTCCCACGTGGTCGCCGCGCGCAGCGTATCCGATCCGCCCTTGAGCGGCAGGTCGACATCCCCCTGCCGCAGCCGGACGAGATCCGACATCGGCGGATCAATGCGCCCGAAATGGGTATTCAGGTGGTCCACCGCCTGTTCCAGATGTTCGCGGATGTCGGGATATTCGCCCTTGTTCTGATACTCCGCCGACATGAAATCGCGGATCATCAGATAGGCAAGCGCGTCTGCCGGTCCCTTGTTATCGGCGGTGTAATCCCACCCCAGCAACAGGTCGCGCGCCCTGGCCAGATCGCCATCGACCTCCAGCCGTTCCAGCGCGGTCATCATTGCATCGACATAGCCTTTGCGTTCATAGCCGGTGTCGTACTTGATCCGCTCCAGCGTGGCGCGGTCGAGCACTCTGGCCTCGCTCATCAATTTGTAGGCGCGCCAGCTGCGATTGGTCTGCTTGCGCTCGATTCCCAGCACGGGGGAGAAATCGTCAGGCGAAAGATCGCTGCCCGCACCCGCCGCAGTGAAGGGTTCGTTGTTGGAATTATAGACCCAGCCCGATGCCGGGTTCACCAGTCTGGGCAGACGCTCGTAGCTGACCGATCCATCCCAGATAAGGTCCGACCGATCGCCCGGCAGGATCGAGCGCCAGTTGACGTTCGCATCCTCTGGCCGGTCGGGAATGGCGGCGTTGTAGATATAGGCGATGTTGCCCTGCTTATCGGCGTAGATGAAGTTTGTCGAAGGGATCGCCATGCGCGCGATCTGGGCCTCCCATTCCTCCAGCGTGGTCGCCTTGTTGATGCGGTAATAGGCGTCAAGCTGCTGCATTTCGCCAATTGCGCCGTATCGGATGGCGAAAAAGCCGTCTTCGTTTTCAATCACCGGGCCGTGGGCGCTGCGGTGGACGGTGCGTGGGATGGGCAGGGTGATCGGGCCATAGCGCACCGGCAGGATCACATCGCGGCTTTCCAGCTCGCGCCATTCCCCATCGAGGCGGTAACGTGTGCCGGTATCGTCCATTTCCAGCTTGTAGATGTCGATCATGTCGGGCCGGTTGACCGTGTTGGTCCAGCCCAGATGCTCGTTATGGCCAAGGAAGGGGAACGGCGATCCGGGGAAGTTCGCGCCGGTAAAGTGCCAGCCTTCCTCGCTTTCGACGGTCAGTTCATACCACGCGACCCCGCCGCGCAGGGGCTGGTGCGAATTGGAGATAAGCGTGGTTGGCCCGCCCGATTTCTCGGGCGCGACCGCCCAGGCATTCGACCCCAGCAACGCCGCATCATCGCCCCACGGCAGCGGATGAATTCCCTCCATCGCAACCCCGGCGGGTGCATCGGTTTGTTCTGTGGAACGCGGGAAGCCGGGAATGTCCGGGCCATATTCACGGCGCAGCGGCTCGCCTGCAACCAGCGGGCCGATCACACCGGAAAGGCCGAAGAAGAACGGCTGGCGCAACACGAAACCTGCGGCCACATCCTCTCCGTTTACCGGAAACAGGCCCGACAGCTTTACTTCTTCGGGGTGGTCATCCGCATACTGGTTCAGCCCGGCGGCATAGGCATCGAACAGGGCGCGCGTGTCTGCGGGAAGGTTTGGATATTCCTTCGCTGCCGTGCCGCGCGCGTCGAGCAGGTGATAGACGTAATCGAACTGCGCGCCTTCTTCGCCCGCAATCGCACCATAACGCCCCTTGGACATGGCGGCGACATCCTGGAGGGTGAAGAAATCGTCCTCGGCATGGGCAATGGCCACCCCGAATGCGACATCGGCATCGGTCTTTCCCGAAATGTGCGGGACGCCGTATTCATCGCGGATGATCTCTGCCCGATACTGGCGCTGCGCAGGCGCGCTGGCTGCGTCCGCGTATAGCGGCTCCCACGTGGCCAGTGCAACGAATGCCAGCACCAACAGCGCCGCTGTGCCGATGCCAATCCCCTTGAGCCATTTCATCAGGCCGTCTCTCCCTTATTCCCGAACAAACCATTGCGGCGTGGGCAGAGCAGGTCAAGCGGGGACGCAAGGTGCTTGCAAAAGTCGGGCGGGAACCCACGTAGTGCGGTAACACACCACGCGCGACCAGGTTGATCGGACGCGCGCGGGAGGATGATTGCCGAAAACACTTGTGTTGCAAAAACGCAACACTATCTAGGACGGGTTATCCAAGGAGGGGTGTCCACCCATGAATCTCGAAAAATTCACAGACCGCGCCAAAGGTTTCCTGCAAAGCGCGCTGACCATCGCCATCCGCATGAACCATCAGCGGATCACGCCTGTCCACGTACTCAAGGCGCTGCTGGAAGACAGCGAAGGCATGGCCGCCGGGCTGATCCAGAGGGCCGGGGGCGAAGCGGCGCTGGCGGTCAGTTCGGTGGACGCAAGCCTTGCGAAAATTCCTGTCGTCACCGGCGGCGGTGCGCAATCGCAGCCGGGTCTCGACAACGATGCCGTGCGCGTCCTCGATAGCGCGGAAACACTCGCGGAGAAGGCGGGCGATGCCTATGTCACCGTTGAGCGACTGCTGACTGCGCTTGCGCTGGCACCCGGCGCCGCCGGTGAGGCGATGAAGGCGGCCAGCATCACTCCGCAATCGCTGAATGCGGCCATCGAAGACCTGCGCGGCGGAAAGAAAGCTGACAGCGCCAGCGCCGAAAACTCCTACGACGCAATGGAGAAGTACGCCCGCGATCTGACGCAGGCGGCGCGCGATGGGAAGCTCGATCCGGTGATCGGCCGCGACGAGGAAATTCGTCGCACCGTCCAGATCCTTGCCCGGCGGACCAAGAACAACCCTGCCCTGATCGGCGAACCCGGCACCGGCAAGACCGCGATTGCCGAAGGGCTGGCGCTGCGCATCGCCAATGGCGACGTGCCCGATAGCCTGAAGGGCCGCACGCTGATGAGCCTCGATCTGGGGTCGCTGATCGCCGGCGCGAAATATCGCGGCGAATTTGAAGAGCGCCTGAAATCCGTGCTTGACGAGGTGAAGAACGCCGATGGCAATATCATCCTGTTCATCGATGAAATGCACACGCTGATCGGCGCGGGCGCAAGCGAGGGCAGTATGGATGCCTCCAATCTGCTCAAACCTGCGCTGAGCCGCGGCGAATTGCATTGCATCGGCGCGACCACGCTGGATGAGTATCAGAAATACGTCGAAAAAGACCCCGCGCTCCAGCGCCGGTTCCAGCCGGTCTATATCGAGGAGCCGAGCGTCGAGGATACGATCAGCATCCTGCGCGGGATCAAGGACAAGTATGAACTGCATCACGGCGTGCGCATCACTGATGGCTCTATCGTGGCCGCAGCGAAGCTGTCTGACCGCTATATCCAGAACCGGTTTTTGCCCGACAAGGCCATCGATCTGATGGATGAGGCCGCAAGCCGCATCCGCATGGAAGTAGAATCGAAACCCGAAGAGATCGAGGCGCTCGACCGGCGGATTATCCAGCTCAAGATCGAGGAGAGCGCGCTCGGCAAGGAAACCGACGATGCCAGCCGCGACCGACTGGTCAATCTGCGCAAGGAATTGTCTGAGCTTGAGCAGCAATCCTCCGAACTAACCACACGCTGGCAGAATGAGCGCGACAAGATTGACGCCGAGGGCAAGATCAAGGAGCAGCTGGACCACGCCCGGCTGGAGCTGGAACAGGCGCAGCGCACCGGCGATTTGGCCAAGGCAGGCGAACTGTCCTACGGGCGCATCCCGGATCTTGAAAAGCAGCTGGCCGAGGCCGAGGGGCTGACGGACAACGCGCTGCTGCGCGAGGAAGTGACCGAAGAGGACATTGCCGGCATCGTCAGCCGTTGGACCGGCATCCCCATCGACAAGATGATGGAGGGCGAGCGCGAAAAGCTGCTCGATATGGAAGCGATCCTTGGCAAGCGGGTCATCGGCCAGTCACAAGCTATCGAGGCTGTGTCAAAGGCGGTGCGCCGCGCGCGGGCGGGCCTGCAAGACCCCAACCGGCCACTGGGCAGTTTCCTGTTCCTCGGGCCCACCGGCGTCGGCAAGACCGAACTGACCAAGGCGCTGGCCGGGTTCCTGTTCGATGACGACAGCGCGATGGTCCGCATCGACATGAGCGAATTCATGGAGAAGCATTCGGTCGCCCGGCTGATCGGCGCGCCTCCGGGCTATGTCGGCTATGATGAGGGCGGCGTGCTGACCGAAGCGGTGCGGCGGCGCCCCTATCAGGTCGTGCTGTTCGATGAGGTGGAAAAGGCGCACAGCGACGTGTTCAACGTGCTGTTGCAGGTGCTGGACGACGGGCGGTTGACCGACGGGCAGGGCCGCGTGGTCGACTTCTCGAACACGCTGATCATTTTGACTTCGAACCTTGGCAGTCAATATCTTGCAAACCTGGGCGATGACGGCAAGGTTGCCGATGTCGAGGATCAGGTGATGGACGTGGTGCGCGGACATTTCCGCCCTGAATTTCTCAATCGGCTGGATGAAATCATCCTGTTCCACCGTTTGGCGATGGAGCACATGGCCCCGATTGTGGCGATTCAGGTAAAGCGGGTGCAAAAGCTGCTGGACGATCGCAAGATCACGCTCGACCTGACCGAAGCGGCTTTGCGGTGGTTGGGGCGCGTCGGATACGATCCGGTCTATGGCGCACGCCCTCTGAAACGCGCGGTGCAGCGTTACCTGCAAGACCCGCTGGCCGAAATGCTGCTGGAAGGCAAGGTGGCCGACGGATCGACGGTGCGCATCGACGAAGGCGATGGCGAACTGCGCATCACGGTCGCCTGACCTTCACTCTCAGCACGTCATGACCCCGCAAATAAAAAGGGCCCCGGAATTCCGGGGCCCTTTTCTTTGTCTAATCCGTAGGATCAGAAATTAAGGCTCACACCGGCGAAGAAGTTGCGGCCAGTGTTGTTATAGATGTTACTTCCAGCACCGACCCCTGTCAGTCCAAAGGGCGGGAGGCGGTTAAAGACGTTATCGACACCAAAGTAGAACTCGTATTTATCTTGGATTTCCCACTGTAAACGGATGTCGCTGTAGAATATCTCAGGATAGAATGGCGTCGGGCGCAAATCAACATTCTCCGGCGGACGGCCTTGGAAGCTATTCGTTGTTTCGAAAGAGTCGATAAGCTGCCTGTCAAGGAAACGACCTTCATACGTGAAGGTGAAATCCTTGTAGCTGATTGCAGCCCGCAGGTTGAACTGCCATTCCGGATCACCCAGCGTGGAGACCAACTGGGTTGCACGATCAGGATCGGTGATGAACGTGAACTGCTGACGCGTATTAAGCCAGGTGACGATCGCGTTCAGATTCAGGCCCCAATCGTCACTGATTTGGGTCTGGTAGTTCGCTTGCAGATCGATGCCTGAGGTTTCAAGCGCTGCGAAGTTGAACGGCTGGTTGAGGAACGCCGGCCCAACCGTATCGAACGTCACAGGCTCGAGACCGCCAAACACACGGCTGGACTGCCCATCGAACGCGAAGTCAGTGAAGATATTTCCTGTGCCGCCGCGGCGGAAAACAGCATCGCAGAATGGGTTGGCGGTAGTAACGGGGTCTTCGTAACAGCGGTTGATGATCGCCTGCCCTGTAAGGCCCTGGATAACCTGATTAACTTCGATATCGTAGTAATCGATGGTGATCGAGAAGCCTGGCAGAAATTCTGGTTGGAACACTGCCCCCAGAATGAAGCTGTCGCTGGTTTCCGGAGTAAGATTAGGGTTACCCTGATTGAACCCTGAGGTACCCGACTGTGCCTGGTTCGTGAAAGGAACCACAGAACCATCTGGCAGCGTGACCGTGGTCGGAATACCGTCCTGTGCGCAGCGTTCTACGCGGAATGGGACGTTCCGGATCACGTTTTGGTCGCATGGATCCTGCAGGCCATTGGCGAAAGTCTGAGATTGCGGGGCAAAGGTATCAGAAAGGTTCGGTGCCCGGATCGAACGGGCGATGCTCCCGCGCAAACGCAATCCAGGGAAGGGCGAATAGATCGCGCTGGCGTTATAAGCCGTCACACCACCCGAGAAGTTGTAGTCCGAATATCGAACCGAACCTTCCAGAGTCAGTTCCTCAATACCGGGCAACTCTGCAAGCAAAGGAAGGCGAAGCTCCCCGAAGACTTCAGATACACGGAAGGTCGGCGGGCTGAACGGGTCCGCCGAGTTGAGGAAGGTTGCCCCTGACTGGGTAGTTTCGTCGAAGGCGGAGCGAGCGCGCTCTTGACGATGTTCTCCACCAACCACAAAGCCAACCGGACCGCCCGGCAGTTCAAAAATCCCAGCGGTGTCACCTGCAATAAAACCGGTGAAGTTCACCTGTTCGGCAAACTCTTCACGTGAGGACGTAAAGAGAACGTAGTCAATCGCTGCCTGCGAAGGCTGGCCGGAACCAAAAAGGTTGATCGGAACGCAGGCCGGGTCGTCATTTGTTGTACTTGCGTCGGCATTCACACCGCAGACGATGTCGCCCGCTGCGTTGCGCACGGCGTCGGCTGCACGGTTAAAGTTGGCGCTGAGAAGGTTGCCACCAGTTTCGTAAAACGTCTCGGTGCGTCCATAGTTAGCAGCCACTTCGTAAGACAAATTTCCACTGCCCTCTCCCGAAAGCTCACCGCGAAGACCACCGACAAAACGATAGGTTTCACGTTCATGGTCTTCTGCTCGAGTGCCGAGGTCAGCATTGAAGCGCAGGAAGTTAAACCGGGTCGCACCTGCTGGCAAGATGTTGGCGAGAACACCGCGCGCCTGATCCGTCAGGAATGGGTTGTTGACCGAGAAACTCGCACTGGTGCCGCCGCCAGATGTAAAGGTGGGCTGGTTTGACTGCTGGTTGGCCACAACATTAACGTATTTGCCTTCGAAGAAAAGCTCGGCCGCCGACGAGAATTCGAACGATGACAAGAGGTTTACAGAGTACCGCTCAACTCCGACCTGAAGCTGTCCGTCGGGCAGGTTGGTGCTCGAGCCAAAACCGCCCAGGGTTCCACCACCAAATCCGCGAAGATCCTGGAATGGGGCATTCCGCAGAAGCGTTCCATCGGGCTGGAAGAAGTAATTGTCGCCAAATTCGGCGCCAGTTACTGGCGAACGGATCCCGGTACAATTGAACGGACGACGCGGATCGGCCAGATTTGCGGGGCATGTCGTAAGAACAGCGCCATTTGCGGAAATCTGGTTGAACGTGAACCCGAAAGGGCGACCGTTGAAGAATGTGGTATCGGGGATACCGTCACCTTCGGGGCCTTCGTCGAAGTTGATGTCAGTCGTGCCGAAGCCCGGCGCACCCGTGAACGGCCCGAGATAGTCACGCTCGGCGAAGGTCAGAGGCACCTGCCGAGAGTACTCCGCCGCAACGGCGATGTTGCCGCGGCCATCTGAGAAATTCTTCCCGAAAGCGCCGCTGATATTGTAGGCTTCACGATCACCATAGGTGGAGATGCCTGACTGGGCATTGAGGCTGACACCTTCAAAGTCAGTCCTGAGCACGAAATTGACAGCGCCCGCGATGGCGTCCGAACCATAGACAGCCGAGTTGCCGCCAGTCACTATGTCGACCCGCTCGAGAAGTTCGGTTGGGATTGTTGCGACGTCGACCCGGAAATCTCCGGGAGTGGAAGTAACATGACGCCGACCGTTGACGAGCACGAGGGTGCGGTCCGTGCCAAGACCACGAAGGTCAAGCAATGAAAGGCCGGCGGTGCCGATGAAGCGACCGGAGTTTTGCGAACCAAAGGTTCCGCGAAGCTGCGGGAGTTCGTTAAGCGCATCACCAAGGTTGATGTTACCGCTCCGGACTAGGCTTTCCGCTTCGATCGAGACGATCGGGACCGTGCCCTGTAGTTCGGGCCGTCGAATACGCGATCCAGTCACCGTGATCACACGGTTTTCGGCTCCCGCGTCCGCGACATCTTCCCCTATTTCGGCAGCGGTAACATCGTCCTCGTCTGCATCCTGTGCCATCGTCGGCGTCGCCAGCAGCATGGCCGAAAGGCCAACGCTTGCAAACAGCACGGTGCGTGTACGGGAGCGACCCACGAAACAGTTTTTCATATTTAGTCCCCTTTGTGGCGCGGCCATTGACCGCATGCTGTTCATTAAAATGTAAGATTCGACCAATTGCAATCTATGGCTTCCCAACTCGACCACTGTGACGGATTTTCGTCTGAAAGGTTGCAGAATTACCACAATCCAATGGCGTATCTGAGACATCAGCCGCGCCACCCCCGGGTGGACTGCGTGTCCGGCTGCGCCGAGTGGCTTAATCGCCTGACGATTCGATTCCAGCATGCTCAATATGGGACCGGTCAGGGGCCATTGATCCCGGCTCAAGCTGTGTCGAGGATGTGACCGCGTTTGCGGTGCGGTTGGGGTGCGGTTCGGTGTGAGCCTTGATCTGATCTTAAACCACTTGCTCGAACGTTCGACCCTGTTCATCGAAACTAGCGGCGCCGAGGGGGTGGTGTTCGATATCGATCCAATCTTCAGAGTGCAGGAGGTGGACATTGCACTGTCAATACTATTCGGTCTCATCCGCGGGCACTCAATCATCGCCACTCCGACGATGGGAAGGCCTTACCGCGAGGCGGGTAAAACCCGTGGGTCAATCCGAATGACATCGATGCGAGATGGCCCCCAAAAAAGATGGCCGCGAACCAGAAGGTTCGCGGCCATCTTTCAGCTTTGCGCTTCGGATATCAGAAGCGGAGGTTGATACCGCCGAAGAACTGACGACCCGTGTCGTAAATGGTCGGGAACGTATTGCCGTTGCCGAGCGGCGGACCACCCGAAGCGGAAACCGGCGGGTTTTCGTTCAGCACGTTGTTCACGCCCAGTCGCAGCGTAACCTCATCGGTAATGCCATAAATGAAGGCGAGATCGATGTAGTTCACCGCTTGCAGATTGTCGTCAATCTGTTCGGGAAGGGCGGCTGCCCCGGCAAACGCTTCGACTGACGAGAAATGACGCCATGTGACCGTGGTATCGAGGTTGAAGTTCGACTTCCAGATCACAGACGCACGATGCCGGTACTCGGAATTGACCGGGTTGAGGCACGAGTTGCTCGAAAACCCGGCGCATTCGATAACATCTGCACCTGGGAACGGGGTGAAGTCGAATGTGTCGAGGAAAGTCGCTGCATAGAGGAAGTTGAGACCCCCAATGCCATCGACCGTGGTGCTGTAGGAAACCTGAGCATCTATGCCGGACGTACTGAGTTCGGCAATATTGATGTTGGTCTGCTGGAAGCCCGAACCAGAGAAGCCGGAAGCCAACGTACCGCCGGGGCCACGCGTGATCAGGTTACAGAACGTGGGGTCACCCGTCGCGAGGCAGTTGTCGAGCGAGATCTGCGCGGCAATGCCGTCGTTGATAAAATCATCCACAACGATGTCGAAGTAATCGACAGTGATCTGCAGACCGGGGATGAACCTCGGTTCGAGAACCACGCCAAAGGTATAAGTATCCGATGATTCAGGATTCAGATCCGGGTTGCCACCGGTGATCGACTGCGTCTGCCCGGCGATAACATCAAGGATGTTGCCAAACTGACCAGCTGTGACACCGGTACGGGCGCACTGTTCGAATGTCGCAATCGGAGCATTCGAAGCGCACGGATCGAACAACTGAACGCCGTTGGCATTGCTGCCTGCCGAGTTCAGGTTGGGCAGGTTGGTGTTCTGACCGGTGAACAGTTCGATCACGTTGGGTGCACGCACTGCACGCTGGAACTGGCCGCGCAGCTTAATGTCGTCGACCGGAGCCCAGACCAGCTGGATACCAAAGGCATCCGTGCTGAACCCGCTGGTTGTGCCGTTACCATCGGTGCTGTAGTCCGAATAGCGATACTGACCGGACAAGGTCAACTCATCAAAAAACGGACGATCGGTGACGAGCGGGATCTGAAGCTCACCGAAGAGTTCATAGACATCGATCGAGCCTTCAACCGCGAGGGTCGCACCGCCGACGCCAGTGAAGCCGCCGCCAGGAACCTGGCTGATTTCATCCGGAATGCTGCGCAGTGTGTCTTCGCGGTATTCAGCACCGACCAGGAAGGCGATGCCTTCGTCCGAGAACGGCGACTTGAAGCCGTAATCGCCCAGATTGGCCTGGAGGGTTGCGCCCCCGACAAGCTGAGAGGTCTCACCAAGAACGATACCGACGCCCTGGATGAAGTCCAACTGGTCCTGGGTGATCCGGCTCGACCCATCGGCGTTACGCTGGAACGGGTTGTAGGGCACGCAGCCACCCGATGGGTTGGTGCAGACGACATTGCCGGTACCATCGTCAACGGCGAGAAATGCCTGCTGAACATTGGCAACGATGAAATCGTTCGACGAAACCGAAGTGTCCGAAGTTTCGGCGTACTGGCCGAAAACTTCATAGGACCAGATGCCATCGCCGAAATCGCCGCGCAGGCCGCTAACAATGCGGAAAGCGGAGTTTTCGAGACGCGAGTTACGCGGACCGCCTTCGACGTTACGGTGCGATGCAGTTGCGGTGGGAATGATAGTGCCATCGGCGATGTCCTGAGCCGTGCACCCGTATACTGACGCAAGATCAAGACCTGGCGTACCCTGAATGAACGGATTGTCGCAGTTGATGTTGAAAGCACCGAAGGATGCCGTCGGCGCAATTTGCGCGTCGGAGATGTTATCGACATACGAAACGTCTGCGAACAATTCGAGATTGTCGCTCAATTCGTAGTGACCCTTCGCATAGATTGTGAACCGCTCCGAAGGACGCTGGAAGAAGTTCGTTGCGCCGAAATTGAAGGTTTGCGCAGGCCCGCCAACGAACGGAACGATCGTTCCATCCGCCTGCTGAAAGACGCTGTTGATCGGTTGACCAGCGGCATTGAGTTCGAGCGAAGGCCGCAAACCTTGGTTGTTGCCGAACAGACGGAAGTTGCCCGAACCGACGCAACCCACACCCTCGAACGCAGTGGCAGCGCCAGAGGAGCCGACTGTACACGCCGAGAACGCACGATCAGCCTGAACGACGCTTTCGCGGCGCTCATAGTTGGCAAACAAGGTCACGTTACCCCGGTCATCGGCGGTGTTGGTGCCAATAATGCCAGTGAAGGTGTATTCCGCACCGTCCGTCGTCGGACCGGGGATGGGCTGCTGCGCACCTGCAAGCACATTCTGAAAGAACCCGATGTCGTTCCCGTGCTGCTGGAAGCCACCCTGAGCATCAAGCTCGACGCCTTCGAAATCGCGGCGCAACACGAAGTTGGCGACACCTGCAACAGCGTCGGAACCGTAAACGGCCGATGCACCGCCGGTCAGAACGTCAACGCGTTCAATCAGCTGGGTCGGAATGAGATCGAGGTTGGGGGCAGAAATCTGCGAGGAGCCGTAAGGAAGGCGACGGCCATCGATCAGCACAAGCGTACGGTTTGCACCAAGGCCGCGCAGATCGAGCGTCGAGGTGCCCGACGCCGAGTTCGAAACTTCACCGGCCTGGCCAGCAAACACCTGCGGAAGCTGGTTCACAAGGTCTTCGATACGCACTGTACCCTGCGCGCGGATCTGCTCCTGCCCAACGCTCAGGATCGGGTTTGCACCCTCAAGATTGGGGTTGGCGTTCAACCGCGACCCGGTAACCACGATCGCATCGGCCTCGGCTACAGTCGCGTCGTCGGTCGTAACGTCCGCGTCCTGCGCGAAGGACGGCGACGCCACCAGCGCAAGGCCGACCGCAAACGAGCCTACGCTCAGTCGCAATTGAGTTGATTTCTTCATAGGTATCTTACCCTTGTTAAGTAGGCCTGCTGGCACGCCAAACGACCTGTTTCTGGATGAACCCGGATCTGCTCAGTCCTGCAGTTTTCCGGCTTCCGCCTGTTCGTTGGACAATTTTCCACATGGTACAAACGTGACGCGCACGCCGACGCACGGGACAAAGTCTCAGCGTGCCGAATGGACTGTTAGTCTGTACAAGTGAAGCGACGCTGATGAATTTCACAAAAATCCACTCAGGCTGTCGCCATAATGCAACACTGCGAAAGGTGCGTGAAAATCGCATTCGGCCCCGGCATGGCGAGCTTCGCACACAGGCGTTTATGGTGCGAATGATTTGCGTAGTTGATTCCGGAACGGCGCTACCATAATCCCGCAACCGCAGCATGCGAGTGGCAAATCGCAACTTTTTTGCCGTCCCTTTTGCAACGTAACGCCAGCGTGGGCTATCGCTCGCCTCAAACGCCCGGCGCACCGGGGCTGGAAACCAAGTATCGGAGAGGATCATGACCACAGCCTATATAGTCGACGCCGTTCGCACCGCCGGGGGGAGACGCGGTGGCCGCCTGGCCGGAGTGCATCCGGTGGACCTGCTTGCCCGATCGCTGGATGCGGTTGTGGAACGCAGCGGGATCGACCCTTCAGCCATCGATGATGTCATCACCGGTTGCGTCACGCAGGCGGGCGAACAGGCGATGCAGGTAGGGCGCATGGGCGTGCTTGCTTCCCGACTGTTGCCTCAAAGCACTCCGGCTGTGACAATTGACCGGCAGTGCGGTTCCTCGCAGCAGGCGATCCAGTTCGCCGCGCAGGCCGTGATGAGCGGGACGCAGGATGTCGTCATCGCCAGCGGGGTCGAAAGCATGAGCCGCGTGCCGATGGGATCGAACGCGACGCTGCACATGAAAGAAGGGCTGGGGCACTACAAATCGCCCGGCCTTGATGAGAAGTTCCCCGGCATCCAGTTCAGCCAGTTCATGGGCGCGGAGATGATCGCGAACAAGCACGG
Source organism: uncultured Alphaproteobacteria bacterium (assembly GCA_963815345.1). Taxonomy (GTDB): domain Bacteria; phylum Pseudomonadota; class Alphaproteobacteria; order Sphingomonadales; family Sphingomonadaceae; genus Erythrobacter. The sequence goes on from CAWFGF010000003.1 coordinate 176,967, forward strand.
CTTTACCAAGGACGATCTCGATGCGTTTGCGCTGGAAAGCCACCGCCGCGCCATTGCCGCGACGCAGGGCGGGGCGTTTGAGAGCGAGATTGTTCCGGTGGAGATCGAGACTCCCGATGGCGCTGAGATGCACACCGTTGACGAGGGCATCCGGTTTGACGCGACGATAGACAGCATTGCAGGCGTCAAGCTGATCAGCCCCGATGGCAAGATCACCGCCGCATCCGCCAGCCAGATCTGCGACGGATCAAGTGCGGTGCTGGTGGTGAGCGAAGACGCGCTCAAACGCTATGGCCTGACGCCGATGGCGCGCATCCACAACCTGACGGTAACGGCGGGCGATCCGGTGATCATGCTGGAGGAACCGCTGTTCGCGACGGACCGCGCGCTGGAACGCGCCGGCCTGAGCATCGGCGATATCGACCTTTACGAAGTCAACGAGGCATTCGCGCCCGTTCCGCTTGCATGGCTCAAGCATACCGGGGCTGACCCGGACAGGCTCAACGTCCATGGCGGTGCGATTGCGCTGGGCCATCCGCTGGGCGCTTCGGGCACAAAACTGATGGCAACGCTGGTCCACGCGCTGAAACGCCACGGCAAGAAATACGGCCTGCAAACCATGTGCGAAGGCGGCGGGGTCGCCAACGTCACCATTATCGAATCCGTTTAATCGCAAATCCCGAGAGGAAATCATCAATGGAAGTATCTGCAAACACCCCCGCCGTCGTCACCGGCGGCGCATCCGGTCTTGGCGCGGCGACGGCGCGCGCGCTGGCGGCCAAGGGCGCGAAAGTCGCCATCTTCGATATGAATGCGGAAAAGGGCGAGGCGCTGGCAACCGAAATCGGCGGGACATTCTGCAAGGTCAACGTGACCAGCGAAGAAGAGGTGGATGCCGGATTTGCCAAGGCGCGCGAGGCCCATGGGCAAGAGCGTATCCTGGTGAACTGCGCAGGGATCGGCAACGCGATCAAAACCGCCAGCCGCGACAAGCAAAGCGGCGAGATCAAGCATTACCCGCTCTCCGCGTTCGAATTCGTCATTCAGGTGAACCTGATCGGCACGTTCCGCTGCATCGCCAAATCGGCGGCGGGCATGATGAGCCTCGATCCAATCAACGAAGACGGTGCGCGCGGCGCCATCGTCAACACTGCCAGCGTCGCTGCCGAGGATGGCCAGATGGGGCAGGCGGCGTACTCCGCGTCAAAGGGCGGTGTGGTCGGCATGACCCTGCCCATCGCGCGCGACCTGATGCGCGAAGGCATCCGGGTGAACACCATCCTGCCGGGCATCTTCAACACCCCGTTGATGAATGCCGCCCCGCCGCAGGTGAAGGAAGCGCTGGCAGCATCCGTCCCGTTCCCCAAGCGTCTGGGCTATCCTGAGGAATACGCCAATCTCGCCATGTGCATGATCGAGACCGGCTATTTCAACGGCGAGGATGTGCGACTGGACGGAGCAATCCGCATGGCCCCGCGCTAAGCTGCAAATTCGCTCCGGCCTGCCGGAGGCGCCTGGGTAACACCCAAAAAGAAAGCCGCCCGCGCCGATACGGCACGGGCGGCTTTTGCTTGCATCTTACTTGCGCGCTGAAGTTAGGCCTTGGTTTCCATCAGTGTCACCCGGCCCGCCCATTCGGGCTGCAAGGCGGCATCGGCCAGCAGCACGGCCACATCGCCGCGCGCCGCCTTGCCCGAAGGATCGACATCGTCGCCCAAACGCACATTGCCGGTTGCGCCCTCATCGGTCAGGCTGACAGGCCGCAGAATTGCGAATTCCATATCGCTTATCTGCAATCGCGCGTCGGCGTCGTGCTTTGCCTGGAGATAATGCGCAAGTTCGCTGTCGGGATCGGGATCGCCCGCCCCGACGCTGCTCAGCATTACGAACCGGCGCACGCCCGACTTTTCGGCAAGTTCGATCAGGCGGATCGCGCCGTCACGATCGACCTTGTCTGTCATTTCCTCGCTCGATCCAGCGCCAGCACCGGCCGCGAAAATCACGACCTCGCAGCCCTTGGTTGCGCCTTCATCCAGATCGGTCAGATCGCCCAGCCGTGTTTCGACAGTGTCGGGCAGATCGCTTGTGTCCGAAGACTTGCGGACAAGGGCAATGGCGTCATGCCCGCGATCGGCCAATTCGCTGACCAACCGCAGACCTGTGTTGCCGGTAGCCCCGGCGACGAGAATTTTCATGGAATTGCTCCTGAATGATCGGATGATCGCCATCCTTACGAGGGCAGGAAGATCGCCTTGGCGTTGACGAATTCCTTCATCCCGAACCCGCCATGCTCGCGGCCATAACCGGAGTTCTTGACCCCGCCAAAGGGCATGTTGGGGTCTGCCGCGCCGAATGAATTGATCCGCACCATGCCGGTGTCGAAATGATCGCGCGCCAACCGGATGGCCTTGTCCTCATCCTTGGAAAAGATGCCCCCGCCAAGGCCATAACGGCTTTCGTTGGCGATCCGCATTGCATCTTCATCGTCCTTTGCCCGGATCACAGCAGCAACAGGGCCAAAGATTTCATCGTCGCGGGCGGGCGTTCCGACCGGGCAATCGGCCAGAACGGTCGCAGGGTAATACCATCCATCGGGATCGCTTTCCGGGTCGCCGCCACAGAGCAGTTTTGCCCCGCCTTCGATGCTTTTGGAAACTTGCTCTGACACGGTGTCGAACTGGTCTTCGCTCGACAGCGGGCCAAGCTGGGTATCGTCATCCTTTGGATCGCCCATGCGAGTGGCTTTCATCTGCTCGACGAACGCCTCGATAAACTGGTCGTAAACCGCGTCGGTCACCACGAACCGCTTTGCCGAAACGCAGGTTTCGCCGTTGTTGTACAGGCGGCCCGCCACGCAGGTTTTGACCGCAAGGTCGATATCGGCATCTTCGAGCACAAGGTAGGCATCGTTCGACCCCAGTTCGAGCACGGTTTTCTTGAGCGCCTCGGCTGCGGTCTTGCCGATGTGCGCGCCCGCACCATCGCTGCCTGTCATGGTGACAGCGCGAACCTTGTCATGTGCGATGATCTCGTCAGACACATCATGGCCAACGATGATGACTTCGAACAATCCTTTGGGCAGACCCGCTTCCAGACACAGGTCGCGCAACAGCAGGCCGCTGCCGGTGCAGATGGATGCGTGTTTAAGGATGCAGGCATTGCCCGCGATCAAATTGGCCGCCAGCACGCGGGCGGGTTGATACAGCGGGAAATTCCATGGCTGGATCGAATAGATAACGCCGATGGGTGAATAGGTGACGATGCCGCGTTTCTTGCCGCCCGAATGGGTCCGCTCTTCATCAGCAAGCTCTTTGGGACCGTTATCAGCGGAATATTCAAACAACCGCGCACACAATTCCACCTCGGTTCTGCCGTCGCGCAGCAGCTTGCCCATTTCGCGCGTCATCAGATCGCTGAACTTGTCTGAATTGGCGCGCAGGACTTCGGCAATCTTGCGCAGCACCTTCGCGCGATCTTCGACGCTGCGCATCCGCCAATCCTCAAAAGCCTCATGTGCGGCTTCAACCTTTGCAAAGGCTTCGTCCTTGCTCATCAGGTCATAGGTTTCGATGGCTTCGCGGGTGGCGGGATTGCGGGTCTGGATCTGTGACATTGGCGGCCTTTTCATGGTGTCTTGTGCGCCCCCATCCTGTCGTGTTGCGGTCCGCAGAGGGCACGGGCCGCAACACGACAGGCGGGAATGGGCGCATCGTTGGTGGTTCATTCAATCAACGGCGTTGTAATCATCGCGTTCCAGACGCGCATCATGCGGCTGGCACACGGGCTTTCCTACTTGCAGCGCGCAATCTAGGGTCGGGCGCATGATCCACCGTATTTTCCCGCTATCTCCCCCCTGCAACGGCGACGAAACAATCGGCGTTGTTGCCCGTCGCAGGTTTTCACGCTCTGGACAGTGTGTCAGGTGTGTCAGCCATACCCCGACAGTGCGGTGGATTGAGAGAGGACATCTATGACCAAATACACGCAGATCATGGTTGAAAAGGCCGATGGCATCGCCACGATCACTCTGAACCGCCCGGAAAAGATGAACGCCTACACCCGCACGATGGGGGCAGAGATCATCGCGGCGATGGACGATATCGACGCGAACGATGGGGTGCGCGCGGTGATCTTCACTGGCGCAGGGGAACGGGCGTTTTGCGCCGGCGCTGACCTGACGCCCGAAGGCGGCGGACACGTGTTCTCCGACCCGACGCAGGTGGATGATCTTTCGGATGATCGCGTGCGCGATGGTGGCGGCCTGCTGACGCTGCGCCTGTTTGAAAGCACCAAGCCGCTGATTTGCGCCTGCAACGGAGTGGCCGTGGGCGTGGGCGCGACAATGCAACTGGCAATGGACATCCGCATGGCGAGCGAGACGGCGCGCTATGGCTTTGTCTTTGCGCGTCGCGGGATCGTGCCGGAGGCGGCATCGGCGTGGTTCCTGCCGCGGCTGGTGGGCATCAGCCAGGCGCTTGAATGGTGCTATTCGGGGCGGGTATTCGACGCGGCAGAGGCCAAGGCGGGCGGCCTTGTGCGATCGGTGCATGCGCCCGGCGCCTTGTTGACCGAGGCACGCGGGATCGCACGCGAGATTGCGCAGAACACGTCGGCCGTGTCGGTCGCCATGACGCGGGCGATGATGTGGCGGTTGATGAACGCCGATCATCCGATGGAGGCGCACAAGATTGACAGTCGCGCAATATATCGCCTGTCGCGCGGTGCCGATGCGAAGGAAGGGATCGCCAGCTTCCTTGAAAAGCGAACCCCCGATTATCCGGGCAAGGTTACGCAGGACATGCCCGATTTCTACCCGTGGTGGGAACATCGCAGGTACGAATGAGGCGGCGCGGCATGACATTTAAGGACGATGCGAAAGAGGGCAGGTCGAATGATGGCGCGCCGGGCGAAAAGGCGTCCAAGGGCGCCAAAGGGCCGGAATTGGGGTTATTGGCAACCGGACAGCTCGCGGACTTCTTGCCCTACCAGCTTTCGGTCGCGTCCAACGCGGTGAGTGCCCTGATTGCAGAGCGATATCGCAAACGCTTCGGACTGAAGATCCCGGAATGGCGGATCATCGCGGTGCTGGGCGATGCGAGCGATTCTGCTATGGGGCACGGCGGTTCCGCCATGACCCAGCGCGCGCTGACAGAGGCGACGCTGATGGACAAGGTCGCGGTCAATCGCGCTTGCAAGGTACTGGAGGAACGCGGCCTCCTGGTGCGCGCTCCCAATGTTGCCGATGGCCGTTCGCACTTGCTGGTGCTGACTGCTGAAGGGTGGGCGATCCATGAAGAGGTGATGCCGCTGGCGCAGGAAACCGAACGCGAACTGTTTGCAGGGCTTGGCGCAGCGGACTGTGAACGCCTGCGCGCCATGCTCGAACATCTGCGCGCACGTACACGGGAACTGGCACCCGAAATGGCGCGCACGCGGGGCTGATCGGGGGCAGTTGACCCAAGCGCGCGCCGCGAACATGGAAAGGCCCGCAGGGATACAATCCGTGCGGGCCTTTGCCTTGGTCGGGTGCCGAAAGGCTCAGCCGATTGCTATTTGACCAGCGCGTCGTTGATCGAGCAGGACGCCGGACCAAGGATCACGATGAACAGCACCGGCAGAATGAAGAGAATCAGCGGAATGGTCATGATTGCTGGCAGACGTGCGGCCTTCTCTTCGGCGCGCATCATCCGCTCGTTCCGGAATTCCGCCGACAGCACGCGCAGCGCACTGGCCAGCGGCGTACCGTACCGTTCGGTCTGGACCATTGTGGTCACCACGCCTTTGACCGCCTCCAGATCGACCCGGTAGGCAAAGTTATCGAACGCCATCTTGCGCTCGTTAAGGAACGACAGCTCGATCGCGGTCAGGGCAAATTCATCGCCCAGTTCCGGATAGGCGCGCCCCAGTTCCTTTGCCACGCGATTGAATGCAGCGTCGACGGTAAGGCCCGCCTCAGCGCAGATCACCAGCAGGTCGAGCGCATCGGGAAGGCCTTTCTGGATTTCCTTGGTACGCTTTTTTGCCTTGTTGGACAGGTAGATTTCGGGCCCCTTGTAGCTCCCGATCAGGATTGCACTGACCGCCGCCAGCCGCTTCATCGGTCCCCAGTCGGGATAGATTTCCAGGACATAGAACAGCAGGAACCCGGCGATCCCGAGCACGATCGGAAGGATCGCGCGCAAACCGATGATGTAGACCGCCATTTCCTTGTTGCGGTAACCAGCATGAGCCAGCTTTTGTTGAACAACTTGCAACTGGCTTTGCTGCAGAATGTTGAGCCGCCCAAGCGAGTCCCTGACCTTGCTCGTCGCTTCGGTCTTGCGCGCCAGGCTGGTGCGTTTCTTTGCCCCAGCGGTAACGATGCCCGCCTTAAGCTCTTCACGCCGCGAATTCAGCGCCTTGACGCGCTTGGCCATCGGATCCCTGATCGTGACGGCGGTGTATATCGCAAACATCACGGACAGGGCGGCCAGACCAGCCAGGATGGTGCCGACAAGGACAACATCGAAGCCGAGCAGATTTGGGCCTGTGGGTTGGTCGATAATCATGTGCCTGCGTGCCCCCGTCAGATTTCAAAGCTGACCATTTTGGCCATGATAAAGATGCCGATGCCCATCCACGTCAGTCCGCCAAGCCCGGTCACGATCAGACGGTCATCGGTAAAGAAGGTCGCCAGATAATCGGGGCTGATCCACCAGATCATCGTGAAGACGATGAACGGCAGCGAACCCACGATATAGGCCGACGCCTTGGATTCCGAGCTCATCGCCTTGATCTTGAGCTTCATCTGCGCGCGTTTGCGCAGAACGTCGGCGAGGTTGGACAGCGTTTCAGCAAGGTTACCACCGGTCTCGCGCTGGATTGCCAGAGTGATGCAAAAGAAGTTGAATTCGGGGATGCCAAGCCGGTCGGCGGTATCCTGAAGCGAATCCTCCATCGTCTTGCCGATCTTGATCCGTTCGGTGATGCTCTTGAATTCCAGCCCGACCGGTCCGTTCACTTCCTGGCCGACAACGCCCAGTGTCTCGGTGACCGGCAAGCCTGAACGCAGACCGCGCACAAGCAATTCGATCGCATCGGGGAATTTGGCGTTGAACTGACCAGTGCGCTTCTTGATCAGGAAATTGACCACCAGGTGCGGTAGACCCGCTCCAACCAGCAGGCCGACGCCCAACGCCAGGAATGGCGCTCCGGATTGAATGAAAAGAAGCACGGCCACGACCAGCGCAATGCCGAGAGACGCGTAAAAGTACTGCGCAATGGTGAAACCCTTGCCAGTCCGATCAAGCCGCATCTCCAGCGCTTCGAGCCGGGAGCCGGAACCTTTTACCTTGTAAGCCTTGGGCTTGCGCGCGGCGAGCGCCTTTTTGAATTGCGATTCAACCTTGGCGTCAAGGTTATCCGAATGGCGATAGCGCAGCGATTGCATCCGCCGCTTTTGCGACTTGGCAAGGCCGGTATCTTCAAACAGAAAATAGATACCGATCAGGATGCTGAAGATCACCACCGTGATCAGCAGGGTCTGGAAGATGTCCATGATATGCGTCCTGCCTTTTCCTTTGCGTGGCGCGAGCGTTTCAGCCGCGCGCACAGTGATTGAGCGGAAGGGGTGCCGGGGGGCGGGATGGAAACCATCGCGCCGACCCCCGGCTGCAGTTGCCGGTTATTCGGCTGGCTGCTCTTCCTTGACCTTGTCCTTCTTCGCCAACAGCGATTTGAGATCGAAACCGCCAAGCAGCGATTTCTTCTCTTCGATCGGATTGTCGAGGTCCTCTTCGGACGCACCCAGCACGCGGTCTGCGATCTGCTTGATCACGGCCGTGGCCTTGCTCGAACGGTTCGCATCGACAAACACCTGACCCAGTTTGGCCGCGTTGGAGGCAGCCTTGATGTCATAGGGCACCATGAAGTCGATCCTGCGCTCGATCGAGGCTTCGAAATCGCCTTTGCTGATTTCGGCCATGCCGGGCTGCACCTTGTTCGCGACGATCATCGGATGCGCGTGGGGCGCATTTGCCTTGAGCCACGAAAGAATGCGGATCGTATCGCGAGCCGAGGCCAGCGTCAGCTCACATGCGAGCAGCACCAGGTTCACATCTGCCAGCAATTGCGGGAAGTTGATCAGCATGTTGCGCGGCATGTCGATGACAGTCATTTCGAACGCCTGCCGGAATTCCTCTTCCAACTGCACAAATGCCGATCCATCGGTCATCAGCGGCTGGTTGATCGGAGCTTCGGCGGACAGGATCGACAGGTTGTCGTTTGCACGGATCATCGCGCGTTCGATGAACAATCCGTCGATACGGCTCGGATTGTCGATCGCATCGGTCAGGCCGCGGCCCGGTTCCAGATCCAGCGCAAGAGCGCCGGTGCCGAAGTGAACGTCGAGATCGAGCAGCGCCGTGGGCGAACCGTGTTTGTCACTGAACAGCCACGCCAGCGAAGTTGCCAGCGTCGATGCGCCTACCCCGCCACGCGTACCGACGACCGCGGTGGAGATGTGACGCTTTACCGCGTTGTCATCGCCGCCCTTGGGCGAGGTGAACACCGCCAGCGCCTGATTGATCGCATCGTGCACCTGCTGCGCAGAAAGCGGTTTGAGCAGGTAGTCGTGAATGCCGCTGGACAGCAGATCGCGATAGAGACGCACATCGTTGACCTGACCGATCGCGATAACGACGGTCCCGGGCTCGCACACTTCTGCCAGAGCATTGATATCGTTCAACGGATCGCCGCTTTCCGAAAGGTCGACGAACAGGATCGCCGGACTGGCGCTGACCGAAAGCGACTGGATCGCATTGCGCAGGCCGCCCTTGTTGCACTTTTCCGGCTGCCAGCCCATTTCGATGATCACGGGGCGCAAAACGTCCAGCGCACCGTCATCGCAAATATAGGCTGCGAACGGATCGCGATTGCCGGGCAAGCCGGATTTCCATGGCGCGTTCATTGATCAGTTCCCCCCAGTATCAGCTTGTTGAAGGCCTCGCACACCCGTTGGCGGAGCTTTGCGATATGCCTCGATTGCCTTGGTCGCAGTTGCGGCCGTGGTTTCAGACGTTGCAGTCTTGCCCTGCAGCAGGTCTTCGGGATCGGCCACCATCGCGGCGAGATTGGAATTGTTCGCACACCCAAAATTCGGGCTGGTGGCGTTGGTGTAGTTCATGTCGGAGGTTGCCGACCAATCCGGGCAGCCGGGTACTTCCGCATTTGAACGGGTAATCACGACCCGCGCCTGACCGGGAGGCAGAATACCCGCCGTGGTCGGCGCGACTTCGCTGATGATCATGCCGTAACGGGCAGCCAGATCGCTGATCGCATTGGCCACGGCCGGATTGGAGCTGGGGTCTTCGACCGCCACACGATCGCCGTACCGCAGGTCCATCGCTTCGAACCAGTCATTGAGGCGCGCCTGTTCGGAAACCGTGAGGCCCCCTGAACCGGTTGCGACATCAAGGGTAAAGTTCTCGCGTTGGACAACCGGCTGTTTGACACTGTAAACCGTGTTGTTGGTCGGCATCCCGCCGCAGCTCGCCAGGCCTAGCCCGAACGTTGCTGCCAGGGCGAGGGTGCCCACCCGTTTGAAGTTGTTTTTCGTTGCGCTTTGCATCGTCATCACCTTTCTTGGGGTAGCAGCTTAGAGGCTGAAGCCGGGAGCGGCCGCTTCGGCCTGGCGCTTTTTCTTGCCAGGCTTGTCGTCGGACTTGCGGTCCGCCGTGCGTGTCTTGCTGGAAGGGCTGCCGGGCACGATTGCTTCGGGATCGGCGTTGCTGATATCAGGCAAAGGCGCTTCGGAATCCGCTGCACGCGGTCCAGGACGCTGTTCACCCGATACCCCGCGATTTTCCTGATAGCCGAGCAGCTGCTGGAACTCGTTGGCCGTATGGAAGCCATCGGTCGGCAGTTTGATGTCTTTGGCGTCGACAGGATTGACGAGATAGGGCGTGACCATAATGACCAGCTCTGTCTCACCGCGTCGGAAAGAGCGCGAACGGAACAGGTTGCCCAGGATCGGCATGTCACCAAGACCCGGTGCCTTGTCGATTGCGTTCTGCGAATTGTTGCTGAGCAGTCCGGCGATCATGAAGCTCTGGCCCGAGCCAAGCTCAATCGTCGTTTCCGTGCGGCGCACTGTCAGGGCAGGAACCTGAAACCCGTTGAGCACGATCGCGCCCTGGGTCGAAAGTTCCGACACTTCCGGTCTCACCCGCAATGAAATGCGACCGTTTGACAGCACCGTCGGCGTATAGGCCAGACTGATGCCAAACGTGCGATACTGGATCGAGACGTTGCCAAGACCCTGGCTGATCGGGATCGGGAACTCGCCGCCCGCAAGGAACGTGGCAGTTTCGCCCGACAGGGCCGTCAGATTTGGCTGTGCCAGCGTCGTGATCAGTCCAATCTGTTCCGACAGATCCAGCGCGCCGGCCAGATCGAGGCCGAACAGGCGGCCAAGGCCGGCAAGCGTCGTTCCACCCGTCGAGTCAACGCCAAGACCGTTCACTGTGATGGGATCGCCGGCAGCGTCAGTGCCGACCCTCAGCAGAGGGTTTGCAACTCCTCCGCCCACCGCGAGCGCCCCTTGCGGACCGATCGGGCTGTCGGCATTGCCGAGCAGTCGTCCGGTGCCAACGCCGCCGCGGAAACCGCCGATGGTCGTGTCATAGGTCGCAAGGTTGCCGTTGATTTCGCGGACCAGGCTGCGGCTGACTTCGGCGATTTTCACCTGCAGGTTGACCTGCAGGGGAGTGGCCGTCTTGATCCGAGTGATAACATTGCTGCTTTCGCCAAGGAATGCAGTGACAAGGCGTTGGGCCTCGGATGCATCTTCGGGGCTTTCTACGGTGCCGGTCAACAGCACGGTGTTGGCGCCCATTGTGGCGACACCGATGCTCGAACCGGGCATTGCCAGCGCCAGCATCTGGTCGATGCTGTCGATGTTGTTACCGACCCGCACGTTGGCAGACCAGATAACATCGCCGCGGGCGTTGCTGGCATAGATCGTCGTCTCTCCGCCGGAACGGGCAAAGACATAAAGCTGGCGCTGCGACTTGACCTGAACGTCGGCAACCGCCTCGTTCGCAACAAACACGTCGGCCATGGCTCCCGGAATGCTCACCAGTTCACCGCGCCCGATTGACAGAACGATGTTCTGCGAAGGGCTGACGACCTGTTGAGCGGTCGCCGTGGTCGTGGCCATTGCGGCCAGCGGGGCGAGCGCGAGGCCAGCCATCAACATACGAAGCCGAGATTTGCGTTTCATTTTCCGCCCCTCACTGGGTTTCCCCGAGAATTTGGTCAGCGTTTCCGCCGTTTGAGTGTCCTGACTGTTTGTCAGGCCATGAATTGTCTGTGCCATCGTCAGGTCCCCTTACTTGACTATGCCAGAGCTGATGACCGAACCGGTGGCCTCGCCTGCCTTGCGAACGCTTGCTGCGCTATCGACGGGAACTTCGCTCGCCGTCTTGCCGCGGAACACGCGAACTGTCGGACCGCTTACTCCACCACCGGTCAAGGTGCGGCCACCGGCCTGAGCGGCGGCCAGAGCACGCTGCTGGGCAATTTGGGCGGCACGATCCTGCGCCTGACGACGGGCATCTGCTGTAGCCTCATCCTCTGGCACGGTCCGGCGTTGGAAGCGCGAGACATCGCCACCGGTCTGGAAGGTCGTGCCTTCGTCGATCGGACGGCTCATGGCGGCACGCAGGATGCGCTCTTCTTCTTCGGGCGTCGCATTCGCGGGGATCTTCACATCCCCCGATGCGATCGCACGTTCGAGTTCGGCCTGATTATCCGCGATCGAGCGCAGCACGAGGCTGAGCGTCCCGATGGACTGGGCGACCGAAACCTTTTCTGCGAGTTTCGGCGACACTTCGAGAGTGACGGTGCGGAAGGCGGTGACCACGGTCTTGCCTTCTTCGTTCTGAACCTGTTCGGTCGACTGGTCGGTTGCAAGGACACGCAGGTTGCGCATCACGGTTTCCGCAGTCTGGAGCGGGCGGCCTTCGCCTTCGACGGTTTGCGTCAGGACAAGGTCGACACGGTCGCCTGGAAAGACAAAACCGGCAACGCCCGTTCGCGCCGAAACCGGCACGGTGACAGCGCGCATACCCGGTGCCAGCGCCGCAGCAAGGAACCCGCGATCGCCAGGCGCGACAAGCGACCCTTGCGTCACAGGCTCACCCGCCGTGATGGGGAAGCGCACGACAGTGCCGAGCAGTTTTTCCATGTCGGATTCGCCTTCGATGTAATAGGCGTCCTGCACCAATTCATCGGGCCATTGCTGGAAACCCATCGCATCGGCGGTGATGATCGTACCGGCAGGCAGCGCCCGCTTGGCGACCAGCACCTTTGGACCGACCGGAGCAGCAGGCGCTGCGGCGGCTTGCGGTGCAGTGTTTCCCATGAACATGCTACGAGCGGCAAAAGCTGTGCCGACCGCAATGATCAGCGCACCGAGCAGCAGAACCAGTTTCTTCCTATCCATGGCTTATCAAGCCCCCTTGTTGTCGGCCCAGATGTGATTGCGGGCAGGTATGGTTTCGACACTTACGGCCGAATTGGTTAAAATCAGGTTCACCCCGGAATCGCCGCCAGGGCTGCCTGCGGGAGATAGGTCGAGCCCAGCACCCACAAACCGCCTGCGGTGATTGCCACGCCATACGGCAGGCTAACCTTGGTTTTAGACCGCCAGATTGTGCGGCGAATGACGAAGATGATTGCGAGCCCGCCGCCGAAAACGGCCATGGCGAACAGAAAATCGACAAATGCGAGCGGGGTCAGCCAGAGCGCCAATGCGCCCAGCAGCTTCACATCGCCGCCGCCCAGCCAACCCATTGCATTCAGCCCGCAACAGATGGCGAATACGCCCAGCGCCAGCCCGATCTGAATGACGATATCCGGCCAGAACGCCAAGCCCGATGCGATCCAGAACAGCGGTGCGCCCAGCGCGATTGTGGCGTTCAGCACATTGCTGATGCGCCGGTGACGGATATCGCCCACGGCGACCAGGACCAGCGCGATTGCCAAGGCAATCAGCAGACCGTATCTGAAAAATTCCATTGTCTGTCGCCCCCGCAAGAATGTGCCGGTCCCGTGATCCCGGATCAGCATTTCAGGAGGGTGTGTTACAGAGTATGGCTTACCAAAAAGTAACCAAGCTCGGAGTGATCAGATTAGCAACGATACAAATGGCATGGTTGCAGATGCGGCGCCGATAGACCGCCGAGCAATTCCTGCGGACGCGCGTGAGAGTGTGCACACCCTGGCCGACGGCCATTACCTGCGGCGGATCGACTGGCCCGGTGCGAAGGATTCTGCCGAAGCCGGGGCGGCTGGCGCGCGCGGCTCGATCCTGTTTTTTCCGGGTCGCGGGGACAATTACGAAAAGTACCTCGAAAGCCTCGAAGAATGGCACCGCGCAGGATGGCGCGTGACGGCTGCCGACTGGCGCGGGCAGGGGGGAAGCGGTCGTCTGGGCAAGGACGAGGTTACCGGCCACATAGAGGATTATACGATATGGATCGACGATCTGGCGCATCTCTGGGAAGATTGGATTGCCCAGACACCCGGCCCGCACATACTGATGGGGCATTCGATGGGCGGGCATCTGGTCCTGCGCGCGATGGTCGAACGCCGGGTCGCGCCTCTGGCCGCAGTGTTGTCTGCGCCGATGCTCGGCTTTCAGACGCCGCCCTTGCCGCTGTCGGTCTTGCACGCGGTAGCGCGGGTCATGAACGGGGTGGGCGAACCCACGCGGCCAGCCTGGAAATGGAGCGAGAAGCCGGGAGAGACACCCGCCGCGCGCGTCCACCTGCTGACCCATGACCGTGAGCGCTACGACGATGAGCAATTCTGGCGCGATGCGCGGCCTGAGCTTGTAATGGGCCCGGCAAGCTGGCGCTGGGTCGAACGCGGCTATGCCTCCTTGCGCATATTGGAGGCCGATGGTGCGCTGGAGGGGCTGGAAACGCCGGTTCAGATCCTGTCCACCTCCATCGACAAGCTGGTGAGCCACCCCGCCAATGTCCGCGCTGCGGCGCGTCTGCCCAAAGGCGAACTGGTCGAATTCGGTCCCGAGGCCCACCACGAAATCCTGCGTGAGGTCGATGAAGTGCGTGGTCGCGCCATGCGGGCCATTGCGGAATTCCTCGATCGGGTTGCCCCTGCGTCGGCATGAGCGCGGCGATGTACGATTATGCGATCATCGGCGCCGGGATGGCCGGTGCCAGCCTTGCTGCCGAGCTGAGCGCCCGTGCGCGCGTACTGCTGCTGGAAGCGGAGGATGCGCCCGGCTATCACGCTACCGGGCGTTCGGCGGCATTCTGGGAGGAATGTTATGGCGGGCCGGGCGTTGTCCCGCTGACGCTGGCGTCGGGTAATTACCTGCGCGAGCACGGTTTTTTGCAAGGACGCGGAGCGCTTTATATAGGGCGCGCGCAGGATCGGGCCGCGATGGACCAGTTTTGGGCGACCTTTGCCGGAACCGGTGTCACTATTGAGCGGCTGGACCGCGCTGGCATTGCCGAGCGGCTGCCACATCTTCGCGAAGAATGGTGCGATGCGATCTGGGAGCCGGCTTGCGCGGATGTCGACGTGGCAGGTCTGCATCAGCATTATCTGGGAACGCTAAAACAGTCTGGCGCCGATCTGATTTGCCGCGCGAGAATCGCTTCGCTCACGCAGGGGGCTGGCGGCTGGCGCATCTCCAGCGAGGATGGACGATCGTGGAGCGCAGCGAATATCGTCAACGCTGCCGGGGCATGGGCCGATCCCGTCGCGCACATGGCCGGTGCGCGCGCAATCGGCATCGCTCCGCTGCGGCGTTCGGTTGTGCAATTGCGTGTCGCGCCCGTTGCTGCAGCAGACCTGCCGCTGGTGCTCGACATCAATGGCGGGTTCTATTTCAAGCCTGACGCGGGACGCCTGTGGCTAAGCCCGCATGACGAGATTCCGAGCGCGCCGTGCGATGCCGCGCCAGAGGAAATCGACATCGCCCGCGCCATTGACCGGTTCCAGCGCGCGACCGACTGGCGCATCGAGGCGGTGGAGCGGCGATGGGCCGGCTTGCGCAGTTTCGCGCCCGACCGCCTGCCGGTTTACGGTGCAGATCCGCTGGTAAAGGGGTTCTTCTGGTTCGCGGGGCAGGGCGGGTTCGGCATTCAGACCGCGCCTGCTGCCGCGCGCCTTGCCGCCCAGATCATGCTGGGCCATCCACCTGATGCAATGACCACCGGGATCGATCCGTCCGTCTATGACCCGGCCCGGTTTCATGATGTATCGCGCGCCAGAGCCGGGTAGCCAAACGGTTCGGGATCGTTAGGGTATCCCCGTCTAACACCACAACAGGAAAGGGAACCGCCCATGGCGCACAAATTTGAAATCCATAAGGACAAGAAGGGCGAGTATCGCGTCCGCTTCAAATACAATTCGGAAACGATGTTCTCGACCGAGGGCTACGCCAGCAAGGCAAGTGCGAAAAGCGCCATTGAATCCATCCAGAAGAACGGTCCGGGCGCCGAAATCGAAGACAACAGCTAGACCGCGTTAGCGGATGAGCGATCAGGCGGGCGGGCCATTCAAATGGCTTGCGCGTCGTGCGTCAGGCGCGTCCGTTTTGCGTCTGGCGCGCCCGCTCTCAACCCTCTGCCGCGAACCGCAGTGCCTCTGCTGTAGCAAGTTCATCGACCCGGTCGTTTTCCGGGTGCCCCGAATGCCCCTTGACCCAGTGCCAGTCGATTTCGTGCCGCGCGGCGACCTCTATCAGGTCATGCCATAGATCGGCGTTGCGCACGGGTTTCTTGCTGGCCGTCACCCAGCCGTTGCGCTTCCACCCCTCGACCCATTTGGTAATCCCGTCGAGCACGTATTTGCTGTCTGAATACAATTCGACCCGGCACGGTTCAATCAGGGCGGAAAGGCCGCGGATCACTGCCGTCATTTCCATCCGGTTGTTGGTCGTATCGGTCTCGCCGCCCGACAACTCCTTTTCGTGAGCGCCCATGCGCAGCAGCACAGCCCAGCCGCCGGGACCAGGATTGCCCTTGCACGCGCCATCGGTGAAGATGGAGACCTGTTTCATCGGTTTGATCATACCTTCTCCTTTGCCGCCAGAAGCTCTTCAGGCAAATACCGCCGGGCCATTATTGTCATAAAAGTGCCAGCGTGAGACGAATTGCATCGGGTCTTTGCGCGTGACCAGCGCGTCTTCGGGGGTGTCCAGCCAGTCTTCGGCGCGGCTCGCGACAAAGCGCAGGGCGGCACCCTTTGCAAGGTCTGGCATCAGCGCGCGTTCAGCCGGGTCAAGCGGGCGGACCGCCTCGTAGCCGGCAATTAGCGCGGCGCCAAGATCGGCTTGATATTCATTAGCGGAGTTGAAACACCACGCAGCATGGGTCACCGCCAAATCCAGCGCCATCGGCCCGGTGCAGGCGAAGTAGAAATCGATGAGCCCGGTCACTTTGTTACCCAGCATCAGGACATTGTCCGGAAACAGATCGGAATGAATCTGCGCGGTCGGCAGCGCGCGAAGGTCAAGCGCGGCGGCATTACGTGCAGGATAGAGCATCGCAGGCAGCTTCGCATCAATGCTGGCAAGACCATGCGCGCCGCACCGTTCCAGAACCGCGCTATTATCAGCAAAACCCATCGTGTTGGCGCGCGAGAGCGGGAATCCTTCGCTGGCCAGATGCATCCGCGCCAGCACACCGCCAACACTGCGCGCCTGTGCAGGTGTGGGCCGGGTTGGTGATATGCCGGGCAGAAATTCGATGAGGGCCACCGCCTTGCCCTGCTCCATCCGGAACGCGGCCCCGGACGTATCGTGGATCGTGCGTGGCACCGGGCACCCTTGCTCCGACAGGTGATCGAGCAAGCCGAGGAAATAGGGCAAGTCGGAAAGCTCGATCCGGCGTTCGTACATCGTCAGGATGTACCGCGCAGCGGTCGTTTCGATCAGCCAGTTGGAATTGGAAACTCCTTCGGCAATGCCCTTTGCCGAGATAAGATCGCCCACATTGTAATGCGCAATCAGCCGGGCAAGATCCTCTGCTGCCAGATGCGTGTAAACCGCCATCTTTCCACGTATCCTCTGACCGCTACCGACCGCCAGCGCCTATTCTGTCAGCTGGCGCGGCAATTTGAAGGTCATCGTCTCTTCAGTGTGCATGATGGTTTCTTCGGTCACCGGACGCATCTGCGCTAGCGCGTCCACCACTTCGCGCACCAGCACTTCGGGTGCAGAGGCGCCGGCGGTCAGCCCCACGGTGTTCACCCCGGTCAGCCACGCGGGGTCGATTTCGGATGCGCGCTGGATCAATTTGCCTGGCGTGCCCAGCCGCTCTGCCACTTCGACCAGCCGCAGTGAGTTGGACGAATTGGGCGCACCAACCACCAGCACCAGATCGCAATCGCGCGCCAGTTCCTTGACCGCAGCCTGACGGTTGGAGGTGGCGTAACAGATGTCTTCCGCCTTGGGCCCGTGGATGTTTGGATAACGCCATTCCAGCGCTTCAATCACTTCGCGCGTATCATCGACGCTCAGTGTGGTCTGTGTGAGGTATGCGAGCGGCATGTCGCTGTCGAACGGCAGCTTGTCCACATCCTCGATATTCTCAACCAGCGTCATCTGGCCGGGCCGCACCTGTCCCATTGTGCCGATGACTTCGGGGTGCCCCTCGTGGCCGATGAAGACGATGTGCATGTCCTTTTCGATCAGGCGTTCAGCCTGACGGTGCACCTTGGACACCAGCGGACAGGTGGCATCCACATACATCAGGTTTCGCCGCTGCGCCTCTGCGGGCACGGATTTGGGCACCCCATGAGCGCTGAACACGACCGGCGCATCATCGGGCACCTCGTCCAGTTCCTTGACGAAGATTGCGCCTTTGCCCTTCAGTTCTTCCACCACGTATTTGTTGTGGACGATCTCGTGCCGGACATAAACAGGCGCGCCATACCGTTCGAGCGCCTTTTCGACGATCTCGATCGCGCGATCCACCCCGGCGCAAAACCCGCGCGGCGCAGCGATCAGCAATTTGAGCGGTTGCCGCTGTAACGATGTGGCGGCATCATCTGCACGGTCGGCGGGGCCTGTCATAAGGCCGGTCGAGTCTGGAAAGGGCGCGTTCATGCTCCCCCCTCTAGCGCTTTCGCCGAGCCCCCGCTAGGGCAAGCAACAGCCGTGAACGGCAGAATCACTAATTTGACCTTTGAACAGAACCACGATTTTTCAGGGACGGTTTTTTGCATGATGTTTCGCACCCGAGTGCTGCCTTTTGTCGCTGTTGTTTTCGCGCTGGCAGGATGCGCCCGCGAAGGTGACCTGGTGGTCGATCAGGGCGTCGGCATTACGGCGGTATTGTCGGCCTGCCCGGCAGTGGGGATTCCCGATTATACCGGCGATGTCACCACCTTCGGCGCGGATGGAGCGACGACGGCAGGCAATCTCGATGTCTCCGCTGCGATGACCAATCTGCGTTCCACCTGCAACGAAACCGGCGAAAAAGTGTATTCCGAGGCCACTTTCGATGTGGTCGCCCAGCGTACCGATCCGCGCGGGGCGCGAACCGTGACGCTGCCCTATTTCGTGACCGTCCTGCGCGGCGGCAACGCCGTGGTGACAAAGCGGGTGGGCGAGGTGACGCTTAGTTTCGCTGACGGGGTCAGCCGTGCGAGCGCTAACGGCAAGGCGGGCAGTTTCATCGACCGCGCAGCGGCGACCCTGCCCGATGAAATTCGTGAAAAGATCACGCGCAAGCGACGAGCGGGCGACGTCGACGCCGCACTCGATCCCCTGGCCGACACCGAAGTGAAGGCAGCGATCGCACGTTCGCGCTTTGAGATGCTGATCGGCTTCCAGCTGACCCAACAACAGCTCGCATACAACGCCACGCGGTAATTTTGCACACGCCATTAGCGCCTGCATCGGCGCAACAAAGGCGGTTGTTTATCCTTGAATTTGGCGCGCTGCGCCGCGAAGGCGTAGATCTCGTGCAGGAGGCACCCGCCTTCGCGGGAGCGCACAGGTATTTTATATGTCCGACCATCAAACCCTCTACACCGCCTTTGCCGGCACCATCGAAGCCGCTCTGGCCGAGCTTATCAGCGATGGCGCGCTGCCTGAAGGCACAAGTTTTGCCAACGTCACGCTGGAGCCGCCGCGCGATCCTGCTCATGGTGACCTTTCCACCAACGCCGCGATGGTGCTGGCAAAACCTGCCAAGACCAATCCGCGCGCGCTTGCCGAACTAATCGTAGGCAAGCTGACGCAGCATCCTGCAATCGTCAGCGCGGATATTGCCGGACCGGGCTTCATCAACCTGCGGCTTGAACCTGCGGCATGGCTGGCGGAACTGCGCACGATGTCCGCGCTGGGCAATGATTACGGGCGGTCTAGCATCGGTACGGGCACGCGCGTGAATATTGAATACGTCTCTGCCAACCCTACCGGTCCGATGCATATGGGACATTGCCGCGGCGCGGTTGTCGGCGATGCGCTGGCGAGCTTGCTCGAATTTGCCGGGCATGACGTAACGCGCGAATACTACATCAACGATGCAGGCGGGCAGGTAGATACACTCGCCCGGTCGGCACACCTGCGGTATCGTGAAGCATTGGGCGAGGATATCGGCGAGATACCCGAAGGCCTTTATCCCGGTGATTACCTGAAACCCGTCGGGGAATATCTGGCGCGCGAACTGGGCGACAAGCACAAGGATCAACCAGAATCAGAATGGCTGCCCTATTTCCGCGCCGAAGCGGTCGAGCAGATGATGAACCTCATCAAGGCCGACCTGGCGCAGCTTGGCATCCGCCACGATCTCTTTTCATCCGAGGCTGCATTGCATGCCGCCGGAAAGCCGGACGAGGCCGAGGCGTGGCTGCGTGCGCACGATCTGGTCTATGATGGCGTATTGGAAGCGCCCAAAGGCAAGGCCCCGCCCGAGGATTGGGAGCCGGTGGAACTGCCGCTGTTCCGGTCAACAAGATACGGCGACGATCAGGATCGCCCGATCAAGAAGTCGAACGGAGCGTGGACGTATTTCGGCGCGGACCTTGCCTATCATATGCAGAAGGCCGCGCAGGCGGACGCCCTGATCGACATTTGGGGTGCTGACCATGCGGGCACGGTAAAGCGGATCAAGGCCGCCGTCGCCGCCTTGTCCGAAGGGGAGGGGAAACCGATCCCATTCGACGTGAAGCTGGTGCAGATGGTGCAGTTGACGCGATCCGGAGAGCCGGTGAAGATGTCCAAACGCTCCGGCAATTTTATTACCATCGCCGATATGGTCGATGAGGTGGGCAAGGATGTCGTGCGTTTCACCATGCTGACCCGCAAACCCGAGGCGCAGATGGAATTCGATTTCGCCAAGGTGGTCGAGGCGTCGAAGGATAACCCGGTTTACTACGTGCAATACGCCCATGCGCGAATTCGCCGCACGCTGCGCAAGTCGGCAGACGAGCTAGGCGTTGCCCCCGACCAAGCCGCGCTGGACCGGCTGGAAGCGGACGAAATCGCTCTAATTCAACGCGCTGCGCAATTCCCGCGTGAGATAGAGGCCGCTGCCAAGGCACGCGAACCGCATCGGATTGCGTTCTACCTGTATGAACTCGCGTCAGACCTCCACGCGTTGTACACGGCAGGTAACAAGGATATACAAAAGCGCTTCATCGTGGAACACGACAAGGGTTTGTCCGGTGCAAGGCTTTTCCTGGCTGATGCAATCGGGCAGGTCATCCGCAATGGGCTTCGCGTGTTAGGCGTTGAGGCTGTTGAATCCATGTAAGCGCCCGCTCGTCCGTCCAAACAGGCGTGTGGTGGGCGGAGCGAAGGGGTTAAGTCCGTGATCATCGAGGCGGAATTCGAGGAAGTTGACGGCGGTGGCGGAGGCGGCAGCGGCGCTGACGGTACCAAAGACGAATTAAACCTTGGCGAAGAAGACAGCCTGCCGTGGCTGGAAGCGGACGAAACCGACGATCGCGGTAACGGCGTGGACACCGCGCAACTTGTCGGGTTCCTCGCGCTGCTGGTGGCTATCTTGTTGGTGGTGGCGGGCCTGTTCTGGTTCATGTCCAGTCGTGACGACGGGCCGGAAATGGTCGCGGATGGCAGTACAATAGAGGCGCCCGAAGGCCCCTACAAGGAACGGCCGGACGATGCCGGCGGCAAGGAGTTTCCCGGAACCGGTGATGTTGCGCCGGGTGTCGGCGAGGGCGTTGCGCCCGAAGGTCAGCTTGCCGATACAACCGGAGAGGGATCGGGCGATCAGGATCTCGGCGTCGAAATGCCGCCGATCGGGGGCGCCACTGCTCCTGCGGGCAGCAAGGTAGCGGGCGCGGACAAACCGACAGTTGCGAGTGCGAAGGCGACACCTGCCAATGCCGATAGCGGCGGGGCCACATCGGGAACCACCGGCGCGGCCGGAGGCGTCGGCGTGCAATTGGCCGCCTACACATCGAGAGCGCGTGCCGAGCAGGGCTGGACCGAGCTTCAGCGGCGTTCGCAATCGCTGTCCGGCCTCAGCCACCGCGTTGTCGAAGGCAAGATCGCGATGGGCACCGTCTATCGCCTGCAAGCCGTGACCGGCAACCGCGCGGCAGCGGATAAATTGTGCCGCTCACTCAAGGGCGAGGGCATGGACTGCCAGGTGAAACCCTGAAGCGTTCAGCCGGGGATATGCGTGGATCGTTTGACCATTTTCCCCACGCGGATTGGTTACCGCGCTTGCCTGACTGCGCCACTGCTGCAACTCTTGCGCCATGACACCAGCGATTTTCGGATGTAGCGGACCACAGCTGACGGCAGACGAGCGCGCATTCTTTCGTGAGGCGGACCCGGCGGGCTACATCCTGTTCGGTCGCAATTGCGAAAACCCGCAGCAATTGCGCGCGTTGACCGATGAATTGCGCGCTTTGCACGGGCGCGATCGGCTGCTTATTTCGATAGATCAGGAAGGGGGCCGCGTCGCCCGCCTGCGTCCGCCGCACTGGTCCGCCTATCCTGCGGGAGAAGCGTTCGATCGGCTCTACGCCCTCGCACCTGCCAGCGCGATAGAGGCGGCCCGCGCCAATGCCCACGCAATGGCGCTGGAACTGTCTGCAATGGGCATCACAGTGACTTTTCATCCCCCGCTGGATCTTCGCCGACCGGGCGCGCATGACGTAACCGGGGATCGCGCGCTGGGATCGGACCCGATGCAGGTTGCCGCCATCGGTCGTGCGCAGTTGAGTGGGTTGGCAAGCGGCGGCGTCACCGGGTGTATCAAACACATGCCCGGCCACGGTCGCAGTATGGTCGATAGTCACAAGGAAGTGCCCACCGTTGACGAAACCGCGGTTGAACTGGAGCAGGACATCGCCCCGTTCCGCACGCTTAACACCGCGCTGATCGGCATGACCGGGCACCTGATTTTCCCCGCCTGGGATGCCGAGAACCCCGCGACGCTTTCTCCCAAGATCATCCGCGAAATCATTCGCGGAAAGATAGGCTTTACCGGGCTGTTGCTGACCGACGATATCGACATGGAAGCGCTGGCCGATACGATCCCTCAGCGTGCCGCGCGCGCTCATGCAGCAGGATGCGACATCATCCTCAATTGCTGGGCGAAGATGGACGACATGATCGGCATTTGCGAGGCGTTGCCTGCGATCTCCGATCTCAGCGCCGCGCGGCTGGAGCGAGCCTTGGAGCCAACCCATATTGCCGAAACGATACCGATCCAGCATACCGAATTGCTGGCGAAGCGCGATGCGCTACTGGGACTGACGGGGACGCCTGCGTGACGATGCCGGAGGATCTGCCCGCCGACACTTCAGGCTTTATGCTGACTGGCGATGCAGCGGGCAAGGCGGAACCCGGCACGCTGATCCCTGATGGCTGGCCCGATGACCTGCCTGCGCCGCAGCGCAAGCCGGACGAGAATGACAAGCTTTATCTGGAACTTGACGGGTGGGAGGGGCCGCTCGACCTGTTGCTCGATCTGGCGCGGCGGCAAAAGGTCGATCTGCGCCAGATTTCGATACTCGCGCTCGTCGATCAATATCTCGACTATATTGAGCGCGCCGTCGATCTGCGGTTGGAACTGGCGGCGGATTATCTCGTGATGGCGGCGTGGCTCGCTTATCTCAAGTCCGCAATGCTGCTGCCCAAGGATGAGCAGGAAGACCCCGGCCCCGAGGAATTGGCGCTGCGTCTGCAATTGCGGCTGGCACGGCTGGGCGCAATGCGAGAGGCTGCGGCGCGGCTGATGGCGCGGGACCGGATCGGACGCGACATCTTCGTGCGCGGCGCGCCGGAGGGGCTGCGGATCGACCGCAAAACCGCGTGGAAATGCGATACCTACTCGCTTATCCAGGCTTATGGTCAGGTAAAGGCGCGGACGGCCCCCCGGATCTATCATGTCGCGAACCGCCCGGTAATGACGCTGGATAGCGCCTTGGACCGGGTATCGGCGATGCTGGGTGTAACGCTGGAATGGATGGACATTCGCGACTTCCTGCCCGCGCACGCCAATCCGGAATTGCGCCGGTCGGCGCTCGCATCCAGCTTTGTCGCGGCGCTGGAGCTGGCGCGACTGGGGAGGGCGGAACTGAAGCAGGGCGACGCCTTTTCTCCGCTGCGCATCCGGCGGCTGAAAGACGGTGCGCAGTCATGATCGACGAGCCGGTGCCCAGCGATGACGTGACGCCCCGGCACCCTCATGCGAGCGCAGCGGATCACGCGCCAGACAACGTACAGCGCGCGATCGAGGCAACGCTGTTTGCCTCCGAAGAACCTTTGAGCATCGAGGCTTTGGCGACGCATCTTGGCAATTTGGACGCCGCCGCGGTGCGAGCAGGTCTGAACGCGCTGGCCGTTCATTACGCCGATCGCGGCGTCAGGCTGGTGGAGCGCGGCAAACGCTGGCATTTTCAGACCGCGCCCGATCTTGCCCATCTGCTGCGGCGCGAGCGTGAGCAGGTGCGCCGCCTGAGCCGCGCTGCGACCGAGGTGTTGGCCATCGTCGCCTATCACGAACCTGTCAGTCGCGCGGAAATCGAATCGATCCGCGGTGTGCAGACAAGCGCGGGCACTCTGGATGTGCTGATGGAGGCAGGCTGGATCAGGCTCGCCGGACGGCGCGAGGTGCCGGGACGTCCGGTGATCTATGCAACGACGCCAGAATTTCTCGACCATTTCGGCCTAGGATCGCGCCGCGACCTGCCCGGTATCGACGAATTGCGCGCGGCAGGGCTGCTCGATCCTGTCGATGACGCGTATGAGGAGGCGATGGACCAGGCAGGTGAGCAGCCGCAGACCGATGATCCGGATGCAAACGATGATCGCCGACCGGACGACGATCCCGCGTAAGCACACTGGCGCACCGCGCGTTCAGTCCCTATAATAGGCGTGGCCCGCAAGTGTGTGCGGGCAAACCAAGGAAAGAATGTCCCCATGGGTCTCAGCGTCTGGCAAATCGCTATCATCGCAGTCGTCATCCTCGTTTTGTTTGGACGCGGGAAAATTTCCGAAATGATGGGTGACTTCGGCAAAGGTATTTCCAGTTTCAAAAAGGGCATGAGCGAGGATGTGAGCGATACGCCCGCCTCCAGCGCCCGGATCGAAGCGCCGACCGCGGATGTCGCCCCAACGCAACCGACAGCCCCGGCTCAGCCTACGGCGAAAGAACCCAGCGACACCGCTGGTTCTTGAGGTTTCGTCGACTGCGCCCGTTGCAGCGGTGACGGGGTACACTTCAGGAGGTGCGCTGAGGCGCTCTGGCCATGTTCGAAATCGGCGCGCTTGAACTGTTCGTGATCGTGATTGTCGCGGTGGTGGTAATCGGTCCAAAGGACATGCCGCTCGCGATGCGTACGGCTGGCCGGTGGGTTGGCAAGGTGCGCCGCGTCTCTGCCCATTTCCGCACCGGCATCGATGCGATGGTTCGCGAAGCCGAACTGGAGGACATGGAGAAGGAATGGAAGGCGCGCAACGAGGAGATCATGCGCAAAAACCCGCCTTCTTCAAGCGATGCTGCGTCAGGCGATGCTGGCGGGGCAACGGCGATGACCGGGCCTGCCGTGACCGGTGATGCCTTGGGGGACGCCGCCGCCTGTGCCGCGTCGCGGCCACCAGCGCCCGCGAATTTTGAGCCGGCAAAGGTTCAAAGCCCTATGTCGTCAGCAATTTCACCGGAACCGAAATCGGAACCTTCGACCGCGCCCGATCCTGGCTCTGCCGCCGATGGCAAATCCTGAGGCGCGCGATGGCTTTTGAAATCGCAGACATCGATGAAACCCGCGCCCCACTGCTCGATCACCTGATCGAATTGCGCACCCGTCTGGTCCGCGCAATATTCGCGCTGATCATCGCATTTGGCGTATGTCTGTACTTCGCCGATCCGATACTGGGATTTCTGGTGCAGCCATTGCGCGATGCGTTTCCCGAAGGCGAAGGGCAGCTGATCTTTACCCGGCTCCCCGAGGTGTTCTTCGTCGAGTTGAAAGTCGCGCTGTTTGCAGGCTTCATGGTCAGCTTTCCAATCATCGCCAACCAGTTGTGGGCATTCGTTGCGCCGGGCTTATACGCCAACGAAAAGAAAGCGTTTTTGCCGTTTCTGATCGCAACGCCCGTGCTGTTTACAGCCGGGGCTGCGCTAGCCTATTACGTCGTCATGCCGACAGCATTCCTGTTTTTCCTCGGCTTTGGCGGGCAGACGGGAGGGCTGGATATCAAGGCGCTGCCGTCGGCAGGCGATTATCTCAACCTCGTCATGCAATTTATTCTGGCATTCGGGCTGACTTTCCTGTTGCCCGTGCTGCTTATGCTGCTGCACCGGGGAGGTATCGTCACTCGCGAACAATTGGTTGCATCCCGGCGCTATGTCATCGTCGGGGTATTCGTGCTTTCCGCAGTGGTTACCCCGCCAGACCCCGGCAGCCAGATCATTCTGGCGCTCCCACTGTTGCTGCTGTTCGAAGGATCGCTGCTATTGATGCGCTTTCAGGACCGCAAGTTAGCAAGAAACTCACACGTGGTCGCGAACGAAAGCAGTACTGCTAT
This sequence comes from uncultured Alphaproteobacteria bacterium, assembly GCA_963815345.1. Taxonomy (GTDB): domain Bacteria; phylum Pseudomonadota; class Alphaproteobacteria; order Sphingomonadales; family Sphingomonadaceae; genus Erythrobacter. The sequence continues at coordinate 203,005 of CAWFGF010000003.1, forward strand.
CGTAGGTGAAAAAGTCGCAGACGAAGACTCTACTCCGGCTGGCGGCCAATCGGCTTCAACGCCTAACACCGATGCAGGCTAACATCCGCTGAGTTCGTAGTAATTCTGACAGCAAGTTCGCGCTGATATTTCAGCCTGATCGCCGACGATAGAGCTAAGCCCACCCAAAACGTGGCGCAGATCAGCATTCAGGCCATGAGCGACTGTACAAGCTGATCGATTCCGCAAATATGGGTAGGCGAGGTGGTGGGTACTGTGCCCCGCCGTTGATCTCTGTGTTGGGAGAGGTGACGGCGAGCCCGGATGAGGTGAACCCAACTCTCACCAGACCTTGGGTACACACAAAAAAAGGGCCCCGCAAGGAGGCCCTTTTCAATTCGTAAAAGTCAGGCGATTAGCCGCTGACTGAATCGTCGTCATCACCGTCGGCAACGATCACGATGCCGGCAATGATTGCTGCGGCTGCGAGCACACCAAGGATGATGCCGTTGCCTTCGAATTCGCTTTCGCCTTCGACCGGAGCGCTTGCACGCTCGAAATTGGCCTGAGCGATGGCAGGAGCGGTCGCGAGCGACAGAGCAGCCGTTGCCAGGGCGATATTACGGAACTTCATTAGTAGCCTCCTATGAGCTCTTCTTATTTCATTCAATTTCGATGCACCATTACGGCGACCAAGCTCTCTTAGCAACCCATTTTCTGTATCGAACCGTAGCTTGGGCCGCCAATAGAACGGTTTGTATTCAGTTATTAAATCCAATGTGACAAAAATGCACCGCCTACCGAAAGGTCAATAGCATAGCTGCCATGTTAACCCTGTGGCCAACGATACCGCTCCTACACAACGGAGCCAATGTTACCCACTCGACCAGTCATAGAGATCCGCCGCGGTTGGTCAGTCCAGCGACAGTGGCGCATTGCATATACTAAATGACTTAATCGTGAACCTGTTCCTGAATTCAAGCCACTACGCAGGATATCTTAGACCAGCTGAAGCCGTCGGCACTATTCGCGGTCGAGCACCTTCTCCCCGCCGATCCAGACCTGGGATATCTTTGTGGCGCGAATCTCGGCAGGGGAGGCGAGCAATGGATCCCGATCCACCAACAGAAAATCGGCGCGTTCTCCGGGTATTAGTCGCCCGAACCGGCCATCGGCAAACCCGGCGAACGCGGCATCGGAAGTGTAGGCTGCCAACGCGGCTTCGCGACTTACGGTCTCCTGCGCGCGCCAACCCCCGAACGGCTCGCCATCGGCATCGGTGCGGCTGATCGCCACCGCGATTCCGGCAAAGGCATCGGCAGGTTCTACCGGAGCATCGGACCCGAATGCCAGCTTTCCGCCCGCGTCAAGGACGCTGCGCCAGGCATAGGCACCACCCAGCCGACCGTCGCCCAGACGCGCCTCCGCCATGGTCCGATCGCTCGTCTGATGCAGCGGCTGCATCGAGGCGATGACGCCATGCTGGCCGAATCGCTGAAGGTCGGACGGGTCGACGATCTGAGCGTGTTCTATCCGCCACCGCCGATCGCCGGTATAAGTCTCTGACAGTTCCTCGATTGCGAGCAGTGCGTCCTGATTCGCCGCATCCCCGATCGCGTGAACAGCAGTCTGAAAATTATCGAGCGCGGCGCGGCTCATCAAATTGCGCAATTGTGCCGGGGTCAGCAGCGGCAGACCGCGCGCATTGGGCATATCGGCATAGGGTGCCAGCAAAGTGGCCCCGCGCGACCCCAGCGCACCATCCAGATACAGCTTCACTCCTGTCATTCGCAGCTTGTCGTCATACAGCCACGGTGTCGGAGCCGATCCTGCGATAGATTCCATGCTCTCCACACTGTCAGCGTAGGAGATGATTCGCACTTGCAGGCCTTCCCGGTCGCCCGCGCGCCTGAAGGTGTGCCATTCTGCCATCGTGGTGCCCATGTCGGCGACAGCTGTGATGCCGTTGGCGATGAGCCGTTCCTGAGCCTTAGTAAAGGCGGCGTCGAGATCCTTGGCGCGGGGCGCGGGCACAACTTTCCCCACCAATTCCACCGCATTGTCCACGAACACACCTGCGGGAGCGTCCTTGCCATCACGAATCACCTGTCCGCCGTCCGGATCTTTCGTTTCCGCAGTGATCCCGGCGCGTTGCATCGCTAGGCTGTTGGCCCAGTTGGCGTGATTGTCTGCCCGTTCCAGCCACGCCGGTCGATCAGATACCACCGCATCGAGTTCAGCAGCGGTGGGAAAGCGGCCAAGGCCCCACTTCTCCTGATTCCAGCCGCGACCCAGAATCCATGGGCGGCCCGGATTGTCCTGAGCAAACTTGCCGATCTTCGCCAGCGCATCTTCGAGGCTAATCGTGTCGGACAAGTCCAGCGTCAATTCCGCAAAACCGATGTCCATTACATGTACGTGCGCGTCGATCATGCCGGGCAGCATCACGCGGCCCTCTCCGTCGACGCCGTAATCGGTCTTCGGGCGTTTGTCCCCGCGCTCAAGCACCTGCGTAATGCGACCCTCTTCATCGAAAACGAGCGCGGTGAAGCGTTTCACCTCACCATTTTCGTCGATCGTCACTCCATCGACATTATGGACCAGCGTATCAGCTACTGCCGGCGTGGAGACGCCAGCCAACAGGATTGCACAGAATGAATGAAAGGCGGCGCGAGATGGAGTTTTCATGAATATCCCAATCAGGAGGCGGATTTGGCGAGGCGGGTGATCAGCGCGCTGGTATCGTCCCTGCCGCCCCCATTCGCCTGAACATCGGCGTAAAATTGATCGATCAGCGCGGTGACGGGTGATGACAGGCCCAGCCGCTTTGCTTCATCGAGGGCATAACCCAGATCCTTGCGCATCCAGTCGATGGCGAAACCGAAATCGAAAGTGTCAGCCGTCATCGTCGCCCAGCGATTGTCCATCTGCCAGCTTTGCGCCGCGCCGCCCGAAATTGCCTCATAGGTCTTTTCGAGGTCCAGCCCCGCGCCCTGCGCGAGCCGGATCGCTTCGGAAAGACCCCCCAGAATGCCCGCAATGCACATCTGGTTCGCCATCTTGGCAGTCTGGCCTGCGCCAGTAGGGCCAACATGAATGATGGCCTTGGCGTAGCAGTCCATGACCGGGCGCGCACGCTCTACCGCGTCTTCGGTGCCGCCGCACATGATCGCGAGCTGGCCGTTTTCCGCACCTGCCTGCCCGCCGCTGACAGGCGCATCTATAAACGCAACGCCCGAATTGGCGAATTTTTCGCCAACAGACCGCGCGATGTTTGCAGAGGTGGTGGTGTGGTCCACCAGCAAAGCGCCTTCGGGTAACCGGGCAAGCACACCGTCCTCGCCATCCACCACAGAAAGCAGATCCGCATCATTGCCAACGCAGGTGAAGACAATGTCGGCACCCGACGCTGCGTTCGCCGGGGAATCGGCAAAGTGTATCTCGACGCCCTCCGCTGCCCATTTCTCGCGCCATTTACCGGCGCGTTCAGGGGATCGGTTATAGGCGGTTACCCGGTGGCCTGCGCGCGCCAGATGTCCGGCCATCGGCCCGCCCATCACGCCAAGGCCGATAAAGGCAATCGATTCAGTACTACTCATGGTCGGCAGGCCTAATAGCTAAAGCCGCGATTGCCAATCACACTTGCAGACCTTCCTGCCAGCAATTCTTCCGCGCAATTGCGATTGCCCTCGGGGCGGCCACAGCCTAGGTCCGGGCACCATGAACAAGACAGCCGCGATCACGCCCGAAGCCCGGATCACGCCAAAGGAGAGCGCAGCGACGCCAGCCGATCTCACCATCGATGACGTCCGCGCCGCCGCTGCGCGTATCGAGGGGTTGGTCGTAAAAACGCCCATGATGCATTCGATCACCCTGTCGGAAATCACGGGTGCGCAGATCTGGCTGAAGTTTGAAAACCTGCAATTCACCGCCGCCTATAAAGAGCGCGGCGCGTTAAATGCGCTGTTGCATCTGACGCAAGAACAAAGAGAGCGCGGCGTTATCGCGGCGTCCGCGGGCAACCATTCGCAAGGTCTGTCCTATCATGGCACCCGGCTGGCCGTGCCGGTCACCATCGTGATGCCGAAGACCACGCCCACAGTTAAGGTGATGCAGACCGAAAGCGTGGGCGGAAACGTGGTCTTGCATGGCGAGACGTTCGATGATGCCTATGCCCATGCCCGCCAGTTGGAAGCCGAACGCGGCCTGACCTTTGTTCACCCGTTCGACGATCCGCTGGTCGCAGCCGGAGCGGGCACGGTCGCGCTCGAAATGCTGGCAGTGATGCCCGATCTCGATTGTCTGGTGACGCCGATTGGCGGGGGCGGGCTGATTTCGGGGATGGCGACAGTCGCCAAAGCTCTAAACCCTGATACCGAGGTCGTCGGCGTGCAGGCAGCACTGTTCCCCAGCATGTTTGCGCAGATAAAGGGTCAGACCCTCGATTGCGGGGGCGACACGCTGGCCGAAGGCATCGCGGTCAAGCGGCCAGGCGCCTTCACCGCGCGCGTGATCAAGGAACGCGTCGACGATATCCTGCTGGTCGATGAGCCGGCACTGGAAAAAGCGGTGGCGCTGCTGCTGCAGATCGAGAAAACGGTGGTCGAGGGCGCGGGCGCAGCAGGCCTTGCCGCAGTGCTGGCGAACAAGGAACGGTTCGAGGGCAAGACCATCGGTCTGGTGCTGTGCGGCGGAAATATCGACACGCGCTTGCTGGCGAACGTGCTGCTGCGCGATCTGGCGCGGCAGGGACGGCTGGCGCGGCTGCGCGTGACGTTGCAGGATCGTCCCGGAGCCCTGTTCAAGGTGATGCGTCTGTTTGACGAGCACAATGTCAACATCATCGAGATTTACCACCAACGCATCTTCACTACTTTGCCTGCCAAGGGATTGATCACCGATATCGAATGCGAAGCGCGCGACGCGGCGCAGGTCGAACGGCTGGTCGATGCGCTTCGAGACGCGAACTATGCGGTGCAGATGGTGGAATTGAACTGAGGCAGGACCGGATGGGTGCCGCAGATCGTTCCGTTCGCGCCGCTAACCGCGACATTCTGGTGAAAAAAAGTTTGCCGAAAAAAGTCAGGTTTTCTGCGCCCAATCGACCGGATTGTGCAAAGTAAGGGTTTGTTAACCGCGTTTCGTGGTTAAAGCTCTTTTACCGCCGAGGCGGAAAAGGCATAAGAATGTCTTAATAGAGACATCTCCGATTCCACACAGCTTCTGCCGGGGCTTCCAGCCTCCGCCGGCGCACAAAGACCCGAAGGACTCAGTCAGACCCGTGACGGCTCCGATCCGCTTTCCCCGCTTTTTCGTGACCAGCCCCGCGCCGTGCCCGTATCTGCCGGGCCGGATGGAGCGAAAGGTGTTCACGGAACTGAAGGGAGCGCATGCGGATCAGCTGAACGAGGCGTTGGGCAGGATCGGTTTTCGGCGCAGTCAGACCGTGGCTTACCGGCCCAGCTGTCTGGATTGTCAGGCCTGCGTTTCCGTGCGCGTGGTCGCTTCCGAATTCAAACCATCTGGCACGCAAAAGCGCGAATTGAAACGCAACGGCGATCTCGTCGTCACGGAATGCCGCCCGTGGGCAACCGAAGAACAGTTCGAATTGCTCAGCAAGTATCTCGGCATGCGTCACCCGGATGGCGGGATGTCGGCGATGGACGAACTCGATTACGCAGACATGGTGGAACACACGCCCGTCACAAGCCAATTGGTCGAATATCGTGAGCCTACCGATGACGGTTCACCCGGTCGACTGGTTGGCGCTTGTCTGACCGATCAACAGGGCGATGGCCTGTCGATGATCTATTCGTTCTACGATCCGCAACACGAAAGTCGCGCGGGGCTGGGCAATTTCATCATCCTCGATCACATCCGCCGTGCAGCGCAGGATGGATTACCGTTCGTGTATCTGGGCTATTGGGTAGAGGGCAGCCCGCGCATGGCGTACAAGGTGCGGTATCGACCACTCGAAACCCTCTCACGCGAAGGATGGCAGCGCATGGGCGAGGATCGCCAGGCGCAACTTATCGCCAAAGCGACCGCACCGCGCGACCGGGCGGATGGGACAATCAGCGGCGCGAGGGGTAAAGACGGACAACCCGTCAAATTTACCGCGAGCTGACTTTTTGCAAATTTCCCGACTGACACTGGCCTTAGCGGTCGGGCTATGCGCATCGACCCCGCCGGTGAAAGCAGCTTCGGGCGCGATTTCGGATGCGCAACCAGCGTCGCAGGATGACGATGGTGAACAGCGCATGCGCGGCAATGCGACCATCAGACAGCTGGAAATACCGCCCGCGCAGCCTCCAGTACTCCAGCCCGAACCAGAACCGGAACTGCCCCCCCAGCCGCTGCCCCCACCGCAAGACCTGTCGGACCTCATCCCCGACAGTGCGGTTGAGGACAGTGCCATATGGGCTGCGCAGGGTGTGGACACGCCGTCGGCCCCTGATGCTCCCCTCGACGTCCCCGATCTTACCGCACAAGACCTTAATGCACCGGATTTCTTCGGTGACGATGCGGATCTGGTCGCCATGCCTGACGATGCCGTGCCCGAGCAATTGTCTCCCGATCCCGAAGTGGAAGCGCTGGCCACGATTGACGCGCCCGACCTGATCGACATGCCCGAACTGGAGCAATTTCGGGTCAGCGACGAACTGGTGCTCGCCTTCCCGGCCGATAATGACCGGTTTCCCGAACGCACCGATTTCCTCGCCCGGTTCAAGGCGTTGTCGACCATCGAAAAGCTCGACACCGGGGTCGAGACGATTCCGCAACTGGCTGCGCGTGCCCGCGCGGACGAGGCGCTGCTGGTCGAGGTGCTGCGGACCTATGGCTATTACAACGCCGAGGTTATCCGCCAGCTATCGGGGGGCAGACGCGGCGCTTCGCCCGAGGCTGAACTCGGAGACGCGGCCCTCGATCCGCAGGTGCGGTTCGATATCCTGCCGGGTCCGCTGTACCGGTTTGGCGCGATTGACCTTGGGGAACTCGATAACGTTCCGGTGCCGGAGGGAGGCGAGCTTGTTGCCGCGTTCGAAATCGCTTCGGGCGATCCGCTCTATGCCGACCGCATCATCGGTGAGATCACCGATCTGCGGGTGAAGATGGGCGAATCCGGCTATCCCTTCGCGACCATCGCCGAGGCATCGTTGCTGATCGACCACGCACGCGAAGAAGGCGATCTGACCGTGCCCGTCCAGCCGGGCGGCAAATATGTATTCGGCGGCGTGGTCAGCAGCGATCCGGCGTTTCTTTCGGGACGCCATCTTGGTCGCATCGCCCGGTTCGATCCGGGGGAGCTGTATCAGGCGAGCCTCCAGGCCGATCTGCGTCGCGCGGTGTTGGCGACGGGGCTGGTGTCGAGCGCGGTCATCACCCCGCGCGAAGTGCGTGCGCCTGCTGCCGGCGAACCGGGTGAGGTTGCGCTGGATGTGACGCTCGAACGCGCGCCGCTCCGCACCATTTCTGGCGCAATCGGTTATGGCACCGAAGAGGGATTTCGGCTGGAGGCCGGGTGGGAACACCGCAACCTTTTCCCGCCGGAAGGGGCACTGCGGCTGCGCGGCATTGTCGGCACGCAGGAACAGCTTGCCAGCATCAGTTTCCAGCGCTCCAATTTCCGGGCGCGCGACCAGATCCTGACGGTGGATGCGTTTGCCAGCGATATCGACACCGATGCCATCGACGCGCGAACAGTCGCATTGCGGGGCACGTTCGAGCGGGTATCGAACCTGCTCTTCCAGAAAGAATTCAGCTGGGCGGTCGGTGCAGAAGTGCTGTTGACCGATGCGCGCAACACGACTTTCTTCGACACCACCCAACCGCGTCAGGAATATCTCATCGGCGGCCTGTTCGCCCGTGCGACCATTGATGGCAGCGACGATCTGCTCGACCCCTCGAAAGGGTTTCGCCTGACCGGAGAGATCGCCCCCGATGTCAGCCGAACGCTGGGGCAGCAGAGCTTCTATGTCCGCACCGGCATTGATGCGGCCTATTACCAATCGGTCGGAACCACCGTTCTGGCGGGCCGGGCGCATGTTCAGTCCATCAACGGCGCGGGGACGTTCGATATCGCGCCCACGCGGCGGCTTTATGCGGGCGGGGGCGGATCGGTGCGTGGGTATGCGTTTCAGGCGATTGGCCCGCGCGATGAATTCGGCAACCCCACCGGAGGCCGGTCGCTGGTCGAATTCAATCTTGAGGCGCGGATCGAGACGCCGCTGCTGGATGGCGCGGTAGAGATTGTGCCGTTCATTGACGCCGGATCGGTCTCGCAGGCCACCACGCCCGATTTCGATGTCATCCGCTTTGGTGCCGGGATCGGCGTGCGTTACAAGACCAGTTTTGGTCCGATCCGAGTGGATGTCGGCGTCCCGATCAATCCCGATCAATTCGATTCGCCCGTCGCGGTGTATATCAGTCTGGGGCAGGCGTTCTGATGGACGAGATGCTGCTGGACGAGGCCCCCCCCGAACCACCGCGCGTAAAGCGCAAGCGCCGCTGGGCAAAGCGGCTCGGCTGGGCAATTGCGATCCTGCTCGCTCCGCTTGTTCTGGCGGCAGCGTTTCTGGCGTCCCCCATCGGCAAACGGTTTGTTGCCGAACAGATCGCGCAGGTCGCGCCAGCATCGGGTCTGCGCTTTACCGTCGGGCGGATCGAAGGCGATCTTTACAACAGTGCGACGCTTTATGATGTGACGCTGCTTGATCCCGAGGGTGCGTTCCTGACCATACCCGAGGTTACGCTGGACTGGCGACCGCTTAACTGGCTGTGGCGCGGGCTCGATGTGCGCGAACTCACCGCCCGGCGCGGACAGATGACCCGGCTGCCGCAATTGCTTCCGGGCGATCCCGATGCGCCGCTGCTTCCGGATTTTGATATCCGGGTGGATACGTTTGAGATCGTGAACCTTAAACTTGCTCCCGGTATCGCTGGAGAGGTGGAGCAGCGCGTCGATCTCAGTGCGCAAATCGACATTCGCCGGGGCCGAACGCTGATCGATGCAAATGGCAGGTTCGGGACCGATGATGCGATCGACCTGTTGCTGGATGCGCGGCCCGATGGCGATCGGTTCAACCTCGCGCTCGATTACCGCGCCGCCGCCGATGGTCCGATAGCCAAGCTGGCAGGGCTAAGCGCAGCCTATGACGCGCGGATCAGGGGTGAGGGCAGCTGGACCCGGTGGCTTGGCCATGCGGTGGTGAAGCGTCAGGAAGCAAAGGAAAATGCACCCCGGCAGCGTGTCGCCGCCCTCCAGATAACCAACAATGGCGGCCGTTACGCCATTCTGGGCGAGATCAACCCGATGCTGACCGGCGGCGGCATACTGGACCGTGCGGTTGGTGACGCGATTGCGCTGGCGGCAATGGGCACGCTGGAGGACAGTACGCTGATCGGGCGCATCGCGGGGCTTTCCGATGCGCTGGATCTGCGGGGCAAGGGTGCGTTCGATCTGGCGGGCAACCGGGCGCGCGATGTCACATTCAGCGCGCAATTGCTCGATCCCGAGCTACTTGGCAAGACCGTGCGGCTGGAACAGGCTTTGCTGACAGGGACGATGGATGGACGGTTTCGCGATCTGACCATCACCCATCGTCTGCGCGCGGGCGCACTGGATATCGGCGCTGCGAGACTTGAGGGTCTGACCCAGGCAGGCCGCGCGCGGGTGCAGGACGGGGCGTTCACAATCCCGCTGGACGTGACGGCGGCGCGCGTGGTTACCGGCTCCGACTTTGCCGATCCGCGGCTTGTCGGGGGTACATTGCGCGGGCAGGCGACATTCGCAGCGGGCAGGTTGATTGCGGATAACACGCGCATCGCCTTCCCCGGCCTCGCTGCCGATCTCTCGCTGCGCGGCGACACACGCACCGGTGTCTATGCGATTGCCGGACCGATCCAGGCAAGCCGCATCACCGTGCCCGATGTTGGCACGGTAGGCGGCGCGGCAAAGCTGATCGCAACCTTTGGCAAAGACACTCCATGGAACGTACGCGCCAATGTGAATGGCCAGTTGGCGAGCGTATCGAACGCGACCATCGCCAACGTCGCTGGCAATGAAGTGCGGTTCAGCGGGCAAGTGGGGCTGGGACGCGATCAACCAGTTATCCTACGCGACTTTGCGGTGGACAGTGATCGGCTGAATGCGCGCTTTGACAGCCGCCTTGCCGCAGGACGCACCACGCTGACGGGGGCAGGGCGGCACGTTCAATATGGCCCCTTCACTGTGGATGCGGACATTGCTGGCGATGCACTCAGCGCGCAGCTGGTGCTGGCCGATCCTCTGCCCGCAGCCGGGCTCTCGAACGTGCGCATCGGTATCGCACCTAGCGGGGATGGCCTCGCGCTGGATGTGGCGGGCGGATCGCTGCTGGGCGATTTCAATGGCAAGCTTGGCCTGGTTTTGCCAGCAGGGGGTCCGGCCCGCATCGCTGTGAACAGTCTGCAGGTCTATCGCACCAACGTTACCGGCGCACTGACGATTGGCGATGGCGGCGTAACGGGCCGCCTCGCCTTGGCTGGGGGAGGGTTGAACGGGACCGTCGCTGTCATACCGGCGTCGGGCGGAGCGACCGGTTTCGACATCGACCTGACAGCCAAGGGCGCACGCTTTGGCGGGGCGACCGACATCGCCATTGCCAGGGCCGATATTGACGCGCGCGGCAGTTTTGGTGGCAGCGCGCCGGCCCGTCTAAGCGCGGACATCGCCGGTTCCGGCTTCACATATGGTGGCCTGCGCATCGCGCGGTTCGCGGCCAATGCAAGCGTCGTCGATGGCTCCGGCGACATCACTGCATCCATCGCGGGGCGGCGGGCTGACCGGTTTGCGCTCAAGTTCGACGGTGACATTTCGCCCCGACGCATCGCGCTGCTGGCCCGCGGTGAGTATGCTGGCCGCGCGATCACCATGCCGCGCCGCGCGGTGCTGACAAGGCAGGATGATGGCGGCTACCGTCTCGCACCGACGCAGATCGGATATGCGCGCGGCTTTGCCATTGTCGAGGGTGAGGTGGGTGGCCAGCAAACCCGCCTCGCCGCCAGCCTTGCCAGCATGCCGCTGCGCCTTGCGGACCTTGTAGGAGCGGAACTGGGCCTCAGCGGGAGGCTTTCCGGCAAGCTCGATTATCGCCAGAGCGGCGGCGCTGCACCCACTGCCAACGGGCGGTTCACGGTCGATGACTTTGCGCGGTCTGGCCTCGTCCTTTCCTCGACGCCGATTGATCTTACCGCCGGTTTCGACCTTGGACCTGAGCGACTGCGCGCGGCAGCCAATTTCGAGAGCGCGGGCACGCGGCTTGGCCGGGTCGATGCGCGCATCACCGGCATTGGCGGCGGCGGCCCTCTTGCTCAGCGTATCAGGCGTGGGCAGTTGGCGGCAAAACTCGCCTATGATGGCCCCGCGCAATCGCTGTGGCGACTGCTTGCGGTTGAGGCGTTCGACCTCACCGGCCCGCTTACCGTATCCGCCAGCGCCACCGGCACGCTTGCCGATCCGCGCATCGTCGGACAACTCGCAAGCGATGACCTGCGCCTGCAAAGCGCGATATCCGGCACCGACATCACCAACGTCAGCGCGCGTGGTCGCTTTGCTGGTTCGCGGCTGGAACTGACCCGTTTTGCCGGGGCGACGCAGGGCGGTGGCACCATCAAGGGCAGCGGCACCGTGGACCTTGCCTCCATCGGAGGCGGGCGCGGCCCGCGCATCGATATCCGCGCCGCTGCCGTGGACGCGCGCATTGTCAATGCCGCCGGGCTGGATGCTACTGTAACCGGCCCCATCCGCATCGTTTCCAATGGGGTGGGCGGCACCATTGCCGGGCGCGTGCGGGTCGACCGGGCCAGCTGGAAACTGGGCTATGCGGCGGAGGACTTTGCGCTGCCCCGCATCGCCACCCGCGAGGTTAACCTGCCCGATGAGATCGCACCGCGCACCCGCCGCGCCGGGGCTGGTTCGTGGCGCTATCTCGTCAATGCCACCGCCCCCAGCCGGGTCGCGGTGGACGGCCTTGGCCTCGACAGCGAATGGGGCGTCGATATAGCCCTGCGCGGCACCGTCAGCGATCCGCGCATTGGCGGTCAGGCGAACCTTGTGCGCGGGGACTACACCTTTGCGGGTACGCGGTTTGAACTGACCAGAGGCCGCATCCGGTTTGACGGAGACCAGCCAATCGATCCCCGGCTCGATATTCTGGCAGAGGCCAACACCGGCAACGTGAACGTCGATATCGCGATCACCGGCAACAGCCAGTCGCCAGAGGTCAGTTTCTCCTCAGAACCGAATCTGCCCGAAGAGGAAATTCTCGCGCAATTGCTGTTCGGCGGGTCTGTCACCTCTCTTTCGGCTACCGATGCGGTGCAATTGGGCGCGGCGCTGGCATCGCTGCGCGGCGGTGGCGGGGGGCTGGACCCGATCGGGCGTTTGCGCGAATCCATCGGTCTTGACCAGTTGCGCATCGTCTCTGCCGATCCCGCGCTGGGCCGAAGCACCGGGGTCGCGCTGGGCAAGAACCTGGGCCGCAAGTTCTACGTCGAGATCATCACCGACGGGCGCGGCTATTCCGCGACGCAGGTCGAATACCGCATCACCCGCTGGCTGGCGTTGCTGGGCACGGTGACGACCATCGGACGCGACCGGGTCGGGGCGGAAATCAGCCGGGATTACTGATCGGGGTAAGAGCCCGGACAAAGGGCCCACCATCGCCATCACCCTTCACGGTACAGGCGTTCTTCGGCTGCACGTCGCCGCACCAACCCTTTCAGCACGCGTCCGCCTGCCATGTTCCAGCGTTTGAACTCGCCCGCTGCGGCTTCATAATCGTGCGCCACGTGTCGCCTGGTCAGGGTTGCGCGGGCAATTGCGCCGGTGTTGTAGTGAAAGCTGACCATGGCATCGAACTGCGCCTGCGTGGTCGGTGTATCGCCAATCGCGCGCCGCACTTCGCTGGTATAGCGCACCAAATCCTGCGCCAGCCTCTCATCGCATTGGTCCTGCGTCCACAGCGTGTCGGGCCCGACATGCCCGTGCAGCCCACCGCGCGTTGCGCCCCAGCCAATTGTCCACGGCTCTGCGCCGGTGCCGGGATCGGGGTAGGCTTCCACCAACCCATCGCGCCGCAACCGGGCACAGCCTTCGAACTGCTTGATCAGCGCGATGCCCGCCGGTCCGATGGAGCGGGGGACTGCAGCGCTCGCCGGCTCACTTCGTCGGATGTACGGAACGCCTGACACACCTGACACACTGTTCTGGGGCGAAAATCTGGTATCTTTACATCCGGTGTCGGCACCGTCCTCCTCGCGCGCTTGCGCGCGCGCTATCGCCCGTCCTACGGCCCGGTCAATCTCACCATCAATCGCGTCCACCTCTGGTTGACGAAACCCGCGCCGCAGCAATGTGCGGACCACATCGAAGATCGGCTTGCGCGGGGAAGGGCTGGAGGAACGTGTTGGAATGGTCATGGCAATGCGGCCTTTGATTGCGGAAAAAGGCCGGACAATTAGGCAGAATTCTGCCGAGTAGGAAAATGGTTTAACCCGCGCAGCTTATCGAATTGGCACCGCAACATTTCGGAATCGTGGTGCGGTCGTGCGGGCCGACTTGTTTTTACCGCGGCAATTGACGTTTTTGCCGGATCAATTCCGCGATCCGCACGCTTGCCCCGGCAACTGTCTTGCGGGCGTGGTCCGCGCCAACCGATTCTGCGGTAGCAATAGCATCTGCGAACAATCGCCCTCCAACCGATATCACGGTCAAATGGTCTGGAGCGGCAAATCGGCTGCGCTCAATCGTTTCGCGCAATTGCACCACGCTGTCTCTGCGCAGCAACGATTCGGAAAGGCCGAGGTCGAGCGCATCGGGCTGCTGTGCCTTCAATTGATTGGTCAGCGCGTGAGTGCTGTCGGGGAATGCCATGTCCACATGCCACCCGGCATCGGTAAACAGGTCGGCGAGCAGGGATGTCCCCAATGAATGCGTTTCACCCGGCATCGTTGCCAGAAGAATACTGTATTTCCTGTTCTTCAACTCTTCGGGAGTGGGTGTGTGACGAACGGCATGACCGGCAAGTTGCAACATGCTGAGGCCAATGGTCAGATCGAGTTCCGAGCAATCATCGGACATCCAGACATCCCCCAAAGCCCGCGCTGTGGGTTCGATCAGATGACAAAGGATCAAATCGCCTTGCCATCCAGCCTCCGCAAAAGATGCTATCAGGGTGTTGGTCCCGATGTCATCTCCATTCAGCACCTTCTCAATAAGTACGGGCACCTGAGATGTGAGTTGGTGCGCCGCTTTGGACTGCTGTATGTTCGCCGATGTTTCCGCATCGCCGTGTCTGCTAAGCAAGTCCCAATTCCCGAAAAGCCGGGTCGGGATGATATGCTCGCTCAGGATATCTATATCGGTATGGCGAGAATCCCTGCTGATCGATTCCCATATCGTTTTGATGCTTTCGGGCGGCCCTTCAACGGTCTGGAAAAACTGCCCCCGATCATAAAGCAACAGTCCGGTCACGCCAAGGCTATGGTTCCGCCTCCTCGCCCTTTCCGTCAATTCGGACAAGTCAGCGATAGTTGGCCGCCGGGTGGCCGTGCTTTGATAACTCAGGCTGACTGTCCAGTCGGCTGGTCCAGTCAATGATGTTTCAGCATGCAGCGACATAGGCGACCTCCTCGATCAAAGTCGGGATGAATTCGCAGGCTACCTAACGAAACTGTCATTATTCGCCCAACCTGATTATCGGAGCGATCCGGCGTCTTGTAGAGTTGCGCCGATTTAGTCGTCATCAGGTATATTTTTTTGCAGCCGAGGTGCAAATCGCCTCCCTCGATCGCCGTAATGTCTCATCCCAATAGCGAACCTGTCGCACCTCTTGCGGTGAGTCAAGCTGCACTGGCGCTGTGCATATCCCTTTTTGCGATGAGGGGCTGTTAACGCCTTGGCTGAAAGCCGGGGTGCGCGCACTGGCGCCCCCGGCTCCCTGAGAATCAGCTGCTGTAATACATGTCGAATTCGACCGGGCAGGGGGTGGTTTCGGTGCGGATGACTTCGGCCCATTTCAGTTCGGTGTAGGCTTCGATCTGGTCCATCGAGAACACGTCGCCCTTCAACAGGAAGTCGTGATCGGCTTCCAGAGCGTTCAATGCCTCGCGCAGGCTGCCGCATACGGTCGGCACTTCGGCGAGTTCGGCGGGAGGCAGATCGTACAGGTTCTTGTCCATTGCTTCGCCGGGATGGATCTTGTTCTCGATCCCGTCGAGGCCCGCCATCAACAGCGCCGAGAACGCCAGATACGGGTTTGCGAGCGGATCGGGGAAGCGGAACTCAACGCGCTTCGCCTTGTCGCCCGCGCCATACGGAATGCGGCACGATGCCGACCGGTTGCGCGCCGAATAGGCGAGCAGCACGGGTGCCTCAAAGCCGGGAACCAGCCGTTTATAGCTGTTGGTCGTCGGGTTGGTGAAGGCATTGATCGCCTTGGCATGTTTGATGACGCCGCCGATGTAATACAGGCAGGTTTCTGAAAGACCGGCGTACTCGTTACCCGCAAAGGTCGGCGCGCCGTCCTTCCAGATCGACATGTGGCTGTGCATGCCCGAACCGTTATCGTCCTTGATCGGCTTTGGCATGAAGGTCGCGGTCTTGCCGTATGCGTGCGCAACCTGCTGCACCACATACTTGTAGATCTGCACCTGATCGGCAGCGGTCGTCAGCGATGAATAGGTGATGCCAAGTTCGTGCTGGGCAGCAGCCACTTCGTGGTGGTGCTTGTCCATGTTGAGGCCCATTTCGAGCATGGTCGAAACCATCTCGCCGCGAATGTCCATGCACGCATCGACCGGCGCGACGGGGAAATATCCGCCCTTGGCGCGCGGGCGGTGGCCCATATTGCCCATCTCGTATTCACGGCCGGTGTTGGTCGGCAGTTCGATATCGTCAATGGTGTAGCCGCTGCCCGCATATCCGTCTTCGAAGCGGACATCGTCGAACATGAAGAATTCCGGCTCCGGCCCGACATAGATCGTGTCACCGATGCCGGTGGATGTCAGATAGGCCTCGGCGCGCTTGGCGGTGGAGCGCGGGTCGCGCGAATACAGCTGGCCGTCGGACGGTTCCACAATGTCGCAGAACAATACCAGCATCGGAGTGGCACTGAACGGATCGATATAGGCGGCGTTCATGTCCGGTTTCAGGATCATGTCGGATTCGTTGATGACCTTCCAGCCCTCGATCGAGGAGCCGTCGAACATCAGCCCGTCTTCCAGAGCGTCTTCGTCCATGACGACGGAAGACATGGTCAGGTGCTGCCATTTGCCCTTGGGATCGGTGAAGCGCAGATCGACCCACTCGATTTCCTCTTCCTTGATGCGTTTGAGGATGTCTTTCACTTTGGCCATGTTCGCTTAACTCCTTGGTTTATGAGTTCTACGCCCGGCGCTGTTGGCTCGGGCCAGATTGGGTAGAGCGGCTCGCGCTAGAGCGCGTCTCCATCGGTTTCACCGGTGCGGATGCGCAGCACGCTTTCGATGGCGGTCACAAAAATCTTGCCGTCACCGATCCGGCCTGTCTGCGCGGCGGCGGCAATCGCTTCGACCACGCGCGGGGCCTGATCGTCCTCGACCACGACTTCGAGTTTTACCTTGGGCAGAAAATCGACGACGTATTCCGCGCCGCGATACAGTTCGGTGTGGCCCTTTTGACGGCCAAATCCGCGCGCTTCCAATACGGTAATGCCGGAAACGCCGATTTCGTGCAGCGCCTCCTTCACCTCGTCGAGCTTGAAGGGTTTGATGATCGCCTCGATCTTCTTCACGTAAGGTTGTTCCCGCCTGCTTTTCGCATTTGCCTTGTCTTCGACGCGCATTTTTCGACCGGGAATCGCGGCCGAAAGTGTTCAACCGGAGTAGCGACTCTGTGCGCAGGCGCAAGGATCACCCCGTCTGCCCAAGGAAGTAGCAATATTGTGCGGTGCAACGCAACCATTCTTGGAAACGAGAGCGAGTTGCCCAAATTTTGAGCAAACTTCTCGCTTCAGAGCCGCAATCCGGCGGTTTCTGGCAGCCCGCACATGATGTTGAGGTTCTGGATCGCCGCGCCGCTCGCGCCTTTGCCCAGATTATCGAGCCGGGCGATGAGTCGGGCCTGGGAGGCATCTCCGAACACGTACAGCTCCATCCCGTCCCACGGGGCAGCATCGCGGGTGAGCAGGATTTCACCCATGTCAGCAGCGATGCGCTGGACCCGCACGACTTCGCTAGCCCCGTAAAATCCGGTCAGCGCTTCGAGCAAATCGCCCGCAGCCGCGCCGCCGGGTGCCAGCGCCAGCGGCACATCAACCACCATCCCACGATGCGCCGCGATGACGGCGGGCGAGAACACCGGCGCGCGCGTCAGACCCGCATAGTTTTGCATTTCAGGCAGATGCTTGTGCCCCGGAGCAAGCCCATAGGCGCGAAAGGCGATTTCGGGATTGTCTGCGAACCGGTCAATCAGAGCGTTTCCGCCGCCCGAATATCCGCTGACCGCGTTGACAGTGAAAGGGTAATCGGGCGCAACCAGACCAGCCTCAACCAGCGGTGCGACCAGCGCGAGGAAACCGGTCGGATAGCACCCCGGATTGCTGACGAAGCGCGCGTTCGCAATAGCCTCATGCCCTATCAGTTCGGGAAAGCCATAGGTCCAGCCCTCGGCCACGCGGTGCGCGCTCGATGCGTCGATGATGCGCGTGTCGGACCCTTCGGCCATCGCCACCGCCGCAATCGCAGCCTCATCGGGCAGGCACAGGATCGCCACGTCTGCTGCGTGGAGCGCATCGCGGCGCGCAGCATCGTCCTTGCGGCGATCATCATCCAGCACCAGCAGCTCAAACTCGGCTCGCCCCGCCAGTCGGTCACGGATTTCGAGGCCCGTGGTGCCCGCCGCACCGTCGATGAAAATCCGCGTCGCCATTCCCGGTTAATCCGGCTCAGCGTCGAGCGTCAGGCATTGCGTATGGACATAGCCGCTTGGCCCCTGCGGGCTAAGGCAGCACCACACCCAGTCCTTGCCGATATCCAGCACTTCCAGCGTCTGGCCCTGTTCCAGCACCAGCGTAATGTCGGCATCGTCGCGCGCTGCGCTGCGCATATTAGTGGTGTCTGCTGCAACGATGGCGCCTGTGGGGATCACGTAATGCCCGGCCAGATGCGTTCCCGCCAGCGCGATATGCGCCAGATCGCCGCGCAGGGGCAGGGTGCCGGGCGCAGGCTTTGCCACCGGGCCTTTCAGCCCGAGAATTCCCGTCGGAATGCTGTAACTGGGTGCATCGCCGCCTGCGCTGCTCATGAACGTTCAATCCTGTAATCGCCCCCGATTGGCGACGCGATTAGCGGCACTTGGACTTGGCGGCAAGCTGCCCGCGCGGCAGATCACCCGGAATAGCGGCCTTTGAGCATGTGCCACGCTGCGCGCAGGCCACAGCCGCGCCCGCCATTTGTCCGGCCCGGTTTGGGGAAGGGACACCATGCAAAGGTATCGAAGTGCACCCAGTCGATGCCTTCTGCGACAAACCTGTCAAGAAACAGGCCCGCGACGCTGGCCCCGGCATAAGGATTGGAGTGCGCATTCGCGAGATCGGCAATGTCGGAGGCGAGGTATTCGCGATAGGCCTCTGGCAGGGGTAACCGCCAAGGTTCATCGTCATGCGCGCGGCCAGCATCGATCATCAACTGCGCGGTGTCATCGCGCCGAGCCATCATCGCGGCATAATCCGGGCCAAGCGCGACGCGCGCCGCACCGGTCAGCGTGGCAAAATCGATCAGCAGGTCCGGCTCCTCCTCGCTCGCACGGGTCAGCGCATCGCCGAGAATCAGTCGCCCTTCGGCGTCGGTGTTATGGATCTCCACGCTCAGCCCCTTGCGGCTGGACAGCACATCGCCGGGACGGAAGGACGCACCCGAAATCGCGTTCTCCACAGCTGGAACCAGCACATGCAGGCGCACTTTCAGCCCTGCTTCCATGATCAGGCCTGCCAGCGCAATTGCATGCGCCGCCCCGCCCATATCCTTTTTCATCAGACGCATTCCGGTGCCCGGCTTGATATCCAGCCCGCCCGAATCGAAGGTTACGCCCTTGCCGACGATTGCCAGCACCGGAAGATCCGATTTGCCCCCCAGCGCGGACCCCCCCGGCGCCGACCCCCCCGGCGCGGACCATGTCAGATGCATGATGCGCGGCGCGTGGTGGCGCGTCGCGGCGCGGCCGACGGCGTGAACCATCGGATAGCCTGTTTCCAGCGCATCACCCTTCGTCACCTGCAATTGCGCGCCGTATCGCTTGGCAAGGCGTTCGCATTCCGCCTCCAGCGCGGCTGGCCCCATATCCTCTGCCGGCGTGTTGACGAGATCGCGCACCAGCATTTCCGCCCGCGCTTCGGCCACGGCGGCATCGATCCGGCCCGGTTGCGCGGTCAGCAACACGCGCGGTCCGGTAGCGTTTTCATCCTTCTTGTAACGGGTGAAGCGATATTGCGCCGTCAGCCATCCGAACATCGCCGCGCCCGCATCACCCGTTTCAAGGCGATAGGTGCCGCCGGGCAATTCCTCAGCCAATTTGGCAAGGCACCAGCTGGAAAGGCTTTCGGGATCGGCCACCCCGCCGACCGCAAAGAAGGTTTCGCCCACAGGCACGATGCCGACCTGATAGCCACTGCCGTCAAATTTCTGCGCGGCAAGCTGCGCGCGCTGGGCCGCGCTCAGTGTTTTGGCGAATTCTTCAAAACCCGCCTTGTTCACAAGTCGGATGGCGATGGCGTCTTGCCCGCGGTCGGGCTGGATCAGATCGGAAATATCAGTCATGCCCGTGTAAGTAAGCCTGCTATTATGGTTGTCACGCCCCAATTGGTCTTTCGCGGAGTTCGACTGTGTTAAAACGTGCAAACGCCCGTATTCTGGCAAGTGCCATTCTGGCAGCTGCCGTCACGGCCTGCTCCGCGCCGGAAGAGATGGTCGATCAGAGCGCAGCAGTGGGGGCCCGCGCTCAGGCGGACAGCGGCTCCGGTACCGCCACCACTGCCACCGCGACAGCTACCACGCAGACTTCCGGCCCGGCTGGAGCCTACGAGTTCAAGGATGACACCAAAAAGGATGGGTCAGAGCGCACATTCACCTATGCATGGCCGCGCGAGGTCTCGGCAATTCCAAAGCTCGCCGCTGACCTTGAAAAGAGGCGAGCGAAAGCGCTTGCCGAACAGAAGCGATCCTGGACCGAGTTGGTCGAGGACTGTCCGCCCGATGCCATTTCATGTCGCACCAACGCATTCGAGCTGATCTGGCAGGTGGTCGCCGATACGCCGCGCTTTCTCAGCCTGTCGAACAGCCTTTACGTTTATTCTGGCGGTGCGCACGGAAATTACGGGCGTGACGGTGTGGTGTGGAATCGAAAGTCCGAACGCCTGCTCCAACCGGTCGATCTGTTTGTCAGTCCCCAGGCGCTTGGCACCGCGATCCGTCCGGCGGCCTGTGCGGCGCTTAACAAGGATCGCGAAAAACGCCGGGGTCAGCCGGTGCCGCAAGGCGCGGCAGAATGGCCCGATCAATGCCCGGATCTGGATAAAACGGTGCTGTTTCTGGGATCATCGGACGGAAATAGGTTCGACCGGATCGGAATTTATTACGCGCCCTATGCGGCGCCCGCACCCAGATAGAGGTGTAACATGCTAAATTCAAAAGATGTGCAAAAGGAACAAAGCACGAAAACAAGCCTGCGATCGCATAAGTTGTCTGACCCCACACTGCCCACAAATCCGACGTTATCTGACGAAGTTTCGGACCTCACGCTGCCCAGAGCGAGACAAGAGCCGAACACGCGAGCCGCTCTCAGCGGCGATTTTGCTCGCCGAACCCCCGCTGCCCGCAATTACATCGTCTGGGATCAGGAGCTGATCGGCTTTGGCCTGCGCATCCGCGCAAGCGGCACGAAGAGCTGGATCGTCCAGTATCGGCGGCGCGGAAAGGAGCTCAAAGTCACGCTGGGGAAGGCGAACGAGTTGAGCGCAAAAGAAGCGCGGGCGCGGGGGAGGGCGCTGCTGGCTGAGGCGGCGCAGGATGGGTTGATGAAGCCGGTGCGCCGGACTGCAGCGGCTCCCACATTTGCCGGCTATGCCCCGGCATTCTGGCACGATTACGCGCGGCATTGGAAAGCTTCGACCTGCAAGCGCAACCGCCACGCATTGGAACACGATCTTATCCCGGTGTTCGGAGCTCGCCCTATTGACCAAATCTGCCGCGCCGACGTGCTGCGCTGGCGCGACGATCTGGCTGCGCGTCCCGGCGTGTTCAACCGGGCCATCCCGCTGTTGTCGGTCATGCTTGGCCATTCCGAGCAAGTGGGCTTGCGCCCGCGCGGCTCGAACCCGGCGCGCGGCACGCCGCGCTACAAAGTGCAGCTCCGCGAGCGCTATTTGCGGCGGCACGAACATCGCGCACTCTGGGCGGTGCTCAACGATGCCGAGGCAGAGTTTGCGCAGGCTGTTTCGATTATCCGGCTGCTGCTGCTGACCGGCGCGCGCAAGTCGGAGATCACCACGTTGCAATGGGAGTTTGTGCAGCCGCCCCGGCTCAAGCTGCCCGACAGCAAGACCGGTCCCAAGACGATCATGCTGAATAGCTACGCCGCGGCCATTCTGGCGCAGATTGCGCCGGTCGAGGGAACGCCGTTTGTCTTTCCCGACAAAAATGGGAAGGGGCCCTTGCGTGCGCTGCCGCGGCAGTGGGAGGTGCTCCGCCAGCGTGCTGCGATCGAAGATGTGCGGCTCCACGATTTACGGCACAGTTTTGCCTCGGCGGCAATCAACGCCAATATCGCGCTCCCTCTGATCGGCGGGTTGCTGGGCCATGCTTTGCCCGAAACCACCCAGCGCTATGCGCATCTGGCCGATGTCACCGTAGCCGAAGCGGCGGGGCGGGTGTGCGCCACGCTTGCAGGTCATCTGGGAGGCGTGAAATGAGCGCGCCCTCAGCTAAAGCAGAGCCAAAGCTGACACTGATCGAGGGCGGGGCAGGGCGCAGACGGACAATCTGGTGCGAACGCTTGCCCGGCTTTGGGCGGCGCTTTTATCCTTCCGGGCGCAGCAGCTACATCGTCCAGGCATTTATGGAAGGACGCACAAGGATTATTACTATCGGGCGACCCGTCTTTATGTCCGAACGCCATGCGCGCAGCCTGGCCCGGCTTGTGCTCCTTCAAGCCTATGCCGGACAGGCACCTGTGTCTCACCGCAAACGTATCCGCGCCGCCCCCTGTTTTGCCGACTTTCTGAAAGAATATTGGCAACGCATCGCGCCGCGCTGGAAGGCCAGCACGGCGAACCGCAATGAGTATTACCGCGCGTGCCATCTTGAGCGCGCCTTTGCCGGACACTTCATTGACGCCATCGACACGCCGGAAGTGCAGCGCTGGTTTGTCGCAGTGTCCGACCACGCCGGTCCGGGGGCCGCCAACCGCGCGCTGGCCATGCTGAGTGCAATGTTCACCCGCGCCGAGGCATGGGGCTACCGCGCGGAGGGGTCCAATCCCTGCCGGGGCATTCGCCGCCATCGTCCGCGCAGCTTTGGGCGCGCCCTCGAACCCGCCGAACTGACACGCCTCGGCGCGGCGCTCGACGCGACCGCCGAGGATCAGCCGCTTGCCGCCGGGGTAATCCGCATGTTGCTGCTGACCGGGTGCCGCTTGTCGGAAGTCCTCTCGCTCAGATGGAGCGACGTGCGTGGTCAGCGCATTGAGCTACGCGACGCCAAGACCGGCCCGCGCACAGTATGGCTCGGAGAAGAGGCGCGCGCGGTGCTCGACAGCCTGCCGCGCACGAAGGGTCAGGAGATTGTATTCTTCAACCCTGAAACAGGTCAGGCACTCACGCGGCCTGGCCGGTATTGGAACAAGCTCAAACAGCTAGCCGCGCTGCCGCCGGTTCGGCTGCACGATCTGCGGCATACTTTTGCCAGCCATGCAGCGCGCGGGTCAGAGACCATGCCTGCGCTTGGCAGCATGCTCGGGCATCGACGGATTTCGTCGACGGCGCGCTATACGCATCTCGACGATGCGCATTTGCTCGACGCTGCACAACGGGTGGGGGAGGTGTGCATGTTGCTGGCTGGACTCTTGCCGTCGAGCCATGAGGATAAAACCTCGATTGGCCACTAAGGGTCGTTACTCCTCTGTCAGGTATGCGCCCCGATCCCGGTCGTAAGCCCCACCACCCACGGCTCCCGAAAGCGGACATGGCCATGAGACCACAGCGACGTCCGCTTCCAGGGCAATTGTCTGCGGCTCCTGAATGTCGAAGGTTGGGTGGGAAGCGGCCTGGTAGGTTTCGCTCAATTAGCCGAAAGGCGGTCGGATAGAGCTGGTCAGGCCCAATATATTTTGCGAATTGCTACATTAGACTGGAACGATCTACGGTCCGTCCGGTGGTGTTTCTGATCTCGGGGACTAGAATGCGTAAGAGATGGATTGCATCGATCGGTTTCATTGCTCTGGTAGCGTCGGTGACCTTCTACGGAGCAACTGACATCGGTAAGGATGTCGAAGTCACCCGAGTGCAGAGCGTTGGAACTGAAAGCGTCGCGTTTCTGTCTGCGATGGATGGCAGTGCCTATCTCACCGCCAACACCCCTTTCGAGATATACAATGATCAGATGGACCTCTCCTTACGGCTCAGCCTCGACTTGCATAATAGGTCGCGGGCGGAAAACATAGCAGCGCTTCGAAGACTGGTTTCCGAACAACCCACCGATTGGCATGAGGGCCAGATCAGAGACCATCTAAGTTTGTTGCAGCAGGCCAAATCACGCGTTGACGGTATTGGTTCCTGTATCTGGCCGGAGGAACTGGCCATGATCAAGTCCCAAGGAAACGCACAGTTTGGTGCCTATTACACGACAGGTTCAGCCATCGTGACACCCAGTAGCCAGATGAAATTCCTGTTCGTCCCGCCACGGCGAACCGAGGTAGAACTGACCCTCGCTCATGAAATCTGGCACGTCGCGTCACGTAATGATCGAGACTTGAGAAGCCGCGCCTATTCGGTTTTTGGGTTCGAGCGCATTAAAGATATTGTGATTCCGCCAGCGATAAAAGCGCGAATAATCGCCAATCCCGACGTTGAAGATTTAGGCTACAGCATCACACTGGATAAAGACAATGAACGGCAGCGCTTCGTCGTCATCTTGCAAAGCAAGCTGGAGAAATATGAGGGAAGGCAAGGGGTTCTTGGTCTGATCAATCCCCTCGCCGGGTATATGGAGACGATGATATATCCGATTAGCGACAATGGCATGATCATAAATCGGCCAGAGCTGCTGACCGATCAATTGGATGCTAAAATCGGAACGATTAGTTCTTACAGGCTCGGCCCGGATGAAATCGTCGCTAGCGCGTTCGAAGCATTGCTCGCCCGCGAGGCAGGAGAAGCAGATTATCCTCAAACCTCGCAGAACGAAACACTGTTGGATGATCTTTCAAGCGCCTTATCGTGCAAAGCAGAATAGCAGCTGCTTCTTACGTGAATTCCCGTTGGAAGAAATTTCTTCAACGGGGTCGTAGCAGAAGTTCAGCTTTTGCGTTTGGGCATACCTTAAGCGGACGGTCCGCGATCGGCCCAGTTCCGGACTTATACGGCGGCATGATGGCTACGGTTGCTTTACGGATCGTAACGTGGCAGCGGGAATGGCTACAATGGCTGGGAAGCTGATAGGTAGCCATCGCAACGAAAAAATATCAGTTGGTCGTTCTGCTTTTGCAAATCAAAGCGACTACGCCAGATGTATCGATTCAAGTTTCGTATGGAAGCGGAGCGTTCTTAGGCGCAATACGCTGGGTTTTCTCGAATTCGGTTTGCGTTAGAGGATAGCGCAGGAAAAACCACGACGCGCAGCCCATAATGATCATTGGGATCCATGCATAGGTCATCACCAAAGCGCGCAGGGCCGTGTCACTGTTAAGCGGTTCGGCAGGGTCGAACCCGAACAGCGACGGCAGCACCAGGCCAACGAACGAACCAAGCGCGACACCGGCTTTTCCGACCATTCCCATCAAGGCAAAGAAGAAACCGCCTCGTGACTTGCCGGAGGACAGGCTGTCGACGTCGATGACGTCAGCCAGCATGGACGAAATAAGAATAGCTAACGCGCCGCCAGCGAACCCGCGAACGATGATGATAGCGGCGTAAGCGTAGTGTGCGTCTGGCGCGAGTAGCGGGATCGGCGCGCTAAAGGCGGCCATCAGGAATGTTCCGAGCGCCATGGCGCGGTGCTTTCCGATCCGCTTCGAAAGCCAGACCCAGCAAGGTGCGGATGCCATCCCCATGATGCTTTCACCCGCGAGAATGTAAGGAAACCATGCCCGGATCCCAAAATAGGACTCCATAACGATTAGGTGGAGAGACGCACCGATAATTGCGCCCGACAGAAGGACTACCGTTCCTCCCAGCAGCCACATGAACGGCTTGTTGGCGCGAAGCAGTGTCAACTGCTCCTTTACTCTGACGCGCGGTGCAGTGTCTTCCGAAGGTTCGGGTAGCGGCGGTTCCGGAACCAGAAAAAGCGTAAGGATAAGCAACGGTATCAACAGCACGGTGAATATCGTCGCCAGTAACCATAGCGTGTCCGCGGTTGCACCGTAACCCAGCGACGGCGCTGCGACGATCGTAACAAGCGCCAGCAGTCCGGACGCCATGCCGAACGCTTCGCGCCAAGCGACGATGCGGGTCCGAGAGTTGTAGCCACTGACCAGTTCGGCACCCCATGTTCGGTAAGGGATATCGACTAGGGTGAAACCCAAATACAGCAACGCCATCCAGATACCAGCATACCATAGGTCGACCTCGAGCGGCGGCACCAACACCATCCAGGTGCTGACGAGGAGCAAGGGTAAGCCAGCTGCAATGAATATCTTACGGCGGCCCCAACGCGTTCGCGTTCGATCGCTCAGTACGCCGATCAGCGGATCGGTGATGACATCAGTGAGACGCGTCAAAAAGATTATCGTGCCCAGAACGGCAAGCGAGACGCCGTGATCGACCGAGTAGAAGCTGGGAATGAACGCCAGCATCGGTGTGAATAGGAACGCTTTCGCAAGATAGGGCGCACCATAGGCCGCTTCTCGATAGGTGGATAACGCTGGCGCGCTATGGGTTGCCGGTGCGACGGCGTTCGTCACTTGCCCAGCTCCATACCCACATTAATTTGTGCCAGCATGGGCAGTGCGGCTGCGGCCCATGCTTGTGGGCTGCTTGCATTGCCATAGTGAACAGGACCGAGACCCGGTTCGCGCTGATGTCCTGATATGAGTTCGGGTATCCGGTGTTCCGGCATGTTCATTGCAAGCTCGAACAGGCCTCGACGGACAGTGTCGAGTTCTTCCCGAAAACCGTAGCGAGCGAGTCCCGCGCCGAACAGCGCCGTGTCGTGTGGCCACACGCTGCCATTGTGGTAGGATGACGGTGCGTAACGGGTCTCGTTCGAACCCAGCGTGCGCAAGCCCCACCCGCTCCACAGGTCCGGCGACATCAACGTTGCGACTAGCTGCGATGCGGTGTCGACCGGGACGATTCCGCACCAAAGCAGGTGACCCGGATCGGATGAAAGCACACACAGCGGTGCAAGATCCTTATCCAGCGCCATAGCGTATGTTCCGAGTTGTTTGAGCCAGAAGCGTTCATGAAAAGACCTTTTCAACGCATCTGCCCGTAACCGGTAGTTCTGAGCGGCTCCGGGATCATCAAGATGAGATAAGAGCCGTGTGGCCCCTTCGAATGCCGCAAAAGCGTATCCCTGCACCTCAGCAACGGCTAACGGTTGCTCTGCCGGGGTTCCGTCTGCGTGGTTCATGGAATCGTGAGAGTCCTTCCACGACTGGATTACCAGGCCGGAGCCGGAGGCGTTGAACCGGAGCAGTCCCGTCGGTCCGTCCAGATGGTCCGTCAGCCATCTCAGCGCGTCCCGTAGTGCCGGCTCCAATCGTTTGAGGAACGCAATATCTCCGCTGTGTTCGACATGCCGATCGATCGCCATGACAAACAGCGCTGTCGCATCGACCGAACCGTAATAGCGGCCGAAAGGTATTTTGTCGGTTCTGCTGAGTTCGCCCTCGCGAATTTCGTGCAGTATCTTGCCCGGCTCTTCCTCGCGGAATGGGTCCACGACCTTGCCCCGATGCTCGGCAAGCAGCATCAGGACAGCCTGCATCACATCCGGTGCCCAGGGTAGTATCATCATGGCCGTAATCAGTCCGTCCCGGCCGAACTTGTTGCCGAACCACGGCATGCCGGCGGCAGGATAAGGCCCGAACCGCGTTGGCAACAGCAGGCCGCGCAGGTCATCGACAGCCCGGTCGAAGGCCGGCTGCCATTCGGGGCATATCGAGAGATCGAACCGCTTACGCCACGCTTCATAAGTTGGCAGGTCCGGTAGCTTTGCGTGCCCATCGTCCGGGTCCACCGTGACGGTTGTGACGAACGTTCGCTCCTCGCCCGGCTCGAAGTCGAAAGCTACCGTCGTGCCCTGCGTACCCGCCGGCAGAGTAATGAGCAGGCCCAGCTTTCGACCGTCCATGCTCGTTCGCCTGAACGTCAGTTCCGACCCGTTTAGGTTTCGAGCTATTGGCCGGTCGTTATCGGCTGGAACGGGGGCATAACGCGCGAACAGGTCCTCCATTGCCGCCTCGGCAATCAGTGTCTGGCTCCAGTGGCGGGACATGCTGTCGGTATTTCTTATGGTCCATCGGTCTTCGAGCGCAGTCTCATCGACGGTCAGCACACGCCGGACGGAGAAATGCTGGCGGCGCTTGTCATCAACGACAGCGTAATGTTCGATCAGCTGGTTCTTACGGGTTTCCGACGACAACCCCTCGCTAGGCGGTAATTCCCAATCGAAGCGCGACAGGTAGCGGGTATCGCGATGATACAGGCCGCCAAACCGCGCGTCACTGCCGGTCAGGGTTTCGGTCACGACGATTGTGCCTGCTTCTTTGATACGCGCCATCTCAACCTCCTAATCCAAGATGCATACATGTTGACATGTTTTTATCAAGACCATAACAACTGCTGTCAGAACGCCGTCTGCACAAGCTTTTACGGCCAATTTCTAGGAGATCATGGCGAATAAAGGCCAGGTCTCCAGCGAGTACAACCGTACCGCGCACATGGGAGAGAACGTATGCTTTCACTTAATAGAGTTCCGTCGGGCGGGGTTCGGTTTACGTCGCGCCCCAGTATTTTGGCTGGTAGCTCCGTGTTCGCGCTATGTTGTTCGTTTCCCGCTTATGCCCAGGACGCGACGCCTGCTGAACGTGACAATGATCCTTCAGCGATCATAGTTACTGGGACCAAGCAGGGGCTGACAATTACCGAGGCTCCGATTAGTATCTCGGTAGTGGACGAGAACCAGATCAAGGGGTCGGGCGCGACCAACCTATCCGAGCTTACCGAACTGCTTCCAAGCGTCGTATTTTCGCAATCGCAATCGCCTACGCAAGCGAATGTTGGCATTCGCGGCGTTACGACGGCCGGTGGTAGCGCTGCGCTCGAACCCAGCGTTGGCATCTATATCGACGGCGTGTTCACCGATCGCACCGCGATTGGAGTCGGCGATTTCAACGATATCGAGCGCGTTGAAGTGCTACGCGGTCCGCAGAGCACACTGTTCGGCAACAGCTCGCCCGCTGGCGTGATAAACTTCGTTACCAAATCCCCGGCCTTCGCCTTTGAAGGAGACGTGTCGGCGACTTACGGTAACTTCAACCGTCTCCAGTTCGCCGGATCGGTATCCGGTCCCGTGGTGGACGACGTTGTCGCGGTCCGGGTAAGCGGATTTTCGAACGATCGGGATGGTTACCTGGAAAACCTCGTAGGGCAGGACCGCAACGACCAAAACAGCTGGGGCGTGCGCGCCAAGGTTCTGATTGAGCCAAGCGCACTTGGCAGCATCCTGCTGACATACGAGCGAGGTGAAGCGGATGAGGTGTGTTGCTCGCCCGTGACGGACAACGTTTCGCAAGCGACACTGGATCGTTTTGCTCAGGCATCGACCCGGTTCCCGTTTCGCGGCACGGGCGTACCGTTTCCCGGTAACCAGCTAGAAGGACAGGTCGTTTCCATCGATGGTGATCAGCGGTTCGAAAGCCAGACCGAAGTCTATCAGATGAACGTGGAGCTCGACCTGGGTCCGCTCACAATGACCTCGATCAGTTCGTACCGGACCTATTTTTCCGAAGCAGATGTCGATATCGATTTCTCGCCGCTGGACCTGTTCCAATTTCGCAACGTCACGCGTGACCAGACCTTGCTGAGTCAGGAATTGCGGTTCGCTTCCAACGGCTCGGGCCCGCTGAACTATCTGTTCGGCGGATACTTTTTCGAGAAGGATGTCGTGGAAGACAGCGGCGACGGGCTGATCGTCAACCCGGTGCTTGCCGGACCGTTTGCTAACTTCGTTGCCGCAACGTCCCCATCGGGCAGCGATATCACCAACCGAAACTACGCGGTATTTGCAGATGCCACTTATGCGGTGACCGACAGGCTGAAGATTACCGGAGGCCTGCGCTACAATTACGACGAAAAGGAAATCTCTGCGTTCGCATCCCGTTTGCGACTGAACGGCACGCCGCTATCGCCGACCCAGACCATTCCGGCAGCATTTCAAGAGCGTAGAGGTGGCCAACTGACCGGCCGTGCGGTGCTTCAATACGATGTGACCGACAATGCAAACGCTTACGTATCGTACACACGCGGTTACAAGGCTTTCGGGATTAACGACGATGCCAATCTGTTGCGCAATGTGCCGGGTGCCAGCTTCTTCTTCGACAGCGAGGATGTCGACAATTACGAGCTCGGTTTCAAGGCAAGTATTCCAACCTATCGCGCAGCGCTCAGCCTCGTGCTGTTCAATACGAAGTACAGTAACTTCCAGTCTCTCTCGTCCTTTACCGATAGCAACAATAATCTGCGGTTCTTCTTGCAGAATGCCGCCAGCCTAACCTCGCGCGGGGCTGAACTGGACTTTGCGGTCGAGCCGGTCGAAGGACTAACTTTCAATGGTAGCGCTACCTATCTCGACGCGACATTCGATAGCTTCCCCAACGCGCAAGGCCCGGGTGGGCCTGTCGATCTAACCGGCGAACGGCTCCGCGACGCACCCGAATTCTCGGCCAGCCTATCGTCGCAATATACCCAGCCGATCGGCACCAGCCTGGAAGCGTTTATTCGCGGCGACGTATTCTATCGTTCCAGCGTGTTTACCGATCAGAACCTCGATCCGCTGCAGGTGCAGGATGCCTTTGCCAAGATAAATGCACGCATTGGGTTCGGACGGGCAGACGGTCTTTGGCAGCTGGAATTTTGGGGGCGCAATCTGACCGACAAGATAACCTTCGGGCGCGCAGGGACGCCGCTCTTCGGTGCCTTGAATGGACTTCTGCCCTTCGCCGGCATCCCGCCCTTTCCAACGGGCGATTCGCGCGTCAAGTTCGTCAGCGACCCGCGCACATACGGCGTGACGCTACGGAGCCGGTTCTGACCGAAGCAGTTATGGCAGCAGTGCGGCGTATATTGTCCTATCTGGTAGCTATGACGGCACTCCTGGTATCGGTGCCGGGCTATGCCACCTGCATGTCTCACCAACTTGCGGCTCTGACGAAAACCAATGGATCGGGGATGTCAGCGACACGGCTGCAGGCTATCGACAAGGAGTTCGAACGCCGTGTGCAGCTTGGCGAGGCGTCGGGGTATGCGATCGCGATAAGCCGCCGCGGCAAACCCGTTCATCGCGCCGAAATTGGCAAGCAATCGCTCGATGGTCCGGCAATAACGCAAACCACCATGTTTCGTATCGCCAGTATGACAAAGCCGGTTACCGCCGTGGCTGTGCTTCGGTTGGTCGAACAGGGTAAGCTGTCGCTGACAGATCCGGTAGAACGATACGTGCCCGCAATCGGCAACATGCAGGTGCGCTTGCCCGACGGAACCAAGCATGCGGTAAAGCGGCCAATACAGATACGGGACCTGCTTACGCATATCTCGGGGATCGGTTACCGGTTCGACACACAAAGCGAGCTGGGCCAAGCTTACGTTTCAGCGGCGCCTTATGAAAAGGCGCGCTCTCTCGAAGAAGCAGTTGCTTTGATTGCACAGCAAGACCTGTTCTTTCAGCCTCGTGAAAGCTTCCTATACAGCTACGGCCTGGATGTTGCTGGTCTTGTGGTACAGAAAGTGTCCGGCCAGCCTTTCGAGGATTTTCTGGAGCAGGAAATCTTTTTACCGCTGGGTATGAAGGACACCGGCTTCACAGTTGCTCTGGTTGATGTTGGCAGACTTGCTACCGTTTACGAAACCCGTGGCGATGCCACGTTAGAACCTGCGCCGGGCACGGTGTTTGGTGATCCGCTGGACGCTGGAACCTGGCCGTCCGGCGGTGCAGGTCTGATATCGACAGCAGAGGACTATCTGCGCTTTGCCACCATGTTGGAGCGTGGTGGCTCCTGCGAAGGTACGCAGATCCTGTCACCGGCCAGCATCGCGTTGATGACTGCCGATCATATGCCCCCAACCTTGCGAAAAAAGGTCGCGGGAACGCCGCTTGGAGGGATCGGTCTTGGTCTTGGCGTTGCGGTCACCCTAGACCCGGGTCGATCAGGCGCGTTGGCGGCGCAGGGCGATTACGGATGGGGCGGGTATTATGATACGCAGTTTTTCATCAGTCCGCGATACGAGCTTGCGGCAGTAATCCTGACCCAACGTGAAAAGGCTGCGGACGCTCCCGATACCGATACGCTGGCGGTGTTCAAGGCGATGACGCTCGCAGCCGTGATAGAATGAACGGGTCGGGCGTACCAACGTCTCACCTGGCAGCATCTGGCGTATGGAGCGTCGGTATACTGGGTGCCGGTGATATCGCTCCACGGTATATAGAAAGTTTGCGACACGCCCGGAACCTCCGGTTAATTTCGATCGCGTCGCGGAGGCGTGAGAAGATAGAGACCATGGCTACCCGCTTCGGCTTGGCTCCAGTCAGTCCAGAACAGCTATTTGCCGACCCGAGGATTGACCTGATCCTCATCCTCACTCCGCCGCAACATCACGCCCAAGCAATCCGCGCAGCACTTTGTGCAAGCAAGCACGTCTATTGCGAAAAGCCTTTCGCTTCGTCGCAGAAAGAATGCGATGAACTGATTGCGATGGCGCGGGACCGCTCGCTGATGCTTGCGACCGCGCCCGCTACGCATCTCGGACCGAGCGTCAGGGCCCTTCGAGAACTGATACGAAACGAAACGCTGGGCGATGTTGTTGGGGCTGCTGGCACCATGATCTATCCCGGTCCGGACCTGTGGCATCACGACCCGGATCATCTTTTCGCGCAAGGTGGAGGCCCGCTGTTTGATATGGGGGTATACCACCTCACGGTCCTCGTTCATCTGCTCGGTCCGATCGGAGCGGTTCACGCTTTCGCCAGTCGGAACCGCAGCGAACGCGCGGTAATGAAAGGTCCCTCCGCCGGAACTGCTGTGCCCGTCGAGGTTGACACGCACGTCAGTATCAATTTGCAGTTCGCCAGTGGGGTGACCGGGCACCTGACCTGCAGCTTCGACGGGTTCGGCAGCCGAGCGCCGGGTCTCGAGATTTATGGCTCTAAGGGTTCCGTCGCAATGGGCCAGCCGAACGATTTCACGGCGCCTTGGGCTGTATCCACTGTCATCGGCTCGTGGCAGGAGCAGCCGGCGGACCCCTTATGGAACGACCGGATGTGGGCAGTCGGCGTGGTCGAGGCAGTGGCTGCCTGGCGGCGCTGCGATGCACCTGCGGCGGACCCGGACACCGCTGCGCATGTGATCGATGTCATGCACTCAGTTGACCAATCCGTCTCCAATCGGTGCCAGGTACCCGTCCAAAGTTCCTGCGAGCGGGATTATAGACTAGACCCGTTCGACACAGACCTTTGGGAACCGGAGACGAGCGGCCATTATGCCACGCAAGAATAAAGTGCATATCAACGAAGATCGCGGTCCACCCCTGGACAGTATCACGAAGGCGGAACGATCCAGGCGCACCCAAGCGCTGCTGATCGCAACGACCACGTCGTGCATCGCCCGCTATGGCTACGCAGCGACATCGTTGAATTTGATTGCCAAGGAGGCCGGTGTTTCTCGCGGGCCACTCCATTACCACTACAAGGACCGGAACGACCTGATGGGTGCCGTCGCCGAAGCCTTGCCGCAAACAATCTCGGATCGTTCCTTAAAAAGACTGTTAGAGGCGGAGGGTATCGAAGCGCGAATTGCAGCTTTGGTCGATCTAGGCCTCGATCAGCATCTTGGCGATCACCATATCGTCGCATGCGAATTGCTGATCGCGACACGGCAGGACGAAGCATTGGCAGAAGCCGTCCTGCCGCATTTATCGGCGGGCGAACATGCGATAGACATATGGTGGTCGCAATACGCCCGCGATCTTGGTTGGCCACAGGATCGGCTGGTGGCGTTCCGACGGCTATTTGTCGCCGCCCTACGCGGGCTCGCCATCGATCATATCGAATTTGGCAGCGACGGCCACGAGGCCGCTGCCGCGCTTCTGAAGGACATGATACTCAACTTCACCAGCCGTAGCGGTTCCGACGCCGACCAGCAGGCGCAGAATAAGGAAACAATTCGATGACTGACTACAGCCCAGTCAAAGGTATGACAGCCAGCCGACAGGCTGAAATTATCGATGCTGTGCTTTTGGAAGCGACGCTGGAAGAGAAGATCGGAATGATGTCCGGACACGGCTTCTTACAAGCGATTAGGGACGACCAGGGTGTTTGGGGCGCGCGCCCCTACCGTGCAGGTGGCGGGATCGAACGGTTGGGCGTTCCAGCTTGGTGGTTTACCGACGGACCGCGAGGAGTCGCGCGGGGCCAGTCCACCGCCTTTCCCTGCACCATGGCGCGCGGCGCTAGTTTCGATGTCGACCTCGAACGCAGGATCGGGGAGGCAATGGGCATCGAAATCCGTGCCCAGGGGTGCAACCTGTCGGGAGCAGTCTGCGTCAATTTGCTGCGCCACCCCGCCTGGGGACGCGCACAAGAGACTTATGGCGAAGATTCCATGCATTTGGGTGCAATGGGAAGCGCGCTGTGCTCCGGAATTCAGACACACAACGTCGCCGCGACCGTCAAACATTTCGCCCTGAACTCGATCGAGAATACGCGGTTCGCCGTCAACGTCACGATCGACGAGCGCGCCCTGCGCGAAGTCTATCTACCGCATTTCAAAACAGTGATCGACGCTGGGTGTGCTACCGTCATGAGCGCATATAACAAGATGAATGGCGAATATTGCGGGCAAAACGCTGACCTTCTTACAACGATTTTGCGCGATGAATGGGGCTTTGCAGGGTTTGTTCATTCCGACTGGCTGCTCGGCGTATATCAGCCTTATGGCGCTACGGCAGGACTTGATGTCGAGAACCCGGAACCAGTCGTCTTCGGCAAACGGTTGCAGAAAGCTGTCGAAAAAGGGACTATCGCGGCTAGCGTAATCGACAAAGCGTGCCGCAGGATCCTTTCGGTTCTCTATCGCATCTCCTGTGCACCAGACCCGCTGCCCGAATACCCTGAGACGCTGGTGGCGAGCGAACGTCACCGTCTATTGGCCCGGGAAGCAGCGGAGAAGACCGCAGTCCTGTTGAAGAACGACGGTATTTTACCTCTCGACCATTCAAAAGTCCACAAACTGGCCGTGCTCGGCAGGTTGGCCGCGTTGGAGAACACCGGCGACAACGGCTCCAGCAAGGTCCGCG
This sequence comes from uncultured Alphaproteobacteria bacterium, assembly GCA_963815345.1. Classification (GTDB taxonomy): domain Bacteria; phylum Pseudomonadota; class Alphaproteobacteria; order Sphingomonadales; family Sphingomonadaceae; genus Erythrobacter. The sequence goes on from CAWFGF010000003.1 coordinate 237,789, forward strand.
CGCCCTACATCGTGACCCCGATTGCCGGTCTTGGCGATTATCTTGGACAAAAGCGCATTTTAACGGCGGACGAAACCGACCTCGAGGAAGCTTCACGTGTTGCCGCGCAAGCCGATGCGGTGGTTGTCATCGTCGGCTACACTGCCGACGACGAGGGCGAATATATACCCGGCGACCTTGGCTTGGTCGGTTTGCCCGACAATGTGCGCGACATGCTCCCCGAACGGCCAAAGGACGGCAAGCCTGCGCGTGGGGGCGACCGGGCTTCGCTTGGCCTGCCCGTCGAGCAGATCGCGCTCATCCGCGCGGCAACTCAGTCCGGCAAGCCGGTGGCGGTCGTTCTTGTGGCCGGCTCCGCAGTTATGGTCGAGGATTGGCATGAGGAAGCTGATGCGATCATGCAGACGTTTTACGCCGGAATGGAAGGTGGAACGGCGCTGGCCCGGCTGCTGTTCGGCGAAGCCAATCCGTCAGGCAGATTGCCATTTACTGTAGCGCGCGAAGTGTCGCATTACCCGTGGTTCGATCGCACAGCGACCGAGGTTACCTACGACTTGTGGCACGGCTACACGAAGCTTGCGCGCGATGGAAATGAACCACGATACCCCTTCGGTCACGGTCTTTCCTATGCCGAGATACGTGTCCAAACCTGCACTGCGCAGCGCATCAATAACACAGTCAATTTGACCGCCACAATTTCCAACGAAAGCAACGTAGCTT
>CAWFGF010000004.1:0-995988 GCA_963815345.1 uncultured Alphaproteobacteria bacterium
CTGTTTCGGGTGAAAACTTCGAAACGGAAATCGAGGAACCGGTCATGCTGCGCTTCATCGAGGAAGGCAGTGCCAAACTGATTCCGAGCGAGGACGACGATATCGACTTCGACCTTACTGCCGATGATTGCGACGAAATCGAATATTCGGGCGAGATGTTCGACCTGGGCGAAGCGGTGGCACAGACGCTCGGCCTCGCTATCGACCCCTATGCCGAAGGTCCGGACGCCGACGAAACCCGCCGCAAGGCGGGGATTATTGTGGAAGGACAGCGGGAAGGCCCGCTGGCAGAGATGCTCAAGGAATTGACCAAAGGCGACTGATCCGCGTTTGCCCAAGCGTGCCGCTTTCGGTCACTTTCGGCGTACCCAACCGGCTCCGCCCGATCACTGGACCGGCTGACAGGCTTGCGACCATTGTGCCGCAAACCTGTCATCGCCGGGAATACTGGCTGGAAACTACTGGCTGCTGAAGGAAAATCCGGGCGCCGCGCCAAATTGGGGATCGGGCGACGCTTCGCGAACGTTCATAGCCTGCGCGGGGCTTCCCGGATTGTAGGAAAATTGCAAATCCTCTGCCAGACGAGCCGTTACCGGGGTACCCGGCTCGATATAGCCGCTGGTCCCTTTAATGATGAAACCGAGTCCCGAAACAAACAACATCGTGCCAAACGATGCGACCGCACCGCTTTTTCCCTCGTCATACTCGGAGCCTGCCAAGCGCACCGGACCGTGCGGGGTCATCATCGACAAGACGCGAATTTCGACCTTGCCCTTTTTACCGAAATGACCGTTTTCCTGAACGGTTGCGACTTCGGCGCGGACCCTGCTGCCAACGGGGATGATCGTTTTCCCGCGAAACATCAGGGGCTCTGCCACTTCGAGGTAAACGCGATCTCCCGGCTTGAAATCCTTGCTCGACACCAGATGGGTCGTTTGCAACGCAACTTCAGTGCCTCGGGAGAAATAGAACCGCTGAACTTCAGTTTCGGTGTTGGCCGCAGGCCAATGATAGGTGTCCTGAGCATTTACCGGCGCGACAAATATAGTAGACACAACAAGTGACGCGACAATTGATTTCTTCATAAACACCTCCGCTTTCTCGATGGAGGCTATATGTGCGGCCGGAATGAAAAATCAGTTAAATACAATTAGTCATTGCTAGCTCTCGACGATTGTTAACGCTCCAGTTACCATTGCAAACAGCCGATTGCTTCGAATTCGGGTGCGCTAACCCAAATAAATCAGTTTGGTCCAATGTGGGCTTATATCCCTGCAACCCAGAATCAGAGTATAGGAGGTGGCCCGATTTGGCGAATTCCTTAGAACGGAATGTCATCGTCCAGATCGTCGTAGCCGCCACCGCCGCTAGAGCCGCCGTCCGATCCACCCGAGCCGCCGCCCTGGTTCCAGCCGCCACCTGAGCCGCCGCCCTGCCCACCGCCAGAACCACCGCCGCCATATCCGCCGCTCCGCTGGCCACCGCCACCGCCACCGCCACCGCCACCGCCGCCACTCGCACCATCGAGCATGGTGAGCGAGCCATTAAGGCCGCGGATCACGACTTCGGTGGAGTATTTGTCCTGACCGTTCTGATCCTGCCATTTGCGCGTTTGCAATTGGCCCTCGACATAAACCTTTGACCCCTTTTTCAGATAGCGTTCGACCACGCCGACCAGCCCTTCTGAAAAAATTGCGACCGTGTGCCACTCGGTGCGTTCCTGCCGCTCACCGGTGTTCTTATCCTTCCATGTCTCGCTGGTCGCGATGCGCAGGTTGGCAACCTTGCCGCCGTTCTGAAAGCTGCGGATTTCGGGGTCTGCCCCCAGATTGCCGATCAGCATGACCTTATTGAGCGAGCCTGCCATCCAATTATCCTTCCCGTGTCGGTACATGAGCCGCGCGAAAACATCACGCAACGAATCTGTTGGACGGGACTTTAGGACAGGTTGGCGTGCCTAGGCGAGGCCTGCCGCAAGGCTTTTGCACGTTGGCGGCGGGTATTACCGGCTGGGGTAGCGCAATCGGCCAAGAAATCGCGTCAGACTGGGCAGTTCGCGATTGCCGCCAGTCAGTTTCGCCTTAGCCTTTTCAAACCGCATCACCCCATCGATCCGGCGATTGAGGAAGGCATAGGTTGCCTGTTTGCCATCGCTGTCATCGTTGGTGAAGAACGCCAGCGTAGCCGAATATATCCCGGCCAGGATCGCGCGTTTCGTGTAGTGGTTGTAATCGGTCGCGGTGTCGCCTGCCAGCCGCCACATGATATCGGCAGAACGCCAGCCCAGTTGTAGCGCGCGCGGCGCGTTCTGCGGCATTGCCATGATCGCCATGGCGCGCCTTACAGCCTCGTCAATGTCCTCCACCGCCTTCAGCCGGAATGTCACGAGTTCGCGGATACGCTCACGGATTTTCAGGTTGGCGAGACGGTCTGCGGGCCATTCAGCCTCCATCGCCTGATCCACCGAAGTGACCCAGGCCTCTATCATGTCCATCGCGCGCCCGTTCAGCGGCTTTTGCGGAAATGCCAGCTTCGCAACATCGACATCGACCCCGGCCATTTCGGCGGCGGCTATCAGGGCGGTCTCGTTCCACCCGTCGAAAATCGCCGATGCGGCAATATCGGGAGCTAGTGCAACGCGCAGCTCATCCAGCGTCATGTCGGCGTAATCGGGAACATCATTGGTCATATCAGAGAGAAGGCCCGTACTGCTTCGTTGTTCCCTTGTTTTCGCGATCTGCATCTGCGGCGGCGAATTCGTCGATGATCTGATCGTTAGACGCCAGCAATTCGGCATAATCGCGCGCGGAACGACCCGAATTGTCATTCCGGTCGGGGTTTGCGCCCTGTTTCAGCAGCCGCGCAATAAGGGGAATGTTACGCTGGTGTACAGCGGTAATCAGCGGGGTTTCGCCCTGTGCATCGGATACCTCGACATCGGCGCCGCCCTTGATCAATTCCTCGACCCCATCGACGAAGCCCAGCGTGGCGGCCACCTGAAGCGCGGTCATCCCCCGTTTGTTGCGGACGTTGGGATTGGCGCCGCGTTGCAGCAGAAACCGGATCCACAGCACGTCGCGCCGTTCGGTCACCACGTGCAGACCGGTGTCGCCGCTGGTGATGTCACGCGTGTTGACCACCTGGGTTCCGGGCTGGTTGAGCATTTGCGTTACCGCTTCGCCATCGCGATCCTTGACCGCTTTCAGAAATTCGAAACCTTCGGAATACAGTTGCGCCGACGCAGGCACGGTTGCGATCCCGGCAAGTGCGCTGAGAAAAACCGCACTGGCAATCGCGCCGCCAATTCCCAATTTGCGAACAACGAAACCCAACACGCTTTGATCCTTCCGCATTTGCTGTCACATAAACCTGTAGTGAGACGCCCCGAAACGAGGCACTGCCTCCCGGTCAGTTAGCAGAGCATGAATACGAACGCCAACACCCCCTTCCGATTTCGCGCTTTGACGCTGGCCCTTGCCACGTGCCTTGCCCTTTCTGGGTGCACCGCACAGCCCGCGGCGCCGGTCGAACCGCCGCTGGCAGGCGCGACAATTGGCGGCGAGTTCGAACTGATGGATACGAAGCGACAGCCAGTGCGATGGGCCGATTTCGACGGCAAATATCGCATCGTCTATTTCGGTTATGCCTATTGCCCGGATATCTGCCCGACAGATGTGCAGCGCACCATACAGGGGCTGGAGCAATTCGCTGCCGATGAACCGGAACTGGCGAAAAAGGTGCAGCCAATCTTCATCTCGGTCGATCCTGAACGCGATACGCCCGAGGTGATCGCGGAGTTTACGGGCGCGTTTTCCGATGATCTTATCGGGCTGACCGGCACCCCGGAACAGATCGCAGCCGCGGCAAAGACGTTCGCGGTGTATTACAAGAAACTGGACGAAACCGCGCCAGGCGCGTATCTGATGGATCACGCGCGCACTGTCATCCTGTTTGGACCCGAGGGCGAACCGATTGCGCTGTTGCCTGCTGATCAGGGCGCGGAACCCGTCACTGCAGAGTTGGTAAAGTGGGTACGATAGCGCTTCGCGACCGGTTCTGGGAGCTACCCCTCGCTCAGCTTGATCGCGCCGAGTGGGAGGCACTGTGCGATGGTTGCGGGCGCTGCTGCACGCACAAGATCGAGGACGCCGATACCGGCGAGATCGAGCACACCAACGTTGCGTGCAAATTGCTGGACACCGGCACCGCGCAATGCAGCGATTATCGAAATCGCAAGGCCTTCGTCCCCGATTGCCTGCGCCTGACGCTGGCGATTGTAGAGGATGTGCCGTGGCTTCCTACGACTTGCGCCTATCGCGTGCGCGCGGCGGGCCGCCCGCTGCCTTCGTGGCATTATCTCATCTGCGGGGACCGCGATGCAGTTGCTCGCGTGGGGGTATCGGTGGCAGGCCGCGTGGTGAACGAGACCGTGGCCGGACCGTTGGAGCACCACATCGTCGAATGGGCACCACCACGGCGCGATCATCTGGCCCCGCCGGAAATCAGGTCGATCAAGACCAATTCGAAAAACGCCGCAACATGATCGAATGGCTGGCCAGAGGTGCGAGCAAGCCGGAGAAGCGCCCCCCTTTCGCTCCCGAAATCACGCTCAACGATGTGACCGTTCCGATCGTGCTGCACCGCCACAAGACTGCCAAACGGCTGACCCTGCGGCTCGCCCCCGATGGCAGCGCGGTGCGAATCACACTCCCCGGATGGGCACCGGCGGGCGAGGCGATCGCCTTTGCCCACGCTCGCGCCGATTGGCTGGCCGGACAACATGCGCGAATTCCGCAGCGCACCGCGCCGGGGCCAGGCGCCACAATCATGTACCGCGGCGCGCCGCTTCGGATCGACTGGGACGAGACAAGCCCGCGCCGCCCTGCCCTCTCGTCTACCCCGGAAGGAGGGGCACTGCGCATCGGCGGCGCTGTAACCGGGCTGGAAAACCGGCTGAAACGCTGGCTGGAACGCGAGGCGGTGGCGCTGTTTGAGGGCGATACCGCTGACTATTGCGCCGCCGCGCGGCTTGATCCGGTGCCGGTCGCGCTCAGCCGCGCGCAGAAACGCTGGGGCAGTTGCTCCGACCAACGCCGCATCCGCATCAACTGGCGGCTGGTGCAGGCACCCGATCATGTGCGTCGTTCGGTGGTCGCGCACGAGGTCGCGCATCTCGTCCACTTCGATCATAGCCCGGCGTTCCACGCGCTGCTCGGCGACATCTTCGAAGGTGAGATCGCGGCGGCGGATCGCTGGCTGAAAACCAACGGACGCTCGCTCTACAGCGCCTTCGGATAACTTGCCTACCAAGGCACCTGCGCCCAATACGTAGGCAATCGTTAACCCTGTCCGGTTAAGATCCGGTCATGTTCAAAGCTGCAAGCCTGTTTGTGGCCGCACTTGGCCTTGCCGTGCCCACCGTTCCGATGGCTGCATGGGCGCAGGGCAATTGCGATCAGTGCTACCTGCCACCCGGCTGCCGCGGCGTGGGCAATCAGAAGCCCAAGAGCAACAACAAGCGCAACTGTCAGGTGCTGAACATCACCATCGAAAGCGATGTCGATTTTGGCCGCGTGGTGGTGCTGCAACGCGGCGACGGGAGAGTGCTGCTGGATTTGGCAACGGGCGAGAAACGGCTGATCGGCGATCTGGAGGATATGGGCGGAATGCCCATCACCGGGCGTGCGAGCGTGATCGGCGCGCCGTTCGAACCGTTGCGCATCATCCTGCCCGGCACTGTAAGCATGCGCGATGCGACCGGCGGACAGGCGACCTTGCGCGATTTCGTGACCGATCTGCCCGCATTGCCGACGCTGGATGCGAACGGGCAATTGAGCTTCCGCTTTTCGGGCACGCTGGTCCTAAGTGCGCAGACCGAAGCGTCGGGAGCCTTGCGCGGGCGCGTGCCGATCACGGTTGAATATCAGTAGGTCCGGCAATGATCAGGCTGCGTGGACCCTCTGGCGTTGAGGCCAAGGCGCGACTATATCAGCCCGATGTCTTTCGTATCGCGTTTCAATCCCAAGACCGGCATCGCCGATTTCTGGACCGAGTTCCGCAAGCCCAATCCGTGGCGTTGGCCGATCCTGTTCGTCTCAACCATGCCGCTGATGGTGATTTACTATTGGCTTTCGGGCGAGGTATATTACCGCACGCCCGAACGCCCCACGATCACCTATATCAGCACACTGGACGAGGCGCGGACCGATGCAGAGATTGCCGCGTCCAACGCCGCCAATCAGGAAGTGACCGATCTGCGCAAGGCCGCGGAGGAAGACCTCGCCCAGCGCAAGAAGGATATCTACAAGGCGCTGGGCAAGGGGATCGGTATGGATGTCGAGAAGATCGACGCCGAAGCGCAGGCGCGCCGCGCTGCCGAAGCCGCAGCCGAAGCGGACCGCCGCGCGCGAATTCTGGCCGACAGTCAGGCTGGAAATCCAGCTCCATCTTCAGCGCAACCGACCATCCGCGACCAGTCCCGAGACGCGCCATAAGCTCCAACGCCCCCGGCGATGCAGAATGGATGGCGGCGGCAGCCCGGCTCGCCGCGCGCGCCCGCCCGCTCAGCCGTCCCAATCCCGCCGTCGGTGCGCTGCTGGTGCGCGGTGGCTGTGTGATTGCACGCGGCTGGACACAAGCCAGCGGCCGCCCCCATGCCGAGGCGCATGCACTTGAAGGCCTCACCTCTGGTGCGGCTCATGGCGCGACGCTTTACGTGACGCTGGAGCCTTGCGCGCACCAATCAGCGCGAGGCCCGGCCTGCGCCGATCTCGTCGCCGCAGCGGCCCCGGCACGCGTTGTTATCGGTCAGCGAGACCCCGATCCACGCACCGCCGGAAGAGGCATTGCGCGGCTGGAGCAAGCGGGCATCGCCGTATCCGTTCTGAACGACGAACCGTCCGCACGCAGCCTTGCCGGATACCTCTCGACAAAGCGCGCGGGACGGCCCCACGTCACGCTCAAATTGGCGCAATCGCTCGACGGGTGCATCGCTCTTGGCGACGGGACCAGCCAGTGGATCACCGGCGAAATGGCCCGCACTCATTGCCACGCCATGCGCGCGCAGAACGATGCAATTCTGGTGGGGGGCGGCACATGGCGGGCGGATCAACCACGCCTCGATGTGCGCTTGCCCGGTCTTGCCGCGCGCAGCCCAGACCGGTTGGTGCTGACCAGAAGCGCCAAACCCGATGGCGTGCGGGTGATCCACACGCCAGCGCAGATTGCCGCGTTACAAAGCGTACTGCACCTCTATATCGAGGGCGGCGCGGCCACCGCCGCCAGTTTCCTTTCCGCCGATCTGGTGGACGAACTGCATTTGTATCGTGCTCCCATCATCATCGGAGATGGGCTGCACAGCGTTGCCGCGCTGGGGCTTGCCAACCTTGCCACCGCCCACGGGCGCTGGCGCCAGGTCGATCATCGCCAGCTTGGCAGCGACACCTTCGCCGCCTACCTTCGCACCCGCGACCGATAACCCTCGACCAAGGAAGCCTCTGTCATGTTCACCGGCATCGTCACCGCCATCGGCACCATCACCCAGACCGACCAGCGCGGCGACCTGCGCGCGCGCATCTCCGCTCCGCTGGACCCTGCACGTATCGACATCGGCGCGTCCATTGCGTGTTCGGGCGTGTGCCTGACAGTGGTGGATCGTGGGGGCGACAAGGGCGATGCGTGGTTCGAGGTAGACGTCTCCGCCGAAAGCGTATCGCGCACACGCAAGGGCATGTGGGAAACCGGCGCGCGCCTTAACATCGAGCCTTCACTGCGCATGGGCGATGAACTGGGAGGGCATATCGTCACCGGTCACGTGGACGCCGTAGGGCAGGTGATGAAAGCCGATGAGCGCGGCGACAGTTGGTTCCTCGCAGTGCGCGCACCCCGCGAAATGGCCCCCTTCATCGCGGAAAAAGGCTCGATCACGGTCGATGGCGTATCGCTCACCGTAAACGACATCCGCGACCGTCCCGATGGCCATTGCGATTTCGCGCTTAACATTATCCCTCACACCAGCACGGTTACGACGCTGGGTGACCTTGGCGAAGGCGACGAGGTCAATCTGGAAATCGACGTTCTGGCGCGGTATCTGAAACGGATGCAGGGTCTGGCGGGAGCTTGAGCGAACGACAGTGATGATCTCGCAAGGCATTTGCGTTAAATTCGTCACGGTATTGTCTGCGCTCCATCAACTCCGCATCAGCGGCCCCACGGCAAATTCCTCCGCTGTGATCGCATAGACCAGATGCAGCACCCGTTTGCCCTGATAGCGGTCCAGTTCGGTGCGGTCGGTGCGCTGTGCGCCAATGTTTTCAAGCGCGATGCGAGAGCGGTAATTGGTCTCGCCCACCCGAAAATCGACCCTTGCGACGGACTGAAAAGCGTGGGCCAGCATTAGCCGCTTCATCGCGCGATTGACCCCCTTGCCCCAGCATCGCGGAGACAGGAACGTCCAGCCGATCTCTACCGAGCCACCGTCTTCAGGTTTGTATTCCTGAAACCGCGTCGTTCCGATCACAGCATCGCTCGCCCGGTCGATCACCGCCAGCGCCCCACCTTTTGCGAGAGCATCGTCAAAGAAAGCGCGGAACAATTCCTCTTTCCAGCGGTCATGGAAAGGGTGCTGTTCCCACACCGCCGGATCGCTGGCTATGGTGTAAAGCGCGCCCCAATCGTCTTCGCGCAAGGGGCGCAGAATGACCGACACATCTTCAAGGGTAGGCTGCCGATCCATGCCGCGCCCTACGCCAGTTCAACCGGTGACTTGCGCCAGCGCGGCGATAAACTTTTCGATATTGTCCATCGTCAGCCCGGCGATGTTGATGCGGCCCGATCCAGCCATGTAGATGCCGTGATCCTCACGCATGGTCGCAACCTGTTCCTTGCTCAGCGGCAGCACCGAGAACAGGCCGTTCTGCGCGCCGAGAGGGGTCAAATCGACGGCGCCGACAGTGCCTGCCTCGGCCAGCCGGTCGCGCACCTGTTTCATTCGCGCGCGCATCTGGTCCAGCTCATCCAGCCAGACGCTCGTCATCTTTTCATCGCGCAGGATCAGCCGCACCGCTGCCGCGCCGTGATCGGGCGGCATTGACCAGCAAGCGCGGGCCAGCGCGTTGGCATTGGAAAACGGCGTGTCGAGCGCCCCGGCTTCCTCTGCGAGGATATAGAAGGCGCCCACACGGTCGCGATACATCCCGAAATTCTTGTCGCAACTGTAGGCGACGAAGGCCTCGGGAACCTTGGCCAGGACACTGCGCATTCCCGCGGCGTCTTCCTCCAGGCCCTGCCCCAACCCCTGATACGCAGTGTCGATTATCGGGAAGATACCGGTCTCAGCAATCGCGTCGCCGATCGCGGCCCAATCATCCGCAGTGTAATCAATACCGGTGGGGTTGTGGCAGCAGCCATGCAACAACACTGCCTCGCCCGGAGCGGCACCCTCGATGACATTCAACACGGCTTCACGATTAGCGGTGCCATCGGGGTTGGAATGGTCGAAGGGGACCAGCTCAAGCCCCAGATCGGCAATGATCTGCGCATGGTTCGGCCAGCTTGGCATGCCCATGTGCAGGCGTTTCAGCCCCGCCTTTTGCGCCAGCGCCAACGCCAGCCGGACCGCGCCGGTGCCGCCCGGTGTCTGCATTCCGGCGATCCGCCCGCCCATGGTCGCATCTTCGCCAAATACATAAGGCATCAACGCATTGACGAAGCCCATGTCTCCTTCTGGCCCCAGATAGCTCTTCGATTCCTGCGTATCGACCAGCACCTGCTCGGCCTGCTTTATCGCGGTGAAAACAGGGGTTCCGCCCTGCCCCGTGCGATAGACGCCCACGCCAAGGTCGATTTTATCGGCGCGGTCATCGGCTGCATGCATCTTGATAAGGGCAAGCAGAGCATCGGGCGATTGGCGTTCGAGTCGGTTCAGCATAGTCGCAGCGAATGCCGTGCCCGCGCCCGCGCTGCAACCGTCAATTGCGCGCGGGTTCAATAAGAGCGATCAGAACGGCAGCCAACGCTGCTTCTTGCTGAACCTCATGTAGCCCGCATTCACGCCCAAACGCACGCCTGCGCCCAGACGGATCGGGATAAGCACCACATCCCCGCGCCGCATGTAACTGGCGTGCAGACCGCCGATGAAATAGGCTTGCCCCTCGCCGGCGGGATAGCGTCTGAAAAGGTCTTCGCTGTCGAACAGATTGTAGACCAGCACGAAGGTATTGGCCGCGTTTGCGCCTGCGTCGAACCCGATGGAGGGGCCGGTCCAATACACCTTTTGCTGTCCCTCGACCTTGTGATGGAGCGTGCCGGAGCCGTAGCGAGCACCGACGACAAAGGCTCCGCCAGCCTCGCGACCGACGATGTATCCGTTCGGCTTGCCCTCTTTTTCCAGCAGATCCTCGATCATGCGGGCTAGCCCCTCGGCGCCTTTGCCAAACACGCCTTCGGCGGCGCCAATCAAATCATCCTCAGCGTAAGTGTCGGCGGTGGGCTCTGGAACGGGCATACCAGTTTCCCCGGATGCCGGACCTACGCTGGCTGGGTTGGCGGTATCAGTCCAGCCGCCCGATCCGTCAGGATTATCCGCCGGTGGCTGCGAATATACGGAGAAATCGTCGTTGAAGCCGGGGTCGGGATCATCGGCGAGATCAGACCCGGCAGGATCCTGTTCAGGAACAGGCACGGGTTGACGCGCTGGTTGAGGAGCGGCGACGCGCGGATCGGCAAGATCAGCATCGATAGCCCCGCCGCCCGTTGATGTTTGCGGATAGGCTTCATCCGGATCGAAGGTTTCCACGCCTTGCGCAGCCGCCGGTGCGATCATGACTAACGCCATGGCAAAAGCCATCAAGGCCATGATTACCAGTTGTACAGCACGATTTGCACTGGGAAAAAAGGGGTTGCGGTCCAATCCAGCGTATCTGGCAGTACGGGCGGTATCAATCATCTCGCGGCCTTTCAGTGCAACGGAACTCGCGCTGCGGGAGCAGAGTCCTCCAGATGGTTTTCGGCAAGGGATCGGCGGCGAACCGAATCGAAAACGCGACAGGATGAATCACGGATGGGTTGTCGCACCTTAACACGATAGGAACCGTCCGGACGACGAGCGATGAGGTGCAACCAATCAACACCATGCCGGGCAGCGACCATGCGCACATGGTGACCGTGCAAAAAGATTGCCTATCACGCTTGCCGCTGTCGTAGTCCCCGACTATAGCGCGCGGCTCGCGACCATTGTTGCGTTGCGGAGACGTGGGTGAGTGGCTGAAACCAGTTCCCTGCTAAGGAACCATACCCATACCGGGTATCGAGGGTTCGAATCCCTCCGTCTCCGCCACCTATACCATCCCAAGAGATCCCAGAAAGTCCCTGAAAGCCGCAGAATTCTGCGGCTTTCTGGACTTGCATCGGAATCTCTAGTTCTTATTTTGTTCTAACCCTTCCCACACTTTCTACCCACCATTGTGGGAGCAGATGTGGGAAGAGAACCAGGATGGATGGCTATGAGAAAACTTTCCGCTGCTCAGATTCGAGCTCTCACTAAACCGGGCCGCTACATGGATGGCGATGGCCTATCGCTGCTGCTCACCGCCCCAAAAAAGGGGTATTGGGTGCTGCGCGCGACCATAAACGGGCGCCGAAGGGACATCGGCTTAGGGCCGCTAGACTTAGTTACATTGGCTGAAGCCCGCGAACTCGCCATTGACCTGCGACGCGACATCAGGCGGGGGATCGATCCTATCGAGGAGCGCAGGCTCCTGACAGAGTTGGTCAAAGAGACTAACGTAGCGTGAGACTGCAGGATCATCTGTGATCTTGTTTATCATGGTCAGGTTGCCAGGCTGGTAACCCAAGTCAGCGGTCGTAAAGCCGTGAAGGCCGGTGTAAACAGCGCTCGACGTGTCTCCGGTTGCGCAAAGGAATGAAGGTATTGGATCCTTGGGATTCGATTTGAACCTACCTTTTGCGCGTATCCAGTCGGCGCATTGACGCGCCAAAGCACGGGTCGTCATCTTGTTTCGAAGTCGAATCTCAAACGGCGTACCGGCAAGGTCTCGACGGTTCATCACTGGTGGAATGATAAACTCTCGATGCTGGCTCTTTCCTGGTCCGTGATCAGTGGCGAATGACGGTCCGGTAAAAATAAAGTCGAAACTCTCGACGTTTTTCAGCTGCTGCTCGAGCGAAGCAAATGCATGAATAGAAAATGAGGCAGCCGCAATTTTGATTGCCTGCTTGTTTCCAAGCTCTGATTGCAGATCGTCGCCAAAGAGCGAACTTATATTGTCCAGTATTTCCATACGACCCTTGAAGCGCGAATTCGCCACCTAGGCAACCGGCCTTGGTCGGCAATCCGTTAAGTTAAGCAATGATTTGCGAAGACATTTTCGCCAGCCTGAATTGGGGAGCGTCGAGATATAGCGTTGCCCTAACACTCGAGAATGGCTGGTAAGTGATAGCGATGCCTTCAGCATTTGGCCTCAGGCCTCCAAGATCTTCAGTGTAGCAACGCTGGCACGGGCCGATAATGCTTCGGCAATTGGCGCAACAGCATCCTCAGGTGGAATGCCGTGCACCTCGACGCCCTTCTCAATTTCTTCCGTCACCGCTTCAGCAAGGTCACTTACCCGGCGGCGAATGTACGGGGCACCTAGCCCTGCCTCCTCCGCGAACCTCGCCACACTATCTCTGTCAAATTCTTCGAGTGTCGCCGCGCGGCCAAAGCGCATTGCGAGCTTGGGGGAGAGCTCTTCCCACATATGCGTGGCAACGAGATCGTAGAGCGGGGCAAGCACCACCTCGCCGTTCTCCCGGCGCAGCAGACTGTAGTTCTTAGCGTGGGCATCGGCGTTGCCGATGATGAGATTGAAGATCGCGGCGTCGGCCAGCTTCAGCACTTCGCGTGCTGGCCGGGTCGCAGCGCTGCGCAACAGCGCAAAGCTTTCGCGAAAAGCTGGCCCACCCTCCGCTGCGTATTTCCGGTTCGAGGGCACGCCGAGTGCCTGGGCAAAGTCTTCCTGATGCAGACGGCTTGTTTTTCCCTCTACCGACATCCGGTCATAGCGTTCGACCAGCAGCAACGGCTTGCCCGCCACCTCGCGCCACTCTGCATGGGCAGCAACAATGCCCACGGCGCGCGCCAGTGCGAGGCAGAAGGCCTCATTTGCAGCCAATCCGGCAAAGCGATCCGGTTCAGGCTTGATCAGGTGCGTGGATGGTTCTCCAGGACGAGGGATCGCAATTCCACCGTCCGCAGTGAGCAGCACCGGCAGTTTGCTCTGCGCCCCTGCAAGGCTAAGCCTCGCGCCGCCCTCGCCTGCCAGCATGGGCACAGCTGGCAACCGATCGAGCAGTTTCGCTAGCTCGCCCTCTTGGAGTGGTTCTGGAGCGGTCTTGGAGTAATCTCGAAGCGGCTCTTCGTCTTTGGGCAGGAAGGCTAGAGCACCGGCAACATCTCCGCCCAAGGCTTCAAGCAGCCGAAAGGGATTGTCCGGCGAAACTCCAAGTGCCCGAGCGATAGCGGTGCGCTGGCTTTCTTCGGGAAGCAGCCCGCCAAAAACGGCCTTGCACGCATGGTCTTTAAACGGCTCTTGCTTCTTAGGCATCGCATGGGAAAGCGCCGGGGCAGTTTCATCAGCCAGCCATTCAGGCGTATATGCGAAATGCATCGCGCCACCTTTGTCGATCGAGAGTTCGCCTGCTTGGCGATCGTCCCACCACCACACCACCAGCGTATCCAGAATTGGCAGCGTCACTCCGCCTCATCCTTCTTGGATGCGTCTGCTCGACCCGCAATCACTATCCCGTCGGGCCGCTTGATCTGAAGTTCACAGCCAAGTGCGGCGAGAACATCGAGCACTTTGCCCATTTGGACAGTGAGCTTCCCTCGCTCCAGTTCAACGAGAAAGCGCAAACCAACGCCGCTTGCCGCGGCCAACTCGTCCTGTCGCAGACCAAGCTCCTTGCGTTCGTCGCGAATGATTTGACCGATAGTGGCAACGTTGAGCATAGTCATTACCTTTCCCGAGCGGGAAATCTATGCAGATAGTGGATCAAATTCAAGACCATTTTCCCGAAAGGGGTATTTACCTCTCAAAGGGCGGCTTTGGAAGACGCACTTTCCCGTACGGGACATATTGTACGTTTCCAAAATTTCGTGACACTGAGCCTAAAGTTACTCAAAGCCCGAGGCCTAAATCGCAGCTCAGGGAAGCCGGGGAGCAATTATGGTAAAGAGCCCTCCAAGCGTCTTGCATTCCCGTTAAACCACAAATGGTTGCATCAGCCCACTTGCCACCTCCGTCTCCGCCATTAGCCTCTAGCCACAACATTCGCCTGCCGAGCCAACGTCCAACGACATAGGGGGTGGGTTATTTGGTTCGCACCTCGATAACCTCAATCCGATCGGTTCCCGGAACCGATAAAGCTTTCAGCCCCCTATTCAGCAGCTTGGGATTTTGCATCGATTTGGGATGGCATGGGAACGTCGTGGCGTTGCGAAATCGATTCCGCTGATAACATGCCCTCGGCCTTGGATTTGCCGCCGATCATCTGGCGAACCTTATCCTCGATCTGCTTACCGATGCTTTCCGCGACATTGCGCCAGTATTGAACGCTCTGACAAGCACCGGTTCGCTCACGCCGTCGGCAAGGTGCCCAGCCACATTGCCAACAAAACGTTTGCGCTGGGCATCGTCCATCACGTCCATCACTAACGCACGCGCCTGCGACCAGTCGTCATCGTCTTCGCGTAATGTGTAGGCTTCGCGAACCATGTCGCCATCGCTATGCCATGTCGCTTCCCTGCCAACTTCAGGCTGAGCGTGGGGACCACCATACGAGTTGGGGGCATAAACTGGATCTTCGCTCTTGAAGATCTGCATCTGGCCGCCCTGCGAGTACGAATTGACCGGAGATATGGGCCTGTTCACGGGTATCTGCTTGTAATTCGTCCCCAGCCGAGCGCGGTGCGCGTCCGAATAGGAGAAACCTCGTGCCAGCAGCATCTTGTCGGGCGAGAGGCCGATACCCGGCACCATATTGTTCGGTTCAAATGCGAGTTGTTCGATCTCCATGTGCCAGTCGGTCGGATTGCGATTGAGCGTCAATTTGCCGACTTCGATCAATGGGTAATCCGCATGTGGCCATATCTTCGTGAGGTCAAACGGATTGATGCGATATGTTTTCGCATCCTCAAATGGCATGATCTGCAACTTTTAGCGTCCAGATTGGGAAGTCGCCCTTTGCGATTGCATTGAAAAGGTCACGGCGGTGATAGTCGCTATCCTTGCCCGCCATCTCCACCGCTTCATCCTGCGTGAAGTGCGCGTTGCCGCTTTCGTTGCCAACGTCCGTGTGGAAGTGGAACTTGACCCAGCATTTTTCCCCGTCCTCGTTAATCAGCATATAGGTGTGGCTGCCGTAGCCATTCATTTCCCGCCAGTTTTTTGGGACGCCACGGTCTCCCATAAGATAGGCAACCTGGTGCGCGCTTTCGGGTGATAGCGTCCAGAAATCCCACATCATGTCATGGTCGCGCAGACCGTTATCTGCGCGCCTCTTCTGGCTGCGGATGAAATGCTGAAATTTCATGGGATCGCGCACGACGAAGATGGGCGTGTTGTTGCCCGACATATCGAAATTACCGTCTTCAGTTAGAATTTGACCGAGAAACCTCGCGGATCGCGCCACGTGTCCGGGCTGCCACGTTCGCCAGCGACGGTTGAAAAGCGCATAGCCACGTCCGTCTTTGCGCCAGGCTGAAACAACTTTGCCTTAGTGTATTTCGATACGTCCTTGGTCACCTCGAAATGACCAAACGCTCCGGATCCCTTCGCATGAGGGCGACGTTCCGCGATATTGGTACGGTTGAACTGAGCCATTTCTTCGAGGAGGTGGTGATCGTTTAGCACAATCGGACCATTTGGTCCGATTGTGAGCGAGTGCTCGTCGCTCTGAACCCGGATGCCAACATCGGTAGTGGTGGGGGGAACGTTGTTCTTCGACATGGCGAGGCTCTTTCTGAATGAGTGTAGCCAACCTACGCCCATCAGCTTCCATAGTTCCAATCATAACCCACCGGCTCATGGGGCAATTGCGTTGCGTATTACGGCTATTTCGAGACGTCGCATGCATGTTGCTCGAGTTCGCGTCTTGCGGTTCTCCGCACAAACTAATGGATGTTGCTTTGGAACCGCATTTTCCAGTTCACCAGTCTCGTTCCTGAAGCCCATTTTGCCGGAGCGATAAATTGCATATCCTATCAATAGCACTTGGAGGCTGCCTGCGCGGCGAGCCTGTATGTTACGGCATTACGGAGGATACAGGTGGGCATATCACATATATACTGGGCGAAATGCGCGCACTTGCGCGCCATCCCGACGTCAGCTGTGCCGAAATCGTCACCCGCCTGTTCGACGAGCCTGAACTGGGTGCCATTCACAGCGTAGCGCGCGAGCAATTGGAGCCAGGCTGCTTCATTACACGCATCGACAGTGGGAACCGCCGATACCTTGCCAAAGATGAATTGCGCGCAGATCGGGCGGGATTTATCGCGGCGTTGATAGCGGAACTCAAAACGCGCGAGCGATTGCCAGACCTCATCCATGCACACTTTGCCGACGCTGCCGACGTCGCAGCTCATGTACAGCGTGCTCTTGGTATTCCCTATATTTATACCGCGCATTCTCTTGGAATGGACAAGGTTGAGGCTATCGGGACGCCTTGCAAAGCTCTCAACGACCGTATTCGCGAAGAGGATCGCGCAATCGCTCACGCTGCGGCTGTAGTCGGATCGTCGCGGGATGAATGCGAGCGGCAGTTGCTGGCATATCCGTCAGCGAAAGTCGGAAACATTCATCGCGTGCTGCCCGGCATCTCGATCGCACCACAATCGCACAGCGATGCGAACCTGGCGGAACGTTTGATCGCCCCGTTCCTGCGCGATCTGTCTAAGCCCCTAATACTTGCCGTTGCGCGGCCCGTTCATAAAAAGAACCTTGCCAAGCTGGTAGAAGCGTTTGTGCCATTGCGTGAGCGTGCAAACCTCGTCATCCTCGCAGGACAACGCAGCGCCAGCGATCATGGGGAAGCGGAGCAGGTCGAGGTTGTTACCGGGCTGCTTCACCTGATTGACTCCCACGATCTTTACGGATCGGTTGCCTACCCTAAAACTCATACGAGCGCCGATGTAGCAGCGTTGTATACGTATGCTGCGCGGTCAGGAGGAGTGTTCGCAAACACCGCTTTGATCGAACCGTATGGTCTGACCCTTTTAGAAGCGGCGGCGCATGGCCTTCCAGTAGTCGCCACTAATGTGGGCGGCCCAGCAGATACCATCGCCCATCTGGAACATGGCCTGTTGATCGATCCGCGCGATGTTACGGGTATTTCCAACGCGCTCTCGACCTTGCTTGACGATCAGACACTCTGGTCAAAATGTTCGGCGAATGGGGTAAGCAATTCGCGCGCGATCAGCTGGACCCAATATGCGCGAAGTTTCGTCGACATAGCAAAACAGGTGATTGCGAACGCCTCCCCTATGGAACATGCGAGTGATGCGAAAGCGACTTCGTTGTTCGTCAGCGATCTTGACAACACCCTCACCGGTTGCAGGGGCGGGGTTGAACAATTGCGTGTTTTCCTCAGCGAAAACCCGGAAATCGCTTTCGTCATCGCCACAGGTCGCTCGCTTACCGAAGCTCGCCGTATCGTGAGAGAATGGGGCATTCCGCAGCCGGTTGCGTGGATCACATCGGTTGGAAGCGAGATTTACTGGCCCACTCGTGGTGGGATTGATCGCGATCAGACTTTCCCCAATGCCCCCCGCGATCATTGGCAGGTTGGTGCAGTCGATGCAGTCATGTCAGGGTTGCCCCTGTTGAAACCGCAGCCCCATTTCGACCAACGCGAATACAAGCGCAGCTATTTCTATTCTGACACCGCTGAAATTGACGCGGTCCGAGAGGCGTTTCTTTTTTCTGATTTGCAAGTTCGCGTCATCCCCAGTCATCAGCGCCTGCTGGATATCCTGCCCCTTACCGCCGGCAAGGCAGCAGCGATGCAGCACGTCGCCGCGGTTCTTGGCATTGAACCGGAATGTATCTTCGCTGCCGGAGACAGCGGCAATGACGAGGATATGCTGATGACATGCGAGAACGCGATTATCGTGCGCAATCATTCAGCCGAAATCGCCAGCCTGGCAAGTCGCAGCAATGTCTATGTCTCTCGGCGAGCCCACGCATCCGGAGCTATCGAAGGGATCGAGGAGCACCGGTTGCGCCAATCGAACAATCCGGTGGCCCATCTATCGGGGGTGGCGCTGTGAACGATCAGGCAGTGGGCTTTTTCGTCCATCACCAAGGGCGTGGACACGCGGAGCGGGCGGCTGCAATCGCAAACGAGTTAGTGTCGCACCGCCCCGTTACCCTGTTCTGCGCGAGGAAGGATATTTTCCCGCAGCTGGCGTCCGCGATTGAAGTCATTCAATTGCCATCGTTATTTGAACCGACGGGCAAGGAAGCGCCTATGATGGCATCGCTTCAGGCTCCCGGCATCGTGCATTGTTCACCTCTGGGCTGGCCGGGTATCCGGCAAGCCATGGGCGCCATTGCGGGTTGGTTTGCGAAGATCAATCCGGCCCTTTTTGTAACAGATGTATCGGCTGAACTCGGACATCTGGCGCGTCTTTGCTCGGTGCCGCATGTCGCCGTTTTGCAGCACGGGGACCGTTCGGATCCGGGCCATATGGCGGCGTATGAAAGCGCGGTAGGCCTGCTTGCCCCTTATTCTGGCAGGCTTGAACAGTCTGACCGCCCGCAATGGATAAGGAACAAGACGCATTATGCGCCCGCCGTGGGTGTCGACCTTCCTTCTATCCCATCAAGGGATGCGGCGCGCACGGAATTGGGACTGCCGCTTGATCGCGATATTGTCTGCGTGGTGGCAGGTGGCGGCGGCACGGGCACTCCATCAGCGCCATTGACCATCGGCGCACGCGACAACCCCGATAGCCTCTGGTTTACCATCGGCAATGTCATAACCGAATGGCACGAAACCACGCCCGGCAATCTGATCCACAAGGGCTGGGTGGATAATGCACTGCACTGGATCGCCGCCGCCGACCGTATCGTGTCGTCATGCGGAAATACGACCGTTCACTCTATTTTAGCCGCTGGCAAACCATGGGTTGTCATTCCCGAATGGCGATATTTCGAAGAGCAGGTCTGCAAGGCAGAGGTACTGGATCGCGAGGGCCTGGCAGCGGTTTCCAAAACATGGCCCTCCCACGCTGAGGGCTGGCGCCGACTGTGGGACGCCGCGGATCGTCTCGAAGCGGGCGACCACGCTCGGTTTGTCGATCTCGCCGCAGCGACGACCGCAGCCGACTGGCTAAACAGCCTTGCGAACAAATTATGGGCAAACGCCGACACCGATAATCCGGTTCGAATCCTTCCAAATCTGAAAGTCGCATCATGACAATCTCAGTCTGCACCCTGGCACACGGGCGCCACCAGCACCTTGAAAATCTGGTGCGTGGTCTTTCCCAATCCGACCTATTGCCAAACGAACTTGTGATCGCAGTCATGCAGTCTGAAAGCTTTGATCTCCCAGCCGCTCCGTTTCCAATCCGCCAGATTATGCTTGGCGGGAACACCATCCCGCTGGCCGCTGCGAGGAATGCTGCGGCCGAAGCTGCTAATGGCGATCTGCTGGTTTTTCTCGATGTGGATTGCATCCCCAACCCCTCGCTGGTGCGGGACTATGCGATGGCGGCACAGTCGTGTGATGGTGTGTTCATGGGGGAAGTCGCCTATCTTCCTAAGGGCGCGACAACTTCGGGTATCGATTATGACCGGTTCGATGAACAGAGCGTAAAGCATTCAGAGCGACCCGGCCCGGGCCGCGATCGTTTACGCCAATGCGAGGATTACCGTTGTTTCTGGTCACTCAATTTTGCTCTCACCAAGGTAGCGTTTGAAAATGTCGGCGGGTTCGATGACGCCTTCTACGGCTATGGCGGGGAAGATACCGATTTTGGTCGAACAGTCGTAGAAAGCGGTCTCGATCTGTGGTGGGTGCGCGGGGCGAAGGCATATCACCAGTACCACCCTCATCACATGCCGCCGGTGCATCACATTGATAGCGTGCTAACCAATGCAATGACCTTTGCGCGCAAGTGGGGTGAACCGACCATGCAACACTGGCTGCGTGCTTTTGTGCTGATGGGCTTGCTGGAACGCACTCCGGACGGATGGCGCAAGCTTCGCGAACCTGATGAAAACGATCTGGCGCTCACCCGCCAGCAGGAGGATCAACCCTATGCAAGCAGCGCTATCGTGCTCGATTGGCTGGAAAAGCAGGCCGAGGCAGCCTGATCTCGCACAACCGACGTTACGCGGGCATATCGCTCTTCATACGCCTCAATCATAGCGCGGATCGAAAACCATGTTAGCGCGCGTTGCCGACATTGGAGGCGGTCAATCTCTTTGATACGCGTCATCGCGGTCGCCAGTGCATTCACATCTTTGGGTGGAACGACGAAGCCGCAAACGCCGATCACTTCAGCCAAGGCTCCATTGTCGAAAGCGCATACCGGGGTTCCACATGATAGCGCCTCCGCCGCAACAAGACCGAAGGGTTCATCCCAAAGCGGGGTGACGAGCACCCCCCTCGCTTTTGCAATGATTGGAGCCAGCTGTGCGGCTGAACGATGGCCGTGATATTCGACACCATCGACAAGATGCGGTTCAACTTGCGAGGCGAAATATCGGGCGTCCTCCACCGGCCCGAAAATCCGCAGGGGAAGACCCGCGATGCGCGCAGCACACGCTGCTTCGGCAGTGCCCTTGTTCGGCGTAATACGACCGACCCACGCAAAATAGCCCTCAGGTCGATCGTCTGGCAGCCAGCGGTCGCATCGCACGCCATTGTAAGCCACGTGCATATTGTGCCGGGCCTCTTTGTCCCAGACCGCCAACTGAGTGTGCGAAGTCACGGTGGTGGCATGGCCCGGATTTCGCGAGTTACGTATCACGGCATCGCGCATGTTTCCGAACGGCGGGACGTGTTGTGACGTGACACATGGCACCGCATCTCGCACTGCCCAATCGATGATGTCGGGAAACAGGGTATTGTTGTGTACGACGTCGAAATCGCCATCCAGAATTCTCTCCCATGCGAAGAGAAACGCGTCGCGCTGATACTTGCCGAGCTCAGGCGATCCACGCCACACCCGCCACGGCAGGACTTCATCATAGGGTGCCGTACATACCGTAACCAATTTCTCGTCAACTGACCTTGCCGCGGCAAAAAGAGTGACGTCGTGCCCACTCGCCCGAAGTCCATCGCAAAGCATCCGGCAATGCGACTCCATCCCTCCCATGAACGGTTCGGCGATGGGGTGGCGAATATGCGCAAGAACTGCGATTTTCATTGCGGTCAGCTTTCACGAAAGGATATTCTGTCGAACCCCCTCGCGCGTCGTCTTCCTCCAAAACCAACATTCGTTCGCGCAGGAACCGGCGAATAGTTGGGCGATTATTGAACCGGGAGCTCGCAAGGCAGCAACCCATCTGAGCGAAAGTCGGACATTGCGCACCGCGAACCATCGATACGTCTTTATCGCGGGCCTTCATCGGACCGGCAGCAGCCTTCTGGCCCGCACGCTGGGCTCACATGACGCGATATCCAGCATCAGCGGTGCACCTGTTCCAGAAAACGAAGGGGCCTATCTCCAAGGCGCGATCCCTCATACTGCACGCCATGGCATACCCGGCGAATTCGCCACCGATCCGCGTCAGCACCTTACTGAAATTCATCCACTCAACTCGTTGGAGACCAAGCTCCGGCTGGAGCACGAGTGGGGCCATTGGTTTGATGACACAAGGCCTTGGCGGGTTGAAAAATCGCCGGTCAATCTCACACGAATGCGGTTGCTGCAGGCGCTGTTTCCGCTCTCGCAATTTGTCGTCATAACCCGCCATCCGTTGTTCATGGCGCACGCGCTTCAAAAATGGTCCAGCAAGACCATAGACGAGTTGGCGCAATATGGAGTGGATGCCTACAGGCAGGCGCTGCAGGACATCGGCTATCTGCATGCAGCAATGGTTGTCAGATACGAAGATCTAGTCGCTGATCCGTCCCGTCAGATCTCAACGGTCGAAGCTTTTCTGGACCTGCCGGCAATCATCGCCCCACCCGGGATCAGGAATGGAAACACTGATTACGACGTGCCAGATGACGGGCTCGGTTCACTACCCGAACTTGGATACGGCGCAGGAGGCAGCGTTTCGGAATACGAGCCAGTCTTCCGGCACCCCTTGCGAAATGTGAGTGACAATATCGCCGCGATCCTGCGCGCCGATCCGAAACAGAAATGAACTTGGCGTGGCATCCCGTTGCCAGCGGACCTGCCCCAAGGTGAATGGTAAGCCGGTGTGCATGTGCCAAGAGACGTTCCACGAACCGCAAAAATAGTCCGCAACTAATCCAGACGGTCCAGAAATCTTGCAATCTCGGCCAGCATCACATCGAATGCGGGCTCGCCCGGATGCGGGAGATGGTTGTTCGACGCGAGAGTAACCAATTCGGCATTGGGCATCGATGCTGCCAACCGCACGCCAACGCTGGCGGCGATGCGCATGTCGTCGCGGCTGTGCAACACCAGTGTGGGCACATTTATTTCGGCAAGCCTGTGCCGGACATCGATATTACCGAAGGTATCGATGAACCGCGCCGCATTCCGGGCAGCTGTGGTCATACGCTGAAAATCATTGAACTTGTCGATTGTCTTGCTGTCTGCATCGGGGAAGAAGGTGTGCGAGAAGATCTGGCGGTAGGCTGGTGAATTGTCCCCCCAACCGTGTTCGACCAGTGTCATTTCCGCCTCGCGCCGCGCAACCATTTCCGGGTCGGCGTGAAAACGCCATCCTGCAGGATAGCCGCCGATCAGGATGATGCCTGACACTTTTTGTGGGTGTCGGGCCGCATATTCTATGGAAACCGGGGCACCTTGGCTGATGCCGATCAAGGGGAACCGTTCCAGCCCCAGCGCATCCACCACGCATTCCAGATCGCTTACAAACGCGTCGAAGGACAGGTCTTCGACCGCCCAGTCGCTGAGGCCGTTTCCGCGTTCATCGTAGCGGTACAGCCGGTACTTTCGCGCAAGCTCGATTGTAAACCCGGACCATTCGGGGATTTCGAGTTCAGCATCCAGATGTGTGAGCCAGTTTGCGGCTTTGAGAACCGGGCGTCCCTCTCCCATCGCAGCATAGGCTATACGGGTGCCATCGGTTGCGGTGGTGTATCGGATAGTTTGCCGGGGCACCGACGCGGCTGGCTGATCATCGTCTTTTCCGAGGGCGTCGCGCGCCGCATACTCTTCGCGCAAGGTAACCAGCCAGGCGGCGTATGCATCGTGCTGGCCGCTCTCGGTTGCCAGCAGCAGGCGTTCAGGCTGGTCGGTTTCCACGCTCAGCGCTTCGGGCGGGCAATCGAGCCGTATGGTCGCTGAATTCGCAGTCAGCCAGTTATCGTCGGGCCTTAGCACGTTGCGCAGCCGGGTCAGCGCCCAGCGCAGGCCGCCGCGAGGGTCGGCAGCGCTTTCCCAGAACATTTCGCTCAGCCGGCTTCGATGAACCGGCTTGTGGGTCAAGACCAGGTAGGCGAGCAGCGCGCGGGCCTTGCGCGATTTGGGCATGTCGACTGTCTCGCCACCGCGGGTGACGACGATGTCCTCCCCAATCTCGAAATGTGTCATCACCTTGCCGCCTTGCTCCACCCCCTAGCTACAATTCCACGCTAATACCACGTTTCAGCCGAAGAATACCATGCTGGTTCCTCCGTTGACGCACATGCGGATCGTACAGAACGGCATCTCCAGAATACAAGGAATAAAGGAATGTCCGACTATTTTTTTGCATCAATAATTGCGGCCTGGTTGGTCGTTCAAATGCTTTTTGCGAACAACGAAGCGATTAACACCTCGGTGATGTCGGCTTTCGCATAAATACTTCTAATCAAGGAAAACTTGCCATGTGTTTAGCCCATAGCCCCGTCGTCGATGCGTTCGCGAACGAAGCGGATCTCCCACCCTTCGCCGCCGGTCTGATCGACACAATCAACAAAGCCGCAACCGCGATGTCCCTGTCCATCGGCCACCGTTTGGGCCTGTTTGATGCGATGAGAACCGGCCGAGCACTGACCGCTCAAGAGTGGGCAGGCGAACTCGGCCTCGATGCGCGTTACATCGCTGAATGGCTGGGTGCGATGACGACTGCCGGGGTCATACATATCGACGGAAATGGCCATTACAGCCTTCCCGCCGAACATGCTCTGTTCCTCGGCGAAGATGCTCCTGAGGGCAGCATGTCCAGCATGATGCAATGGGTTGGCGTTCTCGCTCCGGTCGAAACCGAGATCGTTCGCTGTTTTCGCAAGGGTGGTGGGGTTCCGTATAGTTCATACCCGCGCTTCCACGATGTAATGGAGGAAGAGGGTAAGCTGACCTTCGATCCCGATGCCACACTTGGGCTGGTCGATGGATTGGTTGAGCGTCTTGAGGAAGGGATCGATGTGCTTGACGTGGGCTGCGGTCGCGGAAGAACGTTGCGCATCTATGCCGAACGCTTCCCGAACAGCCGTTTCGTTGGCTACGACCTTTCAGGCGAAGCGATCGCCGTTGCGCAACAAAACGCCCACGGGTTACCAAACCTGCGCTTCGTTGGTCTCGATTGCATGAAGATGACGGACCTCGACGCGTTCGATCTTATATTTACGTTCGATGCGATCCACGATCAGCCTTATCCGCTCACGCTGCTACAAAACATTCGGCGCGCGCTACGCCGTGACGGGGTCTATGTAGGCCAGGATATCTGGGCTCACACTGCCATCGCGGACAATCGCGACCATCCGATCGGTCCGTTCATCTACACCATCAGTTTGATGCATTGCATGACAGTCAGTCTGGCGCAGGGCGGCGAAGGCCTGGGCGCGGCATGGGGCGAGGAAAAAGCCTTTGAGCTGTTTGCCGATGCGGGGTTCAGTCGTGTCGAGATGCACCGCCTCGATCACGATATGCAGAACGCGTATTACGTTTGCCGGCCCTGACCCGTCCGGTGACCGATCCGGGGGGCTGGATGCGTCCCCGAATTCCTCGCTCCCCGGATCATCTCAGCATGAAAAGCACCCTCGCACGGGCTTTCAACTCATCTCCACGGATGGTTTTGCGATGACTGTATCTGCCAATGCCCTGATCAACCCGCGCCAACTTGAACTTAGCGAAACGAACGACGTGATCCGAATCCTCGTGAACGCGTTCGCAAATGATCCGGTCATCCGCTGGATGTATCCCTCCAAGGTTACCTACCTATCCGCATTTCCGCAGTTCTTGCGCGCATTCGGTGGGCCCGCCTTCAGGGATGGAACGGTCGTGCTGGAGGGTCAGGCGCGCGCGGCTGCCATGTGGCTGGCCCCAGGGTCAGCCCCCGACGACGAGGCGATCGAGCGTTGCGCCATCGACACGGTGGCAAGCGGCCAGCACGAAGACCTGTTTGCCGTGTTCGCCGACATGGAAGCAGCTCACCCGATTTTCGACCATTGGTATCTGCCGTGGTTCGGCACAGATCCGGTATGGCAGTCGCGCGGCGTCGGTAGCGCTCTATTGCAGCTCTGCCTGAAGGCTGTCGATGCCGCTGGCCTACCCGCCTATCTTGAAACCCCGAACCCTCGAAACATCGCGTTCTACCAACGACAGGGGTTTGAATTGGCGGGCCAAACGCAACGCGGAGGATGCCCGCCGGTGACCTTCATGCTGCGAACTGCACGGTAGAACATCATCACTACCTTGCTTTGTGTAATAAGTGTTCCCGCTTCGCTACCCGCTGTTGCGCAGGGCGGTGGCGATGGCGTTGATGGACAGCTGGATACCTTTTGCGATGCGCTCGTCGCTCTCGCCACTGCGGTGGCGGCGCAGCAATTCCAGCTGGAGCAGGTTCAGCGGTTCTATATAGGGCAGCCGCAGCCGGATAGAGGCATCGAGCTTGGGCGATTTTTCCAGCAGGAACGATTGCTGTGTCACGTCCAGCAATGCGCTTTGCGTCATCTGCCAACCGCTTTCGATCGCGTCGAACACCCGGGTTGCCAGCGCGGGATCCTCAATCAGACCGGAATATTCACGCGCGATTGCTATGTCCGATTTGGCGAGCACCATCTCCAGATTGCCCAGCACATTGCGAAAGAACGGCCATTCCTGCGCCATCGCGCGCAGCAGACCCTTGTCTTTAAATGCACTGAATGCATGGCCGACCCCGTACCAGCCCGGCAGCATCACGCGTGCCTGACTCCATGAAAATACCCACGGAATGGCGCGCAAATCCTCGATCCTGTGGGAGGCCTTGCGACTGGCGGGGCGCGATCCGATCTTGAGCGTTGCGATCTCGGCAATCGGGGTCATCTGACGAAACGCTTCGACAAACCCGGATGTGCCATACACCAGATCGCGATAGGCCTTGAACGCGGTTGCGGAGATTTCATCCATCGCAGCGGTGAAACGCTTGTGATCGGCGGAGTCGATGCGCTCGGGTTCGAGAGTGGCGAGCAGCGTTGCGCTCGCCATAGCTTCCAGATTGGTGGCGGCGGTTTCGATGCTGCCGAATTTGGCAGCGATAACCTCGCCCTGTTCGGTGATGCGGATGCGGCCGTTGACCGTACCGCGCGGTTGGCCGCGAATGGCATCAAACGCAGAACCGCCGCCCCGCCCCACCGATCCGCCGCGTCCGTGAAAGAGCTGCATCGTCACCCCCGCGCGCGCAAACACCGGGGCAAGCGCATCGCTCGCGCGCGCGAGCATCCAGCTGGACGTGAGATAGCCGCCATCCTTGTTCGAATCGGAATACCCGATCATCACCTCCTGATGCCCGCGCTTGGTGGACAAGGCGGCGATTTCGGGAAGGTCAAAATAGGCGCGCATCACATCAGGCGCGTTTTCAAGATCGCCGATTGTCTCAAACAGCGGGACAGGCATAATCGGGCATTCGGGACTTTCTCCATGCCGATAGAGGCCGACTTCGCGCAGCAGCACGAACACTTCGAGCAGGTCGGACACCGTTTCCGCCATCGACACCACATATTGCGTGATACAATCCGGGCCGAACCGTGCGTGCGCGCTGGCCGCAGCCGCGACGATAGCCAATTCCCGCTCGGTTTCCTCCGAATAGCTTTGCCACGGCGTTCGCAGCGGACGCGCCCCGCGCAATTCGGTCCGGAGTGTTTCGACGCGCGCGGCCTCATCCAGAGAAAGATAATCGGGATTGACCCCTGCGACATTCAGCAATTCCGCGATAACGCGTTCGTGCACAGCGCTGTTCTGGCGCAGGTCCAGAGTTGCAAGGTGAAAGCCGAAGGTCCGCACCGAACGGATCAGACGCGCCAGCGCCCCGCTGCTGGCAAAGGTTTCCCCACCCAGCATCTCCAGTGACCGAGCGATCACGCGCAGATCGTCCTGGAACTCGCTTGGCTGGGTATAGGGGGGCATCACTGATAGTGCCGCGCGCGCCGGTTCCTTGCCCGTCAGTTCGTGATAGGTCGCCGCCACCCGGCCATACAGCCCGATCAGCGCGCGGCGATAGGGTTCGTCCTGACGGTGCGGAGAGGTATCGCCGCTGGCCTCGGCCAGAGCATCTATGGCGGGGTCGATCGCGCCAAGCTCGCTGGAAATGGAAAGTTCCGCACCCAGATGGTGCAGGGTATCAAGATAGTGGCCCAGCACCACCTCGGCCCCGTGGCCAAGCGCGTATTCAAGCGAGGCATCGGTGACATACGGGTTGCCATCCCTGTCACCACCGATCCAACTGCCCAAGCGAAGGAAGCTTGCCGGGCGCTGTCCCAGAGCCTCTTCCCATTGCTGATAGAGGCTCGGCAAGACCGGCAGAAATACGCTGCGCATAATGTCCAGCGCGTTGTCGACCTCGTCGGTCACGTAAAGCCGGTCACGCCGAAGGGTGCGGGTGCGCCACAACAGCGCGATCTGGCGCGCGATTGCCGCTTCGATATCGTCGCCCTGCTCGGTCGCGCTCGCGCCGGTGTCGCGCAGCTTCATCAGATCCGCGATGCGGGTGCGGTGGTCGATCACGCTCTTGCGGCGCACTTCGGTCGGGTGCGCCGTCAGGACCGGCACGATCAATGCCTCGTCCAGCAATTGCGCAATCGCGGCCTTGTCCACGCCATGCTCTTCGAGACGGGTAATCGCGCCGGCCAGATCAGTACCGGCGCTCATCATGATCCCGTCACGGTCCTCGGCCAGATTGGCGAGCATCGAAAACAGCCCGAACCCGCGCACAAAGGCGAGCGTCTCATCAAGCGAAAGTGCGTCCAGTTCCAGATCCACTAATTCACCACCGCGATGGCGATTGATGCTGGCCTGCCGGATGTGTTCGGTCCGTTCAAACAGACGGTCGCCGCCCTGATCGCGGATCACATCGCCAAGCAGCCTTCCCAAAAAGCGGATGTCTTCATTTTGCTGTACAGGGGGACGGGCGGCCACAGGAAGCTCCTTTGCATTCGTCGGGACGGCTAGATGCCAGTTTAAGGCGCAACTCGATTGCGCCTAAGGAAAAACCATCAGGAATGGCCGGATGCACCATCGCCTCATGCCGGGAGGCTGATGTGCTTGGATCCGAACACCGCCTGCCAGCCTTCGATTTCACCCACCACGATCTGTTCGAAGTTACGCACCAGTTCGCTAGCCGCGCCATAGGTAAGACGTTCGGGATCACTCGCGAGCAGCAATTCAACCCGAGTCTCGATAGCATCGAGCTGCGATGCCGTGGCGCGAGAAATCGCGGCAAACCGGTCAAAGTCCCCGAAATATCGTAACCCGGCAAGGTTCGCGCCCAGCGTCGGGAAGGCCACTCCAAGAAAGGTAAAGGTCTTGGCTACCGAATAAGGGAGGCCCAAGGGCACGATCCCGGTTAGCGCGCCGAGTTCCAGCAGGAGATAGGCGGTTACTGAAACGATGGCAGCGATGAAACACACCTCTGCCGCGCGGTCGATCCGGTGGTGGGCTGTTTGTAGCTGCCTGGCCTTGGCCACATGATAGCCGCGCTGGCTTTTGATATGCGGCAGGATCACACCGCTCAGCACGGATCGGACATAGGACCGGTCGACAATCACGTTGGGCAGCCCCGCATCGCGCAACGCATCGCGGGCGAACCGTTCGGGCCATTCGCCACGTTCGCTGCGTGGCCAGCGGCCAATCGGGCGTGCAACTCCCATGAGCAGCAACCCCTGTGACAATCGGAGATATTCAGCCAATCGCCGCGTCTCGAACCAGCGGCGGTGCCAAGCGCGGCGATATCCGGCAAAGGTTACGACCAGAATTGCGAGCAGCAACAGGAATTCCACCGAGGCAAAAACCCATTTGTACTGCGCGAGATCGAGCGGAAGATACGCCGCGCCCGCAATGATCGCCAGCGCCGAAAGGAGGAAATTCAACGACATGCCGCTGCGATAGGCGTCGGCGAGGCGGCTCGATACGCCGTCAGCCCAAGCGAAGGTTGGCAGAACCCGCTCAACCAATGTGGTCAGGGTCCAGTCCGGGGTATCCTGCCCTACCGGGCGCGCAGCATCAACCGCGACCCGCGCTGCTGCACGGGTATTGGCCGCGCTGCCTTGCGCTATTGCCTCGGGTGCTTCGTACCGGGAGCTAACGGTGCCGGAACGGGTCGATCGGCCGCCAAAAAACCGCTCGATCCGGCGATAAAGCCCAAGGCCAAAGCCGGCTTTCGGTCGCCATCTTTCGCGATCTATCATCAGCCGATCCTGTCGCACCGAAGCCAGCGCGGACTTTACCAGCGCGCCCAGCCGCTCCCGTGCCAGCCCCTGATCTGCACAAAGATCGATCCGGGCCAGTTCTTCGGGAAGGGTGCAGACAGTCCAGTCATCCGGGCAGGCTGGGTGCATGATCAGCACCGGCGTCCCCAGTTCGAGCGCGGTTTTAAGAGTGTGGCCGGTACCTCCGGCGACGTCGGTCGTCTCGCCATCCCACACCGCGATCAACAAATCGCTGCGTTCCAGCATCACCCGCCCGGCAAGCGCGGTGTTTATCGCATACAATGCAGCAAGTCGGGCATTGATACGATCGTCTGCCGGGTCCGCCAGCCGCGCCCGCACCAGTGCGCGAATGGCATCGTCGCGATCGGCAATGGCGAACACGCTGGCTTTATCCTCCAGCGTGCGGATTGCCCTGGCGCGGGCATCCACCTGGGCATTGTTCGCGGTCCGGCCTTCGCATACCGCTTCAAAATCCTCGAGCGTGTCCGCGCCTGAATTGATCGCGCAATTCAGGTCCGGCCCAAACGGCAGCGGCGCGACGAGCGACCAACCGCGGCCAAGCGCAGCGTTCGCCGCGATCTCGTCCACCCCGTTGGCCAGCAGGTTGTGCAATCGCACGCGGGGTCGATGATCGGCGCTGTCGTGGCGGTCCTCCACGGTTGCGTCGTCGCACATCTGGTCGATCGTATCGAACAGTGCAGACAGCGCATCCGTTACCGCTGCAACGTTGCCGATGAAGGCGGCGTTATCGATCCGATGGCCGGTAATCCCGAGCGCGAAATGCGGGAGCCAGTGCGTGGTGGGGCTTGCGCTCATATCGCTGTGTCTTTCGCCCCCCAACCACCTGTCACACGCGCCCCTGATGCCTGAGCGTTCGCCCCTGCACGCACTACCCTTAATCACGTGGTGTCTTTCAGCACAAGCGATTGCCGCGCTTACGATCCCCGGCTTGACACCGTTGCACCGCGTAAGGCAGGCTCATTGCCGGGTCTTGTTGCGAGGGGATGACTGTGCGCATCGCGAGACTTTTTACCGTCTTATTTATGGTTTTCGCCGTTATCGGCGCCCTCGTCGCAGCTCTGGACTCTGCCCAAGCACAGGAGCCGGGTGGACCGAGCCCGCATTGGCCCAACCCCGACGATTACGATTACCGCGTATATTCTCCCATCATGACTGTGCAGGCTTCACGCGATAAACCGGTCAAGCGGCAGGCAGAAGAAGTGCGGGCGGCTGACGCGGCGCAAGCCGGCTGTGACGTAGGCGACCTCGCCGCCTGTACTGCGCTGGGCGAGGCATATGAATTGGGTGCCGGAAGGGAGCAAGTCCGCCCTGTTGCGGCGGTTCTTTACACTCAGGCGTGCGATGGTGGGTTTGGCGATGGCTGCACCCGCCTCGGAATGCTTGCCAGAATTGGCATGGATGAGTCCGCCGCGACAGATGCCAAGGCACTGTTTGACCGGGCCTGCCGCCTGGGTTCACCCGAAGGATGCGCGCAATCGGCGGTCGCTATCGCCAGCGATCCCGTTGATCCCGCCGGGCCGGGCCGCGCGGTGGCACTGTTGCGCGATCTCTGTGCCAGAGGCGAAGGGTCTGCCTGCCGCGAGCTTGGCTCACTTTTGCTGCTGAACGCTGGCAGCGGTGCCGACACGGGCGAGGCGCTGAGGCTGCTGGATGGCGAATGCAAGGCTGACGATGTGAAGGCGTGCGAGGCATTGCTCAACATCGATCCAGACCCCCCGGCGCATCCTGACCAGCCGCTGCGCGCACAAACTCTCCGCAACGCCTGCAACGCTGTGCGGCACTATGGCGCTTGGTGGTGCGATGAAGTTGGCGAGATGGCGTTCGCGGGCAAGGGAGTGCCGCGCAACCTGGAATTTGCGCAAGCCGCGTTCGACAAGGCCTGCGCGCTATCCACAGCGAACTGCGACAGGGCGAGCGCGCTGCGCGCAACTCCCGCGCTGGATCAGCGATGCCGGAGAGGCGTGCAAGCAGCCTGCGTGACGCTCGCCTTGAACAATCTCTATGGTCTCCCCTCGTTCATCGACTATGGCCGCGCCATACAATTGCTACAAATCGCCTGCCTAAGCGGTCAGGCGCAGGCGTGCGAGCCTGCAGCCAACAGTGTCCCAACCTCATTCGTTGAGCCTGAAGCAGGCGATGCATCGTCCGCAATGCCGATCGAAATTACCCGATTTCAGCTGTTGGAGCGCGGTTGCGATCTGCGCGATCGAACGGCGTGCTACAGCCTCGCCCAGGAACTGGAAAACGGCGAAGCGACCGTTCTCGATCAGCCGCGCGCCAATGCGATTTACGTCGATCTGTGCAATCAGGATTGGGCGAGCGCATGCAGGAGAATTGATGAGATCGCTTTGAACGATCCCCATGTTCCGATCCCGACAGCGGGTTCACAGTTCACCCCACCAGTGGGTGAGGAAACACGGTTGCCCGATCAAGAGCCTTCTGCCGATGCCGAACCGGTTAGAGCCTGCCCGCCTGTGACCGTTATTTTCCGGGGCAAGAGCTTCACCGACTTTTTGTGCTCCGGATGGGCACCTCGAATGATCAATGGGGACCGGGTACGCCCCGGCGATGCGCCGTGGCAGGCCTTGCTGTGGCGGCCTGAGCGGATCGGGAACAATCGTTTGAGCCCGGCAGACCGGGTGCTGTGCGGCGGTGCTTTGATTGAACAGGGCTGGATCCTCACCGCCGCGCATTGTCTGAATGACGAGGGTCGCGAGCTTAGGACTTTTCCCGGCTACCGCGTGCGGCTGGGCGTTTCCAACCCGCGCGCGAAGGAGGGGCTGAGCTATCCCATTCTGGAAATTTTCGAGCATCCGTTCTATTCCCTGCGCGGATACGTGTTTGATATCGCGCTGGTGAAATACGACGCAAGCAGGCCGGTGCGTGAGGGCAGAGTTTACCCTTACCGCAAGATCGCACTTGATCCCCTGTCAGTGAACGAGCGCTCGATATCCGACGGGATGACCGCCTATGCCTATGGCTGGGGCTGGACAGAGGCGAACAACAGCACATCCTCTGATCAATTGTTGAGCGGGAAGTTGTCGCTTCAGGATCTTGATACCTGCACGCGCCTTACAAAATTGCAGGGCGCGCTTCTCCATGCGCAATTGTGTGCAGTCGGCGTCAACGGCCAGCAGGCCTGCGACGGGGACAGTGGCGGGCCATTGATCTATTATAACGATGGAGACAAGCGGCCCAAGGTGATCGGTGTGGTCAGCGCGGGCCCCAAGGCCGCAGACCGCAAATGCGGGGGCAAGGGCGATCCCAGCCGATACACCCGCGTTGGTCGTGCGCGCGAATGGATCGACCGGACGATGCGGGCAGAACGCTGACAGGGAAAGAGTAACGCCGGCCTCGTCCCTTTGAGGCGAGACCGGCGTTTTTTTCGAATTTCAAAAGGGCTTATTCGGCGACTTCTTCATTTGCGCTCGGCCTGATGGGGTTGCTGGTGCCGCCCAGTTCGTCCTCGGCTTCGGCTTCTACCGCTTCGCCGGTTGCTTCGGGCATCATGGCGCCATCTTCGCCTTCCTCGCCCATTTCGCCCGCTGGCGGAGCTTCCACCGCGTCTACGGTTTCTTCCGATGCAGTCGGCTTTGGGTCGCCACATGCGGTCAGAGCCAGCGCTGCGCTGCTCATCATTATGATGGTTGCTGTATTTTTCATCGATACTTCCCCTTCGAACTCGGCAAGCCCGAGACAGGCCCCCCGCAAAAGAGCTATCATGAGGCCAGCCGCAAAAGCAATCGGTCAAGCACCGGATTGCCGCGCAACGGATCGAGCAGCGGATCGTTCGGAGCCAGCAAAACCCCCGGATCGCCCTCGTCGAACGCGCGGGCCAGCAAAGTCAACGCCTGTTCCGACTTGTTCCATTGGGCGTGGATTTGCGCCTGCTGATACAGGCTGGTTTCGCCATATTCGCGCATGATAGCTTCCAGCGCAGCCTGCGCGGCGGCAGTGTCACCCAGCTTTTGCTGACAAATCGCGATCCCTACCAGACTGAAAATCCTGACCGGTTCCGCTTCGAACGATGCCAGCGCTCCTGCGGTGTTGCCTTCCATCAATTGCGCCGTTGCAATCACGTAATGTGCGCTGACCATTTCCTCATTCAACTTCAGCGCTTCCCGCATCCGATCGATAGCGACGGAATAATCGCGCGCAAACAATGCGATGAAACCGGCCGATAAGTAGGCGCGGGCATTAAGCGGATCGAGCCCCAGCACCTTGTCGATTATCTGCGTTCCCAGCGCCTGCTGTGCGCCATACGCATAGAAGATTGCAATCGAGCGCAAGGTATCGGCGTCGCCGGGGGCCAGTTGTTCAGCCTTCTTGTAATGTACATAGGCCCCTGCCCGGTCGAAACGTCCATTGTTCAATGCAAAGCCCAGCGCCATGTGCCCGCGCGCCAAATTTGGGGCCAGTGCAATGGCGCGCTCCGCAGATGCTATCGACTGAGTGTAGAAATCGGAAACCTCCCCCTTCTCCGATGTCGCGTTGGCAATCGCCGCCAACATCGTGGCGCGCATGGCATGGGCTGCAGCATATTCGGGATCGGCCTTGATCGCCGCGTCGAACTGGCTCAACGCGGCGCGGTCGCTGTCCACCCCGGCGGCTAAATCATAAAAGGAAAAGCCGCGCAGATAGGCTTCATAAGCAAGAACATTTTCCGTCTCGCCCACCCCTTGCTGTGCCTCAATGCTCTGACGCACTTCCCTGTCAGGCACGATTTGCGAAACCAGCGAGACCGCCACCTTCTCCGCGATCTCCGATTGCAGTGCCAGGATGTCCGAAAATGTCCGGTCGAACTGTTCGAGCCAGGCGATAACCCCGCCGCTGATCTCAACAAGCTCAACCGAGATGCGCACCGTTTCGGCGGCCTTCTGCACGGTGCCGCGCAGGATATACCGCACACCCAGCGTGCGTCCGATGGCGAAATCATCGTCCGCGTTCACCGCCCTGGACGATGTCGGGGCGCTAACCTGAAGGCGCGGATTGCGGGCCAGCGCAAGACGCACTTCGTTGGAGAGGCCATCGGAAAACCACCCCTGTTCCGTGTCTCCTGTCAGGTTCGCAAAAGGCAGGACCGCCATGGAAATGACATCGCCCGACTGCGATCCCAGCAGTCCGGCCTGCCACGAGACTGCCAGTCCCGCACCACCCAGCACAGCGATCCCGCCCATCGCCAAATTGCGACGCGATATTCCGAAAGCAGGAGGTGCTTCATCGGCGGAGATCACGCTTCGTGCTGGCAAGGGAGTGGCCACTTCGGCACCGTCGGCGCATGCCTGCCTCCTTACCGCTGCAACAATGCGTTGCGCCTCCAGCGCGCCGGGCGTCCCGTTCCATCCACTGATATCGAGCAGTTGAATCTGCCGGAACCCTAGGGGCGCGATCGTCCCATCCAGCGAGAGCGGGACAAGGCAACCGCGTTCGCGTCCGCGCTGTGCCTCATCGCGCACCCAAGCAGATTCGACAGAGGCCTTTGACCACAGGACGACCACGCAATCGGCGTTTTCCAGCGCAGCTTCGGTAGTGGCGAGATAGTTGACCCCGCCATCCAGCAGGCCATCCCACCAAACCTCGAATCCGGCGTTTTCCAGCAGGTCGATGACCCGCCGTGCGGGTTCGATTTCCGTACGAGTGTAGCTGAAGAACAGTCGCGCACGCGCAATGTCATCTCCCGCGCCTAAATCGGTGTCTTCTGCCATTGCGAAATCACCACCGCTCCCTGAACAGTGCGACCAGAACAGTGCCTACCCGGCAATAGCCCACCTTACCAGTCTGTATGAGTATGGGCTCAGAACGATACGTGCTCGCTGCTCGAACCCAATCTACTTCGCCTATCCGAACATGTGCTGCCGGTTAGCAAAGCTTCACCCACACTGACATATTTGCAACAATATAATACAGATTTGGTCAGTCTCCTTACAATGTGATGAAACTCGCTTGACACCATGTTGCATTGCAGCAAGCTAGTACGCCATGTCGCGTCATGAATGGGTCGCTAAACGTTCCCGGATACCGTGCGCGCAAAACATATCTCAGGGGCCGCACATGCGCACATACAGATTTTCTCGTCACACCCTTTTGCTGGCAGCTGCCAGTACTTTCGCCACCCCTGCACACGCGCAAACCGCGCCTCAACAGGACAGTGCGCCCGAGGCAGAAGATCAGGAAGTCATCATCGTGACGGGTTCGCGC
The DNA here is from genome assembly GCA_963815345.1 of uncultured Alphaproteobacteria bacterium. GTDB lineage: Bacteria > Pseudomonadota > Alphaproteobacteria > Sphingomonadales > Sphingomonadaceae > Erythrobacter. The sequence continues at coordinate 36,052 of CAWFGF010000004.1, forward strand.
ATCGGCCGCGATCCCAATATCGGCGCGCCCGCTCCGGTCATTTCGATCACTGCGGAAGAACTGAAACGGGCTGGCACGGTCGATGTGGTGGACACTCTGCGCGATATTCCGGCCCTGTCGACCTCAACTTCGACCGAGGGGTCGATTGACGGCATTTTTTCCGGATCGCTGGGTGTGGGTCAATCGACCTTGAACCTGCGCGGCCTTGGTGCCAACCGCACGCTGGTGCTCGTCAACGGTCGCCGTCACGTCTCGGGCGTACCCGGTGAGCAGGCAGTCGATATCAACTCGATCCCGACCGCGCTGATCGACCGCGTCGAAACCCTGACCGGCGGGGCGTCGTCAATCTATGGTGCGGACGCCGTGACCGGCGTTGTCAACTTCGTGCTGAAGGAGGACTTCGAGGGATTTGAAGGCAACATCCAGACCGGCATCAGCGCCGATGGCGACGCTTTCCGCATCAATGGCGACCTTACCTGGGGCACGAATTTTGCCGATGGTCGCGGCAATTTCGTTGTTACCGGAGAATACGCCAAGGCCGACGAAATCCAGATCGGCGACCGCGCATTTTCCCGCAACAACGGCAATTTCGACGATCAGCCCAACCCGGCGCTGAGGTTCCAGACTGGTGATCGCGGTTCCAACACTCCCAATTTCAACGGCCTGCCGCCCGGATCGCTGATTCCGACGGAGGGCTTTGCATTCACTCCCACCGCGGCAGAACAGGCGCTGATAAACCGCGCAGCGAATGCGACCACACGCTTTTTCGCACCCGATCCGAGGTTCTCCCTTTCCGCGGCTGGCGGCATCGTGGCTCCCGGCGATATCGGCCTCAGCGATGGTCCCGATATCAACAACAACGGCATCGCAGACTGCCTCGAAAGCTCGGTCGGATACAACTCCACCTTCAACGACGGCGCATTTGGCCTTGCGGGCGGTTGCGCCGTCATCAATGCCGATGGCTCGCTCAGCGTATATCAGGACGGGCTTGTAACCGGCATATTCAACCAATTCGGCGGCGATGGCATTCCTAACGAGTTCAACACCAATTCGCTGATCCCGGAAACCGAGCGTTGGTCGGTCAACGCCAATTTCACCTACGAGTTTTCAAGCGAGGCGGAGTTCTTCTTCGAAGGCAAATATGTATCAAGCTCGGCTGAATTCCAGACCCAGCCCAACACGTTCTACGATCTGCTGACAATCCGCGCAGACAACCCCTTCATCACTGGCGACCTTCGGGAGTTCGTCGCGCCGCTGTTCTTCGGCGACGGTGTGGAAGAAGGACTTTACCTCACCCGCGACCCTGCCGATCTTGGCCCCAACCGTGACCGTGAAGAGTACGAAACCTATCGCTTTGTCGCCGGTCTGCGGGGCGACATCACGCCGCATTTCAACTATGAGATATCGGCGAATTACGGCACGTCCAACCGCACCTCGATCGATAACAACAGCGTTATCACGGACCGCTTTTTTGCCGCCATCGACGCGGTGAGAGACCCGGCCACGGGCCAGACGATCTGCCGTTCGGATATTGACCCCACTGCACCAGCCACCACGCCGTTTGGCATTCCGGTAGGCGATCCGGGCTTCTTCAGCTTTAACCCCGGCGATGGCCAGTGCCGTCCTGCCAACGTCTTGGGCGGCGTGGGCGCGATCAGCCAGGAAGCGATTGACTTCATCACGGCCACCACAGTCGATCGGTTCGAGCTGGAACAGATGGTGTTTAGCGCGATCTTCGCAGGCGATACCGGCGCGTTTCTGGAATTGCCGGGCGGCCCCATCGGCTTTGTTACTGGTTTTGAATTCCGTGAAGAAATCAGCCGCTCCGCCTTCGACCCTCTCGTTTTGGGGATCATCCCGGTTACGACACCCGACGCCAATCAGGGCGACCTGATCCGCGATCTGCCGACAGCGGCCAACTCGCTGGTGTTCGACCCCGATCAGACAGTAAACAACGAAGGCGGCGAATTCACCGTTTATGAACTGTTCGGCGAAATCCGCCTGCCGCTGCTGGCAGACGTACCGTTTGCCAGAACGCTCGAATTGGAAGCTGCTGCGCGGTACTCCGATTACACTACTGTCGGTACGACCTTCACCTGGAACGTCGGCGGAATCTGGGCGCCCAGCGATGATATCCTTTTCCGTGGCACCTATGCCAGCGCCATTCGGGCTCCGAATATCTCCGAGCTGTTCAGCCCGGCGCAGGGGGCAACCTTCCGCCCGATCGATCCGTGCGATCAGGCAGAACTCGCAACGGCGCAGGACCCCGCCCTGCGACAGCGCAATTGCGAAGCGATCTTCGCTCAGCTTGGGGTCGATCCCACATTGGGCACCGGCAGCTATGCTTATGTCGATCCGCTGACTGCCCGATTCTCCGGGTCGATCGGAGGCAACCCGAACCTGACGGAAGAAACAGCGACTACCTGGACGGTCGGCACACAGTTCACTCCAACCTTTTTTCCGGGGTTCGTGCTGAGCGTCGATTACTACAATATCGAGCTGGAAGACGCGATCAATCCGGTTGGCGCGCAGGATATCGTCGACAATTGCGTGGATTCGGCCACCATCGACAACGTGTTCTGCAGCAATGTCGATCGCCGCACGGACAATGGCGGGTTTCGCTTCCTGCGCCAGCGGTCAGAGAACTTTGCGCGGCAGGAAACTTCGGGGATCGAAGCATCGGCGGCCTATCGCTTCGATCTGGGCGATCACCGCTTTACCCTGCAGGGCAGCGGTACCTGGGTTGAAAAGCTGAACGACTTTTTCGATCCGACCGACCTCACGCTGGTCGATCCGGAACTTGGCGAATTGCAGCGTCCCGAATGGGCCGGTCGCGGATCGCTGACCTGGGCATGGGAGGGGCTGAGCCTCACCTATGGCGTCACCTACCTTGACGCACAGGGTCTGCGTTCGGTTGAAATCGAGGCGGTGGGCGATGGTCCCACGTTCCAGTTCACCCGCGAAAACGGCATCGCCAGCGACGCCTTCATTCACGATATCTCGTTTAGTTATGAAGTGAATGACGCATTCAATGTCTATGGCGGGGTGAACAACATCTTCGACCGCCAGCCGTTTGTGACGGAGCAGGCCTATCCGGTCAGCCCGGTGGGTACGTATTTCTTCCTGGGTCTGACTGCGCGGATGTAATCGCTTCCCACTTTTGACAAGTGCAGAAAACAAGAGGCGCGAGGGGCACGATTGCCATCCTCGCGCCTCTTTTCATATGGGCCTGTGCTTCTCGGCGACGCCTGCGAAGTTCAGGCCGCCCTGCCCGCGCGGGCCTTAGCCGGGACCGACTCGCTTCTGGCATCCAGAACCGCTGCAAAATCTTCCCAAGCCATAGGTTTGCCGATGTGCCATCCCTGCGCACAGTCGCAGCCGAGTTTGGCGAGCACGGCCAGCGCCTCTTGCGTTTCGACGCCTTCGGCCACGATCTCAAATCCCAAAGCATGCGCAAGGTCAATGGTGGACTGGACCATGATCTGATCCTTGCGATCGCTGACCAGATCGCGAATGAAGCTTTGATCTAGCTTGATCTCCTGTGCGGGGAAGCCCTGAAGATAGTTCAGCGTCGCCTGCCCCGTGCCATAATCGTCAATGGAGATACGCGCGCCAACTTCGCGCATCCGCGTCAGCGCCTCGCGTGCAGAGGTGGAATCCTGTAAAGGAGCGCTTTCGGTGACCTCCAGCGTGATGCCGCCTGCATCGGGACGGCCAAACCGGACAAACTCGTCGACCAGCACCGCGACAAAGCTTTCATCGCTGAGCAACTGGGCCGAGATGTTGACCGCAAGGTTGATTGCGTGACCGGCTTTGGCGGCCTCGCGCTGGCGGCGCATTGCCTCGCGCAGGACGAACAGCGTCAGGTCGCTGATACGGTTTTTTTCCTCCAGAATCGGGATGAAATCGGCAGGAGATATGACGCCCAGCCTCGGGCTGTTCCAGCGCACCAGACACTCCCCCCCGCCAATTATGCCCTTGGCCATCGCCAGCTTTGGCTGGAACACGACCGACAGCGCGCCATTTTCCAGCGCATCGTCGAGTTCACCCAGCAGGCGCTGGCGATATTGCGCATCTTCATGCAGCGCACCCGCATTGCCCGACCAGCCAAGTCCGCGTTTGCGCGCCAGTTCCGAGGCATCAACGGCGTGCTCGATATTGCCATGCGCGGTGCCAAAATGGCTGGCGACACGCAAACGTTCTGCGCTCACCTCAATTGGCGCATTGAAAAGCGCACGCGCCGTTCCGAACACTTCGTCCGCGCGTTCGAACCCGTTCGCTGCCATCTCGTCTGTGATGAACCAGGCAAATACGCCAGCGCCCATACGGTAAACCTCGCCATCACCCGCCAGGACCGATATTCGCCGGGCGATCGCCCTGTCCATTTCCGCCTGCTCTGCCGCGGTCAGCATTGCGGTGAGTTCCGCGAAATCGGCAATCCGGGCTGCGGCGACATGCCTGTCCGTCTTGCGCATCAGCGCTTTGTGCATCGCCCGAGCATTCGGCAGGCCCGAAGCGGTATCGGTCAGCCGTTCCTCTTCAAGTTTTGCGATCATTTCCAGTGCGCTGCACGCGACAACAAACAATCCGAGAAACACCAACGGGCCGCTTAGTGGCAGATAGATCAGCGAAACCTGATCCAGTGCCAGTGCGCCAGCAAGCAACAATCCCGCGCTTACACCGGCAACCATATAATGTTGCATCCACCAGCGCATCGCCACGCTGCGGCCGCGGGCCAGCAATATGCCACCAAGCAGGATTGCGGCCAGCGCCAGCATCACCGGTCCAGGTGCATCAGCCCGGACCCGCGACTGGATCAGCGTTTCGGCGGCTTGGACGTGGACGATCACGCCCGGTTGCACGCCGAACAAAGCGGTGGGGTAACGATCCCCCAATTCGATCGCGGTATTGCCGAACACCATCTGCTTGCCCGCAATCTGTTCACGCGTGACCCGCCCGTCGATCAGGTCGACGAACGAAATGCGCGGTATGGTCGCGGGATCGATCGCGGGGTCAATGCGAAAGCTCGTGTCCACCTCCCCCCCGGTGTGAGCCAGCATATTGGCAAGCGAGGGGCGCGGCGTGCCATTGGTGGTTTCGCCATAATAATAGTGTTCGATCCGCCCATCGGGCGCGGCCTGCACGTTCACGGAGGCAAGGAATACGTTCTCGCGAAATTGTTCGAGTGGAAGGGATTCGCTGATCACGACCTTGTCACCGGCGCGGTTCTGCTGACGAAAGGTCGGCAGGATCGTGGGCTGATCAATTTTTGCCAGCGCCAACGCCATGCGAGCATCCTCAACGGGATCGGAGCTTGCCGAAAACTCCACATCGAAGGCTATCTGAGCCGCCCCCAACTGATCGAGCCGGGTGATGGCATCGGCGTAAAGTCCGCGCGGCCACGGCCATTGTGGCAATTCCTGAAGCGAGCGCCCGTCGATCTCCACGATCACGATCTCGCCAGTGGCAGGCGCGATCCGCATTGTGTTGCGCGCGTCGCGCAATGCGTGTTCCAGACTGGCGGACATTCCCGAAAGACTGAATACGATGGCAAGAGTGACCGCTGCAAGAAAGGCAGCGCTGGCGATCTGCGTATCACGCGTGGCGCGAGAGACTTTCGTAAACCACACGGGCGCTGTTCCTCTTGCTTGTCAGAGCCCGCGATTGCGGGCCGGCACCGCGACCATCAGCTCGCGAAGGCATGAGCGGTAACTGAAAAGCCTTAATTCTGGGTTTGTTAGTGGCCTCGGTCTGGCGAGGGGGAAGGACAAGTGTTCAGGGAAGGAGGATCGGACCCCGGCCATTGCCTCGCATCGGGTTGGTTTCGTCGTCTCCGCTGTCGTCATTGCCGGGACCGTTGTTGCCATCGTCATCGCCACCACTCAGCTCGCCTAGAACGCCGCCGACGTCTATTTCCACATCACCTCCGGCTGCAACTTCAACTTCGACTTCTGTAAACTGAGCACCGACACCGCCATCGTCGCCAGTCAGATTTATTGAGTCTGGGGGCGTGGTGGGTTCGGCAGGGATGGCCGGTTCGGCGGTTGTCGCAGGCGAGCCGGAGCCGGCAAGCATAGCAGGCGCAACTCCGCTACCCTGACCAACCATTCCTGTCAGACCCAGATCGGCGCCCACATTGATTCCTCCACCGTCGGTGGCTGATGGCGCCAATTCAACGCCAAGTGAGAGGCAGTTGACAACCACACAAAGACCGTTGTTTTCGATTGTCAGCGGCGGTGCAGGTTCGGGCGTTCCGCCATCGTTGACTGGCAAAGCAATAATCGGATCGTTCATTACAGATACCGCGCCGCCCGGACCAACTTCTACACCGGCAATGCCGTCGTCGCTGCCGGATTCGTTGTTGCCGGTTCCCTTGTCGCCCTTGCCCTTGTCCTTGTCATCGTCGTCCTTGTCGTCGTCGTCGTCGTCATCGCCTTCGCCGCCTTCGCCGCTTTCGCCGCCATCATCATCGTCGTCGTCGTCGCCCTTGCCGCCCTTATCTTTGTCGTCTTTGCCTTTGCCCTTGTCCTTGTCCTTGTCATCGTCGTTGTAACCGCCTTCGCCGCCATCTTGGTCATCGTCGTCATCGTCGTCATCGTCGCCCTTGCCGCCTTTATCTTTGTCGTCTTTGCCTTTGCCCTTGTCTTTGTCATCATCATTATCGTCGTCGTCGTCACCGCCTTCGCCGCCTTCGCCGTCATCATCGTTGTCGTCGTCGCCCTTGCCGCCCTTATCTTTGTCGTCTTTGCCCTTGTCTTTGTCATCATCATTATCGTCGTCGTCACCGCCTTCGCCGCCTTCGCCGCCATCATCGTCATCGTCGCCCTTGCCGCCCTTATCTTTGTCGTCTTTGCCCTTGTCCTTGTCATCGTCGTCATTGCCGTCGTCGTCGTCGTCGTCACCGCCTTCGCCGCCATCATCGTCATCTTCGTCATCTTCGTCATCGTCGCCTGAGCCGCCACCTACATCGCCGCTGCCTTCGCCACTTTTGTCGCCTTCGTCGCCCTCTTCGTCCTCGTCACCTCCATCATCGTCGCCATCGTCGTCATTGCCGTCGTCGTCACCACTACCCTCACCGCTCTCGCCGCCTTCCTCGTTGTTGTCACCGTTATCAGGCTCGGGCTCAGGCTGAGGCTGAGGCTCGGGCTCGGGTTCAGGCTCGGGCTCGGGGCCGGACTGAGTGTCTTGATCGTCAGAGTCTTCTCCGGTCTCCCCGGACGAGGAGCCATTATTGCCTGATTCACCGCCGTTTGCATTGTTTTCGTTGCGAAATAGCGCTTCGATCACATTCGCGGCCGCGTTCGAATTGTCGAACACGCCGCCTTCACTGCCAGCCGCACCGCTTGTTCCGCCAACAACTTGGTCATCCAGGAAATTTATCGGCGTAATCGTTGATACCTGCCCGGAGGCCGCCGCCGTCTTCCGAACCGCAGCGTTCGTCACGCCGCCGCCGGGTGCGGCGGAGCTGGCACCGGTGGTGCCGCCTTGCGAGAGATCGGGCGCAGTGGGTGTCGCAGATCCCGGCGCGGGCGCTTCCTTCATGAATTGCGGCGATCCGCGCACTACCGATGCCGAAAGATCCTGCGATGCGCCATCGGCAATGATCAACAATTCATCGATCTGGCCCGCATCGACGATCCCGATCATGCCGGGGGTCAACAAGGCAGCTTCGAGATCGTCGCCGGTCGCAACCTCGACAGCGCCTTCAGTCACCTGAACGCTGGATCGTTCCTCTGTCACAGCAACATTGAAGGTGGTGCCCTTCACCACGGCTGCAAGGTAAGGCGTCTGGACGCCAAAGTGCGGCGTTGATTTCTTTTCGATCCGGAACAAGGCATTGCCGAGCGACTGGATGAACTGGATCACCCCGCCGGTTTCCTCCGGCCTCGCTATTGTCAGAATGGCCTTTGGCGAGACGACGACAAATTCCTTGCCGCGCACCAGCACGGCCCGAGCCTGATCCCCGGTGCGTACGACATCGCCCGGCAGCAGGTTCGTGTCTTTGCGCGCAGCGATGGTCCGCCCCTGACGCTCAACGGTTACGGCACCACGCGCTTCGGAGATTTGCCAAACGGGAGTTTGGGCAATCGCGCTCGTGGTTGCAAGCAACGCGGCCATCACAAGGCCCCGGCGTGCCATCGCAAAACGTGCAGTCGGCATTGAAATTATCCTGACAAATATAGTTCGGTACACATCCCCTCTGTCACGAGGCTTTCAATAAACGGTGAATCGCCATGCTTCTTAAATGCTTAACACGCTGGCCATGGTAAGGGATTTTTAGTCCGCCACGAATAGTCGGGTCGGGCAATGAGTACTCGAACGAATCATCTTCAGCTTGCTGTGCTGTGCGGGCTTGCGCCTGCCGGACTGTTGGTTGTCCCGTACGGCACGCTATCCGCGCAAGCATCAGGCACAATTCCGGCACCGGGCGCGAAACGGGCGCCACAAATCGCCTTTAACGACGTTCTGGCAATCCAGCCGCAATCCGGCAATGTCCCCGATGAACAGGGCGACCCGCAAAGCGAAAACTTACAGGGCGCCAGCCAGATTGGCGCAATCGTTGTGCGCGGTAATGAAGCGGTGAACGAAGAGCAGTACCAGAACGCGGTGGAGGAATTTTTCGGGCTGCAGGCCACCGAAGAGACCATCGAACGGCTTACCGATGAACTGGTCCAGATTGCGAAGGAAGAGGGGTATTCCTACGCCCGTGTAGAAATTGACCGGAAAGCTGCCGACCTCGGGATCCTGCAGGCACAGATCGACGAAGGACGGATCGACGCGATCGAGATCGAAGGGACGGACAACGCGCTCGCCCGTCAAATCCTTGAAAGGCTGGTCGGACGGCCTGCCAGAAAGGCCGAACTGGAACGCGCGCTTTTGCTTGTTTCCGACATTCCAGCGCTCGGTCTGAAAGGCGCGCGCTTCAGGCGCGACGGTGAAAAGGATGCGCCCCGCGGCGTTCTGGTCGTGGAACTGGTCGAACGCGGCCCATCCTTCCGACTGGAAGCGGACAATTACGGCAGCGACAATTTCGGTCCCATTCGCGCCCGCGCCTCTGCCACAGCAAGGGGCGTGTTCGATTCGGGCGATGAAGTGCGCGGATCGGTGCGAGCCAATCCGCTGGAGCCCGATGAACTGGTGTTCGTTTCGGCAGCCTATACGTCGCTGATCGGAACAGGCGGCGCGGCGCTCAGCGTTGACGGCTCGATCGGCCGCACGTCACCCGGAGAGATACAGGGCGCTGGCGACATCACGGGGGATACCCTGCGCGTTGGTGCATCACTGACAGCTCCGATCAAGCGTACGCGCGATGCAAGCGCCTGGATTGAGGCTGGCATCAGCTATATCTCCATCAGTCAGGACGATGTGGGAACGCTGCTGCGTGACGATACGGTTGTGACGGCCTCTGTCGGTCTGCGAACCCGGTTTGCGCTGGCAGGTGGCACTGCCTCGACTGGCGTCACCATCGAACGCGGTCTGGGGATCCTAGGTGCGACGCGACTCAACGATCCGCTGGCTTCGCGGTTCGATGGGGACGGAGTGTTTACAAAGGTGCGCTTCAGCACGGATTACCGGACAGACCTGGCCAAACGGTTGAGCCTGTACATCGCTGCCGCCGGGCAGATCGCGGATCGCCCGCTGCTCGGCTCCGAGGAAATTGCGCTGGGCGGCGCCTATCGCGGGCGCGGTTACAACTTTGCAGAAGTGCTGGGGGATGAGGGTGTCTTTGGCCTTGCCGAACTGCGCTACAACGTACCCACGGGCAAATTGCCGCTGCGCAGTCTCCAGCTTTACGGGTTTGTCGACGGGGGCTACGTGTCCGACATCGACGCATCCGGCGGTGAAGGATCGCTGTTTTCCGCAGGTCCAGGGATACGCACGCGATTGGGCCCGGTCGATCTGGAGGTGGAAGGCGGCTTTCCGCTGGGCGGCAGTGGCGAACGCACGATTGATCCGCAGCCGCAGGTTAATGTTCGCGCCGGCGTGAATTTTTAGCGCGGGATTTGCTCTGCGCTACCGCTTCGCTGCTTGAGCGCGGGATTTGCTCTGCGCTACCGCTTCGCTACTTGAGCGCGCGCTATTTCATGCAGCCAGTCGGCGTGGCGTGGGGCCTTTTTCGTAGCGCTCCATTCTTCCAGCATCAGCGGAGCGACGCGGGTTAGTTCTGCATATTGTTCATCGGTGCCGATATCGGCAGCAAGTTCGACGCGGTGGCCGTTCGGATCGAAGAAATAGATCGACTTGAAAATGCCGTGATGCGTCGGACCAAGCACGTCGATGCCTTGCCCCTCGATATGGTCTTTCGCCGCCATCAGCGCGGCCTCGTCGGGCACGCGAAAGGCGAGGTGCTGCACCCATTGCGGCGTATTCTCGTCGCGGCCCATTTCGGGCTGGTTGGGCAATTCGAAAAACGCGAGGATATTGCCGTTACCTGCATTCAGAAAGACGTGCATGTAAGGGTCATAAGCGCCAGTTGAGGGCACGTGATCCTCTGCGAAAGCAGTGGTGTAATCCATTCCCAACACACGGCCATACCATTCGACCGTCTCCCTCGCATCGCGGCAGCGATAGGCAACATGGTGCACCCCTGCCAGATTGACGGGATGCGGGTTTTCGTGAAGGTTTGCCGGATCAGTAGTGCTCATTGCACCTCTTCCACGTTCAACGCGCCACGGCGGATCTGATCACGTTCCATGCTTTCGAACAGCGCCTTGAAATTGCCCTCGCCAAAGCCGTCGTCGCCCTTGCGCTGGATGAATTCAAAGAACAGCGGGCCAACCTTGGCCTCGGCAAAGATTTGCAACAGGAGGCGCGGTTCGCCGCCTTCCGTTGTGCCATCCATCAGAATGCCGCGCTTCTGCAACTCGCCAACATTCTCGCCATGGCCCGGCAGGCGTTCGTCCAGCATCTCGTAATAAGTTGCGGGCGGCGCGGTCATGAAAGGCACACCAAGCGCCTTCAGCCGATCCCAGCACGCGTGCAGATCATCGCAAATCAGGGCTATGTGCTGGATCCCCTCGCCGTTGTAATGGCGCAGGAATTCCTCGATCTGGCCCTTGCCACTCTCGCCCTCTTCATTCAGCGGAATGCGAATCTTGCCATCGGGCGCGGTCAGCGCTTTTGACGTGAGACCGGTATATTCGCCCTTGATATCGAAGAAACGGATTTCCCTGAAGTTGAACAGCCGCTCGTAATAATTGGCCCAATAGGCCATGCGCCCGGTGTAGACATTGTGCGTCAGGTGATCGATCGTGTGGAAACCCGCGCCCTCGGGATACGGATCGACGCCAGGAAGGTAATCGAAGTCTATGTCATAAATCGTCAGGCTTTTGTGCTCGGCCCCGGCATAGCGGTCGATCAGATACAAGATCGCCCCGCCGATACCGCGAATTGCCGGGATGCGCAGTTCCATCGGGCCGGGCTCATTGACGACCGGTTCCGCGCCCTGCCCTTGCAAGTATTCGTAAGCCTTGGCCGCATCACGCACGCGAAACGCCATGCCGCACGCGCTTGGCCCGTGTTCGCGTGCGAAATACCAAGCCGCGCTATGCGGTTCGTAATTAACAATCAGGTTGATGCCGCCCTGCCGCCACAGATCGACATCCTTGGACCTGTGCTTTGCGACCAGGGTAAAGCCCATGGTTTCAAACACGGGTTCCAGCACGCCTTTTTTCGGGGCGCAGAATTCAACAAATTCAAACCCGTCGAGCCCGGCAGGGTTAGCAAACAAATCATCGGGATGGGTTGGAGCGTCGAGCGTCGAGTGGGTGTTCATGAGCAAAAGGGCCTTATCGGATCGCCGCATGGCGGGATTGCAAGTGACGATTGCATCGCATCTCGCGGACTGAAACTGGTTACCATTGAAACTATATAGGCAACGCTGAATTTTGGCAATGGCCGGAAAAAACCACGCTAGCGGATCGAATCGCCACCATGGCCCTGCGTGCATTCGATCAACTAATTCCCTCAGATTGCCCCCTCGTGACAATCGGGGGCCAGCTCGTATGGGACGAGAGTATCAGGTGCCGAGCGGGAACGGGGAGCTAGGCGATCCGACCGATGGTGTGGCCCAAAGCATCGCGCGACAGAGAGAGGATCAGGCCGAACGGCTCCCCGCTCACGAATGCAGCATGGGTGGCACCGTGGCTCAGATCGGCATTGCCGCACACGCGCGCACCGTCCTCGGCGCGAGCAATAAAGATTGCCTCGCTGCCTGTCCTGGTGTGGTTGATCGTATACGTTTCCACCTGCGCGTGGTCGCAGTCCTGCGCCGCCGCTGGCACGGCGTTGTCGGCCTCCGGCAGTTTGACATAACGTGCCTCGCCAGACCAGTCGGCGGGAACTGTCGAATAGATGCCGGTCGCATATTTGCTCATCCAGCCCCCATTCGCGCCCACCAGTGCAAAGCTGCCGCAGTCGCTGCGCACCCGCTGCACGGCCTCTGCAATGGCATGGGCGGAGTAATTGTTTCCGGCCCCGCCGAAAAACGGCAAACCGCCCGTCAAGGTCAGCCCGCGCGGATCATCGACCGAGATGCCAAAATGGTTAATCTGGTTGAAGACGGGGATCGCAAAGCATGAATAGAAATCGAGGTAGCGCATGTCCGCTATATTTTTGCCCGCACGCGACAGGGCCGCCTCGACGCTGGCGATGCTCGCGGGACTGGCGGCGAGATCGGGTCGCTGCGACAGCGGCAGTTCGGTTGCTGCGGAAACGGCGTGGATATGCACCCAACGCTCTCTGGGCACACCAAGTTCGCGCGCCAGCCCGGCACTGGCGATGATGATTGCGGCGGATTGGTTCACCTGATCGCGCGCCACCGTCATGCGGGCATAGGGTTCCGCCACGATGCGGTTGCGGTCCGTGACACGCGCCAATTCTTCAGCCGAGCGTTCTACCGGCGCGGCTGCGTGGGGATTAGCGGCGGCGATGCGGGTGAACGGTGCGAACAGTTCGCCAATGTCGCGGCGATATTCCTCAAGGCTTTTGCCCAGCTTTGCCCGGCGCGCGTTTTCAGCCAGCGCATAGAGCGGGATTGCCCCTGTCGCGCCGTGAGCGAACAGGGCAGGTTCCAGCAGACCCTCCAATTCAGAGCCGCGATCCTCCAGATCGCCATCCACATCTTCAGACCAGTCAGGCGCTTCGCCTTTTGCGGTGAGCGCCAGCACGGTGGAAATTGCCTCTGCGCCAACGATGGCCGCGCACCGGCTTTGTCCGGCAGCGATGGCGGCCGCGAACTCGCCGACCATCTGCTGATTGGTCTGTCCGCCGGTGGGGCTGAGGATTGCACGTGCCGGGTTCGCGCCCACTCGCGCTGCCATCGCGCGCGGTATATTGCTCGCCGTGCCGAAGGGTGGAACCCTGCCGGGCCGCGACATTTCGAATGCGCGGATCGTGGCGAGCGTATCGATGGCGCCCGCGACAGACCCGCTTGCACCCGAGTCCGCAATTGCGGCGGCCAGTGCCCGCCCGCCCAGATCCATGGTACTGAGCGCTTCGTAGCCCGGCTCGCCCACCCTTTCCGAATGCTGCCCCACGCCGATGATGACAGGAGTGTTGTCGGCGATTTCAGAAGCCCTTTCAGTCAACGAAATCGTCCACCCGCTCCAAGATGATGGCGGGAGCCATGCCGCCCGCCGCGCACATGGTTACAAGTCCGGTCTTGAGATCGCGGCGTTCCAATTCATCGATGATGGTGCCGATCAGGATGGAGCCAGTCGCGCCGATTGGATGGCCCAGCGCGATGGAGCCGCCGTTCACGTTCACCTTGTCCCAATCCAGACCGAGATCGCGCACGAACTTGGCTGCGACAACAGCGAACGCTTCATTGATCTCAAACAAATCGATATCCTCAAGGCTCATCTTGGCCTTTTCCAGAACCTTCTTCGCCGCCGGAACAGGTGCATTCAGCATCAGCGTGGGATCATCGCCCATATTCGCGGTCGCAACGATGCGCGCGCGCGGTTTCAGGCCGTGCTTTTGCGCATATTCCTTGCTGCACACCAGCACTGCCGCCGCGCCGTCGACCACGCCGGAACTGTTGCCCGCATGGTGGAAATGCTGAATATCAAGATCGGGATATTTCTGGTTGATCAGCCCGCGAAAGGTTGTGCCTTTCTGGTCCAGCGGCACATCGGCGATCCGGGTAAAGGCAGGCTCCAGCTTGGCCAGATCTTCCATGGTTGTCTGCGGCCGGGGATATTCGTCCCGGTCCAGCACCACCGTACTATCGTCCAGCGTCACCGGCACCAGCGACTTTTCGAAGCGCCCCTCGCCAATCGCTTCGGCGGCGCGCTGCTGCGAGCGATAACCGACCGCATCGAGTTCTTCGCGGGTGAAGCCCTCCATTGTCGCAATCGCATCGCCGCAAATGCCCTGGTGGCTTTGCGGGTGAACGCTTTGCAATCGCTCGTTATAGCTGCCCATCATCGCAGGCTTGATCCCGGCCTTCATCTTCTCGTTCATCATCGCGGAAGTCAGGCTCATCATCTCGGTGCCGCCCGCGACGACGCAATCCTCCATCCCGCTCATCACCTGCGCTGCGGCCAGACTGACCGAGGTAATCCCGCCGCCGCAGAACCGGTCCAGCGTGGTGCCGCTGGACGTGATGTCATAGCCCGCATCCAGCGCCGCCATGCGGCCCAGATCGCCCGCCTGCATCCCGTCCTGCGTCGAAACGGACCAGATCACATCGTCGATTGTGCTGGTATCCAGCTTGTTGCGCTCCGCAATCGCCCTGAGCACGGTCGCGGCCAAGTGCTGCGGGTGTTGTTCGGCCAGCGCGCCCTTCCCTTGCTTGCCGATTCCGCGCGGGGTGCGGACTGCGTCGATGATGTAGGCTTCGGCCATCGGGGAATTCCTCTCTCGTTTTCGCGTTATTGCAGTTGACGCATTGGTAAAGCGCCTTCACCACTCGCACAACAATTCAGTTGCGAATAAAAATGCTATTCTGGGAGAAAACGCCATGAGCGAGACGCAAGAAGTTTTGACCGAAGTCGATGGTAACGTCCTGATCGTCACGATTAATCGACCCGAGGCCAAGAACGCCATGACCAAGGCCGCGGCGGAAGCCATTGCGGCGGCGATGGATCGACTGGACGCAGAGGACGACTTGCGCGTCGGCATCATAACCGGCGCGGGCGGCACTTTCTGTTCGGGCATGGACCTCAAAGGCTTCCTGCGCGGTGAGACGCCCTCGGTAGAGGGGCGCGGATTTGGCGGGGTGGTTCAGGCCCCTCCGGCCAAACCGCTGATCGCCGCAGTCGAGGGCTATGCGCTGGCAGGCGGGCTGGAACTGATGATCGCGTGCGATCTGGTAGTGGCGCATTCGGGTGCGAAATTCGGCATTCCCGAAGCCAAGCGAGGTTTGGTCGCCGCAGCGGGAGGGGTGATGATGCTGCCCGATCAGATTCCGGAACGCATCGCGATGGAACTGGCTCTGACGGGTGATTTCATCGACGCTGCGCGCGCGTATGAGCTGGGCCTCATCAACACGGTGACGGATGGGTCTGCGCTGGAGGCGGCAAAGGCGCTGGCGTCAAAGATCGCGGCGAACGGCCCGCTGGCGGTGAAGGTGTCCAAACAGATTATCAAGCAATCGCGCGGGTGGGCGATGGAAGACCGATATACAAAACAGGCGCAATTGATCGCGCCGGTGTTCGTTTCGCAGGATGCCCGCGAAGGCGCCGCCGCCTTTGCCGAAAAGCGCGCTCCCAACTGGAAAGGCCAGTAAGATGCCCGTAATCAACATCCCCCAACCCGAATTCATGAACGACGAGGAAATCTCGATCTTCGCCGATGCCGTAGGCAAATTCTATCAGGATAAGGCCCCGCAAAAGCGGATCGAGAAATGGCGTGATGACGGTCAGGTCGAACGCGATTTCTGGCGCGAGGCGGGCGCTGCGGGGCTGCTCGGCGTGTCCGTGCCAGAAGAATACGGCGGCCATGGCGGTGATTTCCGGCACGATATGGTGGTGATCGACCAGCAGGCAAAGCACGGCGTTGAAGGGTTCGCCGCCAGCCTGCACAACACCATTATCCTGCCCTATCTGGTGCGCCACGGAACAGAGGAGCAGAAGCAGAAATACCTGCCCCGCCTTGTCACCGGCGATCTTGTCAGTGCCATCGCGATGAGCGAGCCCGACGTGGGTTCAGACCTTCAGGCGATCACCACCACCGCGTTGAAAGATGGCAACGGCTATCGTCTCAATGGCTCAAAGACCTGGATTTCCAACGGCCAGACCGCCGATTTTATCATCGTCGTCGCTAAGACCGATCCAAAGGAAGGGCACAGGGGTATCTCGCTGATGCTGCTGGAAACCGAGGGCGCAGAAGGGTTCCAGCGCGGCAAGAAGCTCGACAAGATCGGGCTGGACGCGCAGGACACCTCGGAATTGTTCTTCGACAACGTGTTCATCCCTGCCGATAATTTGCTTGGCGGCGTGGAAGGCAAGGGTTTTTACCAGCTGATGGGTGAGTTGCCGCAGGAACGCCTGGTGATTGCGATGGGCGCGATGACGGGAATTGAAAAAGCGCTCGATGTGACGGTCGACTACGTCAAACAGCGCAAGGCGTTCGGGCAGACGATCTGGGATTTCCAGAACACGCAGTTTACTCTCGCCGACCTCAAGGCGCGCGGCACGGCAGCGAGGGTATTCGTCAACGATTGCATCGCCAAGCTGCTGAAAGGCGAACTGGACGTGGCGACCGCCAGTATGGCGAAATACTGGGTAACCGAGTTGCAAAGCGAAGTGGTCGACAAATGCCTGCAATTCCACGGAGGGGCGGGATACATCAACGATTACCCCATCGCACGGATGTATCGCGACACGCGCATTGCCCGGATTTACGGCGGATCAAACGAGATCATGAAGATGCTGATCGCCCGTTCGATGTAGAAGTGTGAAGGCTCAGAACGAAAAGGGCGGCCCGGTTTCCCGAGCCGCCTTTTTTTTGCGCATCCAGTTTCTGAAACGATCAGAACTTGGCGCGGACGACCACACCATAAGTGCGCGGTTGCAACGAAAACGCCGAGCGCGAGTTGGCTGCACCACTGCCGCGCAAGGTCGTGTTGAAGGTGACCCCGCGAACCACATTGTCGGTCAAATTGTTGACAAAGCCCTCAATCGAGTAGGCTCCATCGGCAAACCGCAGACCGGCGCGCAGGTTGATGAATTCGTTGCCATCCTGCACGTCCGCGATGATTAGAGGGGCAGCATCGACAAGAGCCTGAACCTGCGCCTGGGTTGAACCCGGAGGTGCAGCCGGCGGAACGATGCCCTGTGTCGAAGTGCGCTGATCGCCTTCGATACGAACCTGTCCCGATGCGAAGAACTCCATGCCGTTGCCAATCGGCTTGTCATAATTGGCACCGAATATGGCGACGAATTGAGGAGCATTCGTCAGATCGAACCCACACAGCGATACCACTTGCGGGCTGGTCTGATCGCCTGCGCAATCATCCGGATAGGCCGCTTCGAGGATCGTACCCGATACGTTGAACGACAGTTCATCGGTGGGCCGGATCAGGGTCTCGATTTCGATCCCTTGAGAGATTGCTTTTGGCACGTTGAAGGTTTCGAAAGCGGTCCCTGTAAATTCGAGAACCTGGAAGTTTTTGAACTCTTCATAGAATAGCGCGAGGTTGAAGGTCACAGCATCATCGATGAGGCGGCTTTTCAAGCCTATCTCATACGCATCGACCTCTTCCGAAAGGAACGTCGGGCTGCGACCGCCGACCGCTGCTGTCGTATCGAGATTTATCCCGCCCGATTTATAGCCGTGCGTGAAGCTGGCATAGACATTCACCGGGGCAGCAAAGCTGTAAGCGAGCTGTGCGGTGTAGATCAGTTCCTCATCGCTGAAATCGGCCTGGAATGTGCGCACCAGTGGGAGCACGGCCGCCTGCGGCAGGTCGGCCGGTGCGGTGAAGCCAAAGCAGCCAAGCGCAAACACCGGGTTTGCGAGCGGCGCGGGAATGGCATTGGCGGCGAGCGATCCGAGGATTGCAGGGCAGATCTGGTTCTGCGCATTGGTCTGCGTGAAGCCACCCTCCTTCTCTTCCCAGGAATATCGTGCGCCCAGTGTCAGGTTCAGCCCGGTGACAATCTCGAACGTGTTGTTGGTGAAGATCGAATAGCTTTGCGCGCTCTGCTGGAACCGGTTGGTCACGTTGGTTCCTGCCGGATTTACGCCGCCGCTGAACAATTGCAGCGGGGCGGGGCCAGCAGCGCCGCCGAACAGTGCGCCAACGTTTCGGTCATAATCCGTGCCGAGTGCGAAATTCGCGCTCTGATCGATGCTCTCGTCCGAGAAATATCCACCAAGGACATAGTTCAGCTTGCCGCCGAAAGCCTCGCCCTGAATGCGCAGTTCTGCGGTGTATGTCTCAAGTTCGAGATCAAGTGCCACGTTGAAGAGGTCATTGGCAGTGAAATCGGAATCGTAATTCTCGACAGAATCGAACTTGCGATAGGAGCCGATGAAGATGATGTCGGCATTGTCGGACAGGGGAAACTCGACCTCGCCGGTGACGCCGTAGTTCTCGACATCGGCAGTCGGAGCAAAGTTGGCTGACACAACGCGGTTATCCAGGGCTTCTGCAAATTCCGATTGGCCGAACGGGTTGTTCGAAACAAACGGCTGACCATTGCCACCATTCGCGCCAAGACCGACGGCAGCAAAAGCACCGGCGGGCACCAACGGCGTCTGGTAAAGTTCAATCGCTCCGCAGCAGCTGGACGTGCTGTTCGAATAATCGACGATCAACCGCCCACGAAGTCCGCTTTCCGTATCCCAGCCCAATTGTCCGCGAACAAGGTATTGATCGACATCGTTCGTGTCACCGATAACCGCGCCGGTTTCATCCACCACATCAAGAAAGCCATCACGTTGCCGATAAGCACCGGTGACGCGCAGGCCGAGGGTGTCCTGGACAAGCGGAAGATTGATCGCACCCTGAAGACTGATTTCGTCGAAATTGCCGTAACCCGCGTTCACGAAGCCGCCGAATTCTTCCAAATCCGGACGATTGGTGGTGATGTTGAGAGCGCCTGCGGATGTGTTGCGTCCAAACAACGTTCCTTGCGGACCGCGTAGAACCTCAACCCGCTCGATATCGACAAATTCATTCAGCGCCACGCCAGGGCGCGATTGGTACGCACCGTCGATGAATATGCCGGTCGCGCTTTCGAAGCCGATATTGTTTGATGTGGTGCCGACGCCGCGAATGCGCAGCACGACCGATCCCGAAGCGATCTGCGCCTGGCTTGATGAAAAGCTTGGCGCGACCGAGGTCACTTCCTGGATGTTGTCGACACCTTGCGCCTCAAGCTGCGCGGGGGAAACCGCTGTAACTGCAATTGGAATGTCCTGCACATCCTGCGCGCGTCGTGTCGCTGTGACGATGATCACATTGTCAGAAGGTGCGCGCGGTTGCGCTGATTCCGCCTCCGCGTCCTGCGCGAAAACGGGGACTGTGAAAGAACTGCAGGCCATCAGACCAGCAGCATAGGCTGCAAACTTGCGTGTCATTATTTTCCTCTCCACATTCCAGGTTGTCCGTTTTCGGACTTTTATCGTTTGGAAAGTCGCAACCTATCAGCGCGCGGTGCGCGAGCAAGAGTCGCCAAATACATATTCGCCAGATGTAGTAAAAATGCCACAACCATTGTTGCGGCGCAGCATTGTTGCGCAAGT
Organism: uncultured Alphaproteobacteria bacterium; assembly: GCA_963815345.1. GTDB lineage: Bacteria > Pseudomonadota > Alphaproteobacteria > Sphingomonadales > Sphingomonadaceae > Erythrobacter. The sequence continues at coordinate 55,750 of CAWFGF010000004.1, forward strand.
GCAGCGGGGAAGGGGTCGGCGCGACGCCTCAAAAGCCGAAGCGAACGCCTGCCCACACGGTCCGGGGAACGCCCAGATCCAGATCACCGCCAGCGTTGCGAGTTAGGATCGCCTCATCCAGCAGGTTTTCGGCCCGCAAGATAACAGAAACACCATCGACGATGCGGGTGCTGGCGAACAGATCCAACGTCGTGGCAGGGGGCAAACGGTCAGTCTGCGCGTCATCCTCGAATTGCGCACTGACATGGCGCAAGGTGGCTGACACCTGCCACCCATCGGCGGGGCGCCAGCCCAGCGTTGCGGACGCGGAAAGTTCCGGCGTTTGCGGCGGACGATTGCCGTCCAGTGATGCCGACGCCCCCTCGCCTGCGATCCGCGCGTCGGTGTAAGCGAGCGAAGCGTCCAGCGTAAAATCGCCCACTGCGACGATGCCACTTGCCTCGATCCCCTGCGCCTCGATGGCGGGCAGGTTCTGGCGCTGGCGCAGGTTGGGCGCCAGCGTGACGTTTGCAATGGCGTTTTCCACCCGGTTGTCGAATGCGGTCAGCGACAGGGCGACAGCGCTTGCCGGGTACCAGTCCAGCCCGATCTCGAAGCCTTCCAGCCGCTCGTTTTCGAGCGCGGCGTTGGCCTGCGTCACAACAGGAAACACGACGAACGGCCGGTAAAGCTCATTGAGTGTCGGCAGGCGCAGCCCCGTGTAGGCTGCCGCGCGAAGTTCCAGCCTGCGCGAAGCGTAAAACAGCGCCCCGCCGCGCCAATTGAGCGCCCAGTCCGAGCGGTCGGGCGCGATTGTCTCTTCCACCACCTGCCCATCCGCTCCGCGTGCGCGGAAAAACCCATCGACGATGCGCGTGTGATCTGCGCGCAGCCCGCCTGTCAGCAGCAGCGGTCCGATTTGCCAGTCATCCTCCACAAACAGGCCAAGGTTGGAGGTGGTGCCCCCGGCGGCGCGGCTCTGCGTCAACCGGCCGGTAAAGGCGCTGAACGCATCCTCGGCCAGTTCTCCGGAAGCCTCGCGATAGTCGATGCCAATACGCACATCGTGCGCCTCGCTGATGGGCGGGCGCACCTCCAGCTTGCCACCTATGCCAGTCGCAGGCGTGTTGCGTTGATCGAGCACGGGCACAAACCGGGTGGAGGAGATCACCACATTGCTAAAATTGCGCGCCTGCACATACGCCAGGGCATCGAACGCCCAATCCCCGCGCCCGACCACGCGAAGACTGGCATCTTGTCCCTCAATCGCGGAATCCGCCCCATCGAAGCGGAGCGTGCGTGCGTCTTCGAACAGGCTGACGCGCGTCTGCACCTCCACGTCCGGGCTTATGGGAACTACACTGCGCACACCCACCTGCCAGCTGTCCAATGCCGCACGCGCGGTTGCGGGCACGCGCTGGTTTTCCGGCGTCGTGAAAAACCCCGGCCCCCTGTCCCAGCGCCCGCTGACAATGGCGAACCCACTGCCTAGCGTTTGTGTCAGCGCGCCGCTCGCCTCGGTTTCGGCGCGGTCGTTCACTGCAATGCTGGCGATCAGCGGATTAAGCGTGCCCGGCCCCGCGCTTTCCAGTTCGATCGTACCGGCCAGCGCGCCCGCGCCGAATGGGCCGGCGCCTCCGCCACGCGTCACCCGGATGCGCTCAAGCGTTTCGGGCTGGAGCGATGATAGCGCGATGTAGCCAAAGAACGGGTCCGCCACCGGCACGCCATCGAGCAGCACCAAAGCGCGGCTTGTCGCGTTGCCACCCAGTGCGCGCAGGGTCACCCCTTGCGCGGTCGGGTTGGAGGATCGACTGTCCGATCGGCGAAACTGCTGGAAACCAGCAACATTGCGAAGCACATCGTCAATCCGGCCCGATGCGCTGGAAATGATTTGGTCTCGCGGCAGGATAGTTGTCGAATAGACCCCGGTGGACAGCGCCGGCTCTAGCCCCTCACCCGTGACTACGATTTCCGGTGTTTCGGAAGCTTCGGGTTCGCTGGCGCGTTCCGGCTGATCCTGTGCGGCGGCGGGAACGGCAAGCATCAGGGGGACGATAATAGCGGACGGGAAAAGACTGATGTGCATGGATTGCGCGCCTAATCGGTCATGCCGTCTACGTCACCCCCTGCTGGTCACATACCGAAAACCAGTTTCATTTTGCCATCAAGACTCGCCATACCCGCGCGGTGCCTATACATTCCCGGTAAGAGAGATGAGAGAAGGCCAACTAGGTATGCTTGCGAACCCTCCCGATTTTGACGTGCTGATAGTCGGCGCCGGTATCTCTGGCATTGGCATGGCAGCGCACATGGAGATGAAGGCAACGCATCACTCCTACACCATCGTGGAAAGACGCGAAGATCTGGGCGGAACGTGGGATCTGTTCCGATATCCCGGTATCAGATCGGACAGCGACATGCACACGCTCGGCTTCGATTTCGAGCCATGGCGTCATGAAAAAAGCATTGCCGATGCGCCCGCGATCCTCGACTACCTGAATACCATCGTCGATGAGCGCGGCATCCGCGATCACATCCGGTTTGGCCACAAGGTCATCAGCGCCGATTTCCGCGCAGACGAGGCGCGCTGGCATGTCGAGATGGAACTGGCCAACGGATCGACCACGCAGATGACCGCGAACTTCCTCTACCTCGGATCGGGCTATTACGATTACGATGAGCCCTACGACGCCGGGTTCGAACTCGGCGCGTTCAAGGGTCAGGTGCTGCATCCGCAATTCTGGCCCGAAGACCTCGACTATGCGGGCAAACGCGTCGTGGTCATCGGCTCTGGCGCGACCGCAGTCACGATCGTTCCGGCGATGGCCGAAAAGGCTGCGCATGTCACCATGCTCCAGCGCACGCCTACGTGGATGTGGGGCCGCCCGGCAAAGGATGGTTTTGCCAATTTCCTGCGCCGTTTCCTGCCAGACAAGCTCGCCTACCGGATCACCCGGTTCAAGAACATCAAGATGCAGGACTTCTCCTTCAAGACGGCTCGCAACAAACCCCAAAAGGTGAAGGATGCGCTGACCAAGGGCATTCAAAGGGCGCTTGGCGATACATTCGATCCTGAGACATTTACCCCTCCCTACGATCCTTGGGACCAGCGCGTGTGCCTGGTTCCCGACAACGATCTGTTCGCCGCGATGAAAGCGGGCGATGCCTCCATCGTCACCGGCCAGATCGCCGAGTTCGAGGCGGGCGGGATTCGCCTCAAGAACGGAGAATTGCTGGAGGCAGACATCATCGTCACGGCCACCGGGCTGAAAATGGCGGTCGCGGGCAAGATCGCAATCACGCTGGACGGCGAGCCGGTCGATTTCGCTCAGCGGTTCTATTACAAGGGCTGCATGTTCTCGAACTTGCCCAATCTGGCGGTTGTGTTCGGATATCTCAACGCCAGCTGGACGCTGCGCGCCGATATCAACTCCGACTATATCTGCCGGGCGCTGAACCACATGCGCGCAGGCGGGTTCGATACCGCCGTGCCAGTGCTGACGCAAGAGGCCGAAGCGCGGATCGAGGAGGACGACGTTTTCGATTTTTCCAGCGGATACATCCAGCGCGCAAAGCACATTATGCCGCGCAACTCCGTCAGCTATCCATGGCGGCTCAATCAGGAATATGTGATTGATCGCAAACGGATGGCCAACGATCCCGTCAGTGACGGCCTGCTGACCTTCTCAAGCGTTGCTGGAGGTGTCGGCAATAGCCTTGGCAGCCGGTCAGGACAGCTTGAAGCGGCTGAATAATCTTGCGCAAAAAGGCTTGGGGCCAAGTCGCTTTGCCCCTAACTGATAGCAATGACATCTTCCGAAACAATCGGGTCCGAAAAGATCTGGACCGCCGGTCTCGTAATCATCGGGGACGAGATCCTCTCCGGCCGCACGCATGACAAGAATATTGCGCAAGTCGCCAGTTGGCTTCAGGTGCAGGGCATCCGCCTCGCCGAAGTGCGCGTGGTGCCCGATGTCGAAGGGCGCATTGTCGAGGCGGTAAACGCGTTGCGCGCGTCCAACGATTATCTGTTCACCACCGGCGGCATCGGTCCGACGCATGACGACATAACGGTCGACGCGGTGGCTGCGGCGCTCGGTGTTCCGGTCATAATTCATCCCGAAGCGCGCGCGCTGCTTGAAAGGTATTACGAAGACAAGGGCGGTATCAACGAAGGGCGGCTGCGCATGGCCCGCGTGCCCGAAGGATCGCAGCTTATCCCGAACCGCATGTCCGGCGCGCCCGGTATCCGGCGGGGCAATGTCTTCATGATGGCAGGCGTTCCGCATATCGCCGCGGGTATGCTGGACGCGCTAACCGGTCAGCTGGAAGGGGGCGCACCGCTCTTGTCGGAAACCGTCGGCGGGTGGATCCCCGAAAGCGAGGTCGCAGACTTGCTGCGCGAGGCTGAGGCTGCACACGAAAACTGCCAGATCGGATCGTATCCGTTCTTTCGCGATGGGCGGGTCGGAGCGAATTTCGTCATCCGCTCAACCAATGCACAAGACCTGGCCAGCTGTGTCGACACGCTGTGCGATGGGCTGGCGACCAACGGTTTCGATTTCACTCCCGGCGGCATTTGAGAACGTCCGGCGCGGCGCGATGAGCCTTTGCCTTTCCATCCCGATGCAGTCATGTTTGCGGATGTGGGATCGGGGCCATCGTGATTGAACTGATTTGCATCGCGCTGATCGTGGCGGTCGCCGTGCTGTGGTCGCGGCTGGGCCGCGCGGAAAAACAGATCGAAGCCCTCACGAAATGGGTCGAAGCGCGGCTTTCCGCACTCGAAAGCGGCGACTTCATGGAAAACACAAACAGCCGCGCCGACGCTGCATTTGCTGCTACCACTCAATCCGGCCTGCCAGAACCTGACCCGCTGCTACTGCCGCCATCACAACCCGAAATGGTGCCGCCGTCCGCCGAACAACCGGCGGTCGTGGCCTATAGTGTTCCGCCTGAGCCTGTGCTTGCAGAGGCATCCGAGCCGGGATTGCTGCCGGATATCCGTGAACCTGCCGAACCCGATCCATTGGGCGCAAAACCCATTGGAATGGCGTTCGATTTCGAGGGGATTTTTGGACAGCGCCTGCCGATCTGGCTTGGCGGAATCGTGCTCGCCATCGCGGGTCTGTTCACCGTCCAATACTCGATCGAACAGGGGCTGGTGACGCCCGCTGTGCGCGTGCTGGTCAGCTTTGCGTTTGGATTTGGCCTGATTGCCGGGGCGGAAGCCGCCTTCCGCTTCGAAAGTCGCGTGCGCGATCCACGCGTGCGCCAGGCTCTCGCAGGGGCGGGCATCGCGACCCTGTTCGGGGCATTCTACCTTGCGGGGACAAGCTACGGTTTGATCGGGCCGACCTTCGCCTTTATCGGGCTTGCCGCCGTCACTGCTGGGGCGATTGCGCTCTCGTTCCGGTTTGGACTGCCCTGCGCGGTCCTCGGTCTGGTTGGAGGGTTCGCAGCCCCGATCATGGTTGAAAGCGACAGCGCTAATGTGCCGCTGCTCGCTCTGTATCTCGCACTCGTTACGGGCGGGCTGGCGTGGACCGGGCAAAAACAGGGGCATCGCTGGCTGGGATATGTCGCGCTGGCAGTCGGACTTGGATGGGGCGTATTGCTGCAAGTGACGGGGCTTGGCAGAGGCGCAGACTGGCTGGCGGTGGGTGGTTATCTCATCGTTCTGGGCACCGTGCTGCCTGCTTTCCTGTATGACCGCGAAGGGCCGGGTGCGTTGCAGATCGTAGCTGCGGGTATTGCCACCCTGCAAATGGCGCTGCTGGTGGCGAATGCGGGCTTCGCGCCGCTGACCTGGGCTTTGTACCTCCTGATCGCAACGGCGTTGGCGGCGCTTGGCTGGCGGTTTCCTGGCTTGCGCGCGGGAAGCGCGATTGCAGCGTTCGTGGGCCTGTGGCTGCTGTCACTGTGGAGCAACCCGGCGCCGGCACACCTGTTTGCGGTGGCTGGCGCCATGGCGGCAATCTTTGTGCTGGTGCCGCTGATCCACCAATGGCGCGGGCAATCCCGACTGATCGATATCGGACAGGTGGCGCTTGGCACGCTTGGCCTTGGCATCGCGCTGGGTTATCAATTCGCGCTTGCCCCAAATGCGCGCTTGGTAGGCGATCCCATGCTGGCGCTTTGCTGGCTGGCACTTGCATTGTTCCCGACTGCCAGCTTTGTTCTGCACTGGCGCGGCGACAACGCACTTGAGATGCGCCGGTCGCTCTTGCCGCTGGGGTCTTCCTATCTGCTTGCCCTCGGCGGGATGCTTCTGCTCAGCCCGGCTTGGGTTGCGCCTGTGATGACCAGCGTGTTGGCAATGGTGGCGACAGGGCTGCTGCGGCGACGGGATGCAAAGCCGCTGTTCATTGCGGCGTGGACCGGCATAGGCCTGACCGCGCTGAGCCTGCTGGCGACGCCCGCTTTCGAAGCTGAGACGCTCCGATTGGCGGATATTGGAACGGTCGAGCAGCCGCTACGCGCGGCGATCCGCTGGGCGGCAATGCTGGCGGCGCTGCTGTGCATGGCTTTCACCCGGCCCAAGAGTGTCTCGCGGATAGTGGCGGATGGTCTGGCTGCTCTGGCGGCGTATGGCACCATTGCGCAGGTTCTGCCGGGAGAGGCGCTGGCATGGGTAGCGGCGGTGGGCGGCTCGGCACTCGTGCTGTCGCGGCTCGACCGGGTTGCTGGTTGGGGCATGGCGCTTGCGATTGCACTCGCATGGGCGGTGATGCCGGTTCTTGAGTGGACTGCGGCGGGTGTTCTGGCAATCGGCAGCGACCCGTTTTTTGCGAGCGAAGCGCTCAGCGCGCTTGATATGGCGCTGCGTCTTGCCCCGGCGGGTGCGCTGGCGGCGCTGATTGCGTTGCGCGGACCACATTTGCCGACAACGGCACGCGGCGCATTGGCGGCGGTTCCGGCCGTTTTTGTCCTCCTGGCGATCCACAGCGGGTACAAGCAGGTGTTTGCCATCGGATCGCTGCTTCGGTTTGAGGCGTATGGCATGGCAGAGCGGACCATGTGGCAGGCGCTTTTGGCGGGCGCGGGTCTTGCGCTTTTGCGGTTCGCACACCCGCGCATCCCCGCCCGCATTACTACCGCTGTGTCGATAAGCCTGATCGTCGCCAGCCTGGCGCATTTCGTGTGGTTCTCGCTGCTGCTTCACAATCCGCTGTTTAGCGCGCAGAATGTGGGCCCCACCCCGATCGCCAATTGGCTGCCCGTTGCATATGGTTGCGCGATGGTCGCAATTGCGCATCTGCGCCCTCGCCTGAACGTGCTGTGGCAGAATGCCCGCATTGCTTGCGATGTGGCGACGATGACGCTCATCAGCCTGCTCGCAGTGTCGCTGTTGCGGCAGAGTTTCGCCGGAGCGTTGCTCACTTCGACCGAAATCGGTTCGACCGAGAGCCTCCTCTTGTCGCTGCTGGGCATTGCGCTGGCGCTCGGCTTTCTCGCATGGGGTTCGCGCGGCGGCCAGCGCAGCTGGCGGATCGGGTCGCTTGTGCTGATGTTGATCGCAGTAGCCAAGGTGTTCCTGATCGACGCCGCCGGATTGGAAGGCCTTTTGCGGATCGCCAGCTTCATGGCGCTGGGGTTCAGCCTGATCGGGATCGGCTGGATATACAGCCGCCAATTGGCACGCAAACCTGCCGATCTATCCGAATCGGGTTAAGCGCGCGCGTATCATTCCTTCAGACGTTTGCGATTGTTTGTCGCGGTTTCGCGGGCTTCTGCCGCCCGCCGGTTGCGGCCCAGGCTCAGAAACCGGCGAGACAGCACCGCGCGGCTGGCGCCCAGTTGGTCCGGCTCGTACGAGAATCGCACCCTGATCCACAAATAAACCCCGCCGATAATCGCCAGCACAGCGCCCGCCGCCAGTCCCAGCTGCGCATCGTAGCTTGCCGCGAGAGCGAATACGCCCAGCGCGACAGCGATTATGGCCCATTTCGGGTCCAGCATTGTTTTGTCCTCAAGGAAATCCGCTGCCACCGCAGTTGATGGCAAAGCCGTGCGATACAGGGCAGGCATGTAAGACATGTGAACTCCGAAGGATCAAAACAAGGTGCGTGAAAGACGATACGTATCGCCCGTCAGCTCCAGCCTGCAGTTCGTCGACAAGCGCCGTGAGGTTACAACGACGTCGCGCGTCCCCGGCCCGTCGCCACACGGAAAAGGGGCCGAAAGCATCGCGCTTCCGGCCCCTTTTCATTTTAACTACAGATCTGACGAAAAACGTTTTCCGTCAGGCTCTAACCATTGAAGCTTACGCTCCTTCGACCTCGGCCAAGTCAACCTTGAGGCCCGGCCCCATGGTCGAAGTGAGCGAGATCTTCTGGACATACTTGCCCTTGGAACCGGTCGGCTTGGCCTTGACGATCGCCTGCGTAAGCGCCTCGAAATTGGCCTTGAGCGCATCGTCGGAGAACGAAAGCTTGCCGATCCCGGTGTGAATGATGCCCTGCTTTTCCACACGGAATTCAACCTGGCCGCCCTTGGCGTCTTTGACGGCCTGTTCCACGTTCGGGGTTACCGTGCCAAGCTTGGGGTTAGGCATCAGACCCTTGGGGCCCAACGTTTTGCCCAACCGGCCAACCACACCCATCATGTCGGGCGAGGCAATCACGCGGTCATAGTCGAGGTTGCCGGCCAGCATGTCTTCCATCAGGTCTTCGGCACCGACCTTGTCGGCACCGGCGGCCAGCGCCTTTTCAGCGTTGTCACCGCGTGCGAACACGGCAACCTTCACGTCCTTGCCCGTGCCCGAAGGCAGCGAGACCATGCCGCGCACCATCTGATCGGCGTGACGCGGATCGACGCCCAGGTTCATCGCGACTTCGACGGTCTCGTCAAACTTGCTCTTGTGTGCACGCAGGGTCGCGATTGCATCGTCAACAGTGTACAGTTTCTCACGGTCGAGTTCGGCTACTGCCTTCTGCTTCTTGGTAATTTTTGCCATTGGTTCAGCCCTCCACCACTTCGAGGCCCATCGAGCGCGCGGAGCCCTCGATGATCTTCATGGCCTGGTCGATATCGTTCGCGTTCAGGTCCGCCATCTTGGTTTCGGCGATTTCCTTGATCTGGCTCTGCTTGATGGTTCCGGCAGAGACCTTGCCCGGCTCCTTCGAGCCCGACTTCAGCTTGGCAGCCTTTTTCAGCAGGAACGATGCCGGAGGCGTTTTCGTGATGAAGGTGAACGAACGGTCGGCATAGACGGTGATCGTCGTCGGGATCGGCATACCTTTTTCAAGGCTGTCGGTCGCGGCGTTGAACGCCTTGCAGAATTCCATGATGTTCACACCGCGTTGACCCAACGCCGGGCCGATCGGGGGTGAAGGGTTGGCGGTGCCGGCAGGCACCTGCAATTTGATATAACCTTCGATTTTCTTGGCCATGGGGCCTATTCCTTTCGCACTGTCACCCACAAACCCTGCCACGGTAGCCGGGGCAGTGCGGGATCATGTTAAGCGGTCGAGCAGCCAGCCAACAGGCTGACCTTCCGCACGGATTTTCACGTCGATGTGACGAGAGCGGCGCAATTAGTCGCAGTGCCGGGGAAAAGCAACCCAAACCCGTTGGGCATACCGTCTATTGGCGCGAATGGTCGCAAATGGGAACACCGGTTGATCGCCAGCCGCGCGCCTATTTGACCAGTTCGACCTGTTCGAAGTCCAGTTCCACCGGGGTTGCGCGGCCAAAGATCGAAACGCTGACCTTGACCTTCGCCTTGTCGAAATCGAGTTCCTCGACCACGCCGTTGAAGCTTGCGAAGGGCCCGTCGAGCACTTTGACCGAATCGCCGATTTCGTAATCGACGCTGAGCTGCGCCTTGGGCGCGGATTTGGCTTCGGCCACGCCGCCGAAATAGCGCGCGGCTTCTTTTTCGCTGATCGGCTGGGGCTTGTTATTGTTGCCCAGGAAACCCGTCACCTTCGGCGTGTTCTTGACGAGGTGATAGATATCATCGTTCATCCGCAGCTTCGCCAGAACGTAGCCAGGCATGAACTTGCGTTCGGTCTGCACTTTCTTGCCGCGCTTGATCTCGGTAATGGTCTCGGTCGGAACCTCGACTTCCTCCACGCCTTCGGACAGGCCCAGACGCTCTGCCTCGGCAAGGATCGCTTCCTTCACCTTGTTTTCAAAACCGGAATAGGCGTGGATGATATACCAGCGAGACATGCAGTATCCTTGAAAATCAGAAAGTTATAAGCCCGCTTCGCATCATGCGAGCGTCAGCAGGAATTTGACCAGCGCATTGAACGCGCTGTCCACACCGAGGAAAAACAGCGAAAGCACGATCATCATAATGAAAACAAAGATCGACGTGCGCACGGTCTCTTCGCGGGATGGCCACACGACCTTGCGGGTTTCTGCACGGACCTGATTCACGAATTCGGGAACGGTCGTCTTGGGCTGTTTCTGCGGTTCGGCCATGATACGCGGCGCTTTCGTCATTGCTGTGTGCCAGTTTTATACAGGCGTTGAACATCCCTGAAAGGTAGGTCTCTTCGCCGTCCGGGACAAGGTCGTCGGATGGGCTGGGTTCGCTACAATGTCAGGAGACGGCTGCTGCAATATGCCCAGCGGCACGCAAATGCAAGCGGGGGGTTTTGTTTTGCAGCGCACCGCCCTAGCGTGGGACGATTAACGGGATCAGCAACGGGGATACAGTCATATATGAGCGCAGCACCGACCGGCGCGGAGGCGTGGATCGCGCCTATCACCAACGTTTCGGATTTTATCTGGGGCGGCACATGGAATGGCGAGGAAGTGATCGCCTTCCCGCCCATGACCATCATTTTGCTGGGCATTGGCCTGTGGATCATGGTCGGGCTGAAATTCTATCCTCTGCGTAAGCTGGGCAGCGCTTTTGCCGGGCTGTTCGCCGGGCGCAAGACCGCAGGCGAAGGCGAAATTTCTCCGTTTGCTGCCCTTTCGACTGCGCTTTCCGGGCAGGTCGGCACGGGCAATCTGGCCGGCGTTGCGACTGCGATATCTCTGGGCGGTCCGGGTGCGATCTTCTGGATGTGGATCACTGCGCTGTTCGGCATGGCGCTGGCCTTTGCCGAAGGAGCGCTGGCAATCCGGTACCGCGAACGCACAAGTGACGGCACGCTGCGCGGCGGGCCGATGACATACATCATGCTGGGTCTGGGGCCGAAATGGACATGGTTGGCCATCGTTTTCTGCATCGGCACCCTTTTTTCAGCGCTCGTCACCGGCAATTCGATTCAAGCGAACGCCGTAGCGGACGGGCTGAAGGAGCTGTTCGGCATCGAAGAAGCCGTCGGCGGTGCTATCGTCGCGGTGCTGGTGTTCGTCGTCATTATCGGAGGGATTAAATCAATCGGCAGCGTGGCTGAAAAAGTCATCCCGTTCATGGCGGGTGCCTACGTCATCATGGCTTCCATCGCCCTGATCCTGAATTTCGGTGATTTGCCAGAGACATTCGGCCTCATCTTCTACGGGGCATTCAATCCGCAGGCGGCAACCGGTGGCTTTGTCGGTGCGGCAATCATCCTCGCGATTCGTGCGGGCGTGGCGCGTGGACTGTTCTCGAACGAGGCGGGGCAAGGCTCTACCGCGATTGCGCACGCTGTGGCGCAGACCGACGATCCCGAACAGCAGGGCCGGATGGCGATGCTGGGCACTTTCATTGATACGATTGTGATCTGCACCATGACCGCCCTAGTCATACTGACGGTGCGCGGCGATTTCACCGCAGGCGGGGAAGCGGTGCTGCACGCGTGGCAATCCGACAAGGTCGGGTTCGAAATGACCAGCGGGGCATTTGCCGCAGCTTTCCCATTCCAGCTGGCTGGCGTCCCCATCGGGGTGCTGATCGCCAGTATCGCGCTGATCCTCTTCGTGTTCACCACGCTGCTCACATGGAGTTATTACGGGGAACGCGCTATCACCTTCATCTACGACCGCATCCCCGGATCGACGCGGGGCGGTGAAAAGATGCTGCACATCGGCTGGCGCGTGCTGTGGTGCGTGGTGATCTGGCTGGCGGCGGCACAGCCATCGGAACTAGTGTGGCGGCTTGGCGATATCTCGAATGCCGCAATGGCCCTACCCAATCTTGTGGCGCTGCTGCTGTTGTCGGGCGTAGTTTTCAAACTGGCCAAGGGACAAAAGGACGCGGGCAAAGATTACCGCGCCGACACGCCCGAAGAACCCGAGGAGTACTGATTGAAGGCGTCAAGCCGCGTCGTTCAATTGGCCCTAAACGAAAACGCGCCAGACCGTCAGGTTAGGCGCGTTTTTCGTATTATGAGTGCCAGCGAAAGGCGGAAAGTCAGTAAGCGCCGAACCAACGCGACAGCAGCCCAGGTTCTTCCATCGGGCGCACGCGGCCATATTTGAGCCGGCGCAGGCTTGCATCGGTATGGGGTCGAGGGAGAGTCCATTGGTCAGGCGCGCTGGAATGAATGGGTGCAGTGCTCATATCCTTGTTATCCTTAACCTTTAATTTGGCAGCTATTTGACAACACAACTGCCCGTCGGCCAATCGGTTCCGGCGGGCGGTGTCAATTAAGTCCGCCCCAACAACCGTTCCAGCCTTGTGGGTTTGTGCATGGAGCGAATCGGGCCATGGGCGATCGCGCGCAAATCGGCATCGCGATAAGGGCGCGGACTGACCCAGTGGTCGGGTCGCGAACTGCGAAAGGTGTAGTGGCTCATCATCGAACTCCTTGAGAAAATGGCGCCGTAGATCCGGGCGGCCTTTTCTCGGATGGTCGATAAAATTGCACGGTTCGTCTGGCCTAAACCTGACCACCCCATGCAGACGGCATTCACGCATTCGCGGTCGCCACAGTGCGGGAACCCTCAAAAGGCTATCAGGTCGGCGATGATCGGGAGAGATTGGCAGGGGTGTGCGGACTCGAACCGCAGGCCCTCGGTTTTGGAGACCGATGCTCTACCAACTGAGCTACACCCCTGCACGAGAAGGCCGCGCTTTATCGGAGGACATCCGAGTAGGCAACACAAGATTACCCGACGGGGATCGACCTGTGCAGCCCCGATTGGTGTCCGCCTGTTCCCCTAGCGCCAGAGGGCGCGCCTATTTAATCGGCACTGGAACCTGATCACACAGATGCTAGATTGCACGCTATGCATTCACCCTTGCGCAGCACAATTCCCGTAGAAACGCTGATGCTGGCCTATCGCAGCGGGATCTTCCCGATGGCGGATACACGCGATGACGAGGACGTGTTCTGGGTGGAGCCGCGCGACCGGGCGATCCTGCCACTAGATCAGTTTCACATGTCGAGATCGCTGCGCAAGGCGGTGCGCACGGACCGGTACATAATCACTATTGATTCGGCATTCGAACAGGTGGTGCGCGCCTGTGCCCAGCCGCGACCGGGGCATCCCGAAACATGGATCAGCGAACGCATCGTGCGCAGCTACACCGGTTTGTTCGAGGCCGGGCACGCGCATTCGATCGAATGCTGGCGGTTCGGGGAGGATGGTCCGGATGGGCAGCAACTGGTTGGCGGGCTGTACGGCGTATGTTTTGACCGAGTGTTCTGCGGGGAGAGCATGTTCGCCCGTGCCGACAATGCCAGCAAAGTGGCGCTGGCGTGGCTGGTGGCGCTGATGCGGCGGGCGAAGCTCCAGCTGCTCGACTGTCAGTTCATGACCGATCACCTCGCCACGATGGGCGCGATGGAATTGCCACAGCGGATGTATTTGCAGGCAATGGAGCACGCCCGCGGCGCGCCTGCGATGTCGTTGCCGCAAGCCTATGCGACGTTTACCCGCGAGGCAGGTATCGGCGCTTATTCAGCGGCAGGTGCAGGTTCAGATGCAGGTGCAGTCGGGCGCGCGGCGGCTGGCGCAGATGTGGCCGATGGCGCGGATGGAGCCGCGCTGTCTTCGTCCCCGGGAAAGCTCATCGCGCAATCCTTGATCCAGACGTCGTAGATCGGGTGTTCGACTACATTCAGGCTCGGCGATTCCTTGAACAGCCAGCCTGAAAAAACGCGTGTGCGCTCTGACCGGCCACGCTCCAGCACGTCGACCTGTACGAATGCGCCGGTTTCCTGCGGCAATTCCCATGGCGCGGTGCGTTCACATGCGGCGAGGCGGATGATGATTGGACCTTCCTCGTGAACTTCGCCGGGGCGCATTTCGATGTCCTTGCTGACATTGTTGCGCTTGTTCAAAAGGCCGATGGTCGCAACGCGTTCCTCCAGCGGAGTTGCCCCTTCGAGAGCGGCGAGCGTATCAGCGTCTGCAGTGGTATTCGCAGCGGCGGGCCGGGCACCATCCGTTTTGGCAGGATTATCCAAATCGACCACGGTTTCAGCGCCGTCGGCAGGTCCGTCCGCATCGCTGCAGGCGGCAAGGGCAAGTATGGCCATTCCGGCGCAGATCAAAGCACGGCTGGGCATCGCGTTTTCGATCAGCCCTCGGGCGACCAGGCTTCGTAGTCGCCATCGGCGCGAGCCCGCTTGCCCCCGCGTTCCAAAGCGCCTTGCGGCAAATAGGCCTGCGGCGTGCCGGTTGCATTGGGGGTGTAATCCACCTCCCAAATCCGCGCAGGCGGCAAGTGGCTTTCGGGCACATCATCAAAAGATCCGTGCAACCAACCATGCCATTCTGGTGGCACGCGGCTGGCATCGTTTACTCCATCATACATCACCCAGCGCATCTCACGCTGAGTGTAGGAGCCAGTGGGCGCAGCTTTACCGCCGCGCGCCTTGCGATAATACCTGTTGCCTTGCGCATCGGTGCCGACATGCTCGCCGCGCTGACGCCCGGCCCATAGCTGTGTGCCCAGCGTCGGGCCGTCCCACCAGGTGAAGAGTTTTCCGAAGATTCCCATGGTGCGTGCCGTTAGCCCAATTGATTGCCGAGTGGAAGACGCGAGTGCCGGATGGCGCGCTCAAGTTGCAGCCAAACGGCAGCAAAGCTGCCGCAAGGGCGACTGCCCGCCCTCAGTTACTTTGCCTCATGGCCGCGAGAGCGAGGAGATCGCGCGCCGGATGGTGCGCGCAAATCAAGGAAGCGTGTATTCCACCCTGTCACCCGGCACGATGCCCAGTTCCTTTGCCAGGCCGCCGCGAATTTCCAGCACTGCGCTGGCCACGCCCACCGACGGAACCGAATCGAGAGAATATGGCACGGCAGTCTCGATATTGTTGATCCGGCCATCCACTCCGATGAAGATGATATCTAGGCTGATCGGAGTGTTCTTCATCCAGAAACTGCGCTGCGCGGGCACTTCGGATGGGAACAGCATCGCCTCGTCATCGGCCATTTCGGTGCGGAACATCATACCGCGCGCCTGCGCCTGTGGTGTGTTGGCATGTTCGGTCTTGAAAACGATACGCCGGTCGCCGCGCAATACCGCGACGTCGATAATCTCTAGGCCGGAGGTGGGGTGGCGCGCAACTTCGGTCGGCTCTTCCTGAATTGCGGTTCTTTCAGCGACGGAATTGGCCGAACAGCCTGCGCCTGTCAGGAACATCAGCGCCGCGACCGGCGCGACAAGCCAGAACCGTGCGCCACGCGAAGCGTTCAGGGGACATTCGTTTATCCTACCAGTCATCGGCACTCTCTTTATCTTCTGCCTCGATCACCCAGTCTTCCACCTGCTGCGCATCTGCGGCGGTGAGGATGAACCGAGCGTGTTCGTACACGTGGCCTGCGCGCAGAATCGCGGCAACCTGTTTTTCATGGAGCTTGTGTGCCTGAGCACGCGCATCGGGTGTGTCGAACCGCTTTTGAGGCTCTCCGTCGCCAAACGGCCCTAGCCTGCGCTTTTTCGCCAGCAACATTGCCGCTCGTCGGCTGGCACCCTCTCCCGGAGCGTGACTGGCGCGCGTTTGTTCTTCCACGCCTGCCGCCCACAGCACCTGTTCGACCCGGCGTTTGCCAAATCCTCGCGCCGTCAGATCGCGCGAACGGGTTCGCGCATAGGCATCGTCGTCGACATAGCCGAGTTCGATGAGGCGCGTGACCAACCCGGCAACATCGAGATCGAGGGTGCGACCGTCGGCATCTTCTGCCACGCCGCGTTCACGAATCTTGCGCGCCAGATACCCTTCTACCTTTGCGGCGGTGGTGGAAAATCGCGCGGCATAGGACAGCGCCAGATCGCGCAAGGTGGTTTGATCAAGCGGGCGGGCCTTCTTGCGCTCCCCATTTTGCTCACGCGCGCCTCTGCGCTTGCCTCCCGAAGGAGTGCCTTGGGAGGTGACCGCATCGTTACCACGCGATGACGTTTTGCTTTCCTCTGAAACCATTTCGCCTTATTCGTGCCACACTCATTATCAAATGGACAACATTGGGAGAGTTCCGACCACCTTCGGCCAGAGCTTTCATGGGTATCATAGCGTGCAACAGGCGCGCCATGCAAATGACAGGTATCGCGAGAAAATATGACCGACGCCGTATTGACGCCGACACCGAACGATTGCGATTTGCCGCGCATCCGTGCGCAGTTTTCGACCTTCAACGAGGCCATCGATTACGCTGCGCGCAGCGCAAAAGGTCTGAACTTTCACGATATGCGTGGAAAACTCGAACGGGTTTATACCTTTGAGGAAATGCGGGAAGATGCGCTTGGCATGGCCCGCCGCCTGATCGCCGCCGGGATCAAACCGCGGGACCGCGTCGCCCTGATCGCGGAAACCGGGCCGGACTTCGCGGCCCTGTTTTGCGCGTGCGTTTACACCGGCGCGTGGCCGGTGCCGTTGCCCTTGCCCACCACATTCGGCGGCAAAGGCAGCTATATCGATCAGCTTGCCGTGCAATTGCAAAGCTCCGATCCGGTCATCCTCCTCTATCCGGAGGAGATCGCGGAAATGGCGCAGGCCGCAGCCGATATTCAGGGTTGCGAGGCACACAGCTGGCAGGATTTCGCCCTGCGCGATGCGCCCGAATGCGATTTGCCAGAGACGGAACCGCAGGACATCTGCTATCTGCAATATTCCAGCGGATCGACGCGGTTTCCCACCGGCGTTGCGGTCACGCACAAGGCGTTGCTGCACAATCTGTATGGCCATTCCACCAGCATGCAGCTGCGCG
The DNA here is from genome assembly GCA_963815345.1 of uncultured Alphaproteobacteria bacterium. Classification (GTDB taxonomy): domain Bacteria; phylum Pseudomonadota; class Alphaproteobacteria; order Sphingomonadales; family Sphingomonadaceae; genus Erythrobacter. The sequence goes on from CAWFGF010000004.1 coordinate 72,778, forward strand.
ACAATGAACGCTGCGTCAGCTGGCTGCCATGGTATCACGATATGGGGCTCGTCGGCTGTTTCTTGTCATTGATCGCCAATCAGGTGTCGGGCCATTATCTCAAGCCCGATGCGTTCGCGCGTCGCCCCCTGGCGTGGCTGGACATGATCAGCGCAAACAAAGGCACCACGATCTCCTATTCGCCGACATTCGGTTATGACATCTGCGCCCGGCGCATCTCCAGTCAGTCCAACGTGGCGGAACGGTTCGACCTGTCGCGCTGGCGCCTCGCGGGCAATGGAGCGGACATGATCCGCCCTGACGTGATGCAGCAATTCGTCAACGCCTTTGCCCCCGCTGGGTTCAAGGCGAACGCTTTCACCCCGTCCTATGGGCTGGCAGAGGCTGTGCTGGGCGTAACCGTGATGCCGCCAGGTGAAGGCATCCGCGTGGAATTGGTCGAGGAAGAGCGCCTTTCGGGCACGCCGCGCGATATCCGCCGCCCCGCCCGCTATCGAGCGATCGTGAATTGCGGCAAGCCGATGCCCGATATGGTCGTCGAAATCCGCGGAGAAGAAGGGCATCCGCGCGGCGATCACCAGATCGGCAAGGTATGGTGCCACGGCCCCAGCGTGATGCATTCCTATTTTCGCAACGAGGAAGCGACCGAGGAAGCTATCGTCGACGGCTGGCTCGATACCGGAGACATGGGTTATCTGGCCGATGGATACCTGTTCATCGTTGGCCGCGCCAAAGACATGATCATTATCAATGGCAAGAACCACTGGCCGCAGGATATTGAATGGGCGGTCGAGCAGTTGCCTGGCTTCAACCACGGCGATATTGCCGCCTTTGCGGTCCAGACTGAAGGTGGCGAGGAAGCGCCTGCCGTGCTGGTCCATTGCCGCGTCGCAGACCCGGTTGAACGGATCAAACTGCGTGAGCAGATTGCGGACAAGGTCCGCTCTGTCACGGGCATGAGCTGCGTCGTGGAACTGGTGCCGCCGCGTACCCTGCCTCGCACCAGCTCCGGCAAACTCAGCCGCGCCAAGGCACGCAAAATGTATCTGGCAGGCGAAATCGTCCCGCTGGAACTGGCGGCTTGATCCTCAGGCTGGTGCTTTACCCGATCAACAGGACGCCGAGCGCGACGAGCAGTCCCAGCATCGATACGATCCAGATCAAGGTCCGGATCTTTTCAATTCCGGCCCAGTACACCGGCAGATAGGCCAAGCGCGCTCCGAGCCACACCATTGCCGCGATTGCAGTGATATCGGTGGTCTTGCCCGCCAGCGTCAGCCCGCCCAGCGCGACGATCGCGACTGGAAAGCTCTCCTTGAAGTTTTCCGATGCGCGATCCAGCCGGCCAGCGACATCGTTCAGCTCGCCAGTGTTACCATCGCGTGCGCCCATGTTCCATTCAACGCCGAATTGCTTGGTCTTGTAATGGATCGCCAGGAGCACGTGCACGATCAGCAGCACCGCCCCAAGGCCAAGGATGTAAAGTTCGGTCGTCATGTCAGTTAACCCCTGTTTGCCATTCCGCGCGCAGCGGCAGCGGGCCCGCACGGGTGGTCACCTCAACCCCGCGCTTGGCGAGGATATCCGCAGCAATTGTTGCCTCTGTCTGCGGGCCGACCAGCACGATTGGAAGGTCGAACCTTGCCGCTGCCCATTCGATTACCGAAAGCGCATCTGCGCCCTCGCTTGTGGGGCTCGGTTCCGTCTCGCCGTCTCCCGCATCGAAAGTGATTGCCCGTGGCAGGTCGGCCAGCGGTGGCAGCAATTCGATGGTCCATTCCGGTTCGGTCGCGGTGATACGGCGTTCCAGCGTCGCATAAGTCGCCAGCGTTGCCCCGTCCAACCTTTCTGCACGCACAGTCGCCCGGCGGCGAGTGCGATCGACGGTTACGTCTGCTTCCAGAACACCCGCCACCAGCGCCAGGCGGCTCGCCAGATCATCGGCGCGGGCAAGCGCAGTCTGTTCCTCGCGTGCGCGTGAGGCGGAAAGCTGCGCCTGCTCAGCAGCGCTTGATCCGGTGGCGACCTGGTATTGCAACAGCGACAGTTCCACCGGTTCGCCCAGCCGATTGGCCAGCGCGCGCTCGATCTCGGCTTCAACGTCAGGCTGCGGTTCCGGCGTCCACACTGTCGCGCTGACGATTACCGGGCTGGCCGTGAAATCGATCTCAAGCCCGTCAATCTGCGAAAGCTGGTCGAATTTTTCAGCGATCTCTGCCCGGACAACCCGCTGCGCGTTTGCCTGCCATGCGATCTGTTGCAACGAATAGCCCAGCGGCACTGCCAGCGCAGTGAACACCAGCGCCACCGCGATATTCTGGAACCGCGTGTTGCGTGCGCTCAACTTCGTTTTGAACCCATACAGCCGTGCCATCGCCCACGCTGTCAGCGCGATGGTGATGAGATTGGTGACATACAGCAGCAGCGCGCCCGAAAACACGGTCCAGTTCCACGTTGCCAAGCCAAATCCCACGGTCGCCAGCGGCGGCATCAGGGCGGTGGCTATGGCCACGCCCACAATCGTACCCTCGCGCCCACGGATCATCGCATACGCACCCGCAAGCGCGGAGAACAGCGCGACAAAAAGGTCAAACAGATTGGGCTGCGTGCGCGAGGCGATTTCTGGTGTGATCGTCTGGATCGGAGACAGGTATACCAGCAGACTGGTCAGCGCGATCGCCATTAGCGTGCCCCACGCCAGCGAGCGCGCCGATTGTTTGAGCCATTGGTAATCACCGATTGCCAGCGCAAAACCCAATCCCATGATCGGGTCCATCAGTGGTGATAGCAGCATCGCCCCGATCACAACGGCTGGCGATGACAGCAGCAGGCCCAGCACTGCGATCCCGCCGCTCATCGCGGTCATGAACAGATAGCGTTCGGAGATCGAGCATTCCGCGCGACGTTTCTCGATCACTTCGGGCTGGTTGACTGTGCCGACCACGTCCTGCCGCCAGTATCGCCGGAAACTCAGCAGGATGCGCGCAAATGATTGCGGGGGCGTGTCATGTGAAGCGCCCGGCCCATTCACTGGCTCAGCCGCTGCCCCCCTTGGCGCGCCTACCGGTGCACTTGCGTCAATTGGTTCAGTCAATCCCGTTCCTCCAACAGCCAGCCCGGTTACAGCCAATGCCCGGCAAGTGAAAGTGCGATTGAATGGCGCGATCGTCCTCCACCTCTCTCATACCCCCTCGGTCATCAGGCGTAATATCGTGGACGCCGGCGCGATGATCGGGCATTCTTGAAATCTGTGTTTTATATGCCTAATACAGTTGAGAATTGAGTGAGCGCGCAATCCCTGTCCCGCGCGGCTCGCAAAAGGGAGCCAGATCGCCGCATGAGCACCGAACAACAGGCCGATATCAAGATCGCAACCGCGACAAAGACTGCCGCTGCGTTTGAACTGACGCCGCCCGATCCTGTACCTGTGGTTGAAGCGGCGGATGCCGCCGGGTTGGTCCCGGTCTCCTCCGAAAAGAAATCGAAGCTTGATAGCAAGGTCGACGCGTTCGTCGCGGACCTTGTGGCGGCGGATGCGAATTCCCCGGCTTTTGGTGAAAAGGTCGATCAGATTACCCGCATGGGTCAGGAACAGATTCGCGCCGCTGCGGGTCATTCCAACCGGTTTCTGGATCGTCCGGTTCGCGCCATGGATGCTGATAGCAGCGTCGGCAGCGATCTTGCCGAATTGCGCCGCACTGTCGAAGAACTCGATCCAGGGCGCAAGGGCAAGCTGCTGGAGCCGCGAAAGCTGTTCGGCATCATACCGTTCGGCAGCAAATTGCAGAACTATTTTGATAGCTACACGTCCTCTCAAGGGCACATCCAGTCGATCCTCACGCGGCTTGAGAGCGGCAAGAAGGAACTGCACCTCGATAATGCCGCGATCGATCAGGAACGCCAAAAGCTGTGGGAGGCGATGGGCGAACTGGAACAGATGATCCACATCGCCAAGGCTCTGGATGAAAAGCTGGAGGCAAAGGCGCTGGAACTGGACTCCTCAGACCCGGCCAAGGCCAAGGCACTGCGCGAATCCGCTCTGTTCTATGTCCGCCAGCGCACGCAGGACCTGCTCACCCAGATGGCGGTCAGCGTGCAAGGGTATCTGGCGCTCGATCTGGTGAAGAAGAACAATGTCGAACTGGTGAAGGGCGTGGACCGCGCCAGCACCACCACCGTTGGTGCGCTGCGCACGGCGGTGACCGTGGCGCAGGCTATGACCAACCAGAAATTGGTGCTGCAACAGATCACCTCGCTGAATAAGACCACCGCGGACATCATCAATTCCACAAGCACTCTGCTGCGCGAACAGACCGGCCAGATCCACGAACAGGCTGCCGCCAGCACGATCCCGCTTGAAACGCTGCAACGCGCATTCCAGAACATCTATGATACGATGGACGAAGTCGACGAGTTCAAGGTGCGCGCGCTCGCCAGCATGAAACAGACCGTTGGTGTGCTGACCCAAGAGGTCGAGAAGTCCAAAGGATACATCGCCCGTGCCGAAGGGCAGGCGCAGGCTCAGGCAAAGGTAGCGGCGAATGCACCGTCGCTGCTGTCGCTCGATAGTTGAACGCCATGAACCTGAGCCAGGATACGGACCGGACACTTGCCGACGGCAAGAGGTTGCTGGTCGATAACAGGAATGGCGGGCGGCATCGCTCGGCGCGCAGCATCGGGCAGGGATCGGCTCGTGAAAAGGCAAAGGTCTGGAAAGACCGAGCCAAACTGTTTGCAGCTGCGGTGGTGGCCATTCTGGTAACCGCCGGCGTCGCTGGGGTAATCCTCAATGGCATTGGCTTTATCGGCGTGATGATGGTTGCGCTGACGGTGATGGCTGCGGCCTTCGTGTTTACGAACTACCCAAAGGTCAAGGTGCCCAAGCGCGCCGAATTGAAAAAGGGCAATCCTCAGCAGATGGTCGCGCAAACCGAGCTGTGGCTGGAGGCACAGCGCCCGGCGCTGCCTCCGCCGGCGGTTCAGGTGGTGGAGCAGCTGGGCGTGCAACTGGATGCGCTGGGCCTGCAACTCGCAACCATCGACGCCGCTCACCCCGCGATGAACGAAGTTCGCGAACTGGTGGGTGAATACATCCCCGAAACCATCGACAATTATCGCAAGATCCCAGCGCACATGCGGCAGGAGGCGCACACCGGTAAAACTGCCGATGAACGCCTGACTGACAGCCTTGGCAAACTGTCGGGCGAGATCGACCGCGTTACCCGGCAACTGGCCGAAGGCGCGCTCGATGAACTCGCGATCAAGGACCGCTACCTCGAATACCGCTATGGCGGCGCCGAGGCACTTGAAGACAAGCGCGAAGACAGGCGCGAAGGATAAACGAAGATTATGCGTGTCACCCTGCCCCACAGCCACGACAAGGCCGAGGTCCGCCGCCGACTGCAGGAACGCAGCGGCGAAATCGTCAACTACTTCCCCGCAGGAATGGCAAAGCTCGACACCACTTGGCGCGAAGATGACCGGATGGACTTCACCGTCGCAATCGCTGGTCAAAGTGTTGGCGGAGTGGTCGACATTTCCGATGATCATGTGGTGATCGAGGTGAAATTGCCGCTGATCCTAAGCTTCCTCAATCCGACGATAGAGGCGTCAGTGCGCAAGGAAGGCACGCGTTTGCTAGCCTGACGGCGCTTGGATTTTACGGCTTCACAGCTCCCATCTCGCCGTCATTTGTTATGGACAGTCTGCCTGCCATCTTGTCATGACAAACCGGGTTGGACGGGGTCGCTTCAGTCCATACTGGAGGATTGGGATAATCGCACTGTCGTATACGAGCGAAAGCCTGCGCGCGAGCTTGCGCGGCGCAACCGCGCGCGCGCACGACCTTCTCGATGGCTCGATGCGGGCTGCTGCAGGGTGGACCACGCGTGCCGATTATGCCCGCTTTCTCGCCCTGCAATACGCGGCGCGGATGCCGGTGGAGGCGTGGTTGATACAGAATGCGCCACACGACATTTGTCCGCCCGCACAATGCGCCCTGATCGCCGCAGATCTGGCAGCGATGGGAAAACAACTCCCGCAGTCGGCTGCTCCATTCGAATTCACGAGCGCTGGCGACGATGCAGATCAGGCAGATTTTGGCGCGCTGGGCGCGGCATGGGTGCTGGCTGGCTCCTCGCTCGGCAATCGTGCGATTCGCGCCGAATTGCACCGCGCGGCGAAGGCCGAGGGCGGCGCGCCATGGCCCGACAGCTTCCTTGGCGATGAGCGAATGCTGGCGTTCTGGAAACACTTGCGCGATCGAATAGAAAATCCCGCAGACCATGTTGCCACCCAATCCGCCTGCCGTGCGGCTGTGGCGGTGTTCGACCATTTCATCGCAATTACCATGACTGAGACGACCCCCGCATGAATACGCTGCACTCCCAACCGGACCTGACACAGTGCGATCGCGAACCGATCCACACTATCCCATTCGTGCAGCCGTTTGGCGGCCTGATCGAGTTGAATGCCGATTGGGTGATTGCCCACCGTTCTGCCAATTGTGCAGCCTTGCTGGGCCTGTCCGATGATCTTGAGATCGGCGCGCGCCTTGCTGATATCTTTCACCCGCGCGCGGTCGACATTTTGCAGCAATGCGTCCGCCAGGGCATCGCACCCGACAGGACCGAGCGTATTTTCGGTCTGGCTCTGACCGCTGACAGCGAACTGTTCGATTGTGCCGTGCACCTTGTGGAGCAGCGGATAATCATCGAATTTGAGCCTCACGCGGGCAACGAATACGCGCAGCACGTAGCGATGATCGCCCCGATGCTGGCACGGCTCGAACCAATCACGAAGCTCAATGAATTGTGCGCACAAACTGCAGCCTTGGTACGTGAGAATCTCGGCTATGACCGGGTGATGATCTACCGCTTTCACCCCGACGGCAGCGGCGAGGTGATCGCCGAGAGCAAGGGTGACGCAACGGACACGTTTCTGGGCTTGCGCTATCCGCGCACCGATATCCCGCAGCAAGCGCGCGATCTGTTTCGGCGCAACCGGTTCCGGGTGATCGCCGATGTCGATCAGGAACTTTCCCCCATCGAACCGCCCGTTGCGATGGGCGGTCGCCCGCTCGACCTGTCCTTGAGCGTGCTGCGCGCATCATCGGACGTCCACCTGCAGTATTTGCGCAATATGGGCGTGCGCGCTTCCCTGACGATCGCGATCGTGTGCCATGGGCAGCTGTGGGGGCTGATTGCGTGCCACCACAAAACCCCGCGCCTTCCGCCCTATTCCCTGCGCACCGTTGCGGAAACGCTGAGCCAGATGTTCTCGCTGGTGTTGGACCGGATGCTGATTAACCGTTCAGAAAAGTTGCGCAGCCAGGGACGCGAATTGCACGATCAGCTGATGCAACGCCTTGCCGGGGGAACGCAATTGGCGGAAAGCCTGCCGATGCTGGAAGGTCTGCTGCACAATGTCATCGCGCATGACGGGGCATCCATCCTCATCAATGGTGAATACTCTTCGCGCGGGGTCGCACCGACGCATAAGGAATTCATGGCACTGGCACCCGCGCTGGGGGGCATGCCGGTCAGCACCATCATCGCTGAAAGCGCGCTGGCACAGCTGATGCCCCATGCGCAGGCTTTTGCCGATCGGGTGGCTGGCGCGCTGATCCTGCCGATCTCGCGGTCTCCACGCGATTATCTCGTGCTGTGGCGACGACCATTGAAACAAAGTGTACTGTGGGCAGGCAATCCGGAAAAGGCAGTAGTGGCTGCATCGGATCGCCTGCAACCGCGCAGCAGCTTTGCCGCGTGGGAACAGCAGGTCGAAGGCCACAGCGAGGACTGGACGTCCGAAGAAATCGAACTGGCAGAGACGCTGCGCGTTACCCTTATCGAAGTCGTCCTGCGCATGTCGGAAGAGGTTACGCGCGAACGCAATCGCTCTGCGGAACAACAAGGCCTGTTGATTGCAGAATTGAACCACCGCGTGCGCAACATTCTTAACCTGATCCGCAGTCTGGTGGCACAGTCGCAGCACGACGCGCTGGATGTGGAGAGTTTTTCTACGGTTATCGGCGGCAGGATCACTGCCCTTGCATCTGCGCATGACAACATCACGCGCAAAAACTGGACGCCTGCACCCCTCGCTTTGCTGTTCGAGACCGAGCTCGCGGCGTATCTCAATGAAAAGCGAGACCGCTTCACACTGACGGGGGAGGAGGTTCTGGTCACGCCGGAGGCCTACACGGTGCTGGCTTTGGTTGTGCATGAACTCGTGACGAATTCCGCGAAGTACGGCAGCCTGTGCGACCGGTCCGGCAGTCTTGACGTAAATGTGTCGCGCGATGCGTTTGGCGATTTGAAGATTGCCTGGCGCGAAAGCGGTGGCCCCCCCGTAAAGCCCCCGACCCGCCGCGGTTTCGGATCGACGATCATCGAACGTTCGATCCCGTTTGAGTTGAAGGGCGAGGCCAGCCTGCGCTTTAATCTTGGCGGGCTGGAGGCCGATTTCCTAATCCCGGCGCAGTTTGTAACATTTTCTGGCGACGGGTTCGATGCGCCGAACCAAAGCACGCGAAACACTGGGACCGATGGTATGAGCAGCGATGAAAGTGGCGCAGGCGACAACGCACCGGCACAGGATGAATCCGACGCCGCTTCCTTCTTGCCTCGCACGGTGCTGGTGGTGGAAGACAGTATGATAATCGCCCTTGATACCGAAGACAGTCTGAAGGCGTTGGGGATCGCCAATGTCGAACTTGCTGGCAGCGTAGCCGGGGCGCTCAACATAATCGCCACGAGCGAGCCGGATTTTGCCATTGTAGATTACAATCTGGGCGACGAAACGAGCGCGGCGGTGACAAAGGAACTGGCACGGCGCGGTGTGCCGTTCGTGCTGGCAACGGGTTATTCCGGAATGAGCGAACAGTCGGACGGGATCGGCGCGATGGCGGTGTTGCGAAAGCCGTATGGCCGCACTGAGATCGAGCAGGTTTTGGCCGAACTCACCACGCGCGCCGACGAAACGGGTCCATCGTGACGGCGCGTAATTGACGCGCTGGAAGCACAGCCGAGATCAGCGCGAACGGGTGAGCAGCGCAACCTTTGACCTGGAGAAGTCGAGTGCGTCGAGCCCTGATGCAAGCAGGCACTCACCAGGTCCGGCAGTCGCGACCGTGTGGGGCGGAGAAGGCATTGCGCCAACCACACCATCCAGCGGCAGCACCAGCACGCCGCCATCATAGATGTCGCGCAGGTGTTTGCCCGGTTGTCCCTCAACCCTGTCTAACCGGAAATACTGCCCTTCGATCAAGGTTTCGCCGCGCTGCGCCACATTTCCTGCATGGTGCGCGCCATATGGCCCTGTATCAGCCACCGCCATCGCCCGGTCCAGATGCAGTTCGCGCGGGCGACCGTAATCATAGAGGCGGAACGTCGTGTCGCTGTTCTGTTGCACCTCGACCAGCGAAAGGCCCGGCCCAATGGCGTGAACGGTGCCCGCGGGCAGGTAAAAAACGTCCCCGGCAGCGACATCGTGCCAAGTCAGCAATTGCTCGATCGAGCCATCGCGCGCAGCCGCTGCGATCTTTTCTGCGGGCATGGTCTCGTTGAAACCGATTGCCAGTTTGGCCCCCGGTTCCGCATCGAGGACAAGCCAGCATTCTTCCTTGCCCGCTTCACCCGGCAATGCGGTGGTATCGGAGGGATGAACCTGAACCGACAACTTTTCGCTGGTAAACAGATACTTCACGAGCAACCCGGCAATTTCAGCCGGCGGCTCAAACCAGATTTCACCGATCCGTGAGCCGGGCGGGGCCGCAAACGGAGCCGGCAACGCGTTGCGGCCCCAAACCTTTTCCACCATGCGAGTGGTCAATAGGCGCGGGACATCGGGTAACTCTGACGTGCTCATTGATTGGCGGCGCCCGGCAGTTTGCCCACTGCCTGCGCACCGTCACGTGTTGTCACCAGCACTTCATCGCCGGACACTACGATGCAGACATCTTCCAGCCCGATGGCAGAGATGCGCGGTCCGTCACTGATCGCCAAAACATTGCGGCACCGATCGAGATCAGCGCGCCCGCGTGAGACATTGCCTGCTGCATCGCCGGACGCTGCTCCTGCATTAAGCGCATCCAGCGCGAGGTGGAGAGCAGCCCAGTTGCCGATATCCGACCAGCCCATATCGACCGGTACCATCGCAGCGCGGCGGGTGTTTTCCATAACCGCATAGTCGATGGAATCGCCCTCGATTTCAGCGAAGGCAGCGGCCTGCGGATGGAACCGCGCGCCGTCAGTGCGACCAGCGGCAACTGCAATTGCGACTGCTTGTGCCATGGCAGGGCGATGCGTATTCAGCTCGTTCAGCAATGCCCCCGCCCGGAACGCGAAAATCCCGCCGTTCCAGCTGTATTCGCCGCTGTCGAGATAGCTTTGAGCGGTCGCCAGATCGGGTTTTTCCACGAATTTGGCGATCCTGTATCCGCCAGGCAGTGGTTCCCCGCGATGGAGGTATCCGTATCCGGTTTCCGGCCCCTCCGGTGCGATGCCAAACGATACGAGCCAGTCTTCACGCGCAAGATCCGCGGCGGTGAGGGCCGCAGAGCGAAACGCGTCCGTGTCCGCGATGTGGTGATCGCTGGGGCACACCAGCATGACGGCATCGGAAGGCAGCGTCGCAGCGGCAAGCGCAATCGCAGGCGCGGTGTTGCGGCCCATCGGTTCAACAATTACGCGGTACTGAACACCAGGTACAATTCGGTGCAATTGCTCTTCGATCAGATCGCAGTGCTGCGCACCTGCAACGATTATGGGCGCTGCAAAACCGTGCTTTCCCGAGACGCGGCTCACGGCCTGTTCAAACAGGGTGGTATCACCGATCAGCGGCAGAAACGGCTTTGGTTTATCCCTGCGGCTGACCGGCCAAAGACGGGTGCCGCTGCCTCCGCACAGGATGACGGGATGGATGGGTGCAACGCTGATCATATTGCGCGATCTATAGCACCCGGGCGAAGCGATGCCAGTGGGATTAGGGCCGCCAAATCGCTTGGCCGCCTCCGATGGACCCGATCAGAACCAGCGCTGACGCCAGTAAAACGGCGCGGCGACCGGGTTGCCATCTCCATCGCGCGCGGGACGGAAACCCAGACGGTTTTCGACCAGTTGGCAGGTGAGCCGGTCCGCTTGCGGATCGGGACTTGGACGAAACACCGAACAATCGCGTGCTCGCCCGTCTGCGCCCACGGTTACGCGCACAATCACTTCTGTCCCTCGCCGCGCCTGGCGCCCATTCTCAGGCAGGGGATAGTCACGCGCATTATCGATCGAGCCGGAAATGTGTTCGGGTTTCGACACCGCAATGCCGCCGCGCCCGCTGCCCGAATTGCCGCTGCCAGTTCCCAGACCCGTTCCGGCAGCGCCCGTGCCATCACCAGCCTCGCGAGCGCCCGACCGGTCCTGCGTGCCGGTGGAGGAGACGCGCGGTGCAGCCTGCGGCCTTGGCAAGATGGCAGGCGGAGCGGCCACGGGCTTGGGGACGGCCTGCTTACCCGGATCACCTTGAGCACCCTGATCAGGTTCGGGCTGAATTTGCGGGGGCGGCGGACTGGATGTGGGCGCCGGCGGTGCAACATCGAACGCAGCGATCACATCACGTTCTATTGACCGGGTAAAGTCCGGCGCCAGCGCCAAAGCCAACCCGTAGAGCACTACCAGATGCAGCCCGGCAATAAGCAGGATTACCGGCCAGCGCACGCGCTTCGGGCGCGCGGAATAGCGGGCCGCAGGACCAGTGTGCGCCTTTCCAGGATCTGCCGCATCCCCCTGTATCATCGCGTTTCCTTCTCCTCTGCTCCATTTCGGACCGGATTGCCCCCCCGCGATTGGGGACCGGCTCTCTATACCAAGGCGATACTGATTTTTACGATGGAGCGCACCATCCCCAGCTTTGGCTTATCTTTCAAAAGTCCGCCATACGACCGCGGAACTGAAATCCATGACGTCTTTACCAGACGCGCAGGCGATGCTGCCCGCAATGCCCGCATCGCCCGCGGTGCTCGAAGCGCATCGCTAGAAACTGCGAAAGTCATTGCTGTCGGCCCCATTGATACGCGTAGCATTATCGGCGGGCTGTTGGGTGCGACGCTGTATTTCACGCTCGCATACCTGTGCATCACGCTATCCCGGTTTGACAGCACGCTCGCAGCGATTTGGTTCCCCAGTGCGGGGGGGGTTGCGATCCTGCTGAAAGCCCGCCTCAGCAATGAACTTCCGTTCTATGCCGCTGCTTTTTGCGCCAGCCTGGTCGCCAACGTGATTGGAGGCACCGCATTCGATGTGTCGGTGGTGTTCTCTATTGCAAACATGACCAATGTTTTCATCGTCACCTGGTTGACGCGCCGGACCTGCGGAATCTACCCGGACATGACCGATCTCTCCAGTCTCACACGGTTCGTGGGCGTTGGTGGCATTGCAGGACCGATGATTGCCGCCTCTATCGCGGCAATTGCAATGGGATTGGGCAGCTTGCCCGACGACGCCGGCCTATTCGGAGCAGGGGCAGGGATCGACGCAATTGACTGGGCGTTGGTCTGGTCTGGCGCCTTCGTCTGGTTCCTGACCGACAGTATGGGTATGATCCTGATTGTGCCGACGGTGTTGCTGGCCAGCGATTCCATCTCCCGGCGGCGGGCGCCCAGTAGTGCTCAAGTCGTTGAGGGCTTGGCGCTATTTGTGGCCAGCATTTCATGCGTTTTTGCGGTTTTCATCCAAAGCTCCTATCCCCTGCTGTTCCTGATTCCACCAATCACAATGATGCACGCCTTCCGGCAGGGCAGCATGGGTACCGCTTTGCACGTAGCACTGGTTGCGATCGTAGCGACGATACTGACGTTTCAGGGCAATGGCCCGATTTCGCTTGCGAATGTCTCAACCGAAGGGCGCCTGCATCTTTTGCAGGCATTTATCGCTGCCAATTTTCTGACCGGACTGCCTGTTTCGGCGGTGCTGGCCGGGCGAGATAGGTTGACGGTGGAACTGGCCGTCGGTCGCCGCGAAATGGCGCTGCTGGCGTCGAACATCACTGATGCCGTTCTGAAGCTGGATTCCAGTGGCATCTGCACTTATGCTTCACCCTCAGTTCGAGTTGTGCTGGGGCGCGAACCGGCGGATTTTATCGGCCATTCCATCACCCACCGCACGCATGAAGACGCCAGCGACCGGATTGCCGACGTGCTCGACCAATTGCAATCGGGCGCATCGGAGAAGGAACGGCTGACCTATCGTCGCCTGCTGGACGATGAAAATTCAAATCCCGTCTATATCGAAGCGGATTGCGCCATCGCTCTTGATCCGGTTTCCGGCGAGCGAGAGGGAATCATCATCTCGGCGCGCGATGTCACCGAACGCGTTGAGCTGGAATTGTTGCTGACCCGCGCACGGCGACGCGCCGAAAACGCGGCCAATGCCAAATCGGTATTTCTTGCCAATATGAGCCACGAAATTCGTACTCCGATGAACGGGGTTCTGGGTTTTGCCGAGCTGATGCTACAAGGCGACCTGGAGCCGGAACAGCGGCGTCATACCGAGATGATTGTCCAATCCGGGCGATCCATGATGCTGTTGCTGAACGATGTTCTGGATCTCTCCAAGATCGAGGCCGGCCAGATCTCCATCGATAAAGGACCGGTGGACCTGCACACCACGCTGGATCAGTGTGTCACGCTTCATCAGGCCAACGCCCAGAGCAAGGGGCTGAAACTGAAACTGGAGCGCGCCGATCCAGTTGATGCCGCCAGCGCCAATCCGATGATCATCACCGACGGCCTCAGGCTGCGCCAGATCGTGCTCAACCTGGTTGGCAATGCTGTTAAATTCACCGAAAGCGGGGGGGTCCGGGTAGATTATCGCCTTGATCAAGACCAGTTGACCGTGCGCATTCACGATAGCGGGATCGGTATCAGCATGTCCCGGTTGGAAAAGATTTTCTGGCCATTCACCCAAGGCGAAAGCAATACGGCGCGCCGGTTCGGCGGCACCGGACTAGGCCTGTCGATCAGCCGCCAGCTTGCTGAATTGCTTGGCGGGATGATCACGGTCGAAAGCGAGCCCGGCGTCGGATCAACCTTTACTCTGCAATTGCCGACACAGGTATTGGCCGATGCGGCGGTAAATGCCCGGCAACCAGATCCGGACCCAGCGTCTTTCCCAGCGCAGAGCAAGCCTGCCAGCCAATCGCTCCATACGACAGCCAACTTACCTAAACAGCCCCGCATCTTGCTGGCCGAAGACCACGACATCAATCGGATGCTTGTCACAGAGATGCTCAAACGGTGCGGGCAAAGCGTGGCGGTTGCACATGACGGGAACGAGGCAATCTCGATGGTGATTGATCGGATGGTGCGCGGACAGCCGTTTGACCTGATTCTGATGGACATCCAAATGCCCGGCTGCGATGGCTATTCGGCGACCCGTGCCATCCGCGAGGAGGGAATTGGCCCAGACAACCTGCCGATTATCGCGCTGACGGCCAACGCTTTCCCCGAAGATGTGGCCGCCGCTCGCGAGGCCGGGATGCAGGCGCACCTCGCAAAACCGCTCGTGTTTGCCGAACTCGCAAAAGTGCTGCAACGCTGGCTTCCGACACAGATCGTCGAATCCCCAATGGATAGCGATGGCGTTGATGATGACGATGTCTCGGCCAAAGCTGACGGGATGGAAACTGATGACCTGCCAGCTGTCAAAACGCCTTTACGCAAAGACGGCGAAGACCGTGCAACGCTGTCGCGCAACTTGCTCGACCGCTGGCTCACGAGACGCAGCGAGACGGTGGAGGCGGTACGCAGCGCCTTGGCGCAGGGCGCGCTGGGCGACGGGGCAGCGGACCAGACCGCTCGCGGCGAATTGATTACGCTGGTCCACAAACTGGCGGGCACAGCTGCAACTTTTGGCGAACCGGAACTGGGCGATCAGGCACACTTGCTGGAGAGGGGGCTTCGCAGCCAAATTGACGCGCGCGAGTGTGAGGCGCTTGCTTTCGACCTGTTGGCGCTTGCCGATGAACCCGCAGGCGTGATTGCCCAAGCCATGCCCAACCTGCGATAGGGCCATGGCAAGCGCGGCGTGATGCGGTGCCAGCCACTTTACAGCCCACAAACAAAAACGGCGGAGCCGAAGGCCCCGCCGCTTTCTATTCTTAGCCAGATCGTCCTGGCGTTAGAATTCGTAGCGCGCCCCGATCTGGATACGCCATGCTGACGTATTGATATTCGTGAACTGCTGATCGTCCGGGTTGAAGTCCGAGATGACATACCGACCCTGCCCATCGACGCCGACATCGACCAGATCGACGAATTCAGCGCGAGCACGGGAGAGGTTCCAGCCACTGTCAAGCAGGTTGAGGAAGTTGGCGAAGTCCGCAAACAGTTCGATCCGGTCTTCCTTGATCCCGGTCAGGCTACCCAGGAAGGGAAGCTCTTGACTGAGACGAAGATCGACATCGAAAGCCCAGTCATTGTTGCACGAATTGCGTTCGATCGAGGTGCCAGGAGTGAAGCTGCACTCGTCAGCAACGTCGCTGTTGCTGAGATAATCTATCAGACCCGCAGCGGTTTGCGCAGCAGTCTGGACAACTGTGTTGACCCCGTTGATCCGGCGAACGGTATCGACGAATACGACGTTTGGATCGTTCACACCGGTGGGGATGTAGAGCAACGCATTGTCATTCCCCGATTGGGAGTCGTTAAACACACCGCCGCCATCGAACGTCAGGCTGTAGGGCAGGCCCGAGCGCGCACGGAAGAACAGACCGATGCCGGTATCAAACCCGTCAACAAACTGCTCGCGGAAATTCACCGCTGCCGTGATGTTGTGCTGCACTTCGAAATTGGAGGTCGAAACTGCCGGGTCCTGACGATCGAACGCCGCAGTGATGTCGTACGAAGATGTCGCGGTGCTGCTGCCGTTGTTACGGTTGTTCTGCGAGTCAGTGAAGGCATAGCCAAACGTCAGGTTAACCGAGCCACCATCGGTGAACAGGCCCGACTGGAAGTTCTTGGTCAGGATGATCGAAGCAACGTGGCTGTCGTAGCTTGGCCCGTTGGTCAGCTGAATTTCATCGTCGCGACCCGTGGCGAAGCAGGCTGCGGTGACGTTATCGAACACTGGCGGCGTACCACCCGTGCCCTGAAGAGTAGCGTTGCAACCGGCATTGTTGGGGTCGATCGCACGATAGATCGGGCGACCATCGACGGTGAAGCCATTGATTCCAAGCGTGCCATTGGGGGTTTGCGAAAGGTCGACGAAGTTCAGCGTGTCGTTGAACCGCGAGTAGATGTAATCGAGATTCAGACGCCAATTGCTGAAAAAGCCACTTTGTGTGCCGAATTCCGTCTGGAAGCCGACATTCGCGCGCACCACGGTCGGCGCGTCGAATTCCGGATCGGTTGACTGGATATCGCCAAGCCCTGCGGCTGCCTGTGCCGAACCCGCTGCGGTGATGCAGCCCGGAAGGCCGGTGAATTGGCCACCTGTCACAACGTCGATCTGGCCGGTCACAGGGTCGCGTGCTGCATCGTCCACGGCGCAGCTGTTAGTAGTGCCAAGACCGGTCGAAAAACCATTGTTGGAAAACGCGTTCGAGAAATACACCACCGGATCGCCGCCCGAAAAGATGCCGACGCCGCCAGTCAACTGGCTGTTGGAAAGGAACCCGTCATTGTCGAATTCATACGTTGCCGAAAGGCGCGGCAGGATCAACGGGTCGAGCCGACCGAACGAGGTGGCATTGGTGAAGCCATAGCGGTTCAGGAATTGCGGGTTGGCGCGAGGAGCATCGCCATCGAACAACTGGACGCGTACGCCGGCATTGATGGCAAGCTGATCGGTCGCCTGCCATTCATCCTGCACAAAGGCGGAATAGATGCGACGGCTGAACAACGCGCCTGCCTCATTGATGTCGCCACTCGGTGTCGCGTTGATGTCACCGCCAACTGCATCGCCACGCACGATCTCATCTGCATCCGGAAAGATTTCGGAACCGCCCGAAATCAGACCCGCCTGGAAGTCGGCGAAGTTATTGAAATACAGCGATCCCGTCGCGTTGACTGCGAACAGGTTGAAAACTTCCAGATCGTTGATTTCCGCACCGAATTTCAGGAAGTGGCCGTTGCCGCCATCGACGTTGAGGATGAAGCGCGCCTGATCGATCTTGGTGTCGAGCTGGTTGGCTGAACGGAAGATGCCGGGACCGGTGCTGAGGATGCCGTTCTGACCGCGGGTTATCAGGCCGCTGGTTGCGTTGGGAACGCCAACCACCAGACGCACGATCGGGTTGTCCGACTGGGCTTCGCCGCCGCCGACGGGGCCCTGCACATCGCCAACCTCGGCGCGACTTACACGCAGTTCGGTCGAGATGGAGTCGCTCCACTGCGAATACAGACGGACCGAGTAGTAGTTCGAGATCGTGCCTTCATCTTCGAAGGAGTTCAGACCCGTCAGGTTCTGTGCGCCGAAATCGCTTTCGATATTGGTTTCTTCAAGACGCTGGTATGTCCCTTCGAGACGGTGATCGTCGGTAATTTGCGCATCGAGACGGCCGAAATAGCGCACTGCGCTTTCAGGCAGAGTGGCCGGATATCCGCCCACGTCCTGACCGTAGACATCCTGCGCGATACGAGCAAAATCGTCGAACTGCGCCTGAGTTACGAAATTTGCTTCATCAGCAAATCCACCGCCGAATGGGCCAAAATCGTTGCCGTCCCCAAGATCGGTTTCTTCGTAGCCAACCGAGAAGAACAGGCGATCGGGAATGATCGGCCCGGAAAGGGTTGCACCCCAGCGGCGTTCTTCATTGCCCTGCAACGGACGACCTTCAAGCTCGTTGGCGAACAGGCCGCCATCGAAATAGGTGATGAAGGCAGAGCCGCTGAATTCGTTGGTACCCGCTTTCGTCACCACGTTGACGAGGCAGCCGGTGAAATCGGTGTATTCGACGTCGAACGGTGCGAACTCAACCGACACCTGGTCGATCACATCGAACGGCAACGGCAGCGAGTTACGGGCGGCAAACGGCGTACCGTTAAGGCCGAAGACGTCCGCCTGGGTGATGCCGTCAACAGTGAAGGTGTTCGAACGGTCGTTACCGCCGAGGCAGGAAATACGGTCAACGTCGTTCGCCTGATCGATGGCAACGCGCGGGTCGATGCGGATGATGTCGCGGATGTCGCGCGTGATCGAGGGGAATGCCTCGAGCGTTTCGGTGCCGAATGCGGTGCCGGGGCCAACTGCGACCTGGCTGACGCGGGCGCGCGAACCGCTGACGATGATGGTGTTGTCCGAACCGCCCGAAGCGGTGGAAGTCAGCGCGAAATCGAAGGTGGTGTTGCCTGAAATGTTGGTGCTGACGTCTTCAACCGTCTGGCCTTCATAGCCGGGCGCTGTGACGGTGACGGTGTAAGGTCCACCGGGGGGAAGCGACTGAACTCGAAAATCGCCGTTCGCGCCAGTCGTGGCGGTGCGTTCGGAATTGGTGCGCGTGTCGGTGATGACGACAACCGCGCCGGGAAGCGCATTGCCCTCAGCATCGGTGACAGTGCCTTCAATACCCGAGGTGATCTGCTGAGCGTGCACGGGCGCGCTGAAAGATGCCGCAGCCGTAAGGCTGACGACGCTCGCGGCGAGGAGATATTTAAGCTTCATGTTTGTGGCCCCTGGTCACAGTGGTTTTGATCGGAAATCGGAAATCGTCGTGGAATGTGTTGGCCCCTAAGGCCGTTGCGCGTCCGCAGAGCGACGGTTTTATGACCGTTTCGTGAAATCGCATCTCTTAACGGCGCGCGTACGCCGGCAATTGCGCCCAACTCAGACCCAAAATCCCGCGTAAAAGCGTGGTTTTTTAAGCCTGTGTTGCTGCGATGCAACGAAGTCTGATTTTGCACCTGCGAAGGCAATTGCAATTGCGCGCCTTACGCCAGATTGATCTCGCGCAGGCGCTGCATCAGAAAATCATGCGCCGTAATCGGTTTTTCGGCCCTGGCAGCGCCCATTCGCTCGACGCACGAATCAAGCGGTTCGATCAGGTAATCGGGGCGGAAATGCAGGAAAAAGGGCATCGAATACCGTGAACGCCGGGCCGCGTCGCCGGCTGGATTCACGACGCGGTGTTTGGTCGACACCAATTGACCTGCTGTCAGCCGTTCCAACATATCGCCAACGTTGATGACCAGCGCGCCCTCTTGCGCCGGAATCGGGTGCCAGGTCCCGGCTTTGGTCAACAGTTCCAGCCCGGCTTCCTCTGCGCCAAGCAACAGGGTGATGGTGTTAATATCGCCATGTGCGGCCGCCCGGATAGCCCCTTCGGGTGCACCGGGGCCAAGCGGGGGGTAATGCAAAAGCCGCATGACGGAATTGCCATCTGCGACGGTCGGGGCGAAGAACGTACGTTCCAACCCCAAATGCAGGGCAATCGCTTCGAGCACGCGACCACCCGCCTGTTCGAACGCTGTGAACAATTGCGCGAAGGTCTCTTCGAAATCGGGGATTTCACTCGGCCACATATTGGGGGCCATGTATTCGCTCAGCTCGTGACCGTCAGGCAGGGTCCGGCCAACATGCCAGAATTCCTTGAGGTCAAAGACTTCTGCATCCTTGGCTTTTTCCGTGCCGAATGGAGTGTAGCCGCGCGAACCGCCCGTGCCCGGTTTGTGATAGGCACGCTTGGCTTCTTCAGGAAGGGCGAAAAATGCCTTCGAAGCGGCTTCGGCGCGGTCGATCAGATCCTGCGGGATGCCATGATCGCGGACCACTGCGAAACCGTTTTCCGCAAAGCTGCGGCCAAGCTCGTCGGCAATATCCTCCAGCGGCAGCGCCAGCGAAACAGAGGCGATATCGACACTTTTATCAGTCATGCGTGCACCCTTACACGGCTTAGAACGGCAAAAACAGACGTTTCAGAACGGCAAGAACAGGCTGGCGAGCGCGGCGCTCATGAGGTTGGCGAGACTGCCCGCCGCCAGCGCTTTCAGGCCGAGCCGGGCGATGACCGGACGTTGATTGGGCGCCAGCCCGCCCGTCACCGCCATCTGGATTGCGATGGAAGAGAAGTTGGCAAATCCACACAGCGCAAAAGTCACGATGGCGCGGCTGCGTTCGGTCAACTCGCCGCCCGTCATCGCGCCAAGTTCAATGAAGGCGATAAATTCATTGAGCACGATCTTGGTGCCGAACAGGCTGCCCGCGATCTGCGCCTGTTGCCAGTCGGGTATACCGATCAGAAACATGACCGGCGCAAAAATGTATCCAAGCAACCGCTGAAAGCTGAGCGTTTCGAGCCACAGCGCCGTCGCTGCATCGAACGGAACGCCAATCCATTCCGCCGCGCTGGCGATCCCACTACCGACCCCGCCCAGCAAACCGTTGGCAAGCGCAACCAGCGCAACGAACACCATCACCATCGCGCCCACCGCGACTGCCAGTTTCACGCCGGTTTGCGTGCCTTGCGCAGCAGCTTCTATGATGTTGGCAGGGCGCTGCCCTTCCTCGAAAGTTTCGGCCAGTTCAACTTCGGCTAGCTCACCTTCGGCGGGTCCGACGCTTCCAACAGTCGGAGCCGTGCCGCCGTAACCGATGCGCGATTGCGGCAACTCGACCTCTTCACCGTTGCGATCAATCATCGTCACCCGCGCCGCATCGGTTGAGATCGGACCGCCGCGTGTCACACGCTGCGCGGCGGCTTGCGCGACACTGACGGGGGTAACGCTGTGCGCGTGATCGGCAGCGGGATCATCGGGCATGATGATCTTTGCCATCAGGATGCCGCCGGGCGCCGACATGAACGCCGCGGCCAGCAGGAATGGCACACGTTCCTCTCCAATAAAGCTGGCATACGCCGCCAGAATTGTGCCTGCGACCCCGGCCATGCCGACCACCATCAGCGTGAACAGACGCGAAGGCGTAAGCGCGGCCAGATATGGGCGCACCACCAATGGGCTTTCGGACTGGCCGACGAAAATGTTGGCCGCCGCGCCCAGCGCTTCGACCTTGCTGATGCCGGTGATCCAGCCGATCGCGCCGCCCACCGATCGCACCATTCGCTGCATAACGCCGAGATGGTAGAGGATCGACACAATGGCGGCGAAGAACACGATTACCGGCAGTGCAGCGATGACAAAGGTATTGGCGAACGGGTTGCTTTCCATATTGCCGAATACGCTGATGATGCCAGCTCTGGAATATCCCAGCAAAGCAACCACGCCATCGGCGAGAAAGCCAATCAGCAGCACGCCGAATTCAGTTCGCAGAACCAGCAGCGCCATGAATGCTTGCAAGGCAAATGCAGCGCCCACGACGCGCAAATTGATCAGCCGCTTACCCGAAGAGAGCGCATAAGCCACCGCGAGGATAGCGAGAATACCCAGCAGGCTGGATGCGATAGACGCGAAACTTTCACTCACAGCAGCAGATATATCCCGATAGATGCCCCGAAGGGCACAGTGCCCACCATGCCCGCCGTGCGTGTTGGCAGGACGCGCGCGGCTTCGCAACCGGCAAGCGCAATGTGTGCCAAGCTCCATGAGTGTGACCACGCGGGCCTGCGTTCCGGATAGCGCGTGCGGGGTCGCTTCCCTTTTGGCTGGCCGCGCTTTACCCATCGCCTGCATGACCGAACCCGAACTGTTTCCGCAGGCGACCGCCGCGACCCCGCCCTCCCCCGCCGCGATCAACATGCCACTGGGGCTGTTCGTCTTTACCCTACTTTATGGCGGGATGACGGTGCTGGCGGGTGTTCTGGCATTCAAACAGGTGCAATTGTGGCCCACCGATCTGGCGGTTGAGGCCGGCATTTTCGCATTTCTGCTGCTGGTTGTGATTTCAAGCACGATCTCCCAGCTTTATGGGCGCGAATTGGCGACACGCATCGTGTGGTGGGGGTTTCTGCCGCTGTTGATGGCGTCGCTGCTGATGCAACTGGTGCTGAACCTGCCAGCCTCGACTGAGATGCTGACAGGACGCGCGGATGATCTCGCCGGGTTTGAGCGGGTCCACGGGACAGTCTGGCGCGTGTGGGCAGCGGGTCCGGCGGCCTACATTGTCTCGCTGCTGCTGAACGTGTGGATATTCGACCGGCTCAAGGGCACTGGCGGGGAAAGCTCCACCTTCAGTCTGATGGCGCGCGGCGCAATTGCATCCGCGCTTAGCCAGGCGCTCGATTCGGTAATTTTCATTACGCTGGCGTTTTACGGTCTGTTTCCGATCACCAATCTGATGATAGGCCAGATCATCGCCAAGGTCACGCTGAGCATCGTGCTGGTGCCGTTCCTTATAACGTTCGGCGTGCGCGCCGCTCGGTGGTTGGACGCAAAGCGCGGGTGATTGCGTCCTGCGACACCGATGCGTGACGCGAAAGCGGCGGCAGAACCGATGCCCTGCCGCCGCCTGCTGAAAGTATTTGCCAGTCAGAGCCCCACAATCCCGCCGCTGTCGCGCGTCACTGCGACTACGCCCGAACGCGGGCGACCGCTCGCTGTGCCCGATTGGCTTTGGGGCCAGTTGCTGTTCGGGGCGTTGGTCTCACCGTCCTCGCCGGGATGCTGAATCCCGACAAACAGTGTTCGACCGTCGGGCGTGCTGTCGACGCCGGTGATCTCACAATCGACCGGTCCGATGAGGAATCGCTTGAGCGAGGCTGCGGTTGCCCCAGCGCCAACGATGGTCGATTGAGTGGCGGTGGCCCCATTCGATCCTGTGTTGGTGATCGTGATGGCACCGCCATCGCCCACCGCGCCCGGCAGCGCGGCCAGCATCTGGTTGTTCGTCCGGTCAACGAAGGCACCGTCATCTGTCTGTATCCATGCGAGCGGCCTGATCTGCCCGCCGGGATTTTGATCGCGCGCGAACCACAGGCCGTCCGGGCTGGAAAAGTCGTTTGACGCGTCCAGGCCGGAGATGTTGACGTTTGGCCCGGCATCGATCGAGTCCGCGCCGAACAGGTAGATATCCCAGCGGAAAGTCGTGGCGGCATTATCGTCGCCCGCCTCACGAAACCGGATGATGTGGCCGTTGGGGTTGCCTGTCGTCGTTCCGCTGCCGCGCGGCTCGACATAGCTGCGCGGATTGGCTGCGTTGGTTCCGCCGACCGGGCGCAGGGTGGAATTGTTGTTCGTCAGCGTCAGATAGACCTCGCCATTGGCGGGGTTGACTGCGGTCCATTCCGGACGGTCCATGGGCGTTGCGCCCAGCGCATCAGCGGCCAATCGGGCATTGATGAGGATATCGGCCTGATCGGCGAACGCGTATTCGGGGGTTGTCCCTACCGCCGGGCGATTGGGGACCTGACCGAAGACCAGTGGCAGCCAGGTGCCCGAACCATCGGCGTTGAAGCGCGCGACATACAACGTGCCGGTATCGAGATACTTGTCACCCACACCCAGACGGTCTGCTGATTGCGCATCGCTTGCCACCCAGCTGGCGTTAGAGACGTATTTGTAGAGGTATTCACTGCGCGAATCGTCGCCCATATAGACGGCGACCTTCTGTCCGGCGGTCAGCCGCCCAAGCCATGCGCCCTCATGCCCAAAGCGGCCTAAAGCCGTGCGTTTGCGCGGAGTCGAAGTAGGATCGTAGGGGTCGATTTCGACCACCCAGCCAAACTGGTTGGGTTCGTTGCGAAAATCGGCGGCGGCGTTGGCGCCCTTCACCCTTGCATCCCAGCGTTCAAACAGTGGACCTGTCGGCTGTGCGGAAGCCCAGCCATAGTTGCCGGTTCTGCTGCGCACGCCATAACGGCGCAACGACGTCAATTCGCGTTCGCTGCGCAAGGCATTGTCCGACTCTGATCCGCTGTCGTCGCGGCGGAAATAGCCTGCCCAGTTTTCTTCGCAGGTAAGCAGCGTGCCCCACCGCGCATGGCCATTGGCACAGTTGTTGATCGTGCCGCGCCCGTCCGTGCCTGCAGGCGAAAAAACCGTCACCATCATGTCAGAACCGCGCGCGGGACCGCGGATCGACATCGGCGTATTGGGTGTGACCCGGCGGTTGAGCGCGCTGTTCTGAACCATCGACCAAGTGCGGTTACCGGTCGTATCCTGGACCTCGACAAAGCTGACGCCGTGCGCCTCGATCTCCTTGATCGCTTCCGAAGCGGGACGCGCGCCGTTTGCATCGACGCTTGGACCGTTGACGTGCAGGTATTGCACGTTCAGATTCTCGTGGTTCTGCGCCAATACTCCTCGAATGGAGCTGTTGTCATCGCGCAGGCCATTGGCACCAAGGCCATAGTAATACAGCGCATCCCCGTGATCGCCGATCCGTTGCGCGTAATTCGTGTCCGATCCATCATTGGCAAACGCAGGAACTCCCGCCGCAATCGGATCGCCCAGTGCCGTCAGCACGGTGACCGAATAGCCGGTGGGGACCGTGACCCGGTCATCAAAATTCTTCGACAGCGATCCGAATGTCAGCGCTGCCGGGTTGACCGTTACGACCGTTTCGTCGCTGACGGAGCCGTTCTCGAACCGGAAAGTCAGCGCGGTGGCCTGCGCGACGGCGGGCGCGATGAAGGAAACACGGCCCTCGCCTGCATCCATAAGCTCCACCTGTGGCCCGGAAACCTGGGTAAAGCGCGGGCTCATCGCCGCACCACCGCTGATAGAGCCTTGCAGGGTGATCATGTTGCCAGTTGTCGTGGTGGTATCCTGACCGGCGCTGACTTGCAGCTCGAAACCGGCGTCGTCGCCGTTTTCATCAAAGCAGGCCGTAAGCAGGCCTGTGCCCAGAAACGCCACCGCGCTGGCCCGCAAACCTCCCAGCATTGTCGCCCGACGTGAAAAGCGTTCCGCTACAATCTGGTTGAGCGAGATATTGCCGCTCCGGTTGGTGTCGACATCCCCGTCTGTGTACATCCCATCAAGCAGTTTCATGAAAGCCCTCCTCGCCGAATCTGGCTCGGGAGAGGGTAGTCAGCTTCAGTGACACGACAGGGAACGTTCAATGACCGTTCGACGTCGTTTCAGCGTCAGCAATGGGTCGATCATTGCAAGGCGGTTACAGGCGCCATCAGCACACCGCAGCGCGCGAAGAACGGATCGGAAATTGACCGGAATATGGTGAGTCCTGCTGGGTTCGAACCAGCGACCTACTGATTAAAAGTCAGTTGCTCTACCGACTGAGCTAAGGACCCCCACGGGCACGGCGGGCCGCGTCGCTGACGCAAGCCGGAGCGCTCCGATAGAAAGGGTGCTGGCCTTGGTCAAGGCTGCGATGCCCTTTGCCGCAAATTCAATCGCATTGGGCACCAGCAGATTTCGCCAAATCTGCGCACGATGGTAAGCTTATTTGCCCGCGTGGGCCGTGGTCCAATGCTGGGCGATCTCCGCGTTTCCAGGGGCAGCATTGCGTGCTTTTGTCAAAAGGGCGCGCGCCTCGGTGGTGTTCTTGCCTTCTTTCCACAAGGCCCAGCCAAGCGTGTCCAGCACTTGCGGGCTTTGCGGAGCCTGCGCATGGGCGCGGCGGGCGAGGGCGACAGCGGCGGAATGTTTACCCAGCCGGGTTTTAACCGCTGCGGCATTGTTCAGCAGGCGCGCATCAGTCTTGCCAGACCCTTTCGTCAAAGGCGCATAGATCGCATCCGCCTTTGCCCAGTCGCCCGCCCGGATCGCGGCCCCGGCAGCGCGCATCTGTTCGCTGATATCGGGTGCATCTTTGCGCTGCGCGATCAGCTTTCGGATCGCAGCGGGATCACCGCGCCCGGTCTTCTCGGACACTTGCAGCGCCAGCACCAATGCGCCGCCGTCAACCTGCGGGTCGCGCAGCACCGGCTCGATAGTGACCCACGCATTGTCGAACTCGCCTGTGGCGGCATAGCTTTCGGCAAGGACGCGGCGCGCAAGGTAATCCTCACCCGATTGCTCGACATAGGATTTGAGCGGCAGGATCGCTGCTCCGTGTTGCCCGCGCGCTGCGTCGATAAAGCCGCGCAGGCGGGCAAAGCTGGGATCGGCTGCCAGAGTGGACGGCACCCCTTCGATAAGCGCAAAGGCACGATCGATCTCGCCCGCATCATACGCCATTTGCGCTGCGAACAGCAGTCCGATCGGATGCGGCGGCCCGGCCTGATTGGCCTTGTTAATCCAGTTGGCCGCTTCTGCCTCATACCCGCTGTCACGCGAAATTGCCGCCATGGCCAGCATCGCCGTCTGATCGTTTGGCCGCGCTTTCAACACCGTGCCAAAACTTGATTTCGCGCCGGCAATATCCCTGCGCGCGAGGGCCATCTGGCCTGCTACCATATGCGCCTGCGCGACGGCGGGCGTAATCTTGAGCACGGGCACAAGGCGCTGCGCAGCCAGATCGGGCTGCGCGTTTTGCAACATCCGCTCTGCATCAATCGTGACGAGACGGGGATCGACAGGAAACTTCGCCAGCCCTTCTGTCAGGCGAGCCGAAGCGGAGTCGTAATCGCCCTTGGCCAGCGCCAGCGCAATCGCAGCGGTGTAGGCAAGCGGGATGTCGTACGTGAGGCTCGCAACCATCTCTTCTGCCGCGCCCATATTGTTGGCCATCACATTGGCCTCCGCCAGCTTGGCCTTGGCCAGACTGGACGGGGCAGGTCCATCGACAATACGCTTGTATTCGGTGACCGCGCGATCGGCATTGCCCAGCGCCATCGCAATGTCGCCAGCCAGCATCTGAACTTCTGGATCATCGGGGCGCTGCGACAACGCATCGGAGATGTGCTCCATCGCGGTGCGCGGGGCGTCTTGCGCCATCGCTTCCTGCGCCGCCAGAAACGGATCGGACGGACCGTTATCGCACCCTGACAGGACAGGAGCGATAAACAACGCTGCGGCGATCATCGGGCGCCGCGCGATTCGCGAAAGGGTCTGGTGGCGGTTCATCGGCAAGTGGATTAGCGCAAGATGCTTAACAGCCGGTTCGCGCATAGTAAGCCGGACTGTGATGTCGATCTGCTTTACAATCTACACTTCGGGGTGGGTGGTGTTAACCATTGGCACCCGCACAAACGGGTGTCTTCCTGCATTCTGGCACGCAAATTGCTCCTTTGTCGTTTACCACCGCCAACGCGCACACTGGCGGCACGCATTACTTTGGACGACACAGGGGAATAGATATGGCTAACTGGACGAAAAAGGCAGCGATCGCGCTGGCCGCGTCGAGCATGATTGCTGCCACTCCGGCATCTGCAAACATCTTTGAATACACGATGACAAACGGCGATATCCTGACAATCAACACGACCAACGGCGCGGGCACGTGGAAGGGGTCGAAAATCGACACCAGCTTCACCGGCGATTTCAGCACGTTTCAGGGCGGGGCAACCCCCAGCTTCATGGGCGAACTGGCAACGCTGACAGGTACCCGCGTAATCAACGGGCAGACCTACACCCCAACCACCCAGAACGGCAATCGCACGCACCCCTTCATGCTGAAGACGAAGGATAGCCACGCGTTCAACCTGTGGGCATGGTGGGGTAATCCGGTGGTTTCGGGCGACTACATTCAGAAAATCAAGTCATTCAAGGTCGTGCCCCCGGTTGACGTGCCCGCTCCGGGTGCGCTTGGCCTGTTCGGCCTTGCTCTGGTAGCGCTCGGCTTTGGCCGTCGCCGCCGTAACAAGGTTGCTGTCGCATAAAACACGCACACTTCGTCACGTTGAAAAAGGGCGCTCAACCTCTGGTCCGGTTGAGCGCCCTTTTTTCTATGTGTGAAACTTGATTTGTGCGCCTGAGCCGTGCGCCAAGCTGGCGAACGGTCAGCCCGCTGATTGGATCGCGCCAGTTTCCGGCAATCGCGCTCGCCGGGCCAAGAACAAACCCCCGACTGCGCATTTCGCGATGCGGGATGGTCAGAGCCGGGCCGTGCCACGCGCCCCCGCTCCACAACACGATATCCAGATCAATCACCCGATCACCCCAGCGCTGGCCGGAACGCCTGCCAAATTCGCGCTCCAGCCGCTTCAACCCAGCCAGCATGGCGACCGGATCATATTCGCTGTCAAGGAGACATGCCGCATTTGCGAACCGCCGCTGCGCTGCACCCATCGGGTCGGTGCCGATTACGGGCGATCGCGCGGTGACCGTGCCCAACGCGGCGCATTCCTCCATCGCGGCACGCACGACATCGCGCGGCAAGCCATAGAGGTGGTGCCGCCGGTTGGAGCCGATCGCAATGAGATACAGCCCGCTCAAATGTCTTGAGCGATCCGGCCATAAAGCTGCGGGCGGCGATCCCGGAAGAAACCCATGCCTGCGCGGTGCGTGGCCGCGCGCGCCAGATCCAGCGTTGCCACCAGCACGCCTTCGTCGGCTGTGCCAAACTCCTCGATCAGATCGCCCCATTCATCGGTAATGAAGGAATGACCGTAAAATTTCTGCGCGCGGTCCTGCGGCCCCTCGTGGCCGATGCGATTGCTGGCGACTACGGGCATGCAATTCGACACGGCGTGACCAATCATCGCGCGCCGCCACATCCGACTGGTATCGAGATCGGCGTCGTACGGCTCTGACCCGATGGCGGTGGGATACAGCAGCACCTCCGCCCCCATCAACGCCATTACCCGTGCGCATTCGGGATACCATTGATCCCAGCAGATGCCGACGCCGATGCGCACGGTCAAGCCGTCGTCATTGAAGGAGTCCGACGCCACGTCCCAAACCTTGAACCCGTCATTTCCGGGTCGGAAATAGTACTTTTCCTCATAGCCCGGTCCGTCGGGAATGTGGCTCTTGCGATAGGTACCCATGATCGCGCCATTTGGGCCGATCATAGCGAGCGTATTGTAATAATGGTGCCCGTCGCGTTCAAAGAAGCTTGTGGGGATTGTCACTTTCAGCCGCGCAGCCAGCGCCTGCATAGCGATGATGCTGGGATGCTGCGCGGTCGGCCGGGCCAGTGCGAACAGTGCTTCATCCTCCTCCCGGCAGAAATACGGGCCGGAAAACAGTTCTGGCGGAAGGATCAGGCGCGCGCCCTTCGACGCGGCCTCCTCCACCAAAGCGGATACCGCGCCGATATTGTCGGCCTCATCATCGCGGGCAAGCGCAAGCTGCAGAGCGGCTACAGTGAGTTTCGTCATGCGATTGCGATTACTTCTCCCGCAGCGCGAAGTCCACTTGCACGGTGACGGAACTGGTCGTCTGGCCGGGCATGACGGTGCTGCCGGATTCGGTACGGATCACGTCTTGTGGCGGGCGAGGTGAAACAGGCGGTGGCGGAGGCGTGCTAATTTGAGCAGCGTCGATGGCAGTCGCCTGCGCGCTGGCAAAATAGCGATTGCCCTGCGAACCCCCGCCATCGCGGATATACAGCACCCTGCTGACTTCCATTCCTGCGGCCTGCGCATAGGCATTGGCGCGCTTCTTCGCATTGGCGTAAGCGTTGGCGTAGGCAGTGTTGGCCGCAGCTTCCGGGTCCGAGATGCGCAGTTCGGGGCCGGAAACGATATTTGCACCGACCCCGGTCACGGCGGTTACGGCTTTGCCCGCCAGTTCGATATCGCGCACCCGCACCGTCAGCGTGTTATAAGCTTGAAACTGCCCGCGTCGGTCGCCGTAGTCGATGCGCTGGACGTTTACCGCGCTGGTCTGAATATCCTTCTCGGCGATACCCAATTCGCGCAATGCTGCGACGATCTCGTCGATGTCGTCCTGCGTTTCCTTCGAAGCCATCTCGGCACTTCGGCCCCAGTTTTGCACGCCTGCCTGAAAACGCGCCTCGTCTGGGCGCATGTCGGCCTCTCCGGTCGCACTTACCGAAAGTAGCGTCTCGGCTCGATCGACACCGCGCGGATCGTTTGCACCGCCTCCGCACGCAGCCAAGGCGAACGGTACGGTCGCAACAAGTAAAATGGCAGAAAATCGTGACATATCGGCTCTCCTGCGCGGGGCCTTTCTGGCCTCGCTCAGGGTCGCCTTATTTCTGCCACAAAGTGAATAACGAGTGAATGATACCTTGTATCTCGTCAGCCCCTCAGTCAGCTTTCTTAAACAGCAGGGTCATCCGGTCACTCTCACCCACGGTCAGATATTCCGCGCGCCTTGCATCGGCCTCACCTGTGGCAAGCGTGGGCGGCAGGGTCCACACGCCACTTTCCCAATTGGCTGGATCTTTGGGATTAGCGTTGATTTCGCTCTGAGCGGCGAGTTCAAAACCGTTTGCCCCGAAAATAGCGATCACGTCCTGCGTGCGCATGTAACCACGCTGGCGCGCGCCATAATCGTCATAACTTGCACCTTTAGGCGCGCGATGCTGAACCACGCCAACCATGCCATCATCCTTCAGCATCATGCGCGCGGCTTTCAGAACCTCGTCAGCCGAATTGCCGATGTTCAGCCCGTGCATCGAGCGGAAGATCAGCACGCGGTCGACCGTCCCGGCCATGCCTTCGGGCATTTCGTCAACCTCAAAGGCAATGACATCCGCGGGCTTCACACCCATATCGGTAGCGAGTTCGGCCTTGATCGCTTCGGTCCAGCCCTTTGCGCGAACTTCCTGCGCGCGGTCGCGATAGGCGCGGCCGCTGCTGTCGGCGTTAAACGCGATATACTTACCCTGACCCATCATCCACGGCGCCAAAACCCGGGTGTACCACCCACCGCCGGGGCTGAATTCGGCCACTGTCATGGTCGGCTCGACTTTGAAGAAGGCAAGCGTTTCAGCCGGGTGGCGATACTGGTCGCGAGCGCGATCATCGGCGCGACGCTCGTGCGCCAGCACCTCTGCCAGCGTCGGCGCAGCGGCCTGTGTATGGTCATCGGCAATCGCGGGGGAAACGAAGGCAGCGCTCGTGGCGAGCGCGGCAAGCGAAGCGAGCAAAAGCGATTTTCTCATGGGGTCGTCCTCTCTCATGGGCAGATCAGGTGGTTAATTACCGCGTGTCCTGACGCAGTGACGCGGTAATGACAAGCGGGCACGGCAACCAGCCCTAGCCTTGGCGTCAACAATACCTATTTCACTCCCAAAGGAGAACAAGGTTATGGAACAGGCCATCATTGCAGGCGGGTGCTTCTGGTGCACCGAAGCGGTCTTTCGCGATGTCATAGGAGTGACCGAAGTCGAAAGCGGTTACATCGGCGGAGACAAGGCGGACCCGACGTACAAGGAAGTGTGTTCAGGCAATACCGGTCATGCAGAGGCGATCCGCGTCACTTTCGATCCGGGCGCAATCACGTTGCCAGAGATCTATGACGTGTTCATGGGTACGCACAATCCCACAGAGCTGAACCGGCAGGGCAACGATGTGGGCACGCAATACCGCTCGGCCATCTTCCCGCTTTCTGCTGAACAGGGCGAAGAAGCACAGGCCGCGATCGGGCGGTGGAACGCGGAAAACGGCGCCATGGCTGTGACCACGATCGAAGGTCTGGACGGTGGAGCCCAGATCAAGGAATGGTTTCCGGCAGAGGATTACCATCAGGAATACTGGGACGGCGAAGGCCAACGCAACCCCTATTGCCTGGCGGTAATTCCGCCCAAGCTGATGAAGCTGCGCAAGAGCTTCAAAGGTAAAGTCAAGGCTTAGGCTCTCCTCCAACGCCCTACGAAAAACCCGTCTAGCCCGCCCGCCTCGGCCAGATGGCCGGGGTGTGTGCGGAGCCAGCCTTCGGAGGTGGGCACCAGGCCCGCTGGCAATTCCTCGGGCGTTATTGGCATCCGTTTTAGCGCGAAGGTCTGCTCGATCCACGCCGCCTGATCCTCGCCCTCTTCGCGTTCCAGCGAGCATACCGCATAGACCAGCACAGTCCCCGCGCTCATCCATTCGACCGCGCGGTGGATCAGCGATTGCTGCACCTCGGTCATCTCACCGATCTGGCGCGGGCCGATCCGGTGCAGCACATCGGGGTGGCGGCGGCAGGTGCCCGTCGCAGTGCAAGGCGCATCGAGCAGGATCGCGTCGAACTGCTTTGCCGGAGTATAGGTCA
The DNA here is from genome assembly GCA_963815345.1 of uncultured Alphaproteobacteria bacterium. Taxonomy (GTDB): domain Bacteria; phylum Pseudomonadota; class Alphaproteobacteria; order Sphingomonadales; family Sphingomonadaceae; genus Erythrobacter. The sequence continues at coordinate 104,669 of CAWFGF010000004.1, forward strand.
GCGCGTTTACCTGCACTATCTCTGCCTCCAGCCCGGTACGCTTGAGGTTGTCGCGCAGCAGCGCCAGCCGCTTCTCACTGATGTCGAGCGCCGTCACCTGCCACCCGCGCGCCGCCAGCGCCAGCGTCTTGCCACCGGGAGCAGCGCACAGATCGAGCGCGCGCCTACCATCGCCGGAGCCGAGCAGACTGGCGGGGATCTGCGCCGCCAAATCCTGCACCCACCATGCGCCCTCAGCAAAGCTGGGCAATTGGTCGATCGGCGTGCCGCGCGGCAGGCGGATGTGGCCGGGCGCAAGGCTTACCCCGCCCATCGCGGCTGTCCGGACCGTTGTTTCCGATGTATCCTTCATCGCCAGATCGACCTCTGGCGGGTCGATCAGGCCGGGCGCGATTGATGTGGCCATATCCCCCCATCGATCTGCAACCTCGGCGGGCAATGTCGGCACATTGGGCATTACTGCCTCGCGCTTCATCAGCGTTGAGAACACTCCATGCGCCAGCCGTCGCGGCCCGCCGGTCAACAGCGGCAGGCAGGTGGCGATGACCGCATGGGCAGGCGTACCCAGCCGCAACGCCTGTGCCAGCATCATCCGCAGGACGCCGCGAACCTTCGCATCGTCGGCCACCGGTTTCTTCATGGCGCTGTCGATCAGCGCGTCGAGATCGGTCAACCAACGCAAAGTCTCCCCGGCAATCGCGCGCGCAAGTGCCTGATCGGCGGGACCGCCCACACCTCTCAGCGCGCCAGAGGCCGCCTGTTCCAGCGTCTCCCCGCGGCGCATTACAGCGTCCAGCAGTTTGAGCGCAGCGCGGCGCGATTGCGTGCCGGTTGTGGAATCCTTAGAGGTCTCATTCATAGGCGCACGCCCTAGCGCGCCCGGAAACCAAGCGCCAGCGCGCGCGTTCGGGGAATATGACCAAAGAAAAATCCGAAGCCGCGCGCAATTTCAAGAAGCCAGCGCACTGGACCAACGATCCGCCGCCCCGGCCCAAGGCCGTCGATCCGATGAAAGATGAGCCGCGAGAACTCTCCCCGACACGCTATGGCGACTGGGAACGCGAAGGGATCGCCTGGGATTTTTGAGCGAGCGAATGTTCTCGCGAGGTCCGGTCAGAGCCTTTTGAACTCCACCATCAACCCATCCTTAGGCTGAGGAATTGGCCAAGCCTGCCAATCGGGCTTGTACCCCGGCGCCGCAGCAATCCGGTATTGCTGCAACAGCTGCGCCAGCAGCACCTTCACCTGCATATACGCAAAGTGCAGGCCCAGACACATGTGCGCGCCACCGCCAAACGGCACCCATGCGTATTTGTGCCGCGCCTTCACCTTGTCGGGCGTGAAGCGCATCGGATCGAATGTTTGGGGATCGTCCCAGTAATCGGTTGAATGGTGCGTCCAGTGGATATTGATGCCTACCATTTGGCCTGCCGGGATATGATAGCCGCCATACTCGAACGCCTTGAGCGCGCGGCGCGGCATCGATGGTACAGGCGGCATCATCCGGAGTGCTTCCTTGAACGCCATTTCAGTCAATTCCAGCTTGCCCAGATCATCGTAATCGAGGGGCCGTGGCTTCCCCGAACCATCGACGCCGCCGGTGACCGCGATAATCTCGTCGCGCACTTTGTCCTGCCAGTGCGGGTTGGTTGCGAGGTAATAGATCAGCGCCGTTGCGGACGATGTGATGGTGTCATGTGCAGCCATCATCAAGAAGTTCATGTGGTCGGCCACCTGATCGACCGGCAGCAGCGATCCATCCTCACGCGTGGCGGTGGCGAACTGGCTGAACATGTCCTGCCCACCCCCTTCCGCACGTCGGCGTTGAGTTTCCTTGCTGAAATAGTTGATGAGGAAAGCGCGGCCATCGACGCCCTTTTTCATCTTGGTGAAGGGCAGCGGCTTACGCACCGGTGCGACCGATGCCTGCACCATATCGACAAATGCAGTATTGATCCGGTCCGCCTCCGGCCCCCACGGGATACCAATGAAACTTTCCGCCGCCAGATCCAGCGTCAGTTTCTTGATGGCGGGATAGAACACCAGCGGGCCTTCCCAATTGGCCACTTCGCGCGCGATGCCGGTGTTTAGGGCGCCCGAATAATGGCGCATCGGCTCAGGCTTGAATGCGATGGAAAGCGCGCGCCGATCTATTCGGTGATGGTCGAAATCCATCAACATCAAGCCGCGAGGGAACAGCTGGTCGAGCACCGGGCCCCAGCCCTGCTCGCTCGAAAAAATCTTGTCCTTGTTAAACAACAGCAGTTCGTTTGCATCCGCCCCGATCAGGCCGACTTGCCAGCCACCAAAGGCGTAGTTTTTGTAAACGCGCCCGTAGGTTTCGATCATGCGTGCGGCAAAGGCGTGGGGGTCGGCCAGCATCTTGAAAGTGTTGCCGACAATCGGCAGCCCTTTTTCGCCGGGTATATGCGCGATCGCATCAGTGTCTGGAACGCCTTGGCTCCAGTGGGTAAATGCTTGTTCAACCGGCGCGTCACTGGTCGCCGAGCCGGATTTTGGTTCGGGTTGGGCTAGGGTGGCCATGATATTCGCGCCTTCTTTTTAGGTTCGATAATGCAACTTATCTTGATGTAAATAACTTCCCACGTCAAATCCAGCCGGAAAGTTCACGCCGGATCATCGCTTCGAGCATGGTAACGCCGCTTCTGCCGACGTTCAGGCAATCAAGCACCGCGTATTGCTCCCCTCCCGCCTCGATAAACTCGTCGCGGCCTTCCAACGCCAGTTCTTCCAGTGTCTCGACACAATCGGCGGCAAAGCCGGGCGCGGCCACGACCAGGCGTTTCGTGCCCTTCTGGCCCTCTGCAATCAGCGTATCGTCGGTCGCCGGTTCGAGCCATTTGGCTGGCCCAAACCGTGACTGGAACGTCGTTTCAAATCGGACGCCGTCAAATTCAGGACGCTCCATCAGCCGTTCGCGCAACAGGCGCGCGGTCTTGTGGCAATGGCAGTGATAGGGATCGCCCTTTTCCAATGTGCGCTCAGGCATACCGTGGAAAGAGTGGAGCATGACTTCGGGCCGGAAATCGAGCGCACCAACCTGTCGCGAAAGATCATCGGCCAGCGCATCCAGATACAGCGCATCGTCGTGATAGGGGGGCAGGAACCGCAGCGCGGGTTGCCAGCGCATCATCCCCATCACGCGCGCCACCTCGTCAAAGACAGTCGCGGTCGTCGCCGCGCAGTATTGCGGGTAAAGGGGCGCAATAAGGATGCGGTCGCACCCTTTTGCCGTCAGTTCGACCAGCCGTTGTTCGATCGAAGGCGAGCCATAGCGCATGGCATAATCGACCACGATTTCCTCGCCCAGTTCTGCCGCGATGGCCTCTGCCTGACTGGCGGTGATGTCCGCCAAGGGCGAACCGCGCTTTGTCCAGATCTTCGTATAGGCCTTTGAACTTTTCTGGGGACGGGTGTTCAGGATGATGCCGCGCAGGATCGGCTGCCAAGCAATCGGGGGAATTTCAATGACGCGCCTGTCCGACAGAAACTGCTTGAGATAACGCTTTACCGACCCCGGATCGGGCCCGTCAGGAGTGCCAAGATTGATCAGGATTACACCCACGCTTCCGCTCTTCACCGGCGGATGATCGTTAGGCAGGTGCTGCTTTTGCCAGGTCATTGAGGCTCCAACGCATAGGTGAGGCTGTGTTTCCGCTCGCGATGCGACGGGGCAGTTGCAATGATCCCGCGCGGCATATGGGCAGCTGTACTGCGGTTTACAATCCGTCTGACAGCAATGGCAAACGGCGCAGCCGCAACCCGGTAGCCGAAAACAGCGCGTTGGCAATTGCAGGTGCAACAATTATCGCGCCCAGTTCGCCCGGATCGACGGGCGGGGCTTCGCTCGGCATGAATTCGACATTGATCTCAGGACAATCGGACAAGGCAGGTATGCCCAGCGATGCGTAATCGAAGCTGGCAGGCAATCCGGCGCGCCAGCGCGGCGCATTGCCAAGCGCGGTGCCGATGCCGAATATCAGCCCGCCTTCGATCTGCTGGCGTGCAATGTCCAGATTGACGATCCGGCCGATATCGACCGCGACCGACAGGCGCGTCACCCGGACACCGCCCTCGCCCGCACGCGCTGTTGCTACGCAGGCGATCCGCCCGCCGGTCGGCACATCGCCGATACGGTGACAAGCCAACCCCTGGCCGCTCTGATCGACGCCGCCATTCCATTGAGCAAGTTGCGCCGCACGCTGGAGGCAGGCGGCAAGGCGGATATCATCGCCCAGCATGGTGATACGATATGACAGCGGTTCGCGTCCGGTCGTCGATGCAATTTCGTCGACGAAACTCTCGATTGCAAAGGCGGTATAGCTGTGCGCGTTGCCGCGCACCCGCCCGGTAGGCAAGCTGATTTCCACCGGCACATGATCCACCGCCAAGTTGGGAATGGCATAGGGGGGCATTGCCCCTTCGCACGCGAGTTCATCCTTGCGTCCGGCGCTTTCGCGGATCGCGGCCCAACTGGTGCGGTCGCGAAACAATCGCTCGCCAAACTCCAGCGAAGTGGACGGACAGGCAATGCGCACCTGCATCGCTTCGATAGTGCCGGGTGTTCCACCGCGCCCCGGCTGCGCCAGTTGCGCGCCCATCAGCATGTAGGCCGGCGGGCGCGGACGGGCGCGGGTAATCTCATCGCGCCGCGACCATGTCAGCTGCACGGGCATGTTCAATTCACGCGCGACCTGTGCGATTTCGATAGCGTGATCGTGCTCCAGCCGGGCATCGAAACTTCCGCCCGCCGTCATCGGATACAGCACCACGTCATCGGTTGCGACGCCAGCTGCGCGAGCCGCCACAATGCGTGCCTGTTCGGGCGCCTGCGCCGCAATCCATAGCTCCAGCCGACCATCCTTAAACCGGGCCGCCGCGCTGGCGGTTTCCAGCGGCGCAGCAAAGGCTGGCTCGACCTCGTAGCGACGCGCGAAATCGACGCGCTGCATTGCCTCTGCTCCAAGGCCCGTTTCGGCGATACGATGCGATTCCCCCCCCCGCAGATGTGTGTCGAGGCGCGCTGCGATATCATCGCTTTCCACAGGATAGCTGACAGAGAATTTCGGCTGCATTGCCTCCAGTGCCTGCTGCGCGGTCCACCATGTGGTCGCTGCAACACACAGCCAGCGCCTGGATTTGACGATGCCTTTTATCCCGGCCATCCCAGCAATCGCTTCTGAATCGAAATCGGTCAGCTCGGACCCATCGTTGGGCCCGTGCCAGATTGCGCCATACACCATTCCGGGAAGGCGAATGTCGCTGGCGAATTGGTGACTTCCATCGACTTTCGACGGCAAGTCTATGCGCGGGAATGCAGGCGGTAGCCGGTCGGCCTGCAGCCCCGCGCCAAGCGTCGAGGGCATGACTTCGACGATCGGCTCGGGGCGCACGGGCGCCGGGTTGGGCGGGGATCGCAACGCTGCACCCGCCGCCAGCTCGCCAAAACTCGCGCGTTCCTTTCCGAGCGAGACGAACCCGGCTGCAACCTCACATTCCTCCCACGTCGCGCCCCATCGGTCGGCGGCTTCCATCGCCAGCATTGCGCGCGCTGCGGCGGCCGCAATGCGGCAAGGGTCCTCATAAGCGGCAAGCGACGTGCCGTCGGCGGTGGCGGTAAAGCGTTGACCCTGTGCAAAGCGGCGAGCCAGACTTTCATCGAGACCGCCGGATAGGCCGGGGGCGATCGGTTCCCACAATTGCGACCAGCGTTTGGCCAGCGGGATGTTGGCATAGGCGCCCGATATCGGCGCGGGCTCGACCGCGATCTGCCGCCAGTCTGCGCCAATTTCCTGCGCCACGATCTGCGGCAGAATGCTGGAGATACCCTGCCCCATTTCCAGCTGCGGTACGGCAACGGTGACTATGCCGTCCTCACCAATTTTCAGCCAAGCGTCAAATACATGTTCGCCCGTTGCCGCGGTCAGCGGATTGGGAAACGTGCGCGGCAACCACCACCACGCGACCAGCAATCCCCCTCCCAATGCAGCCCCTGCAGCCAATCCACGCCGAGTGATCTGCATCGCTCAGACCGCTCCTGTATCGAGCCAACGGCCGAGTTTCGCCGCAATTTCGTGAAAGGGCGCGGCGATCGCATCGTCGCCCGCGGCCGGCGGTTTACCCGCATCGCCAGCAATGCGCGCTTCCAGCGTCAGAGGAATGCGGCCAAGGAACGGAATTTCAAGCGCGGTTGCGAATTTCTCCACACCGCCCTGACCAAACGGATCGCTGAGTTCCCCGCAATGTGGGCAGGCATAGCCCGCCATATTCTCGATCAGGCCGATAATCGTCACCTCCCCCTGCTCGAACAATTGACCGGCGCGCGCGGCATCCAGCAGGGCAAGATCCTGCGGCGTGGATACCAGAATGGCTCCATCCGGCTTGCTATCAGCCATCATCGACAATTGCACATCGCCCGTGCCCGGCGGCAGGTCGATAAGCAGCAGATCGGTATCATCCCATTCGGCATCGACCAGTTGGCCCAGCGCCTTTCCCGCCATCGGACCGCGCCATGCCAGCGCCTTTCCGGGCGCGACGACATGGCCCATCGACAGCACCTTCACCCCGTGCGGACTGTCAATCGGTACCAGTTTGTCCCCCAGCGTAGCGGGTCGTTGTCCTTCCGTCGCCAGCAGCTTGGGCTGAGAGGGCCCGTAAATATCGCCATCGATCACACCGACTTTGCGTCCCGCTCTTGCCAATGCAACCGCGAGATTGGTTGTCACGGTCGATTTGCCGACCCCGCCCTTGCCCGATCCTATCGCGATGATCCGGCGGCGGCGGCGTTCTGCGGTCAGCGCGACATGCGCTTCTTTTACTGATTTGAGGCGCGTCACCCCAAGCTTTATCGCGGCCTCCAGTTCAACCCGCGCGCTTGCCGAAAGATCGCCTGCCTCCGCAACGATTATCGCCCGTCCATCCGTAATCCGGGCAGAACGGACCCGATGCGCCATTTCGGGCGAGAGGCAGGCCCGGACCAGCGCCTCTGCCTCTGCCGGGGTGGGCGGGTTGTCGTCACCGGGTATTGAAGATCTGGTCATCGCGCTTTGCCCCTAACATCAAATTCCCGCGACCTCGCCTGCAAAATTCACTTTGCGCCCCCTGTTTTTCCAACATTTGCGTCCCTATAAGGGTAGAATGCGAACAATGGACGGATTTCGGAAATGGCTGGGCGGGTTCTCTGGAGGATTTGCCATGGCCGGTAAAAAGAACCCCTGGGGAACGGGCGGCGGTTCGGGTGATGAAAGCTCCCCAACCGGAGACAAGCCCGGCGGTGGTGGCACCGGCGACGGCAAGGAAGGCCCGCGCAATCCCTGGCTTCCCGGTAGCGGCATCGGCGGCAAGCGTTCCGCCAATATCGAAGACATCTTCAAGAACCGTGGTCCCGAAGGCCCGCGTCGCGGTGGTAGTCCCGGCGGACCCGGTTTTCGTCTGCCCGAACGGCCCGGTGGCAAAAGCTGGTTGCCGATTATTGGGTTAGTAGTTGTTCTTGGCTGGCTATTGCTCAGCAGCGTCCACTTCGTTCAGGCGCGCGAGCAGGCAGTCGTCACTTGGTTCGGCGGCAAATATGCAAGTACGCTGAACCCTGGCACGAACTTCACCCTGCCATGGCCCGTGCAACAGGTCACTGCGACCGACGTGCGCGAAATCCGGTCCGAGGATGTGGGCAAGAAACTGATCCTTACAGGCGATCAGAATCTGGTCGATCTGGGTTATCTTATTCGCTGGAACATCAAGGATCTGACCCTGTTCCAGTTTCAACTGGCAGACCCCGGCGAAACCATTCTGGAAGTGGCGGAAACCGCGATGCGGTCTTCGGTCGCAGAAAAGACGCTCGATAACGTGATCTCTGGCGAAGGACGCGCCGATATCGAACAGAATGTGCTGACGCGGATGCAGAATATCCTTGATGCCTATGGTTCGGGAATTGCGGTGCAGGGTATCGAGATCGATAAGTCGGACCCGCCTGAAGAGGTGATCGAGGCATTCAACGATGTGCTTGCCGCACAACAGAACGCTGAACAGACGATCAACCAGGCGCGCCGTTATGCGCAGCAACGCCAGGCCAAGGCTGAAGGCGAGGCCGCCGCGTTCAACCAGATCTACAGCGAATACCGGCTGGCTCCCGAAGTGACCCGGCGGCGCATGTATTATGAAACAATGGAACAGGTGTTGAGCAAGACTGACAAGACCGTGATCGAGGCGGACGGGGTGACGCCTTACCTGCCGCTTTCCGAAGTGCAGCGTCGCAGTGGACAGCGCGCCACGGCTACGCCCACACCCGCCCAGCAGGGAGGGCAGTAAGATGGACACCATCTGGAACACTTTCCGCTATCCGATTATCGCAGTTGGTATCCTGTTAATCGTGTTGGCATCCACGCTGTTCGTCGTGCCGGAAACGAAACAGGCGGTGATTATCCGCGCGGGTCAGCCCCAGCTTATCGTCAACCGTTATAATCCCGATCAACCCTTCGGCCAGACCGGCGCAGGCTTTTACTGGCGCATTCCGTTGTATGACCGGGTGCAGATGGTAGAGCGCCGGGTGCTGGATCTCGACATGGAAAACCAGCAGGTTCTCACCAGCGATCAACAGAGGTTGAAGGTCAATGCCTACGCGCGCTTCCGCATCATCCAGCCAGTCGCGATGGTGGAGCGCGCCGGCGATGAAACTCGGTTGCGCTCGCAATTGTCACCGATTCTGACCTCCGTTCTGCGGCAGGAGCTTGGCCGCCGGACATTCGCCAGCCTGCTAACCGCTGAACGCGGCAGCGCGATGACCAACATCCGCAACGAACTCGATCAGGAAGCGCGCCAGTACGGGGTGCAGATCATCGATGTTCGGATCAAGGCGGCCGACCTTCCCGAAGGCACGCCGTTGCAGGCAGCCTTTACCCGGATGCAATCCGAACGTCAGGAAGAAGCGGAAACCATCCGTGCACAGGGTCGCAAGAATGCCGAGATCATTCGTGCGGAGGCCGATGCGAGTGCGGCCAATGTCTATGCCGAAGCTTATGGGAAAGATCCCGACTTCTACGATTTCTACCGTGCAATGGAGAGCTATCGCACGACCTTCCTGCAAGGCGAGGGCGACAGTTCGCTGGTGCTGGACAATGACAATGAATATTTCCGCCAGTTCCGGGGGAACCGATAGCGCCGTGTGACGATTGCGGCGGACCGACGAACTGCTGATAGCGCCCGCTCAATGGCGGTAGTGTTCAATCAGCGTTCAGTGCGATCCGGTGCATTGTGAGCCGTAGAAATCGAGCAACCGTGTCACCGATACGGGACTGACAAATATCTGAGGCGCTTTGGCTAACGAGCGCCCGGCCCGGATTTCAGGGCGATGCCAAGAAGGAACGAGAGGACGTGAAGAACGTGCGGTATGTTTATGGACTGACAAGTGTGCTTCTGGTGGGAGGCGCGGCAATTTCACTGGTTACCGGCCAGCCGGTCGGTGCGCAGGTCGCTCAGAACGATGACGCGGCGATGAGCCGGATTGTCCCGCAATCGGGCGCTCCGGCCAGCTTTGCCGACCTGACAGAGCAGCTTCAACCGGCGGTGGTGAACATCGCAACCCGGCAGCGGGTAGAGGTGAACCGCAATCCGTTCGCCGGCACACCCTTTGCCGAATTGTTCAATCGCCGCCGCGGCGCCGAAGCGCAGCCGCAAACGCGCGAGGCTCAATCGCTGGGATCGGGCTTCATTATTTCGGCGGACGGTTTCGTCGTGACGAACAATCACGTGGTCGCGCCCAACGCTCGCGCCACTCTGGAAGAAATCACGGTCACTCTGCCCGATGGCACCGAATACGAAGCCGAACTGGTGGGCGCAGATGCGGCGTCTGATCTTGCGGTGCTGAAGATCAAGGCCAATCGCAACTTCCCGTTCGTGACATTTGGGGATTCCAGCAAGTCGCGCGTGGGCGAGTGGGTGGTTGCCATCGGCAACCCGTTCGGCCTTGGCGGAACAGTAACGTCCGGTATCATCTCGGCCGTCTACCGCAACACCGGTCAGGGCGGCGCTTACGACCGCTATATCCAGACCGATGCCAGCATCAACCGCGGCAATTCAGGTGGTCCGCTGTTCGACATGCGTGGTAATGTGATCGGCATCAACAACGCGATCTTCTCGCCCTCGGGTGGCAGTGTCGGCATCGGCTTTGCAATTCCGGCAGAAACCGCAGCGCCAATTGTCGACAAGTTGATGGCGGGTCAGGAAATCGAGCGCGGTTTCTTGGGTGTTAGCCTGGCACCCGTCAGCGACGATATCGCAAATTCGCTGGGCCTGCCGACCAAGCGAGGCGAAATCGTCCAGACCGTGCAGGATGATAGTGCAGCAGCGAAGGCCGGATTGCAGCCGGGCGACATTATCACCCGCATCAACGGTCAGGAAGTGACGGCGGACCAGACCGTCATTTATCTCATCGCCAACATCCAGCCGGGTCAGACCGTCCCACTCGAAGTGCTGCGCAATGGCAAGACGGTGTCGACGCGCGCAACCCTTGCCAAACGGCCAAGCGAGCAGGAACTGCAGGAACAGGCGCAGACCTTCGACCCGGATTCCGAAGAACCGATGAACCCGGATGAACTGGATGACGTGGTTGCAGAAAGCCTTGGCCTGCAGGTCGTGGAGCTGACGCCGCAAATCGCGCGTACCCTTGGCGCGGACGAGGGTACGACGGGCGTAGTTGTGGGCGCGGTCGATCCCGGTTCGGATGCCGGACAAAAAGGCCTGCGCAGAGGGGACATCATCCTGTCGGCCAACTATGTCCAGACAGGTACGGTTGCCATTCTGCGTGAGCAGATCGAGGCGGCTAAGTCGGAAGGACGCGAATCGCTGCTGCTTCGCATTCAGCGGCGCGGTATTCCCCCGCGCTTCATCGCTGTTCGCATCAACTGATACCGAACCTGTCGGCGTCGTGACGCCTGCCAATAAAAAGGGCGCCGGAGCATTCAGCTTCGGCGCCCTTTTTTGCGCCCGTCCAGGATTGGCGGGAATGGTCTGCGCAGTATGCGCGCCGCCGCGTCAGTTCTGCAATGGGCTGTTGGCAGGCGCGGGTTCTGGCCGTGCTCTCGTCCCGGCATCGCGTGGCGGCGGCGTGATTGCCGGTGCGCGAGGGCGCGGTGGAGGGTTGTCGGGAGGCAACCGTTGACCGGTCGCGCGTTCGAGGAAGTCCTGACTGGCGGCGGGCGGAGGTTCCGGCTGGCGCACGCTTCCCGCGCCAATGGGGCGCTCACCATCGGGATCGAAGCCCGGCCCCGGATCGCGTGTGCCCGGCTCGATCAGATTGCCCTGTTCATCGATGAAGTAATAATCATCCGGATCGCCATACAGGAATTCCTCGTCCGGCTCCAACTGCCAGTCCGGCAGGTTCAATTCGGTGTCGAACTGTTCGATCGGTCGGTCCTTCACAGCAAAACGCATGTAGGCAGCAAACGCCTGCGCTGGTGCACGTCCACCCTGTAGCCCCGGCACCGCCTTTGCATCATCGCGCCCCATCCACACGCCGGTGGTGATGCCCGATGAAAAGCCGACAAACCAGCCGTCCTTGTTAGAACTGGTGGTGCCGGTCTTGCCTGCAACCGGCCTGCCGATCTGTGCGGCCTTGCCCGTGCCAGTATTGACCGCAGTTTGCAGCAGATCGGTAATACCCGCCGCCACGTAATCGGGAACGAGCGAGCGATCCACCGCCTTGCGATGTTCATACAGCAATTCGCCCTCAGCGGTCGTAACCCTCGTAATGCCGTACGGCTCCACGCCCTGCCCCTTGGCAGACACGATGGCGAAGGCACGCGTCATCTCGATCAGGCGCACTTCGGATGAACCGAGCACCATCGAGGGGTAGGTTGAAATGGGCGAGGTGATGCCGAACCGCTTCGCCATGGACGCAACCGTGCCAAAGCCAACCTCGTTGCCAAGCTGGGCGGCGACGGTGTTGATCGAATAGGCAAAGGCGGTCCGCAGATTGGTTTCGCCCACATTGCGGCCACTGGAATTGCGTGGGCTCCACCCCTCGAATTGGACGGGCACGTCCTTTACCGTACTGTCCGGCTTGTATCCCGCCTCCAGCGCGGCGAGATAGACAAACAGTTTCCACGAGGAGCCAGGCTGACGCAACGCGTTGGTCGCACGGTTGAAATTCGTCTCGACATAGTCGGTGCCGCCCACCAGCGCGAGGATCGCTCCGTCCCGATCCAGACTGACCAGCGCGCCCTGCGATCCTGCCGGCACGTTGGAAGCGATAGCCGCGGTGGCCGCGCGCTGCATCCCGACATCCAGTGTGGTCCAAACCTCGATCGGCGCAAAGGTTTCGGGCAGAAGAATGTCGAGCTGTGGCAGGGCCCAATCGGTGAAGTATCGCACCGAATTCTGCCCTGATTGTTCTTTCAGTTCGACGGTGTTGACATCGACATTCGCTTCGCTGGCAGAGATATAGCCCTGTTCGCGCATGAGCCGCAGAACAACTCTTGCGCGGTCGACGGCGGCCTGCACATCGGCTGTAGGGGAATAGCGACTGGGCGCCTTTACCAAGCCGGCAATGATGGATGCTTCGGCAACGCTCAGCTCGTTTGCAGGATGGCTGAAGAATTTGCGGCTGGCGCTGTCTATCCCGTATGCGCCGCCGCCGAAATACACCTTGTTGAGATACAGCTCCAGGATCTGCTCCTTGGAGAATTTCCATTCCAGCGCCATCGCCAGCACCGCCTCGCGCGCCTTGCGATCAAAGGTTCGGTTGGAATTGAGGAAGATGTTGCGAGCCAGCTGCTGCGTGATCGTGGAAGTGCCGCCAACCCGTTCGCGATCGCCGTTTATCCCTTCGACAATAGCGCCCGTCAGACGGATCGGATCGACGCCGTAGTGATCGTAGAACCGCTTGTCCTCGACCGCGATCATGGCGTTTTTCATGGTTTCGGGAATTTCGCCGTGGTCGATCCATTCGCCAAAGCTGGGGCCGAGTTCCACGATTTCCGTGCCATCGCGCGCGCGCACCAGAATGGTCTGCGCGTTCTGCGTCGCCTTGAGCTGGTAGAAGCTTGGAATTTCGCGAGCGGCAAATCCCACCGCAAACCCGAGGAAAATCACGCCGAGCACGCAGACCGCCAGTACCGCCAGAAATGCGCGTTTGATCCATCGCCAGATTGCCGATGGCGGCCTGTCACCGTCCCTCTTCAGCTTTGCAGGCTGCTGCGAGCGCGCACGTTCACTGGCCGCACGTCGGCTTCCGCGCGCGTCCCTGTTCGACATTTGCCTACCGCGTTTGGACATTGCGCGCGCGTCGCCTGATCGTTTTGAGCCTGATCACTGTGGTCATCGAATGTGGCCTGCATAGGGGAGTTGTAACGCGGAGTGAACACAGTGCGATGGCTGCGTCCCCGATAACCGTCGTCGCGCTTCGATCAGGGCGCGCCCTTGCCGCCATTTTTGCTGCCGCCCTCGCTCTCGTCTTCGGGCGCGAAATCGAGTGCGGCCGAATTGATGCAATAGCGCAATCCGCCCTGATCGCGCGGTCCATCCGGGAACACGTGCCCCAGATGGCCGCCACAATTGGAGCAGGTGACTTCGGTGCGGACCATGCCGAAAGAGGTATCGCGATGTTCGTCCACCGTCTCTGCATCTGCGGGCCGCGTAAAGGCAGGCCAGCCGCAACCGCTGTTGTATTTCGCGTCGCTGGCGAACAGCACCGTACCGCATCCCGCGCAGGTGTATTCGCCCTCGTCGTAATGGTTGTCATACTCACCCGTAAAGGCGCGCTCTGTGCCCGCTTCGCGCAGCACGTGATACTGCTCGGGCGAGAGTTTGCGGCGCCATTCGTCGGCGGTCAGGGTTTTGGGATCTTCGGACATTTCGCTCTCCACTGGCACCGTCGGGCGGCAAGGGCCCATATATGGGATGCAATTTGCGGAAAATCACCCGTCGACCTTGGCATAATGCTCAGGCGGCCTGATCCCGTCCATGCGCTCCGTCAGCAGCGGTTGAAAGCTGGGTCGGCTTTTGAACACGGCATACCAGCCGCGCGTCTGTTCGTGATCGCGCCAGTCGATCCCGCCGAGGTAGTCCGCGACGCTGATCTGCGCGGCGGCGGCAAGATCCGCCATGCTCATCGTCGAACCGGCCAGCCAGGGACGATTGTCGATCAACCAATCCATATAATCGAGGTGGCCGTGCGCCATTCGCATCGCTTCTGACAGCACCGTGCTGTCAGGTGGTTGCTTCAGAATGAGCCGCTTTTTCATGCGTTCGTTCAGCAGCGGCTCGGTCACGTCGTGAAAGAAGTTCTCGTCAAACAGGGCCGTCAGGCGGCGAATTTCCGCACGCCCGGCGGCGGTGCCGCTGATCATGGGCACGCGATCCACCGTCTCCTCGAGATATTCGCCGATTGCACGGCTATCAGACAGCGCGATCCCACGTTCCTCATCCACCAATACAGGCGTCCGACCTGCGGGGTTGAGGTTGTAGAACACATCCGAAGCGTTCCACGGATCTTCGCGCTGCGGATCGTAGGGGATATTCTTCTCCCCCATGAGCAGGCGAATCTTGCGGCTGAACGGGCACAGCGGAAATTGATAGAGTGACCACATATTGGCGTGGACCCTTAGCGTGCGTTGTCGCGCGGTGCCAGCGCGGTAAAGGCATTTAGCAACAGAGAACTAAACCCCCGATGTTTCAAGCATCAGCAGGCACGCAGGCATAATGGTCTCAACCTCTGCCGTTTGCGTCAGTCGCACCGCTTCGGCGCGGACTAGGCCGGTGATTTCCTCGCGGCCAAGACGGTGTTCGTCCATGATCCCTGCCAACGCGACGACGAAGAATTCGCGCCCGCGCGCATTCAGTTCGGGCCATGCGCTTTTGCCGCCATCGCGCGTCTGCTGCGCGCCGACGATCGCGAACGCTGCCGAACAACGGATAACCGCGCGGTTTTCCGACGTGAGGGCTGGGGGCGCAGTGGGCGGCAGAGGGACCGGCGCCTGCGCGATCATCGACATGGCGGCGAGGAAAAGACTTATCATCATAACAAACCCGCTATACCACGCTGCCTGAACCCCCGGCTACGGTGCCGGGTCCCATTCGAGAGGAGATTGGCAGCCATGCTGAACCACGTAATGATCGGAAGCAACAATATCGAGAAGTCGAAGGCATTCTATACCGCTGTGTTGGGCGTACTGGGTGCAAACGAGCCGATGGTGCATGTGAATGACACAGGGCAAACACGACTGTTCTACATGCACGACGGCAATACGTTTTCAATCAGCGAACCGATCAACGGAGAACCCGCCAATTGCGCCAACGGCTTCACCATCGGGTTCAAGTGCAATTCGCTTGAGCAAGTAAAGGAACTGCATGATGTGGCAGTCGCCAATGGCGGGACCACTGCAGAAGACCCTCCCGGCCCGCGCACCGGTAGTATGGGTGTGATGAACCTCAGCTATTTCCTCGATCCCGATGGGCACAAGCTGTGCGGTATCCACCGTCCGGGTTGATGGGCACTATCGACTAAGCTCGAACATCGCGAATTCGGCGCGCCAGTTTGCCCCTGGCGTGCCGATTTCCCGGCCATTGGCGAAAAACCAGCGGCGCTCTATCCGGGCGCCTTTTTCTTCTGCAAGCGCTCGGAAATCTTCGACTGTCACGTGGTGGATGTTCTGCGTCGCATACCAGCTGACCGGCAGCGCTTGCGTTACCGGCATTCGCCCGCCCAACATCAGTGCGGTGCGCGTGCGCCAATGCGCGAAGTTGGGAAAGCTGACAAAGGCGCGCGCGCTCACCCGCAGCAATTCTTCAAGCGTCCGGTCCGGCCGCGCACTTGTTTGCAGGGTCTGGCCAAGGATGGTGTAATCGAACGCGTTATCGGGATAATCGGCAAGGTCGCGGTTGGCATCGCCCTGCACCACCGAAAGCCCGCGCGACACGCATTTCTCCACCAGTTCCGGATCGATCTCGATCCCGCGTGCATCGATCCCGCACTCGTCGCGCAACGCCGCCATCAGCGCGCCATCGCCGCATCCAACATCGAGTACACGCGCATCAGGTCGGCTGCGCAATTGGCGCGCAATAACCGCCAGATCGAAACGCAGGGGCGCACGATCGTCAACCATTGATGAAACCTCGAACCACGCGATCAAGCTGTTCGTGCGGCAACAGGAAACTGTCATGCCCTGCCGCCGCGCTAAGTTCGACGAAGCTGACCTTGGCGCGGGTCGCGTTGAGCGCATGGACCACATGGCGGCTTTCGGCGGTAGGATAAAGCCAGTCGCTATCGAAACTGACGAGGCAAAACCGCGCGGTGGACGCTGCAAACGCATCCGCAAGCTTTCCCCCGTGCTCCTCCGACAAGTCGAAATAATCCATTGCGCGGGTGATATAGAGGTAACTGTTCGCATCGAACCGCTGGGTAAAGCCGCTTCCCTGATACCGCAGATAGCTTTCGATCTGAAAATCCGCGTCAAAGCCAAAACTCTTCGCGCCCTTGGTTCCGTCGGGGCGATCCTGAAGCCTGCGGCCAAATTTCTGCGTCAGCCCTTCTTCGGAAAGATAGGTGATGTGCGCTGCCATGCGGGCGACGGCCAGGCCTGCTTCGGGTCCGTTGCCTTCGCTTGCGTAATAATCGCCTTGCGCCCACGCCGGGTCGGCCATGATCGCCTGCCGCCCGACCTCGTGGAACGCGATGTTCTGCGCAGAATGCCGCGCGGTCGATGCGATCACCAGCACGCGTTCCGCCAGGTCCGGCCAGTTGGCTGCGAGGCTCAACGCCTGCATCCCTCCCATCGACCCGCCGACGACACCGTGAAGTCGCGTAATCTCAAGTCCATCGAGCAGCGCGACCAACCCGCGCACCATGTCGCGAATGGTGATGACGGGAAATCGCATGGCATAGGGCTGTCCATCGGGCGCGATGCTCTTGGGACCGGTAGAACCCATGCAACTGCCGATGACATTGGCGCAGATGACGTAGAACCGGTCGGTGTCGATCGGTTTGCCCGGTCCGACCATTCCTTCCCACCAACCCGGCTTCCCCGTTACGAGATGCGGGCTTGCGACATATTGATCGCCGGTCAGCGCATGGCAAATCAGAATTGCATTCGAGCGCGCCGCGTTCAGGGTGCCATAGGCCTCATACGCGATTTCGACGCGCGAAAGCACCTCTCCGCTGTCCAGCGGCAAGTCGTCTGGTATCCTGAAAAGACTAGGCGCATTGGCGACGTTCATGTGCCGCGCGATTTGGGCGAGGCGCTGGCCGGTGTCAATTGCACTGTTTTTACGCAGACAAAGCCGTTATCGCGCGACGCTCTATGACTTCACGCCCCACACCCAAACCGTGGATTGCGCAGATCCACGCCTATGTCCCCGGCAAGTCGACTGCCGCGGATGGCCGCGCGCTGATCAAGCTGTCCGCTAATGAAAATCCGCTTGGCACAAGTCCTGCGGCGCTAAATTCGCTGGAAGCTGCGCGTGTAGAGGCGGCGAGCTATCCCGATCCGGATGTGAAGGCGCTGCGCCAGACAATAGCAGATGTTCACGGGCTCGATCCCGCGCGCATCGTGTGCGGCACCGGTTCAGGAGAGTTGCTTAACTGCGTGGTGCAGGCGCTGGCCGGTCCGGGCGATGAGGTGTTGTTCTCGCGCTATTCGTTCTCACTTTACCCGTTGCTTGCGCACAAGGTCGGGGCGACCCCGGTTTTTGCCGATGACGATGATCTGGCCGCATCGGTCGATGCGCTGCTGGCAGCGGTGACGCCTGCGACGAAGGTCGTGCTGCTCGACAATCCGAACAATCCCATTGGCACTTTTCTGCCCGAAGGCGAAGTCCGGCGGTTGCACGCGGGGCTACCGCATGATGTGCTGTTGGTGGTGGATCAGGCCTATGCCGAATACCTCGAACCAGGCGTGGATGATGGCGGGTTCGCGCTGGCGCTGGAACATGAAAATGTGCTGGTGAGCCGCACCATGTCGAAGGCCTATGGCCTTGCTGCCGAACGGATCGGCTGGGCGACGGGATCGCCGCATCTCATTGACCTCATAAACCGGCTGCGCGGTCCGTTCAACGTCACTGCCAGCGGACAGGCTGCGGCCATCGCGGCGCTGGGCGATCAGGCGTTTGTCGAGGCAAGCCGGGCGCACAACAGCGTGACACGCGCCGGCTTTGCGCGGGCTATTGCGGCGCTTGGCAATCACGGCTTGCGCGCAATGCCGAGCGAGGCGAATTTCCTGCTGGTGCTGTTCGAGGGCGCAGTTACCGCACAATCCGCGCTCACAGCGCTGGGCGAGGCGGGCTACGCGGTGCGCCATCTTCCGGGACAAGGCCTGCCCAATGCGCTGCGCATCACCATCGGCACCGCTGCCGATATGGAGCGCGTTGCAGCCACTCTGCGCAGTTTGTGCGGAGAGGGCGCATGACGATCCGTTCCGTCGCCATCATCGGCCTTGGCCTGCTCGGTGGCTCCATCGGCCTCGCCATCCGCGAAAGCGCACCGGATATCGCCACCACCGGCTTCGATGCCGACCCGTCGGTGCGAGAAGCGGCACGCAATCGCGCTCTGGCCGGTTCGGTGTGCGACACCGCCTCGCAAGCGGTCGGCAATGCCGATCTGGTCATTTTGTGTGTCCCCGTGGGCGCGATGGAGAGTGCGGCACGCGATATCGCCAATGCTCTTCCCGCACACGCCATCATCAGCGATGTGGGATCCTCCAAGCAAAGCGTGCTCGACGCGCTCACTGCCGCGCTGCCGGATCGCACCGTGATCCCCGCGCACCCCGTCGCCGGGACCGAACAGAGCGGCCCGGAGGCAGGCTTTGCCACGCTGTTCACCGGGCGTTGGTGCATCCTGACCCCGCCCGCCGATGCCGATCCCGATGCGATCCGCGCACTGACCGAATTCTGGACGCGGCTGGGGGCCAAAGTCGAAATGATGGACCCCGCCCATCATGATCTGGTGCTGGCCGTCACCAGCCACATTCCGCACCTTATCGCCTATACGATAGTAGGCACCGCATCCGATCTTGAGGAAGTCACTCGCAGCGAGGTCATCAAGTATTCTGCCGGGGGTTTCCGCGATTTCACCCGCATCGCGGCAAGCGACCCGGTGATGTGGCGCGACGTGTTCCTCAACAACAAGGGTGCCGTTCTGGAGATGCTGGGGCGCTTCACCGAAGACCTGACAGCAATGCAACGCGCGATCCGTTCAGGCGATGGCGAGGCGCTGCACGAATTGTTCAGCCGCACCCGCGCAATTCGCCGCGAAGTGATCGACCAGGGGCAGGATGATGAAAAGCCCGACTTCGGTCGCGAGCACTGACATGGCGTACGGCCCATAAGGGTTGCCGACGCGCGGGCGCGCATAGGTGCTTCTGACCCGTAAATCGCACGAAGTTGTGATTTAGTCGTTCAGAGCGTTGATCGCGGAGTGGACGCGAGCTTCAATTTCGGCACGTCCCAGACCCGCAGGGATCGTCTCGCCAACCTTGTAAGTGATCGTTCCGCGCTGTTTCACGATCCGGTGATAGATCGGACCGCTGTTTACCGCGATCGGCACCACCGGCAGCCCCAGCAGCTTGTACATCCCGGCAAAGCCCGATTGCAGCGGCGGCTGCGTGCCATGCCTTACCCGCGTCCCTTCGGGAAAGATCACCAGCGGACGGCCTTCTGCCACCCGCAGTTTTGCCGTGCTGACCATCTCGCGCAGAGCCTGTGCGCCTCGGTCGCGGGCCACGGGTATCAGGCCATAGACCCGCGCCGACATGCCCCATCCGGGAATCCAGAACAGCTCCCGCTTGGCAAACACCGTCGGAAAAGCGAACAGGCGCGGCATGTCGATCGCTTCGAAATAGCTTTCGTGCTTCGCCGCGATCAGCACAGGCTCTTGCGGCAATGTGCCGCTGACTTCGACATGGATGCCCAGCAGTGCTTTCAGACACCACCGGTGCCACCGCCCCCAGGTTGCGACAACCTTGCGCAACGCGTCTCGCCCAAGCGGGATGGCGATCACCGACGCGATGACCAACACGGCGCTGAAACCGTAGAAAACCGGATAAAACACAAGGCTGCGCAGGATCGCCATCGGATCGGCCAAATGCTCTTTAAAGTTCGGTCAGGCCAGCGAGATGGCTGACGATCAGTTTGTGATATTCAAGGAACAGTGTCGCCAGACTGGGAGATGACGGCACCGCATCGCGCAACACGCGCACATTGTCAGGCAATTGCCGGTCCAGTTCCGCCGCCGCGCGCCGCATATGCCAATCTGTTGTCACCAGCCGCAGCGATCTCACGTTGTTCTGCGCCACCCATTTCACCGTTTCGAAAGCATTGCTGCGCGTATCGACCGCCATGAAACCAAGCGTTACGCAGCAATCCATCTGTTCAACCGGCACATCGAACTGCGCGGCAAATTCGGTAGGCCGCACCTCGGGATCGACACCGGTCACAAGCATCTTTTCTGCAAGTCCGCCGTCCAGCACCTCCAGTCCACGCGCGATCCGACCAGCGGCGCCCGTAGGAACGATGACGGCGTCGGTTTCCAACCGATCCGCAGGCTGCGGCAATGCAACGGCGAACCATAGGAAGCCGAGCGTCCAGAGCAGAAAGGCGGCCGAGAAAATATAGCGGATCATGGATCAAGCATCTTCACAGCATGGCCTTTAAGGCAAGTGAAATGGTGATCCGGCCTGTCACCATGGCAAGCAAAACGCCCACTATCGGGATTGCGGCGATTATCAGCCAATCGCTCCAGCCAAGCTGCGCGCCGCCGACCATGCCGCTGTCCAGCGCTGCGAATTGCTGACCCAGCAGCAGCACCGCCGCCACCCCCAACACAATGCCAACCAGCCCGCCAAACGCTGCATCGCGCATGACGGATCGCTGAAAAATCCGCGTTATCTGTTCATCCGTGCCGCCCAGCAGGTGAATAATCTTCACCGTATCACTGTGATTTGCAAACGCGCTGCGCGCCGCCAGCCATACCGCCGCCGCCGTGGCAAACGCCACCAGCCCGATGAGCGCCAGCGACAGCCATTGCAGCGCGGCAAGGGCATCATACACCGGGCGTAGCCACGATGACTGGGCGTCGACCTTGGTTCCCGGCACCGCCTTGTCGAGCGCCGCCTGCAATTGGGCGACCTGCCGTGGTCCGGCGCTGTTGTCGAGTTCGACATCGATGAGCGCCGGGATCGGGATGTCATCGCTCCCCGCACTTGCACCCAGCCACGGTTCAAGCAGCGCGGACAATTCCTGTTCGGGCACGATCCGCACCGATGTCACGCTTGGCTGCCTTGAAAGCGCGGACGCTGAGGCCTCTGTCAGTCTTGCACGGGTTTCGGGGTTGGCCTCGATAATTTGCACCGTCACCGCACCAGACAGATCGGCGCGGGCGTTTCGGGCAAGATTGCTGAGCGCAAGCCCGCCCGCCGCTGCGATCACCACCAGCGCGATGAGGATGGCGATCACCCAAGGGATCGGCCCGCCAAACCGGGTGTGCGGCAACAACCGCGCCGCCTGTTTTCGGTCAATCGCGGCCACACCCTGATCTTCCGGCGCGATGGTCATACCGTGCCTTGTTCTGGAAATGGTTTGCGCGGTGATGCCGGGGTCGATGTGCGGCTGCGCGCTGGTGGATAGCGCAATGCGCCGGTCGGATCTGACAACCGTCCATTTCTTAGCTGCATGATCAGGGAATCCGGAACTTTTTGAAGCAATTGCAGATCGTGCGTGGCCACCACTACGGTTGTGCCGACACGGTTGTTCAACGCTTCGAACAGGCGCAGCAGCTTCAGCGCCATTTCGGGATCGACGTTCCCGGTCGGCTCATCCGCGATCAGCAATTGTGGGCGCGCTATAACCGCGCGCGCAATGGCCACGCGCTGTTGTTCTCCACCAGAGAGCGTCGCGGGGATTGCGGCTGCGCGGTCTGCCAGCCCGACCCATTCGAGCATATCCGTCACCGCCTTTTGCACCTTTGCCTCCGGTGTGCCGGAAAGCCGCAGTGGCAGCGCGACATTATCGAACGCGGAAAGGTGCTGGACCAGACGGAAATCCTGAAACACCACACCCAGCCTGCGGCGGAAATCGGGCAAATCGCCACGCGGCAGGGTGATCATGTCGCGACCGAACATGCGGATACCCCCGCGCGAGGGACGCTGCGCCAGGTAAAGCAATTTCAGCAGGCTGGTCTTACCCGCACCGCTGGCCCCGGTGAGAAAGTAAAAACTGCCCGGAAACAAGGTGAAGCTGAGGTCGCTCAGCACCTCCTGATCGGTGCCATAGCGCAGCCCGACATTGTCAAATTTCACGATTTCACTCGCGCGCTCAGTCATGGCGCGGCCCTAACAGCGCCTCCGGCATGGGGGAAGCCCAACAAGGCCCGGATTCTGCCTAACCGATGCAGTTAACCCGGCAAACTTGGCGATCAATGTGGAAAAAGCCGCCAATTCGGCACTGCAAGCGCCCAATACCCTTGTGCGTATGGGGCTCGCGCGTATTGCATTAAGCACAATGATTATCTCATGCCCTGATTGCGGGACGCGGTATGCGGTCCCCGATGCTGCCATCGGCAATGAAGGGCGCACCGTGCGCTGCGCAAAGTGCAAGCGCAGCTGGTTCCAGTCGGCCCCTTCCCCCGTCGCACCGGATCTAGCCGCGCCTGCTGCACCTCGCCGCGAACCAGATCGTGCCGAAGAGGTCCGGATCGAAAGAGAACCGTCCGCCACCGCCGATACGTCGACTCGGCAAGAGGAACGTACGGCCACCCGCCCTGCGCCGCCGCGAGTTCCCACCGCACGACCAGAGGGTACGTCTGGCGGGGACCAAAGCGCCGCCGGTCCTTCGATCAATCACTGGAAGAGCAGCGACGCGCGGCAGGAATCGCTGGCTGCGCGCGCGCTCGGCCTTGCTTCAGGGACAAATTCGACAGGCACTCGATTCGGGCAGGAGCGCCGGGCTGTTCCCGATCCCCTGCCTGACCGCGAAAATGGTGACGCGGCCAGCAATGCTCGCCAAAGCGCCCCAAATGACGCACCGACATCGCACCCGCCGCAAGCTACAGGTGACGATGAAGTTCCGGTAGAGGCAGTTACAGCGCGCGCCGCGGACTATCCGGGCGAAGACGCGCTGTTCGATGATGATTATGGCGATGCCTTCACCAACGATCCCGTCGATGACGATGAAGTTTCTCAATTCGAGTACCGTGCGCCCTTCACGGCCCGGCGCAATCCAGGAAAGATGTGGACGGCTGCAGCGGCGATATTTGCACTGCTTGCGACCGGAACGGTGGTCGCGGTCAATTATTATGGCCTGCCCGACTGGTTGCCATTCAGCCGCCCCAGTTTTGGCCTTGAGAAGCCGGGCCTGGAGCTTGATCTTCCCGCGGCTGAAAACCGGATGGAAACGCTGGAAAACGGCGAGAAGTATTTCCAGGTTCGAGGCGTGATCAACAACGTCTCTTCCGAAACTCGTAATGTGCCCGATCTGGTTGCGGTGTTCGTCGATGAACGCGATCGTGAGGTCTATATCAAACCCATCACCCCTTCGAAAAGGGATCTGGCACCCGGTGAGGGTCTGAAGGTGACCGAAGCGATTTCGGATATCCCCGCCAACGCAAACGAAGCGCGACTGGGCTGGGCACCGGACTGATGGTTCTCAGCTGAATTCGATCCAGAGTGTGCCTGTGTCATCGCGTACGTTTTGCGGCGTTTGATCGGGCGCTGTGTCGATCACAACCGCTTGCGCTTCCTTGTCGAAAATGATCCTGACGGGCCGCACCACACGTGCGGTTGCATTTGCCGAAGCAATGACCTGTGGTGCAGGAGAAGCGGCGAATGGGCCCGGTTCCGCAGGCGTACTGCTCGCTGCAATCTGGGCAATGACAAGCGCAACAGGACCAAAGCTCATCCGCCAAGGTTGACGAAAGTTTAACCACGCTTGCAAGCAATTCGGCAAGGTAGTCCCGCGCTGGAACGAATGCCAGCCAGAGTTAACCCTCACCCCGACAAACCCCTCGTGTCAAAACGCTTGCACGCCACCGGGCCGCTTGCTATCGGCCCGCTCCTACCACGGGGTGGCAAAGGCCAGCCCCGGTTTGCGAGTGCGGTCGTGGCGGAACTGGTAGACGCGCAACGTTGAGGTCGTTGTGGGCTAACGCCCGTGGAAGTTCGAGTCTTCTCGACCGCACCAAACAGTCCATATCTCCGGACCAATCCGTGCGCGAAATGGGCGCGCAATCCTCGACGCAACCTTACAATCGCTGGTGGCACAATGCGATTAAGAGGGTTGAACAGGGAGAAGTTGCGTGATGCAGGCCAATCCATTCAATCCGTTTATTGCTGCAATCTGGAGCAAGCTGGCGGAAACCTTGTTCGTTCAGCCCCGCGACATGGCGATAAGTCCGCGCCAGGTGGTCGACAACCTCCAACACATGTTTGGCAATATGACAGGCAGAACACCGGCGAGCACCGCGGTATCCGTATTCGCGACCTGGCTCGTGCTGGGCGGGCCGATTTGGCATTTCGCTCCGCGTCGGTTCCGCATCTGGCGGATCGAACGGCGATTGAAAAATAGCCGGATCGATATCTTTCAGGACATGGCCCGGATCAGGGGCATCGTCTATGCGGGCTATTATGGGCACTGGCTAAAGCCGGAAGACGGCAACGGCGGACAGGAGGCGGAGGAGAACGCCAACCGCGCCAACCCGGTGCTTGATGCCATCGGGTTTACTCTGCCACGTCATCGCGTTCGTACCGGCATACCAGACGATCCGCCAATCGAGAGGCACACGGCCAATGACCTGCCGGATACGGTGTTCGTCGGCGAAGATGCGATCGCCGATAGCGTCGAAGTAATCGTCATTGGCTCGGGCGCAGGTGGTGCGGTGGCCGCTTCGAACCTGACCGATCAGGGTTATGAAGTGCTGATAGTTGAGGCCGGCCCTTATCTGCCGAGCAGCAAGATATCGCGCCACGAAGCGCAGATGACATCGAGCCTTTACAAGGATGGTGCGCTTCAGACTACTCGCGACCGCGATATCGTCGTATTTCAGGGGCGCACGGTGGGCGGATCGACCGTTATAAACAACGGCATTTGTCTGCGGCTGGCACGCGAGGGCGAAACCCATCCTGACGCCAACGACGTGCTTTCTACGTGGCAGGATCTGGGGGCACCCATCGCGGCAGACGCGCTGGAGGCATCCTATGCGCGGGTAGAGGCGCGGCTGGACGTGAGCGAGATTGACCGCCGGCTAGGGCGTTACAACGGCACACGGTTGCTCAGAGGCTGGAATGCCTATCAGGCGCACTCAAGCGATCCCCTGGACCATCGCGCACCCTCCGGCTGGTTCCGCAAGAACTGGGGCGCAAGGACTGATGAGAACCGCTGCGTATCATGTGGCTATTGCAACACCGGCTGCCCCTATGGCCGCAAGCGCGCAATGCCTGAAACGTTCCTGCGTCACGCCACTCTTGCCGCGCCGCGCAAGGCGCGTATTCTGGCGCAGGCCGAAGTTTTGCAGATTGGCTGGGGTGCGCCTGCCCCCGACGGGCGGCGAATGGCGACGTCGGTGCAAGTGCTGTTGCCCGATGGCCGCGCCAAATGGGTTCGCGTGACCAAGGGCATAGTGGTAGCGGCGGGCACCATCGCATCCAGCAACATCCTTTCGGCTAGCGGCGTCATGGGAACCGGCACCGGCATTTCACTCAACATTGCCTGCCCCGTCCCTGCTTTGATGCCCGAACCGGTGCTGGCGTGGGACGAGGACCAGATGGCGACATACATCGACCGCGGCGATTTCCTGATAGAGAGCCATTTCCAGCCTCCCATGAGCATGGCTACGCTTGTGCCGGGCTGGTTCGACGAGCATTTCAGGCGAATGCGCAATTACAACCGATTGGCTTCGGCAGGCGCGCTGTTTCCCGCAGACAGGGTCGGCGAGATCAAGGGCGGCAAACTGAGCTTCAAGCTGGGGGAAGCGGATCTTTCGGTTCTGCGCCGTGCGCTGACGGTTTTGACGAAAGTGCAATTTGCTGGCGGCGCATTGGAGGTCTATCCAGCGCTGCTGCACGGTGAAACGCTGCACGCCGGGATCAGCGACGTTGAAATCGAGCAATTCTACCGGGACCATATCCAAGAGCCCGATGACGTCGTGCTGTCGTCCAGCCATCCGCATGGCGGCAATGCAATCAACGTTGATCCCGCGAAGGGCGTTGTCGACACTGACCAGAAGTTTCATGGCACAGCCAATGTCATGGTCACAGACGCCAGTGTGATGCCCAGTTGCATCAGGGTCAACGCGCAGCTGACAACCATGGCCATGGCGGACCGGGTCACCTTTGGTCGCAGGGTGTTCGGTTAAGTCGGACGCAGTGCCGGATGAATTGAGTGACGTGCGGCACAGATCATGCCGCGCGCCTAACCACACCGCGAGTTGCAGGTGGGAGCTTTGCCAAGCATATAGCGGGTACTCCGGCGGACGATCGGGTCGCTAAATCGCCCGCCGAAGTTCTGGCCGGGCGCGTCGCTGCCGCGAAGGTTCGCGATCCAGGCGCCGTTCCCGAAAAATGTTCCAGACAAACGCATATCGGTGAATTTTCCCATCGCCCGAAAGTCCATGAGCGTCCGGTGAGATCCCGGCAATTCCCCGCGTTTTCCTGCGCTTGTTAATGCGGCGCAGCGGCTCGTCCGTCAATTGGCGCGACCGTCAAAAATTCGTCAATTCGCGTTATTTTTCCGCGGTTACACGGCTCAAGCTTGAAACCGCGCAGACAGATTAGCCGGAACTCGCAGCCATCAGCCTGCGCACCTGCGCGCGCAATTCTGCCGGGTAAGCAGCGGAAATTCGGGCATACTCCTCGTCGCCGTACATCCGGCTGAGCGTAGGCCCGGACACCGAGAAGTACTCGATAGCGGACAGCATCTGATAGACGCAGGCAAATTTCTTGGAAAATGTCATGCCAGCCAGCCCATCGACCCTATCCAGAACGGCCACCACTTCATCCAGGAACGATTTCAGGTGGGATTCCTCGGGGCTGACATCTCTGCGTTGGTTGTCCATCAATTCCCGCATCAGCACCTTGGTCACCATCGGGTTGCGCTGGGCTGCGGCGTGCACGCCAAGGATCATGTCCTCGAACTGGGCCGCCGGGTCTTTCGCCGGGTCCGCTCCAGAACGCATGGCCGCAATAAGGGTGTCCGAGATGCGTTTCAGCACTTCGCTGTAAAGGTCTTCCTTGCGACGGAAATAGTATAGCAACGCCTGTTTTGTCAGCCCCAGATCACCGGCAATGCGGGCGATGCTGGCACCATGAAATCCGCGATCAGCGAACTGGCGCACTGCCGCGTTCAACAGGTTCTCGCGTGTGTCGTCAGTCAACGCATGGAGATTATCCATAAACACCTCAGTTGCTCACCCGGCAAAACTCACCGCCGAAATAGCCGAGCGGTCGAGCGCCTGTGGCCTGCTCGACTTCGAAAACCTTGCCGGGAATGATGGCAGGATTCCCGTCGGTTAAGATCGCGACTGTCGGCATTCGAAACTCTCCATTGCGCCTGAAACTACCGGAAGGCCAGCGGGCGGGCGGGCGAAAAGCCTTACGTACTTGGTTATGTTGCCTCCGCCGACCTTCACGACAGGAGCAATCCTGCCAGCGAGATTATCGGAGCGCCCTTTCAAAACCAACGGGCGAACCGGTCTGCAGTGCCCGGCGCGCGCAATTACCTGCACTTAACCTTGTTCGCGACTACAAAAGAGGGTCCGAGCCGAAAAACCTGCAAATCGCGCAAATTAAGGCCCACAGACCTGATTTCGACGCTAAGGTCGATCGCACAGGCGAGGATCAGATGACGGGACGAATGGATGATTGATCGGGTGGGTGGCGCGCTAAGGGACTTCCTGAAACAGGAAAGCGCAGGCGGTATAGTTCTTATCGGCTCTGCGGTTCTGGCTCTGATAATCGCCAACAGTCCGGCAGCGCCTGCCTATTTCGGAACGCTGGACACAAAACTCAACGTATCGTTCGGGTCGTTTGCCATAGACAAGGCGCTGCTGCTGTGGATCAACGACGGATTGATGGCGGTGTTTTTCTTCCTCATCGGGCTGGAGGTCAAACGCGAGATTATCGACGGACAATTATCGAGCTGGGACAAGGCATCCCTTCCATTGATGGCCGCAATTGGCGGCATGGCAGTGCCTGCGCTGGTGTTTGTCGCATTCAACCTCAACGAACCCGCCAACATCAATGGCTGGGCGATCCCTGCGGCCACTGATATCGCCTTTGCGCTCGGCATCCTCTCGCTGCTTGGCCCACGCGTGCCGGTCGCGATGAAGGCGCTGTTGCTGGCGATTGCCGTGATCGACGATATTGGCGCGATCACTGTTATTGCGTTGTTCTATTCGGGCGAGATCGACACCAATATGCTGATCGGCGCGGCGGTGTGCCTTGCCGGGTTGGTCGGCATTAACCGGCTGCGGATCGCTTCGGGAATGCCGTATGTGATCCTCACGGTCATCATGTGGGTCTTCGTGCTGAAATCGGGCGTCCATGCGACCTTGGCCGGAGTAGCGGCGGGTATGACGATCCCGATGGTGGCGCGCGACGGGACGCATTTGCTGCACGATATGGAGCATACGCTGCACAAATGGGTGGCGTTTCTCATTATCCCGATCTTCGGTTTTGCCAATGCGGGCGTCACCCTGATCGGCCTGTCGCCCACCGATCTGTTCGCGCCGCTGCCACTGGGCATCGCGCTCGGACTGTTGGTCGGCAAGCAGGTAGGCATCCTTGGCATGGCGTGGATCGGCGTGAAGGCAGGCATCGCCACCCTTCCCGAAGGCGTTGGCTGGCGCAAAATCCACGGCCTGTCCCTGCTCGCGGGAATCGGCTTCACGATGAGCCTGTTTATCGGCAACCTCGCCTTTGCCGACGCAGCGCAGGTCGACGCGGTCAAGCTGGGCGTGCTTGCAGGGTCGCTGGTTGCAGCGTTTGCCGGGTTTTTCATGCTGAAATCGGCCCTCCCGGACGAGGTGCCTGCCGAAGAAATGGAGGATAATCGCGCAACCCTTCCAGGCTTTAACGATGGCGTCGAAGGGTTCGATTGAGTTAATGCCGCCGGTCAACCATCGTGCCAACATAAATGGCTTGGCGCTGTCTTGGTGGGAATGGCGCGGTGACCCTGCCAATGGCGAGGCTCCGCTGTTTTTCGCCCATGCGACGGGCTTTCATGCGCGGATTTTCGATGCGGTGATCGAGCATTTTCCCGGTCGCCGGGTCATCAGCGCCGATCTGCGCGGACATGGCCTGTCCGAAGGCGAACCGGTTGACGACTGGCGCACGGTGATCGGCGATGTCGCGGCGCTGTTGCACAGGCTGGAATTGCACGGCGCGGTTGGCATCGGGCATTCCATGGGCGGGCATATGTTGGCGCAGTGTGCTGCCGATATGCAGCACGTTTTCAGCGATCTCATCCTGTTCGACCCGGTCATCCTAACTCCCGAGTATTACGCTGACGAAGCCCCGCTTTTCACCCCTGACAACCCCCACCCCTCCATCCGGCGTAAGCGCGAGTTTCCCTCTGTCGAAGCGATGATGGAGCGGTTTGGCTCACGTGATCCCTATGCCTTGTTCGACCGCCGCGTATTCGCTGATTATTGCCGATATGGTCTGGTCGAAAACCCGGTGGGGGATGGCATGGTGCTGGCCTGCTCGCCCCAAATGGAGGCGAGCATCTATGGATCGAGCCGCAGCAATTCAGGCATCCACGAAGCCGTAAAGCGGATTTCGGTTCCGACGCTGGTGGTGCGGGCAAAACAGACCGGGCTCAATAATTTCAAGGGATCGCCAACCTGGCCATTATTGGCGCAGCAAATCCCCAAAGGCACGGACTTGCCGCGCCCGGACCGCACGCACTTTCACCCTTTCGAAGATCCGGCAGACGCAGCAGCGATCATCAAGGGCGCAATCGCGCGGTAATTCGCTGTTATCCGCGCTGCGCTGCGGCCAACAGATCAGCCAGATCATCGCGAGCCTGCCGGATTTCAGCGAAGCGCGCGTCGCGCATATTGCGCCCGATCACCGCAGCCTGACCTCCGTAGAATTGCATCATCGCAGATCGCATCGGGTTTTCCGGCGCAATTGACCGGGCGAGATAGAGGGAAATGCCATGCGCGCGCGAAAGCACCTCTCGCGGGTGCTTTTCTGGCGCGCGTTCCAGCGCGATAAGCGCTTGCGACAGCGCCGCGACCGCCTCTTCCAGACAGATCACCGTGAGATCGACGCTGGCCGATGCCTCGATCCGCGCGTCGAGATCCACTCTGCGATAGGCGGCGGACGGGTTGGTAGAGAGCATCTGCATCAATTGTCCGAATTATCGAATTGCTGGCGGATGAAGTTGAGCGTCGATTGCGACGTTGCAATCCGACTCTCTGCGGCGGAGAGGTTGCGGGTAAGGCGCTGGCGCAGGCTTTCCTGCTGTTCTGCAACGCGCTCCAACCGTTCGTCATTGCGCGCGACCTGCGCCTGCGCGCGCCGCACCGATGCGCTGAGGGAGCCCGGATCGCCGACCGCGCTGGCCGACCGTGCGAGGCTGTCCATGGTTGCAAACACGCCGCGAACGCCGGTGGTAAACATGGCAGCTGCGGCCTGAGGATTATCGGTCAGCGTGCGGGTCAACCGCGCGGAATCAAGACGGAACGTGCCTTCGCGCGTCAATGACAGGCCAAGATCGGCCAGCGTGCGCGGCGCGCCTTCGGCGGCATTGGGCATCACGATATCATTGGTAAGACGCGCCAGATCGCGGCGCAATTCGCGCGCGCCAGAATCGTTGGAAAGCGAAGTATCGCCGTCCTCCCCGCCGTTCAGCAACGCAACCACATCGTTCAGCGCAGCGGTAAAATCGGTCATCACCGTGCTGATGGCGGTCGAATCCTGCGAGAACGAAATCGTCGTCGGCGCACCCTGATTGGCGCCGGTGAGATCCAATGTGATTCCTTCTGGCAAGCCGGTGACACGGTTGCTGGCGCTGGTCATGGCGACAGTGTCGAGCGAGAACAACGCGTCTTGTGCAGCACTGCGCAATTGCCCGTTATCGCTGGCTGGCGACCAGCCGAGATAACTGAGATCGCCCGCTGTGTTTGTGGGAGAGGCGTTGCCGCTTTGACCTTCCAGCACGAACCCGTTCACAGCACCGTCGCGGCCTTTCACCACCAGTTGCGCGCCCGCAGACCCTTGCGCGACATACGCGGTCAGCGCGCCATTGCTCTGGCTGGTGATCCTCGCAGCGACATCGGCGATGGTGTCGGTATCGCTCACTTCGATGTCGAGTGCGCTTTGTGCGGTATCCTCGGTAAAGTTCGCGCCGGACACTGTGCCGAACCGGATGCGCAGATTGCCTTCGCCCACCAGCGTATCGAGATTTGCATAGGTTGACGAAACCAGCGTTTGCGCATCGGCAAGCTGGCCGACTTCGAGGGAATAGGTTCCGCGCGGCGCAGTGCCCGGCACGGTAGTGACGCGCGCAACGGAGGTGTTGCCGATAATTGCACGCGGAGCGAGATCGCCGCCACGAATACGATCGCCCAGCGCGCTGGCAAGGTTGGTGAGCGTGCTGCGCAGCACCGAAGCGGCGGAAATGCGTGCTTCGAGCGCGGAATTGCGTGCTTCGAGCGTCTCGCGTTGGAAACCGAAACTGGCTTCTGACAGATTGCGTGCCAGCGCGGCAAAATCGATGCCGGAACCAGCGCCAAGCGCGGAGATGATAGACGAGCCAGGATTTTCCATGTCAGGCAGAACGGACCGGCACCGAGGTATTTAAGGGCAGGGACTCCTATTTCTGGATGGCATGTTTGTCCGGGTGGCCATCGCCATCGAAACGCAGTGCTTCGGGCACCTCTACACGCGGGCGTTGCGGACGCTCGCCGCGCTTCAGGGAAAGGATGAAGGCGACCAACGCAGCGATCGCCACGTACAATTCCTCGCGCACCATCTGGTTGGCCTGAGTTGTGAAATACACCGCGCGCGCCAGCGCTGGATATTCAAGCACCGGCACGCCTTCTTCCCCCGCAATATCGCGCATGGCGAGCGCGGTCTCTCCCCGCCCTTTCACCAGCAGGATCGGCGCGGGCGCGAGGTCGGGATCGTATTTCAGCGCGACCGCAAAATGCATCGGGTTGACGATTACGAATTGCGCCTCTTGCATGGCCTTTGCCACGCCACCGCGCGCCAGATCACGCTGCCGCTGACGCCGTGCGCCCTTCATTTCAGGTGAACCCTCGGATTGCCGGGATTCGTCGCGCAGGTCCTTGAGGCTCATTTTCAGCCGCTTGTCGCGTTGGAATTTCTGAAGCGGATAGTCGATCAGCGCGATGATCGCGAGGCCAAGGATAAGCATCCAGATAAGCGCCAGCCCTGCATCCCACGCATAGGCCAGCTGCGCCTCCAGCGTGCCGCGCCCCAGCCCCAGCAGCCCGGTCATGTTGTCCGCAGCCCACCACCAGGCAATGCCCACCATCAGCACCAGTTTGAGGATGCTTTTTCCCAGCTCAATCAGCCCCTGCATCCCGAAAATGCGCTTCAGCCCGCTCAGCGGATTGATCTTCGAACCCTTGAACCCCATCGCGCCGGGATTGAACCGCGCGCCTTCGCCCAGCAGCAATTGCGATATCAGCGTCATGACGATCACCGCTGCCCCGATGACAAAGATCGGCGGCATCACCGCGCTCATCGCGTTGCCAATGGCCGCGCCCGGTTCGGCATGTTCCAGATCGCCCGCATCAAAGCGGAAACTGGCAAGGGCTATGCTTTCCAGACCCCCGAACAGCCACGGGCCGACCAAGCCCAGCACGGCCACGCCGGTCGCGACCCCGGCCAGCGTCCCCAGCTCCTTTGACCGCAGAACATCGCCCTTTTTGGCGGCGTCCTGCTTCTTCTTCGGGGTTGCATCGAAATTCTTTTCGCCCGTATCGTCGCTCATCCGGCAACTCCAGCGGTTTCGACTACCAGCGCCGCCTGACTGAGCGCTGCTTCCAGCAGGCCGACGAATTGTTCTAACAGGATCGGCAGCACGATGATCAGCGCGACGATGCCCGCCAGTGTGCCCGCAGGCAGGCCAAGCGCGAACAGATTAAGTGCGGGAGCGGAGCGGGAAATGACGCCGGTGACGATCTGCACCAGCAACAGCACCAGCACCACGGGCAAGGCAATGGCGGCAGCGGTGGCAAGGCCATATCCCATGAACAGCACGATGCCCTGCGCGGTTTGCGGGCCAAAGGTAAATGAGCCCGCGGGCAGCACGCGATAGCTTTCGATCAGCAGCTCAAACCACAGCAGATGCGCGCCGATGGCATAGAACAACAGCGTCAGCAGCAGGCCGAAATACGTGCCCAGCGCGCCCGACTGCGTACCGCTGGCCGGGTCGATCGAGGTTGCGATGGCGAGGCCCATCGTGCCAGATATCTGCTCTGCGGCGATCAGCGGGACGGCAAAGGCGATTTGCAACACCATGCCCAGCGCCGCGCCAATCACCACTTCCTGCACCACCGCAAGGATCGCGGCGAAACTCATCATGTCGGGCAGGTTTGCAGGCGGCAGCCAGATTGCGATGAACACCGCGAACACAATCGCCAGCAGCGCGCGCAAGGTGGGCGGGACGGACATCACACCCACCATCGGCGCGGCCAGCAAAGCTGCGCCCACGCGCACCGACAGGAACAACAATTGCCACAATTGCTGATCGAGCGGGCCGAAACCGAAATCGAGAACGTTCATGGCCTGCGCTCGCCGAGCGTCAGGCCGAGATCGCGGCCACCTGCGCGAAGATTTCGCGCAGGAAATCCGCCAGCAGACCCATCATCGCGCCGCCAAGGATCACGAACACCACCGCCACCACCGCCAGTTTCGGGACAAACGTAAGCGTTTGTTCGTTGACCGAGGTCGCAGCCTGAATGATGCCCACGACCAGCCCGACCAGCAGCGCCGCCACCAGCACCGGGCCGACGATCAAAGCCGTAACCCACAGCGTCTGATCGGCCAGCGCCAACAACGCGGAATCGGCTTGCGATGCCCCCACCCCGCTCATGAAAAGCTCATCGCGAGGCTGCCCATCAACAACGCCCACCCATCGACCAGCACGAACAGCAATAGCTTGAACGGCAGGGATATAATCGTCGGTGACAGCATCATCATGCCAAGGCTCATCAGTACACTTGCAACCACAAGATCGATCACCAGAAACGGAAGGAAGATCATGAAGCCGATCTGGAATGCCGTCTCCAGTTCACTGGTGACGAAGGCTGGCAGCAGGATCGAGAACGGCACTTCGGTCTGGTTCGCAAACGCGCCGACGCCCGCAATGTCCGAAAACATCAGCAGGTTGGTCTCGCGCGTCTGGCGGATCATGAAGGCGTGAAACGCCTCTCCAGCGCTGGCTATGGCTACATCGGCGTCCATCGTACCTGCGGCATACGGCTCGATCGCGGCGGTGTTCACCGCGTCAATCGTTGGGGCCATGACGAACATCGAGAGGAACAGCGACAGCCCGATCAGCACCTGTGTCGGCGGCGATCCTTGTAGGCCCAGCGCCTGGCGCAGGATCGACAAGACCACCAGAATGCGCAGGAAACTCGTCATCATCAGCACCAGCGCGGGCAAGATGGTGAGCAAGGCCATCACGATCAGCAGCTGGATAGATGTGCTCAACGGCGTGTTGCCGGTGGCATCGGCATCCGCACCCAGAGCCCGTTCCAACGCAGCGCCAATTCCGGCCGTATCAGAAGTGGCGGGCAGAGAGGGCGTTGCGGCCAATGCCATGTCGGGCGGGACAAACATGGTTAACGCAGCGAGGCACAGTACGCCTGCAATCAGGGGAACGCGGGGCATCAGATGTCGCCCGTTGCAGGCTGGCTGGCGGTTTTGTCTCTGCGTGCAACGCAAGGTGCCTCACCCAGCCGGACCAGCCCATTGCGCGAACATCCCAGCAGGATTTCGCGGTCGTGAAAACGCACTACGGCAAGCTTCATTCCGGGCGACACGAGACTGGTTTCCACCAGTTCCAGATGTCGGCCCGAACCGCCGCCCATCCCGATGACACGGGTCTGGAGATAGCGCGTCAATTTCAGACTGCCCCAGATCATCAGGCCCAGCAGGGGCAGCAGCAGCGCCAGTCGTGCGAAGTATTCAAGCATCATGACGGTAGATCCGCATCGGGCGCAGGCGCATCTGCCGGGGCGCGCGAAGAATCCATCATCGCATCGGATGCTTCGCTCTCTTCACCCGCAAGGCTCACGATCCTGAGCGCGAAACGGCCATTTTCCGCGATCACCTCACCGCGGGCCACGATCTTGCCGTTGGCTGTCACGTCCAGCAGTTCATCGGTCAGGCGGTTGAGGCTGACAACGCTGCCCTCACCCAGCGCGAGCACATCGCGCAAGGGCATATCGGTGCGGCCCAATTCGACCGAAAGGCGAACGGACACATCGCCAAAACGGTGGAGGGCAGGACTGAACGCGCTCATGCCGGATGCCCCTCTTTAAAAGTGGGGTTGGCGCAGATGTCAGTCAGGCGCAGGGCCATGCGATCCTCCATCGTGCCGAGGTTTCCGCGCGCAACGGTCTGCGTGCCGATGCGCAACGGGATGTCGCGCGCAACTGACAGCGCAATGCAGTCACCCGCTGCAAGCCGTTCCAGCCGGGCCAGCGGCAGATCGAATTCTGCCAGCACCGCCTCCAGCTCCAGCGGGATCGTGCCGAACGCGGCGTCTCTCGCCTGCGCTGACATGGAGCGAGAAGAAGCGGTAGTGCGCGCGCCAAAGCCGGGCAACAGGCCATCCAGCAGCGAGGTGGACATGGCCAGCTTCGCGGCCCAGTGGACACCATCCGGGGCGCCGAATTCGATCGTCATTATCGCGCAATCGGTGGCTGGCGAAAACGGTTTGAGCCGCGATGCACTTTCGCTGCGGATGATAACGTCTGCTTCTGGGGCATTAGCAGCAACGCCATCCGTATCGCTTCCGTCCGCACTGACGCGGGCGATAGCTCGCGCGATTGTGCGCGCGGCCTGTTCCACCAGCAGCCCGGCAGAGCGCGGCAGACTGCCGACATCGGCAGTCACCGGCTCGCCCGTCCCGCCAAAACTGCGGTCGGTCAACGCGATGGCGGTGGCAATGTCAAAGCTCAGCAGCATACACCGGTCATCGCCGCCGCAGCGCAACAGGCAATTAGCCGCGACCGCACCGATGCGTTCAAACACGGCCTTGCCGGTCACCGCTTCGGGTTCGGAGATTCGCGCTTCCAGCTTCGTGCCGCACAGCAGATCGGCCAGATCGCGCGCCACTTCGCGGGCGACTTCACGCCGCCAGGTCGAAAGGTGTTGCGCGCGCTCCTCGGGTCGGGGACCGGACCGCGTCAATTCCTCGCAGTGCTGCGCCACGGCGCGGGCGGGAACGAAGGTCTGTGCGAGGTTCATTGGACCAGAAATCCTTTGAAGTGCACGGCGTCGATCCCGCCAAAGCCCTCTTTTTCCTCCAGCACCGCGTTTATCGCTTTGGTCAGCCGACCATTCAGTCGCTCGCGCCCGGCGGGGTCGAACACGTCGCCCTCTGGCGTGGCGGAAAGCTGCACCAATATGGCGGACCGGATCGCAAGTTCATGGTTCTTCACCCACCCCAGCACCCGCCCGTCGCGCTGTGTCGAGACGGCCAGTTCAACCTGGATCAGAGAAGGGGTATCGGAGAGGTTGGAGGTGAAGCTCTCCTCGAAGCTGTAATAGGCGGTGCGGTATTCGCTGCCGCCCTCGCCATAGACGGATTCGCCCGTATCGTCCTTGTCCTTGGTCGGCACGGCGTAGGGATCGGCATCGCCCTTCAGAACCAGCTTGGGAGTGTCGGGTTCATCGGCATGTCCGCCGCCACCCAGCAACCCTGCGGCAAACGCGCCATACGCGCCGCCCGCGCCGACGCCCAGCAGCAGCAAGGCGCCGACAGCGATTTTCAGGAAGATGCTCTTGGGCTTCTTCTCTACGGATTTCTCGGCGTCCTTGGCCATTGCGGCTCAGCTCCTGATTGATCGAATTGGTTCAGCGCGGGACGATCAGGCGAACAGCGATCCGTCGCGCGGAATTGGTGCGCTGGGATCGGCCTGATCCATGGCAGTACCGGTTGAACCGCCATCGCCCTCATCGCCCAGGTATGGTTTCCCATTTGCGTGGCCCGACCCTGGGGAAGACCCGTAGCGTGCCTCGCCGCCCCCGAACCCGGCAGCTAATCCGCCGTGCGAATTCTGCGCGAAGGATTGCGATTGCTGGTCTGGGCTGCGCTGAGAAAAATTGTTCTGCGCAGCCGCGCCTTCACCCGCTGCGGCAACAATTCGCTCACCAAGCGCGGCGTTGACCGCAGGAACGAAGCCGGGATCGCGCGCGGTCAGGGTTGCGCGCCAATCGGCAGGCCCACGCCAGCCTGCCGCCACCGGCTCCAGTCGCATCGCAACGGCGCCAAATTCGCTGTGGCGAACGGTCATTTCAGGTCGGAGGCCGCGCCCAGCCTCGCGCGCTTCGGCGACCTGTTCGATCACCTGTTCGATGGTGGCTGCTGCGACCGTTGGAGCCACAACGGGCTGTGTAGAAGGAGGCGGTGTCGAAGGGGGCGGGACTGCCAGCGCGGGCGCAATGCCTGCCGGGGGGGCAGATGGCAGAATCGCACCGGATGGGGCCGTGGCGGATGCACTGGCAGATGCGGGAGCTAGCCCCGAAAGTGCCGTGTCTGGCGCTGCAACGGCAAGCGGCTCTGCCTCCAGCGCAAGTGTAGCAAGCGGTTGTAAGGTGACGGCGGATGCGCTGCGGTGAGGCAGGTTAGCATACGATCTGGAGCGGGCGGAAACTTCCGATGTTTTCGCTGCGACAACCAAGGTTATTGCGGGTGCAGCCCTCGATCCACTCACGATACCAGGTGCAATGATTTCCGGTGTCGGCGTTGCTGGTTGCAGGGGCAAGGTTTCCGATTGCAGTGGGTCCAACCCGTTATCTTCGACCTTTTCCGGAGCGCGCGTCACATGCTCCACGCCGTCTTTCGATCGTCCTGCAATCGGCGCAGGCTGAGACGCCTCATTCAGAACGGGCGCGGCGATCGGGTTCTCACCATCGACGGGTTGATCGCTGTGGGGGATCTCCGTCGTAAGAAGAGCCTCGGGGCTGGCGGTGACTGCGGCCTCTGCACCAAACAGCTGTTGCCGAAGCGACGGCAGATCGATGCCGGCATGCGGCAATGAATTGCCGGTTTGCGGCGGAGCCAAATCGGGCACTGCGAAAGTCGACGGCACCGCCTCTGACGGCGCGCCATCGGGAACGGCCGTGTCGCTCAACGCAGCCTCTGACACATGCAAGGGCAATCCAAATGAGTGCGCCAGCACATCCGAGAAAGCGCGCGCACCGCCCGGCAGGGTAGCCGCTTCGCTCGGCAAAGAGGCGCCGGACGCGATTGGGCTGGTTGCACCGATGGTCGCAAGGGGCACTGGGGCGGGAAACATTCGGGCTATCCTTCGTCATTCGGGAGGGTGGAATGCGGCCTCGCTTCACCTTGCACCTTGCGTGCCAATCGCGCGTCTCGGCGCGACTCTGCCCTGCGTACGGCACTTCCCTTCGTCTTGGACTTCACGTCCATTTCACGTTCGCGTTGCGCCTTGGCCGCTTGAAGTTCGGCATAGGCAGCTTCGACGCGTTCGCGCTGACGGTCTGCGCGGGTGCTCGCCTGACCGAGGGCATCGGCTTGCCACCGCGCCTGCTGCGCGGCATCCGCGCGGGCCTGCTCAGCCTGCGCCTTCAGAGTGCCCAGCGCAGCTGCAAATTGGCCCTTATGCTTCAGATCCGCGCCATCGCGCACCTCGCTTGCCTCACCGTAATGGCGCGCGAGATCAAGGCTGCGTTTCGCCAGAGCGTCGCTGCGGGCCTCTTCGGACAGGGCATCGGCCAACGCACGCATGGCGCTGCGCTGACCCACCTGCGCAATCAGGTTCTGGCGCCGGGCGAGGCGCAGGCGGCGTTGCTCACGCTTCATGCAAGCCCCCGCAATTGCGCAAGACTATCGGCCAAGGGCACGCCCTCGCCGCGTCGCTGCCGCAGGAATGTGTCTAGCACCGCTGATTTTTCGAGCGCTTCGTCCAGCGCCGGGTCCGATCCTGCGCGATAGGCGCCCATCAGCACGAGATCGCGGTTTTCCTCGCGCGCGGCGATCAGGGCGCGCACATGGCGGGCCGCCTCGATCATATCGGGCGCGACCAGATCGTCCATCACCCGGCTGAGCGAGGCGGGCACGTCAATCGCGGGATAATGCCCGCGCTGGGCCAGATCGCGCGACAAGACGATATGCCCGTCAAGGATGGCGCGCGCTGTGTCGACCACCGGATCATTGGCGTCGTCGCCATCGGCCAACACGGTGTAAAGACCCGTCACCGCCCCGCCAGTGCGTGTGGAATTGCCCGCGCGCTCCACCAGTTTCGTCACTGCCGCAAGCGCGCTCGGCGGATAACCACGCGCCGCGCCCGGCTCGCCCAGCACCAGCGCCAGTTCGCGCGCTGCGTGGGCCACACGGGTCAGACTGTCCAGGATCAGCAGCACGCGCTTTCCCCGAGCGCGGAAATATTCCGCCATCGCGGTTGCATATTGCGCCGCGCGCAGCCGCAGATTGGGCGCGTGATCGGCAGGCACGGCGACAATCACCATGCGCCCACGCCGTGGCCCCTGCATGTGTCGTGCGACGAAATCGGAGACTTCTCGCGCGCGCTCTCCGATTAGCGCCACGATGGTCACATCGGCGCTGGAATGTTCGGCCATCGTATCGATCAGTACCGATTTGCCGACGCCCGATCCCGCGATCACGCCTAGCCTTTGCCCGACGCCCATCGTCGCGAGCGAGTTGATCGCGCGCACCCCGCAATCGAACGGCTCACGCACTGGCGCGCGTTCCAGCGCGCCCTCGCGCCGTCCGGCCAGCGGCCAACTTTGCGTGAGGCTCAGCGGCGGGCCGCCATCGATCGGAGCGCCCAGTCCATCGACCGCGCGCCCCAGCACCGCGTCGCCCACCCGCACCTCGCCCGGCTGTCCGCAAGCGCGCACGCAGGCATCGGGACGCAGCAGGACGGTATCGCCCAGCAACATCATCAGCGAATGTCCTGCGCGAAATCCAATCACTTCGGCAAGGCTGCCGTCGTCGTCGCCCTCACCGGCTTCACGCTCGATCACGCCCAGCGACCCGATTGGCAGCGGTAATCCCGCAACCTCCACCAAACCGCCATCGCAGGCGACCACGCGCCCGGTCAGCACCGGACCCGCCTCAACCCGCGCCGCGCGCATCCGCGCCAGATCAAGCTGCATTTCAGCAAGCACGAACTACCCCCCCAACGCTTGTGCAATGGCTCGTGACCAGTCATCGGGCCCTTCGCGCACTGATCCGTCCGGGCCGGTCAGCCGCAATGCGCCGGGTAGCAGTGTCGGATCCTCGGTGATCGTCCAGTCTGCCAGCGCGCTATCATTCAGTAGCGCACGGGTTTCGGGATGCAGGGTGAGCGTCAGCTCTGCAGGGCCGTTGCCAAGACGCGCCGCCGCCGCATGGCAGCGCGCGATCAGTGCATCGCGGTCAAGCGCGTAATCGTCCAGAACCTGCATGCAGAGCGTCAGAACTGTCGTGTTGAGATCATCCGCAAGGGCATCGCGCGCGCACGTATCAAGCGTCTGAAAGCCTAGACGCAATTGCTTGAAGCGCTCCCGGCTTTCCGTCAGCGCATCCTCGGCAGCATGCGACGTCTGCGCCTGCCCATCGGCAAAACCGCGGTGATAGTCTTGCGCCTGTCGATCCTCGTGCTCGTCGCCCTCACCCGGCGGGACGGCGGACGGTTGCGAACCGGGCGGCGTAAATGGCGAGATATCGCGGAACCCGCCAGACTGCGCAGCCCCAAGCGTCAGCGCGGCAATCCAGCCGTTATTCGCGCCGGCATCAGCTTTGCCGCCGATCTGGGCGATCCAGTCAGACGAATTCGCCATCGTCCGCCCCCATCACGATCTCGCCCTGTTCCGAAAGCGCTTTTGCGACCTCGACAATTTTCTTCTGGGCCAGCAGCATATCGCTTTTGGCGAGGCGCCCGCGCAGTTCGATCTCGTCGCGAATGCCATCGGCGGCGCGGCTTGACATGGCAGCAAAGAAAGGCGCGCGCTGGGCATCGGGCAGGCCTTTCAACGCGTCGATCAGCGCCTCGTTTTCGACATCGCG
Source organism: uncultured Alphaproteobacteria bacterium (assembly GCA_963815345.1). Classification (GTDB taxonomy): domain Bacteria; phylum Pseudomonadota; class Alphaproteobacteria; order Sphingomonadales; family Sphingomonadaceae; genus Erythrobacter. Next base: position 145,904 of record CAWFGF010000004.1, read on the forward strand.
CAGCAGGCGTCCCATCGCTTGCGGATCGAGTTGCAGCAGCATTTCAAAGGTGAACAATTCATCCGCGATCGCCTCTGCCAGCGGACCGTCAACCTTTGCGATGGCGGGCAGAACGGTGTTGCGCAGATCGCCTTGCGCAAGGTTGATAAGGTTCGCCGCGTCGCGCGGACCACCCAGCATCAGGACGCTGGCGCCAAACGTGGCGCCAATGCGCTGCGACAGCAGATTGTCGATCATTTCCATCGCCTGCGTGGAGACCGCACCCATCTTCGCCACGCGCGCCACCACCTGCGATTGCGCCTGTTCGGGCAGCGCAGAAAGCACTTCGGCGGCGGGTTCAGGCTCCAGCATCAACAGCAGCGCGGCGATCACCTGCGGATGTTCATCCTCAATCAGTTTGAACACCACTGCAGGGGCGAGCCAGCGCGCCATCTCGATGCTTCGGGGCCTGACTTCGGGCTCTATCCGCAGCATCATGCTGGCTGCCTTGGTCTCACCCAGGGAGCGTTCCAGCAAGGTGCGCACACGCAAGGGACGGTCACGCGCGGGCAGTATCTCGCGGCCGGCTTCGGTCACGAAATCGGCCAGCGCCTCGGCAATATGCGGCGGCTCGATATCGCCCAGCCGGCACATTGCTGCGCCGAGTTTTTCAAGCTCGCCCGGTTCCATGCGGCTGATCAACTGCGCCGCCTCCTCATCGCTCAGCAGCGAAAGGAATACCGCGGCACGTTGGACCCGGCTCATCAGCGGCCCGACTTCGGCAGCGGGTACATCGGATGGCGACTGGGGTGCCAGTGCGGTCGCGGCCATTACACAGATGCCTTTCCGGTGTCGGGCGCAGGCGGTTCCAGCATCCGTTGCAATGCCTGCAACGCGCGATCGGGTTGCTGGTTGGTCAACGTGCGGGCCAGCGTCACCTGTGCGCTCAGATCTGTGGTGGGACCAGTGAGGGCCGCGTCAGACATCACCGAACCGTCAGCCGCGATCTTCAAGGGATCGCCGCTCACTGGTTCTGCCCCGTCCTCTCCGCCCTTGCGTGAACGCGCGATCAACGGGCGCACCGCCAGCATCAAGACCAGCAGCACCGCAATCAGCGCGGTGCCATAACGCAGCACCTGCCCAAACCACGATTGTTCGTAAAATGCAGGTTCGACAATCTCAGTGACGCCAAACGCGCTGACGGCGACTTCAACGGTATCGCCGCGCGCATTGTCCGCGCCTACGGCTGCGCTCACCAGCGCCTCAAGCTGGGCAGGTGTGAGAGGTGCTGCGGCAGCCATCGCCTCCTTGCTTACGGCGACCGCGACCGAGAGCCTAGTCAGCCCCCCCGCGCGCGTCGCGGTAACGGCGACCTCGCGGTCGAGTTCGAAATTGCGCTGGACTGCGGTCTCGGTATCGCTGGGGCTGCCTGCAGCACCTTCTTCGCCCGGTATCGGCGGACCATCGACCAGTGTTGCATCGGGCGGCGGCGTGTTGGCGGTAACGCCGGGTACGCCGCCCGGCGTGCTGCCAGCGACCCGCGTGGCGCTGCGATCGCTTTCGGATCGCACCGCGCCATCCTTGTCATAGGTTTCGCGCGCGCTGGTGACTTCGCTGTGATCGAGCTGAGCCTGCACCTGGCTGGAAAAATTGCCCTCTCCCAGCAGCGGCGTAAGGAGCGCTTCCAACTGGCTTTGCAGTTTGGTCTCGAATTCGCGCTGCATCACGAGGCCTTCCATATCGGCATCGCGCGCGGAACTGAGCAACTGTCCGTTCTGATCGACCACCCGTACGGTATCCGCCGCCATACCGGGGACCGATCCTGATACGAGATTCACGATAGCCTCCACCTGCGACTGGCTTAGAGAGCGTCCGCTGACCAGCCGCACCATCACCGAAGCGCTGGGCGGATTGCTGTCGCGAACGAACACGGATCGTTCAGGCGTGGCCAGATGCACGCGCACCGCCTCAATCCCGTCGATCTCGCTGATAGTCAGCATCAGCTCGCGCTCGCGCGCCAGCCGCAACCGTTCGCCTTCAAGTGTGCGGCTGGAACCCAGCGGGATTGCATCGAGCATCTCGCTTGCCCCCTGCGGTGCGGCAAGGCCGGCATCACTGGCAACCAGCATCCGCGCGCGATAGACGTCCCCTTCGCCCACGGTGATCGCGCCGGTCGCATTGTCGATAGAATAGCCAATGCCTCCGGTCTCCAGCGCCTCCACCACTTCGGCGCGCTCACTGTCGGAAAGGCTCGAATACAGCAGGCGTTGCGGATCGCCGGCAATCGCCAGATACAGCATCGCAGTCACTGCCACGGCGCCGACGCCTGCAATCGCAGGAAATGCGCGGCGCAAGGCGGGATCGGCGGCAAAGCCGGAAAGCCGGGCGCGCCAATCGGCTGCGCCCATCGGTCCGGTTTGCACAAGTGTCGGCTCAGCGGATACGGGAAGTGTTGTCTCGGCCACGGATTATGCCCCCATCCGCATGATTTCCTGATACGCATTCAGCAGTTTGTTGCGCACCTGCAATGTCGCCTCGAACGCGACGCCCGCTTCCTGCCGCGCCAGCATGACCTGTGCGATATCGGTAACTTCGCCGCGTTCGTAACCGGTTTGCAAATCGGCGGAGCGATGCTGCACTGCGCTGACTTTTTGCAGCGCACCGTTCAGCGTTTGCGCAAAATCGACAGATGGGGTGCCGGGGCCATTTGCGCCGCCGATTCCACTGACCGGATTGCTTTCGCTGGCAGTGCGCACATCGCGCAATGTCTGACTGCGTGCGAGCAGATCGCGGCGCAGGGCCATGACTTCGGTAATACCGCTCATGACAGCGCACCCGCTGCGATGCGGTTTTCTTCGATCAGGCCGGATTCGCGCATCGAGGCGAGGCGATATCGCAGCGTGCGTTCGGATATGCCAAGCGCGTGCGCGGTGCGCGAACGATGCCCGCCATGGGTGTCAAGCGCACGCAGTATTGCCCGCGCTTCTGACTGAAACGCAATGTCTGACAGGGAGGCCGCATCGCTCACCGATGCCCCAATTCTCGGTTTCGGCAGTTCTTGCAGCACAGCTCGGACCGGCTGATCGAAGACGATATGTTCCGATCCGATGCGCGGTTCGTCGCCTGCGAGCAGGATCGCGCGCCGGATGACATTTTCCAACTCGCGCACATTGCCCGGCCAAGCGTGCGTTTCCAGCAGGGCCAGTGCCTGACCCGACAGCCAGCGTGGGCCTGAACATGCGCGCTTCTCTCCCATTGCGGGGCGGCACGCATGGCGCAGCAACATTCCGAAAGCGAGTGGGGCGATATCTCCGATCCGATCGCGCAAAGCGGATATTTCAAGAGGAAAGACGTTCAGGCGATACAGCAGATCCTCGCGGAAGCGGCCCGCCTCAACCTCCGCAGATAGCGTGCGGTTGGTGCAGGCGATTACGCGCACGTCAACCTCGACCGGGCTGGTCGCGCCCAGCGGCAGGACTTCGCCTTCCTGCAGCGCGCGCAGCAGCTTCGCCTGAAGTGGCAGAGGCAATTCCCCGATCTCGTCAAGCAGCAACGTGCCGCCATGTGCCGCACGGAACAGCCCTTCGCGGGTTTCGCCAGCGCCAGTGAACGCGCCCTTGCGGTGGCCAAACAACAGCCCTTCCAGCATGGCTTCGGGCATAGCGGCGCAGTTGACGGCGACAAATGGCCCGGCGGCACGAGTTGAACGGCGATGGATGAAGCGCGCCAGCACTTCCTTGCCCGTGCCGGTTGGCCCTTCGAGCAACACGGGTATCTGAGCGCCCGCAATCCTTTCCGCCAGCGTCAGCAGCGCAAGGCTGCGCTCGTCACGCGCAATCGGCCAGCCGGTTTTGGCGGCCGCACCGTGCGCAGCAAGCGCCGACAGCGCAGCGCGCGCCGCCTCCAGTGTGCCGGCATTGTAAGTCAGTGCGAGGCGTTTGGTGCCGAGCATCTCGATCGAAGCCACATCGCCGTGACGCAGATCGAGTTCCAGCCGGTCTTCAGGGCGGCATCCGGGCGGATTGTCGAAAACCCCGCCCTCCCCCACGGAAAGTCGCGCGCGCTGCCAATGCGTACCCAGCAGGGGCAGCACCGGATCGAGCAGCGCAGCATGGCGGGCAAAAACATCCGCACATCCGCCGCCGGGATACTGAACGACAGTCGCACAGGAAGGTGAGTGATCATTCGGGCGTGAGGCAAGCTGGTCTGTCATCAGGTCTGTTCAAACTTTCTCATCGCTTGGGGGCGGCGGAATTTCCGGTGCGGGGTACACAAGGCACGCTGTTCCGGGTGCGGCCAACATTTGCCGCCCGGACGTGCAACATGTCGCAAATTTAAGCCCTGGTAAGTTCACCTAGGCTGAGGGTTGGGGAGCATTTGCCAAGAACCCTGCAATCGCCCGGTTCCGTAACGTTCCACTATAAAGGAGCCGCCTTGGGCACTCCGCGCGCTTAATTTTCGGCGGCAAAATTTTCTGGCTTAAACTTCTCGAACCCCGGTCGCTCTTAGCTTCAGCAGCGGCGGACCCAAATCGCAGCTGTACCTGACCATCACGGGAACAAGACCCCCAAGGGAGTAAGACCAAATGTCCGTTATCAACACCAACACCTCTGCCCTGCGCGCCCAGACTTCGAGCCTGCAGGCCAACAAAATGCTCGGCGATGCCATGGAGCGTCTGTCGACCGGTCGCCGGATCAACAGCGCCGCGGACGACGCCGCCGGCCTCTCGATCGCAACCGGCTTCACCAGCGATATCCGCGCCCTGAACCAGGGTGTTCGCAACGCCAATGACGGCATCGCTCTGGCACAGACCGCAGAAGGCGCGCTGGAAGAAGTGACCAACATGCTGCAACGTGTCCGTGAACTGGCGATCCAGTCGCAGAACGGCACGCTGGACGATACCGACCGCGGATTTCTAAACACCGAAGTGACCGAACTCGCGGCACAGATCGACGACATCCTTACCAACACCACCTTTAACGATGTCGCCCTGTTCAGCACCACCGCTGGCACCCCTGTGACCGTCAGCATCCAGATCGACGCAGGTCGTTCGGTTGACCTCACCAGCACCGGGATCGATGGCACTGTTGTCACCGCTGCCGCCCTGGCAGTCGACACGGCGGCCAACGCTGCAACTGCTGTCGGCAATGTCGACACCGCGCTGCTTTCCGTGAACACGGCACGTTCTTCGCTGGGTGCCGGGCAGAACCGCCTCGAATCCGCAATCAACAACCTGACAACGACTTCGACCAACCTTGCCGAGGCCCGCTCGCGGATCCAGGACACGGATTTCTCGGCGGAATCGACCGCTCTCGCCAAGGCGCAGATCCTTGGCCAGGCATCCACCGCAATGTTGGCGCAGGCCAACCAGTCGCAACAGAACGTGTTGTCGCTCCTGCGTTAATCCAGCGACATCGCAATACGCTCCCGCTGGGGGCAACACGCTCCCGCTGGGGGCGGAAGAGGAACCCGGAGCCGCAAGGCCCCGGGTTTTTCGCGTTGTTGTCTGGGGCACGCCATCCGGCGCGCCATTTCCTCGCTCATCGCGATCAGAGATCGCATCGCTGCGGACGCGCGGTCGCGCTTGCGACGCTGACGCGTCGTTGTCGGGGGTGCGCCATCCGGGCTGCCGTATTCTCGCTCACCACGATCAGAGATCGCATCGCTGCGGACGCGCAGTCGCGCTTGCGACGCTGGCGCGTCGTTGTTTGGGGGCACATCATCCGGCGCGCCGTATCCTCGCTCATCGCGATAAAAGATTGCATCGTTGCGGGCGCGCGGTCGCGCTTGCGTCGCTGGCGCGTCTTAGGGCGTGCGGGATGCGCGGGCCAGAAAGCCGTTCAACGCCGCAGCGTTGTACCCGTCGCGCCGGCAAGGGAGTGAGTATGCAAGGTTCGCACAACACCGATCGTGGGTGTGGAAAAGCGATCGCCACATGCCAAACGGGCGGCTCCTCCATGGGCTACCCAGCGCGATGCAGTTAGATGACGGTGCGGTCGTCTGAACGCACGCGAGATCAGGGTTTGGGAAACGGGCCTCTTGCTACACGTTCTGTCTGCGCAGGTTCGCTGGCCGTTTCGACGGGCCTCGGCGCGGTCCGGGCTCTGCCGCTGCCCTCGAGCAGCAGCAGCGAGATGCGACGGTTGCGCGGATCGGCGGGATCATCGGCGATCAGAGGCTCGCGATCTGCCACCCCTTCGATCCGGGCAAAGCGATGGGCAGCGATGCCGTTCAGGATCAGCGCCTGGCGTGTCGCCTCGGCCCGGCCTGCAGACAGCGACCAGTTGTTCGCGACGATGCCAGACCGCCATGGAAGCGAATCGGTATGACCACGCAAAATCAGCGGATTTGGTCCATCGCTCAACGTCTCACCCATCACATCGAGCAATTGGCGCGCTTCGGATGTCAGTACCGTCGTGCCGAGCGCAAACATGGAGAAATCGGCATCGTCCATAAGGTCGATCCGGATGCCTTCGGGCGTGCGCATCACGCGCACCTGCCGCGCCAGTTTTGCCAGATTGGGGTTCTTGCTCAACTTTGCATCGATCTTCGCGCGCAGTTCGCGCATTTTCTCCCTGACGTCCTCATCGCCCTTGCCGCCCTCCATCGGCCCGCCTTTTGCGCCGCGCGGAACGGTAATGGAAAGCGTGCCGGTCTGGCCCTGCGAATTGGGATAATTGTCGGCATCGGTAATCGAACTTCCGCCCAGCAATCCGTCAGAACCGGCGCCTTCCTGGCGCAATTTGACGAGGGTAGGAGCGAAATAATCGGCGATCCCCTTGCGCTGGGTTTCCTCGGTCGCGCCGAGCAGCCACAATAGCAGGAAGAACGCCATCATTGCGGTCACGAAATCGGCATAGGCTACTTTCCACGCGCCACCATGATGTCCGGCGGCCTCGATCGTGACCCTTTTTACGATGATGGGTGCCGGGATGGCAGAGGCTAGGACGGGGCCATCGGACATGAATCAGCGCCCGCGCATCTGATCGAGCAGATCGGTCAATTTGGGACGGTGCGCAGGCGGCAGGCCGGAACGCGCCGCCTCCAGGACCATGGGCTGTGGATAGCCGTGCAGGCTGGCGATGATCACTTGCTTGATCGAGTGAAATATCTGGCTGTCATGCGCGTTGATCTGTTTCAGACGGGTCGCCATCGGTCCGGCAAAGCCATAGGCCAGCAGCACGCCCAGAAACGTGCCGACCAGCGCGCTGCCAATCATCTTGCCCAGCACTTCTGGCGGCTGGTCGATGGAGCCCATGGTCTTGATCACGCCAAGCACTGCGGCGACGATGCCCAGTGCGGGCAACGCATCGGCAAGGCTCTGGATCGCGTGTTCGGGCTCCTGCAATTCGTGCAGCTGGGTCTTTATTGCGTTGTCGATCACGTCCTCCACCGCATGTGTATCAAGCGTGCCAGAAGACACCACCATGAGCGTCAACGGATCGCAGATGAGGTTCACCACCACCGGGTCCGCCTGAAGCCGGGGATACTCGCTGAAAATGGCGGAGGTGCCCGGTTCAGTCACATGGCTTTCCAATGCGACTGCGCCTTCGGATCGCAGCAATTTCATTAGCTTGCTGGTAAGCGCGATAGCGTCAATATGATCGGTATCAGTGAATTTGGGCCCTTTGAAGACTTTCGCAATCCCGCCACCCAGCAGCTTTACCTCGTGCATGGAATTGCCCAGCAGTGTGGCGCCCAGCGCCGCCCCGCCGATCATCATGAATTCGAGCGGCAGTGCGGCAAGGATCGGCCCCATAGCGCCGCCCGCCAGCATGAAACCGCCAAACACCATGACGATAAGGACAATTATGCCGATGGCGGCAAACATAACGCGGTAACTCCGGTGGGCTTCTCAGCGTCAGATGACGTTGAAGAGGGTAAGATTGCTGACGCGGGTAAAGCTGGCCTGGCTGGCCTCCAGCGCGGTCAGCGTTTGTTGCAGGCGCGCGATTGCCTCGCCCAGATCGGTATCGCCAGTCTGGGATTTATGCTCCGCCACGGTCAGCGCGCGCTGCGTCTGGTTGTCCTGAATCACTTCAACCCATGCGAGCCGCGTGCCCAGCACGGTCTGGCCGCGCGTGGCGGTGTCGAACGCTGCATCCAGCCCTTCGATCGCGGCACGCGCGGCGGCGGCAGGGTCTGCCGCGCCGCCTTGCAAAGCGGCTGTCAGCCCGGACAGGACGGCAAAGGCACTGCTGGGCGATCCATTGAGGTCGAACTGGAAGAGCTGCGCACCGGTCAATCCGCGCTCCAATTCGGTGCCGGGCGCAACCGGGACGCTCGCAATTTCGCCATTGCCATTGTAGGTAACGCTGCCATCGGCTGCGCGGGTGAAGGCGGGGCCAGCCGCAGTCCCGGCGAACAGCGGCTCCCCGGAAAGGGTCAGCGCGTTGGCACGATCAAACAGTTCCAGTTCAAGTTGCGCAAGTTCTTCTGCAATGGCCGCACGACCACTTGCGCCGGTCGGTGAGTTCGCCGCGGCAATCGCCAGTTCGCGTGCGCGGGCAAGCAAATTGGCGACGCCCAGCACCTCATCACCGGCTTCGTCGAGGTCGCGCGCCAGCTTGTCCGCATTGTCGGACTGCACCTCGGATAGCAGCTCCGTGCGCGCCAGCGTGCGCAGGCGCGATGCAGCAGCCGGGTCTTCCGACCCGCGCGTAATGCGCACGCCCGTCGAAATCTGGGTCTGCAAGCGCTCCAGCGATCCGCGCAGGTTCCCCATCTGCTCCAGCGAGCGATCGTAGAACGCGCTGGTTGCGTTGCTGACAAAATTCATCGGATCATCCTTTCATCGCGAACAGGTGCAGTGTGCGGTTCATCGCAGGCCCAGCAGCGTGTCGAAGATATCAGCGGCGACCTGAAGTACGCGCCCATTCGCCTCGAACGCCTGTTGCAGACGGATGAGATTGGCCGCCTCGGTATCGAGATCGACGCCGGTTTGCGAAAGCAGCGTGGCCTGCGCGTTGCTGGCGATTACCGCCAATCCGGACCGGGTGATGGCTTGTGAAGCGATCCGGCTCGACAGGCGAAGCAGCAATTGATCGGCGCCTGCAATCGGGCCGTCGACCGCGCCAATCGACGCTACAAAGGCGGCAAGATTGGTGGTGTTGGTGCTGCCTGCGGGCGAACCGGCAGGCGCGGTGGCCAGCTGACCCGCATTTGTCAGCGCCAGCACAATGTCTCCCGCATTGCTGCCATTGAACAGCGGTTGCCCCGACGATCCGTCCGCCGCCGCACCGCTGGCTTGCGCCGCATTGGAGCGGGCGATGGTGGATGCGGCAATCGCATCGAGCTGTGTCTTGTAATCGGCCTGCAATTCCAGCGCTGCCGCGTGTCCGGCCAACGCGCCGCTGGCAGGCGCAACCGCAACCGCGCCAACCGCAAATTCGAGCGTGCCGCTCGCCGTGTTGGTCGAGGTGATCGCGGTGGCATTGATGCCGGATACCAACAAGGGGCCACTGCCCAGGCCGCCCGATTCGGCCAGCCTCACTTCCACGGCCCCGGTTGCGGAAAATCTGGTTTCTATCCCAACCTCGGCGGCCAGATCGCGCAGCGCGGCATCGCGCGCATCCAGCAGCGCGGCGCGACCAGGCGTCCCCGCCTCTGAATTCACCAGATTAAGGTTGATACGCGCCAATTCCTGCGTGTGAAGGTTTGCTTCGGTAATGCTGAACCCTGCAGCTTCGCGCACTTGCGCACGCGCCGTGCCAAGCACCGCGTCGGCAAATCCGAATGTCGTCGCCAGCTGGCGCGCAGCCTCCAGTGCATTGGTGCGCAGCGCGGGCTCCAGCGGGTTTCCTTCAAGCTGGGTCAACGCCGCTTCGAATTCGACCAGCCCTTCGAACAGCTGCGATTGTTCCAAAGCCAGTTCGGTATCGCGCAGGGCCGACAATTCAGCATCGGCACGGGCGAGCGATCCTGCACTGCTGCGAGCCTGCTGCTGGATCAGCGCGCTATCGTTGCGGCTGATGGAATCGATCCGCACACCACTGAGCGTGCCGCGCGTGCCTGGCAACTGCCCCACCACTTCGCTAGTGATGAGCGTGCGGCGCGCATAATCGGGATTATCGGCATTGGCGATATTCTGCGCGGTCAGTTCGATACTGGCCCGCGCGGCGGCTGCGCCTGTGCGCGCGATCTGGAAGATGGCTCCTGGCATAACCTAATCCTTGTGCCATGGAAGGTGTTGGGAAAGCTGATCCTCGATACTCCGTGCAAACCCGAAGGCGCCCGTTTTTGCAGCGATGTCGGCGAAGTGTTCATCGCGCATCTGCGTGAACTGTTTCATCCCGCCGCCGGTCAGCGGGGTATCCTCGGCAAAGCTGGCGGCACGCGCGGTTTCAAGGATCTTGCGGATCATGATCGCCTCGAACCCCTGGGCCGCTTCGCGCAGCCGCAGGGTCTCACGGTCGGGCGTGGCCGGGGCGGAAATCGGAGAAACGGGCGAGGCCGCGTTCATCACAGCACCACCATTTCGGCCTGCAACGCGCCCGCCTGTTTCAGGCTTTCAAGGATCACGACGAGATCCGCCGCCCCCACACCCAGCAAATTGAGCGCGTCGACAATTTCCGAAAGGTTTGCCGCGCCCGGCATAAGCGCAACCCGGTCCGATCGTTCCTCTATAGTGATGTCACTCGATTCCTCGATCGCAGTGACGCCCCGCCCAAACGGTTCGGGCTGCACAACGCGCGGAGCCTCATCGATCCGGATTACCAGTTTCCCGTGACTGATTGCAGCGGGACTGAGACGAACCGACTGGTTGATAACCACGGTGCCGGTGCGGCTGTTGACAATCACCCGCGCCGCGACCGCTGCGGGGGTGACAGGCAGCATCTCTATCTGCGCCAGTTGGGCGGACCTCTCGTCATTTCCGTATGGCAGCGTCAGTTCGATGCTGACCCCGTCGGCAACCTGCGCCATCCCGGGATAGGCCGCGTTGATCGCGTCACGCACGCGCGATGCGGTAAGGAAATCTGCCTGATGCAGGTTGAATCGCAGCGTCGATTGCTGATCGAACCCGGTGGCGACCGCGCGTTCGACGCTCGCGCCATCGGCGATCCGGCCCACGGTTGCGATATTGACGGTCAATTGCGATCCGTCGCGCCCGGAAACGCCCAGCCCGCCAACCGCGACATTGCCCTGCGCCATCGCGTAGATCTGCCCGTCTGCTCCGTAGAGGGGCGCAAGGACCAGCGCCCCTCCACGAAGACTGCGGGCCTGACCCAGCGTCGACACCGTGATGTCGATCCGCTGACCGGGCTTGGCAAAAGCCGGCAGTTCGGCGGTGATGATAACGGCGGCGGCATTGCGCAGGTTGGGGTTGATCCCGGCGGGCAATTGCAGCCCCAGCCGGCCGGAAATGCCGCGCATTGCCTCGGTCACGTATTGCAAATTGTCATCACCGGTCCCCTGCAGGCCGACGACGACGCCATATCCGGTCAGCTGGTTGGCGCGCAGCCCTTCGAACTGGCCAAGGTCACGGATGCGCTCGGCTGCCACGCCTGCGGGGGCAAGCAGGGCGAGCAGCGCGAGCGCAAGCGGAAAGATGCGAAACAGGTTCATGGTAAAAGCCCCCAATTCAGAAAGGCGAGACAAGGTTGAAAAAGCGCGAAAGCCAGCCCGGCTTGCTCGCCTGCTGGACCGCGCCCTTGCCCGAATAGATGATCCGGGCATTGGCGACCTGCGATGATCGCAGCCGGTTTTCGACGTCGACATCGACCAGCCGGACGCGGCCCGCAAACTGCACCCATTCATCGCCCTGGCTCAGATTCATCAGCTTTTCTCCAACGACTTCAGCGGTTCCGTTGGGGTAAAGTGCGGCAATGGTCACCGCGATCGTGCCGTTCAGCTGACTTTGCTGTGCGGCATTGCCCCCTCCATTGAACGACCCTTCGGCCCCGGCATTAAGGGCGTTGGGATTGAGAAAGCCGAATGGGCCGGAGGTTGGCGGGGTAATGCCAAAGCTGCCCGAACGGTCGGTCTGACCCGTCGTGCTTTTGGTGGTGGAGGTGTTTTCGGTCAGGACAATGGTGACCATATCGCCCAGCCGCCGCGCGCGGGTGCCGGTGACAAGACCTGCATATCCCTGACTCGCCTGAAAGATCGACCCCGCGCTTTCCCGCTGCGTGGAATAGGCATTGGCGACCTGTTCGGACAGCTGCACGGGCGCTGTGCCGGCAACCTGCACCGGGCCGGGCGGCGGCGGCGCGGCAAAACCGGGAGGACGTTCGCCTCCGGCCATGCAGGCGGAGAGAAACAGCGCGAGCGGGACGGTCAGCAGGTTTCGGATAATGGTCATCGCCACCCTCACAGCGTCTGATTGGCGTTGCGCAGCATTTCATCCACCGCGCTCACCATCTTGGAATTGATTTCATACGCCCGCTGCGCCTCGATCATCTCGACCAGCTCTTCGACCACGTTGACGTTCGATCCTTCGAGCATCCCCTGGCGGATCTGCCCGCGCCCGAACTGCCCGGCTATACCCAGTTCAACCGGGCCGCTGGCGGCGGTTTCGACGAGAAAGTTGTCGCCAATCGCGCGCAGTCCCGCCGGATTGACGAAACTGGCGATCTGCAACTGGCCCAGCTGTACCGGCGCCGCCTGCCCCGGCTGCACAGCGCTGACAGTGCCATCGGGCGAAATGGTGATGCTTTGCGACCCTTGCGGGATCTGGATCGGCGGGGTCACGGTGTAGCCCTGACCGGTGATGAGGTTGCCCTGCGGCGACAATGTGAAGTTGCCCGCACGCGTGAATGCAATCTGGCCTCCGGGCGGCAGTTCGACCTGGAAATAGCCGGGGCCATCCAGCGCGATATCGAAGGTGTTGCCCGTCTGGTTGAGCGTGCCTTGCGTCTCGATCCGCGTGGTGCCGGTCAGTTGCACGCCGGTGCCAAGGTTCAGGCCCACGGCATAGGCGGTCTGGTTGGTCGATTGCTGCCCTGCAACGCGTTGTTCCTGATAGGCTAGCGTCGCGAAATCGGCTCGGTCGCGCTTGAACCCGGTGGTGCCGATGTTGGCAAGGTTGTTGGCGATGACGCGCATACGCGCATCCTGCGCCTCCAGCCCGGTGCGGGCGACGTGCAGTGCGGAATTCGGCATTTTTGAGTGTCCTTTTAGCTCATGCCCATCAGGCGACTGGATGCTTCGTCCAGTTCGCCAGCGGTCTTGATAATGCGCGCACGCTGTTCAAAGGCGCGCTGGGCATCGATCATGTCGACCAGCGTTTGCGCAGTCTCGACGTTCGATCCCTCCAGCGCGCCGCTGGTGACGCGCGCGGTCGGATCGGGCGGCAACACGCCATTTGTGCCATTGGGGCCGGGCACCTTCAGGAAACTGTCGATCCCTTTGACCAGCCGCGATCCCTCAGGCGAAACCAGCTTGATCTGGTCGACTTGCTGCGCGGGCACGCCGGGTGCGGCAGGGTCGGTGGCCAGCACCGATCCATCCTCGGCAATGGCGATGGCAAAGCCCTGTGGTACCGTGATCGGCCCGCCGCCTGCGCCCAGCACTGGCAGGCCTTCACCATTTTCGAGCACGCCCGATGCGCCGACGCGCAAATCGCCTCGGCGCGAATACAATTCCCCGCCAGCCGGGTTCTGATACGCGATCAGCGCCTTGCCCTGCACCGCCAGATCCAGCGGCTGACCGGTAGGAGTAACGCGCCCGGTCGTCATATCGGCCCCGCGCACATTGCCCCGTGCCATCGCGCGCGCTTCGATACTTCCATCCTTCAGCGTAGCTGCCGTCACCGCAAACACCTCCTCCCGAAAGCCGGGGGTGGAGGCATTGGCGAGATTGTTCGCGACCGCGCGCTGGCGGTCCATCGCTGCGTTCATGCTGGTTAGCGCGGTGTAGATCAGGCGGTCCATTGGTCAGCCGCCCTTACGAACGCAGGTTGATGACGGTCTGGGAAATCTGCGTCGCGGTGTCGATTGCGCGGGCGTTGGCCTGGAAATTGCGCTGTGCGGTGAGCAGCGAGACCATTTCCTCTGCCAGATCGACGTTGGAGCGCTCCAGCGCCCCGCTGAAGATCGAGCCGAACGCGCCGACGCCCGGATTGCCGTAGCGTGGCGCTCCCGAGTCGCCGGTCCCGACCCACTTGGTCTGACCGATTGACCGCAAACCGTCATTGGCAGCAAACGTGGCGAGTGTCAGCTGGGCAACCGGCTCAACCGTGCCATCGGCATACGATGCGCTGACAACGCCGCGCCGGTCGATCGACAGATTGGTGAGCGTCGCGCCGCCTGCATTGGTGGTCGATACGACGATATTTGAAGGTGTGGTCGAGGTGGGAGTACCCGTTGCATCCACGGTGAATCCCTGAACGATATCACCGCGCGAATCCTGCAATTCACCGGTCGCGACAACGCGAAGGTTGCCGTTGCGAGTAAAGCTGATGTCGCCCGACACCGGATTGCTGGTCGTCAAAAATCCATCGCCGTTGATCGCCACATCCAGCCCGCGCCCGGTCTGTTCGAACGTGCCCAGCGCGAAATCCTGCGTGATCCCGGCCAGTGCCGCACCAATACCGGGGGTCAGGCGCGGGTCGGTGCCGGTGCCACTGGCAACCAGATCGAAAAAGTTCGCGTTGCTTTTCTTGAAGCCGATGCTTTCGGCGTTCGCGATGTTTTGCGAAATGACGCGCAGATCGGTTTCAGCGTTGCGCATACCGGACAGGGAAGTGAAGAAAGACATGGGCAATCCTTTTTGTGTTCAACCAGGAAAATCAGTTCAGGTGAGGTCAGACGGGTAAGGGAGCACTTGCGCGCTCCGCTGCATTGGCGGCGCGGGCGGCGGCCTCTGCCGCGGCCTTAGCGGCGGCCACGGCGGCCTCCTGCGTGGCGGTAAGCGCATCGAGCTTTTCGGAGATTTCGCGCAGGGTCAGGCTAGAATTGGTGGTCGCCTCCAGCGATGAAAACTGCGCCAGTTGCGCCAGCATCTGTTCGTTATTAGTCGGCGCCAGCGGGTCCTGATTGGCCAGCTGCGTTGTCAGCAGTCGCAGGAAATCCGCCTGATCAAGCGACCCCACCCCGCCCTCGCGCGACAGCACGGAAGGGGTGTTGAGCCGGTCCAGCGTCTGTTCGACGTTGTTTGCGGGGATACCGATAGTTGTATTCATGGTCACT
This sequence comes from uncultured Alphaproteobacteria bacterium, assembly GCA_963815345.1. GTDB lineage: Bacteria > Pseudomonadota > Alphaproteobacteria > Sphingomonadales > Sphingomonadaceae > Erythrobacter. The sequence continues at coordinate 161,011 of CAWFGF010000004.1, forward strand.
TGCTCCTCAAAGTTTCGAGCATCAATTGCTTTGCCGTCTGCAGCGCCTGAACCATGTTCTGGTATTGACGTGCGCTTTCCATGATCTCGACCATTTCGGCGCTTTCATCGATGGGGGCCTCCCACACATTCCCGTCCGCATCGGCGAGCGGGTGGCCGGGTTCGTAGCGTTTCGTCGCGGCAATATCGGACCGCACCAGCCCATCGCTGCGCACGCCGGAAAGGCCGGTTGCGCGATCGAGTTCTGCTGTGAAAACCGCGCGGATCGGGCGATAGGCGTCGGCCTCGCTGGCGGCGACGGACCCGGCATTGGCCAGGTTGGAGGTGGCCGCGTTCATCCGCACCATCTGCGCAGACATCGCGCGTTCGGTCATGCTGAACAGGGTCATGGGGCGTGCGTCAGGCATCCTTATTCTCCCGTCAGCGCGCGGGTGATGGTGTTGACCTTGCCCTGCACGAAACTGAGCGTGGCGCTGTAGGCGAGCGCGTTTTCGGCAAAGGCGATCTGTTCGCGCCCCAGTTCCACGGTGTTGCCGTCAAGACTGGGCATGGTCGGTACGCGATAGACCAGTCCGGCATCGTATCCTCCCGGCATACCGCCATCGCGTCCGCGTTCGAGCCGGGCGTCGAGTGCGGCATTGAAGTCGATATCGCGCGCCTTGAAACCGGGCGTAGCAGCGTTGGCGATGTTGGACGCAAGCACGCCCATGCGCTTTGATCGCAATTCCAGCGCCGCGCCGTGTATGCCAAAAAGGGTCTCGCTCATCGCTCAGGCTTCCTTGGTCAAAACAGATTGTCAGTGTGTATGCAGGGGCCGTGCCAAATCGCGACAAATGCCCCTGCCCCGCGCAATTTCCGCGGGGTTGGCACGCGCGCGGCAAACCTTTGCCGGGATGCGGCAAGTGGCTGCCACGCTGCCGGGTGCCCCTTAAACTGCGAATGCGCGGTCCGTTCTGCGGGTTATGTTGACTAACCCCGCTTCGCTGTTCGATCCCTCCGCACTCGTCATCGTGCTGGCAGGCACGGCACTGGCGACGCTGATGCGGGCTGGCTGGCGTAAGGCGGCCGCTGCGATGTGGGCCGTGCTGTGCCTTGCCCGCCGCGATTTCGACAGCGATGCCAACCGCGCCGCGCTGGCGCGCACGCTGGGTGCGGTGCGGCGCCATGGGATGCTGGGTGCCGAAGTAACCATTCCGCCCGATCCCGCGCTGGCAAGCGCACTCGATACGCTGATCCGCACCGGATCGACCGGGGCGATGCATGCAGCACACGCTGCCGCCCGCGAGGCCCGCACCATCGCCTGTGCGCGCGCTGCAACCGTGTTTGAACAGGCGGGCGAACTTGCCCCGGCCTTTGGTCTTGTCGGAACGTTGTATTCGATGACCCAGCTCGCCCCGGTGGCGGGCGCGGATGCAGGCGCTGCGACGTTCGGAGCGATTGCGACAGCGGTCCTGTCCACGCTTTACGGCGTGCTGGCGGCGCATCTGGTTTGCCTGCCGCTGGCGGAAGCTATTGTACGCAAGGGCGAGCGAGCGGAGCAAGCACACGATGCCCTGATGGAATGGCTTGGTACCGAAGTGGCGGGGGCGCTGCCGCAGCCGCGCGTGACTCTCAGAACCGTTGCCTGATCCGTGCCCATCCTGATCCGCAGTGCGACGAGCTGGCACCTGATCCTTGCCGATCTGGCGCTGATCCTGTTCCTGATGGCCGCTGCCGCGCTGGAAAAAGACGATAGTGTTGCGTCCCCTGAAGGCGCGGATATCGTTCCTCCGATCGAGGCCTCGCAGGCGCTCTATCGCGCCGGGCCGGGCCTTGTTACGCTGGCGCAGTGGCTGGACCAGCAGCCACGCGATCCGCGCGCCGCGCTGACAGTGGTGGCGCTGCACGCACCCGGCGATGAAGACCGTGCCTGGACCGAGGCGCGCGCGATGGAACAGGTTGCCACAGCGCAAGGCGTAAGGGTGCGGGCGATCATCCGGCCCGCTGTGCAAAGCGACATTTACGCCAGCCTCGCGTTTGATCAGCCAGAGTGACTGTTCCAAACTATCGTCAAACCGCGAGGATACGATTTCGGCCTTCCTGCTTGGCCTGATACAGGGCGGCATCGGCGCGGGACAGCGCGCTGCGCGGATCGTCCTGTTCGGTGACTTCGGCCACTCCGCCCGAAAACGTGATCTTGCCGAACGGGCGGCCAGTTTCCCGATTGGTGAGCGATTTGACCGCCATGGCGCGGCGCACCCCGTCCAGCTTTGCCAGCGCGGTATCCTTGTCCATCCCATAAAACAGCAGCACGAATTCCTCGCCACCGTGGCGTGCGATAAAGCAATCATCGCTGGCAATATCATTCAGCGTACCCGCGACCGCGCGCAGAACGCGATCACCGGCATCATGGCCGTGCGTATCGTTCACCGACTTGAAGTGATCGATGTCGCAGAACGCCACGCACAGGGGCTCGCCCTTGGCGCGCGCTTCGATGTTGGCGGACGCGAGCCGACGCTCGAACGCGCGGCGATTGGGCAGGCCGGTCAAGTGATCGATATCTGCCTCCATCCGCGCCTTGGCCAGGTTCTTGCGCAGCGACAGCGTCTCGTTCTGGCTGCGCTCCATCGCGCTTTCGATCTGTGTCACCCGTTCAAGCATGGCGCGCGACAGCCCGATAACGCGATCAACCTCGCCGCCACCAGCCGCGCCCAGCGCGGTCACTTGCGCATCGATGGCGCCGCGATGGTCGCTGGTTTCGTCGGCGGCAAGCTTGGCTGTCTGGGCAAACCGGATCAGCGAATATTCGAGCTGATCCATCAGCCTTTCCAGTTCGGACATGCGGTCGCCCGTTTCCGGATCCAGCCGTACCAGCGTATCGAGCCAACGCTGATCTATCGGATCACCGCTGATCTCACGCGCCGCGAACGCCTTGGCCAGCGGCACGTTGGAGCCAGACAGTGCGCCGCAAATGGTCGCCAGATTCACGCCGTTCACCGCCAGCGAATGCCTGAGCGCGAAAGTTGAAATGCGCTCCAGCAGATCCCGCCTCGCCTCGAACACGCGCGGCGATGCAATGCTGACCGGATGGAGAGCGGGAGCATCGCAGACGTCCTGCAATTGCGGATTGCCGGGTGCGGTACGGGTCGCGAATGACATACGGGTATCCTGTTCAGATTGTCCCGCCAGCTATCCCGTCGCACGTTATGCAAGGCCTGTGCGTCGCCACCGCAAAACCCCGTACGGTGCGCGGTCGATAAGGTTCGATCACCCCCGTCGCAGTCGGTTTGGCACGTCCTTTGCACCGTTCACGACACACCTGTTCCCGGATTCAAGCGTCAAGGAAACCTTCAACCATGCTGCCCTCCCTCAGACCTGTGCGAGCCAAACTCCGTGCATCGCGCTGCCTTTCACCGATTGCGGCGCTGTTGATCTTCGGGCTCCATGCGCCGGTGCTGGCATCGGGCACGCAATCTTCCGCCGGCATCACCGACCCTCACGAGATCGACCGGGTGGTGGCCGATTTCACCGGCGCAGCACCGGGCGACATCGGCGGCGCGCGAACGCCTGCCGATCCGCGCCTGCGCCTTGCATCGTGCGCTGGTCCGCTGCTGACGGGATGGCACGGAACCGCACGCGCGGCTGTGCGAGTGGAATGCCCATCCACAATTTCAGGCAGCGCGCCGTGGGCGATCTATGTCGCCACCCGGCCCGCTTCTGGTGCGGCGGGGTTTTCGCAGGGCGCAGCAGGCCCGGCGGTCAAACGCGGCGACCCAGTTACGGTAATTGTGCGCGGCCGCGGGTTCAGCGTGCAGCAAGCGGGCGAGGCAATGGAAAACGGGCAGCAAGGCGACTGGATCGCCATTCGCACCAATCGCAACGCGGAGCCGGTGCGCGCCCGCATTGAACGCCCCGGCCTTGCCATCATCCCAGCGCAATAGCTGATCTGCATGGGCTGCCGAAGAATTCGTTGCCCCGCCCTTAAACTCTCAGTCCCTTCGCCGTTCTGCTGAATTGTAATCCATCGGAGTAGCTTCAATGCCGTCATTCGAACTGAGCAAATTGCAGGGGATCACCGCACCGCGCGCGCTGTCCGAAAGCGACCGCGCCCAGATCGAGGCACGCCCCGGTCAGGCCGATACGCGCGGCACTGCTGTCGCGCAGCGACCCGGCGTCGCATTGGAAATCGGCGCAACCTTCGATGCCGCCACACCGCCGGTCGATACCGACCGGGTCCAGCGAATCCGCGAAGCGTTGCAGGACGGCACCTACCCGCTCGTACCTGCAAAGATCGCCGATGCAATTATTGCCGCGCGGGTCAGCTTTGGCGTGGAGCCGGATTGATGGCCCACCCTGTCACGAATATTACCGGCAATCTGCGGCAAATGATTGCCGTGCTGGAACGCGAACGGCAAGCGCTTGCCACACTGGATGCGGATGAACTGTTCGAGGCTAGCAGGGAAAAGGACGCATTGTGCGATACCCTCTCCCCGCTGACGCCTGAAATGGTCGATGAAAAGTCTCGCCCGCTGGTCAAAACCGCGCACCAGCTGAACGATGTGAATCGCCGCGTCCGCAATCTGCTGGCCGCAAATGTCGCCGCCCGCCTTGAGGCGCTGGGCGCACCGCGAGCCGCCTATGGTGCGGGGCAATTTGCACAGGTCAGTGCGCGCCGCAGCTGATTCCGGCGGGGTCAGTTCCTACGTATCAACCCCTAGTGCGCGCACGATGTGGCGCACCCATGCCATTCTGGCACACCCTTTGCAGTGACATTTGCCGATAGCACTCCGGTCCGCCGCATCTACCAGGGTGCCGTGCGCAGATCGGGAGAGTTGAAAGGCAGATCTCTTGAGTGACCCCGCGTCAACATTATCCGATACCGCTCGCGCGCCGCGCGCCGTGATAACGCAACCGGCCGTGACACGAGCGGAGCGACCGCGAAACGGCGTTGAACAAGCTATCGCCGCAGCCGCGCGGTCCACCAGTGTCGACTTCAACTATCTGGTCGCGCAGGCGCAGGTCGAAAGCGCGATGGACCCCAATGCCCGCGCGCGCACGTCCTCTGCCAGCGGGCTGTTTCAGTTCATCGACAGCACATGGCTGGGCGCGATGAAGCGTCACGGCGGCCGGTTCGGCCTAGGCGATGTCGCTGCGCAGATCCGGGTGGGCGGGAATGGCAGCGCCTATGTCGCCGATCCCGCACAGCGGCACGCAATCCTCGCCCTCAGAAACGATCCGCAGGTCGCCTCTTTCATGGCGGCGGGACTGGCGGAGGATAACCGGGCGCACCTGATGCCGATCCTTGGTCGCCAGCCCGATCACAGCGAGCTGTATCTGGCGCACTTCCTTGGCGCAGGCGGGGCCGGACGGTTCCTGTCAGCCATGCAGGCGGACCCCAATCAAAGCGCCGCTGATCTGTTTCGCCGCCCGGCCGCGGCCAATCGCGCGGTGTTTTACGAACGTGATGGCTCCGCCCGTTCGCTGGCAGGAGTGATGGATTTCCTCAGCGCGAAAATGGCGCGCGCGGGCGCCGGTGCACCGGCCAATCTTCCCGACAGCAATGCATCGATTCGTATCGCTGCTGGAGGCGGTTCTGCGTCCGTCACCATGGCGGGCCAGTCCTTTGGCCTTGCACTGGGTCGCCCTTCCCCGATGCCCACGCTTGCCGCCGCGCGTGCTCCGCGCAGCATGTCCAGCCTGCTGGGCAACAGCATTGCGGCGACCGGGGCAAGCGAGCGATCCAGCCCACAAGGCACGCAGGCGATCCGCCGGGCCTATACCCAATTGCGCGCGCTCGGACTTTAAGGGGACCGCCAGATGACCACTGCCGCCAATAAAACCGTGCTCGATCACCTGCGTGCCGCGCCCGCTGCCATGGCGCTGCCGGTCGGCATTTTTGCGCTGTTCGCGCTGATGGTGCTGCCGATCCCCACGCTGCTGCTCGACATGTTCTTCGTCCTCAACATCGCTATTTCGGTGGCGGTGCTGATGGTGGCGCTGAATGTGCGCACCCCGCTCGATTTCTCGTCCTTCCCAAGCGTCCTGCTGTTTGCAACGCTGCTGCGACTAGCACTCAACGTCGCGTCGACCCGCGTGGTGCTGGTGAGCGGGCATGAAGGCAGTGCGGCGGCGGGCGAGATCATCGAGGCTTTCGGAGAATTTCTGGTCGGCGGCAATTTCGCGGTCGGCCTTTTCGTGTTCTGCATCCTGCTGATCATCAACATGATCGTGATTACCAAGGGCGCGGGGCGCGTTTCGGAAGTTTCCGCACGATTCGTGCTGGATGCGCTGCCGGGCAAGCAGATGGCGATCGACGCGGACATCGCCGCCGGTCTGATCACCGCCGACGAAGCGCGCGAGCGCCGCTCCACCGTCACGATTGAGGCGGATTTCTACGGCTCAATGGATGGTGCGTCCAAATTCGTGAAGGGCGATGCGATTGCCGCGCTGCTGATCCTGGCGGTCAACGTCGTCGCCGGGCTGGCGCTGGGCATGATCAGCCACGGGATGAGCGCCGCAGAGGCAGGCTCGCAATACATCACGCTGGCTGTAGGCGATGCGCTGGTGGCACAGGTGCCCGCGCTGCTGCTGTCGATTGCCGCCGCCGCCATCGTCACTCGAGTCACGGACAAGCGCGATCTTTCCGGGCAGATTGGCGGGCAGTTTGCAGATACCCGCACCTGGGCTCCCGTCGCGATCATATTGCTGACCATCGGCATGGTGCCCGCCATGCCGCAGATGATATTCTTCCCTGCCGCCGCGATTGCGGGCGCGATCTGGTGGAAGGTGCGCCAGAACGCCGCGCGCCCGCCCGCGCCCGTGGCCGTGCCACAAGAGGACAAATCGCCCGACCGCATCGACCTGGCCGATGTCTCCGATCAGACGCTGGTGACCATAGAGCTGGGCTATTCGCTCATCAATCTGGTGGACAAGGATGCGGGCGCGCCATTGCTTACCCGGATCACCGGTATTCGCAAGCAACTGAGCCGGGAACTGGGCTTCGTCCTACCACAATTTCGCATTCGCGATTCGCTGGAGGCGGGCGCGCAGGATTACGCCGTGCTGATGGGCGGCGTTGCGATTGCCAGCGGATCGGTGCGGCCCGGTAAGTTGCTGGCCATAGATACCGGCGACGTGCGCAGCCCTTCTCCGTGGCGCGATCTGGGCTTGTCGGGCGAGGTGACGCGCGATCCCAGTTTCGATTGCCCGGCGATCTGGATCGACCCGGCCGCGCGCGATCACGCCATTGCCGAAGGCTTCATGGCGGTCGATCCCAGCACCGTCATCGCCACCCACGCCAATCAGGCGCTGCTGGCACAGGCACACGAACTGCTCGGGCCAGAAGAGGTACGCGAATTGCTGGATGCGCTGAAGGAAAGCGCGCCCAGTCTGGTGGAGGCAGTGCATCCCGATCCGCTGTCACTGGCGGCGCTCACCCGGATATTCCGCGCGCTGATTGCCGATGGAATTGGCCTTGCTCACCCGCATCCGCTGTTCACCAGCCTTGCGATGGCGTTGCAGAAATCGCAGGATTTTGACGTGCTGATCGACGCCCTGCGCGCCGATCTGGGTGCGCGGCTGGTTGCGCGGGTCTGTCCGCCGGGCGGCACGCTGAAAGTCGTGACACTGGATGCAGGGCTGGAATCCGCGATCCTTGGCGGAATGAGCGATCCGGCTACCGGACAGCCTTTGATAGAGCCCGATTGTGGCGCGATGATCATCGAGCGGGTCAATGCGATCATTGCAGAGACCGGTTGTGCAATCGCGTTGATCGTGCAGCCACCCGCGCGCCGTGCGCTGGCCCGCCTGCTGAAATTGCGCGCCAGCCGCTGCGCCGTGCTGTCGATCAATGAGTTGCCTGCCAGCCAATCGGTCGAAGTCGTCGGCCTGATCGGCGGCGAGGCAGCAATCGCTCCGGCTCTTTCTACCCCGCTCGCCGCATGAAGCACGATCAAGCTTCCTTCGCATCCGCCAGGGGATATGGCGCCGCCTCGCGCGAGATGGTGGAGGACCGCGTGCGCCGCTTCCTCCCGCTGGTGCGCCGTTCCGCCTGGCACATCTATGGCCACGGCAACGACAGCACGCAGCAGGGGCTGGAGATCGAGGATCTGATCCAATGCGGTATCGTGGCGCTGACCGAATGCGCGCAGAAACACACCGGCCCGACCGAAGACGGGTTCGCCGCCTATGCCAAGATCCGCGTGCGCGGCGCGATGCTCGACCAGATTCGCCGGATGCTGAACGACACCCGCAGCGCGCGCAAGCGCCGCGCCGCCTATCACCGCACCATCGAAAAGCTGCGCAACCAGAACGGCGCCGAACCAACCCGAGCGCAAATCGCCGTCGCTATGGACATTGACGATGCACAATTGCTGGAAATCGAAGGCAGCGTGATCAGCGTTACCTCCATTGCCGATGAATATGACGAGGGCAGCACTGCCTTTGCCGCGGACGATCCCGATCCGTTCGAAGTGCTGTCACAGATGGAAGACCGCGAGATGCTGGTCACGGCAATGCAGCAATTGCCGCAGCGCGCAATGCTGGTGCTGCAATTGTTCTATGTCGAGGAATTGAACCTCACCGAAATTGCCGCCGTGCTGGAGGTTAGCGTCCCGCGCGTCCACCAATTGCGCGCGAAGGCCCTGAAAGACCTGCGCGCGCTGATGGAAGCGCAGTAGCGCGGGCGCTTACTGCGCAGATACAGACTGGGCGACAGACCGGGAGGCGGACCCGCTGGCCGCTCCCGATCCGGTCGCATTACCCGGCGCTTCCGCTTCCCACCAATAGGCGCGACGGCGGGAAGTGCCAGTGGCCACCTCGTTCAGCGTTTTCGCATCATACAAACGTGCGCCCAGCATCACGCTCTCGATTTTGTCCGTGTCACGAATGTTGGCGGTGGGATCGGCGGAAAGGATCAGAAGATCGGCCAGCTTGCCAACCTCAAGACTGCCGATATCCTTATCCATACCCAGCGATTGCGCGGGCGCGATGGTGGCAGTCTTCAACGCCTCTACCGCGCTCATCCCGCCCCGCGCAAAGCTCCAGATTTCCCAGTGCGCGCCAATCCCGGCCTGCTGGCCATGTGCGCCGATGGCAACCTTTACCCCGCGCTGCGCCAGCTTGCGTGCCTCACGCGCGGCATCATCATCGACGAACGCCCACTCGGGCGCCTTGGTGCGACGGGCATTATCGGCCAGCAATTGCCGTGGCGGAGTGTGGATCATCAGCGGGTGGTCGAACACGTCCATCGCCTGACGCCAATACGGATCGCCCGCCAGGCCGCCATAGGTGACGACCAGCGTGGGCGTGTAGTTGGAGTTCGACTGGCCAAAGAATTGCAGCACGTCCTCATAAAACACATCGCCAGGCACGTTGTGCTCGATGGTGGAATTGCCGTCCGCAACCAGGTTCATGTCCATCCCGAACAGCGATCCGCCCTCGGCCACGACCAGCATGTTTTCCGCCGCCGCCGCACGGGCGACCATCTGGCGCTGTTCACGCCGGGGCTGATTGTAATTCTTTATCGAGATGCCGCCCTGCGCCTTGATACGGCGGACGTGGGCCAGCGCATCCTCGTAAGTGTCGATCCGGGCATACACACTCGGAGCCTTCGCGCCGTAAACGATCTCTCCGGTGGAGAAAATGCGTGGGCCAAGCAACAGACCCGCACGCTGGCGTTCGGCTGCGGCAAACACCTGGCTCGCCTGGCTTGAGGGATTGTGAACCGTGGTGACGCCCATCGCGAGGTCTTGCAACAGCGTCCAGTTCTGCTGCGGGATCAGGTCACCGGTGCCATAAGGGCCATGGGCGTGCGCATCGACAATGCCGGGCATGATCGTCTTGCCGCTGGCGTCGATGATGCGCGTGCCTTCGGGGAACGCGATCTTCACAACCGTTGCATCGTGAACGCCGGTGATCCGGTCGCCCTCGATCACGATCAATCCATTTTCGATCACGCCCGCGTCATCCGCTGCAAGGCCCGCCTTCATGGTTAGCACCCGCGCGCCGGTGATGACGGTGGTGCCGGCCGGTTTATCCGCTGTCACCGTCAGCGCCATTGAAATGCCGGTTTCGGGCGGAGTGTAGGATTTGGACTTGTCGTCCTCCCCCTTGGGCGCGGCGGCGAAAAATTCGCTCACCTGCGCGCTCTGCAATTGCGGGCCGACAGACCAGAACAGCGTCTGGCCGCCATTGGCCCAGCCCACATATTCCGCGCCTCCGGTCGAAACCTTGGTGACGGGTAATGCGCCGCCCTTCTCGCTTACGTCCACGGGTTTGCCGCCGGGGATGAGGGGCATTGCGAACACTTCATAATTCTGCCTGAAGGCGATGGTACGCCCATCAGGGGATACGCGGAAGTCATTGGCAAGGTCACCCTTGGCATGGGTGCGCAGTTTCTCTCCGTCCAAGTCCGTCGAAACCAGTTCCAGACTATCTCCATCGCTCTTCAGCATGAAGATGCGATCGTTGTCCTCGCCGAAATGCGGAGTGGAACCGTCGCGTGACACCATGAATGGATCGCCGCCGCCGACTGCCTGCACATAAATGCCTGGATTTTCGGAATATTCAGGCGCGGTCAGATACCCGCCGGAGCGCTTTTCGTAAGCGATCTGCGAGCCATCGGGCGAGAATGCGAGGGCGCCATAATGCCCCGGCACGCGCGAGATAACGCGGCCATTCGCACCATTGGCATCGGCCAGCACAATCTCGCCAAGACCCTCATCGCTCCACCGCATGTAAGCCATCATGCTGCCATCGCGGCTGAATGTGGGGAATGCCTCAATCGTGTCGCTGGTATCCCCGGTGAGCGGTCGCGGTGCATCGCGGCCTCGCGCGGACTTGGTATACAGCTTGCCCAGGCTCTCAAACACCACCCGCGTGCCATTGGTGGAAAGCTGCCCGAACTTTGGGATCGCGGTCGTAAAGCTGTCGGGCGCGACTTCGATCACCGGGTGCGGCGCATCCGCAATACCGCGCCTGTCGGAGACGGTGAACGGGATGGTCGCAAGATTGCCCCCGTCGCGGTCAATCCGGTTTAACTTGCCGCCAGCCCAGAAGACGATGCTGCCGCTGTCGGGCGTCCAGTCCATGTTGGGATAGACCCCGGTGACCGCCCACGTCTCCTGCACGTCCTTGTCGAGTTTGCCATAGATCATGCGCTCGCGCCCGGTGGCGATTTCCTTCACCCACAGCTGGCTTTGATTCTTGTCGCGCCGCACGAAAGCGATTTCGCGGCCATCGGGCGAAGGGGTCGGACGCACCGCACCGCCATAGCCATCGACAGCCGTGGTGACTTCGCCAGTTTCAAGATCGTGGCGCTCAATCGCGAATATCCCGGCGTTGGAATCCTGCGCGTATACGAACGTGTTTCCGCCAGTCGTGTTGCGGGTGTAGTAAATCGCGCTGCCATCGGGCGCGAAGATCGGCTCGCCGAGCTCTTTTTGCAGCGCCTCGTTGGCGCGCTCCACCACCTGAACGCCGCCCCCGCCCGAGACGTGATACAGCCAGATTTCCCCGGTGCCGAGCGAGCGCTGCGTGGTGAAATGCTTTTTTGCCGCGATAAAGCGCCCGTCGGGTGACCATGTGGGCTGATTGAGCAGGCGGAAGTCTTCCTTGGTCACCTGCCGTTTGTCAGACCCATCGGCGTTCATTACCCAGATGTTGTCCCCACCGCCCCGGTCGGACGTGAACGCGATGCGGCTGCCATCGGGCGAGAAACGCGGATGCACCTCCCACGCCAGCCCATCGGCAATACGTTTCGGCGTGCCGCCGGTGATTGGCATGGTGTAGATATCGCCCAGCATGGTGAAGGCGATGGTGCGCCCGTCAGGAGAGACGTCCACGTCCATCCAAGTGCCCTCTTCCGTCTGGATCGGCACCTGTTTGATGGTCGCACCCTTGGGAGCCTGGATGTCCCACTTATCATCCTTGCTCTTGTCCTGAGCGGTAAGCGGCGCGGCGATGCAGGCGGCACCGGCCAGCAGGACGGCGGTAAATTGGCGCATGAATATGTCTCCTGTGTTGGCGAGGGAGACTAGCGGCGCGCAACGATATTGCCAGAGCGCAGCACGCGTTGTTAGTCGAATTGTCCCCGCTTAGGCCCGAGATAGCCGAACAGATACGCCGCCACTTTGCGCATCTGTATCTCCTCGCTGCCTTCGGTTATCCGATAACGGCGGTGATGGCGGTAGATGTGCTCGAACGGCTTGTGCCGCGAATAGCCGATGCCGCCATGGACTTGCATCGCGCGGTCGGCGGCCTCGCACACCAGCCGGTTCGCCCAGTAATTGCACATTGATACCTTGTCGCTGATCGTCCGCTCAATCTGTTCGTGGGGCATATTGTCCATCTCCCACGCGGTCTTGAAGATCAGCAGCCGCAGCATCTCCGCCTGCGTCGCCAGCTCCACCAGCGGGAACTGGATCGCCTGATTGCGCGCTAGCTCTTCGCCAAAGGGCTTGCGCTGGCGGGCGTATCTCACGCTTTCATCGATGCAATAAAGCGCCGCGCCGCAGCTTGAGGCCGCCTGCCGGATGCGGTTCTGGTGGACGAAGCTCTGCGCCAGCGCCAGGCCGCGCCCCTCGACGCCCAGCACAGCATCGTCCGGCACCCATACGTTGGTGACGCTGAGGCGCGGGTGGTCGGTGGGCATGTTGAAAGTCCACATCCACTCCTCGATCTTCAGCCCCTCGGTGGGGTTGGGGACGAGGAAACAGGTGATCCCGCTCGCATCCCCCGCCTTGCCCGCCGTGCGCGCGAACATCGCGCAGTGGGTAGCGACGTGCATCCCGGTGATCCACATCTTTGCGCCATCGATCCGCCATCCGTCGATCCCATCGCGGGTTTCGCGCACGGCGACGGTCTCCATGTGGGTGGCGTCCGAGCCGTGGTCGGGCTCGGTGAGGCCGAAGGCGACGCGCCGGGTGCGCTCGAACCCGCCGGTGATGAATTCCTGCTTCTGCTCTTCCGTCCCCCACTGGTCGAACATGGCGACGAAGGGGAAGTTGCCGACGATGCTATGCTCGTTCTGGAGATCATTGTGCAGGCCGAGGCCCATTCGAGCAAAATGCTCGCGGATCACCGCCATCCACAGGTTGCTGCCATCCTTGCCACCATAACGCTTGGGAGCGGAGAAACGCCAGTGGCCCGCCTTGTTGGCGCGGGCAGTGGCTTCCTTGAGCAATTCCTCCCACTCGTGCCGGGGCAGCCCGCCCGCCTCGAAATCCGTCCGCGCATATTCGCGGCGGTGGTCGAAAAAGCGGATATTGTCGTCCTGCTGCTCCAAGGGCTTGATCTCGGCGGCGATGAAGGCGTCGAGTTCGTCGAGGTAGGCAGCCAAGTCGGCGGGGATGGCCAAGTCCATTAGTCGATCACCTCTGTTGATTCGCTCCACAAGGCCCGGGCCACTGCGAGCGCCGGATATTTCGGGGAGTCAGCTTCGAGCTTGTCGAGCGCGTCTCGTCTGAGCCGCGGGATAGTGGGGTCTGTCATCATTGACCGTTTGCCCGACAGGAAGTCGTCGGCCAGTTCCTTGTCGGACACGCGGAGACAGATGGCATATTCGCGCGCCAGAATTCCAAGCGCGTTGCGGGCGACAGCGAGCTGAAAGCGGTCGTGCCCCTCAAGGCGATCCTTGATCGAAGCAAGCCATTCAGAAACGGCGATCGCGATTTCTCCAGTCTGAGCCTCACCGCAATACAGATATTCGTCGGGCATTCGCTCTTTTGGCGTGATGCCGTCGGCGAGCGCATCCTCCTCCAGCAATAGCAGCAGGTCCAATTCCTGTTCGCTGGTCCGGCGCGAGATCACCACGCGTTCGAGCATCCGGTCCGCGCCCGAGCGCCATTGCGCCGCCATCTTGAGGCATCCGAGCGCCCACCACACGGTGCGATAGATCGTCCAGTAGCGGAAGCGCGCCGGATTAACCTTGGTGCCGCTCTCGGCTTCGTAGGCGGCGAAGTAGTCCGCGATGCTCCCTAGCCCCAGCGCCGGGCGGTCGTAGCGGGCGAAGCGCCATACGGCCATGCAGCCGAACGCCAGATCCTCGTGCCGGTCACCGAAATGGGCGATCTCCCAGTCGAGAACCCCCGTCAGGCGCGAGCCTTCGACCAGCAGATTACCCATGCGGTAATCGCCGTGGTTGAGGACGGGCTCGACCTCAGGCGGGCAATTGTCCTCCAGCCACCGGAGCCCCAGTGCGATGATCGGGCGATCCCCGCCCGCATCGATGAACTGCGCTTTGAGGTTGGCAATCGCCGCGCGGTAATCCATCACCGGCACGCCCTCCGGCACATCCGCCTGCCGCAGCGAGTGTATCCGCGCCAAGTCCCGCGCCACTTGCCGCAGCAGCCCATCAGGATCGTCGCACCCGAGAACCACCTTGGGATCAGCCGTCCCCGGCAGGGCGCGCATCACGAAGCCCGAGCCGAGTCCGTCGCCTTCCTCCAGCACCGCCACCACTTCCGGAGCCGTGACGCCCTTGGCCCGCGCCGCCTCGATCAGCGCGGCCTCCACATCGTGCCCGAACGGGCGGTCTTCCATGAATTGGAGGCTCGGCGCGCGGCGAAGCACGAATGCAGCATCGTCGGCGTCGAACCGCCAGCTTTCCATCGTCGCGCCGCCGGTCAGCCGCGACAGTCCCGAAGGCGCACCCAAACCCGCCCGCGCCATCACGCGGGCCAGTCCGGTGGCCAATGCTTCGGGGTCGATCATTCCCTACAGTTTAGAGGCATTCACCCGCCGATCTGTTTGCGCATCCGCTTTGCACGGCTTGCAGGATCGGGGTGAGTTTGCAGCAGCTTGATACCGCCACCCGCACCCTTTGCCGCCAGCTTGTCCATCGCCGTTGCGCAAGCCGCCTGATCGTAGCCATTGGCGGACATGAATTGCAGCGCATAGTCATCCGACTGCGTTTCGGCCTTCTGCGAATGCTGGGCATAGACCACGTCCTGAATCAGCCCGCCCAGTTCAGAATTGGCGATCCGCCGCACCCCGCTACTGGCGGTGCTGGCAACGCTCAGGGCGGCGTCTTGCTGCAGCGCGCGTTTCATGCGCTTTTGCCCGTGCTCCAGCTTCACATGGCCGATTTCGTGCCCGATAACGCAGCGCACCTCATCATCGTTGAACTCGTCCATCAGACCGGCCATTACGCGCACGGTGCCATCGCCCATGGCAAAGGCGTTCACATCCTTCACAAGATACGCCTTGATATCGAGATCGAGGCCATCGTAGCTGTCCAGCCCCTGCGTCAGCGCCGCCAGACGCGCGCCATAGGGATCATCCGGGGTAGCGATGGGGTTCTGGTCATCCATCTGCTCGGCCATCTGGCCGTAATAGGCGACCAGTTGTTCATCAGAAACGCTCGCCGCTTCCGCCACTTTCTTGACCGATCCCACTATATTGCCAAGGCTTTGCGAATGGGCCGGAACGGCCGACACCGTCAGCGAAACCCCAACAAGCCCGCAAACGGCGACAGCGGATAAGAATTTGATCCGATTAAGCATTCAAGTCCTCCAGAATAGTCCATTCAACCTGTCATCACGCGACTTCGGCGTCTTTTTTGACCGTAATCACTTGCGGATAGGTAAATTCCTTGAGGCCTTCCTTGCCGTATTCAGCGCCAAAGCCCGATTGCTTGTGCCCGCCAAACGGGGCGAAGGGTGACAGGTGCAAGTATTCGTTGACCCAGACGGTGCCGGTCTCCAGCTGTTCAGCGATCTCAACACCCCTGTCCGGGTTGCCGGTCCACACTGCGCCTGCGAGCCCATATTCCGATGCGTTGGCGCGGGCGATAACCTCTTCCTCGGTCGAGAATTTCATCAGCGGCATGACCGGGCCGAACTGCTCCTCGGCCACGATCCGCGCGTCTTCGGGTGGGTTGTCGAGGATGGTAAGCGGCACGAAATAGCCGGTGCCAGAGGGGTCGGTGTCCCCGCCGGTCAGGAACTTGTAGCCATTGTCCTTGGCATCCTGGATCAGTTCCAGCACGCGCTCATACTGTTTTTTGTTCTGGATCGGGCCGACGCCGGTGCCCTGCTGCGCGCCATCGCCAACGGTCACGGTCTTGGCATAATCGGCCAGCGCCTGGCTCAACTCATCATAGATATCCTCGTGGATATAAACCCGCTTTGCCGCGACGCAGATCTGACCTGCGTTGGAGAAGCTTGACCAGAACAGGTGTTCGGCAACCTTCTTGGGATCGGCATCGGGCATGACGATGGAGGCATCGTTGCCGCCCAGTTCCAGCGTGATCCGTTTGAGGTCCGCGCTGGCCCCTTCCATGATCTTTTTGCCGGTAGCGGTGGAGCCGGTGAAGGTAATCTTGTCGATATCGGGATGCTGCGTGATCATCGGTCCCAGATCGTCTGTCCCGGTGATGATGTTGACCACGCCCGCGGGCACTGCATCTGCAATCAGTTCAGCGATGCGCAGCGTGGTGAGCGGGGTAAAGGGCGAAGGTTTGAGGATGATGGTGCAGCCCGAAAGGATCGCGGGCACGATTTTCTGGATCGCCATCATCACCGGGAAGTTCCACGGCACGATCCCGCCGACAACGCCCACCGGCACTCGGCGCGTGCGGCTGAGGCGCTGGTCAGAATCCTCGGTAATCTCGTCCGACAGTTCCAGCGTGGACTGCGCGGCTGCCATCCCGGCGGCGCCGTAAATCTCGCCCTTGGCCTGCGCGTGCGGTTTTCCCTGCTCGCTGGTCAGCAGGCGATAGAGTTCATCGGCATTGGCCTTGATCGCGCCGGAGATCGCCATGATCGCAGCGCGACGTTCCTCGATGGGAGTGTGCTTCCACGTTTTGAATGCGGCGCGGGCGGCGGCGACGGCGCGGTCCAGTTCGTCCTTGCCGCAGGCGGGCACCTGGCCGATCACTTCTTCGGTGGCGGGGTTGATCACATCAAGCCAATCGCCGGTATCGACCAGCTCTCCATTGATGAGGTTCTTGTACTGGGTGACCATGGGGATGTCCTCTCTCTCTTGCATGAGTTCCCGCCGCCTTTTTGACATGGCGGGCTTTGTCTGGCGCCGATCCTAACCCGCATATGTTGCATTTCAAAACGCAAAAACGATCCGCCCTCCACCGGGCCTTGCGCCTTCACCGGTTGCACTGCGGGACGGTGGCCTTATGGCTGTCAAAGGATTGAACACGGCGCGCGATTGAATGCGGCACACGATTGATCAAGGACAGCGAACCCGATGACCGATACCCCCAACGACCTTCTCATCTTTGGCAGCCCCGTCAGCCCCTTCGTTCGCAAGGCGATGGCGATGGTGGTTGAAAAGGGCGTTGGGCTGGATACCGAGGCGGTCAACATCATGGACCTGCCGGACTGGTTCGTGGAAATCTCCCCAATGAAGCGGATACCCGTGCTGCGTGATCGGTCGGTTGCGGCGGAAGGACCGCATGGCACCATCGCGGATTCAAGCGCGATCTGCGGCTATATCGAAAAAAAGCACCCCACGCCCGCGCTGTATCCGGACGGACCTTTTGCATATGGCCGCGCGCTGTTTATCGAGGAATATGCCGACACTGTGCTGGCCCCCGCCGGCGGTCTCGGCATCTTTCGCCCGATCTTCTTTGCCCTGATGCAAGGCAAGGAACCTGACGTCGAAGGCGCGCGCGCCGCGTGGGCGGAAAAACTGCCGCCGGTGCTCGATTATCTGGAACGCACTTTGGGCGATGGCGAATGGTTTGCGGGCGAGGCGATGAGCATTGCGGACATTTCGGTCGCCTGCTGCTTCATGCAGACAGAGCTGGTGGCACATGCGCCGCTGGATCGCTGGCCCGGATTGCAGGCGCATCACGCACGTATGACACAGCGCGAATCCATCGCCGCGCCGTTCGCCGCCGCAGACCGCTATATTCGCAAAGGCTTGCCCGACCGGTTCGACCTGACATAAGGCGGCGGCGGGCGAAGCGGATTGCTGTAATCATGGGCACGAATTGAATGGCCAGCGAATGGTGCATCGGGATCATCGGGGGATCGGGGCTCTATGAGATAGAGGGCCTTGAGGACGCGCAATGGATTGCGATCGACACGCCGTGGGGTGAGCCATCGGATGAGGTGCTGTGCGGGACGCTGGCCGGGGTAAAGATGCGGTTCCTGCCGCGCCATGGCCGGGGTCACCCGATCAGCCCGTCGGACCTCAACGCACGCGCAAACATCGATGCGCTGAAGCGTGCGGGCTGCACCGATCTGATCGCCATTTCCGCGGTGGGTTCCCTGCGCGAAGAGATCGAGCCGGGCCGCTTTGTTGTCGTCGAACAGTTTATCGACCGCACCGTTCACCGCCCTTCCACGTTCTTCACCAGCGGGTTCGTGGCGCATGTCTCTATGGCCGATCCGACCTGCCCGCGCCTTTCCGAAATGGCAGCGCAGGCGCTGACCGCGTGCAAGGGCAAGGTGGCCGTGGGCGCGACCTATCTGGCGATGGAAGGACCGCAGTTTTCCACCCGCGCCGAAAGCCGGATGTATCGCCAGTGGGGTGCGGACATCATCGGCATGACCGCCATGCCAGAGGCAAAACTCGCGCGCGAGGCGGAACTGCCCTATGCGCTGGTCGGCATGGCGACCGATTACGATTGCTGGCGGGATGGCGACGCGGTGGACGTTGCCGAAGTCGTCGAGCAGATGAAGGCCAACGGCGCGCTCGCCCGCAAAATGGTGGTCAAGCTGATTGAGAGCCTGCCCAAAAAGCGCAAGGCATCGCCGATCGACACCGTGTTGGACACAGCTGTCATTACCGCGCCTGAAGAACAAGATCCGTTGGTGATGGCAAAGCTGGACGCAATTGCAGGGCGATTGCTCGCACAGGATTGATTGGCCCGCGCAAATGGCTGGCAGAGCAATTTGTCCGGACATCTTTTCAAGCAGGCACATATAATCTAATCTACGCGCCATGCGCAGATTGGTAGCCGCTCCGCTCGCTCTTCTTCCCGCGCCGCTGGCTGCGCAGAACGCCGTGACGCCGGGCATCTGGACGAACACCGAAGATACCTACTTAGCCGAAGAGGAGGGCCGCGCGAGGGCCGACTGGCAGGGGATCGAAGTGCGCAAGGATGGCGCATGGCGCGCAATTGACGCGTATGGCGCACCACTTGGTCCGTTTGCCAGCGTGCCCATCCCCGGTCTCGCACCGCGAGACAGCGGATCGGGCTGGCAGATCGGCACGAGCGAACTGCGCCGCGCACGCGAATTTTCGTGCTGGGTTTCAGTACGCAAGACGCAGGCAATACCCGATGGTTCGCCCGACTGGACGTTCACCAAAAATCTCAAAATGTTCGATCAGGGCGGGCGCGTGCTGGTGGCGGGCAAAGGGGTCGCACCCGATGTCACCATCCGGATGCGCAACGTCACCTGGGCAAAGGACAGCGGCAATAAACCCTCGCTGGTGCTGTATGTCCATACCAACGATCCCGAACGTGCGGAAAGCTACAGCTGGGCCGATCCAGACGCCGCGCTGGTTGGGATAAACCTGCGCTGGATGCAGGGCAGCTGCTCACGCGAAGATGCAGCAGGCACTCCGGAACAACGCGAAGCCAGCCTTGCCGCGCAGGGAGAACGCTGGCTCGCATTCTATCAGAACCGCAACTGGCCCGCGCTGCGCGCGCTTTATGCCGATGATGCAGTTCTGATGACGCAAGGCCAGGAACGCATTGTTGGCGCAGATGCAATTGTCGCTTTTCTGAGACGGGTGGCCGATACCGGAGGCACCGCACAATTTGTCTTCGAGAATGAGGACGTCTCTCACGGCGGGGACAATGGCTTTGTAACGGCGAAATATCGCATGACGATTGCCTATCCCGGCCGCGATCCCATCACCGTCACCGGGCGATCCTTTCTCGTTTACAAATGGCAGGATGGGCAATGGAAACTGTGGCGCGATATGGACAATCTCGCGCCCGACGTAACGCCCGACAGCTTTGGCAACTGAAGCGTGATTCTATTTCCAGGTCACGCCGCCAGCCCACTCACCCGCCACAGCCATGAACGGGGAAATGTTGATCGACTGCCACACGCCTGCGGTGAAATAGGGGTCGGTCTCGAACTTGGCGCGCGCCGCCGCCTCGTCGTCCGCCTTTATCACCAGCAACGATCCGATCGTCGCCTCTCCCTGTTTCAGTGGCCCGGCGACAGCATAGTCGTCGATACGCACTTCAATATGGGCGAGGTGTTCGTGGAGGAATTTGGCCCGCAACTGCGCCCCCGCCTCGCCATCGCGGCAGTAGAATACAAACAGCGCCATCAACCCATCTCCACCACTTCAACCAGTTCGCCGCCCGCGCCAATTGCGGTTGCCGCGCGGCGCCCTTCGTACAGGGCACCCTCGCGAGGGGTGGGCGGAGCGAGCCACCGCGCGCTGCAATCATCAAGGCTTCGCACAGCAAGTGTGACAAGCGCGTTGCCCGGCGGCAAGTGCCCTTCGTCGCGCGCTCGCGGCGTTGCTGTTGCGGGGTAATCGTCCACCTCGACAATTGGCATCCGCCCGTGGCTTACCATCGTGATCGTCGTCTGCATTTCGGGCGGCAGGCCGAACGCGTCGTTTATCATCGAGTAAGGCAGCGTGTAATCAGCCCCGCGCACCAGCCCCAGATTATCGGTGTACCACGCGATCGAAGCGTTGCGGTCGGGTGTGGCCAGCACGACGATGAAAATCTTGTCGACCCCGCATTGCGCGCGCGGCAGATCGGTGTCGGGCAGGTCGCCCAGCACCTGATTGAGATAGATCATCTCGCGCCCCGGACCCAGAGCCTGCATGGGGATAAAGGCAGGCTCCATGTTCTCCAGCAGCTTGGGCTGGCCAACAATCTCGAACAGGTCGACGGGCAGCGCCTCTGGCCAGTGCCAGACATCCTCCACCGTGGTTTCGAACGCGGCCCAGCCATAGGTGCGCGTCGGCACGAAGTCGGGATAATCGGGTTGTTCGACCAGCCGGAACCAGCACGGTGCGCCGCTTTTTGGCCGCAGCACGGCATAGGGCGATCCGGCATTGGCGGGCGCACCCCAGCTTTCTGCAAGGTCGGCAGGCAGCGTGCCCTGCTCCACCAGTTCCAACCCAAGTACGTCACGATAGGCGCGCAGCCCTGCGGCAAGATCAGGCAGCGTCGATAGCCCGCCCAATATGGTGCCGTGAGGGATGGTCATGGCCTAATCCTCCGATCCAAAGCGGGGTTTGCGTTTTTCAACGAACGCAGCGGTGCCCTCGTCAAAATCCTCGCGCGTAAAGGCGGCGGCAAACACCCGCAGCGTTTCTGCATCGTCCTCGCTCTGCCCATCCAGAACACGGCGGATGAAGCGTTTGGTATGGCAGGCGGTATAGGACGAGGAGGCCAGCAATTGCTTGATCAGGAAATCGCTGTCCCGCGCGACGAATTCGATCAGGCCGATCCGCTGCGCCTCGGTCGCGTCAATCAGTTCGCCGGTGTAGAGCATCCGTTTCGCCTGACCCGGCCCGACCAGATCGACCAGCAGTTTCACATCGTGCAGCGGATAGACGAGGCCCAGTTTGGCTGGCGTGATGCCGAACCGCGCGTCCGGTGTGGCAACGCGCATGTCGCACGCCATGGCGATGCCGCAGCCCCCGCCAACGCAGTCCCCTTCGACAAAGGCGATGGTCGGCAGGTTGGCGCGCGCAAGGTCATGCTGCACCCGGTTGATCTCTGCCTGATTGGCCGCGCGCCAGTGCGCATCATCTTTATTCGCAAGCAGTTCCCGAATATCCGCGCCCGCGCAAAATGCAGTGCCGGTCACGGCGGATCGCACCTCCAGCACGCGGATCGCGGGATCGTTTACCGCATTGGCTAGCAGCGCGGGAAACGCCTCCCACATCGCCATGTTAAACGCGTTGCGTTTGTCGGTGCGGTCGATCAGCAGGCGCGCAATCGCACCGTCCTTTTCCAACCGCAGGTTCGATGCCGGGATCGTCATGCCGGTTGCCCTTTCATGAAATGATCTGCGATGGCCTTGCGCGTGGCGATCCATACACCCTGATGCGCGCGCACATGGCGGAAAAATTCCTCCAGTGCCCAGATCCGGCCCGGCCTGCCAATGATGCGCAGGTGCAGGCCAAGGCTCATCATCTTCGGGTTGCCCTCCTCGCCCTCGCGGTACAGCTGATCGAAATTCGCCTTCGCGTAATCGAGCCATTGATGCGGGGTGAGAGCGGGATCGGTCCACATCTTCATGTCATTGCTGTCGAGCTGATAGGGGACGATGCACATCGGTTTACCGGGTATGGTATCGCGATCCCAGAAGGGCACGTCGCCCGAATAATCGTCCATATGATAGGTGTAGCCTTCCTCGGACAGCAGGCGGCGCGTGTTGTCGGTCAGCAGATAGCGGGACAGCCAGCCGTAGGGGCGCACGCCGCAGGTTTGTTCGATGCTCGCCGTCGCCTTGCGGATGAAATCGCGCTCCTCATCCTCGTCCATTTTAAATTGGTGAACCCAGCGCCAACCGTGGCTGATCGGCTCATGGCCCAGATCGACGATGGCTTGCGCGATCTCCGGATGGTTTTCCAGGCTCAGCGCCGCGACCGTCCAACTCGCCATGATGTCATAGCGCTTTAGCAGTTTGACGATGCGCGGCGCGCCAGCCTTTATGCCGTACAGGTAATTGCTTTCATTGGAGTAATTGCGCATCTTCGACTTCACAAACACGCCCAGCTCATCCACCGGCTCCATCCCGCGATCGCCGCGCGCGACGGTCATCTCGCTGCCTTCCTCGACATTGACGACCACGCTCAAAGCGAGTTTGGCGCCATCGGGCCAGTCGATCCGTTCTTCGGTAAGCGGCATCAGTGCATCTCCTCCCCACCGGAAACGTTCAGCGCCTCGCCCGTAACATAGAACGCCGCCTCGCTGGCAAGCCACAGGCACGCAGCGGCGGTATCGGAAGGCAGACCGGGACGGCCCATCGGGTTTTTCGCCGCCATATTGGCGAGGTAATCCTCAACCGTGGCAAAGCCGAGCAGCTTGCTGAAATATTCGTTTTGCTGCACGCCCAACCCCGTGGTCACGTGGTTGGGACACACCGCGTTCACGGTGATGCCGTGCGCGCCCAGTTCCACCGCGCTCGCGCGGGTCAGGCCGATCATGCCGTGTTTGGAGCTGACGTAGGCGGGGAGGTGGGGAAAGCCGGTCTTGGCGGCCTGCGACGCAATGTTGATAATCCGCCCGCCTTCGCCCTTTTCAACCATCGCGCGCGCGGCGGCCTGTGTGCCATAGAACGCGCCCGACAAGTTGACCGCGATGACCTGATCCCATTCGCTCGCTGTGTCGACGTCCAGCAGCGGCTTCATCTTGAACCCGATGCCGGCATTGTTGACGAAAATATCGACCCTGCCAAACCGATCGACTGTCTGGGCGATCAGCGCGGCGCAATCCCCGGCCCCCGAAACATCGCAGGCGATGGTCGCGACATCTGCACCGCGTCCGCGCAGTTCTTGCGCCACTCCCTCGGCTTCGGCGTCGATCACCCGGTCTGATACGACACAGTGCGCGCCTTCATCGGCGAAGGCTTGCAGGATGCCCTGCCCCAGCCCCTTTTCCTTGCCCGATCCGGTGACAACGATGGTTTTGCCAGCGAAATCGGACACCTTAAAGTTCCTCGGTCAGGATGAATTGCGGCGCATCGGCATAGACCTGAAACGGCGCTGCTTTGGCCTGAAATTCCTCGGTCGACACATCGGCGATGAAGGCGTCCATATCGGTGATGTCGAGCACCTCGAAATAGGCATAGGGCGGGACTGCTTCAGGATCGCCGAACATGCCGGTCGCCTTGTGCACGGTAAAGCTTTTGACCGAGGGCAGTGCGCTGGCGGTGGGAATGTCCTTGTCCCGTGCCCAGGCTTCGTACTCGGCGACATCGGTGCCGGGTTTGAGGTTGAACGGGACGATAATGCGCATGGTTCAGACTCCTTCGTGTGGTGCGCGATAGGCGCAAAGTTTTGCATCTAGCTGGCGAGCGAGCGCGAACAGGTTGGCTTCCGCACCTGCCGGGCCGACGATCTGTACGCCGATGGGCAGACCATCTTCGGTCCACCCGTCGGGCAGGCTGATGGCGGGCAGTCCGGCAATATTTGCAAGGCACGTGAAATCGGCCTGCGCCGCGGGTTCACGCTCGGCATGGGCAAAGGGCGCGTTGGGCACGGTGGGCATGATGAGGAAGCCGTGGTTCTCAACAATTGCCCGCACCGCATCGCGCGTTTGCGCAAGGATCGCCTGATCCTCCGCCAGATCGATCAGGGCGCGTTTCGGGCCATAGGTGAGCAGTTTCGCCAAGTGGTCCGACATCGGGACACCGCGCAAATGTTCTGCCATCTCGCGACTCACCTGAATGAACCCGGCAAAACGGATGCGGCTTTGCATGTTGGCGAAGCGGACACTGGCGGGCGGGGTCGGCAGTGCCGCCACCGCCTTGGCGAACGCAGCCGCCACGGGCTCTTCCACCTCGACTCCGTGATCGATGAGCACAGCGCCCACGCCATTCATCGGATCATCACCAAACCCGGAGATCACGCGGGCGACTCGCTCCAGCAGATCGAGATCGCGCGCCAGCGGACCGATCGCATCCAGTGTCAGATCGGCAGGTTCCAGCCCGTTTTGCGAGATGCTGGCGGTCGCTGGTTTGAAGCCATAGACCCCGCAATGCGCCGCCGGGATGCGGACAGATCCCATCGTATCGGTGCCCAGCGCCACATCGCACAATCCTGCTGCCACCGCCGCGCCGCTGCCGCCAGACGACCCTCCGGGAGAATGGCCGATGCGGTGCGGATTGTGCGTGGGGCCAAAATGCGGATTGTCGGTCTTTGCACCCAGCGCGCCCTCTTCCATATTGAGCACGCCAAGCACCGCCGCGCCCGCACCGCGCAGCAGCGCCACGACATCCGCGTCGTACTCAGCGATCCGGGTTTCGAATGCGGCAAGCCCGGCGTGCCACGGCATCCCGGCGACCGCGATGTTTGCCTTCACACCGACGGTGACGCCCGCCAGCGGACCTTCGCCAAAATGCGCCTTGCGGTCGAAATCGGTAAACGCGTTCAGAGCTGCGTTACGCATTTCGAGACTGTCGAAATCTATCATGTGCCAATCATACCCCGCGCTCGTCGATCAGGCGCAGCGGTTTCTGGCGGGTGTCGATCTCGGTGGCCTGCGCTGTCTCTCCCGGTCCTGCCAGCACCACTTCAACCTCCACTCCCAGCCCCTGCTTCAACATCTCGGCCAGCGCCGCGCGGTCGGTGCCGCCGCGGCTTTCCAGCGTCACCGTCATGTTGTCCCTCTGGGCATCGTCGCGGCGCAGGTGGCACACATATTCGCCGGTCAGATCACCACGGTTTTCGATAATCGCGCCAATGGCATGGGGGAACACGTTGATCCCGCGCAATTTCACCATGTTGTCGCTGCGCCCCCGAAAACCCGCGATCCGTTTGAACACGATTTCGCCGCGCCCACCGATTTCATGGGTGATGTCATGCGTATTGAAGCGGATGCAGGGCGCGATATCATCCTTGTACAAACAGGTGACGACCATATCGCCGGTGGCCCCGTGGGCGACGGGCGCGCCAGTGTCGATATCCAGCAGTTCGAGATATTGCGCGTCTTCCCAGACATACATGCCATCACGTTCCGGCCCCTCGCCCGCGATCGTCCCGGTGTCGCCGACGCCGTACCAGTCATACGCCTTTGCCCCGTGCCATGCGGCCTCGGTGCTGGCGCGGTCCTCTGTGCCCAGATGGCCGATGATCATGCGGATATTGATCCGGTCAAACAGCCCCTCTGCCTCGGCGGTTTCGGCCAGTTTGCGAATGTAGTCGACGAAGCCGACAACCGTGGTCACTCCGAAGTCGGCCATCAGCCGCACTTGGTTGACGCTGCGGGTTTCGATCCCCGTCCCCGCACTCAGGAACACGCTGTTGGTAAAGTGCGTCACCGCCTCTCGGATGTAGTGCCCGCCATTGATCATGCCGTGCCCATATACCGAATGGACCACATCCTCGCTGCCCAGCCCCATCCAGCGATACATCCGCCCGACCAGCAGATTGCCGACCTCGCGACCCTTTGGCCCGAACATCAATGTCTGGGGCTTGCCCGTGGTGCCGCTGGTGGTGTGAAAGATCGTGGGCGGGCGCGTTGCTGGCGCGCCCATGCCATGAAAATCGCCATAGGGCGGGTGATCGGCGATGGAGGCCATCAGATCCGTCTTGTCATAAACGGGCAGTTTGATGATGTCTGCCAGCCCGCGAATATCGCCCGGCTCGATCCCCTTCGCGCCCCATAGCCTGCGGTAGAACGGCACCTGCCATCCGCGCATCATCAACCGTTTGAACTGTGCATCCTGGATGGCGAACAGCTCGTCCCGGCTCATCTTCGCATAACGCTGCGTAAAGGCATCGCCGATAGGGTAATCGGCCAGCATCTGCCGGTGATCGAGCGTTTCGAAATAGGTCGGATAGGTCATGGCGCTTCCGTGAAATAGGCGAGGGGATCGGTAAACAGGCGCGGATCGTGGCTCGGCGGCGCGAGTTCGCGCGCCAGATCGGCTTTGGCGCGGGATTGCGCCGGGGTGAGCGGGTTGCCGGGGCTGCCCAGCGTGGCGGCGATCGTGTGAGTGTGCGCCGCGCCGCCGGTCAGGGTGACGGTCAGCGCCTGCGGGAACAGCGCGTTGGGATCGTCATTGCCATCGGGCACGAGCCGGACGCGCTCAGCCAAGGACGCCATCGCAGGGTCGGCCATCTGCTCGGGGGTAAATCGGCGCGGATCGATGCGGCCATCGGTCAGCATCAGCGCGGCAAGGAATGGCAGGCAAAGCCGGGCATAGGCCGGGGTCATATCAGGGGTATAGGGCCGCGCAACCAGCCGCCGGATCAGCGGTGGGCAGGCGAGTTCAATTGCCTCCACCGCTCCGGCATCAAGGCGCAATTCCTGCAACTGGCCCAGCGCCGCATGGCTTGCCCGCCCGCTGGGGAAAGGCTTCACGCTCACCTCGCTGATGCGCCAGATATCGCCGAGATGATCGGTGTAGCGCGACAGGTCGCCGGTATCGAACAGCGGGAAGTATCCGAATTGCCCTTCCAGCGGGTCTTTGGGTCCGGGAAAGCCCGCGCGCGCCAGATCGCTGGCGATGATGGCGGCGCGAGCGGCGTTGGCAATCTGGAACGGCAGCGTCGCCAGCCCCTCGACATGCGCCTGCATCGTGCCCGCCGCGCTCGCACAGGCGAGGCCAAGCGTATCGTCCAGCGGCGAACCGTCAAGGCGGGCCACCGCCAGCGCCGCTCCGATCACCCCGGCGGTGGCGGGGCGGAAGAATGTCAGCGGGCTGTCCGCCGCCAGACCGATCCCCGAGGCGATATCAACGCCGATTGCGAGCGCTGTCAGGGCCGCTTCCGGGTCGCACCCGCCCTCGCGGTCGATCGCTGCGCCGAGCGCCGCGATCACCGTGCTCAGCGCGTGGACCACCGCAGGTTCGTGCACCGCATCCCATTCGAGGCAATGTACGCGGTAGCCGTTGACGAAAGCGGCGCCGGGCGCGGGAAGGCGGTGTTGTGTTCCGATCAGTCGCGCCTGTGTGCCTGTTCCCATAGCCTGCGCGGCAGCCAACATGGCATCGGCCCCCGGCGCGCTCGCGCCGGCAGCGCCCACAGCCAGCGTGTCGCCCAGCAACCGCAGCGCATCGGCGCGCACGGTTTCGGGCAGCCTATGAGAGCCTCCTGCAAAATCCAGCAACGCGCGGGTGGCGGGGGACGCTGCAATCACCGGATCCAGTCCTCCAGCAGCGCGTCAATCGCCTCCGCATCGTCCCCTTCCAGCGCCAGCTTCACCGCGCGATCGGCCTCGCTGGCGGGCAGTTTGCCCCACCGTGCAAGGCTGTGCATCTTCGAGATGATATCATTCTCGCCAATCGGTCGTTCGGGGTCGCCCAGCGTATCGACCAGTTCCAGCCCATTTACCCGTGCGCCAAAATGCGCCGGAAAACGCGCGGTGATCGCCGGATCTTCGGCGACCGTCACCTGCGCACGAAGGGTGGCGAGCGCGGCGATGGCCTCGGGCGTGAAATCTTCCGGCTCGGCATTGCGCCCGTCAACCACCACCGCGACCGCGTGTTGAAGCGAGAACTTCGCCTCAAGCTCCGTCGTGGGTTCAGGCCGGTCGCAGAATGTCAGCGCATCGGCGAAGGTCTCGACCACAAAGGGTGCCTCCAGCCTGCCCGCCTTGCGCAGCTCCATCGCTGCGTCGATCGTCGGGTGGGCATGACGGCAGGCGGCGAAAGGTTTGAAACTGACCGTGTCGATCAGCCAGCCCGACCCATTATCCGCCAGCGCGCCCGGCTCCTTCGTCATCGCGGCGAACAGGCCCTGCGGCCCTTCCAGCAAGCCAATCGGCCCAGTCGCCCCGTAATGCACATGCAGCGCAGCATCGCGCCCCGTGCGCACGGCGTGATAGACATGCCACTGTTTTGTCAGAACATCGCCTGCATGGCGCATGTGCCACAGCCCGCCCGCGACCGATCCAGCGTTGCCCAGCGCGTTGGCATATTCCACCGGCGCAAACCCGATCAGCGATCCAAACGCCGCGCACGCGCCGAACACGCCCATCGTCGCGGTCGGGTGCCAGTGCGCGTAGTGATGCGCATCGAACGCCGCACCGATCGCGATCATTGCCTCGTATCCGCGCACCCCTGCATCGAGCCGAGTGTCCATATCTGCGCTCGCCATGCTCATCGCGGCGGGCCAGATCACCGGGCCGGGATGCAGCAGCGCGGTGCGATGGACATCGTCCATCTCCAGAACATTGCCGCAATAGGTCGCGCGCTCCCATCCGCGCAGCGCAATCGCCCCGCCCATCGCGCCCGCTTCGCTGGTGCGCGCACCGGCCACACACGCAAGCCAGTCCAGTAAATGCAGCCGCGCACGTCGGCGCTCGCTTTTTCCGGGGGGCCGCGCTAGTCTTGTGGCCAATCCGGCAAGCAGCGGCTCGCTCATGCGCCCCGCTCCGATTTGTCCGCAAGATTCGGGAGTGCGCTTTGGCCGTTAAAGCCAGTGAAAAGAAGGCCAAGGAAACGAAGGCCAGCGATGCCAAAAGAGGCAATGCCGGCGCACCAAGGATTCCGCGCTACCTGCAATTGGCTGGCGCGCTGCGCGAGGGGATTCTTTCGGGCAAATACAAACGCGGCGTGCAGTTTCCGACGGAAACGCAATTGTGCGGCGAGTTCGACGTATCGCGCTACACCGTGCGAGAGGCGCTGCGCCGGCTCGAAAACGAAGGGTTGATTGCGCGCAAGCGTGGATCCGGCACCACTGTTCAGCCTGCCGCCGCGCGTGGTGGCGCGTTGCATCAACCCTTGTCGAACGTGGGTGAGCTGCTGCAATATGCGCATGGCAGCAAAGTAACCTATGCGCCGCGCGGCATGTGCGAATTGCCGGGCAGCGTGGCTGAACAGATTGCCGCTCCGATTGAGGGACAATGGAGCTGTTATTACGGGGTGCGCCGCCATGCGGACGATGCCTTGCCGATAGCGGTCACGCACGCGTATTTCCATGAACGGCTGGGCAGTACGCTTGATGCGCTCGATCTCGCAAAGGGGACGCTTTTCAGCCAGATAGAGCAGCTTGCCGGGGTGCAGATCGGCACGATCACGCAGGACATTCAGGCGCTGGCCGCTCAGGCTGAAATTGCCGAGGCGCTGGAGATCGAGGAAGCCACGCCGGTGCTGCGTATTCTGCGATGTTACTATGATCCGGCGGGCGCCATTTT
Organism: uncultured Alphaproteobacteria bacterium; assembly: GCA_963815345.1. Classification (GTDB taxonomy): domain Bacteria; phylum Pseudomonadota; class Alphaproteobacteria; order Sphingomonadales; family Sphingomonadaceae; genus Erythrobacter. Next base: position 190,747 of record CAWFGF010000004.1, read on the forward strand.
TGAAATTTCGGTCAGCTACCATCCCGGCGATCGGTTCGCCTACGCGATGCATATCGACGTTTGAGCCAGTGTGTCGGGTGGCGGAGTGTGCGGAGCGTATCATCCCTCACCCAGACCCGGAACGCGGCCCGGCGTCCAGTCCTGCCCGGCAAACCGGATCGCGGGGGCGATGTGGTGCCCGCCGCCCGCCGCCTCCACCCACAGGACGCGTGTTGCGATATGCGGCTGGTCCAGCGCCTCGCGAAAATCGAGCACGGGGGCGAACGCCACGTCCTTGTCCGCAAACCATTGCACCCATTCATCGCGGGTTCGCGCGGCAAAGGTTTTGCGCAGAAATGCGATAAGTTCACCCTGCTCGCCAGCAGGTGCCTCCGCCAAGGGAATCAGGTCTTCACGGCCAAGCGCGGTCAGCAGGTTTTGGCCAAACTTCATTTCGCGCCCGCCCAGAACGATGTGGCGGGCGTCCTTCGTTTGATACACCTGATATAACGCCGCGCCGCCCAATGATCGCTGTGAGGCGCTGACCGGGCTTGGCCCTCCCGCAATCGCGCTGCCCGCCGTGTGCGCACACCACGGCAGCAGGCTGTCAAACATCGCGCAGTCGATATACGCGCCCTCACCCGTGTTTGCTCGCCCGACCAGCGCCATCAGCACGGCGGAGAGCGCGGTAAGCCCGGCGGCCAGATCCGCACTCGGCGCGCCGGGTACAACGGGCGTGCCATCTGCTCCATCGTTGACTGAGAGAAACCCTGCCATCGCCTGCACCGCCATGTCGTGCGCGGGATGACCGCTGAGCGCGCCTTCCTGTCCGAAGGCGGAAATCGAGCAGTACACGATGTCGGGCCGGATCGCTTTCACGCTATCGTAATCGAAGCCGAGCCGCGACATGACGCCGGGGCGAAAGCCCTCTACGAAAACATCAGCCCCCTCGATCAGATTGCGCAGGGCGGCCTTGCCCTCCGCGCTCTTGAGATCGAGCACGACCGAGCGTTTGCCGCGATTGAGGTTGGCGAACCATACCGAATGATCGTGCCCATCGTAACTGTCGAACGGGGCCTGATCGCGCGCAGGATCGCCCGCTACAGGCTCCACCTTGATTACCTCCGCACCCTGATCGGCCATCATTACCGTCAGCATCGGTCCCGGCAGGAACAGCGATAGGTCGACGACTGTGATGCCAGACAGTTTACCCATGCGTCTCTTTTCCTCCGCTTGCGACATTCAGATGATGCCGCCGGCACGCATGGCCGCGATCGCTTGTCCATCATAGCCGAGGTCGGAAAGGATTGCATCGTTGTCCGCGCCCAACAGCGGGGCGGCCCGGCTGGGCGGGCGCTGGCCATCGAATTTGAGCGGACTTGCGAGGATTTTGAGGTCAGGCGTGTCAGGGTGGGCAACCACATCGCGCATGCCGATTGTCTCCAACCACGGATTGTCGAGCGCCGCGCTCAGTTCGTAAACCGGAGCGACCGGCACCAATCCACCTAGTAAATCTTGCCAGTGCGCCATCCGACGTTGCGAGAATTCGGCGTCAAGCAGCGCGGTCAATTCGTCGCGATGTGCCAGTCTTTGGGCATTCGTGGAAAATCGCGGATCGTCCTTCAGATCATGACGCCCCATCCGCGTGACCATGATGTCCCAGAATTTAGGCAATTGGCACATCACGAATATCCACCCATCGGCCGCTCTGAACATCTGGCTGGGTGTCGCCGTGGGATGCGCGCTGCGCGGGGTGCGCTGCGTTTCGTCGTGATTGTTCATGTACCACAGGGCGGGATAGCTGGTCTGATGGATCGCCGCCGACAGCAGATCGGTATCGACATCGCAGCCCTTGCCGGTGCGTTGTGCATCCACCAGCGCGCCAAGCAGCCCAACGCAAAAGATCGTGCCGGTGATGAAATCAACCATCGACAGGCCCATTCGCTGCGGATCGCCTCCGGGTTCGCCGGTCATCTGGCAATACCCCGCTTCGGCCTGCATCAAATAATCGTATCCCGGCCATTTCGCTCTGTCGTTGTCACGGCCATAGGCAGACAGGTGTGCGCACACGAGCGCGGGATTGGTGTCTTTCAGCGATGCGTAATCCAGCCCCAGCCGCGCGGGCAGATCCCCGCGCATGTTATTGGCAACGACATCGCTTTTCGCGGCAAGGCGCCGCAGCACCTCCTGCCCTTCCATGGTGCGCAGATCGAGGGTGAGAGAGCGTTTGTTGAGATTGAAGGCGTTGAAATACACGCTCTCGTCCTCCCGCAGAAAATGCGGGCCGACATGCCGCGCGGTATCGCCCCCGCCGCGTCGTCTGCCATCTTCTCCCACAGTGCCCGGCGGCTCGATCTTGATAACCTCCGCACCCATCTGCGCCAGGAACATCGTGCCATACGGACCAGCGCCATATTGTTCGGCGCTGATGACCCGGAAACCGCTCAGGGGAAGGTGCATGCTCGCTCGCCCTCCCGAGTTCAGATCTGGTTTTCTTTGAGATGCTGCCGGGCGATAATCATGCGCTGCATTTCGTTGGTGCCCTCACCAATGCACATCAGCATGGAATCGCGGTAATATCGCTCGATATCGTATTCCTTGGAATAGGAATATCCGCCGTAAATGCGCATCGCTTCCTGGCTGTTTTCCACTGCGGCTTCGGAAGCAAAATACTTGGCGATGCCCGCTTCCTTGTCGCAGCGTTCGCCTTTGTCATACGCTTCGGATGCATCCAGCGTCAGCAGGCGAGCGGCGCGGGCGCGGGTTACCATGTCGCCGAGTTTCAGCTGTATCGCCTGATGCTGCGCAATCGGCTTGCCCATTGTTTCGCGTTGTTGCGCGTATTCGGTGGCAAGGCGCAGGGCACCCTCGGCCAACCCCACGCCGCGCGCAGCGACGTTGATGCGGCCCAGTTCCAACCCGCCGGTCGCCTGAAAGAAGCCCTGCCCCTCAACCCCGCCAATCAATTGATCGGCCGGGATAACGTAATCCTCCATGATGAGTTCGGCGCTGTCGATCGCCTTGTAGCCCAGCTTGTCAAATTTCTTGCCGGTGGAAAGCCCGTCCCTTTTGTCCGCGATGAACAGGCTCATGCCCTTGTAGCGGGGATCGGCGCCCGGATCGGTCTTGACCAGCATGGCAAAGCACTGGCCGTTCAATGCATTGGAAATCCAGGTCTTGGTGCCGTTCAGCACATAATCGCCGTCCGCGTTCTTTCTGGCGACCGTGCGGATCGCTTGCAAATCGGTCCCCGCGTTCGGCTCTGTCAGGGCCAGCCCGCCCCGTATCTCTCCGGTTGCGAATTTGGGCAGCCAGCGCATTTTCTGTTCTGGAGTGCCAAAGCGTTCGACTGCAGCGGCCATGATCAGGTGCGAGTTGAAAATGCCGGTGATCGCCATCCAATAGCTCGAAATGCGCATCACGATCTTGGCATAGGTGGTCGCGGGCAGGCCCAGACCGCCGTACTCCTGCCCGATGGTCGCCCCGAACAGACCCATCTCGGCCATCTGCTCAACCAGTTTTTCAGGCCAGATGTCGCCGTGATCGTGATGTTTGACCACCGGAATTACCTCGCGTTCCAGCCAACGGTCGATGGCGTCCATGAAGGCGCGCTCCTCATCGGGTTCGATGGTGCGGATCTGGTTTTCGATTGCTGCGGCGGTGGCCATGGTGGATGTCCCTTGAAGATAGAAGTCGTGTCGGTTGTCTTATTCGTCCAGCCCGCCAAAGCCGCGTTTCCAGACGAGCACGGTGCGTTTGTAATGGGCGACGATCTCGCCATGCTGGTTTCTGGCGATGGTCTTGAAAGTGACGATCCCCTGTTCAGGGCGGCTTTTGCTTTCGCGCTTTTCCAGAATTTCGCTCTCGCAATACAGCGTGTCGCCAACGAACAGCGGCTTGGTCATGCGGACCTCGTCCCAGCCAAGATTGGCAATCGCCTTGCCACTGGTGTCGGATACGCTCATCCCGGTCATCAGCGCGATGGTGAACGGGCTGACGACCAGCGGCTTACCGAATTCGGTGTCCTTGGACAGCTTATAATCGAAATGCGCGGGATGCGTGTTCATCGTCAGCAGCGTAAACCACACGTTGTCGGCATCGGTGATGGTGCGTCCAGGCCGGTGTTCATATATATGACCGACGACGAAATCTTCGAAATAGCGTCCCTGTACCTCGCGAAAACGCCCCGGTGAGACCTCGATAACTCCATCACGCATCTGCCTGCTCCTGAGCTTGCGCAATCACCGCGCGATATTTTTTGACGAAGGGCGCCTCCAGCATCTGTCCCTTGAACCGGATAGCCCGGCGTCCGCCCGCCTCAAACGCGGCCAGCGCCTCGCGCGCTTCAGCGATTTCGGCCTCGCTGGGGGCAAAGGCGGCCTTGATCGCGGGCACTTGCCGGGGGTGGATCGCGGCCTTTGCAGAAAACCCGATGGCGCGGGCCTGCGCGCATTCCTTCACCAGACCAGACTCATTCTCAAGCTGGATGAACGGCACATCGATGGCGGGCTTCCTCGCCTCTGCACAGGCGAGGATCAGCTGCTGGCGCGCGGTGAGCAACGGCTCCCACGCCAGTTCCACGCCCAGTTCCCCCGAAAAATCGCCGCCTCCGAACATCACCGCCATGACTCTTTCGCGAGAAGCGATCTGGAGCGCATGGCGAAGCCCGCGCGGCGTTTCGACCAGCGGGATAAGCGCGGGGCAGCGATCGGCCAGCGCACCGGTGATGACGTCGATCTGTGTCGCGGTCTCCACCATTGGGACCAACAAAGTTTCTGGCAGAATGTCGGCATCGGCCAGCGCGGCGAGATCGCGGATACCCGCTGCCGTGCTTATGGCGTTGATCCGGACTGCCCAGCCCGCGCGGTCTTGCGCAATCTGACCGAAGGCAGCGGCGCGCGCGGCAACCTTGTCTTCGGCAGCGACAGCATCTTCAAGGTCGATCACCGTCAGATTCGCGCCGCCCGCTTTAGCCTTGGCAAACCGGTCCTGCCGGGAACCGGGAACGAACAAAAGGCTGGTGGCTGAAAACAAGGCTGATCCTTTGGCTCTGGCCTGACGCGTCGCGACGAATGCCGACGAGAACATTTGCCCCTTCACAATTTGTCCGGACAAATATAAAGTCAAGGGCGAAATGCGTAAGAGTTCGGGCAGGTTGCCGGATTCCCGCGATAATGGGAGGGATATTGATGGAAGTTGCAAGAGCGGTTCTGGGTCTCACGGGGCTGATCGCGGCGGGGTTGCTCGGTGCCAACGCGGCGTCAGCGCAGACGCTCGATCCGGCAAAGCCCGCAGATGCGCTCGAAATCTCCAAGCGGCTGCAATGCGGTGTCTCTGCCGACAAACCGGCGGTTTATCATTGGTCAGGCAATATTTACGGCCGTAGCCCCGGCGTGCGCGACAAATTGCTGTTTCGCGGCGAGGGCATGAATATCCGCCGCTGTGTCGAAGTGGAAGACCCGGTGCGCGGCAAGGGCTGGCGTCTTATCAGCCGCGAGATCATGCTGATGCTGGACCCGGAAACCGGCGAAGTCGTGGATAATTGGGAAAACCCCTACACCAGAGAGACGGTGGAGGTAATGCAGATCCATAACGATCCGGTGAACGGCCGCCCGAATTTTGCAAAGGCCAGCGATGGCACGCCTCTGACGCTCCCAAGCTTGCGTGAAGCGGGGCCATACGTTTTCATGCCATTCGAAGCGCCGTTGTTCTATCCCAATCCGCTGGCGGGCGAGTATCAGGATTTTGTGGGTAATATGTATCACGCGATGGAAATCTTTGATTTTGCAGCGCTGAAATCCGACCTTTACGACGCCTCAAAACCCACCGCCTATCCGATGATCAGCTGGGTGCGGATATCGCCCTGGGCACCGTGGATGAAAATGGGCGGGCGGCCCGGTCAAATGGTGTTCAACGCGATGGGCCGCAAACTGCCCGGCGGCTTTGACGAGCTGCCGCAGGTACTGAAAGACGAGATTCGCAAGAATTACCCGATCTATGAAAACGCTCCGCCAGCCGACGATAGCCGCCCCAACGAGACGACCTGGACCAAATTCAAATTGCTGACCGATGAAGCGCGCGCCAAGCAGCGCGATAACGCGACGATGGAGGGCACGAAGTAACGCGCATAGCTGACGTGCAACCGCACGAAAAAGGGGCGGGTGGCGCAGTGCCTCCCGCCCCTTTTATCGTGCGGTCTTCAGGCGATCAGAACGTCGAAACCACCAGCAGGCCGATGCGCCGTCCAGGCCGCAATCCGCCGACAAAACTGCGGCGGAAGTCAGCGTTGCCATCGGCAAACCGCAGCACCTGCTGAACCGAATCCTCGCTGAAAAGGTTGTCGGCATATAGCTGGATGCGGAAATTTGCGTTCTGCAGGCCCAGTCGCGCGTCTACTTCGGTCGCGTCGCCTGTGCGGATCAGGTTGTGAACCTGAGCAAAGCTGCTGGTGGTGTGCGTGATGTTGGCTCCGGCAAAGAAATCCCAGTCATCGCCGGTGCCGATCCCGGTGGGTGTCAGATACGCGACATCGGCAAAGATACGATGGCGCGGCGCGCGCGGAATGGCGCGGCCCTCAATCGATCCGAACAGGCTCTGGCACCCGGCGACGGCCGGGAATTGATCCCCGGTCGAACAATTGACCAGCCGATCATCGGCCACATCGTTGAGCACGCCCTGATTTTCATCAACGCCGCTGGTGAAGTTCGTATCGGCCAACGCATAGTTGGCTGTGAGCGTCACATCGCCCATGCGCCCGACCAATTCCGCCTCGATCCCGAAAATCTCGGCATTGCCGGCATTGGTGACGACGCTGATCTGGTTCGGCGGAACCGCCACGTTCTGGGTCAGTTGATACCCTTCGATGTCGGTGTAGAACGCGGCGAGGTTGAACGTCACCGCGCCATTGGCGAACACGTTCTTGATGCCGATCTCGTAGGAGGTGTTTTCCTCTTCTGCGAAGGTTTCGATATCCAGATTGGGGTCAATCGTGTTCGCGGTGATCGCCAGCGGGCCATTGAAACCGCCCGGTTTCAACCCTTCGGCATAAATCGCATACAGCAGGTTGTCCGGCGTGAACTGCCAATCCAGCGTCACGCGCGGCGTGAATGCGGTAAACTTTGCGCGCGCGGTCAGCGGCGCGGGACGGGCAGCCCCTTCGGCAAAGCTGAACGCGGTCTGTTCGATCGTCTCCTCGGCATAGCGCCCCTCAATGCCGAGATTGACCGTCGGTGTTATGTGCCAGTTGACCGCGCCGAACACAGCGATGTTCTCGATATCGAGCAGATTCTCGCTGCGATCGTTTGGTGTCGCGACTGCGAACAGCGGTGCGGTGGTGAAACAGATCGGGTTGGCGGCGCAGATGGCCGTACGCCGCGCCGTCAGATTTTCGTTCGCGCGGGTGAGCGCATCAGCGGGAACCTCGCGGATCGAAAAGCTGTCCAGACTCTGATCGAAATAATACCCGCCGATCAGCAGATCGACCGCGTCGCTTTCGTAGGAAAGTCTCAATTCCTGCGACCAGTCGGAGGTTTCCAGCCGATTGGCGAAGGAAAAATCGACGATGGTGCCGACCAGTCCGATCACGCGATTGCGCGGCGGTGCGGCTGGCGGAAATGGCAGCGGAGCGCCCAGCGGGAACGAGGCGAACACCGCTGTCTGAAAGCTGGTGGGGCTGTAATCGCCATCGGTCAGCTGCGTTTCGGTGCGGTCGTTGTAACCCGTGAGCGAGGTCAACGTCAGGCTGTCGCTCAGTTCGTATTCCATTCGCAGCGAGGTGTTGTAGGTGTCGGCCTCCAGCCCGACATCGCCAACATTCGTAAACTGACGCGAAAAGTCGGTGTTGATCTCTCCTGGCTGCAACACGCCGCAGAAATACCGCCCGCCCCCGCGATACAGCGCGCCATCGTCAAAGAAGCAATTGTTGGCCTCGGTCCCTTGCGCAAAAAGGGCCGGCTGACCATCGTCGGTGCGGTTGTAATAGCCGCGCAAGGTCGCGGTGAACGGTCCGCCATTGTCCCAGTCGAGCATCCCCGATGCCGACCACGAGGATTGCTGGCCGACCTTGTTCCCGTCAAACGCATTGGTGAACTCACCGCCAAAATCGTAAAAGCGCCCGTTGACGCCCAGGGACAGACCTTCGCTGATCGGGCCGCGAATGCCGGCGGTGACTTCGTAACGGTCGTTCTCGGCCACATCGATGGCCAGCCGGCCTTCCCACGTATCGGTCGGTCGTTTGGAGATGATGTTGATCGCGCCCGAGTAGGTGTTGCGCCCATACAGCGCGCTTTGCGGTCCCTTGACGACCTCCAGCCGCTCGATCGTGTCGACATCGTAGTCAGCGAGCGAGCCTGTATAATATATCCCATCGATAAAGAACGCCACGCCCGAATCGCCCAGAATGTTGGCCTGCCCGCGGATCACCGGACGGTTGGAGTTGCGCCCGAAGCTTTCATCGAAGAACAGGCCGGGCGTGAGGTTCGCAATCTCCTCAAAGCTGTCGAGGCCAAGATTGGTGATCGTGTCGGACGTTACTACCGCGACTGATGTCGGCACCTCCTGCAAATCTTCTGAGCGTTTGCGCGCCGTGACCAAGATGCGATTTTCGGTGCGCTCGTCCTCGGATGCGACTGTGGCCTGATCGTCATCGACGTTCTGAGCCAGAAGCGCACCCGGCACCAGCAATGCCGGCGTCAAGACGGTCGCTGCGAGCAGTGCGCGACGCAAGAGAATGTTCATCTGATTTGCCTCCCAAAGCAACCGCCTCCCACAGCGGTTTTATGTGTCCCTGCCTTTAATACTGGCGGCGACAAATAATTTGTCCAGACAAATTTTCAGATGGTCTTTTGCCGCTTAGTGCGAGGCGCGACTTCCCCGCATCAAAGAGGCCCTAATGCACTGATGTTATTCGATTACTTATCACTAAACGGGCTTTACGTTGCCGAGAAAAGCAGTGGCCAGCAGCAGCAGATAGACCGCCCATACCCATAATCGCGTACGGTCCATGGTGCGACGCAGAGGGATCTCGGTTGCATCGTTCGATCCTTCCTCCAGCACCGCGCCCAATTGAGCGCCAACCGGTTTGAAGGTCACGTCGATCATAATCGCCGCCACAAATATCAGCCCGAACATCAACGCCTTCCACGCCAGCCAATCCGGTTCGAGCGGGGCACCGGCGATCAGGCTCTGCCCGCCCAGCCACAGGTAGAACCCGCCGATTATCCAGCGAAGCCAGCCCTCGATCCGGCGGTTGCGCGCCGCGCGCGGTGTCTGATCATGCCAATGCGAATCCCACACCAACGCCAGCCAGAACAGGCCGACCAGCCATGCGCCGACAACCAGCGAGGTCGGCACATCCCACCATTCGCCCAGATCGACCACGCTGAGCGACAACGGCACCATCAAAGCCCATGCGGTGCGCGGGACCATGTCAATTTCCACCAACAAGGTGAGCAGCGCAATCCGCTGATCGAGCGACCACTTTTCACGCTTGCGGAAATGCTGGCCCAGCACGAATACTCCGACATCCGCGCCAAGCCACAGCACGAACATCAGCAAATGCACGTAAACCAGCGTGGGATAGGCGTAGGCCGAAAAATCCATAATCACCCCTTTGACGAAAGTGTTGCGCGCGCACCACGCGCCGCGACACTTTCGATAAGTTTGTCCGGACAATTTGCATTTCTAAGCTTGACAAGCAAGCGTTTGTCCGGACAACTTTGGAAATGCGCAGGGATCGCAGTTGCGGTGTGCGTCAAAAATGAAAACGTGGAAGGAACTCGACCCCATGAAACGCCTTTTCCCCGCCTCTCTGATCCCTGTCGGCACTGCTCGCACGCGGCTGATGCTAACGAGCATGACGTCGGCTTTCGCACTCGCGGCGCTGACCGCAATACCAACGGCCGTGCTGGCACAAGACGCTGACGTCGAAGACGCGGAGTTCGAGCAGGAGGGTGGCGTCGCAAGCATCATTGTCACTGCACAGCGTCGGGACGAAAGCGTGCAGGACGTGCCGATTGCAATTAGCGCATTCAATCAGGAAGAACTGACCCGGCGCGGCATTTCCAACGCTTTGGAGGTTGCGCAATTCGTGCCTAACCTCGTGGGCCTCAACAACACCGGTCTGGGCACGGCGAACGCGTATTACCTCAGGGGCATCGGCAATACCGAAAGCATTGCCACCTTCGATCCGCCGATCGGCACCTATATCGACGACATCTACCTTTCGCGCCAGAACGCCAACAACCTGTCCCTCTTCGACGTGAACCGGGTGGAGGTTCTGCGAGGGCCGCAAGGCACGCTGTTCGGACGCAACACCACGGGCGGCGCGGTTAACGTTTTCCTGAACGAGCCGGGCGATGAAGTGTCTGGTTATGCCGAAATCGGTTACGGATCCTACGAGCAGAAACTGGCGCGCGCCTCCATCGACATCCCATTGGCGGATACCTTCGCGATCAAGATTTCGGGCTATTTCCAGGACGATGATGGGTATGCGATCAACAATCTGACGGGCGAGCGTACCAATGAGAACGACGGTTGGGGCGTACGGCTTGGCCTGCGCGGTGAACTGTCCGAAACCGCGCGCTGGACCGGCTCTTACATCAAGACGTTCGCGGATTCCGCCAACGTGCTCAATTTCGATTGCGACCCCACCAACCCTTCCAACTGCGATGGTCGTTTTGTTTCCACCGGCCTGACCGAAGGCGGCAACTTCATCAGTCCGGTGTTCGGCCCGCTGCTGACCGGAGACAAGGGCAATTTCGGGCTTGGCAACGAAGCGACAATGGATTTCATATCCTCCAACTTCGAATTCGAGCTGGGCGATGACTGGTCGGTCAATATCATCACTGGCTTTGTCGATATCGGACAGGACTTCGCGCTCGATTTTGCCGATGGCCGCGCGCTGCCTTCCATCGCCAACCCAAGACCCGCTGTGACCGGATTTACCTTCGGCGGCTTCACCATCGCCAACGAAGGCGAACACACTCAATTCACGCAGGAGATAAAATTCAACGGCTCCATCGCCGACGGGCTGATCGACCTGGTCGGCGGGGTCTATTACTTCCGCGAAGACAACCGCACTGATTTCGGCGATATCTTTTCACTGAACCTCGGACCGGGCGGGCCCCCGCCTGACGGTTTCCCGCTGGTGCTGGCCGACCGCACCATCGTAAACACAGCCGAGGCGTGGGCGGGGTATCTGCAGGCAGACGTAAACCTGACAGAGCAACTCACGGTGACCGCGGGTATCCGATACACCGACGAGGAAAAAACATTCGAAATCAGGGATAATCGCGCTCGTATCGGTGGAGGGCTGTGCCGGGCCGCAGCGCAATTCGGGCCATCGCAGTGCATCGACACCGCAAACCTGATCGCCACCAATGGCCGCGCCATCCCTACCGAGCAATCGGTGGACCTGTTCACCCCCCGCTTTGCAATCAATTATGATCTGGACGATGTCCTGCTGTTCGCATCAGCAACGCGCGGCTTCAAGTCCGGGGGCTGGAATGCGCGCGGTACATCGGCGTCGGAATTGCTGCCATTCGGGCCGGAAACCGCCTGGAGCTACGAAGCGGGCTTCAAATCGGACCTGTTCGACAACATCGTGCGGCTGAACGTGACCGCATTCTGGCTGGATGTCGAAGGCTTACAGACCCCATCCGCCTTCATTCGTGACAACGGGTCGCTGGCGTTCCTCACCCGCAACTTTGCCGATTACCGCAATCGCGGAGTGGAAGTGGAATTGACTACGGTGCCGGTCGAAGGGCTGAACCTGTTTGCCTCGCTCGGTTATCAGGACGATGAATACCGGATCGATGCGAACGCTCCTGCGCTGGACGAATTTGGTGTGCAATCGGTGGCTGCACAGCAGGCCGCCTGTCTTGCGCAGATCGCTGGCGGATTGATCCCCAATGCCACCGGAGCTGACAATGCAACGGCCTGCGGGGTCGGCATCGTGGCGCCCGATGGCTCGATCGCGGAGCCCGTACGCACGCCCGAATTCACGATCGCAGTGGGCGGCAGCTATGACATCGAAGCCGGCGATCTCACCTTCACCCCCTTCGCCAACGCCAACTGGCGCAGCGATAGCGAAACCGGCACCAGCGAACTGACCCTGTTCGATCAGACGATAACCGGGCCGTCGGGCACGGTGTTCCCAGCCAACACGCTGGGCCGTGGCGATCCCATAATCCCTGTGACAGGTTCGTTCAGCGAAGCGCGCTGGATTGTCAACGGCGGGATAACACTGGCGCACGCCAACGGGATTTCCGTAACCGCGGAATGCCGCAATTGTCTGGATGAAGAGGCCGTGGAAAGCACGCTTGCGGTGTTCAGCTATCTCAATCCCCCGCGCACCTGGGCGGTGCGGGCCAAGATCAACTTTTAGAACCAGAGAGGCAGGAGCAGTATCGCGGATTTCATGCATCGGATCTTTCCTGCCTTCAACCTTGCGTTGATCCGCGGTGCAGCGTCGATGTGCGTTGTCGCTACCGCTTTCTCAATATCCCTGCAAACCAAGGCGCAGGAGCCAATTGTGCAGGACTTCGGGGTCGCCGCTTGGACTGAGGCAGTCGTCAGCGTTGCCGATCTCGACAAGAGCACGGCATGGTTGATCGAAGATGGCGGATGGCGCGTGGTCGCGAGCGGCGCGCTGAGCCGGGAGGAACTGGAATACTGGCGGTTGCCCGATCCGGTATCCGGCGTGTTCCGCAAAGTATGTGCCGCGCAGGCAGAAACCGGATGCATCCGGTTTGTCCGTTTCGACGGTGCTGTAAATCAACGCCCGATCCGGCTTGCCGCGCGGCCATGGGACACGGGCGGCATTTTCTCGATCATGCTGCGGACCAAAAACGCACAGGCGATGTTCGATGCTGCGATCGCGCGCGGATGGTGGGCGGAGAGCGAGCCTTACGCTTTCAGCTTTGGCGGATCGGATTTGGTGAACGTGGTGGTCCGAGGGCCGCACGGAGTAAATTACGCACTGTATGAAAGGCGCGCGCCGCCATTTTCAGGTTTCCCGGTCGGGCCGCTAAGTCAAGCGTTCAACGCCATGCGCATGGTGCGTAATCAGCCCGCCAGCCTCACGTGGTATCGCGACAAGCTTGGGCTGCAAACGTTGTTCGATGCGCCGTTCACCGATCCTGAGCCGCGCGCCAACAATTTTTCGGTCCCTGCATATCTCGCGATGACTCTGGTGCGACGCGCGGCGGTGGTGCAGCCGGTTTTGCCCGGTCCAGATGGTGGAGGCGAAGATGGTCGCATCGAGCTGATGCAGTTCGAGGGATTTGCCGGGCGCGATTATTCCGCGCACGCCTCGCCGCCCAACTTCGGGATCGTGTCGGTACGCTATCCCGTGCGCGATCTAGCCGGGTATCGCACGATGCTGGAGAGCAAGGGGGTAGAGCCTGCCTACTGGGCGCGCAGCGTGCCTGTCGCCGCGTTGGCCGACCAACCTGCCAGCGATATGATCGCGGTGCGCGATGCCGATGGCAACCTGACGGAATTCTACGATGTCGATTAACGCTGACCAGACCGGCACCCCGCGCGATATCTTGCTGGTCCATGGCGCGTGGCACGGCGGGTGGTGCTGGGAACCAGTGCGTGCTTTGCTCGAAGCTGGCGGGCACCGCGTGTTCTCTCCCACTCTTTCTGGTCTGGCAGAGCGGGCAAACGAGCTGTCGCCCGGCATCGGGTTGGAAACGCATATCGAAGATGTGCTGGAAGTAATTGCCGCCAACGACCTTAGCGATGTCGTCGTGTGCGGGCATTCCTATGGCGGCATGGTGATTACAGGTGTCGCGGACCGGATGAAGCATCGCATCGCCCACATCGTCTATCTCGATGCGGCTCTGCCGCTGCACGGCGAAACCATGCTGAGCTATGGCGAACCGCGCCCCGGCGCGGCAATCGAAAGTGGACAGGCTGCGATGCGCGCCATGGCCCCGGATGGCGTCGGTATGGCCGTATTACCGCCTTCAGCGTTTGGCATCGGACAAAGCCACCCTCTGCACGAGTGGGTGGCAAACCGCCTGACCCCGCACCCGCTAAAGACTTGGCTGGATCGCGTATCCCTCGTCAATGACGGCTCTGACGGTCTTCACCGCACCTATGTCCTGTGCACCGACCCGGTGATGCCGCATACCCAGTTCGCATGGGTCGCTGCGCAGGCAAAGGATGATCCCACCTGGCACTATGCAGAGCTGGCTACCGGGCACGACGCGATGATAACAGACCCCGTCGGTGTAGCGGAGGTGCTTGCGCACGCTGCCCGGTTCGACAACAACATGGCGCCGCATTGCGAAGCAGCGACATGATCGTGCAAGGGTTACCGGGAGAGGCGCATTGATCACCCCAACAGGCCAGCCGACTTCCAACGGTGGCGAATTTACAAAGGGTTGGAAAGTCCTGCTCGCTGCCATGCTGGGCGTGATGTGCGGAGCCTCCCCCATTCCCTTCAATATCATTGGCTTTACGCCTGATCCGCTGCGCGCAGAGTTCGGCTGGACGCAAACTCAGATATTGCTGCCGATCACCATTTTTGGCGTTATTGCCAGCCTGTTGGCGCCGGTATTTGGCTGGATGGCGGACCGGTATGGCGTACGCCCGGTCGCGCTGTGGTCGCTGTTTGCTTTTGGAATTTCGTTCGCGGCGATTTCGCTGACACCGACCGCGAACGAAGTTTCCACGCTATATATCTACTACGCTTTGTGGGTGGTGGTCGGCATTGTCGGCATCGGGTCCACCCCGGTCACCTGGAGCCGCGCGATCAATCTCTGGTTCTTCAAGAACCGCGGTCTTGCGCTCGGTGTACTATTGCTGGGCACCAGCTTTGCAGCGATTGTCGTGCCAAAGGTCGCCGTGTGGGTTATCGCAAATTACGGCTGGCGCGCGATGTTCGCCAGCGTTGGATTGTTCCCCTTCGCCGCGCTGATCCTAGCTTACTTTCTGTTGCGCGAACCGCGCCCTGAAGAACGGCCGGGAGGCATCGAAGGGGAGAGCGGCAACCTGACCGGCAAGACCTTGCGAGAGGCTTTGTCAGATTACCGGTTCTACGTCATCTGGTTGAGTATCGCACTTATCGCGGGCGCGTTTGGCGGGGCTTTCATCAATCTGCCCACCATGCTGAGCCTGCGCGGGATCGACAGCGAGACCGCTGCCAGTGTCATGGGAATTCTGGGAATTGGTATCCTTACAGGGCGGCTGGTCACAGGCGCGCTGCTCGATCGGTTCTGGCAGGGTTTCGTCGCTTTTCCACTGCTGTGTCTGCCTGCAATTTCCGCCTGGCTGCTGCTCGGCGATAGCCTTGCCTTCCCGGTGGCTGCGCTTGCCGGGTTTCTGCTGGGGTTTGCTGCGGGCGCCGAAAGCGATCTCATCGCCTATCTCACGGGCCGGTATTTCGGGATGGCGCACTACGGCAAGATCTACGGCATGCTGTACATGCCATTCGGGCTTTTTTCAGCTGCATCACCGGTGGTCTATGCGCAGGTGTTCGATCGCACCGGATCGTATGACGCGATCCTCCAAGTCGCGCTGTTCGCGTTCGTCATTGGGGGAGCGCTGCTGTTGTTGCTGGGCCGATATCCTGACAGTTTTCCCGAAGCCAGCACTTCATCCTCCGAACTGGAGTTCGCATGATGGCCACTCTTGTTTCAGACAACCTGCTGGGCGCAGTACGCGGTGCTGTATCCGACGCCTCTTTGTTGACCGACGCTGATAACCTTGCGCTGTTCAGCCATGACGTGCTGCAATCGGGTGCGCAGCCACTGGCGGTATTTCAGCCCGGCAGCGTCGATGAACTTGCCGCCGGCATTCGCGCCGCAACCGGCGCAGGTATCGCCATCGTCCCGCGTGGCGGGGGAATGAGCTACACCGGCGGATACCTATACGATGGCGGACCGCACCTGCTTATCGACACGCGCTCGCTCGACCGCGTGCTGGACATCAACGAAACCGACATGACCGTGACGGTGGAGGCGGGGTGTAGTTGGGAAAAGCTGCTGCAAGAGCTGAAACCGCGCGGCTTGCGCGCGCTGGCATGGGGCACTTTGTCGGGCCTGCGCGCCAGTATTGGCGGGGGGATGAGCCAGAACGGCATTTTTTGGGGCGCACGTTATGGCAGCGCGGTGGACAGCGCGCTCAGTTTCGATGTCGTGCTAGCCGATGGCAGCGTGGTGTCGACTGGATCGGAGTTTTTCCGCCCGTTCGGCCCCGATCTCACCGGGCTGTTCGCCGCCGATTGCGGTGCGTTTGGCGTCAAGGCGCGCGTGACAATGAAACTGGTGCGCGAGGCCTCCGCCTTCGCCTATGGATCGTTCAGCTTTGCCCGGCACGATCAGTTGCTGACCGCCATGAGCGCAATTGCGCGGGCCGAACTGGCAGCGGAAAGCTTCGCCTTCGATCCCTTCCTTCAGGCGCAGCGAATGAAGCGTGACAGCTTCGTCAAGGATGCAAGGCAGTTTGGCAACATGGTGCGCGAACAGGCAAAATCGGGCGGCGTGTTCAAGGCGTTGAAGGAAGGCGCGAAGGTCGCGATGGCGGGGCGCGGGTTCCTCGACGACGTACCGTTCAGCCTGCACTGCATCGCAGAGGGCCGTCATCTGAGTGCCGTCGATGCCGATATACAAGCGATCAAGGCAATCGTGCGCCATGCCGGTGGGAGCGAGATTGAAAACTCGATCCCGAAGATCCTGCGCGCCAACCCGTTTCCGCCCCCCAATTCCATGCTAGGGCCCGACGGGGAGCGGTGGGTGCCGGTCCACGGGTTCCTGCCGCATTCAAAACTCATCGCGGTGTGGGATGCCCTTCAGGATCTTTATGCTCGAAACGCCGCAGAAATGGCGCGACTGAAGGTCGAGACAGGCGCGCTCATCGCAGCGACCGGGCGGACTTCCTGCCTGATTGAGCCGGTTTTCTTCTGGCCGGGCGAACAAAACCCGCTGCACCGCGCGTCGCTGGAGGCGGATCATCTCGCGCGGCTGCCGAAAATGTCCGACAGTCCCGAAGCGACCGCGCTGGTAATGTCGCTGCGCCAGCAGGTGATCGATATCTTTGCATCAAAAAATGCAGTGCACCTGCAGATTGCGCGATCCTATCCCCTGAAATCCAGTCACAGCCAGAACGGGTGGGATATCCTCACCGCCCTGAAAAGGCAGGTCGATCCGCGCGGCCTGATGAATCCGGGATCGCTGGGGCTATAGCGCCGCCATGCCGTACCTTGACCGCAGGCGCGCCATCGCAGCAGGTGCGATAACGGCGCTGGCCGCGCGCGGCTCGCCGATCTTTGCCGAAGGGAAAACCGTGACCGATACCGCCCATTATTCCGCAATCGCCATGCAATTGACCGCACGGTCGCTGGAGCAGCTGCCCGATACTGCCGCAGCGCGCGCCGCCATGCTGGAACACATTGCCGGGATCGAAGGGCAGATCCGCACCTCCGCAATTTTCGTCGCGCAATATTCGGGCAAGCCGGTGAAGCTTATCGTGCTGCCCGAATATCTCTTCACTTCGTATCCGGGGCGCGTCTCTATCCCCGATTTCGCCGCCCGCGTCGGCTGGGCGGCGGATGGCCCCGAATACGAGGCACTGGGCGGCGTTGCACAGCGGCTGGGCATGTTCATCGCGGGCAATGCCTATGAAAGCGACGCAAGCTTCCCCGATTTCTATTTCCAGACCTGCTTCATCGTCGCGCCGGGTGGCGACGTGGTGCTGCGATACCGCCGGCTGCTGTCGATGTTCGCGCCTTCTCCGCATGACGTGTGGGAGGCGTATCTGGACAAGTATGGCCTCGAAGGGGTGTTCCCCGTCGCCCGGACCGAAATCGGCAATCTGGCCGCCATTGCATCGGAAGAAGTGCTGTATCCCGAAATCGCGCGCGCGCTTGCACTGCGCGGGGCAGAGGTATTCTGCCATTCCTCCAGCGAGGTCGGATCGCCTATCGCCACCAACAAGGATATCGCCAAACAGGCGCGCGCATTCGAGAACCTCGCCTATGTCGTCTCCTCCAATACGGCGGGGATTTCGGGCAACGCCATGCCGCTGGCCAGTGCGGAGGGGAACAGCCAGGTGGTCGACTGGAAAGGCCGCGTGATCGCACAGTCGGGCGATGGCGAGACCTTCACCGCGTTCGCCGGAATTGACCTGCGCGCTTTGCGAGAGGCACGACGCACACCGGCGATGACCAATTACCTCGCGCGGCAACGCCCGGCCTTGTTTGCCGCCGCCTATGCCGCCGCCGCGCAACCTTTCCACGGGGCCGACGGGATGATGCAGGATGGCAAGCCCGCTATCCCGGACCGCGATTACTTCGCCCGCGCACAGGCCGAAGTGATCGAGCGGCTGGATAAGGCAGGGGTGATCTGACGATGAGACACCGCAACGTCCGGGGCCGGATCAGCTACACTTCGACCAAGGCGGAATGGAGCGGGCGCGAGCGTGGGCGCGAATGGTTCAACTTTTCGCACCATGCGGATGGCTCCGTGATCATGAGCGCGCAGTGCGAGATCGAGGAGCCTGAGCCCACCGTGCTGCGCAACATCGTGTGCCACATCGGCCCCGACATGAAACCGCGCAATCTGCTGGTGCACCTCACGCTGGGGGACGAATTCCTCGGTTCAGGCTGGATGGCCTACAATCCGCAGGACGATGCGATCCTGTGCGAAAGCCATGGGCCTTCCATCGGGCGCAATTCCGAACTGCGCGGGAATGTCGGCGAATTCGACGGGTTCGGCACCCACCCGATTGTGGGCGACGGGTTTCTGACGCGGATCATGGATGTCACCAGGGGTCCGCACAAACGCCGCCTTCGCGTATTCCTCCCCTCGCCTGATCATCGTGGTGCAACCCCGCCGCAGATCAGCGAAGTTTTTATCATGCTCGAATATGTGGGGGAGACGGAGAAAACCGTTGCGGCAGGCACTTTCGCGTGCCGCCATTTCCGCTTCATCGACGATAGCGAGGAAGGCATGGGCGGCAAGTCTCACCCCGATTACGACATGTGGGTCACCGCCGATAACGACCATATTTTCGTCTGCGGAGCGATCGACGGGTATATGCAGAACCGATACGAACTGGTCGAACTGGATCGTTGAGCATCAGGTACGCGGTGTCGAGCGGCGTTCTTGCACCTGAATCCTGATCTTGCCCATGTGCGATCCGCCTTCGAGATGGGCGTAGGCCTTCTTCGCATCGTCAAAACCGAACGTGCTGTCGACCAGAGTTTCAACGCCCTTTTCCGCCATCAGAGCCAGTGAATCGGTGAGCATTCCGCGATGGCCGCTGGTTATGCCCTTGATGGTGATGTTCTTGCCCAGGATTGCGCCAAGGCCAAGATCATCCGGCTCCTTTGCAGCGCCTGACAACGCGCCAATGGTGCCGATGCGTCCTTCAGGTCCGGTGGCCGCCAGCGTCTCACGCAAAGCGCCAAAGCCGATTGTGTCCACCACAATATCGGCGCCGCGCCCATCGGTCGCCTCAAGCAGCGCAGCCGCCCAGTCGGGCCGTTCGCGGTAATTGACGGTGTAGTCCGCGCCCATTTTCCGCGCGCGGGCGAGCTTTTCATTGCTGGACGACGTGATCGCAAACTGCGCACCGATCGCCTTGGCCAGTTGCAGCGCGAATATCGAGACGCCTCCGGTGCCCTGCGCCAGCACCAGCTTGGCCGCAGCCACCCCGCCGAACGCGACCATTGCGTGCCACACCGTACCTGCAGCCACGGCAAGGGTCGCGGCGGTGGCATCACTTATCGCATCGGGCACCTTGATCGCAGCCTTTGCAGGCAGCACGATCTTTTGCGCCAGCCAGCCATCCATAGACACCCCGATGTCTCGGCCGAAGATGTGGAAGCCGAAGCCGCCTTCGGGATCCCAATCCACGAAGTTGGACGCCACAACGCGGTCGCCCACCACAAAATCGGTTACGCCCTCTCCCACTGCTTCCACCATGCCGACTCCGTCGGTCAGCGGGATGCGGGTTTCGGGCAGGTCGGTACCGTAGGTGCCGCGCAGGATCATCAGATCGCGGTAATTGAGGCCAGCGGCGATGACGCCCACCAGAATCTCGCCCGGTCCTGCAACCGGATCGGATCGTTCGACCTGCCGCAAGGATTCAATGCCGCCCCTTGGCCCGATTTCCCATGCCTTCATCCGCGTCACGCCTCCCTGATCGGTGCGAACACCCGTTCGATAAATTCTTTCGCCTTCGCGTCACGATCAATTCCTGCGCCCGATTTCGCCTCTTCCAGCGCAAGCAGGCGTTCTTCCTGAACCCAGACCTCCTGTGCGAGGTTCATCACGACCGCTACGAAACGGTCCATCCCCGGATCGGCGAAGAAGCGAGGGTTTCCCTGATCGTCATACAGGTCTGGCGGCGAATCTTCGGGGCGCAGTCGGTCGCTCACTTCTTCCATGCTCCAAACCCGTACCACATAACCCCATCGGCAAGGCGCCCAGTCGTCTCCTGCCCGACGCCTTCGGCCCGGTCGCCGCGCGCGGCATCGGCCACCGCCTGTTCGCCGTAAATGCCGATGGAGGGCACGACGAAATCGAAGAAGTCCGCATCGCCAAACCCTGCGCGCGTGCAAAGGTCTTGCGGCGCTTCGTCACGGTAGCCCTTGTAGTACGGCTCGTTATTGTAATAGCTGTCCCAGTCGAGATAGAAGCCGTCGAATGCGCCCATCTGATCGTTGGGCGGCAGCTCCATATGGATCATTAGCCCGCCGGGCCTGAGCACACGATACGCCTCGGCAAAGGCAGCGGCGCGCTGTTTCTTGCTGAGTTCATGCAGGAACATGCTGGACCACACCATGTCAAAACTTTCATCCTCGAACGCCAAATCATCGGCGCACATTTGCCGGAAATGAACAGCCTGCCCCTGCATCTTTGCGCGGGCAGACCCATATGCGAGCGGGCCGGGTGCGGCATCGATGGCGATTACCTCGGCCTGCGGATACGCCTGTTTCCACGGCAGCGTGTTGTGGCCAATGGTGCACCCGGTATCGAGGATGCGCCGCGGCGCAAATCCGGGGAACCGCTGCTTCACATACTGGCTCATCGACAGACCGATATCGTCGAGGTTTGCGCCCATCAGCCCCATTGAAAACACCGCAAGTCCGCGATCGTACACCGCGCCCGCCTCAAGACTGTCGGCCCCTCGGGTGTAACTGCCCGGCATCAGGTGCACGTCGATGGCGTGAACGTTTTTTGGCACGTCGAGTGCTGGATCGAGTATCAGCGAACCGTCTGCATCGGCGACTGCAGCGGCTTCGGCAGCGAGCCGGTCAGCCTCGCGCTCGACACTGTCAGCAACGCTCGCCCACACCATTTTCTGCGCCTGCACGCGCATCGCGGAATAGATGTTGAAGGCGGGATCGCCGCGCAGCGCCTGATGCGCATCGCGACTGGTTGCCGGATCGCGGCCGATTTTGTTGCGATATGCTGGCGCGGCGCGGCGATCATAGGCGCGGCGCATATCGGCAGCGAGATCGTTGAGGATCAGGCTACGTATCCCCGAAACGAACCGCCCGCGCGCAATTTCATCGGGCGTCGCATCGGCCTTCATCGGGTGCTGGAGTTCAACGGTCATGGTGCGTCTCCTTTGGCGTCACGTCCGACCACGCGTGGGCTGACCTGAGCAATTTGGGGTTCGGAAAAATCTGCCAGATAGCGCGCATCGCCTACCCGCCCGGCCATATCTTCGCGCAAGGGTGCCTCGGCATAGATCGTCACGCGGTAATCGCCCGCGCTGGGATTGAGACGCATCGGGCGGATATGGTCCTGATAGACGCGACTGTTCCAGAATATCCGCGCGTTCTCGATGCAGGGAAATCGCACGGTGAGATTGACGTAATCGGGCGCAAGCTCGCCCTCGAACACTTCAATCGGGCGCGGCATGGTGACGTAATAGCCGCCCAGTTTCTGATAGAGTTCGCTGTCGGCAATAGCCTTGGCGTATTGGCCCATGCGCGCCCGGTCGAGCGTGCGGCCCTCCACCACCATGTACACGGGCGCATCGCAGGTGGAGGCTGGCGGCGGCGGCGCGGCGCCGGGGGCAACACCCTGAAGCAGCAGCGGCAGCGCGGCAAAAATCATGGTCCCTCGATCCTGTATTCATCGCACAAGGTGCGTTTCCACGGCCTGCCATCTCTGAACCATTGCCAGGTGCGCATCCGGCCTTGCCCATCGGGCGCGAAATTGATCATTTCGTTGTAGTAAGCGCCCGGTTCGTCCACCCGGTCAAGTTTCAGCATCAGCGTGGCCTCGCTCGTCTGCCAGCAATATCCGCTGAAACGGTCGGTGTCCCAGAACAGCCGATCCCCTCTCAGAGTGCCGCCGAATTCATAGGTCGCGGTGCGTCCATCGTCCCAGCTCAGCCAGTTGTGCTGAATGTAGTGGCAGTCGCCGCTCTCGGGAAATTCGCAATGCGTCTTCACCTTGTGCGCGTCGATCAGAGTGCCGTCACAATCGAGGTGGCGATACCAACCGTCCCACCAGCCCTCATGCGCCAGCATGGCGGGCATGGCGGTGGCAAGGGCAGCGCGGTTGTTCATCCGCCGACCGTTCCCTCGCGATAAGCGTCTATCGGCAAAGGCGTGCCGATCTGGCGGATTTGCGCCTGTTCGCGCAGGAACCGCAGCATTCCGGTGTCGCCCATCCGGCTGGGGCCAAGCCCGCTGCCCTTGCGCGACTGGTTGGCCGCATCGCCGACCATGCTGGTGAGCGCACCGTCCTGCAGGCTGATCGCGCCTGCATCCAGCCGGTTTGCAATCTCCGCCGCTTCTTCGAGCGACCCCGAAAGCACGGCGGCGGACAGGCCATATTGGGTGTCATTCGCCGCAGCGATGGCATTTTCCATCTCGTCATAGACGATGACCGGCAGGACCGGGCCAAACGTCTCCTCTCGCATCACAGCCATGTCTGGCGTCACATGGGTGAGAACCGTCGGGCGCAGATACTGCCCGCCGTCCAGCTCTTCGACCTTGCCCCCCGATCGCACTTGCGCGCCTTTGGCCACCGCCTCGTCAATCTGTTGCTGAACCTTTGCAGCCTGCGGAGGGAAGATGAAGGGGCCGATATGGCCAGCATTGGCGTCGGGCCAGGTAAGTTTGACCCTCTGCGCGCCCGCGACGAGCGCATCGATAAAGGGTTCGGCGATGTTGCTGGAGACGTAAATCCGCTCGATCGACTGACATGCCTGCCCGGTCGCGACGATGGAGGATCGCAGCGCCACACCCGCCGCCCATTCGGGATCGGCGCTGGCGGTGACGATCATCGGATCCTTGCCCCCCAGCTCAAGATTGGCCGGCTTCAACTGGCGCGCGGCAGCCTCCGCCACTTTGCGACCCGTCGCGGTGGAGCCGGTGAAGCAGATATAGTCGACCTCCTCGATCAGGGCCTGCCCCACGTCCGGTCCGCCCATCACATAGCCAAGCGGCAATTCGGGCACCTGCGCCAGCACAGCGCGCATCGGTTCAACAAAGCGCGGCGTGACTTCGGACGGTTTCACCAGTGCGGCGCACCCTGCCATCAGCGCGGGCACGGCGTCGATATGGCTGAGGATGACGGGGAAGTTCCAAGGCGCAATCGCGCCAAACAGCGGAAAGGGGGAATATCGGGTGACAATCTCGATCCCCGGCGTTGCCGAGGCCCTTGGCCCGCGATCCAGTGCGGCGAACAATTGCGGGCCGCGCGCGGCCCAGCGGCGGATATTGCCCGCAGCGCTCTGCACCTCGATCCACGAAATCGCGCCGCGCCCGGTGTCAATGGTCAGCGCGGCGGCGATGGCGGGGGCGTGCGCGTCGATTGCGTCGGCGAAGCGGTTGAGCACGGCGGCGCGGCCCTCTGGCCCCCGCGCCTCCCACGCGGGTTGCGCGGCGCGCAGACGCGCGGCCTCAGCAGCGATATCCTCGCGCGTGCTGGCGGCAAATTCATAATCGAGCGCGCCGGTGCGCGGATTGCGGGCTTTCATTACTGTCATTGCTGACGCACCCACTCGTTCACGATCTCAGCCCCGGTGGCAAACCATGCGTCCGTGCGCGTGGAGAGGTCTGCCAGCAATTCCTCCAGCGCACCGATGCGATAGGGCAGCCCCATGATATAGGGCGTCAGATGGATCGGCAGCATCCGCCCGCCGCCCTGCGTGTACGCCGTGCCCGCCGCCTCCGCCGCCAGCCAGTCGAACGCATCGCGCATCGTCTGCGCCCAGCCTTGCGCGCTGTGCTGCTGCGTGGCGATGATCGTGCGGTCGGACAGTTCGGTGTTCAGCGGCAGGTTCACCACACCATTGTTCATACGATAGGGCAGTTCATCGTTCACCCAGTCGCAGGTGTAGGCGATGCCCTGTTCGGCCAGCAGATCGAGCGTGCGCCAGCTTTGCGAACGGGCGATAGAGAGCCATCCCCTCGGTTTCACTCCTGCTGCCGCCTCCAGCCGCGTAAGGCTGTCCGCGATCAGCGTGCGCTCCTCTGCTTCGGTGAGGTCGGATGTGATCGTGCCGTTCATGTCGGTCGAATGGGCGATGATTTCATGCCCGTCGGCCAGCACCGCCTCGATCAATTGCGGATACTGCTGCGCAATCGCGGCGTTGGTTGCGAAACTGGCGCGCACCCCCGCCGCGCCGAACGCATCCAGCATCCGCCACACCCCCACCCGGCTGCCGTAATCGCGCACCGTGTAATGGCGATAATCGGGATAGGGCATGACCATGTGGCCAGGCGCGCGAAACGGTGTGTCCTGCGGTGTGATCGGAAACCATTCCAGGCTGACGCACAGCCACACCGCGACCGATTTGCCATCGGGCCAGATCACGGGTTCACGGTCATGCATGTTGGACCACGCATACAGATCGTGGTCATACCCTTCGCGCCGCATTGGATAGGAGGTGTAATCGGCGGGCAAGGTCATGTCTGCGCCCTCCACCAATCCACAATCTCGCCCGCGCGCGCTTTCCAGCTGCGCGGGTCCGCGGCGATGTGCGCCAGCGCCTCCTCAAACGGACCGATGCGGTGCGGTTGGCCGATCAGATAAGCGTGCAGCGGGATGCACATGACCGTGCCCGATCCGGTGCGCTCGCCTTCATCCGCCAGCCGCTCATACTGCCGGATCACGCAATCGGCATATTCGCGGCCAGACATGCCATAGACGTTGAAGCCATAGTGATCGTTCACCTCAAGACTGTAGGGGATCGAAGCAAGGCTGCCTGATGCGACCTTCACCGCCTGCACCTGATCATCGTGATACAGGTCGCAGGTGTAGGCAAAATCATACTCCGCCAGCAGATCGAGAGTGCGCGGCGTGTGAGTCAATGCAGGCGCGAGCCAGCCGCGAATACGCTGACCGGTGGCGCGCTCGACCGTGGCAATCGAATCCTCGATGATCGCGCGCTCCTGTTCCTCGGTCATGCCATAGGAATAACGTGTGTTGTATATCCCGTGGCTGAAAAACTCCCACCCGCGCGCGACCCCGTCGGCGACGACTTCGGGATGATGATCGCACAGCGCGACCGAGAGGCTGACCGATCCGGGAAAGCCGTGCCGCGACATGACATCGGCCATCCGCCAGTGGCTAACGCGGTTGGAATGATCGCGATAGGAAAAGCCCGCGACATCGGGGTGCGCCCGCGACCACGGTTTGCGATGCGGGCCGATGGGCGGATCGATTTCGTAATATTCCAGATTGGGCGCGATCCACACCGCGCATGATTTGCCACCGGGCCAGACCAGCTGTGGGCGGCCGCGATAGGGATCGTAATCGTAAAGCCCCGGATCGGGCGCGCCTTCGTGCATGGCCTATCGCGCCTCCAGCCAGTCGATGACGGTCTGCACCGGCTCAACATCGGCGTATTTCAGTTGCAGATCGGTGAGGTTGGCGAAATGATAACTTTCATGTTTGTCCGCGCAGGTTTCTATCGGAACGATGGCGCGATATCCGTGGGAAAGCGCGTCGACCGCCGTTGCCCGCACACAGCCAGATGTACTTCCGCCCGTGACCACCACCGTATCGACGCGGTGGAACGTTAGATAACTCGCCAGCGGCGTTTCGAAGAAGGCGCTGGGCATCCGTTTGGTGAATTGCAGATCATCGGGCTGAATGTCGCAGCGCGGATCAAAAGCGTGGCGTTCGCTGCCGTATCTGATGTTTTGCAGACTATCCTCGGTGTCGGTGCGCGTGCCCCACACACCGGCATCGCCCGCATCATCCTTGTACGCCACACGGCTCCAGATAACCGGCATCCCGCGCGCGCGCGCCAGCGCGCTGATCGTGTTGATATGTTCGATCTGGCGCGGATCGGTTTCATACGCGGTCCTGAACAGATCGGTGCGGGTATAGGCCTGCTGCACATCGACATTCACAATGGCGAGCTTTTCACCAAAGCCGAACTTGCGGCGTTCGGGATTGGCCATCACCGCTTCGAACAATTCGCGCGCGGTCTTGCCATCCTCGACCATTTTTGTGCCGACCCAATCGCTCATTCAATGCCTCGTTGTTCAAGCTCTTTGACAACACCCTAAGCTGCGGGGTAGAGGCTTGTCGAGCATAATTTGTCCGGACAACTTGAGGCTGCTTTGAACCGCACTATAACCCGGCACGTCGTTACCATCCCCGCGACGCACGCACAGCCCGCGCGCCGGATGCATTATCGCTGCTGCGGCGCAGGCCCGATGCTGTTGATGGTGCATCAAAGCCCGCGCTCCAGCGCCGAATACGCCGCCCTGATGCAGCAATGGGGCGAACACTTCACCTGCATTGCTCCTGATACGCCAGGGTTTGGCCAGAGCGAGGCCTTGAGCGACCCGGCACCCCCGATTGACGCATTTGCGGATGGTCTGTGCGACTTCCTGGATGCACTGGGGGTCGATCAATGCGCGGCCTATGGCTTCCATTCGGGCGGAATCATCCTCGTCACCGCTCTCAAACGGCATCCTCACCGCTTCCAACGGCTTGCCATCGGCGGCTATGCGATCTGGACGCCGGAAGAGATGCGTATTTTCGGGGAGCAATATCTGCCCGAATTCCTGCCCTCCGATTACGGCGAACACCTCACCTGGCTGTGGAACCGGATGATGGAACAAAGCTGGGTGTTCCCGTGGTTCGACACCCGCGAGGAGGCGCGGCTCAGCGTTGCCCATGCCGATGTGTCTCGCGTGGCGCAGGCGGTGACGGAGATGCTGGATGCGGGCAATGCGTATCGCGCGGGCTATGGCGCGGTGCTGCGCGCGCCGCGTGACATTCCGCCGCCGGGCCCGGATGTGCCGCCGTGCCTGATCACCGCGTATGACGGCGATCCCTTGCAGGCACACATAGATCGGTTGGGGACAATGCCTGCAAACTGGCGCGCGCAGAAAGTCGCGACCCCCGCCGATCATCAGGCGGTGAGCCTTGCGTTCCTGCTGGAAGGCGCGACTGGCAATGCACCGACCCTGCCAGAGGACGAGGGCGAAGGCTGGCTGGCGCTCGATAGCGGCCTGATCCACTGGAAGGGCGAGCATGGCGGCACGCTGGTGCTGCACGGACCGGCGGGCGAAATGGCGCAGCCCGCGCCCGGCACCATCGCCATCGACGTGCCGGGCCACGGCCAGTCGGACCCAAGCGCGGACTTTGCCGCCACCATCGCCGCCACCGCAAAAGCCCTCAACGCCAGCGACATCCGCTGGCCCATTATTCCCAGAGGCGCGCCCCCACTCGCGCATCCCGACATGACGCCCGACCGGTTTGGCCTATATCTCCAGCGCGCATGGGCCGTCGCCCGCGCGGAAGTATTCTTCGATCCGTGGTATGAAGCGAGCGCGGCCAACGCTGTCCCGCTCGATCCGGCGCGGCTCGATCCCGCTGCCCTTCACGCCCGCGCCCGCGCCCGCATCCGTGCAGGCGATGCCGCGCGGCGCTGGCACCAATTCCTGATTGACCGAAAGCGAGATACCCCATGACGACCTTTGCCGAATTTTCCGAACGCATGCCGTTGCTTGCCCGCCACGAGGGTGTGTGGGACGGCAACTACAGCTATTTCAACGCGCACAACGAAAAGATCGATGAGCACGCCAGCCGCCTGCTGTGCCGGATGACGGGCGAGGACGACATTCCCTATCACCAGACCAATCACTACACCTGGCCTGATGGCAAAACAGAAGTGCGCGATTTTCCCGCGACCTATCGCGACGGGCGCATCTGGTGGGACAACGATCTGATACAGGGATGGGCCGCCGAAGTCCCGCTGGACGAATACAACCGCACGATGATGCTGTACTGGCAGCGCACAGGCGACCCGTCGCTTTACCTGTACGAGCAGATCCAGATATCGGATGACGGCCAGAACCGTTGCCGCACCTGGCACTGGATCCGCAACGGAATGCTGGAGACGCGCACCGCGATACAGGAAACCTTTGTGACGAGTGACTGGCGCGCGATTGATGCGGAGATGGCGGCGAATAGCTGAGAGCACGCGAAACATATGGGACACACGCTGTTTGATCGGATCTGGGACGCGCACGAGGTTGCCAGGACCTCTGGCGGTGCGTCGCTGATTGCGATTGACCGGGTGTTCCTGCATGAACGCACCGGCGCATCGGCGTTGAACCGGATGGCCGAAATGGGCCGCCCTGTGCGCGATCCCGCTCGCGTGTTCGCGGTGATGGATCACATCGTCGACACCCGCCCCGGTCGCACGGATGGCACGTTGATGCCGGGCGGAGAAGGTTTTATCACGCAGACCCGTGCTGCATGCGTCGCTGCCGGTATCACGCTGTTCGACGTGAACGATCGCGATCAGGGCATCGTCCACGTGATCTCTCCCGAACAGGGCATCGTGCTTCCGGGACTCACGCTGGTAGCGCCCGACAGCCACACCTGCACGCAAGGGGCGTTCGGCGCACTGGCATGGGGCATCGGCAGTTCCGAGGCGGAACACGCAATGGTCACGGGCACGTTGCGGATGGAGCGGCCCGGCACCATGCGCGTGCGCTTTACCGGCACTCTGGCGGCAGGCGTCAGCGCCAAGGACATGATACTGACGCTGATCGCGCGCCACGGCGCAGGCGGCGCAGCGGGCTATGTGGTCGAGTTTGCCGGTGAGGCCGTGCGCGCGCTCGACATCGAAGCGCGCATGACCCTGTGCAACATGACGACCGAATTCAGCGCCATGACCGGTCTGATCGCGCCCGATCAGAAGACCTACGATTACCTTGGCGGTCGCCCCTATGCGCCCGCAGATTTTACCGATCCGCACTGGGCAAGCCTGCGATCTGATAAGGATGCGGCGTTCAACCGCGAGATTGAGATCGACGCCAGCGCCATCGCACCGATGGTCAGCTGGGGGACCAGCCCGGAACACACCATTGCCATTGATGCCGCCATCCCGCACGGCCCGGCGCGCGCGCATGATTACATCGGCCTTGCGCCGGGCACGCGGTTGGCGGGCACCCCGATCGACGCTGCGTTTATCGGCAGTTGCACCAACAGCCGCATTTCCGACCTGCGCCGCGCTGCGAGCATTCTGGACGGGCGGCGCATCGCGCCCACCGTGCGAAAGGCATTGGTCGTGCCCGGTTCGATGGCGGTCAAACGCCAGGCCGAGGCAGAGGGGCTGGACCGGGTATTCGAGGCTGCCGGGTTCGAATGGCGGATGAGCGGGTGCTCCTTGTGCTTTTACGCAGGTGGAGAGGGCTTTGCCGAGGGATCGCGCACGATCAGCAGCACGAACCGCAATTTCGAGGGGCGGCAAGGCCCCGACATCCGCACCCATATCGCCTCTCCCGAAACCGTCGCTGCCAGCGCGATTGCGGGCGTCATAGCCGACCCGCGTGAGTTCATGCGTGCCAATACAGGGGCGGCGGCATGAACGCGTTTCCCGCCACCCTCACCGCGCGCGCAGCTCCGATCATGATCGACAATATCGACACCGATACGATCATCCCCAGCCGTGAAATGCGATCCACCGGGCGCGACGGGCTGGCTGATGGACTGTTTGCACCGTGGCGTTACTCAAACGTCGATGCGCGGATCGAGAACCCCGATTTTGCGCTCAACAAGCCGGAGTTTCGGGATACGCAGATCATCGCTGGCGGGGCCAATTTCGGTTGCGGGTCCAGCCGTGAACACGCCGTATGGGCGCTCGCCGAATACGGGATCAGGGCAATCATTGCGGAAAGCTTCGCACCAATTTTCTACGGCAATTGCATCCGCAATTTCGTGCTGCCTATCTCGCTGGACCGCGCCGTGGTGGACCGCATGGCTGGTGAGGACGTAATCGTAAACCTGGCCGCGCAGACCGTCACCCATGCGGGCACCGCGCACCCATTCACCATCAACCCGGAAGCCAAACAGATGCTGGCCGAAGGGCTGGACGCCATCGACCTTACCCTTACCCAGCACGATGCCATCGAAGCATGGACTGCTGCCGACCGTACGTCGCGCCCGTGGGTGTATCTGGAGCATTCCGCATGACCCAAATCCTCGTTTCCGAAGTCGGCCCGCGCGACGGGCTGCAATCCATCAAGGCGGTGATGCCGCTCGACGCGAAAAAGCGCTGGATCGCCGCAGAGGCCGCGGCGGGCGTGCGCGAGATCGAGGTCGGCAGTTTCGTGCCACCTGCACTGCTGCCGCAGATGGCAGACACGCCCGCGCTGGTGGCCTTTGCCAAGGGGATCGCGGGCCTGAACGTCGTCGCACTGGTGCCCAATGCCAAGGGTGCGCAGTTGGCTGCCGATGCGCGGGTCCACGCCATGTCGATCCCGTTTTCGATGAGCGAGACGCACTCGATCAAGAACGTGCGCAAGGATCACCCCGCCATGCTCGCAGAGATTGCAGCGGCGGCGGATATCGCGCGCGGCGCAGGTATTCACTTTGCGGTCGGCCTTTCCACCGCGTTCGGCTGCACGATGGAAGGCGCGGTGCCCGAAGATCAGGTCGTGCGCCTTGCGGTGGCTGCGGCAGAGGCGGGCGCGCAGGAGTTCAGCCTGTCCGACACGACCGGCTATGCCGACCCCGCGCAGGTGCGTCGCCTCACTCGCAAGGTGCGCGGCGCGGTGGGCGCAGCCTTGCTGACAACCCTGCACTTGCATAACACGCGCGGGCTTGGCCTTGCCAATGTGGTTGCCGGGCTGGAGGAAGGGATCACCACTTTCGATGCCTCACTGGGCGGTCTGGGCGGCTGTCCGTTCGCACCCGGCGCGAGCGGTAATCTGGTGACCGAAGACCTTGTCCTGATGCTCAACGCGATGGGTTACGACACCGGGATTGACCTCGAAAAACTGCTTCAGGTGCGCACGATCCTCACCGAGGCGCTGCCGGGCGAACCGCTCTACGGCTTCACGCCCGATGCCGGACCGATGCTCGATTACAACCAACGTGTAAACGGGCAACAGGTGGCGGCATGACGTCGCCCTCCCCTCTCGCCGGGATAAAGGTCGTCGAATTCACCCACATGGTGATGGGGCCGACCGTGGGGCACATTCTCGCGGGGCTGGGCGCGGAAGTGGTGCGGGTGGAGCCGATTGGCGGGGATGCCACGCGGCGATTGCGCGGATCGGGATCAGGGTATTTCCCGATGTACAATCGCGGCAAGCAGTCAATCTGCCTCGATCTGAAAGACGCGGGCGGGCTGGCCGTTGCCAAAGACCTGATCGCAGGCGCGGATATTCTGGTCGAAAACTTCCGCCCCGGCGCGCTGGATCGGCTGGGGCTGGATTACGAAAGTTGCGCCGCAACCAATCCGGGCCTTATCTATTGCAGCGAAAAGGGGTTTCTGCCCGGCCCGTACGAACAGCGCACCGCGCTGGACGAGGTCGCGCAGATGATGGGCGGGCTGGCCTATATGACCGGTCCGCCCGGTCAGCCGCTGCGCGCGGGGGCCAGCGTGATCGACGTGACCGGCGGCTTGTTCGGGGTGATCGGCATCCTCGCCGCCTTGCAGGAACGCCACCGCACCGGGCGCGGGCAGAAAGTGACCGCCAGCCTGTTCGAGACCACGATTTACCTCGTTGGGCAGCACATGGCGCAGTTCGCCGTCACCGGCACCCCCGCCGCGCCGATGCCCGCGCGCGTATCCGCCTGGGCGATCTATGACGTGTTCCAGACCGCGGACGATCCGGTGTTTATCGGCGTGGTGACGGATGCCCTGTGGGAGAAGTTCTGCAAGCTGTTTGGCCTTGACGATCTGTGGGCGGACGAGGGCTTGCAAGAAAACAACGCAAGGGTCGCCGCGCGAGATCGCATCCTGCCGCCGATCCGCGGGCTGATCGCAAAGATGACCGCAGCGCAGGTGATCGCGAAGCTCGACGGGACCGGCCTGCCATTTGCCCTCATCGGGCGGCCGCAGGACATGTTCGATGATCCACACCTCAACGAAGGCGGGCTGGAGGAGGTCACGCTCGACAACGGCACGCAGGTCCGACTGCCCACGATCCCGCTCGAAATGGGGGGGCAGCGGATCGGATCGCCGCAGACTTTGCCAAAGCCGGGTCGCGATGCGCGCGCGGTGCTGAACGCGCTGGGCTACGATGCGGACAAGGCGGATGCCCTGATCGCAAGCGGGGTTGTGGGAGAAAGCGAATGAGGATTTTCACAACAGCCATCGCCGCGCTGGCGCTGAGCGGCTGCGTGGTCGCGGTCGGTAACGAAGCGCCCGTCACTCCGACCGCTTCTGGCGTCACGGCGCCCAAGAACCGCCTGCCCACCGACGTTCGCCGCACGACAATTATCGTGCGCGATATCGAAAAATCGCTGGCGCTGTATCGCGATGTCATCGGGTTGGAGGTCAATTACGATACCAATGTCACCACATCGGGCGTTGCCCTTCCCGCAGGCGAGCCGGGTGCGAGCGCGCGGCTGGTGTTGCTCAACGCGAACGATGCATGGGTTGGCTGGATCGGGCTGATGCAGTGGATCGACCCGGCCATTCCGGCAGGCGACTATCCCGAACGCATGGGTCCGGGCGACGTGGTGATCGTGATGAACACCGATGATGTCGAAGGACGCTGTGCCGCGGCCAAGGCGGTGCCCGGCGTTGCCTTCACCGCGGAGCCGCGCCTGCAGGTTTATCCGGGGCGTGATGGCGGAGCGGACATTCGGGTGATGGGGTGCAATTTCTTCGACCCCGACGGCATCCTGATCGAGCTTAATCAGATACTGGACTGATATCCGGCCCCTCGATCAGGAGCACCTGCACATCGGCGAGGCCTTCGCGCAGCTTCTTGACCTCGGCGTATTCGGGACTGTTCCAGAATGTCTTGGCTGCATCGCGGGTCGGCCATTTTGAGATGACCATGCTTGCGCCATCGCCGAATTCGCCCTCCAGCAGTTCGGCGCCGGGACCGCGCAGCAGATATTGCCCGCCAAACATGCCGATCAGCTCTGCTGCCGCCGGGCCATAACCGGCAATGAAGGCTTCGCGGTCGTGGATTGCGGCGGTGACGATCATGTAGGCTGGCATGGTATCGGGATCCTTGAAACAGGGCGCAAAAACTATTCTTTCGAAAGCCGCTCCACCACATCCATCACCGGCGGATCGTCCGCTTCCATCGCCTCGACCTCTTGCTGGAAGCCGCGCATGATCCGCGCGATATAGGCGCGGGTGGAAAGCCCGCGTTCCTCAGCCGCGGCACGATCTGGCTCCCACGCCTCGATATCGGCGCGGCTGACCGTGCCCTGTTCATCGAGCAGCCGTTCGAGCGTATCCTGCCGGTCACGCAGCGCGGAGATTTCCGCCGCCATCGCCAGCACTGTCGAATACAAACGATCGAGTGCGGGGTCGTCAAAGTATTTGGGCCGTTTGCCCTTGGCCCGCTTTCCCGAACGCGCGACCCAGTCGAAATCTTCACTCACGCTGCAAGTGCCGCTTGCGCAGGTTTCCACGCGCCATAGGCGTTCCAGATCGCGGCGCGGCCAAAATCCTCCGCATCGTCATCGGGCGAAGGCGGGAAAATTTCGGTATCTACCACCGCCCGCACCCCGGCGGTAAACTGGTGTTCCTTTGCGAAGCCCGCGTCGGCCATTACCTGTTTCAGATCCTGCCCATGCATCGCAGACCAGAACGGCTCATTGTTGTTGAACGCATCCCAATCGCGCATGAATTGTTCAAACAGCGGCATGTCGTCCGAATATTGCGGCTGTTCAACATGAAGGATCAATCCGCCCGGCGCGAGCACGCGGTGCGCTTCGGCAAGCAGGCGCGGCATCGCTTTTGACGACAGTTCGTGCAGGAACATCGTGGTCTGCACCCAATCGAAATACCCATCTGCCCAGCGCGACAGATCTTCACCCGATGCTTGCACGAATTTGATGTTTGCTACTCCCATCGACGCCGCGCGGGCGGCGCCATACCGCAGGCACGCGCCCGCCGTATCGATCGCGATAACCTCTGCATCGGGATAGGCCTGCGCTATCGGAACCGCGTTGTGCCCGATGGTGCAACCGATATCGAGTATCCGCCGCGGCTGCCAGTCGGGCCGCTCTGCCTTGGCCCAGTTGACCACCGCTTGCCCTCCGCCATCGTTCAGGCCGCCAAGCGCACCGCCGACCGTTGCAAACAGGCCGACATCGTAATTCGCGCCCGCCGTCACATCGCCGGGGCGTTCCTCTGCATGGTATCCGCCCGGCTGGCAGTGGATATCGACCGCAGTCTGGTAAGGCGGCTGCTTAATCGCCGGGTCCAGCTCCAGCATCCCGGAATGCTCGTTATACTGGCGCGCCTGCCCATCCAGCTCATCCAGCTGGCGCAGCACAACCTGCCGCCCGAAATGCTGGCGCATCTCCATCGAATTGCGTTTCAGCGCCGACCACACCTGATGCCACGCATCGCGGTTCATCGCGTCGCGGATTTCGTAGCGGTGCTGCGGATCGCGGCCATGCTCTTCGCGAAAGGCGGGCAAGACGCGCTTTTCAAAAGCCACCTTGTTTCCCGCGCCGATACTGCCCGAAAGATAGCGGTTGAAATGCGTCAAGAAGTTGAAGCGCGCCGCCTCATCATGGGTGGTGCGGGGCGACATGCCGTGGCGGGTCAGTGCGGTGTAGGGCGGGGGCAGATCGGAGGCCATGACGGGTTTCCCTGATATTTGTCCGGACAAATTTGACATGCGGCGCGGGTTTGTCAACCGCACACACTTGAGAACGGGCTGCTGGCAACCATTCCCTTGATAGCGGGGCGGCCCCGGTCCACATCGGCAAATTATCCGACTCACCTTATTATAAGCGATCCCGACCCTGTGACCATTCGTGTGACAAAGCCCGACCTGCCCGGCAATGCCGCCGCCACCCTCGACCGCAACGACTTGCGCCGCGCCTATCGCGCAGAGGAGGAGGCGTGCGTTGCCGCGCGGCTGGAACAGGCCGCCCCAGCACGGCGCGTGCACGGCGAAGCAGCGGCGCTGGCGATCAACCTCATCACCGGCGCGCGGCGGCACAAGGCCAGCGGGATCGACGCATTCCTCCAGCAATTCGGGCTGGATACAGAGGAAGGCATCGCGTTGATGTGCCTTGCCGAAGCGTTGCTGCGCGTGCCCGACAACGACACCGCCGATGCGCTGATCAAGGACAAGATCGGCACCATCGACTGGAGCGAACATCTGGGCGAAAGCTCCTCCACCTTCGTCAACGCGGCGACATTCTCGCTGATGCTGACGGGCGAGGTGCTGGACCAGCCCGAAGCGCACCAAAAGGGCATGGGATCTACGCTGAAGCGGACCATGAACCGGCTGGGCGAACCCGTCATCCGCAAGGCGACATTGCAGGCGATGCGGATCATGGGCGGGCAGTTCGTGTTCGGTCGCACCATCGACGAAGCGCTGAAACGCGCCTCCCCCGAACGCGCAAGGGGGATAACGCACAGCTTCGACATGCTGGGCGAGGCGGCGATGACCTTTGCCGATGCCGAAAAATACCGGCTGGCCTATGAGGGCGCGCTCGATCGGCTGGCGGCGGAGGCTGGCGCGGGCGTGGGCGGATCGCCCGGTATCTCGGTCAAGCTTTCGGCGTTGCATCCCAAATACACGTTCCTCCACGCAGCGCAGGCGCATGACGAAATCGTGCCCATCGTGCGCGAACTCGCGATCAGGGCGCGCGATGCGGACATTCACTTTACCATCGACGCCGAAGAGGCCGACCGGCTCGAACTCAGCCTCGACATAATCGAGACGCTGGCGGCGGACGACGCGCTGTTCATGCGCCCCGATGGTTCGCGCTGGGAAGGCTTTGGCCTTGCGATACAGGCCTATCAGAAACGCGCGGTGCCGCTGTGCGACTGGATCGCGAAGCTGGCGCGGCGGCATGGGCGGCGGCTGTTCGTGCGGCTGGTGAAGGGTGCGTATTGGGACAGCGAGATCAAGCTATCGCAGGTTGGCGGCTACACCGATTACCCCGTTTTCACGCGCAAGCTGACGACCGATGTATCCTACCTCGCCTGCGCCGCGCGGTTGTTTGAGCACGCGGACGTCATTTATCCAGCGTTCGCAACACATAATGCGCTGACGGTCGCCTCGATTAAGCAGATGAGCGAAGTCCCGGCCTCAAGTAGCGAAGCGGTAGGCCAGAAAAGACACCGTCCTTTCGAATACCAGCGGCTGCACGGCATGGGCGAGGAGGTTTACGCAACCCTGCGCAAGCTGGAGGGCAACAAGCCGACCCCGGTGCGCATTTACGCACCTGTCGGCGGGCACAAGGAATTGCTCGCCTATCTGGTGCGCCGCCTCCTGGAAAACGGGGCCAACACCAGCTTTGTGAATCGCATGGGCGATGCCGATATTGCCGCCGCGGAACTGGTGGGCGATCCGGTGGCAGAGCTGGCGTCACTATCTCCACGCCGCAATCCGGCGATCCCCTTGCCGCGCGATATTCTGGGCCGCCGGGTGAACAGCGCCGGGGTGGACCTGTCCGATCCGCTGGTGCTTGACCCGTTGCTGGCGCGGCTGGCGCAGTTGGAACAGGTGCGCTGGAGCGCGGAGCCGACTTTCCCCGGCGATAACGCGGGCGAAGTCGCGCCCATCACCATGCCGCACGATGTTGCGCGCGAGGTTGGTACCCGCCGCGATACGACGCAGGCCGAGGTGGACGCCGCTTTTGCCAGAGCCGCCGAGATCCAGCCCGGCTGGGATGCGCTGGGCGGAGAGCGCCGCGCGCTGCTGCTCGAAGAAGCCGCCGACCTGTTCGAGGCGCATACGCACGAATTCCTGTCGCTGTGCACGCGTGAGGCGGGCAAGACGCTGCCCGATGGCGTTGCCGAACTGCGCGAGGCGGTGGATTTCCTGCGCTATTACGCCAGCGAGGCGCGCCGCCAGTTTGCCGCGCCGATGATCCTGCCCGGCCCTACGGGTGAGGAAAACACGCTGTCGATGCACGGTCGCGGCGTATTTGCCACGATATCGCCGTGGAACTTTCCGCTCGCAATCTTCATCGGCATGGCATCGGCCGCGCTGGCGGCGGGCAACACCGTAATTGCAAAACCCGCCGAACAGACCCCGCTGATCGCCGCGCTTGCAGTGAAGCTGTGCCATCAGGCAGGCATCCCGCCAGAGGCGCTGCAATTGCTGCCGGGCGCGGGCGATGTCGGGCAGATGATCACCGCGCACCCGGCGCTGGCAGGGGTCGCCTTCACCGGATCGACCCAGACCGCGCAGGCGATCAACCGCACGCTGGCCGCGCGCGACGGGCCGATAGCGACGCTGATCGCGGAAACCGGGGGGCAGAACGCGATGATTGTCGACAGCTCTGCCCTGCCCGAACAGGTGGTGCGCGATGTGCTCGCCAGCGCGTTCCAAAGCGCAGGCCAGCGTTGCTCCGCCCTGCGCGTGCTGTATCTGCAGGACGACGTGGCCGACGCCATGCTGGAGATGATCTGCGGCGGGTTCGAGGCGCTGCATGTCGGCGACCCCGCGCTGATCTCCACCGATGTCGGCCCGGTGATTGACCCAGATGCCAAGGCCGCGCTGGAACGCCACGTCGCCCGGCGCCAGCAGAACAACCGAACCGTGTGGCGCCTGCCGTTGCCCCTTGAAACCGCGGAGGGTTGCTTCGTCGCGCCGACCATTATCGAACTGGATTCGATCCTCGATCTCAAACGCGAGAACTTCGGGCCGGTGCTGCACGTTTGCCGCTTTGCCGCCGACCATTTGGGGCAGGTGGTGGCGGACATCAACGCCACCGGATACGGCCTGACGCTGGGCCTGCACAGCCGCATCGCTGCCACCCGGCGGTTCGTTCAGACGCGCGCGCGGGTCGGCAATTTCTATGTCAACCGCAACCAGATCGGCGCGATCGTGGAAAGCCAGCCGTTCGGCGGTGAGGGCCTTTCGGGCACCGGACCCAAGGCAGGCGGCCCGCACTATCTCGCCCGGTTCGCGACCGAGCGCGTGACCTGTATCGACACCACAGCGGCGGGAGGCAATGCCAGCCTGCTGGCATCGTGATCGGGCTTTCTCTAACCCCTTGCGATCCCGCCAACATCACGCAATAAACCGCGTCCATGACCCGATTCATCAAGCACTTCGTCCTGCTCTTTGCGCTCCTATGGTCCGGCCCCGCGCTGGCCGAGGTACAAATCCACTTCCACAGTTTTAACGGCAACGTTTTCTGGGGCCGGTATCCCCACACCTTCATCGTGCTGGAGGGGACGCTGGAGGAAACCGGCGCGCGCGTGAACGAGAATTACGGCTTTTCCGCCCGAAACGCGACCCCTGCCGTGCTGGCTGGCCCGGTGGAGCACAAGGTGCTGGCCGAAAGCGAAAAGAATGTGAAGAACACCAACCGCCATTTCTCCATGACGCTGACCGACGCGCAATATCGCATGATCGTGGCAGAGGTGAAGAAATGGCAGACCGCGCCGGGCAAGTATTACGATCTGGAAACGCGCAATTGCATCCACTTTGTGGGCCGCATGGCGCAGCTGCTCGGCGTGAAGGTGGAATATCCCAAAAACATGCTGCGCAAGCCCAAGGCGTGGCTCAACCACGTCACCGCAATGAACCCGCAACTGGGTGCCACGTCAATCAAATGACCTTGCTGCCGTAAAGGCGGCTCCCGACTTTGGGCCGTTTGCCTTGCGGCCTTGCAAAAAGCGCCTGTGCTTCCGAAATTACAGCCATGTCCTATCAACGAATATGGATGGCGTGATGGCAGGTGGATGGGCACGCGATGGCGCTGTGCAGGATCAGATTGACGATACGATTGCCGACGCAGTTAAGCGCGCGCGCAGCGATATGCCTGTGGGCGAAGCCGCGAAATACTGCGCCGAATGCGGCGAAACCATCCCCGAGGCGCGGCGCGCGGCCCTTCCCGGCACAAAAACCTGCGTCGCGTGTCAGGCCGGGCGGGACAAGGCACGCTCCAGTGTCGGGTTCAATCGCCGCGGAAGCAAGGACAGCCAGCTGCGTTGATCCCGCCAGAAAGCAAAATCGCCGTGAGATGCAAGGTAGTATTGATCGCCGGGAACGTCTGTTCCCCCGGCTGATTGATACAGTATGGATATTCAGGAAGAACAGGAAACATTCCGCCAGAAAACTCCGTCGACCCTTGGTCGCGGTATTGAGCGGCTGACCCACCCCTTTGGCAAAGCCATAGCCAGCGTTGTACCGGATCGTCTGGTGGAGGGCGTGCTGAAAGGGCTGGATCGTGCGGTCAGCGTGCCGCCAATGGTTGATTTTGCGCATGACACAGATGATCTGGACGCTGCGCATCGGGCGGCAAAGAAGGTTGCGCGTCTCGCACGCGGAATCAGTGCCTCGACCGGCGCGGCAGCCGGTTTGGGCGGTGCGCTTTCCATGAGCGCCGATATCCCTGCGACCGTCGCAATCGCGCTGCGCACGATCCGTGACACGGGCCGCGCGTATGGTTTCGATGGTGAAGGAGCGGCGGAAAAGGTTTTCAGGCTCCAGATTCTAGAGCTTGCTGCGCTCGATGTGCTTGAAGAGCGAAGTCAGCGTATTGCCGATCTCGAAGCGGGCATCGATCCCAATGGGGCGCTCGTCCAGCCGGAGCACGATGGTATCACTCCGATAGTGGATCAGGTTGTAGAACGCATTTCGCGGGCAATTGCCTTCACCAGTTTCCGCAGCCGCGCCGGAATGGTCGTGCCGATTGTCGGTTCGGTCGTTGGCGGGATAGTGAACTCCTCCTTCCAGGGCGATGTGGGTGATGCGGCACGGTTTGCGTTTCAGGCACGCAAACTCAGACAACTTGGCAATCGCACAACATAGGTCTTTTGCTTGTCGACTAAGGATCGTCGATGCGTAGTTCGGCTTCCCCCAATAAAGGCTGCGCGTGACTTGCTCCGGTCGCTGCTTTGCGGAATTAACCGCGCATGGCCATTCTTTCAGACAAGTGGATTCGCGCTCAGGCACAAACCAACGGCATGATTGAGCCGTTCGTGGAGGCGCAGCGGCGTGAGGGGTGTATTTCCTATGGCCTCAGTTCCTATGGATACGACGCGCGCGTCGCGCCCGAATTCAAGATTTTCACCAATGTCGATAGCGCGGTGGTCGATCCCAAGCACTTCGATCCCAGCAGCTTTGTCGACCGGGAAACCGATGTCTGCATCATCCCGCCCAATTCCTTCGCATTGGCGCGCACGGTCGAATATTTCCGCGTGCCCGAGGATGTGCTGGTGATCTGCCTTGGCAAAAGCACCTATGCGCGCTGCGGGATCATCGTGAACGTCACCCCGCTGGAGCCGGGTTGGGAGGGGCATGTGACGCTCGAATTCTCCAACACCACGCCGCTACCCGCCAAGATCTACGCCAACGAAGGCGCGTGCCAGTTCCTGTTCCTGAAAGGCAATGAACGCTGCGAGACGAGTTACAAGGATCGCGCCGGCAAATACATGGGCCAGCGCGGAGTGACACTGCCGAGGCTGTAGGGACGAAGCAGCCGGGATTTGAACGACGGCTTTCGCTCAGCGGCGGAAAAAAGCCGCTGTTCGGCTAACGACCCCATTCTTGCCACTAATCCGGAGAACTCTGCAGGTTCAAACCCGAAACTCGAAAGCCAGCTTTCTGTGTTTTCCTAATTTGTGTAAGCGCCTCTTACCGCGTTTCCATCATGCCTCAACTCCAGCAAAAAGAGCATTAGCGGTCGCGGATCCGTACAAGTGACTCCCCGCCGGGCCATATGGCCGACCCGTCATCATTGATGATGATATTGTTGCCGGCATCGAAAATACCGGCGCGCTTCTTAATCCGGTAGCTTGCCCCGACGTTGGTACGCTGAACGGTTGCGCCGTCGCTCAATCGCAAACCGTAGAAATAGGTCTGGCGATCCGGTTCGCTCCCCGAACCATAGACCAGGCCAGTCGCGCGACTAATGGTGGGTACGCCGCTGATCTGGAGGTCGGGACGCTCCCATGCAATCATGAAGCGAGCGTCCGCCTCATTCCATCGCAGCTTAACAATGCCCGTTGCCCGTTCGC
This sequence comes from uncultured Alphaproteobacteria bacterium, assembly GCA_963815345.1. Classification (GTDB taxonomy): domain Bacteria; phylum Pseudomonadota; class Alphaproteobacteria; order Sphingomonadales; family Sphingomonadaceae; genus Erythrobacter. The sequence continues at coordinate 232,099 of CAWFGF010000004.1, forward strand.
GGCGGCCATCGCGCGGCCCGTCGGGCGTGTAGCCCGTATAATTGGCTACTACGACATCGGCGCCGCTTGCCGCCGGCGAGTTCTCTACGGTTGTGATATAGGCGGGCAACTCAGTGCGTATCGTCTGCCCCGACCCAAGCGGCAAGGGGATCGCGACCAGAGCCGAAGGTGCGGTATTTTCGGTGTCGCAGCTGATCGTGCCGCGAAAGACATTATCCACCGCGCACTGGGCGTCGACCACGACCAAGAAGCGACGATTGCCCGTTTCGACCAAGGTGGGTGTCGTACCGGTCCTCGCCCGAAAAGCGATCGCGACCTCACCAGATTTTTTCACGGCGGCGGCGGCCGGGTCATAATCGAATGCCACTATCGTGGTGTCGGTCGGAACGTAAATTCGCGTACCGCCATTCGGTAACCGTTCGAGTGGACTTGCATTGCTCTGCGTGCCCTCAAAGGCCCGCGTACAGCTTCGAATACGGGTAAGCCCGTTGTCGATTACGGCAATATAGGTTTCTGTTTCACCTCTTGCGCGCCGCACCACCCGTGCAGCTATGCTGCCATCATGCAAGACATCGCTGAAAATCGGGGTGCTCAGCGCATTTACATCACGAAACCCGCACGCCTGCTCGACGACAGTTGGTGAGAATTCGAACTTGCCGACGCAGCTCAGCTGAGAGTCGCTGGTTGCGCCGTCACGGTAAATCAGGAATGAGGGATGCCGTCCTCGGCACTCACGATTTGACCCCAGACGCATACCGTTTGTGTTCGGTACCAGTACCCTACCGTCGGCCAGAACGTGAAAATTCCAGCCAATCGATATCGGCAAGGCATTGATCTTTTCCCGGTCGACAAACCGGAAGCGGTCGCCGTCGACCTCATATTTGTAGACATATTGCAACGAGACGCCCCACAGGGTGCGTGCCGTTCTTGAATTAGCGTACCGCCGGTCTGACAAGATATGCCACGGCGATGTCCCCATCTCGCCCTCTGCATCCGCTTCGAAGCTGCTGATCTGTACATCGGGCCGCACCGATCGCGGGCCAGGCAAATCGGTCGACGCTTGCCGAAACGTGTTCCCGTGCCACGTGGGCCAAGGTGAATCTACAATTGCTTCATTGGGTGCCTGCGCAGCAGCGGTATGCGCCGTCATGAGCGCAAATGCGGCTGCGATCAAACTGGTACGACGCGACATGTGGTATCCCCGTAATTGATCAGCTGCACCGAGCTAGCCAGCGCAGCACGACAAATAACAGTGTTAGAGTCTGCTCGGCCAACTACCCATAACCGGCGATGAACCGCTGCTAGTTTTCATCAAAATCTGCCTCAATTATCTGTGCTGTTCGAACGAAACCAGACCTTCCGCATTCCACCCAATCCGCGACATAGCAGCCGGGTGCGACGGCTGCTAAAAGCAGACGGGCAGCTAACGAACTTAAGGCGGTCATCGCTCTGGCCTACCCCCGACCCCTCCCGCAAGCGGGAGGGGAGCGAGACTTACTGAGCCGCAGGCGAAGTTGGTCGCAGCGGGGTTGGCACGGAGCAACTCCGAAAAAAACACCGCAATCCCGGCCCTGCCTGTGGCACCTGCGCTTACCCAAGAGCTGACGGGCCTGCTGGATTGGCGGTTCGGCGGTGGTGAAGGAGTGCGATCATTCGGGCGCCGCACAGCCACCGGCAACTCTTCCCTCTACGGAAGGCACCAGCATGCGCTACGCGGCAGAATCTCGACACCGGCGGCCGATCACCTGCCGCTCCCCCTCCCGCTCCTGCCGCAAGTCCATTTTCCTACTCGCCGCTTGGCTGCTATATACTGCGTGCCATGCGCCCGATCCCTCGCCCCACCAACCTGCCACAGCGCCCGTTTACGCGAGGCTTCCCGGCCGAACGGTTTTCCTCTCCTGAACAGTGTGTCAGGTGTGTCAGGCGTGCCCGCAACCGTGCCTTCAACCGGGGATGGAATGGCGCTTTGACACGGCAGCCGCGGTCGCTCATTGCAGGGACAAAGGAGAGAACCCATGGCTGAACCCGAATTTGACATCATCGTCTATGGCGCCACCGGTTACACCGGGCGGCTGGTCGCGGAATATCTGAACAATCACTACGGTTCGTCCGCCAACGCCCCGAAATGGGCAATGGCGGGACGCAATCTGGAAAAGCTGGAAGAAGTGCGCGACGAAATCGGTGCGCCCGGAACCACCCCGCTGGTCGTGGCAAATGCCGATGATCTGGGCGAGCTGGAGGCGATGTGCCGCCGCACCAAGGTCGTAATCACCACTGTCGGGCCGTATCAGCTTTACGGTGACAAACTCGTCGCCGCATGTGTCTCCACCGGCACCGACTATGCCGATCTGTGCGGCGAACCGGCGTGGATGGCAGAAAAGATTGCCCAGCATCACGACAACGCCCGCACCAGCGGAGCGCGCATCTGCTTTTCCAGCGGGTTCGATTCGATCCCGTTCGATCTGGGAGTGATGATGACGCAAAAGGCCGCAAAAGAGCGGTTCGGCAAACCGGCAAAGCGTATCCGGGGCCGCGTGCGCGCGATGGCGGGGACGTTTTCCGGCGGAACCGCCGCCAGTCTGGGGGCGACGATGAAGGCGGCGGCGAAGAAGCCTGCGATCATCAACATCCTGCGCGATCCGTTCGCGCTCGCCCCCGGCTTTGACGGGCCAAGCCAGCCTTCGGGCATGATCCCGACCTATGAAAGCGATCTGGGCAAGTGGGCCGCGCCGTTCATCATGGCGCCGATCAATACGAAGAACGTGCATCGCACCAACTTCCTTTTGGGCCACCCGTATGGGACCGATTTCCAATACGATGAAATGATGCTGACGAGCCCGGGCGAAGCGGGCAAGGCGGCAGCCAACGCCGTGGTGGAAATGATGAAAAATCCGTTCGGTGCCAAGGCTCCCAAGCCGGGTGAAGGCCCGACGAAGGAAGAGCGCGAGAATGGCTTCTATGACGTGGTGTTCGTGGCCGAGGCGCCCGATGGTGCAGGAGAAGCGCTGCACTACAGCGTCAAGGGGAAATATGATCCCGGTTATGGCTCAACCAGCCGGATGATCACCGAAACCGCAATGGGCCTGTTGAACAGCGATGCACCGGGCGGCGTGGGCACTCCGGGGTCGTTCCTGGGCGAAGCGCTGGTCGACAGGCTTCAGGAACATGCAGAATTGACGTTTAGTCTGGAGAAATAGGATCCGATATCGACAGAGGCGAGCCCCCCGTCACAGGGGCTCGCCATCGGGTCAGAAGCTCAGACGCACGCTGGCCCGGACATTGCGGCCGGCCAGCGGCACGAAATCCTTGGTGAAACTGGCGTGGCGGCGGCCCGTCACGTCAAACAGGTTTTCGCCCGCGATTTGCAATGTGACGTTTTCGTTGTTCGCAAACGGGCGCCACGATGCATTCAGGTTGACGAGTGCGAAATCATCGGTCGGGGTTTCGAACCGCGCGATCTCGTTCTGCTGGGCAAACCATTGCACCTCGCCGCGCAGATCGAACGCCTCGGTCTGCGCTTCGAGCGCTGCGAACAATTGCAGCGGCGGAATGCGCGGGACGTTGGTGTCGTCGGCAAACTCCGCCTGAACATAGGAGGCGCGCAGATCGGCATTGAAGCCAAAACCGCCGGTGTCGTAGATCGGGAAAGTGATCTCCCCCTCGGCCCCGATATAGCGCGCGTCCTGCTGGAGATAGACGAAAACGGGCAGGCCGTCTTCCTCTGAACCCGTATCGGTGAGGAAAATGTAATCGTCGAACCATTGTGCGAAAACAGCGGCGCTGAACTGCGCGGTGCCGATCCGCCCACGGGCGAACGCCTCGATGCCCCACGCGCTTTCCACCGCGAGGTTGGGGTCACCGATCTCAAAGGCTTGCGTGGCGATGTGCGGGCCGTTGGAAAAAAGCTCCTCCGCGCTTGGCGCACGCTCGGCACGGCTGAAATTGAGCCCGGTGCGGAAAGCCTCGTCGCCTTCGTAGATCAGGCCGAGCGCGGCTGAGAATGTGTCGAAATCGCGCTCGACAAGATTGGTGAGATCGCGAGTGTCTGTCATCTCGAACCGGGCGGCGGCTTCGATCTGGAACGGGCCCTGGCCAAACTCCTGCAACGCAAACACCGCGAGCTGATCGGTAAGGTTTGGCGGGACGTAGGCTTCCGCCCCCTCGGCGAAGAAATCGCGGTGCATGAACTGCACGCCGATGGACCCGCGCGACGGCCCGCTGCCGCTCTGGACCAATTCGGCGCGTGCCTCGATGCTCTGGCTTTCAAACACGGTGCCGACTTCGGCGCCTTCGAATTCGGTGTGCGTGTAGTCCGAAAAACCTGCGCGCAACTTCAGCCGCTCAAAAAAGCCTTGGCCCAGCGCGACGTCTCCGCGGAGATCCGCACGGAATTGTTCAAGGTCGATGGAGACAATTTCCTCACCCTCTTCCTCTTCTTCACCGCCTTCTTCCTCGCCTTCCACATGTTCGGTTCCGGGGCGGCCGGGGACGCCATAACGGGTGTCATAGTAGCCGATCGATGCGCCAAGCGTGCTTTCGCCAAGGATCACGCCGAACCCGCCATTGACGGTCCAGGTCCGGCTTGCGCTGTTGGGGATGAAGCCACGCTGGTCGGCAGCTTCACGCAGCTCCGCCGCTTCGTCCCGTTCGCCCTCGGCCTCTTCCTCGGCAGCCAGGGCAAGGATCTCGGAGCGCAGCACGGGGGCAACCTGAAGCCCCCCGATTTCAAGATCATCGGTTTCGCGATAGGAACCGTCGAGGTGCAGCACGAGATTGCCGGTCACCGGAACATCGACCGATGCACCAGCGGTGCGCAGATTGCTGGCGGTGTCGACCGCCGCCAGCGCATCGATGTGGATCGGTTCTTCGGGAACACGGATCGGTATCCGCTTGTCGATGACGTTTACGGCCCCGCCGATCGCCTGGCTGCCAAACAGCAGCACCGCAGGCCCGCGCAGCACTTCGATACGCTCAGCGGTCAGCGGGTCGATCGTGGTCGCGTGATCGACCGATGTGTTGGAGACATCGGAGGTGCCGATGCCATCAATGAGGACGCGCACCCGCTCCCCCTGAAACCCGCGCAGCACTGGGCGCGAGGCGCCCGGTGCAAAGCCGCTGGCAGAAACGCCGGGCAGCTTTGCAAGCACATCGCCAAGTTGTCCTGCAAGGTTGCGCTGAATATCGTCCGCTTCGAAAACGCTGGTTCCCGCGAGCAGATCCAGCTGTTCAAGCCCCTGCGCGCTGACGATGATGTTTCCCTGATAATCAATTTGCCGATTGTGCAGATCGTCTTTCGGCTGTTCAGGGAGAGGACTGTGCGCGGCAGCGGCTTGATCAATTTCGGGCTGCGCCGCATCGGATGTCTGAGCCAAAACCGGCTGTGTGTCCACCGCGGCCAGAAGTGCCACGGCCAAGGCAGCGTGGGATATACTCAGCTTAGGGTAGTGCATGGTACAATTGTCCAGTTTGCGCTTTTCGAACCGTCGACGCATGACGGTCCTCGGCGGCGTAATGTGATAATGTATCCTTCACTTAGAAGCCAAGCGCGAGAACGCAACACGAGAAACGCGATTTTCCGATCAATGCACCCGCGCAATCGACATTCGGCTGCAGTGTGCGGGAAATACCACACACGTCCTCGCCGCATTCCACAACCGCGCGCCCCCACCCCTTGCTGGTGTGATTATAAAAATTTGATGCATGAAATGGAGCGGGCGAGGCGATTCGAACGCCCGACCCCAACCTTGGCAAGGTTGTGCTCTACCCCTGAGCTACGCCCGCTCACTGACGCCTTGCAAGAGACCACGCGATCGCGCTTCTCTGCCGGGGAGGCGGGGCAATTAACAGCGCACCTGCGCCTCTGCAAGCGGAAAATCGGCTAAAAATCGCTTGATCCCGCGATCAATGCGCGCCAGCCACAAGCGACGCTTCACATCGTGCCCTTCGCCACCCACATGGGACGAGGCGTAAGCAGCATAAGCATCACAAGCGCCCTTATTTCTACGCGCCGCGTCCTTCGCGCCGTGTCAAACGCAACGAATCAAGCAACAGGAGCACTCCCTTGGCCAGCATGGGTCTGAATATCGACGAACAAAAAGCCGTAGATCGGTTTCGCAAGGACGTGGTCGAGCCTTCCCAGACGAAGCTCGTGATCCTCGATTTCTGGGCGGAATGGTGTGGGCCGTGCAAGGCGCTGGCTCCGATGCTGGAAAAGGTTGCTGCCGAATACGCCGACAAGGGGGTGGTTCTGAAGAAGCTGAATGTCGATGAAGAACAGTTCATCGCAGGCCAGTTTCAGGTCAAATCGATCCCTACCGTCTATGCGATGTTTCAGGGCCAACCGGTTGCCGATCTGACCAGCGCGCGCAGCGAATCGCAATTCAAACAGGCGCTTGACCAATTGCTTGGCCAGCTGCCTGTGCAGGCCGGCGACGGCGAAGGGGCGGCGCCGCAGGGCCCATCCGCGCAAGAAATAGAGCAATTCGTGAAAGTGGGCGATGAGGCGCTCGCGGGCGGGGATGCGCAGCGTGCAGCGGGCATATTTGGACAAGTGGTCGAATTTGCCAGCGATAACGCTCCGGCCCATGCCGGGCTGATCCGCGCCTTGATCGCGATGGGTCAGACAGACGAGGCGAGCCAGGTCATGGCCGCTGTCGACGCCGATCCCCGTCTTGCCACCGATCCCGCAATCACAGCTGCGAAGTCTGCGCTGGAATTGGCGGGCACCAAGGTTGACGAGGGCGAACTCGCCGCGCTGAAATCCGCCGCTGAAGCGAACCGGGAGGATATGGATGCACAGCTGGCCTATGCCGAGGCCGCGTTTGCAGCACATCCCTTCAATCCGGACATGCACGATGAGGCCGCCGATACCTTGCTGGCCATGATTGAGGCCGACCGCGAATGGAACGAGGGCGCGGCCCGCACCAAGTTGCTGCAGATATTCGAAGCAGTCGGTCTTGAAGACCCGTGGGTGGTTACGACCCGTCGGCGTCTTTCGAAAATCCTGTTCGGGTAAGGACGGACACGATGCCCATGCGCCTTTCAATCTTTCCCCTGCCCGGAGCAGTGCTGTTTCCTGGCTTGCAATTGCCGCTGCATATTTTTGAACCGCGTTATCGCGCGCTGATCGGCGATTCGCTTGCCCGTGACCGCCGGATCGCGATGATCCAGCCGCAACGCGCGATCGAAGGCGCGCCGCTCTACACCGTCGGTTGCGTCGGGCGGATCGGAGAGATCGAGGCGATGGAAGATGGTCGTTACAACCTCATCCTCGAGGGTCAGTCACGCTTTCGCCTGATCCGGGAACTGGATGTGTCCACCTCATTCCGTCAGGTTGAAGGCGAGCTGATTGAGGATGATATCGAAGAGACACTTAGCCACGCACAGCGCGGCGGGTTTGAGGCCGAAGCGCGCGCCTTTGCCGATGCGCAAGGGTACAGTGTGGACTGGGATTCGGTCGAGCGGCTGGACGATCAGTCGCTGATTAACGGCGTGTCGCAAATCGCGCCGTTCGATCCAGCGTCAAAGCAGGCGCTGCTGGAGGCAGGTTCGCTTTCAGCCCGGTGCGAATTGCTGGTGCAACTGATGCAGTTCTTTGGCCGGGGCGATGGCGGCGAAGAGATCATGACGCTGCAATAAGGCGCAGGTGAACACCAGTGGGCGTTAAACCCTCCCGCTCAAATCCCGAAGCTGCCCTTCAGTCCATCGATCACATATTGCGCTGCCAGCGCGGCCAGCAGCACGCCCAGCAGGCGGGTGATCACCGCCTCCACCTTGTCTCCCAACAATCGGATGAGCGGGCCTGCGGCGACCAGAGCCGCCGCCGTCAGCGCCAGCACCACGCCCAATGCCGCGAACACCTCGATCTGTTCGCGCACGTCCTGCGCCTCGTTCATCAACAGCATTACCGCAGCGATTGCGCCCGGCCCGGCCAGCATCGGCATCGCCATGGGAAAGACCGAGACGTCCTCGACTTCGCTCGCGACCAGCTTATCTGCCCGTTCCTCGCGGCGCTGTGTGCGCTTTTCAAACACCATGTCGAACGCGATGAAGAACAGCATCAGCCCGCCCGCAATGCGGAAACTGTCGAGCGCGATGTGGAGCGAGGACAGCAAAGCCTCGCCAAAGAAAGCGAAGATCAACAGGATCACGCCAGCAATTGCCACCGCACGCAGAGCCATGCTGCGCGCCTGAGCGGCCGATGCCTGCTTTGTCAGCCCGGCATAGATCGGCGCGCAACCCGGCGGATCGATCACCACGAACAGCGTGATAAAGGCGGATACGAACAGTTCGGGCAGGACCATGGATCGGGCAGTCTGGTTTGATGTCGGGATATCGGCGCGTGGGAATTGCCGCCGCCCTCATCATTCTTCGGGCGGGGATGCAAGGCTTTCTTCGATCGCGACCTCCCAGCCGCCTTCATGGAAATACTCCGCCTTCACGTATTTCGTGCCGTCGGCGCGGTGCTCCCACTGCCAGCGCAAGGTGCCATCGCGCGACAATTGTGCCGCACCCTTACCATCCTCTCCAATGGCCATGGGCGGGGGCGGAAGCACGCCTTCATCCCGGCGCGGGCAGGTTGCGACCAGACCGGAAATCGCGTCGATGGCGGTCACAACGATTGCGCCATCCTCGAACTTTTCGCGCGGAGGCGGCTGCGGGTTGTCGCGTCCGGCAACGTCATAGGTCCATTTGTAGCTGTTGTCGGGCTGACGCGCCCACGCGGTGACGTAATTACCCACCAGCCCTTGTGCGTCCTGAAATCGTCCCAGTGTAAGCGCCAAGGCGCCATCGCAGCTCATTACCACCGTGCGCGGTGCCCATTGCGTTGCCTTGGCGGGATCGGCCAGCGAACCTGCAATCCCGGCAAATGGAACCGTTCCGCCGCGTCCGTGCACCAACGCTCCGGGAGCGGCGTATTCCAGCCCCGCCGTGCCCGCCCCTCTCAATGCTGCCTCGCGCGCATAGGCAATTTCCGTCGCAACCAGCGTGCTTGGCTGCGCAGCGCCGGGAGCGGTGGCGAGCGCGCGATTGATCACCTGCGCCGAAGGACCGCGCCGCTGTTGTCCTCCCGCACACGCAGTGATGGTCAGCGCAAGGCCAAGTGCGACACTGGTGGCATAAAGGGCCGTCTTCATTGCGATCTCCGTTCGGGCGCAGCGTGTTGTCGTGCGACCTTTTCGTCAAGCTGAACGTGGGGAGCGCCTACAGTCCCTCCGGCGCTTCCAGCCCTGCATTGCGATGCGCGGCGACCACGGTGTTGCGCAGCAGGACAGCGATGGTCATCGGACCGACCCCGCCGGGAACAGGCGTTATTGCGCCCGCAACTTCGCTCGCTTCGCCAAAGGCCACGTCTCCGACCAGCCGACCGGTCTCAGCGCCTTGTTCGGGAGGCAGGCGATTGATCCCGACATCGATCACCGTCGCACCGGGTTTGAGCCAATCCTTGCCGATCATTTCGGGACGGCCCACGGCGGCCACTACGATATCCGCCCGGCGCACCACGTCCTTCAGATCACGGGTGCGGCTGTGTGCGATGGTAACGGTGGCGTTCGCATCCAGCAGCAATTGCGCCATAGGCTTACCCACAATGTTCGACCGCCCGATTACCACCGCCTCAAGTCCCGAAAGATCGCCCAGCCGGTCCGTTAGCAGCATCATACAGCCCAGCGGCGTACACGGGACAAATCCCGATTGCCCGACGCTCAGCCGCCCGGCGTTGATGATGTGAAACCCGTCCACATCCTTGTCCGGACTGATAGCGGCAATGATGCCCTGTTCATCCAGATGGGAAGGCAGCGGCAGCTGCACCAGAATACCGTCCACCGCCGGATCGCCGTTCAGCTGCTTGACCAGCGCCAGCAATTCAGCAGCACCGACATTGGCGGGCAGGCGGTGCGTGAAACTTTCCATATGGGCCGCAAGGGTCGCCTTGCCCTTTGCCCGGACATAGACCTGACTGGCCGCGTCCTCTCCCACAAGCACCACCGCAAGGCCCGGCTTGCGCCCGGTCTTTTCTGCAAATTCAGCCGCTGCCTCGCCCACGCGTTCCCGCAATCGGGCGGCAAACGCCTTTCCGTCGATCAGCGTCGCCGTCATGCAAGGCCACGCAGAATGATTACGAGCGCGTTCATCAGGAGCAGCATGACCATCGGAGAGAAATCTATCTGGCCCGTGTCCGGCATGATGTTGCGGATCGGACGCAGGATCGGTTCGAACAGACGGCTCAGCGCATCGTGCACCGCCGCCAGAAACTGGTTGGAGGGGCTGACAACGTTGAACGCGAAAAGCAATCCGATCACAAACCAGACAATGATCAGCATGTTGGCAGTTTGTACGAGCATCACCAGAATTTGGATCAATGCATCCATCTGAATTTTCCTTACGGTGTGTAGCGGGGCGGACAAGAAGGCTGGGTTTAGGCGTGTTACATACCTAATACGCCATGGCGTTGCGTCAAGCCGCCGCGGTCGATCTGCCCCTATCAGCGCTGCGTCGCGCGCACCAGCGTTCCCGCTCCGCGCGCGGTGAAGAATTCCAGCAGCATGGCATGGGGCACGCGTCCGTCAATGATGACCGCTGCATCGCAGCCGGCTTCGACGGCGGCGACGCAGGTCTCCAGCTTGGGCACCATTCCGCCGGTAATTACGCCATCCTCGCGCAGGCGAGCAATCGCCGCCGGATCCAGATCGGTGTGCAGCGTGCCATCCTTGTCCAGCACGCCCGCTACATCGGTCAGCAAAAACAGCCGCGCCGCGCCGAGCGCCGCGGCTATCGCGCCTGCCATGGTATCGGCATTGATGTTGTACGTCTGGCCGTCCTCCCCCGCCGCAATCGGTGCAATGACCGGGATCATCCCGGCCGCGACGGCGGTATCGATAACGCTGGTATCGACGCTGGCGGGTTCGCCCACAAAGCCAAGGTCGACGATTTTCTCGATCTCGCTTTCTGGATCGCGCGTGGTGCGCGAAACCTTGCGAGCCGTCACCAGCCCACCGTCCTTGCCGGAGATGCCGATGGCCTTGCCGCCAGCATTGGCCAGCCAGCCGACCAGCTGTTTGTTGATTGCTCCTGAAAGGACCATTTCTGCGATTTTCGCGGTCGCCTCATCGGTGACGCGCAGCCCATCCACAAAGGTCGTCTCCACGCCCAGCCGCGCCAGCATGTCGCCGATCTGCGGGCCGCCGCCATGCACGACGACGGGGTTGATGCCGACTGCTTTCAGCAAAACGATGTCCTCGGCAAAATCGCGCGCCGCGCGCTCATCGCCCATCGCGTGGCCGCCATATTTCACCACAAACGTGCGCCCGGCATAGGTCTGGAAATACGGTAGCGCCTCGATCAGCACTTCCGCCTTCGCATGGATCGATCCGGGGATCGATCCGGGGATTGAGCCAGACTTAGGGGCGCTGGGCCGGTCGTCGTCAGTCGGGGCAGTCATGCCATGATTTCCTTGAGTTGAGGCGATCGTCGTATGCCGAGCGCGTAGCGGTTCGGGAGGCGTTAGGAAAGCGGCTGACGTTGCGTTCCGTGCTGGTACTGGATTCCGCCTGCCCGCGTCGACTTGAAGATTTTGTACTTGGCACTGTAACCCTGACCGTGTTCAGTGCGAATCGGATACAGTTGGCGGATGCATTGTTCGCCGCAGACCATTTTATCTGGGAGGATTTCAAATGAACACTTCACGTTTTTCCGGCTCCATCGCACTTGCCGCCGTCGCCGGTCTTGCCGCAGCCTGCTCGGGCGGCGCGGGCGATGCTCCAACCGAAGCCACCGCCGCTGGCGTTGAGGGCGAAACGGTTGCCGCGGCTGCCACTGCCGATGCCGAGAAAGAGAAATGCTACGGCGTCAGCCTCGCGGGCAAGAATGATTGCGCCGCAGGCGAAGGCACCAGCTGCGCGGGCACCAGCGTTGTCGATTACCAAGGCAATGCCTGGAAATATGTCGATGCGGGCACCTGCCTCACCATTGAGAACCCGAACGGCACGATGGGCACGCTGGAGCCAGTCGAAGCCTGATCGCGTTTCGGCGCTGAATGGCGCTTTGCAAACTGGCCGCCGGGAGCGATTCCGGCGGCCTTTTGCTTTTTCAAGGGAAGCTGACGGACAACACTGGGCGGGTGGGCGTCTCGGGTGATAGGGTGCCCGGCGATGGCCCGATTTCGCTCTCCCCTCATCTCGCGCCGCACCCGGCGTTCCGGCAGGGGGCGCAGCCGGATGATGACGTGGTGGGTGCTGTGGCGCGTACCGGCACTGGTCACCATTGTGGCGGCGCTTTGGTGGTATGGAGTGCGCCCGATCGCCCATGAACAGGGCTGGGTCCGCGTCGATGACAGCTTCGCAGTTTGCGGCGCAGGCAGCACGCGCGCCGCCGGTTGCGTCGTCGATGGCGACACCGTCATCATGGGCTTCGGGCCGGAGCGCCGCCGCATCCGCCTCACCGGCTTCGACGCGCCAGAGATGGACGGAGCCTGCCCTGCCGAGCGCGAGCTTGCCATTTCCGCGCGCACCGCGCTGGCGCAATGGCTGGCACGCGGCGCATTCGAATGGAACGGCGCGGACGCCCCTCCCCGCGATCAATACGGGCGCGAACTGCGCGAGGTTCGCCGCACCCTCCCCGAACGCTCCAGCGATTACCTCGCCGCGACCATGATCGAGCGCGGCCTCGCCAGCGAAAGCGGCTGGGGCGCGGACGAAGTCGACTGGTGTGCGTGACACGCCAACTCACCCACTCACGCCCCCCGCAAACGCCCATCAATAGGCGTTGAGGCCAAATCCGCGCCGTTGCAGCTCTGCATGGGCGACGGTGCCGGTGGGCGCCATCTTCACCCCCTCGATCAGGTCCACATTGCCCACGCCGTGGACCGAGGCCGCGTATCCGCACACCCAGATCTCCGCCCCGCGTGCGATCAGCTCGGCAACGATCCCGGCGCTCGGATTGGCGCGAAGGCCGCTGTCAGTCGTGCCGTATTTCGCGGCGTAGCGCGCATCGCTCGCCACATCGAACACCGATGGGCCGTGGACCACCACCGCCACCTTGACCCGCGCAGGCTCGACCCCGTGCTCCTCCATCGTCTTCGCAAAGGAGAGCGCGCGGCGCAGCGAGGCGTTCTCCTCCCCCGCCTTCGCCTCATAGGCATCGAACGAGTGTTTCCACACCGCATCGGCGGGGAACTCCATCTCGTTGGTGATGGTGACTGCGGGCTTTTCCGCCTGCGCCATCACAGGTGCGGGCAGCAGCGCGGCGGCGGTCAGAGCGAGAGCGGCGGCGAGTGTCTGTTTCATGGTGAAGTCCCCTGTTGTGCGATCTGTGTGCGCAATCTGTGTGGCCGATGCGCGCGCGCGGCTCAAGTGCCCTCGACCCGTCGCAAGCCCGGCACGGGTGACACACCTGACACACTGTCCAGAGGCGGAAAAACTGCTCCGGGCGCGGATGCGTGCCTGCGAGGTTTCACAGGACTTCGACACCGTCAGGCAAAGGGGATCGCGGGCTGGCATGGACGCAAGGTTACGCGAGCGCGGGCGAGTAGGAAAACGCTTAAGGATTTGGCCCGCCGGCAGGTGTGGGTTGGCGCTGCGACCGACGCCCGCACTTCACCAGAGAAACACGATCAGGAACACCGCCGCGCACAGCTGGACCGCAGCGATAGTGTGGAGAATGCTGAAAAACGGTTGCTTGCGCGTCTTGTGCCGGAACATCGCCCTCCCCGCATAGGCACCCGCAATGCCGCCGAGAAAGGCGAGTTGCAGCAACGTCGCCTCCGATATGCGCCGCTGCTGTTGTTCGGCGCGCGCCTTGTCGATCCCGAAGGCGGCGAACGCGGCAAAGTTCATCGCGGCGATTACCGTTACGATGTTGGCGGGCTGCATGGCGAAGTCGAGCGGCGTCATGGCCCGCGTATTACATCAGCACTTCTTGACGAATACTTGCGATGCTGCACCCACCCCTAACCGCTGACGCGAGCGGGAGAGGAATAGAACAGCGTCAAAAAATCTCCCATCCCGCTTGCGGGAGGGCACAATAAAACTCCCCTCCCGCTTGCGGGAGGGGCCGAGGGTGGGCAAGAACCAAACCATTCCCAACTGGCAAACCCGCAACACCACCCGCGCCCACTCGCTGCGTAACCAGGCCACCCCGGCAGAGCGCGCCTTGTGGCAGCACCTCGAGCGCGGCCAGACCGGCGCGAAATTCTGCCGCCAGATGCCGATTGGCCCGTATTACGCCGACTTCCTGTGCCGCGAATTAAAGCTGGTGATCGAACTGGACGGCCATAGCCACGATGTCGCGCCAGAGCGCGATGCAGTGCGCGACGCATGGATGGTGGAGCAAGGCCTCACCGTGCTGCGGTTTAAGAATGCCGATGTGTTCGCGAACGCTGAAGGCGTGGTGACTGCGATCAGGCTAGAAGTCGAGAGGTTGCGCTCAAGCTAGCCTTCCCGCCTGCGGGAGGGCCGGGAGACTTGGCTGCGTAGCAGCTTAGTCGCACCGGGGTGGGCAAGGCACCGCGCGAAGTTGCGACAGGCCCACCCCCAGCCCCTCCCGCACGCGGGAGGGGAGCAAGTTAGCGCTCCACTCCATCCCTCCCGCCTGCGGGAGGGAAACGAGACTTGGCAAGCTGAAGGCGCGCCTAGTCGCAGTAGGGTGGGCAGGAGTGATGATCCACCACCCACTGGCAAAGGGCGACGAATTCCGTGTGGCTTATGTCGTTCTTGGCATCATTGGTTCGCCACGCGCAGATGACGAAGCGCCATGTGTATTTAATCATGGTGCTTTTCGGAAGGCTTTATACAGGGCTTCCCTAAGAGGACGATACCCACCCTCGACTTGATTAATGAAAATCGAACCGCCCAATTTATCCAGATAGGGATAGAGATCAAGGTATTCCTGATCTGCAAAATGATACCTCTCCTTGTCGACGATAGGCATTATAAATACATTGCCAGTGTGAATGCCGTCGAAAAACCCTAGCTCCCAAGGGCACCACTTCGAGTTTGAGGAGTTTTCAGTGTGCGCGTATATCATGATACGAGCATTACTCATCCTAACTCTAAGCTGATTTGCTGTCGCGGCGCATACCTTACTGCGATCAAGATGGGGATCATCAATCCAATCAACGTAAACAGATAGTCCGTATTCCTCAATCGCCTTCTTTGCACCGAGAATTAGTTCCGAGTCCATCTTTGAATGGGATAGAAAAGCGTCAATACTTGATACTTTTTGGTCGCTAGTTTCGCGAAGCAGGCCTTCAGACGTCATAGATTTTGCGAGCTTTTCCGTGCGTGCCTTTATCCTCAAATCTGATGCCAAGAACAATGACATCAGCGGCCCGCGCGCAGGGCGGCTCGCTCGATCCATGCCCCCAAATTGTTGCGGCCAGCACCAGTCACCCAATTATATGTCGGATAAGACGGACCCAGGCCCTTGGTTTCAAAAGGAGTACCGGCAGTTGATGAAGACTTCCATTCGACAGTTCGATCTATGTTGGTCATTCCCGCCAACGATACACCAATAAGGCCTGCACCCCTTTCGATAGTTCGGCGCATTTCGTAGCGCACCCACGGTCGTTGAAGGGTCTGAGTGCCGATAAGAACGACCGTTACAGATGTGCCCTTCATTTGTGACTCGATCCAATTCTGGATTGCCCTATCGCCCGCGCGCTCAACCTGCTCCCACTGGGCTTTGTCCAAGTAAGGCTGGCCCTCAAATGACTTGTTCCCGATCCAGCTGTTCCGGATTTGGCTGACCTTGAACGCGTCTTGCTGAAAATGAAAACTAAAGAAAACACGACGCACTGATTTTACCCCTTCGACGGAACAATTTCTGGCATAAGCCAACTAATCGCCACCATTACCGCTACAGTTGTCGCGTAAAATCCAAAGACAGACCAGCTAAGGTAAGCTTCTATGAATTTCCCGCCAGCCGTCTTAATCTCGAAATCAGGTTCAGCCTCGATCTTTGTCAGTCGGATTTTATCGAAATGATCTCTAAAACCTTTCTCAAGTGATAGATACATTCCATCAAGTGCAGAAAATCCAATGACCACAGGTATGGTGTAAATTAAGATCTGCTCTTTGGACACCGCAGCAGCCAAGCCAATAATGGCCGCAACTAGGGTCATACAATATCCCTTGAGGTTCGCGCCGTTGGTTCCCATTCGAGTAATGGCATTTTGAACCAGCTCGAGATGCTTCATACGCATCTCTGGCCACTTTTCGCGGAACTCGGACACCCCCTACTCCGCCGCCTGCACGTCCCCGAACATGTCCGGCCCGTCGTTCACCGCTTCGCCTTCGACAACGGCCTTCGCCTTCTGGCGGTTGTCGAAGCTGGACCACACGTCGTTCCAGTTGCCGGTGGTGGCGCCCTTCGAATACTCGGTTGCGCGGGTTTCGAAGAAGTTGGCATGCTCCACGCCGTTCAGCAGCGGGGTGAGCCAGGGCAGCGGGTGATCCTCGATCATGTAGACCGGTTGCAGGCCGAGCTGTTTCAGGCGCCAATCCGCGATGTATCGGATGTATTTCTTGATCTCGGTCGCGGTCATCCCTTCGACCGGGCCCATTTCGAACGCCAAGTCGATGAAGGCGTCTTCCAGCCGGACGGTCTTCTGGCAGATGTCGATGATGTCTTCCTTCACCGCCTTGGTCAGGCAGTCGCGCTCTTCGCAGAATGCGTGGAACATCTTGATGATGCCTTCGCAATGCAAGCTTTCGTCGCGGACCGACCAACTGACGATCTGGCCCATGCCCTTCATCTTGTTAAAGCGCGGGAAGTTCATCAGCATGGCAAAGCTGGCGAACAATTGCAGCCCTTCGGTAAAGCCGCCGAACATCGCGAGCGTGCGGGCGATATCCTCGTCCGTGTCGACGCTGAACTGGTGCATGTAATCATGCTTGTCCTTCATTTCCTCGTAATCGAGGAAGGCGGAATATTCGCTTTCGGGCATTCCGATCGTGTCGAGCAGATGGCTGTAGGCCGCGATGTGCACCGTCTCCATGTTGGAGAACGCGGTCAGCATCATCTTGATCTCTGTCGGTTTGAACACGCGCGCGTATTTGTCGTGGTAGCAATCCTGCACCTCGACATCGGCCTGCGTGAAGAAGCGGAAGATCTGGGTGAGCAGATTGCGCTCGGTCTCGGTGATCTTTTGCGCCCAGTCGCGGCAATCCTCGCCCAGCGGCACTTCTTCGGGCATCCAGTGGATCTGCTGCTGGCGTTTCCAGAAGTCGTAGGCCCACGGATATTCGAAGGGCTTGTAGGTGTTCCGGGCTTCGAGCAACGACATCTTGTGTATCCCCTGATTGAAAGCAGATTCCCTATATAGGGAAACAAACTACGGATTCGAAGGCAAGCAGGTATGATTCGCCGGGGATAGACCGTGCAAAATCTGAGTCGAACGGAAAGGCGGGGAGATGTCCTCGGCCCACCGCTCGCACGGATCGCGTCAGCCCGGTCATTCGCCCAGCAATATGGTGAGCCACATGATCGGGAGGAACACCGCGACCATCGCGATGTGCAACCGCCCGGCATTGGCGGCGTGGCCTTCGCGGCTGCGGCGCAGGTTCCTGATCGAGTTGAGCAGAAAGCCGAGGCCCACCACGGTTCCAAATACGCCCAACCACATCGCATTGCTCATGAATATGTATCCCTGTTCCTGCCGCAATGGTGCGGCGATGGCGGCGATTATGACACAGGAATTGCCCGTAATCGAGTGCAAGGCTTGCATCACGCCGGGCAGGAATTCGCTCAGGGATTTACAAGGGGCGTTCACCCCGCCGCGTCAGACAAAGCGGCGGACGAGGCCCCGGTGGCGGGTGCTGGCAAATTCATCGGCCGCGCCCTCCCAATCATCCTGCGCGATGCGCGCCATGACGGTTTCGGCAAGCGGGCTGGCGAATTCCAGGCCGACGCGGTCGCCCAGCCGCCATGCGACTTCGGCGGTGTGCGGGCCGGTGGCGCCGATATTCAGCCGGACATATTCGCCCAGTTGCAGGCCGCGCGCGGGATCATCGACCCGGCATCCCCCGCACGAAAGGTCCGCGACCTCGACCTCCCATTCAACCCCGCGCGGGGTGCGATAGGTGCCGGGTGCCGCAGTGGCGATTCGGGATGATTTGCGAGCACGCATACCGGGCCGGGTTAGCGCACAAGTTTTGCCGGACGGTTAATGGCGGGCGGTTGCAGTGAGCGCGCCTATTGATTCAACCGGCGCGCTTCGGTGACGGGCAGGCCCGTTTCGGTGGGGACGTAGATCAGGGTCGCCTTGCTTTCCTGCAACGCCTGTATCTGGAGGTAGCGCAAATATCCCTCCGGCCCGCCGAGCGAGTTTTGCAGGATGCGGTTGGCATCGGCTGCGCCCCGCGCCCGCAGCACTTCCGCCTCTGCCAGGGCCACCGCGCTTTCGCGCCGCGCCTCTGCCTCCAATATCGCGATCTTGCGGGATGACTGCGCTTCAGCCAGCGCAGCCTCCCCCGCAAGTCGTTGGGAATACAGGCGGTATTGCGGATAGGCCCACATGCTGAACGGAACGATCAGCAGGCCCGCCACAAGGATTATCGCCCAGATGACAGCGGTGTATCGCATCCGTTCAGCCCCTGCGCTCGCCCTATTGGCAGCTCAGGCATTCCTCGTAATCGGTCTGTTCGCCAGCGCCTGCGGTCAGTTCGATCTTGGCCGCGTCCGAGGTGTTGTCGGCCTCCACCCCGCCGGCAAAGCCTGCGCGCTGGATCGATTTGGAGCGGAGGTAATAGAGCGACTTGATGCCCTTTTCCCACGCCTGAAAATGCAGCATCATGAGATCCCACTTGTCCACGTCTGCCGGAATGAACAGGTTCAGCGACTGCGCCTGATCGATATAAGGCGCGCGGTCGGCGGCGAAATCCAGCAGCCAGCGCTGGTCGATTTCGAAGCTGGTCTTGAAGCTCGCCTTTTCCTCCACGGTGAGGAAATCGAGGTGCTGGACGCTGCCGCCCTTTTCGAGGATCGAATTCCAGACATTGGTCGAATTCTTCGACTTCTTATCGAGGATTTTCTCCAGATAAGGGTTCTTCACGATGAAGCTGCCCGACAGCGTCTTGTGCGTATAGATGTTCGCCGGGATCGGCTCGATGCAGGCAGATGTGCCGCCGCAGATGATGCTGATCGACGCGGTCGGCGCGATCGCCATCTTGCAGCTGAACCGCTCCATCGCGCCCATTTCGGCGGCGTCGGGGCACGGACCACGCTCTTGCGCGAGCAACATCGAAGCCTCGGATGCCTTGGCCTGAATGTGCTGGAACATCTTGAGGTTGTGCGCCTTGGCCATGGCGGATTCGAAACCCAGCCCCTTTTGCTGGAGGAACGAGTGGAAGCCCATGACGCCCAGCCCCACGCTGCGTTCACGCGTCGCGGAGTATTTCGCGCGCGCCATTTCGGCCGGCGCGCGGTCGATGTAATCCTGCAGCACGTTGTCGAGGAAACGCATCACGTCCTCAATAAACCGTTTGTCGCCCTTCCACTCATCCCACTTTTCAAGGTTGAGCGAGGACAGGCAGCAGACAGCCGTGCGATCATTGCCGAGGTGATCGATCCCCGTGGGCAGAGTGATTTCGCTGCACAGGTTGGAGGTCGAAACCTTCAACCCCAGATCGCGGTGATGCTTTGGCATCATGCGGTTCACCGTATCGTTGAACACGATGTAGGGTTCGCCGGTGGCCAAGCGCGTTTCCACCAGTTTCTGGAACAACGCGCGTGCGTTGACAGTGCTGCGCACTTCGCCGGTCTTGGGCGATTTGAGGTCGAAATCATCGCCCGCACGCACCGCTTCCATGAATTCATCGGTCAGCAGCACGCCGTGATGCAGGTTCAGCGCCTTGCGGTTGAAGTCTCCGCTCGGCTTGCGGATTTCGAGGAATTCCTCGATTTCCGGGTGGCTGACATCGAGGTAGCACGCCGCCGAACCGCGCCGCAGCGAGCCTTGCGAAATCGCCAGTGTCAGGCTGTCCATCACCCGCACGAACGGAATGATCCCGCTGGTCTTGCCATTGAGGCCAACCGGCTCGCCAATGCCGCGCACATTGCCCCAATAGGTGCCGATGCCGCCGCCCTTTGACGCGAGCCAGACGTTCTCGTTCCAGGTACCGACGATGCCGCTCAGGCTGTCTTCCACGCTGTTGAGATAGCAGCTGATCGGCAGTCCGCGATTGGTGCCGCCGTTGGACAGCACCGGGGTGGCAGGCATGAACCACAGGTTCGAGATGTAATCGTACAGCCGCTGCGCGTGATCCTGATCATCGGCGTACGCATCGGCAACGCGCGCGAACAGATCCTGAAAATTCTCTCCGGGAAGCAGGTAGCGGTCGATCAGCGTTTCCTTGCCGAAATCGGTCAGGTTCGCATCGCGCGTATTGTTGGTGGTGACGGTGAAGCGGCGATCGTTGATCTTCTTGCTGTCCGCTGCGTCCTGCTCTGCGGCCTCTTTCGCGGCGGCAGCCATTGCGTTGCCCAGCGCCTCTGCGCCCTTGGTCGCGACCAGCGCTTCGCTGCCTGCGTCTGCCTTGTCCATGGTTACGGCCTTTGTTCCTGTCTTGGAGGCTGCGCCAGCGTCCACATCGCCGGTTGCCACAT
The DNA here is from genome assembly GCA_963815345.1 of uncultured Alphaproteobacteria bacterium. Classification (GTDB taxonomy): domain Bacteria; phylum Pseudomonadota; class Alphaproteobacteria; order Sphingomonadales; family Sphingomonadaceae; genus Erythrobacter. The sequence continues at coordinate 252,700 of CAWFGF010000004.1, forward strand.
CGCTGGCATTATCGCTGATGCCGACATCGTTGGTCATGCCATCGCTCACTTTGAAATCCATTCTCGCACCCCATTATCCCCGAGTTCAAAACCTGCGGCAAGCGCCAATGTTCCAACTCTGTTCTCAACATGCTTTCGACAGGTTTGTAACCCGATCTGCGGCGCGCCCGTGGTCATCCACAGCATGTCCACAGGTCTGCCCCCCGAACGCTCCCCAAAGCCTTCTGATCCCCCGCCAAACGCCCTGCCCTGAAAGCGAATCCGTTCCCGTAGTGCTGTTGCGAACATTTGCGCGAGCACCGGAGCGATCACCAAGGCTTGGGGGTCCAGCTTGAACCGAACCACTACATCATGAATCGGACGCGCGTCAGGGTCAACGGGGTATTAACCATGAAAAATGCGATTGACGGCTTTAAGCGATCGGCAGAAAGGCCGCGACGCGTGGACCAAGCTTGAGTCGCGAGTTGCGCAACCCCCAAACTGAATCTGTGTAGAAAAATATGGGTGTTGAATCATCTGAATCAACGCGTGAATCTATTGCACGCGCAGACGCATGATTGTTGCGCGCGGATTGGCCGTCTTCGTCAGAACTGTCTGCCCAGATGCGCGTCGGCAATCGCCACGGCCAGCGCATCGGCGGCATCTGCGCCGGCAATGGTCGCGCCGGGAAGCAGCACCTTGATCATTGCGGCGACCTGATGCTTGTCCGCAGCGCCGGTGCCCACCACCGCCTTCTTGACCAGCCGCGCTGCGTGTTCGTTGACCGTCAACCCCGCGCCGTCATACGCCGCCCCGCAGGTCGCCAGCACGCACCCTCGCGCCTGCGCCAGTTTGAGAGTGGATTGCGGGTTCTTGTTGACGAACACCTCCTCGCACGCGGCGCGGTCTGGCCGATGCATGGCAATGATATTGGCGAGTGCTGACTGGATCGCGGCAAGTCGCTGCGGCATGGCAGCCTTGGCATCGGTCGGTATCTGGCCGTTGGCGACATGGATCAGCCGGGAGCCTTCCGCGCGGATCACCCCCCACCCGGTGCAGGCGAGCGAGGGGTCAAGGCCAAGGATGATTGTCACCGCGCGCCCTTGGTCAGTGGGCCAACCGTGGGGCAGCACACTACAATCCCACGCGCCAGCCCAGTCGCCACATAGCGGCAAGGAGAAATGCGGCTCCCAGCAGAACGGCAAAAAGCCATTCGCGCGTCCTCACCCGCCCAGCTTTTCCATCACGTCGTCGGGGATCTCGTAATTGCCCCACACGGTCTGAACGTCATCGTCATCGTCCAGCGTGTCGATCAGTTTGAGCAGTGTGCCCGCGCCCTTCTCGTCCATTTCCACGGTAAGGTTCGGCTTCCATGCGAGCTTCACTTCCTTGGCCTCGCCCAACGCCTTTTCGAGCGCGGAGGCAACCTCGTGCAGATCCTCTGCCGCGGTCCAGATTTCGTGGCCGTCCTCGGATGACTGGATATCCTCGGCGCCAGCTTCCAGCGCGGCTTCGAGGACTTTCTCCTCATCGCCCGCATCGGCGCCATATTCGATGTAGCCCAACCGCTCAAACCCGTGTGCGACCGATCCCTCGGTGCCCAGATTGCCGCCGTTCTTGCTGAAGGCGGTGCGAACAGCGGTGGCGGTGCGGTTGCGGTTGTCGGTCAGCGCCTCGACGATGATGGCGCTGCCGCCGGGGCCGTAGCCCTCATACCGGACCTCTTCATAATTCTCGTCATCGCCCGCGCTTGCCTTGTCGATGGCGCGCTGAATGTTGTCCTTGGGCATGGACTGCGCCTTGGCCGTGTTGACCGCCAGCCGCAGGCGCGGGTTCATATCGGGATCGGGCGTGCCCATCTTCGCCGCCACGGTGATTTCGCGGCTGAGCTTTGAAAACAGGTTGGAGCGTTTTTTGTCCTGCGCACCCTTGCGGTGCATGATGTTCTTGAATTTGGAATGGCCTGCCATGGGGTTGTCCTGAGTGAACTCTTTATTATCCGGTGGTGGTGCAATAGGGGCTGCATTAGACGCATGAACACCCCATCGACAAGCCTTGCTCATCCCGCCACCGCGCGCGCGGAATACAATCGCTTCCTCGCCTTTGCGAAGCGTCCTGTTCTGCCTGTGCATGACCCGGATGCCGATGGCGCGGTGCGCGCGACATTCCGGATGCTGTGGCTGGATCTTGCCGTAATGGCGACGCTGATTGCAGCGCTGGGCGCGGCGGCGGCGATGGGGTTCGAACTGCCCGACAACGTCAACAACACGCTGGAGCCGGGGTGGCAGACGATCGTGTTGATCGTGGTGCTCGCGCCGGTGCTGGAAGAGATCGCGTTTCGCAGCTGGCTGACGGGTCGCCCGGCAATTATCGCGGTGGTGGCGGTTCTGGTAATCGGGCTGGCGGCGGTGCCTGCGATTATCTCATTTGGGCTGGAGGGTTCGCAACCTACGATGGGCGCAAGCATCGCGATGATGGCCAGCTTTGCCCTGGCCATCGTGGGTGCGCCGCTGGTAGGGCTGGCGCTGCTAAAGCGGCCGACGCCAAACCTGTTCAGGCGCACATTCCCGCTGTTCTTCTGGGCGAGCACGCTGGCTTTCGCGCTGGTGCACCTGCTGAATTACACCGAAGGATCGCTGGCCGTGCTGCTGCCGCTGGTGTTGCCGCAATTCGTGCTGGGCGCGATGCTGGGGTATCTGCGCGTCCATCACGGGCTGGTGCCCGCCATCGCGCTGCACGCCTTTCACAACGGCATCCTGTTCAGCCTTGCGATGTTGGGGCAGACAATGGCCTAGGGCTTTATATCAAAGTGCAGCGCGGTGATCTCCTCGCTCGCCAGCTTGCGATAGAGCGCGCGGGCCGGTTCGTCTTCGGGGATAATGTCGGCCTGCACGAATACGGTCCACGCCCCCGTGTCGCGAGCGATCCTCCGCGTCTCCTCGATCAGGGCTGTGGCCACGCCCATGCGCCGGTGGCTTTCAAGCACGGCGAGATCGTAGATATACAGTTCGCTGCGCGCCTGCTCGAATTTCGGAAGGATATACCCGGCCAGCGCGCCGACCGCGGCCCCGTCCACCTCGGCCAGTACCGCCACATGGTGAGGGTTGGCCAGCCAGCGCGCCGCATACACATCGTCCGGAGGATTGGCGGCGTAGTTTTCAGGCTCTCCAAAAACGTCCGCGAACAGCGCATTCATCGCCCGAAAGCCAGCCAGATCGCCCCCCGAACCGCTGGCACCAAGGCGGCGGGTGGAAATCACCTCGCCTACACTTTTACCGCGGTCCCGCTGGCGCTGACCATCAGCATCGAACCGGTGTCACCGATCACCTCGTAATCGAGGTCGATTGCGACCACCGCATTGGCCCCGCGACCGGCGGCTTCGGCCTGCAATTCCTCGATCGCCTGATTGCGCGCGTCGGACAAAATGCGCTCATAACTGCCCGAACGCCCGCCCACGATATCGCGGATATTGGCGAACAGATCGCGGAACAGGTTCGCCCCGACGATAACCTCGCCGGTAACGATGCCGAGATATTCCTGTATCGGTCGGCCTTCGATGGTGGGGGTGGTGGTAACGATCACCCCGCGCGCGTCTTTCCATGGTCCGGGCATTGGCGGTTCTCCTGAATCGAGTGTGTTATAGAACTAACACGCAACGCGGGGATCGCAAGGGGCATTCAGCCCATGCCAAGCGCAGCCTTGTAGGTATCGAGGATCATTTCCTGCTCGCTGCGATCATCCGGCTTCATTTTGCGCAGGCGCACGATCTGGCGCATGATCTTGGCATCGTAACCGACTGCCTTGGCTTCGGCATAGACATCGCGAATATCGTCGGCAGTGCCCTTTTTCTCTTCTTCAAGGCGCTCGATCCGCTCGATCAAAAGGCGCAGGCGGTCGTCGGTTGCGTTGGCGTCGGTGGCGTCGGCCATCGGGGGTGTCTCCATTGGTGTTCGAATCAGTTAAGCGTGGCCTAGCGCCCGATCCCGGCATGGTGAAGACTGCCCGGCATAAACCCGTGCGTAAGGCACATCGCCTGACCCATTTGAAACCGTATTACTGGTGTGATACACCTTGTGCACCATACAGCAGGAGGCGATTGCGATGAACCGTTTCACCTACGCAGCGATGATACTTCTGACAGGCGCGCCCGCGCAAGCGCAGGAATTGAATCCGAGCCCCTATGAAACGCGCGACGAGAGCATCGCTCCTGTCGACGCAGTCGTGGTCGAAGGCGCGTTCAGGGTTTCCATCCTTACCACCGCAGACGCGCCGCACGTAAGTTTTCACGGGCCGGCCGCATTGGTGGCCGATGCGCAGGCCACGATTTCAGACGGCACGCTCACCATATCGTTCAAAGACAATGAGCCCTGGAGCTGGCACCCCGGATCGGGGGTGAATGTGGTGGTCTCGCTCCCCTCCATCGCCTCCGTCAGAACGGCAGGACCTGCACAGATCATGGTGTTTGGCGCAAAGGTTGAGGATTTTGCCGCAGCAACTGATGGACCCGGCCAGATCGAAGTCGAGCGCCTCGATGCGGGGACCGTCACCGCCGCAATCGGCGGGTCCGGCGCGATCAGGCTCGAAGGGATCGCCCGCAAGGCGAGTTATGCAATCGGCGGCGCCGGTTCGATCGAGGGCAAGCGTTTGCGGGTTGCCCGTGCCCATATCGCCATCGGCGGTGCAGGTTCGGTCTATGCCGATGTTTCAGACACGGCGCAGATTGCGATTAGCGGCGCGGGGCGCGTCGATTTGGTCGGCGGCGCGGACTGCACGATCCAGCCGCCAGACGCGCGCAACGTGGAATGCCGATAGGACCGTTTGACGACTATTCGGCGCTTGGTTTGTTGCGCGCGACGCTCGCCTCCATCGCCGCCAGTTGTTCGGGCGTCGCGGGCGTCTGGCGGGTCGCCTTCCACTCCTCCATCGGCATTCCGTGGATCACCGCGCGCGCGGCATCCTTGTCACCCTCGAACCCGGCATCGCGGATCCAGTCAGCAAGGCAATTGCGGCAGAACCCGGCCAGCCCCATCAGCTCGATATTCTGGGCATCGTGCCGGTGCTGCAAATGGCGCACCAGCCGCCGGAATGCCGCAGCGGCAATCGTGTCGTCCAGCCCATCAAGCGTGTCTTCATTCTTACCCATTACCGATCCATCCTTGCTGTCTATCAAAGAGCTTTAGTTGCAACACCAAGGTGCTATGCCATAGCGAGCGGCGCCTTGGGAGGGGCACCTTGAGAGGGATCATACCAGTGCAGGACGACGACGTTTACGATCAGGGCCGTTCAGGCGGCAGGACCGGCCAATCCAAACTCGATCCGCGCGGGCGGCGGGTAAAGATCCTCGCCACAATCGGTCCGGCCAGCCGTTCCCCTGAAATGCTGCGTCGCCTGTTTCGCGCCGGGGCCGATGCCTTCCGCGTCAATATGAGCCACGGCAGCCACGATGACCACGCTGCCGCCATCGCTGCGATCCGCGCGATGGAGGACGAGTTTCGCCGTCCCATTGCGATCCTGGCCGATCTCCAGGGCCCGAAACTGCGCGTCGGCGAATTTGTCGGCGGCAAGGCGGTCATCCGGCACGGCGGCCATTTCAACCTCGATCGCGACCCCACGCCCGGCGATGACAGTCGCGTGTGCCTGCCGCATCCCGAACTGTTCGGCATCCTCACGCGCGGGCAAAGGCTGGTCATCAACGATGGCAAGATCCGCCTGATCGTGCGCGAGGCGGATGAACACCGCATCCGCTGTTCCGCCGAAGTTGGCGGCGTCATCTCCGACCGCAAGGGCGTGAACGTGCCGGATGCCGAAGTGCCGATTCCCGCGTTGACCGACAAGGATCGCAAGGACCTGGCCTTTGCCGTGGAACAGGGGGCGGACTGGATTGCGCTCAGCTTTGTCCAGCGGCCAGAGGACATGGCCGAGGCGCGCAAGCTAATCGGATCGCACGACACCGCGCTGTGCGCCAAGATCGAAAAGCCGCAGGCGGTGCGCCGCCTTGCCGAGATTATCGAACTGTCGGACGCGATTATGGTCGCGCGCGGCGATCTGGGAGTGGAACTGGAGCCGCACGAAGTGCCGCCGCTGCAAAAACGCATTGTCGCTGCCAGCCGCAATGCGGGCAAACCGGTGATCGTGGCGACGCAGATGCTGGAAAGCATGATCGAAAGCCCCAGCCCCACCCGCGCCGAAGTCTCCGATGTGGCAAATGCTGTCTATGATGGGGCCGATGCCGTCATGCTCTCGGCTGAAAGCGCGGCGGGTGACTGGCCAGAGGAATCGGTGGCGATGATGCACCGGATTGCGCGTCAGGTGGAAAACGATGAGGAATATCGCGCGCGCGTGCGGTTCTCCCACACGCCGCCCGATGCAACCACCGCCGATGCATTGGCACACAGCTGCATGACCATTGCGGACACCGTGCCGATCAGCGCGATTACCGTCTTCACCGCCAGCGGATCGACCGCTCGGCGGGTGGCGCGTGAGCGGCCCGGAACGCCGATGCTGGTGCTCACCCCCTCGATCAGAACCGCCCGGCGACTGGGCCTGTTGTGGGGCGCGCACGCCGTAACCACACGCGACATCGGCAGTTTTGAGGAGATGATCGCCAAGGGCAAGAGGATGGCCCTGCGCCATGGCTTCGGCACCGCCGGATCAAAGCAGATCGTGCTTGCTGGCGTCCCGTTCGGCACTCCGGGCGCGACCAATTTGCTGCACGTCGTGACGCTGTCGGGCGATGAGCTAAAAAAGCACGAGGGTTAGCGGCAGGGGCGCGCCGTTTGCTGAAGGATATCCTGATCGAGGCTGCGCGTGGCGGCGTGACGCTGACCTATGCCGACCTTGCAAAAGCGCTCCACCTTCGCCCGCCGCGCACGATCCAGCATACTGCGCTGCTGCTGGAGGCGCTGATGCGCGAGCAGGCCGAGGCGGGCGAGCCGCAATTGGCCAGCATGCTGACCTCGCGTGCGGGGCAGAGGGGGCGCGAGCGTCTGCCGGCAGCGGGTTTCTTCATGCAGATGCGCGAACTTGGCCAGTATGACGGGCCTGACACCGGCCCGTCGGCGCAGGCTCTTGTCGAAGCGGAGCGGAAGGCGTGCCGGAAGCGATGGGCTTAGCTGGTAGTTGCCCGATGGCCTGCATGTATGGTCGATGGGCGTCCTTGCAAAGAGACGCCATTGCCATATCGTATCATCAGCGCGCGGCCAGATTGCGTGTCCGATGACCGCAGACCGGGGGTATTCCGATGAGACCAAACGCACTTGTGTTCGCAGCCGCTCTGGCCTGCTTCGCCCCGGTCGCGGGCGCGCAAACCCCGTCTACCGAGGCGCAGGACGATCCGGCCAGCGCCGCGCAGTTCGACCAGTTTCTGACGAAATTCCGTGACGACAATCTCATCCCCTCACTTTCGGTCATGGTCCTGCGCAATGGCGAACCGGTGCTAGCAAAAGCCTATGGCTGGTCCGATGACGAGGGCGAAACGCCATCTACGCTGGACACGACCTATTCCATCGCTTCGGTGACGAAGCCGATCGCCGCAGCCGCCATTGTGTCGGAGGCGGCATCGGGCGGCCTCGATCTGGCGCTGCCGATGCAGAGGGATGGTGACTGGCAAGAGCTATGCGAATGGCTGAGCGGCAGTAAGATAGTGTTCGGTAGCGGCGGATCGGAAGCGGACGGTACACCGGTCGCCGCGATGGACTGCGACCGCGAAACCACGCTCGCACAGATGCTGAACATGCGCGCGAATGGCGACGGATCGACCTTCGTTTACAACCCCATCGCCTTTGCGCGCATCGACCGCGCCATTGCCGGAGCGGGCGGGCGGGCGCTGCGCGATATCGTGCGCGACAATGTGATGGTAAAAGCCGGGATCACGGATATCGCCCTTGGCTGGCGCGATCCCAAAGGCGGGTCGGCACTGCGTCTGCTCGCTCTGCCGTTCAAGGTCGAGGACGGGCGGCGGATCAGAACCGCCTATAGCGATGATGACTTTCGGGCCTCAGCCGGGATCAAGGCGAGTGTGCGGCAACTGGCGCAATTCGACCGCGCGCTGGAGGAAGGGGCGATCCTTCCTGAAAGCTGGTATGAACGGATTTTCGAAGAACCAGTGATGCGCGCTGCGGGTGATTATCGCTGGGGCTGGTTCGTGCAGGACTGGTCGGGCCACCGCCTTGCATGGCATTCGGGTTGGGATCCCGAGCATTATTCCGCGATCTATCTCAAGGTGCCCGAACAAGAACTCACCTTGATCGTTCTGGCCAACACCGAAGCGGTTTGGTGGAGTAACAGCCTGGTGCGTGCAGAGATCGAAAAAAGCCCGATAGCCTTGAAATTTCTCGAATTGTTCGTGCGATAAGTTCAGGCTGGAACGACCGGAGGCGATGCCCCGTCAGTTCTGCGGTACCGCGATGCCCGCTTCTTTTGCGCACGATTTACCGATTGCTTCGACCTTTGCGCGATCGCCGCCCAGCATATCGGTGATTTCCAGACCTTCGGCTGCCAGCCGGTCGGTCATGCACGAGCACAAGGCTTCGCCTTTCGACGCATCGGGGGAGAGCCTGCCGAACTGGCGTTCACATTTGTCCACGGCGTGCGCACGCGCGTCTTCGGCGCTTTGCGGACCACAACCCGCGATAATTACGGCGGAAAATGGAATGGCGATGATGGCAATCTTCATGGTGCGAACCCTTTCAGACGCAACTGGTGCAAATCGCGGGCCCGCATATTGGCCTGAAGAGCGTTAAATTCGCGTAAGAGCGTGCGGGCTTCCCATCCAATGAAAGGCGCGGCAGCACCCTACCCCGCCGCGCGTTCGAGCCGGGCGCGGGCCTCATCCTCTCCGATCAGCGGCAGCAATTCGCCCATATCCGGGCCGTGGTCCATACCGGTCAGCGCCTGCCGCAGAGGCAGGAAAAGGTCGCGGCCCTTGCGCCCTGTAGCCTCTTTCAACGCAGCCGTCAGTGTGCCCCATGGATCATCGCCCCATGTCAGCGTGCGCGCCGCCTCGGCCAGGAACGAGCGTGTGTCCTCGTCGAACGCAGGCTGATCGATCGGGCCTGTCACCAGCCGCCACCATTCGCCAACCTCGGCCACGGTAGATATATTGGGCTGCACCGCGTGCCAGCCCGCCTCGTCCATTCCGGCCGGCAGGCGGTCCTTCACCGCGGCATAGGGCATGGCATGGACGATGGCGGTGTTCACCCGCTCCAAATCGGCATCGTCGAATTTTGCAGGGGCGCGCCCGAACGTGCCGAGATCGAACGTGTCGAGCAGAACCGCGCGGTCCGCAATCGGCTCCACCGGCAGCGATGTGCCCAGCCGCGCGAGCAGAGCGATGATCGCTTCGGGCTCGATCCCGCGCTCACGAAAACTGTCGCAGCCCAGCGAGCCGAGCCTTTTCGACAACTTGCCCTCGCGCCCCACCAGCAACGCCTCATGCGCGAAATCGGGCGGTGTCGCACCCATCGCGGTGAACATCTGTATCTGCACTGCGGTGTTGGACACATGATCCTCTCCGCGAAGCACCTGCGTCACGCCCATGTCGATATCGTCGACGGTGCTGGGCAGCATATACAGCCACGATCCATCGGCGCGCCGGATTACGGGATCGGAAAGCTGCGCCGGATCGAAGGTCGCACGCCCGCGCACGCCATCGTCCCACACAATCGGTTCATCATGGTCCAGTTTGAAACGCCAGTGCGGGGCGATGCCCTCAGCCTCTTTCACAGCGCGCTGATCTTCCGTCAGCGAAAGCGCCGCACGATCATAGATAGGCGGCAGACCGCGCCCAAGCTGGACTTTGCGTTTCAGCTCCAGTTCCTGCTGCGTTTCATAGGCGGGATAGATCCGGCCAGCCTCTTTCAGCCGATCGAATGCAGCCTCATACAGATCGAGTCGCTGCGACTGGCGCGCCTCGCTGTCGGGCGCGATGCCGAGCCATTCCAGATCGTCGCGGATCGCCTCGACATATTCCTCCCTTGAGCGCGCCGCATCGGTATCGTCGATCCGCAGGATAAGGGAGCCGCCAGCCTTGCGGGCGATCATCCAGTTGTGCAGCGCGGTGCGGATATTGCCGACATGCAGGCGGCCTGTGGGCGAAGGGGCAAAGCGGGTGATGGTCATGGGTTGCGCGGTATAGGTAGCCGCGATTACCCGCAAGCGGTTCGCGCCGTTCGCCGCAACAGGCTCAGGCCGCGCGCATCTCTGCGTTCAACAATCCCAGCACTGCATCCCATAAACGGTGTACGCGTTCGGCGCGGATCAGGCCCTCTATCTGCTGCGCAAAACCGGTGCTGTCACGGCGACCCGCGCAGTCGATCAGCGTGCCGATAGTTGCCTCGTCATGGCTCAGAAGCGGGCAGCAAAACCGGGTGATGTGAATGTCTTCGGGCCATGTCGAAGCGATAGCGTAACTGAGCGCCAGCGACTTTGCCGCGATCTCCATGTTGCCAAGCCGCGCGGCGAGTTCGGGCACCGGGTCGCGCCGGGCACGTTCATGCAGCGCAATCAGACGCAGCGCATAGGTGAACCGTGCGGCGACCGGACCAAGGTCAGTGATGCGTCGGGGCTGCGACAGGCCTTCGATGGCAGATGAATAAGTCGCGGGGGTATGGGGAGGCATTTTGGGCGAGTCTGGCATGGTTTGCAGCTTTGCTTCTGAGTGGATGAGCTGCCAGCCTACCGTTATTGCGAACCATTATCAATACGCCATCCCGGTTTGTTCGCTGATTTGGGAGATGATGACGGAATGGAACATCGTGGGTTTCTGCGCGTGCTGACACATCGCTTCGCAGCGCGGGCCTCGTCGCGCCTTGTCCTCCAACGAAAAACCCCGCCGGAGCGTTTGCTCCAGCGGGGTCAATTCATCGCGCCGTTTCGATGTTACTCTGCGCTATCGTCCATGGCGTCATCCATGGTTGCGGTCGCACCGCCCCCCATAGCGGCCCTCATCGCTTCCTCGCTCGACACTGGATCAGCTTCGACTTCGGGCTCCGGCTTCTCAACCGGCGAAGGGGCGTTGGCGGCAGCAAGTTTATCCTGCTGCTTTTTCCATTGTGCCTTCAGCGCGGCATCACGGCTGGTGGCGGTAACGCGCATCCGGTTCATGCCAGCGCCGGTCCCGGCGGGGATCAGACGGCCCACGATCACGTTCTCCTTGAGACCGATCAGCGTGTCCTTCTTGCCCTCGACCGAAGCCTGCGTCAGCACGCGGGTCGTTTCCTGGAACGACGCCGCCGAGATGAAGCTGCGGGTTTGCAGCGACGCCTTGGTGATGCCCAGCAGGATCGGAGTGCCCTCGGCATGTTCCTTGTTGCGACCCAGCTTACCGTTGATCTCCAGCATTTCTGCCAGATCAATCTGCTCGCCGGGGAGCAGCGTGGTATCGCCGCCATTGGTGATCTCGACCTTTTGCAACATCTGGCGAACGATCACCTCGATGTGCTTGTCGTTGATCTTCACGCCCTGCAGTCGATAGACTTCCTGAATCTCGTTCACGAGATACTCGGCCAGCGCCTCGACCCCCATGACCTCAAGGATGTCGTGCGGGTTGGGCGAACCGGAAACAAGGGTATCGCCCTTCTTCACAAAGTCGCCTTCCTGCACGTCGATCACCTTTGTCTTGGCAATCAGGTATTCCACCGGATCGCCTTCCTCGGGGATGATAGCGATCTTGCGCTTGGCCTTGTATTCGCGGACGAATTCGATCTTGCCGGAAATCTTGGCGATGACCGACATGTCCTTTGGCAGACGCGCCTCGAACAGTTCGGCCACGCGCGGCAGACCACCGGTGATGTCGCGGGTCTTGGCGGCTTCGCGGCTGGCGCGGGCAAGGATATCGCCCGCATCCACCGTCTGGCCATCCTGAACCGACAGGGTTGTTCCCGGAGCCAGCATGTATCGCTGCGCCTCGGTTTCGCCGTCATCAGTTTGACCTTCGCCGAGCAAGGTCATGCGCGGACGCAGTTCCTCTTTCTTCTTGCGGCCCGTCGCGCGGTTTTCGGTCACGACACGTTGTGCAATGCCGGTGGCATCATCGGTCTGTTCCTCGAGCGTCATGCCCTCGATCAGATCCTGATACCGCACCACGCCCGATTGTTCGGTGATGATCGGCAGGGTGAACGGATCCCATTCAGCCAGCCGGTCACCGACATTCACCTTCTCACCATCCTTGAACATAAGCACCGTACCATAGGGCACCTTGTGCATTTCACGTTCGCGGCCCTCGGCATCGATCACTGCGATCTCGCCATTGCGGGCGAGCGAGAGGATGCGACCCTTCTTGTCGGTGATGGTCGGCATGTCGCGCAGTTCGACGCGGCCCTCCGAGATCGATTCAAGGTGGCTGGTTTCGTTGAGCTGTGCAGCGCCGCCGATGTGGAACGTACGCATGGTCAGCTGCGTGCCCGGCTCACCGATGGATTGCGCGGCGATAACGCCGACAGCCTCACCGATGTTCACCGGAGTGCCGCGAGCAAGGTCACGGCCATAGCACGTACCGCAAACGCCCATGTCAGCTTCGCAGACCAGCGGTGAGCGGATCTTGGCAGACTGGACTTCAGCCGCCTCAATCTCGACCACCATCGGCTCATCGACCAGCGTGCCGGCCTTGACGATCACTTCGTCGGTGGCTGCGTTGATGATATCTTCAGCCACGGTGCGGCCCAGAATACGCTCACCCAGCGATGCGATCACGCTGCCGCCCTGCACGATCGCGCGCATTTCCAGCGCGTTCTCGGTCTTGCAGTCATTCACGACGATGGTGCAATCCTGCGACACGTCGACCAGACGGCGGGTGAGGTAACCCGAGTTTGCCGTCTTCAACGCCGTATCCGCCAGACCCTTGCGGGCGCCGTGGGTGGAGTTGAAGTATTCAAGGACGTTCAAACCTTCCTTGAAGTTCGAGATGATCGGGTTCTCGATGATCTCGCCCGAAGGCTTGGCCATCAGACCGCGCATCCCGGCAAGCTGCTTCATCTGGGCGGGCGAACCACGCGCGCCGGAATGGCTCATCATGTAGATCGAGTTGATCTGGGCTTCCTTGCCGTCGTCGTCGATCGGCGTTGCCTTGATCCCCTCCATCATGGCGTCCGCCACCTGATCGCCGCAACGGCTCCAGGCGTCGATCACCTTGTTGTACTTTTCCTGCTGGGTGATGAGACCGTCCTGATATTGCTGCTCGTAACCGGCAACCAGATCCTTGGTTTCATCGACCAGACGCTCCTTGGATTCAGGGATGATCATGTCATCCTTGCCAAAGCTGATGCCGGCCTTGAACGCGTGCCGGAAACCCAGCGTCATGATCGCATCGGCAAACAGCACGGTGTCCTTCTGCCCGGTGTGACGATACACCTGGTCGATCACGTCACCGATTTCCCGCTTTGTCAGCAGGCGATTGATGATGTCGAAGGGAACCTTGAAGTTCTTGGGCAGGCATTCGCCGATCAGCATACGGCCCGGCGTGGTGATGAAACGCTGCATGGCAACCTTGCCCGATTCATCGGCCTGCGGAACGCGAGCGATGATCTTGGTGTGCAGCGTGACCGCCTTGGTTTCCAGCGCCTGATGCACTTCGGCCATGTCGGAGAAACGCGGCAGTTTCTCGACCTTGGTGCCGTCCTCGTTTTCGAGATATTCCGGGTGCTTCTCCTGCCGCTCCATCGAGAGGTAGTAGATCCCCAAGACCATGTCCTGCGAAGGCACGATGATCGGCTTGCCGTTGGCGGGCGAGAGGATGTTGTTGGTCGACATCATCAGCACGCGCGCTTCGAGCTGGGCTTCCAGCGAAAGCGGAACGTGGACCGCCATCTGGTCACCGTCGAAGTCGGCGTTGAAGGCCGAGCAGACCAGCGGGTGCAGCTGGATCGCCTTACCCTCGATCAGCACGGGTTCGAACGCCTGGATGCCCAGACGGTGAAGCGTCGGCGCGCGGTTCAGCAGCACCGGGTGTTCGCGGATCACCTCGTCGAGGATATCCCAGACTTCCTTGCGCTCCTTCTCGACCCACTTCTTGGCCTGCTTTAGGGTCATGGAAAGACCCTTGGCATCCAGACGCGCGTAGATGAACGGCTTGAACAGTTCGAGCGCCATCTTCTTGGGCAGGCCGCACTGGTGCAGTTTCAGTTCCGGACCGGTCACGATGACCGAGCGGCCCGAATAATCGACGCGCTTACCCAGAAGGTTCTGGCGGAAACGGCCCTGCTTGCCCTTGAGCATGTCGGAAAGCGATTTCAGCGGACGCTTGTTGGCGCCGGTGATGACGCGGCCACGGCGGCCATTGTCGAACAGCGCATCGACGGCTTCCTGCAACATGCGCTTTTCGTTGCGGACGATGATGTCCGGCGCGCGCAGTTCGATCAGGCGTTTCAGGCGGTTGTTGCGGTTGATCACGCGGCGGTACAGATCGTTGAGATCGGACGTCGCAAAGCGGCCACCGTCCAGCGGCACCAGCGGGCGCAATTCGGGCGGGATCACGGGGATCACTTCAAGGATCATCCATTCGGGACGGTTGCCCGAATCGATGAAGCTTTCGACGACCTTCAGCCGCTTGATGATCTTCTTGGGCTTAAGCGTGGACTTGGTGACAGACAGCTCTTCGAGCAGGTCTTCGCGCTCCTGCTCAAGGTCCAAGTCCATCAGCATGTGCTTGACCGCTTCGGCGCCGATATTGGCGGAGAACGCATCTTCGCCATATTCGTCCTGCGCTTCGAGCAGTTCATCCTCGGTCAGCAGCTGGAATTTCTCAAGCGGGGTCAGGCCCGGCTCGATCACCACATAGCTTTCGAAATAGAGGATGCGCTCCAGTTGCTTCAGCTGGATGTCGAGCAGCAGGCCGATGCGCGAAGGCAGCGACTTCAGATACCAGATATGCGCAACCGGCGCGGCCAGTTCGATATGGCCCATGCGCTCGCGGCGCACCTTGGTGACGGTGACTTCGACGCCGCACTTTTCGCAGACGACGCCCTTGTATTTCATGCGCTTGTACTTGCCGCACAGGCATTCGTAATCCTTTACCGGACCAAAGATGCGCGCGCAGAACAGGCCGTCACGCTCAGGCTTGAACGTGCGGTAGTTGATGGTTTCCGGCTTTTTGATCTCGCCGAACGACCACGAGCGGATACGCTCTGGCGAGGCGATCCCGATCTGGATCTGGTCGAAGGTTTCCGGCTTGGCCAGCTGGTTGGTGAATTTGGTCAGTTCGTTCATGACTGTGTTCCCTTAGGGGGATGAAACTTGCAGATGCAAAGAAGGGGCGGATGGAAGGGGCGCCATTTACCGGGCGCCCGCTCCCGTTTATTCCGCCGCGATCGCGCTATAGTCGTCGTCGTCGCCTTCGCCGAGCGAGGTGAGTTCGACGTTCATGCCCAGTGAGCGCATTTCCTTGACGAGCACGTTGAAGCTTTCCGGAATGCCGGCTTCGAAGGTGTCGTCGCCCTTGACGATCGCTTCGTAAACCTTGGTCCGTCCGACAACATCGTCCGATTTGACGGTGAGCATTTCCTGCAACGTGTAAGCCGCGCCGTATGCCTGCAAGGCCCAGACCTCCATCTCGCCGAAACGCTGCCCGCCGAATTGCGCCTTACCGCCCAGCGGCTGCTGGGTGACGAGGCTGTACGGCCCGATCGAACGCGCGTGGATCTTGTCGTCCACAAGGTGGTGCAGTTTGAGCATGTAGATGATGCCCACAGTTACCTTGCGGTCGAACGCTTCACCCGAACGCCCGTCATAAAGGGTCGACTGGCCGGAGCTGTCCACGTGCGCCTTGATCAGCATGTCGGTGACGTCCGCTTCGCGAGCGCCATCAAACACGGGGGTGCCCATCGGAACGCCTGCCGAAAGGTTGGTTGCCAACTCGACGATTTGCCCTGTTGACCGGCTGTCCAGATCCTCGAAATACTGGTCGCCGTAAACGTCCTTCAGACGGTCCACCACCGCTTCGGGCGGCTTCACATCGGCATAATCTTCGGCAGCGTTGGGATTGGCAATTTTCCAATCTTCCAGCATCTGCGCAATTTCCATGCCGAGGTTACGCGCGGCAAAGCCAAGGTGCGTTTCAAAGATCTGTCCGACGTTCATGCGCGAAGGCACGCCCAGCGGGTTCAGCACCAGATCGACCGGCGTGCCGTCCTCCAGGAACGGCATGTCCTCGGGGGGAAGGATGCGCGAAATCACACCCTTGTTGCCGTGGCGACCGGCCATCTTGTCGCCCGGTTGCAGCTTGCGCTTCACCGCGACGAACACCTTGACCATCTTGAGCACGCCCGGAGCAAGCTCATCGCCGCGCTCCAGCTTTTCCTTGCGGTCGTGGAACTTGGCGTCGATCAGCCCCGCGGCCTCGTCGTATTGCGATTTGATCGCCTCGATCTGGGCCTGACGGTTATCATCGGCGACCGCGAACTTGAACCATTCGTGACGCTCGATATCGCCCAGCACCTGCTCGCTGATGTCGATGCCCTTCTTCACGCCCTTGGGCGCAGCCGAAGCGGTCTGACCAAGCAGCATGTCACCCAGGCGGTTGTAGGACGCACGGTTCAGGATGGCGCGTTCATCGGCGGCATCCTTGCGCAGCCGCTCGATTTCCTCGTTCTGGATCGCACGGGTACGATCGTCGATCTCGATGCCGTGGCGGTTGAACACGCGGACTTCGACCACGGTGCCCGCAACGCCCGGCGGCAGACGCAGCGAGGTGTCACGCACATCGGAGGCCTTTTCCCCGAAGATCGCGCGCAGCAGCTTTTCTTCCGGCGTCATCGGGCTTTCACCCTTGGGCGTGATCTTGCCGACCAGAATGTCACCCGGATGCACTTCCGCACCGATATAAACGATGCCCGCTTCGTCGAGGTTGCGCAGCGCTTCCTCGCCGACATTGGGGATGTCGCGCGTGATGTCTTCCGGACCCAGCTTGGTATCGCGCGCCATGACCTCGAATTCCTCGATATGGATCGAGGTGAAGACGTCGTCCTTCACGATGCGTTCGGAGATCAGGATCGAGTCTTCGTAATTGTAGCCATTCCACGGCATGAACGCGACGAGGCTGTTCTTGCCCAGCGCCAGTTCGCCCAGATCGGTCGAGGGACCATCGGCGATGATATCGCCCGGCTCGATCGACTCGCCCACTTTCACCAGCGGACGCTGGTTGATGCAGGTGTTCTGGTTGGACCGCTGGAATTTCTGCAACGTGTAGATATCGACGCCCGACTGACCGGCCTCGACATCGCCGATCGCGCGGATCACGATGCGGGTTGCGTCGACCTGATCGACGATCCCGCCGCGCTTGGCCGCAATCGCAGCGCCGGAATCGCGCGCCACGGTTTCTTCCATGCCGGTGCCGACCCACGGTGCCTCTGCCTTCACTAGCGGCACCGCCTGGCGCTGCATGTTCGATCCCATCAGCGCGCGGTTGGCGTCATCGTTTTCCAGGAACGGAATGAGCGATGCAGCGACCGAGACGAGCTGTTTGGGCGACACGTCCATAAGCGTGATCTGTTCACGCGGAGCCATCAGGTTATCGCCGGACTGACGCGCAGACACCAGTTCTTCAAAGAAGCTGCCGTCTTCGTTCAGTTCTGCCGAGGCCTGCGCCACGGTGTGCTTCTGTTCTTCCATCGCGGACAAATAGATCACCTCGGTGGTGACTTTCCCGTCCACGACCGTGCGATACGGCGTTTCGATGAAGCCGTATTTGTTGACCCGACTGAACGACGCCAGCGAGTTGATCAGGCCGATATTCGGGCCTTCCGGCGTCTCGATCGGGCAGATACGACCATAGTGCGTGGGGTGAACGTCGCGCACTTCAAACCCCGCACGCTCACGCGTGAGACCGCCCGGCCCGAGAGCCGAAACGCGCCGCTTGTGCGTCACTTCGGAAAGCGGATTGGTCTGATCCATGAACTGCGACAGCTGCGAGGAGCCGAAGAATTCGCGCACCGCAGCCACTGCCGGCTTCGCGTTGATCAGATCGTTCGGCATCACGGTGGACACGTCCACGCTGCTCATGCGCTCCTTCACCGCGCGCTCCATGCGCAATAGGCCGACACGGTACTGGTTTTCCAGCAGCTCTCCGACCGAACGCACGCGCCGGTTGCCGAGGTTGTCGATATCGTCAACCTCGCCCTTGCCGTCCTTCAGGCCGACCAGTTCCTTGACCACTGCAAGGATATCTTCCTTGCGCAGCGTGGTCACGGTGTCTTCGGCATCGAGGCCCAGACGCATGTTCAGCTTGACGCGGCCCACGGCCGACAGGTCATAGCGTTCACCATCGAAGAACAGGCCTTCGAACAGGGCTTCGGCGGTTTCCTTCGTAGGCGGTTCGCCCGGACGCATCACCTTGTAGATGGCTTCCAGACCCTCATCGCGGTTCTCGGCCTTGTCGACCTGCAACGTGTTGCGGATCCACGGTCCGGTGTTGATTTCGTCAATGTCGAGCAGGACCAGACGGTCGATCCCGGCATTGTCGAAGGCCTCGACGTGCTCCAGCGTGATCTCGTCGCCCGCCTCGATGTATATGCGGCCGGTCGACTCGTCGATCATATCGCGCGAGGCGTAGCGGCTGACGACCTCTTCGGTCGGCAACAGCAGATCGGTGAGACCATCCTTCGCAGCCTTGTTCGCGGCGCGCGGAGAAATCTTCTGGCCGGAGGCGAAGATTTCTTCGCCGGTGGATGCATCGACCAGTGGGAAGGACGGCTTCTGATTGCGCCACACTTCGGGCACGAACGGGATTTTCCAGCCGTCCCCGGCTTTTCCAGCGACGCGTTCCCACACGATGGTGTCGTAGAAATGCTCAAGAATGCCCTCGGCATCCAGACCCAGCGCAAACAGCAGTGCAGTAACCGGCAACTTGCGCTTGCGGTCGATGCGGACGTTGACGATGTCCTTGGCGTCAAATTCGAAATCGAGCCATGAACCACGATAGGGAATCACACGAGCGGCAAACAGCAGTTTGCCCGAAGAATGGGTCTTGCCGCGATCATGGTCGAACAATACGCCCGGCGAACGGTGCATTTGCGACACGATCACGCGCTCTGTGCCGTTGATGATGAAGGTGCCGTTGTCCGTCATGAGCGGCATGTCGCCCATGTAAACGTCCTGCTCCTTGATATCGAGGACGGAGCGGGTTTCGGTCTCCTGATCCACTTCGAACACGATCAGGCGCAGTGTCACCTTCATCGGCGCGGCATAGGTGATCCCGCGCTGACGGCATTCGGTGGTGTCGTATTTCGGCGGCTCAAGCTCGTAATTCACGAAGTCGAGTTCGGCGGTGCCCGCAAAATCGCGGATCGGGAACACGCTGCGCAGCGTTTTTTCGAGGCCCGATACGTAGTCAATCGAAGGGTCGGAGCGCAGGAACTGCTCGTAGCTTTCGCGCTGCACTTCGATGAGGTTAGGCATCTGGACGACTTCGTGGATGTCGCCGAAAATCTTGCGGATACGCTTCTTCGCGGTGCCCTCAGCTTTACGGCTACGGGTCGACTTTTTCGGGGCTTTGGTTGCCATGGAAGAGCTGTGCCTCTTTATCGTTGCGCCGGCAGGGATGGTCCCGCCCGCTCGATTGGATGTGTTGTCGTCACGCGAAAACGGTGCCTTAACTGACGCAAAACAGCCGCATGCCATGGGGCAAGCCCTTCAAAATTCGGGGCTCGTCAGGCAGCAGCTCAATCGTCGCGTCGCGAATATGGCAAAGCGCCGCTTCCATCCTTGATCCGATCCACCGCGCATGAATCAGTCCTGCTCGAAGCTGGCGTGTGATGGCCATGTAGGAATTGGCCCCATGCGTGTCAATCGGCTTGCAGCAATGTCGCACTTGCAATCGGACGTGTATTTGCAAGAACATCGCGGTGATGGACAAAACCACCAGCGAAGAGAAGCGCGACCCGCTGAACGATCCCGCCGATTTCCTTAAAATGGGAATGGAGCTGGCCAACAGCAAGGCCGGGGCAATGGTCGATGCAATGGTCGCCCGCGTCATGAACAAGCACGCGGGTGATCCGTTGTGGGAGGCTGTGGCGGCCAGCATCCTGCTTCACAAGGTTCCGGGATTTCATCTGAGGATGCTGCAGGACGCCAATCGCAACGCCGCATATCGCAAGGCGATCGAAATTCATGCGCCGGGCAGGATCGTGCTCGACATCGGCACCGGTTCGGGCTTGCTGGCAATGATCGCCGCGCGCGCGGGCGCCGCCAGGGTCATCGCATGTGAAGCCAATCCGATGATCGCGGATCGCGCCAAAGCAGTCATCGCGGCCAACGGCCTTGCGGACGCAATTACGGTTATTGATCGTCATTCCCTGAAACTGGACCGCGAAGCCGATCTGTACGGCGGCGCAGAAGTGGTCGTGTCAGAGGTGTTCGCGACCAATCTGCTGAGCGAGGGTGTCTTGCCATCGCTCTTCCATGCCCGAAGGCATCTGGCAGCGCCGAACGCAATGTTCATTCCCGAATACGCCGCCATCAGGGTGGCGCTGGCCAGCTTCAAGGAAATGGGGCCGTTGCCGTCATCGGTCGAGGGGTTCGATCTTTCGCTGTTCTCCCCTCATTTTCATCATGTGGACGGCGTCCCTTCCGATGATCCGCACCTTGCGCTCAAAAGTGACCCTGGGACGCTGTTCGCGTTCGATTTCTCGGGTGCTGACGCCCCAGCGCAAACCGGGCGATGCGACATCGAACTGGAAAGCCATGGCGGCCGTGTGAGCGGCCTTGCACAATGGATCGAACTGCAGTTTGGCCGCGGTATCCGATATGAAAATGCGCCCGCGGTCGATGAGATGCATCACTGGTGGATCAACACCATAGGGCGCGACCCGCACGATACCCAACGCGGGGACCGCTTCAGCGTTGGCGGCTGGTACAGCGAGGACAAGCTTGAATGCTGGTATCGGGCCGCGGGATCGTGATCTGCACGGCGGCGTATCCCGCTGCAAAACGGCGTGCGATCCACGGCATGAACATGGAAAGCACCGGGCAAAGCCGCATGAACTACGCGTAAAACAATAACCGACATATCGTTTTGCGATATTATTGTTTGACAATAAATTCCGAATCGCCTAGATCGGGTTTATCGACATTCAATAACGCATTTCAAGGAGAACGATATGACCCGCTTTGTTTCCAACTCGCTCGCCGCGCTTGCCGCCATCATCCTCGCGATGACCTCCATCGGCGCAATCGTCGCTGTGCCGCCTGCTCAGACAGATGCGTACGCCGCGTCGGTCGAACTGGCCTGATGCAAGACCCGTCTGGAGGCATCCGCATGACCGACAAACCCAATGACCTGCTGCTGCTGGCTGGCAAGGTGCTCACCGTATTGATGCAGATCATGATGGCGTTCATCGCCGCGGTGATACCCCTTGTCATCCTTGCCCTGATCTTCGCGCGCGAACAGATAGAGGCAGGAATTGCCGAGGAATTCGGCGAAGCGACGGTTGCATTTCCCTTGTGGCCCACAGTTGGCGTCCTTGCACTTTGCCTTGTCGCGGTCGCCGCGATATTCGTGTTCTTTGGAAAACTGCGTGCAATCATCGGCACTGTCGGTGATGGCGAACCCTTCGTGCATGAGAACGCCACGCGCCTGAACCTCATGGCATGGCTGCTGCTGGCCGTGCAGCTTGTATCGATCCCGATTGCGGCGCTGGGGCTGTTCGTCGCCGATTGGGCCAACGAATTCGACGATGCGCACATCACCTTTGACAACGAGTTGGATCTCACCGGCATCATGATGGTCATCATCCTGTTCATCCTCGCCCGCGTGTTCAAACATGGTGCCGCCATGCGCGATGACCTCGAAGGGACCGTGTGATGCCGCCCAGACCCCACGATACCGATGAAGGAGCGACGATCATGGTGCGACTTGACGACCTGCTTTACGAACGGCGCATGACGCTGACCGATCTGGCGGATCGGGTGGGGCTGACGCTTGCCAATCTCTCGATCCTGAAAACCGGCAAGGCGAAGGCGATCCGGTTTTCCACCCTCGCCGCGATCTGCCGCGAACTGGAATGCCAGCCGGGCGATCTGCTGGCGTATCAGGACCGCAGCGCCGTCTGATCGGAACCGGCAGCCCGGCTGCCCGTTATGCTTCTAACAGAGCTGATAATGGCGAAATATTGGAGGGAATTTAATGAAGAAGTTGATATCCGTAGCACTTGTGTCCGCTTTTGCGTTGACTGCATGTGACGGTCCCGCCGAAGAAATGGGCGAAGAGGTCGATGATGCCATCGAGGCGCAGGCCGAAGTGACCGACGAGCAGGCAGAACTTGCCGAAGCGCAGGCCGACCTCGCTGAAGAGCGTGCCGATGTGGCCGAAGCAGCCGGCAATGATGTCAAACAGATGGAACTTGAACAGAAGGCGGAACGCCTCGAAAGCAAAGCCGATACGCTTGAAGAAAAAGCCGACGGGATCTGATTTCAGTCCCCAACCAATCGGTTGACATCAGCGCCGATTTCTCTAAAGACCCGCCCCGACCGGCGGGTCTTTTTCGTCCGTACGGTCATCCGTCCAAGACAGTTGGTGATCGGAATTTGCCGGTCTTAATTTCCAGCCTAGACGGGGAAAAGAGATTTCATGCGGGGCCTCAATGGCATTCGCATTCGCGCCATGTGGTGCACCCTCCTTCCCCATCATTGGACCCATGGTGTCGATGAACGGCGCCATGAAACGTGAGCCGGTCTCATGCAGAGCCATCTGTGTGCGACCATTAGTGAAGGAGTATGGCATGGATCGTTCGCAAAAAGCCGACGCGGTTGCCCAGCTCAATGCGGTTTTCAAAGAGGTTGGTGTGGTGGTTGTCACCCGCAATCTTGGCATGTCGGTCGGTCAATCCACCGATCTGCGTATGAAGATGCGTGATGCTGGCGCTTCCTACAAGGTTGCGAAGAACCGTCTCGCCAAGCTCGCCCTTAAGGACACCGATTACGTCGGCCTGGATGAATATCTCACCGGACCGACCGCGCTGGCGTGGTCGCAAGACCCCGTCGCGGCTGCAAAGGCCGCTGTCGAATTCGCCAAGACGAACGACAAGCTGGAAATCGTCGGTGGTTCCATGGGCACGCAGGTGCTCGACGAAGCCGGGATCAGGTCGCTTGCCTCGATGCCCAGCCTCGATGAGCTGCGCGGCAAGATCGTGGGTCTCGTTAACGCCCCGGCGACCAAAATCGCCCAGGTTGTCAACGCTCCCGCGGCCAAGCTGGCCCGCGTGTTCGGCGCATATGCCGCCAAGGACGCTGCCTGAGAGACGGTCTCGCAAGAGACGAAACATTCAATGGGGCGCGCAAAACGGTTTTGACGCCTCGCCACATAATTGGAGTGAACCATCATGGCTGATATTGCCAAGCTTGTTGAAGAACTTTCGAAACTGACCGTCCTTGAGGCGGCTGAACTTGCAACCGCACTCGAAGAAGCATGGGGCGTCAGCGCCGCTGCTGCTGTTGCTGTTGCTGGCCCCGCCGCTGGCGGCGGTGATGCAGCGGCTGCCGAAGAGCAGACCGAATTCGACGTCATCCTGACCGGCGACGGCGGGAAGAAGATCCAGGTCATCAAGGAAGTCCGCGCCATCACCGGCCTGGGCCTCACCGAAGCCAAGGGTCTCGTCGAGAGCGCGCCTGCTCCGATCAAGGAAGGCGTCAACAAGGCCGAAGCCGAAGAAATCAAGGGCAAGATCGAAGCAGCCGGCGGCACCGTCGAGCTCAAATAATCTTGCACACAGTTTTGCGGGTGTCTTGAAGCGCTCGCAGATGGGGGGCGGTGTCAGCAATGGCGCCGCCCTTTTTCGGTTGTAGGCGCAGTGCGCCGGCTGGCGACTGGTCTGCCAACGCGAGGCTTAGCCGACAGAAGCTTCACGGTGGACGGTTGAGATTGGCGGATTGGGTCGGCTTTTTCCTGAGTGATGATATCGGGTGTCTGTTTCGTGGCTGATCAAATTCCGGCGCGGGTCGCATTCACGCTCCCGGTGCAGGCACGCGGCGATCGAGGCGAGTGCTTCCGGCGCCGATTCCAATTTGAAGCAATGGCATCAACCCAAAACCCCTAACTCAACTTATGCGTGATTCATCCATATTGGATGAAATTCACAAGGCGAAATGACGGGCGTGATCAATAATTAATCCAAAGATTGCAACTGTGTATAAACGGGACGCATACCTTAGCCGCTCGCCAAAGTAGCTTTACACTCCGTTAATAAAGACTAACGTTGCGTCATCGAGTCGCAGAGTCGGAATTCGGCTTTGAACGTATGAAGAGGGCAAAGCCCAGACTTACGTTCCTTGATGAATTTGGGGGAGAATCGATGTCCATCTTAAAGACAGGCCTCCTGGCAGGGGCAGTTTTGTGCGCCTGTCCTGCGCTGGCTCAGGATGTGGTGTACCAGCCCATAAGCCCCACTTTCGGCGGCAACCCTTTCAATTCGAACCATGTGCTCGGCGTGGCCAACGCGAACAACGACACCCGCGATCCTCGCGCGACCAGCAGCAATTCGCAGGCTGATATCTTTGCCCGCCAGTTGCAATCGCGGTTGCTGTCGTCGTTATCCTCGCAAATCGTCGATGCAATCTTTGGCGAAAATCCTCAGGAAAGCGGCGTCATCAGCTTTGGTGGCCAGACGATCGAATTCTTCCGCAGCCTTTCCGAGGTTACGTTGATCATCCGCAACGATGAAACCGGCGAAGAAACGCGGATCGTCGTCCCTCTGTTTATTGAAGTGAATTAAAGCGGGATGATGCGAACTTACCTCTCTTTCGGTTTCGCCCCCCTGGCAGCGCTCGCTCTTGGCGGATGCATGACGATGGCCCAGGACGGCCGCGACACTGTGCCGACCACCACGAGCCTCGCGTATTTCCCCAAGAAAACGCAAACCCAGAACCTGCTCAATCAACTGCCCGCGCCGCAGCGCCCGGTCGCAATCGCGGTCTATGGATTTACTGACCAGACCGGCCAGTTCAAGCCGAGCGAAACCGGCCAGACCCTGTCGCGCGCGGTTACCCAGGGCGCCAGTTCGATGCTGGTGAAAGCGCTGCAGGATACCGGCAATCGCGGTTGGTTCACCGTGGTCGAGCGGGAGCGGCTGGATAACCTCCTGCGCGAACGTCAGATCATCGGTGAAATGCGCAAAAGGTATCTGGGCGAAGAGGAAATCGATCCCAATGCGCTGCCAGCGTTGCTGTTTGCCGGCGTGCTGCTCGAAGGCGGGATTGTTGGATACGATACCAACACCGTGACCGGCGGCGCAGGCGCGGCATTTCTAGGCATTGGTGCGCGGACCGAATACCGGCAGGACAACGTGACCGTTTATCTGCGCGCCGTTTCTGTGCGCACCGGCGAAGTGCTCGCCAACGTCACCGCATCCAAGACAATCGCCAGTCAGGCAATCGGTGCGAGCGCGTTCAAATTCGTGGCTTTCCGCGAATTGCTTGAGGCCGAAGCCGGGATCACATCCAACGAACCGGATCAGGTCGCGTTGCAACAGGCGATCGAAAAGGCTGTTTACGGTCTCGTGCTCGAAGGCATCGATCTTGACCTTTGGCGGTTTGAGGACATGGCGGCGGCGCAGCCGATCATCAATGCCTACCGCGCTGAGCGCGACGGACTTTACGAAGCCAGCGAGATCCAGAAAGCAGTCAAGCGCGCAGGTTCGCTGACCGCGCTGACGATTGTGGATGGCGAAAAGGAAGACGAGCGTCGCGACGGTTCGTGACGCGGAACGAATTTTCCTGAGGGCCAAACGGTCCGGCAGGAACAACCCGAGAGCGCCACAGGCGCCGCATGGGCCGCAAAAATAAGCACGCAAAGGAGCTGCAACTCCGATGCGCGCGAGGAAAGGCTTGCGATTACCTAAGTAGCTCGGCGTCTAAACGCGCCGTGGCCGACGGTTGGTATCGCCCATTGTTGAGGCTGATGCAACTATGAATGCCGACTGGCATGTTACCGAAAAGACACGCAACGGCGTTGGCGCGCTAGCGATTGCAGCTGGGACTTTAGCTCAGCTTTGCAACAAACGCGGCGTTTCAAATCCGGTTCCCGCCGTCGCATCGGCAGCCGCTTCCATCGAACTTTGCAACTTTGCGCGACGGCAATCACGCCGCCGTGAACCCGAAACACCGGGGCGATGACGATCCCGGACCAACAACACTTCCAAATTGTCGCAATTCAACTCAACACAAAGGAAATCTGAAATGAAAAAGACTATTTTTACAGGCGCGAGCATTTTAGCTCTAAGCATGGCCGCTTCGGCCGTGGCGCAAGTTCAGACCTCAACGGTTGACCAGATCGGCAACGGCAACGACGCTCTCGTTGTTCAGTCCGGCACCAACAATTCCGACATCGACCAGACCGGCGATGGCAACAAGGCCGATGTCGAACAGGACGGTACAAACAACACATCTACAATCGACCAGGACGCGTTCCTCGCTTTGGCCGACGTGACCCAGACCGGTTCTGACAACACCTCGACCATCACGCAGGTCGATCCCGATGTCGCACCTGGGCAAGGCGGAAGCATTGGCCCAGCCCAAGGTGTTGGAGTTGGTTTCGATCCCGATGCCACCGTCGTGCAGGACGGAAACGGCAACGATTCCATGATCGCGCAGACGATTGCTCCGGGTGGCGGCTTCAATCAGACTGCATTGGTCACACAGACCGGTGACAACAACGATTCTGGCATTATTCAGAACTCGGATGGTCCCGGTTACACCGGCGGCCTGCGCGCCATCGTCGAGCAGACCGGTAATGCGGTTTCCGATGTGATGCAAACGGGCTCGAACGGCGGCAAGAATATGGACGCTCGCGTCACTCAGAGCAATTCGACCTCGAACATCGTCCAGACCGCGACCGATACCAGCGGCTTCAATCCGTCGGCTTTTGCCCGCGTAACACAGAGCAGTGGATCGACTTCGGATGTTTTCCAGACCCTCAACGGTGACATGACCGGTGATCTGGACGCCATCGTCAACCAGTCGAATGGTGCAACCTCAACGATCACTCAAACCGCAAATGGCGCTGGTTCGAACAACATCGACGCAATGGTGACCCAGAACGGTGACAGCGATTCGTCAATCACCCAGACCCTGGACAACATCAATTCCAACACGTTCTTCGCTAGCGTGAACCAGACCGGCGACGAACATAATTCGTTGATTACTCAGGACGACAAGGGCGGGCCCAATTCACTGGACTCCAACCTGTCCGCCACTGTTATCCAGGATGGTTTTGATAACGATTCAACCATCAATCAGGACAATAAGGCGGCAACCGCGCTGGTTCAGCAGAGCGGAATGGGCAACGATAGCTTCATCGATCAGGATGGCGCTGGCCTTAATGCTGATGTTCTTCAGACCGGGGACTTCAACCTTGCCGACGTAAGCCAGCTTGGCGGCCTTAACTCCAGCGTTGATATAGATCAGCTCGGCAACAACAGCCGCGCTTTCGTCAACCAGGACCTCAACGCTCGCAATGACACTGCTATCGTGTTGCAGCAGGTCGGTTCCGACAACAATACGGCCACGATCGACCAGAACGGCGTGAACCCCTCGGCGCAGTCCTTCAGCCGGGCTGAAATCGTGCAGAGCGGTGCTGACAGCTCATCGACGGTAACACAGAACGGGATCCTCAACGATGCCTTCACAACACAGTCGGGTCTGAGAAACACCAGTTTTGTTACTCAGACGGGCACTGGCGTGGATGGTCTCATCAATGAGGCGAAAGTCGACCAGTCGGGCAATGACAACATGTCGACCATCACCCAGACGGGCGCAGGCAACTTCGCTGACGTGACCCAGTCGAGCGACGACAACATGTCGACGGTCACCCAGAGCGGCATCGGCAACAGCGCCACTGTGACGCAGGGTTTCTAAGCCTGATGGTCAGCTCCGGGCGAGAGATCATTCCCGCCCGGAGCCCCATTCGGCTGCTCCGCTAGCCTCGGATCGCTCACAGAAAACAATGGCCATACAATCATTCAAACAAGGAAACTGGAAATGAAAAAGGTAATTTTCACCGGTGCCTCTATCCTGGCGCTATCCATTGCAACGCCGGTTTTTGCCCAAGCGCAACAATCGGACATCGATCAGACCGGTAATGCCAACGCCGCCACTGTCACTCAGGACGGAAACGAAAACCTGTCGGACATCGATCAGGAAGGCAACAACAACACCGCCACTGTCGATCAGGACACCGATCCCGCCGGTTCGGTGAATTTCAACACCGCATCGAACGATTCGACCATCAACCAGACCGGCGATTTCAACACCGCATCGGTCGAACAGGACAACAATAACCAGTTCGCTCAGCCGAACACTGTCGTGATCAACCAGAACGGTACCGGCACTCTGGGCGCCGAAGCCAACATCGCTGAAGCCAGCCAGACCGGTGATAGCAACACAACCAATATCGATCAGGGCACTGTCGCTCTGACAACCGGCAACAGCAATTTTGCCACAACCGAACAGTCCGGTCGGCTCAACTTGATCGATCTGACCCAGCTCAATGACGGTGCCAGCGCCAGCGTATCGCAGGACGGCACGTCGAACACCTCGACCTCGTCGCAAGGTCGCCCCAGCGGCAGTCTTACCACCGATCAGTCGCTGACCGTGCTCCAGAGCGGTGAGGGCAACACCTCGACCATCGACCAGCGCGGATCGAGCAATCTTGCCAATGTGAGCCAGAACGGCAATGGCAACACCTCGACCATCAATCAGCCCGGCTTTGACAACGATGTGGGCGGAATGATGCTGGTGGGTGTCAACCAGATCGGCGATGAAAACGCCTCGACCGTTACCCAGAGCGCCAATTTCGGGCTGGTTACGGTTGATCAGATCGGCAACAACCTGACCAGCTTCGTCACCCAGTCGGGTAACGCGAACGATGCGGTTGCTGATGTCGATCAGGCTGGCTTCTCCAACACCAGCACGATCTTGCAGAATGCACCTGTGCCCATCAATGGCGGCCCGGGACGCCAGATGACGGCACTGGTCGATCAGTCGGGCGACAACAACCGCAGCGAGATCAGCCAGACCAACACGTTGGGCGCGCCGCCAATTTCTGGCAACTTCGCTGACGTGACCCAGTCGGGTTCGATGAACTTCTCCGACATCTCGCAGAACGGCCACGAAAACACTGCAACCGTCGTGCAGGGCGGATTGGATAGTGACAGCTTCATTGACCAGACGGGCGACGCGAACACTGCAACCGTCACGCAGAACGGTGCGTTCGACCTGTCGAACGTGACCCAGACAGGCAACGGCAACACGGCCACTGTGACACAGGGTTCGTAATCTGACCCACTCCGGGCGGGCCGCGCTGGCTCGCCCGGGGCCACCCGACGCGTTCAAAATATCATCTTAAGGAATTCATCATGAAAACACTCATCCTTACTGGCGCCTCAATCATGGCCCTGGCAATGGGCGGTACCGCCCTTGCGCAGAGTTCGGCCACCGCGCTCACGCCCGGCATTGCCGATTGCTCCACCACTTCGAGCGGCAATTGCTCCGACATCGAACAGACCGGCACTGGCGAAACCGCTGACGTGACTCAGAACGGCAGCGGACAGTCACTGTCGGAAATCGATCAGGATGGTGAGGGCAACACGGCGATCGTCAACCAGACAAACAATGCCGGTGCGGCCAACGAATCCGAAATCGAACAGACCGCGCTGGCAGACCGTGCGACGGCTGAAGTCAGTCAGATCGGCGAGGGTAACCTCTCATCGGTCGTCCAGAGCGGCAATGACCTCCGTGCGGATGTCGATCAGAACGGTGTCGGCAACAGCTCCGGCATCAGCCAGACTTCGTCGGCCGACGAAGTAATCACCACGGTCCGGCAGGACGGCTCCCAGAACGTCTCGGATGTGACGCAGACTGGTAATTTTGCAGGCGTCTCGGTGGTCCAGACCAATGACGATGATGGCACTCTCGGCAACAATTCACTGGTCTCGCAGACTGGCGATGCTGCTGCGGTTATCGTGACCCAGTCGGGGCAGGAAAACCTCTCCGACGTCGGACAGACCGCTGACCTCGCGCTTGTGACCGTTGATCAGACGGGCGCCGACAACATGTCGGTGGTCGATCAGGCGGGTGCTCTCGTGATCGTCGATGTCGACCAGGACGGCGACGGGAACATTTCGCGCGTCAATCAGGTTGCCCAGGGCGCTGTCGCTAGTGTCCTGCAAATCGGTGACGATAACCGGGCCGCCATCCGCGAACGGGCCGAGCTGTCGGGCTCGACGATCAACCAGCGTGGCAACGAGAACTCCGCTCAGATCGGTCAGAATGACGCTACCGGCCTGCTGTTTGGTTTCATCCCCGTCCCACTAAACGAAAGCGACGAAGCGACCATCGACCAACAGGGCAATCTCAACCGCGCTGTGGTGGTCCAATACGGCAACAACCAGACGGCTTCGGTCACTCAGATCGGAAACGGAAACACCTCCGGCGTTCCGGGCGATAATGGCAATGTCGGTATTCTCCAGATCGGCGATAGCCAGTTCGCGACTGTTCGTCAGGAAGGGAATGATAACACCTCGACCGTTTCGCAGGGAATCGGCAGCGACCTCTTTCTTGTGACTGGTGCTAGCAGCTTCGATAACCGGGCCCTGGTCACGCAAAATGGAAACGACGGCACGTCGGATGTCCAACAGGGTGGAGACAGCAACGACGCCCGGCTGGTTCAGGGTGGCGATTTCAACGAATCGTCCATCATCCAGGCCGGCACCTTCAACGTCGCTGACGTTGCACAGGGTGGAACGGACAGCCTCTCGACTGTCAACCAGAACGGTAATGGAAACACCGCTCTCGTGGGGCAGAATGCTCCCGTGCCCAGCGGCGCATTCTGATTGCGATAACGCCGACACGGCTCCGGGCGGGAGGTTGTTCTCGCCCGGAGTACCATTTTCGATTACAAGGATACTGTCATGCCGCGTTCCGCCATCCGTTCTGCCCTTAGCTGCCTGCTGATTGGCGGGTTCGGGCTGATTGGCTGGCTTCCGGCATCGGCCCAATCGGCGCCCGAACGCGGTGTGTTCGTGACTCAAATCGGCGAAACCAGCCGAGTGAAAGTCACTCAAAGGAATGCCGACAGCCTCGCCCGCATTGCGCAGGATGGGGACGGCAACGATATTACTCTCGACCAGAACGGCACTGCCGTGCACCGCGCTCAGATTGCGCAGGATGGCGACGGAAACACGGTCGTCGCGCAGCAGGATGGCGATGGGAGCGTCAATCTCGCGCTGGCGCAGGAGGGCCACCAGAACACCGCCGTGCTGTTCCAGAACGAGGTTTCGGCGAGCGCGCAGACCACCGCGGCGGTGGTTCAGCGCGGCACTGGCAACACGATCATTCTCGCGCAGGACGGCAGCGATAACAGCGCAAAGCTCGACCAGGCAGGTAATGATAACGCCATGACCGCCACACAGCTCAGCAATGGCAACCGGCTCGAATGGAGCCAGACCGGCGATGGCCTTGCCGATCTCGGGATTGTCCAGACCGGCAACGGCAACCTCCAGATTACCCAGAGCTCTACTGGCGCACAATTCGCCCCGCCCCCCGGTTCGGGCGGGTAAGGGGATGCGATGACCGCTGCCACGCGCCTCGCCCGCCATGCTTGCCTTTCGATGCCGCTACTCCTTGCGGCAGGCTTCCCATCGGCGGTTCTGGCAGTGCAGCAATACCCGGTTGCCGACAACCGCACGCAGGCCGATCAGATCCAAACTCCCGCCTCCGAAACGGCGCAGCGCGAGCCTGCGGGCAAGGCCTATCTCGGTATTGCCCGCGAACAGCCGCCCGAGCCGCGCGAAAATCTGACACAGACCTCGAACAACCAGATAACGCGCGCATCCGACAGCGCTCCGACGGTCCAGATTACCAGCCGGACCCAAGGCGGTCCGGGTGTTGTCCAATTGTCCAAGGCCGATCTTAACGCCACCCTCGCGCAATTGAGCGCGGCAGAGCGCCGCGTGCTGCTGCAAACGATCGAGGGAACCGATATCTGCGATAATCCGCCGCAGGTTCCCGCCGTCTTGGCACTGTGCCGTGACCGGATTGAAACCCACTCTCAGGACTTTGCCACAGAGATCGAGCGTCCGATGAGTGCAGAGGAACAATTGCTGCGTGGCGGGCTCGATATGGCTGTCCAACCCAGTTTCAGCCAGGTGATCGACCGCCTTGCCCGGGCCAATGCCGCGACCGATGATTTCAGCAATCAGGCAATTGCCTCAATCGCGCTGGCGGCGCCCAATGCTCCGGTCCCGCCGGGGGAAGAAGACCAGGACGATACGCAGGGCCTCAGCGAACAGACACAGGCTCTGGTCAATGCCATTATCAACCAGCTCGGGGGTAGCGCACCATGACCATTTTTCACGCGGCAGGAATTGCCGCAATCCTGCTCTCCACCATCGGAACGGGGCCCTCCATGACCGAAGAATCTCAAGCCCTCACACTCGATGTGCAACAGCGAGATGGCATTATCGAGGTCCAGCTTATCGGCCACTCGGATCGCGCGCAGGAAGTGAGCTATCTGCTTGAGGTATCAGGCCAGTCGACCTCGCGCCATCGCGGCAAAACGACTCTCGCCGCGGGAACGACCGCTGTGCTGTCCACGATGCGCGCCAACGCTGGCGAAACATGGTGTGTGAAACTGCTGGCCGAAGAGCCGGGGCGCGAACCGTATGAAGTTGTCAAAGGCAGTTGCGCGTCCGAGGCAGGGTGATCGTCAGCGCCTGATCTGATCGATCCCGCTGCTGCCCAGACCGCGTTCGGGCACGGATATCTGGTCCATATGCACCTTGCGCGCAGCCTGAGGCCGGGTGTCGGTCTGACCGATATTGAATTCGTCATAGACCGGGTCGTAACTGATCGGGATGCCCTGCGCTTTCAGTTCGGCAAGCGAAAAATACATCCCGCTCGCTTCCGATGACATGATGCGCGCTAGCAGTTCTGGCTGGTACCGATCGCCTAGAACTTCCACGATAGAGCCAAGACGAACGGAGAGGCCGGTCGTGGTCTGCAGGAAATCCAGCTGACCGGCGGCCTTCCCATCAACTCGCGTCACGAGCTGTGAATGGATTCGCAGCTCAGATGGCGCGCTGGTGCCTTGGCCGGGCGCTGATGCATGTTGCATTGTCGCTGCTGGCACTGCGGTAAGCGCTGTTTCACGCGGAACGGGCCGCGGGGCCAAGGTCTGCGGAATCGCGGATTGATCGCCTGCTACAGCGGTCGCGGACGAAAAATTGGTGGCGACACGCCCGACAGTGCCTGCGTCAACCGTTTGCGAGCCTGAACCGAGGCCCGGCGATATTTGCGGCTCTGCCACAAAGGCCTGCTGTGCCAACGGTGATGCCGATGTCGCTTCGGCTTCGTTTGGCGCGAGGAATGGCGCAGGTGCGAGAGCCGCTGTGCTGACCTCTGACGATGCACCTTGCTCCTCTAACTCCGTTCCCACGAGGGCTTCATCCGTTAGAAGCCCGTTCGCGATTACTGATGCCGAAAACGATGAATTAGAACTGGCGAGCGCAATTGCATCAGTCTCGAATGATGACAGTTCAGCCGCAGGCTTCGGCGGATCTGTTTGCAGCTGTGCAACATTTTGCTCAGTGTGCGTGGTCTCGATGAGTGGGGCGAGCGGCGACACAGGAATTAGACCGACTTTCTCGGCGTTACTCGCGCTCGGCTCCGCAACATTCAGGTCGGGTAAGGGCGCGGTCCACACGCCGGGGGCACGCATTTCCGGTGTCGGTGGAAAATTGATTGTTGCCAGCGACACTGATATCGTCCCAGCCGCCGGCGCCGCCGATAGATGGCCAGCTAAAATCAAAGGTTCGCGAGGCTTATCGATGCGCGCGCCCGCTCCAAAGCCGCCCGCGCCCACCGACAGCTCAGGCAAAAGCAAAGTGGCAACAACGGCCACGCTGCCCGGCAGCGCCCGCGTCCACAACATCCGGCCCATCGAGCTGGAGCGTTGGGTCCTGCGCGCACAATAAACGGTTTCTGTGTGCCTGCTGTATTTCACGACTGCCCCCAGAATGGACCGATCATGTGCCTTTAGACCGATTCGGCAAAGCGGAATCTGCATCAAATCGCGGAATTCTGGGCGCCGTCCCATTCCGGTCCCGTTTAGGGTGCATGCCAAACGGCAGGCTCCCGATAGCGTTTGTGCAAGGTTCGGGCATTAAACCTTTCCCCTGGGCGCCACTGCAACTATTCGGGTTCGCCCGCCCATCGCAGGGCATAGAACCGACCATGCAGCAAGCTTATCGCCCTGAAACGCCCGGATGGGGCAAGGAATTGCGCGCCACGCTGATGCTGGCAAGCCCGCTGGCGCTCGCCAATCTGTTGCAGATGGCGACCTATGCGGTGGACGTGATCTTTATTGCGCGGCTGGGTCCGGAGCAATTGGCCGCATCGGGGCTGGCGACATCCTTGTTCGGGCTGGTGCTGTGGGCCATGACCGCGCTGGCCGGAGCGGTTGCGCCACTGATTGCGGAGGCACTGGGATCGGGCAAGCCCTCGCTGCGCCCGGTGCGCCGATCCGTGCGGATGGCGTTGTGGCTGGCCGTCATCAGCGGGGTTGTAGGAATGGGATTGTGCCTGCTGCTCGATCCGATCATGCAGGTCACCGGGCAACAGCCGGGGATCATCGGGTTCGCCAACAGTTACAATTCGCTGGTGGTGTTCTCGCTCATCCCGATGCTGCTTGCGGCGGTTTTGCGCAATTTCGTGTCCGCTCTGGGCCGCCCGATCTTCGCCACGGCCATTACCGGTATCGGCATCGGGGTGAACGCATTTGCCAATTGGGTTTTCATCTTCGGCAATCTGGGCGCGTCTGCGCTGGGCCTGCCGGGGGCGGCGATGGCAACGATCATCACGGCGGTTTTCACGCTGGGCGCATATGTCGTCGCGATCCGGTTCGACACACGGTTGCACCGCTATCATGTGTTCGGGCGGCTGTGGTCGCCGGACTGGGTGCGATTGCGGCAACTAATCCAGATCGGGACGCCGATTGCGCTGACGGTCACAGCCGAAGCGGGCATTTTTGGCGCAGCGGCGTTCATGATGGGGCGCATCGGCGCGGCAGAACTGGCGGGCCACATCGTCGCACTGCAACTTGCCGCGCTAGCGTTTCAGGTGCCGTTTGGCGTGGGGCAGGCGGTCACCATACGTGTGGGATATTTTTACGGTGCGAGTGACAGGATCGGGATCGGGCGCGCGGGCGGCGTGGCGCTGGTCATCGGTGCCGCGTTCATGGCCTTCACCGCCGGCGCAATGGTGCTCGCGCCACTGACGCTGATGCGCATCTTCCTCGATCCGTTTGCGCCGGAAAATGCCGTAACGGTTGCCTTTGCGCTGCAATATCTGGTGCTCGCGGCGATATTTCAGCTGGCCGACGGGTTTCAGGCTGTCGCTGCGGGCGCCTTGCGTGGATTGCAGGATACCCGCGTGCCGATGTGGATCGCGATCTTCAGCTATTGGGTGCCCGGCATCGGCATGGCCATTGGACTCGGCTTTTTCACACCGCTGGAGGGTGTCGGCGTGTGGATCGGGCTGGCGACGGGGCTGTTCTTTGCCGCGATCCTGCTGACATGGCGGTGGATACGGCGCGAGCAGCTCGGCTTGACGGCGCGCGGAGGGGATGCGCCGGTCGCATCTCCTCTCGCACCCGCTCAGCCCTCGATCATTTAGCCTGCGTAACCATGCGCTGCGGGAACGGCATCGTCAGGCCGACATCGTCAAACTGCGCCTTTGCCTTTTCCGTAAGATCCCATGACAGCGCGAGGTAGTCCGCTGTTTTGCACCAAACCCGCAGACCGATACTGACCGAACTGTCGTTGAGCGAACTGACGAACGCCTGCGGTTCGGGATCGTCCAGCACGGCCTTGTTGCTTTTTGCCAGCGCCAGCAATTCGCGGCGCGCGTCGGCCATGTTGTCATCGTAGCTGATGCCGACCAGCAATTCGAACCGGCGCACGGGGTGACGATCGTAATTGATGATCGGCTTGTTCCAGAGCTCGGAATTGGGGACCATGACGAACAATCCGTCGAACTGTTTCAGCTCGGTCACGAACAGGCCGATCCGCACCACCTTGGCCGTGATCTGCCCGGCGTTGATCGCCTCCCCGACCCTGAACGGTTTTTGTACGAGGATCATCACGCCCGCCGCCACATTGCTGAGCGTGCCCTGCAATGCGAGCCCGATCGCCAGCGCGACACCAGACAGCGCAGCGAGGATGCTGGTGGTTTCGACCCCGAACTGGGTGAGAACCGTGACAAGCACCAGCACCCAAAGCGCGTACTTCACGAGGTTCGAAAGGAATTGCGCAACGGTCGGATCGAACCGATCAGCGTTGTTGAGAGCGCGCGAGACCATGCGCTGAATGATGCTGGCTACAAACAGGCCGATAAACAGGACAGCAAATCCGCCCAATATCTCCATCAGATTGACCTGCAACCACAGGAACGCCGTTTGCGGGAGGCTAAGCGCGGAAATGTCGGTATCAATCTGCATTCAATCTGGCCCCATCGGGAATACGCGAAAGAAAGGGGGGGTGACGGATCGAATAAGGCGCGACCCCACGCGTTCCAACCCTGACGGTAAATTCCCTCCCCGACGAATTTTTTCGTCCTGCGCCGCTTGACTCCCCTTCCCCCGGCAACCACATGCGCCTTGCTGGCACTCTCAGGAGGAGAGTGCCAATAACGTTCATCAACCTATATAGAAAGGTCATCACTTATGGCATTTCGTCCGCTGCACGACCGCGTTGTGGTCCGTCGTATCGAAGCCGATCAGAAAACCGCCGGTGGCATCATCATCCCTGATTCCGCCCAGGAAAAGCCCAGCGAAGGCGAAATCGTCGCCGTTGGCGAAGGCGCCCGCGACGATGACGGAGAGCGCATCCCGATGGATGTGAAGGCCGGCGATCGCGTCCTGTTCGGCAAATGGTCCGGCACCGAAGTCAAGATCGATGGTGAAGACCTGCTGATCATGAAGGAAAGCGACATCATGGGGATCATCGGCTGAGCCGGACGATCCACCTTTCCTAACTCAACTCACAAATTTCAGGAGAAACACCAATGTCTGCCAAGGACGTGAAATTCTCGCGCGAAGCTCGCGAACGCATCATGAAGGGCGTGGATACGCTCGCCAACGCCGTTAAGGTTACGCTGGGGCCCAAGGGCCGCAATGTCGTGATCGACAAGAGCTTTGGCGCACCGCGCATCACCAAGGACGGCGTCACCGTCGCCAAGGAAATCGAGCTCAAGGACAAGTTCGAGAACATGGGCGCACAGATGCTCAAGGAAGTGGCATCCAAGACCAATGACCTCGCAGGTGACGGCACCACCACCGCCACCGTTCTGGGTCAGGCCATCGTGCGTGAAGGCATGAAGTCGGTTGCCGCCGGCATGAACCCGATGGATCTGAAGCGCGGTATCGACACCGCCGTCACCAAGGTCGTCGAAAACCTCAAGTCGCGTTCGAAGGACGTGGCCGGTTCGCAGGAAATCGCCCAGGTTGGCATCATTTCCGCCAATGGCGACCGTGAAGTGGGCGAGAAAATCGCCGAAGCCATGGAAAAGGTCGGCAAGGAAGGCGTCATCACCGTCGAGGAAGCCAAGGGCCTCGAATTCGAGCTCGACGTTGTTGAAGGGATGCAGTTCGACCGGGGTTATCTGTCGCCCTACTTCATCACCAACCCGGACAAGATGACGGTCGAACTTGAAAACCCATACATCCTGATCCACGAAAAGAAGCTGTCCAGCCTGCAAGCCATGCTGCCGGTGCTCGAAGCGGCGATGCAGAGCGGCCGTCCGCTGCTGATCATCGCTGAAGACATCGAAGGCGAAGCGCTCGCGACCCTGGTCGTGAACAAGCTGCGTGGCGGCCTGAAGGTTGCTGCGGTCAAGGCTCCCGGCTTTGGCGATCGTCGCAAGGCCATGCTGCAGGACATCGCGATCCTGACGCAGGGTGAGATGATCAGCGAAGACCTCGGCATCAAGCTCGAAAACGTCACGCTGGGAATGCTCGGCGAAGCCAAGCGCGTCTCCATCGACAAGGACAACACCACCATCGTCGATGGCGCCGGTTCGGCTGACGACATCAAGGCGCGTGTTGGCGAAATCAAGACGCAGATGGAAAACACCACCAGCGACTATGATCGTGAAAAGCTGCAGGAACGTCTCGCCAAGCTGGCCGGCGGCGTTGCCGTAATCAAGGTTGGCGGCGCTTCGGAAATCGAAGTGAAGGAGCGCAAGGACCGCGTCGACGACGCGCTGCACGCAACCCGTGCGGCCGTTGAAGAAGGCATCGTCCCCGGTGGCGGCACGGCTCTGCTGTACGCGACCAAGGTGCTCGAAGGCCTGAAGGGCGAAAACGACGATCAAACCCGCGGGATCGACATCGTTCGTCGCGCGATCATGACGCCGGTTCGCCAGATTGCCGAAAACGCCGGTCACGACGGTGCGGTTATTTCCGGCAACCTGCTGCGCGAAGGTGACGAGACGCAGGGCTTCAACGCTGCGACCGATACCTACGAGAACCTGGTTACGGCCGGCGTGATCGATCCGACCAAGGTCGTTCGCATCGCGCTGCAGGATGCAGCCTCGGTTGCAGGCCTGCTGATCACCACCGAAGCGGCGATCACGGACGCTCCGGAAGACAAGCCCGCCGGTGGCGGCGGTATGCCCGACATGGGCGGAATGGGCGGCATGGGCGGCATGGGCTTCTAAACCCGCAGACGCTTTAACGCTTACCAACACATTGGCCCCGTCGGACTTCGGTTTGGCGGGGCCTTTTGTTGCTCGGCCCGGATCTGGGGCCACATTGCATCGCGCTGACCGTCACAATTTTGCGCGATTGAAGTCCTGGCAAAAGCGGCTTTTCAAACCACCCACGAGCGCGCAAAGTTGACCGATCGAATTCGAGGGAAACCGTCCGATGACAACCAGACTTTCAGGTCTTCTGCTCGCCACTGTCGCCCTGATAACGCCGCAACTGGCCTATGGTCGGAGCGCGGCCGCCGCGACTGCCGCCACTTGCACATCCACGCAGACCGAATGCCTCAACGCCTGGTTCGATGCCAAGTTCGAGGAAGAGCTGACCTTCAGCCCCATTCGCCAGACTTCGCTGGGCATGAAAACCGATTACGACAAGCTCGACGATTACAGCGTCGCCGGGATGAAGGCGGAGGCCGACTGGTGGCGGCAATCGCTCGCCGAGATGCAGGCGACGTTCGATTATGACGCGCTGAGCGACGAGGCGAAGCTTTCGTGGGACATGTTCGCCTTTCGCGCCGATCAACATGCCCGCGCGCTGGAATTTATCGACCAGGAGTACATCCTTCACCAGCAGAACGGCACGCACACTGCTCTGCCGAGCTTTCTGTTGACCCAGCACAAGGTCGACGACGAAAGCGATATGGTGGCCTTTATCGCGCGGATCGGGGCGGTTGGCACGGCGATGGACCAATTGCTTGCGCGGGCGCAGGCCAACGCTGCCGCCGGAACGCGCCCGCCCCGTTTCAGCTATGACGCGGTGATCGCGGAATCGGGCAAGCTTATCAGCGGCGCACCGTTCGATGATGGCGAGGCATCTGCCCTTTGGGCCGGTGTCGAGGGGCATCTTGCGTCCCTCCTTGCGAACCGTGTTATTTCCGCAGAACGCGCCGATGAACTGCGCGAGCAGGCACGCACCGCGCTGATCGAGGAGATGGCCCCGGCCTATCAGCGCGTGATGGACTGGTACACGAAGGACCGCCCCAACACCGATGAGAACGCACGCGGTGTTGCCTCGCTGCCCAAAGGCGCGGATTTCTACAATTACCGTCTGAACCAGATGACGACGACCGATCTGACAGCGGACGAGATCCACCGGACCGGGCTTTCCGAGGTGGCGCGAATTCGCGGCGAGATGGAGGCTATCAAAAACAAGGTCGGCTTCGAGGGCGATTTGCAGGCGTTCTTCACCTTCATGCGCGAAGACGACCGGTTCTATTTCCCGGATAACGATGCAGGCGCGCAGCAATATATCGACGAAGCGGAAAAGCACCTCGCCTTCATCAAGACCCGGCTGCCCGATTTCTTCGGCATCCTGCCAAAGGCCGATCTGGTGGTGAAGCGCGTCGAGCCATTCCGCGAACAGGACGGTGCTGCGCAACACTACCGAGCCGGGACGCCCGATGGCTCGCGCCCCGGCGTTTACTACGCGCACCTTTCCGACATGCGGGCGATGTCGATACCCGCGCTTGAGGTGATCGCCTATCACGAAGGCAATCCGGGCCACCACATGCAAAGCTCCATCGCGCAAGAACTGACCGGCATTCCGCGCTTTCGTGCGCAGGGCGGTTACATTCCGGCCTTTGGTGAAGGTTGGGGGCTGTATTCGGAGAAACTGGCAAAGGAGATGGGCGCCTACAAAGACCCCTATTCCGACTTTGGCAGGCTGACCACGGAGATGTGGCGCGCGATCCGGCTGGTGGTCGATACCGGGCTGCATTCCAAAGGTTGGAGCGAGAGCCAGGCGGTCAACTATTTCCTCGAAAATTCGCCGATCCCCGATGCCGCAATCAAATCCGAGGTGCGCCGCTATATCGTTCAGCCGGGGCAGGCAACGGCGTACAAGATCGGCATGATCCGCATTCAGGAACTGCGCGCAAAGGCCGAAACTGCGCTTGGCGATAAATTCGATATCCGCGGGTTCCACGATACCGTTCTGGGCGGCGGATCGGTGCCGCTCGGCATTCTGGAACAGCGGGTGGATCAGTGGGTGGCGCGCTTGCAGGAGCAATGACGCGGGCAGATTCCGGCAACGATTGGGTGGGTCATGCGTTCATTGGGCATAAGGAGACTACCTATGAAATTGCCCGTCAATGCGCACATCGCCGTGGTCGATGGAGAAAACTTTCTGTTGTTCCGCAACACCGGCCAGCCTCTGGAACCCAAGCTGAAGACCGAGGATTCCCCTACGCTTGACGCCACGAACTTCAGCGCAGGCGTGCGCAAGCAGGATAATATCGGACAAAAACTTGGCCGGACGGATCTCAACGAACTCGCCCATGGCGCGGCGGTAACAGAATGGCTGAACGAGCGCGCCATTGCCAATGATATCGCGGACGTGCTGATTATCGCCGACCCCAAAACGCTGGGCGAGATGCGTCGACATTACCACAGCGAGCTGGAAAAACGGCTTGTGGGTGAAATCGACAAGACGCTGACGGGCCAGCCCACAGACAAGATCGAACAGGCAATTGTCGCCGCCTGACCCTGTTTGAAAAAACGGAAAGCCCCCGGAACGTCGCAGCGTTCCCGGGGCTTTTGCTTGGCTGGCATGGGCAGGCGTCAGCCGCCTTTGCTGGCTTCGGCGCGACTGACCTTGGCGGCTTCCATCACACCTGCGTCCCACGTAACTTGCGTCTGGGTCTGCGGATTGAAGCGGGTGTTGGCATAGCTCGCAGCCTCTGCAGCAGCGATTTCGGCGGGGGTCAGGTACTCGCTCGGCTCCAGTGCGAACACGTCCACACCGCGCGTAATCTCCGTTCCGTAAATGCGACCATTGTACCAGTACGATGACCAATAGCCGCCCACGACCAATTGCTTTTCATCAATCGGGCCACGGTCGAAATAGGCGATTTCAACAGGGTTTGAACTATCGGTGAAGTCCATCACGCTGATGCCGCCCTGATACCAGCTCTGCACGAACAGATCGCGTCCCGGCACCGGGATGATCGAGCCATTGTGCGCCACGCAGTTTTCAGTATCGCCCTGAGGTCCGGGCATCTTGTAGTGGCTGCGGAATTGCAGCTTGCCATCGACGATGTCGTAAACCGCGTTCGCGCCCCACGTCATCGGGTCCGATGCACGGCAACGCGGACGCCCGCCGCCGCCCCATTCATCGGTGAAAATCACCTTGGTCCCGTCATTGTTGAACGTGGCGGAATGCCAGTAGGCAAAGCCTTTATCGAACACCGCGTCGATCCGTTTGGGGTTCATCGGATCGGAGATATCCATCAGGATGCCATTGCCCGAACACGCTCCCGCTGCGAGGTTGAGCGAGGGGAAGACGGTAATGTCATGGCACTGGTTGGTCTGGCGGGTATTCTGCGTCCCCTTGCCGCTTTCGCCCCCTTTCCAGAGCCCGGCGATTTCTCCGGTTGCGGAGTCGGCAAACACACGCGGGCTGCTGATAATGCGCGCCTTTGATGGATCAGCGAGCGGAATTTCGATCACGTCGATGCTGAACAGAGCGGTGCGGCTGTCCGCCGGATTATCGATGCAGCGAGA
Organism: uncultured Alphaproteobacteria bacterium; assembly: GCA_963815345.1. Lineage (GTDB taxonomy): Bacteria > Pseudomonadota > Alphaproteobacteria > Sphingomonadales > Sphingomonadaceae > Erythrobacter. The sequence continues at coordinate 294,919 of CAWFGF010000004.1, forward strand.
AAGCTCCTCCTGATCGCGCACGCTGGACGTGCCCGAATTGTAGACGACGATGCGCTTGTCATCCGCGCTAACGATGGAGTGCGTGTGGCTGCCCCGGCAGGTCTGCACCTGGCCCACCTGGCGCACTGCGGTAAGGTCGGAAATGTCGAATATGCGCAATCCCCGGAAGCGTTCTTCGCTGACGTCGCCTTCCACGCCTTGCAATCCGCAATCCACCCGGCCGCGCGTCTGCTCGACGCTCATAACCAGAATATCGCCAACGACCGAGACATCGCCCTGACCACCCGGACACACGACCGAGCTCATAAGGTCGGGCGCGCCATCGGCGCCGAGCTTGTAAATGTTGAAGCCGTGATAATTGCCCGCAATCATGATGTCGTCAAAGAACGCCATATCCGTATTGGCGAAATCGAGCAGCGGGCTGCGTTCCGCATACTGGGTCAGGCTTTCGCCTTCTTCCTTGTCGCGTGTGGCGGGTGCATCGGGACCGGCAGCGGAATCTGCGGTCGGTTCTGCGACGTCTGCGGCGGCGTTGTCCTTGGCTTCGTCCGTTAAGCCTTCAGCCTTCTTGTCCTTGTCCGAAGGAATTTTAGGGCGCAGGTCCGCCGGATTGTCAGGGTTGAAGAAGCCCGCCGGTTTGCGAAAACTGGCGACTTTGCGCAGGTTCATGATCGCCTCGCCTGCATCGGCGTAACCGGGCGTCAATCCTGCGCGCGGATCGGTTGAGAGGCTGGCAAGCAGCGCGTCCATCTTGGTGATTTCAGCCGTTTGATCGCTGTCGACATCGCTGACAAACCGGAACAGCACCGGATCGGCAGCGCTGCCGGGCTGTTCGAGCAGATCTTCCACCATTTCGACCGCGCCTTCATGATGCGCAATCATCAGGGTAAGGAACAGGCGGTCAAATTCAGTGCCCTCAAGCGTGGCAAGCCTTGCCATATCTTCCGGGCTTGCCATCCCGGCCATGGTCAAATGGTCCATCCCCATTGCACCTTGGGCGTGTTGGGAACGATCCATCCCTCCGCCGTGACCGGCATGATCCATCATCCCTGCGGTCACGGTATTTTCGCCGCGCGTTTCAAGCCATTCGTTCATGAAGGTGATTTCGTCGGCCTGTGCCGCTTCGATCCGGCCGCCAACCGCAACGACTTCCTCGCGATTGGTGCGGCCCTTGATCAAACGCGCCATTTCCACGGCCTGCTGGTGATGCACGATCATGCCCCGCATGAAAGCGACATCGGCGGGCGAATAGGACGCTCCGGCCAGTTTGATCGCCTCGTCTGCCGAAAGCGTGCGGCTGTTCTGCCCCGGCGCACCAGGCTGCACGATCGGTGCAGTTTGCGGAACCGCTTGAGCCAGAGCAAGGCTGGATGTTCCAAGCAGCATGGCAGTAACGACTGCGCGCGCACAGCGCAGTTGGCTTGAATCAGACATGGATTTCCTCGTTTCGGTAAAAATTGGTTTGGCGCGCAACCTGCCTCTGTTCAGTTGCCAGTCAAGAGGCCTCTGGCATATCAGATGAATTGTTGGGGACGAATGCAACGCGCGGCGGATGTCGCTTGCTGCTTCGATCCGATGCCCGAACGGCTTACCGGTCGCGCGCATCGCACCATTTGTCGCAACTGGCAGGGCGTGTACTTGCCGCGATGAATTGAGCGTGCGAATCGAAGGTCTTAATGATAAAGTAACCTAATTCGGAGACACTTTTAACTATGCTGCGTGTTCCCCGACCCCTTACCGCTCTTGCCCTCCTTGCTGGATTGGGCACCCTTTCAATGCCTGCGCAGGCGCTGGCAGAGACCGGCGGGTCTTCGCAGCTGGAAGCGAGTTTCGACAACGCCTTTGGCACCGAGATGCGCGAACCCGCATCGTTCGAAGTCGTCTATGCAAGCGGGTTTGAAGAACGCATCGCGCGGCTTGCCGACGGATCGCAGGGCCGTATCGGGGTGTACGCGGTCGATCTAGCCAGCGGAGAGGAAATCTCCGTGCTTGGCGATCAGCGTTTCCCCATGGCCTCCACCAGCAAAGTCGCCGTCGCCGCGGCGTTTCTGGCCGGAGTGGATGCCGGGCGATTTTCACTCAGTAACGAATATCCGCTGATAATCCCGGTTCGCTCGCAGAAGTTTGCTGGTGATCGTGCGCCGGTAAAAACGGGCAATTATGTTCCCGCCTATGAATTGTTGAACTTGATGATCTCGAAAAGCTGCAACAGCTGCACTGATGCACTGTTGCGCGTGGTCGGCGGCCCGCAGGCGGTCAACCAGTGGATGCGCAGCGCGGGTCTGGCCGAGTTCGAACTGTCTCGCGATATCGCAACGCTGGTCCGCGATGACGGGGAATTTGATCCGGTGGAATGGATCGACCCCCGCGATTCCGCCACTCCACGAGCAATGGGCCAACTGCTTGCAGGGATATATCAAGGCCGCTGGCTCAGCGCATCCAGCCGCAACGTGCTGCTGGGCGCGATGGGAGAAACCAGCACCGGCAGGCAACGCATGAATGCAGCGTTGCCCGGTGCAGCCGGTCTGGCGCACAAGACAGGTACCCTGAACCGTACGGCCAGCGATATTGGCATCTTCCACCTGCCCGATGGGCGGGCGGTTGCGGCCGCCATCTACGTCACCGGGCAAAGCGCCAGCATGGCCGACGAGGTCCGCAATAAACAAAGCGCGCGACGTTTGCGCGATGAACGGATCGCGTCGATCACACGGGCGCTGTATGATGGTTTTGCCGCAAAGGCGCGGTTGAACAGTGATCCCACTCGCAATTGGACGGACGCTCCAGCACCAGCCACAGGCGGTTAAACCCACAATCGAGTCTGCCGCGGCGGCGCACCATCACAGATACGAATACAAAAAGGGCGGCACCTTTCGGTACCGCCCCTTTTTTTAGCATCCGAACTGCCGGAGCAGCGCGGAAAACCGCCAATTATTCGGCGACCATTGCTTCTTCGGCTTCAGCAGCGGCTTCGTCGGCTGCAGCAGCGGTTTCGTCAGCGGCGCCTTCGACGGCAGCTTCGGTTTCCATGGCTGCTTCGTCAACGGTTTCAGCAGTAGCGTTCACAGCGGCATCGGCATCCGAAGCCATTGCGTCGGTGGTTTCAGCTGCCGGTTCAGCGGTTTCCGAGCAAGCTGCGAGAGCGAGAGCCGAAGTAGCGATTGCGGTGGCAAGAATGAACTTACGCATATTGAAATTCCTTATTCAACTCAGTGAGACAACGCGGGGCTGATTGGGCCATCCACGTGAAGCCGGACAAATCATCCTGCGGCCTCTGCATCCCAAATAATGGCAGGAATGTGGCATTGCAAGCTAAATAAGGCACCCTGCCCGAATTTTGCCGTTTTCTCGCCATATTGTCTCGGGCAAGGTGTTCGCTGTTCTCTCCGCCACCGGGCAGCGGGGGGGTTTGCAAGAAATCGTTTGTGACCGGGCGTTGGGTGCCGGTTGTTCTGGCTCAGCCCCTCGCGCGATGCTAGCAATCGCGCCATGTCCCAGCAGCATCTCTATCTCGTCGATGGCTCGTCCTACATCTTTCGCGCCTATCACCGGCTCCCGCCGCTGACCAATCCGGAAGGCACTCCGGTGGGTGCAGTGTATGGTTACACGACGATGCTGTGGAAACTGGCTGCCGATCTGGACGAGGCGGACGGGCCGACCCATCTGGCGGTTATCCTGGACAAGGATTCCAGGAGTTTCCGCAATGACATCTACCCGGAGTACAAGGCGAACCGTCCCGAACCGCCTGAAGATCTTCGCCCGCAATTTCCGCTGATCCGCGACGCAACGCGCGCCTTCAGCCTGCCGTGCATCGAAGAATCGGGGCTGGAGGCGGACGACCTGATCGCCTCCTATGCTCGCCATGCGCAGCGACAGGGCTGGAACGTCACCATCGTATCCTCGGACAAGGATTTGATGCAGCTGATCGGCGAGGTCGATGGCGCGAGGATCGACATGCTCGATACGATGAAGAGTGCGCGCATCTACATCCCCGAAGTTGCAGAGAAATTCGGGGTGGCACCGGAACTGGTGGGGGACGTGCTCGCACTGATGGGAGACAGCGTCGATAACATCCCCGGCATTTATGGGGTCGGCCCCAAGACCGCGAGCAAGCTGATCGCCGAACACGGATCACTGACGGCCGTGCTTGATTCGGCTTCGGAGATGAAAACATCCAAGCTGAAAGAGCGCCTTATCGAAGGCCGATCCGATGCGGAGATGAGCCGGGTACTCGTGACGCTGAAAGAGGACTGTGATCTGCCTGTCTCCCTGGAGGATATGCGGATCGAGACAATCCCAGAGGAACCGCTGGCGCAATTCCTCACCACACACGGCTTTACTTCATTGCTGAAACGGCTGGGCGCGGGATCGGGCAGCCCCGAACGCAGCAACAATCTCCACCCGGACAAGGCGGAAAAGGCAGGCGACGCAGGCACAGCGGCAGGCTCGCGCCAGCCCCTGCCCGAAGCCCCCAGCCTTGATCGAAGTGCCTACAAAACTGTTCAGACAATCGCGGCGCTGGAAGAATGGGTTGCCCGCGCCACCGCCGCGCGGCTGGTCGCGGTCGACACTGAAACCTCTTCCCTGGATGCAATGCAAGCCGAACTGGTCGGCGTCAGCCTGGCAATTGGCCCCAACGATGCATGCTATATCCCGCTTGCCCACGGCGGCAGCGACATGTTCGATGAAAAGCCCGCGCAAATTGATCGCGAAGCTGCGCTGACGGCGCTGCGCCCGATGCTGGCCGACGATGCCGTGCTGAAGGTCTTTCAGAACGGCAAATACGATCTCAACGTCCTCGCCCGCTATGATATTGAGGTAAGCCCAATCGAAGACACGATGGTGATGAGCTTTGCGCTCGACGCCGGGCGCGGCGAGGGCATGGGCGGCGGACATGGCATGGACGAACTTTCCGAGCGCCACCTTGGCCACACGCCGCTTTCGTTCAAGGAGGTTTGCGGGACCGGCAAGAAAGCGATCTCCTTTGGCGAAGTGCCGCTAGACCGCGCAACGCAATACGCCGCCGAAGACGCCGATGTGACCTTGCGCCTTTACCGAATGCTCAGGCCGCGCCTTTCCGAGGAAGGCGGCACGCGCATCTATGAGCGGGTCGACCGTCCGCTGATCCCCGTGGTAGCCGCGATGGAGCGCGAAGGCATCAAGGTAGACCGTGCGCAGCTCGCGCGGCTATCAGAGGAATTTGCCAAGGAGATCGGTCGTCTCGATGGTGAAATCCACGCCATCGCAGGGCATGAATTCGCGGTCGGCAGTCCCAAGCAACTGGGCGAAGTGCTGTTCGAGGAGATGGGTTTCAAAGGCGGGAAAAAGGGCAAGAGCGGTTCCTACTCGACCGATCAGTCCGTGCTCGAAAAGCTGGCGATGGATGGGGAAAGCGATCAGACCGGCATCGCGAAGAAAGTACTGGAATGGCGGCACCTGTCGAAATTGAAATCGACCTATACCGACGCGCTGCAGGCACAGATCAACCCCGATACGGGCCGCGTGCATACCAGTTACAGTCTGGTCGGCGCGCAGACCGGCCGGCTCTCCTCGACCGACCCCAATTTGCAAAACATCCCGATCCGTACCGCCATCGGTCGCACCATCCGTGAGGCATTCGTGCCGGAGCCGGGCAATACCCTGCTCGCCGCTGACTATTCGCAGATCGAGTTGCGACTGGCGGCGCACATGGCCGATGTCGATACGCTGAAGGCCGCCTTTGCTGCGGGCGAAGACATCCACTCGCGCACCGCCACGGAGATGTTTGGCGAAGTCACCCGCGACACCCGCGCGCAGGCGAAAACCATCAACTTTGCGATCCTGTATGGCATTTCGCGCTGGGGGCTTGCCGGTAGACTCGAAGTGACGCCAGAAGAGGCGCAGGACATGATCGACACCTATTTCCAGCGTTTTCCCGGCATTCAACGCTATATCATGAAGACGATGGAAAGCGTGCGGACCTGCGGATATTCGCAGACGCTGTTCGGCCGCAAGACGTGGTTTCCGCGCATCAACTCAAAGAACCAGGCCGAACGGCAGGGTTCCGAACGCGCCGCGATCAACGCACCGATCCAGGGCACAAGTGCCGACATCATCAAACGCGCGATGGTGCGAATGCTGCCCGCTTTGCGCGATGCCGGGCTTAGTGATGTGCGGATGCTGTTGCAGGTTCACGATGAACTGGTGTTCGAGCTTCCGACAGGCGACGTTGCCGCCGCCAGCCCGATCATCGAACGGGTGATGGCAGAGGCAGCGCTGCCATCAGTGCATCTCGACGTACCACTGGCAATCGACATCGGTACGGGTGCGAGCTGGGACGCCGCGCACTAGGCGCAGCGTCCACAATGCCAGCGTGCTAGCGTTTAGTCGTGCTTCTTTGCGCGTGCGGGCTCGAGCGTGTCAGGCTGGAAAAACCCGATTGGGATTACCTCGGCGGCGCGTTTCTTCAGTTCGCCCTGCATCTTGCGATATTCGTCTTCCATCTTTGAGGTGACGGTTGCACGGCTGTCTTTCAGCGCCTCCTCGAAATCCGCGCCCGCAACCTCGGCCACTTCGCCGCCAACCCGGCGCAGCGCATTCAAACCAGCGCGGCGCACCACGTCTTCCAGATCGGCCCCGGTAAAGCGCTCCGTCTTGGCAGCGACCGACGCCAGATCGACGTCCTTTGCCAGCGGCATTCTGTCGGTGTGGATCTTGAGGATGTGTTCGCGTCCCTCCTTGTCAGGGGTGCCCACGTAAACCAGTTCGTCGAACCGGCCCGGTCGCAGCAATGCGGGATCAACGAGCGTCGGGCGGTTGGTTGCGCCGATAACCACGACCGATTGCAGTTCTTCCAGCCCATCCATTTCGGCAAGGATGGTGTTGACCACGCGGCCAGTCACCTGCGGTTCGCCCTGTCCGCTGCCGCGTGCGGGCACCAGACTGTCGATCTCGTCGATGAAGATGACACACGGTGCAACCGAACGCGCGCGCTGGAACATGCGGGCAATCTGTTGCTCGCTCTCGCCATACCATTTGGACAGCAGATCGGAGCTTTTCATCGAGATGAAATTGGCCTCGGCCTCCTTCGCCACGGCCTTTGCCAGCAGGGTCTTGCCAGTGCCGGGAGGTCCATAGAGCAGGAACCCCTTGGCCGGGCGGATACCCAGTCGGCGGAACGCGTCGGGGTTTTTGAGCGGCAGTTCGATCCCCTCTTTCAGCTTGTCTATCGCATCACCGACCCCGCCGATATCGCTCCACGAGACGTTGGGCATCTGTACCATGACCTCGCGCATGGCAGAGGGTTGAACGCGTTTGAGCGCCGCGAGAAAATCGTCGCGGGTAACGCACAGGTCTTCGAGCACTTCGGGCGGGATCGTGCGTTCATCCAGGTCGAGGCGTGGCATGATCCTGCGCACCGCCTCAATCGCGGCCTCGCGTGCAAGAGCGGCAATATCCGCACCGACAAAGCCGTGGGTTACGCGCGCCAGTTCATCGAGATCGACCGCTTGCTCGCGCGGCATCCCACGCGTGTGGATCGCCAGGATCTCGCGCCTGCCATTGGTATCGGGCACGCCGATCACGATCTCGCGGTCGAACCGGCCGGGGCGGCGCAGCGCCTCGTCTATGGCATCGGGGCGATTGGTGGCAGCGATCACGACCAGATTGGCGCGCGCCTCCAACCCATCCATCAGGGTAAGCAATTGCGCGACAAGCCGTTTTTCCGCCTCGCCAGGCACTTGTGTGCGTTTGGGCGCAATCGAATCTATTTCATCGATGAAGATGATTGCGGGCGCCGCGCGGCTTGCCTCCTCGAACACCTCGCGCAGGCGTTTTTCCGATTCGCCATAGCCAGATCCCATGATTTCCGGACCGTTGATAGTAAAGAATTCGGCATCCGATTCGTTTGCGACAGCCTGCGCCAGCCGTGTCTTACCCGTGCCCGGAGGGCCATGCAGCAACACCCCCTTGGGCGGATCGACACCCAGACGGGTGAACAATTCGGGATAGCGCAGCGGCAGTTCCACCATCTCGCGCAGCGCAGTAATGGTATCCCCCATCCCGCCGACATCGTCATAATTGACGCCCGCGCGCGCATCGCGCGGCTCCTCGAATTCGGTGCGCAGCTCGACCTCGGTGTTCTCGTCGATATGGACGATCCCCTTGGGACTGGTCGATGCGACGGAGAGGCGGATCTGCGTCAACGCATAGGCGGGCGCGCGCAATAATTGCCGCACGTCCGAAGGCATGTTCTGCACCGGCTGCTGACCGGTGGTGGCGACCAGATCGCCTGCCACGAGCGGTTTGCGAAAGAAATTGCGCTTCAACGCCTGCGTCGGGCCTTGCAAACGCATCTCGCGCTGAGCAGGCGCGAACACGACGCGCGTGGCGGGGCGCGATTCGGCGGCGATAATCACCACATGTTCGCCCGAAGCAGTCTCGGCATTGCCGCGCTGCAATCCATCCAACCGCACCACATCGAGTGTATCATCCTCCGGATAGGCAGACATCGCAATCGCGGCGGTGGTGCGCTTGCCCTGAATTTCGACCACATCGCCATCGGTTATGCCAAGCTTCTGAAAGACCGAGCGGGGCATCCGGGCGATGCCCTGCCCCGATTCCTCCTGCCGCGCGGCTGCCACCTGCAACCGGGCGGAATCTGCATCGGTCGGGCTAATCGCATCCGCCATTGGCAATCCTCATCTTGTTCGGGCCATGTTTCAGACCGGGCGCACTTCTCGTGCAGCGTTGCCGGGTTAGCTAGGTTCCCATACGGCGCTTTGCAAACAGGATTGGCACGATGACCCTGCAAACAGGGCCAATCAACACCAACGCGCAGGCGTATCAACCATCAGGACGACCGTGATGGTCACGCGAGGGGAAGCCCTGCACGCCATATCTTCGCCGGGCAGAAAAAAGCCCGGTACGCCAGATTTAAGCCGGGCAGAAAAAAGCCCGGCACTGAGGCCGGGCTTGAAAGTTTGGGAGAGGATGCCTGTAAGGCACAAACGACATATGCGACCAGGCAGATTATTGTGCAAGTGCGAAAGGTGCATATAAGTTTGCGTATTTTGCAACAATTAGTGCGTGCCTGTTCGCTTTGAGGCATGTTTGACATCGGTTAATGCTCAAAAGATGAGCAGTTGCACATTATTTAAGCGAACATGTTTCAGTTTGGCTGCTGCATCGCAGCAAAACGTTGCGCCCTTCGCCCGAACCTTGCCCTTGTCGTAAGGTCAGTGGCTCTGCTCCGATTACCAATGGTGACGCTGATGGTGACACGCATCGCGCAAACCATTATTCAACGCGCCTCATCCCAGATTGCCAGCCGCACGGCAGGCTTGCGTGTCCCTATCCGCGTATCAACAGGCGTATCGTCCATGTCGAAGATTTATCCCTCCGCCGCCGCCGCTCTTGAAGGTGTTATCGCCGATGACATGCTGATCGCCGCGGGCGGCTTTGGCCTGTGCGGCATTCCGGAGCGCCTGCTCGATGCCATCCAGGATAGCGGCGCAAGCGGCCTGACCTTTGCCAGCAACAATGCCGGGATCGATAACCAGGGCATCGGGAAACTTCTGCGCACGCGGCAAGTGAAGAAGATGATTTCTTCCTATGTGGGTGAGAACAAGGAGTTTGAGCGGCAATTCCTCGCAGGTGAGTTGGAGGTGGAATTCTGTCCGCAAGGCACTCTGGCAGAACGGATGCGCGCAGGGGGCGCTGGCATCCCCGGCTTCTATACCAAGACCGGTGTCGGCACACAGGTGGCAGAGGGGAAGGAACATGCCGAATTTCCCGATCGCGATGGCGTGATGTCGACCTATATTCTGGAGCGCGGGATCTTTGCCGATCTCGCCATCGTAAAGGCGTGGAAGGCGGACGAGACCGGCAATCTTGTCTTTCGCAAGACCGCGCGCAATTTCAATCAGCCCGCGGCCACATGTGGGCGGGTCTGCATCGCGGAGGTTGAGGAGATCGTGCCCGCAGGCGCGCTCGACCCCGATGAGATCCATCTTCCGGGCGTGTTCGTGAACCGGCTGGTGCTGGGCGCGCCCTATGACAAGCAGATCGAGTTTCGCACCGTGCGGGAGCGTGAGAGCGCATGAGCCGTCATCGCGCCATCAACATGGCGTGGGTAGGCGCAGCGGGACTGTCCCTGTCGGCCAGCCTGTCAGGCTGCGTTGCAGCGGCAATCCCGGTGTTGGCGGGCGGGATACTGGTCCGTTCTGCAACCGATGGTAAGAGCGCTGAGCAGGCCGCCGTGCCACAAACCGCAACAGGGACTGCAACCGTGGCGGCTAGCGTGCCCGCCCCTCTGCCTGAGCCTGCCGGTACAGCCAGCGCGACCGGAACGCTGGTGGTCGCCACACCGGGAGAGGCACCCCCCCCGGATGCACCAGAACCCGGCAACGCCGATGATCCGTTCGCCGCATTGGCCCGATATGCCCAGCAGCACAGCGCAAACCCCGCCAATCTGCCCGGAAGCAACCTGTACCCTTCCGGCAGCGCACACACGGTGTCTGCCGTGCTGCTTGATCCGACCCGGCTTAACCAAAGCCGAAAGCCCTGCACCAACGCACAGCGTGCGGTCCTGATTGATCTTGATCCGGGCCAATCAACCTTTGCGCCCGGCGACGATATCAACGCCCATGCAGGGGCTGCAAAAAGCCTTGCCAGCGTGCGCGAATCAGGTGTCGAAATTGCTTGGATTTCCGGCATATCCGCGGCCTATGCAGGCGATGTTCGCGTCGCGCTCAAGGAAAGCGCGCTGGACCCCGATGGCAAGGACACGTTGCTGTTGATGCGCTATCCCAGCGATCGCAAACAGACCCGGCGCGAAGACCTTGCCGCGTCATCCTGCCTGATCGCCATCGCCGGAGACGAACGGCGCGATTTTGACGAATTGTTCGCCTATCTGGTCAATCCCGAGGCAGCGCTGGGTCTGGAATTGCTGATCGGTGATGGCTGGTTCCTGGTGCCCGACCTTGTTGCACCCGCCAATCCGCGAAACCCTCTCATGGCCAATGGAGAGCCGACACAATGACCGATACCGCCACCGCCGCCGCGCAGATTGCCGGATGGACCCGCGACGAAATGGCCGCCCGCGCCGCGCGGGAATTGCAGGATGGCTATTACGTCAATCTTGGCATCGGCATCCCCACCCTTGTCGCCAATCACATTCCCGAAGGAATGCTGGTCACATTGCAAAGCGAAAACGGAATGCTGGGCATCGGCCCGTTCCCGTATGAGGACGAGGTCGACCCCGATCTGATCAACGCGGGAAAGCAGACCATCAGCGAATTGCCGCACAGCGCCTATTTTGACAGCGCCACCAGCTTCGCGATGATCCGCGGCGGGCATATCGACCTCACCGTGCTGGGCGCGATGGAAGTGGCTGAAAACGGCGACATCGCCAACTGGATGATCCCCGGCAAGATGATCAAGGGGATGGGCGGAGCGATGGATCTGGTTGCAGGTGTTAAAAAGATCATCGTGGTGATGGATCACACCGCCAAGGATGGCAGCCCGAAGTTTATCCCCCAATGCACGCTGCCGCTGACCGGTGCAGGCGTGGTCGATATGATCGTCACCAATCTTGCGGTGTTTCAGCGGCCCGACAAAACCTCCCCATTTCGCCTGATCGAACTGGCGCCGGGGGTCAGCGCGGATGAGGTCGCGCAAAAGACCACTGCCCACTATGTCGCGTAAGGTTGCGCGCAATCGCGGGTCCGGCTGGCTCATCGTGGGCAGTGTATTGTCGTTGTGCGCTGCCTTGTTGCATGTCGGCGTGATCATCGGCGGGCCGGACTGGTACCGAATTTTCGGCGCGCCGGAGGAATATGCAATCGCATCCGAGCGCGGCATGTTCATGCCTGCCTTTGTGACAGCGGGCATAGCAACGGTGCTGGCCATATGGGCCGCCTTTGCCGCGTCCGGAGCGGGATTGATTGCGCGGCTGCCTTTGCTGAGAACGGCGCTGGTTGCGATTATGGCGATTTATCTGCTGCGCGGCGCACTGCTCATCCCGGTGATGCTTACCGTCCCCTATGAAACGGGCGCGTTCGATTATTGGTCGTCTGCCATCGTGCTGGTTTACGGGATCGTTCATGCAGTCGGCCTGTGGCGCGCATGGCCTGCGCTGGCCCCGTCAAGGATTTGACCGTGCGCAGGTCGTTGTCGCGTGTCGACACACTGTGCTGGCCGCGATAACGTCTGCGCCATGGGCTGGCTCTACACTTTCAAGTTTCTGCATTATCTGGGGATCATCTTGCTGGCCGGGAACATCACGGTCACGGCGGTATGGAAGGTGTTTGCCGATCGCACCGGCGATTGGCGGCTGGTCGCCTTCGGGCAGCGGATGGTGACCGGCACCGATTTCGGTCTGACGATTCCCGGCATCGTGCTGACGATGGTGGGCGGATACGGCGCGTTGTGGGTGCTGGGCTATTCGCTGCTGGAGCCTGCATGGCTGCTTTGGAGCCAGATCTGCTTTGTCGCGGCGGGTGTTATCTGGCTGTTCATCCTAGTGCCGATCCAGATACGCCAAGCGCGCATCGCGCACGCCTTCACCGAGGATAGCGGCATAACGCCGGAATACCGTGCCCTGTCGCGGCGCTGGATCACCTGGGGCCTGATCAGCACCGTGCCGTTGACTGCGGTTCTGTGGCTGATGGTGGCAAAGCCGCTATAGGCGCTGCGATATGGCTGACTGGCTGACACTTCCGCGCAATCCGATGGCGCCACTGGCTGGGCTGAAGGTGCTGGAGCTCGCCCGCGTGCTGGCCGGGCCGTGGGCGGGGCAGGTGCTGGCCGATCTGGGCGCGGACGTGATCAAGGTCGAAAGCCCGGAAGGCGACGGCACGCGCCTGTGGGGTCCGCCATGGGTAACGCGCACCGGGCCGAATGGCGTGGAGCGGCGCGAGGCGGCCTATTACCACGCCTGCAATCGCGGGAAGCGGTCAATTATCGCCGATTTCGCCCAGCCCGAAGACCTTGCAAAGGTGCGGGCATTGGCCGGCGGGGCGGACGTACTGATCGAAAATTTCAAGACCGGCTCGCTTGTCAAGTTCGGCCTCGATTACGCCACCCTCGGCCCAGTCAATCGCGCACTGGTCTATTGCTCGATCACCGGATTTGGTCAGACCGGGCCGCGTGCACATGAAGCGGGCTATGACTTCGTCGTGCAGGGGATGAGCGGGTTCATGTCGCTCACCGGAGAGCCCAACGGTGCGCCGGTGAAGATGGGTATCTCAATCTCCGATCTCGCCACCGGACTGTGGGCGGCGAACGGCATTCAGGCGGCGCTGCTGATGCGCGAACGCAGCGGTCCGATGCAGGGGCGCGGGCAACATCTGGATATGAGCCTGCTCGATTGTTCGGTCGCACTGCTGGGCAATCAGGCGACCTATTACTTCACCACTGGCGAAAATCCGCCGCGCATGGGCAATGCCCACGCGCAGGTTGCTCCCTACGGCGTCTATCCGGTGCGGGGCGGGCACGTGATCCTGGCCCCCGCCAACGACCGGCTGTTTGTGAAGCTGCTGGGAGTGTTGGGGCGTGAGGCCCTGGCGGACGATCCCCGCTTTGCCAGCAATGCCGGGCGGGTGGAGCACGCCGCCGCGCTTGATGCGCTGATAGCGGAAGTGACGGCGGGGTGGGACAAGTCCGAATTGCTCGCAGCCTGCAACGCCGCCGGAGTGCCTGCAGGCCCGATCAACCACTTGGACGAGGTGTTCGCCGATCCCCAGGTGCTCGCGCGGGGTTTACGGGTCGATCTGGGCGGGATGGCAGGGGTGCGCAGCCCGTTCGTATTTTCCGACGCCGAACTGGCGCTGGACGCGCCCCCTCCCATGCTTGGAGAACACGATTAAGGCAGGATGCGCGCCGCTTTCCCAGCCGCGAACCGCCACGCGCGCTCCAGCGGGCCCTGCCTGAAATGCCGCAGCCATAGAGGCGACCACACTAGCATGGCAGCACCCGGTATCAGGCTGATCACGAACGCTTGCGCCCGGCTGACTTCGCCAAACAGCCCCAGCCCCCAAGGTGCAAAGATCATGGCGAAAATTACGCTGGTGGTGATATAATTGGAAAGCGACAGCCGCCCCACCGCAGCCAGCGCGCGGGCGAACCTGCCGTGCGGGTTCACCAAGGCCATAACGAGCAACGCATAGGCCAGCCCCAGCAGCACGTCGAACGGTGCCGAAACGATCAGCGCGGCCGAGCCCATCAACTCGCCGGGAAAGCCAGCCTCCGCCACCCACCACGCGATTGCCAGCAGGGCCGGAATTGCGATCAGCGCGCACGCTCCTGCCAGCCGTTGCATCCGGAACGTGCGCCATTCGCCTGCCAGCATCCGGTCTCGCCACAGCGCCATGCCCAGCGCCATCGCCCCAAGGTTTAGCGGAATGGCGGCAGACAGCACCCGCAATTGCGCGGGGATTTGCGCGCTGCGACGCGCGATGCGGTCAACCAGCGTCTCTCGTCCCAATTCCAGCGAATATCGGATCGCAGCGGGATCATCGCCAAAGTTCCGGTTGGCAAACAGCACCGCGTCCGTGCCTTCCCTGCCGATCGCATAGTCGACAACCCCGCTGCCAAAGGTCACGATGCCCCCACCCACATGCACCGCGACCAGCCCGATTGCGACGGCATACAATTGCCCCGCCGAAAGGCCTGACAACAGGGGCAAGGCCATCCCGGCCAGCGCATAGACGCGCAGCACATCATTGCTCGCCAGCAGGATCGAATGGGCAAGGCCTATCGCAAACAATACCGCCATTCGCGCTGTATGGTTCTGCCAACGCCGTTCGCTGTCACGGTCCAGCAGCATCAGGCACCCGGCGCCAAACAGCATGGCGAAAAGGGTGCGAAACTTGTCCTCGATAAAGACAAAGCTTACTGTCCAGACCATCAGATCGAGAGGGCCAGACATGCCATAGGCGATGGGATTGTAATAGGCCTGCGCAGGCAATGCGAAGGCAAACACGTTCATCCACGCTATGCCGATAACCGCAATCCCGCGCAGCGCGTCCAACTGGACGATGCGCCTGGCGGATGTGGCAGAAGGAGCAAACGCTTGCATCGCGCTGCCCTAACGCAAATTTACGCCAGCGCCGCCTTCAAGTCTTCGATCAGGTCGGTGCGCTCCCACGGGAAGAACTCTCCATCGGCGGTGCGTCCAAAGTGACCATAGGCCGCCGTCTGGCGGTAAATCGGCTTGTTCAGGCCCAGATGCGTGCGGATGCCGCGCGGGGTGAGGCCACCCAGCTTGCCAATGCGGCGGATCGCATCCTCGATACCCGCATCGGAAACACCATCGACGCTTGTGCCGTGCGTATCGACGTAAAGCGACAGCGGCTCGGACACGCCAATGGCATAGGCAATCTGGATGGTGCAGCGCGTGGCGAGCCCGGCGGCGACCACGTTCTTTGCCAGATAGCGGGTGATGTAGGCGGCGCTGCGATCGACCTTGGTCGGGTCTTTGCCACTGAACGCGCCGCCCCCATGGGGCGATGCGCCGCCATAAGTATCGACGATGATCTTGCGTCCGGTCAGGCCGGCATCGCCATCGGGGCCACCGATCTCGAACGCGCCAGTCGGATTGATGTGCCAAGCTGTTTCATCCGAAATGAAGCCTTCGGGAAGGATGCCGGTGACGACCTTGCGCACATAGGATTTCAGCTCGGCCTCCTTGTCGCCTTCATGGTATCCCGCGGCGTGCTGGGTGGAGACGACGATGGCGGTGCAGGCCACCGGCTTGCCGTTTTGATACTTCAGCGTCACCTGGCTTTTCGCGTCGGGTTCAAGGAACGGAGCCGCGCCCGATTTGCGATCGGCGGCGAGTTGTTCCAGGATTTTGTGACTGTAGTCCAGTGTTGCCGGCATGAAGTCGGGCGTTTCATCGCAGGCAAAGCCGAACATGATCCCCTGATCGCCTGCGCCCTCATCCTTGTTCGATCCTTCCGCGCCTGCATCCACGCCCTGCGCGATTTCGGAGGACTGGCCGTGCAGGTGGTTTTCGAACGTCAGCGTCTCCCAATGGAAACCCTTTTGTTCATAGCCGATTTCCTTGACGGTGCGGCGCACCGCGCTTTCGATCTCGTCACGCGCGCCCGGTGCCCAGTAACTGTTGTACTTCCAGTCGTCGCGGGTCTTGTCGAACATCGGCGCGCACCGGATTTCGCCTGACAGCACCACGCGCTGCGTCGTGGTCATCGTTTCGCACGCGATCCGCGATTCGGGGTCTTTCGCCAGCATCAGGTCGACGATGGCATCGGAAATCTGGTCGGAAACCTTGTCCGGATGGCCTTCGGATACGCTTTCCGAAGTGAAGAGATATTCCTGGCGCATGGTTCCTCCAGATGGGTCGCTATTCGGTTTGGCGGCAACCTTATGCAGATATAAGGAAACCTTTATGTGTGGCAGCCGCCCTAGCTGCGCGTCGCTCGCAGCGCAAGCAATCTTGGCAGGGCCAGACCGACGATAATGAAGACCGCCGCCCAGCCCAGCGCCAGTGCGTTACCTACCTGCGCAAACAGCGTTGCCGCATGGGCTTTGGGGATGAACCCCTCGATCGCCCCGGCGGTGTTCATCGCAATGGAGTCGCGCACAATCCCACGCGCGTCGATCACCGCGCTGATGCCGGTGGTGGTGGACCGCAGGACAGGCAGCCCCTCCTCCAGCGCGCGCATCCGCGCCTGCGCCAGATGTTGCGGCGGACCCCATGCGCCAAACCATCCATCGTTTGACGGGTTGAAGATGTAATCGGGGCGGGCCTGCCGGTCGACAACCTGTCCGGAAAACACGATCTCGTAACAGATTTGCACGCCCGCGCGGCCATGCACGCCCAGATCGAGCGTGCGCGGGCCGGGGCCGGGCAGGTAATCGATGGACCCCGCCACCAGCCGCGACAGACCCAGCGGTTCAAGCACCGGACGCATCGGCAGATATTCGCCATAGGGAACCAGATGCGCCTTCACGTAATCGCTTTTGATCGTGCCCGACCCGTCGACGGCGATCACGGAATTGCGCGCACTGATGGCCTTGCGCCGCCCTTCGACCACGCCGAAGTCCAGGTTCACCACTCCAGTCAGCAAGGTCGATTGCGGGCCGATCACTGCACCGATCTGTCGCCGCGCATATTTCGGATCGCCGCCAGCGGTAAAGCGGCTGTAAAAGCGCTGCGGATAGCCATCTTCGAGATAATCGGGGATCGCGCTTTCGGGCCACAGCACCAGTCGTGACATGTCGCGGCCCGGCGCAGACAGGCGAGCAATGCGCATGAACTGTTCATCGAATTTGGAGCCGTCGTTCATCTCGCTTTGCGGGATCAGCGGCTGAACCAGCGTGAGACGAATGTCGCTGTCTTCGGGCGGTGTCGCGGTTGGCAAAACCATGCCCGCTGCGATGACGATAGCCAATCCGCCGGTCGCGAGATACTTGCGATGAGCGAACCCTGCGGCAAAGCCTGTCGCGATCAGGATCACAATTCCTGCCAGCGCATAGGTGCCCGTCCAGGGCAGGATACGGGCAATGCCGGGGGCGTCCCAGTTCCCGAGCAGGACCAGTCCAAGCGGTGGCCACGGATATCCGGTGAACGCCCAACTGCGCAGCCACTCAAAGACGACCCACATGCCAGCCAATACACAGCCATAAACAAAGACGCTCGCTTGGAGCTTTGCCAGCCTGCGCGCCAGCAGATGTACGGTTAACGTGGCAAGGCCTGGGTAGATTGCGAGGTAGATGCACAGCAGCGGCACTGCGATCCAGCCAAGGAATTCGGGCATTTTCGCCTGATGCGTGAACGCGGTTGCGATCCAGTTGTTCGCGAGCGTCAGATGCGCCCAGCCAAACACCCAACCCAGCCATGCCGCGCTGCGCCACGTGGGCGCACGGTGCAGCAGCCAGACGAACCCGGCCAGCGCGGGCAATGCCAACCACCACAGATGGAGCGGCGGATAGCCCATCGCGGCAATCAGGCCGAGTGCAAGGCTGCTCCATGCTGGGTGCCGCGCGCACGCTTGCGCAGCGGATTGCAGACCATTGCGTAAGTGGGCGACCATCCAGAAACCCCGAAATTTCGCTCGCCGGATTGGCAGATGCAGTGTGGCAGAATGCGGGTCGGACCGGTCGCACTGCGTCCGGCCCGCATGCCTTACAACCCCATACCTTACAACGACGTATCAGCCACCGATTGCGGGTGGCAGGACCGCTGAATCGATTTCGCCACCCGATTTGTCACCTGCATCGCCTGCAGGCTTTTTCGCACGGGGCTTGCGGACTCTGGCCGCGGAGCTCGCCACCGGGCTTGCCGGGCGGCTTTCCTCTTTGGCTACAACGCGGCGGCGGCGCGGCTTGGGCGCACTTTGACGCTCGAAACCGTCGTCGTCATCAGCATCGTTGTCTGCGGTGTTGCCCGCATTGCTGTACGAGCGATCGTCCCCGTCCGAATCGTCTTCGTCCGAGTCGAACCGGTCGCTATCGTCCGGTCGCGAGCGGCTGCGGCGCTGGTTCTTGGGCTTGTCTTTCCGGCTGTCGCTGCGGTTTTCGCCGTGATTGTCGTTGCGGCGGTTGCTGCCATCATCGTCATCTTCATCACGCGAATCGCTGTCGTCACCCCGGTCGCTGCGGGCATCGCCGCGTTTGCCGCGTGCCTCGTCCTGACGAGCCTTGTTATCGGCGATGACGCGAAAATAGTGATCGGCAAACTGGAGGTAATACTCCATCTGCACCCGGTCACCATTGTGCTGCGCATCCTGTGCGAGCTTCTTGTATTTATCCAGCATTTGCGGCGCATTGCCGCGTGCGCGGCTATCGATACGGTTTAGCTGGTTTCCGTTGCCGGTCTGGTTGCGGTTACCGCGACCACGGCGACGATTGTTACGATTGTTGTTATTCAAGGAAAGTCTTCCTCATCCGCGGCCCATCATGGCCTGCCGTGTCACGCTTGAGCATGCGCAAGGAATGCATTCGCGCGTCCCGGCCATTGGATCCCCTGTGGGCCTTCGTTTTACCCGCCCCCAAATGGACGGCGGTGCACACTCCACCCTGCAGGGACCGTGGGATTTGACCCAGACGGCCGGATAAAGCTGTAAGGCGGAGCTTGGCCTGGCGATCTGCGCATTGCGCGTATCGGCAGGTCCGATTGATGAAGTAGCGGCCCGGAATGCATTTGCCAAGCCCTTCGCGCGTTTTCCTCACGAAAGGACGAGCGCACGGGGCCGATTGGCAAGATCGTTTCGCAATTCCACCTCGAAACCGGTCGTTTTCGCCAATTGGGTAACGGCCCGCGCCTGCGTCGCGCCGATTTCGAGGATGGCCACCGCGCCCTTGTCCATCAAACCGCGCAGTTGCGGGATCAGGACGCGGTAATCGTCCAGCCCTTCCGCCCCGGAGAACAGTGCGCTGGCAGGTTCATGGTCACGCACATCGGGTGCAAGCGCCGCGTCTGTCTCGACATACGGCGGGTTGCACACGATGAGGTCGAAGGTGCCCAGACCATCGGCCCAGCCATCCTGCGTCCAGTCGTGCAAGGCGAACTGCGCCTGCTCGCGTCCCAGGCCATGCCTTGTCCCGTTGGCCTGCGCGACATCAAGCGCCGCTGGTGAGGCATCGGTGCCAACACCGGTCGCACCGCTCAGTTCAAGCAGCAGCGTAACCAGCAGCGCGCCCGATCCGGTGCCCAGATCAAGCACGCGGGTAGCATCCGGTGCGACTTCCAGCGCCGCCTCGATCAGCGTCTCGCTATCCCCGCGCGGGATCAGCACGTCGGGACCGACGGCAAAGCTGCGGCCGTAAAACTCCGCCTCGCCGGTAATGTAGGCGACCGGTTCGTGCGCGGCGCGCCGCTCGACCAGCGCGGCAAAGCCTTCGGGCGCTGGGTCACGCATCTTCCGCAGCAGCATGCCTGAACGGCTCACCCGCAGCGCGTGCGCCATCAGCAATTCGGCATCCAGCCGCGCCGTATCGCTGGTCGCGGAAAGCTTTGCCGCCGCATCGCGAATGGCCTGCGCGACCGTGAAGCGATTGGGCGTCACTCGCTCAGCGCCGCCAGCCGCTTGCCCTCGTCCTCCGCAATCAGCGCGTCGACCACTTCGGCAAGACCCGGCCCGGCGAGCACCTCTTCCAGTTTATGCAGGGTCAGTCCGATGCGATGATCGGTCACGCGGCCTTGTGGGAAGTTGTAGGTGCGGATGCGTTCGGAACGGTCGCCGCTGCCGACCATTGCCTTGCGCGCCTCGGCCTCGGCGCCCTGCGCGGCGTCACGCTGCGCTTCGTACAGGCGCGCGCGCAGCACCTGCATCGCCTTGTCCTTGTTCTTGTGCTGGCTACGCCCGTCCTGACAGGTGACGACGATGCCGCTGGGTTCATGCGTGATCCGCACCGCGCTGTCGGTGGTGTTGACGTGCTGCCCGCCCGCGCCGCTCGCCCGGTAGACGTCGATCTTGAGGTCGCGATCCTCGATCTGGATGTCCACCTCGTCGGGTTCGGGCAGCACCGCAACCGTTGCGGCAGAGGTGTGGATGCGCCCCCCGCTTTCGGTCACGGGCACGCGCTGTACGCGGTGGACCCCGCTTTCGAACTTGAGCTTTGCAAACACGCCCGCACCGCGCACATTGGCGACGATTTCCTTGAACCCGCCAACCTCGCTGGCGTTCATGCTGACAGGCTCGATCCGCCAGCCCTGTTCGGCGGCATAGCGTTCGTACATGCGGTACAGATCGCCCGCGAACAGCGCGGCCTCATCGCCGCCCGTTCCAGCGCGGATCTCAAGCATTGCAGGCTTGGTATCCGCAGAATCGCGCGGCAGCAGAGCGATGGCGAGCGCGCGTTCGGCTTGCGGCAGGGTTTCGCGGATATGGCCAAGTTCCTCCTGCGCCATGTCCTTCATTTCCGGGTCGGCCAGCATTGCCTCCAGCCCGGCGATTTCCTCGCGCATGGCGGCGATGGCGGCGGCGGCGTGTGCCACCGGCTCCAGCTCGGCATAGTCGCGGCTGGCCTGCACAAAGGCGTCGCCCTCCAGCGTGCCCGACGCCATGCGCGCCTCCAGCTCTGCAAAGCGGTGGGCGATCTGTTCAAGACGGGCGGCGGGTATCTGCAAGCGGGTTCTCGGTCTGGTGGCGGCTGACACACCTGACACACTGTTCAGGGGCGGAAAAATCAGGGGCGGCTGGATCGGCGGTTACAAGTGTCGTGGCGGGAGGGTTCGGTTTGCCTCATGCGCGCAGCGTTAGCGCGGATCGGGGGGTGTAGGAAAGTGGGTGGCGGGTATCTGCACTTCGGATTTTTAACCGTCGGCCCGCACATGATGCGGGCCTTGGCTTTTCGATTGCGAGCGGCCGAAAAGGAAGCCCAGCCCCGGATCAAGTCCGGGGCAACGAAATAGCTATGTCAGCACGAAGGGCTTCATCTTGAGCCATTCTTGCTCAATCTGCGCGGCATCAGGATCACTGCGCCGGACATTCGCGCTGACCCCGGTAACATCAGTCCGCAGACTTATAATGCAAGTAGAGCCCGATTTTACAGCCTTATCAAAGCGCTTCCTCGGAGAACCGGCAGCAATCAAATCTGCCGAATAACCCAATTCCCTGAACCGAGAGGTCGCCTTGATGGCTACATGAATGAGATCGTCACTTTCAGCCACGACGACCACGTCGGCTTGGGGTTCCTCACGCTCCCCCACCAGCATTGCCAGCCGCTCGATCCCCGCCGCCCAGCCCACGGCGGGCGTTGCCGGGCCGCCGAGCGATTCCATCAGGCCATCGTATCGACCACCGCCCAGCACGGTGCTTTGAGAACCCAAAGCTGCTTCCGAAGAGCTGCCCGCGTCGGGAATGAACTCAAAGGCGGTGTGGCGATAATAATCGAGGCCGCGCACCAGGTTTTCCGCGCGCACCCACTTCACGCCCGCCGCGTCCAGCCCGCTGGTGACGGCATCGAAAAACGCGCGCGCCTCGTCCGATAAAAACGCGTCGATCTTCGGCGCACCGGCGACAAATTGCTGGTCCCGGCGATCCTTGGAATCAAGGATGCGCAGTGGGTTCTTCTCCAGCCGGTCCTGCAATTCCTCGGACAATTGCCCTTCCACGGCGCGAAAATAGTCGATCAGCGCGGCGCGCCACGCATCGCGGCTGTCGGCATCGCCCAGCGTGTTGAGGTGCAGGGTCACGTCGGCAATGCCCAGCTCCTTCAACACCTGATCCGCCATCGCCAGCAGCTCGACATCGGCCTGCGGTTCAGCGGCGCCGATGATCTCCGCGTCGATCTGGTGAAACTGGCGAAACCGCCCCTTTTGCGGCCGCTCATACCGGAACAGCGGGCCGTGCGTCGCCACTTTCAGCGGGGCGTGCTGTTGCCAGCCATTGGTGAGATACGCCCGCGCAATCCCGGCGGTGAATTCGGGGCGCAAGGTCAGCGATTCGCCGCCGCGATCCTCGAACGAATACATTTCCTTGGACACCACATCGGTCGTCTCGCCGATGGCCCGGCTGAACACCTCGGTCTTTTCGAACACCGGCATTTCCACGCGGCGAAAGCGATAGAGGCGGCGCACGCGCTCGAATGTTTCGACCACAAACGCAAACGCCTCCGCGTCCGCTCCGAAAATGTCCTGTGTGCCTCTGATGGCCTGAGGGGTGTTTTTGCTCATGGGCTGGGCGGATAAGGCCATGCGGGGTCTTTCGCAATGGCGCAGCACCCGCTAGAGGCGCGCCTCCCTGATCTTTCATTCGAAGAACGAGAACCCCATGCGTATCGACAAGATCCCGACCGGTGTGAACCCGCCAGACGACCTCAACGTCATTATCGAAGTGCCCACCGGGGGCGAGCCGGTGAAGTATGAATTCGACAAGGAGTCGGGCGCGCTGTTCGTTGACCGCATTCTGCACACGCCGATGCGCTATCCCGCCAATTACGGCTTTGTTCCGCACACATTGAGCCCCGATGGCGATCCGCTGGATGCGCTGGTGATCTCGCGCTCGCCGTTCATTCCGGGCTGTGTGGTCCGCACCCGCCCGATTGGCGTGCTGAACCTTGAAGACGAACATGGCGGCGATGAAAAGCTGATCTGCGTGCCGCTCGACACGACCTTCCCGTATTATTCGGACGTGGCCGAGACGAAGGATCTGCCGTCGATCATCTTCCAGCAGATCGAGCATTTCTTCACCCATTACAAGGATCTGGAAGCGGAAAAGTGGGTGCGCGTGGGCAAGTGGGGCGATGCCGCAGAGGCGCGCCAAGTCACGATCGAGGCGATCGAACGATACAGAAAGGGCGACTGATCGCCCGCCTTGGGCGCGGTGATTATTCCACCGGGCGGGCGTGATCGAGCAGATCATTGGCCTGTTCGGGATCGTTGCGCCGCTCGGTTTCCACCATCTCCTGAATCTCGCTTTCGGGCTTCACGTCGTGGGTTTCGGGCGACGGAGGGGGAGTGCGCCTTGTCGGCGTATCCGCTTGCGGTTGGGTGTGTTCGGCTTCGGCAGGCTGGCCGAGCGGGAGCGATCCGGTGCGAGGGTCGAAGCGGAGTCGATAGATCGGCTCCGGCATTCCGAACCCGGCGTTTTCCAGCGCATCCTTCACCGCAGTGATCGCAAGCGTGCGCGATTTCAGCCAGTCCGCTTCGCGTTGATCGACCCAGGCGAGGAACAGGACCGGCGTATTGGAATCGCCCAGTTCGTCAATTCGCGCTCCGGGTTCCGGATCGTTCAGAACAAATGGCAATGCCCGCAAAGTCTCCAGCCCCAATGCCATCGCGGCGCGTGCATCGTCATCGCCATCGACCCCCATGATGAACTGGAGGCGACGCTGCGGGTTGCGGGTGTAGTTGAGGATCACTGCCTTGAAGACCTGCGAATTGGGAATGCGCAGATGGTTGCCCTCCAGCGTCATCAGGATTGTCGCGCGGCTGGTCAGGCGGATGACGCGGCCTTCCAGATCGTCAATCATGACGAGTTCGTTCGGGCGAAACGGCTGCCTCAGGCTCAGCATCAGTGACGCGACGTAATTCTCGACAGTATCGCGCATCGCAAAGCCCAGTGCGATGCCGACGACGCCCGCCCCGCCCAGCACCGCGCCCAGCAAGGCGCCCGCGCCCAGCATATCTAGCGCAATGACCACTCCGCCGATCATCGCGACAAAGCGGATTGCCCCGGCGATAAGGTCAGCCAGGAAAACGTTGGGCGCAACCTTGCGCCAGATAAAGTCCAGCCCCGCGATGAAATAACCGAATGCCGCAATCGCAATCGCGATGGCAATGGCAACCGCGAACAGCGGCAGCGCCGTGACCGCGTCGGAGGCCATGTCGCGCAATTGTGTAAGCGCAGACAGGTTCTGCTGCACCGAAAGATCGCGCTCAATCGCGTTTTCGACCGTAACCACGCCCGCGACCCTGCCCGCAATCGCCTCTGCCCGAGCAATGGCATCGGCATCGGACAGCGTTCCGCCGAGAGTCACGACGCCTTCTTTGACATCGACGTCCAACGCCTCGAAACCGGGCAATTCAGAAAAGATCCCGCTGATCCGATCCGCGATGCGCACATCGTCACCGGCGTCGGGGGACTGCTCGATCGCGCCTTCAGCGGGAGTTTCCTCGGAAGGTTCGGATGCCGTGGCATCGGGCAGGACCGCGCTGGCAGGGGCAGCCATTGGCAGGATTGTTGCGGCCATCAGCAGGCACAAGACGAAACGAAACACGCTTTTCAAGCTGGGCTCCCGCCGCGCGCGCCCGATGCGGCGCGCATCAGCATAACAGTATATGCCCGCCGGACGTTCCCGGCGCCCTGTCCAAAAGGCCACGTCACGCGGCCCCCGGCAGCGCTCATATCAGCGCAAAGGCCGCCTTGATCAGACCGGTCAGCACAAATGGCAGGCCAATGGCAAGCATCCACAGGCCCATGACATCGCGGCGAAAGGCGGGGGCGTATGCGGCATCGTGGGCCTGTTCATCGGAAAGATCGGTCCAGCGTTTCTCGAACCAGCGGCACGCGGGAATGATCGCGGCGACCAGCGCAACCAGCGCTGCGTAGGGAAGGATCGTAGAGAAGCCTGCGGCCAGCGCTTTTACCGTGACGAAGATTTGCAGGCCGGTGTAAACCAGCAGCGCATAGGCGACGTGGTCACTCATCGCCTTGCGCCAATCGCGCACGGCTGGTGCGTGATGGCGGCGATTATTCTGGTCATGCGAAAGTTCGTTCATCATCCGGCTCCCCAACCCCATGTTCTTAGAATGCTCAGTCTATGCTGTTTGCAGCGCAGAGTATCCCAAAGAGTGGACGCGGTTGCAAGCAGAGTAACGATTTTGAAACATTATTGCCCGGAACGGGACAGGTTCGATGGTGCAGGGCATTGAAATCCGCCGCAATTCCTGTGGCAAGGCCAGTCTGGCGCAGCAATTGTTGCGTCCAGCGATGACGGGCAGGCAGGCCAGACGAGCGGGTACAGGCCCGATTCGCGGCGTTCGCAAATCGCTTCAACCAAGGCGCAGATTGGTCCGTGGCAACCGTGCCCGCGTTTTATGCAAAAAGCCTGCCAGATTGCGGCGTGGGTTGGCTGAAAAGACGAAATCGGCCCTTCCCTGTTAATCCGACAATGCTAAGGCGGGGGAGCCATGGACAAAAACACGATCTTGAACAGTCCCGGTGCCTTGCTACCGGACGCCGTGCCGATCACGGGTCCAGCCCCAGGTGCGAGCGCTGGGCCGATTTCTGCGACGGCGGAACTTCCCAATGGCGGGCTGGAAGTCATCTCAATCGCGAAAAGTTATGATAAGCGCGCGATCCTCACCGATATCTCGCTGAGCGTAGGCAAGGGCGAAGTGCTCGGCCTGCTGGGACCGAACGGCGCGGGCAAGACCACGTGTTTCTATTCGATCATGGGTCTCGTTAAACCGGATTCGGGCCGCATCCTGATGGATGGGGAGGACGTGACTAACTTGCCTATGTATCGCCGTGCGATCCTGGGTCTGGGCTATCTGCCGCAGGAAACCAGCATCTTTCGCGGCATGACGGTGGAACAGAACATCGATTGCGTGCTGGAACTGGTTGAGCCGGACAAGGATACGCGCGCGGCGGAACTCGAACGCCTGCTCGATGAATTCGGCCTGACCCGCTTGCGAAGCTCTGCCGCGATGGCACTTTCGGGCGGGGAGCGGCGGCGCTGCGAAATCGCGCGCGCGCTGGCGGCCAAACCGTCGATCATGCTGCTGGATGAACCGTTCGCCGGGATCGACCCGCTATCGATCAGCGACATTCGCGATCTGGTGGCCGACCTTAAAACACGCGGTATCGGCGTCCTGATTACCGATCACAATGTGCGCGAAACTCTCGAAATCGTCGACCGCGCCTGCATCATCTATGGCGGGCAGGTTCTGTTTGCCGGATCGCCGCAGGCACTGGTTGCGGACGAAAACGTGAAGCGCCTGTATCTGGGCGAGGGCTTTACGCTCTAAGCTTGCATAATGGCCATCGGTCCCCGCCTCGACCTTCGCCAATCGCAATCGCTGGTGATGACGCCGCAATTGCAGCAGGCGATCAGACTGCTTGCGGCCTCGAACCTCGAAATAGAGACTTTCATCGGGGAGGCGCTGGAGGCAAATCCCCTGTTGGAGGCGGGCGCGCTTTCATCGGAAAGCACCTCTGACCCCGGCGAGGATATTCCCCGCGAAGAAATCACTTCCGATCAATTGATGACGCAAGGCGCGGGCGAGGCCGATGCCCCGCTCGATCTGGACACCGGCGCGCTCGATATAGACCGTGACACCGGCGACGGGGCCAGCGCATCGCGCAGCGCCAGCGCCGATAGCCCCAATGACTGGGCGAGCGCGGCGAGCGGTGGCGGCGCAGATGGCGAAATGCCCGATTTCGAGGCGATGCGCGCGGCAGAAATCACGCTGGGCGATCATCTGCTCGGCCAGATTGGTGCCGCAGTGCGCGATTCCGCCCAGGGCTTTATCGCGCGCCACCTGATTGGTCTGCTGGACGATGCGGGCTACCTTCCGGTCGACCTGCGCGATGTCGCCTATGATCTGGGCATCACGCTGGACGCTGCCGAGGCGGCACTGGCGGCGGTGCAGACACTTGATCCCAGCGGTGTGGGCGCGCGCACGCTGGCCGAATGCATCGCGATCCAGGCGCGCGAGGCGGACCGTTATGACCCGTGCATGGCGCGCCTGATCGACAATCTGGAACTGGTGGCCAAGGGCGAAGTCGCCCGGCTGAAACGTCTGTGCAATGTCGATGACGAGGATTTTGCCGATATGCTGCGCGAATTGCGCAGTTACAATCCCAAGCCCGGCCTCGCCTTTGCCCCCACAAGCGACAATTGCGTGGTGCCAGATATCCTGTTGACCGCCAACGGCGAGGACGGCTGGGACATCGCCCTTAACGAAGACACGCTGCCGCGTCTGGTGGTCAACCGCGATTACTATGTGGAAATGAAAGGTGGCACGACCGATCCGGAGGCGCAGGGATGGCTGAAGGAAAAGCTTGCCGATGCACACTGGTTGATTCGCGCGCTGGACCAGCGGCAAAAGACGATCCTGAAAACGGCTGCCGAAATCGTCAAACAGCAGGACGGCTTTTTTCGCCGCGGCGTCTCCGAACTGCGCCCGCTGACCTTGCGCGAAGTGGCCGAGAAGATCGAAATGCACGAAAGCACTGTCAGCCGTGTGACGAGCAACAAATATCTGCACTGCGAGCGTGGCTGCTTTGAACTCAAATACTTCTTTACCAGTGGGGTCGGCAGGCTGGGCGGATCTGGCGATGGCGAAGGCGCATCCTCCGAAACGATCAAGGCCCGGATCAAGGCGTTGTGCGATGGCGAGGACGCGAAAAAAGTGCTTTCCGATCAGAAGCTGGTCGACCTGCTGAAAGGCGAGGGTTTCGACCTCGCCCGGCGCACTGTCGCGAAATACCGTGAGGCCATCGGCATCGGTTCCAGCGCACAGCGGCGCCGCGCCAAGAAAATAAGCGGATTGTAGTTACGCGTCTTTTCCGCCTCGCACCCCCGCGCAAACACCTAGGTTTACGCATAATTAACCTTTTCCGTTCAGACCTTGTGTGGTTAATACATGGCAACACGTCTGAACGAGACGTTACAGACCATCCGGTCGTGCGACTGGGGCAACTAGGGGACCGGCAATGCGAGTGCTGTTGATTGAGGACGAGCCGACAACCGCCAAGGCGATTGAGCTCATGCTCACGACTGAGGGGTTCAATGTCTATTCGACCGATCTGGGCGAGGAAGGCCTCGATCTGGGCAAGCTGTATGATTACGACATCATCCTGCTGGACCTGAACCTGCCCGACATGCACGGTTATGACGTGCTGAAGAAACTCCGCGTCGCCAAGGTGCAGACGCCGGTTCTGATCCTGTCCGGCATCGCCGAAATGGACAGCAAGATCCGCAGCTTCGGCTTTGGCGCAGACGATTACGTGACCAAACCGTTCCACCGTGAAGAGCTGGTGGCGCGCATACACGCCGTGGTTCGCCGGTCGAAGGGGCATAGCCAGTCGGTCATCCGTACAGGCAAGTTGGCGGTTAACCTCGATGCGAAAACCGTCGAAGTCGACAGCGCCCGCGTTCACCTGACCGGCAAGGAATATGCGATGCTGGAACTGCTCTCGCTTCGCAAGGGCACCACGCTGACCAAGGAAATGTTCCTCAACCACCTGTATGGCGGTATGGACGAACCCGAACTCAAGATCATCGACGTGTTCATCTGCAAGCTGCGCAAGAAATTGAGCCTTGCGTGTGGCGGTGAAAACTACATCGAAACCGTGTGGGGCCGCGGATATGTGCTGCGCGATCCCAACGAGGAAGCCGAAGCGGCGTAATTTCTCTCACGCTAACGGCTTCGCCGACGCTCCGAGGGGGCGCGGCAGGGGCCGCGACGCGCGGTCGCGCTTGCGGATCGCGGGAGATCCGGGAATTCCTTTGACGCTAACGGCTTCGCCGACGCTCCGAGAGAGCGCGGCAGGGGCCGCGACCCGCGGTCGCGCTTGCGGATCGCAGCCGATCCGGGGATTTCGCTCACGCTAACGGCTTGGCCAAAGCCTTCCGAATTCTCAACGCCCTGGGCCATATCTGGCCTAGGGCGTTCTGGTTTTCGCGAGATGAGCATTCGCGCCGCTTCGCACAATTCGATTTGATCGGCTTCGGATTGGATGTATTGAGCGCCTTACAACCTCGAAAGATCAGCGGTGGACGGTTTTCTTGCGGCTTTTGCCGACCTTCTGCCCTTCATCGCCATCGGATTTGCCGCGCAACTGGTCGACGGCGCGCTGGGTATGGCATTCGGGGTGATCACCAATGCGCTGCTGGTCGGTGTCATGGGTATGCCCCCTGCTCTCGCATCTCAGCGGGTTCATGTGGTCGAATGTTTCACCACCGCTGCATCGGGCATCAGTCATCTGGTTAGCGGAAATGTCGACCGGTCGCTGTTCGCTCGCCTGCTGATCCCTGGCATCATCGGCGGGGTCACCGGAGCGTATCTTCTGTCCTCCATCGACGCCGCAGCGGCCAAACCGTTCGTGCTGGGATATCTGGCGCTGATCGGCATCTATCTTCTGGTGCGCGGGGTGTTGTACCCGCCAAAGATTAAGGTGGCGCGCCGGGTCGCCTCGCTCGGCCTCGTCGGAGGCTTTCTCGATGCGGCGGGCGGCGGCGGATGGGGGCCGGTCGTCACTTCTAACCTGCTGTTGCAGGGAGCGGAACCGCGCAAGGTTGTGGGCACGGTCAGCGCGGTCGAATTTTTCCTGACGCTGGCGATCTCCGCCACCTTCATTTTCAAGCTGGGCATTGCCGATGTCGTCGGAGCGACGCTGGGCCTGCTGATCGGCGGCGTGATGGCTGCCCCGATCGGCGCGGTGGCGGCAAAGCGTGTTTCGCCAAAGGCGATGCTGATCATGGTTGGCACGGTACTAACTGCCACCAGTTTCTACGGCATCCTGATCGCGCTCAACTGATTGCGCGGTCCGGGCCAACCGTCGTGATCGCGCTGTGGAGGTCCAGACCCGTCGGCGTCTGAAACACGCGCAGGTCAAACTCTGGCACGATTGACAGCATGTGGTCGAAAATATCGGCCTGAATGCCCTCGTATTCGGCCCACACGGTCGTGTCGGTGAAGCAGTATATTTCGATCGGCAGCCCCTGAGGGCCGGGCTCCAACTGCCGCACCAACAGGGTGAATGCGTCGTTGATCCGTTCATGCCATTGCAGATAGGCGATGATATAGGCGCGCAGCGTGCCGATATTGGTCAGCCGCCGCGCGTTGACGGGCGCATCCTCGCCTTTCAGTTCGGCGGCATTCCAGCGCTCGATTTCAGCACGCTTGCGCTCAAGATAGGGTTTGAGGATCTTGAACCGGCTGAGGTCTGCCACTTCATCCGCGCTCAGGAACCGGATCGAATTCTGGTCGATCACCAGCGACCGCTTTATACGGCGTCCGCCCGCTTCTGCCATGCCGCGCCAGTTGCGATACGCATCGGACACCATGCGGTGTGTCGGGATGGTGGTGATGGTCTTGTCGAAATTCTGGACTTTCACTGTGTGCAGCGAGATATCGATCACGTCGCCATCCGCGCCCATATCGGGCATGGTGATCCAATCGCCGACCCGCAGCATATCCTGAGTGCTCAGCTGCACACTGGCGACAAGGCTCAGGATCGTATCCTTGAACACCAGCAGCAGCACCGCCGTGATCGCGCCAAGTCCCGAAAGCAGAAGCAGCGGTGACTGATCGATCAGCACTGCAATCATGATGATCGCCGCGCCGCAAAAGACGATGATCTTCACCACCTCGACGAAGCCCTTGATCGGGCGGTTCTTCGACCGGGGCAGCCGTTCGTAAAGCTCGTTTGCGTATGCCAGCAGCCTCACGATCGCCACTGCAATCGACAGCACGATCAGCGCCTGCGCGATGTTGCGCACGCCTGTCACCACCTCTTCTGGCAGATTGGGCACCGCCGCGATCCCGCGCGCGACGATCAACAACGGGATCACCGTTGCGAGCGAGGACGCGGCCCTGTCCGTGGTCTGCGTGGCGGTATCGAGATAGGGCGCGGCGGCGCGCAGGATCACTTTCTTGAGGACAAAGTTTACCGCCAGCGCCGCAGCGGCCAGCAGCGCCAGCGCAATCAGCGACTGCACCCACAGTGCCTGCTCGGAGAAGAGTTGCGCGATATGTTCCATCGCCGCGCGCCCTAGCGGGGATTGGACCGGTTGCTCAAGCGTTCATCGGTCTGGAAAAGCGGGCCCGGCACCCTCTTTGCTGCTCTCCTCCAGACCGATCCCCACATATTTACAAATCGAAAGCGCGTTTACCCGGTCCGGTTAAAATGGGTCGTTTGCAGACCGGGAATGCTTTTGCCCGCCCAGACGATGGTTTCCGTCATGGATTTGTTGTCCTTCGCCACGGTGTAAACACGCGTCGATACCGGTGCGCCGTTTTTGCCAAGGGTCATCACCAAGGTTCCCGGCGCAGGTTGGCGCAGGGAGACCGTATCGATAAATTCCATGTTGCCGGTGATCGCCACGGGTGCGCCGTCCAGCGCGGCTGTCGATTGGGCATGGCTGATCTTGCCATCCGGTCCGACGATCTTAACCCGTGTTGTCCATTGCTGATCGTGCGAGACGTCAAAAACGATGGTGACGCCATGCGGCCGTTCTTCCATGGGAATTCTATTGACATCCAGCGACCAGCGCCCAACCAGCGGCGATTGCAGGGACGCCGCGACATTGGCGGCCGGGTTGGTTTCGGACTGAGGCATTGGCCCCGCAAATAAAAAAGCCAGCCCGGCGGCGGCGAGCGATAGTGACATAAGCATGAGCATGGTTCCTTTCGACGGTGTGCGCCCCCCCTTGCGGGAGCCGCCGGTGTGTGTCGGTCAAGGAGCCTGGTGGTGATAGATCGATATTCTTGTCCCAGATTTTCTGGGCGTTCAGCTGACGCGCCAGCTCTCGGCTGCTGCCAACGCCGGTCTTGCGCCGCGCATCGCGCAAACGCTCGTTGATCGAGGTTTCCGTCCGACCCAGCCGCGTGGCAATGGATTTGGCGGTATGCCCGGTTGCCAGCAGGCGCAGAATTTCCAGCTCCTTTTCTGAAAGAGCCTCTACTGAGCCGGGCGGGATGTGCGGCGGCGACATATGTGATGCTCATCATATGGCTTCGTCGAGGTCTACCCCAATTTTTTTGGCCAGCGTTTGTAGGCATGAACCATGCGTGCGGCCTTGACCCTTTCCGGACCCAATGCCAACGCGCGCGCCATGACGGCATTCAAGGAAGGCGACCCCACCACACTCAGTCGGCTGTATGGCCGCAGCGTAGGAAAACCGCTGCGCGCGCGGCAACAGGCGCTGGTGGACGATCTGTTGCCAAAGATCGCGGTGGCAGCCGAAGGTCCGGTGACGGCGCGCGCGCTGTTTGGCGAGGATTGCCCGCTGCATTTCGAAATCGGTTTTGGCGGCGGGGAACACCTCGCCTATCGCGCCGACCTGTTGCCTAATCACGGGTTCATCGGGGCCGAGCCGTTCCTCAACGGCGTGGCACAGGCGCTGACACATATCGAGGATCAGCGGCTGCCCAATGTCCGCCTGTATCACGGCAATGCGCTGGAAGTGCTGGAGCGCCTTCCGGATGGAGCGCTGACAATGGTGTATTTGCTGCACCCCGATCCGTGGCCCAAGAACAAACATGCCAAGCGGCGGATGATGAACGACGGGCCGGTGCGCCTGATCGCGGACAAGCTGAAACCGGGCGGTGAGTTCCGGTTTGGCACCGATCACGCGATTTATCTGCGCCATGCTCTGATGGTGATGCAGCGGTTCGGGGATGCGTTCGAATGGGTGGTTGAGCGCCCCTCGGATTGGCAGAACCGGCCGTCCGGCTGGTGCAAAACCCGCTATGAAACCAAGGCCCGCGAAGTGTTCGGGCATGAGGTCTGGTACTTCCGCTTCAGGCGGAGGTAACGCGCCTTTTGGCGATTGCCACGGTTCGTCGCGTAACCATTGCAGCTTATCGTTTGCGACAATCTCACTGCCTCTGTTTTGGAACAATCAGGCGGCAGGGCCGTAGGTAAGTCATACAGTCAAGACGAACTAAAAAGGTGATTACAATGACTATCGCAACCCTCAAAGACCTCTACATCGATCAGCTGCAGGACATCTACAGCGCAAACAAGCAATCGCTTGAAGCGACCAAGAAGCTGCACGAGAAAGCCAGCTCGCAGTCGCTGAAGGATGCTCTCAAGGCGGGCGTAGATGGAATTGGCGAAGGCATTGAGCACGTCGGCAAGATCATCAAGGGCCATGGCGAAGATCCCACCGGCGAATTCTGCAAGGGCATGGAGGGTCTGGTCAAGGAAGTGAAGGCTCATGTGCTCGAAGCGGACATTCCCGACGCGGACGTGCTGGATGCCTCGATCATCGCGCAGTATCAGCGCATGACCCATTATGGTCTTGCCGGTTACGGAACGGTTGTCGCGTTTGCAAAGCGTCTGGGCCTGAAGGACGATGCGAAGACGCTGCAGACCTGCCTCGACAACACGTATGATGGTGATCGCACGATGACCGATATCGCCACTGGCGAAGTCAACAAAGAAGCGATGGCCTAAAGCTATCAAGAATGCCGATCTTGTCGGCCGATAATAAAAGGGGTCCAACCATTACGGTCGGACCCCTTTTTTTGGTGTACGCTTCCAATTTCGAAATCACGGTTGTCAGGCGACCACTCCCGCGCTTGCCAGTACGGCAAGCGTCAGCACATCGGGCGTCAGAGCGGTCATCGGCGCGATTTGCACCGGTTTCTCCATCCCCAGCAGCATCGGCCCGATAGTGGCGTTGCTGCCAAGTTCGCGCAGCAACTTGGCCGATAGGTTGGCCGATTGCAGACCGGGCATGATCAGCACGTTGGCTGGCGCTGACAGGCGACTGAACGGGTACAGCGCCATCACCTTGGGATTGAGCGCAGCGTCAGGCGCCATTTCGCCCTCATATTCGAACCCCGGCTCCTCGCGGTCGAGGATCGCCACCGCCTCGCGAATGTTGTTGAGCCACTGCCCCGATGGATTGCCGAACGTTGAATAGGACAGGAACGCAACGCGCGGTTCGTGACCCATGCGCCGTGCGACCACAGCAGTTTCCTTGGCGATGTATGCCAGTTCCTCTGCGCTGGGGCGTTCATTGATTGTGGTGTCGGCGAGAAACGTCGTGTGATTCTTTCCAATCATCATGTGGATGCCGAACGGCAGCGCGCCCTTTTTCTTGTCCAGCACCAGGTTCACCTCGCGCGCGGTCTGCGCATAGGTCCGCGTGAGACCAGAAATCAGCCCGTCGCCATGGCCCAGCGCAACCAGCAGGGCAGCAAACACATTGCGCTCCTGATTGACCATGCGGCGCACGTCGCGCTCTGTATAACCGCGCCGTTGCAGGCGTTTGTAGAGGAAATCGACCATCGCGGGCACGTGTTCACTATCGGCCGAATTCTGGATTTCGAAACTGCCGGGATCGCTGACGGAAAGCTGGTGCAGCTTGTCCAGCACCGCCTTTGTCCGTCCGACCAGCACCGGGGTGCCGTATCCGAAATCGCGGAACTGGATCGCGGCGCGCAGCACGACTTCCTCTTCCGCTTCGGCAAACACCATCCGCTTGGGATTGTTCTTCGCCTCGTTATACACGCCGGTCAGCACCGAAGTCGTCGGGTTGAGGCGGCTGCGCAGCTTCACCCGATAGGCGTCGAAATCCTCGATCCGCAATTTGGCAACGCCCGAATCCATCGCCGCCTTCGCAACCGCGGATGAAACGACCTCGATCAGGCGCGGATCAAACGGGGCGGGGATGATGTAATCGGTGCCGAATTTCTGGTTTTTGCCATAGGCGGCGGCCACTTCCTCCGGCACACGCTCACGCGCAAGTTCGGCGATGGCCTGCGCGGCGGCGACCTTCATCTCCTCGTTGATCGTGGTCGCCTGCACATCGAGCGCACCGCGAAAGATGAAGGGGAAGCCAAGCACGTTGTTGACCTGATTGGGAAAATCGCTGCGCCCGGTGGCGATGATCGCATCGGGGCGCACGGCCTTGGCCTCATCGGGCATGATTTCCGGCACGGGATTGGCCATGGCGAAGATGATCGGCCGATCCGCCATCTTGCGCACCCATTCAGGCTTCAGCGCGCCAGCCGCCGACAGGCCAAGGAAGATGTCCGCACCATCCAGCGCCTCTTCCAGCGATGTCGCATCGGTGGCGACCGCGTGGGCGCTTTTCCACTGGTCCATATCCGCGCGGCCCGGCGTGATCGGGCCGGACCGGTCGCACATGATGACATTGTCGTGGCGCACACCCATCGCCTTGATCAGTTCGGTGCAGGCAATCGCTGCCGCACCCGCGCCGTTGACCACGACTTTGACGTCCTTGATTTCGCGCCCGGTCAGATGGCAGGCATTCAGCAATCCGGCGGCGGTGATGATCGCGGTGCCGTGCTGATCATCGTGCATCACCGGAATGTTCATGCGCTCGCGCAGCGCAGCTTCGATGATGAAGCATTCGGGCGCCTTGATATCCTCAAGGTTGATGCCGCCAAAGGTCGGCTCCATCAGGGCGACCGCGTTGATGAAGGCCTCGGGATCTTCGGTATCCAGCTCGATATCGATCGAATCGACGTCGGCAAAGCGTTTGAACAGCACCGCCTTGCCCTCCATCACCGGCTTGGATGCCAAGGCTCCCAGATTGCCCAGGCCAAGAATGGCAGTACCGTTGGAGATGACGGCGACCAGATTGGCCTTGGCGGTGTAGCGCGCGGCGAGCGAGGGATCCTCCGCGATGGCCTCCACCGGTGCGGCAACGCCGGGCGAATAGGCAAGGCTGAGGTCGCGCTGCGATGTCATCGGCTTGGTCGCTACGATCTCCAGCTTACCGGGGCGGATCGTCTCGTGATAGAACAGCGCCTCGCGCGCGGTGAAGCCGCCTCTTTGCGGATTGGCCTCTGCGTCCTTGATACCGTTTGCACCCCCGCCGGTGTTCTCGCCGTTCCCGCCTGCCATCAAACTCTCCTGTGAAATCCCTCTGCCGCGCCCGCCTAACGCGCATTGCAGGGAAGTTATAGAGGCTTTGCGCGATGATTGCGCGAAGCGGCGCGGCTAACAGGGGATAGAGGCCGCCGCGCGCCATGCCGAATCGCGCAAGGCTTGGTAGGGCGGGCGCAATGGCAGCTTCTGCATCTTCCACCAAAGCCTCCGGGCCGACCCCGATGATGGAGCAATATCTGGCGCTCAAACAGGAGGCCGCCGGATCGCTGCTGTTCTATCGCATGGGCGATTTTTTCGAGCTGTTCTTCGATGATGCCCGCCGCGCCGCCGCGATCCTCGATATCGCGCTGACGAGCCGGGGCGAACACGCAGGGCAGCCGGTGGCGATGTGCGGCGTTCCGGTGCATTCGGCCGAGGGGTATCTGGCACGGCTGATCAAGGCGGGCGAGCGGGTCGCCATCGCTGAACAGATCGAAACGCCGGACGAGGCAAAGGCCCGCGCCAAAGCCGAAGGGCGGCCATCGTCCAAGGTGCTGGTGAAGCGCGATATCGTGCGCTTCGTCACCGCCGGAACGCTGACCGAAGAGGCGTTATTGGAACCGGTCCTTGCCAATGTGCTGGTGGCGCTGGCCGATGTGCGCGGAGGTATCGGCATCGCCTCGGTCGATATCTCAACGGGAGCGATGGTGCTGGCGGAGGCCCCGCCGCATCTGCTGGGTGCGGAAATGGCGCGGCTTGGCCCCAGCGAAGTCGTTTTGCCGGAAGGGTGGGAGCACGAAACGCCCGAAGATGCCTCTTTCCACGATCGCCGCGCGTTTGACAGCGACGCCGGGGCAGAGCGGCTGCGCAGCCTCCACGGCGTTGCTACGCTGGACGGGTTTGGCGATTTCAGCCGGGCGATGTGCGCGGCGGCGGGCGGACTGATCGCGTATCTGGATCACGTCGGGCGCGGTACGCTGCCACTGCTGCTACCGCCGGAGGTGCGCCGGGCCAGCGCGGCGATGGTGATGGACGAGGCGACGCGAACCAGCCTTGAAATCCTCGAAAGCGCCACCGGGGGCCGCAAGGGCAGTCTTGTGGCGACGCTGGATCGCTGCTCGACCGGAGCAGGGTCGCGATTGCTGGCCGAGGATCTGTCGGCGCCACTGCTGGATGTGCAGCCGATCACCGACCGGCTGGCGCTGGTGCAATACTTTCGCGACCGTCCGATAGAGCGCGCGTCCTTGCGCGATCTGTTGCGCGCGCTGCCTGATCTGGGGCGAGCGCTTGGGCGATTGGTCGCGGGGCGGGGAAGCCCGCGCGATCTGGGGCAGGTGCGCGACGCTCTGGCCGAGGCGAAGCAGATCCAGACCGGCCTTTCCGGGATGCCCGACCGTCCTGCTTTGCTCGAAAAACTTTTGTCCGCACTCGGTGGCCACGGCGCATTGATCGACTGGCTTTTGCGTGCGCTCGTCCCCTCCCCGCCGACGGAGCGCTCTGGCGGCGGCTACATCGCCGATGGATACGACGCGGGGCTGGATGAATTGCGCGCCACATCGGGCAATGCCCGCCGCGCGATTGCCGCGATGGAGGCGCGCTATCGCGAACAGACCGGCATTTCCAGCCTCAAGATCAGGCACAATGGCGTGCTCGGTTATTTCATCGAAGTTCCCGGTCGCCACGCCGACGCTCTGATGGATGCCGACAGCGGATTTACTCACCGCCAGACGATGAAGGGCGCGGTGCGGTTCAATTCGCTGAGCCTTCACGAAGAGGCCAGCCGTATTGCGGAGGCGGGCGGACACGCGCTCGCCGCAGAAGACGCGCATTTTGAAGAGATGGTGAGCGCGATTGCAGCCTCGCGCGAGGCGATTGCCGCCACCGCCGCCGCACTCGCGCGGATCGATGTGGCCGCCGGGAATGCCGAACGCGCAAGCGAGGGCGACTGGTGCCGCCCGGACATCATGGACGAACCCGGCCTTGCGATCACCGCCGGACGGCATCCCGTGGTGGAGGCTGCGCTGGCGAAGATGGGCGACCGGTTTGTCGCCAACGATTGCGCGCTGTCGCCGGACAATCGCCTGTGGTTGATCGGCGGGCCGAACATGGGCGGCAAATCGACTTTCCTGCGCCAGAACGCCCTCATCGTGCTGATGGCGCAGGCGGGGTGCTTTGTCCCCGCACAGGCCGCGCGCATCGGGCTGGTGGACCGGTTGTTCAGTCGTGTGGGTGCATCGGATAACCTTGCGCGCGGGCGCTCCACCTTCATGGTCGAAATGGTCGAAACCGCTGCGATTCTCGCTCAGGCGACGGACCGCAGTTTCGTGATTCTGGATGAGGTAGGGCGCGGCACTTCCACCTATGACGGGGTGGCGCTGGCATGGGCAGTGGTGGAGGCAGTGCATTCGACCATTGCCTGCCGCTGCCTGTTTGCAACGCATTATCACGAACTCGCGCGGCTGGCGGAAACCTGTGAGGCACTGTCGCTGCATCACGTGCGAGCGCGCGAATGGAAGGGCGATCTGGTGCTGTTGCACGAATTGGCGCAGGGGCCCGCGGACCGATCCTACGGTCTTGCCGTGGCCAAGCTTGCAGGCGTGCCCCAACAGGTGGTCGCGCGGGCAAAATCGGTGCTGGAACGGCTGGAAAAAACGCGCGAGAAAACGGGCGGGATAGCCGCTGACCTTGGCGAATTGCCCCTGTTTGCCGCCGCCGCGCAGCCGACGCAAACCGCACAAAGCCCAGCGCAGAAACTGGCAGACCGTCTTGCCGCAGCCGATCTCGACGCGTTGTCTCCCAGAGAAGCGCTGGACCTGTTGTATGATCTGAAACGCGATCTTTCGGACGGCGGATAATTCCACCAATCCTTAACCGGTTTTCCGGTAATCTGCAGTCATGACAGTCGCATTATTTGCAAACAGCAAGGCTGCCCTTGCCTTCGCAGGGATCGTCACCGTTGGCGCGGCGCTGGTCGTGAGCATGCTCGGCGATCATTTTATACCCGGCAATGCGGGTGAGGTTGCGTCCACGGAAGCGGGGGCGCAGACCATCGAAAATCCCGGTACCGGCGATTACACCATTTCCGATGGTGGACCAGTCGATGCGGAAGGAAATGTCGCGATTACCGCAGATGGAGTAGGCGATGCCGATGTCGTCGTTGAATTCGCCAGCGATGAGGATCTGATTGCTGATACCCGTGGGTTCAATCCGTCACCCTCTCGCGATGCAAAGGCAGCGCAGGAGGACAAATCAAAAGCCGACGAGGCATCCACCACGGTCGAAACAGGTGAAGCGACGAACTAGCCTTAGTGCATTCTCGCACCGGCACGTTCGCCGCCTAATGCCGATCAACCATCAATTGTCGCGGGTGGTCTGTTCTTCATCATCGTGCGCCGGCTCGCCCGCAAACGCGCCATTATCGATGATGCCGGTCTCTTCCATCTTGCGCATCTGATCGATGAGGTCGGTCTCGCTTCCGGCGACGTTGTCGACACCCGGAGAGACGGGCTTGCGGCTTTCGGTCCCTCCCGGCTTGCTATGTGTGCCGTGCAATGCCTGTTCGGCGACTTCCTGCGCCTGCGCGCGGTGATCGTCCTGTTCATCGTTGTGCATTTCGGGGGCCAGTCCGGCCTGGCGCTGTTCCTGGCTCACCGGCCCCTGAACGGATTTCGATTTATCGGTCATGCAAAATCTCCTTTGCATGATCAACGGATGCGCCGCCCCTGCGGTTCCGAACCGTTTTACCGCGTGGGCACGGGCGCTTCGCCGGTATAGTCGTAGAAGCCACGCCCGGACTTGCGCCCCAGCCAGCCCGCCTCGACATACTTCACCAGCAGCGGCGCGGGCCGATACTTGCTGTCGCGCGTAGTCTTGTACAGCACCTTGATAATATCGAGGCAGGTGTCCAATCCTACGAAATCCGCCAGTTGCAGTGGCCCCATCGGGTGATTGAGGCCAAGGCGGCAACCCTTGTCGATATCCTCAATACCCGCGGTCGACTGGCCCAGCACGAACACCGCCTCGTTAATCATCGGCAACAGGATGCGGTTGACGACAAAGCCGGGTTCATCCTGGCTCAGCACAACCTCCTTGCCCAGCCCTTCGGCAAAAGCGACCACGCGGTCAGTTGTCGATTGCGCAGTGGCGAGACCGGGGATCACCTCGATCAGGCCCATTACCGGCACCGGGTTGAAGAAGTGCAGTCCGATAAAGCGGGAGGGATCGGGCGAGTGGTTGGCCATGCGCGTGATCGGGATCGAACTGGTGTTGGAGGCCATGATCGCGCCCTGACCCAGCACCTTACCCGCGGATTCAAAAATTGCCTGCTTGACCGGCTCTTTTTCGGTCGCGGCCTCGATGATAAGGTCGGCGGCGTCCATCGGGGCATAATCGGCGACTGGGGTCACGCGATCAAGCAACGCCTGCGCTGCGGTCGCTTCCATCTTGCCGCGTCCGACCAGTTTGGCCACCGCCTGATCGATGCGGTCCTTGCCGCCCTGCGCATGGGCAAGATCGATATCGGCCAGCATCACACGCATACCATTGGCAGCAACGGTCTGGGCGATGCCGGTTCCCATCTGACCAGCTCCGATAACGGCAATATTGTGCATGGCAGCAATTCCTTCGCAAGTGCAGCAAAGGTCGATAGCGGCGAGCGTGGCGGTTGGCTAGTGAGTTAGCGCGCGCGATGTGAGGATACGCGATGGTTGCCGTTCAACGATTGGCGCCCGGAACCCACCTCAAATCGTCCACGCCATCGGCATTGGCGACCCGCGCCAGCACGAACAGCAGGTCGGACAGGCGGTTTATATACATCAGCGCTGCCGGATTGACGGACGTTTCCCCCGCCAGCGCGGTCATCGCGCGTTCCGCCGCGCGGGTAC
This sequence comes from uncultured Alphaproteobacteria bacterium, assembly GCA_963815345.1. Taxonomy (GTDB): domain Bacteria; phylum Pseudomonadota; class Alphaproteobacteria; order Sphingomonadales; family Sphingomonadaceae; genus Erythrobacter. The sequence continues at coordinate 335,771 of CAWFGF010000004.1, forward strand.
TGGCACGGGCAACGTGGACGCGCGCCGCCGCTTCGCTGCCGCCGGGCAGGATAAAGCTGGTCAGCGGCTCAAGCCGATCGTTCAGGGCATCTATCTGCCCCTCGATCCATTCGGCCTGCGCCGCGACCATCCGCAGGACCATTTCCGAAGGGGTGAAGTCTCCGTCTGCCGCAGGCGTGGCCAGATCCGCGCCCAGATCGAACATATCGTTCTGAATGCGTGTGAGCATGGCGCGCTGCGCCGCGTCGACAATCGCCACAAGGGCAAGGCCGATCGCGCTGTTCGCCTCATCCACCCGGCCAATTGCGTCGATCCGGGCGGAGTGTTTGGCGGTACGTGATCCATCGACCAGTCCGGTCGTGCCATCATCGCCCGTGCGGGTGTAAATCTTGTTGAGCTTTACCATTGTGCTGCCTGTGTGGTGGTCCCGGCGGAGCGGGGACAGTGCGCCCCGTCAGCTTCCGCCTTGCGCCAGCAACAGGATGACCGCAACCACGGCAATCGCCAGACCCTGATATTTGATGCGCGCGAACATCGCCTTGTTCTGTGCAAGCTGCATATCGGTGGCGGTTTCACCCTCGCCGGTTTCAAGGTCGATCCGCGTTGTTTGCAAAAACGCAATCACCCCGCGCACCAGCGAGATTACCACCAGAGCGCACAGGACGGCGAGGACGGCAAAGAGAAAATAGTTCATGGCTGTTCAAATAGTCCCTCACCGGTCAGGTTCCAGTCCTTATCCGCTGCGGCGCGCAATTTCGCGGCCAGCGCGCGCCCGTTCTCGCCCGCTTCGCGCCGGGCGGACAGCGGCGGCGAGGCGCGGCTTTTCGACAGTTTTTGCCCGTCCTCAGCCATTATGAGGCCATGATGCAGGTATTGGGGCACGGGCAAATCCAGCAGATGCTGTAACAGACGGTGGACATGAGTGGAGGCGAACAGATCGGTTCCGCGCGTGACCAGTGTGATGCCGTCAGACGCATCGTCCAGCGTCGCGGCAAGGTGATAGCTGGCGGGCAAATCCTTGCGCACCAGCACAACATCGCCAAAGTCGCGCGGGCCTGCCGCTTGCCTGCCCGCGATCTCATCGTGCCAGAACAGGTCGCCCGCGCGAGGCAGGGCGGCATCCAGATCGAGCCGCAGGGCAGAAGGCTCGTTATCGCTTCCTTCCGCGCATCGACCCTTGCACGATCCGGGGTATGCCGAGCCGTCCGGCCCAATCCGCTCTGGCAGCGCGTCAATTTCTCGCCTTGTGCAGGAGCAGCGATACAGCAGTCCGTCCGCCAGCAACCGGTCCGCGGCGGCGCGGTAACTGTCCAGCCGGGTCGACTGCGCGGGCACTTCGCGCCATTCGAGGCCCAGCCATTCCAGATCGCGGCGAAACGCATCTGCGAATTCGGGGCGCGATCGCGGGCCGTCGATATCCTCGATCCGCAGCAGAAACTGCCCGCCGCGCAGCCCAGCCTCGTCATGGGCCACGATCGCCGCAAAGGCATGACCCAGATGCAGCGGGCCGTTGGGGCTGGGAGCAAATCGGGTGACGGTTTTCACGCCTTATCCCCTGCCACAATCATGCACTCTGCGCCAATCGAGCGCCGATCTGCGTATCTTTGTTGCAGGGTCTGACGAAAACTCGCCGGGGATAGCGTACCTGTCATGGGTTTGACTCTTTTTGTTGCCACGGCAAGATGGATTCAATCAGGAAGGAACGCGAACCGTGTTCAGAGCCGAACTGATCGATGTAGCGGCGAAATTTCGCCCCGCCCAAGAGGATCCGACACGCAATCTGTCGGCCTGCCCCGCGCTTGTGCTCAACGCGGATTACACGCCTCTGTCCTATTACCCACTGAGCCTGTGGCCATGGCAGACCGCGATCAAGGCGGTGTTTCTGGACCGTGTGGACATCGTCGCCAGCTATGATCGCGAGGTGCATTCGCCCAGCCTCGACATGAAAATTCCCAGCGTCATCGCGCTGCGGCAATATGTTCGGCAAAGCGAATTTCCCGCATTTACCCGCTTCAACGTGTTCCTGCGTGATCGCTTTTCCTGCCAGTATTGCGGCAGCGGCGACCATCTTACGTTCGACCATGTGATCCCGCGCCGCCTGGGCGGCAAGACCACGTGGGAGAACATCATCAGCGCCTGCGCACCGTGCAATATGAAAAAGGGCGGGCGCACGCCCAAACAGGCGCATATGCCGGTGCGCCGCGCACCGATCCGCCCGACCAGTTGGCAATTGCAACAGCATGGCAAGCTGTTCCCGCCAAACCACCTGCACGAAACATGGCGCGATTGGCTTTATTGGGACATCGAGCTGGAGGCCTGACGGCTGCAGGCATTTTGCTTGCACCGTCGCCCGCCAGAACAGGCATACGGTGCGATACCTAGGGCGCGGCAGGGGTTCCTTGCGATGCGGTGGGCCACACGGTTCGAACCCATCAACGAAAGAACCCCGGCCGAGCCTTCTATGCAAAGAACCACTACCCTGCGCCGTCAACACGAGGCGCTGCAAGCCCTTTCCGCCCAGCTGTTTCATGCAATGGCGACCATCGAAACCGACGCGCAGGCGCACACCTGCGCTCTGATCCTCGGCAAGATGACCGGATTGCTGACCGTACACCTCGCTGCGGAGGACAGGTCGCTCTATCCCCGAATGGAGGCATCGGGCGATCCGGACGCCGCGCGCATTGCCCGCGATTTTGCCGCGGAAATGGGCGGGTTGGCCGACACTTACGCCGAATTTGCGGGCCGCTGGCGCAGCGGCAGCGCGATACTGGGTGATGTCGAAGGGTTCCGTACGGAGGCCGCAGTGGTCCTTTACGCGCTCGAACGGAGAATCACGCGGGAGAACGATGAATTGTACCCGCTGGCTGACCGCATGGTGGAGCTGCGCGAACGCACCGCCGCCTGACCGCATATCTGCGCTCAAGCTTGGACATCGTGCGCTTCCCCCGATATACCGCGGCAAATACAAACGGATCGCGCGGGAGGGGAACAGGCGATGAAAGAATTGCTTACGAAATATGGGAAGCTGACCGACCTTCGGCCCGACGAACAGGAAGTATTCAGGGGACTTGCCCTGACCCGGCGCAGCTATGAAGCGGGCACCGATCTGATCGCCAGCGAAATCGATGAACCGGACCAACTTTACATAGTTGAGAGGGGGCGGTTATTCGCCTCAAACGACCTGCCCAGCGGTGTCCGGGCGATTACGCGGCTGTATTTTGCTGGCGATATCGTGGGCACGGCCAACGTGCCGTTCGACCATGCGACACAGACGATTACCGTCAATGCCCCTTCGGTGCTGTATCTCTTCCCGCGCAGCAAGCTTGTCGATGCTTTTGTTTCGTCGCCGCGTGTCGCCGCGATTTTCTACACCTTTGCCGCAATGGAGGGTGCGATCCTCAACGATCGGCTGGTGTCAGTTGGTCGGACAAGAGGCAGGTCGCGGCTCGCCTCGCTGATTCTGGAAATCGAGGCACGTCGCAACCTGCTGGCCGATGCATCACTTGATCAATTCAACCTGGGACTGACGCAGGCCCAGATCGGCGAGACGATCGGACTGACAGAGGTGCAGGTAAGCCGGCTGTTCCGGCAATTCATCGACGAGGGAATGATCGAAAGGGTGAACGGCGGAACCCGTATCCTGGACAAACCACGCTTGGTCGAGCTGGGTCAATTCACTGACCGATACGAAGACCTGAATCTGGACTGGTTTGACGAATAGCAGGCCGTTATGGCGCTGCCATGCCCGATCTGCCTGCACATTCAGCCGGCGCAAACTGGCTCATGTTCGCCTCTCGCAGCGGCTCGATTAGCCAGACGCCGCTGTCTTCAACAAGACGCATCCGGCAAACAGTCTTGCCTCTGCTTGAGAGCACGGCCCAATCACCGCTGGCAGCCTCACGCGCAAGGGTCAGCGCATTGGCCGTGGAATGCGCGAAGAACGTCACATTTGCCTCGGTGCCGATTTCGTCCGCTGAATAGGTAAGCGTGTATTCGTCCATGCGATCCTCCGCTAAAAGAGGGCAATAGCTGGTCGCCTGATCGCTGCATTATCAAATGATGCACCGCAAGGGGCTATCGGTTGGCGCTCAGGTGACGCGCGCGCGCTTTGTGAATGCCTCACCCTGCCATTCGCCGCTCTGCACGATCTCGGCAAGGTGCCGCGCAGCCTCCGCCATATCCACGAACCGCAGATATGCCGGGGCAAAACCCAGCCGCAGGATGTCCGGATCGCGAAAATCGCCGATCACGCCGCGCGCGATCAAAGCCTGGCAAATGGCGTAGGCGTGGGGATGGCGGAACGATAGCTGACTGCCGCGCGCGGCGCTGGCTGCCGGGCTGACAAGATCGAGCGTGAGGCCGTGTTCGCGCAAGCAATCGAGGAAAAACTCCGACAGTGCCTGCGATTTGCCGTGCAATCTGTCGACACCAATTTCCGCGATCAGATCCACGCCCACCTCCAGCGCAGTCAGGCCGAGCACGGGGGAAGTGCCGCATTGCAATTGCTCGATGCCGGGCGCGGGTTCGTAATCGTCGGAGAACGCGAATGGACGAGCATGGCCAAACCAGCCAGTCAGCGGTTGTTTCAGATCGGCCAGATGCCGCTCCGCCACGAAGGCAAATGCGGGCGCACCCGGCCCACCGCACAGATATTTGTAGCCACAACCCGTCGCAAAATCCGCGCCCGCACCGTTCAGATCGACCGGCAACGCACCTGTGCTGTGCGACAAATCCCATAGCACCAGCGCGCCCGCATCGTGCGCAGCACGTGTCAGCGCAGCCATATCGAACAGTTCGCCGGTCTTGTAGTGCGCGTGGGTCAGCATCAACAAGGCGACATCATCGTCCAGCGCTGCGGCGATATCGGCACGCGCGGCAAGGCGGCGTTGCGCCAGACCTTGCCGCTCCAGCCCTTCGATCATATAGATATCGGTGGGAAAATTGCCGGGTTCGGACAGGATCACCTGGCGACGCCCGTCATCACCGCCGCGCATGTGGAGCGCGGCGGAAATCAGTTTGAACAGGTTTACGCTGACGGTGTCGCACGCGATTACTTCGCGGGTTTGCGCCCCGATCATGGGCGCGATCTTTGCGCCGACGCGCGCCCCCATGTCGAACCAGTCCGCATCATTCCATGACCGAATCAGGCCATCACCCCACTCATCCTCCACCACGCGGCGCATCGCTTCGCGCGTCGCGCGCGGCAAGGCACCCAGCGAATTGCCATCGAGATAGATCACTCCGTCGGGCAGGATGAAGCGGTCGCGGTATTTCGCCAGCGGGTCCGCCGCATCGAATTCGCGCGCCTTATCTGCGGTGTTCATGGTAATTCCCGCAGGATTGCGCGCACCGGAGACGCATCGCCGCCCGCAATCGCCAGCGGCAGCGCGATGAGTTCGTACCGGCCTTCGGGCACGTCATCCAGCACCAGCCCCTCCAGAACGCGGATGTCATGTTTCAGCACGGCCTTGTGCGCCAGCATATCCTTGGATGTCTGCGGGTCGATACTCGGGCCGTCTATCCCCACCAGCCGCACGCCCTGCGCCGCCAGCCAGTTTATAGTCGCAGGGGCAATGGCGGTGGTGTCGTCCTCCCACGCATCGTGCGGAAAGTGATCGAACGTGCGCAGCAATATGCGTTCGGCGTTGTGGAGTGCGGGCAGGTCGCCAATTTCGATCAGGTCGCGGCAGGCGCGCGCGTCGATCACCAGACATTCGCCCAGATACGGATCAAGGCCGACGCTGGCGATATCGGGCGCGGTGGCGCTGTAATGCAGCGGCGCATCGGCGTGTGCGCCCGAATGCGTGGAGAGTGTGAGCGCCGAGACATTGACCGGCGATCCCGCCTCCATCTGCCACGTTTGCGCCTGCGTGAATGCGGTGTCTCCCGGCCACACTGGAAGTCCGGGGCGCAGCGGCTGGGAAATGTCCCAGATCTTTCGGCTCATATCGCAGTTCTTACGCTGAGCAGTTCGGGAAAGAACGCCTGTTTCAGCACGCCCTCCAGATACGGCACGCCCGGTGTGCCGCCCGTGCCGCGTTTGAACCCGATAATCCGCTCCACCGTTTTCAGATGGCCAAACCGCCAGCGCTGGAAGTGGTATTCCAGATCGACCAGTTTTTCAGCCAATTCATACAGATCCCAATGTGCCTGCGGATCGCGATAGATGCTCGCCCACGCCGCCTCGACGCTGGCATTGCCGGTGTAGGGCGCATCGGGTGCGCGGTCTGCAACGCTGGCATCAATCGCAAAGCCCCGGCGTATCAGCAAGGCGATGGCGGCATCGTACAGGCTGGCGCGGGCCATTTCGGCGCGCAGTCGCAGGCCCCAGTCGCCGGTCCTGTCATGCAGGTGCGCGTGCTTTTCATCGCGGGCGCCCAGCATGAATTCCATCATCCGGTATTGCGGCGACTGAAAGCCCGATGAACCGCCCAGATGTGGGCGAATGGTTGAATAATCGTGCGGCGTCATGGTGCTGAGCACATCGCAGCTCTGGATCAGTTGCGCCTGCGCGCGTGCGCCCCCGCGCCAGCATCTTGAACGCAGGGCGCAGATTGTCCGCCTCGATATTCGCGCGCGCCAGCGTCAGTTCGTGCAGGCACAATTTCAGCCACAGCTCACTGGCCTGGTGGACGATGATGAACAGCAATTCGTCATGCGCACCCGATGCGGGGTGCTGCGCAGACAGGATCTTCTCAAGATCGAGGTAGCTAGAATAGGTTACAGGCTCAGCCATCGATCACGCGCGTTTCGGGGTGATGTTTGTCCAGATGTTTCTTGATAAGTCGCAGGTTGCGGGTGTTGGACCGGAATACGAAATCCGCCGCATCACCCACCAGCGGGACAAGCCCCAGCGCACTGTCGAACGCGACGTTCGCGCCCATGCGCATCAGTTTCCATTTGGGCAGACCCAGATTGCGGGCCTCCCAGACCATATACGCGCCAAGCGCGGTGGTCACGATATCGCCCAGCACCGGAATGAGCCCGATGAGCGAATCCAGCCCCACCGGCATGTTGGTGCCCGGAATGCGAAAGCTGCGCTCCAGCAACATTTCCATCGCTTCCACCCGCGCGCGCACCGATGCGGGATCGGTGCCGGTCGGCAGGTTCAAGCCCAGCCGTTCCGGCCGCTCCGGACGCGCATCGGATTGCCTGCCGGAAAGAGGTTCAAATTTGATCGGCGTTTTCATGTCGTGTTCCTATGGCCCGGTCCCAGGCACTTCGCCTTAATTGGTAGGCCCGGAGAGCGGGAACAAGGGGTGCAGCCCCCACGGGTTGGGCTGATATGCATCGATCGCGCCGCGCACGAGTGACCATCGCACCGGCGCGCCAAGGGGGATGAACACCTCCTGCGCAACCAGCACGGCCTGCGCCCGGTTAAAGGTCAGCTCCTTCAACGCAGGATCGGTCATGGTCAGCGTTTCGCGTACCAGCGCATCCGCAGCCTCCGAACACAGGCCAAGCTCCAGCTCGCAATTGAACTGGTTGAGGAACCAGCGCGGCGATGAATACCGCGCCAGCCGGTCCCGCCATTCCAGCTCAGCCCCCGTTCCCGGGCGCACCTGCACGGCGCGCACTCCGATGGTGGCCCATGCGCGTGCGATACCGCGAAACAGCAGATCGCTGCCCGGACCCGGCGGCATGGCGATGCGCAACACGACCTCGTCCTCACCGCTCTGGCTGCGCCACGCCGCAATTCGCGCAGCGCCGATGCGGCGGCGTTCGGCAAGCGACAGGCTTTCCCACCGCGATGGCGGCGGTTTCAGGCTGACGAACTGATCGCGCGGGACGATCCAACTGGTCGCCTGCCAGCCGCCCAGACCGAACGGTTCGATCAACGCGCCCCGGTCCAGCGCCATCGACAGTGCCTCGCGCCGGGCCGGATCGGACAGCACGCCATTGTCGCTGAGGAACACCAGGCCCAGCAGTCCGAGCGCCGGATCGACCTGAACCGTCCCGCGTGACAACGGACCAAGCTCGACCAGCGGGAGTTCCGCGATCCGCCCGTTCATTAGGATATCGACATCGCCTTGCGAAAATGCTTCAATCGCCTGCACTGCGGGTAACGATCGCACGGCGACTGGGCGCGAGGAATCCTCCCAATCCTCCCGTTGCGGCAGGCCCCGCTCCTGCGGCGGCAAGGCGCTGAGCCGGGCGAGCGGAGGTGCTCCCGCCCCCGTTTCGTCATCGCGCGATGCGATCATGGGGCCAGCGCCGCTGCCACTTTTGACAAGGCCCAGTTCGGGTTGAGCGAGCAGGCGCAGGAATTCTGGCATTGGACCGGACAGGCGCAGCTCGACGACCCGCTCGGTCATCGCCCGCACCTGCGTCACCTTGGCGAGGTCCAGCCCCAGCGACGTGCCGTCATACTGCTGGATCAGATCGCGCAAAGCGGTGCGGATATCGTTGGCGGTGATCGGCTCGCCATCGGGCCAGGTCCGCTCTCCGATCCGGAAGATATAGCTTAGCCCATCGTCGGTGATGATCCAGCGCTCCGCGATTGCGGGCACGACCTGTCCGCCTGCATCCAGCGTCACCAGTCCTTCAAACGATGCCGCGCGCAGATGCTGCGCTGCGGGCGTCAGCCGCGTTCCGGTGTCGAACAGGCTGTCTGGTTCTCCGATAATCGCGACCTGAACCGGGCCATCGGCCGCCGACGGTCCGCATGCCGCCACAATCGGAGCCAGCACAAGAGCCAGAACCGCCGCGAAGCAGGCTGGACTATGATGAAGAGCGCACAATCGCATGGTCCGACCACGCCTAGCAAAGCGCGTGACCCGCGTCAGCGAAAGATGCATCTAATTGCAGGTAATGTGCGTCGCGAGAAAAAACGGGGTGGCTATCGCGCCGCGTCAGACCTTTCGCAACGCCTTTGGATCAGGGGTGTTGGGTGCGCGATGTTGCCACGATGACTGAATGATCGTCGCCGCGGGGTTATCATCCTTCAGTGTGGGAATGCGCGCGCGCTGCGAATCGATTTCGGTGTCGAATGCAATGCCAAACCGGTTGTCCTGCACCCACGCCACGCTACCGGGCACCTTGCCGATGTTGCGCATTTCGATCTCCAGCCGGTTGCCGCGCTGCACGAACATGTTGCCTTCGGCCATCATCCCGCCATCGGAAAGGTTGCGCACGCGCACACGGTGTTCGTCATCCTGTTGTTCAACCCGCACGATGGCAAGCAGGAACAGGCTGTCACGTGTGACACTGCGTGTTTCGACACCGCTCATTATCGCCCTTCCTCTCTTGGTTTTCTGATGAAACATCAGTTTGGCGAGTTTACAAGTAGTCCAATCGTCAGGTCGATTGCAACGCAATGGGCCCGTATCTCAATAGCACCGCACCAATCCGAAACGCCGGGTCGCGTGCGATGTACCGGCGCTAGGAGAGCAAAGTAAACGCATCGTTAAAACTTGTAACGCCCGATATGCCCGTGTTTCCAGCGTCCCAGATTGGAACGTTCACAGGGCAGGCATTTAACCGGTAATGGGCCGGGCGATTGCACGCTCAATCGTCGCGGCTGACTTTCTCGCGGCGTTCGTGCGCTTCCTGCGCTTCTACCGTCATCGTCGCTACGGGCCGCGCGATCAGCCGCCTGAGGCCGATGGGATCGCCCGTCTTTTCGCAATAGCCATATTCGCCTGCATCGAGGCGGCGCAGCGCGGAATCGATCTTGGCAATCAGTTTGCGCTGGCGATCGCGGGTGCGCAGTTCGATGCCCCAGTCGGTCTCGCTGGAAGCGCGGTCATTCAGATCGGCCTCGCGAATGGGGCCATCCTGTAGTGACTGGAGCGTCTGCCCCGCAGCGTTATGGATTGATCGTTTCCATTCGATCAGCAGCATCCTGAAATAGGTCTGCTGCCGTTCGTTCATGTATTCTTCGTCATCGCTCGGCACGTAATCCGGCTCAAGCGTGCGCTTAGCCTTGTCGAGGATGTCGATTTCGTCAGCTGCCGAGGTGGCCATTGGACCCTCTTGTCAAAGTCATGTTCCGCCTGACAGTCCCGTTTCGCCGCCCGATCGATACCGTCTGGATGCTTGCTTCCTAGCAAATCGTCGCGTTGCCGCTGCGCTATAGGCAGGCTTACCCGCCCTATCAAGACGCTTTGCACATTGGACCGTGGGCAAAATCGCTCGCGTCTCGCGGCGATACAAATAATCCGCACCACCATTAACCTTTTGTTGACCACGATAGTCAAAACCCATTGGGCACGCCGCCCGATACCGGGTTGGTGCAACGGGGGAATATCAAATGGAACTGAAATCAATTGCGACGCAGGTTTGCCAACCGGTCCTGACGCAGGAGGCGGAGCTAGTCGTGGCGCGCGCAATACGCGATGCAGCATCTGGCACAATTACCGCGCTGTTCGATCTGGGCGTAATCTTTTCGACCGGCAGCCATGGCGTCGCCAGCGATCTAGTCGAAGCACATAAATGGTTCAACATCGCCGCATCGCGCGGTCACGAGGAAGCCGCCTGGTGCCGTGCCGATATCTCCGATGAAATGACCGCACGCGAAATCGCCGAGGCACAGCGTCGCGCGCGCCAATGGCTTGCCGATAACAGCCGCCGGGCGGCCTAATCGCCTTTCCTGAAGGGAGTGCGCGCGTCCAGAAACATCTGGTCGGTTGCAACGCCTTCTCGCTCCCGCTCCAGAAAATCGCCCACCGCCGCGCGAAATCCGGGATCGGCGATCCAGTGCGCGGACCATGTCTGTACCGGCTCATACCCGCGCGCCAATTTGTGCCCGCCCTGCGCGCCAGCCTCCACCCTGCCAAGGCCCAGCTCGATCGCAATGTCGATGGCCTGATAGTAACACAGCTCGAAATGCAGGAAGCGGACCTCGTGTGTGCAGCCCCAGTACCGGCCATACAGCGCATCTGCGCCGATAAAATTGAGCGCGCCCGCAATCGGCACTGCACCATCAAGGGCAAGGATCATGACGATCCGGTCACCCATCCGCTCCCCCATCAGGCGGAACGCCTCGCGCGTCAGATAGGGGGTGCCCCATTTGCGCGCGCCGGTGTCCTGATAAAACACCCAGAACGCATCCCAGTGTTCGGGCAGGATATCGTCGCCCGACAATCGCTCTATTCGCAGCCCCTCACGCGCAGCCTCGCGCTCCTTGCGCAGGTTCTTGCGCTTGCGCGAGGCGAGATCGTTCAGGAACCCGTCAAACGTATCGTAATCGCGGTTCAGCCAGTGAAATTGCAGATCGGCCCGCATCAGCCACTCGCCCGCCTCGAAATAGGCCAGTTGATCGGGGTCGATGAAAGTCGCGTGCGCGGATGACAGTCTGCTTTGCAGGCACACCGCCTCCGCTCCCCTCAACAGATGCGGGGCGAGCGATGGATCGGACAGCAGCAGGCGCGGTCCGGTGGCAGGGGTGAAAGGCGCCGCTATCTGAAGCTTGGGATAATACCGCCCGCCTGCGCGCTGATAGGCATCGGCCCAGCTGTGATCGAACACATATTCGCCCTGGCTGTGTCCCTTTGCATAAGACGGCATGGCCGCCAGAAGACGATCGTCCGCGTCCTGGATAACGATGGGGACAGGATCCCAGCCGGTGCCGTCGCCCACGCTGCCCGAATCTTCCAGCGCGGTCAGGAATTCGTGGGAGACAAACGGGTTGCGATCCCCGCCCAGCGCATTCCATTCGCCCGCATCAAAGCTGCCGACGCCCGACGCGATGCGCACGGTCAGTCCGTTCGAAGAGGGCGCGCCATCGCTCATGCCAGCGCCTCACCCTCTGCGATCAGGGCATCGGTCAGGGGCCGGGCTATATCGCGCTGCAATGGGGTGCGGATCGTCCATGACAGCAAGGGGCGGCCCCCTTCGCGCCATCGCCGCGCACTCGATTGATCCAGATCGCGGCAGTCGATTGCCAGAAAATCAGGCTGCGCCTGTTCCACACTGTTCAAGTTGCGCCACACGTTTTCAAAACCATTGGGAAGGCTATCGGTGCCCACCAATCCGCGACAAACCGCCGGAACGTGGTCGGTAAACCATTGCGGAACGCGCGGGTCAAAGCTCATGATGGCAAAGTGACCTTCGCGCCCGTTCAGCACGCGCGCGACTTCGACACAGGTGGGCAGAACATCGTAGCCGGGCTGCGATTTGATCTCGATCAGCAGCGGAACCTGCGCGTCGACCGCGTCCATGAATTGCTCAAGGCGCACCGGATGCTGGTTGGTTCCCAGCAACCTAAGCATTTCAAGTTCGTCCGCGAGATACTCTGCCACCATCCCGCCCCCACCTGTCAGCCGTCCAAGTTCCCAGTCGTGAAACACCATCGCCGCGCCATCCCGGCTGCGCTGGATATCGCATTCAATCCCCAGCCCGCGCGCGATTGCCCTCTGCGCAGCGGCGAGTGAATTTTCCGGAACACCCGGCCCATGCAGCCCGCGATGGGCATAGGTGGTGGCCGTCAGCCAGCGGGGCGCAGGGCGGGTTGCCACCTTGCCGCGACTATTCCGGCGCGAGCGCAATCACCGCATCGACCTCGACCGCCGCCCCCAGTGGCAGCGACGGCGCGCTGACAGCGGCGCGCGCGTGGCGCCCGGCTTCGCCGAACACCTCGACCATGAGGTCCGATGCGCCATTGGCAATCTTTGGCTGGTCGGTGAAGTTGGCCGTGGAATTGATGAACGCGCCCAGTTTGACGACGCGCTGAACCCGGTCCAGCAACCCTGCCGCCTTCAGCTGGGCAAGGATCATCAGCGCGCAGGCACGGGCAGCGTCAATCCCGCCAGCAACATCCACGTCCTCCCCCAGACGCCCCACTTTCAGCACGCCGTTGATAAATGGCAGCTGGCCGGAAACGTAGGCGAACCCGCCCGCAACCACCACCGGAACATAGCTCGCCACCGGAGCAGCCGCTTCGGGCAGGACAATCTCCAGTTCTTCAAGTCGCGCGTCGATATTCATGCCGGTTCCCTTTCCAGTCGTTCCATCAGCCATGGCAAGGCATCGGCCCAGCGGTCAATCCTGGCGTCGGCATGGCCTGCCTTGTGCGCGCAATCAATGCCGTGTGCGATCATCGGTTCGCCGCACATGTGCAGGCGCACCACATCGGGCACGGTTTCCATGACAGAGGCGTGATGCTGCGGCAGGTCATCGATGAAGAACGCGCGGCGCAAGGCTCCGTGCTCTTCAAGGATGGCTTTCAGTGGCGGGCCTTTTGGTCCCTGATTGGTGTACACTTGCGCATGAATGCCTACCCGCGCCAGTTGCTGCGCGCGCTTTTCGCGGCGTTCGTCCACCAGATTGGTCAGGATCACGATGTCGGCGTGCTCGCTCAGGGCGTTGATCGCATCGACTGCGCCGGCAATTGGCTCCTGCGAGTCCATTTCGGTATCGAAGAACCGGCCCAGCATTTTCCAGATATCCATCGGCTCAAGCAATTCGCCGCTTTTCTGCCAGCGCATCGCTTCGGTGAAATTGGCACCATCGAGGTTGAAGTTTACCCCCTGGCTCGCCTCCAGCCAGGTCTTGAAAGGGGCAACCATGTGCAGCAGCACTTCGTCGCAATCGCTGATGATAAGGGGGCGGTTCATTCGTCAAAGCTCCTGTGGGATTTCCCGGGGGAAAGGTCATGCCGGGCAGCGATCAGTTCTTCGGGCGTCACGGCCAGTGCCTCTGCCGCGCGAATCAGATCGGGTTCGTGATTGGCGAGAAAATCGAGCGTGGAGGCCAGCACGGCGGGGTTGCCCAGCCCGGCGCGCAAGGTATCGGCGTCCATCCCGGTCATGTCCAGGTACCGCTGCGCGCGGTCGCCGTCCTCCAGCACCCAGCCTAGCGCCGCCAGCGCCAGCGTTGCCGCGCGCTCGCCCGCGTGGCTTGTCCCCACGTGGCTTGTTGGCGCCTCATCTGATGTGTCATCGCCTCGCGGCATTGTCGCGGCCTCATGCGTAGGGTAGGTCAATCGGGAAATCGGGGCGATAGGGTCAGGGAACCAGGTGACAAAGCGAATAATGGTTGTGGAGGACAACGACCTCAACCGAAAATTGTTCTGCGATGTGCTGAGGGCCAATGGTTTTGAGGCGTTACCGGTGGCCGATGGCGATCTGGTGCTGGACACCGCGCGCCGCCATTCGCCCGACCTGATCATCATGGATATCCAGCTGCCCGGTATTTCCGGAGTGGACCTGATCCTCGCCGCAAAGGATGACGCAGGACTGCGCGCGATCCCGGTGCTGGCGGTGACAGCCTTTGCGGCAAAGGGCGATGAGGAACGCATCCGCGCGGCTGGCGCGGCAGGTTATCTGTCGAAACCGGTGTCGATCATGCCGTTCATGAATGCGGTAAAGGGTCTGCTCTAGTCGCAACGCGGTTATGGGGCGACCGGGGCAAGACCAAACACGGATTGCGCCAGATATAACAATTGCCGCAAGAACCGGCGCAGCGGTGGTCCGCCACCGGGATCACAGATGAATCGGCCATGGCGCCGCCCCCCGTTTTGCAGCACAAATCGGTCTGACACGCCACCGGACGCTTGACAAGTTTGGCACTGACCCGCTTTTCCAGCGTTGAAACGAAGCCGCCTGCGCCCAGCTGGCGTATCTTGCCCGATAACGAAAGACCGACCCATCATGACGCACGCCGAAGTTGACGATCGCATCCGCGACCTGATCGCCCCGTTCAACAAGAAAGGCGTGACGATTGAATCCGGCACCAGCTTTGCGGGCGATCTTGAGTTCGACAGTCTGACAGTCATGGATTTCGTCGCCGAGATCGAGGACGAATTCGACATCATCATCAGCATGAATCAGCAGGCCGAAATCGAGAATTATGGCCAGTTGGTAACCGCAGTGCACAAACTCCAAGATAGCTGATACAAGGCGCGCCATGACTGATATCGCAACCGAAACTGCCCCGGAAACCACCGCGGATTCGACCGCGCCCAAGGGCGATCTGTTTTCCAAGTTCGACGGAATTATCCAGACCCGCGAGACGCTGCTCGCGACGGGGGTGGAGGATCCTTATAATCTGGTGATGGAAAAGGTGCTGTCGCCTACCACCGCCATCTGCAACGGACGTGAGACGATTCTGCTGGGCACCTACAATTACATGGGCATGACGTTCGATCCCGATGTGATCGCGGCGGGCAAACAGGCATTGGCGGATTTCGGTTCGGGCACCACCGGTAGCCGCGTTTTCAATGGCACCTACCAAGGCCACAGGGAATGCGAGGATGCCCTGCGCGAGTTTTACGGGATGGACCATGCGATGGTCTTTTCCACCGGGTATCAGGCGAACCTGGGGATCATCTCCACCATTGCGGGGAAGGGTGATTACATCATCCTCGATATCGACAGCCACGCCTCGATCTATGACGGGTGCAAGCTGGGCGATGCGGAGATCGTGCCGTTCAAGCACAACGACATAGATGCGATGGAAAAGCGCCTGAAGCGCATTCCCGAGGGCGCGGGCAAGCTGGTAATTCTTGAAGGCGTCTATTCCATGCTGGGCGATGTCGCCCCTTTGAAGGAAATGATCGCTATTGCCAAACGTCACGGCGCAATGGTGCTCGTGGATGAGGCACATTCGATGGGCTTTATCGGCGAAAACGGGCGCGGCGTCGCCGAAGAACAGGGCGTGATGGATGATGTCGATTTTATCATCGGCACGTTCTCCAAAAGCGTCGGGACGGTCGGCGGCTTCTGCGTCTCCAACCACCCCAAATTCGAGATTCTGCGGCTGGTGTGCCGGCCTTATGTCTTCACCGCCAGCCTGCCGCCGAGCGTGGTCGCGACAGCGGCAACCTCGATACGCAAACTGATGCACGGGTCGAACAAGCGCGCGCATCTGTGGGAGAATTCAAAGCGGCTGCATGGCGGACTGCGCGAACTGGGTTTTACCCTTGGAACCGACACCCCGCAAAGCGCGATTGTCGCGGTGATCATGCCCGATCTGGAGCGGGGCGCGATGATGTGGGAAGCGCTGCTGCACGAAAGGCTCTACGTCAATCTCGCCCGGCCCCCGGCAACGCCTGCGAACATGACGCTGCTGCGGTGTTCGCTGTGCGCGGATCACTCGGCGCAAGAGGTCGAGACGATTCTCCAGATGTTCGAGCGAGCGGGCAAAAGGGTCGGGATTATCTGATCGCGGCCTATGCAGTCTGACTGATCTCTATCGGATCGGGATTGGCGCACGGTCCCTGATCGCCCTCTTCCTCGCTGCCGAACTGGGTCAGCACCACTATTCCCCCAACGACCAGCAGCACAAAGGCGGTTGTGACCATACCCAGATAACGGTCGATAAAGAGCTTGATCGGGGCGCCAAACACCCGGAACAACACACCGACCGTGAAAAATATCATGCCCCGGCCAATTAGGCTGGCGAGAATGAAGGTGACGATGTTCATGCCCGCAAAACCCGCGGTGATCGTCAGCAATTTGAACGGGATCGGGGTAGAGCCGGCGATGATTATCGCCTCCCAGTCGTATTCCTTGAGCAGGCACGCTGCCTGCGGAAAGCTGTCGGTCAGACCGACGAGGCCGAGCACCCAGGAACCCACGGTATCAAACAGCACCGCGCCAATGAAATAGCCGAACAACCCGCCCGCCACGGAAGAAAG
Source organism: uncultured Alphaproteobacteria bacterium (assembly GCA_963815345.1). Lineage (GTDB taxonomy): Bacteria > Pseudomonadota > Alphaproteobacteria > Sphingomonadales > Sphingomonadaceae > Erythrobacter. The sequence goes on from CAWFGF010000004.1 coordinate 352,350, forward strand.
CGTCGCGATAATGCCGAACCGCAGCGCCTTTTTTGGCTCTGCGAGGCACATCAGGCCAAGCAGCGGGTGCGGCGGGATCGGAAAGAAACTCGCTTCGATAAAGCAGAAGAACGCCAGCCAGCCCTGCGCCCAGGGATGCGACGCCTTTTCCATCGTCCATCGGTAAAGGCCGTGCAGCCAGCTCATGGGCGTCTATCTCCAAAGCGCCACAACGCGCTGACCGAAGCGCGGCACTAAGCGAGAGTGTGCGTCGGTGCAATGACAATAAAATAACCTATTTGGTTTTTTCTGTTGACATCGTCACGCTCTTTGGTTAGTAAAGGGCATCATCGCAAAAGTGTGAGTCGCTGGCGCCCCATCAGGTCGCCCCGCGAACTGCTTATCAACCCCGCCCCTTTCCCGAACCAGCGGACTTGCCGACGAGGCAGGTGCCGCTGGTTCGCACCCTCAATGAAAGTGCGTATCATGGCTGATCGCGGCAATAGCCGGAGCATTCCAACAGGCAGGTCCGGCGACGAATGGCGCACGCCGTTCCTCGATAAACTGGCAGAAACGTCGAACGTAACAAAATCGGCGGAGGCCGCAGGAGTCACCACAAGTCACGCCTACAACATCCGGCGCGAGGAACCCGAATTTGCCCGCGCATGGTCGGCCGCGCTCTGGGAAGGATACGCTCACCTCGAACTCGAAGTGTTGCGCCGCCTGCGTGAGGGCGATCAGATCGCGGGCGAGAAAGAAAAATATGACTTTGCCAACGCCATCCGGTTGCTGGCCGCGCACCGTGACAATGCGGCGCGGGCGCAGGCTGAACAGCACAACGTCAGCGCAGCGGAAATTCGCGCTTCCATCGACCGCAAGGTCGAGGCGATCCGCCTGCAGATAAAGCGTGAGAAACAGGGCGATAAACTCGGCCGCAAAACCGGCAGTGCGGCGCGCTGATGCATGTCGATCTCGCGTTCCTCGCCGACGAGGACGAAGAATGCCGCGCGCGCCTCGTGGCCGCGCTCTCGCAACCGGAACTCAATGCGTTCGACTACCACTGGGGTATGGCGTCGCGCCGCGAACAGCGTGCGCCGCCCGGTGACTGGAGGATCTGGATGCTTATGGCCGGGCGCGGCTTTGGAAAGACGCGAGCGGGTGCGGAATGGGTCCGCCAGATTGCGGAAACCCATCCCGAAGCGCGAATAGCGCTCGTCTCGTCATCGCTGGCGGAAGCGCGGGCCGTGATGATCGAGGGCGAGAGCGGCCTGCTGGCCTGCTGCCCCCCCGGTCAGCGCCCGGTTTTCGAACCATCGCTGCGGCGCTTGCGCTTCCCCAACGGAGCGCAGGCGCAGATGTTCTCGGCAGCCGAGCCCGAGGCATTGCGCGGGCCGCAACACAGCCACGCCTGGTGCGATGAAATTGGCAAATGGCCGCTGAGCGCAGAACGCGCCACGCGCTGCTGGGACAATCTGCTGATGGGCCTTCGCATCACGTCCGACCCGCGCATCGTCGCCACCACGACGCCGTGCACCGTGCCGCTGATCGAACGCCTGCTAAACGGCGAAGAGCGTGGGGAAGTGGTCGTCTCCTACGGGTCGACATACGACAATGTCGGCAATCTGCCGCGGCGCTTTTTTGAAGCGGTGGAAGCGGAGTTTGCCGGCAGCCAGCTTGCCCGGCAGGAAATCGGGGGCGAGATGCTGCGCGATGTGGAAGGCGCGCTGTGGACCCGCAGCATGATAGCGGCCGCGCGTGAAACCGGGACGGTGCCCGGACATGCAAGAGTGGTTGTGGCGGTCGATCCGCCTGCCTCTGCAACCGGAGACGAATGCGGCATCATCGTTGCCGCGCTGGGCACGGACGGGATCGCCCGCGTGCTTGCCGATTGCAGCGTCGCCAGGCCATCGCCCGATCAATGGGCTGCCGCAGTCAGCATGGCAGCGGACGAATGGCGCGCCGACCGCGTCATCGCAGAAGCGAACCAGGGCGGCGCAATGGTGGAAAGCGTGCTGCGCGCCGCCAGCGCTGCCTTGCCGGTCAAACTGGTTCACGCCAGCCGCGGCAAGGTTGCCCGCGCTGAACCGGTGGCGGCGCTCTATTGTGCTGGTCGTGTGCGACATTGCGGGGACTTTCCCCGGTTGGAAGACCAATTGTGCGGCCTGATGACCGGCGGCGAATATGTCAGCCCCTCTCAGGGCGCTGGACGCAGCCCCGACCGCGCCGATGCGCTGGTCTGGGCGATGACCGAACTCATGCTGGGACGCAATGCGCGCCCCAGCATCCGCAGGATCTGAAAAGGAACCATCATGGCCATGTTCGATACATTGCTTTCCGCCTTCAAGGGCGGGAGGGACAGCCGCTTGCCACTCGCACCGGGATATGCAAACGGGTTTCCCGGCGGCTTTCCGGGCGGCTGGTCAGCGTCATTCGAGAATGCGGGCGAACCCGAAGTGTTCGAATACACCAGCGCGGTCCGCAAAAGCTTCCTCTGCAACCCGATCGCCCAACGCGCGGTGCGAATTGTGGCGGAAGGGATCGCGCAGGCTCCGCTGTGCAGCGGCAATGCGCAGGTCACGGCGCTCGTCGCGGCAACCAGCGCGGGCCAGCCGCTGATCGAGACGCTGGCGGCGCACCTGCTGTTGCACGGCAACGGCTTTGTGCAGATCATCAAGGATGCGAGCGGTCAGCCCGTAGAGCTGTTTGCCCTGCGGCCTGATCGGATCAAGATGGTCGTCGATGGCAATGGCTGGCCATGCGCAGCGGAATACAGCGTCGCTGGCGATACCCGCCGCATCGCAATGGAGGATGAGGATGGCTGGCCCGGCCTCATCCAGATCAAGGCGCTGCATCCGCTGGAGGACCATTACGGGGCAAGCGCGCTGGCTGCAGCCACGCAGGCTGTCACCATTCACAACGCTGCATCGGCCTGGAACCGGGCGCTGCTGGAAAACGCAGCGCGACCTTCTGGCGCACTGGTTTACGACACGGGCGATGGCGCAGGGCTGACCACCGACCAGTTCGACCGGCTGAAGGATGAATTGGCGACCGCGTTTTCGGGCGCGGTCAACGCAGGGCGTCCGATGCTGCTGGATGGCGGGCTGAGTTGGCAGAGCATGGCGCTCTCGCCCGCCGACATGGATTTCGCCACGCTGAAAAGCGCCGCGGCGCGCGACATCGCGCTCGCATTCGGAGTGCCGCCGATGTTGCTGGGACTGCCGGGCGACAACACCTATTCCAATTATCGCGAAGCCAACCGGGCCTTGTGGCGGCTGACGCTGCTGCCGCTCGCCAGCAAACTGTTCGCCGCGCTGGGAGAGGGCCTTGCCCCGTGGTTCCCCGATGCCTGTCTGACCGTCGATCTCGATCAGGTTCCGGCCCTGTCTGAGGACCGCGAGCGGTTGTGGGCGCAAGTATCCGAGGCTGATTTCCTGACCCGCGCGGAAAAGCGCCAGATGCTCGGCCTCAGCTTTGACGAGGATGTTTCGCAGGAGGACGCCCAATGACTGCCACCATCCGCCCGTTCATCCAGCGCGAGGATATGCTCGCCAGTCTGCTGATGCAGGCCAGTAACGAAGGCGCAAGGCTCGATACGCTGCGCGCGATTATCGAGGAGACGAGCGAGCTTGCCGCTGACCGTGTGCTGGCTCGGCTCGGTCTGGATGATGCGCGCGCCGAGGACGATCTTGGCCAGTTGCGTGAATTGCTCGCCGCGTGGCGCGATGCCAAATCGAGCGCGTGGAAAGCCCTGGTCGAATGGGCAATCCGCGCCGCACTTGCCGGGCTGCTGATCGGGATTGCCGTGCGCCTTGGCGTCTGGGAAATCCTGTGATGGCGGGCGCGACGATACGCTTTGCCGGTTATGCCGGGCTGTTCGATATTCCCGATGCCAGCCGTGACACCATCCGGCGGGGCGCGTTCGCGCGCACGCTGGATAACCGCGCCGGACCGCTGCCGTTGTTGTGGCAGCATCGCCCGGACCAGCCGATCGGCATGATCGAAACCGTGACGGAGGACGCGCGCGGCCTGCGTGTAATCGCCCGTATCGACCGGACCGATAGCCGCGCCGCACGCCTGCTGCGCGATGGCGGAGTAAGCGGCCTCAGTTTCGGATACCGCGCCAGAGAAGCGCGCCGCACCGATGCGGGACGCGAATTGCTGGCCATCGACCTGTTCGAAGTGAGCCTGGTCACTCACCCGCTGCAACACGGCGCACGCGTGCATTTTATTGAATAGCTTGTCGCGCCGCCGCGGCTCCGCCCCGGTCCGCAATCCTGTTTTTCGACAGTCGCCACTGGGCGGCTTTTTTTGTGCCCCAACCTCCACCCCACGAAAGGTTTGATACCCCATGGACTTTACTGTCACTCCCACCAACGCCGCCGCCACTCCGGTCAGCCCGGTCGATCCGCTTGAACAGAGCTTTGATCTGGTTGCCCGTCAGGACCGCGCCGAAGAGGCCATCACCACGCTGCGTTCCGACGTGGACGAGGTGAAGGCCCGGCTCGACAAGGTTTCGCGCGCTGCTTCCCGCCCCGCCATGAGCGGTGCTGCCCCCGCCAGCGAGGAGGTCAAGGGCTTCGTCAACGGCTATTTGCGCCGTGGCCGGGAGAACGAGATCAAATCGCTCAATACCGGTGTGCCCTCCGATGGCGGATATGCCGTGCCCAAGGCTATCGACGCGATGATCGCCAGCGAACTGGTAGAAATCAGCCCGATCCGCAGCCTTGCTCAGGTCGTGCAGACCGGCACTTCGGGCTATCGCAAGCTGGTATCGACCGGCGGCACGGCGTCGGGATGGGTGAGCGAGGTTGCACCGCGCGGCCCGACCGAAGCGCCCAAGTTTGCCGAAATCGCTCCCCCCAGCGGTGATCTGTTCGCCAACCCGGCAGCCAGCCAGACAATGTTGGACGATGCAGCCTTCGATATTGAAAGCTGGCTGGCGAGCGAAATCGCGATTGAATTCGCCCGCGCAGAAGGGGCCGCCTTCATCAATGGCACCGGGATCAACCAGCCCGAAGGCTTCCTTTCCGCCGCCAACTCGTCTGCCGAAGATGGCGTGCGTGCATTCGGATCGGTTCAGTATATCGGGTCGGGCGATGCCGGTGGGTTCGACGCCGCGCCGGAGGCCAAGCTGATCGACCTCATCCATTCGCTGAAGTCCGGGCATCGCCAGGGCGCCAGCTTCGTGATGAATTCGGCAACACTTGCCACGGTGCGCAAATTGAAGACCAGCGATGGCGCATTCCTGTGGCAGCCGGGTCTGGTCGAAGGGCAGCCCGACCGTCTGCTTGGCTATCCCGTGGTCGAGGCCGAAGACATGCCCGACGTCGCGGGCGGCACGTTCCCTATTGCGTTCGGCAATTTCCGCCACGGTTATCTGATCGCGGAACATTCGGCGACGCGGGTGCTGCGCGATCCGTTCACCAACAAGCCGTTCGTCCACTTCTACGCGACCAAGCGGGTCGGCGGGCAGGTGCTCGATTCCAACGCCATCAATCTGTTGAAGATCGAAGCGTAATGCACCGCTGACCCCTCCGGCAAGGGTTCGGGACACCCCTTTCCCTCATGCCCTTGCCGGAGCCTGCGCGCCCGCGCCGCCCTGTGGCCCACCTGTTTGGCACATGCGCGGCGCCGGCGCTTTCCTTTCAAGCTATGACAACGGGAGAACCCGCGATGATGCGGACCGTCACGATGCCAGCCGATCTGGCCACACAAGCGCTGGACGATCTCAAGGGCTGGCTCGGGATAACCCGCCCAGCCGAAGATGCCCTGCTAACCGATCTGCTGAGCGCGAGTCTTGCCGTGTGCGAAGCCTTCATTGGGCAGATGCCAATTGAGCAGGAAATCACCGAAACGCTCATGCCTGTTGCGGGATGGCAATGCCTGACCGCTCGTCCGGTGCGTGCGGTAATCTCTGCCCGCGAGGTCGCACCCGATGGCACGTCCACGCCGATTGATACCGGCGCATTGGACTTTCGCACCAGTCCCGAAGGTGTGGGCGCAGTCCTGCTGCCGTCAACGCCTGCCGACCACAACGTCACCGTCACGGTGCGCGCCGGGATTGCAGCGGACTGGCGCGCTTTGCCCGGACCGTTGCGGCAAGGCATCGTTCGCCTCGCCGCGTTCCATTATCGCGACCGTGAAACCGGGCGCGATGCGACCCCGCCTGCCAGCGTTACCGCTCTGTGGCGCCCCTGGCGCGTGCTGCGCCTGACATGAATGGCCAGCCATGATCCGCGCCGGGACCGGACGCCAGATGGACAATCTGTTGCGCCGCCTGACGGACATAGCGGAACGCGCAGCGCGAGCCCGCGCACGCGCCCTTGCTGCCCGCCGCCCCCGTCCCGGCCATCCGTGGCGATCTGCAACGCGGCTGTGGCCAGACTTTTTCGAGGACTGATAACAATGGAAAACTCCCTGCGAGCAGACCTCATCGCGTGGTTGCGCAGCGATCCGGCGCTGATCGAAATCAACGCCATCGAGGAAGAAAGCCCACTGCGCGCCTCGCCGCCCTGGCTGGGAATAGCCGCCAGCGCTTCGACCGATTGGGGCACCAAAGACAGGCCCGGACGCGAGATACGCATCGCGCTGGAACTGGAAACCCGGATCGACGATCCCGCCGCCGACGAACGTGCACTCGCCGCAATTGAGCGCCGGGTATTGGACCTCCCGCCTTTTGCGCAAAGCTATGAAGTTGCCTCGATCCGGTTCCTGCGTGCGCGCAGCGAACGCCGGACTGACAACCGCCGCGGTGCGCTTACCGAATTTCGCTTCCGCCTTCTCAACGCAATCCAGGAGTAACTCCCATGCCCGCACAAAACGGTTCAGCCTTTCTTCTGAAAATCGGAGATGGCGGCAGCCCGGTGACCTACGAAACGGTTGCCGGACTGCGCACCACGCAGATGTCCATCAATGGCGACACGGTCGTCATCACGCATAAGCAATCGGGCGGTTGGCGCGATTTGCTGTCAGGCGCGGGCACGCGCTCGGTATCGGTCAGCGCGGCTGGCATCTTCCTTGGCAGCGCCGCAGAAAGCGCGATCCGCGCCCATGCGCTTGCCGGGACGATCGACGATTACGAACTGTCGTTCGACGATGGCGAGCGTCTGCGTGGGCGTTTCATCGTCCAGCGGCTCGACTATTCGGGCGATTTCAATGGCGAGCGAAATTACACGCTCCAGCTGGAAAGCTCGGGCGCGGTCGTGCCTGCATGAGTGCGCCCGCCAATCCCCTGCGCGGGGAAGCCGCGTTTGACGTGGGCGGCCAGACACAGGTTCTGCGCCCCAGTTTTGAAAGCCTTGTTGCCGCCGAGGCTGAAGTGGGATCGTTGTTTGCGCTGGTGGAACGGGCATCGGGCGGCGCGCTGACCCTGGCGGAGATCACCGCGCTGATCTGGCACTGCCTGCCCACGGACACCCGGCCCGCGCGCGCCGAAGTAGGCGCTGCGGTGCTGGCAATGGGCCTGGTCAATGCCACCGCCCCGGTGCGCGCAATCCTCGCGCAGGTGCTGCAAGGCCAGCGATGAACAAGCCGGATTGCTTCGCCGAAGCAGCGCCGCGCTGGTGCTGGCTGGCGGCGCGCGTGCTCGGCTGGCGACCAGGCGATTTCTGGAGCGCGACCCCGACCGAACTCGCAGCCGCGCTGCACGATCCGCAGGGCGCGCAAACGCTCGCGGGGCCGACCCGCGATCAGATCAACACAATGATGGAGCGCGAAGCGCATGGACGATAATCTTGAAGAGCTGGTGATCGATGTGCGCGCCAGCACACAGGGCTTTGCCGCCGATCTCCAGACCATTCGCGGCACTGTCGACAGTTCTTTGCTGGATGGTTTCAGCAAGGCGGGCGACACATTGGAGCGCGGACTGGTTACTGCCTTGCGGCGCGGCAGCCTTGGGTTTGACGACCTGAAACGCGTTGCAATCCGGTCGCTGGAAGAGATTGCGACGCACGCGCTGCAATCGGGGATCGGCAACCTGTTTGGGGGGCAAAGTGGCGGCCAGGGAGGCGGAATTGGCGCGCTGATCGGGCAATCGGTTGGTGCACTGCTGGGCCTTCCGGGCCGGGCAACGGGCGGTCCGGTGTCGCCGGGACGCGGCTTTATCGTCGGTGAAAACGGACCGGAATTGTTCGTGCCCACCAGCGCGGGCCGGGTCGAGACGGGGCTGGGCGCAGAAGGGCCGGGCCGCAACGTGCAGGTCGCCATCAATCTTGCAACACCGCGCGGCACCGCAGCCCCCACAGCCATGCGCAGGTCTTCGCGGCAAATCGCCAGCGCAGTGCGCCGGGCGCTTCAAAGCAACTAACCCAAGGGAACCCGCAATGGCATTCTGGCTAGCCGACCGGCGCACCGCGCAGGAATTCAGTCACATCCAACGGTTCGATCCGCGTTTCTGGACGGTCAATTTTCCCCGCCCGGCGATGGCATCGGTGATCACCACCGGTCCGGATTCGCTGCAGGTCGATATCGAACTCCACCACGAAGGCGAGCTTGTCGGTCTGATCTGGAACAGCGTCGACACGCTCGATCACCCGTTGCTCGCGTACAAGACTGACCGCGATTACGCGCACACTACGCTCAGCTTTCGCTGGCAATCGGACGGGGTTATCCCGCTTGACGGCGTGAACGGTCCAACGCTGACAATTGAGGGATATGACGCGGTCGACCAGCCGCGCACATGGTTTGTGCGATTGTGGAATTATGCGGTGGGCACGCCGGACGATGCGGTGATCACCGTGCCGTTTTCAGCGCTGGAGGCAGGCTTTTCCCTGCCGGGCGAGCGGGTTCATCCACACCGTATCGACCGCATGTTCATTTCCCTGGTTGCACCCGGTTTCGTGCCCGGCTCCACGCAAGCCCTGCCCGCACGGGCCAATGGCCGCGTCACGCTGTCGCAGATCAATGCGGATGGCGGGCGAGCGATGCTCGAGATTGGCGATGTTCGCCTGCCGGTGCATGGGGAGCGCATCGCCACCGCTTACGACGATGCCTACGATCAGACGCCTGCACGGCTTTTGCGCAATGTCATCGGCCTGGGATACCGCGAAGATCTAGTTCACTATGTCGGGATGAGCCATTACATGCGGCTCGAACGGCGCAGCGATGGCACCTTGCTAGCCAGTGCGGTGGGCGAACTGCGCGAGCCGTGTACACAGTGGCACCGCAATTTCTTCGAACTGTGTCGCGAGAACGATCTGGAGGCGATAGCTTCCATCTCATACGAATTGTTCAACGCCTTCTGCCCGGAGGACTGGAAACAGCGCACTGCGGCTGGCGCACCCGCGCTGACCGGATGGGTGCCGCCTTCGACGCTGCTTTCGCCGGCCAACGCGCAGGCAATGGAGTGGTTGCGGGCAAGTGCAGTGCGGTTCGTCGGCCTGCTCACGGATTCAGGGCTGCCGGTGCGGATGCAGATTGGCGAACCGTGGTGGTGGACGACATTCGATACGTTCGAGATTTGCCTTTATGACGATGCCGCGCGCGCTGCATTTGGCGGATCGCCGCCGGTGATCGCCGATATGCGCGCGCCGCTGAACACTGCGCAAATTGCGCTGCTGGATCAGGCGGGCGCCATGCTCGCCGCGTCTACCGCCGATCTGACCGCCGCCATTCGCGCAGCGGCAAATGGCGCTGCGCAGGTGCTGCTGCTAGCCTTTACGCCGACCATTCTGTCCCCTGCGACACCCGAGGCGTATCGCGCCAACCTGCCGCTGGGCTGGGCGCGCCCGGCCTTCGACCGCTTGCAGGTGGAGGATTACGACTGGTTGACGCACGGCGCGGATGCAGCACGGCGCGCGGCCTACGCTTTTGTGGACGCGCGGCTTGGCTATCCATTGCCCGAACAGGATTACCTGGCCGGGTTCGTGCTGCTGCCTGATGACGCCGAGGAATATTGGGAGCGGATCGACGCAGGTCTGGATGAAGCCGCCACACGCGCCGTCACGCGCCGATACGTGTGGGCGCTGCCGCAGGTGACGCGTGACGGATACACCCGACTTCCGACAATAAAGGACGATATCATGCAGGCCTTTGACGACGTTATTTACCCGTTCGCTCTGGGCCGCAACACCGCCGTTGCGCCTGAATTTTCAACCACCGTAACCGTCACCGCATCGGGCCACGAACGGCGCAATTCGCTATGGTCGGACGCGCGCATCAACTTCGACGTAGGGCCGGGCATACGTTCTGAGACGGAGCTGTCGCAACTGATCGCATTCTTCCGCGCCCGGCGCGGTGCGGCGCGTGGGTTTCGCATCAGCGATCCGTTCGATTTCAGCACCCATGCGATGACGGGCACGCCGACCATGTCCGATCAATTGCTGGGTGTAGGAGATGGCGCGCGGGCCGATTTCCAGCTCATCAAGACCTATGGACCCGGTGACGAACCGCAGGTCCGGCCCATCACTCGTCCCCGTGAAGAAACGCTGCTCGTCAGCGTCGAAGGGGTCGCGGTGACTGGTTGGACGCTTGGTTCAGGCGGAATGCTCACCCTGGCCGCAGCGCCGCCAGCCGGGGCGCAGGTGCGCGCCGGGTTCCTGTTCGATGTGCCCGTTCGGTTTGCCGAGGACCGGATCGACGTTTCCGGCGTCAATTTCGCCGCCGGAGAAGCCCCGAGCATCCCGCTTATCGAATTGCGTGAGACTGCAACATGAGAGTGTTCTTCAACCGCGAACTCGATAATGTCGCCACCTTCTGGCGCATCTTTCGGCGTGACGGGGTGACGCTCGGCTTTACCAGCCATGACCGCGACCTGACCTTTTCCGGCATCCGCCACCGGGCCGCCCCCGGAATGCTTCCGTCAGCGGTGCGGCTGACATCGCAAATCGGAGATGACAGTGCCGAGGTGGAGGGCGCGCTCAGCCATGATACGATCAACGAGGCGGACCTTGCCGCCGGACTGTTCGATGAGGCGGGCATCGCCATCGGTGCGGTCGATTGGGAGACATTGGAAAACCACACCCTGTATTCAGGGCAGATGGGCCGGATCGAGGATGACCAGCGCGGATTTTCTGCGCAGTTGCGATCGGCAAAGCATGTGCTGGACCACGATCTTGTCCCGCGCACCAGCCCCACCTGCCGCGCCGCGTTTTGTGGGCCGGGGTGCGGGTTGTCAGCGCAGCGTTTTACCTCGCTTCACACGGTGACCGACATCGATGAGGATGCGAACCGGATCAAACTGGATGGCTTGGGGGTCGGGCCGTTTGTGGATGGGCAGCTGCGATTGCTGGACGGGCCGCAGACCGGGATCGGGTTCGGCATTCTGGATACGTCCGGACCATGGCTGACACTTGACCGCCCGCTGGCGTCTGAAACCGTCATCGGCACGCGCGCGGAATTGCGCGAAGGGTGCGATCACACGCTTGCCACTTGCGCAGGCCGGTTCGCCAATGCTGTGAATTTTCGCGGGGAGCCATTTTTGCCGGGCAACGATCTGCTTGCTCGCTACGGATCGCCGTCCTGATGTCGCGCGGTGAAGACCTTGCAGCGGCGGCGGCGGGCTTTGTCGGAGTGCCGTTCAGACTGCATGGCCACGATCCGCGAACGGGTCTCGATTGTGTGGGACTGGTCACCGCCAGCCTCGAAGCGATCGGCCACGCAGCAGACCCTCCGCGCGGATACGGCCTGCGCAACAGCTCCATTACCAACTGGCTCGATCATGCACAGCTTTCCGGACTTGTTGTGGCGAAGGGGTCGATCACCCCCGGCGATGTTCTGCTGGTGCGCAGTGGGCCGGGTCAGCATCACCTGATGATTGCGCAAAGCGCTGCCAGCGTGATCCACGCCCATGCCGGCCTGCGCCGCGTCGTTCGTCAACCGCTCGCACCGGACCAGAATCTCGCCGCGCAATGGCGGCTGACAGTCTGATCTTTCAAAGGACAAATTCATGGCAACATTAGTGCTGACCGCCGTCGGCACCGCTATTGGCGGCCCTATTGGCGGTGCCATTGGCGGATTTCTAGGACAGCAGGTGGATCGCGAAATCTTTGGCCCCGGTCCAAGGCAGAGTCCAAGGCTCAGGGAACTTTCCGTCACAACATCCAGCTATGGCCAGCCCGTGCCGCGCCATTTCGGGCGCATGCGCGTAGCGGGGACTGTGATCTGGGCAACTGATCTTGTCGAAACGTCGTCGACACAGGGCGGCAAGGGTCAACCCAAATCAACCACCTACAATTACTCCGCTAGCTTTGCGGTGGCCCTGTCCAGCACGCCGATTTCGCGCGTGGGTCGAATCTGGGCGGATGGCAATCTGCTGCGCGGCGCGGGCGACGACCTCAAGGTCGAAGGCCAGATGCGGGTGTATGAAGGTTATGGCGACAGCGCCGTCGATCCGCTCATCGCGGCCGACCAGGGGAATGCGGCGCCCGCGTTTCGCGATTGCGCCTACATCGTGTTCGAGGATCTGGCGCTCGCCAATTTCGGTAATCGCATCCCGGCACTGACCTTTGAAATCTTTGCCGAAAATGACGCGCAGGTAGGCTTGTCGCAGATAGTTCCGGGCGCGCTCGATACCTCGGCTGACCTTTTCCTGGCTAACACGCGCGGCTTTGCGGATGAGGGCGGGCCGATTGCAGGCGCGCTGTCAGCGATTGATCGCGTGTTCCCGCTGACCTGCGCGACAACGCGCAACGGGTTGCGCATCGCCTCTGCCGTAGAAGTGCCTGCGCAAATCATCACCCTGTCTGCCCAATTGTCGGGCGATGACAGTGCTGATGCGTCCGAGCGTCACAAACAGCGCGCCGAGGCACTTGGGCAGGAGCCAATGGCACTGCGCTATTACGACGAAGAGCGCGATTACCAGCCCGGCGTGCAACGCGCCATCGGCAGCCGACCTACCGGGCGCGAGGTCATGCTGGATATGCCCGCGACCATGACCGCCGCCGGGGCAAAGGAGCTTGCCAATGAGAACGCGCATCGCGCGCGTTGGAGGCACGAACGGATTACCTGGCGCATCGGAGAGCTTGATCCCGCGCTCGAAGTGGGCGGAGTTGTCAAACTGCCTGACACACCCGGACTTTGGCGCGTGATGCGATGGGAATGGTATGATCGCGGCATAGAACTTGGGCTGGAACGGCTTGCCCCCGGTCTCGTGGCACCCACCGGCGCCGACGCGGGCGTTACACGCCCGCCGCTCGACCTTGCGATCACGCCCACACATCTGCAGGTGTTCGAAGCACCGGCCGATGGCACGACCAACCCTGCGGTTGCCACCATCATTGCGGCTGTAACCTCCGAAGGGGCGGCGTGGAACGGCGCTGCACTGTTTGCGCAGCAAGGTGATGCGTTGGTGCCGATCGGAAACGCCGGATCAAGACGAGCGCTGACAGGCACACTGGTTCAACCGTTGGCATCGTCGCCAGCACTGGTGCTGGAGCCCGCTGCCATGATGGAAGTAGCTCTCATTCCAGGGGATTTTGGCTTCGTCGATACCGATATTGCCGGTCTTGCCGCCGCGGCTAATCGTCTGCTGGTTGGCGGTGAGGTTGTTCAGTTTATGCAGGCTGAGGCTTTGCCGAATTCGCAATGGCGGCTGAGTGGACTCCTGCGTGGACGCGCCGGAACTGAGGACAGCGCGCATATCGGCCATCCGGCTGATACGGTCGTGGTCGGTCTGGATGATCGGCTCACCGTGCTGGACGCAGACAAGGTGCGATCCGATCCCGCCTCGCGCATCGCCGCCATCGGTCGCGGCGATGACGAAGCTGTTATGGCAACCCTCGCCAACCCCGGACTTTCCCGGCGACCGCCTGTCCCCGTCCATCCGGTGCTGCAAAAGCGTGGCGACCTTTCATGGGAGCTATGCTGGACACGGCGCGCGCGGGGGCACTGGCGCTGGGAAACTGCGATCGAGGTGCCTTTGGTGGAAGAGAGCGAACGATATTTGGTTGGCTATGGCCCGGTGGACAGCCCCTTTGCTGCCTTTTCCGTAACCGAACCACGCATCGTCCTGACCCAGACACAGCGAACGGAGCTGATTGCCACGCATGGCCCGGCAAACCTGTGGGTGCGACAGATAGGCACTTATTCCAACTCTAGCGCACTGCTGCTCGCCCAACTCAACCTTTCTTGATCGGAGACATTCATGGCAGAACCTATCGCCTTTCCATCGACCACTGCAAACCTTTCTCTGCCGATGCTTTTTGCCGGACAGGCCCAGAAGGAATTCGCGCTAAACCAGTCGCTGCTGATTATTGATGCCCTGTTGCAAAAAAACATCAATGCGACACTCGCGGTCCCCCCTCAGAATGCGGAACATGGAGAGACATACCGCGTCGATGAAAATGCATCTGGCGCGTGGGCTGGTCACGAAAACAAACTGGCTACAATCGTCGGTGGATCATGGGTGTTCGTGCCGCCATCGAATGGAATGTCGGTCTATGATCGCACCCAACGCCAGCGAATTTTCTATAATGACGGCTGGCAAACGGCGGAAGCGCCGCCCGCTCCGACCGGTGGAGCGGTTGTCGATACAGAAGCCCGCACGATGCTGGCCGCGCTAATAGACGCCCTGCGTTCGATAGGAATTTTCGCCGACCCGGTTTGACCCGCTTCGACGGATTGATCGCAGGTGCCAAGATGCCGTTTCAAATTGACGAAAATACTTTGGAACCAATTGACCAAAGCGGCATTTTTGCAACAGCTTGCTGTGATTGATTGCTTGCCACGCAACGGTGGAAAAGATACAGCGAACTCAGAATATCAATCCTATAAGAAGGGGAATGTTAGAATGCGCAAACTCGTCATTGGTATGGCGATGGCTTCGACCGCGCTCTCCGCACCCGCCATGGCCCGCGAAGGTCAATGGTACATCCAGGGTGACGGCGGCGTGATGATTGTCGAAGACGTCAGTTTTGAAGTCAACGAAGTTGGTGGTGAAGCCAGCGCCGACTATAATGTCGGTTATGATTTCGGCGCGGCTGTTGGTTACGATTTCGGTGCTTTCCGCCTCGAAACCGAAGCCAGCTATCGCGCTGCGTCGCTCGATCAGCTGACCGCTGGCGCGACCGGCCTTCAGGCGGGCAACCCTGCTGGTGGACCCGGCACGCTGGTTGCGACGGGCGCTTTCCCGGCGTCTGGCGAAATCAACGCTCTGTCGTTCATGCTGAACGGCATGTTCGACTTCGGTCCCGATGATGGTCTTCAGGCCTTCGCAGGCGGCGGTATCGGCGTTGCTCGCGTAGACTTCGATGGTACCGTAGCCCTTAGCGGCCCCGGCGCATTCGATGATTCCGACACCGGTCTTGCATGGCAGCTGATTGCTGGTGTCCGTGCGCCGCTCAGCGACAATTGGGACGTTGGCCTGAAGTATCGTTACTTCAATGGTGTGGACGTGAACTTCGTCGATACCCTTGGTCGCGACTTCAGCACCGATCCAAGCTCACACTCGATCCTCGGCTCGATCATCTACAACTTCGGTGGTGCACCTGCACCTGCGCCGGTTGTGGCTCCGCCTCCCCCGCCTCCGCCCCCGCCTCCGCCGCCTCCGGCAGCACCGGCTCCGGCACCCAAGGTTGCCTGCAACACTGGTCCGTACATCGTCTTCTTTGACTTCGATCAGTCCGCGATCACTGCAGAAGCTGCGAACATCCTCGATGGCGCGGTTACGGCTTACGCAAACTGCGGTGCGGCCAACGTTATGCTCGCCGGTCATACCGACCGTTCGGGTAGCGTGACCTACAACATGGCACTGGCTGAGCGTCGTAACGCTTCGGTTCGTTCGTACATGAATGGTCGCGGTATTCCCAATTCGCGTATCAGCAGTGAAGCGTTCGGTGAATCGCAGCCCCGCGTTCCGACGCAGGATGGTGTGAAGAACCAACAGAACCGTCGAGTGGAAGTCACCTACGGTCCGGGTTCGGGCATGTAAGTCTTGCCATCAGGCATATCTAAAGGAGGGGCCGGAGAGATCCGGCCCCTTTTTTGTGCGCCGTGAGTTCATGCCAGCGTCGTTGCAATCAAGGATTCTTCGATGCGTTCGTGATTGGTTGTTTGCGATCGCTGGAGTTCGGTCATCATGGCACTCCAACCTCCAGGCCACCAGAGCCAAGAGAAGGCGGTCTGAAGTGGACGAGGTTGATGACTTTGCGACCTCTTCCCGCAGCCAGCCTGCGCCGGCGACCAGTCACGCTGGCACAACCGGGCCGGTTCCACACCGTTCGCACACTACATCGTGCAACTCACCAACCGAGACTGATCGGCGGCAACCTTTCATATAATGACATGGCAATACCGCGCTTCTATCTCGCCGTTCCACGCGCAGGTCCGCGCCCTTGGCGCCGCGTGAGCCAATGCATCAATCAGCCGGCCATGACTTCTCCAGCTTCGCGCGCTGTTGCGACCATCCCTCGCGACGCTCCTGGCACCAGCTTGATAGCGGCCAGCAGCATTACCAATCCAATAGGGGTGGCAACCAGCGTCGATAGCACTCCGGTTCCCAGATCATCATTATTAACGGCCGAAACATAGCCCGCCATGAAAGGTCCAAGCCCGAGACCCAGCAAAGTGGTCGCAAGGAAGAACGTCGCAGTCGCCACACCGCGCATTCGCGGCAGGACCAGCGCCTGGCTGGCAGCAGCAGCCGCGCCCAGTGCGGATGCCGAAAGCATGTTCACCATGAAACTGAGAACATAGAAAACGGGTCGTGTTTCCGCATTGTAGGCGAAATAAATGAATGGCACAGGCGCAAGCAATCCGAACATAATCACCCAGATGCGCCCGTCCTCGCGCCGTACCAAAAGAGCATCGGCCAGCCGTCCCCCCAGGATCACGCCGAGGAAACCGGCAACCGCCGCCGGCGCGCCCAGCATTACGGCGATCTCTGCACTGCTCGCCCCAAGCGCCCGCTCAGCGAACGGAGCGCCCCAATATGAATTGGTATAGGCGATGAAGGCCACCATCCCATAACCCATGATCACAGATAGAAAAGCGGGCGATCCCCATGTCAGCTTGAACGTGGGCAAATCCCGGCTTTTGAGACCCGATGCCCAGCTGAACACGGCGTAGTAACCCACGCCCAGAAACAGCCATTGATCTGACACCATCCAGCTGCCGTCTTCGGTGCCAGAAAGGAGGTTGGCAGGCGCTGGCACGAGCATTGTCATAACCAGCGCGATCACGGCAAACGCAACGAGGCCTGCCAGGTTGATCGCGAGCGCGCGTGGACCACGCATCACAGCACCGATTATCGTCAGAGGCGGGATCACCTGAAGCAACTCCCGGAAGAAGCCTTCGAATGGTGCGGGGTCTTCTTCGGTGTGGAGCCCGTCAATCGCACCGCGTTTGGGCTCCCTCAACGTGAGCACCCACGCTGCCAGCAGCAGCCCGGGGATGCCGACCGACAGGAATGCCGCCTGCCATCCGACAATCCCGTAAGGGCCACCGGCGGGAAATGCTTCGTTCCATCCATCCTTGATCAGCGCACCGATCAGCAGCGACAGACCGCCGCCGATATATAGCCCCGAGGAATAGATCGCCAGCGCGGTGGCGCGCAGCCGCGCTGGAAACCAGTCCGATATGAGCGAGTAGGCAGATGGGCTGGCGGTCGCTTCGCCCACGCCCACGCCGATCCGGGCCACCGTCAGCATCGCTGGGTTTTTCGCGAAGCCCGACAGCGCCGTCATGGCTGACCACAGCGACAGGCCGATTGCCAGCAGACGCACCCGCTTCCAGCTATCCGCAAGTTTGCCCAGCGGGATGCCGAAGAGCGCATAGAAAACCGCGAACGCCGTCCCGTACAGAAATCCGAGATAGGAATCATCGACGCCCAGATACGCCTTGATGTCCTCTGCAAGGATCGAAAGGATCTGCCGGTCGATAAAATTCAGCACATAGACCAGCACCAGCACACTCAACGCATACCAACTGTAGGAGGGAACGGGCTGCTCCACTACCGGCTCTTGCGCCGCGGCCACTTCGTTCAAAGAAATTCCCCTACCTGATTTCATAACCGCGCGGGCGCGGCATACGGTTTACTGTGCGTAGGGTGTGCTATCGATTATTCCGGCTTCGACAAAACCCTTTTTACGCAGGCGGCAGGAATCGCACAAGCCGCAGGCTCGATCATCCTCGCCGGGATCGTAGCAGGACCAGCTCCAAGCCGGGTCAAGGCCAAGCCGGTCGCATTCAAGAGCGATATCGGCCTTGGTCATATGCTGCAGCGGAGCGCGAATAGTGAACGGCGCGCCTTCGACACCGGCCTTTGTACCAAG
Organism: uncultured Alphaproteobacteria bacterium; assembly: GCA_963815345.1. Taxonomy (GTDB): domain Bacteria; phylum Pseudomonadota; class Alphaproteobacteria; order Sphingomonadales; family Sphingomonadaceae; genus Erythrobacter. Next base: position 370,535 of record CAWFGF010000004.1, read on the forward strand.
CCGCGCGGTCTCGGCAAAGCTGGCGATGAATTCGGGGCGGCAATCGGGGTAGCCCGAATAGTCCAGCGCGTTGACGCCGATGAACACGTCGCGCGCGCCCGCCGCCTCGGCACAGGCCGTGGTCAGCGCTAGGAAAACCAAATTGCGAGCGGGGACATAGGTGACCGGTATATCCTCACCCACACCGCCCTTTGGCACGTCGATCGCATCAGTCAGTGCCGATCCGCCAAATGCACGCAAATCCAGCGAGATCTCGACCTGCTTGGCAAGCCCTAACCGCTCCGCAATTCGTCTAGCCGATACCAGTTCGAGCCGGTGACGCTGGCCGTAATCGACGCTAAGTGCATGAACCGCGAAACCGCACTCTTGCGCCAACGCTGCGGTAACCATCGAATCGAGCCCGCCGGACAGCAGAACTACGGCAATGGGGCGCTGATCGGGTTGCATCGCTTCAGACATAGCCGCAACGCGCTAGTCCCAAGGGCACTTCATTGCAAATGCACAAACCGATGGCCCGGCCCGGCCAACCCAAGCTGGTCAGCACGAACCGGTGCGTCTTGCCTCGGCGACGAACTGGAACGGCAGTCCGGACGCGATGCCCTGGCTTTCAATCTGAACCAGAGAATTGGTTTCCCTGCGTATATTCGTGCGGCCATAGCCATTGCCTTGGCATGTGTATTGCACGGTCACTTTTGCTGCGGCGTCTTCAACAACGAAGCGGCTGCAGCCGGGTTGTGTGTGCTGTAGCTGGATAAGCTCCTGGCCAGTCCTTACACAAATCTTGCGATCGGGTGTGCCGTCACGGTATTTCACCGTCCACTGCCCTTTCACCAGATTTCGAAGCATCGCCAGACTGTCTGATTGCGCTGAAAGCGGAGCTTCAGATAGCATGGCACCTGCGACCATCGCGGCTGCAACAAGGGGAGCAGCCACGGTCAAAACGGCTTTTGCCTTAGGGGTTGCTAGGCCTGATCGCATCATCTTAACTCCGGCAGAAAATCATTGGCAGGACTTGGACAGGATCGCCAATGTGGGATGAAACGTGCATTACTAAAGACGAATTGAGTGCATTTTGCAATTAGGTATTCAACGCGTATTTTCGCGAGCAGAATGCACAATCAACCTCGATCACTCCGTCTTCGTTCCGCATTTCCGCCTGTTCTGCAGATGGAAAACGCGAAACGACCAATTCATAGTATTCGGCGCTGCAACGGCATCCCTGTCTCAGCGCGCCGCCGCGCTGGATACGGATCTCGTCTTCCTCGTGGAACAATCGCCAAACGATCGCTTCCATCGATATCGCGGGATCGAGCAATTCTTCATGGCTGATTGTGCCCGAGAGCACGGAGACATGCTCCCAATCGGGATGGTCCATCCGCACGTGCAGCCGTTCACGGCCTTCTTCACCATCGGCGAGATGCTGGACGAGCAGGCCCGCCGCCACGCGCCCATTCGCGCCCGCACGGGTCGCAATACGGATCAATGTAGGCACTTGTTCAGACTGACTGAAATAATTCTCGCACGCCTCGGCCAGCGTATCGCCTTCTAAGGGAACGATGCCCTGATAGCGTTCGATCACACCGGTTCCGCTGTCCGTTTCGAAGGTGATCGCCAGAAAACCACTGCCAAACAGCGCGGGAAGCGACGGATTTGCCCCCAGACCTTCCAGCGCTTCGTCATTGAAATCGGCGTAGCCGCGCATCACTCCTGCGCGATAATCGCAGACCAGAAGTTTGACGACCCCGCCGCGCGTCTGCGCCTGCATGGTCAATTGGGCCTCATCGCCTTTCAGCAGCCCGCCCATCAGCGCGGTCAGAACCAGCGCCTCCCCCAACAGATGGGTGATCGGCGCGGGATAGTTGTGCGCGCACAGGATATCGTTGACGACATTATCCAGACGGACAACGCGGCCACGGGCATTGCGCGCAGGCAAGGTGAAGCCGAGCAATTCGTCGGCAAAGATTTCAGCTTGGGTTTCCATGGCGCATTATATGGGGCGCAGTAGCGGAAGCTTTAACCCCCCTTTCCCAAAACCCGAGCAGCCGATTCAATCGCTGATTTGGCCAAAGCTCCAGAGTAAGACCGATTTTTGGGCGTGGATGCGGTTTTCCGCTTCATCGAAAACCAGCGATTGCGGACCTTCGAACACCTCTTCGCTCACTTCCTCGCCCACATGCGCGGGCAGGCAATGCAAAAACAGCGCGTCTGATTTAGCCTCAGCCAACAGCGCGGCGTCGATCTGAAAGGGCTCCATCGCTGAGCGCTTTTCGGCAGCATCGGTCTGGCCCATGGAAATCCATGTGTCTGTAATCAGCACATCGGCCCCGCGCGCGGCATCTTGCGGGTTTTGCGTCAGTGTCACCTTCGCTCCGCCTGCACGGGCCATTTCCACGAATTCCACATCGGGTTCGTACCCGGCCGGGGTCGCGATGCGCACGTTAAACTTCATCAGCGCGGCCGCCTCAAGAATCGAGTGCAGCACATTGTTGCCGTCCCCAAACCACGCGACTTCGAGCCCCGGCAACGCCTTCCCATTTTCGATAACGGTCAAAAGATCGGCCACGATCTGGCACGGATGCGAACGGTCGGTCAGACCGTTGATGACGGGCACAGTGGCGTGACGGGCCATTTCCTCGATCTTGGCGTGACCATCGGTGCGCAACATGATTGCATCGACCATCCGGCTGAGCACCCTGGCGGTATCCGCAATGCTTTCCCCGCGGCCAAGCTGGCTCGAGCCCGATTCGAGGATCAGGACCGATCCTCCCAACTGGCGCATCGCAATGTCAAAGCTGACGCGGGTTCGGGTTGAGCTTTTTTCAAACACCAAAGCCAGAACACGGCCGGCCAGCGGAGCATCGGTATCCGGTGCTCCTTTCGGCAAACCGGCGCGGGCGGCCTTGCGGTCGATCGCATCGGCGATCATCGCAGCCAATGCATCTGTTCCCACATCTGCCAGATCAAGAAAATGGCGGTGTGCCGGGGCGGGATGGGTCATGCCGCCTCGGTTACCTTGAACGACGCCGCACCTGCGGACAGTTTGTCGAAGAACTCGTCGATCTCGGCATCACCGATCACCAGCGGCGGGATGACGCGGATCGTCTGGTCGCCCGCCGCAACCGTCAGCAAATGGTGATTGTCGCGCAAATGGATGAAGAAGGGGCGGCTTTCGACCTTCATCTTGAGGCCGAGCATCAACCCTTTGCCACGCACCAGTTCGAACAAATCGGGATAGTTGCCGATGAACTGTTCAAGCCGCGTGCGAATCCGCTCTCCCTTTTCTGTGACCTGCGCAAGAAATTCCTCGTTCGCGACCGCATCCATCACCGCGCTGCCCGCTGCCATGGCGAGTGGGTTGCCACCATAGGTGGAACCGTGGGTACCAAATGTCATGCCGCGCGCCGCCTTTGCCGTTGCGAGACAGGCACCAAGCGGGAAGCCGCCGCCCAGCCCCTTGGCCGAGGCAAGGATATCGGGTTCAATTCCGTAATGTTCATGCGCGTACAATTTGCCGGTGCGCGCCATGCCGCATTGCACTTCGTCCAGCACCAGCATCAGATCGTGCTCATCCGCCAGCGCGCGCAATCCCGCCATGAATTCCTGACTGGCCGGGCGAATACCGCCCTCGCCCTGAATCGGCTCAACCAGAAAACCGGCAGTATTGGGACCGATCAGTGCCTTTGCAGCTTCGAGATCATCGAATTCCGCATATTTGAACCCTTCCAGCAGGGGCGAGAAGCCGTGGTGCATCTTGGTCTGGTTCGATGCGCTGATGGTCGCCATCGTACGCCCGTGAAAGGCGTTGGCGAAGGTTATGATTTCAAATCGGTTTGCATCGCCATGTTCGCTTGCGTTCTGGTGATAGGCGCGCGCACACTTGATCGCGGTTTCCACCGCCTCCGCACCGGAATTGGTGAAGAACACCGTGTCGGCGAACGTTGCATCCACCAATTGCTGCGCCAGTTTCTCACCTTGTGGGCTGCCGTAAAGGTTGGACACATGCATCAGCGTTTCGGCCTGCTTCTGGATCGCCTCGATCAGCCCGCGATGCGAATGGCCGAGTAGATTGACCGCGATGCCGCTCGCAAAATCGAGATAGCGCGTGCCGTCCTCATCGATCAGGTGACAATTGTCGCCGCGCACGGGGCGCACGCCGCAGCGTGGATAGACTGGCATGAGCGGTGTGATCGACGTGGTCGGTTTGGTCGGCGTGATGGACATCGGCAAAATCCCAACAATTAAGGTTGCAGCGCGGCCTCACAGGCAAGCAGCATAAAAGCAAATGGCGGCCCCTTGCAGAGCCGCCATTCAGATAGATAAGGCCGCTCTGACTTGGGGTCAAACGGCTGAATGATGAAACAGGTTTATTCCTGCACTGGCACCAAGTTGACCGCCGAATGCTTACCGCGTCGATCAACTTCAAGGTCGAACTCGAACCGTTCACCTTCGTTGATGGCAGAAAGTCCCGAACGCTCAACCGCGCTGATATGGACGAAGGCGTCCGGCTGGCCATCATCGCGAACCAGAAAGCCGAAACCCTTCATGGAATTGAAGAACTTGACCGTACCTGTCGCCTTTTCACCTGTCAGCTCACGCTTGGGCGCGGCTGCTTCCTGCGGGGCAGCGATAACATCGCCCACCACCTGAAGATCCTGCGCGGAAACTTTTCCGCCGCGGTCAACCAGGTTGAATTCCAGCTCCTGCCCTTCGGCAAGGCCTTCGAGACCGGCACGCTCGACCGCGCTGATGTGAACGAACACATCTTCGCCGCCGGTTTCCTGCTGGATGAAGCCAAAGCCTTTTTGGGCGTTAAAGAACTTTACGGTTCCCTTGCCAGTGCCAACCACCTGCGCGGGCATACGGTTGAAACCGCCACCTCCGCCGCCGCCCGCACCAGCGCCGCCACCGCTGCGAGCACCGCCGCCGCCATAGCCGCCACGATCGCCGCCGCCGCCATAACCGCCGCGGTCTCCACCGCCGCCGCCGTAGCCGCCACGATCACCGCCACCACCGCCGCCGCCGTAGCCGCCACGATCACCGCCACCACCGCCGCCATAGCCACCGCGATCTCCACCGCGATCATTGCCATAGCTGGGGGGCGAAAATCCACTATCACCACCGCCGAAGGGATCGAAACCGTCCTCGCCGAATCCGTCGCGCTTGTCCCGGCCGCGCCGACGTCCTCTATCGTAACCCATAACTCAGATAGTACCTTGTCACACTGCCCACCCGTATATGCATCAGCAACGGGGACAGCATGCCGTGCCGGATGCAGATGGTCTGCCGGAGAATCCGGGTCCATCCCTGAAGCCTGACTATAGCGCACAAAACATTCGCTGGCGAACGATTTAACGTGTGATTTGGTTTGGGAGTTTCAACCGCCATGCCATAGGCTGCGCCAAGGGACGATTCTTGCGCCATCCCGCCACATCCTGATGTCGCTTATCGAACGGGGTGCTTTGCGCTATCGCACGCAATACCGAGGGGAGAAAACCATGACCGACTTTCGCAAGCTTTCCGAGGCGGCTTTTGCCAGTCCGCAGATCGACATTTCCGATATCGACGCGGCCAGGGCGGCGGGCTTTACGCTGATCGTGAACAATCGTCCCGATGATGAGGAACCCTTAGCTCCACAAGGCGCCGAGATAGAAGCGGCAGCGCGCGCGGCTGGACTGCAATATATCGCAATTCCCATCGGGCATTCGGGCTTCAGCGAACCGCAAATAGATCAGATGATCGCGGCGATGGGAGAGGCCGATGGCCCGGTGCTGGCGTATTGCCGGTCGGGCACCCGCTCCACCTTTCTGTGGGCGCTCGCCCAGGCAAAGTCGGGCCATGCGCCCGACCACCTTGCGCGCGCGGCGATGGCGGCAGGCTATGACATCAGCCCGATCCGCCCGATGTTGGACATGCTTGCCTCGCGCTGAATTCCTATTTGCGGTAATCGAGTGGTGGGGCGCGGTCACCCAGCAGGCTCTTGTACTCGTAATTCTCCCCGCGCGCCGCTTCGAATTCCGCGCGGGCGGCGGTCCTCAGTTGCGGATTGGTGAACAGCTCCACCGCCATCAGGGCCATCGTCTTGGCGGCGACTTGCGCACCTTTATGGCCGATCGAATGGCCGCTGGCAGCGACCGCCTGCCAGCTGTGCGCGCTGGTGCCCGGCACCCATGTCGCCGTGCGCAGCCCCACGGTGGGCGTCGCGTAGGAGACATCGCCAACATCGGTCGATCCATAGCCCAGCGTCTTGTCATACGGCTGGATTTTGGCAGCGCTTTCCAGCGGCACGACCGCATCACCCAGCGATTGCTGGATAGTGGAAGCCCATTCGCGTTCCTCATCAGTGTATTGCACCCCGCCGACCAGTCGCAGCTTTTCGTCCATCGCCTTTGCCAAGGCTTCGTTCACTAGCAGCGGATTGTTGCCGTGGATGACTTCCCATTCAACCTTGGTACCCGTGCCCAGCGCCGCGCCGCGCGCCGCATCTTCCAGCCGGGTCCAGATTTCGTCCACTCCATCGGCTGCGGGGTGGCGAACGTAATAGAACACCTCGGCAAAATCGGGGATTACGTTTGGCGCTTCGCCGCCATTGGTGATGACGTAGTGCATCCGCGCATCCTGCGGCATGTGTTCGTGCATCATGTTGGCCATCATGTTCATGGCCTCAACCCCATCGAGCGCGCTGCGCCCGCGTTCCGGAGCGCCCGCCGCATGGGCGGATATCCCCGCAAACCGGAATTTGGCGGACCGATTCGCCAAAGTGGTGCGGGCCGCCGCGCTGTTTTCATCGTCCCCGTGCCAATGGATCGCGATATCGACATCATCGAACATGCCAGCGCGCGTCATGTACACCTTGCCCGATCCGCCTTCCTCTGCAGGCGTGCCATAAAGCCGGATGCGTCCGGGATTGCCGGTCTTTTCCAGCCACTCTTTCACCGCGATTGCAGCCGTCAGCGATCCGGCGCCGAACAAATTGTGCCCGCACGCATGACCCGCACCCTTGCCATCGACAGGGTCGCGCGTCGCGGCGCCGGACTGGTTGATGCCCGGCAGCGCGTCCATCTCCGCCAGGATCGCGATCACCGGCCCGCCCGTGCCCCATTCGGCGACGAAGGCGGTGGGAATTTCCGCAATGCCCGGAGTGATCTGGAACCCTTCGCCCGAAAGCTCGGCCTGCATCAGCCCGGTCGACCGGGTTTCAAGGTAGCCTACCTCGGCAAAATCCCACAGCGCCTGCGCCACCGTCGCCGTGCGGTCCTGCTGCGCGGCGACCAGAGCAACCGGGTCGGCGTCGGCGTCGGTATGGTCATCCGCCGCGAGCGGGGCGGTGGCAAACATCAGCACGGCGCAAGCTGTGGTCGCGCAGAGTCGGGCGGTGAATTTCATGGGCGGTCTCCTGTTCTCGCGCACATGCTTGCCGCAAAGCGGTGGCCATGCCAATCCCCCCGGCGATGGAACTCAATCCTCTGATCGTGCAATTCGGCGCCTCGCTGATCGCGGTTTTAGTGCTTGCCGCGATTGCGTGGGGCATGAAACTGGGCGGCAACTCTGTGTTGACCGACGATGCCGCCGTCGCCCGCGCTGCTGGCGAGGCAGAGGACGGCTTTGTGCCGGTCCGCACCTCCATCGCGCGCGGCGGCACCGCAGCACTGGCGCGTGACGAGGGTGGGCGCATCATGGTGATAAAGCGCCATGGCAACCGGTTTGCCGGGCGCATCCTGACATCGGCAGCGCGGGTGCGCGAAGAGGTGGATGGGCTGGTTGTCGATCCCGGAGAAACCCGGTTTGGCAGCGTGCGCCTGTCGCTCAACGATCCAGCATATTGGGCCGACGCGATCAATCGGCTATAGACAAAGCGACCATGCCCGATTTTCAACCAACCCAATACGCCGTGCCACTGTTCGTGATCGCAATCCTGGCCGAGATGATCTGGTCACGCCTTCGCGCACCTGAAGCCTATGAACCGCGCGATACGCTGGTCAGCCTTGCCTTTGGTCTGGGATCGACTGTGGCGGGCGCGCTGTTTGGGGGATTGTCGGTCGCGGCGATGATCGCGGCCTACGAGTACCGGGTTTTCGATTTTGGCGATCAATGGTGGGCGGTGTGGTGGGCATGGCCGGTCGCGTTTGTGTTTGATGACTTCAAATACTATTGGGTCCACCGTGCCGGACATCGCATTCGCTGGATGTGGGCCGCGCATGTGAACCACCATTCCAGCCAGCACTACAACCTGTCGACTGCGCTGCGTCAGACGTGGACGGGCACATTTACTTTCGGCTTGTTGTTCGCCCTGCCGCTGGTGCTGATCGGATTTCACCCCTTGATGCTGGCCATTGTCGGCGGATTCAACCTCATCTATCAGTTCTGGATCCACACCGAGGCGATCAGGCGGATGCCGCGGTGGTTCGAGGCGGTGATGAACACGCCCAGCCACCACCGGGTCCACCACGCCACAAATCCACGCTATCTCGACCGCAATTACGCCGGGGTCTTCATCGTCTGGGACAGGATCTTCGGCACATTTGAGCCGGAGCGCGATGACGAACAGATCCGGTATGGCATCGTGAAACAGCTCGGCAGTTTCAACCTGCTGTGGTCGGTATTCCACGAATGGATCGGAATGCTGGGCGATATCGCGCGTGCGCCGTGGCGGCATAAACTTTCCTATCTCCTGCGCGAGCCGGGCTGGAGCCATGATGGCAGTCGCGAAACATCGGACATGATTCGCCAGCGCTGGAAAGACAGGGTTGGACAGGCGCCAGATACAAAGACTGTGCCAGTGGCCAATCGAAACCCGATTGCGCCCCCACCCGAAGCTGCCTAGTCTCCCCTGCCAGAGGAGAGTGGTATGGAAAGTTTCGACTACATCGTCATTGGCGGTGGCAGTGGCGGCAGTGCGGTTGCGGGTCGCCTGGCGGTTGACGGCACGCGGCGGGTTTGCGTGATTGAGGCGGGCGGGCGCAACAACAACATGCTGATCAAAACGCCAGGATTCATGCCTTTCATCCGCAATGCGTCGAACTACAAATACGACACCGTCCCGCAAAAGGGGTTGAACGGGCGGATCGGCTATCAACCGCGCGGCAAGGGGCTGGGCGGATCATCGGCAATCAACGCGATGGTCTACATTCGCGGGCACCGCTGGGATTACGACAATTGGGCAGAAATGGGCTGCACCGGCTGGGGCTATGACGATGTGCTGCCGTATTTCCGTAAAAGCGAAGCGAACGAGCGCGGAGCGGACGATTACCACGGAGAAAACGGGCCGCTGTTCGTTTCTAACCAGCGTTCCCCCAATCCCGTCAGTCATGCCTTTGTCGAAGCGGCAAGCGAGCTGCAATTGCGCACCAATTCGGACTTCAACGGAGAGCGGCAGGACGGGTTTGGCCTGTATCAGGTGACGCAGCGCGACGGCGAACGCTGGTCTGCCGCGCGCGCCTATGTCGAGCCGATCCGCGATCAGGGCAACATCTCGATCCGGACCAACACGCTGGTAGAAAAGCTGGTGGTCGAAGGCGGCCGGGTTACAGGCGTGCGTGTGCGGCGTGGCAAGAAACCGGGCAGTGGGTCGGACATGCTGTATGCACGGCGCGGCGTCATCCTGTGTGCAGGCGCGTTCAACAGCCCGCAGATCATGATGCTATCGGGCATTGGCCCCGCGGCACATCTGAAAGATCACGGCATCGACGTGGTGATGGACAAACCCGCGGTCGGGGCAAACCTGCAGGACCACATCGACTATGTCTCCGCATGGGAAACGACCAGCGATGTGCCTATCGGCCAGTCGCTGAAGGGCACGATCAAGATGGTTGGCGCGATGGTCGAACACCGGCGCAAGCGTACGGGCACGATGACCACGCCCTATGCCGAAAGCGGCGGGTTCTGGACCGTGATGCCCGATGCCCCTTCGCCCGATATCCAATGGCACTTTGTCCCTGCCGTTCTCGAAGATCACGGTCGCCAAGCAATTCGCGAACACGGATTTTCGCTTCATGCCTGCGTGCTGCGACCCGAAAGCCGGGGCACGGTGCGGCTGGGATCGGGCGATGCGGGCGCGGCCCCGCTGATAGATCCCAACTTCCTCGACGATGATCGCGATATTGCAACCTTGCGAGAGGGTGTGCGTCTGTCGCACCGCATCGCTGGCGCACCGCCCTTGCAGGCCTATGGGCCGACAGACCGGCACCCCGTTGATCTGGAGGATGACGCGGCGCTCGATAACCTAATCCGCGACCGAGCGGATACCGTCTATCACCCCGTCGGCACCTGCCGCATGGGTAGCGATGAAGACAGCGTGGTCGATGCGCAATTGCGAGTGCGCGGGATCGACAGGCTGTGGATCGCGGATGCCAGCATCATGCCCAAGATCGTCAGCGGCAACACCAACGCTCCCAGCATCATGATCGGTGAACGCTGCGCCGATTTTGTGAAAGCCAGCGAAAAGTCACTGCAGGCGGCCTGACCCGGTCCTGACATAATCCCGCAAAAAAGGGGGGAGAGGCGCGGTGCCTCTCCCCCCCCTTTTCGTTGCGTGCTTCGGCTTAGTTGTAGGCGCGCTCTCCATGTTCGGCGATGTCGAGACCGTTGATCTCGGTCTCTTCGTCAACCCGCAGGCCGATCGTATACTTGACCACCGCACCGGCCAGCAACGTGCCTGCACCGGCCCAGCCGATCGTGACCAGCACGCTCTTCACCTGAATGCCAAGCTGCACGCCCAGCGCGGTTGATCCGTCGCCGGGGCCACCGAGGAACGGCTGATACACAACCGCCGTACCAATCGCGCCGACGATCCCGCCAATGCCGTGGATGCCGAACGCGTCCAGCGCATCGTCATAGCCCAGTTTCGCCTTCACCGTAGCGACGAAGAAATAGCACACGCCAGAGGATATGATGCCCAGCAGGATCGCGCCAAATGGCCCGCTGTTCCCGGCTGCCGGAGTCACCGCGACCAAACCCGCAATCACGCCTGAGCAAAAGCCCAGCGCCGATCCCTTGTGCCCCGCCATCCGCTCAACGACCATCCACGTCAGGCCGCCAGCGGCGGTCGCGACAAAGGTGTTGATCATGGCGAGACCTGCCGCGCCATCGGCTTCGAGGGCGGACCCGGCGTTAAAGCCAAACCAACCCACCCAAAGGAGGCCGGTACCGATCATCGTCATGACCAGATTGTGCGGAGGCATTGGTTCCTGCGGCCAGCCGCGACGTTTGCCCAGCAGGTAGGCGAGTACCAGGCCCGAAACACCGGCGTTGATGTGAACCACCGTGCCGCCTGCAAAATCGAGCGCGCCATCCTCAAACAGCAACCCGCCGCCGGCCCACACCATGTGCGCAATCGGGAAATAGACGATGGTGAGCCAGATCGGCACGAACATCATTACTGCGCCAAATTTCATCCGCTCTGCCGTCGCACCCAGGATCAGCGCCGCGGTGATCGCCGCGAATGTCATCTGGAAACTGATGAAGACATATTTGCTGATGACTTCATCGGTGAACGTTGCAGCGGTACTGGTAAGGTCGGTCCCGGATAGGAAGTAACTCCCCCCGCTCACAAACAGACCCAAAGTGCCTTCATAGGTCGTATCACCGAATGCGAGGCTGTATCCCCACATCACCCAGATGATCATCGCAAGACTGGCCGTGGCGCCGATCTGCGTCATCGTGGATAGCATATTTTTCGACCGCGTCAGACCGCCATAGAACAGCGCGAGGCCCGGCAGGATCATCAGCATCACCAGCACGGTTGATGTCATCATCCAGGCGTTGTTGCCCGGATTGGGCACTGCAGCGGCGGCTTCGGCGACGACCTCGGCCGCTTCGCCCATGGGCGCTACCGGCACCGCATCGGCAACTGCCGCCGCGAGGGCAGGCTCCACCAACGCAATCGAACCGGTGGCGAGGATGGCAAGTTTTGCAAGCATATGTGTCATATCTGTTTGCCTCCTTTACAGTGCGGTTTCGCCGGTCTCACCGGTGCGGATGCGGGTGGCGGACGCCAGTTCGAGAACGAAGATCTTGCCGTCCCCGATCGCATCCGTGTTCGCGATTTGTTGGATCGTTTCGACCACCTGCGCCGCGACTTCATCGCTGGCGGCAATTTCCAGCTTCACCTTGGGAAGCATGTTCGTCGAATACTCGGCACCCCGATAAATCTCGGTCTGCCCCTTCTGGCGCCCAAATCCCTTGACCTCGGATACGGTCATGCCCGCAATACCGATACTGCCAAGAGCCTCGCGGACCTCGTCGAGTTTGAACGGTTTTATAATGGCGATGATGAACTTCATAGCCTGCTTCCCCTGATTTTGATCGGCATTTGGAACGGGTCGGCTGACCCTTCGCAGCACGCAGCAAGACTTGTGCCACACGCGGCGCACCACGCGTTCCGCAACGGAAAATGAGTGGCGGAATACAAGGTGAGGCAGAACCCTGCCTTAATTTTAACCTTTTGATTACTTTTTAGGCAGTCATCGTGTCGATGCGCCGCTCATCACTCGCCTGAAATGTAACGATCGGTCGCGCGCGTCGGTAATCCGTCAATGCTGAGGGTGCGTTTTGCCATCTTTGCCGCCCATTTCGCCGGATCGGACTGCCGATGCGCTTTTTTGAGCGTTTCGCGCTCTGACTGCATTTCCATGAACGGCACACCCCAACCGCACGATGTCTGCACGCTTTCGACGTCGATCAGGAAAATCTGTCGGGTGCCGGGCAGCATCGTGAAATGCGCTGCCAGCGCATCCCACTCGGCGTCCTGCGGCAATACCGGCGTGCCCCGGCCATAAATCCTGAGGATCAGTGCGGGCCGGTCGAAATTGCAGAACATGATGGTGATGCGGCCATCCGCGGCGAGATGGGCGTGCGTCTCGTTGCCAGACCCGCCCAGATCGAGGTAGGCGACTTGCGCGGGCGACAGCACCCGGAACGCGTCATACCCCTTGGGGCTGAGATTGATCCGCGCATCAGGCGCAGCTGTGGCGACAAAAAACACCGGCTGCTTTTCGATCATCGCCAAATGCTTTGCATCGAGCGTGTCGGAAAAATCAGCCATAAAAAGTCTCCGTCAGGGGTGCCGCATCATAGGAAGTCGCGCAGGACTCCGATAAACTTATCGAACTGATCGTGGTGAAGCCAGTGGCCCGCCTTTTCGAATTCGATCACTTGCGCATTGTTGAAATGCTTGACCCGGCCATCGCGCTCCGGATTGGAAGCCCAGCTGTCCGCACCATACAACAGTAGCGTAGGGCAGGTGATCGCGCCCCACGTGGCCTCGATGAATTCATCAGCGATATCTTCCACACCCCAGACGTTGAGGTGCGGGTCGAATTTCCAGCTGTAAGTGCCGTCCTCGTTGCGATTGACGCCATGGACAGTCAGGTGGCGGGCCTGATCCTTTGTCAGATACGAATTTTCCTCGATCATCCGGGCAAAGGCCGCTTCGATGGTGTCGTATTTGCGCGGGGTGCGTCCGGCAGCCTTGCGCTTTTTCTCGATCCATTCGGCCAGCCGTTCGGGATAGGGAGTGGCGCGCTCCTTTGCCTTCCATTCGGGCGACGGCCCAAGCCCTTCGATTGCGACCAGCTTCGTGACCATGTCGGGGAATGTCCCGGCATACCGCAGGGCAACATTGCCCCCCATCGAATGCGCCACGATCCGCACCGGACCGGCGCCAAGCTGATGGATAAGCTGGGCGAGGTCATAGACCATATCGCCGCTGGAATAATTGCCGTCGGACACCCAGTCGCTGTTGCCGTGGCCGCGGTGGTCCATTGCAACGACGTGGTAATCCGCCCGCAACGCCTCTGCCGTCCAGTCCCAGCTGCGCGCATGATCACGCCCGCCATGCACCAGCACCAGCGGCGGCTTGGCCCGGTCCTCCTCGGTGATGGCCCAATCCTCGTAATTGAGGCGCAGGCGCTGCGAGATAAAGGTTTGCGAAGTGGGAGAGGCGCTGTTCATAGGGTTGCGGCTTTGGCGCGAAGTTGCGCGCGCCGCAAGCCTATCGCTCCTTGGTCGCGGAAAAGCTCAGCTCGGGGTTCTTTTCGACCTGATAATTCACGTCCCAAGGGCTCTTGGCCATGAACACCAGATCGCCATCGCGGTCGCGCGCAAGGTTGGGCCGGTTGAAACTCTCGAACGCATCCAGCGCAGCTTGCTCACCCTTGATCCAGCGCGCGGTGGAAAAGGGCGATGCTTCCAGCCCTGCCTCAACTTTGTATTCCGCTTCCAGCCGGGCGATCAGCACTTCAAGCTGAAGCTGGCCGACCACGCCGACGATGTGGTTGGCGCCGATCTCGGGGTAGAAAACCTGGATCACCCCCTCTTCGGAAAGATCGTCGAGCGCCTTGCGCAATTGCTTGGTCTTGGTCGGGTCTTTCAATTGCACGCGGCGCAGGATTTCCGGCGCAAAGTTGGGCAGGCCGGTGAACCGCACCTCGTTCTTTTCCGACAGGGTATCGCCCACGCGCAGGGTGCCGTGATTGGGGATGCCGATGATATCGCCTGCCTCTGCGGTGTCGGCAATCTCGCGGTCCTGCGCGAAGAACAGGATCGGCGAATGGATGGCGATGGGTTTGCCCAGCCCTGAGGGCGTCAGCTTCATGCCGCGCTTAAAGGTACCCGAAACCTGCCGCATAAACGCGATCCGGTCGCGGTGATTGGGGTCCATGTTGGCCTGCACCTTGAAGATGAAGCCTGTCACTTCGTCCCGGTCCGGCTCGATCACGGTTTCGCCAGCAGGCTGCGGGCGCGGTGGCGGGGCGATACGGGCGATGGCTTCGATCAGTTCTGTCACGCCAAAGTTCTTGAGCGCTGATCCGAAATAAACCGGCGTCAGATCGCCATTGCGATAGGCCTCCAGATCGAATTCGGGATAGCCAATGCGCGCCAGCTCAATCTCCTCGATGCGCTCTTCGGGGATTTCGGGATCGCTATCGCGGCGGCCCAGAAACTCCTTTGACGGGCCTTCGGGGCGACTGACGGTGCCCGATGCGAAGTCGAGCACGCCCTTGAACTGGCCGCCCATGCCAATCGGCCAACCTTGAGGGCTGACATCGAGCGCCAACATATCAGCAACCTCGTCCATCGTCTCGAACGGGTCGCGGCCTTCACGGTCAACCTTGTTGACGAAGGTGATGATCGGCACGCTGCGCAGGCGGCACACTTCGAACAGCTTGCGCGTCTGCGGCTCGATCCCCTTGGCCGCGTCGATCACCATGATCGCGCTGTCGACGGCAGTGAGCGTGCGGTAAGTGTCCTCGGAGAAATCCTCGTGCCCCGGCGTATCGAGCAGGTTGAATGTTACGCCGTCGCGTTCGAACGTCATCACCGAGGACGTGACAGAGATACCGCGCTGCTGTTCGATCTTCATCCAGTCAGACCGCGCCCGCCGCGCAGCCCCGCGCGCCTTCACTTCACCTGCAAGGTGGATCGCGCCGCCTTGCAACAGCAGCTTTTCGGTCAGTGTGGTCTTGCCCGCATCGGGGTGCGAAATGATGGCGAAGGTTCTTCTGTTGGACATGAGGTTTCGGAACGCGAGTTATCCGCGCAGTTCCGCCCCCTGTTTTGCCGCGGCCGCAACGATACTTTCCGAAATCGCTTTCAGATCGGCGTCCTTGTAGCTTGCACCCTGCGGTTGCAGCGTGACTTCGATGGCGAGCGATTTCTTGCCTTCGGGGATGCCTTGACCCGTGAACAGGTCGAAGACACGCGCCGCAACAATGTTGGCCTTGTCCGAGCTGCGCACTGCCTTCAGCAAATTTTCCGCTGCCAACTCACCCGGCACAACAAACGCGAAATCGCGGGTCACCGCCTGCAACGCGGCCGGCGTGTAGGTGTCGCGCGTGAACCCGGCAGCGCTCTTTTTTGCGGGGATCGCATCCAGGAACAGTTCGACCGCCGCCACCGGCCCATTGCCGGGTCCATCCATGTCGAATGCCTTGAGCGTCGCGGGATGCAGCATCCCGAACCGCGCCAGCACATTCTTTGGCCCAAGGCGCAGCGTGGCCGACTGGCCGGGGTGGAATTGCGGACCCGCCTCTCCCATTACCATCAACTTGTCGATCGGCGCGCCAGCCTCGCCAAGCAAGGCCAGCGCTGCGCTTTTGGCATCGAAGGCGTCGAACATCGTCGCCTTGCTCATGTTCCAGCCGCGCGGGGTTTTCTCACCCGCCAACACCACGCCCAGCGTTGCGCGCTCGTCGCTCGTGCCATCGGCCTTGCGGAAATATCGCCGCCCCAGCTCAAACAGACGTGTCGTGTCCGCGCCGCGATCGGCGTTGCGTTTCGCCGCCATCACCAATCCGGGCAGCAGCGAGGGGCGCATCGCCTTCATGTCCTCGCTGATCGGGTTTTCGAGTAGCCACAGCTTTTGATCGTAAGACGCGAAGTGCTCTGCCGCCGGCGTCGGGAGGAACGACCAGGTCACCGCCTCTTGCAGACCGCTGCCCGCCGCGGCGCGGCGCAGTTTGCGCTCCATTTGCTGCTGCGGTGTCGCGGTGGGGCGAGCGACGCCGTCCGTGCGCGGCAACGCGACGCTTTCGACCTTGTCGAGCCCGTGGATGCGAACCACTTCCTCGACCAGATCGGCTGGCCCCTCGATATCGTGGCGGCGCAGCGGGCAGGTGATCTGCCAATCGTCAGCCACCGCAAAATCGAGGCTTTCGAGAATACGCTTTTGTTCATCGGCTGGCACATCCACACCGCCCAGCCGCGCAGTCAGTCCGGTGTCCAATGGTACGACTTTCGGCTCGCTCGGCGGCGAACCTGCATGGACAGCTTCGCTGGCAGTGCCGCCCGCCAGTTCCACGATCAGCCCGGTCAGCAAATCCAGCCCGTCGGCCAGAAATGCCGGATCGACCCCGCGTTCAAACCGCGTGCGCGCATCGCTGGAAAGGCCCAGCTTTCGCCCGGTCACGCCAATGCGCGTGGGAGCGAAATAGGCGATTTCCAACAGCACGTCGGTGGTGTCATCGCAGACGCCCGAATGCTCACCGCCCATGATACCGGCAATGTCGTGGACCTGGCTGTCGTCCGCGATCACCACCATGCTTTCATCGAGCGTGTAGGTTTTCTCGTTCAGCGCCAGCACCTGCTCACCCGGCTTCGCCCGCCGCGCAACGACCGCGCCAGTCAGCTTTGCCAGATCATACACGTGCGCGGGGCGACCAAACGCCAGCATCAGGTAGTTGGTCAGGTCCACCAGCAACGAAATCGGTCGCTGGCCTGCGCTTTTCAGACGCTGTTGCAGCCAATCGGGCGAGGGGCCGTTGGTGACGCCGGTGATGACGCGGCCATAGAATGCCGGGCACCCTTCCGGATCGTCCGTGCGGATTTCCACCAGGCACGCGCCTGCCGCTTCGAATGCGGGAAAAGCGATCGGTTTCAGCGTCCCCAGACCCGCCGCCGCCAGATCGCGGGCGATGCCATATACGCCCATGCAATCGGGCCGGTTGGGCGTAATTGCGACGTCTATGATCGGCGATGAACCGTGATAATCGGCAAAGCTGTATCCGACCGGCGCATCGTCGGGCAATTCGATGATACCGTCGTGTTCCTCGCCCAGCTCAAGCTCGCGCACGGAGCACATCATGCCGTTGGATTCCACCCCGCGAATGGCGCTTTTGCGTAGCTCCATTCCGTTTGAAGGGACAATTGCGCCGGGCTGGCCCAGCACGCCTTTCATGCCTGCACGTGCGTTGGGCGCGCCGCATACGACCTGCAGCGGATCGCCGGTGCCGGTATCGACGGTGAGCACTTGCAGCTTGTCCGCATCCGGGTGCGGCGCGGCGGTCAGCACGTGCGCGACGGTGAAGCCCGCCAGACGTTCCGCCGGGTCTTCAACGCCCTCAACCTCGAGCCCGATGGCGTTCAGCGTATCGAGCACTTCCTGCAAGCTGGCTTCGGTCTCAAGGTGATCCTTGAGCCATGTCATCGAAAATTTCATGGCCGCGCTCCCACTCCGCCCGAAATCGTCGGCTGATCGTAGGGTGAGAAGCCGTAATGCTGGAGCCAGCGCGGATCGCCGTCAAAGAAAGCGCGCAGATCGTCCATTCCGTATTTGAGCATGGCCAGCCGGTCGACGCCCAGCCCCCACGCAAAGCCCTGCCACTGATCGGGATCGAAACCGCTCATTTCTAGCACGCGGCGGTTCACCATCCCGCTGCCGAGCAGCTCCATCCAGTCATGCCCCGGATCATCGCCCGATCCGCCGACCACGCGGCGTCCGTTTTCATTGGCATAACCGACATCAACCTCGACCGAGGGCTCGGTAAAGGGGAAGTAAGAGGGGCGCAGGCGCAGGACGATATCGTCGCGCTCGAAATAGGCCTTGAGGAAGGTTTCCAGCGTCCATTTGAGGTGGCCGAGATGAATACCCCGGTCGATCACCAGCCCCTCGACTTGATGGAACATTGGCGTGTGGGTCGCGTCACTGTCCGAACGATAGACGCGGCCCGGCGCAATGATGCGGATCGGCGCGCCGCCGGGATTGGCCTTGGCAACTTGCTTCATCGTGCGGATCTGCACTGGCGAAGTGTGCGTGCGCAGCAGCATTCTTTTCTGCCCTACCGCTTCGCTGCTTGAGGGCGATGTATTTTGCCCTACCGCTTCGCTGCTTGGGGGCGATGTATTTTGCCCTACCGCTTCGCTGCTTGAGGGCGATGTATTTTGCCCTACCGCTTCGCTGCTTGAGGGCGATGTATTTTGCCCTACCGCTTCGCTATTCGAGAGCCCGTCCGGAAAGTAGAACGTGTCGTGCATCGCGCGCGCGGGGTGGCTTTCGTCCATGTTGAGCGCGGTGAAATTGTGCCAGTCATCCTCGATTTCCGGCCCTGTCGCGACCGCAAAGCCCAGGTCGGCGAAGATTTCCGCCAGCTCGTCCATCACCTGAGAGACCGGATGGATTGAACCGCGCGGCATTTCGGCAGCGGGCAGGGTGAGATCGATCGTCTCGCGCGCCAACTGCTCGTCAAGTGCGGCCTCTTCCAGCGCGACCTTGCGCTGGTCGAGAGCATCGGCAATCTCGGCGCGCACCGCCTGAATGGCGGGCGCGGCCTGCTGGCGCTCTTCCGGGCTCATCTGCCCGAGCGTCTTGAGCGCAAGGCTGACCCAGCCCTTCTTGCCAAGCGCCGCCACGCGCTGTTCGTCCAGCGCGTCAAGGTTTCCCGCGGCGGCAATCGCTTCCAACGCCGCCTGTTTTTCGGTTGTCAGATCGGTCATCAACTCGTTTCCAAATTCAGCGCAGCCGCTAGCGCCAATCGCTCCCACATGCAAAGAGCGTTTGCCTTCGGGGTCCGGTCCCGGCCTTGCGCTGCATCAGTCGGCGGGGTCGATCAGCGCATGATGGACAAGATACGGTCGGATCGTGCAGCCGTGCAGCTGCCCGAACACGATTGCGTCATGAGGGTTGTCAATTGTTCAGGCGGCGCGGAGGCGACCCGTGATCGTCGTCGGGAGAATCCAGCGTCTGCGCCGCACTGCCCCAGATACGGGCGCGCGCTTCCATGAATGACGCCAGGATGGGGTGATCCAGCGCGGCATATTCGCTCGGCAGCATCGTCATGAATTCGCGAAACTCGCGCGTGAATTGCGCCTGATCGTGGTAATCGCCGTCCATTGCCTCGGTCCAGCGACCGGTCCCGCGCGTTGCCTCATTCAACATGAAGCTCGACAGGCTCCGCATGAAGCGTTGACGCCGCATCAGCAGTTTGGGCGTAAATCCGAAATGGCGGCGACATATCCGCTCCAGCGTCCGCACGCTCATTGCGCATCGGCTGGCAAGTTCGCTGACCTGCGTGTGTTCGCCCGTTACCAATTGGGTATGTACCTTCACGATCCGCGCCTCGTCACGATGCGGCCTCATCAATCGTTCCAGCTGTTCGGTCAGCACGGTTAGCTGTGTGTCGGGATCTATTTGCGGGTCGCACAGGATCTTGGAAAGACCGTCGAACCGGGCAAACGCTGGATGAGTCGCACCGTCGCTGATCGTGTTTGCAAGCTCGAATGCATCCGCTGCGATCAACCGCGCCCAGCCCAGCGGTAACAGGCCAACGCCCCACATTCGCGATGTTCCCAGCACGAAGCGGCATGGACGCGAGCTTGGCCCCGTGGCGACGAACCGGGCATTGGTGACGCTGGTGGCTCCGATCTCTGCCTCGGGAAAAGAGCCTGAGAAAAAGCGCAGGTTCGACCATTCGGGCAGCAGGTGATCGCACACGACCCCGTCTGCTCCGGCTTCGAGAGTGACGTGGTAGAATGTCGTGAAACAACCGTCGAACTGGGACGGAGGCGAGTGGAATTGGCTGACCACGGCTGGTGGGCCAGGGATTTGACCAGTTGGGTGGCCGATGCGATGGCGCGAGTCCCCCATGGATGCCAACATGCCGGTCCTGCCGCGTTTCTACAACCGAAATGTCGCTTCCGTACAATCGCACCGCCTATAGCGGCCCGATTGCGTCGATCAGATCGCGTGCCGCCTGCGGTGTCAGATGACCGGTATCATAGTGGATCGGCAGCCCGTCGGATGCGAAGTGATAGCACTTGCGGCCTGAGCGCGTCACCGGGCATTCCCGTGCGATTTGCGACACATATCGCCCGCCAGCCCGCTTCACCGCCTCTGCGAGCACCGGGTCGATCGCGTCGCGTTCCGATCGCCGCATCGCTTCGATATAGGCAGGATCGCCGCGCCGCTCCGCTATTGCAAGCACGCGCGGGAAAGATTGCTGATATTCGACCGGCGGGCCGATCACTGTAACTTCTACTCCCGCGCCACGCATTGCCCGGATGGTCGCGGCCAGCGCAGGCGCGTCCGTCGCCTCCCACCGCGAGGCAAGCACGATATGCGCGACCTTGCCCGCGCGGGCGAGGTCGAACACGCGGGCATAGATTTGCGCGCAGGTGCCCTCACCTACACCGTCCCGCGCGCCTTCGATGACCGGATTGCATCCCAGCACCGTCGCCTGATGCACCCGCAGGCCGGGATTGCCCTCTGCCAGCGCGCGCCACAGCATCGCGGCATAGCTGCTGCCCATCACCACAACGTCGCGCCCGTCGCCAATCGGTTGTACACAGCGTTCAAGTTCGAGTTCGGTCCCGAAACAGGTGCCCATGCGAAATTGTTCCACTCGCCGCTCATCCGCTTTTGCATCGAGCGCCGCCGCCATCCTCGCCGCCGGTCCATCGGACAAACGCGGAGCCAGCGCCAGACCCACCAGCGCAAGCGCCGATATCCCGGCCACGCAGGCGATCCCGATACGGAACACCGTGCGGCGCGATACCGAATGGAGCGCGCGCTGGCCGGGTCGCTCAATCGCGGAATAGGACAACGCTCCCGCCAACAACGCTGCGATCACCAGTGCGACGCGGGTCCAGCGGTCCTGCAGCACACCATATTCCAGCCGCCAGAACACCATCATCGGCCAATGCCAAAGATAGGCGGAATACGATATCCGCCCGACCCAGCGCATCGGCTCCACCGACAAGACCGCCCGCACCGGCCCACGAGAGCCATAGGCAATCACCATCGTGGTGCCGATGCAGGGCAGCAATGCGGCAGGCGCGGGAAATGTGCCAAGCTGGTCAATGGCCAGCACGCCCAGCGCGATCATCGCCAGCCCCGCCATGCCAAGCGTCGCGCGCAGCCAAGGCACAGTGATGCTCGGCCCCGCTTTCACGGCCACCAGACCGCCCAGCGCCATCTCCCACGCACGGGCTGAAAACAGGTAGAACGCGGCCTGCGGTGCGGCGCTGGATAGCCACAGGCACAGCGCAAACGATGCGCCCGCCAGCACCGCCAGTGCCGCCGTCTTGTGCCCCGGCCACCAGCGCTGAAGGGCGATGAGCGCCAGTGGGTAGAACAGATAGAACTGCTCCTCCACGCCCAGCGACCATGTGTGCAGCAGCAGCGCTGTCTCATGCGTCGCGAAATAGTCGGTCGTCGTCCAGTAATTGAGGTTTGCGGCAAAGCCCGCCGCCCAGATCGCCTCTTGCGTCAGCGCTGGCCAGTCGCTTGGCAGCAGCAGCCAAAGCCCGGCCAGCAGCACCGCCGCCAGCATCGCCCACAGCGCCGGGCCAAGCCGCGCAAACCGCCGCGCATAGAACCGCGAGAGCGAGAAGCGCCCGTTCTCCATGTCCGCGAAAATGATGCGCGTAATCAGGTAACCGGAGATGACGAAGAACACGTCCACGCCCAAGAACCCGCCGGGAAACTGGGTGAAGCCCGCATGGATCAGCAGCACCGGCACAATCGCGACCGCGCGCAGGCCCTCTATCTCCGGCCGGAAACCAAGCGCACCCACACTTGCACCATGGCCGGTATTCTGACCTGCCGAATTCATACTCCAACTTTCCCAAAGCAACTGACAGCGACAAACGCGAAAGGGCGACCTTTTGCAAGGCCGCCCTTTCACAGTGTGCACTGCCTGAACACTACGGCATAGCCGCAGCGGACAGGTGTAGGAAAGTGTCGGGTGCCCTTATGCGGGCAGTGCCGACTTCGCCTGAGCGATGATCGTCTGGAACGCCGCGCCTTCGTTCATGGCGAGATCGGCCATGACTTTCCGGTCGAGTTCGATCCCGGCCAGTTTCACCCCGTGCATGAACTGCGAGTAGGTGAGGCCTTCGGCGCGGACGGCTGCATTGATGCGCTGGATCCAGAGCGCGCGGAAATTGCGCTTTTTGATCCTGCGGTCGCGATAGGCGTACTGGCCGGCCTTTTCGACGGCCTGACGCGCGATGCGGATGGTGTTCTTGCGGCGGCCGCGATAGCCCTTGGCTTGATCGAGTATCCGCTTGTGCTTCTGGCGCGTGGTAACGCCGCGTTTAATGCGTGGCATGTGAGTATATCCTTGTGTCTTTTGGGAGTTTCGGCACCGGCCCGCTCCCCCGCCCTTCCACCCGGATCCTGCCCGGTATCATTCCGGGTGGAAGGGCGGGGGAGCGGGCTGGCTAGGCCAAGCGCTTAATCAAGCCCGTACGGCGCCCATTTCTTCACCGTCTTGGTGTCGGCGTCGGACAGCACGAAAGTGCCACGGTTCTGGCGGATATACTTCGCATTGTGGCTGATCAGGCGGTGGCGCTTGCCCGCGACACCATGCTTGATCTTGCCGGTTGCGGTGATCTTGAAGCGTTTCTTCACACCGCTCTTGGTCTTCAGTTTGGGCATTTTCATCTCCTTTATCAGAAGACACGTTTGGCCAGCCCTGGCAGCCCTTTTCGCCAGGCCGGTCGGTTGATTCGTGTCATTGAAGAGCGGGCCTTTACGGCCGGACGTGCCGATTGGCAAGGGTTTTGGCGCAAATGCGCACCCGACGCTGGGTTCGACAATACCCACTCGGTTCGTCGCAATTGCGGGGCGGGTGACGCACCTGACACACTGTCCAGGCTGCGAAATCGGATCGATTACAGGGACGACGTTTGATCGATTGAGGCGATCAGTGCGCGGGGCAGGACGGGGTGCGTGGGTCATGAATTGCACGCTGACAGACACCAGGCGAGTAGGAAAGCGCGAGGTGACTAGGAAAGCCGAGGCGAGCTGTCATGCTGCGCGCTCACGACAGGAACCGCTCTCCCACCAGTTCCTCGCTTGCTTCCCACAATCGCCGGCCAACCTCTTTGTCGAGCGCGCGGGCCTCCACATCGCTGTCTCCAACCGGGCCGCGCGCGTCGAAGAAGCCGGTGGGGCCGTAATACCCGCCGCTCACCGCGCGTGGATCAGCCGCTGCCAGCGCGGTGGGCCATGCGCCGCGCGCTGCGGCTTGCGCAAACACGGCGTTGGACACGGCATAGACCGCCTTGAACAGCGGATTGCCGACCTTGCCTTGCAGCGGCGTGTCCGAATAGCCCGGATGGCACGCGATGGATTTGACGGGCGATCCCGCCGCCACCAGCCGCCGGTGCATCTCCAGCGCAAACATGAGATTGGCAAGTTTTGACCTGTTGTAGGAGGAATTGGGGTTATAGCCCCGCTCCATCATCAGATCATCGAAATTGATCCGCCCGAATTTGTGCATGATGCTGGCGACGCTCACCACACGGCCTTCCGCCGGATCAAGCTGCCCGAACATCAGCACGGTCCACAGGAAGTGGCCCAGATGATTGGTGCCCAACTGCATTTCGAACCCATCGACGGTCTTCTGTTTGGGCGTTTGCATCACCCCGGCATTGTTGATGAGCGCGGTGATCGGGCCAAACCGCTCCTGCGCCTCTGCCGCGGCGGCGCGGATGGATGCCATATCTGCCAGGTCCATCGTCAGCATGTCGCATTGGCCACCGCCCAGATTGACCAGTCCCGCCAGCGCGCGCCTGCCCTTGTCCGCATTGCGCACGGCGATCACGACGTCGGCGTTGTGCGTGGCGAGCAGCCGCGCTGCCTCCAGCCCGATGCCCGAATTGCCGCCGGTTATGATGAAGCGCTGCCCGGAAAGATCGGGCAGTTCGGCAGGGGTCCAGGCGGTGATGCCGCTGGTGTTCAAGTGCGGCATATCTGTGTCCTTTTACCGGGGTGGAAGATCACCCCATCGCCTCCAGCACGTCTTCCAGCCGGGCCGGATCGCCCAGCGCGATGACGGTGCCGTCGCTTTGTGCGTCGAGCGGGTTGCCCTGCCAGTCGCTCATCGTGCCGCCCGCGCCTTCTACAATCGGAACCAGCGCGGCGTAATCATGGATCGCCAGACCCGCCTCGCACACGATGTCCAGATGGCCGCTCGCCAGCAGGCCGTAATTGTAGCAGTCCCCGCCATAGATGATTGCGCTCTGCCGGGTGTTGCCGCCCACAACCTGCGCCAGCGACATATACGGATCGGCCTGCTGCGCTGTAAAGTAATGCGGGCTGCTGGTCGCCAGGCTCGCCCCGATCACATCGGCGCAGGGGCGAGTGCGGATCGGCTTGCCGTTGAAGGTCGTGCCCTCTCCGATCCGCCCGACCCAGCGCTCGCGCGAAACCGGCTGGTCGATCAAGCCCAGAACCGGCCAGCCATCCTGCATCAGCGCGATCAGCGTGCCGAATATCGGGCGGCCCGCCATGAAACTGATCGTGCCGTCGATCGGATCGAGCACCCATTGGCGCGCGGCGCCTTCGTTGCGGAGGCCGTATTCCTCACCGATGATGCCATCATCGGGAAAGCGCGCCTCGATCAGCTTGCGCATGGCGGCCTCTGCGGCGCGGTCCGCTTCGGTTACAGGGGATCGATCGGCTTTGCGATCGTGCGCCCATTCGCCCCGGAACAGCGGTCGGATAACGCTGCCAGCGGCATCGGCAAGGGCGTTGGCCAGCGCGAAATCCTTATCAGTCATCCCGCTCCCGTTCGGCCAAGCTGCGCGCAATCGCAAGCGCTTATTGGACGGTCGGTCGAAGATGTCGCATTGTGCGCCAAACTTCGCTAGAATAACCCCGGCAGGGCGCGCTTCGGGCAGAACGGGTGCTGGACCAATCGGCCGGTTCAACGGGCCAAACAACAATTTTGGCGGGGCGCACCATCAATGGGGGTCGAAAAGAGCGGACAGGAATTCGTCCCGGCAAGCCCCGAATGGCGCTCGGCCCTCGGCCACACCCACAATGGCGAGCCGCTGTCGAACAACCGTGCGCCCGCCGATGATCTCGCCCCTTGGGTGGCGCGGGTCTATGCTACCAAGGTTGAGACGGATCCCGGCGTAATGATCCATTGCGGGCTGATTTCCGACACACCCGTCATGCGAGTGCTGTTTTCGGGCGATTGGACGGCACGCACGCGCGACGGTGTGGGTCGCTACGGCCCGTCGGCGCTGTTGTTCGGCGCGCAGACCAAGCGGATGGAGGTGAGTGTCAGCGGCAGTTTTGCGAGCGTCGGCGTGGCATTGAAACCCGGCGCAATGTCTGCACTTCAGGGGCCGCGGGTCGAAGACACGCTCGACCGGATCATCCTTTACGATCACATCTACGGCGACAGGGATTGGGGCCGCAGCGAACAAATGCTTGAATGGTATGACCCTGCGGGGGAGCCCGAACGCTGGCTGAAGGTGGCGGAAAAACTGGTGCGCAAGTTGCTTGAGCTTTCCGGAGCGAAGGAGCCGGATCCGGTCATTGCCGCCTTCGACAAAGCGGTGTTTGCCGACCCCAATCTCAACCTTGGCGATTTTGCCGAGGAACACGCGATCGAGCGGCGGCGGCTCGAACGGCAGATCAAGCGCGCCTATGGCCAGTCCGCTACGCAGGTGCTTCGCCGCGCGCGGGCGCTCGACATCGCCTCGCACCTCCTTGGTGTGGCGAATGACAGCGAGGCGGAGGAAGCCGCGCTCAAGTTTTTCGATCAGAGCCACATGATCCGCGAATTCCGCCACTTTTTCGGCACCACCCCGCGCCAGTTCGCGCGCACGCCGCAGCCATTCATGACCCTGACGCTGGAAGCGCGGCAATCGCGCAGGCTCGAAGTGCTCGGGCGCGCGCAGCCCAACTATCCGTGGCGGGCCTGATCGGCGGCGGTCAGGCGGTGCGCCAGTAATCGAACGCGATCCGCTGATGCAGTTTCACGTATTCGCGCGCGGCGGGGCCTTCCCAATCGAGCGGCCATGTGCCCGGCAGATCATCCGCCAGATGCGAGCGCGACACGAACCAGCCCTGCCCCGGCAACCCGTCAGACTGGCGCACCACCAGCACCGCCAGCCCCGGCTCACCCGCGATCCGCCCATCCTCGTCGATGGCGTCGAGCACCTTGCACAGACTGCGCATTTTCGGGCGGGTAAACTGGTAGCCTAGCAGGCTCAGCATCTGGCTGTAGGTCAGCGCGTTCCCGCTGCGGGCCGCGCCGATCAGAACTTCCCGGACCTCAGCCGGGTCGAACATCAGTCAAACAGGCTCGACACGCTGCTTTCGTCCGCAATCCGCCGGATCGCTTCTCCCAGCAGGGGCGCGATTGTGAGGATGCGGATCTTGGCAGAGGCGGCGGTTGCGTCCGTTGGGCGGATCGAATCCGAGGTGACCAACTCCTGCAATTGCGACCCGTCGATGCGCGCCACCGCGCCGCCCGACAGCACGCCGTGGGTGATATAGGCCGCGACCGATTTCGCCCCGCCCGCAAGCAGCGCATCGGCGGCGTTGCATAGCGTGCCGCCCGAATCGACGATATCGTCAATCAGCACGCAATGGCGCCCAGACACGTCGCCGATGATGTTCATTACCTCGCTCTCGCCCGGACGGTCGCGGCGCTTGTCAACGATGGCGAGCGGAGCGTTGTCCAGCCGCTTTGCCAGCGCGCGCGCGCGCACCACGCCGCCCACATCGGGGGAGACGACCATCAGATCCTGATCGCCGTAGCGCGCCTGAATATCAGCCGCCATCACCGGCGCGCCGTACAGGTTATCGGTCGGAATATCGAAAAAGCCCTGAATCTGCCCCGCGTGCAGGTCCACCGCCAGCACCCGGTCGGCGCCCGCTTCGGTAATGAGGTTCGCCACCAGCTTGGCCGAGATCGGCGTGCGCGGGCCGGGTTTGCGATCCTGCCGGGCGTATCCGAAATACGGCACCACCGCGGTGATCCGCTTGGCCGATGCGCGCCGCAGCGCATCGATGCAGATCAGCAGTTCCATCAGGTTGTCGTTCGCCGGAAAGCTCGTTGGCTGGACGATGAACACGTCCTCCCCGCGCACGTTCTCGTGGATTTCCACGAACACTTCCTCGTCGGCAAAACGGCGCACGCTGGCATCGGTGAGCGGGATTTCGAGATAGGCGGCAATCGCGCGCGCCAACGGCAGGTTTGAATTGCCGGACATGATCTTCATCGGTGCGAATCCCCGAGCAGCGAGTGGTGCAACCCGCCTAGCCCAGCGTCACGGAAACGCAACAGGGGCGCGCCCGAGTTGTCCGCAGGTCAGCGGCGATGCTGCTCGATTATCGCGGCCAGATCGTCTGGCAACGGCATGGGCCTGATCGGGCTGACATTTGCGCCGCCGGTATTGCCCACCGGTATCCACCCGATCGCTGTCTTGGTTGCAGCGGCGATGATGCGCAGCACCTGACCTGCAATCTCGCGCCAGTCGCGCTGCTGCCAGCCCCAGCGCAACATGGAAACATGGACGCGAACATGGTCGCGGGTGGAGTACTGGCCCAGGATATGCGCACGTTCAAGATGCGCAAAGGCGCGGCGCGGATTTCCGGCGCGCTCAGCCCGCGCAAGTTCGGAATTTACATGATCGCCAAGCGTGGTCATTTCCCCATCTCCACCAACAGACGTAACATAAAGGCGTCTGATTTCAATGCAAGGCAGGTGGAATGTGGAACGGCCCCATCTCGAAGGCCGGGCCTGACTGGCTACAGCCGCCTGAAATTGAAGGAAGCGTTGAGCGCAAAGACCGCAAGACCAGCGAACACCGATACGATCACCCGCGCAATCAGGTAATTCATCGGGGTAAATGTGATCAATGCCCAGAACAGGCCAATCGTCACGAAAAGCCCGACCACCGCATTGCCGAGAAACAGCAAATACCCGGTGGATACCCGCCTTTGTGTGCCGGCGAATATCCATGCCCGGCCAAACACGTAATGGATGCTGTTGGCAACGATGAAGCTGATGGCGGTCGCCAGGACGGGATCGACCTCCGCCTGTTCGACCAACAGCCACAAAATTGCCAGTCCCACAAGAAAGACGCCGGTGCTCACTATGGTGTTGCGCCACAGCATTGCGCCTGCGCGGCGTGTAAAAAAGCGGGCGATTACCGTGCGGATGGGCGCTTCACCGATGCTCGGTCAGGAAACCGGAACAGAAGATTTTGGCACAGGGCGGGGGTTGGATTCCGCCGCATCGCGCCAATCGCTGCGCCGCGGCGCCCCGACCCACAGAAACAGCAGCGGCAATTTGATAAACAACAACTCTGAATGGATCATGCGGTCGATCCATCGCTCGATGGCGCTTGGCTCGCTGCGGGAATTTTCTGCGAGCCATTTGTCGTAGGGTTCGAAATGGCTCGGTTCATCAAGGTGAACCACTTCAAAAATCCGCTTGAGCGCCTTGTCGGTCTTCACGACCGGGTGATTGAGCAGGACTTCAATCTGCTTCAGTCCGCGCTTTTCCGTCAGGGAGATAACCCTGCAGAGCCGCTCGAACAATTCATCGCTGGCGATGATCGCGTCGGTATCGAGATTGTCGATCGAGCTTCCGAAGGTAATCTCTATGAAGCGATCAATGTGTCCGAACGTGCGATCAAGCGCGATCGGCATGGTGTTGCGCAATTCAAACCAGCGTTTGAACATCGTATAATGCTTGCGCTCGTCCGCGCGGTGCTTCTCGATCGCAGCGATGAATTCGGTCGCTTGAGGATGCCTGGCCCTTACCGCCAAAAGCACCCGGTCAAGTGCCGTGTATCCGCGATGCTCGTTGTAGATGTAGATCGAGCCAAGAAGGTCGAGATACCTTTGCGCAAGCAGGTTTTTCATACGGCAGTTTTATCATGGAACTGAAAGCCTGTCGCCGCTTCATTCAATTGGCCTGATACAGCGCGAGCCCCCCACCTCCGTGCCGCCGCGTGCGAGGACCGTTCAGGCTCCGATGTCTCGGCTCACGTCCGGTGGGGCGCAATCCGGTGCTCACCCCTGATCCACCGCACGCCCTTTGCCTCGCGTGCGAGGACCGTTGAGGCTCAGATGTCTCGGCTCACGTCCGGTGGGGTGCAATCCGGTGCTCGCCCCTGATCCAGCGCACGCCGTTTGCTTCGCGTGCGAGGACCGTTGGGGCTTCCTCAGCTTAGCTCATGTTCGATGCGGCGCAATGCGATGCTCACCTCTGATCCAGCGCACGCCCCTTGCTTCGCGTGCGAGGACCGTTGCGGCTCCGAACCCTCGGCTCACGTCCGGTGGGGTGCAATCCGATGCTCACCTCGGATCCATCGCACGGTGCCACTCGACGCGCGCATGACGACGCTTTCGGTGGTCATGATCACCGCGCCCGTAGATTTGCGGCGGCGTTTTACCCCGGCGAGCAGCGATCCGTCGGTCACGCCGGTTGCAGCAAAGATGCAGTCGCTGCTGGCGAGATCTTCCAGCTTGTAAATGCGATCGAGGTCGGTGATGCCCCACTGCTTTGCGCGGGCCTTCTCATCGTCGTTGCGGAACACCAGCCGCCCGTTGAATTGCCCGCCGACACAGCGCAGCGCGGCAGCGGCCAGCACGCCTTCGGGGGCGCCGCCCTGGCCCATATACATATCGATCGCGGTGTCCTGATCGGTCACTGCGATCACGCCCGCCACATCGCCATCGCCGATCAGAAATACTCCGCAGCCAATGCTGCGCAGCTCTGCGATAAGTTCGGAATGGCGCGGACGGTCGAGCACGCAGACATTTATGTCGGAAGGCTTCACTCCGCGCGCAGCCGCCACCGCCTCGACGTTTTGCGTTGGCGTTTTGGCAAGGTCGATGATGTCTGCCGGCAGACCCGGCCCCACCGCCAGTTTGTCCATGTAAACGTCGGGCGCATTCAGCAGGCCGCCTTTTTCCGATGCCGCCAGCACGGCGAGCGCGTTCGGCCCGGCCTTTGCGGTGATCGTGGTTCCTTCCAGCGGATCGAGCGCGATGTCGATCTTTGGCCCCTTGCCCGGCGCACCGCCGACCTTTTCACCGATATACAGCATCGGCGCCTCGTCGCGCTCGCCCTCTCCGATGACGACCGTGCCGTCCATGTACAGATCATCGAACGCGCGCCGCATCGCCTCGACCGCGGCGGCATCAGCGGCTTTTTCATCGCCGCGCCCGATCAGTTGCGCTGCAGCCACCGCTGCCGCTTCGGTCACGCGGACCATCTCCAGCACCAGCACGCGATCGATGGCGTTTTCGCCAGACGGTTCCTTTGCAGCCAGAACGTCGGTATTGGGAGTGGTGTTCATGCCGAATTAATCCCTCGGATAGCTTTGTTTTTGTCACATTGCGCTTAGTCGTAAGGAGCCAGACTTGTCGAGCGATCAAGCCCCGTTTTCGAGCACGATTGCACTACACTGTCTGGCAAGTCTCATTTTTTCAGTTGGCATACTGATTGCCGCCCCTCTGGCCGCGCAGGATGACGCTGTGGTGACGCCGCCGGCTGATGCCGCGCCATCGCAGGCGGATGCCGATGACGAAGGACCAGCCGATGGTCCCTTGCGCATCGACCTGTCCGTCACTGTCCCGCGCGGCGATGTGAACGAGGCGCAGGTGCGCGCATGCGAGGACGATGCCGACGCGGGCCAGATCAGCGGCGAAATCGTGGTCTGCCGCAGGTTGGGCGAGGACAACGGCAATTATTTCAGCGGATCGCGCGATGCGGCGCAGAAACGCTACGCGCAGGAAACCGCGTTCAAGGGCGATATCGCTGCGCCAAACGTGGCTGGCGGCGGAATTTTTCGTGGGCCCGCCACGGTTTCGGGCCTGTGTGTCATTCCGCCTTGCCCCGCTGAAGCAGCGCTGCTGATCGATGTGGAGGCCTTGCCAAAGGCTCCGCCCGGTTCCGACGCAGACCGGATCGCGCGCGGCCTGCCTCCGCTGGGGCAGGACGAGAATCTGTCGGAGGACGAAGTGCGCAGACGTCGCGAGGCGCTGGGCCTGCCTCCACCCGCGTATCAGCGCAGCCCGGAATAAGGCGATGCGGGGGCGCAGTTTCATGGGAGCATGGGCCACACTGTGTCACGGTGCCATTGCGGCGCTCGCACTATCCGGTCAGGCGTTCGCGCAGAATGCCCAGCCAGAGCAGGCACTGCCACTGCTGCGGCCTGACGGGGGCCATCTGAACCTCGACATTTCAGGGCTTGCCGAGGCCACGCAGGCTGACGATCCCGCCGCGGCAGAGCAATGTGCGCAGGATCAGGACGCCGCGCTGATCGCCAACCAGATCATCGTCTGCCGCAGGGTCGATGGGCCGGACGCACCCGGCTTTGACAAGGCGGATTGGGCACGCCGCTATGCCGAGCGCACGCAGGGGTCGCAGCCCGTTGATGTTGCCGGGGCGGGGGGAACCATCATGTTGCCGGGCGAGGGCTCGGTAATCAGCGTGACCATCGCGGTGAAACAAGGGCCACCGCCCGATCCCGCGCTGCTGATCGACGTCGCCGCATTGCCCGAAGCGCCGCCCGATTCGGAAGCGGACCGGGTTGCGCGTGGCTTGCCTCCAATCGGGCCACAATAGGCCTCAGGCAGGCAGGATCGGCAGCACCAGCGGGGTCGCGGTCAGGCTGTCGGAGCCATCCAGCAATTCCAGCGCGCGCGTGACGTTGCGCTCCGGTCCTTCATGCGTGACCATCGCCACCAGCACCTCGGCTCCATCGCGCCCGCGCCCCTGCTGGATCAGGCTTTCGATAGAAACATCGGCGTCGCGCATGGCGGCTGTGATTTCCGCCAGCACGCCGGGGCGATCGTTGACGGTAAAGCGGATATAGGCCCGCTCGATCCGGTCGCCCGGCTCCGCAGGGGGAAGCGGGGCAAGCTGCGCGACCGGCATGGAGAACGGCGCGCCCACCTCTCCGCCCTTGCCGAACACGCGCGCGATATCGATGCAATCTGCCACCACCGCGCTCGCCGTCGGGCCATCGCCCGCGCCCGCGCCCTGGAACAGCAGGCGTCCGGAGAAATTGCCCTCTGCCACCACGGCATTGGTCGGGCCATCGACATGGGCGAGCGGATGGTCCTTTGCCACGAGGCACGGGCGCACGCGCTGCAGCAGCGCTGCCTCCGGTCCCTCGCCCTGCACATCGGCTTCCGCGATCAGGCGTATCACAAAACCCAGCGCATCGGCCTGTGCGATATCGGCGGCGCGCACCGCGACGATGCCGGTGGTGCGCACGCTGGGGAAATCCACCCGTGCGCCAAACCCGACGGCGGCGAGGATCGAAAGCTTGTGCGCAGCATCGACCCCCTCGATGTCGAACGATGGGTCAGCCTCCGCATAGCCCAGTCGCTGAGCATCGGTGAGCACAGCCTCAAAATCGGCGCCGGTCGCCTCCATTTCAGACAGGATGTAATTGCAGGTGCCATTCAGGATGCCGTAAACCCGCGTCAGCGCGTTGGCGCTGGTGCCTTCGCGCAAACCTTTCACCACCGGGATCCCGCCCGCGACCGCGGCCTCGAATTTGAGCGGGGCGTTGGCCGCCTCCGCCGTTTCAGCCAGCGACAGTCCGTGATGCGCGATCATCGCCTTGTTCGCGGTTACCAGTCCCTTGCCTGCGGCCAGTGTGGCGCGCGACAAGGCGAGCGCGGGGCCATCCGATCCGCCCACCAGTTCCAGCACCACGTCCACATCTTCGCGCGCGGCCAGCGCGGTCATATCGTCTTCCCACGCGAAGCGCGCGTGATCGACGCCGCGGTTCTTGCTGCGGTCCAGCGCGCTGACAGCCGTTACGACGATGGCACGCCCGGCGCGCGCGGCGATCAGATCGCGATTGGTATCGAGCAGCCGGATGACCCCGACACCAACTGTTCCCAGCCCCGCGATCGCAACGCGCAAAGGCTCGGCAGACTGGTCGGAGACGTGACTGGGCATGAGTGCGGTACCTGGCTGGAGAGGGTCGAGAACATCATGGCCGCGCGCGATACGCACGGCGCATACGCGCGCTTAACCGCGCCGCGCCGCTGGTCAAGCGTGCAGCGCGTCCGTATCAGAGCACGGTCAGCTGGCGCTGGGTTCGGTTATGACGCGCGTACACGGGCCAAGCTGGCTGACGACAAAGGCATAGTCGCCCGCTGCCAACTGACGCGCTGCCGGGTCGCGTGCCAGATTTGCGCTGCTCGGCAGGCTTGGCGGCAGTGCGCAGGCCAGGCGATACCATTGCAGCGTTCCGGGCTGCGGCGCGCTGGCGGCCGAATCGATGATCTCTCCCCACGAAACGCCCCACACGGGCGATTGGCCGGGACGGCGCAGCACTGTCACCGAAACCGGCGAACGGTCCTCCGTCTCCAGAAATATCTGCGTCTCCGATTCTCCGGTCAGCGTGCCCTGCACTGCGAGCGCATCGCCGATGCCGGTAATCACCGGCGGGGCATCACGCGCAATCAGGGCGGACAGTATCGGCCGGAGCCGCGATTCCAGTTCAGGGGTATAATCGAGTTGCGCATTCTTGCCGGTCAACTGCAATTGCACCGCGCCTTTTTCCCCCCGCCCGGCGACGTTTGCGAACAGCACCATCTCACGCTTTTTCAGCTTGGGTGGCTTACCCTTCGCATCCACCGGCACATCGACGAGATAGACGAGCGATTCGCCAAGGGTGGAATTGCCCGCGATCAAGGCCTGCGTCTGCGCCTCTATATACAGCCGCACGTGACCGGGCGCGAGACCGGGGGCACGCTCTGGCGCGAGCGAGGTCTGGCGGCGAATCTGTGCGCGCACCACCACCGCACTACGGTCCGCCAGGCTGACCAGATCGGCATATGTGGGGCCGTCAGTCGCACCCGTTGCAACCAAACCGGGCGAAGCGGTGCGTTGAACGGGGGATTGATACATCCCCTGTGCCATATCCGCACAAGATACCGTGATCGCCCCCGCACACGCAAGAACCGCAAGGTTCAACCTCGTGTATTTATTCGTAAATTTTTCGTTAATAGTCGCCATCGTCCAAGAATCCCGTCGCGCGTGATGTCGCATTGATACAGTGCTGCGCATGGAAGGACGAGAGCGTTGAATTGCACCTGAACCGATAAAGCGTTTGATTGACCACGGGTTGACCGTTAAAGCCTGAAACGCTTGCACCGGTGTGGGGGACTTCTCCGGTGTGCGCCCATGCCACACTGCCTGCGTAAAACATGCACGTGGTATTCCGGATGCGATCCGGCCCTTTGCCGGGCTGGTTCGATGATCCGGTCGGGAGGAAAAAGTTTGTGGGATTCGCGCCCCGGCTTAATCGAAGGTCGGGCGAGGATGTGTGTTAGCCTATTGGCTGACGCCGAGTAATGGAGAGAAAGCGACTGGATGGCATACGCTGACCAAGAGATGAGTGGAAACAAGATCGTTTCCATCGTTATCGTGGCGATTGTCCATGTTCTGATCGGGTATCTGCTGATCTCCGGACTGGCCATTTCGGCCGTGAAGGAAATTGCCGAGCGAGTTACCACGGTAGACATCGAGGACGAACCACCGCCCCCTGAAGAACCGGACGAACCGCCGCCCGAACAGCCGCAGGACGTTGCTCCTCCGCCGCCGGTCGCGCCGCCGCCGCCGATCAACATCGCGCCTGCGCCGCCCCAGATCCGGACGACACCGACCATTCCGCCGCCTGCACCGCCGGCGCTCAGGATTCCGCCTCCGGCACCGCTTGCCCCGCCGGCACCTCCACCGGCACCGCCGCCGCCTGCGCCTTCGAAGGCACGCGCCTTGTCGCCGGATGGTATCGGTCGCTGGTCGCGTCGTATTTCCGAAAACTACCCTTCGCGCGCCTTGCGTGAAGAAGTTGAAGGAAATGTCGGCGTTGCCGTTCAGGTCGGTCCCGATGGGCGCGTAAGCTCCTGCCGGGTCAGCCGGTCCAGCGGATCCTCGATCCTGGACGAGGCAGCCTGCCAGGGGATGGAACGTTACGCTCGTTTCAACGCTGCTCTGGATGCAGCGGGCAATCCGATAAGCGGCTCTTACGCGACCACCATTACCTATCGACTCAACTGATCCGGAATGATGAGATGTGCCCGCATCAAGGGCAGCTCATGGGGACTATTTTAAAAGGATTTTCGCAATGTTCATGACCCTGATTGCCGCGGCGGTGGAAGCAGCGCCCGAAAACAAGTTCGGCTTCATTGAAGCCATGAGAGAAGGCGGCCCGGTCGCATGGTCGATCCTCGCCGTGATGATCATCATGAGCGTCGGCTCGTTCTACATCCTGTTCACCAAACTGTTCGAACAGAACAAGGTGATCAACCAGTACAAGAAGGGCAAAGCGGCGTTCTGGCGTTCGGCCAGCCTCAAGGATGGCACCACCAAGTTCGAAAAGAACAGCGCATGGCGTCAGCTGGCCGAAGACGCAGTTCGCGCTCAGGAACAGCATTCCAAGATGCACGGTGCGGGCAGCGAAGTCGGCTACGTCGAAGACAGCATCGCCCACAGCCAGGAAACGATCAACGCCTCGCTCGCCGGTGGCCTGTCGTTCCTCGCATCGGTCGGCGCAACCGCACCGTTCATCGGTCTGCTCGGCACGGTTATCGGTATCTACCGCGCGCTGATCAACATCGGGATCGAAGGTTCGGCCTCGATCGACAAGGTTGCCGGCCCGGTTGGTGAAGCACTGATCATGACCGCTATCGGTCTGCTCGTCGCCGTGCCTGCGGTGCTTGCGTTCAACTGGCTGCAGTCGCGCAACCGCAAGATCGCTGCGATGATGACCGATTTCTCCAACGACATCCTGGCCTTCATCGGTTCGGATGGCGTGGTGAAGCCGGCGGTTACCGCGGCGCCTGCTGCTGCCACCAAGACCCCGGTCAAGCCGGCGACCACGACCGCCACCACCGCTGGCGGCGTGAAGCCCGCGCCCAAGGCCTGAGCCTGAAGATCGGCGGGAGCGGGCGCCTCGTCCTCTCCCGCCGCTTTTGGCCAGTTGGCGCAATGCGATCGACGCACGCGTCAGCGGGTCACTGAAGACTGAAACAGCGTGCCAAACTAGGAATTTTCAATGGCAATTTCGATGAGCGGTTCGGGTGAGACCCCGATGTCAGACATCAACACGACACCATTGGTGGACGTGATGCTGGTTCTCCTGATCATCTTCCTCATCGCGGTTCCGGTGGCGATCCAGACAGTTGAAAAGCTGGAGATCCCGGTGTTCGAACTGGAAGAATCCAAGAACAAGGTGGAGAACCTCCAGTTGACGGTCAGCAGCACCGATGATCAGGGGCGTACGGCCGGTATCGTGAACACCGGTTTCACTGGCGCATCGCGCAATGGCGAATGCCGGATCTACTTTAACAACATCACGCCTGTGAATTCGCAGGAGCTTTACGATCAGGCGTTCAAGACGCTGGACGTGATCGTGAAAGCCGCTGGCGGACCCGAAGCCCTGATGGAAGATCCCGAGCGTATCCCCCAGGTCCACATCCGCGCGGACAAGAACACGCCGTGGCGCTGTGTTGCGGGCACGATCTATCAGGTGCAGGCGGCCGGTTATCCGACCGTTGGCTTCATCTCGAACCCGGTCGATCCGAACGGCTGATCCGAAAGGATCAGACCGCCGGTAGCGACTGCGAACCGAACGATTTAAGGAGTAACTGACATGGGTATGGCCGGAGGCAAACTCGACGGCGAGCCGATGCTCGACATGAACATGACGCCGCTGATCGACGTGCTGCTCGTTCTGCTGATCATGTTCATCATCACCATTCCGATTGCGACCCACTCGGTCGATATCGATCTGCCGCAAGGCCAGCCGCCCCCCACCGACATCGTGATCGAGCCGGTGAAGAACAAGCTGGTGCTGACCTCGACCGACCAGATCCTGTGGAACGGTACGCCGCTCAGCCAAGGACAGCTGGTCGAAACGCTGCAGACCACCACCACGATGGCGGTGGAGCCGGAACTGCAGTTCGAGCCCGAGGCGCTGGCCAGCTATGACCTGTCGGCAAAGGTGCTCCAGATCATCAAGCTGTCGGGCGTGACCAAGTTCGGTTTCGTCGGCAACGAAAAGTATCGCGAATTCGGCTCGTAAGCCCATCGGGCGCGATTCTGCCGGATAGCAAATGCCAATCGGCAATCGGGGCGCTGCGGGAAACCGCGGCGCCCTTTTTTATGCCGCGATATCCCATATTCGCAGGCCTACAGCCAGCAACTGTCTCGACATCGGTACGCATTAGGCAACTTTTATGTTATAGTGTATCATCCAACTCTCACGTCAAAGGAGAGATTCGCATGACCACGATCACAGCGACCCGCAACGCCGGCCCGCGACGCCGCTTCTCAGGTTCATCGCTACCCCGGATGCGCCGCACAAATTCCGCTATGGGCGACATGAACGTGACCCCGTTCATCGATGTGTTGCTGGTCCTGCTGATCATGATTATCCTGGCCGTACCAATCAAGAACCACGTGGCTGAGGTCGTACTGCCCGCAGCGCCGCCGATCACTCTGCTTCCCATTCAGGAAACCAACGCGATTGTCGTTG
This sequence comes from uncultured Alphaproteobacteria bacterium, assembly GCA_963815345.1. GTDB lineage: Bacteria > Pseudomonadota > Alphaproteobacteria > Sphingomonadales > Sphingomonadaceae > Erythrobacter. The sequence continues at coordinate 408,575 of CAWFGF010000004.1, forward strand.
ACGCGGCGGACCGTCTGTTCTGGAACGGCGATCCGGTCACAGTGCAGCAACTGCGCGCGCAGGTTGCCGCTGCCAGCGCGCTCGCGAGCGAACCCGTCCTGCGGTTCGAGCCTGATGCCAATGCCAGTTATGACCGCGCGGCGCAAACCATCGTGCTGATCAAGGAAGAGGGCGCCACGAAGTTCGCCTTTGCAGGGAACGCGCGGTACAGGGACTTCGGCCTCTGATTGCAATCCGCGCGCCCGCCCCAACGCCCGCCTAATCTCCCTCCAGCATCCGCTCTCGATCCTCGGCGTCGATCCGCATGGCCTCGCCTGCAAGGCTCTCGGCTTCCAGCAGCAGCTCATCATCAACCGCGCCCTGCGGCACCGCCTCGCGGCCGATCATGGTCATCACCGGCACAGCCAGCGGGCTGACGCGGTCAAGCTCGACATGGACCAGTTCGTGCTCCGAACGTTCGAGCAGGTCCGCCAACCGGCCCACGTCTGTCATTCGCGCACGCGCATCGGCCCATGCCGCCTCCAGCAGGACGTGGTCCGGCTCGTATTTGCGCAGCACGTCGTAGATGAGGTCGGTCGAGAACGTCACCTGCTTGCCCGTCTTGCGTCTGCCGGGGTGCTGGCGTTCCACCAGCCCGCTGATCACCGCCACTTCGCGAAACGCGCGGCGCAGCAGATGGCTTTGCGTCACCCAGTCGACAAATTCGTCGGTCAGGATATCGGGCGAGAGCAGCGGCGCGGGATCGCGCACCGGCTTCAGCCCCCACACCGCCAGACAGTAATCGTTGGCGACGAAGCCCGCCGGCATCAATCCGCGATCCTCCATCCGCCGGGTGATGAGCATTCCCAGTGACTGGTTCGCGTTCCAGCCTTCAAACGTGTAATAAGTGGTGTAATGCTTGCCCCCATGGGGGAAGCTTTCGACCAGCAATTCTCCGGGTGCAGGCAGTCGGCTGCGGTAATCCTGCACCTCCAGCCATTCGCGCACATCGTCGGGAAAGCGGCCCCAGCCCGCGCGATCATTCAGCATTTCCTGAACGCGGGTAGCCAGATGGGCGGTGATCGGCAGCCGCAGGCCGCCATAGGACGGGATCGTCGCGGATGTCTTCGCCGCGCGCACGATCACGTCCATATCCTTGACGCTCTCCACCTCCAGGCTCAACCCGGCGAAAAAGAACGTGTCCCCGGTGGACAATTGCGCGGCGAAGCGTTCCTCGACCTTGCCCAATTGCCGCCCATTCCTGAACCGTACCATCAGCATTTCGGAATCGATGATGATCCCGGCATTCATCCGGTGTCGCGCCGCCTGTTCGGGATGGGTAAGCCGCCACACACCGTCCTTACCGCGCACGATCCGCTTGAACTTGTCATAGGCGCGCAGGGCATAGCCGCCATTCTCGACAAACGAGAGCACCCGGCCAAGCACCGCGTGATCGACCCATGCATAGGCGACGCTGGACCGGATTTCAGCGAGCAGAGCATCCTCGTGGAACGGCGCGGCGCAGGCGCACGCCATGACGTGCTGCGCCAGCACATCGAGGCCCCCTGCGCGGAAATCCTCGCCATCGCGCTGGCCTTCGTCGACGGCATCCTTGGCCGCCATAGCTTCGAGGAATTCGAACCGGTTGCCGGGCACCAGCAATGCGCGGCTGGCTGCATCCAGCCGGTGGCCCGCGCGCCCGATCCGCTGCAACAGGCGAGAGCTGCCCTTGGGAGCGCCCATCTGGACCACAAGGTCGATGTCGCCCCAGTCGACCCCCAGATCGAGGCTGGAGGTGCACACCAGCGCGCGCAACTCGCCCGCCGCCATTGCGTCCTCAACCCGGCGGCGCGCCTCCTTGGACAGGCTGCCGTGGTGAACGCCGATGGGCAGATTGTCCTCGTTTACATCCCACAGGCATTGGAAGATGAACTCCGCCAGAAATCGCGTGTTGGTGAATACCAGAGTGGTGCGGTTCGCCTTGATCGCCTCGTACAACTGGTCCACCGCCCAGCGTCCGGCATGGCCGCCCCATGGCACGCGCGCATCGACCGGCAGCAGGATTTCAACCTCCGGCTCCGCCCCCTTTTCGCCCAGCACCAGATCGGCGGCGAAAATCTCGCCAGTGTCATCGACCGGCTGCGGGCTGAGCCATTCCTGAAAACTCAGCGGATTGGCGAGCGTTGCCGACAGCGCCACCCGCTGCATATCGGGCGCAATCATCTGCAACCGCGCCAATGACAGCGCCAGCAGATCGCCGCGCTTGCCCGTGGCAAAGGCATGGACCTCGTCCACGACCACCCGTTTGCAGGTGCGGAACATCTCGATGCTTTCAGGGTACGACAGCAACAGCGAAAGCGATTCGGGCGTGGTCAGCAGGACGTGCGGTGGCTTTTCGCGCTGGCGTTTCTTGCGGTCGGACGAGGTATCGCCGCTGCGCGTTTCGACGCGGATCGGCAGTCCGATTTCCTCGATCGGGGTCAGCAAATTGCGCTTCACGTCATGCGCCAGCGCCTTCAATGGCGAGACATAGAGCGTGTGCAGCCCGTCTTCGGGAAGCGCGCCGTTGGACGGGGCGAAATCGCACAGCGTCGGAAGGAACCCCGCCAGCGTCTTGCCCGCGCCGGTATCCGCCACCAGCAGTGCGTGGCGGCCCGCGCGCGCCTTGGCCAGCATGTCTGACTGGTGGCGGCGGATGCGCCAGTCGCGGCCATCGAACCAGTTCCGGATTTCTTCGGGAATGTCGGGCGCGCTGTTCATATCCTGACAATCATCGAGCCAGTGCGCGCGTTCCGAATGGGATTACGCCTCTTCGAACAGGCTGGCGTCTTCCTCAACTGCCTCGTCCTCTTGGGCCGGTTGCAGCGCTTCGAGTTCGGAGGCGGATTTGCCGAGCAGGCGGGCCGCGCGATTGCGTTCGGCCTCGCTCAATTCGCTGAACGTGCGCTCTTTTGCGAACTGGGCTTCGATCTGGGCGGCTTCCTGGATTATCTCGGGAAAGACCTCCATCATCGCCGGTCCCATCTGTTCCATCACGCCCAGCATCTGCGGATCGTACTGAATCACGAATGATGCGTTGGCGAACTTGCCGCCGGTTGGCGTGCCAAAGAATGCGAGCAGATCGCGCATCTCCGTTTCGTCAAAGCGGGTGGCCAGCGCGCGCGAGTACCCCTCCCGGTAGGCGGGTTCCAGCGCCTCGAACAGCCGTGCAACCATTGCGCCGGAAACCTCGCCCATCTTTTCAGTCTTCGCGGTGAAATCGGGGTCGAAGATTCCAAGCAGTTCTTCGGCATCCTCGTCATTTACCCCTTCCAGCGCCTCGACATCCACGCCGGTCAGCTTCGCGATTCGCGTGCGCGGGTTTTCGAGGACAGCACCCATGATCGTGCTCATCATCGGTTCCATCGTGTCTTCCATGATCGAGCCGAATGTGCCTTCGGGCATGATGTACCCCGTCATCTGATTGGCGAGAGGCAGCAGCGCCTCCTGCTGCGGGGTCAGGGGGTCCGCCTTGAACAACTCTCCAAAGATTGAAAACGCCGCCTCCATCTCATCTTCGAGCGCGGCCATCTCCTCCTCTTCTTCGGTCAGAAATTCAAAGGCCTCGCCGCCGCTGCCGATTTCGCCGTCTGCAGGGAGATCGACGATTTCTTCATCCGAAGCCTGTGCGAGGGCGGGCGCTGCCATGACAAGGGTCAGGGCGGAAAGGGCGGGCAAAACAAAACGCTGCATGATTGCGATCCTTCGGACAAAGAGCCGTATCGCGTCATGGACGAATGGGCGCGCCAGCTCAAGACATGGGGGAAAGCAAGCCTTGCCCTGGCCGATCAATGCCCCACCGTTTCCCCGCGCTCCAATCCTGAAAGGGCCAGTTGCTCGTCGATCAGGGCGAGCAGCCTGTCCAGCCCTTCTTTCGTATCGCTTTCGGCCCGGGCAACCAGCACGTCCTGCGTGTTGGATGCGCGCAGCAGCCACCAGCCGTCCTTTGTATTGACGCGCACTCCGTCGGTCGCGTTGACCTCTTCCACGTCCGGCCCCGGATTGGTGGTCAGTCGCTCGGAAATTTCGGCCATAGCCGGGAATTTGCGCGCCTCATCAACCTGAAACCGCATTTCGGGCGTGTTGAGCATATCGGGGATCGCGGACTTCAATTCCGTCACCGATTTGCCCAACCGGGCCGATGCCGCCAGCAGCCGCACGCCAGCATACAGTGCATCGTCGAAACCGTAATACGTGTCGGCAAAAAACACGTGCCCGCTCATTTCTCCGGCCAGCGGAGCACCTGTTTCCTTCATTTTGGACTTAATCAGCGAATGCCCGGTCTTCCACATCAGCGGCTTTCCGCCCAGCTTCGAAACATGGTCGAACAGCGCGCGGCTGGCCTTCACATCGGCGATAATCGTGGAGTTAGGGCGATCTCGCAGCAGGTCTTCGGCATAGATCATCAGCAATTGATCGCCCCAGATTACCCGTCCCTGACCGTCGATCGCGCCTATCCTGTCGCCATCCCCGTCAAAAGCCACTCCAAAATCGAGGTTCTTTTCCGCGACTAGGGCGCGCAGATCGGCAAGATTGGCCTCCACAGTTGGATCAGGGTGGTGATTGGGAAAATGTCCGTCAACTTCAGTAAAGAGCAGATGGTGTTCCCCGGGAAGCCGCGCGGCAAGAGCCTCGAGAGCGGGACCGGCCGATCCGTTGCCAGCATCCCAACCGACCTTGAGGTTTTCGAGGGCACCGGGTTCGATACCAGAGAGGCCTTCGAGCAGGCGCTCGATATACTCGCCAAGAATGTCGACCATGCTGACCGTGCCCGTCCCGGCGGTCCAGTCCCCGGCAGCGGCGATCTGCCCCAGCGTCTGGATGTCCGCACCGAAGAACGGTCGACCTTTAAATACCATCTTGAAGCCATTGTAATTGGGGGGATTGTGACTGCCAGTTATCTGAATGCCGCCATCAATTTCTTCGGCTGACGCTTCTGCATAATACAGCATCGGGGTCGCGCTCATCCCGATCCGCACGACATTGCAGCCGCTCGCATTCAGGCCTTCGACCAGCGCGTGTTCCAGCATGGGGGAACTCACGCGCCCATCGTAACCCACCGCAACAGTCTTTTCACCGATCGGCGCAGCTTCGTCTCCGCCGGACCGGCGCAGCAAAGTGCCGAAACTGCGACCGATGGCGCGTGCGTCATCCGCGCCGAGCGTCTCTCCGATAACTCCGCGAATATCGTATTCACGCAGGATTGTCGGGTCAAATTCGTGGGTCATGTGCGGGGGTATTCCTGATGCAATTGGCTCTGGCGGGTTTGACCCCGACCGGGCGAGCGACTGGCAAGCGGACAAGCGATCCTGTGTGATCCGTTATTGCCTTTGGCGTTGTTTGTACGGTTTGTCGTCAAGGGATGCGAGTGCGCGAGTTTTGTGTCAATGCAATGTTTGCTGCGGCACTTACCTCAAGGATCGGGCGATGTGTCCGTGTCCGTTTCCGTCGATGCAATCCCGCGCGCGCCGTTATCGGGCAATTCCGACAATAGCAGGTCGCGCGCATCGTTCGCTTCGTGGACGGCGGCGCCGGAACCGCCGCGATCCGGGTGCACGAACGTCATCAATCGCTTGTGCGCGGCCTTGATTTCCTCGCGGGTTGCTCCGTGCTGCACCCCCAGCAGCTTGCGCGCGCGAAACAGCGCCTGCGAACGCGTGGGCGCAGGGTTCAGATATTGCCACGGCCACTTGCCCAATGCCCACCGGACCACGATGCACACAATTGCGATGATAATGACATAGCGCAGCATGGGTTCAGTTCAGTTCCAATTGCGGCGAGGATTTTTGAAAATCGGGCAGGTTCAGCGCGCTGATCAAGGCCCGCAATTCCTGCCGCGCGACCAGATGGCTGGTGCCCAGTTCGCCCAGATGCCCCTTGTCCAGCAAGGTCAGGCCCGATGGGAACAGCTCGCGATAGATCACGCGTTCCGACAGACCCTTCACCGCGCGAAAGCCGACGCGCTGCGACATGTCCTTCAGCGCTTTTTCGATGCGCGACTGGTTGCGCGCCTCGACATAGCCGGTGCGGTTGCGCACCACGATCCAGCTCATTTCGGGACGCCGCCCCTCAAATGTCTGGCGGCTGCGTTTCATTCTCGCCTCCCAGATCAGTTCTGCGAAGAACGACAGCTTCTTGACCTCGAAGGTCTCGCCATCGACCTGACCGATAAGGTCGAAATCGACAAAACTGTCATTCAGCGGCGTCACGAGGGTATCTGCGTTCTCAACTGCGGCGCGCGCAAACGGATCGTCGCGGCCCGGATTGTCGATAATCAGGAAATCGCTGTCTTTTTCCAGCCGCTCGATCGCCACCATCAACGCTTCGGGGCTGCGGCCCTTGAACACTTCGGCGGCGGGGGTGGGCAGGTCAATCTTGCGTTTGTCCATCGTGATGACGCGATTTTCGAGATAGCGAAACGTGGTGCGCTGGCGCGGATCGAGATCGAGCATCGTCACCCGCGCTCCAAGATAGGATAGCGCGACCGCGACATGCACGGCGGTGGTGGATTTGCCGGTCCCGCCCTTTTCATTGGCGAACACGATTCGATGGGCGGATTTGACGCTCATAACGGGGGCAGGTTTCCTAAAATTGCACCGAATATCCGGTGACGGGCAGCGCAGGCTTGTGACGAGTGCGCTGCCCTGTCTACTGTGCGCACTCGGCACACGTAAAGGGGCACCATCAGTGCAAACCACAAGCACGCTGGACGATCTGCGCACAATTATCGGAAAATTGCGGCGCGGGGGCGAGACGATTGGCCTGGTCCCGACCATGGGCGCTCTGCACGATGGACACCTGACGCTGGTGCGGCGCGCGCGCGAGGATTGCGATCACGTGGTTGCCTCGATCTTCGTCAACCCCACGCAATTCGGCCCCGGTGAGGATCTGGACGCCTATCCGCGCCAGCTGGAGGAAGACGCCGCCATGCTGGAGGGTGAAGGTTGCGCCCTGCTGTGGGCGCCCGGTGTGGAGGTGATGTATCCGCCCGGCTTTTCCACCTCGATCAGTGTTTCCGGTGTGAGCGAGGGGCTGTGCGGGGCGTCGCGTCCGGGCCATTTCGACGGGGTGGCGAGCGTCGTTTGCAAGCTGTTCAATCAGGTCCAGCCCGACATGGCGTTTTTCGGGGAGAAGGATTTTCAGCAGCTTGCGGTGATTCGCGCCATGGCACGCGATCTCGACATGACACAGCCGCATGTGCGCCAGATCATCGGCGTTCCGACCGTGCGCGAGGCGGATGGCCTCGCCATGTCGAGCCGCAACCGGTATCTTTCAGCAGAACACCGCGCCGCCGCCGCCACTCTGCCGCGCGCGATGAAGATCGCCATCGCGCAGATAGAGGCGCGTGAAGATGTCACCCGCGCGCTTGCGACGCTGAAAGCGGCTTTGCTGGAAGCCGGGTTTTCGAGCGTGGACTACGCCGTGCTGGCAGATGCCACCTCGCTTGCGCCAGTCGAGCGATTGACGGGAGCGTCCGCCCGGTTGCTGGTCGCAGCCCGGATCGCAGGCACCCGCCTGATCGACAATATGAGGGTGGGTTAACGGGCTGACGGGTTCGCCCGCGCCCGCACCTCATCGAAGGAAACGCGCCGCAGCAGTTTGCCATTGCGCCAGACCGGCTGGAGCAGGTTGGCGTCTGCCGCCACCCTATCCAGCCGCCTTGCGACCATGACGCCATGGTCCATCACCACCGCCTGCCGCCCGGCCTTGCTGGCCTTGGCCAGATCGGTCGCGGGGCGTTTCGATACGTCGTGCCATACACCGTGAGTGTCGCGCATCGCATTGGCCTTCATCGCGAAGCGCAGCGTGTCGCGCGTCACCGATTGCAGCAACCCGCCACCCATGCCGAACGCGATGTTGTCGATTGCAAAGCCATCGGCGATGACGCGGTCGACCAGCCGCGCGATGCTTTCCACATTCATCCCGTCGCCCTGGATCACCCGCACCCGATCATTCAGCACGCGGTATCCCTTGGCATTGGTCGTCCCGCCGAAAATCTCCCACAGCCGGGCCAGCACCCGCGCCGGAGTTCCCACCGGATCGCCGCTGTCGGGGCGAACCACCAGCGTCCCCTTGCGCGCCAGCACCGCTTCTTTCAGCGAACCGCCCCAAATCTTCTCGACCGCATTGTCGAGATCGTAGCTGTCGGAAACCACCGCCACCAATGCTCCGTCTCCGTCGAACGCGCTCAGCATGTTGGCATAGGCTGCCTCTTCGCGGTCCCTGCCCCATGCGGTCATGGTCGAGTGTTCGGCAGCAGGGATCGAGAAACCGGGCATGTCGGCATCGTAGTATGCCCGCGCGGCCATGATCCCTTCCAGCGTATCGGTGCCGGAGAAGTTGACGAGGTGTGCCATCCCGCCCAGCGCAGCACTTTCACCGCTGGAGACGCCGCGCGCGCCGAAATCGTGCAGTTTGAAGGGGATTTGCCCGGCGGGATCGTCGGAACTGCGCTCCAGCCCAGCGGCGATGATCGCACGGCATTTCCAGCTAAGCGTAGCGACCGTGGTGGGATACCAGACGGCGCGCAGCAGCGCGGTTTCGATAAAGGTCGTGAGCCACGCCATGCGGTCATCGGTGTTCACCACTTGAAACAATGGCACTCCGGTCGGCGCGATCGTGCCCTCGGCCAGCGCGCTGATTTCCAGCGGCAGGAACCCGGCATGATCGGCCAGCACCGCCTGCCAGCCCGCGCGATTGAACGGCACGCCGTGCGCAGCGCAGATCGCCGCCGCCTCATCTATATTGGCCTGCGATATCGGGACGGAAAGGGCATCCATCAGGAACGGCTGTAGCCCGAAGAACAGGACCTTGTCGGAAAATGGATTGGGCCGCGCCTCGCCATATGCACTGATGGCGCGCGCTTCAGGCGGGTATTGCAGGAAGTGGCTGTGTTTGTAGCTGTCGGTCGCAAGCAGCAGGTTGAAGGGGGCATTTCGCATGATGTGAACTCCTCACATTTCTTTGGGTTTGACCGCCGGACTCCCCGGCAGGTCGGTTACAGGTCGGCCATTTCCTCGATGATCGACCAGTGGTCTTCGAATAGCATCTGCGGGGCAAGCTCGCCCAGCCGATACCAGCGCGCATGCGCCGCATCGTCGCCGCCCTTGACGCTGGCAAGCTTGCGACGTTCGGGCAGGCGAAACAGGAAGGCGTGGGTAATCACCCGGCCGCGCAGCGACCGGCCCGGCGCATCGAACACGCGGGTGCGACTGTCCTCGATAAAGCTGGCTAGCATCGCCGGGGGGATCTGCCCCTTGGTGTCGGATATGCCGGTTTCCTCGCGCAGTTCGCGGATTGCGGCATCACGGATGCGCTCATCCCGGTTCACGAAGCCTCCGGGCAGCGCCAGCAGCCCCTTGCCCGGCAGTCGCCCGCGCTCCACCAGCAGGATGTGGCCTGCCTGGATCACCACCGCATCGGCGGTGACAAACGGCCCCTTGCCCCATTCCTGCGGATAGGCATCGAGATATTCGCGCTCCGCCAACAATGCCTTGAACGCATCGGTCATCCGGAACGCATCGAGCTGCCTGACAACTTCGGGCGAAAGCACCTGCGCGGGAATATCGCTCAACGGTTTGAAATACGCCGCGCGAATATCGCTTGAGCTGAACGTGCCGTACTGGCTGGCGATCTGGATGCTGTCCCACGCCGGAAACAGCTTGAGATAAAACGAGCTTTGATCCTTGCCGAACCCGGCCAGCCGGATGTCGAAATCATCCAGCCCGTTGGCGGCAAAGCCATCGTTCCCCTCTGCCAGCACGATCTGATGCACGCGGCGCTGCACCTCTGCGGTCCAGGCGGTGTCGGAATACAGGTGATCGTCCAGCGGCTCGATCACCAGTCGCCCCTGCGAATGGTCATAGGCAAAGGCGCTGCGCAGCATGTGTGCGCGTTCATCGAAGGTGAAGGGGTTGCGCGGATCGCGCGCCACATTGGCGCTGCCGACCAGCACAATCAGGCGATCGACGCGATCCAGCGCCTGCCGGATGACGTGTTCGTGGCCGATGTGGAGGGGTTGAAAGCGTCCGATGAAGACGCCGAAGGACGGCTTTTGCCGCCCACTATCTACCGTGGCGGTTTTGGACCCAGTGTTCCAGGACATATCGAGACTCCCTCGATTGCAATGTACGGCCAGCGGACTCCCCGTTGGCCTGCCTTAGCGATAGATCGACAGGCGCGCATGGCCAAGCGCAAAAATCGCCCTCAACTCTTGCGAAAAACGCAACACACGCGGGGCGTCCAGCAATTTGCGATTGACGCTCCCCGCAGATCAATGGCAATAGCGCGCGCTGTGCAATGGCACCTGGTGAGCGGGTATAGCATAGTGGTAATGCTCTAGCCTTCCAAGCTAGCTAGAGGGGTTCGATTCCCCTTACCCGCTCCATACTCCATGCGCGAATTTCTCTGTGCCGCACCTTCGGTCCGGGCAAGCAAATCTACATTTGCTTTGTGCAGTGCAGCGTGTAGTCCGTTCGCCATGCGTAGTCTTACCCATCTGGAGCGGCTAGAGGCCGAAAGCATCCACATTTTCCGCGAGGTTGTGGCCGAGGCGGAAAACCCGGTCATGCTGTATTCGGTGGGGAAGGATTCCTCCGTCATGCTGCATCTGGCGCGAAAGGCGTTTTATCCCGCGCCTCCGCCCTTTCCGATGCTGCATGTGGCATCAGGCTGGGATTTTCAGGCGCTGCTCAATCACCGCGATAAAACGGTGGAGCAATACGGCCTCGAACTGATCGTCGCGCAGAACGACGATGCGCAGGAAATGGGCATAAACCCCTTCGACACCGGCAGCGCGCTGTACAGCCAGGCGCAGCTGACCGATCCGCTAAAACGCGCCCTGACGCAGCACGGGTTTGACGCGGCGTTCGGCGGCGGTAGGCGCGATGAGGAAAAGGCGCGTGCGAAAGAACGCGTCTTCAGTTTCCGCACCGCCGCACATCGCTGGGATCCCAAGAACCAGCGGCCCGAACTCTGGAACCTCTACAATACCAAGAAAAACAAGGGCGAGAGCATCCGCGTCTTCCCGATCTCCAACTGGACCGAGCTGGATATCTGGCAATATATCGCGCTGGAAAACATCGACATCGTGCCGCTCTATTTCTCCGCGCCGCGCCCCGTGGTGGAGCGCGATGGCCTGATTCTGGTGGTCGATGATGACCGGTTCAGGCTGGAGCCGGGCGAAGAGCCGATGACGCGATCCGTGCGGTTCCGCACGCTGGGCTGTTATCCGCTGACCGGCGCCACCCTTAGCGATGCGACCGATATGAGCCACATCATTCAGGAAATGCTGCTGGCCACCGGTTCCGAACGGCAGGGCCGAGCCATCGACAAGGGGCAATCCGCGTCAATGGAAGACAAGAAGCAGGAAGGCTATTTCTGATGGACACCCCCTCATCCTTCCAGACCGATACCCTGATTGCGGACGATATCGACGCCTATCTGGAACAGCATCAGTACAAAAGTCTGCTGCGTTTCATCACCTGCGGCAGCGTGGACGATGGCAAGTCGACTCTGATCGGGCGGTTGCTGTATGATTCGAAGATGATTTTCGAAGACCAGCTTGCCACGCTGGAAAGCGACAGTGCAAAGCACGGAACGCAAGGGGCAGAGATCGACTTTGCGCTGCTGGTCGATGGCCTTGCCGCAGAGCGTGAACAGGGCATCACGATCGATGTCGCCTACCGGTTCTTCACCACCGAAAAGCGCAAATTCATCGTCGCCGATACACCGGGGCATGAACAGTACACCCGCAACATGGTCACCGGCGCTTCCACCGCGGACCTTGCGATCATCCTTGTCGATGCGCGCAAGGGTGTGCTGGTGCAAACGCGGCGGCATACCTACCTCACGCACCTGCTGGGCATCAGGCATCTGGTGTTGGCGGTGAACAAGATGGACCTGGTCGATTACGATCAGGCGGCCTTCGATGCGATTGTTGCCGATTACCGCGCCTTCGCCAGCGGGGTGGGTATCGAGGATTTCACTGCGATCCCGATCTCCGGCTTCAAGGGGGATAACATCACGCGACGCGATGATGGCGCGCCCTCATCGCACACGCCGTGGTATTCCGGCCCGGCGCTGATCGAACATCTGGAGGCGGTCGAACTGGCGAACACCGCCGCTCAGGAACACGCTTTCCGTATGCCGGTGCAGTGGGTGAACCGGCCCAATCTCGATTTCCGAGGCTTTGCCGGACAGATCACCGATGGCACGATCAAACCCGGCGATCCGGTCCGCATCGTGCCCGCTGGCAAGACCAGCACGGTCAAGACCATCGCGACTTTCGACGGCGATCTCGATGAAGCGGTGGCGGGCCAATCGGTCACGCTGACCCTGACCGACGAGGTCGATTGCAGTCGGGGCGATGTGATTGCCGCCGCTGGCGATCCGCCCGAAGCCTCCGACCAGTTCGAGGCAACGATTGTGTGGATGGACGACGTCGCGCTTAAACCCGGCCGCGGATACTGGATGAAGCTGGGCACCCAGATGGTCACTGCGACGGTTCAGGAGCCCAAATACGAGATCGACGTCAATTCCTTTGAACACATGGCGGCCAAGACGCTGGCGCTCAATTCCATCGGCGTTGCTGAAATTTCGACCGACCGCCCGATCACCTTCGAACCCTATTCGACCAGTCGCCAGCTCGGCGGGTTCATCCTGATCGACAAATATACGAACGCCACGGTAGGTGCAGGTATGCTGCATTTCAGCCTCCGCCGGGCGCAGAACGTGCACTGGCAGGCAACGACGATCAGCAGAGATGACCACGCGAAGCTCAAGAACCAGACCCCGCGCGTGCTGTGGTTCACCGGACTTTCGGGTTCTGGCAAATCAACGATCGCCAACGAGGTCGAAAAGAAACTGGCGCTGATGAACCGCCATACCTTCCTGCTGGATGGCGACAATGTGCGTCAGGGTCTGAACAAGGATCTGGGCTTTACCGAGGCCGACCGGATCGAGAATATCCGCCGTATCGGAGAGGTCGCCAAACTGATGACCGATGCCGGCCTGATCGTGCTCACCGCGTTTATCAGCCCGTTTCGCGCGGAACGGCGCATGGTGCGCGAAATGATGGGCGATGCCGAGTTTATCGAAGTGTTCGTCGATACCCCGCTGGAAGTGGCGGAGGCCCGCGATGTAAAGGGCCTGTATAAAAAGGCACGCGCGGGCGAAATCACCAATTTCACCGGGATCGACAGCCCGTATGAACCGCCGCAGTCGCCCGAAATCACCGTCAACACCGTGACAATGACCCCGGCAGAAGCGGCAGATTACATCATCGCGCAGATCCTCCCGCTCAAATGACCGGCATCGCCAGTATGACCGACGCCGAACTGGCCGCGCATCTGGCGAATGTCGCCGGGCGCATCCTGCTTGAGGTGCGCAACAGCGACGTCTTCGAGGGCAAGGCGCTCGGCGAAGCGGGCGATGCCACGGCGAACGAATTTCTCTGTCACGCTCTGCGCGCGGCGCGCCCCGATGACGGGCTGCTATCCGAAGAGGAAAAGGATTCAACCGAACGTCTGGCAAAATCGCGGGTGTGGATTGTCGATCCGGTCGATGGGACGCGCGAATATGGCGAGCAGCGCAGCGATTGGGCGGTGCACGTCGGGCTCGCAATAGACGGCGTGGCGAGCGTGGGCGCAGTGGCGCTTCCGGGACTGGATGGCGGGGTCGTGTTGCGCACCGATCAGGTCAGCTCCCTTGACGATGCACCTGGCAAGCCGCGCTTCCTCGTCAGCCGCAGCCGCCCTGCAAAGGAAGCTGTCGCCGTGTGTGACGCGCTTGGCGGTGAGCTTGTCGGAATGGGCAGCGCGGGGGCCAAGGCGATGGCCGTGGTGCGCGGCGAGGCCGAGATTTACCTGCACTCGGGCGGGCAATACGAATGGGACAGCTGCGCCCCTGTCGCGGTGGCGGCGGCATACGGTCTGCATTGTTCACGGATCGACGGATCGCCAATCCGATACAACAATCAGGACACCTACCTGCCCGATCTGCTGATCTGCCGCCCTGAATGGGCTGACAGGGTGCTCGGACTAGTTGCCGGGTTGGGCTGACTCTTTTTGCTCGCCAGCCTCGTCAGCCATTTCGGCGGCTGGCGATTGCGGGCGTCCCCCTTCCACCATGATATCCACCCGCCGGTTTGCCGCGCGCCCCTTTTCATTGGGCGTTCCGTCAGGCAGCGCGTTGGGCTTAGCGGGGTTCTGCTCGCCAAATGCGAGCACTGTGATGCGGTCGGCATCGATCCCCTTGTCCACCAGCCATTTTTTCACAGCGAGGCCGCGCTGTTCCGAGGCCCTGACGTTGGCTGCATCTGTGCCGACGGAATCGCTGTGCGCACGCAATACGATGGACCGGCCAAGCGCAATCTGATCGGATTTCAACACGGTGTCGAGCGCGCTGCGGGCGCTTTCACTGAGAGTGTTTCCCCCTTCGGGAAAGCCGATCGTCACTTCGAGCGGGCCGATGATGTCATCGGTCACGTTGCCGTCCGGGTCTTCCACGCCCGGTCGCAGGATCGAAACCGTCTTGGTTGGTTCGGTGGCGGGGATGGCGGCTGGATCAGGCTGGTCCGATACCGGGTCTTGTTCGGAAGGACGCTGCGCATTGCAAGCGGCAAGCGCGACGCAGGCAATAAGGACGGCAGTCGATTTGGGGAAGTGCATAGGTCTCTCGTTCAGGGATTCGTGGTCTCGTAATTGGTCATGTGGTCCGGGGTTTAGGCGCGGGTGTTGGCGAACCGGCCTCCTTCGCGGCGCGCTTGGCGGCTTTTTCGGAAGCGCGTTCGTCCGGAATGCGGATATGCTGCGGACCGAACGAGACGATCGTATCGCCGGCGCGCGGTTCGGGCCGCACGGCATGGGTAAAGAACCTCGGCACCCCGTCTCCGCGCAACAGCAGCACCATATCGGTACGATCACCCAGCTTTTCCTGCGCCTGTTCGAAATCAAATTCTTCGGACAGTTTGGTCTTGCGGAACACCCAGCCCTCTTTCTGACGGGCATTGACCTCATCGACGCCAAAGCCGCTTTGAAACAGCGCGCGGCCCCTTAGTGACGGCGGAAGGGCGTTTTTGTTATCCGTTCCGTCGGTGCTCTCGCCCAGCTGATACACCATGTCGCGCCCGATCTCATGCGCGAATTCATTGCAGACCAGCGTGTTGTACGCCTCGTTATCGGTGGCAGCGATCAGCACCTGATACGGCGCAAGATCGAGGTTATGCTCGGTCGCCTCGTTCAGAATTTCGCCGTGGTAGAACGGCAGTCCCTCGCGCCGTGCCTCGCCCAGCCTTTGCCAGCTGGAATCGACGATCATCACCGGGGTGCGCAGGCTCTGCAATTCCTTTGCCAGCGCAATCGTCCACGGGGTTGAGCCGACAACCAGCAGGCCGGGACGCGATGTGCCCCGCACCTTCAACAAGCGCGCCGCGAGATTGATGGTAAATCCATGCGCGACCACAGTGGCAACCACCACGGCAAAACTGAGCCCGATAAGCAATTGTCCGCCATCAATGCCGAGATCGCCCAGCCGCAGTGCAAACAGGCCCGAAATCGCGACCAGCACGATCCCGCGCGGCGCGATCCACGCGACGAACAGCCGTTCGTTCCAGGGGACCGGCGATCCCAGCAGACTGATGAGCACCGTCGCCGGGCGTACGAAGAACAGCAACGCCAGCAGGAACAGCATGAATCGGAAGCCCACCGGTTCGAGCGGGTTGAGATACGCCAGTTCGCGCAAGGACAGGCTGGAGGCGAGCAGAATGAAGATGCCCGACACCAGCAGAACCGCGATATTTTCCTTGAACGGATGGATCGAGCGCATGCTCGACACTTCCATATTCGCCAGCGTCACGCCCATGACGGTGACGGCAACCAGACCCGCTTCGTGTTCGATCGCATTGGTGAGGACGAACACGCCGATCACGGTCGTAAACAGCACCGGAACCTTGAGATATTCCGGAATGGCCCCGCGCGGGAACAGGTATCCGATCAACCGCGCGGCGGCGTATCCGACCAGACCGGCGAGGATCGCGGCTAAGATCAGCGGCGGCACCACATCGACGACCGAAGCATTGGGAAATTCATTGAGGCGGCGGAAATATTCATATGCGATCACCGCGCACAGCGCGCCGGTAGGGTCGTTGACGATGGCTTCCCATTTCAGGATCGAATTGGGGCGCGTCTGGACCGTTGCCTGGCGCAGCAGCGGGATCACGACCGTCGGACCGGTCACGATCAGGATACCCCCGAACAGCACCGCCACGGGCCAGACCAGTCCGGCAATGTAAAAGCCTGCAAGCGCGCCCAGCGCCCAGCCGATCAGCACGCCGATGGTAGCGAGCCGGTACACCGCGCTGCCAGAATGGCGCAATTCGCGCAGGTCCAGGCTCAACCCGCCTTCGAACAGGATCAACGCCACACCAATATTGATTGCCGGTTCCAGCAGATCGCCAAACGCGGCTTCCGGGTCGATCAGGCGAAAACCCAGCTCTTCGGCGACCGGTCCAGCCAGAAACCCTGCCGCCAGCATCAATACGATAGCGGGCCAGCCAGTTCGCCACGCAAGCCATTGTGCCCCGATACCGAGGACTCCGACCGCGGCGATCATGAGTGCTTGCGATTGCATTATAGTTCGGCGCGCCCCGTTATTCTTGCATGTCGTGCGGCTGGATGCGGATGATATGCCGCATCGCTTTGATCGTGAACCCTTATGCTAGCATGGTGCGCGGACCTAGTCTCCCTCGAACTCCATGATAGCTTCGACGCTGACACCGGCTGCGCGCAGTTTTGCCGCACCGCCCAGGTCCGGCAGGTCTATTACGAACAGCGCGTGCGCGGCGTGCGCGCCCGCATTGCGCAACAATTGCGATGTGGCGAGCGCGGTGCCGCCCGTGGCGATCAGGTCATCGACAATCACGATACGTTCGCCCGAACTGACAGCCTGCGGATCCATCTCCAGCCGATCTGCACCGTATTCGAGCGCGTAATCGATGCCGATGGTTTCGATCGGCAGCTTCCCCGGCTTTCTGACGGGCACGAAGCCGAGGCCCAGTTCGACCGCCACCGCGGCGCCAAATATGAATCCGCGCGCCTCCATTCCGGCGATTTTCTGCGCGCCGTTTGCCTTTGCCAGACGGGCCAGATGCGCCACGCTGGATGCCATGCCGCGCGGATCACCGATCAGCGTGGTGATATCGCGAAACTGGATGCCGGGCTGCGGAAAATCGGGAACGGTGCGGATCAGCGCCTTGAGTTCTTCGGGAGAGAGATGGCCGCTCATGGGAAGTCCTCTTGCCGGTTCAGGGACCGCATTAAACTGGCCCTGCACCATGGAGTAATGCCGTGCGCCGGGTGGCCCCGATCAATGCCTGACCGACCCGCTGTCCGCAAGGGACCATATAGGGCGCGCCTGTCATACGAAGGATCCAGCCGCCCGAAACAGCAACGCCCCGCCGTCCGGTTTGGATGGCGGGGCGCGATATTGGTTTCTCAAGGGTTTGAGCCCGATCAGGCTTTTTTCATTTTCGGCTTTTTCGGCTTCTTGGCAGCCCAGATCTGTTTGTACGACAGGAAGGCGAGGCCGGTGAGGAACACTAGGAAACCGATTACCGCCCAGCCGGTCTGTTTGCGCTGAACCATTGAAGGCTCCGCCGTCCAGGTCAGGAAGGCTGCAACATCCTGCGCCATCTGTTCCGGTGTCGCCTCGGTCCCGTCGCCATACGTGACCAGATCGGGGTAAAGCTGCGGTGGCATGGCAATGTTGATGTTGTAAAAATACTCGTTGAAATACAGGCCCGAAGGTGTCTCGAAATTCGGTGATTTCTTGACATCTGCGGGATCAGGCTCGTTGTAGCCCTGCATCAGCGAATAAATGTAGTTCGACCCATCCTTGCGCGCTTTGGTGATGAGCGAGAGGTCGGGCGGCAGAGCGTTGTTGTTGGCCGCGCGCGCCGCCACTTCGTTGGGATAGGGCGACGGGAAATAATCGGTGTATTCGCCGGGGCGGGTCGTCGCCTCACCGGTTGTCGGGTCTATACCCGGAACACTCCAGCTGGCAGCTTCCGCGCGGGCTTCGGCCTCGGTGTAGCCCAATTGCTCAAGGTTGCGGAAGGCGACGTATTTCATCGAATGGCAGGCCGAGCAGACCTGTTTGTAGATCAGATAGCCGCGTTGCAGCTGCTGGGTGTCCCACTTGCCGCCAATGCCTTCGAAAGAGAAGCCGCCGGCCGGGTGGATATTCTTTTCCTGGAACGCGTAATAGTCCGGCTTTTCCGGCGCAGGTTCGGCGATGAGACTGTACGCGCCGGGAACCAGCGACCACAGGAGCAGGATAGCAGTGATCGCAATACCGGCGATTATGCCTGCGAGACGGATTGTCATGACCTAAACTCTTTCTCGTTATCGGGTCAGAAGGGGTCGGCGGCGGACCGGTCCGATGAACCTGTCCGCCACTTCGCCGGTTCTATCACTCTGCCGGTTGCAGCGAGCCATCATTGCCGGGAAGCGGTCTCACCACAGTCTCGGGATGGTCCCCGCCGCCGTCGGTTCCACCTGGCTTGTCGTCCCTGCCGAGCACCGCTTCGGTGATCGAGAACGGCAACGGCTTTGGCACTTCGATCTGGCTGATGATCGGCAGGATCACCAGGAAGTGAAGGAAGTAATACGCCGTCGCGATCTGACTGATGATCACGTAGGGCTGCGCCGCCGGTGCTCCACCGCAAATCGTAAGCACGATCATGGTCGGCACCAGACCGAACCAGAAGAACTTCTTGAACGTTGGGCGATAGCTGCCCGAACGCACCGGGCTTTTATCCAGCCACGGCAGGAAGAACCACACCAGGATCGATCCGAACATGGCGATCACGCCCAGCAGCTTTGCCGGGACCAACGTGATCCCGAAGATCGCAAGATCGCCAGTGAAGGCACGCAGGATCGCGTAGAACGGCAGGAAGTACCATTCGGGCACGATATTGGCAGGCGTCGAAAGCGGGTTGGCCTCGATATAATTGTCCGGATGGCCCAGCACGTTGGGCGCGAAGAACACGAACGCCGAGAAGATAACCAGCACAAGGCCAAGAAACCATCCATCCTTCGCCGTATAATACGGGTGGAACGGCACAGTGTCGCTTTCCTTCTTTACCTCGACACCGGTCGGATTCGAAGACCCCGGAATGTGCAGCGCCCAGATGTGCAGGATCACCACGCCCAAAATCACGAACGGCAGCAGGAAGTGCAACGAGAAGAAGCGGTTGAGCGTCGCATCATTTGGCGCATAGCCGCCGACCAGCCAGATCTGCAGCGGCTCACCCACCAGCGGGATCGCGCCGAACAGGCCGGTAATCACCTTCGCACCCCAGAAGCTCATCTGCCCCCAGGGAAGCACATAACCCATGAACGCGGTCGCCATCATCAGCAGGAAGATAACGACACCCAGCAGCCAGATCATCTCGCGCGGGGCCTTGTAGGACGAATAGAACAGGCCGCGGAAAATGTGCAGGTATATGACGATGAAGAAGAAGCTTGCACCGTTCGCGTGCGCGTAACGCAGCATCCAGCCGTAATTGACGTTGCGCATGATGTGTTCGACTGAACCGAACGCAACCGTTACATCCGCAGCATAATGCATCGCCAGAACGACGCCGGTGATGATCTGCACCACCAGGAAAAACCCGGCAAGAACGCCGAAATTCCACATGTAGTTGAGATTGCGCGGCACCGGATAACCGGCACCGATGGCGTTGTAGACCAATCGAGGAAGCGGAAGTTTCTCATCCATCCACTTGGTGAAATCGGACTTCGGCTCATACTGTTTTGCCCAGGCGAAACTCATGGTTTTCTCTCGACTTCTCTCAGTGTGAAAGGTGTTGGCTCAATACAGTTACGCATCTTCAACCAACTCGGATGACGGTGTCGGACGTATAGGCGAATTCGGGCACGACCAGATTGGTCGGCGCGGGGCCTTTGCGAATGCGGCCCGCAACATCATAGTGCGAGCCGTGGCACGGGCAGAAATAGCCGCCGAACTCACCCTTGTTCTCGCCTTCCGCTGCGCCCAGCGGCACACACCCAAGGTGCGTGCAGACGCCCAGCGTGATCAGCAGGTCGGCATTGCCCTCGCCCAGTCGCTCAGCAACGGTTTGCGGGTCACGCATGCTGACACCATCGTCGGCTTTCGCTTTCGCGATCTCTTGAGGAGTAAGGCGGCGTACGAACAAAGGCTGGCCGCGAAATGTGTCCTTGACCGTCTGTCCCGGTGCAAGCGCACTTACATCGACATCGGTCGTGCTCGCGGCCTTCACATCGCTGGTCGGAGCCATCTGACTGACCAGCGGGATCAGCACCGCTGCCGCGCCGACACCGGCGGTGCCCAGCGTGGCGATGTGAATCCAGTCGCGGCGACGCACACCTTCTTCGGTGGCTGCGCCATCGGCGGTCTGCGTGGTGCTCATGTCAGCTCCGGTGGAAGCCATCTGTTTCTACCCTGCTCTATCTGCCGGTCCGGCGTTCCGTGGGTGAAGCCCCGGTTGAACGCCGCTGCCTCATGCCGAGGTCAGGCAGTGCTGTGAATTACGCCGTCTCGCCCCTGTGGTTGTGCAAACCGGAGTGTGGCGGAAAACTGTCCCGCCGTACAGACCGACGATACACAGACCGTTTGGAATGTCGACTTGGGGCGCCGAATACCAGAAATACAATCAAATCCAACTGTCTTTTGAGCATCAGCCATTCGGTTTCGTGCAATCCGGTATCAGCGCAGGCAAATCAGCGAGATTTGCCGGCCATATTCCGAACCCCCGCCCTGCATGGCTCTGCGAAAAGAATGATAACGTTCGATTTGTGCAAAAGTGTTTCGCGCTCGGTCGTCAACGTTTGAGACGCCGGATTGATTGAGCCGGGCGGTTACATATCCCGGCAGATCGAACAGCCAGCGCTCGCTGCCTTCGCGCATCACGGCACTGCGGAAATGCCGGTCATCGGCGCGCTCGAATTGCGCGCGGAACGGCGCGTCGACTTCGTAACTTGCCTGAGCGATCGTCGGTCCGATCGCGGCTATTATATGGGATCGGTTCGCGCCCAGTCGCACCATGGCGGCGATTGTGTTTTCCAGCACGCCGCCATGTGCGCCGCGCCATCCTGCATGGGCCGCGCCAATGACGCCAGCTTTCGCGTCGGCAAACAGGACCGGCGCGCAATCGGCGGTGACGATCCCGATGGCGAGACCCGGTATTGCAGTGACGAGCGCGTCCGCAACCGGGCGCCCCTCGATCTCATCCGGCCATGGTTTCAGGACGGTAACGACATCGGGCGAGTGCACCTGATGCGGCGTGACGACGCGGGAACCGGGCGCGATGGCCTCAGCCGCCGCCGCGCGCATTGCCTGAACCGCTGCCACCTCTCCCGGCCCGCCAAAGCCGAACTGGTGATCGCCGCCACCCGACCCGAAGAATCCGTGCGCCACATCTGCGAGCAGCGGCGAACGCACGATATCGAATTCACCCCTCAGGGCGTCACCCCTCAAGACTTCACCCTTCAAGGCTGCGGCTCACCTGCTCGTACGTGTCGCGCGACAGGCCCTTGATCGCCGCGATCCGCTCCAGTTCGCCCTTCATCAGCGCGGCCCGGCCCGGTTCGATCCGACGCCAGCGGCCCAGCGGCGAGACAAAGCGCGCCGCGGTCTGCGGATTGATCGGGTCTAGTGCGATGATAACATCAGCAATCATGCGATACCCCGCTCCGTCGGCTGCGTGAAAACCCACCGGATTGCCCGCAAACGCCATATAGAGCGAACGCACGCGATTGGGGTTGTGCATGGTGAAATCGGGATGCTTCGCCAGCGCTTCCACCTGCGCCATCACTTGCGGATGGAGCGAGAGCGCCTGCAGCGTGAACCATTTGTCCACCACCAGCGCGTTGTTCTGGTATCGCTCATAAAACGCCTTGAGCCGATCCTCGCGCAGCGGTGTTTCCAACCCGCACAGCACCATGAGCGCACCTTGCCGGTCGGTCATGTTGTCCGCCCGGTCAAACTGACGCGCGGCCATGTTCGCCGCCAGTGCCGGGTCGCCCGCCGCCATCAGGACCAGAGCCTGCGCGGCAACCTTGCGCGCGCCGACGCCTGCTGGATCATCGAAGGCCACCGCGTCACAGCGCGCATACAGCCCTTCCAGCTCGCGCTTCAGCGTGATGCCAAGCATTGCCTTCACCTGCTCGCGCTCGGCATGGATCGCGCCGGGATCGGCCTTGCGCGTGCCTGCTGCCCCCGAACCCGCCATCGCTTCGAACAGGTAGGTTTCGCTTGGCAGCATCATCAGCTCGCCGCGCATGTTGTCGTCCAGCGCATCGTCGGTCAGCACCGCGCGCATTGCCTCGCTCAGCGCGATCTTGCCCGCCGCGCGCGCGGCCTCGTCCAGTTCGCCGCTGGCGGCAGCAACCAGATGATTGACCGCGAGTTCTTGCATTGCCTCATACCGGGCAAACGGATCATCATCGCGCGCCGCCAGAAAGGCTAGGTCTTCGCGGCTCAGCGCACGCTCGACGATGACCGGCGCAGTGTACCCGCGATTGATCGAGACCACGGGCTGCGGCCCGGTCAGCGCGAGCGTAAAGCGCTGCGTATCGTCGGTCAGCATAATCAGCTGCTCTTCGCCCAAGGCGCCCGTCTCGCGGCAATGCACCGCCACGCGCAGCGGCATCGGCACAGCCGCCTTTTCGGGCTGGCCGGGCGTGGGCGGAATTGTCTGACGCAGCGTGAGGACCAGCTCGCCATCGCCCATTTCCTGCCTAACGTACACGCGCGGCGTGCCCGCCTGCGAATACCAGCGTCGGAACTGCGTCAGGTCCAGCCCCGCGCCATCCTCGATTGCCTTGATGAAATCCTCGCAGGTCGCCGCCTCGCCATCGTGACGGTCGAAATAGAGGTCAGTCCCCGCGCGGAACGCCTCGGGCCCCGCCATGCTGCGCATCATGCGGATGATCTCTGCGCCCTTGTTATAGACGGTCGCGGTGTAGAAATTGCTGATTTCGCGGTAAGAATCAGGCCGGATCGGGTGAGCCAATGGCCCGGCGTCCTCGGGGAATTGCGCCGCGCGCAGGATACGCACATCCTCGATCCGTTTGACTGCTTCCCCGCGCATATCCTGCGAAAACAGCTGATCGCGCAGCACGGTGAAGCCCTCTTTCAGCGAAAGCTGGAACCAGTCGCGGCAGGTAATGCGATTGCCCGACCAGTTGTGGAAGTATTCATGCGCGATCACGCCCTCGACCGCATCGAAATCGGCATCGGTCGCAGTGTCGGGGTCTGCCAACACGTATTTGGTGTTGAAGACGTTGAGTCCCTTGTTCTCCATCGCCCCCATGTTGAAATCGCTGACTGCGACGATATTATAAAGGTCGAGGTCGTATTCGCGCCCGAAGGTTTCCTCGTCCCACTTCATCGAACGGTGGAGCGATTCGAGCGCGTGATCGGTGCGCGCGAGGTCTTCAGACCGGACCCAGATGTTGCACTCGACTTCGCGGCCCGAAACCGTGGTGAAGGGCTTGGAATTGGCGACCAGATCGCCCGCCACCAGCGCAAAAAGGTAGGACGGTTTGGGCCAAGGGTCGTGCCATTCGGCCCAGTGGGTGCCACCTTCGCCCTCGCCGTCACCGGTGCGGTTGCCGTTGCACAGCAGCACGGGGAAGGCCGTCTTGTCGCCGCTCATCCGGACGGTGTAGGTCGAAAGCACATCGGGCCGGTCGGGGAAGAAAGTGATGCGGCGGAAACCCTCGGCCTCGCATTGGGTGCAGAGCATCCCGTTCGACGCATAGAGGCCCATCAATGTGGTGTTGGCTGACGGATCGATCTCGGTCACGATCTCGACTGTGTGCCGATCGCCCGGCAACGTCACCACAAGATCGGGGCCGTCCATCACCCAGTCGTTGACCGCTTCGCCATCGACGGTGACGCCATGCGCGCTCAGCCCGTCGCCATTCAGGCGCAATTGCGCGTCTGGTTCAGCCGCAGGGTTCCGTTCGACGGAAAGTTTTGCAATTACGCGGGTCTTTTTCAGCCCCAGATCGAAATTCAGCGCAGTTTGCGGCACCGCCCACGCATAGGGTTTGTAATCCTCCCGCAGTATCACAGGCGGATCGGTCGGATTGCGCGCGGCATCAGCGAGTTCGGGGTTGCCTTCGGGGTTCTGCGGGGTCGTTGCTATATCCATGCGGTGTGATTTAGGTTGATTTGGCCGCGCGTCCAATGGTTAGGTCCAATTGATGGCGCATTTGCTGATCTTCGGCCTTGGCTACACCGCGAAACGGATCGCTGCGGCGATGGAAGCGCGCGGCTGGCAGGTGGAGGCAACCGGCAGCGCGGGTGATATCGATTTTGACGATCGCGATGCGGTATGCGCGGCCCTGCGGCGGGCCAGCCACGTCCTGTCGTCGGTGCCGCCCGACCGCGAAAGCGGGCTGGACCCGGTTCTCCGCAACTATGGCCGCGATTTCGGGGCGGCGTGGTACGGGTATCTTTCCTCCACCGGGGTCTATGGCGATCAAAACGGCGCGTGGGTGGATGAGGCTTCTCCCACCGGCAGCGGGCGGCGCAATGCGCGATCCGATGCCGACGCATTGTGGTTGGAGCTGGGCGCGCGGGTGTTCCGCTTGCCGGGCATCTACGGGCCGGGCCGCAGCGCGCTGGACCGGGTGCAAGAGGGTAAGGCGCGGCGGATTGACTTCCCCGATCAGGTATTCAGCCGGGTGCATGTGGACGATATCACCAGCGGCGTGGTCGCCGCGATGACCAGCGATGCCCCCGCCGGAGCCTATAATCTGGGTGATGATCTGCCCGCGAGCGGCAATGCAGTTACCGAACTTGCCTGCCGATTGCTTGGTATCGAACCCCCACCGCTTGAGACACTGGAGCAGGCGAACCTGTCCGAAATGGCGCGCGGTTTCTACGCCGAAAACCGCCGCGTTGCGAACGGCAAGGCAAAACGGGTGTTGGGGTGGAAGCCCGAATATCCAACCTATGTCGAAGGTTTAGCGGCGCTGCTTTGACCGCAGCGCCAGCGCCATGCCGCATAAAGCGAGCACAGCTCCGCTCGCGGTGAGCCACGTCCAGCGATAATCCTCGAACACGGTCGACAGAAGCATCGCGACGCACACCGTCACGATGCCGTTATAGGCGGTGCGTCCTGCACCGATCTCGCGCACCAGATTGTAATGCAGCGGGAACGTGACCACCGATCCAATCAGCGCCAAATAGGCGGTGCCCGCCCAGAATTGCCACGCAACCGGCACGGGAGGCGGACCGGCGGTCAGCAGCGCGAAGCCAAGGTCAAACGCCGTCCCATACAGCATCGCCCACGCCAGCAGACTGACCATCGGCACGCCGCGTCCGGTAGGGTTGGCCTGCACCACGTTGGCTATCGATGCAGCCAGCATCCCGCCTACCGCCAGCGCAATACCAGCCGCGACATTGCCGCCGACCACGCCTGCACGCGGCGCGGCGTTCCATTCGTGCACCAGCAGCAGGCTGACCCCCGCGATGGCGACCGCGCTGCCGAGCAGAAAACCGCTTTGCACCCGCTCCCCCAGAAACATGCGCCCGAACAGCGCATTGGGCACCATCAACAGCGCAAACATCACCGCGACGATGCCCGATGTAATGTACAGCTCTGCGTGATAGACGAATAGGAAATTGCCGCTGAACTGCGCGATCCCTACTCCGATGGCGAGCATGGTTTCGGGCCGGTTCAGCCGCAACCGCCGCTTCATCAGCATCGCGACCAGAAACAGCGCCGGGGTCGCCAGTGCAAACCGGTAAAACACCGACCATGCGGCGGGCACGCCATCGATCTGACCGGTGATGACAAACCACGTCGAACCCCAGATCGTGCCGGTCAAAAGGAACGGCAGGATCACCCGCCAGTTCAACATCGGTGCCGGCTCGCCCCCGGCGGCGGAGCCGTTCATAGCGAACGGATCGCCTTGCCCAGCGCACCCGCATGTTCGGCGCTCGTATCCCACGCCGTGACGAACCGCGCCGCGCCTTCGCCCCAATCGTAGAATTCGAACCCCTGCGCCCGCAATGCCTCGCGTTCCGGGGTGGTTAAATGCACGAACAGCTCATTCGCCTCGACCGGGTGCATCAGGCGATCCGCGCAACCGCCCGCGATTTCCTGAGCTGCCGCGTTCGCATGGCGCGCATTGGCGAGCCAGAGGTCATCTTCCAGCATGGCAAGGATCTGCGCAGCTAGGTACCGCCCCTTGCATTGCAGATGGCCCGCCCGCTTGCGCCGGTAACGTACCTGCGCTGCTGCTTCGCGGTCGAACAGGATCACCGCCTCTGCGCCCATACCGCCATTCTTGATGTAGCCGAATGCGAGGCTGTCGACCGGTCCTGCTGCCTTTACAGCGTCCCCGCCCACAAACGCAGCCGCATTGGCAAAGCGCGCGCCGTCCATGTGCAACCCCAACCGCCGCTCGCGCGCAAAATCGCTCAGCACCGCCAGTTCCTGCACGGTATAGCTGCGCCCGTATTCACTCGTCTGCGTGATCGATATCGCGTGCGGCTGCACCTGATGCACATCGTCGCGGATCGGGTCGATGACAGCGGCGATACCTTCAGGCGTCAGCTTCGCACCCTCCCCCTGCGCATGGATCAGCTTTGCCCCGTGGAGGAAAAATCCGGGCGCACCGCCTTCGTCAACCTCGATATGGGCTTCTGCATGGCACACCACGCCGCCATGCGGGGCGCACATCGTGGCGAGCGCGAGGCAATTCGCCGCCGTGCCCGTCGCCACCCACAGGGCCGCGCATTCACGCCCGAACAATTCGGTAAAACGCGCATCCAGCTCCGCCGACAGTGCGTCCCCGTCATAGGGTTTGTCGGCGTGATCGGCGGCGCGCATCGCCTCCCACACCTTGGGGTGGACCGGAGCGGCATTGTCGGAGAGAAATTTCGTCATCGCGGAACGCCTGTAGCCGCGCCTGCATTGATGACAAGAGAGGAGCCATCATGGCCGATATTTCAGAGCGGGTAACGATCACTCATCACGCGCAGGGTCAGGGCGGCAAATATGTCGCGCGGGTTGAAGGCGAAAGTGCACAAGGTACGCTCGAATGGGAGCCGCGAACCGGGTTGCCAGAAAAACAGGTAGGGACCGATGTGCGAGTGGCGACGCACACCATTGTGCCTGATGAAATCGGCGGGCGCGGAATTGCTGGATTGTTGGTGGATCGCCTGATCGCGGACGCACGCAACCAGGGGTTCAAGGTCGTGCCGCAATGCTGGTATGTCGCAAAAAAGTTCGATCAAAACCCGGACTGGGCAGACCTCAGGGCCTGAGCCTCTTCCAGCTCTGAAAAATCCGTCGCTGTGATGGTGTCCAGCACCTTGGCCCGCACAGCTTGCGCCCGTTCGAGCGCGATGCCGGGCACGGAAAACTCGCCGCCTGCAAGCCCCAGATGGAGCGTGGCATAGCCGAAATGCCGTGCAAGCGGACCTTGCGTAATCTCTGCGGAATGCAGTTTTACCCGCGTCGCGATCTGCGTGACCGGAGCCAGCACTCCTGAAACTGCGACGATCTGGCTTTGATCGAGCGAGTGCCGCTTGAACCGCCACGAGACAAAGCCGGCCACCGCATCAAGCGCGGCAATCACGATCGTCCCGCTGACCGCCAGCACGGTCCATTCGGGCGCGAACACCGTCGTGGCGATGCCCGCAATCAGCGCTCCGCCAACGAACAAGGCCATGTTCGCCGCCAGCGATACATTGCGATAGGCGGTTGTCGCGCGGTGCCAGTCCGCGTCCCTGGCGGGAAGGTGGAACCCCGCCGCGCTGACGATCGGATCAATTTCTTCCAGCTTTGCAAACGGGGCGACGACATGGCTCGATGCGCCCGAATCCTGCGCCAGACTGACAAAGCTCAGATTGTGCCATCCGAACCGATAGCGCAGCAGCCCGGTGCCGATGTTCACCCCCTGAACCCGGTGGATCGGCATCACCACGTCGGTGCGCGTGAACAGGCCGCGACGCCTGCGAAACCCGCGCGCCGTGCGCTCAAGCAGGAAACCCCATTCGCGCGCAAACGTGCGGGCAATGCCCGTTGCCGAGCCGATCACGAACACCGCAATCAACCCCGCGATCGCGCTGACGACCTGCGAATAGGCGCTGAGTTCCAGCAGCCAGCCGCCCTGTTCGCGCGCCAGATCGCGCCACAGGTCAAAATCCCAAACTTCGAAATCGAGGAAGGTTTCCGCGTATTGCAACAGACCGCCCAGCACGGCGAACACCGCCAGACTGAATTCGAACAGGCCAAAGGTGAACAGGCGGCCCGGCCCCATCGCAAACAGGGGTGTCGCGTCGTCATCATGGGTAGTGGTGGCACCCACGTTCACCCCAGATGCCTGCGCCGGGCGGTCGGCATCGTCGCGCCGTTCGCGCACCAGCTCTCGCAATTGCTCGCCCTGCGCTTCTGAGAGATAGGTGAGCGCTAAATCATCGCCCCCGCCAGCCCCGGTCTCGAACTTGACCGAGACGAGGCCGAGCAGACGCGGCAGCAATTTCTGCTCAAGGCTGACATCCTGAATACGCTCATAGGGGACCGACCGGGCAGAGCGGCTGAAAACGCCGCTTTCGACGCGGATGTCCTGTTCCCCGATGGTGTATGTCAGCCGCTTCCAGGCGATATAGCTGAATACGGTTCCAGCAACGCCGATGGCCACGATCAAGGCCAGGCCGATCAGCAGGCCCGAACCGGATATGCCAATCCCGAATGCGGCGGCGATGGCGGGGAAGATCGCTTGTTGAAAGCTGCTCAGCGCGCCCACCAGCACGCTCAGGGGCGCGGTGTGCTGCGGTTCACTCAATGCGGGAGTTACTGCAGATCTCGCCGCTGTTCTTGGAACCGAAATCGTCGGCGCGGGAATATCCGCGCTCATACGGTTTCCCGCTTGATATGCTGGCGGATTTCCTCGCGCATGTCGGTCGCGATTGTGTGGTTGAGGCCGGGCAGATGCACCGATGCGTTATGGCTGCCCGCCGTGTGCAGCGTGAGCGTGGCAATATCGAAGAACCGCTCTATCGGACCCTGATTGAGGTCGATATGCTGCACCCGCCCGAACGGCACCACCGTATCGGACCGCCACAGCAGCCCGCGCACCACCCGCAGCCGGTCCGCGCTCATGTTATAGCCGCGCGCCTGCCATCGGCGCGTGGGCAGCCGGATAACAAACGCCGCTGCGATGAATGTGACGACGCCCACGATCACGCCAAACGGCACCGGCCACCCGCCCGGTACCGCATTTGCAAGGATGCTTTCAAGCACCAGCGCACCGATTACGCAGGGAATGGCGCTCACCACTGCAGTCAGCCGCAGTGCTGTGACATAATTAGGATCGAGCCGGGTCAATTCAGCATCATCGCTGGCGTGCGAGGCTGCCGGGATCGACGGCAAAGTTGCGGCGGTAACGGCTGTTGTGTCCATGTGCGTTAGATGCGCAACACAGCGCCCCTATGCAAGCGGTTTGCGAGCGCCGCGTCCGCTTTCGTTGTTATCCGCGCTGATTGAACCGCCGTCCGATCATGGCGGCGGTGATGTTGGTCTTTTGCACGTCTATCGCACCGCCCGCGATCCCCCAGGCATAGGCATCGCGCAGACGCTGTTCCATGCCGTAATCCTTGTGATAGCCGTATCCGCCCATCACCTGCATCCCCAGCGCGGCCACTTCGCGTACGATTTCGTTGGCGAAACATTTGGCAAGGCTGCTTTCGTACACGGTCGGCAGGCTATCCGGCTGCTCATCGGCGTTTACAGCCGCGCGGTGGATCAACAGGCGCGCGGCGTCCACTTTCATCGCCATCTCCGCCAGTTTCAATTGCACCGCCTGAAAATCGACAATCGGTTTGCCAAACGCCTCGCGCTCTTGGGTGTAGGCGAGCGCGTGTTCCAGCGCGCCTGCCGCTACGCCCAGCGCCTGCGTCGCATTGCCGCAGCGTTCCAGCCCGAACGCACTCATCAATTTACCAAACCCGCCCGCGCCGATGATGACGCTGTCGCCCGGTACCGCAACGTCGTCAATCGCGATGTCGGCGGTGGGAATACCGCGAAAGCCCATCAATTCCTCGCGCTTGCCGAAACTCAGACCCTCCATGCCTTTTTCCAGCAGGATCGCGCCAATACCCTTTGCGCCCGGCTCGTCTGTAAAGCGGCAATATGTAACGTAGTAATCGGAGTGCCCGCCGCCGCTGGTCCAGCGCTTGGTGCCGGTGACGCGGTAGCCATTGCCGTCCCTGCGAGCGGTGGTGGTGAGATCGGTCAGCGCGGTTCCGGCGTCCGGCTCTGACATCGACACCGCGACGATTTTCTCCCCCCGGATTACTTCTGGCAGGATGCGGGCCTTCATTTCCGCGCTGCCGAACTTCTCGATGGTGCGCACCGGGCCGGTCAGCGCCTCGAACACCGGAAAAGCAACCGCGTTGGAGACCTGTGCAAACTCCTCCAGCACCAGCAGCGCTTCCAGATGGCCCAGACCCAGACCGCCATATTCCTCCGGCAGATTGACCCCCAGAAAGCCCATTTCGCCATAGGTGCGAAGCATTTCAGGCGGTACGGGATAGTCCTTTTCCTCCATGTCGCGCGCTAGTGCGGGCAATTCTGCTCGGGCAAACTTGCGCGCGGTTTCCTGAAGCTCGCGCTGCTGATCGGTCGGTTGGAAATGCATCGGCTTCTGATACAGCCTGCGCAGGCGGAGTCACTAGCAAGAGGTAAAGACAATGGAAGTATCGAAGCTGATGTTCCGCGAAGGTCTGATGGCAGGGGAGCGCATCTTGGTGACTGGCGGCGGCACCGGGCTTGGGCGCGAGATGACCGAGGCTTTCGTGAAACTGGGCGCAACCGTCTATATTTGCGGGCGGAGGCAGAACAAGCTGGACGAGACCGCTGCGGAGCTGATGGCCCTCCACGGCGGCAAGGTCGTCGCGCACGCGTGCGACATCCGCGATGCGGACGCGATCCATGCAATGGTGGATGCGATCTGGGCCGATGGCGGCGCGCTGACCGGTGTGGTCAACAATGCGGCGGGCAATTTCATCAGCCGCACCGAAGACCTCTCCATCAATGGTTTCAACGCCATTGCCGATATCGTGATGCGCGGCACGTTCTATGTCACGCTCGACATCGGCAAGCGGCTGATTGCTGAGAGCAAGCGCGCCAGCTTCCTCTCGATCCTTACAACGTGGGTCTGGTCGGGCAGCGCGTTCGTGGTGCCCAGCGCCATGTCCAAGACCGCGATCAACGCCATGACGCAAAGCCTTGCGACCGAATGGGGCCGTTATGGCCTGCGCTTCAACGCGATTGCGCCGGGGCTTTTCCCGACCAAGGGGATGAGCTCGCGGCTCAATCCCGGCAGCGAGGGCGACAATTCAAGGAATGACATGAACCCGATGGGCCGCGCGGGCGAGATGCACGAGATTGCCAACCTCGCGGTGTTCCTGATGGGTCCGGGCGCGGAATATGTGAACGGCCAGACCATCGCGATCGACGGCGCGGGCTATCAGGCCAATGGCGGCACGTTCTATTCGCGCCTGCAAGGGCTGGGCGATGCCGAATGGGAGGACATGCGCGCCCAGATCAAGGGCACAAACGAGCAGGACAAAGCTGACCGGGTAAAACGGTAGGACAACAAGAACGTCCTCAAGCAGCGTAACAATAGGACAGACAACAATGTCCTCAAGCAGCGAAGCGGTAGGACAACAGGAACGTCCTCAAGCAACGAAGCGGTAGGACAGACAACAACGTGCGGGTGGCGGGACTCGAACCCGCACGAGCAAAGCTCAGGGGATTTTAAGTCCCCGGCGTCTACCATTCCGCCACACCCGCGCGATTGCGGCGATAGCCATCCGCACGGCTCGCGACAACACGCCAATGTGCTTTGCCCTGAGGCCGCGCTTGCCACCGAGGCGCCTACACGCCATCTGCACTATCGGAACCGCTCGGAGGGGATCGGAATGGCAGGCGAGAATGCACAGGCGGTGATCGAGACGATCCAGCCTGCAATCACGCTTCTGGGCCTCGGCATCGGTGCAGCGCTGATCAGCCGGGCATGCAGGCTTAACCCGATAGTCGGGTATCTGGGATTGGGCGTAACGCTATCTGCACTCGGCTTTGCGGAGGATTTCAGCGGTCCCGTGGTCGCCACCATGGCAGAGGCGGGCGTCATATTCCTGCTGTTCAACCTTGGCCTGCATTTCTCGCTGGGGCGGATCTGGTCTGAAAAAGGCAACATTTTCGGTTTTGGCAGCCTCCAGATGCTGGTTGCGGGGGGAGGGTTCGCACTGCTGTTCGCGGCGCTCGGCCTGCCGACTGTCTTTGCGATCATTGGCGGGTTCGCCATGGGGCTTTCCTCGACCGCAGTGGTGATCGGGCTGGTGCGCGAACGCCATCAGGAGGATTGCCCCGTGGGGCGCGCCGCCCAGTCCATCCTGATCTTTCAGGATATCGCCGCGATTGTGCTGCTGGTGACAGCGGGTGCGCTTGCCGAAGGCGGCGCTGTTGCGCCCGCGCTGGGCATGGCGGGGTTAAAGGCGCTGGCCGCGTTTGCCGTCGCGGTGATGTTCGCACGCTATCTTACCGGGCCGCTGTTTCGTCTGATTGCGCGCGCGGGCAGCAGCGAGGTCTATACTGCGACCGCCCTGTTTCTGGCGCTGGCCGCCGGTTGGGCGACCGGGGTTGCGGGACTTTCACTGACGCTGGGGGCGTTCCTGGGCGGCATGGCGGTGGCCGATTCGCGCTATCGTATCATGGTCCAGACAGAGATTGACGCGTTTCGCGGCCTGTTTCTGAGCTTTTTCTTCATTTCGGTCGGGCTGAGCATCGATGCTGGCATTCTCGCGCAGAACTGGGTGATCGTGCTGGTTGCATCGGTTATCATGATCGCGCTCAAATGCGGGTTGAACGTCGCGGCGGGGCTGGCCAATCGCTGGTCGGTGCCGGGTTCCATCCAGCTGGGTTTTCTGCTGGGTCAGGGCAGCGAGTTTGCGCTGGTCCTGTTCGCGCTGCCTGCGGTCGCCGGGCTGGTGGAGCCGCGCCTCATCGCAATAGTCGTTACCGCCATCGCCATCAGTCTGGCGGTGACGCCGGTGATTTCAAACATTGGCCGGAAACTGGCGGGCAAGCTGCGCGCAGGGCCGGCGGACGAAAAGCTATCCGGCGACGATGCGCCGGTGATCATCATCGGGCTGGGCGACACCGGGCGCGCGGTCGCGGATGCGCTCGCTTATAATGATGTCGGCTATCTCGGTATCGAAAACGGGCTTGCCGCGTTCGAGACCGCGCTTGCCGATGGATATCATGTGCATCAGGCCAACCCGGCAGATCCGCGCAGCTGGGAGGCTCTGGGCATGGAGCGTCGCGATGTGGTGGTGATCGCCACCGGCAATGTCGCCGTTTCGCGCGAACTGACCCCACTGGTCGAGGAGCGCCTGCCCGATATCGCAAGGATCATTGCCGTGCCCGGCGAGATGGAGCTGGAGGAGTTCGATGGCCTGGGCATGGTCGCGGTCGATATGGGCGTGGCCGGCGGCACCGAACGCATGATCGACGCCGTATTCACCGCGCTGGGGCGGGAACGGCGCAAACCGGTGGGCTATGCGGCAACGCCTGAGGCCGTTGCGCTCGAATACGCATGAGACGCTTTTACGCCGGTGGCTTTAGCGTCACGCGTACGCGGATCAATCCTGGTTCAGGCGCTCGCGGATTTCCTTGCCGGCCTTGAAATAGGGCACCCGCTTTGCCGGGACACTTACTGCCTCGCCAGTGCGCGGATTGCGTCCGGTTCGGCCTTCGCGCTCTCGTGTTGAAAACGCGCCAAATCCGCGCAATTCAACCCGGCCGCCTTCGGCCAGACGCCGCGCAATCTCATCAAAGAAAATATCGACAACCTGCTCGATTTCCTCCGCGCGCAACTCTGGATTGTCCGCGTGTAATTCCGCCAGCAATTCGGATCTGATCATATCGACCTCCCGTCCATGGCGCCACCCTACGATTGATACCCCACGCAGCAAGATCTGCGTTTACGATGCAAATTTAATAACAGGTGCCCGCTTTCTGACGGTGCACCCATCCCCCGACCCGCTCAGGCTCGCAAAACGATTATGACAACGCGGTTCTGACAGAATGATGCAAAATGGGCAAGCCAACATTAAGAATTGTATCAAGCTTCTGCATCAGGCCTGCTCGACTAACTGCACGGGGTCGATGCCGAGCCGTTTCAGCCGGGTGCGAATTTCGGGCCACTCGGTGCGCAGGAACTCTTCGCGCTCACGCGCACGCAGCGTTTCGGCAGCACCCGGCACAACATACATGCCCACCCCGCGCTGCACTTCTACAAGCCCATCGTTCTGAAATTGCTGGTACGCCTTGGCCACGGTCAGCGGGTTGGCCCCCTGCTGCGCGGCCAGCGCGCGGACCGATGGCAGCATTTCGCCTTCGGGATAATCCCCCTCGATGATCGCGGCGGCGATCTGATCGCGCAGTTTGAGATAGACAGGGCGGGATTGGGTCATGGCAGGGCGTCCTTCGCAAGGTGCATCAGTGCCATAATACAGCCATGCGGGTCAAGGCGCAGGCCGCACACACCGGCGCGGGACGTCATGCGCCGTTCAGAGTTGGTGCGTTGTAATCAAGGCTTCACATAGGAGATTTGCCCGCTAGGGTGCGGGGCAACGATGGGACAGCGCGGTTCATCGCGCGAAAAATCTGGGACAAGAACAACACTATGGCATCGCAAGCTATTCCGCATGGTGACAGCGCGGGCACCTTCCTCGGACACCCAAAAGGGCTTTTCGTCCTGTTTTTCGCGGAAATGTGGGAGCGGTTTTCCTATTACGGAATGCGCGCCCTGCTCATTTTCTACCTTACGAAACACTGGCTGTTCAGCGACGGCGAAGCAGGCGTAATCTACGGCGCCTACACGGCGCTGGTTTACATCACACCCGTGGTTGGAGGGTATCTGGCCGACAAATATATTGGCCAGCGCAAGGCCGTGCTGTTCGGGGCGGTGCTGTTGACCCTTGGTCACTTCTTTATGGCTTTCGAGGGACAGCCTGCTGCCGGTAACGAGGGTAATCCCGTCATTTACGTGTTCTGGATGGCGCTGGCACTGATTATTGTCGGCTCAGGCTTCCTAAAGGCCAACATCTCGGTGATCGTGGGTCAGCTCTACCCTCGTACTGATGTGCGTCGCGATGGAGCCTACACAATCTTCTACATGGGCATCAATATCGGTGCCTTCTTTGGTTCCATCCTGTGCGGCGCAATTGGTGAAATCTACGGCTGGGCCTACGGATTTGGACTTGCGGGTATCGGGATGCTTGCCGGGCTACTGGTATTTGTCTGGGGTAAGCCACTTCTGTTGGGTCGGGGCGAACCTGCCACGGCGCCGAAAAAATCCAGCGAATTATCAGTATATGCCTTTGGCCTATTGCTGGTTGTGATCTGCTGGGTCGCGATCCAGTATCAGGATGCGGTTGGCGTCTTCCTTGGAAGTTTCGGCGCTGCACTCGTCTGTTATGTGCTGGCGATCGCGACATTCCAGCTGCCATATGGGACTTTCAGCAACGCGCCGAAGGCTGCGGTCTCGGCATTCGCTGGATTGGCACTCGTGTTGGTTGGCTCGATGTTTTTCGTATCAAGCGGCGTTGAAGCGGCACGTCTTCCCGCAAGTATCGGCTTTGGAGGGGTTGTAACGATCCTGGTGCTGCAGATGATGTCAAAGGTCAGCCACGATCGCAACCGCATCGTTGCGGCCATGTTTCTGATCATTGTTTCGATTGTCTTCTGGGCGCTGTTTGAACAGGCAGGCTCTAGCCTTAACCTGTTTACGGACCGATATGTCGACCGCAACCTCCTCGGCTTTGAAGTGCCAGCGTCTACCTTCCAGTCCGTGAACGCCGGTTTCATTTTCCTGTTGGCGCCAGTGTTTGCCGTTGTCTGGACGTGGCTGGGCCGGAAAGGAATGGACCCGTCCACACCGATGAAATTTGGGCTCGCAGTGGTTCAGGTTGGACTGGGTTTTCTTGTCCTCGTTTGGGGCGCAAGCAGCGCAGGCGCTAACGCTGCCGTCCCGGTGATCTTCATCTTCCTTATCTATCTGCTTCACACCACAGGGGAGCTGTGCCTGTCTCCAGTGGGCCTCTCCGCCATGAACCGGTTGGCTCCGCCACAAATCGCCTCGCTCATCATGGGAACGTGGTTCTTCGCTTCGGCCACAGGGAACTTCGTCGCTGGCAAGATTGCCGAGGCGACCGGGGCCGAAGGTCTTGGAGAAGAAGCCGGAAGACAGGTCGTACTCGATGTTTACTCTACGGTTGGTATGTACGCCATCGGCGTTGGCATTGCCGTCATGGTCGTCAGCCCGCTGGTCAAGAAACTGATGCATCTCGATACGCTCGCCGATGATGGCGTAGGTGACGATCTGCTCGGTCAGGACGAAGTCGGCGAACCGCAGGCCGCGGGTATCCACCCGGCAACCCGGCCTGCCGAATGACCGTCCAGCGGGCACGACACCAATTCGTCTAACGATCTGGACATCACTCCCTGTTCTCGCCAAGAACAAGATCTTGCGCAGGAACAGGGAGCAACTTTGATGCGGTATTCGGGTTTGCATGGCGGGGG
The DNA here is from genome assembly GCA_963815345.1 of uncultured Alphaproteobacteria bacterium. Classification (GTDB taxonomy): domain Bacteria; phylum Pseudomonadota; class Alphaproteobacteria; order Sphingomonadales; family Sphingomonadaceae; genus Erythrobacter. The sequence continues at coordinate 445,251 of CAWFGF010000004.1, forward strand.
TGGACTATTGAGACCTGGGGCGTTTGGCCCCGTAACCACGGCCCTTGCCGCCGCGCTCGCACTGGCTGCCTGCTCCACCACCGGCTCTGCCACTGCAGCCGATGACAGCGGTGATGAAACGCGCGAATTCGCTGCCAAGACTGAATCCGAAAACCCCTTTCCCTCCACCTATAAAGCCTATCCGGGCGTGCCGACGGTCATAACGAATGTCACGATCTTCGATGGCGCTGGCGAGCGGATCGATAATGGTGCGATCTATTTCGCGGATGGCAAGATCCAGGGCGTCTATGAAAACGATGCCTCAGCACCCGCCGACGTTCCGGTGATCGATGGCACCGGCAAGTTCGTCACCCCCGGCATTATCGACATTCACTCGCACCTTGGCGATTATCCCTCGCCCAGCGTCGGTGCGCATTCCGACGGGAACGAAGCGACCGATCCGACCACGCCCGATGTGTGGGCCGAACATTCGGTCTGGCCGCAGGACCCCGGCTTTTCGCGCGCGCTTGCCAATGGCGGGATCACCAGCCTGCAGGTTCTGCCCGGATCGGCAAACCTGATGGGCGGACGCTCCGCCACGCTCAAGAATGTGCCCAGCCGCACGGTGCAGGGCATGAAGTTCCCCGGCGCACCCTATGGGTTCAAGATGGCCTGCGGCGAAAACCCCAAGCGCGTTTATGGCGGACGCGGGCGCAAACCGTCCACGCGGATGGGCAATTTCGCGGTCAATCGCCAGACCTGGTACGATGCGATCAATTACGCGAACGACAAGAAGGCGAAACGCAACCTTGCCAATGAAACGCTGGTCGGCGTGCTGAAGGGCGATATCCTCGTCCACAACCACTGCTATCGCGCGGACGAGATGGCGCTGGTCATGGATATGGCCAAGGAGATGGGGTACAAGGTCGCAGCGTTCCACCATGCCGTCGAATCCTACAAGATCGGGGATCTGCTGCGCGAAAACGACGTGTGCAGCGCGATCTGGGCCGACTGGTACGGCTTCAAGATGGAAAGCTATGACGGCATCCGCGAAAACGCAGCCTACCTGCAACAGGCGGGCGCGTGCGTGGTGATCCATTCCGACGATGAAAACGATATCCAGCGGCTCAATCAGGAAGCGGCCAAGGCGCAGGCTGCGGGCAAGCGCGTGGGTATCGACATCACCGATGCGGCGGTGATCCAGTGGATCACGCTGAACGCTGCAAAGGCGATGGGCATCGACGATATGACCGGCAGCCTGGAGGCCGGAAAAATGGCCGATGTGGTGCTGTGGAACGGCGATCCGCTGAGCGTCTATTCACGGCCCGAAAAGGTCTGGATCGACGGCGCGCTGATGTTTGATGCGATGGATCGCAAACGCCGCCCGGTAAGCGACTTCGAGCTTGGCCAGCCCGGTGAAGGAGACGTGAAATGAAGGATCTTCTTATCTCCGGTATGATGGGCGCGCTCTCCGCTGTCGTTATCGCCGCCAGCCCCGCTGCGGCGCAGGACATGGCAATTACCAACGCTACCGTGGTCGTGGGCGACGGTTCCGATCCTGTCAGGAACGGGGCAGTCGTGCTGCGCGGCGGCAAAGTGGTCGCGGCAGGCGCCGGCGTGGCAGTTCCCGCCGATCTTCCAGCGATGGACGCGGGCGGCGCATGGGTCACACCCGGCCTGTTTGCGACTGTCACCAATCTGGGGATCGTGGATGTCAGCGCGGTCAGCGATTCGAATGATGAACGTGCGGGCGGCGCCCCCTTCAGCGCGTCGCTCGATACAGCGCCGGTCATCAATCCCAATTCGCAGCATATTCTGGTTCACCGCGCCGCCGGGATTACGCGCGCAACCACCACGACCGAACCTTCGGCCTCGATCTTTGCCGGGCAGGGTGCGATCATCGATCTCGACAGCGATAACGACCCGGTCATGCAAGCGCGCGCATTTCAGATGGTCGATCTGGGCGAGCGCGGCGGCCGCATCTCAGGGGGAAGCAGGGCCGCGGCCCATGCCCTGTTCCGCAATGCCCTGCGCGAGGCTGGCAGTTATGGCGACGCCGCCCGGATTCCGGGGAGCAACCGGCCCAACGCCGTGACCACGGGAGATGATATTCCCGTTGATCCCCGTCTTGCCGGGCACGAGACCGACCGTGCAGGCGATGTGCTGTTAACGCGGTTTGACGCAGCGGCACTCGTCCCTGTGGTTCGCGGTGAGCAGAAGCTTTACATCAGGGTGGAACGCGCCTCCGACATTCGCGCTGCGCTGGCTCTGAAATCCGAATTTCCGCGATTGGATATGGTGCTGGTCGGTGTCAGCGAAGGGTGGCTTGTCGCTGACGAGATAGCGCGCTCGGGTGTGCCGGTGATCGCCGACAGTCTGGACGATCTGCCCAGCAGCTTTGAACAGCTGGCCGCTACGCAAAGCAATATCGGCCGGATGGTCAACGCCGGGGTGACAGTGGCAATCAATGCATCGACCATGCAGGATCCGCGCCGCCTGCCGCAGCATGCGGGCAACCTCGTCGCCTTGAGCAAAGTGCCCGGCGCCACAGGGCTGACCTGGGGTCAGGCGTTTGCCGCGATCAGCTCCATTCCGGCGGCGATCAGCGGGCTTGGTGGCAGCGCAGGCGTGTTGAGCGTGGGCGCGATTGGCGATGTGGTGATCTGGGATGGCGATCCGCTGGAAGTGGGATCGGTGCCGACAAAAGTGTATATCGGCGGGATCGAACAGCCGCTCGGTAACCACCAGAGCCGCCTGCGCGACCGCTATCGCGACCTTGATGAAAGCGACCTTCCCAAAGCTTACGACTGGTGATCGTCAGATTGTTGGGTGGGCCAATCGCCGCGTTTTTCAGAATTATCGAACAGGTGACGTGAGCCCCATTCGGCCATTTCGCGATACAACGGCTGCAGATCCAATGCCGCATCGGTGAGGATATAACGCGCTCGTTTGCCCTCTGGCGGGTCGCGCTGGATCAGCCCTGCTTCCTGCAGCATATCCAGCCGCGAGGTCAGAGCTGCGCGGTTGATGCCCAGCCGCTCAATAAACTGTTCGAACCGCTCCGCCCCTAGAAACGCCTCACGCAGGATCAGAATGATCCAGCGATCGCCCAGAATGCGCGCGGCGCGGCCAATCGGGCATGGGGAGCGGGAAGGTTGGTAAGTTTTCATGCCGATCCTTTCGGTCTGCTTATCAGACTTGCAGTGGACGCTGACAAGACTTATAACGTCTGCGAATCAGACTAAAGGGTGAGCACTCATCATGTCCCAGACTCGTTTTGACAGTCCCGAAGCCTCCCTTGAATATATGAAGCGCGTCGCCGTCAAAGGCTCCGGGTTCAGTAACTGGCTGTCGGTCGAGCCGTTGCTGGTGTGGGGCGGACATAGCGAACTGCTGTTGCCCCTGCGGCCCGAAATGACTCAACATCATGGCTTTGCTCACGGGGCCATTGTGGGTCTCATGGCCGACAATGCCTGCGCGTGGGCAGGAGCATCGGTGGCTGGCGACGTCGTGACCGGGGGCTATACAATAAATTTTCTGCGCCCTGCCAAAGGTGATTGGCTGCGCGCGAAGGGTGAAGTGATCAAGCCGGGAAAGCGGCAGGTGATCGTGCGCGCCGATGTCTGGGCCGAAACCGACGGGTCCGATCCAGTGCATGTCGCCACGGCTCAGGCAACAATCATTCCCACTGGGCTTGCCTCCTGAAATCGCCAGCTATGCCGGTCCGCGATTGCATGATAGCCATGCTGACATGAACGCGGCCCTAGTCGAACTCATCGCGGCGAATATCGCCTTTGTCGGCTCGCATTTCGCCATGTCGCACCCTTTTCGCGCGGCGATGGTCAAGGCGCTGGGCTCGGGCGGATTTCAGATTGCCTACACTCTCGTCAGCTTTGCGACGCTCGGATGGGTCTATCTTGCGTTCAAGGCCGCGCCGCCCGCTGATCTTGCAGGTTCAGGGGAGGTCGGCTGGGCGCTGGCGACGATCATCACTCTGCCAGCCATGGTGCTGTTAGCAGGTTCGCTCATCGGCAATCCCGCGCTGCCCACCCCGATGGCGCAGGATCAGGCGCGCGCGGAGCCTGCGGGTGTTTTCAGGGTAACGCGGCATCCGATGATGTGGGGTTTTGCACTGTGGGCGCTATCGCATATCGTCCTGTGGTGGAGCACCCGAACGCTTGTTCTGGCTCTGGCCATGGGGTTTCTCGCGCTGGTGGGCGCACATATGCAGGACCGCAAGAAGCGGGTGCTGATGGGCGATGCATGGGCGCAATGGCAAAGCCGGACGAGCTATTGGCCGCGGTGGAGCGCCTTCGCCTCGGTTGGTGCGGTGCCGATCGTAGTGGGAGTCGTGCTGTTTGCGGGACTCAGCTGGCTTCACCGACCGCTGGGCGGAATTGCGGCTGGCATTTGGCGCTGGATCGGGTTGTAAGGGCCGCGCAAAGTTAACAGCGTCGGCTATTCGCCCGTAAAATTGGGCGTACGCTTTTCGATCAGCGCGGCGACGCCCTCTGCGTGATCGCGCGTCGTGTGCATCATCGCTTGCGTGTTCGCCGCGAGTTCAAGCGCGCTGTCATATCCGATCTGCTGGCCCTGCCGCAGCAGCATCTTGGCCTGACGCAGCGCGTGCGGCGGTTGCGCGGCGACCTTTTGCGCGAGGGTGCGTGCCTCATCCATCAGGGTGTCGGGGTTGACGACACGGCTCACCATGCCCCACTCCATCGCGGTTGCCGCGTCGATCACGTCGCCGGTGTAGAATAACTCCGCCGCGCGGGCCGGTCCGATAATGCGCGGCAAGATCCAGGTGCCCCCATCGCCGGGAATGATGCCGAGTTTGAGAAAGGTAACGCCGAATTTCGCAGCTGTGCTAGCGATGCGCATATCGGCCAGACACGCGACATCGCAGCCAAGCCCGATAGCCGGCCCGTTGACCGCCGCGATCACCGGCACGCGAAGGCCGTAAAGCGCGCGCAGCATCTGGTGGATATTGTCACGATACCCATCCGAGATCGCAGGCGTGCTGCCACCGAATGTACCGGTCTTCGCCTGCATCGCCTTGATATCGCCGCCCGCGGAAAAGGCGCGGCCCGCCCCGGTCAGGATAACGCAGCGGGTTTCCATATCGCGGTTGATTTGCGTAGCGGCGGCGGCGAATCCATCCCCGTCCCCCGGCGCGCCGAGCGGGTTCATCGTGTCAGCGCGGTCAATGGTGAGCGTGGTGACGGGGCCATCACGGGTGATTTTGAGGAGGGGCATGGAAGTCCTTTCAACAACTTCAATGCCATCCAATCTCCCACCCGTCACCCCCGCGCAGTGGCACACCTGCCTCGACTATCGGCCGCGCACTTTGTCAACTTTTGGATGGGGAGCTGCCGTTGTCACTTTGGAAAGGCATCGGTATCTCGACAAAATGCTTTGGAACATCATTGACAGGCGAACTCGACCATATCGGTGGCGGGAGGTTAACGCCATTATCGAAGCTACCGAGCACGATAATAGCTGCAAAGATTCCGATCAGGCGCCTGAGAGTGATCCAAGCCTGACCGTTGATTATGAGGCACTTGAGGCCGTCTCGGTAGCCGATGCCGTGCAATGGGCTGAAGGAAAGACGTGCCATGTTACTCTCTAGATTTACGACCTTGATCAAGGCTTCGCGGACGAGGAGCATTTCACGAATGTCGAGGTTCGCTTTAGCGACGAGGACTAGACCAATCGGCGTCCGCAAATGGTTCGTTTACAGCCATTCCTATTAAGGCACCCTAAGCCCGCGCGCCTTCTGCGTCCGTCACACTCGCCGAATTGTGCTTCAGCGCTTTCAGCACGCATTCCACGATCTGAGGGGCGTTGAGGCCGGCTTCGTCGTATTGCTTGTACGGATCCTCGTGGTCCTGGAACGTATCGGGCAGGCGCAACGTACGCACTTTCAGCGCGGCACCGCTGTCGCCATCGGTCAGCCCCTCGTCCGAGGCATAGGTCAGCACATGCGCGCCGAGGCCGCCTATGGCGCCCTCCTCGATTGTCACCACGACTTCGTGCGTGCGCATCAGTTTCGCAATCAGATCTTCATCGAGAGGCTTGGCAAAGCGCATGTCGGCAACCGTTGTCGAAAGCCCCTTGGCCTCCAATTGGTCGGCGGCTTTCTTCGCCTCTTCCAGCCGCGCGCCCAGGGACAGGATCGCGACTTTGTTGCCCCCGTTTTTATTGGCACGCACGATCCGGCCCTTGCCGATTTCCAGTTTTTCGAGCGTCTCTGGAATGGGCACGCCCACGCCGTTGCCGCGCGGATATCGGAACGCGATGGGGCCATCGTCATATTCCGCCGCCGTATAGGTCATGTGCGCCAGTTCCGCCTCATCAGCCGCCGCCATCACCACCATATTGGGCAGCGTGGCGAGATAGGTGATGTCGAACGATCCGGCATGGGTGCAACCATCCGCCCCGACCAGCCCGGCCCGGTCAATCGCGAAACGCACCGGCAGGTTCTGGATCGCCACATCGTGGACCACCTGATCGTAGGCGCGCTGCAGGAAGGTCGAATAGATCGCGGCGAACGGGCGCATTCCCTGCGCGGCAAGGCCAGCGGCAAAGGTCACGCCATGCTGTTCGGCAATGCCAACGTCGAAAGTACGATCAGGGTGCGCTTTGGCAAAGCGATCAACCCCCGTGCCCGAAGGCATGGCGGCCGTGATAGCGCAAATGCGATCATCGGTTTCGGCCAGTTTCGACAGCGTATCGCCAAATACGTTCTGATAGGCGGGCGGGCCAGCCGCGCTCTTGCTCTTTTCGCCGGTAATGACGTCGAATTTGGGGACGCCATGATATTTGTCGGCGCTTTCCTCGGCGTATTTATATCCCTTGCCCTTGGTCGTGACGACGTGGATCAGCACCGGGCCCTCGGACGTGTCGCGCACGTTTTCGAGAACGGGGATCAGGTGATCGAGATTGTGCCCGTCAATCGGCCCAACATAATAGAATCCCAGTTCCTCGAACAGCGTCCCGCCGGTCACGAGGCCGCGAGTGAATTCTTCGGCCTTGCCGATGGTGTCGTGCAACCGGCGGCTCATTTTCTTGACCGCGCGGCTGGCAAGGCTGCGCAGGCCCAGATATTCGCTGGAGGAGACCATGCGCGCGAGATAGGCCGAAAGCCCCCCGACCGGCGGCGCAATCGACATGTCGTTATCGTTGAGAATCACGACCAGCCGGTTGCCCGCCTGCGCGGCGTTGTTCATCGCCTCATAGGCCATGCCTGCGCTCATCGCGCCATCGCCGATCACGGCAATCCCGCGACCCGGCTTCTTCTGCATCTTGTTGGCAAGAGCAAAGCCGAGCGCGGCGGAAATCGAGGTCGAGGAATGGGCCGCGCCGAAGGGGTCGTATTCGCTCTCCGAACGCTTTGTGAAGCCGGAAAGACCTCCGCCCTGCCGCAGCGTGCGGATGCGATCGCGTCGCCCGGTGATGATCTTATGCGGGTAGCATTGATGCCCAACATCCCAGATCAGCTTGTCCTCTGGCGTGTTGAAAACGTAATGGATCGCCACGGTCAGTTCGACCACGCCCAGGCCAGAGCCCAGATGACCGCCCGAAGTACTGACCGCGTCGATCATTTCTGAACGCAGTTCATCGGAGAGCTGGCGGAGCTGTTCGGGTTTGAGTTGGCGGAGTTCATCAGGCGTAGGCACCTGATCGAGAAGCGGTGTTGCAGGTCGTGTCGTCATGCCCAATGCCTTACACAGTGCAAACGCAGCTGTCGACAAACGCTTGATCGCACACGATCCATGCCTTGCCGGTGGGTGCCGGAATTCGCTGCCAGCGTCTTTCGCGGATCGAAATATGAGATGCGCACCCGCCACGGGTGCACGGGCGGCTCACTGCGGGCGGATTTCGCGGGCGGTCAGTTGCAGGTTCGGCAAACGCCGCGCACTTCGAGCACCGGGCGTTTTGCCTTGAAATCGCGCCTGTCAGCAAGCGCACGCACGCTGCGGCTCACCTCATCATCATCAACGTGGGTGGCCTCTCCGCATTCGTCGCAAACAAGGAATACGCAATCGTGTTCGCATCCCGGATGACTGTTCGCCAGGTAGGCGTTCGAGCTTTCGACGCGCATCGCGAGATTGTTCGTCACGAACAGGTCAAGAATGCGGTAGATCGAGTTCGGCGCCACCCGCTTTCCGCGCGCTGCGGAAAGGTTATCGGCGATGTCATACGCGGACACGGGCCGTTCGTGGCGGGCAAGTTCTGCAAACACCGACTCGCGCATTCCGGTCCACTGCTCGCCAGATCCCATTAAGGATGTGCGCGCGGCGGCGATGAGGTTGTCGCCGGAATGTTCCTGATGTGAATGATTGCGTGGGTGGGTCATCGGCGCGAATATAGGCTGCGATGACCCCAAGTTCCAGTCTCGCGGTGCGCGCGTGTAAATTCGCGGGTTTCAGCCGTCGCGCAGGAATGTCGACCGGTAATCGCGCGGGAACATCGCTTTCAGCGCATCGACCTTGGGCGCGTCATACCGGACGATGTAGCCACTGCGCGGGTTCTTCATCATGTAGTCTTGATGATAGGTTTCCGCCGGATAGAACTTGCGGTGGTTTTCGATCCGCGTCACCACCGGTTTGCCCCAGACACCGCTCGCATCCAGCTGAGCCAGATACGCCTTTGCCACGGCGCGCTGTTCTGCGTTCATCGGCACGAGGGCGGAGCGGTAATGCGCGCCGACATCCGGCCCCTGACGGTTAAGCTGAGTGGGATCGGTGGCGACCGAGAAGAATATCCGCAGCAATTCATCATACCGCACGACATACGGATCGTAGGTGATCATCACTGATTCGGCATGATTGGTGGTGCCGGTGGTGATCGCGGAATAGCTGGCAGTGCCCGCTGCGCCGCCATGAAAACCCGCAACGGCGGATTTAACGCCCTTCACATGGCTGAAAACCCCCTCAACGCCCCAAAAGCAGCCGCCTGCAAAAATCGCAGTTTTAAGCCCGCTGCCTTCCTTTGCGATGCGTTTTGCGGCGGGGGCATTGACGACGCGCACAGCATGGACCGGCGTGGAAATGCCAGAGAACGCAAGCGCGGCTGCGGCGGCAGCAAGGCCGATAGCAGTGCGAGTTTTCGTGCGCGTCTTCAAATATGTACGTGATGCGATCGATGCGGGCATGAAAGCGATCATCAGGCTTCAGGAGCGATAAGGAACTCGGCGTCGGGCACAGGCGCCTCGATGGTCTGCGCAGCCTGTGCAGGCGGCGAGAACGCATCCGTCCACGCGTCAGCATTTGCGGCGCCGACCAAAACAGCGCCCAGCACAAAACCCAGTCCAAGCTGGCGATAGAGGTCGGGGGTGAATAGGGCCATGTTCGTTGCTCTTGGTTCGTGTTTTATGTCTTGTCCTGTTCCATATGCCGCATCGCAAATTGCGCGGTGGTGAACAGTGGATTCAGGCAATAGTTCGAAATGCCCTCACGTTTGGTTACGCAGAGCAGGAAAAATTGATGAGATGATGCGCGCTATCTACAGCTTTTGGGCGGCCTGCACGTTCGCAAGGCCCCTTCTGTAGACACGCCGGTCAATGCCGGAAATGGCGCATCCCGGTGAAGACCATTGCAAGGCCCGCCTCATCGGCAGCGGCGATCACCTCGTCATCGCGGATCGAGCCTCCGGGCTGGATCACTGCGGTTGCGCCGGCTTCGGCGGCGGAGATCAACCCGTCGGCAAAGGGAAAGAACGCGTCCGATGCGACCGCGCTTCCAATCGTGCGGGCCTCAGCCCAGCCGTGCGTTTCGGCGGCCTCGCGCGCCTTGATCGCGGCAATCCGGGCGGAGTCGCGGCGGTTCATCTGGCCCGCACCGATCCCGGCGGTCGCGCCGTCCTTGGCATAAACGATCGCGTTCGATTTGACATGTCGGGCGATGGTCCAGGCAAACAGGCAGTCCTGCAATTCCTGCGCGGTGGGCGCGCGTCTGGTCACGACCTTGAGGTCGGCCTCGCTCACCGCGCCATTGTCGCGCGACTGGATCAGCATCCCGCCCGCGATGGTCTTCATCGCAAACCCGCCCCGGCGCAGATCGGGCAGGGTGCCACATTCGAGCAGGCGCAGGTTTTTCTTGGCGGCGAAGACCTCGCGCGCTTCGGCGGAGACGCTGGGCGCGATCACCACTTCGGTGAAGATCGCAGCGATGGCCTCTGCCGTCGCCCCGTCCAGCGCCGTGTTGACCGCAACGATCCCGCCAAATGCGGACACGCTGTCGCACGCCAGCGCAGCCTCCCACGCTTCCTGCAACGATGATGCTTGGGCGACGCCGCACGGATTGGCGTGCTTCACGATCACCACCGCAGGGGCCTGCCCGGCAAACTCCGCCACCAGTTCCAGCGCGGCATCGGCATCGTTCAGATTGTTGTAGCTGAGCGCTTTGCCCTGCAATTGCGTGGCCTGCGGCACGCCCGAAGTGCCCGCCACCTGTGGCACATAGATCGCGGCCGACTGATGCGGGTTCTCTCCATAGCGCAGCGTATCGAGCTTCCTGAAAGCCAGCGGCATGGTCTCGGTGAACGGAGTTGCTTTCAGCGCCTCTGCACCGAGCGGGTGAGTAAACGCGTCGCCGAACGCGAACCAGTTGGCGATTGCCGCGTCATAGGCGGCGGTGCGGGCATAGGCCTTGCCAGCCATGCGAATGCGGAAAGCCTCGCTGGTTGCGCCGTCATGTGCGTCCAGCTCATCAAGCAGCTCGGCATAGTCTGCCGCATCGGTCAGGATCGTGACAAACCCGTGGTTTTTCGCCGCAGATCGCACCATCGATGGCCCGCCGATATCGATATTCTCGATAATTTCAGCGCGGTCTGCACCCTTGGCCACGGTCGCCTCGAATGGGTAGAGGTTGACCACCACCAGATCGATTGCGCCGATATCGTGCGCCTGCATCGCGGCCACGTGGTCGGAATTGTCGCGCAGGGCGAGCAGCCCGCCATGAACCTTTGGGTGCAGGGTCTTTACACGCCCGTCCATCATTTCGGGCAAGCCGGTAAGGTCGGATACGTCGCGCACCTCCAGCCCGGCATCGCGCAACGCCCTTGCCGTGCCGCCGGTGCTCACAAGTTCCACCCCGCGCGCGGCCAGCGCGCTGCCGAGTTCCGCAAGTCCGCTTTTATCGGACACTGACAGCAGCGCCCGTTTGATTGTCAAATCTGTCACGTTGAGAAGCTCCTGCCAGAAAGCAATTGCGGGGCGCCTACCCCATTTTCTTGAACAGCCAGGAGAATTGTCCCCCGCCGCGCGATGTCAGCCCTTCGATTACGAGTTGATGCGTCGCGTGGGGGCGGCCCTCGCCATCGACCCACAGGCTGTCTTCGCAGCCCAGCGCCATCTCGCCGGAGCCCGCCACATCTCCGCGCAGGCGGAATTGCCACAGGCGGCCATCGGGGGTCAGCAGACTTGCCCCGCGTGCATCGTCGGACAAGCGCACCTCGACCCCGCGGCCAAGGTGGAAACGTATCGCAAAGCCGATCTTGCCGCGCTTTCCCTTGCGACTGACAGGCAGCAGGATATCCTCGCCCGCCAGTTCGGTGCCGTCGCTGCGCAATGTCAGGATGCGCTGATGCGTCAGGCCAAAGCGCAGGGCATAACCATCGTGGCTCGCTTCCACGCGGCTCATGTTCTTGTTGGCGATGCGCCGCTCAACCTCGACCAGCTCCGCACCCTTGCCCAGCTGACCGTGTAGCAGAACGGCGGTGGAATTGGCATTGTCCAGCACCAGCGTCGAATGCGCAGCGCTGGCGCGCAGGCCCTGGCCGATATGCGCGGGCACTTGCCCTCCGGCCAGCGCCGCTCCGCCGCAATTGACCACGATCCGGGCCGGGCCATCCGAGAACTCAAACGCCAGCGTCGATGCACAACCGATGCGCGCATGGCGGGCACGCGGGGGCGGCGCGGCGTCGAATTGCACCACCGCCTCTCCCCCGCGCATACGCTGGAAACCCCAGTGTTGCGGGTCATTCAAAGGCCGCGTGCGCACGCCGGTTGCCGCGAGCAGGTTGGCGACGCGGTCCGCCGAAATCGCGCCCTGCCCCTGCCAGCTGCCCAGCGCGCCGTCACCATGACGCAGCGCCAGCAATGGCGGGATCAGCAATTCGCGCATCACGAACAACGCCTCGGGCGCGTCCACTCCGGCGGCTTCGTAACATGCGATCAGATCGGTGAGCGTCGCAATGGCCTGCATCTGCGCCGCCGGACAGCGCGACAGCACGCCGCCATCTTCTGCGACAAGATCACCCAACGAACGGATCAGCGCGGCCTGCCCGTAAAGTCTGCGCGGTTTGCCTTCGGGCAACAGCAGGCCCGCCGCCGTCACCGCCGCCCAGCCGATCATCTGGCTAAGTCCCGCGCCGCTTTTCAACGCCTTGCGATCCAGCCAGTCCGCGGTCTCGACAATGGCTTGCAGCAATTCTCTCCGCAGGCCGCATTTGCCATCGCCGATGATGATGGGCGCATGGATCAGCCATGCGAGCAGCCGCAGGCCGGTGTGTTCGACATCCCACGCCCGCAGCTTGGTCGCGCGCTTGGGCGGGGAGGGGTTGGCATCCAGCCAGCCACGCATCAGGCGCTGCGCCACCGGCGTGCATTCCTCGCGCGGGGCGGCGGCGGCCAGATCGTATAGCCAGCCGAACGAATGCAGGCTGCGCTCAATACCGGGCGAAAGCCGCGTGCCGCCGGTGTAATCGACCTGTGCAATCGGCAATTTGACGCTGTGGACCAGAAAATGCCCGGCGCGAAGCGCAATTCCCGATGCGCGGTCGCCGGTTACGGGGGTTGCCACCTGTGCCAGCAGGCGCGGCGCGGAGGCCCGACGGAACGGCGCGGCGAGTGCATGTCCCGGCACGCCTAGGCGGTAGGCCAGCCGGATAAACGCCTCACCCGTCCCGCCGCGCGGTGCAATCACATCGGTCAGCGCCAGTGCACGCGACGGTTCTGTCGCAAACCCGCCTTCGTCGATTGCACCGCTTGCCTCGCTCAGCGCCTCTTCACCCGGTCCCAGCGGCAGCGCGCTTTGATCCAGAGGTTCGTCCTGAAGGTCGGGGCGCAGATCGGGCAGGCGGGCATCGGGATCGCTGCGTTCGTCGCGAAACAGGGTGTCCATCAGCCAATCCCCTTAAGCGCGGCGATATTGGCCGCATAGCGATCCGGCCCGCCCTTGAATGTCGCCGACCCGGCAACCAGCACATTGGCCCCGGCAGCAAAGCATTGCCGAGCGGTTTCAGGATTGACCCCGCCATCAACTTCAAGATGTATCTCGCGCCCGGTGCGATCGATCATCGCGCGGACCGCCGCAATCTTTTCCAGTTGCGAGGGGATGAAGCTCTGCCCACCGAAACCGGGATTGACGCTCATCACCAGGATCAGGTCGGCCAGGTCCATCAAATTACCGAGCACGCTGACAGGGGTGCCGGGATTGAGCACCACGCCTGCCTTCTTGCCCAGCGCATGGATCGCCTGCAGCGTGCGGTGGATGTGCGGCCCGGCCTCCGGATGGACGGTGATGATATCGGCGCCGGCATCGGCAAAAGCCTCAAGATACTGATCGACCGGTGAAATCATCAGGTGCACATCGAACGGCTTGTCCGAATGCGGTCGCAGCGCCTTTATCACGTCGGGGCCGATCGTGATGTTCGGCACGAAATGGCCGTCCATCACATCGATATGGATCCAGTCCGCCCCTGCTGCATCCACCGCGCGCACTTCTTCACCGAGCCGGGCGAAATCGGCTGACAGGATCGAAGGGGATATAAAAGGTGTCGACATGGCTGGTACTGGCGGCCAAAATTGCTGGCGGGTAGGAGCGTCTCCCTGGTTGCGCTGCTTTCCCGCCTAAATGCCTGCGAATCGGGCTACAAGCGCAAGTGTATGCTTTTCCACTATGGTGAATCTGCATTGGGGCTAATCGGACGTCACGCAGGTCTGTGCACGCGTTTGCCGGTCGCAATCCTTTGCCGCGCGCAATTCAGCCCCAATTCACCGCGTGAAGCCTAACTGCCGATGCATATCGCTGCTGCGCGTCACGATCCGTGGTGCGTCGGCCGCAGGCCTCGTCCGCCGGTTGCGCTATTGCAACAGGCCGGCAGCAACACAGTTTGGAAGACGTTGAAGATGAAAAGAGTTCTAGCAGTCGCCACCGGTGCTATCGCGATGTTTGCGGTTGGCGGAGGTGTGCTGCCCGGCACTGCCGCCCCTACACAGGCACAGTACCGTCAGGCGATCGCCAACGATCTGAGCGCTTGTGCGCCCGGAGGTGGGCCGGCGGTGCGCCTTACGGTGCGCGGGGTCAAAAGTTCGCAAGGTAAGGTACGGGTGCAAATCTATCGCGCCACTGAGGCCGAATGGCTGGCCAAGGGCAAATGGCTCAGCCGGATCGAACTTCCGGCGCAAAAGGGCACGATGACGTTCTGCGTGCCCGCGCCCAAGGCGGGCAGTTATGCAGTCGCGGTGCGCCATGACGTCAACGGCAATGGCAAAACTGATCTGCGACAGGATGGCGGTGCGATGTCGAACAACCCCTCGATCAATGTTTTCAACCTTGGTAAACCGAGCGTCAGCAAGACCCGTTTCGACATCGGTGCCAATGCGCAGTCCATGTCCGTCAACATGCTGTATCTGTAAGCGGTTCAGTCCGGTTTTGCAGGCATCCCGCCCCGGCTCCGGCGGTGTCTCCAAAGCGACCACAGCACGGATGGCGCGGCTAATAGCGGATAGCGTTCGCGAAAGGGCGTGACGGCAACGGGTATTCCGGTGTGCCGTTCAATCTTCCACGCGGCATAGCGGGACGCACCCTCAAACGTGGTGCTGGCCTTTATCAGCCGAAGGAGATTGAGCGGTTTGCCCAAGCGTTCGCGCCGCTTCCACCAGTCGCGGATCGTTTGACGGGTCGCTGGATCAATTTGGGGAGCAATCGAGTTTCCGTGAGTGGTGAATGCAATGCCGCCCGCCTCCATCGCCGCTGGCAACAGTCCGGCGAAATGGTCGGCATTGACGGCAAGAATGTCGTTTTCGCGCCCCGGTTTCTCAACCCGGAACTCCGCTTTGTAGGTCGCGCGAAACAGTGCGCGCCAATATTCATCCGCCGTTCCCGACGCCGGGCCGAGCACCGCTGCCAGCCGCGCCGCAGTCTTTGCGGCATCCGCGACAGCATTGGTGATCTGCGCCCGCGCTCCATCATCGCTCGCCCACACCAGCGCACAGGGCTGCACGAACCGCGCCCAGACGGTGGTGTCGGTGAGATGGCCAGAGGCTGCCTCGGCAAAGGTGGCCAGCCGCATCGTTGCCACCTTGGCCCGCAACATGTGTACGCCGATCTGTCGTTCGTGAAAGCTGACCCGTGGCCAGATCGCAGGCTCGTGTGCCCTGTCTCCGGGCAGCAGGACATAGAAATCGAGCACTCCGTCGAGCGACCGGGTGCGCAGGTTCGATCCGTAGAACAGCACGCCCAGTGCACCTGCATCATGCGCCAGTATGCGGGCAAATTCGCTGACCGCCGGATCGACCGGGGCCGCCAATTGTGTCTCGAGGCGCTCTTTGAGCGCGCCGGTCATGTTGGATCGTGGAGCGTCGCGCCCGGTTTCGGCGTAACGAATTCAAGCAGTGGACCCTGACCGATGCGGTAGTGACCGGCCGGAAAAGCCTCTCCGTCGAAGATGAACTGATCCTCGATCTCAAGTGTGAATTCCGAAGCGCTGACCTGGTGGATGCCGCGCTCGCGCAAGCCGTTCTGCATCCGGCCCGTCGCCACCATCGGGACCAGCATCGTGGTGCGCCGGCTGATCTGATCGACCGCCAGCAGTTTCAAACCGCCGCGCAGCCGCCCGAACGGCTTTAGCCCCGCAGGCAGCCGTTCCAGCGTAGTGGTGAAAAGCAATTGCCGGTAGCGCGGATCGCCCGTGCCACTGTGCACCATCGGAGCCTTTTGCGAGCCCAGCCAGATCGCCATACGCGATCCGCGGCGCCACGGATTGCTGCGCGGGGCAAGCAATGCCTGCATCAGCCCCCAAATGCTGGTAACCGCCACCACCACGCTGTTGAAGGCGCCAAGTTTGTGGGCGCTCTGTCCATCCTGTGTGGCGGCGGTGAACGCTCCGGCCCCCAGAATAAATCCCAGAACATCGGCTTTCATCTCCGAAGTATCCGGTCCCGCGGTGTCGGCGGGCGAAGCATTCTGCAAATCGCGCACTGCAATCGGCCTGCGCACGATGCGACTGCCTGACTCGAATGCGTCGATAGCATCCTGCAGGCCCCATTCCATCGGCACGCCCAGATCGACAGTCAGCGCATTGGTCTTGCCCTTGGGAAGGACGGCGAGCACAGGCCAGTCATCGCCGAAAATTCCCTGCCCGCAGGTCAGGACATCGCGAACCGTGCCATCGCCGCCATTGATGACCAGCAGGTCAATCCCCTCCGCCGCCAGTTTGGCGAGTGCATCGAACAGCGCAGACCGGTTGCCCGGCTTGGCGATGTGAACATGCGGGCACACTTCACAATCAAAGTCCGCACCCTGATTGCGGTGGCTGCGCGGATTGTAGATCACCCCGACGCGTGGCGCGTCCCCGGCTTGGCGCAGGGCATCGCGAACAGTCGGCCGGCTGCGCAGGACAGACGCCCGCGGCAATTGCGCAAATTCATAAATTGGCGTTGCCATGGCGGTGTCCTTAACGTCTCGAAGCTCAAATGTCGCTGCATTTCATACACCGATAGGTGGCAATTGAGCGGGTCGATCGCCCACGCCCTATGGCCACGGCGCCTTAGCCCGACCTGAATGACACTGTTCCGAATGTCACTGTGGCACGTTGGATGGGTCATTCCCCGGCAAGGATTTAATAACCATGGTTCATTCCACCAATGCCATTGCCGCCCACTGCCCAGTTGACACCGGTGTCTAAAGAGGAAAGAACCGGCTAACAGGCAGACGTATGCGGCAACTGCAGCGGGTCGATAAAGGAGAGGAAACTTGGGTATGAGCATCACGCTCCGGACGATGCGCGCGACCGCTTCGGTCGCGGCGGCTACGGTCTTGTCGCTGGTTCCGCCCGCCGCGGCATCCGGCAATACTGCCCAAGATCAGCTGCCAGAGCTGCTTTCCAGCAAGGATAGCGGGCCTGATTTCAGTTATGCCGGATACCGCTTTGGCCTTGCCCCGCTCCCCACCACGCAGGGTGTTGTGATCGACGCAATCGAATATGGCGTCGTCCCGGACGATGGCAAGGACGATGCAAAAGCCTTGCTTCGCGCCATTGCCGCAGCAGATGCCATTGATGGAAAGGTGACCGTTCAACTGCCGGCTGGCCGGGTGCAGATCGGCGAGGTGATCCCGCTTGAACGCAGCAATTTCGTATTGCGCGGTGCAGGGTCTGGCGATGGCGGTACAGAACTCTATTTCCCCAGACCGCTCAGAATCGTCGACGATCCGTCGCGCCAGGACGAATTGCGCGCGTATCTTCGCAAAGAAAACAAATACGAGGTGAACGCCGAACAGAACATCAATTTCCTGTTCAGCGAATACAGTTGGTCAGGGGGGGTCCTGAGAGTTGGCCCCAAAAAAGAGCGGCCAGTCGTTTACGATCCGGCGACAGATGAGCGATCACCCCCACTGGCCGTGCCGGTATCGGGCAAGCAGTTTGGCCGGACCATCCGTGTAAAGGACGCCTCGCGACTGAAGGTCGGGCAGGTCGTGCAGGTGCAATGGTTTGCTGTCGATGGTGCGGACAGTGCCATCCTGCGATCGATCTACGGCGATATCTCAATCTGGAACAACAGCCCGGAAGGCGCAATTGCGCCGCTCACTATCGGCTCCCACCATTGGACATTCACGAAACGCGCGACGGTCGCCCAGCCTACCCGGATTGTCGCGATCAAGGGCAGCACCATCACCATTGGCGATACCCTTCTGCACGATATTTCGCCTCGCCAACCCGCCGAAATCGGCAGCTGGAACCATCTGGAGGAGGTGGGGATCGAAGCGATGCGGCTGACTTTTCCGGACAATCCGTGGTTCGGCCACCATCTCGAGGCGGGATATAACGGAATGTACCTCACCGGCCTGTTCGATGGCTGGGTGCGCGATGTCGCGATCCACAACGCCGACAGTGGAATCCTGACCGATAACGCCGGTTCGATCACCATCGACACAGTTCGCACCACGGGTGAACACCGGGCGCACTATTCCGTCCACGTCGGGGCCGTTCACAATGTGCTGGTGCGCGATCTGGTGATCGAAAATCCGGTGGTGCATCCTGTCAGCATCAACACCCGTTCAACCCGATCTGTCTATCTTCGGGCGCATTTGCGCAGCGACGCGATCGTCGATCAACATTCGGGATCGAACCATCAGAACCTGTTCGATCAACTGACCATACAAGTCGTGCCTACAATCAGGAATGGCATGTGGACCCACCAATTGTGGGCCGGCAGCGGTGCGGGCTATTGGAAGCCGGGGCATGGCAAATACAACACCAATTGGAACCTGAAGCTGGTGTTTCCGGACACAGTGCCAGATGATGCCCAGGTCGCCATTACCAGCGGTCTCGAAGGGCCGGGCGCGCGCATCGTCGGACTGCACGGCAATCGTTCTCTCAGCCTGAATTATCGCCCGACCGCCTATGCCGAAATGCTTAACGAGGAGGTGGTTTCGGCCCCCTCGTTATACGAATATCAGCTCGCCAAACGCCGCGCGCAGACACGGTAACGCGCGTGGTTTGGTTCAATGATCCTACTCGGACGGCGGAGGTGCGATGGATGCGCGCTCAACCAGTTCCGATGGCAAATGCACAGAATCGCTCGAAAAACGCCGACGCGCAAGGAAATCGCTCACCAGCTTTTCCGCGGCCAGCCTGCCCATGTCCCTGATCGGCCAGCGAACCGTGGTGAGCGATGGCCAGACATGGGTGGCTGTCGGAGAATCGTCGAACCCGACAAGCGACAGGTCGCGCGGGATCTGAAGGTTTCGCTCGAACGCGGCATGCATTACGCCCGCGGCCATTTCGTCGTTACTGGCAAAGATCGCGGTCGGGCGAGGGTTCAGCCCCAGCAGCAGGCGCCCGGCGGAGCGTCCGGATTCGAAGCGATAGTCGCCCTGTGCGCAACATTCGGGCGACGCAGGCAAACCCGCAGCCTCCAACGCGGCGTGAAAGCCTAGTTCGCGCTCCGCCGCCGAACGGAACCCTTGTGGCCCGCGCACGAAACCGATCCGCCTGTGCCCCATCGCGATCAGCAATCGACACGCTTCTGTGACTGCGATCCTATCTGTGGAAGTGACACTGTGTTCATCATCATCCAGCGCCGCCGACCCAACGCGAACGAACCGCACCCCCATTGACCGACACAGGGCCCCGATCTCGTCGCGTTCGGAAATTGGCGGCAGAATAATTGCACCTATGGGTCGCTGCTGGCGGAGGAACGCCTCAACATCGTCGAGCATTGCGGGCGAGCGGCGGTCGACCGGCCGGACCATCAGTGCAAGTTCGCTTTCCCGAATGGCATCGAGGATGCCCCGTTCGAAATTCTGCACCGTCTGTGCATTCGGGTTGTCGTGCAGCAGAACGATTGCGAAATTCCGCCCCAAAGCCAATGCACGCGCCTGCGGATTGGGAACATACCCGAGCGCGAGGATCGCTTGTTCCACCCGCTCTCTTGTGGTGAGGCGTAGGCCCGGCGAACCGTTGATGACCCTGCTGACAGTCTTTTTGGAGACGCCTGCCTGCGAGGCAACATCATTGATTGTCGGTTTGCGGTCGGTCTGGTTTGAGCCGGATGACATGGTCATCGTGTGTCCCCGATCCCGCATCGCCGTCAAGCAAAATGGTCCCCGTCACATACCTCGGAAAAAGGGGTTGGAAGCAGGAAATCATCGTTTATTGACACCGGTGTCAAAACGCGTCATGTCAGTGCCCACACGGGAGAGTCGGGTCAAGCCATGAGCGACCACGAAAAAATTGCGCGAACATTCGTCGATGCGCGGCGGCAGGATATGGTCTTAAGCGCCTATCCCGGTGCGCTCCCTCAAACACTCGCGGATGCGTATGGTATCCAGGATCAAGCCATCACCTGCGCCGCCCGTCCGGTCGGAGGCTGGAAGCTGGGCCGCATTCGACCACCCGAATCAGAACAATATGGCGCTGAACGGCTTGCCGGGCCGATTTTTCAGAATTCAATCATCATGGCCAGCGATGCAGAGCCAGCCGCCATGCAGGTGCTCAGCGGCTTTGCCGCGGTTGAGGCGGAGGTTTTGCTGCGCCTGTCTTCGACCCCGCCGGCCAACGTTTCGGTCGAAGAGGCGCGCGATTACGTGGACGAGGTGCGGCTGGGGATCGAGGTTGCAAGCTCCCCCTTTACCGGCATCAACCAGAACGGACCGGCGGTTACGGTTTCGGACTTCGGCAACAATTTCGGACTCGTGGTCGGCCCGACCATCCCCGATGCAAAAGCGCCCGGCGCGCTCGATCACCTCGCCGTGTTGGCAATTGACGGTGTCGATGTCGGCACGGGCCTTGTGGCGGATATGCTCGACGGTCCGTTCGGGTCGCTCGCATTCCTTGCCCGCCTCATGGCCGAACGCGGGATAAGGCTGGAGGCGGGGCAGTGGATTTCCAGCGGGGCGATCACGGGCGTTCATCCGGTAAAGCATGGCCAACACGTGCGCGCCACGTTTGGCGCCGGACTTGCCGTTGAATGCACCACGGTTCCCGCACTCCAGCCGGAGAGCGCAAGATGAGCAGCATTCCAGATACTCCGCCCATCACCGGCATAGCCAGCGCAAGAGCCGCGATAGGGCGCAACCGCTGGCTGGTGGTGGCCATGCTGTTCCTGGCCACCACGGTAAACTACATCGACCGCACCATGCTCGGCCTCCTCAAACCGGAGCTGTCGCTGGAGCTTGGCTGGACCGAAAACGATTACGGCAACATCGTGACCGCGTTTCAGTTTGCCTACGCCTTCGGGTTCCTGTTCATGGGCTGGTTGATCGACAAGGTCGGGCCGAAAGTCGGCTATGCGATTGCCATCGCCGTCTGGACGGTCGGACATACGGCGCATGGCTTTGTGTCCTCGATCGTCGGGTTCATGACGGCCCGCGCGGTGCTGGGCGTTGGCGAGGCGGGGCATTTCCCCGCAGTTGTGCGCGCCAGCAGCGAATGGTTCCCGCAGAAAGAGCGCGCCTATGCCATCGGCTGGGTCAATTCGGCGACGACAATCGGCGTAATCCTGACCGCGCCCACCCTTTGGGTTTGCATGGAATTCTTCGGGTTGGGGTGGCGCGAGACGTTCATCTACACCGGATTGTTCGGCATCGCTCTCGCGGCGGTCTGGTGGTGGTTCTATACCGCACCGCGTGAAAGCAGCCGCATAAAGCCGGCAGAACTGGAATGGATCGAGCATGATCCGCCCGAAACCGTGCATCAGATCGGCTGGGGCGCCATCGTGACAAAGCGCGAGGCGTGGGCCTTTGCCATGGGCAAGTTTCTGACCGATCCCGTATGGTTCCTGATGCTGTTCTGGCTGCCGAGCTATTTCAGCTCGACCTACAACGTCGATCTGAAGGTAGTGCTGCTGCCGATGATTGCCATGTATCTGCTGTCCGATGTCGGCAGCATTACAGGGGGCTGGCTGTCTTCGCGGCTGATCCAGCGCGGCAACAGCGTCAATTTCTCGCGCAAGGTCACGATGATGTGCGCCGGGGCCTGCGTTGTGCCGCTGCTGTTTGTCTCGGGGCTGGAAAACATGTGGCTGGCGGTGTTCCTGATCGGGCTGGCGCTGGCCGGGCATCAGGCCTTTTCCACCAACTTGCTTGCCCTGCCGCCCGACATGTTTCCCAAACGCGCCGTCGGCTCGGTCATCGGGCTTGGCGGGTTCATGGGCGGGATCGGCGGGATGATCATGGCCAAATCCACCGGCCTGGTGCTCGATGCAACGGGAGGCGATTATTCGATAATCTTCGCGGTTTGCACCACCGTCTATTTCATCGCGATTTTGACAATTCACGTCCTTTCCCCGCGCCTCGCGCGGGCAGAGATTTAGGCTTTCACCGCATTTCGCGCGGGCAAGGGATTAAGACACGAAGAACAGGGACTGGGACTTAATTCAATGGCAGGTGCGACAATGACACCGGTATCAAAAAAGAGCAGGGAGAAGAGGCAAATGGACAAGAAATTCTGGCTGATGAGTTTAGCAGCATGTCTGGCAATTATGTGCCAGGCGCCCGCTTTTGCGCAGACGCAGACGCAACCCGACGACGAAGAAAGCGTCGAAGGCTCCGAAGACAACGCCATCATCGTTTCGGGCATTCGCGAATCGCTGCGAAAGGCAGCTCAGGTAAAGCGCGATGCCGATCAGGTGATCGATGTCATCACCGCCGAAGATGTCGGCAAGCTGCCTGACGATAACGTCGCCGAAGCGCTACAGCGCGTAACCGGCGTGCAGATCACCCGCGTGTTCGGCGAAGGTCAGGCTGTCAACATTCGCGGTCTGCAACAGGTGCGCGTCGAAGTAGATGGACGCACCTTGCTGGGCTTTTCGGCGCGAGTTTCTCCGCCAGAAAACGATAACCTTGGGCGCTCCTCTGGTCTTGATTCGGTGCCCTCATCGCTGTTCGGCCGGCTTGAAGTCGCAAAATCGTCCATTGCCAGCCAGGTCGAAGGCGGCCTTGGCGGGACCGTGAACCTCAAGACGCCCAAGCCGTTTGATTTTCGCAAACCCACCATCTCCTTAAGCGCAAGGGGCACCTATTCGGAGGAATCCGAAGAGTTCGAGCCTGCCTTCCAGGGCTTGTTCACCACCACATTTGGCAGCGATGACGAATTTGGCATTTTGTTGTCGGGCGAATATCAGAAGCGCACCTCGCGCCTGCAATTGTTCGAGCGCAACAACTTCCTCGAACGGCGCAACGGCGATGCGACTGCAACCAACCGGTTAGGTCCGTTGCAATTGCAATATGAAAACGTGGTGATTGACCGGTCGCGCATTGGTGCCAGCGGGGCGCTGCAATGGCGGCCGTCTTACAACCTGACGCTTACAGCGGATGCACTTTATTCGCGGGTCGATGCCGACCGGTTGAATCAGGCTGTCACCTTTATTCTGCCAACCAACCAGAACCTGAATTTCCGCAATCCGGTGCTCGAGACGTTCGGAGACTTCGAATACATCGTCGCCGCCGAGGCCACGGGTCGCATTCGTGTCCAGAACCAGCGGCGTCAGGATCCGACCGACAACCTTCTGATCGGATTCAATGCCGATTTCGACAGCGATGACGGCATCACGATCAATGCGGACGCCTATTACAGTCGCGGCACCCTGCGCCAGGAAATCGAAGTCGTTGTTCTCGACACGCCGAGCAATGTTATCGGCAGCTTCGATTTCCGCAATGGCGTGGTTCCCAGCCTCGAATTGTCACGGCCGGCAGGAACGCCGTTCAGCCTGACTGACCCGAGTGTCTTCAATTTCCCGACGACCGGAAACCTGACCTTGCGGGCCAACCAGTTGCCGGGCAATCTGGAAGAATATGCCGGGCGGATCGACTTCGGATTTCAGGTAAGCGATGGCTTCACGATCAGCACCGGGGTTCGCCTTGTCGATCTCAGCGCCGATCAGACCTCGTTCCGCAGCCGCGGGCTTGCCACACGCGCCGAACTGGATCCCTTTTTCGTTGCGGGCGACCCCGATTTCCTCAGCAGCATCGATGGCAATTTCCCGCGCGAATTCGCCACATTTTTCCCCGATGCCGACTTCCTGCTCGAACGGGTGCTCAGCAGCGAGCCGGGCGATGGGCCGGACGGGTTCGCCCGCAACGCTCCGCGCGATTTCGTCCTCAGCGAAAATACGTTTTCCGGCTATCTAATGGGGAATGCAGACTTTGATCTGTTTGGTCGTCCGGCAAAGTTCAATGCCGGTGTTCGGGTCAGCGTAACCGACTTCGAGGCGGAAACGCTGACGTTGCTGCCGGGCAACGTGCTGGTGCCAACGCGTGATAGCAACAGCTTCACCAACGTGTTGCCCAGCGCAAACCTGGTCGTCAACGTGACCGATGATTTCCTGATACGTGCAGCGGCTTCGCAGACGCTGCAACGTGCAGGGCTTGCCGATCTGGCACCGAGCACGTTCATCAACCCGACCAACCTCACATCAGGTGGCGGCAACGCCCAGTTGACCCCGCCGATCTCGACCAATTTCGACATCTCGTTCGAATATTATACGGGCGGATCGAACCTGATTGCCGCGGCGGTCTTCTACAAGGATGTCGAGGATGCGATCTCGACCGGTACGATCCAGGAAAGCATCATATTCGAAGGTGCGCCGCTGACCGTGCAGACTTCGCGGCCATTTAATATCGACAACGCCAAGGTGCGCGGGTTCGAAGTCGGCATAACGCAATTCTTCGACTTCCTGCCCGGACCTCTCGATGGGCTGGGCCTAATTGCCAACTACACATTTGCCGACAGCGAAGACAGCAATGGCTTTCCGTTGGTGGCTACTTCGAAGCACAGCTTCAATATCGTCGGGCTGTATGAAAAGGGTCCGGTGTCGGCCCGCGTCGCGTACAACTGGCGCGATGATGCGGTGTTCGAATTCACGCAAGGGCGTCCGAATGTGATTGCGGCCCTGTCACAGCTCGATGCGCAGATCGGCATCGACCTGACGAAGCAGATCACGTTGCAGGTGCTGGGCCAAAACCTGCTGCCGCGCGAATCGGCGACGGTGGAAATCAGCAATTTCAATCCAATCGCGATCAACAGCTACGCTCTATCGGAACGCCGCCTGTCGATTGGTATGCGGGCAAAGTTCTAACGCCGCAGGCATCGGCGGGTCGGCGGGGCAATTCCCTCCGGCCCGCCGCTTTCATGCTGGCGCACCACCAAACAACGTTGCAATAATCACTCGCTACACCCCCAAGAGGAACAAAAGTCCCATGAAGATTGCCCTGATTATCGAGAACAGCCAGGCGGCCAAGAACGCCACCATTCACGAAGCGCTGGTGTCAGTGGTTGAGCCAATGGGGCATCAGGTGTTCAATTACGGCATGTACACGCCCGAAGATCAGGCTTCGCTGACCTATCCGATGAACGGGCTGCTGGCAGGCATCCTGCTCAATTCCGGCGCGGCGGATTTTGTCGTCACCGGCTGCGGCACCGGAATGGGGTCAATGCTCGCCTGCAACGCCATGCCCGGTGTTTTCTGCGGCCTGCTGATTGATCCTACGGATGCGTTTCTGTTCAACCAGATCAACGCCGGGAACTGCATTTCCATGCCCTATGCCAAGGGTTTTGGCTGGGCGGCGGAACTGAACCTTGCGGATTGTTATCGCAAGCTGTTCGAGAACGAGCCCGGCCTTGGTTATCCGCGCGAACGTGCAACCTTCATGGCGGCCAATCGCAATGTGCTGACCGACCTCAAGGCGGTGACTTGCCACGATATGCTGACCGTGCTCCGCAATGTCGATCAGGATTTGCTGCGGGCGGCGGTTGCAGGCGAGAAGTTCAGCGAACATTTCTACGCGAATTCGCAGGATGAGGCGATCTCCGACCTGCTGCGCGGCCTTTGAGGGCGATAATGAGCAATTCCTTCGACCTTTCTGGCAAGGTTGCTGTCGTCACCGGGGCCAACACCGGCATCGGACAGGGGATTGCCGTGGCACTGGCAAAGGCCGGGGCTGACATCGTTCTGGTAGCGCGCAGCGACGCCAGCGAAACTGCTGTTCTGGTCGAACAGGCCGGGCGGCGTGTCGCCATTGTCGACGCGGATCTCGCATCGATCGAGCCTTGCGCGCGGATCGTCGAGGAGGCCGTGCGCAATCTTGGCGGACTGGATATTCTTGTGAACAATGCCGGGATCATCCGCCGCAACGATGCCCTCGATTTCACCGAGGATGACTGGGACACTGTTCTCGACACCAACCTCAAGGTCGCGTTCTTCCTCGCTCAGGCCGCGGCGCGGCACATGGTCAATCACGGCGGCGGCGCGATCATCAATATCGCTTCGATGCTGACGTTTCAGGGCGGCATCCGCGTGGCAAGCTACACCGCGTCCAAAAGCGGGATCGGCGGCTTGACCAAACTGATGGCCAACGAATGGGCTGCCAAGGGCATCAACGTCAACGCCATCGCTCCGGGCTATATCGCTACCAACAACACTGCCGCATTGCAGGCCGATGCCGACCGCAACCGCCAGATCCTCGAGCGGATTCCGGCGGGGCGCTGGGGCCAACCGGATGATCTTGGCGGTGCCGCTGTCTTCCTCGCATCGGATGCGGCGCGCTATGTGCAGGGCCATGTGCTTGCGGTCGATGGGGGCTGGCTGGCGCGCTGAATGACCGGAGTGATCGCCTGTTTCGGGGAGGTACTGCTGCGCTACAGTGCGCCTGCGCCGCTGCTGTTGTCGCAGGCGCGGCAGTTCGACATTTGCACGGGCGGGGCGGAGGCGAATGTTGCGGTGGCGCTTTCCGGGCTTGGCCACGCCACGCGGATGTTAACAGTGCTTCCCGACAATGTTCTTGGACGAAAGGTCAGGGGCGATCTGGCCGCGCGCGCAGTAGACACCTCCCATATCCATCACCGTAAGGGCCGGATGGGCAGCTATTTCCTCGACATGGCAAGCGGACTGCGTGCCGGCAAAGTCACGTATGATCGTGAACACAGCGCCTTTGCGCAATCGAGCGCACGGGATTATCCGATCGCGGACTGGCTGAACGGCGTTACCCACCTGCATCTTTCAGGCATCACGCTGGCATTGAGCGAGGATCTGACCAATGCCAGCCTTGCGCTGGCCAATGCAGCCAAAGCACAAGGCGCGACCATTTCTTTCGATGGAAACTTTCGCGCAGCCCTGTGGGAGAAATCCCCGCGCGACCCGCGCGCTGTGGTCTCCAGCGTATTTGCCATGGCTGATATCGTGTTCGCCAACCACAGGGATGCGGGCCTGCTGCTTGGCCGTGATTTCAGCGGCGAAGGTCCGGCGCGCAGGCGTGAGGCCGCACTCGCGCTGCTCGAAGCGTTTCCCGGTCTTACAGCCATTGCATCGACCGCGAGACAGATCGAAGATGCGGCAATCCACCACATTTCTGCCCGGATCGACACCCGCGAGAACAGCGCGGAAACGGACCAGTGGCGCATAGCGGAAATTGTCGACCGTATCGGCACCGGGGACGCATTCGCCGCAGGTGTTCTGCATTCCTGGCTGGACGATCCCGCCGATCTGGCAGGTGCGGCTGGCAATGGTCTTGCGCTGATGGCGCTGAAACATTCGACGTGGGGGGATGCCTCCCATGCCACGCTGAATGACCTTGCCGATGTGGTTCACGAGGTCACGGATGTGACCCGGTGACAGGGCATCGCGGCGCCTGAAGTGTCTTAACTCGCTGCAGCCAATGCCAATATCGAGTAACTTTCGCCCTATGCAGTCGCGGCCAGACCATGCTCCACGCTCCGCCGGCCTGATTGCAAAGTTGCTTCGAACGCGTCCAATCGGGACCGGATCGCCTGTGCATCCACTTCTAGTTGGGCGCGCTTTGCGGCGTGTTCGGACATCTCGGATGCTCGTTCAAACAGAAAGTCGATAAAGCCATCCATGCCGTCTTCTTCGATACTGGCCTCTGCCAGACGGTGATAATTTTCGATCAGGCGGATCGCAACTGATGGATAATCGCAGGCTGCCTGCCGCAACGCCGCAAGTGGATCGGCGAACAAGCTGGCAAAATCTTGGCCTGGCAATTCGATGCGCTTGTCCAGCTTCCAGACAGGGGTATGCCCCTCGTCGGTCCAGCATTGGCGATGGCCCAGCATTGCAATCAATATCGCATCCGCGCAGGTGAGCGCAGTGTAGAAATCATTCACCGCAGGTGACAGCGCTCTGGCGGCAATTTCGACCAACAGACGTATCCTGAAGACGGAGCCCTGAGCATCGCTGCGATAATCATCGATAACGACAGCGGACGCAAAATTGGGGGATTGTGCCTCCGTGAAATCGGCGCTGATCAGCG
Source organism: uncultured Alphaproteobacteria bacterium (assembly GCA_963815345.1). Taxonomy (GTDB): domain Bacteria; phylum Pseudomonadota; class Alphaproteobacteria; order Sphingomonadales; family Sphingomonadaceae; genus Erythrobacter. The sequence continues at coordinate 473,222 of CAWFGF010000004.1, forward strand.
CGTCCCCCTTCATCACATGCTGGCCAGGGGCGGCCAGTACCCGGACATTCCCCGCCTTGGGAGCGAGCCGGGCAATCGATACAAGGTCAAGCCCTTCGATATAACCTTCACGAGGAGAACGCAGGACAACGTTCATTTCGGCATCACGGTCCGCAGCTTTCGATTGCACCGGATAGGGCGGTTCGCGCAGTCCATCATGCAATGCGGCAATCGACCGGTCGACGAACATCGTCCGGCCAAGATCCTGCAGCGCGACTGAAAGCAAAGCGACATTTGCCGCAATCGAAGCAAACGTCAGCGATAGCAGGGTGAGTGGCACCGATGCCAACGGCGCCTTGGGATCAATCGCCAGCATGGTCGCCAGACTGATTACCACCCCAAAAGCAAGAGCGCCGACCGTTACCCGAACCAGCCGCTTGTCCAGCCATCGGTCGATCAGCCGGACCCCCAGACTGCTGGCTGCCATCGAAAGAACGATCAGCGTGATGGAAAAATACAGCGTTATAAATGCCGCTGAAACCCCCGCCGCTACGCCCGCAAAGTCCCGCGCTGTCTCGGCACTGGCAACCGGGGCGAGACCGGCGTCAATTATCGCTGCAGTCAAACCCGTTCCATCCAGCGCCAGGATTGCCAACGCAATCGGGACGGCCAGCAACACGGCAAGCACGGCGAGTGACCAGTAATTGTCGAACATCTGCCGAAATATCCATGCGGGCATCCCGTTTACGGGCATTGGTTTCGTCATGCAGATTTCGCTTTCAGATGGGGCTGTCGATAGTGGTTTGGGAACCGAATGCGCGGAAGTCTGATTAAGCTCCCGAGAAAATCGATGTGTGGCAATCAAGCCCCATATGCGGAGTCCCGATAATGAGCATGACGCTACCCATATCCCCCGAACCAACGGCCCTACCTTCTGTTGGCGCAAATCTCGCCGATCAGGTCGGCAATATCGAAAACCTTGTAGCGCTGACTTCCGGCCAATACACGATGGGCTCGCTCATTCTGATGGTCAGCTTCGGGGCGCATTTCGCGTTTCTGCTGTATTTCATCATGACCAGTCTGCAGCTGGCGCCGCGTTACCGGCTGGTGCCGATCATGTCGGCGATTGTCATGGCCAGCGCGGGCCTCAGCCTGATGCAGGAATTCAACCTGTGGAAGGCGAGCTACGCATTTTCCGGTGGCCTCTATCTACCTCTGGCCGAGGGCGAAACCTTCACCAACGCCTATCGGTACGGCAACTGGACCATTACGGTGCCGATCCTGTTGACGCAATTGGCAATCGCTTTTGCCTTGCCCCGGCCCGAACTGCACAAACGTTCGCTGCGCATGATCATCCCGGCACTGCTGATGATCTGGACCGGACTTTACGGTCAGTTTGGCGAGGCCAACGATTTCGTTCAGTTGAATGTGTGGGGCGTCATCTCGACCCTGTTCTTCGTATGGCTAATCATCGAAGTGCGCGGTGTGATCACGCGTGCCATCGCATTGAGCCCGACCGAACTTGCAGCCTGGCCAAAGAACATCTGGTGGTATTTCCTTGCGACATGGGGCCTGTACCCAATTGCATATGCCTTGCCGCAGTTGGGCTTCACCGGTGATGTCGTTGTCACTCGGCAGCTTTTCTATTCGATTGCGGATATCTCTTCAAAGCTGATCTACGGCATCATCCTCAGCCGTTATGTTCTGCGGCGCAGCGCGCTTGAAGGTTATGCTCCATCGGCAGAGGCACTCGAAATCTCGCCTCTCGGTTCTGCCATCGCATCAAAGCGCGGCGACTGATCAATGAACGGCATCGCAACCGATGCCGGAAACTGGCCCCGGCATGGCGCCGGGGCCACATCCATACTGATAACGCTGGCGTGTGCCGCAGCGGCGGTGTTCGCCAGCGCCCTCGGCGATAAAGCCGCCCTCGCTTGTGGGGCGGCTTTTTTTCTGGCTGGCCTGGGTCATGGAGCCGCGGTGGAGGATACAACCGGGCTTCGCCGATACTCCCTTATCGAAGCGGGTGCTTACGGTGTATTTGCATTGGCGATCGCAGCAGTTTGCCTCGTCGCCCCTACGGCAGGCCTGATCAGTTTTCTGGCGTTGTCCGCCTGGCATTTCTCTTTCGCGCATTACGGGGCTGGAAGGTCGGCAGACAACCCGATCGGCGCCCTCGCTCTTGGCTGGATTGCCATTGGCGGCAGCGCGGTTTTCTGGCCCGCGACAACCACCCAGATTTTTGCTGATATCATCGGGGAGCCGTTTCCCGATTGGGCGCTCGTGAGTTTGCGCGCACTGGGCGTTTGCGGCATGCTGTTGGGAGCACTTGCTGTCTTGCAGCGCGACGAAGAAGCATGGATGCTGATTTTGGGAGTGCTCGCTACTCTGGCTTTTCCACCGATCCTCGCAGTGGGGTTTGTGTTTTTCGTATTGCACGCAATGCCAGAGACGAGGCGCCAGGTGGCGCGGTTTGGCTTAAAACACGTGGTGCGAGCAACATTCTTGCCTGTCCTGCTCGCGTGCGTCGGCGCCGTGATTGTCGGATACTACATCGTTTCTGGAACAATACCCTTTGCGCTGGCTGCCGCCTTGGCAATCGGTCTTGCCACCCCCCACATGATCGCTGGGGATTTGCGCGGCTGAGCGCAATTTATGCCGATCCGTAGACCAAAGGATCGTACATCAAAGCGTCGCTCTATCACTCACGGGTCGACCGTCCGGAACCCGATGTAGGACTACACCATATCGTCCGGTGTAATGTTGGTAATAAGGGTCCTGATCGTGCTGAACAGCAAGGTGATAACAGCCACAAGCAGCGCGCTCAAACCAACGACGAGCCAATACAAAGCCTTGTAAAGAGCCGGATACCAGGCTTCGGGCACTTCCTCGAATTCGCCGATCGGCATACTCATCATCAGTAACATCACGACCGATCCGACCAGCAGGACTGCGCTTAACAGGCTGATCCTGTAGACATTCTTGTATGTGGAATGATCGAAATCCGCATCCATCCGCCGGACCAGGCCGAGGACGGTTAGCATTAGCGCCATCGTGGTTGCCGAACTCGTTGCAATCGCACTGCCCAAGTACAACGCAGGCGAGGTCAGTGCATCAATCATCTCGCGCGCATGGAGACCTGAATAAATCCGCCCGCTTGCGATCTGACCCGCGAAACCAACAGCGAGCACAAACACGGCAGAAACCGGCGCGAGATATTTCAGTTTCATCAGGCAATCGGCCCTTGCGCAGGCGCTTTATCAACATCGGAGCAGATCAGATGCCGGTAAACACCCCACGCATTGATCGCCATGAGGCAAAGGTTTTGCCAACCGATTCCTTCGGCATCCTTGCTGAGAAAACCCCATGCAATCAGCGCTGCAGAAGAGGAGACGAACAGCACGAAAGCCCAGCCGGTAACACGATCGGAGAAATTGGATGCAACGACAAGCGCTGCAATGACCGAAGAAACCGCGCCATACCACTCCAGAATATCGAGTGCAGTCATGGTCGCCAGTCCCCAGCTAATCCGCTTCGATCGATCTCATAGTCAATCGGTTTGAAAGTGCCTCCATTGGACGCGTAGGCTGAACAGGCGGTAAGCCCGATTACAAGGTCGATATGCGCCCGAAAGCGGATAAAGTCTCCTGGTTCGCTGGTCGGAGGAAGCACCTTGAGCGAACCATCCGCCGAAACAGGCACGTTCATGAAGATGTTGAAAGCGGTAGGGATCTGATCTTCGCCAATGCCATAAGGTTCAAGCGCGGCTGCAAGATTGCCGAAGCAACCGCGATGTGGCGGCTTGTCAGGATAAAAGTGCGAGAAAGTCGATTTCGAGCATGGGGTCAGCAGGAAATCGTGACGCCCCACCGTATCCTCTTCAATATCGAGCATGACCCGCGAGCGGTTGGACCAGAGGCGGGAACCGGTCGTCAGCAGAATGGTCTCCTCATAATCGAAAGTCCGACCATTGGAGATAACCTCCCCGGTATCCCCCACGGCGAACGCGACCAGATCGCTGACCTGCGAACCTTGGGGATCTAATACCGTCACAGTCTCACCCTTGCCCAAGTTGAAAGCTGCACCCGTGCGCGGTTCGATGCGCTCTCGTGTCATGTTGTCGACTTTTCGAAGGGACATACCCAATTTTCGTCTACCGCCCGGCCGCTGTATTGGCGCGCCTCGCTCGCCTCTCCGTGTCGTGACAGCATGGGGTTTATCGACCCGTCCAGTGCTTCGTCTCGTTTGAGAATGGCGGATCTGAGTTTTTCGTATCGCTGGCCCTCGCGCAATCGTACAAACTGGTCATGCAGGTTGAATATCAGAGTGGGATACTTCGTCCGGCGCGACGTGCGTGAAGCGTTGGGGTGCATACCGACCACAAAATACGCCTCGCCCCCGAAACTGAGCGAAAAATGCGGATCCGAGGGATCGGGGCTCACTGCAGGATCGTAGGCCTGACCGCGCCAATCGTCCTTTGCCAGGAGCGATTGCAATCTTTCCCACATGGCGTTCTCGAACTCTTCCTCATTCAGATCGACCGGACCTGAAAAAACGACTGCGAAACTGCGCAGGCCGTCGCCCTCCTGTTTGTACCGCTCGCTCCATTCGAGCAGCTTTTGATGAATGGCGATATCATCCCAGGCGCTCGTCAGCATCCACGATGAATGAACTTCAAGCATCTTTGAATTCATTGCGGATTTGGCACCGACGCAAGGAAACTCGCTGCTTTTTATATGGTCGAAAAGCGATCGAGCTAATCGGTTCTTATCGAACTCAAACGGTCCGTCATTGCGTGGCTTAGCATCAATAATCATACCCACATACGCGAGCGCCTCGCGATGTTTCCAAACCACAACAATGTTATCTTGCCAATCCGAGGCTAGCGAGCACGAAGTGCGCTGGATCAGGCGCATTGCGACAAAAACAATGCCTTCAACAACAAAAGCCTGTTCTCGCAAATCAGGCAGAAACGCGACGGCACCCTCTACGACAAAGGTATAACACCGTCGGTTGCAACATGATCTGGGTCAGGTTGGTCCGGTCGCTTCCTTCTCGCGCTGATAGTGGTCGAGATAGTTGTCGAGGTACTCTTCGCCTTCGCTATTCCATACGCCGTTCAGCCGCTTGGCACTGTCTTTGAAATCGAAGCGATATTTGCCGGGATGTTCGATCTTCAGGACGAACCCCGCAATTTTCTCACCCGCTTCGCGCTTGCGCTGGAGGTAAAGGTTGGTGCAAGCCTCGCGTGCGGGCCGATCGAGATAGAACTGATCCTGCCCTAGCTTTCCCTCGCCGTTCTTTAGAAGAACGATGCCGACAAAATCGGAATCGAATCCGTCGGGCATCTCGCGAATTTCGTAATCGAGTATCGCCGCCTGCCATTCGCCAGCGGGGAAGCTGGAAACAGCAGCTTTCACAACCTCGATCTGCGCTTGCGTGAAATCCATCGTGGGGGGCCTATCTGTTCTGGAATGGCTCACCACCATTCGCGGTTCTCCACGCACCGCCGTTGACCCGATATTGAGCGGTGAAGCTATCAGGACGCACAGTGCTGTTCGCAGGATCATAATTTGCCGTTATCCTGACTTCAACGCTGTTGCCGGGCTGGCTGGCAATATCGTTGATCTGGTTCTCGAACCGCTTGTAGGCGCCCTGATTGAGGTTGGGTATCCCGTCGCCAAGCGGGACGCCGTTGCCCTGCACCACATTAAGGCGGTTGGTTTTCCCGTTGAAGCGATCGCCGATGATATGGAAGCCGACATCTGTCGGGCGGCCCTCTGCCCCGATCTGACGCTGGAGATCGGGATCGTTGCGCCCGGCCGGCGTCAGGTCGATCGTCCCTTCTGCCGTCGCGACCCGGCCATTGGTATCGGTGGTGTAACTGTAAGTGCCGTATTCGTACCGGGTGTTGGGCAACGGATTATTGGCTGCCCGGTTGAAATCGACGGCGTTGTCGAACTGGCGTACGGCGATGTTGTCCACCTGACGCGCACCCGCGCCAAGGAATTCGTCCAGCTGCGACTTCATGCGTTCGAGCGATTCACGCGCACCTACAGGTAAAGCGTCGATCGCGCCCTGCGGCAGTCGGTCCACCAGTCCCGCAATCTCCCGCAAAGGCGCCTCGAGTGCGCTGCGCATTGCGGGATTGCGAGAGGCCATCGAAACTGCATTGGCCACCGTCTCGGCCCAGTTGCCGATCTTGCCTGCCTTGGCCAGATCGCCAAGGCCCGGCAATATTCCCGCGACGGAAATCGCACCATTCAACAAGTGACCGCCTGCATCACCCCATTCGCCGTTCCACAACGATCCCGCCATTCGACCAAGTGAAATAACCGCATTGCCGCCATCGGAAATCGGCGTGGGATCGATTATACCCGTCAGATCGAGCGTCAATTGCGCCAGATCGGCTACCATTGTCGCGGTGCTTGGGCCGGGGGCGTTGCCGGTGTCATTTGCTGGCACCGGCGTTTCCACGGCAGTCCGCAGAAACTCACCCTGCTCACGCGGTAAAAGCTGCGCCAGCACTGCCTGTTCCAACGCCTGAGCCTGCGCAGGATTGACTGCCTGCAACGCACGGACATCAGCACGCAGACCCGCTGTGTTCAGAACCGGATCGCGGTTGCGGTTAATCAGAGAGAAGGCGTTCGTCATGGAATTGGGGTGAGTGTTCGCTTGCCGAGCGAACGTACCAGCTTCCGAACGAATTGGATCAGCCACCGCAGACACTCCTGTTTTAAGGCTATCAGGAGAATATCGGCTCGACTCCAATCAAGGTATCTGCAGATCGTATAGACCGGGCACCATCCGGCGCAGACCAAGTGCCTTTCACCTTTAATCCAGCGGGTGAAACAGCAATCCTGCCAGCGCCACCAACCCTCGCATCCCGTCAAGATCGAGCTTGCGCACCGCGCTGTTGAGATGCGTGCGGGCAGTGCCTTCACTGATCGCCAGCAACAGGGCTATATCGGTGTTGGAACGGCCCCAACCGGCGAACCGCAGCGCAGCGGCTTCGGTGCGGGTCAATTGCTGCAAAGGTTCTACCAGCGAAAGCGGGACACGCGCCCCATCGACCAGAAACTCGCCAACGGTAACTTCGCGTGACCGCGCCGGGTCGCGTTTGGCCGCGCTGCGCATCTGTTCCAGCAAAGCCAGAAGCTTTGCGTCGACCGCCTGGTCCGAAGTGGCCGTGCGCGCGCGATATGGAGGTTGATCTGTCTGGCTCATCGCGGCTCGCCTACCAGTTCGAGCATCCCCAGACCCACCTCCTGACGGCTGGCGAGTTCGCCCACAACCATCTGCGCCAGTAGCGGCAAGATCAACACTATCATGAACAGACCTGCCATCGCTTTGATCGAGAGCGACAGCATGAATACGTTGAAATTCTGGGCAAAACGGTTGAGCAGCCCCATGCCCAGATCAACGATGAACAGGACCATGAGCACAGGAGACGCGATGATGAAGGCTCGCGCGAAGAACCAGCCAAGTTCGCGTTCAAACAATTGCACCGCATCGATATTCAGCGCAACCCCGCCCGGACCCATCGGCCAGACTGCAAAACTGACCATCAGGGTACCCACCAGCAATGTCAGACCGCCAGCGGTGACGAACGTCACCTGAGCGAACCGGCCCAGCAAAGTCGCCGATAGCGACTGGCTTGTACCACTAACCGGATCGATGATCTGAGCGATCGTTGCACCGCTTTTGGTGTCGATGATCTCGCCCGCCGATGCCATCGCCCACAAAAAGGTTGAGAAGAACAGCCCGATGACCACACCTGCTGCCGCCTCGCGTGATATCAGGGCGAGCCATTGCGCGGCGCTCAGCAGGTTGGGATCGAACCCTATTGGCAAGGACAAGGCGACCAGCCCGAAGGCCAGGATCAAGGAATTGCGCACCAGCGGTGGCACCAGTTCTGACGAGAATATCGGGAGCATGAAAAACGCAAACCCGAAACGCGCTGACCCCGCGCCCACCAGCATCGCCTGTTCGGTCCACGGCGCCGCCTCGATCAACGACTGGCCGATGGCGCTTGCAACGCTCATCCAACCATACTCGGGAAATTGCTGAAAATCTGGTCGCCAAATGCGTAGAGACTTCCTGCCATAAACGACGCGGTAATGAACAGCGTCACCACAATGGCGAAAAACTTCAGCGTGAACTGAAGCGTCTGTTCCTGGATCTGCGTTGCGGCCTGCACCACTGCAACCATAAGGCCGACGACAGAAGCGGCGATCACCGGGGGTGCCGACAGCAGCAGCACCAGCCAGAGTGCTTCGAGCGTAATTGCGGTCATATCCATTCGCCGCCCCTCCCCTACATCGCGTAGGACAAGACCAGCCCATGGCTGAGCTTCACCCAGCCATCGATCAGCACAAACAGCAAGATCTTGAATGGCAGCGATATCGTTACAGGGCTGAGCATCATCATGTTGACCGCCAAGAGGATATTGGAAATCACCAGGTCGATGATCAGGAACGGGAGAAAGATCAAGAAACCGATCTGGAATGCAACCTTCAGCTCGCGCACGGCGAATGCAGGCACGATAATGACGAAATCGAACTCGGTAATTCCGGCGGCGCGCTCTGGACCGCTGATCTGGCGCTGCGTTTCGAGAAAGAACACGCGATCGCCTGGATCTGTATTGGCGACCAGGAATTTCCGCAGCGGTTCCTTTACGCGATCGGCGGTAGAGAGAATCTCCTGCGTATCCTCAATTTGTGCGGGACCGGGCGGCTCATCGCCAGGTATGGTCGCGGTGGCCTCGCTTCCCACACCGGCAGCAGCCGACATGTCCTGAAGTGTGGGATACATGACGTAGACTGTAAGGATCAGAGCCAGCCCGTTGAGCACCACGTTGGGCGGTGTCTGTTGCAACCCAAGGGCGCTGCGCACGATTGAAAGCACGACCACGATCTTGGTAAAGCTGGTGACCATCACCGCCAGGAACGGAGCGAGCGCAATCAGCACGACCGTGATGAGCGCAGAGCCGGGGGTGAAGGTGCCCAGATCCATCAGTCGTGTTCCGTCTGCGCGGAAAGCTCATCGACGCCGCTTTCTCCCGGATCTTCGAGCAGGACGCCGAACCGGTCTCCCAGTCGCACGATCTCGCCGCTGCCGATGATGCGTCCCCCCACGCTCAGGTGCACATGCAGGCCCTCTGCCACCGGTCCCAGATCAACCGTGCCGCCAGCGGTAAGCGTTGCGATGTCGGCAGCGCTCAGAGCCATGTCGCCAAGGCGGACTGAAACGGGGATGGTGAGAGCGGGCGCGAAATTCGGATCGGGCATGGGCAGCGCATCCTGTGTGTGATCGGCAAGGGCGGAACCAATGGGGAATTGGGAGCCCAGGCGTCCGGTCGCCGGATCGAGGGCAAAACCGTCCTTCATGCTCGCCACAGACGCAGTCAGCGGCCACGGCCCGCGCGACAGAAGAACCATGTCGCCCGGCCCCAGTGCCTCGGCATCCGGCAGCGAAAGGCGCGCGGCGAGCGCTTCGATTGCCAGCAGGTCGAACGATGGTAACGGGCCTCCGTCTTCCACCACTGCATGAACGACCAGTTCGCCAAGCTGCTCTCCACCACGCATCAGCTGAATTGCCGCTGCATCTGAACCTAGCGCACCATGATCGGAGAATTCAGTAGCATAGCCCGTCGCCGCCTCTATCTCGGCCAACAGGGCATCATGCAGATCAAGCGCTTCAACCAGATCATCGGCTGCTGCTCCTGCGGCAGCGCGCGTTGCGGTGGCTGGACGGAACGCGAAATTGTCCCCCAGATACCACCCGCCCGACCGCCCATCAGCTGAGCGGATGCGAGTGGCGAGTCCGATTGTGGACAGCCGGCGCGCAGCCGCATGGGTCGATGCGACCTGCACCGGGTCAAGTGTCGCAAGTGTATCGGCAATGCCATCGGGCGGGGCGTTCATTTGCTCTCATCTCTGGCCATGCGCAGACGAAACCGGTCTGCTTTTCCAGCAGCCTGATCATCCTTGTTGGTTACGGACGGGGTCGCTTCGGTGGTTCCGGCACGCGGCCAGCTTTTAAGCAAAGTGATCGAATGAGCGGTCACGCCCAGCAGCATTTGTTCGCCATCAACCTCGACCAGCACCAGTCGCTCGCGCTGACCCACGGGCAAAGCGCGCTCAAAGCGCAATTCACGCCCTTCGCTCGCTCCGGAAAGACTGCCGAAAGAACCATCCTGAAACTTCCTGACGAGCCATAATCCGCCCCACGCCAGACCCAGAACGAACGCCAACGAAACCACGATTGCCAGCAGAGAGGACAGGACTGTCCAGAAACTCATGCCCGTCTCTCCTCTACGGTGCCTGTCTCTGACGGACTGCCAGAATGCCGGTCAGGCCCCGCCTCTCGATCCAGATCGCAGTCCATCGGTGCCTTTCCTTCGCGTGCGCGCCGCGCCCACAGGATAACCTGCGCAATCGCGTCAAACAGGTCTTCGGGTACGATTTCTCCTACCTCGCCGCGCGCCCACAGCGATCGGGCTGAGGGGACGTGGCGAATGATCGGTACACCCGCATCCAGCGCCACAGCGCGCATCGCAGCGGCGATTTCGCCCTCGCCGCGTGCAAGCACCACCGGCACGGGCGTTTCGACAGGGTCGTATTGAAGCGCGATCGCCAGATGGGTTGGGTTGACCAACAAGGCGGATGCGCCCGCCGTGGCCGAAACCGAACCGGATTGTGCCCAAGTCTGCGCGAGTTCGCGGCGGTGTCCCTTCATATGGGGATCACCTTCGTCCTGCTTCATCTCGTCCTTGATGTCGCGCCGGCTCATCTTCATTTTCTTGATGAATTTGTGCCGAGACCAAAGATTGTCCGCAAATGCGATCCCGATGAAAGCCGCCGCGACGAGCCCTATTACCTGCAGTGTGAGCGATAAAGTCTGGCTGGCATCGCTCAACGCTGCCTGCTGGCCGGCACCTTCGCGCCAGATTGGTTCTGTCGCGGGCACCAGCATTGCCCCCATATTGTCGATATGCCCGCGCGCTATGAACCAGACGATCGCTATGATCGCCATGGCTTTCACCAGTGTCTTCAACAGTTCGACCAGTCCCTGAACCCCGAATAGCCGCTTGATACCCTCGATCGGGTTGAGATTGTCGAGCTTGGGTTCGAGCCGCTTTGTCGCAAGCAGGCCCTGCGTCTGGAACACCTCGGCCAGCAGGCCGATGACCGCCAGCGGGATCAACAGAACGGCGCTCAGCATAATCGCAAGGCTGATCGCCTCACCGCCCAGAGCTCCCAGTGAAAATCTGAAATCGTCCCCGGCTGCCTGGTTGACGACACGCTCCCCGAAGACAGCGATCCTGTTTGCAACAAACGCACCAGCAACGAAGAGCAGGAGCAAAAAGCCAAGCGTCCCGACAGTCGCAGTGATTTCCTGCGACTTGGGGATGTCGCCTTTCTTGCGGGCATCCCTTAATTTCTTGGGAGTTGGCAGCTCCGTTTTGTCGCCGCCATTATCCTTGTCTGACATCTGGTAAGTTATCCGCCAATCGACCGTCGGGCTTCTGGGCAGGACAGGGCGCGTACGCCCCGCACTGCGCAGAATTTCTTAAAGCACGTAGCCGGATAATCATTTTCCCGGCGGACGCACTAATTAATCGGCGGACAGGCCCGATTCGCACCATTATTCGCCCTTGTTGACAGTAATGTCAATATCGATTTCTTTGGTTTCATGAGAAACCTTATGCGAATCATAGTGATGCTAGAACAAGCTTAATTCGGGACGGCTGGATGAAACGCCCCCTTTTTGCGACGAACCGATATCGGTCCAGACTGGCACCCTCCCCGTGGGACAGCCCGTAACCCCATGATATGATTGGATATTAGAGTTACCCCGAAAGAGTCTTTAAAGAGCATAAATCTAGGCTAATAATGATTTGGTAAGAAACCCCGGGGATCGGGCAGGGATTCGCTGGATCGATGTTTACTTACGTCGTTTGAATGATCTAAAGTGATCGTCAAAGGCAGGAGGTCGTGTGGCAAATAATTCCGCGATTGGCGGACGGTTTCGACTTGCTCGGCCGTCCGAACGGGCAAGTATTGCCCTGAGCCTGGCAGTAGCTTTGACCGTGTTGATGGGCGCACCACTTGCAGCCAAAGAGCGCGATCCAAAACCGATTGAGGAGCCTGGTCCGTGCCCTGTTGATGCGCCCGTTCGTGTTGCCAGTCTCGATACGCTTCGCCATTTTGAAGGACTGCTCGGTCATTGTCCCGAAACCACAGTGATCGAATCTCCGGCGTTCAGGGATAATCGCCCACGAGGCGAGATATGGCACCCCGATGCTGTTCGAGAGCCAACTGACGGCACTGTGGCTCCGCGACTGCACCGGTCGGACCGCGTTATTCTGGCTGCAATCCCCGGAGCCGCATCCGATCCAGCGCGAGTGCCGCCGTCGTTTGATACGCGGCCCGTACCCGCACGGACTGGCAGCGGCACTGGCAGCGCGCGACCGGGGAGCGTGTCCTATGTCGCCATCGTTCCCCCTGTCGAAGCCTTTCAGCCGACCTACGCCCCGCCAGTCTCGGCAGATGACGGCGAAGCAGGCGATGTCGAGGCGGTGCTGGCGTTACGACCGCGAAGCTATTCGACAAGTTTCGATGGCAAAATTGCCGCTGCTGCGCGAACCCATCGGGTCGACCCGCTGTTGCTTCACGCCGTAATCAAGCAGGAATCGGGCTATCGCGACCGCGCGGTAAGCCATGCTGGAGCGCGCGGGCTGATGCAGGTCATGCCTGCAACCGGACGCTCACTGGGCGTCAACAATCCGCAACATCTGTTCGATTCTGAGGTCAACATCAATGCCGGCGCCAAGCTGTTGAGTCAGCTGTGGCATAATCTCGGCGGCAATCTCGATCTGGTGCTGGCAGCCTATAACGCCGGGGAAGGAGCGGTGCGCAAATATGGCATGAGCGTGCCGCCCTATCGCGAGACGCGCGATTACGTCTCCAAGGTGAAGGCAAATTACCGGCGGCTGGCTGGCGAAAGCGGGATAGCGGTGAATTTCTGATGAGGCTCGCGGCGAGACTTCAAGCCATCTCCAAGGTTTTGCCCGGCGCTCAAATGGCGATCATCGGCGGCTTGATTGCCATTTTCGCGATGTTCATCATTCCGATGCCCCCGGTTCTGCTGGATGTCTTTATCGCCATCAACCTCACTATCGCTGCCATGCTGGTTATCGCCGTGATCGGCGTGCGCCACCCGCTCGAATTCTCGACCTTTCCCTCGATCCTGCTGATGACGACTGTCGCGCGGCTGGCGCTCAGCGTTGCGACCACACGCATGATCCTGACGGAGATGGACGGAGGGCGGATCGTCCGCGAGTTCGGTGAAACGGCAGCGGCGGGAAATATCGTTGTCGGTCTGGTTGTTTTCCTGATCATCACGGTGGTGCAGTTCATCGTGATTTCCAAGGGATCGGAACGCGTTGCGGAAGTTGGTGCGCGGTTCAGCCTGGATGCGATGCCCGGCAAGCAATTGTCGATCGACAGCGATCTGCGCTCGGGCCTGCTGTCAAAATCCGAGGCGCGCGCAAAGCGCAGCCTGCTGGAACAGGAGAGCAAGCTGTATGGTAGCCTCGATGGGGCGATGAAATTCGTCAAGGGCGATGCGATGGTATCCATCGTGATCGTTATCATAAACCTCATCGGCGGGGTCGCGGTTGGGACGATCTATCATGGACTTGCAATTGGTGACGCAATTGCGACCTTTTCGATCCTTACGATCGGCGATGGCCTGGTCGCACAAATCCCTGCATTCCTGAGCGCGCTGGCTGCTGGCCTGCTGGTAACGCGCAGCAACGATCCCGAAACCAAACCCGACCTTGCACCGGCAATCTTCTCAGAAGTCGGCGCTCAGCCTGCGACGTTGATTGCCTCCGGTGCGATTGCCATCGTGCTGGGGCTGATCCCCGGATTTCCGCTGGCCATCTTCCTTGCGCTTGGTTTGACACTGTGCCTTGCCGGAGCATGGCGTCATCCGCTCAGCGGAACTTGGATCAGATCGAAACTGGACCGTGGTGCCGGCGACAAAGCACCCGCGCCACAGGAAATAGTCCTGAAGGCACCGCCCGCCCCCCGGATCGAGCCACTGGTGCTGTATCTGGCGGGCGGAGAGCAGTCGGTTGGCAGCATGGCGCGGCTGTCCCAGGCGCTGGAGCGGGTAAAGGACGAAGTGCAGGAGCAGTCCGGTATTGCCTTGCCCGACCTTCGGGTATCGCAATTTCGCGATCCGCGCGAAATCGGCAGCTGGGAACTTGCCGCCTATGACGCTCCTCTGGGTGCATCGCGCGAAGCGATAGAACAGATCGAAGACCGCGTACCCGCCTTCGTGCGCGAACTGCTGCGGCGCAATATGCCGTTGTTCCTGGGGTTGCAGGAAGTCAGCGACCTGCTCAATCATCTGGGCGAGTCCTATCCCGAAGTGGTCAAGGAAACGGTTCGCGCGGTCCCGGTGCCAACCATTGTCGACGTGCTCCGGCTGTTGGCCGAGGAACAGGTTTCCCTAAGGAATCTGCGCGATTGTGCCGAGGCAATCTGCGATGCGGGGCAGACCGAACGCGATCCTGCCGCGATTCTCGCTCGGGTCCGGGTGGGGATGCGCCGCAACATCGTCGCCCCGCTCTGCGACAACGGCCAGCTCAATGTCATGATGATCGGGCCGCGAGCAGAAGAGGCGATCCGCGCCACGATCACTTCGATCGATGGACAGGCGCGTCTGGCAATCGATCCGCTTCGGATGCGCGAACTGGTCCGTTTGATCAGCTCCGAGGTTGAGGCAGGCAACGCCCGCGCAATCCTGACCGCGCAGGATCTGCGCCGGCCGTTGCGGCTCATATGCGCTGCCGACATGTTTGACGTGCCCGTCCTGAGTTTCAACGAGCTGAACCCCGCCGTCCCGCTTAATGTGGTTCGACAGCTCGATATCGCCCCGTCGCTGATCGCCCATTCAGCGCCGGAACCCTACGAGATGGAGGCAGCCGAGTGACCCCCCAGACACAGCTACACATCCGCACATCCATTTCCCGCGCGCTGTGCGCTGGCTTGCTGGCATGGACATGCCTGTTTGCCACCACCGCGCAAGCTGCCGATCCGCCGTTTGGCAACAAGGAGGTTTCGATCAGCGCACGCGGTCAGGATGTGCGCGATTTTGTCGCGGATCTGTTTGGCGAAGCGGGTTTGAAAGCAAAGGTCAGCACCAAGGCGAAAGGCCAGGTTCAAGGCGTTTTCCAGGGCAGCCCGAAAGAAATCTGGTCCACCATTTCGCGCGCCTACAAACTGGTCGCCTATTGGGACGGTTCGGTCGTAAGGGTGTATCACGACGAAGAGGTCGCGACACGGTCCATCCCTACACACGCTGCTGAAAACCTTGTCGGCCAGGCACGCAAGCTGGGGATGACCGATCCGGTGAATCGGGCGAAGGCTGGCGACGGTCTGGTCATGGCAACAGGCGTTCCGGCGTTTCTGGACCGGCTTGAACAAATGGCGGGCCAGCTTCGGATGAAGCCCGAGGTTGATATGGCGGCCGCAGCGCCATCAGTTCGTCCGACACCGATGGTCACTGGTGGGCTGGCATCGCCCCTGCTGCGGGCTCCGCTCGCGCGCGCCAGCGTGCGTTCCGAAGTTATCCGTAACGCAACAGGTCGCAGCCCGTTCGAAGTGCGGATTTTCTACCTCAAATACCGCGACGCGGCGGACCGCGAAGTGCGCAGTTCGGACCGCCTCACGGTCATTCCCGGTGTTGCGACCCTGCTTATCGAGCAAATGGGCGATGGCCGTCAGGTCGGCCAGGTGAGCTCAGGCGCATCCAATGAATTTGAAGTCAGCGGGTTGCGCAGTCTGCGTGATCGCAGTCCCTCCGCGCAGCGCGATTTCAGAGACTTCCGCGACTTCAGGGACACGCAGGATAGCGGACCTGAGCCTGTATCCTATGATCTGGACGGACCGCGCATTTCCGCTGATCCCACGGTGAACGCGGTGATCGTGCGTGATCGTCCTGAAACAATGAGCGTCTATGAAAAGCTGATCGGTAATCTCGATATAGAACCGTTGATGGTCGAGACACAGGTCACGATCCTAGAACTGAATGTGACCAAGCTGAAAGAGCTTGGCCTGGATTTCGGCTTTGGCCTCGAAGGGCTTGGTGTGCTGTTTGGCGGCGGTCTCAATCTCGGGCCGGGGGGGATCACTGGCGGCTTTATCAGCGGCGACGGGGAAATCTTCCTGGCGCGGATCAAGGCGCTGGAAGAACGCGGCGCGGCGCGGGTCGTCACCCGCCCTGTGCTGTCCAGCATGAACAATGAAGTCGGCTCATTCGAGATCACCACCCAACAGGTCTTGCGACTTCAGGGTGAGCGCGAGGTCGATGCATTGGCGGTCAATTATGGACTGGCAATGCGGATCCGGCCTGCGGCGATCGAAGATGGCGGCCAGATGCGGATCCGGATGCAGATCGAAATCAGCGACACCAGCCTCAACGGGCTTGTCGTCGATGGAATCCCGACCTCTGCTGGTCCCCGCATTTCGACCCAGATGATCGTGCCGCAGGGGGAAAGTGTCATGCTCGCCGGCCTCACCAGCACTCGCACCTTCGACACCAAGCGAAAGACGCCGGGGCTGGGCGACATCCCGCTGCTTGGGCAGGCGTTCCGCAAACGTCGCACTGGCGAGGATCACATCGAGCGATTGTTCCTGCTCACTCCGCGGATAAGCAATCTGGGCACGTCGCAAGTTGCTGCTCGCGATGTTGAACCGCTCACAATGGAGCAGTTGCGCGGCGAAGAGCCGATTCGCAGGAAGCGCTGATGAACGCAGTTTCACCCCTTCTTGCCGACCGGGAAAAAACCGGAGCTGCATCGTTGGTCCTGCGCGTCCTGTCGGGCCGCAGCCAAGGGGCAGAGCATCGCTTGCCCGAACGCCGTAAATTGCTGATCGGGCACAGTTTCGAAAGCGACATTGTGCTGCGGGACAAATCGACCCGCGGATGCGCGCTCAATTTGACACCATGCGGTCGGCGCGGCGTTGTTGAGGTGTTGTCGGGCACGATCTGCATTCTTGGCAAACCGCTTGACGCCGGGGAGCAATTGACGGTCGAACCCTATCTGCCGGTGCGGATCGGTGACGTACACTTCGCTCTGGGCGGCGACGATGATCAGCGCTGGGCAGAAGTTGACGAGATGCTGGCGGAAGACGCCGAGCAGACGCTTGAACTTGCTGTCGAGGCTCCGCCGACCGCGCTATCCGAACGGCTCGAACTGCGCGCCGCGCCGCTCCGCCGAGAGGTTTCGGGTCTGTCGCTGCATCCGGGACGGATCGCGATGATCGGTGCTGCCTTGTTGACCATTGCGGGTGGTACGTATTTCGGCGCGACAATGCTGGCCCCGGCGCAGGCGACCCCGCGTGAAATCCGGACCGAACTAGCGCCGCTGGGCATGGCCGGGGTGACGGTGGAGCTAAGCCCGACGACCGGCGAACTGGCGATTGTCGGGCTGGTCAAAGACAGCGATGACGTCGCCCTCCTGCGGCAATGGGTGGACGAGAACCATCCCGAAATCGTTTTGGGTGTCGCCACAATCTCCGAAGCCGCCGAAGCCGCCACCAACTTGCTCGCTGCGCAGAATGTCGATGCGCTTGCGCGACCACAGGGCGCGGACCGGCTGGTGATCGACAGTCCGTTTCTGCCCAAGGATCGCCAACAGGAACTCATCGCGATGCTTCAGAAGGACTTGCCGAGGGTCAAATCCTTCAGCTTCAATGCATCGGCAAGTCGCGGTGAGAACGACCTGGCCTATTTCTTCAACGCTCCCGGATACGGCGCGGCAAGCTTTGTTTCTGGCGATCCAGGCTACATCGTCACCGAGGACGGGACGCGCTGGTTCGCCGGTGCCAGCCTGCCGACAGGCCACAAGATCATCGAAATCGCCGACAGCAGCGTGACCGTCGAACGCGACGGTCAACGGGATACGCTGACGATGTAGAAAATGAATGCACCCAACCACGAAAGGGAATGAAATGAACGACATCACTGGACGTATCATCGCCGATCTGGCCTCCACACCATCGATGCTTCCCGCTGGACGCAGCCGCAACTGGTTCGAAGCTTTCGCCGGGGCGTGGGGCGCAGCGCTCGACAATCAGGCGAGCGTGATCGAGCAGCAGTCTTCGCGCATTTCGGGTGAGAATTCGGCTGACAGCCCTTCGGAAATCACCAAGCTGACGGCGGAATCGATGCGGATGAGCTTCATGGCGCAAAGCAGTCATACCTCCATCGACAGCGTTTCGAAAGCGTTGGAAACCATGGCACGGAAAGGCTGAATATCATGATCGAAGGTATCGCAGCCTCGCTCGCATCGGCGGCCGCCGGGCAGGCCGGTGAACGTGTCATATCGCTCGGTCCAAGCAGCGGGGCCGGTGCGGCCTCGCCGACAGAAGCCGGGCGCTTCGCCGCCGCGATGGAGCAGGCCGGCTCAGCCAGCGGTGTCGCCCGCGCGGACCTGCCAGCTCCGTTTGGCAATATGCTGCGCGCGCTCGACGGGATTGACGTTCAGGCGCGCGGCGTGACCGATTATGCGCAGGCGTCAATGGCGAGTGGCGGTGAAATGACGCCAGGCGAAATCGTGCAGCTGACAATGAAGTGCCAGGAATTTATGTTCCAGTGTCAGCTCACCTCGAACATCGCCAACCGCAGCGCCGATGGTGTGCAGCAATTGTTCCGCCAGCAAGGCTGATCGCGCAACGGAAATAAAGGAGACGCGCTCATGGCAAGATCTTTGAACCATTGGCTTCGCACGCTTGTATGCGTGCTGGCTGGGGGGATGCTTGCAGCATGCAGCGGGCAGGAACTGTACCGAGACATAGACGAGCGCGAGGCGAACGAAATGGTCTCTGCACTCATGCGCGCGGGGATAGACGCGAGCAAGGAGGCGGGGGAAAAAGGCACCTATACCGTCCTCGTATCGCAGGCGGATTTCTCTGTTGCGGTTGAGACGCTGCGCCAAAGCGGCCTGCCGCGGGAAAAGTTTGAATCGCTCGGCAGCGTTTTCAAGAAGGAGGGTTTTACATCGACCCCGACCGCTGAACGCGCGCGGCTCGTTTTCGGAATCAGCCAGGAACTCTCGCACACGATCAGCGAATTCGACGGAGTGCTCGAAGCGCGCGTGCATCTCGCCTTGCCCGAAACGGATGCAATGCGCGGCATCGGCAATCCTCCCTCCGCATCGGTGTTCGTGAAATACCGCGAAGGCTATGATCTCCCCTCGCAGACTGCCGCGATCAAGGCTTTGGTAACGAACAGCATAGAAGGTCTCGATTACAACAAGGTCAGCATCGCCATGACGGAAGCAAAGGCTGCACCTGTTCCGCTGGACACCGGCGGGTCTGGCCAATTTGCCACGATGCTGATGATCGTTGCCGGGCTTGCTGGCGCTGGTTTGCTGGCGGTGGGTGGATGGCGGTCGTGGGTTGCGCGCGGCGCGCGAACGAGGTCAAGGATCACGCAAAGCGCGGCAGATGTCTGAAGCGGCCATGGCGGAGCGCCAACGCTCTCAGCACCTTTCCCCGCGTTCAATGCGGTTTGCGCAGAGGCTGAAGGGCGAGCCCGAACCGACATTTGCCGATCTGCAGCGAACCCGGCAGATTGATCGTCTGGTCGGCCCGCGCCGCGCCGAAATCGCTGCGTTGGTGGCGCTGCTCGATGCCCGGCCCGCTCTTGATATCGAATTGAATGGCACCCGCCTAGGCCCGCTGGCGCAGATCGTTGGTGAAGAGCGGTTCGATCTGGTGTGCGATGCCGAGATCGAGGCTGGCGCGTACGCGCGCGGCTCATCGAACCTACCTCAGCCGCACACACTGAGCCAGCGCGGCGAAAATTTGCTGCGAAGCCACCAGCGCGCGGTCGATATCGCACATCTGGCCAAATTGGCCGCAGCGATATGCGATGGCGGCACGGATGAGGACACTGTCGCATGAAGGGCCACATCCTTTGCGGGGATACCATCCTGCAACTGCCCAGTGCGCGGATCGCGAAAGCACAAGTGCGCGCCTTTCGCGCCAGCGCCGATCTGCTCGAAAGCGCCGCAGCAATCAGGCGCAGCGCCGCAGAAGCTGCAGAATTGTCTAAAAAGGCGGGTTACGAGCACGGCAAGGAACTGGCGAGCGTTGAAATGCGTGATGCATTGGCCGATGCACTGGCAGAATTGGCGCAAGCCTTCGCGCAGGAAAACGAGCGCCGCGAGCGCAACACCGCTGCGGCTGCGATACAGGTGGTCGAACGGTTGATCGGACAAACTGACGACGCAAGCGTGGTGACCGGGCTTGCGCGGGAGGCACTGCGCAGCCTTGGCGCTGGGCAAGTTACCGTGAGGGTAGCGCCGGAATGGGCAGAAACCCTTCGCGCGAGGTTCGCCGCCAACAGTGACATCGGTGTCGAAGCCGACCCGCAACTTGACCGGTTCGCCTGTCGCATTGCATCGCCAGACGGGCGGATCATCGCCGATCTAGACACGCAGCTGGCATCCTTGCGAGCCCGGTGGGGGCTCGATGGGCAGCGTGGCGATGAATAAGGCGCAGCCATCCTGCATGGTTGCCAACCTGTTTGACGGGCTGCGCGCACCGTTATTCGAACAGCGCGGCAGGTTGGTTGGGACGCTTGGCACTACTCTCAAGGTGCGCGGCGTCATGGCGCGGATCGGCGATTTGGTCGAAATAGTCAGCGATCATGGCAATACGCCGCTGTCAGCAGAGGTTGTCGGGTTCGAAGGCGAATGCCTGCTGCTGACCCCGCTGGGCGAATTGCGCGGTCTGGGGGCAGGCGCCGAAGTGATCCTGCGCGAAATGGCTGATCGCGTGCCCGCAAACGAAAGTCTGCTTGGCCGGGTTCTCGATGCGTCGGGTGCGCCCATTGATGGCTGCGGTCCGATCCGCCTCTCACCCGACCGGCCCTTGATCTGCGATTCTCCCGCGCCGATGGAGCGACGCGCAATCGAACGCCCCCTGGAAAGTGGTATCCGCGCGATTGACGGTCTCCTGACCCTTGGCGAAGGCCAGCGAATGGGCATTTTTGCCGCGGCGGGAGGCGGCAAATCGACGCTGCTCGCATTGCTTGCCCGGCGGGCAAAGGCCGATGCCATCGTGATCGGCATGATAGGTGAGCGCGGACGCGAAGTGCGAGAATTCATCGAAGATGCGCTGGGCGAGGATGGCCTCGCGCGTTCGGTCGTGGTGGTTGCAACGTCCGATCGTCCGGCGATGGAGCGCGTCAGGGCGGCGCGCGCGGCCACCGCGATTGCAGAGGGCTTTCGCGCACAGGGGATGCACGTGCTCCTGCTGATGGACAGCGTCACGCGTTATGCCTGAGCTTTGCGCGAAATCGGTCTTGCCGCTGGTGAACCGCCTGTTCGACGCGGACTGCCACCATCGGTCTTTGCCGAGCTTCCGCGTCTGTTCGAACGTGCCGGAACCGACGCACAGGGAGCCATAACCGCGCTATACACCGTATTGACCGAGGGCGAGGAGGAAGACCCGGTGGCAGAGGAAGTGCGTTCGCTTCTCGACGGTCACATCCACTTGTCACGCCGGCTGGGCGCGCGCGGGCATTTCCCGGCAATCGACATCGGTAACAGCCAGTCGCGGCTGTTCCGCCAGTTGGCCGGATCCGGACAGATTGCGGCGGCACAGGCGGTACGTGCGATGATTGCCAAGCTTGATGACATCGAATTGCTGATCCAGATGGGCGAATATCAAAGCGGTCAGGATCCGCTGGCCGATGCGGCACTGTCGCAGCGGGACGCGATCGAGGCATTTCTGCGCCAGCGCCCCGACGAAGCGGGTGAAACCGCCAAGACCCTTGCAAGGTTGCGAGCCATCGGGGAGACCATCCTTTGAGCGACCGGCTTAAGCAGGCGCGCCGTATTGCGGCGCTGCGCGAACGCCGGTCGGAGCGTGCGCGGCAAGATGCGTCCCTGCGTCTCGGCGAATGCGCGGCGTTGGCGGATCAGGCGGAACGGATCGCACGCAACCGGTCCAGCGTACGTATGCAGGCCGAGCAATTGCTGATTTCCGATCCCGCGGATCCCCAGACGCAGCTTTGGCGAATGCTGGCAACGCAGCAGGACCGGGCAGCTTGCAGCGCGCGTGAGGAAGCCGAGGCATCGCTCGTCACCGCGCACCACGATGCGCAGACAGCCCGGCACCTGCACGAGCGCGATTGCGAACGCGCGCGATTGCTCGATGGCCGAATTGCATCAGCCGCGGCGTTCGCGGACCGGCTTGCGGAGGAGCGCGAGGGCGAGGAACTTCAGGGGCGCAATCGATGAACACACCTCCTGCATCGCCCGCTCGCCCGTCGCACAACGCGCCACACGCATCCCATCAGCAGGTCCGTGCCAGCAGCGAACCACCGCGCCAGCAGGCCGAGCGGCAAGGTTTGAAAGACCGCTTCGCCGAAAAACTCGAACGCGAGGAAGGTGGCGCACCTGCACAGGGTCGCGATTCTGCCGCCATAAACAACTCCGATGGTCTGGCGTCCAGATCGCAACTTCCACTGGAGCGTGACGGGAGTGAGAACAACGATAGCGGTCTGGCTCAACGTGACATGCAGAACCTGTTGACCGGACCGCAGGCCACTTCAGCCGCGGGACTCAGCGGGGCAATCCCCATGGATACCGCGATGTTGCAACGCATGGCCGCGCAGATTGCCGAAGGCATTCCCGGCGCGGCATCAAGCGAGGCTAGCATACAGTTTCCGGACGGATCGCTGGCGGAAAGCGCGCAGATCAGGCGCGAGCCTGACGGAAGCATTGCAATCCGTATAGCAGGGTTCGATCCGCGCCTGTCCGCGTTTCAAAGCGGGCGCGCCCAGGTTGAGCTGCTCACTGCGCTGGCGCTGCGGCGGCTCAAGGTTTCCTCGATTTTGCTGGAGCGCACCAAGAACGATCAGCGGACCCGCGAATCGAGCCGGGAATCCGCAATATCGCGGGTAGTCTGATCTATCTGTCCCAGCGCGTTGGCGATGGTTTCGGGCCGATCGGGCTTCTCATGGGCGGCGATCACCCTTGCGATAGTGTCCAGCGAAGCCGCTTCGGGTCGCGCCGCCATCAGCGATACGCTTTCCTGCGCAAAGGCATCGAGCGAACGGGCAAGATTGCCCTGTTCGCTGGGCCGCGCCTGTAACTCTTCGGCGAGCTCGCGCGCAACTTCGCGCAATTGATAAATATCCTCGCCATCGCGGAACGATCGGTCGCCGCCCGATTGCCTGCGCTGATCGTCAAGCAGCCGGAATTCGCGCGCGACCCGGTCTGCGATATTCCCGGCCAGACGGCGCATGGCCCCGCCAGCCCGGCTGCTGCGACGACCGGAACCACGCGCGACGCCGGAGACGGAGGAAACGCCGCCGGGACGGATCGAGCCCACCATCGTCAGTAACCCGCTGCTTTTGCGACTTGCCGGATCGAGGCGAGCGCTTGCGGCGGTGCAGTAAAGCCCGCCTTGCGCATTGGTTCGGTCGGCCAGGCTCCGTTGGCAAACTGCCGCACGATCTCGGCCTCGCCGGGCGGCGGCCAGAACGGTGCCTGTTTGCGCGCCATTTCGACCAGTTTTTCCCGCAGCGGTTCCTGATTTGCATCCTTTGCAGACTTCATCAACATTGCAGCAGGCAGCCGGCCCTTGTTGGCGACTTGCCACGGATTGGCCCCGGCGCGCATCAATTCCTTGGCAGAGCGATAATCGCCGAACATCAGCGCAGTCTCTAGCGGTGTTCCGCCGACCGCATCGGATTGGTTCACATCGGCCCCTCCATTTACCAGCAGGCGGACCGCATCCGCTCGTTCGAAATAGAGCACTTCGCGCAGCGGTGTATTTCCGCCCTCGGCATGGGCATCGGGAGATGCACCCGCTTGCAACAGCATGGTCGCCATCAACGGATCGTCCGCCAGAGCGGCATAGGTAAGCGCGGCGCCCGGCGGAACTCCATCGGGATCAATGCCAAGCTCAAGCAGCGCGCCAACCATTCGCACATCGCACCGGGCGATAGCGAACGACAGCAAATCGCCGGTGTTCCCGTTCGATCTGCGCTCGCCTTGCCCAAGCACGCGGTGTGTCGACAGGAGGCGCGGATCGGCGCGGACCAGGCGGCCGACTTCTTCCATGTCGCCCATGGTAACAGCGTCGTAAATCTTCCTGCCGCCATCGCCGTTATTAAGATAGGGGCGAACCTTCTCGGTCGTCGGCAAGACCGGTTGCGACCGGGTGAAACAGGCTGGCACTGCGTTCAAGGCTGAACAACTCCCGCTGATGGAGGCAAATGCCAGCGCAATTGGCGCGACTGCGATCAGGCGGCATCCCATCGAAATACGGCGTATAGATGGTTGGCAGCGACGCGCCAAGTCAGGATGGTGGCAGGCTGGCGATGACATAATTCATCAAGTGCCGCGCCACCGGGTTATCCTGATACCACCGCATCCCCTCTGGCCGGACCGCATCAAGCGGGATGCGCGTACCAACCGCCTCGGGGAGATCGAGGAAGCCTGCACCCAGCAGGATACCGCTCATCCGGTCCCCGCCATCCTGCAAGGTTGAAAGGATTTCTCCGCGCACATGAAACGCGCTGATATCGGGAATGTCGATCCGGCCATCGGCGCCCGCGATAGCGCGGGCATCGGCAAGCGTCCGGTCTGACAGACCGGCGGCGTTGAACGTCACCGCATCGATCTCGCTCGCGAGAGACGCCGCCGAAGCCAGACCGCCGCCCAGCGAATGCCCGGTCAAGGTGACCCGCGCACCCTGCGGTACAACAAGGCGTTCGCCGATTTCGAGCGCGCGATTATAATGATCGGTGCGTATGCCGACTCCCTGTTGCAGATTGGCACGCCAGTCGCTGCCGCTTTGCGATCCCCTGAACGCCACGACGTAGCTATTTTGTCCGGCAAATTCGCGGGTGTAGATTTCGGCGCGGAATTCCGATTGCGGGGAAGTCAGCATGCTTTCGGTCAGACCGATAGCCGCAAGCTGAGTGGGTGTTGCGATGCTCCAGCCAGCGGGCACAGCCTGTCCGGAAGAATAGACATCGGCGGCCATCGCCGCGAGTTCCCGCGTGGATGGTTCGGGCGGCACGGCGCGTGCCTGCACAATTGGCACGCCCATGGCTGAATCTTGGGGAGTGGTGAAGCCCGCTGTTACCGGGCGTGTCGTTGGCTGAACGGGCGCTGCGCGCAACGCCGCGATCGCCGTTGCAATTCGGGCGTCGCTACCCGCGGCAAGGTCCGAGCGAGCGAGCCCTGAAGTGGCCGCGTCGATCCGATTGGTGCCGCCGATGGTGTTAAGGCGGTTGGTTTCCAAGCTGCGTAGCTCCTGCCCAATTGTCAGATTGGGCAAGATGGCATAGTCAGGATACGTGTGTCTCTATACGGAACGTATAGTGCAGTTGCCCACCAGTCAGGGGGCAGTCAGGGGCAATTGACCCTCAGAACCGATCCCAGATTGTCGCGAGCAAAGTGTCGTCCAGTTCTATCTCCGTCAACCTTGGATATCCGGTTACGCTCGTGCATCCATCGGTGCGTGACAGCCCGGCCTCTACAACCTGAGCGCTGCGACCTGCGAAAGACAAAAGCGGCTCCTGCAATTCGCGCGCACGACGCCGACGGGTGCGGGGCGCGCCACTGGTCGCGTGATTAAGAGTTGCGGCGTCCGTGTCGAACCGCAGGCCCTCAGCCGCGAACGTGCAACCGCCTAAGGCCACACCCTTCGCTGCAACAGTCCCATCGCCCTCGCTCCTGACAATCACCGCGGCGACCGCAGAATCAAGCAAGATCGGAAGCACCCGGCCATACAGACCCGGCGTGCCTGCGCTGGTCGGGAAGGCGGCCTCGCTGGAAAGGAACAGTCGGTATCCCGGCTCATCCAGCCATTGCGGTGCCCCTGCGATGACGCGCAGTACTGCCTCGCGATCGCGATAGGATTGCAGTACGCAGCCAAGCTGTGCTTCCTCCGCGGGAAGGGTCATGCAGGCGTTGCGGCTTGCGATCCAGACCGGCTCGCTCTCGCTCGTCGAAGGAGAGGTAGCGGTCTGTTCGGTCAGCTCAGCAACGGATTGTAATAAAATCGAGACCGCGCTTCCCGGAGCGTTGCAGGCGAGAATTAATGCTGGCTCAACCGGCCCCGCACATACATCCAGCGCGCCGCCGTCGCGTCGTGCGACCTCGGCCAATTGCCTTGCCTCGCCCGGAAACAGCATGATAGCGCGGCGCGGCGAGCGTAGCACGATCGGACCCACCAGTGTCGCCCCGTCGAGTGAACGCAGATGGTCGAGTCCCAGTTCGGTCTGATCGATCCGCGCTCCATCAAGGTTCATGTCGGGCCAGAAAAAGGAATGAAAGCTCGCCCGGCGCAAATTCGCGCCCGCCAGCGTCATTCCATCGCGTTCGGTCGGGCATCCGTCAATCGCGCTGGTTCCGCATTCGATCCTGAAGCCAGTAAGGTCGGCACGCGAAAGCTTCAGGCCACGTAACGATCCTGACCATCCACCATCGATCTGGCCCATTTCCCAATTGGCCTGGCTGGCATCGACAAGCGCCAGCTTGGTGTCGCGAAACAGCACAAAAGGCATGCTCGAATTGACCATCTTCGCGCCGGTGAGATCAACGCCGACAAAGCCAAGCCCGCTGCCTGAAAAACCCGTCCAATCGGTCTGGCTGAAATCGGTCCCGAAAAAACACATGTTCGCAATGCTGGCCTTGCGAAAGTCGCCGCCGACGAAGCTGCCGCCGCTAACGAAGATCGTGCCCGCGCGCGTGCGTTTGCGAATGCGCTCAAGATCGCGGACCCTGATCAGTCCCTCGGCGTCGATCGCGAAGCCCGGCACATCGGCGCCCACTGTGGGGGCGTTGGCCAGGCACGAATCCTCTGGGAGAGGCACGTCTTCGAAAAGATTGCCCCGCCCCTGACGCTGGCCGGTGACAATTATCGCGCCCGTGTCGCGTGCAAAGTCTTCGCCCAGCAATCCGTCGGCCTGCGCTGGAACGGTGGTCTCGCCCTGCTGAGCCAGCGCGATGCCCTCGAAAGAAAACAGGCATACGCCCAGCATCGCACCAAACGACATCATCGCAATAGCGCCGCCTCTGGCCCATCCGGCGAACATGGTCGCCGGAATGTGTCGAAATGGTCGAGCCATACTATGGATGTCACCCCCTGAAGACCTTGCCTGTTCGAAGGCGCACACCATCCGTCGGCATGGATTGGCCGTAGTTTTGCAAGCTTTCGCAGACACTTGTTACGCGTCTGCGACACACGGTGCCACCTATACGACAGGCCGCGCCTATGCGTTTCGCATAGGCCCACTATGCGTTCTGCCGATACCGCGACTCGATGCGATACGAGACAAAAGTGCCACGGCGAAGGTTCGTCGAAACAGTTTTCATTCGCAAAGGGAGTATTTGTTATGTTTGGTGGTATCGTTCGCTCGCTCGTCAATCCGATCAGCATCGCCCAGCTCGCAATGGGACCAGCAGGATGGGCCAGCCTCGCCATGCGCACAATTGGTGCGCAAATCGGCATGAACCTCGTGCAGCAAATCGGTCAGCGACTGGGCCTGCCGCAGCCGATGATCGATCTGGCGCAATCCGCCTTCGCCAGCGCTTCGGGTCAGCCCGGTCTGATGCGCCAGAACATCGGAGAAGCGGTTAGCGGTTTCGCCCAGCAGTTTGATCTCCGCCCGAGCGACGCAGGCCAGTTGCAGCGCGATCTCATGGGCGCGACTGACAAGTCTTTCGAAAATCTTCAGCGGATCGCCAATTCGTTCTCCGGTGAGAATGCTGAAAACGTCGACGATGGCAATGGTGCACCCCGGTCGCGTGGCCGGACGGCAGCAAGCGGTTCCTGGCTAGTCGCATTCGCAACCGCCATGGGCAAGGCGCTGGATGCCAAAGCTGCGCAGATCAAGGAAAAGTCAAACTCGATCGCTTCGATGGCTGACAGCAATGTCGATCGCAAGTCGAACTCCGGCATGAAGCATCAGGAAAAGCTTTCTTCCGAAACTCAGCTCCTCCAAGCGTTCACGCAGGAAATGAGCATGATCGCAAACGCTGCGACCAACGCTCTCAAGACCGTCGGCGAAGCCCAATCCACCATTGCTCGGAAATAACGCACACTACAGCGTTTTGAAATTGAAATTACGGGCGGGCTTGGAATTGTTCAAGTCCGCCCTTTTTCTTGGAGAACATCATGAAACGACTGGTATTTCTTGTTGGACTTGGGGCCCTTGTTATCCTCGCCCCGTCGCCGGGTTTTGCGCAGGTCTTGTATGAGCCGATCTACTCGCCAAGTTTCATGCTCCAGCAAAACGACCTGAAGTTTAATCCGGTCGTCAACCGGGTTATCAACAACGAGGCCGAAACCGTGGAAGACGGCGTGGCCATTGCAGCGCCTGCAAACGCCGGTGTGACGTTCACCTACGTGCATTCGCCGCAGCGCACGCAGCAGAACCTGGCCAACTTTGTGGAGCGGACGCCCAATCCCGGGGCGAAGTCGGAACTGCGCGCCATGATCGCAGCCCAACCGGGTATCATGGAAGAAATCCGCACAAGCATCCGCCCGTATGGACTCGATTCGCACAACGTCGCGGACGCTTATGCACTATGGTGGATCAATTCCTGGCTGGTATCGGAGAAGCGCCATGACGATGCGGACCGGGCAACGATCGATGCAGTCAAAAGGCAGGTGCGGGCAGCCTTCGCAGCGACGCCCGATTTTGCCAACACTTCGGATGCCGAGCGACAGGAATATGCCGAAGCGCTGCTTCTTCAGGGCGTGATACTCGGAACGGCGCTTGAACAGCACAAGGGCGACCCGGCCACACTTGACCAAATCTCCCAAGCCGCCCTCAAAGGGGCAAAGGCCAGCGACGTCGACCTCTCCAGGATGACCCTCACGCCGAACGGCTTTGTCCCGCGCAGTGGAGCCGATGCAAGCGGGGCAATTGGTGACAATGACGATCCGGTCCGCAACGCCCGTGCGGATGCGCCCGATGAGGATGGCAGTTCGTCCGGGTTGGGTATGGCTCTCGCTGCTGGAGCGGGCATCGGCCTGACGCTGCTGGGTGGCCTCGCACTCATGCGACGGGGTTAAGTGCAGACGCGTCATTACTGCGAGGTGCTGCATTTCTTTCTGCAGACTTCAGTCCGCGTTCGTAAGCAGCCAATCCATTCGCCCAAGTTCGCTTTCTGGGCCGATTCATATTGAGATTGAAGCAGGGCAAAAAGAAGTTCCTTCGCGGTTCTTGGGTACCCCCACTGCCAACCCTATCGCAAGGGAGCCGATGAGCGTGCAGGCCGGTCAGATCCGTGGGCTGTTGCATCCACCACAAAACCGCTGTCATCTATACGTTTCGCAGATACCGCGCCGCGCGCTCGCATGAGATCATCCCATAAAGGTTTGGGAGGTTCCGCAATGAACGCCGCATCCATTGACAATAATTCCGCTGTTACTGCCGCGCGGTCAACAAACGCGGCGAGAACCGCCGGGTCCGGACGTGAATACACGATCCAGCGCGGCGATACCCTTGGACAACTGGCGCGGCAATTTGGAACCGATGTCGCAACGCTCGCCCGCGCAAACGGCATTACCAATCCAGACCGGATCTATGCGGGCACTACCATCACCGTGCCATCTGATGGCACACGTTCGCACACGGTCAGGTCCGGAGATACATTGGGCGCGGTCGCGCGCGGAGCAGGGCTTTCGCTTGCCGAAGTGCTGGCTGCAAATCCGCAGATTCGCAATCCCGACGTGATCTATCCGGGCGACCTTGTTTCCTTGCCCGCGCCAGGTCCAGAAACGGCGGCCGCGCGACCCGGTGCAAGGGCCGCGCAAGGGCCGATACCGGTTGCGGCTCCGGGTCAGACCAGCTTTACAGGCGGTACTCTTACACTGACTGACGCGGATGTCCTTAATATCAAGAAGACGCTCCAGACCGAGTGGGTACAGTCGGCGGGCACCGCCCAGGCGCACGGCATCGTGGACACGATCCTCAACCGGGTCGCGTCGGGCCAGTGGGGACGCACCGTTTCCGAAGTGGTCAATGCGCACAACCAGTTCTCCGACATCAATGGCCCCGTCGCCCGCCGGGATGGACGCACATCGGTTGAACAGGTTCCAGCAGCACGGATCAGCGCGCCGGTCGATCAACTGGTCGATTCCTATTTGGCAGACCGAGCCGCCGGCCGAGCATCCTCGATCGGATCGCATTTGAATTATGCCAATCCCAACTATGCCGATGCAGTCAATCTGCGCTGGATCAACGCCCTTGACGGACCTGTGCTTGGCCGGGGTGATGCGATCCATCGCCACGGTACGACTGATCACCTCCAACGTCATCGACCAGAACCGTTTGCCATTGCCTTGCCGGGCGCGGGCGGCCCGGCCCCTGCTCAACCCGCAGTTCCCAGCGTCACCGGTCCCTTCGATGGTCGGGCGCTCGCGCGAGAAGTTGGGATAGCGGTTAAAAGCGATCGCGTGGACATCGACTCTCTCGACCCGTCGATGGACCCTGTCATGCGAGCGGTGACGACGGCAGCGCAGCGGCTTGGCCTGCCGCAGCCCGTCATCACCAGCGGCAACGACAGCACGCATCGTGACGGGTCGCTGCATTATCAGGAACGCGCACTCGACTTTCGTGGGAACAACATCACGGATGCCCAGGGGATAGGCTTGCAGAATGCGGTTCGCGAATTACTGGGGCCGGGGTATGATGTACTTTTCGAGACGTTCCCGAACTCACCGTCGAATGATCATCTGCATGTCGAATACGATCCGAATTAGCGATTATGGCAGCACCTCGCGGCGTTTCGCTGCTGGCGCGTTGTGTGCGGTTCTTTTGACAGGGTGCGGGAACGGGCAGGCGAGCGAACCCGCCGGCATTGCGGAAACACAATCCGATCAGCAGACCACTGCCAACGAAGACAATCAGCTGCCTACCGGCGGCGCTCCTGCACTCCCCTCCCGCGATGCCGATGAGATCTCGCAAACGTCACGCGTCATCAGCATGGAGGAAATGCCCAGGAAATTTCCTGAGCGCAGCGGTGAGGCGGGGTGTTTCATTACCTTTGCCTATGCCGGTCATGCGCCAGAGACATTGATCTGGAGCGGAGAGCCATGCACGGCTCTAACTGCGCAATTCATGACACCAGACGAGTTGAGGGCATACAACGACTGGGATCGGCTGGACGGAGACATCC
Organism: uncultured Alphaproteobacteria bacterium; assembly: GCA_963815345.1. Taxonomy (GTDB): domain Bacteria; phylum Pseudomonadota; class Alphaproteobacteria; order Sphingomonadales; family Sphingomonadaceae; genus Erythrobacter. The sequence goes on from CAWFGF010000004.1 coordinate 504,444, forward strand.
AGAACAAGGTGCGGGAATTGCCCGGCCAGAAAGTGCTGTATGTCGGCGGCGAATTCACTGCGTCGGTCTACCCACTCGATTACAACAATTTGACCATTGAAGTCGTCGTGAGCGATTGAGCCATACGGCCAAGTTGATCCGTGCGGAATACGGAGCGCCAATTAGATCGGCATCCAGGCCCTCACTCTTGCAGCAATGAAAACCACTCCTGACGCACCATATAGCTCTGACTTTTCGTCAACACGCGCACCGTCCGCAAACGGTCCAGATCCCCTGCCTAACACAGGCGAGAACGATCTGATCAAAGAGAGATGGGAGCAAAGTCGATAATCTTGGCAAGGTTGGCAATGAGAATGGTGAACTAATCCAGTACCCGCCTACACCACCTTTGGCAGCGATGGCTGCCTAGATCGGCGAAGCATTGGCTTTGCCCATTTGGTTCAAATAATGCGGCTGACCTGCGGAATTGGAATCGGCTCATCCGCAATATAGCGGTTGGTAAGCGGCTACGTCTGATAAGTCGCTGTGTTTGAAGTGCAAGGCCACCGGCCTTCCAAACGCGAAAGCATAATGTCTTCCCCGGCGCCCAGCCAAATTTTGATCCTAATATAGATGAAGTGCACATTCTTCCGTGCGGCTGCCATCATGACAGACACAAGAAATGCCCCATCGAGCGGATGCCATAAACCTTTGGCATTTGGGGAAAGCGTGCACGCTATATGGCATTAAGCGTAGGAACGGCTTCTACAAATTTCCGAGATAGCCGCGCCAAAACGCTTGACTAGCGCACCCGACAGGATTCGAACCTGTGACCTCTGCCTTCGGAGGCATAAAAATGGCGCATTTTGTTGCAACGCAACAGAACGAAAATGAACCATAACTAGTTATTTTTCCAGTCCTATTTGGGTTTAGCAAAGTTGCGAATCGTTCGCATTTGTTGCACTGCGTTCACACCCCCTGCACTTATATTTCACTTACGAAAACGCTACCTTTGCGGTCGAAGGAAAGATCGCAATGGCCGCTTCGTTGAGCAATTTTCTGGCACAAAAGGCGCTCCCAAGGGCGAAGCCCTATGAGCTGCGCGATGCGAAGTTGAGCGGTCTTCTGCTGCGGGTCCAGCCCTCAGGCGTAAAGACCTGGTATCTCGAGTTCGAACGCGGCAAGCGCGTCCGGCTCGGTCGATTAACCAGCATGGGCTACAATGAAGCGGTCGAAGCGGGAAAGAACGCGCTTGGGCCCTATTGGGCCGGTGTCGATCCGCGCATCGAGCGTCAGAAGCGCAAGCAGGTCTCGACCTTCGGCGAATTCATTGACGAGCATTATGCCGATTGGGCCCGGGTCCACCAGAAGACAGCAGAGGCCACGATCAAGCGGCTGAAGGTGGCCTTCAAGAAGTTCCTCAAGACACCAATGGCGACGATCTCGCCGCTCGACATGGAGCGCTGGCGCGCGCAGCGCATGAAGGATGGCGTCACGACCAACACCGTCAACCGCGACATCACGGCGATCAAGGCAGCGCTCAACCGGGCTGTCGAATGGGAACTGATCGCAGTGAACCCGATCGCCAAGGTCAAGAAGGCGCGCGAGAACAAGGAAGTCCGTGTTCGATATCTGGACGAAGCCGAGGAGTATCGTCTGCGCGCGCAACTCAAGAGGCGCGAAGACAGAATGCGCAGCGAGCGCGACACAGCCAACCAGTGGCGGCGTGAACGTGGCCGAGAGCTGTTGCCCAGCCTGCGCGCCGTTCCTTTCACCGATCATTTGATGCCGATGGCCCTCATTTCACTCAACACCGGCATGCGCCGGGGCGAACTGTTCGACCTCAAATGGTCGCATGTGAATTTTGACCGGCGGATCGTCACCGTTTCGGCGGAAACCGCCAAGTCGCGCAAAACTCGGCACATCCCTCTCAACGGGGAAGCCTATGAGACGCTCAAATCCTGGCGCTCGCAATGCGACCTCGGCAACAGCCGCGTGTTCGAAAGCGAGGATGGCGCTCGCTTCGACAACGTAAACTCCTCGTGGAAGAAGCTGCTCGACGACGCGAAGATCGTGGATTTCCGCTGGCACGACATGCGCCACCACTTTGCCTCTCGTCTTGCAATGGGCGCGGTCGACCTCAATACGATCCGCGAACTGCTCGGTCACAGCGATTACGCAATGACGCTACGCTATGCGCATCTCGCTCCGGAGCATAAGCGCGAGGCTGTCGAGGTGCTCGACAAACCGAGGCCGCATTTGAAGATCGTGGCAACGAACTGATGTGGAGGCCTTGGACGCATATTCGCTGCACAGTGAATATCGCCTTTTCGTCGAATCTCTTTGCGCTCCCGAACGGGATCAAAATGGCGTGTCGCTCCTTGGAACCCTCGATATGCACCCGTTCAGGAACAATTGTTGACTTTTTGGGTCTAGAATGGCATTTCGCTCCCGAAAGGGATCAAAAATGAAACCCGCCACCGATAGTCAGCGCCTCCTCAAAGCTCTCAGCGAGCAGGATCAGGCATTTCGAAAGCTCGCCACCAGTCCATCTCTCGACGCGGTGAGTAAGATCAATCGCGCGATAAATGACCTGGTCGAGGGGCCGGACGCAACCGCGCGGAAGATTGCCGAACAGCTGCACACACCGCAATATCAGCGGGCAATCGATGTCGCGCGACAACTGTCGGAGGCATCATCCGGCCTTTCCGTCCCGAAACTTCCCGCACCACAAATTGCAGCACCACACATGCCAGCTCCTGGTGAGCGCGTTCGATCGGTTGCGGAACTGGGCGCGCTTGTCCGGCGCGTGCGCAAGGCAATGAAGATGAACCAGTCGGAATTCGCTGCGCATGCCGGTGTCGGGCGGCGGTTCGTATCCGAACTCGAAGGCGGGAAGCCCAGCCTCGAATTCGACCGCGTGATGGCCTGTGCGCAGGCTGCAGGCATCGATCTCACCGCCAGATTGCGCAGCCGCTGATGCTCGTCCTGCAAGTCTGGCTAGAAGCATCGCCGGAGCCGGTCGGCTACCTTGTCAAAGGCGATGATGGTGATCTGTCTTTCACCTACGATGCCCATTGGCTGGCGGACCCGAACCGTCATGCTCTTTCGCTCTCTTTGCCGCTCAGCGAACAGCCCTTCGGCGATGTGCCTGTGCGCGCGTGGTTTGGAAACCTGCTCCACGAAAACGATCAACTCGAAGCGACCATGGCGCGCTATGGCATTGAGCGCAGCGACGTCGCAGGCCTGCTTGAATATCTGGGAGCGGATTGCCCGGGCGCTGTCAGCGTGCTCGGTCTTGGCCAGCCACCGGTGAATCGTCCTGGAACGCTGAGCGAAGATTATGATCCGCTCGACGAGGGCACGTTGCGCGACATCGTTGAGCGCCTCGCCACAGGCAAGCCCCTACCTGATAAGATGCGCGACCCTTCGCCAGTCGCGGGTGTGCGCCGGAAGATATCACTCGCCGCACTACCCGACGGACGCTTCGCCCTTCCCAAAAATGGGACGGGCGCGCCCACGACCCACATTCTGAAGCTGCCGGACCGCCAGAACCTTAAGGAGGCGCGGGACGAAGCCTTCCTGACCAATCTAGCCGCAAAGTGTGGCTTCGAGGTCGGGACATGTATCGCTGGTCAAATCGGTGAACACGACATCCTGCTCATCAACCGCTTCGATAGGTTGATTGAGGGCGGCGAGGTCTATCGCCTGCATGTCGAAGATTTTGCCCAGGCGAGCGGCCTTCCCTCCGATCTCAAGTATGAGCGGCGTGGAGAGGCGGGACGCCGGTTCGACGCACCGACAATCGGAAGAATACTCTCCGCAACCGACCAGCCCGCTCTCGCTCGCAACACATTCCTGAGAATGACGCTGTTCAACCTGCTGCTGGGCAACAACGACAACCACGCCAAGAACAACGGCCTGATCCTGGCCCCCGGCGGCTCGGTGGAACTTGCCCCATTCTACGACCTTACCCCGGTACTGATGGGGGGCGACTACACAGACGAGCTGGCGTTCAATGTGGGGGGAGCCAAACGCTTTGATGACACAACTGCCGACGATCTGATTGCCTTCTGCGTAGCCATCGGCATTCCAGCACCGGGCGCGATGGCCTTGCTAAAAGCGGCGGCGAGCGAACTGATTGACCAGATCGAGGAGCTGTCGGCCAATTTCCCTCGTGAGATGTCGGCACTCGATCGATTGTTCGGGCATACAGCCGCGCACATCAATGACATACTTGGCCTTGAGCGCGCGCTACGAGAGCGGGACGCGCATGTGACGAAGGGTGGTGGGTGGGCCTTGAGCTAGAGAAGGCAAATTTAAAGCTGACAAAGCTTCTTGTCCGCTAGCCATGCCGACTTCCTGTTTCCCAGCCGCATCGACCGCAATCACCACATGAGCACACGGCAATACGCTCGGCTCCTTGATGAATGGGTGACAGCGATTGGCTTACGCAAAGCCGAATATGGAACGCATTCTTTACGACGAACCAAGGCCCCGATGATTTACCGGGCAACCGGAAACATTCGCGCGATCCAAATCCTCCTCGGCCATACGAAGATCGAGAACACGGTTCGTTATCTCGGAGTAGACGTTGAGGACGCTTTGCTCTTGGCCGAGCGAACGGAAATCTAATGCGAGAGCGGTCATTCAACACTTCCGGATGGCCGCTCTTTGGAAGCTCGGCTGCGACGCCGGACGTCCGCAATTGAGGTGGAAAGCGGACTGTCTATTAAGGCCTGTTCTAAACCAACAAAATCGGTTTCTTTAATTCTCAAATGTGGTGATCAAGCATTGCCGACGCTGGGGCGATCGCCACGCGAGGTACCAGACACCGCCGCTAGCACAAGCCACGGCTCGATAACGACATTGATCAACATGTGTGCGGCAATGCACGGCCCGAGATTTCGGTCTCCAAGCAGATAAATAACAGCTAACGCCGCGCCCGCAGCAATGGTCGAAGCAGCTGCATAAGGCGAGAATTTGCGATCAGCGCTGAAAGCGTGCCAGACCAAATGACATGCTCCAAATATGATCGCCGATATAGCCACCTGACCGATACTCGGTATGCCTAACGCCAGCGCAGAATCCATGAGCCACCGGCGAAAAACGACTTCTTCCATAATGCCGCTCGCAAAAGCCGCAATGACGCCGACCGCTTTGAAAAGTGAAAGCTCACTCTGCTTTTCGCGTACAAATGGCACTGCCCAGAACGTGTAGAATATATAAGCGCCAGCGAATGCAATCGCTATAATCCAAACATGAAGAGGTGCCAGATCGTCTGCCGAAAACCCGAGATTATCAACCAAGGGAATGTTTCTACCTGACCAATTCAAAATTAGTGGGAAAAGCATTATGGCAGACGCACCCAAGAGAATGGCGGCGGTGATCCGACGTTCCTTGCTCCACATCTCAAAATTCCCATGTAACAACGACCGGTAAGGTCCGCTTACAAGAACAGAAGAATGTTGGCTAGACGACCGCATCTGGGTCGATAGCGGACAGTCCGCAATTGATAAGCGCCGCGATTTTGTCAGATCCAAACTTGCACTTGACGTGCAGAAGATGTGCCACACACCCGCGAACTGTCCAGCTTAAACATTCGGCAGCCGTTGGTTTGCGAAACCCCAGCCAGCCAACTGTGTGTCCCCAGCGCGACCGATCAACTGCTTAGCGTTATCGATGTTGAATGGCTTCGCGTCCTTCATCGCCTTTAGCTCGTTCCAGCCGATCGGCACAGCCACGGGCGCACCGCTGCGGGCGCGGGCGGAGTAGGGGAGGACGGCGGTGCTACCACGCTGATTGCGCATCCAGTCGATGAATATCTTCCCTTTGCGCTTAGCTTTGCTCATCGTCGCTGTAAAACGGTGGGGCTCGGCCAGGCTCAATGCCTCGGCAAAGCGGCGGGAGAAGTCTTTGTGCGCCTCCCAAGATTGCCCCGGATCGAGCGGGACCACCACATGCACGCCTTTCCCGCCTGACAGCATTGCGAAGCTCACCAACCCAAGATCTGATAGCTGCGCCCTAATATCGCGCGCTGCCTGCTTCACGGCGCTGAAGTCCAGGCCCTCGTCCGGGTCGAGATCGAATACCATCCGGTCGGGCAGTTCCACATCGTCGCTGCGCGATCCCCAACCGTGGAATTCGACCGTCCCCATCTGGACGCATTGAAGGATGCCCCGTGCATCCTCGACATAAAGGTAGTCCTCACTGCCGCCGTCTTTCTCGGAGATCGGCACATGGTGGACCGCATCGCCGAATGAACCGCTGTCGTGCTTCTGGAAGAAACAGTTCTTGGCGCGTCCTTGCGGGCAGCGCACTAGGCTGACAGGGCGTCGCGCGGCGAAAGGCAGCATGATCGCAGCGACGGCTTCGTAGTAATCGGCCAGGTCGCCCTTGGTTTGGCCGCTATCGGGAAAGACTACTCGTTCTCGGCTGGAGATTTCGACGTCAGCGTCCGTTTTCGGAGTAGACACGGCGCGTTCGGGCCTCACCGATTTGGCGGACTTGTCTCTGCGAAGGCCGAAATAACTGCCGTGGCGGATATTTCCGTCCGCAGTAAACTCGGCGAACGCCACTTCGGCGACCAGCTTGGGCGTTACCCAAGTCACATCACGCGCGGCTGCCCGGTCAACTTCGACCGGCGGCGTCTTGCGTTCCAACCGACGCATCTGGGCGGCAAGCGTATCGAGCTCGTCGGCGGTGAAGCCGGTCCCGACATTGCCCTTATAGACCAGCACCCCCCTCTCATGCTGTGCCATCAGCAGTGATGCAAAGGGCCTCCCCCGCGCCGAGCTTTTCTTCCACCCAACCACAACGAATTCTTGCCGCCGCGTGCACTTGACCTTCACCCAGCCTTTGGAGCGCGAATGTCGATAGGGAGCATCCATCTTCTTGGAAATGATGCCTTCCTGCTCTGCACGGCACATGGCATCAAACAACTTCTCGCCCGCACCGATAACGTGATCGGCGACATGGATCGGCGGTTTGACGTTGGCGAGCAGCGCTTCCAGCCGCTCCTTGCGCTCGATATTAGATAACTTGCCCAGATCGTCGCCATAGAGCTCAATCAAGTCGAAGGCGTGGAAGGCTAGCTTATCGCTAGCGCTTTGGCTCCCATGCCCGCGCTTCAGCACCTGTTGCAACGTCGAGAAATCGGGATTGCCCTTCAAATCGGTCGCGACGATTTCGCCATCGATCAGACAGGCGGGCAGATCCAGTTTGGCAATGGTATCGACGAGTGGGCCGAACTTGTCGGTCCAATCCTTGCCGCTGCGAGTATAGACTCGAACCTCAGCGCCCTTCGCAGCCACCATCGCGCGGTAACCGTCGAACTTGATTTCGTGCATCCAGCCGTTGCCGGTCGGGACATCGTCGACAAGCGTGGCAAGCTGTGGCTTGCGGAATTTTGGGATCTTCGCTGCTTTGCGTTTGGCCAGCGGCTTGGCGTTTTTGGAGATGCTCACAGAAGTCATCGCCATCTGCGCGAGAGAAGCATCGCTCTCCTTGCTCACAAGCGAAAATTCGCTCGTTCTGTCCGCCGCGATCTCGGCCATGGAACGCTTGGTCAGGATACTGGTCAACTCACGCTCCACAAGCGCGTCGCCTTCCTCCGCATGCTCGTCCTGCAATTTGCGCAGGAGCCAGTTCTCACGCTTTTCGCCGGGCTTTGGCTTTAAACGGATCAGCAGCCACTCGCCCTGCATCCGCTGCCCGGCAAGCGAAAAATGAAGGTGCCCCTTGTCGAGGTCCTTGGCGCTCTTGCCCTCGATTGGCGCCCAGCGGCCACGATCCCATAGCATTATTGTCCCCCCGCCATATTCGCCCTTGGGGATCGCGCCCTCGAATTCGGCATAGGACATTGGGTGGTCTTCGGTTCGCACCGCGAGCCGCTTGACGTAGGGATCGGGAGATGGGCCTTTCGTGACCGCCCAGCTTTTCAGCACGCCATCGACTTCTAGCCGCAGATCCCAGTGTAGCCGCGTCGCGTCATGCTTCTGCACGATAAACAAGTCTCCGCTCTTGCTGCTTTTCGCCGCCCCCGCAGGCTCCGGCGTCTTGTCGAAATCGCGCTTGGAGTTGTAGCTGGCGAGCGGATCGGCTGGCGTGCGCTTACCCGGCATTTCAAGCGGACTTTTTGCGTTTCGCGATAGCCTTTTTGGCCGGTTTACTCTCGCCGACGGATTTCTTCAGTGCCGCCATCAAGTCGATCACATTGCCGCCCGATGCCCCGCCTGACTCGTCGACATCCTCGATAATCGCCTTTTTGCTCTTTGACTTGGCTTTCTTGTCAATCAGCTTGCGTAGCGCATCGACATAGCGATCTTTGAACTCGCCCGCATCGAATGGCGCGCTTTTCTCCTCGATCAGCGTAGCGGCCAGATCTAGCAGAGCCTTCTTTGGCCTGGCCTCGTCGATATCCTCGAAAAACGCCTGCCCCGCCTTCACTTCGTCCGCATACCGCAGCGTTTCGAGCAGCAGACCCTTGCCGCACGGCTTGATAGCGACGAGCTTCTCCGACCCGCGAACCGACAGCTGGCCCAGAGCCACCTTTTTGGCCTTGCGCAAGGCTTCGCGGAGCACGATGAAGGCTTCTTCCGCCAGTTCGTCCTTTGGCGCGACGTAATAGGGTTTGTCGAAATAGAGCGGGTCGATTTCGCAGGAATCGACAAATTGAACCAGTTCAAGCGTCTTGCGACTCTCGATCTTCACCGCTTCGATTTCTTCGTCTTCCAGTAGAACATATTCGCCCTTGGAAATTTCGTAGCCCTTGATAATCTCGCTGCGGTCGATCGGGCCAATGCCGGTGACGGTCTTCTCATAGGAGACCCGCTTACCACTAGGCTCATGGATCTGATTGAAGCGAATTTTCGAGCCGGACTTGGTGGCCGAATAGATCTCAACCGGAATTGAAACCAGTGCGAGCCTTATCTGTCCCTGCCAATACGCGCGTGCTGCCATAATTCGTCCTTCCGCTAGGTGAAGCGAATGGAGAGCAAATTGGTTTCATATTCGTCCCCTAATTGGTTTGTAATTATGCAACTTTCAGCGTCCAGCCACAAGCGCGGAAATGAGTGAGTTGAACGCGAATAGCTCACATCGCAATCGTCCTGACAGAGTGATCACTATTGGGTCGATTGCAGCTTATGCGCTTTTATCTGAAAGGCGCGGATTGCTGCCAGTCCGGTTTCAAGAGTCAAAAAAACCCAAATTTCCGAGATTGGGGCGAAAAGTGGAAGTCCGATAAGTATAGACGCGCCTACGTAGTGCAGTCGAGGTGGAAAGTTCTCCGCCAATGTGCACGTTAAATTGAGGCTCTTAGAGGTCCAGCAAATCTCGGAAATCGCTCTCGGCGAAGGGTTTGGCCAAAACCGGTATACCCTGCGATTGCACCTCCTCCGGCACTAACCCCTCAGTCGCCACTACAACGCAAGCCAAGCTCATCGCCTGCCGGGCCCAGTCATTGAACCGAGCAATCCGCTCGCTGCGAGAAAGAGTGCCAGCAGTCATTGCACCACCCTCCCGCCACGCTCACAAATATCGACCAGCTCGCCAAAATCCTCGCGCTCTCCCAGTTCCTCGGCCAGACGCTGCACCGTCCCGAACGGCAAGCCGTTCTCGTTCGCCAGCATCCGCAACCAGTCCTCGCGACACTCGGCACCGCAGGCGCGATAGTTCAAGATCAGGTCACCCATTTTCTGTCCTCCTTCGGCTGAAAGACGCATCCGACACGCGGCATGCGGCCTGCCTTCCGGCGAGGATGGGAGGGGGAGGCAAAACCGGAATCGATGCCTTGGCGCGGGCCAGCGGGCACAGCCCGCCACACGGGGGCGTCTATTTCCGGTTTCGGGAACGAGAGGGCAAAGCCCTTGGTGTTGGCCACCTTCAAGCACAAGGATGATGTGCAGAAGTGGCTGAACATCATCCGTGGCTCCTACAATCCGCAAACTGTGGACCAATTGAAGTCAGGGTCCAAGGCGCCATTCCCTTACGAAAACGCGCGGCTGCTGCCTTATTCGGCATGACAGAGTCCTTCGTTTCAAGGGTCTGTCACCGTTGCCGCTTGTCCCCTCGCGACGTTGGGTTGGTTCTCAAATTGCCGTTGCGGACCGTGCGATCAGATATTCAATTCAGCGCCACCCTAGGCTTAGGTGACGCTGGCCAAGCTATGCGAATCGCAATGCTGTAGGAAAGAACAAAAAGAGATCAAATATCGTTGCATGATGAGTGGTGGACGATTGTGGATCGCAATGGACGGTTTGGGACCAAGAAAATTTTTCTCTCCTGCCTGCACTCCGGGCAATGCAGTCCCAAAGGGCTGGTTCTGGTGCAATGGGAGACCGGCGTTGGGGCGATTCGCAGGTTGGGCCAATGCGACAAGCAAACCTGGCTTCGCTTTACACGTCGATGCAGACATACAAAGAAAATCACAAAATCTTTACACGTTTGGCAATCGTGATAAGCCATGCCGCATATTCTTTGCATGAGAAAATCTGTGGCCCTCAAACCGACCTACGCCATTCCTGACCTGCCGCCCCCCGGCCTCATTGAAGCGCCCAGCGTGCTGAGGGCACTTCCGCGCGCCCATCGGTTCCTTGCTGAGCTTAAAGGTCGCGCTGCAACCATTCCCAATCGGGGCATTCTGATCGACACGCTTTCGCTCCAAGAAGCGAAGGCGAGTTCCGAAATTGAGAACATCGTCACGACGCAAGATGAGCTCTTCCAGCTTAATGCATTCCCCGAAAGTGCGGGATCACCTGCGGCGAAGGAAGTGGCCCGATATCGGGACGCGCTGCGGTACGGATATGACGAGCAACGGCGTCTCGACGGATTGCTCACAAACAACATGCTTATCGCCATGTTCCGCATTCTCAAGAAGACCGATGGAACCTTCCGCGAAACACCAGGCACCGCACTCAAGAACGAGGGAACGGGCGCGCTTGTCTACATTCCGCCGCAGGACGCGAAGGAAGTTCGCGACGAAATGGGTGTGCTCGAAAAGTTCATCAACGAAGACAGTGATGGGGTCGATTTCGACCCTTTGACTCGGATGGCAATCATCCATCACCAGTTCGAAAGCATCCATCCTCTCCCAGACGGGAATGGGCGCATCGGGCGCATCATCAACGTGCTCTATCTCACACGCTGCGAGTTGCTCGATATCCCAATCCTCTACCTCAGCCGATACATCACCCAGAACAAGGGAGAGTACTATCGCCTGCTCCAGGTTGTACGTGAAACCGGTGAATGGGAAGAGTGGCTTCTCTACATGCTCAAGGGCGTGGAGGAGACCGCCATTGAAACGTTACGGTTGGTCGAAGCGATCCGTGGTCTGATGGCCGAGACGAAGCATCGGATGCGAACCGAGCATCCCAAAATCTACTCACAGGACCTGCTCAACAATCTCTTCCGTCACCCGTACACACGCATCGAATTCGTCCAGGAGGAGATTGGGGTCTCTCGTCCGACAGCGACCAAATATCTTGATGAACTCGCCGAAAGCGGGATGCTGTTCAAGCACCGTGAAGGTCGCAACAATTACTACATCAATCAGCCGCTGGTTGCCCTGTTCGTGGATCGTGAACCCGAGGCAGGGTGAACAAATTGAAGATTATGGTTTTATCCCGCAATTTTGCGAGTTCGCGAATTGCGGGATAAAGCGCTGCAATGCGTATCCCGCGAGGAGGCAAGCAAATGCCAATCCTCCCCCTGACTGCGGTGACCACCTTTGTAACAAAGTTGTCTACCGCTTCACCTCGGCCGAGTGAACAAATTCAAACCTGAGTTAGTGTCCGCTATCGGCAAGAAACCAGAATAGCCGGAATGTCCGATATTGGGGTGGTTAGCGGAACGGCAGCTTCAGTAGACAAGCATGATCAAAGCGGCTTGAGCATCGCGCAACGCTGGTCGATGGGCAGACCTGCTTGTTGTTCCAACTCAAGGGTGGCCGAAAGCATTTTATGCCGGCCGGGATCGATCCGAGCAAAGCCACATGAGTTATAGAAGGGGGCATTCCACGGCACGGACAGGAAGGTCGTGAGTGTCAGTGCCCTCAACTTCCAGCCCCGGGCGCAGCTCTCGGCAGCGTCAATCAACTGTCTCCCAATGCCCTTTCGCTGTTGATCCGATCGCACCGACATCTGCCAGATATGAAGCGCGTCTTGGTGTATCTCGGCGGTGAGGAAGCCCGAGACGAAGTCATTCCGGTCGATGGCCACCCAAACCGTGCCTTGTTCGATAAGCGCAGCGTGTCGCTCAGCCAATGTCACAGCGTCATCGGCTATCCAAGCCAGGTCCGAAAGCTGCCGGAAAGCCTCACCGCTTGAACGCTCTACGTCCGGCATCAAATCGGCGTCATCGAGTGTGGCAGATCTAATCGTCAGCATTTGAGCGTGCTACTAACAGGTTCGAAGGTTAGCAACCGGGTCGCAAGCGGAATGACCGATTTTTATAAGAACAAGCCAAAAGCAGATGGTCTGCTAGCGGCCCTATTCTGTTGAAAAACTCGCTTGTGTTGCCGAGTGTTGAGCGGTCCAGAATGCAGACGAGCGGCCTGAATTTCCCGATTAGGTGGGTGCAGGGCTCGGCATCGGGATAATCTCGGCCATTTTGCAGCGCTCAATCGCTGCGTGTCTATCGCACGAGTGATGCTTTTAGGAAAGGCAAAACCGAGGCATCTGCAAACTATTGGCAGACCCTGTGCGAATGGAAATATGGCGAGCACGCCCTCCGCTGCAACGCGGAAGAAGGTGACTGTTAAGCAATTGATTACGAGAAGTTATTCCTCTACAAAGAGGAGCAAATCAATGCAAGCAAATGGCTAACTGCTACCAGCGTTTGCCCTTGGCCGGGATCACTGGTGCTCCCTCTCGCTCAGCGATGGTGCTGCGGATATGATAGCTGTCATAGCCGCGGTCAGGCAGGAACACGCGAGCTGTCGGCAGGTCCTTATCGACCAGGGCATCAAAGCGATTGAAGCCGGACATCTCGCCGCCGGTTACTTCTGCTCGGACGGGGAGGCCATGGGCGTTGGTGATGAGGTAAGTCTTGGACGTGAAGCCACCTTTTTGAACGGCCAAATCACTGACTTTGAGTTCACCTTTTGCGCCCGCTGCTAAGTGGTGAGCGCGGATCACGGTACTGTCTGCATCTGCTCACTGGCAGGCGTCGGACGCCGAACACCTCCTATTTTTGATGAGTTATAAACTTGGCCATCTCAGGCGCGGTTGGTCCTATCGACATTGGGCAGGCATGGCCTTCGAGCAAAGCGACATCGTAAATTTCGGAGACCGCTCCATCGATCCGGAACCAGTCGACGCAGGCTCCTTTGGCGAGATCGATTATCTGGATTCCGCACCAAGGCGCGCTGTCGGCGTCAGCCAATCGCTGATCAAGTGCCAGCCCCTCAAAGCGCTGATAACGCGGTTTAGACAGGCCAACGAAGGCAAATCCGTCCTTGAAGGCCAGGCCACGCGCGAAACCGGGGCAGAAAACGCGCGGGATAAATTTGCCTTTCCCGCTTGCTGCGCCTTCTACCACCCCGAGCTCGCCGGTTCCGGAATTGAGAACCCACAGCTCCCCATTATGGAGCCGCGGCGAGTGTGGCATCGAGAGGCCTGTGCAGATGACTTCGTTGCTGCGAACATCGATGACGACCCCGCCGCTGTCGCGCCGATCACGCCAGCCATCGATAGTGTCGGACTGACTGACGGCGGTCACATAGGCTGCCTGACCGTCCTCCATCGCAAGACCGTTTAGATGGCACCGGTCCTCATCGATCAAAGCCGTGATGAACGACGGACGCCAAACGTCGCGAAAACTGTGTCTTGGATCAGGGGTCGCCAGACAGTTGAACCGGGTGTTGACGAAGATTGCCCTACCATCTTTGTCGATACCGATATCGTGTGCATCGAGCTCGCCAGTATTGCAGGTTTCGCGTGCAACATAGCAGGCGTCGAAAAGCCCGTTGACCCGTTCATTCGCATCGAGCCCGTTTTGAAAGCGCATGATTTGAAAGCCGGCGGATAGGGTGAAGCTGCCACTGGCTTCGACACACAGGCCCATCGGTTTGGCCATTGCCGACTGATGCAGATGAGCCCCTCCGTCGGGCTTACGACCGAGCATGTAAAGCAGCCCAGATTGGTATGACGAAAAAAGCAAAGACGTCCTGAGCGCGCCAAGGCGGGCCACCAATCCCGCAGATTGCGAAAAAGTGGTAGTTTGCGGCGAGGCAGCGCTGACCGTGACGGCATCCGGCTCGCCAGTGCGCGGGATTGCGGGCGCCTTTTGGTCGGCAGGAACAACCTTTTTGGTCTGAGCTGAATTTCCAAGGGCTGGCGCAGTTCGCTGTTTTGGCTGTGCCCCTTGGCTTGCCTGACCCGAACCGGCTTCGGCCGACCCATGTTCGTCCTTCACCATCACACCTTCCATCGATTGGTTCGCCATGAATTCGACCTTCCTTTTCGAGTCCTGCTATTGGCGAATGGTGTACCAGCTGATCTCGAAACGCGTCCATTGGCAAAGCCGCAATGCGTGCATGCAGATTTGCAAAGGCACTTGGCCTTTCGACAAAGCGTTTTTTATTATTCGGCTCTTAACATGTCACGGCAACGCACGCTGTCGGCTCTATGTGCCGAGCCGAGCGAACAAGGCAGGCCTGCGGTCAGTTGGTCCTTGCCGTCCGTAAATATGCCTTGCATATCGAGATACTTCGAAAATTGTACTTTTCCGCCAGAACAACGTCGGGAAGTGCTGCAATCCAAATGTGTCGGTCTCACTCGCAAAAAATGTAACGTACCGGCCCGGTCTATTGCGCGCCTCGGTATTGCAACACTCCGGCAGGGCCGTAGCAGCTCTCGACCATTGCCACGGCAATTCCGTCGTAAGCCTTTACCCAGGCATCTTCGACCGAGGAACTGAATTCGGCTCCAAGAACCTCGCCCAACGTTTTGAGAAGCGCCTCGCCAACAAAACGGTAATGCTCTGCTTTGACGCCGTATACGACGTGACGCTGCGCCAGATCAGTCACCAAGGACAACAGTCCGGGCATGTTGTGCAACTGCGAGACGATCATACCGAGCATATTTGTAAGTTTTTCGGATTGGCTGGCAATTTCAGTAACAAACATTTTTTCTAAATCCGCTCTGTCGGAGAACAAATGCTTGTAAAATAGTTCACCTGCAAACGCATTTTCAACGCCCAAGATAAGAAAGCTGCGCCGCAACAAATCGATTTCTTGAGTCGTGAGAGACGGTTTTTCTTGAGCTATATTTGCCATCTTGCCTTTCTTTCAGATAATGTATTGCGATCGTTGAGCACTGGACAATCCGGACAGATTCCAAGGGTTTCTGCCGGCAGTCTAGTTTTACACTATTTCCCACTTGCACATCACGCTTATAGTTGCTGTAACCTCTTAGGAACCCGCAATATTGCAATTGCTCCCTGCGCGAACCGCGCAACTATCATAGTCACGAGACTGTCATAATTTGAATGCAGCGTGGAAAGGTTCTTCAAGGCCGTCATGTCTTTCGATTGGAATAACCTCAAGATTGTCCTGGCTGCGTCTCGTGCCGGGTCGCTGGCACGTGCTGCCGACGCACTCAACCTGGATCAGTCGACGATGGGCAGGCGCCTGACCTCACTCGAAGCAGATATCGGTACGTCGCTATTTGCCCGAACGAAAACGGGGCTAGTCCCGACAGAAGCAGGCAAAATCGTCATAGAGCGCGCCGAAGAAGTCGAGCTGCGTATGGCGCATATGGCGGACGAAATCGCGTTAGGTGACGGCACCCCGGTGGGCCTCGTCAGGCTGATCTCGAATGCGTGGATATTGGACGAACTCACGATCAACGCATTGCCAGAATTGTTGAAGGCCAACCCGCGGCTTGATGTTCGCCTGATACCGCAAATTCCCATGACGCCTATCAGTGGTGAAGCGACAATTTCTATCTGGTTCGAACGGTCGGCTCGACCCAGCGAATTCTCGGTGAAGCTGGGTGAGGTCCACTATGCAGTCTATCATCACAAGGATCTGGACCCCGAGCAGTTGCCCTTGCTTTCTTACTTCCATGAAGAACTGCCTCGAACCGCTCCGGTCAGGTTCTGGGAGAAGAATCGCGATAGAAAAGCGCGTCGTCCAAGGCTATCATCGGCAAATGCAGGCGGGGTAATGAAAGCGGTGGAGGCGGGCATAGGCAAAGCACTCATGCCGATTTGTATCGGCGAAAAATCGGAGCTTTTACAGCCGCGCAACGCAAAACCATTTGAGATGGTAAGCACGATGACGATGCACGTTCATCCCGATACGGTTCAGGCGCAAAGAACACAGGCAGTGATGATGGCGATTAGGAACAGTTTCGCGGATACTTTCTCACGTCCTCATGGCGACCGGCGACTTCAGCAGGCCGATTAATGCCAGGCTTTGCCCCGTCGGGTAAGTTTAGTTGCACCCCTCGATGCGCTCCGTACCGCTATTTGGCTGAACCTGGCGCACGGGAAGGTAAAGTTCTAAGAACAGATTTTCGTATGAGTGCATGCATCGCAGTTTGACAACATTTTGGTGCTCGCCGTCAGCCAATTCCTCGGGAAAAAAGCCCACCAATCGCACAGTCTTCCGCAATTTCCTCATGGCTGTTCATCGAAGACGCGACCCCTGGATCCATATCGGCAAGCGCGGCCCAAGTGTTCGCAAGGCGTTTGTGAATGATGGTGCTTCGCTCATCCAAAGACATTTCCGCCCTCGGTGGCGAGCCAGGCCGACCTATGACGATCGACCCATCTTCTGGTGATATGGTGACTGGATAACGCGCCATCTCCCCTAAGGCACTCGCTCCGTCTGAACGAGGTCGCGCACCCGATCTGGCGAGCAAGTCAAACAGATCTTCACGCCCTGCGATGCTGTGATCGCGCACGCGGGCCGCGGGCTGGATGGATAAGCCCAAACCGCGATCAATGAGGGAGCGCATCGACCATATTTTTGCGTCCTCCCCTGTCGCGAGATCAACCGACACACGGAGAATTACCGTCGCAGACTTATCGTTTGTGGCAAGATTATCTTCGATTGTTCTAAGCAGGAATATCTGGTCGTCGGTAACACCGACCAAGCTCTCGCTGATAATAATGTTCTGCGGCGGCGTTGCGCGAAGCGGGGTAGCAAGACAGAGGCATGCCGCGAACATCGGCAGGCAATACTTCGTTTTAAATTTGCCAACCGAGAAGTCCATTTTTCTTCCTCACTCGTCCGCCGGCGATGGGTCACATCCAGCGTCGTAATCATCACAGGTTCGAGGCAGGCGTTGATCGTGCGGCCAATAAAGACGGCCGTGACTGCGCTGCCGCTGCGCAATCAAAGGGGCCAAGTCCGTAGCCTCAAACCAACATTGCCAGAGGTATCGGGACCACAACAGCCACCACCAGCACTGGCACCCAGTGGCGATATGCGACCCACCCCCTTTCCGCGGCAAATGAGTGGAGACGGCGAAGCAATAGCGCTGCCAGCAAATACGCGGTTGCAGCGAGTCTGACGAAGATATCGATGCTGGCGCCCAGACCTCTCGGATACTCCATTTTCCAGGGACCGACAAATGCTGATAGCCAAAACAGGAGCAGGCAAACCGCCGCTACCGTTGCCGAGATTGCAAATGGCTTGCCGGCAGGGGCGAAGGCTGGCGCGATGTAGAAAATCCCCAGGCCAATGGCCATGACAGCGATCACGGGAGTTAACATCGACATTGGTCTACCTCATGATTTTGCGGTGGGCGACGCGATATTTCTGTCTCACTGGAGCCACATCGCTCGCAAAGCGCAGCAACGCAATTTTGCACTGTGTCTGAAACGGGGGGAGTGTTTCGGACACAGTGCGATTTTTGCCTGATCTGCCTGGCGGATCGCAGCGATAACGCTGTCAGTTCCTGCCACCGCTTCAGACGCACCGGATATAGGCTCTGCGAGTACAGCCAGCCAACGTTTTCTCTCGTTTGGTAACGGCGTTTTCACAGTCAGGTGATGCAGAATTGCGGGTGCAGGGTGCCGGGAGCGATTAGGTTCGCGTCGATTATCGAACGGACATTTCTACATGGCCAGCGTGCAGCGATGCTGGTTCGCAGCGCATTTCATCGCAGCTAGATGACGATCAGCACATCCAGTTGTTTCACTGGCGGCAGGCATTTCGGCCCGGCCAACAAAGTCTGGCGTCTTGCGTTGGTGCACGCCCCCATTCCCCGAGTATCTGACATGTACCGCGCGATCACCCGATGGGATTGAAGACAATGTTCTCACCACAGCACCGATCGACGCTTGCGTCTCATCTGGCGCCTTTGATGGCGGCAGCGCTTGCCTCGGGATCGAGCCTAGAAACGGATGCTCAACATGATTCCGAGCAGTGCGTTATCAAGACCGATCCAGCCTGTGTCGATGTATTGATCAGCCGCATAACCAAATCCCAGGTTGCAATGCCAAACGCCAGCGATGTCGCGATGTCGCAAATGCAGCTGGCTTTCGTCCTGGCCCGTTATCAGCGCCTCAACGAAGCCGAAGCGGTAATCGACTCGATCGCTCCGACCTTACCGGATTCGAAGATCAAGGATCTCGCGATCGCTAATGTCATCGACCAACTTGACGAAAACTCCATACCACGCGCGACACGCCTGATTTCGCAAGTAAACGATCCCTATTATTACGAAATGGCCCGCGCCCATTACGTTTCGATCCTCGCGAAAACCGATGATCTCGACGTGGCAGTCGGTGCCGTCGATGCAACCAACAGAGCCAATCAGCCGATACACGAATCGGGGCTGATACCATTGGTCAAGGCGCTGCTCGCAGACGGGCGATTGGAAACGGCCTGGGCCGTGGTGGACGATCACGCCGCGGACGCCGCCCGCTGGCCCGCGCTGGATGTGATAGTAAAAGATCGCCTGGCCGCCTGGGAATTCGATGCGGCGCGCACAACGGTTTCACGCATGGGCGAGAGCCCTTGGCGCGCCATATCAACCGCGCGTCTAGCATTGGCGTTGGCGCAGTACGGAAAGGCTGCCGAAGCAAAGGACGCTTTCGCACAGGCGCGCCATCTGCTTGGTCAAATCTCGGACATGGATAGCCAGCGCGAAGCACTTCAGGGCTTCGCTGAGGCAGCCATCGATGCGGGTGAAGTCGATCTGACTCTGCTTACGGCGCAGGATGTTGCACGTGATCCGATCGACCACGTATCCACGCTGCTGCAAGTCGCTGATTTGCTGGTCAACAACCCAAATCCCGGCACCCGGATCAAATGGCGCAGCGTGATTGATGCGGCGATTGCGCGTCTCGAAAGCGTACCTGCGCGCGGCGATGAATTCGACGATCTGATCAATGATCGATGGAACGAGATTTCATCGGTCGTGGAACAAGGCGGCGAGCCGCAACGTGCCGCGGATTTGCTCGAAAGGATCGCGGATCAGCCGCGCCGCGAGCAAGCGCTGCAGTCCCTTGTCCACTATCTTTCGGCTACTGGGCAACTTCAGCCAGCGTTGCAGATCCTGTCGCATCAGAGCGATGGCGATCGGCGGGTGCAAGGTTACCTGCGGGTCGCCAAAAAAGCTATTTCCACCGGAGACCGGGACTCCGAGAAACAAGCGACCCGGGAAGCGATCGGTCTGATCGAAGGGCGGAACCATATCGAGGTGAGCGACGAAACAATACTCCTTCTCGCGCAGCTTGAGGCGGAGGCGGGTGATTTCGAGATAGCCTCTCGGCGTCTACGATTTACGAGGGGGATGGACCTGCAAGCTCGCGGCCGCATCTTGCTGATGAAACACACCCGCGATTCAAGCGCTGAGCAATATGCGAAATATCTGATGCAAGCGCGCGACGCGATCGAGAACGTCGAGAACCCGCTGAAACGCCAGAGCCTGCTCGAACTGCTGACCGGCATCCTTATCGAGGGAGGCAAATGCGCTGATGCTATCGGCATCGTTCGAGAAGTGGCCGACCCAGCCAATCGTGAGCAACTGAACCGCTCGATCAGCATGAGGTTCCTAGTCACGAACAGGCTCGGCATGGCCTACACCACGGCTGGCGAAATCTCGGATCCATCTCAGCGACGCGGAAGACAGGTGCTCGTGCTGCTGGCCGCGCTTGAACGATCCCTCATTGAGAACGCGCGATCGGACTTGATTAAGCCGGCCGAGGCCCGCCCTTGACCTGGCCGTATGTAAGCCATCCGCCTCCTCGCCAGCCAACGGTCCGCGAGCCAAGGCAGAACAATATTCTTGCGATTGTCCGGATCATCGGCGCGGAATACATGAGCGCCATCGAAAGGCCCTATCGAGCCAATCCTGCCGCGGCAATATTGATTCCGATCTTCCCGTTCGGTGCTTGGGTGACTTTCGCTTTGGTCCGAGATCCTTCAATGCCGCTGTCGTAAGGTTCCAAAGCCCACGTGAAGGCAACGTCTCGCTGCCTCCATCTCGTCAGGCAAACGGACGCAAATGTTCGCTCGAACTGTCCTGTCAGTCAGACCTGCTGACGGCGCCGGAATAGATTCCAGCCTACAATTTTCCGGCTTGTGGAACACGGAAGGCTTCTTGCATCTGGGAAAGGTGAAGGACTTCGTTTCGGAAACCTTCAATTGGCTTCACCAAACCAGATCGTGGCTCGCGCGCAAGCTATGATCCGCTAGTGCGAGCAGTCCTTCCGGAAGGTGCAATCGGTTCAGTCGCACAATCGGGTCCTGTTAGGAAGCCAGGTCCGGTAACACCATATGAGAACGCTTGCAGGGGAAGAGGACTGGCAATGGGATTACCTGTCGCAATAAAGCCTCGGAGAGGGCGTAGTCACAAGCTGGATCGACAAATACGCGGAGGTGTTACAGTTCCGCGGCTGAACGACGGTAGTGCGCTGATCCGTATAAACGCGGGAGGCTTAGGTCTGCACGCTCGCACCAATCGACTGCGCTCAGTGGCATGTCGATCGGTGCGATGCGATTTGCAAACAGGCGGTCAGGAGTGGCCTGTAAGGTTGAACCTTTTGGTCAATCGACAAACACTACAGTGCGGATGCCGCTCGGACCGGGCTTGGTTGTGATCCCGTTGCGCGTACTGCCCTGCAGCTTCACGTTACCGTCCTCCATCCGCAGGGTCACATTGCCCCCTCCGAAATCGATCTTGCCCGCGTGGACTGCTGCGCGGCAAATCACAGTATGGAAATCATATCTATCGACCCCGCTCACCCGGCGCGGGGTCATACGGTTGGGCGCAGGCGGACAATAGAACTTGAAACTGTGGCCCACCTTGTTGCGGTCAGCCAGCCCGGTCGCGGTAAATTTAGTATCCCAATCAACGTGATGAGCATCTTTGTCCGGGGCTGCGCCTGCACCGCGGGTTCCGCCTGCGGCCGCCACCTTTGCTGCTCCCCCGGACTGGTTGGCGCTTCCGATATCGGGCACATTGGGCTTATCGCGCTGGGATGACCTGATCTCGGATTTAACCGCCTTTTTGAATTCGTCGAGGGGTCCTTCTTTCGCAGTGACATGCGTTGGTGCTGCCAATGCCAAGGCCCCCACCATTATCACCAGGGTTCCGGCCATTTGACTGGCGTAACCAATAATTTTCTTCGTCATCATGTGATCCTTTCGAATTTTTCCTAAAATTGTAAAATAGCTCGTCCTTATTTGTTGTATGCGGCCCCGCGTTACAGGCCGATTTCAACTATTGTCACCGTATCGGCTGTCTACGGATAAATAAACGCGCACATCTGCACTGCCGCCATGTGGATATGCCATGACATATATATGCTAAAATAACGAGTTGGGTGCCGATGCAATGTCGAATTGCAGGTTCGCTTCTTGGTGGAAAAGTTTGTTATAGATCGCGGCTAATTCTAAGAAGGGCCATAAAGATGTGCCCCGATCACAACATAGCCAATTGACGACTATAGGTTGCTTCAGGGGACGTAGCGTTCTTTTCCAAGAGCAGCGCCTTCATTCACTGTTATTTTAGGATCTGTAAGTAGGAAGTTTCTCGTCATTTGCGCCAATAGGCTGTGTTCGACGCCTTTCGAGATTATCAGATATTCACGCGGCTCGTGATCCACTTGGGCCTGACCGCGCAGTTCTATTTGCAGGCGGCCGCTGATTGCCAGGAACAGCTCGTCCTTATGCTGGTGACTATGCCAGACAAACGCACCCCCGGACTCTGCAAGTTTGACGTGCGGTTCGTTGACTTCCTTGCAAATGTTGAGGGCCCAATCGCTGTGTTTGACGTGCGATTGGGCCCTGAACCGACATTATTCACTTTGCATGTGTTGTCGGGAAGCGAGACGTCCGATTACGAAGTTCTATGGGACCCACCAGGGTTTGTCTCCGATGGGCTCATAGTCACGTGCCTGACGCTTGTGATAAGTGAAATACTCTTTCCCTTGTTTGGTTTTGAATTGCGATTTTCCGGGCTCCCGGGACGCCCGTTTGCCCGTCCCGAAAATACCAATAATCAGACGATATCCGTTAAAACCGGATGCGTAGGCCGGCGCGGGCACCATAGCTCTCGTAGTCAGCGCTGTAATCGGCATTGGCCTCGATGAAACCGGTAACACCGGCGACCGTTTCGACGTTGATACCGAGTTCTGCGCGCCCGAATGTGCCGACAGGATGGTTGACGATCGCCTCGGATGAAGCGCCCATTGAGAACACCAAACCGTCGTCCCCCGCAAACTCCCTTACTGCATGGCCCGCGGCGTAATAGGTGAGCTTGCTTCCGCGACTGATTTCGGATTTTCCGCCAAGCCGAATTCCCGCCATGCTGCGCAGGCCATCCCAATTATCGAAGTCGAATTCGGCACCCAACGCGCTGAAACTGTGCAGCTCGCTGCGCTGATACTCAAGACGTGCGACCGGTTCCGCGAAGAAGCCGTCGTCGCCGAACCGGTACCCGGCCTCTGCGCGCACACCATAAGCGCTGCCGTCGATATCGGCGTTGTATCCTGCGCCCGGTGCAATTACGTCGCCCGAGATGAAGTCATATTTGGCGAGAAGATTGGCGAAGAGTCCTCCGGAGCGGAACTGCGCATAAGCGCCGATATTGAAGGCATCATATTCGACCCGGTCGGCGTATCCATCGAACCCGAGGGTCGAATTTAAATAACCGCCGGTCAGGCCGAAAACAACGGAATTGTCGCCCGTAAGTTCTGTCCCAAAATCAACCCCGAACTGACCGCCGAAATAATCCTGGTCGTAATCGAGTGTAATGTCCTGGGTGAAACCACCACTTGTGTATTCCAGGCTTTGGTCGCGCTCGGATGTGGAGCCGTACATCTGGAACCACAATTTGGAATCTGTCGGCGCATCTCTCAGTGAAGACATATGTCCAGACCACGCATCGGCAGAACGATACCACAGCGATTGCGCGCCCTCGGCAAACTTCAGCGCCTGGAATACCGGTGTGCTGATTGCATTGGTAAGGAAGTAATCGTTCGTCGGCGCTTCAAAGATGACATCATAAGCTAGGAAGCCTGACGCAATGATCGGCGAGGCCGTAACGAAGGCATTCTCATCGCTCCCTGCGTCCGCATCGACAATCAGGATAGTATTTCCAAGAAGCCCCAGACCGCCGCTGACATCGTTGACATCGACAATCGTAGTCCCGGTTGCTGCTCCGGCGATCACCAGCGTATCGGCGCTACCGGCTCCGGCAAAGTCGACATCGAGTGCGAGGGTCCCGCCTTCACCGACATAATCACCTGCGAGGCTCAGGCTGTCGCCAACTACACCATCGACCAAAGAAACACTGCCGATGTTAGTGAAGGATTCGAGCCCGAGAAAGGCAATCACCCCGTCCGCGTTGACTGTACCGGAGTTGACGAAAGTATCGGCCCCGGCCCCGAAATCGCTGTCAGAGTCAGCGCTGAAGAGGCCACTGTTGGTGACGCTGTCGTCGAAAGCGGATAACTGGATACGTCCATTAATAATGCCGCTGTTTTCAACCGAAGTCACTCCGCCACTCGACATGATAGCGAAGCCGGTACCGGTGTTCAGGATGCCGCTGTTTGCGATATCGATCGACCCGCCAGCGGACTGAACGTTGATACCATCGATGCCACCGTCGACCGTTCCCGCCGTATCGATGGCAACAGTGCCGGCACTAAGGTTATTCGCCAGAATGCCTGTCTCGGCACCGGTAACGTCTCCGCCAGCTTCAATTGTCAAGTCGCCGCCTGCAATCGAGTTGACCGCAATGATGCCAGCAAAGACGTCAGCACTGCTGGCGCCAGTGGTGGTGATCGACAGATCCCCGCTGCCATAATTAGCAGCGTCGATACCGAACAAGAACCCGCTCGTATCGGCGGCCATAATCGTAAGATCAGTGCCATTGAGCGAGTTGCTGGCGAGAATTCCGCTAAACTGGTTACCAGTGCTATTGCCAAGAGAGGTAATCGACAAAGCGCCAGTGCCTAGGTTTTCGGCAAAAATTCCGGTTGTATCACCCTGAGCGATATTCGACACGATCGTAAGATCGGTCGCGGTTGCTTCGTTTATGGCCCGGATGCCGTTGCCAACCAACCCTCTGGAAGTTCCCAATGCATTGATCGTCAGCGATCCACCAGCATTCTGCGCATCGATGCCGTTGACCAATCCGGTGGTGGTCGTACCTTCGGCCTGGTTGATGACCATCGAGGCGGTCACATCGTTAGCGCTATTGAAAGCGGTGATTCCGTTCTGCATTTCACCGGTCACATCGCCGGAGACCGATATGCTCAGACCCTCCGTACCGAAATTTCGGGCAGTGATACCATTTTCGCCGCCAGTCACCGTGCCTTGGGCGTCGATCGCCAGCGAGGTTCCACTCGCCATATTTACAGCCAAGATCCCATCAACAAGAGTACCGGTCGTCTGGCCCGTTGTTGCGACGCGCAAAGCGCCCGTTCCAAAGTTAGTGGCGAGGATGCCGACATTGGCGCCGCTGCTAGTGGCAGCATCAATAGTCAGATCGGTCCCGGACGCAGCATTAAGCGCGAAAATGCCGAAATACGTCTCACCAGTGCTGCTGCCGGTCGAGGTGATCGAAAGTGCTCCGGTCCCTTCGTTATTGGCCAAAATGCCGATTTCACCGCCTTGTGCGACATTCGAGGTGATCGTCAGATCGGTCGCGGTCGCCTGGTTCTGCGCATTGATGCCGTTATCCGATAAGCCTATCGACGTTCCCAGCGCGTTGATCGTCAACGAACCGCCGGCATTGTCGGCATCAATACCATTGATTGCTCCTGTAGTCGTAGTCCCTTCCGCCTGGTTGATCACCATCGAGGCAGTTACATCGTTGGCACTGTTGTAGGCCGAAATGCCGTCTTCCGTTTCCCCCGTCACATCGCCGGAAACAGAAACTGTCAGCCCGGCCGTGCCGAAATTGCGGGCCAGAATGCCAGTTTGCCCGCCGGTGACAGCTCCACCAGCGTCGACATCCAGTGACGTTCCAGCAGCGCTGTTGATTGCGGCGATCCCATTGCTGATCCCGCCTGTCGCCGATCCGGTTGTGGTGACGGCCAAGGCACCAGAACCAAGATTGGTCGCGAAGATACCGCTCCAACCGCCCTCGGTTTCTGCTGCGTCGATCGTCAGATCGGTAGCGTTCGCGCGATTGAAAGCTGCAATTCCGAAGAAAGTTTCGCCTGTGCTGCTACCGGTGGTTGTGACCGTAAGTGCCCCGCTGCCTTCGTTGTCGGCAAGGATGCCGTATTCGGCGCCTTGAGCCACATTAGAGACTATGGTCAGATCGGTCGCGGTCGCCTGGTTAAGCGCGTAAATGCCGGCGCCGGTTTGGCCGGTCGACATGCCCAGGGCGTTGATCGTCAGCGATCCGCTTGCATTTAGGGCCTCGATACCGTGGATCGCGCCTGCTGTTGTCGTCCCCTCCGACTGATTGATTGCCATGGTGCCAGTGACGTCATTGGCGCTATTGGCGGCTAGGATGCCGCTTCGCGTTTCTCCTAGGACGTCCCCGGAGACCGACACAGTCAACCCGGCCGTCCCGAGATTGGTGGCGTTGATGCCACTTTCGCCGCCGATCACCAGTCCCTGTGCGTCGATTGTCAGAGACGAGGAGCCAACGAAATTGAGCGCAAAGATGCCGTCCGTTCCGCTGCCAAGGGTTGTTCCCGTCGTGGCTATGCTCAATGCACCCGTTCCGGTATTGCCGGCTGCAATACCGAAGAGGCCGCCGTTCGAGTCAAATGCATTGATAGTCAGATCAAAGCCGGCTCCGCTGTTATTGGCAAGAATGCCGTAGCGTTCCGTTCCCTGCGCGGTCCCGCTTGACGTAATCGTAAGCGCACCGGTGCCGAGGTTATAGGCGGCGATTCCGGCCTGGTTTCCGGTCGTGTTGTTCGAATTGATGGTCAGGTCTGTGGCAGTATTCAGGTTGATGGCATCAATCCCGTTATCTGTTTCGCCAATTGAAGTGCCCAGAGCATTGATGGTGAGGGAGCCTCCCGCATTCTCAGCACTGATACCGTTGATTCCACCTTGTGTAGTTGTGCCAGCTGCCTGATTGATGACCATCGAGGCGGTGACATCATTCGCGCTGTTATAGGCGAGGATGCCATTCTGCGTTTCACCGGTCACATCGCCGGAAACAGAGATCGTCAGGCCTTCGCTGCCGTTATTTTCAGCGTCGATCCCAGTCTGGCCGCCAGTGATATCTCCTCGCGCATCAATAAGCATCGACGTTGTGCCAGCGTCGTTGCGTGCCACGATACCAATATTTCGACCGGTTGTCGCGCCGTTGGTCACCATCGACATCGCGCCCGTACCGCTATTGACGGCATTGATACCATCATCGCCACCACCAGTTGTGGCCCCGCCAGTTACAATTGAGAGGTTTGTGCCCGCAATCGAATTTCTAGCAAAGATACCAGTATCGTCGATACCAATAGTGTCACCCGCAGTGGTGATCGACAAAGCGCCCGTGCCACTATTGTCGCCAACTATGCCATTCTGACCACCGCCTGTGTCCCCACCGGTCACGATAGACAGGTCGGTAGAGTACACTGAGTTGTTGGCATCGATGCCATTTTCGAGGGCACCGACGGTCGTGCCAGCGGTAGTAATCGACAAGGCACCCGTGCCGTAGTTGTCTGCAAAGATACCGTATTCGCCGCCATAAGTGTTTCCGCCAGCTGCGACTGTAAGATCCGTGGCAAGGTTCGAGTTGCTGGCGAAGATGCCATCGGCAATGGTGCCGGTGGTCGTGCCAGATGTGGTAATCGACAAGGCACCCGTGCCGGCATTTCGGGTGTAAATCCCGTATTCACCGCCGGTCGTGTCCCCCTCCGTGACAATCGTCAGATTGGTTCCGTTGGTAGAGTTACTGGCATTGATGGCTGCCCCGTTCAGCCCTTCGATATTACCGACGGTAGTGATCGACAAAGCGCCCGAACCATTGTTGTCGGCAAATATGCCGTTGCGGTCGCCGATAGTGAAACCGCCAGTCACGATCTCCAGGTCTGTTCCACTGGCGGCGTTGGCGGCGTTGAAGGCATCGAACTCGATCCCGACAGTTGAACCGGCGGTAGAAATCGACAAAGCACCGGATCCGCCATTTCGTGAAAAGATGCCATATTGCTGGCCTCCGGTGTCACCGCCCGCGATGATCGTCAGATCGGCGGCGTTGGCATAGTTTTGGGCGAAGATCCCCGCCACCGACGCGCCGACAGTTTCTCCCGTAGTGGTGATTGACAGGGAGCCACTGCCCCTGTTCTCAGCTGCAATGCCAATTTCCCCACCAAACGTCTCGACCGCATTGATGGCGATGCCTTCGGCGTTGGCACCGTTGCTCGCGGAAATGCCGCTATATTCAAGGCCCGCAACTATGCCAGTCGTGGTGACTGACAGTGTTCCTTCGCTTGTGCTAGCCTCGATGCCAAATGCCGAACCGATGATTTCACCACCATCGGCAGCCTGAACGAAATCAATTCCGGCGTTGCCAAACGCCTGGATGGCGGTTCCTCCGCTCCCGCCGCCGACAGTGGTGTTGACAGTTGCGGTCTCGTCCAGATTGACGATCAGGGGGGTCCCTGCAGCACTCAGGGTTTGCGTGTCATCGCTGTCACCCGTGCAATCGAAGATGCCGGAACCAGGCACAGTTTCGGTGCAGATATCCTGCGCTTGTGCTGGGACGCTAATTAGCATGAATGCGGCGCCGGCTAAAGCCAGCGGCGATGTCGACACGATCAACTGCCCCAGGACTGGAGACATGCTGGCCGCGCATCCCTTCCACTTGGTCATTCGCCCGCCCCGAATCTTGACGGGGCTGCTGGTCGCTAGTGCAATATTCTTCGAAGTGATTGTCATGACGGTTGTTTCCTTATTCGTGTGGTTCGATGCCACGCCCCAAATTTGGTCGCGGCTGTTTTTTCGTAGGATTGGATATTCGATAGGAGGCGCTCAGCCAGCTACCGAGTTTTGTCTTTTGTTTCGGTGCATTCCTGCGTGGCCCGGTGCGCATGTCGGATCGGCTGCGCGGGTGCCCGCACTCTTGCTGCGCAGCTTGAATTTTTGGCTGGTGAGCGCAGTTTAAAGACTCAGCACTTCGATCAGATCCGCGTGATGCGAACCGACCTCGATCAGGTCATGATTGACTCTCTCGTGCACGCCCTCATTCGATGTCTTTTTCAAAAACTCTACTTTCTGCTTCCAGCTCTGTTGTCGACGTAGCTTTTACCGGCTGGCCAGGAAGAACGTCCATCGGCAGGGCCGCAATGCATGCATGCGGATTTACCGGAACCTTTATTTCTTTATAGAGAAAGCGATGATAATCAGTGCTTTAAGGTAGATTTTCGAAGTTAGGCTGGCGGATGTATTTTTCAAACAGTGTTCAAAGGTTCTGGCTACGTCCGATCCTCTTTGATGGCCTGGATACGCGCGTTAAGTATCCCGGCGACACGCGAAGTTTGCAGCGACCTCAGAACATTTCATGCGTCAATTTTCGATGGAAAGACTACTACGCAGAACCGTGCGGGAGTGGCTGGGCACGGCCCGATAGCTTGGCCTACGAGGTCACGGCGCGCTGGCCGAAGGCGAGAATCAGCCCGAAGAGCTCTCAGATTGCGCGGCGTAGATTGTGAACGACCGCTACCGGGTCGTTAGCTGACAGGCTGCGTTTGTCTGAAAAACTGGGAAAGCTGCCAGTCCGGTTTCAGGCGGCAAGGAAGAGTTGCCGAATGTCCGATTAGAGGGTGGGAAGCTGCCTGTCCGCTTGTGGTCTCGTGTCACCTGTGGTGGGGTAGGCAAAGATCGGAGCTTGCGAAATGAATGGGCAAGTTATTGCAGTCGCCATGGGTGGTAGTCACCGCTTTTCGAAGTTCATTGTTCCCGAAATTACGATTGTTGCAGGGCTCGGTGTAGACGGAGACGCACACCGGGGCGTGACGGTTAAGCATCGTTCGCGGGTCAAAGCTAATCCGACTCAGCTCAATCTTCGCCAAGTGCACCTGATCCACTCTGAACTGTTCGACGAAGTCGCAGAGCAGGGATTTCGCGTCGGGCCGGCTGATCTGGGCGAGAACATCACGACAAAGGGGATAGACTTGCTCGGACTCCTCCGGGGAGCGCACCTGAAGGTTGGCGAGGAAGTCGTTCTGGAAGTGACGGGTCTGCGCAATCCCTATGCCCAGATCGATGACTTTCAGAAAGGGTTGCTTTCGGCGGTGATCGATCGAGGGCCGAACGGCCAACTCATCCGCAAATCCGGCGTTATGTCCGTGGTGTTGACGGGCGGGCGTGTGCGGGCTGGTGATCTCATCGCTGTCGAGATGCCCGAGCCGCCATTCTTGCCGCTTGAGCGCGTGTAATCCGACGCGCGCTTATGACCGCAATGGGGTCGTTACCTGCTGGTCTGGATTTGGGCCAAGAACGCTACAAGCCGCCGGTCTGCTCGTGGAATGGTCGCCAGCCGCTACAAATGTCCAAGTTTGGGGTGGTTAGCTGCCAAGCCGATATTCATTCGATTTGAGCGTTTCCAATTGGGTTTCGTCAGCCTGCTGACTTCTTTCCCCAGCGCTGGTTGGCATAAATCGTCCAGATGGAAGCTAGCAGAATGACAACCGGAACTCCTGCGCCTTCCTTCCCTTGGCCGACAAGAAAGCCAATCCCCGCAATTGCGAGAGCTACGACGAAAAACAGAAAAAGCCTTTGATTGCTGCTCATTTTCGTAATCTCGCAAAAGCTACACTGCCGGTAGAATAATACGATCCGGGAATGTCTGCAACCGGGTCGTTTCCCGAATGTCTGCTTCAGTCCGCAATCTCGGCAAAGCCGACACCTCTGCGAGTTATCACACCGCCTAATGAAGAGCCGATTCGGACAAATCTAGGCAATTGTGAACCTGTATGGACGCTCAAGCGCGCAAAACCTGCTGATTTTCTGGGAAAAATCACGCTTTGCACTTATATTTCACTTACGGGCTCTCCCGGCGAAATTGTGCAGTGCATCAAACGGCGGAAAAGCTGGCGCACCCGACATTGCTAAAACTTCTGTCGCAGGCAGTGTCGGGACGTCCCTAACCACTCTGTAAAATCAGGGATTTATCTTCTACCGTGTTCACGGTTGATCGCCCCCGTTTGCCTGTATTTCGATCACCATGTGGGGTCGAAAGTTGGAACAATTTTATGGTGTGTATAACCTATGGCACTGACAGCATTGAAGGTGAAGAACGCCAAGCCCGGTCGCTACGTTGATGGCCGTGGCTTGTGCCTTTTCGTAAAGGAAAGTGGCTCGCGCAGCTGGGTCTTGCGGATGCAGCACAACGGCAGGCGACGCGACTATGGATTGGGATCGGCGCTCGATGTAACGCTGAATGAGGCACGAGACGCCGCAGTGGCCTTGCGCCGCCAGGTTCGCGCTGGGCTCGATCCGGTTGCCGAGCGGCGCAAGTCGCGCAAGGTGGTGCCCAGCTTCGAAACCGCAGCGCGCGAATGCTACGAGGCGTTGAAGGACGGCTGGAAGAACCAGAACTACCGCAACTGGATCGCCAGCTTGGAGAACCACGTCTTCCCTCTGATCGGCAGGAAACCCATCGATCAGGTGGACAGCACCCACGTCGTCGAAGTGCTCACGCCCATCTGGCTCGAAATCCCCGACACCGCCCGCAAGATTTTGCAGCGGATCGGTGCCGTGCTCGACTTCGCGCATATCAAGGGATGGCGCGAGGAAGAGGCCGCGCTGCGCTCAGTCCGCAAGGGCTTGCCGCGCCAGAGCGACAAGGTCGAGCACTTCAAGGCCATGCCCTATGCCGACATTCCGGCGTTCATGAAGGAGCTAGCGACTGCATCACCCACCACGGGCCGCGATGCCCTGCGTTTTACCATCTACAACGCCGTTCGGTCGAGCGAAACGCGCAAGGCCGTCTGGACTGAGATTGACCTCGACAAGGCGGTCTGGACAATCCCCGGCGAGCGCATGAAGGCAAAGGAAACCCATGTGGTGCCGCTCTCTAAGGCAGCGGTTTCCATTCTGCGTCGGCGCTGGAAACTGCGGACGAGCGACGATGGCCTCGTTTTCTCGAACAATGGCGAGAAGCCCATCAGCGACATGACAATGACCAAGCTGTTGCGCGATGCCGGGATCAAGGGCGCAACGGTACATGGTTTCCGCTCCGCCTTTACTGATTGGGTGGCGGAGAAAAGCGACTTTCCGAAGGAAGTGGCAGACAAGGCATTGGCCCACAAGCTGAGCAACCAGGTCGAGGCGGCCTATCGCCGCACCGACTTCTTCGACAAGCGGCGCGAACTGATGGCTGTGTGGGCCGAGTTTTTAGGAGCCGAGCCATACCGCGTATGAGTTCGGTTCCGTAGGCTAATCGACATCGAAGTCGTTTGAGTGCGGAGTTCAATTGGTCGGTATCTTGCCATTGGCTCGTTGATCGCCACTTATGGCAGGCATTAGAACTCGTTAGGGGGCGCGAATGGGGAAGCAGCTAACAAAGCTTCGGAGGCGAAAGGAAGCTAAAAAGGGGCTGGATTCCCTCGACGATCGTCGTGACCAGACGCTCGTCATTCACTACTCATGTGAGTCATTTTACGACATCAAGGACGGGAGAACACCTCGCGTCACTTCTATCGCTGTTCGCAATTTCGCCTCAGGTCAGACAACATCCTTCTCGATACATAAGTCTGCGGAGCAAAATGGGGTTCCGATCTCGGAGATCACCAACCATTACGATACGCTTGAGAAAAGCATGCTCGATGAGTTTTTCGCGTTTATTCCAACCGTCCCTGTTCAGACGTTTGTTCACTGGAATATGCGCGATGTAAACTTCGGCTTTCAGGCCATTGAACATCGTTACAAGGTGTTGGGCGGTGAGCCAGTAATCGTCGCGGATGATCGAAAGTTTGACCTAGCACGAGCACTCGTCGCCATCTTTGGCGTTGGTTATGTGCCCCATGGCGAAGGTGGGCGAATGTTCAGCACCATGGAGCTCAATTCCATCACGGCTAGGGATGCGTTGAAGGGAAAGGAAGAAGCCCAGGCCTTCGAGGAAGGGCAATTCGTGAGGCTTCATCAATCTACGCTCCGCAAGGTGGACGTGATCGCAAACATTCTTGAACGCACTCTCGATGGCACCCTCAAGACAAACGCAACTTGGCGGGACCAACACGGATTTCATCCAGCAGCAGCGGTCGAATTTGTAAAAGAGCATTGGGTTTGGACCATAATTGGCATGGTCGCAGTTGTGATCGGCTTGGGAGCCCGCATTCTGTGAAAGATGATGCTGAGCGGCTTTATGTCCTTGGCAACTCAATTCGCTTTACTTCGCCGCTCAACATAGCCGTAAAGGCTCGCTGTCGTGACTCGCGTTGCGTTGCCAATCTTCACCGTTTCGAGTTCACCAGCTGAAATCAGCTCGTACAGCTTCGTGCGCCCGATGCCGATCATGCGTGCAGCGTCATTTACCCTAACGCAAATCGGCTCGACAGGTTGATGGCCGTTCATTCTGCCGGTTCCTCTTCACGATAGTGAGCGGGATCGGCGATCCAGCGATTGATGGCTGACTCGTGCCAGCCTGCGCCGTGGATGCTGATCTTGACCTGCGACGGGAAAGTGCCCTCGGCGATCTTGCGATAAATGGTGGAGCGGGAAAGGCCGGTGCGGTCGAGCACGGTCTTGAGGCGGATGATGCGTTCGGTATTCGACATGGGGCATTCTCACTTTGATACTGGCGGCCCCTCACCGGAACATAATGAGAACTTTTCGGCGCAACTCAAGGATGTTGGGCAAACAGAACGGTTTTCACGCGCACCCTAATGCAGCCGTGGTTTGGGGAGCAGGACAACTACGCATCTTTCGGGACAACCACGGACTTGAGATTGGGCAAGCCGATCAGACGTAAGATTTTTCTCACCCCGTCCCGGAACTCAATCCGTTGGCTATGCTCGATGGCTGTCGGCGTTATCGTTGCTGAAAATTGCGCGAGATCAGAATTACGTGATTCGCGCTCCCGTCGGAGAGATCGCGGGGTGCGGCTAGTTTGCGAGAGAGCGAAAACACATAGCCAGGCTTAGTCTCTCGCTCAGACCGCAAACCAAGGCTAGAATTACAGCGTCAATCCGATTGATGCATGTAACGTTGACAAATCCGCCAGTCTGGAGCAAATGGTTCGCATGAAGCCGTTTGACGCACATGATTCGGGTTTGCTTGTTGACCTAGCGTCGATTTCGGCGGGGTATCCCTTCCGTGGCAAGATCGACGCCCTCCCCAAAGGCGAGGTTGCCGTGATTCAAATGCGCAACGCGGATCCCTCAACCGGGATCGATTGGAAAGACCTTGCGCGGATCGAGCTGCCTCGCGCATCTGCGAAAGCATTTCTGAAGCCTGGTGACATCATCATGTCCACACGCGGTGGACGCAACTTCCCCTATTGCATCGAGGAACGCGACGAACAGGTCGTTTGCTCACCGCATTTCTTTGTCATCCGCGTCAGAACCGACGCGATCCTGCCCAAGTTTCTAGCTTGGCAGATGATGCAGAAGCCCGCGCAGGACTACTTCGCGGCGGGTGCGACAGGCTCCTACATCCTCAACCTCAAACGCGAGGTGGTGGAGAATCTGCCAATCGCGATCCCACCGATCGCACAGCAGCAACATATAGCCGACCTAGATGCGGCCATGCGCGGCGAACGCGCGATCCTGACCCAACTTATCGACAACAGAGCCGCCGAGATGACGGCCATTGCCCAGCAGCTGCTTGCACCTGCCTTTCAGCGCCCGGAACAGAGAGCATCATGAACGACCAGATCAAACAGGACGAAGTGAACAAGGCCGTCTGGGCCGCTTGCGACACTTTTCGCGGGACGGTCTCTGCCGATGTGTACAAGGACTACGTCCTCACCATGCTGTTCCTGAAATACCTGTCGGATGTTTGGCAGGACCACTACGACAAGTACCAGAAAGAATATGGCGATACGCCCGAGCTGATCGCGGAGTTGATGACGAATGAGCGCTTCGTCCTACCGGAATCCGCCAACTTCACCACGCTATATAAGGCGCGGCACGAGCCGGGTAATGGCGAGCGGATCGACAAGGCACTGCACGCCATCGAGGAGGCCAACGTCGGCAAGCTGCGCGATGTGTTCCAAGACATCAGCTTCAACTCCAACAAGCTGGGTGAGGAAAAGCAGAAGAACGACATCCTGCGCCATCTGCTGGAGGACTTTTCGCGCCCCGAGCTGAACATGCGTCCCTCGCGCATCGGCAATCTGGACGTGATCGGCAACGCCTACGAATTCCTGATCAAGAACTTCGCAGCAGATGCGGGCCGCAAGGCAGGCGAGTTCTACACCCCGCCCGAAGTGTCCGAACTGATGGCCGAGATTATGGACATGACCGAGGGCGAGGAAGCCTGCGATCCCACCTGTGGTTCCGGTTCGCTGTTGATGAAATGCGGTCGCCGCGTGCAGGCCAAGTTCGGCGGCTCGAAGAAATACGCACTCTACGGCCAGGAGTCGATCGGCAGCACTTGGGCGCTCGCCAAGATGAACATGTTCCTCCACGGCGAGGACAATCACCGGATCGAGTGGGGCGACACGATCAACAACCCTAAGCTGCTCGACGGCGATGACCGGCTTAAGCACTTTGATATCGTTGTCGCCAACCCGCCCTTCAGCCTCGACAAGTGGGGTGTCGATGCAGCGGAGAACGACAGGTTCGGGCGTTTCCGGCGCGGTATCCCGCCGCGCACCAAAGGCGATTATGCCTTCATCCTCCACATGATCGAAACCATGAAACCCAGGACCGGGCGCATGGCCGTGGTCGCGCCGCACGGCGTGCTGTTTCGCGGATCAAGCGAGGGCCGCATTCGCCAGAAACTGATCGAGGAACATCTGCTCGAAGCGGTGATCGGCCTGCCGGAAAAGCTGTTCTACGGAACCGGCATTCCGGCCTGCGTCCTGATCTTCCGCAAGACCAAGGCGGACGACAAAGTGCTGTTCATCGACGCGAGCCGCGAGTTTAAATCGGGCAAGAACCAGAACCAGCTTGATGAAAGCAATCTGGCGAAGATCTTCGAGACCTACCGGGCGCGTGAAACGGTCGACAAATACGCCTATCTCGCCACGCCCGCAGAGCTGGCCGAGAATGACTACAACCTCAACATCCCGCGCTATGTCGATACCTTCGAGGAAGAGGAAGAGATCGACCTGGTCGCCGTCCGCGCCGAACGGCTGAAGCTCAAGGCCGATCTGGCCGCGCTGGAAGAGAAGATGGACGGCTACCTTAAGGAGCTTGGCTACTGATGGCGGGCGAAATCATCCAGTACCAGACGGAGGACGGCGTTACCGTCATTCGCCTTCAGGCGAGCGACGGCAGCGTGTGGCTAAGCCAGGCCGATATGGCCGAGCTGTTTCAGGTCACCCCGCAGGCGATCACGCAGCACATCCGGGCAATCTACGAGGATGGCGAGCTCGATCAGGACGCAACCTGTAACGATTACTTACAAGTTCGAACCGAGGGCAAGCGCGAGGTTTCCCGCCAGATTGCCCACTACAACCTGCAAATGATCCTCGCGGTCGGCTTCCGTGTGCGGTCGCTGCGGGGCATGCAATTCCGGCGTTGGGCATCGGAAGCGCTGAGCGAATATCTGGTCAAGGGCTTCGTCATGGATGACGAGCGCCTGAAGGAGCCGGATAACGACTATTTCGAAGAGCTGCTCGCCCGCATTCGCGACATCCGCGCATCGGAAAAGCTGTTCTACAAGAAGGTGCTCGATATCTACGCCACCGCCGTGGACTATGATCCGAAGGCAGAGGCGAGCACGCAATTCTTCCAGACGGTGCAGAATAAGATGCACCATGCCGCCCACGGCCAGACGGCGGCGGAAACCAAGCTGGCGCGCGCCGACAGCGCCAAGCCGATGATGGGGCTGACCAGCTGGACCGGCGAGAAGACGGGCCGCCTGCCCATCAAGCAGGACGCGCAGGTGGCAAAGAACTATCTGGCGGACGACGAGATGGAGACGTTGAACCGCATCACCGTCGCCTTCCTGGAATTTGCCGAGGCGATGGCGAAGAACCGCAAGCCGATGCATATGGCCGACTGGATCGCCAAGCTGGATGACTTCCTGAAGCTGGGTGATCACCCGCTTCTTAGTGGCGCGGGCAAGGTATCGGCCAAGGTGGCAGCGAAGAAGGTCAGTTCCGAATACGACAGGTGGCACAGCCGCGCGATCAATGCGCCGAGCGCGGTCGAGCAGCATTTCATCGAGGCAACCGCCAAGGTGAAGAAACTGGCCGCTGACAAGCCCGCGAAGGGCAAAGGCGGTGCGAAATGATTCCGGAGGGGTGGAGAGAGCTTCAGCTCAAAGACGTAATCAAGCTGGCGAGTGGAGATGGTCGGCCTAGCGATGTGGTCGCTAATCCTGACGAACTGCGCACGAACCCCGTTTATGGCGGGAACGGCATCCTTGGCTATTCCGGAGAGGCCAATTCTCACGCAGGCGACATCATAATCGGGCGTGTTGGGGAATATTGCGGCATTACGCGCTTCGTTTCTGGGGCGAAGTGGATCACGGATAACGCGCTTTACGTCAAAGAGATTGAGGCCGGTTTCGATCGTCGTTTCCTCGCGCTTAAGCTTCAACATTATGATTTGTCGCGCCTTCGCGCGAAAGGCGGTCAACCGCTGGTCAGCCAGAAACCGATCTATGGGCTGCGTTTCGGCTTTCCGCCCGAAGATGAACAAGTGGCAATTCGGGTTGCTGTCAAAACCTGGGACCGCGCCATCGAGACGGTCGAGGCGCTGATTGCGGGCGCCCGCGCGCAGAAGCAGGCGCTGATGCAGCAGCTGCTCCCGCAAGGCACCACCCCACCCAAAAAACGCCTTCCCGGCTTTTCGGGGGAGTGGCGCACGTTGCGGATTGGCGATGTCGCGAAGGAAATCTCCGAACGCGCTGGCGAAGAGGCCGGTTATCCGGTCCTCTCCTGCTCAAAATATGACGGCATGGTGGAGTCGCTGACCTACTTCAAGAAGAAGGTCTACAGCGATGACACGTCGAACTATAAGGTAATGCGGCGCGGCACTTTCGGCTTCCCCTCGAACCACATCGAGGAAGGGTCGATCGGCTATCAGGACCTGTTTAATGCAGGGATCGTCAGTCCAATCTATTGCGTATTCGCCACCGATGAGCAGGTGGATGACGGCTTCCTATACAAGCTGCTGAAGACCGACCGTTACCGCCAGATTTTTGCAGCCGCGACCAACGCCTCCGTCGACCGGCGCGGCAGTCTTCGCTGGAAGGAATTCTCACGAATACCGCTGCCCCTGCCGCCGCTCGAAGAACAGCGGGCAATCAACGAAGCTGTCAACGCCGTGGCTGACGTCGAGCGCGGATATGAGACCCAACTCACCGCCCTCCGCCAAGAAAAAGCCGCGCTGATGCAGCAACTGCTCACCGGCAAACGGCGGGTCAAACTGGTGCGGGAGGAGGAAGCATGTTAATGCCTCTCAACCAGACAAATCTGGCCTCATCCGCGCTTTCGCGCAGCGCGCCTGCAGCTCAAGTTTTCATTGACATTTTGGGTTTTGACGGTTACGTCAACATCAACAGAGCCCGCCACGCCTCTCAACGATGCGCACCTGGCGGGACTTTTTTTGCCCGAAATCCGGGCAAGGCGGTGCAGCCATGAGCCTGCCGCCCGCTCCTCACCCCAAGGTGCCCTATACCAAACCGGCGCTAACCATCGCTCAGCAAATTGCCAAGCTGCAAGGTGAAGGCATGGCGATCGCCGATCCCGCGCTGGCACAGCATTGCCTGCAGCATATCAGCTATTACCGGCTAAGCGCCTACTGGCTGTTCTTCGAGCATCCCAAAGGGCAAGCAGGCCCGCGATTCAAACCCGGTACGACCTTCGAGGAGGTTGTGGCGCTTTACGAGTTCGACCGAAATTTGCGCTTGCTGGTGCTCGACGCGGTAGAACGCATCGAAGTCGCCGTGCGGGGAAGCTGGGCCTATGTCCTCGCCACCAAGGCGGGATCGCACGGCTACCTAATCCGCCACCTCTACGCTGATCGCCGGAAGTTCGTCGGCAACTGCCGGAAGCTGGACGAAGAGACGGACCGTTCAAAGGACACCTTCATCCTTCACTACAAGGCCAAATACTCGGGGCCGAAGCGCCCGCCCGTCTGGATGGCCTCCGAACTCATGTCCTTTGGCCTGCTCTCGCGCTGGTATGCCTTGCTGAAGGACAGGGGTGACCGCCAAGCGGTTTCGGCACCCTTCACGCTCGACGAGAAGATCTTCGTACCGATGGTCCAGCACATATCGACCGTTCGAAATATCTGCGCCCACCATGGCCGGCTGTGGAATCGGAAGCTGAAGGCAACGCTCAAGCTCCCGAAGAACAATCCACCCGAACTGGCGAATGCGCTGAACAGGGCAGCGAACGACAAGCTCTACAACACGCTCGCCTTTCTCAAATACCTGCTCGACCAATGCGATCCCACAAACACCTGGGGGCAGCGCCTGATCGCCCATATGGGAACGCTGGCTGCAGGACGCGAAACGGCGATGGGCTTCCCGGCGGATTGGCAGGACTACAAACTATGGGGCGGCACGAAGTGACCATCACCCCCAACACCGCCGAGCTTTACAGCTCCCATATCCCGGCCCTCGCAACGCTGGCTTCGCTGGGCTGGGATTATCTCTCGCCAGAGGCCTGCCTTGCCGCGCGCGGCGGAAATCAGGGGGTGGTGCTGCGCGATGTGCTGGTCGAGCAGCTGCGGCGACGGACTTTCGATTACAAGGGGCGGACCTATCCGCTGTCGACCAATGCAATCGACCAGATCGTCCGCGAGCTGACTTCGCCCGCGCTCAACGAAGGGCTGATCACCGCCAACGAGAAGCTCTACAATGCCATCACGCTGGGCATCACCGTCACCGAGTTTGTCGATGGCAAGAAGCACAGTGTCACCGTGCCGATCATCGACTGGGCGCACCCGCTGGCGAACAGCTTCGTCGCCAGCGAAGAAATGGAAGTGCTCGCCGTTCCGGGCACACACACGCGGCGGCCCGATATCGTCGGCTTCGTCAACGGCATCCCGTTGCTGGTGATCGAAGCCAAGCGGCCTGACAGCGGCAATCCCAACAAGTCGATGGTGGACGAAGGTATAAGCCAGACGATCCGCAACCAGGGGCAGGAGGAAATTCCGCACCTTTTCGTGTATGCCCATCTGCTTCTCTCCATCGGCATGACCGATGGCCGCTATGGCACCACCAAGACCCCGCGCAAATTTTGGGCGCAATGGCGCGAGGAGGAGTTTTCCGAGGACCACTTCCTTGCAATCAAGAACGCGGCGAAGGAGACCGATCCGCGCGCAGCGATCCTGAAGAACCATGTCCGCGAAGTGCGCGACCACTTCCAACACCTGTGGAGCGACGAGCAAGCCGTGACCGCGCAGGACCGCCTGCTGATCGGCCTCTGCGTCCCGGAGCGTCTGCTGGAATTCGTTCGCTCCTACGTCCTGTTCGACCGCAAGGTGGACAAGATTGTCGCTCGC
Organism: uncultured Alphaproteobacteria bacterium; assembly: GCA_963815345.1. GTDB lineage: Bacteria > Pseudomonadota > Alphaproteobacteria > Sphingomonadales > Sphingomonadaceae > Erythrobacter. Next base: position 544,428 of record CAWFGF010000004.1, read on the forward strand.
CATCAGCAGTTCTTCGGCATCCGCGCGCTGCTCGACCAGATCAGCGGGATCAGGCCCGATGGCGCGCGCGAAGGCGGAGTGATCTGGCACACCACCGGTTCGGGCAAAAGCTTCACGATGGTGATGCTGTGCAAGGCCCTGCTGCTGCACGAGAAGCTGAAGGCCTGCCGCCTGGTCGTCGTGACCGACCGGCGCGATCTGGAAAAGCAGCTGGCAGGCAACTTCCTGACCGGCGGAGCTTTCGGTTCGGACATCGGCTCCAAGGATGCAGGGAAAGCCAAAACACAGTCAGGCCGCGATTTGGCCAAGCGAATCGGCAAGGGAACCGATCGGATAATCTTCACAATCATCAACAAGTTCGGCAGCGCCGCTCGCCATGCCGAATGCCGGAATGACAGCGCAGACATGATCGTGCTGGTCGATGAAGGTCACCGGAGCCAGGGCGGAGAGAACCACGAGCGAATGCGCAAGGCGTTGCCGAACGCCGCCTACGTCGCGTTCACGGGCACCCCGCTGCTCAAGGACGACAAGACGGCCAACAAATTTGGTCGGATCGTCCACGCTTACACCATGAAGGACGCCGTTTCAGACGGCACGGTGACGCCGCTACTCTACGAAGAGCGCAAGCCGATCCTCGACGTAAATGAGCGGGCGATCGACAACTGGTTCGAGAAGGTCACCGCTGGCCTGTCCGATGAGCAAAGGGGCGATCTCAAGAAGAAGTTCGGGACCAAGGGCGCGGTCTATGGCTCTGGCGACCGGATCAATCTGATCGCACTAGATATCGCGACCCACTTCAAGGAGAACTTCAAGGATCTTGATCTCGGACTGAAGGGTCAGCTGGCAACTGATTCCAAGCGCTCCGCCATCCGCTACAAGAAGGCGCTGGATGCAACCGGTCTGGTCAGCAGCGCCATCGTCATTTCTCCACCTGATACCCGCGAGGGCCATTCGGAGGTCGACGAGGCAGAGCTTCCCGAGGTGCTGCAATGGTGGAAGGAGAACGTCAAAGGCGACACCGAGGATTACGAGCGCCAGGTGATCGAGGATTTCTCGACCGAGGGTCGACCCGATATCCTGATCGTGGTCGACAAGTTGCTGACCGGATTTGACGAGCCGCGCAACGCCGTCCTCTACATCGACAAGAAGCTCGAACAGCACAATCTGATCCAGGCAATTGCTCGCGTGAACCGGCTGCATGAGCAGAAGAAGTACGGTTTGCTCATCGATTATCGAGGCATTCTGAGTGCGCTGGATACCGCGCTCACGGAATATCAGGACTTGGCCGAGCGGACGCAGGGCGGCTTCGATCTCGACGACATTGACGAACTCTATGCCGATGTCAGCACCGAGTATAAGCGATTGCCCAGCCTCCACGCCGACCTCTGGGCAATCTTCAAGCCGGTCAAGAACAGGGCCGATATCGAGCAGTACCGTCAGCTGTTGGTTCCGCAGACTCGCGAAAGTGAGGATGGTACGCCGGTCGACCTGAATCAGAAGCTGAGGGAGGATTTCTACGAGGCCCTGACAGCCTACGGCATGTGCCTGAAGATCGCTCTAGGATCGCGTTCGTTCTTCGAAGACACATCGATCACCGAACGACAGATTGCGGAATACAAACGCGACCTCAAGTTCTTCACTAACCTGCGCAAGATCGTGAAGCAGGACGCACAGGAAACCGTTGACTACAGCGCCTACGAAGATCAGATCAGGAGACTGGTCGATCGCTATGTGGTGGGCGAGGACGTGGAGAACGTGGACGGCGTTCTGATCGTCAACGAGCTTGGAAATCAGCAGGCCGCCGAAACCTGGTCCCCTGAGAAAACACGCAACGAAACCGACATCATCCGATCCAGAGTCCGCAAGACGATCGAGCAGGAACTGGCCGACGATCCCTATGCGCAGCTGTTCTTTTCCGATCTGCTCAAGCGGGCCATTGCGGAAGCATCTGCGCTATTCGACCACCCTTACAAGCAATACATCCTGTTCAAGGATTTGGAGGAAAAGCTCGCCTCCCAGTCCATCGACGACCTGCCTAAACGCCTCGCAGGTCACCGCCATGCGAGCGCCTATTTCGGGATTATCCGGTTAGAGATAGGGGACGAGCTCGCAAAGGGGGATGAGCAAGAAGAATTCATCCGGGCAGCGCTGGACATGGAGAAGTCCGTCGAGAGTGCCATTGCAGAAAACTCGTTGAACCCTGCAAACATTGAAGCGGCTATCCGAAAAGCTTTGTTGCCGCGCCTGTTCGGCCTGACCGGCTTGGACAAGGCAAAGGTTATTACCGAGAAGGTTGTCGAGGTAACCCGCATTGGCCTTTCTCGTGGAAGTGGCGCAAAAACATGATTGTGCGATACGGCGATCAAGAGGTGTCGTGCCTCGTTCGACAAACCGCTGCTATCACGGGCCGCATCCGCATCCACGTTTACCCGAACGGTGATGTCGAAATCGAAGCGCCTGGCGATAAGGAAACGGGTCAGATCAGGGCCGCGGCCCAGCGACGCGCAAGATGGATATTCCAGCACCGAAACGCAGCGATCGCCGCGCGGCGAATGGCACTACCGCGCGAATATGTGAGTGGCGAAACGCACTTCTATCTAGGGAGGAGGCATAAGCTTATCGTCAATGAGAGCAGCGCGCAGCCTTCTGAAGTCAAACTCCTGCGAGGCAAGCTCGTTGTAACGCTGCCACTGGCTGATCGAGCCGCCGTCAGACGCAGATTGAATGCATGGTATGATTTGCGCGCAGACGAATACCTGAGCGACAAATTTTCGGAAATCTCAGGCCGGTTGAATTGGGTCGAAGCACGCCCGCCCCTGAAACTTATGCGCATGAGGACGCAATGGGGCAGCTGTTCCCCGGACGGGGTGATTTACTTGAACCCCGCACTCATACGGGCACCACGTCATTGCATTGAATACGTCATTCTCCACGAACTCTGTCATCTGGTCGAGCACAACCACAGCAAGCGCTTCTTCGACTTGCTCACCAAGCAGATGCCCGCTTGGGAGAGTGCAAAACGGGAGCTGGACTCGCTCGCCGAATTGATCCTCGCGGGACACGAACCAGCGTTTGATCAGACGGTATCGCAGCAATAGATCAACCACTGCGTTTACGGGTTTTCAGCCTCAAACGCCCGCTTGCCCTTCCGCCGGAACAGCACCAGCGCCTGCGCACCATCCGGCCCGCGCAGCTTGGCGGCGACCGTGAGGAACGCTCCGTAGAGCGCAGCGCGGTCATCGTCCGTTAGCTCGACCAGATCGGCTTTTGAAACGAGGCCGCCTAGCTCGATCAATTGCCGGGTTCGCTCGCGTCGTTTTACCTGCCATTCGCGCATGTCGGTTCGTGCCTTTGCTGCCTCAAGCCGATGCCGCGCCGCCGTCGAGCGGGAGAGTGCCTTCCTGCTGCTGGCGAGGTCCGCTCGCACTGTCGCGTGACTTGCCCTGAAAGAAAGCCGTGCCGCGCTTGCGCCAGCCCTCCCCGGTTGCCTTGTCGGTATTGGCGGCAGCATCGAGCAGCGCGCCTGCAAGGGTCTCTGCATCGAGCGCATCGGCTCCGGTTGCCATGACCAGCGCGCCGAGGTCGCGCACGCGGCGTTCCTTCAACTGCTTTGCCTTGTCGGCAAGTGCTTTCAGTTCCGAATCAAAATCGCGGGGTTTGCGCATGGGAAGTCTCCATCGTTGGTGTGATGGAGCCATGATAATATGGACGGTAACCCAATGCATTAAGGTCGCCGGGACAGTGTGAAACCGCCTAGTCCCGATCGGGATTTTATCATGAGAGGGCGCGCTTATACGTCGTGCCGACGTGGTGTTTGGAGTGTAACTGGACTGCCGATATGGCAATCTTTCACTTCAGCGCGAAGGTCATCGGAAGGTCGAGCGGACGCAGTGCCGTTGCGGCGGCAGCTTATCGTGCGGGCGAGCAACTGCACGATGAGCGGATCGACAGAACCCATGATTTTGCCAACAAGGCAGGCGTCCTTCATTCCGAAGTGATGCTGCCAAAAGGCGCGCCTGAAGCCTTCGTCGACCGCGCCACATTGTGGAACGCGGTCGAGGCTGCCGAGAAGCGCAAGGATGCCCAGCTTGCCCGCGAGGTCGAGTTCGCCCTGCCACGCGAATTGTCGAAGAAAGACAACATCAAGCTTGCTCGCGAGTTCGTGAAGGCCGAGTTCGTCGAGAAAGGCATGATTGCCGATCTCAATGTGCACTGGGATATCGGTGAAGACGGGAAGGCGAAGCCTCATGCGCATGTAATGCTCACGATGCGCGCAGTCACGAAGGATGGGTTTGGCGCGAAGGTTCGCGACTGGAACAAAACCGCGCTGATCGAGCAATGGCGTGAGCGCTGGGCCGATCATGTCAATCGCGCGCTTGCCGAGCGCGACATCGATGCGCGCATCGATCATCGCAGCCTGGAAGCGCAGGGCATTGCACTCGAACCGCAGGACAAGATCGGCCCCGCAGCATCGCGCATTGGTGGGCGCGGACTTGAGGCCGAGCGGATCGAGGAACACCGCGCGATCGCTAAGCGCAATGGCGAGCGCATCATTACCAATCCAGCGTTGGCACTGGATGCCATCACGCACCAGCAGGCGACGTTCACCAAGCGCGAACTTGCCGCATTCGTGCACCGGCATAGCGACGGCAAGGAGCAGTTTGACGCCGCTTACAGTGCAGTGCGCAGTTCTCCTGATCTGATCGCTCTGGGCGAGGATGGACGCGGGCAGGATCGGTTCACTTCGCGCGCGATGATCGAGACCGAACAGCGCCTGCACCGCGCCGCCGACGCGATGGCACAGCGGGCCAATCACAGCGTCAATGATGTCCAGCGAAATGCCGCATTCGCAAGCGCCGCGAAGCGCGGCCTAGTCCTCTCGGGCGAGCAGAAATCCGCGTTCGAGCATGTTACCAAAAATGGCGGTCTTGCAGTTGTCGTTGGCTATGCCGGGACCGGCAAGAGCGCGATGCTGGGCGTGGCGCGCGAGGCATGGGAAAGCGCGGGCTACAATGTGCGCGGCGCGGCCCTGTCCGGCATCGCCGCCGAGGGTCTGGAGAACGGCTCCGGCATCGCATCGCGCACCATTGCCAGCCTTGAGCACCAGTGGGCCAAAGGACGCGAGCAGCTGACTGCCAAGGATGTGCTCGTCATCGACGAAGCGGGCATGGTCGGCACGCGCCAGATGGAGCGCGTGCTGTCCCATGCCGCCAAGGCCGGTGCAAAGGTTGTCCTGGTCGGTGACCAGCAGCAGCTTCAGGCCATCGAGGCAGGCGCGGCCTTCCGGGCGATCCATGAACGTCACGGCGGGGTCGAGATCAGCGAGGTTCGCCGCCAGCTTTCCGCATGGCAGCAGGACGCGACCAGGCAGCTCGCAACGGGATGCACCGGCGAGGCGATCCGGACCTATGAAGAACGCGGGATGGTCCATGCCGCCGACACGCGCGAGGCCGCGCGGGAAGAACTGATCGAGCGCTGGGATCAGGACCGGCAAGGTATCCCAAGCGACAGCCGGATCATTCTCACCCACAGCAATGAGGAGGTGCGCGAGCTGAACCATTTGGCGCGTGAAAAGATGCGCGTGGCGGGCGAACTGGGTACGGATGCCACGATCAAATCGGCACGCGGCGAACGACAATTTGCATCCGGCGACCGCATCATCTTCATGCGCAACGAACGCGGACTTGGGGTCAAGAACGGGACGCTGGGCACGGTTGCAATGGCAAGTGCGCAACGCATGGCCGTGCGCACAGACGATGGCCGCGAAGTCGCGTTCGACACCAAAGATTATGCCCACATCGATCATGGCTATGCGGCCACGATCCACAAAGCGCAGGGCATGACGGCGGATCGCGCCCGTGTGCTCGCCACTCCCGGCATGGATAGCCATTCTGCCTATGTCGCTATGTCACGCCACCGCGACGGGCTGGCGCTACACTATGGGCGCGATGACTTTGCCGATCAGTCCAAGCTTGTCCGCACCCTGAGCCGCGAGCGCGGGAAGGATATGGCGGGCGACTACAAGCCCGAACAGGCCTTTGCCGAGCTACGCGGCATCAGCTTCCGTGAGCGGGTCATGGAGATGGTTCGGCACGTGCCCGCCCGCGCCAAATCCATCTTCCGAAACTTCCGTCCGCAGGCCCGCCAGTTTGAGCCAATCCCGGCGCAGGCAAACACGCAGAACGAGCAGCGCCGCGCCATCGAACGCTACGCCCGTGCGCTTGGCGATATCGGCACGATGGAGGCCCAGGGCTTGCCCGTCCTTCCGCACCAGAAGGACGCGTTGGAGAAGGCAGGAAAGGCGCTCGAAGCGATCCGGCCGCATGCCGCCACCGATCTCACCAAGGCACTTGAGCGGCGTCCTGAATTGATAGCAGAGGCCGCAGGCGGGCGTAGCATGGAAGCCATGCGCGCCATGAGCCAAGAGGCCGCCGTGCGCGCCGATCCAGCGTTGCGAAGCGAACGCTTTGTCAGCGACTGGCAGGGGCTGAGCGCGGCGCGCCAGCAGCTTGAGCAGCAAGGTGACCGTGCCGGAGTAGCCCGCGTGTCGGCCAAGCAGAACGAGCTGGCGAAGGGGCTTGAATGCGATCCGCAGGTTGAAGGCCTGCTGCGCGGCAAGACCCGCGAACTCGGCATCGATCCCAAGCCCGAGCGCAGCATCGCAAACGAACTCACCGCAACCCTCTCCCGCGAGCGCACCCGCGATCTTGGGATGGGCCTTTAGGAGCAGCAAGATGGAAGACGATCACATCGAAGAAGTGCAACTGGACCTTGAAGTCGAGGAACCACCCGCCCCGAAGCCAGAACCTGAAGCCGAGACAGAAACAGATCCCGCGACCGAAGCCTTCGCCCGTCTCGAAGGCGAAATGGCGATGCTGCGCCATACGGTCCAAAACATGGCGAGAGAACGAGCCGACATCGTGATCCCCGACTACACCGCCACGCTCGGCCAGATGGCCGATCAGCTGGCACAGGTCGCCAAGACGCTGACCGCAATCGGAAGCAAACCTGCCATCGAGCTGAGCCCGGAAGACATTGCAGTTCAGATCAAGCGCGCCTCGCTCGACATGCTGCGCGACAGCAGCGACCTGTTCCGGCAGGGCCGCAAAGACCTCGACCTTGCAACCGGTCGGCTTGCCGCACTCGTCGGGCGTGTCCGCACCGAGGCCGAGCAGAAGCATCAGACCTGGCGTTTTGCTGGCATGGGCGTGCTGGCCGGCATCCTGCTCTGGTCGATCCTGCCCGGAACTATCGCCCGCGCCGTGCCTGAACGCTGGCATTGGCCCGAGCGGATGGCTCGCAAGGCCGTCAGCGAGCCAACCATCGTGGAAGCAGGCATTCGGTTGATACGGTCACAGAACCCCGAAGCTTGGGAGGAATTGGCCGAGATTCACAGTATACTGAATGAGAACCGCGAAGTGTTCCAGCTGTGTCTCGAGCAGGTCAAGGTTACGAAGAATGTGGTGACATGCAAACTCAACATATCGCCACCTTTCGAGTCATGAAAAATGGCGCTTGCGCCCCCATGCGGACGTCTGGGGTATCGATGGACTTCAATTTTGAGCGCGCTATGAAACAGGATTGCGCACTTCAGGGGGGATTACATGTTGCCAGAAAGGTATGGGGCAGGAGCGCTCTCTACAAATGAGATAGCTCTCTACTTCAAAACTTCCGAGCAGCCCTCTTTCACGGAAGTCCGGCAACTTCTTCTCGCAATGGAGAAGTTTGCTCGCAGGCCCGAAAATCTTGGTCGGAATGCGATTCTCTATGTGAATTCCATTGAAGCCGGCAGCCTGAGTATTCGTTCTTTCGTAGGCGTGGCTGCAAACCGAGCTATCCGTCTCGGCGAGCGAGCACGCGCAGCGCTGAGATCTCAAGATTTCGATGAAGAGCAAGCTCGTCAGGCGGTTCTGCGCGAACGCGAGGTGGCCGCACAGGAAAGAGCAGCTGATGCAGCAGAGCGCTCAGCAAAAGCGCAAGAGAAACTGATTCCAATCGGTATTGCCACGGTCTTGGCTAGTGCTGCCGCAGCAATGTCACCCTTGATCGTTGAAGCTATGCAAGATGGTGAATTGGCCAAACCAGCGCGAAAAATTCTTGGGCCGATTGACGGCGACATCGTCCATGTATCTTCGGCATTCGGGGAGCAAAATCTGCCAGAGCACGAAATACCACCTCTTGACCTTATCGAGGCGATCGACTCGGCTGCTACGGAAAGGCGGCGATGGGAAATCGCAAAGCTGGAAACGAACCGCCTCCTGCGCGAGATTGAGAATGGGCAACAGCTCAGTTTGATAGGTCGCTTTGTTGAAAGTGCCGGGCTACCGGCATTCGAAACGCGAAAGCGCAACGTCTTTTTGGTTGCCCATCCAAATTTCCATCATCACACTGGCGAAGTGCATATCCTTGCGCGCGGTTACCATCATGATGGCCAAGAGATAATGCTCGAAATCGTAGAGATAAATCCCATCGACAGATTCTAGATAGTGACGCGAAGCTGCGGGCACAAATCCCCGCGGATGCCATCGCACCCCGTAATGTACTGAGAAAGCCCTCACATCGTGTGGGGCCAATCGTAGGAACACATTCTGCGATTTTTCGAGAAACCGCTCAAAAACAATGCGTTAATGCAGTTGACTGGTGCACCCGACAGGATTCGAACCTGTGACCTCTGCCTTCGGAGGGCAGCGCTCTATCCAGCTGAGCTACGGGTGCCGGTGCCTTGACGGCGGTTTGCGCGGTTTGGCGCGGGCAAGCGTTTAGCAAGTCGCAGCACTTGCTGCCAGTCAATAATCGCAGTCCAGCAATTGCGAGCAATCAGGCATGGGCGGCCCGTTATAGCAACCTTTCATGCCCGCGGTTTAACCCTCCGGTAAGACCGTGGGCATAAAGTTTTGCGATATGTCAGTACTTCATCCCGATCAGGCGCGTAGTATGCGCGAAACCGCAGCGCTTCTGCGGCCGTCAGAGCCCGCTTCTGCGGATGCCGCGCTGGCGTTGCAATGGCGGTCCTTGCACGAACAGGCGACTCGGGTGGCCAGAACGGCACAGCTTTCAGTTGAGCCGTATGCTGGAAAAATTGCGTCGCTCCCTTTGCACCTTACTGATGCCGCACCATGGCGGCGTGCGCTCATGATGCAAGGGATCGAGGATATGGTAGCGATGATGCAGACAGGGCTTGCTGCGTTGACGATAATCGAACGACGCGGAGGTGCCGGGCATGCGCCTGCTCTGGCGTTGTGGCGGGAATTTCACGAAATGCGCGATGCGGTGTTGCGGCAAGTGATACCAGACGCCTCGCAATCATGCGTTGCCGATCAAGACGAGCTTTCGCACAGCTGACGTTTAGCTTGACTATGTTCCGCCTATGTTCCAGCGTTTGCGGATGACGGGTACTCTCTCTCACATGCTTGATTCGCGAATGGTTAGCGCAGACCATGGTGTTCAACCTGTTGCGGCGCCCATTGCCAGTCCGGTCGCGGCAGACGTGGCGCGCGGTATCACCCGGCTGTTTGCACGCAACAACATCTGGTGCGCCGCTGAGGTGCCTTTGCAGAACTCTCGCCGCGCCGACCTGATGGGAATAGATGCCAAGGGTCTGATTATTATCGTCGAGATAAAGGTGGCGCGCGGCGATCTTCTGGGGGACAGCAAGTGGCCCGATTACCTCGATTATTGCGACCGGTTTTATTGGGGTGTGTCGCCGGAACTGGACCGTGCGCCGCTCGGCAGCAGCGCCTATGAACCCGAACTCAGCGGCGTGATCGTCGCTGATGGCTATGATGCGGAGATTGTGCGGCAGGCTCCTTTGACGCGCCTGGCCGCAGCCCGTCGCAAGGTGCAGGTTGAACGCTTGGCGCGGATTGCCATGCGCCGGCACACTGCGTTGCTCGATCCGCAATGCGCCAATTTCGACGCTATCGGCTGAGTGATGATGGGCAGGCGTCGGGATGACGATTGGGGCGAAATCAACGCTGTTATTTGGGCCGCGCCATCTGCATAACAGGGCCGTGGACGGGCTTTGACGATGATACCGGGCGATATTCCCCTTTGGCTGGCTGCCGTTCTGGCAGGTGCCGCGGTGTCGGCGATCGTCGCGCTGCGGTATCTGCTGGTTAGCGGTGCCTTCGCTCTGGTCACTCAGCGCGTGCGACCGGCATTGTACGCTGGTCTGGGCCCGCAGATTGCGCGCGAAATCCGTTGGTCGATGGTTGCGGCGATCATTTATGGCGCGCCGACCGGGCTGATCCTGTGGGGCTGGCAGCACCACGGCTGGACGGCGATCTATTCCGGTTTTGACACATGGCCGCTGTGGTATCTGCCGGTGTCAGTTCTGATCTACCTGTTCGTGCAGGACAGCTGGTTTTACTGGACCCACCGCGCAATGCACACGCCGCGCCTGTTCCGGCTGGCCCACGCTGTGCACCATCAAAGCCGTCCGCCGACGGCTTGGACCGCCATGAGCTTTCATCCGATTGAATCATTGAGCGGCGCGATTGTCGTGCCAATTATGGTGTTCATCGTGCCAATCCATATCGTCATGCTGGGCGTGGTTCTGGCCATTGCGACGGTCATGGGTGTGACCAATCACATGGGGTGGGAGATATTTCCGCGAAGGCTTGTTCATTCAACGTTGGGAAATTGGCTGATAACAGCCAGCCACCATGAACGCCATCACGAGGAATATAGATGCAATTTCGGTCTGTATTTCCGGGTTTGGGACCGCCTGTGCGGGACCGATCGCGGATTCTCCAAACGGATGGTGGATGGCAACGGGGGGCGACGGCGCCAGCACTTGGGCCATCGGCGACCGCACTTTCCTTGATCGACGAGCCGGTAGCCGGCAGGCCCACCCGGGGATTTGTCGGCAGTATGGGCAGACGGGGGCACACAATCTTGCATAAACGGGCAGTTCGCGTCAGTTTCGCGGCGGCGGCGGGCGGAGCGATATTTCTGGGCGCATCTGCGGTATCTGGCGCAGGTCCTAAGAATGAGGGAGAGGTGGTGATCACCATCACCGATCTGCGTTCGACCAAAGGCGTCGTGCGCGCTTGCATGACGACCAAAGAGAATGTTTTCCCGCAATGTCGCAAAGATCCGGCAGCCCACCGCACTGTGGTGCCCGCTGGCAAGACGGTGACGATCCGTTTCATCGGAGTGGAGCCGGGCGATTATGCGGTCGCGCTGCTGCATGATGAGAACAATGACGGTAAGGCCAACCGTGCTCTGGGTATGATGCCGCGGGAAGGCTTCGGCTTTTCGCGCGATGCCGAGGTGCAGATGGCTCCGCCCAAGTTTGGCGACGCGGTGTTCCGTTATTCTGGTGCAAACCAGAAAATGACTATCCGGATGCGCTATTTCCTTTGATTGGTCGCTGCCGGATCGAACATGGCCGATGGCGGCTAAACGTAACCATCGGCGGCATAGGTAGCCACCTTTTTCAAGTCGTGAGGAAACCCGGCGCGACTTAACGTGATGTTTACCACGTCGCGCCAGAACCGGTTGCAACACGTTATACAAGGGGCAAGAATGGCCATGGACACGTTGCGCGGCGCATTCGATTCGGGCGAACCGGCTGATCGAGATATCTTTGAAGACAGCCCGGATTTCGGGTCAGATGATCACCACCCGGAAAACCTGCGCGATCTGCCGCCATTGGCAATCGGTCAGGACGAACGCCGCATGCAAGTGCGCGCCTACAATCATTGGGCCAGCCTGCTGGGTGAGCGCACCTTCCCCTCCATCGAGGATCTGGAACCCACCGATCTGCCCGATTTCGGTCCGCATTCCGTGCTGCTGGATTTCTCGGCCGGGATTGAAGATCCGGTGGTGCAATATCTCGGCCCCATATTGGGTGAGGAATGCGGTGCGCAAGGCGTGATCCACCGGCTTTCGGACGTGCCGCCGCGATCGCTGCTCAGCCGTATCACCGATCATTACATGCAGATCATGGCCAATCAGGCTCCGATCGGATTTGAAGCGGAATTCGTAAACCAGCGCGCCCAGGCAATCCTGTATCGTGGTATCCTGCTGCCGTTTTCGAGCGACGATGAAACAATCGACTTCATCTATGGCGTCATCAACTGGAAAGAAATGGCCGACCAGGCGACCGCGGATGAATTGCTGCTGGAGATAGACCAGGCGCTTGACGCCGAAGAGGACGCTGGCAACGCAAGCGAATATCTTGGCGAGCACGCTGACCATTTCCTTCGCAATGAAGACATAATGGCTGACTGGGCCGATAGCCCCGCGCACGAAGACGGCGAGGATGAAGGTGAGAACGAAACCGAGTTCGCTCCGGCCAAGCCCGTGGATGCGTTTGCGCATGACAATGTTGCCGCTTTTGGTGCTGGTTCGGAAGTGGATAACGGTTGCGGTTCTTTGCTCAAAACCTCCGTTGTCGATGCCGACGACGATTTGCCGATGCCCGATTTCGGCCAGTACGCGCTCGATGATCCGGATGTGGACGAAGAGGACGAGGATTACGACGAAAGCGAAAAGCCTTACACTTTTGCCTCGCTTGCCGATTACATCGAAACCCCTCCCAAGAAAGCTGTCGATCTGGACGCGGACCGCTTCGATCCGGCGGATTACAACGTTGATGATTACAGTGTCGATCATGTATTCGGTTCACCGCATACCGCGCCAGAGGCCGATGATGCCAGTTTTGACAGCACCGATGACCGTCTCGCAAAGGCAGACGAGAATTGTGATGCCGAGCCTGATGAAGGTTCGGATTCTGACCGTAACATCACGGCAGACAATCATACGGAAACCGAACAGCCTGTCGGACACCTTCCAGAAGATGCCGACCTTTACGATTGCCTCGCCTCTGCACGGGAGCTGGCGCATAATGCCCGCGCTTCCGAAGATCGCAGCCGTCACGCGCTGTATGCAGCGGTGGGCCGTGCCTACGACTTCTCGCTCGCGGCACAGCAGGCACCTGAAGACTACGACGCGCTGATCGAACAAAGCGGGCTTGCCGTGCAGGAACGCGCGCCCATGACGCCGGTGGTTAAACTGGTGTTCGGCGCCGATTACGACAAAACGCGCCTGACCGAATACGCCGCCGTGCTGAGCCATGCACACCGGGTGGGGCTGGAACGCGGCGCGTTGTCGCAATTCCTTTCGGACGCCGATGGCGGGCTGAAAGGCGTGGTTACGGCCGAACGCCGCTTGCGCCGGGAAGAAAGCGGCAAGACCGTTGAGCCGGAAGACCAGATTCGCCAAGCGCTTGCGCAAAAGCTGCGCGAACTCGAAGCGCTCACTTTCGATGCGATCAGCGCTGAAGGGCCGGAATTTGCGCTGGTGATGGTGCGGCGCGGATCGGGCACCGCCGTCGAAGTGCTGGGCGAAGTGGAAGAGGACATCGCACTGATCGAACGCGCTGCACGTAAACTGGTTGGGTGATCGACCCACCCCACAGCCCCTATACGTATCCGTCGGCTCCGGTTAGACCTGTCTCAACCTGACAATTGCGGCCAGAGGCGGTGAAATTTGCGTATTATCCTGTGGTCAATCGGCGCGCTCGTCGCCCTGTTCGTGGTCGTCGGCGTAGCCTTGCAATTTGCAATCTGGCGCAACGGGCCAGCTGTCGTCAGCGCGATCGACCGAGTGGCCGGAGGTAGCAACAATGCTGCCCTTCTCGCCACGATTGCGACTGGCGAGCACCCACGGCAACAGGTAATCGTCTGGGGGCCTCAGAACCGCGACAGTAAGGCACCCTCGTTGCCGGTGTTAATCTTTGCGCACGGAGGCGGCTGGCACTCGGGCAGTCCTGAAGACTATGGTTTCTTCGCACGCGCTTTTGTACCAGAACGGTTTATCGTTGTGCTGGTCGGATATCGCCTCGTGCAGGAAGACGCGCCAGATGGAATCTATCCTGCCATGCTGGAGGATACCGCCAGCGCAATTTACTGGGCGCAGCAGGAAATTGCGACATACGGCGGCGATCCTGATCGCATGGTGCTCGCAGGGCATTCGGCAGGTGCATACAACGTGGTGATGACCGCGCTGGAGCGGAAATGGCTCGGACGTTTGGGTATGGATGCCGATGCCATTTCCGGCGTGGTGGGCATTGCTGGCCCCTATGATTTCTTTCCCTATGCCCGCGCGTCCACAATCAATGCCTTCGGCCCTGCGCCCGATCCGCAGGCGACGCAGGCCGCGACTCATGTGCGCGGCGACGCCCCGCCGATGCTGTTGATCCATGGCGACGACGATGATGTGGTGGGCATCCACAACTCACGCAATCTGACCCGCGAGATCGAGAGCCTTGGCGGGAATGTGACGCTCAGGATATATCCCGGCAACTCGCATAACGATCCACTGATCGCGATGGCTGCGCCGTTGAGGGGGCGCCGCGATGTGGTTCGCACGATTGCCGATTTTGCGCATGAGGTCACGGGCGGATCGAATGCCGCAACCACCCTGCCGCAGCAACGCTAGATCGCCTGCTGCAACGCTTTCATTTCCCGTTCAGGCCGATCCGCGCTATGGTTCGCTGATGCGCTCCCTCCGCACAGTTCCCGCATTCGTTCTTGCGCTGGTCGCGACCTTCACCTTCGCCTTCGCTCCGGCCAGCGCTCAGTCGCGCCTGCGCGATGCCGAAACAGAGGCGCTGCTGGCTGACATGCTCAACCCGCTGGTCGAAGCGAGCGAGCTGGATGTCGGCAATGTCGAAGTTGTGTTGATCAACGATCCTTCCATCAACGCCTTCGTCGCCGGGGGGCAGATCATTTATGTCCACACCGGCCTCATCAACGCGGCAGAGACGGCAAACGAGGTGCAGGGCGTGCTTGCGCACGAGCTCGGCCACATCACTGCGGGACACGTTACCCGGTTTGAAGAGCGGACATCGGGGATGCAGGGCCTCACCCTGCTGTCGCTGTTGGCTGGCGTGGGTGCCGTGCTGGCAGGCGCTCCGCCAGAGGCCGGGATGGGGCTATTCGGCGTTGGTATGCAGGCCGGGGTTGCCAATTTCCTCAGCTTCAATCGCGATCAGGAAGCATCCACCGATCTGGCAGGCGCTCGCTACCTTGCGGGAGCGGACATTTCGGGCCGCGGCATGATCTCATTTTTCGAGCGGCTGCGCAGTTTCGAAATTCGCCGCGGATACAGCCAGGCCGATGAAGCGGCCTATGGACGTACTCACCCGCTATCAGGTGATCGCGTGGCGACCTTGCGTGAATTGCTGGAGCAGGACGGCGCATGGGCAGAGCCCGGCGATGCCGAATTGCAGGAGCGCTTCATCAAGGTGCGCGCGAAATTGTATGGCTTCATCGCCGAACCGCACCGCACGATGTCGCTGTATCCGGAAACCGATACCAGCGTCGAAGCGCGCTATGCCCGCGCCTATGCTTTTCACAAGGATGCGCGGATCGAAAAGGCGCTGGCAGAGACGGAAAGCCTGCTGGCCGAAGAGCCTGACAACCCCTATTACCTTGAGCTGAAAGGGCAGGTGTTGCTGGAATCCGGGCGGCCCGTGGATGCGCTTGCGCCGCTGCGACGTGCGACGATCCTTACCCGCGCCCAGCCGCTCATCGCCTCGATGTTCGGCCATGCGTTGATCGCAACCGAGGACGAGGCCCATTTTGCCGAGGCGGAGAAAGTGCTGCGGGCGGCGGTTGGCAGGGATCGGTTCAATCCATTCGCCTGGTATCAGCTTGGCGTTGTGTACGCCGCACGCGGAGATGAACCGCGCGCGCGGCTTGCCAGTGCGGAACAACAGGTTATGAGCCGATCCTACCCGGCCGCATTGCTCAACGCACAGGCTGCGGAATCGGGACTGCCGCACGGCACACCAGACTGGATCCGCGCACAGGACATCGCGCTAGAGGCGCGGTCCGCACTCGAACAATTGCGCGACCGGCGATAGCAGCGGCGCATCTGGCGCTCTACCGCGACACGCGCTAACACGCGCGATATGACAGACAGCACTACAGTTTCGGCATCGGCAACAGGCGGTATCCGTTCCGCACTGCTGACCGCGCTGCTCGCAATGGCATTCGGTTTTCTGGGGGCAGCGATCTGGTCGCTTACCGGGCTTGGCAATAGTGCGGCGGACAATCGCACGCGCGCCTACCTCCTCGATAATCCGGAAGTGCTGCCAGAAATGGCCGAAGCGCTGCAGGCGCGCGAGGCATCCGCCCGGTTGGTAGAGGCGGGAGGCGACGTTTTCGCACCCTTCCCGGGAGCCGTGCTGGGCAACCCCGATGGTTCGCGCACCCTTGTTGAATTCACCGATTACAACTGCCCCTACTGCGAGGCGAGCCTAGCCGATGTCGCCAGACTGATTGCTGACGATCCGCAATTGAAGGTGATCGTGCGCGAATGGCCTATCTTCGAAGGTAGCGAAGTTGCCTCGCGCATGGCGCTGGCCGCGGCGATGCAGGGCAAATACCGCGCGTTCCACGAACAGATGTTCAAGCTTGGGCCAGCAACGCCAGAAAGTGTGCAGGCAGCGGCGCGCGCGGCAGGGCTGGACCTGGCACGCGCAGTCGCCGATGCGCAGAGCGAACCGGTCAGCATCGAACTTGCGCGAAATCAGGCGCTGGCGCGCACCATCGGTTTTTCCGGAACGCCCGCCTGGGTTACCGGGGACAAGGCTATCGGCGGCGCGATCGGATATGATGGCCTGAAGGAAGCGATTGCCACCGCCGGCCCGCTTCCCACCAGCGCGCCCGCCAATACATCTGGTGCTGGCGCAGGAGCGCAAGGTCAAAGCTGATGCGACAGATCGTTGCGCATATTGCGACGGCGGTTGTCTTGGGGTCGCTTGCCAATCCACTATCGGCAGTCGCGCCCGACCTTACCGGTATAGATCTGGCGGCAGAGCGCGCTGCCATCGGCCAATTTCAGGATATGGATCAGCGTTTGCAGGATGTGGGGTGGAAAATGGTGCGCGGCAACGCGCCATTTTGCAATCGCGTGATCCCCTCTATCGGGCTGCAATTGCAGGATACCGCCAGTTATGGCCGCCCCGATATCGCCCGCGCCGCGCTCGGCCTCAACGGCGCATTCGCCGTGCAGACCGCGGCGAGCGGATCGCCTTCGGGTCTTTCCGACGCGTTTGCCCGCAATCGCGAAGTGGTCCGCATTGCCGATGCACAGCCCAACGATTGGACCGCGCAGGACCGGATGCACTGGGAACGCCTGACACGCGCCCATGACTGGATCGACATGCAGCTTTCTCACAACGGCGAGATCGCATTTTCCTTTGCTAATGGCGATACCGCCAAGGTTGCGCCCGTTCCCGTGTGCGCCACCCGGTTTGAGATTTTGGCGATTCGCGCCGCGCTGTCGCAGACGGTGACCGGGTTGTGATCGGCGCGCGTTTTCCGGGCTTTACCTATGAGGAGGATATCTTTGCCGGGGTCGTCGCACATGAGCTTGCGCACAACCTGCTGGGTCACACCATCTGGCTCGACCGGAACAAGCGCAAGCGCCGCAATGTCCGCCTGACAGAGCGGGAGGCCGACCGGCTGATGCCATGGCTGCTGGCCAATGCGGGCTACGATCCGGCTGCGGCGTACCGCTTTATGACGAAGTGGGGCAAGGATCACGATCTGGGCATATTCCGCGCGCGCACGCATGATGGGTGGGACGAACGCGCCGAATTCATCGCCGCCGAGCTGCCGATTATTTCCGGTCTGATGGCGAGCGACGGGCAGGCGGACTGGTCGGTCTATTTTCGCCGCGAGATTGACCCTGAAAAGGGCCTGGAGATCGCGCGCAGCGACCGGGGCGAAGGCGATTGAGCGAGTGCCGATCCTTCGCTGATGTCCGGCATCGCTTACGGTGTCCGCGGCCCGTTTCCAAATTCACCCTGCTAACCGCGCGCAAAATCGGGTAACACTGTTCTTATGGCCCGATCCCCGCCCAGAACGATGCCACGATCCATGCAGATGCTCCAGATTCAGCCGGCGCCGTTTTTCGCCAGCAAGAACCGGGCGTTCTGGAACCTGCAGCTTGCCGGATGGGGCGGCTGGTTCCTGCTGCGCGCCGTCACTGCGATTGCCAACGATCAGCCGCTGAGCCTGCTCACCATCCTGCTGGTGACGACCGTGACCGGCTTTTCGCTCAGCGTCGTCCTGTCCGTGATCTATCGCGGGCTGATCGGGCGCACGCCGCTGGTCACGTGGGGCATGACCGCCATTGTCCTCATGGTGGCGGTGGTAATCCACGCCTCCATCGATGCGTGGGTGCAGGGAATTTATTACGGCGAAACCCGCGATTCCAGCTTTGTGCAACGTTTCATCGGCCTGTCGTTCATCCCGCTGACGCTGCTGGGCGGGTGGAGCGCGCTGTATTACGCCATCAATTTCTTCCTGACGGTGGAGGAACAGGCGGATCGGCTGGAACGGCTGGAGGCGCAGACCACAGCTGCGCAGCTTGCCATGTTGCGATACCAGCTTAACCCGCATTTCCTGTTCAACACGCTCAATTCGATCAGCACTCTGGTCCTGCTCAAACAGACCGAGCAGGCCAACGCCATGCTGACCCGGCTTTCGGGGTTCCTGCGGCATACACTGATTGCGGAACCGGGCAGCCTGGTGACGCTGGATCAGGAAATCGAGACGCTGCAGCTCTATCTCGATATCGAACGGATGCGGTTCGAAGAGCGACTGCGAACCCATTTCGAGATTGACGAGCAGGCGCGCGATGCGCTGTTGCCGTCCATGCTGCTTCAACCGCTGGTCGAAAATGCGATCAAATACGCGGTCGGCGCGCAAGAGGAAGGCGCGCGCATCTCAGTGATTGCCCGCGTCGTTGGCCAACGCCTGCGATTGAGCGTGGAGGATACCGGGCCGGGTGCAGAACTGGGCATGCATGCAGCGGAGCAGGCGCTGGATGCCGATCCGCTTGCAATGCAGCCCGCTGCAATTGACGCTCTCGTTTCAACCGGCGTCGGCCTTGCCAACATCCGCAACCGGTTGTCGCAGGCGTACGGTGACAGTCATGTGTTCGAAGCACGCTCGCAGGCCGGGGGCGGATTCACCGTTCTCATAGAGATTCCATTCGATTCAGCGCGCGAGGAGGCTCGATTGGTCGAAACTGTCAGTGACCGTTCACAAAAACCGGGCCAGCAGAGCCGCGATGACAACCGCCCCGATGCCAGTCTCGATGCTCGCTCCGATTCTGGCCCTGAAACTCGCACGACGTCTGCTGACCCCCCTTCGCAGGCGCCCAACCTTAACACTCATCCTGCAATTGGATCGTAAATCATGACCATTCGCACCATCCTCGTCGACGATGAAAAACTCGCTATTCAGGGCCTGCAATTGCGGCTCGAACCGTTTGACGATGTCGAGGTGATCGACACCTGCTCCAATGGTCGCGAAGCCATCCGCAAGATCAAGACCGAAAAGCCCGATCTGGTGTTTCTTGACATTCAGATGCCCGGCTTTGATGGATTTTCCGTGGTCAAGGGCGTGATGGAAATTGAACCGCCGCTATTCGTGTTTGTGACCGCATACGAGGAACACGCGATCCGCGCGTTTGAGGCGAATGCAGTCAATTACCTTATGAAACCGGTCGATCAGGACAAACTGGCCGATACGGTGGAGCGCGTGCGCCAGCGCCTGGCGGAGAAGAAATCTACCGAGGATGCCGAACAATTGCTCGACGTGCTGGCCGAAGTCGCGCCCGACCGCGCGGCTCAGTTCAGCGAAACCGACGGCGAGCCTTCGGACAGCGCCGACAGGTTTGAAAAGCTTATCAACGTCAAGGATCGCGGCCAGATTTTCCGCGTGGAGGTCGATTCGATCGAGCATATCGAGGCAGCGGGCGATTACATGTGCATCCGCACTGCCGACAATTCGCTGATCCTGCGCGAAACGATGAAAGATCTGGAACGCCGCCTCGACCCGCGCAAGTTCCAGCGCGTTCACCGCTCCACCATCGTCAACCTTGATCTTGTCCGGCAGGTAAAGCCGCATACCAATGGCGAATGCTTCCTGGTGCTGGACAGCGGACAGGAAGTGAAGGTTTCGCGCAGCTATCGCGACGTGGTAGCGCGGTTCGTGCACTGATTTGTGTTGCGCTCACGCATCCGCGTGAGCGTCCTCGCTAGACGCGCAGCGTAGCTGCTCCCGCTGCGGGCGCCCGGTCGGGCTTGCGGTCTTGGCGGACCGAGGTCAGCGACCGGGTGAGCGGCTTCGGACCCGCAGGGTCCGCAATGCGAACGCCGGCGCTTGAGGCGTAACAAGAAAACGGCCACACAGCCCTCATGACCGCTTTTACCCTCCCCGGCTTCGACCTTGACCGGTTTATCCGCGAAACCATTGCCGAAGATCTGGGTGAGGCGTTCCCGGGCGGCGGGCGCGATGTCACTTCGGACAGCGTGATCCCCGCCGATGCGCGCTTTTCTGGCGTGATGGACAGCCGCGATGCGATTGTTGTGGCGGGCCTGCCACTGGCCGAGGCGTTTTTCCGCGCGCTCGATCCGCAGGTTGCGATCACCGCGCTGGTGGCGGATGGCGACAGTGTTGCACCGGGCACCGATCTCATACACCTCACCGGCAACGCCCGCGCACTGCTGACGGCGGAACGCAGCGCATTGAACATCGTTCAGCACCTCTCGGGCATTGCCACCATGGCGCGCGATTATGTCTCAGCGATGCGCAAAGGCAGCGCCACCTGTGCGCTGCTAGATACGCGCAAAACCCTGCCCGGCCTGCGCGTATTGGAGAAATACGCGACCCGGATGGGCGGCGCGCAGAACCACCGAATGGGCCTGTGGGATGCCGCCATGATCAAAGACAACCACGTCGCGGTTGCAGGCAGCGTGGGCGAAGCGGTGCGGCGCGCCGCAGCGGCCGGGATCAAACCGATCATCTGCGAGGTCGACCGGATCGACCAGATCGAACCCGCCATCGCGGCGGGCGCGCATCACTTGCTGCTCGACAACATGACGCCCGAAACCCTGCACGAGGCGGTGGAACTGGTCGCAGGCCGCGTCGCGACCGAGGCGAGCGGTGGTATCAACCTCCAGACCATCGCAGCCAAGGCGGCAAGCGGGGTCGATTACGTCTCTGTTGGCAGGCTGACACAAAGCGCGCCCGCAGCCGATGTCGGCCTGGATTTCAAGCCGGTATGAAGCCGGGATGAGCCCATGATGAGGATCGCGCAGGGGCCAAGGCCGGTTTCGATCAACCTCTTCGCCGCAATCCTGCTCACCATCGCAGTCTGGAATCTTGCGACCGCGCTGTTCGATCTGCCCGCGCAGGAGGAGTTTCTGCGCTCACTTGGCCTTGGGCTGGACTGGAACCGCGACTGGACCATCATTACAAGTTGCGCGTGGTTCACCATAGAGCTGATCCCGATCGCGCTCGTCTGGCTGTCGGCCAGCCGGTTCGCGCGCAGTTTCATCGTTGTTATGGCAGGCGTGAAGGTGCTGCTGATCTTCATCAATCTCACCATGTTGTATGCCCTGCCGGGCATCGCGATGGGGCAGTTGATCGCGCTGTCGGCGGTGGCACTCCTGTTTACACGCGGCGCGAACGAGTGGTTCGGCAAACGCGAGGTCGATCTTGAAACATTCGCTTAAATACACGCTTGGCCTTGCCGCGCTGGTGCTCCCAGTGACAGCGCAAGCGCAGGCGTATCAATGCCGCGCGTCGGCCGTATCTACGGTCCCGCAAATTGCGCCCGACAGCAAGCCGCGCCGGGTGCCGATCACCGGCTACACCCTCGCCCTCAGCTGGTCGCCGGAATTCTGCAAGCCGCGGGAAAGCGCGCCCGCCCACAAGGTGCAGTGTTCGGGCAGCAATGGCAGCTTTGCGATGGTGGTCCACGGGTTGTGGCCGCAAGGCGGCGGCACCTGGCCGCAATGGTGCGGGTCGAAGAACGCGCTCACTCCCGCCGATCTGCGCCGCAACATGTGCATGATGCCAAACGCGCGCCTGATCGCGCGGCAATGGGCAAAACACGGTAGCTGCATGACGAAAAAGCCGCAGACCTATCTGCGCGTCACCCGTATCCTTTGGGAGAGCCTGCGCATCCCCGAATACGATCGCATCAGTCGCGAGGACGGCCTAACCGCAGGCCGCATCCGTCAGGCGTTCGCCGATGCCAATCCCGGCTGGAGCGCGGGTGCGGTGGGCGTAAAGCTGAACGAGCGCGGATGGCTGCAGGAATTGCGCCTGTGTTACGGCCCAAGGTTCCGCCCCACTCGCTGCGACGCGCGCAGGTATGGGGCGAAGGATACCGCACGCGCAAAGATCTGGCGCGGGATGTGAGGAAACGAAAATTGAAACAGGGTTGCCTGTTGGCGCTCGGTATTCTGGCGGTCCTGTTCACGGGGCTGTGGGTTTATGATGCGATCCTACGTTTTCTCAGCTGGCAAAACCTGACAAAAGACGAACTCGTCGCGTCTGCGAACTGGTATATCGAGAATCGCGCTTCGGGCGAACGCGCCTGTCTTTACGCAGTTGTTTGCAAGAATGGTCGCGCACGACTTCAGTTGGTCAAGGACGTGGCAATATGGGATTTGGAAAAGGCCCGATCGCTCGCTTGGGATCGTCGATTTGCAGGTTCCTGCCCCGGAGTTACGGCCAATTTTGCACTTGAACTCGCGCCGTTCAATCTCGACACCATTCGGGGTAACCGCCGAGCGGCCTGGTCTTTTTACAATAATCGGTTCGTTCCAACTGGCAGCCGTTGGGGTAGTCGAGCCTTCAGTGAAAAACCTACCGAGCCCTGCACCGTGAAGCATATCATCACGGGGCGTTTGCCGGGCCAAACCAAAATCACCGTCGCTCCCTGAAAAACGCGCGCAGCAGTGCCGCAGCTTCGTCCTCGCCCATACCGTGATGCACTTCGGGCCGGTGCAGGCAATGCTCGTGTTCAAACACGCGCGCGCCGTGCTCCACTGCGCCACCTTTCGAATCGCTGGCGGCGTAATACAACCGCGCGATCCGGGCGTGGGCGATGGCGCCTGCGCACATCGCACACGGCTCCAACGTGACATACAGATCACAGTCCGTCAGCCGCTCCTGCCCCAGCGCCTGCGCCGCCATGCGCAGCGCGCGAATCTCTGCATGGCCCGTGGGATCGGGCGGACAGCGGGTGGCATTGGCAGCCACCGCAATCATCCGCTCGCCACGAACGACAACGGCGCCGACAGGCACTTCGCCTGCCGCCGCCGCTTCGCGCGCTGCATTGAGCGCGGTCTGCATTGCGACCGGAATAGGCCAACGAGGGCCGATCCCGATCACGTTGCGAAAGCTTTATTCGTTGCCGGTAACCGGCTCGCCTGCGGCATCGTCGGGCATATCCACATCGACTGTCGGAACTTCAACCGTAGTCGTTTCGGTGCCGACATCAACATCTGCAGTTTCGACATCGAATTCCGGCAGGTTGCCACCTTCGACGTTCACTTCGGGCATATCGCCTTCTTCGGTTTGGTCAACATCACACGCAGCCAGCGACATCGTGGCGAGTGCAGTCAGGGTGGCAAAAGCAAACTTCTTCATGAGGTACCTCCATACGGCGCGAAAGATAGACTCGATGCGGTCTCCAAGGCGCTTGGCCAATGCAATGCACGAACATCGCATATTGTTCCAGCTTGACGATTCGGGGATGCGTGGGTATGCGGCGCGCTTCCCGGGAAACCTTTGTGTCTGGTCCGCCAAACTGGCGACGGCACGTTTTGGACGCCCGCCACTGTTTAACAAGACGAGAGATAGCATGTCGCGTATTTGCGAACTGACCGGCAAGGGTCGCCAGACGGGCCACAACGTGAGCCACGCCAACAACAAGACGAAGCGCGTGTTTCTGCCCAACCTGCAGAACGTCACGCTGCTGAGCGAAAAGCTTGAGCGCAGCTTTAAGTTTCGCGTTTCGACGCACGGCCTGCGATCGGTAGAGCATAATGGCGGGCTGGATAACTGGTTGCTGAAGACCAAGGACGAAAAGCTGTCTTCGCGCGCTCTCAAGGTGAAGCGTGAGCTGAAAAAGGCTGCAACTCTCGCAGCGTAATTCGCGGCCCGCAAGGCCAATCGAAACAAGCAGGCGTGCGAGGGTTACTCGCGCGCCTTTTGTTTTGCCGATTACACCGGTGCGCCTACCGCGGCGGGATCAAAGTTCAATTTAACCACCAGAGTGCGCTGGATCGACGATAGATTGTCGTCGGAAATCAGCCATATATCTGACGTTCCGTCATCTTGCGGCCTCACAGTGATCCCTTCGTAATTGTCGCGGGGGACTATGCCGGTGAGATCCAAGACGATCCGCGGAGCCAGAACCTGGCGATCACCTGCCTGCGGAACGTCGGCTATCGCGATCCGAACTTCGAATGGCGGCCAGCCCCACGCCACCTTGCGCAACAGCAGGAGCAATCGTCCGTCGCCCAATTGCACGGCATCGGTGATGCCAAACCCCGCGATCGGCGATCGATAGATCAAACTTGCAGCCTTGGCCCCGTCGACCGGATCGGCGGGGTACATTAGGCCGCCTTTCCCATGCTCGGGCACTATCATGAACCGGCCATCATTCAGCCGCACCATCGCCTCAGCGCCCGAATTCCCGGGCCATTCCACCTCCTTGTCGACGATGCGGACACCCTGTGGTTCACTCGTCGGGGAAAAACTCTGAAATCCGTGATAATTCTCGTAGCCGAGCCAGTATCGACCCGTCATTGGGTCACGCGTGGCCGATTCGATATCCCACAGGAAATAATAATATTTATCGTCGACCGGTTGTGCGTCCATGTATCGCGCAGAGCCTGCGTTCGGGTTTCGCACCACGCTCGGTTGTGGTTGATCGGGCAAGAGGAAAGTAAAGCGCGTTCCGCGGTCGGAGAAGGCTCGCAAGGTTCCATCATCCAGCGCCAGCAGCGCGGAATAACCGCCAAACATCATGCTTTCCGCCTCGTATTCCCACACGCCGCGCAATTGCCAGCCATCGCGCACGGTCGGGGACGGTCCCTGTACCCGGCGCAGCGTTATCGACCCGCCGAAACCCTCTTCAACCGGGGTTCGCACCCATGTGCCCGGCGCGATTGCAAGTGCCAGCAATGCGATCAGGGCAAGCCGTCGTTGTTTCACCGCTCCGCTCGCCCGGCTCCGTGCCGCCGCGCCTTGGCTTTGCTCATTCCATCGGCCCGGTAAACAGCAGCGGATCGAGCCGCGCCTCGTTCCATTTCAGGCTCCAGTGCAGATGCGGGCCGGTCGCGCGTCCCGTCGCGCCCACATCGCCGATATGCTGGCCCTGAGTCACGCGCTCACCCTCGTTCACGACGATCCGCGATGCGTGCAGGAATGCGCTGTTTAGGCCATTGCCATGGTCGATGATGATAAGGTTACCCTCAAGGCTGAAACCTGACCGCGCCAGCACGACGACACCCGCGGCTGGGCTGACAAACGGCGCTCCAGCGCCGGGCGCGATGTCTATGCCTGAATGATATGCGCCCGGCTCTCCGCGATAGATCCGCTGGCGGCCGAACCGGCCTGAAATGCGTCCCTTCACCGGCCAGATGAAGTCCTGATGCCACCCAGTTGCTCCCGTCCGCAGCGCTCGCGCCGCGTTGATCGCGTTGTATTCGGGCTCGCGTTTTTGCCAGTAGACCTCACTGGAACGGGCGGCGCGTTTGGCGACATCGATATGCTCAATCTGCCAATCACGCGGCGCGATCGTCAGCGTCTCACCATGAAACTGCCCCGAACCCAGTTGCGCGTTGAGAACCAGCGCTGCCGGACTGTCGCGGTCGAAGGCGGCGAAGAACGTACCGTCAGCGGCAATTTCCAGTTCCTGATCACCCAGGCTTGCACGCATTGTACCCTCAGGGGCAAGCCCGCGAATATAACCGCCCTGCGTGAACGTCCCCGCGCCAAACGAAAACCGGATCCGTCGCGACCGCATCGCATCCGCCTGCGTGGCGGCAACCTTCTGCAGCACCGGAACAGGCTCAATCGCTTGCGCCGCGCCACTCTCGGCAACGTCCGGCGCTCCCGAACGTGCGCTGTCACCCAGCGCCGGATCATTTGTTGCGCATCCCGACAGAGCGAACGCGCCCAGCATTCCAAGCATATTGCGACGTCGCATTGTCAGGGAGTCATACCTGACCCAATAGCCGACGGGTCGCGATTTCAGGGGTCGCGTACGCCTCCTGATGGTCCGCGCTCCAATACCGCAATTCCTCTAGCGGGATCGTCACGCCTGATACGGCGCACAGTACGTGGCCACCGGGCTGCAGCACGCGAAAGGTCGAAGGGCCGTAGTAAAGCTTGGCCGGCTTTTCGGAAGAAGACATCAGCATGGTGCGCAGCGTAGCATAAATGCGCCTAGCCGAACAAATCATCTTGTCGCGGATTTGCGGGCGAAGGTTTGGGCTTTTTTGAGGGGCCGGGAGCGGTGGCGGAAGGCGATGATCCTGCGGGCACAACACCCAGCTCCCCATCGCGGAATTGCAGCGTCAATGCTGCCTGCGTCGCCGCCTGTGCCCGCGCTGTTACGGCTGTGCCATCCGCCGCGCGAACAATCGCATAGCCACGCTCCAGCGGTTTTTCGGGATGCAACTGACTGGCGAGCCGGGCCAGCGCGTGAAGCTTTTCCCGCGCCGCAAATAATGGGCGCTGTATCAAGGCAGGCGCCAGCCGCGCATTGGCAAGGTTGGCGGCGGCATCGCGATGTGTGCGGGCCAGCATAATCGGGGTAAATCGCGCGGCGATACCGGTCAACCGCTCGCGCCCGGTCTGCGCGCGCATCATCAGCCCCCGGTCCAGACGCTGACCCGCATCGTCGAGATTTCCCTGCGATACACCCAATGGGCGCTCTATCAGGGCAGGCATCAGCCGCGCATTGGCAAGGCTGGCGGCGGCATCGCGATGCACGCGGGTCAGCACGTTGGGGGACAGCCGCGCAGCAATCGCCGTCAGCCGCTCACGCCCGGTTTGCGCGCGCGCGGTCAGCCCCCGGCGCAGGCGCTCGCTCGCATCGTCAAGCCCTTGGGCATGAGGTTGCAGAATTGCTTCGGGCCGGGGCAGCCTCCGCACACGCACCTCAAGTCGCTCACGCCCCAGTTCGACCGGTCGATGCACCGCGCGCCGTTGACGAGCGGCGAAATCAGCGAGGGTTGCGTCGAGATCGGCGCGCACGGGCACGGCCATCTCTGCCGCCGCGGTGGGAGTGGGCGCGCGCCGATCGGCAGCGTAATCTGCCAATGTCGTATCGGTCTCGTGACCCACCGCCGAGATAACCGGAATGGTACAATCAGCGATGGCGCGCACCACGATTTCCTCGTTGAAGCACCACAGGTCCTCAATGGAACCGCCGCCACGCGCAACGATCACCAGATCGGGTCGCTCTACCGGCCCCCCTAGAGGAATTTCCGAAAACCCTCGTATAGCCGTTGCAACCTGTTCCGCCGCGCCCTGTCCCTGCACCAGCACGGGCCATACGATCACATGCGTGGGAAACCGATCAGCCAGTCGGTGCAGAATGTCACGAATAACCGATCCGGTTGGCGATGTAACCACGCCGATAGTGCGCGGCAGGAATGGCAGTCGACGTTTGCGCCTTTCATCGAACAGCCCCTCACCTGCTAGTCGCACGCGGGTTTTCTCAAGCAGCGCCAGCAACGCGCCCTCGCCCGCCAGTTCCAGATGGTCGATCACGATCTGGTATTTCGAGCGGCCCGGATAGGTCGTCAGCTTGCCGGTAGCGATCACCTCCAGTCCGTCTTCGGGCAGAAACGCCAGCCGCCCGGCATTGCCGCGCCACATCACTCCGTCCAGCACCGCGCCTTCGTCCTTGAGCGCGCAATACATGTGGCCCGATGCCGCCCGCTTGACCCCGGATAGCTCTCCGCGAAGGCGCACATGCCCGAACCGGTCCTCCACCGTGCGTTTGAGGATGCTGGATATTTCGGTGATCGACAGCGGCTGAGCGTTGTCGCCTTCGCCCACTCGCGCTACCAGCCCGCCATTATCGTCAGATGAAGAGGGAGCGCGCGCCATGAATG
Source organism: uncultured Alphaproteobacteria bacterium (assembly GCA_963815345.1). Lineage (GTDB taxonomy): Bacteria > Pseudomonadota > Alphaproteobacteria > Sphingomonadales > Sphingomonadaceae > Erythrobacter. The sequence continues at coordinate 572,392 of CAWFGF010000004.1, forward strand.
TCCTGTTGCTGGGATCGGGAGGGCGCGAACATGCGCTAGCGTGGAAGCTGGCGCAATCCCCGAGCGTTGTCCGCCTGTTCGCGGCGCCGGGAAATCCGGGCATAGCCGAAGAGGCGGAACTGGTCGCGCTGGATGCCACCCACCATGCCGAGGTGGTGCGATTTTGCCAGGATAACACCATCGATCTGGTGGTGATCGGGCCAGAGGCTCCGCTGGTCGATGGCCTTGGCGACAGTCTGCGCGCTGCCGAGATCGCGGTATTCGGCCCGTCCGCCGCCGCCGCGCAGCTTGAAGGCTCCAAGGGTTTTACCAAGGATCTGTGCGCGCGCGCCAATATCCCCACCGGCGCGTATGTTCGCGCGACGACCGTGGAACAGGCGCGCGCTGCGTTAAGCCGGTTTACCGCGCCTTTCGTGTTGAAGGCCGATGGTCTCGCCGCGGGCAAGGGCGTGGTGATCGCTGATACGATAGAAGGCGCGGACATCGCGCTGGCGGGCATGTTTGACGGGCAATTCGGAGACGCGAGCACCGAGGTCGTGATCGAGGAATTTCTCGAAGGCGAGGAGGCGAGCTTCTTCGCGCTTACCGACGGCACCACGATCCTGCCGTTCGGCACCGCGCAGGATCACAAGCGGGTGGGCGAGGGCGACACCGGCCCCAACACCGGCGGCATGGGCGCGTATTCGCCCGCCCCGGTGCTCACGCAGGACTTGCAGGCTCGCGCGATTGCCGAAATCATTCGCCCCACGGTCGACATCATGCGCGCAGAGGGGATGCCCTATTCGGGCGTGCTGTATGCCGGGCTGATGCTGACGGCGGACGGGCCAAAGCTGATCGAATACAATTGCCGGTTCGGCGATCCTGAATGTCAGGTGCTGATGATGCGGCTGAAAAGCGATCTGGCGGCGATCATGCTGGCTTGCGCGCAGGAGCAACTGGACACGGTGGAGGCAATTTTCCGCGATGAAACCGCGCTCACTGTGGTGATGGCGGCAAAGGGGTATCCCGGCCCCCCGGAAAAGGGCGGCACGATTGCGCTCGGCGCAGCACAGGAGGGCGGCGCGAAAGTCTTTCTTGCAGGCACAAGCCTGGAGGATCGCGCGCTGGTCGCAAGCGGAGGTCGGGTGCTCAACCTCACCGCGCTTGGCAAAACTGTGACGCAGGCTCAGGCTGCCGCCTATGCCGCCGTCGATGCGGTGGACTTCCCCACCGGCTTTTGCCGCCGCGACATCGGCTGGCGGGAAGTGGCGCGCGAACGCGGCGATTGATTCGGATCAATGCGTAGCGCACCCAATCTTGATACTTGGGTTGCATGAAACACCGCATCCATACTGTCGCCCTTATCATCGCACTTTGCAGCCTGATAGCTTGCCAGAGTGCCGATAGACCGCCTGCTGTAACCGCAGCGCAGCCCGCACCTGTACCGGTGCCGGATCTGGTGCAGGGGGGGTGCGGGGATTGCCACGGGGTTCAGGCTCCGTTTGTCTCGCCCAACCCCTCAGCGCCGCCTTTCGATGCCATTGCCAATCGCCGGGGACTTTCGGAACGCACGCTGGCGAACTGGCTGATCGACGCGCACAACTACCCCGATCTGATGGAGTTCGAGCTTAGCCGAGAGGAAGCGCAAGTGGTCGCGGATTACATGGTGACATTGCAAACCGACAATTATCGCCCGGCACCCTGATCGCCGAGTGCACAGTTCGCACAATCAGGCACAGTGTTTCAAAGCCGGCCGTTCACGCTGTCAGCTGTGCGCGCCTGCTTGTGCCCCCCCCGCCTGTGCGACAACGCATTACAGCTTCTCTGCCATCAGCGCCTTCATATCGGCTTCGGGCCGGGGACCGTAATGCGAGATCACTTCCGCCGCCGCAATCGCGCCGCGTCGCAGGCATTCCTTCAGCGGGGCGCCCCTTGCATGGCCGGACAGGAACCCTGCCGCAAACTGATCGCCTGCCCCCGTTGTATCGACCACCCGCTCCACCGGTTCGGCAGCGACCTCGGCGCGCTCCCCGTTTGCGATCGCAATCGCGCCTTTTTCGCTGCGGGTCGCGACCAGAACCGGGACTTTACCAGCCACCGCCGCAATACCGTCTTCGAAATCGCTTTCCCCGGTCAGCGTTGCCAGCTCGCTTTCATTGACGAACAGAATATCGATCCGGCCGTTCTCGATCAGGTCACGAAAATCGTCGCCGTGGCGGTCGATCACAAAGCTCTCGCTGGCGGTAAAGGCGACCTTGCGCCCCGCATTGCGTGCGACCTCAATAGCGCGGCGCATCGCCTTGCGCGGTTCTTCGGGATCCCACAAATATCCTTCGAGATAAAGGATTGCGGCGCTTGCAATCAGGTCTTCATCCAGCGCTGCTGCGGGCAGGAACTGGCCCGCGCCCAGAAACGTGTTCATGGTCCGCTCGCCATCGGGTGTCACGAAAATGAGGCAACGCCCGGTCGGCGGATCGTCTTCGCGCATCGGCGTGTCGAAATCTATGCCGGCGGCGCGGATATCATGGGCGAAGACCTTGCCGAACTGATCATCGGCAACCTGGCCGATAAACGCGCATTGCACACCCAGTTGCGAAAGCCCGGCGAGAGTGTTCGCTGCAGAACCGCCCGATTTCTCGGTCGCGGGGCCCATCGCGTCATACAGCCGGTCTGCGCCCTCGGCATCGACCAGTGTCATCCCGCCGCGCGCCAATTGCAGCTCATCAAGAGTGTCTTCATCGCAGGCGGCAATGATATCGACGATGGCATTGCCAATGGCGACAACGTCATAACGTGGGTCAGTCACGGAGGGGATATCCTGTTGGTTGGTATTGAGCCGGATGGCGTTGGCAAAGCGCCTAGCCGCGCGTGCCGCATTGTCCAAGGATTTTGGGGCATAAGAAGTTTGATAACGGGTTTGACAGCGGGCAACCCGGCAGCGCATCGGATACCCACGATGCGCGCGGTACTTTCAGCTCTTGCAAAGGCGGTAGGCCAACTGACTGATCCCGCCATCATGCGGGTTCTGGCAAAGACAATAGCGATTACCGTGGCGGTGTTCGTGGCGCTGGGCGTGGCGCTGTATTATGCGCTGACATGGATCGGGACAGGGTTTTCCTGGTCGACTGGCGGACTGGCTGAGGCAGCGGCGGCGGCGATCATCGCGATTGCAGCGGGCTGGCTGCTGTTTCGCGTGGTGGCGCTTGCAGTGCTGCAATTGTTTGCAGATGAAATCGTCGCCGCGGTCGAGGCGCGGCATTATCCGGCGGCCGCAGCGCAGGCCCGGCCCCTGCCGCTCCATCGCGACATCGCAAATTCGCTGAAAGGTGCAACCCGTGCATTGCTGTTCAACGCGCTGGCCCTGCCGGTAGCCGGGCTGCTGTTGTTCACCGCGATTGGCCCGGCTGTGGTGTTTCTGCTGGTCAACGCTGTACTGCTGGGACGCGAGCTGACGGATATGGCGTGGCTGCGACATTGCGGTGGGGATACATCGGGCAATCCGGTCGCGAAATCGCAGCGGTTTGCGCTGGGCGGAACGATCGCGGCGCTGATGCTGGTGCCGTTCGTCAATTTGGTCGCCCCTGTGATCGGTGCAGCGGTGGGGACACATCTGGTGCAATTTCGAATGGCTGCAAAAGCGGGCAAGGAGATTGGTTTTGCGTAGGCTTGTGGTGATTTGTGCAGCGCTGGCGATTGCAGGCTGTTCGGGCACCGGGGGGGTAACCCGTGCAACCTCCGCGCCGCGACCGGTGGTAGGTGGCAGTGGCTACGGCGCGCCGACCACCGGCACATTCGTGAACCCGCGCGTGATGCAGGGCGGCGACATTGGCGGCATCATCGGCAAAGAGGCGGCGACTCTGACCCGCCGGTTCGGCACCGCACGCATCGACCTTACCGAGGGGGACGCGCGCAAACTGCAATTCATATCGCAGGCGTGTGTGCTCGACATCTTCCTGTATCCGCTGGCATCGGGCGCTCAGCCGGTCGCCACCCATGTCGAGACGCGCCTGCGCAACGGCGGCAGCCCGACCGACCGCGCCAGTTGCATCCGCGAGGTGGAAAAACAGCAATAAGGCTTCATGGTAACGCGGTTTTAAGCATGGTTGTGCCATGCCCCGTGGCAGATATTAAAACGGCACCACAGGGGCACCCAGAACCATGACGACCCATTTCAAGGAACTCGCCCAGCGAGCGGCGGCTGACGGACAGGTTTCATCGGAAGAAGTGCTGGCGTTGCGCCAGCAGGGTTGGGGCGACGGTATCATCCATCGCGACGAGGCAGAAGCGCTGTTCGCGCTGAACAATGCGCTCGACGATCGCAGCGAGGAATGGTGCGATTTCTTCGGCGAGGCCATTACCGAATTCGTGCTGAATGGCAGCCCCCCGCGCCGCCAATGCACCGAAGACGAAGCCGGTTGGTTGATCGCGCAGGTTGATCATGACGGCGCGGTCGAAAGCATGGCTGAGCTGGAGGTGTTGGTTCGCATCCTCGAACGCGCGGAAAACACTCCGGTAAGGCTCAAAGATTATGTGCTCGCCCAAATTGAGCGCGAAGTGCTGACCGGTACGGGGCCAACACGCTGTGGTGGTGCGCTGTCAGCCACGCATATCAGTTCAGCTGAATGCCGCATCGTGCGCCGCGTGATCTTCGCAAGCGGCGGACATGGGCCGGCGGCGGTGACTCGCTTTGATGCAGAGATGTTGTTCCGACTGAAGGACGAAACACTGGCCGACGAAAACGCCCCTGAATGGGATGATCTGTTCATCGACGGCGTGGCGAATTTCCTAAAAGGTTTCACGCTGCAAAACGCGCAGGTCAGCCACGAACGCAAGTTGGAGCTGGAAGCCTTCGTAGCGGACGCCAGACCCAATGTCGGGCGGTTCCTGGGACGCGTGATGAAAGAGGCGCCCCAGTTTGCAAACCATTTTGGCAAGGTGTTCGGTCAGCGCGCTGCGGGGCCGGATTACACCGCGCTGGAGGCTGCAGGCAACGAAGTTACCGATAACGAGCAGCAATGGCTGGAAGCGATGATCGACGCCGATGGCGAAGTCGATGAGCTGGAAAGCCGCCTGATCGCGAGGATCGCGGCAGGAGAGTAAGGCCTAATTCTCGAAGTCGAGCGGCGCTTCGGCTCCGCCCAGTTTAGGCAGTGGTCCGGCGGGCGGCACGGCGGGCACCGGAATGCCAGCTTCAGGCGGTTTGCGACGCCGATTTCGATTATCACGCAGGATGTCATCAAGACTGCGCGTGCCGGGGCGCATATCCGGTTTGGCCTGCCGCTTGCGCGATGCCAACGCGGCAATTGCCAACATGGCCACCGTGCCCAGTCCGGCGCCAATGCGCGCCAGATCGGCAAGAACGTCTCGGTCGCGCGGGTCAGGCCTAAGCATAAGCCGCCTTATACCATGAAACTTTCGCCGCAGCCACATGCGCCCTTGGCGTTGGGGTTTTCGAACACGAAACCGGCGGTAAAATCATCCTCCACCCAGTCCATTGTCGATCCGATCAGGTACAGCACGCTCGCGCCGTCGATATACAGCACGCCGCCGGGCGTTTCGATCTTTTCATCGAATTTCGTCTCCTCGGTCACGTAATCGACCGAATAGGCAAGACCGGAACAACCCCTGCGCGGGGTCGAAAGCTTGACGCCGATTGCGCCTTCGGGCGCCTTGCTCATCAGGTGCGCCACGCGATCCTGAGCGCCTTGCGTCAGGTTGACGGCGGCCGGGCGTTGTTTGAGCGTGGTCATCACAGCATCCCCAGTTCGAGCCGCGCTTCGTCGCTCATTTTTTCCGGGCTCCACGGCGGATCCCAGACCAGTTCCACCTCGGCATCGCGGATGCCGGGGACGGAGGACGCGCGCAATTCAACCTCGCCCGGCATCGTTTCTGCCACCGGGCAGTGCGGAGTGGTCAGCGTCATCAGGATGGTCACATCCGCATTGTCATCAACCTCGACGCCATAGATCAGGCCCAGATCATAGATGTTGACGGGGATTTCCGGATCAAAAATCTCTTTCAGCGCCGCAATCACATCCGCTTGCAATTCGCTGCCTGCGCCGCCCGGTCCATCCTGCGGCGGCGTGGCGGCAAGGAAGCCTTCGAGATAATCGCGCTGGCGGCGTTCTGGAACAGGAGCTGCGACTTCGCCATCCTCAATCGCGTCGGAAACCCGAGCGCGCGGGGGCTTTTGCGCCAGTTCATCATTGGACGCAGGAGCGGCGACGAAGCTCTTTTCATCGGCTGGCTTGTTCATCTCATCATCCTTTGCCAAAGATCTTGCGGGTGCGGGCGATGCCGTTCAGCAGGGCGTCGATATCGGCGTCGGTGGAATATACCCCGAAACTGGCGCGCGCGGTTGCCGGGATACCGACATAATCCATGAATGGCTGCGCGCAATGGTGCCCGGCGCGGATTGCGACGTTCGCCTCGTCAAGGATGGTGCCGAGGTCGTGCGGATGGATATCATCCAGCGTAAAGCTGACGATCCCGGCGCTGTCAGCGGGTCCATACAACGTCACATCGTTCATCGCGCCCAGTTCGTTGCGCAGGCGCTGTACCAGCGCGGCCTCGGCTTCGTGGATGCGCGCCCGGCCTACCGCATCGACGTAGTCGGCGGCAGCCGCAAACGCGATGGCCTCGGCAATCGCGGGAGTTCCCGCCTCAAACCGCTGCGGTGCGGGGGCATAGGTGGTCTTTTCAAAGGTGACTCGGTCGATCATCGCGCCGCCACCCTCCCACGGGGGCATGGCATCAAGGATCGACTGGCGTGCCCACAACGCCCCGATCCCGGTGGGGCCATACAGCTTGTGCGCGGAGAAGACGTAGAAATCGCAGCTCAGCGCGCCGACATCCACCGGCATGTGCGGAGCGGACTGACATCCGTCCAGCAGCAGCTTTGCGCCGACATTGTGGGCCATGGCTGCCGCGCGCGGGGCATCGAGCAGCCCGCCGGTGACGTTGGAGACGTGGACAAACGCAACCAGTTTGTGCGCCTGCGTCAAAATCGCCTCAGCCGCATCAAGGTCTATCTGATGATCGTGGGTCAGCGGGCACACGTCAATGTGCGCGCCCGTTGCCGCCGCTATCATCTGCCACGGCACGATGTTGGAATGATGTTCCAGCTGCGAGAGCAGGATGCGATCGCCCGGTTTCAGGTTCGCGCGGCCCCAAGTGTTGGCCACCAGATTGATCGCCTCGGTCGCGCCGCGGGTGAAGACGATTTCGTCCTCCGCTCCGCCAATAAAAGTCGCGATCCGCCGCCGCGCAGCCTCGTACGCCAACGTCATTTCGGCAGAGCGAGCATAGACACCGCGATGGACGGTGGCGTAGTCTTCGCCCAGCGCGCGCGCCATCGCATCGATCACGGCACGCGGCTTTTGCGCAGTCGCGCCGGTATCGAGGTAATGCCAGGGTGCGCCCTCGCGGGTGACCAGACCCGGAAAGTCGGCGCGCAGATCGCGGGAAATGGTGGCGGGAGCGTTCACAGCGAAGCGCCCTCCAGCGCGGATAATGCGGCCTTAAGCAGCCGTTCGCGCTCGGCCTCGTCGTGCAGTTTCACAAAGGCATCCCCGATGAACGCCTGCACCAGCAAGCGCTGCGCGGTTTCGGGTGAGAGGCCGCGCGCCGCCATGTAATAGCGCGCCGCCTCATCCAGCTGGCCCACGGTTGCGCCGTGAGCGCACTTCACATCGTCGGCAAAGATTTCAAGCTGCGGAACCGCGTTGGCGCTCGCCCCGGCTTCCAGCAACAGGCCCTTGAAATCCTGCGCAGCGTCGGTCTTTTGCGCGTGGCGCGCGACCTTGATCTCGCCGAGGAAATTGCCGGTGCCGGTGCCCCAGTGGACGCTGCGCACGGTCTGGTTGCTGGTTGCTTCGGGTTCGGAATGAACGCATGTAGTCACGAATTCGCGCACAGCATCGCCGCCGCCAATCGTCACTCCGCCAAATTCAAAATGCGCCCGTTTGCCCAGCGTCACTTCCACTTCCAGCCGGGTGTAATCCGTGCCGACATTGGTCACGAACAATTCCGCGCGCGCTGCCTCGCCCAGCGTCAGTCGGATGCAGGCGAGCTGGGGCGTATCGCTGCCGATCACCATCGCGTGACGGCGGGTCTCACCGTCTTCCAGAATGACTTCCTTCCACCGGCCCAGCGCGTCCACGCCGATCCGCTCCAACGCGGCCATATCGGCATAACGCCAAGCCTCGTCGCGGCGGGTCGGAAGGGAAGGGGGGAGGATCGCGGCTTCAGGCATCCGCCATCACCGCGTCATAGCCCTCGGCTTCGAGCCGCAGGGCGAGTTCTGGTCCACCGGTCTGAACAATGCGGCCATCGGCAAGCACACTCACCTTGTCGGGCTTCACCACATCAAGCAGGCGCTGGTAATGCGTGATCAGCAGCACGCCCTTGTCAGGTGCCCGCATAATCGCGTTGATGCCATCGCCCACGATCCGCAAAGCGTCGATATCGAGGCCGGAATCGGTTTCGTCCAGCACGGCAAAACTCGGGTCGAGGATGCCCATCTGGACCATTTCGGCGCGCTTTTTCTCGCCGCCGGAAAAGCCGACATTCACCTGCCGTTTGAGCATGTCCATATCCAGCTTCAGCAGGCCCGCCTTGTCCTTTGCCAGCTTCAGGAAATCGCCGCCCGAGAGCGGTTTTTCACCGCGATACTTGCGCTGCGAATTGAGCGCCTCGCGCAGGAACTGCACGTTGGAGACACCGGGAATTTCCACCGGATACTGAAAGCCGAGGAACAGTCCGGAAGCCGCGCGTTCATGCGGGTCGAGCGCAAACAGGTCGGTGCCCTTGAACGTCACCGACCCTTGCGTCACGTCGTAACCCGGCTTTCCACCCAAAACGTTGGCGAGGGTCGATTTGCCCGCGCCGTTCGGGCCCATGATCGCGTGGATTTCGCCCGCGGCGATCTTCAGCGTCAGGCCCTTCAGGATCGGCTTGGCGTTGTCGCCGTCGCCAACTGTTGCGTGGAGGTTCTCAATCTTGAGCATTTGAAGTCTTTCCGGCTTGTGCCGCGGTTGCATCGGTGCGCGCTTTCACGACCGAGGCATCGCGCAATTCGAGCACGAGACCCCGCGGCTTTTCATCTTCGTATTTCGTTACGGCTTTCTCTGAAGCGGTCATGCGCTGGCGAAACTGATCGTCCAGATCGCGTCCGCGTGCGACGTGGATCAGGCCGATATTGCGGAACAGCTGATCGACCTCTTGCGCACCGATTGCCGTTTTCGATCCGCGCATGGCGTCGTTTGCGCGCGCCTTTGCGTTTTCGCCCAGCGCCGCGCAACGCGGCACATCGGCGGCGTGCTGCACCTCGAAGTTGGGCTCACCCGTGACGCGGCGGTCCGATGAATAGAGGCAATTGCGATACTCGACCACAAATGGGCGAATGACGCGCGGGTATTCGACCGACCAGCTTTCCGGGTCGTCATTCTTGATCGCCACAAGGGTTTCGCCTGCGGATTGAATGCTGATTGCAAGGGCAAGTGAAGCCAGGATCATGAGTGTTCGTTTCCAATTTTCATTAGGTGTCAGTTGCGAAGAGGGTTTGGTCGGGGATCGGGCCGGTCGAAACGCTGTCGGCGCGCCTGTCCCTTGTCGGCAATGCGCATCCGCATCCCCGCGGTGATGCGTTGCAGCACTGCGTCCATGTTTTCGAGAATATCGGCAGCCTTGATCCGCATAACCCGGATGCCGACCGCCTCAAGGCTCTTGTCACGGCGTTTCGCCAGCGCTTCGTCTGCGTCATCCTCGTCAATCATGATCGCCATGCCGAGATTGTGGCAATTAAAGTCGACAATCGCGCTGCCGACCACGGCAAAGCGTTTGAAAGTGTTGCGGCCCAGATCGGCCTTCGCGAATCTTGCCGCCAGCGCCTTGTTCGCAGGCGAGGCAAAACGCCGCATTTCGCGCGCGCGGTCGTGCAATTCATCCAGCCGCTTGTCCGAGATTTTCCACCCGCGACCCTTTTTGTTGAGGGTATCGGTGGTGTCCGTATCGGACGGTGGGCGCAGGTTCAGGGTCTTGCGATCAGTCACCCGGTGGCCTCATCGAACTTGAGCGTACGCGGGTGAAACCCCTCGGTCAGGCGCGTGTTGTTCTCGTCAAACCACGTACACACGATGTTGTCGGCATATTTCGCCTGCTGGACAGTCATCAGCGGCCCGCCCGATTTGAGGCGGACCACGTCGCCCACGTTGAATTCAAGATCGCTCAAGAGAGGCTCCCGGTGTTCGAAATGGCAAGAATGCGCCCGTTACGAGGGTGGGGCTGGGCTGCAACGAGCCGCGAACCCGAAATCTCCCACCCGCGGCCCTTCTTCTTGAGCGCGGGGGCGTCGGCGATGGCAGCCTCGGGGTTGAGGGCGAGGGATTTACGGGTGGTCATTGTTCGTCCATGCCTTCGAGTTGATTGGCACCCATGATCAACATTTCGGCGAATTCACTTTTGCCGCCCGTGTTGCCTTGTGGGTCAAGACCAATCCCATCGAAACATACGATAAGCGACGCGACAACATAGCTGGCGGCGCGCATTTCCTTGATGGAACGGGTGTGGATCGACATGACAGCGTCCCCGTCATCGATCGAGAAATCCGAGAACGAACTAAGCCGGGCATTCAAGTCCGATACGTCGCTTGGCCAAAGGTGGGCCGGGAATAGGCTCCCCTCTAGGTAAGCTTGCCCGCCACTACCTAGCCGAACCATCGCGCCGTCTGTAACCGTCGTTGCGTGGTCGAGCGCTGGAAATCGCTCGATTATGAGCGGATACCCTTGCTCCACGACACATTGTTGAACTTGCTCGTTACTCGGCCAGCTTTCGACCGGCATGCTTACGTAAAGATCAACGCTCACCCCACGCTCCCCTCAAGCGAAATCGCCAGCAGCTTCTGCGCTTCGACTGCGAATTCCATCGGCAGCTGCCGCATCACGTCCTTGGCAAAGCCATTGACGATCAGCGCCACGGCTTCCTCCTCGTCCAGCCCGCGTTGCTGGGCGTAGAACATCTGTTCATCGCTGATTTTGGAGGTAGTTGCCTCATGCTCGATCTGCGCGGTGGGGTTCTTGACCTCGATATACGGCACGGTGTGCGCGCCGCATTGATCGCCGAGCAGCAGGCTGTCGCACTGGGTGAAGTTGCGCACGCCGCTCGCCGACGCCCCGACGCGGACGAGGCCACGATAGGTGTTCGACGATTTGCCCGCCGAAATCCCCTTGGAGATGATCGTCGAGCGGCTGTTCTTGCCGTTGTGGATCATCTTGGTGCCGGTGTCGGCCTGCTGGTAATTGTTGGTCACCGCGACCGAGTAGAACTCGCCCACGCTATCCTCGCCATTGAGCACGCACGAGGGATATTTCCACGTCACCGCCGAACCGGTTTCGACCTGCGTCCACGAGACCTTCGAACGGTCTCCCTGACACAGCGCGCGCTTGGTCACGAAGTTGTAGATCCCGCCCTTACCCTCGGCGTTGCCGGGATACCAGTTCTGCACGGTCGAATACTTGATCTCGGCATCGTCCATCGCGACCAGTTCCACCACCGCGGCGTGCAGCTGGTTCTCATCGCGCATCGGCGCGGTGCAGCCTTCGAGGTAGCTGACGTAGCTGCCCTTTTCGGCGATGATCAGCGTGCGTTCGAACTGGCCGGTGTTTTCGGCGTTGATGCGGAAATAGGTGCTGAGCTCCATCGGGCAGCGCACGCCTTCGGGAATGTAGACGAACGTGCCGTCTGAAAAGACCGCGCTGTTGAGCGTCGCAAAGTAATTGTCGCGTACCGGCACGACCTTGCCCAGCCATTTGCGGACCTGATCGGGATATTCGCGGATCGCCTCGGAGATCGAGAGGAAGATCACGCCTGCGCGCTTCAATTCCTCGCGGAAGCTGGTGGCGACGCTGACCGAATCGAACACCGCGTCAACTGCGACTTTCTTTGCGCCTTTGACCCCGGCCAGCACTTCCTGCTCGCCCAAGGGGATGCCCAGCTTGTCGTAGATGCGCTTGATTTCGGGATCGAGCTCATTGAGCGAGTCCAGCTCGATCTTCTTCTTGGGCGCGGCGTAGTAATAGGCGCCCTGATAGTCGATCTTGGGATAGCCGACCTTGGCCCAGTCGGGCTCTTCCATGGTCTGCCACAGGCGAAACGCCTTCAGCCGCCATTCGAGCATCCATTCAGGCTCGTTCTTCTTGCCCGAAATGAACCGCACGGTGTCTTCGTTGAGGCCCTTTTCGGCAAATTCTGTTTCGATGTCGGATGACCAGCCGTGTTCATATTCTGCCGCACCGGCAGCCGCCGCGCGTGCATCAGCGTCCGTCACCGGCACTTCGGCTGTCTTGGTCTGGAGGTCGATACTGTCGGTCATGCCGCTGTTTCCTGAAGGGAGGGACTGGAGGTGTGCGCTGGCCGCGAAGGCGCAGGCTGGCGCAAGTGTTCGAGCGTGATCGCAGCGAGCGATTGACGCAGCGCGGAATTGATGATCGGCCAGTGCGGGCGCATGTGGCAGCGGGCCTCATGATCGCATTCGCCCCTCGCATCGACGCAAACGGTGAGTGCGATTGGCCCTTCGACCGCTTCGACAATGTCCGCGACGGTGATTGCAGCAGCCGGTCGGCCCAGTTGCAACCCGCCCTTTGCCCCGCGCACTGATCGCAAAAGGCCGGCATGGGTCAGCTTCGACACCAACCGCTGTACCGTTGGTACGGGCAAGCCAGTCTCGCTCGCCAATTCAGCCGCACTTACCCGCCCGTCACCACAATGGGTTGCGGCCTGGCACATCGTGATGACGGCATAATCAGCAAGATTGGAAAGGCGCATGGCGCGTCGCGAAGCCTCTAATTGCGAACGGTTCTTAAATCGGAGTAATTGGGTCGTATTTGAAATACGCAATCATTTGTCCGATTTCAAGCCATTTGGAAAACTGACGCTGGTTAAACAAGGTCCACATGATCTAATACCGGCGCAGCGTGTCTCCTGCCCGTCCATGTCCCTCGGGATCAAAGATTTCCTGCGCAAATTGCCCGTCGGCCAGCCTTCGCGGTGTGCGACCGGTGTACCTGCGAATGTCCCGGATCAGGTGCGCCTGATCGAAATAGGCGGCCAGCATTTCGTCACGCGCTGAGGTGAACAGACCATCATTTGCCAGCAGCATTGCCGCCCTGATCGCGCGATAGCGTTTGAGCAATTGCGCTGGCGGCACTCCGAAATACCGGCGACACAACCGTTGCACCTGCCGCTGACTAAAATCGATCGAAGCGTAAAGATCACCGATCGAAGGATTGAAGGCGCTGGCCAGCCAATCCTCAATCGTCCTGATAATTTGTCTGTGACCCGGGCGCACAGCGCGAGCGGGATCGGAGCAAACCTGCCTGATCGTCGCCTCCAGAACGGTGCACAGATCGTGCGCCCCGATCCTTCCCGCGCGGCATTTGAGGCGCGCCTCGTCCAGTTCTTTCAAATGATGTGCCGGGACCGCAGTGATCGCCTCAAACGCGCAATCGAGCACCTCGTCCGCCGGAAGGCCGCAGAATGTCGCCCATCCCAAAGGAGTAAAGGAAGCGCCCACATTGAGCACCGGCCCTTCCAGCACCATTGGCGCAGCGTGGAACATCGGAGCGTTCAGCGTGATGTCGCCGGACAGGCCCGGCTCTTTCCCTGAGTAACGGATTGCGCCCTTGCCCATGACGAATATGAAAAGCTGGGGTGAAAAAGCCGGCATCATCTCTTCTGTTCGCCCCGCATCGGAGCGCACGATAAACAGAGTATGCAGGTAGGGCGCAAGATCTCTGGCGGGCGCGATCCATTCGATCCGTGGACTGGCGAAAGCCTCAGACCCGGTCACAGCGCCCCATCCTCCGACTATCCGCCCGCTCTGGTCGCTGCGACCCAGTTATCGACGTTTTCCTCCAGGATCGACAACGGCACCGGCCCATTGACAAGGATGGCATCGTGAAACCCGCGAATGTCGAAATCATCGCCCAGTTCATCGCGAGCCCTGGCGCGCAGTTCCATGATCTTGAGCTTGCCGATCATGTATGCGGTCGCCTGCCCCGGCGTGGTGACATAACGCTCGATCGCCTTCACGATGTCGCCTTCGGGGTTGGGGGTAGTGTCCTTGAGATACTGGATCGCCTTTTCACGGCTCCACCGCTTTGAGTGGATACCGGTGTCGACCACCAGCCGACAGGCGCGCCACAGCTCCATGCCCAGCCGACCGAAATCGGAATAGGGATCCTGGTAAAACCCCATGTCCCGGCCCAGTTCCTCGGTATAGAGGCCCCAGCCCTCGGTATAGGCGGTCCAGCCGCCAAACCGGCGGAACGGCGGCAGGTCGCCAAGTTCGGTCTGGATCGCGCGTTGCAGGTGGTGGCCGGGCAGGCCTTCGTGATAGGCCAACGCCTCCAGCTCGTTCTTGGACATATCGCGCAGATTGTAGAGGTTGACGTAATAGGTGCCGGGCCGCGAACCATCGGGGGCGGGGCTCTGATAAAAGGCCTTGCCGCCGCTTTTCTCGCGGAACGCCTCGACCGGTTTGATGATCATCGGCGCTTTGGGCAGACGCCCGAAAAATTCGGGTAGCTTCGCCTCCATCGCATCGAGTTTGGCCTGCGCGTCTGCCAGATAGGCCTCGCGAGTGGTGTAGTAGAACCGGTCGTCGGTGCGGGTGTATTCAAAAAAGTCCTGCAGCGACCCCTCGAACCCGACTTTCGCCATGATGCCGCGCATTTCGTCATGAATACGCTCGACTTCGCGCAGGCCAATATCGTGGATTTCATCGGCGGTCAGATCGGTTGTGGTGTAGCTTTTGAGCTGGGCGGCGTAATAGGCATCGCCATCGGGCAGTCGCCACACGCCGTCCTCTTCGGGAGCGAAGGTCTGCTGGCGCTTCATCTCGGTCAGCAGGCGTTGGTAGGCGGGGCGAGCGGACTGGTTCCACGCAAGTGTCGCACGCTCCTGCATATCGGGTTTGTTAGCGGCACTAATGTCGAGCGAGGCGACTTTCTTTTCGAAATCCTCCAGCACTGCGTTGCCATCGCCAGCCGCGATCAGCGCTTCCAGATCGGCAATGATATAGGGGTAAACCCAGTCCGGCGGCATGATTCCGGCATCGGCACGTTGCTGCGCTTCGACCCGCAGCGAATCCAGCTGTGGCCCGATTCCCGCGATCCGGCTGATATAGGCGGCGGCGTGATCAACCTCACTCACCCGGTGAATGTTGATCAGAAATGCCGGGATATCATTGTGCGGTCCGCGGCGGTGATCGAAGATATAATCGTATTCGCGGAACGGAAACAGCGAAGCACTGCGCTTTGCCGTGGCGTCGAACAACCGATATGAAAGGGCGTCCTGCCCGGTCAGATCCGCCGGATCGAACCGTTCGCGCAAAGTGGCGGCAGCTTCCTGCAATTTGCGATATTCGCGCGCTGCGGCAGCATCGGATGGGTTGTCCCACTCGCCGTAATCGCCATCACGCACCCCGCGATAGGCCTTCGATTGCGGTGACAATGCGAGTTGCTGCGCATCATATTCTTCGAAAAACAGCGCCAGATCGGCGGCGCTGGCGGACGGTGCTTCGGTCTCGCTGTGCGCATCTGCAAATACCGGAGCGGGCGTCGTGGCAACCCCAAGCGCGAGGATGGAAACGGCAAGCGAGATTGTGCGACGCAAAGGTTTTCTCCTGTGATGGCGGCGGTTCGTACATAAAATGCGCGGAGTAGCCGGAAATATCCAGCCTGCGCCTCAACGCTCCAGTTCCCGCAGGTTTTGGAGGCTGATCATTTCGGACAGATAGGGTTGGTCGCCCTGTCGCAACCGTGCAGGTGTGCGGCCAACAAATTGTTTGATCTCGCGGATCATGTGCGGCTGATCGAAGAATGCCTCGCCCAGTTCCGCCTCGAATTCGGGGGTGAGAGTTGGCAGCGACAACAGGGCCGCTGCGCGCAGGGCACGGTATTTGCGCGCCAACGCCTGCGGGGGAAGCCCGAAATACCGCTCTGTCAGGCGCTGGACCTGGCGGGCGGAATACGCCGTGCGGTCCAGCAGGTCTTCGATACGTGGATTGAAAGCGGAACCCAGCCACAGGTTCACCGACCGGATAAACGCGACATGCTGCGGATTGACCGGTTTCAGAACTCCTCCGATGAAGTCCGCCACAGCAAGAGCGCATTCGCGCCCGGTCCGCGAACCTGACCGGTATTCTTCAAGCAAGGGTCGGCAAAACACCTCGACCTCGGAACCCAGAATGTCCCTCGCAGGCAGCAGGCGGTCACCGTGCTGGCCGGCATTGAGGCCGGTCAGTGCCGCCCAGCCAAGCGGTGTCAGCGCGGCACCGAATGCGTGAAACGGACCTTCGACAACCAGTGCCGCCGCCGCCGCCGTGGGGGTGAGGATAGCAATTTCAGGATTGGGATCACGCTGGCCCGAGGCGAACAGCGCCGCCCCCTTGCCGAACGGAAACAGGGCCAGGTGCCCGATCGATGCGGGCTGCACGTCACGAAAATCGCGTTCTTCGCAGCGGAAATGATACAGCGTGGTGATAAAGCTGCCGAGACCGTCCGGCGGTGCGACGTAATCGATATGGATAAGCGAGCTTGAAGTAAGCTCGATCACCACATCGTCAGCACTGCGCCCCTGATCGGCCCGAATATTTCCGTGCTCTATATCCATCCCGCGCCCCGTTTACAGACGCTTAGCCCGTTTTGCGTGGATACGATAGGGTAAACGCTAATCAAAAAAAGGGCGGCCCGGAATACCGGACCGCCCATTTGAGTTGAGGAACTCTTTGCAAATCTGCTCCGAGCCCTTCGGGTCGCATCGCCGATCTAGCCGCAGCGCCAAACATTGGATTGTATGCAAGCGACAGTTCCGCTTTCCTGCCAAAAATATCCCGGTCTCTGACGTACCGATCCTTTCAACATCAGAGACTTGCGTTGCGCGCGCACGATTTTGACGCTCACGTGTTTTTGAAAACGCGAGGGGATGCGATAGGGGTGGACCATGCTTTTCCGCCTTGCCCGCCCTGCCATCTTCGCTCTCGATTCGGAAACTGGCCATCGACTCGCCATTGCCGGGTTGAAGGCAATGCCGAACAGATTGCCAGCACGCCCCGGCGCGGCAGCCATTGAGGTTGCCGGGCTGACCTTTCCCAATCCGGTGGGCGTCGCGGCGGGATTCGATAAGGATGCGCAAGTCCCCGATGCGCTGCTGGGACTTGGATTCGGCTTTACCGAGGTTGGATCCATCACGCCGCTGCCCCAGACCGGCAATCCCACTCCGCGCCTGTTCCGACTGGTGGAGGATCGTGCCGTCATCAACCGCATGGGTTTCAACAATGCTGGTGGTGAGGCGGCGTTGAACCGGCTGAAAGCGCGTATTGGCAAAAATGGAATCGTCGGCGTGAATATCGGCGCGAACAAGGATTCGGCGGACCGGGTTGCGGATTACGCCGATATGGCGCGCATGATGGCCCCGATTGCCAGCTATCTTGCGGTCAATGTCTCCAGCCCCAACACACCGGGCCTTAGGGCTTTGCAGGATGAAGGCGCGCTGTCTGCACTGATCGACGGCGTGATCGAGGCGCGTGATGCCGCGACAGTCGGTCAGGCCACCCCTCCGCCGCCGATCTTTCTGAAGGTCGCGCCCGATCTGGAACCTGCCGATATCGACGCCATAGCGCGCATTGCGCTTCAAAAGAGGCTGGGCGCGCTGATTGTCTCCAATACAACGATCTCCCGGCCCGATCTGCGCTCGCATCATGCTGGCGAAGCCGGCGGCCTGAGCGGGGAGCCCCTGCGCGCGCTTGCGCTGCAACGCGTGCGCGATTTCCGCAAGGCGACCGACGGCGCAATTCCTCTGATCGGAGTTGGCGGGATCGCCACCGCCGACCATGCGTGGGAACGGATCAAGGCAGGCGCCAGCCTAGTGCAAATCTATTCCGCGATGGTGTATGAGGGGCCGGTTCTGGGCGCCCGCATCGCCCGCGGGATCGAGCGGTTGATGGTGCGCGAAGGCTTTGCAACCATTGCAGATGCCGTGGGAAGCGAATAGCGACAGCATCCATGTTGCATCGTCTCGCGTCATCGACACTCATCGGCCTTGCGCTTTGCGTAAGCGCCTGCGCTCCCACACAGATCGACACGGTGGCCTCTGCGCCAATTGTCGGCTCGCACAACACAGGAGCGGTCAGCGCTGCCGATCCGCGCGCGCAGGCGGCAGGTGACGCGATTCTCGCGAAGGGCGGATCGGCAACGGATGCGGCGATTGCCGTAATGCTGGCGCTCACCGTCGTTGAACCGCAGAGTTCCGGGATCGGTGGCGGCGGATTTCTGGTGCATGCAGACACTCGGGGTGTCGCCACCTTCGATGGACGGGAAACCGCACCCGTTGCGGCCACGCCGGACCGGTTCCTTGACGAGAAGGGCGAGGTTCTGCCCCGCGAACAGCGTGTGTTTTCCGGGCTCAGCGTCGGTGTGCCGGGCAACATTGCGCTCGCGGCAAAGGCGCATTCGCAGAATGGCACGCTTGAATGGGCGGAGTTGTTTGGCCCAGCGATTGCGCTGGCGCGGGACGGGTTTGTGATGAATCGCCGCCTCAACGATTCGCTGACCCAGTCAAAGGGCCGTGCGGATATGACGGCAGAGGCGCGCGTGGTCTTCTATGGCTCCGATGGCGAGGCACTGCCGGTGGGAACGCTGGTGCGCAATCCTGACTTTGCGCGCACGCTGGAATCGCTGGCAGCGGCGGGACCGCGCTATATGTATTTCGTGATAGCGGATCGTCTGGCCGGCTATGTCGCGCAGGAAACGCCGCAGGACGGGCGCATGATCAGCGCGGATATAGAAACATACGAAGCAAAACTGCGCGATCCTGTCTGCACGAAATACCGCGTGTACAAGGTATGTGGCATGGGCCCGCCTTCGTCCGGGGGCGTCGCTGTGTCGCAGATGTTGGGGCAACTGGAACGGTTCGATCTAGCTGCGCTTGGCCCTGATAGCCCGACTTTCTGGCACCTGTTTCTCGAATCGCAGCGCATCGCCTATGCCGATCGCGATCTGTACATCGGGGACGAGGATTTCGTATCGGTCCCGGTGGAAGGCCTGATAGCCCCGGCCTACATCGCGCAGCGCAGTGCCCTCATCAGTCCGGACAAGGCGCTGACCATCGCCGAACCGGGTATTCCGCAAGGCGTCACCACTGCCTTTGCCCCCGGCGACGACCCGAAAGAGAACGGCACCACCCATTTCTCCGTCGTCGACAAGAATGGCAATGCTGTCAGCTACACCTCCACCGTCGAGGGGGCATTCGGATCGGGCCTGTTTTTCGAAGGTTTCTACCTAAACAACGAACTCACCGATTTCAGCCTGACCCCGCAAAAGGATGGCAAGCCGGTCGCCAATCGGGTGGAAGGCGGCAAGCGTCCGCGATCCTCAATGGCGCCCACGATCGTCTTTGATGCCAAGGGAGAAGTCGTATTGGTGATCGGCGCGGCTGGTGGGCCGACGATCCCGGTGCAGACAGCGCGATCCATCATCGGCGTGCTCGATTTCGGCATGACCGCAAACGAGGCGCTGGGATTGCCGCTGATCATGTCGTTCGGATCAACCGTGGTGTATGAAGAGGGCACCGTGCTGGCGGAGATGGAAGAGGCGTTCAAGGCCTTGGGGCACACGCAGATCCGAGGCTTTGGCGCTCCGTTGAAAGCAAACGCGCTGCGCCGGATTGTTGGCGCGGATGGCAAGACCAGCTGGGAGGTCGCCCGCGACCCCCGCCTCGAACCCATGCTCGCCTATGAATGACCCTGCTGCCGGATCGCGGCGGGGACATAACAGCGGTTCAAGCGCGCTTGCCGCTCTGGCGAACACAGCGTAACCTGATGCAACAACACCACACTACGCTTGCTCAACGCTCCCGATGAGGGGCGGGCAGGAGAGGAGCCAACCCAAGGTGCACGCCCCACACATGCCGAATTCCAGCTACCCCGTCATCAATCCCAGCGATCACCCGGTCCTTCAGGATATCGACCGCGCCGACAATCTGGTCGAGCTGTTCCTCATGCGCGCCGATCAAAAAGGCGTCGCACCGTTTCTTGGTCGCAAGGCTGACGGCACATGGACCACGCAAAGCTGGCGCGAGGTGGCCGATCAGGTGTGCCTGCTGGCAGAGGGTTTGCGCGGCCTGGGCCTGAATGCGGGGGACCGGGTCGCACTCGTTTCCGAAAATCGCCCCGAATGGTGCATTGCGGATATGGCGATCATGGCGGCGGGTTGCATCAGCGTGCCCACCTACATCACCAACACCCAGCGCGATCACGCGCACATCCTGGACAATTCGGGCGCGCGAGCGGTAATCGTTTCGACCGAAAAACTGCTCGGCCCGCTGGTCGGTGCCATCGCGCGCACCGGGATCATCGAACACGTGATCGGCATCGAGGATCTGCATCGCCGCCAATCGCCCGGATTTGACTACCACGAATGGAACACGCTGATCGCGGGCGACCCTGCCGCCGCGCGCGCCGCCGTTGATCAGCGCATCGCCGCGATAAAGCGCGATGACACCGCCTGCCTCATCTACACCAGCGGCACCGGCGGCGCGCCGCGCGGAGTGAAGCAGCACCATGGGGCGATCCTGTGCAATATCGCAGGAGCGGGCGAGATCGTGATCTGCGATTTCGGGCTGGGGGACGAACGCTTCCTTTCTTTCCTGCCGCTGTCCCACGCCTATGAACACACCGCCGGGCAATATCTGCCCATCGCGCTGGGCGGTGAGATTTTCTATTCCGAAGGGCTGGAAAAGCTCGCTTCGAACATCGA
Source organism: uncultured Alphaproteobacteria bacterium (assembly GCA_963815345.1). Lineage (GTDB taxonomy): Bacteria > Pseudomonadota > Alphaproteobacteria > Sphingomonadales > Sphingomonadaceae > Erythrobacter. The sequence continues at coordinate 593,184 of CAWFGF010000004.1, forward strand.
GGAGGTGCGCCCCACCATCATGGTCGTCGTCCCGCGTTTGTTCGAAGTGCTGCGCACGCGCATAATGAAGCAGATCGAAAAACAGGGGAAAGTTGCCAACCTGTTGCTCGGCAATGCCATAAAGATCGCGGACAAGAGCAAGGACGGCAAACGCCGTTTGCGCGACCGGCCGATGGACGCGCTGATCGAACGCACGCTGCGCCCGAAAATCCGCGCCAAATTCGGCGGGCGGATCAAGGCGATGGTCTCGGGCGGCGCGCCGTTAAACCCCGAAGTCGGCAATTTCTTCGACGCGATGGGCCTTACCCTGCTGCAAGGATACGGTCAGACCGAAAGCGGCCCGATCATGAGTTGCAATCGCCCCGCTGCGGGTATCGGAATGGAAACGGTCGGCCCGCCGATGCGCGGGGTAGAAATCCAGATCGCGGAAGATGGCGAAATCCTGTGCCAAGGCGAACTTGTCATGCACGGATACTGGCGCAACGATGCGGAAACCGCGCGAACGATCGTGGATGGCTGGCTGCACACCGGCGATATCGGGCATCTGGACAGCAAGGGCCGAATCGTCATCACCGATCGCAAGAAAGACATGATTATCAATGATAAGGGCGACAATGTTGCCCCACAAAAGATCGAGGGGATGCTGACCCTGCAACCCGAAATCGCGCAGGCGATGGTGAGCGGGGACAAACGCCCCTATGTCGTCGGCCTGATCGTGCCCGATGCCGAATGGGCGCTGGAATGGTCACGCGAAAATGGCGAGAAATTCGATATGAAGGCGCTGCAGGACTTGCCCGCCTTCCGCAAGGCGGTGCGCGCGGCGGTTGACCGCACGAACAGCGACCTGTCGGTGATCGAAAAGATCCGCAAATACGAATTCGCGGATGAGGCGTTTTCAATCGAGAACGAGGAAATGACCCCCAGCATGAAGATCCGCCGGCACAAGATCCGCGACCGCTATCAGGATCGGATCGACCGGTTGTATTGAGGGTTCAGGGGTGTTGGGAATTTGGCCCACTTGTCCGGCTTTGCCTTAAAACCCTCAACTTCTCCCGTCTCAAGCCGCCTCTACGTCCTCGACGAATTCCGGGTAGAACGCAGGCGCGCGCTGGGACCAGGCGGGCGCCGTGGCTGCGGCTTCGCTCAGGGACTGCAACAGCACCTTGCGTTGCTGGGGCCGGATCATCGGCAGCGCCGCCGCTGCACAGAATGCGGATGGCAGATATGGGCGCGATGCCGGGCCGAGCAGGCGTTCATACAGGAACCGAAACGCGGAAAAACTCTCCAGCCGTTCCTGATCCAGATCGAACACGACGACACGTACGAGTTTGCTCACAAACCGTTCCACCTCGCCCATGGTGCCATCCACCGGGACCAGCGCACGCAACGCCTTCAGGTCCTGATAGACGACGTATTGGCGACGGATCGCGGCGGTCTCTCCCTCGCTGCGACCCCACAGCTTGAAAGCATCGCTACGTGCAAGCCCGACATCGAGACTGCGCTTGATGTACCGCTGTTCTGCCGCGCCGAAGCTCGCAAATTCGCGCATTTCGCCGATGGTGGCGGTGTAGGTGCTGGCCAGTGTCACGTCGGTCTCCCTTTTGCGGAGACCACTTTCGCTAAACGTGGTTAATTAAACGTAAGGTGGCGCGGGAAAAAAACGCGCAGCCTAAATCAATCCGGCCAACGGGCTGCTGGGATCGGCATATTTGCGCCGTTGCATTCGGCCCGCAAGATAGGCGTCGCGTCCGGCCTCAACCGCCAGTTTCATTGCGCGCGCCATCCGGATCGGGTCTTTCGCCTCGGCGATCGCGGTGTTCATCAGGATGCCATCGCAGCCCAGTTCCATGCCGACTGCCGCATCCGATGCCGTTCCAACACCCGCATCGACCAGCACCGGCACCTTCGCGCCTTCGACGATCAGGCGGATCGTGACCTGGTTCTGGATGCCCAGCCCCGATCCGATCGGTGCGCCCAGTGGCATGACGGCAACCGCGCCGGCATCCTCCAACTGCTTCGCCGCTATGGGATCGTCGGTGCAATAGACCATCGGGTGAAAGCCCTCATTCGCCAACACCTCGCATGCCTTCAGCGTCTCGCGCATGTCGGGATACAGCGTGCGCGCCTCGCCCAGCACTTCGAGTTTGACGAGGTTCCACCCGCCCGCCTCGCGCGCCAGACGCAAGGTGCGCACCGCATCATCGCCTGTGAAGCACCCTGCGGTGTTGGGCAGATAGGTGATCTTTTTGGGGTCGATGAAGTCGGTAAGCATCGGCGCCTTGGGATCGGTTACGTTCACGCGGCGCACGGCCACTGTAACGATTTCGGCTCCGCTCGCCTCGACCGCGGCGGCGTTTTGCTCGAAATCGGCGTATTTGCCCGTGCCCACGATCAGCCGTGAGGTGAAAGTGTGCCCCGCAACGCTCCACGTGTCTTTCGGCTGCGAATGATCGCCCCCGCCCACGAAATGCACGATTTCAAGCACGTCTCCATCGCCAAGCGGTGTCTGCGCAAGCGAGGATCGTGGGGCGATTTCTCCATTGCGTTCCACCGCGACCTTTTCCGGTGGCAAGTCCAGCTCGTGCACCAGATCGGCGATCGTGGCGGCATCGGTGCGACGGGTTTCGCCGTTCAGGGTAATCGTCTTGGTCATGGGGGAGGAGATAGCCCGCCCGCCGCACGGTGCAACCGCGCAATTGCGCAAAGGCCGGATCAGCGTACGCGGCGCAGGTTCAGCACGTGGCCCAGGGATACAAGCGCAACACCGATAATCGTCAGCACCGCTTCGTGTGTTCCATGCTCCACCGCCAGCGCGCCGCCCATGAAGGATAGGCCCATCATCGCCACCACAAAAGGCGCTGCGCGGCGATGCTTGAGAGCGCCCCAGACAATCGCAACCGCCGCCACAATCAGCGCAAGCACAAGACCGATGCGATGGATGTCGGGTGAGAGAAGAAAATGCCCGCCAATCCCCAGCCCCGACACCAGCAACACCGTGGCGACGCAATGCAGCGCACACATTCCGGCCAGCCCGATACCAAAATGGTCGAGCCGACGCCGCATGGTCGGGCAATTCGCCGATGAAAGGTTATTGCCGCTCATTTCACAGGTGCACATATGTTATACAGTTACATTTCGCAAGGGCGAACAAGGCCAGCGGCCCGATTTGCGCAGTATTGCGCGCCTTGCATCGCAGGTTGTCGCAATTGATCTTGCGATGATCGGCCCTTCGCCACATTGACGGCGGCGCAATGGCAAGCTCGGCTATCAACTCTGAACATGGGCCCGCTGGCAAGAGAGCGAGCGGGCACAGCCTTGCGCGGCCACTCGCGCTGGCAAGGTGGCTTGAGATCACGGCGGCGTTTGTCGTGCTGATCGTGCTGGTCGGCGGCATCACGCGGCTGACTGAAAGCGGGCTGTCGATCACCGAATGGAATGTCGCCACGGGTATCCTTCCCCCGTTGACCGAAGCGGCATGGCAGGCGGAATTCGCGAAGTATCGTGCGACCCCTGAATACCGGCTGGAAGCGAGCCTTGGCGGGATGACGCTGGCAGACTTCAAGTTCATTTTCTTCTGGGAATGGTTCCACCGCCTGCTTGCGCGGATGGTGGGCATGGTGTTCGCCCTGCCACTGGTGTGGTTCTGGGTGCGCGGCGCGATCCCGGCGGGGTTCAAGCCGCGGCTGGTGGCGTTGCTGGCGCTGGGCGGATTGCAGGGCTTGTTCGGCTGGCTCATGGTGCAATCCGGGCTGGTGGGCGACATGACCGATGTGAGCCATTTTCGCCTCTCGCTCCATTTGCTGACTGCACTGCTGTTGCTGGGTGGACTTGTGTGGACCGCGCGCGACATGCGGCGGCTCGCGCGTGATCCGGGTGCTGGCGCTGCGCCGCTGACGTTGGGAAGTGGGCTGGTGCTCGCCATCCTTTTTATCCAATTGCTGCTGGGCGCATGGGTGGCCGGGCTGAATGCGGGTCACGCCGCGAATGACTGGCCCTTTATGAACGGGCAACTGGTTCCGGAAATCGACTGGTCCGCGGGCTTTTTCCGCACGCTGACCTATGATCCGTTCCTGCTGCATTGGCTGCACCGCTGGTGGGCGTGGGTTGCGGTCGCTGCGCTGGTATGGCTCGCACGCAGAGTGCGCCGCGTTGACCGGCGAGCCTCTATTGCCTTGCATTCCGCTTTTGGAACAATGGTTTTGCTGGGCATTGCTACGGTCATGAGCGGCGTCGAATTATGGTTGGCCGCGGCACACCAGCTTGTCGGCGCTCTGACCGTGGTCAGTGCCGTCTGGGCAGCGCATGTGGACGCAATGTCGCGCCAGCGGGTGAAACGCGATGCGGGGCGCGGCGCCCTCTCCCCCATCGCCCCACGCTGATCCGCGACCGCTGCCAATCTACATCGTGATGGCCGCGCCTGCCCGCCCCCATAGGCGCGTCGCGCGCCTGCACACGTTGCATCTGTATAAAACTGGGGCCATTACCTGACTGGAATGCGATGGAGCCAATACCGCTTCATCGAAATGGCTTACACCGCAAGAAAGCAGGACAGGGTCGCAGGTATGATCGCAGCTGGGCTGACACGACGCAACGCATTGGGGTCAGGCACCAAAGTGGCACTGTTGGCGACTGTCTTGGGCGTGTCGGGTCCGCTTTTAGCCGGGCCACTTGCCATTTTGCCCGACCGAGCGATGCGGTTGACGCGGCGCTTGTCGCGCGGGTTGGCAAACGGCAACGCGATCACGGTGACGCGCAGCTGGCAGGTCGCGTTCGCCGCGCAGAGCCGCGGGGTTACGGTCACAGGGGAGCAATTGTCGGTCTTTGTCGATGCTCCTCCCGGACTGGAAAAATTGAGCGCGATTGAGGCGAACCGGTCTACGGCGGCGATGTTTCCGATCTTGCTTGCCAACGATGGTACGATCATGCTCACCGGCAGCGGAGAAGACGCGGCAGGCTTTGCCGAGGCGATGCAGGCTGCGCGCGCTATCATCGATGCACGGCAGCTTTCGCCTGATGCCCGATTACAACAGCAACAAGTGCTGTTGCAGATCCAAGAGGCGGGGAACTCCCTGCTTGCCAGTCTGCCGGGCGATCTGTTTTACCCTCAAACCGCGCCGCGCCGCGATCTTCAGGCGCTGACCTTGCCCAATGGCACCAATGGTGAGTTTGAAGTCACCTGGCGGGCGATCGCGCAGCCGGGCACCGGCCTGCTGCAACGGGCCGAGCGCGATATCATCACGCGAATTGCGGATACCGAGCGAAGATCGGGCGAAGTCTGGACGATGGAGCCGCTCTGATCGGGCCACACAGTCAGAAAACCATGTTGCGGTATTATTTTACCTCCCCGCAAAGCCGCACTTTCGCTTGACTTGAGGGGTGAACGGGCACAAATGCGCCGCACTTCGCAGACAGGGACAGAGCATCCCCTATGCGATTCGCGTAAGGCTGCGCCTGATATGCATACAAGCATGGGCATCGCCGCACGCGATCTATCGCAATCTGGTTTTTCAAGGAGCCTCACACATGAAGGCGCTCAGCAAGCAGACCCGGTCCATCAAACCGGCCGAGGTCGAAAAAGACTGGCACATTATCGACGCCGACGGACTGGTCGTTGGTCGTCTTGCCTCGATGGTGGCAAACATCCTGCGCGGCAAGACCAAGCCGAGCTTTACCCCGCACGTTGATTGCGGTGATCATGTAATCATCATCAATGTCGAAAAGGTGCGCTTCACCGGTAACAAGACCAGCAAGAAGGTCTATTACAAGCACACCGGCCACCCTGGCGGGATCAAGGAAACGACCCCGCAGAAGATTCTCGAAGGCCGCTTTCCCGAGCGTGTGCTGGAAAAGGCGATTGAGCGCATGATTCCGCGCGGCCCGCTGGGTCGTCAGCAGATGAAGGCGCTGCACCTTTACGTCGGTTCCGAGCATCCGCATGACGGGCAGGCACCAAAGACGCTCGACGTCGCTTCCATGAATCGCAAGAACAAGGTCACCGCGTAATGGCTGACAATGATATGAAAACCGGGGACGTCAAGTCCGGGGAAACCGTCTCAGATCTCGCCGATCTCAAGGATCTTGCCGGCGATGCGCCCGAGGGTGAATCCGCGCAAGCTGCCCAGATCGCACATAGCCGGGCAAACAATCCGGTTACTCCGCTGCGTGAGCAGGAACTGGATGCGCAGGGCCGCGCCTATGCCACTGGCCGTCGTAAGGATGCCAAGGCACGCGTCTGGATCAAACCTGGCACCGGCAAGGTCACTATCAATGGCCGCGACCAGGAAGTGTATTTCGCACGTCCGACGCTGCGCCTGATCATCGACCAGCCGTTCTCGATCACCGATCGTCAGGGCCAGTATGATGTCATCGCCACCGTCAAGGGCGGCGGGCTTTCCGGTCAGGCCGGGGCGGTCAAGCACGGCATTTCGCAGGCGTTGAGCAAATATGAGCCGACGCTGCGCACCACGGTCAAGGCTGCCGGCTTCCTTACCCGCGACAGCCGCGTGGTCGAACGCAAGAAGTATGGCCGCGCCAAGGCACGCCGCAGCTTCCAGTTCTCGAAGCGTTAGGCTTACACTTTCCTTCAAACCGCAAGAGGGCGGCTTCCCAAACCGGGGAGCCGCCCTTTTCGCGTTTTAGAAAATGTCGCGAGCGTTCTCGGCGCGCAGCAGACGTCAAAATCAGCGCTGCAGCAGGATCAGCCCCCAGGCGAGGCCGGAACCCGCCAGAAACAGCGGCCATGACCAGAATACACGCATGGTGCCAAGGTCAAACGACTCGATCGCAAGAGGCCCTGCGCTGGTGCCTTGTGCGCCGACAACTGCCGCAACAGCGGCGGTTACCACTGAACTTACCAATATTGCTTTCAACATCGTCACCTCCGTGGGCGTGATCCGCACCGTGTCGCGTGTCGCGTTGGTCCGGTTCGCCGATCCAGAAATGGACACGAGGAGGCAACCACGCCCCCCACAGTGCGCTCCAGACGCCCTGCAGCGCGAATATGGCTTACAAAGTCTTACCGTGAATGTTCCAAAACAGGTTAACGGCGTCCCGCGTATGTTTACCAGAGCGCAACAAACGACTGTGCGCCTAGTGAGCGGCGGGTAATACCCGCGTTTCGACCGTAATTTTGCGCGTCCCCGCATCACAGGTCAGGACGTTGTAGGACGGCGGTGCGCCGTGCCGCAGCCGTGTGGACAAGGTGCCAGCCCCGATCACCTGCGTGCCGCAGCCAAGGTTCTCCCTGTGCTGATCGAACGGTGTGTGGATGTGGCCTGTCAGGATCGCATCCATTCCACCCTCGATGAGTGAATGGAGTGCATCGTTGCCGCCAATGGTCGAACTTGGTCCGTCGACCAGCGGCCCGTGCAGCGGATGGTGCGCGGCAACGATGCGCAACCGTTCATCATCGGCGTATAAACCCAGCGCGGCCATCGTCTGATCCAGCGCGTGTTGCCTGATCACTCCGTCGGACCACGGCCAGCGCCGCTGCGCCGGAACGGTCGTCAACAGGCTCAGCAACACGACATCTCGCGTTTCGAACGACGTGACGGCCACCGCATCGCGCAACTTGCGGTACCGGCGGAACGGATCGGAGAACCGCTCAACCGGATTGTAATAGGGCATGTCGTGATTGCCCGGCTCCAGCCACACCGGCACTTCGAATTGCGCAAACCATCGCGCGGCCATGGCGTATTGCGCATGCGTTGCGCGCTGGGTCAGATCGCCAGTGCACACCAGCGCATCGGGTCGTTCATCGGCCACTGCGCGCACGACTTCTGCCAGAGCCGCGCGGTTCTCTACGCCGAAATGCACGTCGCTGATATGGAATAGAGTTGTGGCCATCGCCCGTTTGCCGATCCTTCATCGCGTGCATTGCTTAGACAGAACGCCTGAGTATGAACCACGCGGCCATACCATTGAGCGCGGTGTAAGCAAGATAGGCCCAAGCCAGATCGGGCCAGCCATTGGCCGCCAGCAGCAGCGCTGCGAGCAATACGCCAAATTCTGCCACCACCGTCAACCGAGCACCCAACCGCGCAAGAAATTCAGGCACTGCCGCAGGCGATACTCGCGCTTCTTCAAGAACGGCGCGCTGGATCGCGAAGTTTCCGATGCCGAGAATCGCAATGATGACAAGTGCCCAGGTCATGCATGACAGTATGACGTAAACGCTCGTCAGGTAAAATTGCATCTTTGTCGGCGGCTTTAATCGCTTCATCCCGGCATGCCCGCGCCGGTCGGATGGTTTGACCGGAAAGACGAGATCGGCGTGATTGCCCGTCTGCGTACGGGTATTCCTTTAGTTGTGAGGCCGCCCGGTTCCCCGCTTCGACCGCCCCCCCCTTTTACGGGTCGAAGGCCGGACGGATCGCTTCACACAGGAGGAGAATGATCATGAAACCCTGGACGAAACCCTGGACCAAACCCTGGACCGCCGCAATCACAGCCGCATCTTTCGGCCTTGCAATGGTGGCAGCCCCGCCCCTCGCCGCCTCGCCCGAAGAGGCGCGCGTGACCAAGCAGTCCGAACATGTGAGCTATGAAGGGCTCGATCTGGCCACTGCAGAGGGACAGAAACTGCTCGAACAGCGCATCGAAATCGCAGCGCGGCGTGTCTGCGGGTTCGACAATGCGCGCACCGGCACGCGTCTGCGCCCTGCCGGAGTATACAGATGCCTGGCGAAAGCCCGTTCGAACGCGCGCACGGAAGTCGCCGCGCTGATCGAGGCGCAGCGCCGCGGCGGCTGAACGATTTACGGTCCGCGCGCTGTCTCGCACACGGGGACAGCACGTGACTGGTGCGACCCGGATCCACTTAGTCCCTGCGATCCGGGTCGCATTTTATTCGGTTCAAGGGCTATCGGCCTGCCATCTTCTTGACCTTGGCCAGATAGGTCCGCCCGATCCGCAGGGCCTCTCCGGTCATCAGTTCCGCCGACCACACGCCCAGTCCATCATGGCGCAGCCCGCGAATGTTGTCGCGCCGCAGAATGGTGGATCGGTGGATGCGAATGAACTTTTCCGGATCGAGCCGCGCTTCGAGCCCGGCGATAGTTTGCAACAGCAGATAGGTGCGGGCACCCTCACCATTCTCGCCGCCCGGCCCTACATGCAGCCGCACGTAATCACGCTCAGCATCTATGCGATGCACCTGATCCACCGCGACCCGGAGCAATTCGGACCGGTGCGGCACCCACAATTCTCTCAACCATTCGCTCACCTGTTCGGCGCGTTCGCCGCGCCGCGAGATAGCGCGGGTAATCGCACGCGCCAGCCGTTCGGATGACACCGGCTTCAACACGTAATCGACCGCTTCCAGGTCGAACGCCTCCACCGCAAAGTGATCGTGCGCGGTCACGAAGATCACGGCAGGCGGGGTGTCGCTTTTGGCGAAATGGCGCGCAACGCCCAGCCCGTCGAGTTCGGGCATGGTCATGTCGAGCAGGACGAGATCGGGTTCCAGCTTTTCTGCAAGGCGCAATGCTGCCGCCCCGTCACTGGCCGTACCGACCACGCGAATGGTGTCGATTTCTGCACAAATGACCTGCGTTCGCTCCACCGCGAGCGGCTCATCGTCAACGATCAGTGTGCGCAGGGGCGCATCCGCATTCAGGGTGGTGGCAGCGGGGGATTCAGCCATGAGGGTCGCTTTCGTATCAGATCAGGAGGCGTATCAGATCAGGCCATTTAAAGCATGGGCGCGTCAGGGAGCCTGCCGGGTCAGGGGAATTCGGATTTCCGTACAATATCCGCCGTTGTGCGGGGCCGAAGTCAAAACGATATCGTTGCCAAAGCGCGCCTCCAGCCGATCACGCACGTTCGCCAGCCCGATGCCGAACCCATGGGGTGTGCCAACGGGCAAACCCGGCCCATCGTCACTGACTGTCACAACCAGCCGGTCAAACTCCTCACGCGCGCCCAGCGTGATGGTAACGGGGCGCGACACCGGCGAAACGGCGTATTTCACCGAGTTTTCGACCAGCGGTTGCAGGATCATCCCTGGCACGCGTGCATCGGCAAGTTCGGCGGGCAGATCGAACACGGTGCGCAACCGTTCGGGAAAGCGCACGCTTTCAATCTCGAGATATTGGCGCTGAAGGTCGAATTCATCGGCAAGTCGCACATCCGCTGTCGGTTCCCCCGCAAGCGAATGGCGATAGAAGCGGCTGATCGACTGGATCATTTCCTCGGCCCGCTCCCGCTGACCTGTCATCACCAGTGCGGAGAGGGAATTCAGCGTGTTGAACAGGAAATGCGGGTTCACCTGATAGCGCAGCGATCGCAATTCGGCCGCCTTTGCCGCGTTACGAAAAGTCTGCTCGCGCCGTTCGGCCAGCCGCGCCTGCGCCACTGCAAGGATTGCAATGTACAGGGCTGCCCAGATCAGCAGGATGTAATATCGGCTAAGCGCGGCGTCGATCAGCGGGAACCACTTCCCGCTCTTGTCCTCGGCATCCTGCAGGGTGAAGGTGACGGTTGGCGGGTTGCCCGCATCGACATCCTCACCCTGGCGCTGTTGCCAATCGCGCGGCCGCGGAATCTCGGCGAGGAGATTGCCAAATTCGTCGCGCCGGATCGTGAACCCGCGATCCTCGGCGAAACGCTGCTCCATCTCCTCGTACAAAGGTGCAAACAGAAGCTGGTTGACCTGCGCAATCGCGAACGCGACCGGCAACGCTGCGACCAGCGCAACCACGAACAGCACCCAGCGATTGCGCGTTTCGAACAGACGCAGGATCAGCCACAGGACAAGGGTGATCCCTACCGCAAACACGCATACGATGGAGCGCCGCCAGAACATCTCCCATTGCACATCCAGCCCCAGCATCGTGCCGCGCGCGGTAATCAGGACAAAATACAAGGCCCACAGACCGATCACCGATATCAGCACGGTGCGAAACGGAACGCTTACACGGGCATCGGAGACATCTCTCGCACCTGCGGCGTGGGTGGTTCTGGAGGACAGCATAGCTTGGCTGTACACGTTAGCGCCCGATCCGATCGTTCGCCAATGCCCTGGTCAACCGACATCGGCCCAGATCGAGTGTTGGTCGAATGCCTGCCCGTCCGGGCGACGATCAGTTGCGCGGTTTGATCATCTCTGCCGGCACGATCCATTGTGCAAACTGTTCCTCGCTTACCAGGCCCAGCTCCATCCCTGCTTCTTTCAGTGTTGTTCCATCGGCATGAGCCTTTTTGGCGATTTTTGCCGCGTTGTCATAACCTATATGGGGATTGAGCGCGGTCACCAGCATCAGGCTTTCGTTCATAAGTTTGTCGATGCGGGCGGTGTTCGCTTCGATCCCGGTGACGCAATGATCGGTAAAGCTGCGTGCCGCATCGCTGAGCAGCCGGATCGATTGCAGAACGGCGTTGATGATCACCGGCTTGAACACGTTCAATTCCAGATGCCCGTGCGAACCCGCCACGCTGACGGTGGTGTTGTTGCCCATCACCTGCGCGCAAACCATGGTCAGTGCCTCGCACTGGGTCGGATTGACCTTGCCCGGCATGATCGAGGAGCCCGGCTCGTTTGCGGGCAGCGCGATTTCGCCCAGACCGCTGCGCGGACCGGAACCCAGCAGGCGGATGTCATTCGCGATCTTCATTGCAGATACCGCGGTCGAATTGAGCGCGCCTGACAATTCCACCAGAGCATCGTGCGCAGCTAGTGCCTCGAACTTGTTGGGCGCGGTGACAAAGGCATGGCCGGTGGCGCTGGCAACCTGCGCCGCAAATTCCTCGGCAAAGCCTGCCTTGGAATTGATCCCCGTGCCAACTGCGGTTCCGCCCTGCGCTAGCTCCAGCACGCGCGGCAGTGCGTTTTCCAGCCGCGCAACAGAATATTCGATCTGCTTGGCATAGCCGGAGAATTCCTGCCCCAGCGTCATCGGGGTCGCATCCTGCAAATGGGTGCGCCCGATCTTGACGATGTCGGCAAACGCACGCGCCTTGGCATCCAGCGCGGCGTGCAGGTGTTGCAGCGCCGGGATCAGCTGCTCGATCGTCTCGCTCGCTGCGGCGATGTGCATGGCGGTAGGAAAGGTATCGTTGGAGGACTGCCCCATATTGCAGTGATCGTTGGGGTGAACCGGGTCTTTCCCGCCATGCTGACCGGTCAAAATCTGGTTGGCGCGGCTGGCGATCACCTCATTGGCATTCATGTTGGACTGGGTGCCCGATCCGGTCTGCCACACGCTCAGCGGAAACTGGCTGGCCAGCGCCCCATCGATCACTTCACCAGCAGCCTCGACGATGGCGTCGCCCAGCTTTGGATCCAGCACGCCCAGCTTCATATTGGCGCGCGCCGCGCTGGCTTTCTGGATGCCCAGCGCCTTGATCAGCGGAGCGGGCATGGTTTCGGTTCCGATAGCGAAATTGGCGAGGCTGCGCTGCGTCTGCGCGCCCCAGTGGGCATCAACCGGCACGGCCACATCGCCCAGCGAATCGCTCTCTATTCGCACTTTGCCGGTGGCGCCAAAGATCGCGCCGTCATTGATAATGTCACTCATCGAAGATCCCTTGAAGCTGGTCGATTGCCGTACCCGCGGCTCGCGCGCTCCCATAAACCCCGCGCGTGCCGCCCGTCAAAGCCCTTGGCGGGCTGGCTGCGCAAGTCTAGGGCACACAAAGGCGTTTGTGCCGAGAATTGGTGTTTGCAAACGGGAAGGGTTGACGCACTGTGTTGCCAGCGCAATACAGTGTGCCGGAAAACATATGACTGAGACCACCATGACGCGTGATGATGACACGACAGCTCGCCCCGCTGCCTCCAGCTATGCGGCGCGCAGGGCGATGATCGACAGCCAGTTGCGCACCAGCGGCGTGAACGAGGAGTTCGTGCTGCGCCGGATGATGGCGGTCGAGCGGGAGGGCTTTCTGCCCGATGACAAGCAATCGCTCGCCTATATCGACCGCAGCGTGGCGGTCCCCGGCGGCGCGCTTGCCGCACCGCTGTTCTATGGCAAAGTGCTGATTGAAGCGGCTCCGACAGTGGATGATCGCGTGCTTGTGGTCGAAGGGGGTACTGGATACCTCGCCACGCTCACCGCGCCGCTGGTCGCCTCGCTCGACACTGTCAGCGCTGCCGATGCCGCGGCGGGGATTGTATCTGGCAGCTATTCGCTGATCCTGGTGGATGGTGCGATTGAACAGGTGCCATCTGGCCTTGCCGAATGTGTCGAAGAGGGTGGCCGGATCGTGGCCGGACTGGTCTTGCGGCAGGTTACGCGGCTGGCTGTGGGCTGCAAGATCGCCGGCAACCTCGCATTGTTGCCCGTCGAGGATATCGGCATCCCTGTGCTTCACGACTTTGATGCACCGAAGAAATGGACTTTTTCGTGAAGCATCCCGCATGTCCAAGAGCATTGGCGGGCGGCGCGGCAGCGATAGCCATCGCGCTGGCGGCTCCGGCGCAGGCTGATACCCTGCGTGAGGCGCTGGTGTCTGCCTACAACACCAATCCCACCTTGCAGGGCGCGCGCGCCGATCAGCGTGCGACCGATGAAGAGGTGCCGATTCAGCGCGCACCCGGCCTGCCCGGTCTCGATTTGACTGGCGGCTACCAAGAATTCATCAAGATTTCGCCGAACTCATTTGCTGCACCTCAGCGCGTGGCGCGCGTTGGTCCGGACCTCAACGTTCCTATTTATTCAGGGGGAGCGGTAAAAAACGGTATCCGCGCTGCGGAAGAGAGGGTCGAAGCTGGCCGAGCGAACCTAAGGGCCACTGAAAGTGCGATTTTCAGCCAGACAGTCGCCGCCTATATGGACGTGTTGCGAACCGAGGCTTTGGCTGGATTGAACGCTAATCAGGTTGAAGTGCTGCGGGTCAATCTCGAAGCGACAAGCGACCGGTTCGAAATTGGCGATCTCACCCGCACGGACGTTGCCCAGTCGCAGTCCCGCCTGGCATTGGCAGAGGGTGATTTGCGCACGGCTATGGCCAACCTTATTTCAGCGCGCGAAACTTACATCCAGTTAGTTGGAAACGCTCCGGGGCAGCTAGAACCGCCTCCGCCATTGCCAAACCTGCCAGAGACGGTGGGCCTAGCTGTGGTTACCGCGCTGGAGAGTAATCCTGATCTGATTGCGGCGCGGGAACGCGCAGCCGCAGCCGGTTTCGATACCAAGGTCGCCGGATCGGGACGACTGCCCACCGTCGGCATTGCGGCCAATTATGATTACACGGACTATTTTGGAACGCTTGGCGGTCCGCTCGCCAATGTGCCAAACAGCAATTTCTTCCAATCCGAGTCGACCGCTGACGTCGGGGTGCAGGTTCGTATACCAATCTTTCAGGGCGGATTGGTTGCCGCGCGCCAGCGTCAGGCGGGGGCACGCGAGACCAGTGCGCTGGAACAGGTGATCGAAACCGAACGCAGCGTGATCCAGCAGACCCGGTCTGCCTACACCAACTGGCAGGCATCGCTGGCCGTCATCGACAGTTCGCGCGTGGCGGTCGAATCGGCGGAAGTCAGCCTTGAGGGTGTGCGCGCGGAAAACTCTATCGGGAACCGCACCATACTGGACGTGCTGAACGCCGAGCAGGAATTGCTGCAATCGCGCGCGCAATTGGTCACGGCGCGGCGCAACGCTTATGTCGCCGGTTTTACGCTGCTGGCGGCGATGGGCCGGGCAGAAGCGCGCGATCTCAACCTTGATACGGGCGGTCCGCTGTATGATCCGGTGGTCAATTACGACCGGGTCCGGGGCCGCATCTGGGACTGGGATCGCGACCCTGATGCTGCTCCAAATTCGACCAGCACCGTTGACATTCCCGCTGCCGACGCAATGGTTGGCCCTCCGGACGAGCCGCAGCGTTAACCAACTTGCTGGCCAATTCGGCACGGATGAATCGCGTTGGGAAAACGCGTTGATATAACGGGGTTGGTATGGCGCAGAACGAAGCAGCATCGGTGGAAGAGATCCTTGAATCGATCAAGAAGGTGATCGCGCGCGACAATCGCGCCGATGCCCTTCAGGCGCGCAGGGTTCGCGAAGAAGCCAGTATCGACCCTGAGCCCGTCAACGAAGACGAAGCCGCCGAAGTGCTCGATCTGGCAGATATGGCCGGAGCCGAAATTCAAAGCGGCGAGATCGAGGGCGCCGACAGTGACTGCGACGGTTACGAGGACGCCTTCGTCGATGGCGATAGCGGGGATGAAAGCGAAGACGACGCCTACCCCGACGCCGAGGCGCCGTTGATTGCCGAGGAAGTGCGCGGCGCGATGCAGGAAAACCTCGCTGCCCTCGCCATGCTGGCCCAGCCCGGAGCAAAGCCGCAGATCGTGCGATCGGGCGAAACCTCGCTGGAAGGGCTGACGCGCGAATTGCTGCGCCCGATGCTGGCCGATTGGCTGGACAAGAATCTGCCCGGCATGGTCGAAAAACTGGTCCGCGCCGAAATTGCTCGCATTGCGGGCAAGGGTCGCTGAAGGGGGCGCAGACGGGCGTCTGCTGATAAAGCCGGTCCGCCCTCGCGCAAATCGCTGGAATTGCCCCTGACCTCGCGTTAACGCTTGCCGCCATGAGAACATTGAAATCGTCGCGGGTCGCACTCGCATTTGTCGCCAGTATCACCGCCGTTATCGCTGCCACACCCGCGCTGGCGGATGGGCACACGCAAACCGCGTCCGCAACGGTTGCAAGCAACGGCCCTGTTATCGCTGGCGTCGACACTCCGACGATGACCGCGCAGGATCTTGTCACGATGCCGCGTCTGGGTGCGCCCGTCGTTACGAAGTCCGGCCGTTTCGCTCTTTATGCAGTCACCGCCGCCGATCCGGAAACCTATGTGCGCAAGCCGACGCACTATCTGCTCGATCTGACGCAGCCCGGTGCGCAACCTGTCGCCATCGATCTGGGAATGCAGGCGTCTTCGCCAGCGTTCGGGCCGGACAATTCGCTTTACTTCCTCAGCAGCGAGCATCCCGATCACGACGCGGATGATGATGCGGACGAGCGTGTGCGCCTGTGGCGTGCGCCGATGACGGGCAATATGACGTTCGACACGCCCGTGATCGTCGCCGATACGCCCGACACCGACATCGACGGGTTCCTGCTGTCCCCGCAGGCGGACAAGGTTGCGCTGATGGCGCACCTGCCGCGCGAATGTCCGCGTTTTGGCTGCGAGGCTGCGCCCACCCCGATTGGCTCTGGACGGTTGTACGAGGGCGGCGAAGGCTTCCACCGCCATTGGGATCGCTGGATAAAGCCGGGCCATTTCAACCGTGTGTTCGTGTTCGACATGGTTGACGGCGCTATCAATGGCGATGGCACGCCGATCGACGGGCGCGATCCGGCAACCGGCGTCACCGGCAACACGCCGACCATGCCGTTTGGCGGGACCGAGGATCTTGCATGGGCGCCGGACGGGTCGGGCCTGTATTTCGTCGCGCGCGAGGCGAATGCGAGCGAGCCGATCTCGACCGATCTCGATATCTATTATTCCGACCTCACGGGTGCCGCTCCGCGAGTGCTGACCGGCGCGAACGAGGCGCACGATTCCGCGCCTGCCCCGTCCCCCGATGGCAGGACGCTGGCCTACCTCGCCATGGAGCGACCCGGTTACGAAGCGGACCGGATGGTCATTCACCTGCGCGACATGCGCACCGGCAAAACCCGGGCGCTGACCACCGATACCGATCTTTCGTTCGGATCGCTGGGCTGGACCACCGATGGAAGCGCGCTGCTGGCGACGGCGGCCGATGTGCTCGACACCCCGCTGTTCCGGATCGATCCCAAAAGTGGGAGCGTGACAAAGCTGGATCTGATCGCCGGTAACGAGGCGCATCTGGGCGGCGTCACCGCGCTGCCCGGTGACAAGGTGCTGTTCACCCGCGATTCGATCGGTGTTCCGGCCGAACTGTATCTCGTCACCGGCAATGCCAAGGCGCGTCCGTTGACCGATATCGTCACCAGCCGGATGGGGCAGATGGCAACCAGCGTCACCACCCGCTTCAGCTTTGCCGGGGCGGACGGGGACACGGTGTGGGGTCAGATCACCCGGCTGGAACAGCAGGAAGGCCCGATCCCGGCAATCCTGTATATCCACGGCGGACCGCAGGGCAGTTTCAACGATGGCTGGTCATCGCGCTGGAACCCGCGTGTGCTCGCCAGCCAGGGCTATGCCGTCATCTCGGTCGATTTCCACGGAAGCTCTGGCTACGGGCAGGATTTCATGGATGCGATCAATCGCGACTGGGGCGGCAAGCCTCTGGTGGACCTGCAAAAGGGGCTGGAGGCGGCGGTGATGCTCGACCCGCAGATCGACGGCGACCGCGCCTGTGCGATGGGTGCAAGCTATGGCGGGTATATGGTCAACTGGATTGCGGGCAACTGGCCCGACCGGTTCAATTGCCTGGTCCAGCACGATGGACTGTTCGACATGCGCAGCTTTTACTATTCAACCGAGGAATTGTGGTTCCCGCGCTGGGATTTCGGCGGGTCTTACGAAGAAGCGCGCGAAACCTACGAACGCTGGAATCCGGCAAACCATGTCGACAAATGGCGGACCCCGATGCTGGTCATCGCAGGCGAGCGCGATTTCCGCGTGCCCTACACGCAAGGGTTGCAAAGCTACACCGCTTTGCAGGAACGCGGCATTCCTTCGCAATTGCTGGTTTTCCCCGATGAAAACCACTGGGTTCTGGGCGCGAAGAATTCGCTGCAATGGCACCAGACGGTGTTCGCATGGCTCGACCGCTGGCTGAAGGACACGCCGGACAAGGATGTGTCGGAAAAGGACATGTCGGGCAGGGATAAAGCCGGTGAGTGATAAAGCACTCAAATCCGCTCGTTATTCGCTGGCAAAGAAATTCGGCGATGCCCGGCGCGGCGACGGGATCGAGCGGCACATCTTCCTGTGCACGATCTCTGAAAAGCAGAAATGCTGTTCGCGCAAGGAAGGCGAGGAGGCGTGGGGTTTCCTCAAGGGCCGCCTGAAGGAGCTTGGTCTAGTCGGGCCAAAGCGCACCGGCGATCACCCAAAAGGGCCGGGCGGCGTGCAGCGCACCAAAGCCGATTGCCTGCAATTGTGCGATGCCGGGCCGATTGCGGTCGTGTGGCCCGAAGGGGTATGGTATCATTCCTGTGGGCCAGAAGCGCTGGAGCGTATCATTCAGGAACATCTGATCGGTGGCAATCCCGTGGAGGATCTGCGGCTGACCCCGCTCACCAATCCCAAGGATGCTGACTGACGATTCCCGTCAACGGTCCTTGTCATTCGGGCCGAACAATTCGTCCGCACTGGGCAAGCGGTTGTCGACCGCCT
The DNA here is from genome assembly GCA_963815345.1 of uncultured Alphaproteobacteria bacterium. Classification (GTDB taxonomy): domain Bacteria; phylum Pseudomonadota; class Alphaproteobacteria; order Sphingomonadales; family Sphingomonadaceae; genus Erythrobacter. The sequence goes on from CAWFGF010000004.1 coordinate 611,460, forward strand.
CGTCATGGCCGGTCCCGTTGGACAGGAACACCAGTCCCATCAATCCGCCGCCCAGCATCATCGTCATGCTGACCCCCAGCGCAACAGCGATGAAGAAGTGGATCGAGACGTCCGGGTTCATCATCCACATCGCGCCCAGCACGATCACAACCGTCACTGCCGTCACCGCGCCCAGCAGGCGCATGATCTGCCGGAACCGCGCCCACGCATGGGCGGCGTTTTCGGGGTCATCTAACGGAGACTTGTTGACCATGCCTTTCCATGGGCGCGCAGACAATCTTTGGCAATGGCGAGAAATGCACCTCATGATGCATTCGATTCGCCTTTTGCCCCTATCAATGGCACTCTGTCCGGTGGGATAGAGGAGAGAGCCTATGACCATAGCCACAATCATCGCAGAGCGCGCGGCCGAGGATATCGTATCGTGCGATGTAACCACATCTGTATCGGAGGCGGTTGCCATACTCGCTGAAAAGCGGATCGGTGCCCTTCCCGTTCTGCGCGATGGCGCGGTCGCCGGCATCATCTCGGAACGCGACGTGATCTACCACCTCGCAAGCGCGGGCAAGGACTGCCTCGATGGACCGGTCGGTGCGATCATGACGTCGCCCGCAATCACCGTGGAACCGTCAACCGCCGTCGATGAGGCGCTGGCCTTGATGACAAGGCGGCGCTTTCGCCATTTCCCCGTGGTCGAAAACGGCCAGTTGCGCGCCTTCATCTCGATTGGCGATCTGGTGAAAAAGAAGATCGATGAGGTCGCGCAGGAAGCCGAAGCCATGCGCAGTTATATTCAGACCGCGTAATGCAGCTTGAGGATGGGCCTTGCACCCCCTAGATTGGAACCATGGCCCAAACGCTCACTCTCACGCCCGCTGCGGCACAGCGCATTGCTACCATTGCGCTCAAGCAGACGAAGCCTGCGATCCTCCGCCTGTCGGTGGAGGGTGGCGGTTGTTCGGGCTTTCAGTACAAGTTCGAAATGGCCGAAGGGCCTGATGGCGATGACATGGTCAGCGAAACCGACGGAGTGAAATTGCTGGTCGATCCGGTCAGCCTCGATCTGGTTGGCGGCAGCGTTGTCGATTTCGTCGAATCGTTGAGCGGCGCGGCGTTTCGGGTGGAAAACCCCAACGCTGCCGCAGGGTGCGGGTGCGGTTCCAGCTTCGGTATCTGAGGCACCCGGTCTTGGCGGTCAGCTTGCGATAGACGCGCCCACATGCTTGGGCCATGGTGGCACCCATGAAACTTGCGACATTCAATATCAACGGCATCAAGGCGCGCCTGCCCCGACTTGCGGAATGGCTTGAGGAAACACGCCCCTCGGTGGCGTGCCTTCAGGAAGTGAAAAGTCAGGACGATGGCTTCCCCGCTGAAGAATTGGAGTCGCTGGGCTATCAGGCGATTTGGCACGGGCAAAAGGCGTTCAACGGGGTGGCAATTCTCGCGGACACCAAAGCAGGCTATGCGATTACCGAGGTGCAGCGCGGTCTGGGTATCGATGGGCCGAAAGACGATGAGGGCGAACAGGCGCGCTATCTTGAGGTCGATGTGACGCACGATGGCGATCACGCGGCACGGGTGGCGTGCATATACCTGCCCAACGGCAACCCTCAGCCCGGCCCGAAATTCGAATACAAGCTGGCTTGGATGGAAAAATTGCGCGCCCGCATGGCGGTGATCTGGGATACGGAAATGCCCGCCGCGGTGCTAGGCGATTACAACGTGATCCCGTTCGATGACGATACCTATTCCGTGAAGGCAATGGCGCAGGACGCGCTGATGCAGCCTGAAAGTCGTGCGGCCTATTCCCGACTGCTTGCCGATGGGTGGACCGATGCGGTGCGCACGCTCAACCCGCGCGGCGGCGTGTGGACGTATTGGGACTATCAGGCAGGCGCATGGCAGCGCGATCATGGATTTCGCATCGACCACGCGCTGTTGTCACCCGAACTGGCCGACAGATTGCGCGCGGTCGGTGTCGATCGCGAACATCGAGGCCGCGAAAAAGCGAGCGATCACGCGCCCGTCTGGGTGGAAATCGCCTGAACGGCCAGACCTCCCGCTTTCGCAGGAGACCACGCGCCGATCACCTGTAGAAAATATGCGAGTCGATCTGGGCAGTGCGCGTCTTGCGACGGCTCCAGCTCGGCTTGACATATCTCGCATGGAAATAGACCGCATCGGCAGCTTCGGATTGCCACATGCCATCATGCGCAATGCGCGCGATTGCCTTGGCCCTGTTCCACGCGCCTGAATTGGTGCGAACCTGCGGCATCCGGCCATTTTTCACGAACGAGAATTGCGAACGCTGATGCACAACTCCGCAATAGCTCGCGGGGAAACGACCGTCCTGCGAACGGTTGATGATGACCTGCGCCACAGCCAACTGCCCGGCCAGCGGTTCGCCGCGCGCCTCGAAATAGACCGCACCAGCAAGGCAGTGCATCTGTTCGGACATTTCGCCGGGAGTGACTTCGGCCACCAAATCATTGAGCGAACCAGCATCGGCTGCATTGTCATCAAGGACTGTATCGACTTCAGGGATGGTCTGCACCACTGCGTTCGAAACAAACTCTATGTCGGTTTCAGCCTGAGCGTCCGCCGGGACGACTTCAAAGGCTTCGGATGTGAGATCGACCGGGAGTGCCAGCGCGTTTTGCGAAGCGGTGGTCGGTGTGTCCGGGCCGACCTGTGCAAAGGCTTCGGCACCGTCGGCGCTGGAAAAACTGAGAGCGGCGCCTGCGACAATGGCGACTGCGCTGAGAGAGTAAGTCTTGCGACCCATGAAAGAACTACATTCGTGCGGTGAACGGGCTCAGTCACAGGCGCCGGGAACCGATGTGCGATTTATTCGTCACGTTAACAGGTGGTTCCTGATCGGCCTGCCGGCCGTCCCCCGTCTGCGTGCCAGTATGACGACCGGAACGTCGTTTATCTGGCCTGCGCGTTGGAGAGGTTGGGCGCAGATACGGTGATAGGCTTCAAGATCAAGCTATTCGGGCAAAAGTGCGATGAACCGTTCCGGATTGGCGATATCCACCTCCAAAATCCAGATATCGGGATCCTGAACGCGTCGACGTTGCAAGTAGTCAGAAAATTCCATAGGTTTTTCAGCATCTTGTATTTTCGTCTGAACGAATCTGCGCGTTCCGTCCAATTGCGGCATTCTTTCATAAAGCGTTGCCATGCCTCCGCGATACATGCTTGCGATGAGGATGACGCCGGCGTCGCGTTCACCCTTCGCCAGCACCGTGGCCATGCCGCCGTTCGATTCGGCAAGGCGGATCAGGCTTCCGATTTCGAGATGAGCGGGCAGTCGCATTTTTGGGTGGCGTCGCTTCTGGCGCGCTATTGTGGGGTGGGAGTTTGTGGTTTGGCGCTGTATCCCGGCAAACCTGACAGCGCGATGTGAGAGCGCATGAACGTGCCCGTTCCCCGCCCAATTTCGTCGCCTTCATGATCGATCAATCGCGCTTCGGCGACGAATACGCGGCGTCTGCCGCTGACCCAGCGCCCCTCCGCAATCACTTCACCGACACGCACTGGCTTGGTGAAGTTAAGGTTGAAGCTGGTGGTCAACAAGAACCGGTCGGTCGACAGCGTGTTGGCGGCGTAGAACGCCGCATCATCCAGCATCTTGAAATAGATCGTGCCGTGCGCCGCGCCCGCCGCATGGTAGATGTCTTCGCTGATGGTGAAATGCAGCCGCGCCAGCCCCTCTCCCGGGATTTCCAAGCGGGAAGCAAATTTCATATTGATCGGTGCGGAATCGTATAGCCGTTCCAGCGCGCGGTAATGCAGGGCTGCCCCTGACGTGGAAGCAGGCGCGGATGCGTCACCGCTGCCGCCGGGTCCCATGTTGACGGGTTCGTCCGTATCAGGCCGCATCACGCAGGAACTGGTTGGTCAGCAAAGCAAACAGCGCCTCGGCCTCGGGGGCGTTCATCAGCGCCTGCAATTTCGTCTCATCGCGCAGCAGGCGTGAGATCGCGGCGAGCGCATGAAGGTGCGTGGCGCCAGCGTTTTCAGGAGAAAGGAGGCCAAACACCAGCGTCACTGGCATCGCATCCGCCGCCCCGAATTCGCACGGCGTGTCCAGCCTGAGCACAGCGACGGTCGGGCGGCGCACTGCAGTACTGCGGCAGTGAGGAATGGCGACGCCCTTGCCAAATCCGGTGCTGCCCAGCGTCTCGCGCTGCTCCAGACCCTCGAACACCTCTTCTGCATTCACGCCATATGCTGCAGCAAACAGATCGGCGAGCCGCATCAGCACTTGCTGCTTTGCCAACGTGGACCGCGACGAAGTACGCACGTCGGAGCGGTTGTCAGGTGGCAGGATCGCGACCGCTTCGGGCTGCATTGCGATGTTTACGTCCATTTTCAAACAAGCTTCCAATAGCGGTGTTACAGAGTTTGCGGATCGCGGCAGACATACGGGCAAAACAGCCTGTTTCCGCTTGGCCCGATGAATTCAGGCCCTGCGATAATGCCCGCTTTTCCTTTCGCGAAGGTTCCCGTGCGGCCGGTTTTTCTGCCGGTACTCTGAGCTCGATCCGGGCAGGGGTAACAACACCCTAGTGCGGTTCAACCCATCCAATCGAGCCGTCGGGGCGGCGGTAAACCATATTATGCCGACCGGTGCCAGCATTTTTGAAAAACAGCGCACTGGTATCCCTGAGGTCCAGCATCATGACCGCATCCGCCACGGAACCGGTGGGAATATCGATGCTGGTTTCTGCGATCACCGGCGGCGCATCGACGGTCACCTCTTCGTCATCGGCCTCTATCGCGAAAATCCGGTAGGCCGCTTCTTCCTGCGCGCGGACCTGCGAGGATCGTTCATGGCGGTCTTTCAAGCGGCGTTTATACCGGCGCAACTGTTTCTCGATCTTGCCCGCCGCGTTATCCAGCGCGAGGTGGGCATCATGTGCCTCGCCTTGCGCTTTCAATATCGTGCCCTGCGTCACATGCGTGACGATATCGCAGCGAAACGCGCCTGCGGCCGCCTTGCCAAAAGTGACGTGAGAAGACAGCGCACGCTCGAAATACTTGTCCACGATCCCGCCAAGTCGGTCAGATGCGTGTTCCTGCAAGGCCGCGCCCGTTTCCACCTGATGTCCTGAAATCCGGATATCCATCGTATGCTGGCTCCCTTCGTTTGATCGCCGCGCGACCTGCACGGCTGTTATTGGCCTGCTGTCCTGCCCGGTTCGCGTGTGCGCCTAAGGGCAGGTATCAGAATGTCACCGCGTCCAGAGCGCGTCCTTTATCCCGGCGACAAATTCGCGATGCCGCGCCAGTTCGTGCGCAGAGGCCGCGTGAACCCGCGCCTCACGCACTGGCCTGTTGGCCGCCAGCGCCGCGTTTGCGGTCGGCCGGGCAAAGGTATCGGCGGCAATATCAGGATTGTCGGCCGCCAGTTGCAGCCCGATCTGCCGTCCGCCGGTCAATTCGACATAGACCTGCGCCAACAATTCCGCGTCGAGCAGCGCGCCGTGCTTCACCCGGTGCGAGCGGTCCACGCCGTATCGGGTACACAGCGCATCGAGCGAATTTTTTGCGCCCGGATGCTTCTTGCGCGCGATGGCAACCGTATCGACCATCCGGTCAAGGCTGATATGGGGCCGCCCGATGCGTTCGAGCTCACCATTGAGAAACCCGAAGTCGAAGCCCGCATTGTGCGCAACCAGAGGGGAATCGCCCAAGAATTCAACCAGGTCATCCACTCCCGCCGCAAACAGCGGTTTGCCGGCAAGGAACGCGGCGGACAGGCCGTGCACCCGCTCCGCCTCTATCGGCATGTCGCGTTCGGGATTGAAATAGGCGTGAAAGGTTGCGCCGGTTTCGACCCTGTCGATCATTTCGACGCACCCGATCTCAACCATCCGGTCCCCGCTCTTGGGATCGAGTCCTGTGGTTTCGGTGTCGAATACAATCTCGCGCATTAACACCACTATCCGCCCATTCGATCCGCTGTGCAAGAGGGTCGATTGATCCGGACTCGCCCTATTTGCGGCTTTTTTTCAGTACGGCGATCAGCGAGGTCACCTGATCGCGCGTCGCATCGAGCGGTCCGCTGGTGTCGATAACGTGATCGGCGCGCGCACGTTTTTCATCGTCGGGGGTTTGCAGGCCGAGGATCTGGTCAAACTTTTCGGGCGTCATGCCGGGACGGGCCAGCACGCGCGCGGCCTGCATTTCAGGCGGCGCGGAAACCACGACCACGGTGTCAACCACCGCATCGCCGCCGCCCTCGAACAGGAGTGGTATGTCGAACACCAGCAGCGGCTCATGCGCGTTGTTTGCCAGAAAAGCGGCGCGCCGTTCGCCGACGGCAGGGTGGACGATGGCCTCCAGCCGGGCAAGCTGCGCCTTGTCACCAAAAACGCGCGCGCCCAGCGTGACGCGGTCGACGCCGCTGTCATTGGTCGATCCGGGAAAGGCGGCCTCGATTGCGGGCAGCAAGGCTCCCCCCGGTCCCTGCATCGCGCGCACCTGTGCATCGGCATCGAACACCGGCACACCCTCTTGTGCGAACATGGCGGCAACGGTGGATTTGCCCATCCCGATGGAGCCGGTAAGGCCGATGATGAGGGGGCGCGAGGGATTGTCGCTCATTCCAGCAATCTCCGCCGCAACTCGCCATCGTGTTCGCGCGGGGCGGGTTGGCCAAAAAACAGCTCGAAAGCAGCCGCTGCCTGCCCGATCAGCATGGAAAGCCCGTCTATCGTGCGATGGCCCGCGGCCCGCGCGGTTTTCAGAAATTCGGTGTCAACAGGGTCCGTGATGATATCATAAGCGATGCTGCCCGGCGGTGCATGGCTCCAATCGAATGCAAGCGGCGACTGTCCGCGCATTCCCAGGGGGGAGGCATTGACGACGAGATCAAGGCACCCGTTTCGATCATCGAAGGCGAAATCGGTAGGCGCAGCAAAGTGATCGATATGCACCGCGTGGTGCTCTCCCTGCGGCGCAAGTTCATCGAGCAGGGCGCGCGCCTTGTCCGGATTGCGCCCGGCCAGAACCAGAGTGAATCCTGCGTCGTGCAGGGCGACGACGATAGCACGCGCCGCCCCGCCCGTCCCCAGAATGCGCGCCATGCGGAACAGGTGGGTCTGCGCCAGATCGCGTTGCAAAGGCTCCAGAAAACCGGCAGCATCCGTATTGTGCGCGGTAATCTGCGCGCCATCACGCACCAGGGTGTTTGCCGCGCCGATCCGGCGTGCCTGATCCGTGGCACTGTCCGCCACCGCCAGCGCTTCGTGCTTGTGCGGCATGGTGACGTTGCAACCGCGCCAGTCGGGATCGATTATCGCGGTATGTGCGTAATCCGCGACCCCGCCCGCAAGCACGCGCTGCGCCATGTAATCCCCGCCAAATTCAAGCCTTTCCAGCCAGAACCGATGGATCATCGGCGATTTGGACTGAGCAATCGGATCGCCGATAACGTTGGCAAAAGGCGCGCTCATGCGATCAGCACGCCCTCTTCGCGCAGCGCGCCCAGCAAGGGCAGCAGCGGCATTCCCAGAATGGTGAACTGGTCGCCCGTGATGCTTTCGAACAATTGCACGCCCATCGCCTCGATCCGGAACACACCGACAGTGTGGCCGACTTCGGGCCATTCGCACTCCAGATAGTGTTCTATAAAGGCGTCTGACAATTCTCGCACTTGCAGCGTTGCGCGCGACGCCTCGCTCCACACGCACGTGTCACCTCGCACCAGCGCCGCCGCGCTGTGGAGTTCCAGCGATTTGCCAGAGAAGAAGCGCAAATGCTCCGCCGCATTTTCTCGCGAGATCGGTTTGTCGAAACGTGCCCCATCCACCACCACCAGCGAATCGCTGCCCAGCACCAGCCGTTGAGGATGCAGCGATGCGAGCGCTGCCGCCTTGGCCACGCTCAACGCCTCGGCGATTTCGGGCGGGCTGGCCTCGGTCAATGTGTCTTCAACCGCGCGCTCATCAAGATGTGCAGGGAATGCCTCGTAAACCACGCCCGCCGCGTCCAACATCGCTCGGCGCGAGGCGGATTTCGAGGCAAGAATGATGGGATGCGGGCTCATATCGGCTTGCCAACGCCGTCCACCGGCTTGTCCCGGATGCGCCGGTCCTGCACCAGCTGGATGATCGCGGCGGCGCTTTCCTCAATCGACCGGCGCGTCACGTCTATCACCGGCCAGCCATTATCGGCGAACATCCGCCGGGCATATTGCAGCTCCTCGCGCACACGGTCATTGTCGACATAGGACGTCTCGGTCCCCTCATTCAGCGACAGCAGACGGTTGCGGCGGATCTGCACAAGCCGTTCGGGCGCGGTGGTCAGCCCCACGACCAGAGGGTTGCGCAGGCCAAACAGCGCCTTTGGCGGCGGGCTTTCGACCACAATCGGGATGTTGGCGACCTTGTACCCGCGATTGGCGAGATAAATGCCGGTCGGCGTCTTGGAACTGCGCGATACCCCGGCAAGCACAATATCGGCCTGTTCCCAATCCTCGTGCGCAATCCCGTCGTCATGGGCAATGGTGTACTGGATCGCGTCCACGCGCCGGAAATAATCGGCATCCATTGCGTGCTGGCGTCCGGGGCGGCCATGCGCCTCCTGCCCCAGCAGCGCCTCCAGCGACGCCGTCACCTGATCGAGAACGGGTACGGCGGGCAATCCCAGATGACGGCAATGCTCCTCCAGCCGGGCGCGGGTTTCCGGATTGACAAGCGTGAACAGCACGAGGCCGGGGTTGTCGGCGAAGTCGCTCACGATCCGGTCGAGATGCTGGCGCGATCGGACCATCGGCCAGAAATACCGGCTGACACTGGGATCGTCGAACTGCGCAAGCGCCGCCTTGGCGATCATTTCCAGCGTTTCCCCGGTGGAATCCGAGACCAGATGCAGGTTAAGTCTGTTCATCGCCCTGTCTTGCGTTTCCCTGTCCGATTCGAGCGTTTGCCGACACGCACACGATTGCGCCGCTGGCGCTGTGGATAGTGAAGGGCATAAACCACGGTATAGATTGGACGACAAGCTGGGGAGCGTTTGTCACACATGCTACCGGCATTTTCATCTGGTTATTTCTCGACAGACGCGCGCTGATTTAGACAGGCTGGGGACAGTGGGGACAGTTTGCGATTGACTCAGGGTCGGTGCAGATTCGGCCCTGTGCACAAAGGGTTTTCACGCAGGGAGAAATCGGGCAGGGCAATGCTATTCCCGCTATCCACAGGGCCAACTAACTCCATCATCCCTTTAAAAATATAATATATTTGATTTAAGGAACACGAATGCCCGGTCCTTTGCTCGAAACCCTCAAGGGTAACAAACAACCAGTCGCACCCATCTGGCTGATGCGGCAGGCAGGGCGGTATTTGCCCGAATATCGCGAACTGCGAGCAGAGAAAGGCGGGTTTCTCGAACTGGTCTATGACAGCGAGGCCGCAGCAGAGATTACGGTGCAGCCGATCCGGCGGTTCGCGTTTGACGGGGCGATCCTGTTTTCCGATATCCTGATCGTCCCACATGCGATGGGTCAGGGGCTGGCCTTTCTCGCTGGGGAGGGGCCAAGGCTCAGTCCCACGCTCGTCGATGTGGAACTGGACAGTTTCACCCCGGCTTTTGAGCGGTTTGAGCCGGTTTACGAAACCGTCCGCCAGACGCGCGCGCTCATCTCCGATCAGGTTACGATGCTGGGTTTTGCCGGGTCGCCCTGGACAGTGGCGACATACATGATTGCAGGCGAAGGATCGAAAGATCAGGGGCCTGCGCGTCTGCTCGCCTATCGGGATCCTGCCCGGATGCAGGCAATTTGCGACGCGATCAGCGACGTGACCGTCACGTATTTGCGCGGCCAGATCGACGCCGGAGCCGAAGCGGTGCAATTGTTCGACAGCTGGGCGGGCAGTCTTGCCCCTGACGAATTCGAGCGCTGGGTCATTGCACCCAATGCGAAGATCACCGCCGCGATCAAGCAATCGCATCCCGACACTCCGATCATCGGCTTTCCCAAGGGCGCTGGTGCAAAACTGCCTGCCTATGCGCGTGAAACCGGTGTGGATGCCGTCGGTCTCGATGAAACGCTGGACCCGCATTGGGCGCATTCGGTGCTGCCACAAGGGATGCCGGTGCAAGGCAATCTTGATCCATTGCTGGTCGAGGCGGGCGGGCCGATGCTGGCAAAGCGGTGCCGCTTTATCCTCGATGCGTTTGCCGATCGTCCGCACGTTTTCAATCTGGGCCATGGGATCGGACAGTTCACGCCGATCGACCATGTGGAACAATTGCTTGTGGCTGTGCGGGGATAGAGCGCGGTGAAAGACATCCTACTGTTCATTTATCCGTGGCTTACCGCAGGGCATGTCATCTTTGTGGTGTTCTGGATGGCGGGCCTGTTCATGCTGCCGCGCCAGTGCATTTACATGCTGGATGCGGCCCCCGGTTCGCCGGAAGAGGCGAAATGGGCGCACCGCATGGGCCTGTTGCGCAAGATCATCCTCACTCCCAGCCTGATCGTGGTGTGGGTTCTTGGCCTTACCCAGGCCTGGGCGATGGATTTCTTCACGCAAGGGTGGCTGCATGCGAAGATTGCGCTGGTGCTGGCCATGACGGGGTATCACGGCTGGCTGGTTGGCAAGACCAAGGCGATGGCGCGCGGAGAGCGGCCATTGCCGGAGAAATCCCTTCGAATGATCGGGGAAGTACCCGGTCTGCTCCTCGTGCTGATTGTGGTAATGGTTTACATCCGGCCATTCTGAGATTGAATCTGGCACTCGGTTGCAATCTCGGGATTGACCGGGCCGTTCGCAAATCCTAATTCAGTTGCTCTTACCCCGGTGCAGACCACGCGCGTTGCGCATGGTTCGTCTGCTTTCTCCAAGCCCAGCCCTGGTTATCTCTACGATGCCGGGGCGCCTCTTTCACAGAGGTACTGACCTGCCGGCCACCCCTGCCGCCAATTGCTGGCGGATCAACTGATCTGGAATACAATCTCCCATGCATCTTAAAGACTTAAAAGCGAAAACTCCGGCCGAACTGGTCCAGATGGCCGAGGAACTGGGCGTCGAAGGAGCTTCGACCATGCGGCGGCAGGATCTGCTGTTCAGCATCCTGCGCGAACTTGCCGAAGATGAAGAATACGAAGAGCAGATCATGGGAATCGGCACGATCGAAGTGCTGCAGGACGGGTTTGGCTTCCTGCGTTCTCCCGAAGCGAACTATCTTGCCGGGCCGGATGATATCTATGTTTCGCCCAACCAGATCCGCCGTTGGGGCCTGCGCACCGGCGATACCGTAGAAGGTGAAATCCGCGCCCCGCGCGAAGGGGAGCGGTATTTCGCGCTTACGAGCCTTTCCAAGGTCAATTTCGAGGATCCGGAAGCCGTGCGGATGCGCACGAACTTTGACAATCTCACACCGCTCTATCCCGATGAAAAGCTGAACCTCGATACGCTCGATCCCACGGTCAAGGACAAGTCCGCGCGGGTGATCGACATCATCTCGCCGCAGGGCAAGGGGCAGCGCGCGCTGATCGTTGCGCCGCCGCGCACCGGTAAGACGGTGCTGCTGCAAAACATCGCCAAGGCAATCACCGACAACCATCCCGAGGTCTTTCTGCTGGTCCTGCTGGTGGATGAACGCCCGGAAGAGGTTACCGACATGCAGCGCAGCGTGAAGGGCGAAGTCATCTCTTCGACCTTTGACGAACCTGCCAATCGCCATGTCCAAGTGGCTGAAATGGTTATCGAAAAGGCAAAGCGTCTGGTCGAACACAAGAATGACGTCGTCATCCTGCTCGATTCGATCACGCGCCTTGGCCGCGCCTACAACACCGTCGTGCCAAGCTCGGGCAAGGTGCTGACCGGGGGTGTCGATGCCAACGCGCTTCAGCGGCCCAAGCGGTTCTTTGGGGCGGCGCGCAATATCGAGGAGGGCGGCTCGCTCTCCATTATCGCCACCGCGCTGATCGACACCGGCAGCCGCATGGACGAGGTCATCTTTGAAGAGTTCAAGGGCACCGGCAATTCCGAAATCGTTCTTGATCGCAAGGTTTCGGACAAGCGTATCTTCCCTGCGCTAGATGTCGGCAAATCCGGCACCCGCAAGGAAGAGTTGCTGGTCGAGAAGGACAAGCTTTCCAAAATGTGGGTGTTGCGCCGTATCCTCATGCAGATGGGCACAATCGATGCGATGGAATTCCTGCTGGACAAGATGAAGGATTCCAAGACCAACGAGGATTTCTTCGACACCATGAACCAATAGGTTCGCACGGTTCCGGAGCAGGGATTTTGCCGTCGTGATTAGCCAGTATCTCTATATCAGCACCGCACCGAGCCTGTCGCGAGAGGATGTCGAGAACATCCTCTCGGCCAGCGCGCGCAATAACACGGCACGCGGTATTACCGGCCTGTTGATTTATAACGGCCGCAACTTCCTTCAATTGCTGGAGGGTGAAGAGGCCGAGCTGGTCAGTTTGATGATTCGGATCAGCCATGATCCACGCCACACGGGCATTTCCATGATCGAGCGCAAGCTGATGGAAATGCGTGCTTGCCCTGACTGGTCGATGCGCCGGCTGTCGCTTTCGCAAGGCGTCGATAAACGCGAGGAGATGCTCGAAGCCGAGCTACCCAATGCCCTCGATACGCAAATTCGCAAGATCATCACCAATTTTGCAGTTCTGAATTGAAGCGCCGGGTGCGTATGCCTGCGCGCCTCGTGAGCCCCGGTTCTGACAACGTGTTCCGGCTCGCTCGCCACGTCTTTTATTGCACATCTCCCGGAATAGACCCAAATGGGATCACGTGAGGCCAACGAGAGAGGTTTGCTCCCATGAAAATCAACGTCGAAATCGAATGTACGCCCGAAGAAGCACGCAACTTCATGGGCCTGCCCGATGTAAGCAAGGCCAACTCGATTTATATCGACACAGTGTCCAAGGCCATGAAAGGGGCGAGCAACCCCGATCAGTTGAAAGAATATGCAGAGGCCCTGGCCCCGATGGGGCAGATGGGGCTGAAGCTGTTCCAGAGCTTTGTCGAAGGGGGGATGCGCAGCGCCACGGGTCGCAGCGTTTCTGACCGCAAAGACAATTTCGACAAATAGTGCCGCCAACGATCACGCACGCAATTTCGCTGGAGTGACCGATGAGCGGTGCTGAGACCGTCACGGGTGCTGCAAGTGTGACGACGATCGTTGCCCTGTCCAGCGGCGCTCCCCCCGCCGCCATTGGCGTCATTCGGGTGAGCGGGCCGAAGGCCGAGACATGCTTGTTGAGTCTGACAGGGCGCGTGCCGGTGCCGCGGCGTGCGACCCTGGTTACGCTGCGAGACGATGCGGGAAATGCTCTCGATCAGGCAGTGGTGCTATGGTTTCCCGGACCGAACACTGCGACGGGAGAACCCCTGGCGGAGTTCCACTGTCACGGTGGGCGAGCCGTGGTGGAGGCGGTGCAGGTTGCCTTAATGGCAATACCCGACGTGCGCAGAGCAACGCCGGGAGAGTTTACGCGCCGCGCTTTCGCCAATGGCGTTATCGATCTGGCCCAGGCCGAGGGTCTGGCCGATTTGCTCAGCGCTGAAACCCGGCTGCAACATGCAGCGGCGATGGCAAATGCCAGCGGTGCGGTGTCTTCCCAAGTCGCACACTGGCGAGACGAGGTGCTTCAGCTGTCGGCGCAGATTGAAGCGGCGCTGGATTTCTCCGATGAAGACGACGTCGCAGAACTTCCGGATTGTTTCACGTGGAACATAGAGCAGGTTAGCCGCCAACTGAGCGATTGGCTTTCCCGGCCTCGATCCGAGAGACTGGGTGAGGGGTATCGCGTCGCACTGGCCGGGCCGCCCAACGCCGGCAAATCCACCTTGTTCAACGCTCTGGTCGAGAGCGAGGCGGCAATAACGTCCCCCATCGCTGGCACCACTCGCGATGTGATTGAGCGAAGCGTCGCCATTGAGGGAATTCCCTTCAGTTTCGTTGACACGGCAGGCCTTCGGTCAGGCGGCGAGGATACGATTGAAGCGATAGGCATCGCTCGGGCGGAGGCGGAGATGCTGCGGGCCGATCTTGTTCTATGGCTCGGCCCGGAAGGTAAGGGACCGCAGGGCGCGTGGGAAATCTCCACCTATATGGACTCTGATGATTTTGAACCGAAAACCGGCGAGAAGTTGCGCGTATCCGGATTGACGGGAGAAGGGGTCGGAGAGCTGAAATGCGCATTGGTAGAAAGAGCTCGTGGTCACCTGCCTAAACCCGGCGAAGGTACTCTCAACGCCCGGCAGCATGATCTTTTGACTGACGCATTACGCTCTCTATTGGCCGCGAGGCAGCACCGCGACCTCCTTTTAATTGGTGAAGAACTGCGCTCGGCACGGGCCGCGTTCGACAGGTTGATCGGTCGGACGACCACCGAGGATATGCTCGACGCGCTGTTCGGAAGGTTCTGTATCGGGAAATAGAGTCGTCGCCAACACGTTGCGGCTGATCGCGTGTTTCACGTGAAACAGCTTTGACGGGTTTGAGAACAATGCCTATCTGATCTGGATGCATCAATTCGACGTTCTTGTTATCGGCGGCGGGCACGCAGGCGTTGAGGCGGCCTGTGGAGCTGCGCGCATGGGCGCTCGAACCGCTCTCATCAGTTTCGACTTGGGCGCTATAGGCGCAATGAGCTGCAACCCTGCGATCGGTGGGCTCGGCAAAGGTCATCTGGTGCGTGAAGTCGACGCGTTTGACGGTGTGTTGGGGCGGGCGGCGGATGCGGGCGCGATCCATTACAGGATGCTCAACCGGTCGAAGGGGAGCGCCGTGTGGGGACCGCGCGTCCAGGCTGACAGGGTATTGTTCAAGGCCGAGGTCCAGCGGGTTGTGCATGCCCAGTCTAACCTCTCCCTGATCGAAGGTGAAGCCGCCGCATTGGTGATAAAAGGCGGAAGAGTAGCCGGGCTGGAACTTGCGGATGGCATGTTGCTGTCTGCTTCGCGCGTGATCCTTTGTACCGGAACTTTTCTTGGCGGAGTGCTCTTTCGAGGAGAAGAGCGGTTCGAGGGAGGCCGCATCGGTGAGGACACGGCCAAACGACTGGCGCAGCAATTGCGCGGCGCAAACCTGCCCATGGCACGCCTCAAGACAGGCACGCCGCCGCGCCTCGATGGTCGGACGATCGATTGGGCGATGTTGGAAGAGCAGCCTTCGGACAGCGATCAATGGACGATGTCTGCGATGGTACCATCTCGCAGAAATCCGCAGGTGTTTTGTGCAATCACCCGGACAACGCAGGCAGCGCACGATGCAATCCGCGCAAACCTGCACCGATCTCCGTTGTTCTCCGGGGCGATTGATGCGGCCGGCCCGCGCTATTGCCCGTCTATCGAGGATAAAATTCATCGTTTCGGCGACCGGGATGGCCATCAGGTCTTCCTCGAACCTGAGGGGCTTACCACGCATCTGGTCTATCCCAACGGGATAAGTACGTCTTTGCCGGTCGATGTGCAGCACGATGTCGTTCGAGCGATGCCCGGCTTGGGTGCGGTCAAAATCGTAGAGCCCGGATACGCGGTGGAGTACGATCACATAGACCCGCGCGCGCTGACGCCCGACCTGCAAGTGCGCGCCCTACCGGGCCTGTATTGTGCCGGCCAGATCAATGGGACCACCGGGTACGAGGAAGCGGCTGCACAAGGATTGGTGGCAGGGCTGGAAGCGGCGGCGGCTGTTTTGGGCAGGCAGGCGCCGACATTGGACCGGGCAAATTCATACATTGCCGTCATGGTCGATGACCTGACACTGCAGGGTGTGAGCGAGCCGTATCGAATGCTTACCTCGCGGGCTGAATATCGGTTGCGGCTGCGGGCCAACAATGCGTCAACGCGGCTGACCGCGCTGGGCATCGCGGCGGGTTGCATCGGGACAGGACGACAAGCGTGGTACGATCGGCGCGAAGAACGGCGCGCTCGGTATGGCGAGATTTTCGAGACCCGGGTAGCAGCTCGCGATTTAGCGGATCACGGTCTCAACGTCCGGCGTGATGGCGGTGAGAAGCCATTGAGTGAATGGCTGCGACACGATGGGGTTGATCTTGCTGCGCTCTATCCATGGTTGGGTGATACCACCATCGAAGACTCCGGCCTGGCTGATGAAATGGCGGAAGATGCCGCCTATGCCCCCTATTTGGCGCGACAAGAGGCTGAACTGCAAGATTTGCGCGCTAGTGAGGGGCTGAAGTTAGCCCCCGACTTTCCCTACTCGCAGATCCCCGGCCTCTCCAACGAGATGATTGAGCGACTGAACGCCGCTTCACCAGGGTCGCTCGCAGCGGCAGGCCGCGTGCCGGGTATAACGCCGGCGGCGCTTGCGGCGTTGTTGGTCCATGCGCGGCGGATTGAAGGCAGCGACAAGCAGTTCGCAGCATGAACGATGCAATCGCGAACCTTTCGGAACGATTTGTCCTTTCGAGCGAGGAGGCAGCACGTAAGTTCGTATCGAGCCGCACTGACGGTGTTGCGATGGAGCGGCTGGATCGGTTTGCCGAACTTCTCCTTGCTGAAAATGAGCAACAGAACCTCGTTAGCAAATCATCCGAGACGCAGTTGTGGGTACGTCACTTCGCTGACAGTGTGCAGTTGCTCGATCATGTTTCACGTGAAACAATTGGTCGTTCAGGCGTTAGCGATGATCCCCAACCGTGGCTTGATCTCGGCACAGGTGCTGGCTTTCCGGGGCTGGTAATCGCTGCCGTAATGCCAGACTTGCCGATGATCCTTGTCGAATCTCGTTCCCGCAGAGCCGAATTTCTGAAACATTGCATCCGCAAACTAGGACTTACACACTGCACAGTTGTGGCAGAACGATTGGAGCGCATCGCTCCATTCCCCGTTAGCGTGATATCAGCCCGTGCATTTGCACCTCTGGAAAAGCTTCTGCGTTTATCCGCACCCTTTTCCACAAAGGCGACGCGCTACCTCTTGCCCAAGGGGCGGTCGGCGGCGCACGAATTATCTGAGCAAAAAGCTTCGATCCGGGCCATGTTTCACGTGGAACACTCATTGACCGATCATGAGGCAGGGATCATCGTAAGTAACTGAAGCTCATTATCAGCGCGACAGGATGATATGTTGTGCGGAAAGGGCCCCGAGTCGGGGTTAGACAGCCATGCTGACCATTGCGATTGCCAATCAGAAGGGTGGGGTGGGGAAAACCACGACCGCGATCAACGTCGCCACGGCAATGGCTGCAACTGGTTGGCGTACATTGCTGGTCGACCTGGATCCGCAGGGTAATGCCTCCACCGGCCTGGGGGTTCCAACCGCCTCACGCACCATGTCGAGCTACGATCTGCTCGTGGACAACACGCCTTTGGCCCACACCATTGTCAGCACGTCTATCCCTGGGCTCGATCTGGTTCCGGCAACCGTCGATCTGAGCGGTGCGGAAATTCAACTGGTGTCCGCTGATGAACGCACTGCCCGGCTGCGCAACGCGCTTGGTAAGCATACCGGACACGACATCTGTTTCATCGATTGCCCGCCATCGCTTGGCCTGCTGACGTTGAATGCGCTGTGTGCGGCGGATACGCTACTGGTCCCGCTGCAATGCGAATTTTTTGCACTCGAGGGTCTTAGTCAGTTGCTGCAGACAGTGGAACTGGTGCGCCAACGTTTTAATCCTGCACTCGGGATTATCGGCGTGGCGTTGACCATGTACGATCGCCGCAATCGCCTGACTGAGGAAGTGTCGGAAAATGTACGCGAATGTCTCGGCAATGTGGTGTTCGACACGGTAATCCCCCGCAATGTTCGCTTGTCGGAAGCTCCAGGACATGGGCTGCCGGCGCTGGTTTACGATCACTCCTGTTCGGGAAGCCGGGCCTATATCGCCCTCGCACGTGAATTGATCGGACGTTTCCCCGCTGAAAGACAGGCCGCATGAGCAATCCCAATGAACCGATACGTTTTTCCGTCCCGCAACGCACCGCTACTGAACGCAAGGGTTTGAAAAAGCTTGGGAAAGGGCTGGGTGCGCTGATGGGCGAAGTTCAGCGGGAAGAACCGTTGGTGCGTTCGTCTGATGTGGATGGCGGCGATCAATATGGGACGGCCGCAGTCGCGACCACAGCAGATGGAACCCAATTGAAATCCATCAGTGTTGCGGCAATCGTGCCTTTGCCCGGCAATCCGCGCAAGCATTTCGACGAAGCGGCGCTGGAGGAACTGGCGGCTTCCATCGCGGCGCGCGGTGTGATCCAGCCGATCATCGTGCGTCCCAAGGGTACGCGATACGAGCTTGTCGCGGGTGAACGCCGCTGGCGCGCGGCACAAAAGGCGCGATTGCACGAAATTCCCGCTCTCGTGCGTGACCTAACAGATCGCGAAGTTCTGGCGTTGGCGCTGATCGAGAACCTGCAGCGCGAAGATCTCAACCCCGTGGAGGAAGCGCGCGCCTATCAAAGGCTGGCCGATGATGAGGGGATGACGCAGGCCGAAATCGCCCGCATGGTCGAAAAATCGCGCAGCCATGTCGCAAATATCCAGCGTCTGTTGGGTCTGCCGAAAGCGGTTCTGGATTTGGTCGAGGTTGGCAGGCTGTCGATGGGCCATGCCCGTGCGTTGGTCGGGAATGACGATGCGGTGGAGCTCGCGCAAAAGGCCGTGAAAGAGAGCCTGTCTGTGCGCGATATCGAAAAGCTCGTGCGCAAGATGGCCAGGACCGCATCGCCGCAACGCGAGCCGAACGGAAGCGTATCCCCTACTCACGGCGAGACCGCCGACATTGCGGCAGTGCAGAATCACCTTGAGGAATTCCTTGGCTTACCCGTGCAGATCAAGGCCGATTCGGACCCTAGATCGGGGCAGGTCACGATTCGCTACAAAACTTTGGTCCAGCTCGATCTCGTGTGTCAGCGGCTTACGGGCGGCGATTTCTGACGGATTTACGAAGCTCGGATATGGTTTCTATGGCATGAAGCCCTTGTTTTTCAACTGGTTCCAGCAAAAAAGCCGCAAAACCTTACTCAGCTGATAACCATACCCAATCACAAAGAGTGAACCTGGGAATTCTACATAGATGGTCGATCGGAAATGATCGTACGCTCGAAAGATGGCGTTTGGAGGTAACTGTCCAAAGCGTCCTCGCTGCGAGTTCAAGACCACGCTTAGAAGGACCAGATATGAACAAGACCATCCGTTTCGGTACCGCCGGAATCGCCATGTTCGCAGCGCTCGGAATGGGTAGCGCCGCCTATGCACAGGACAACACTGCCGAAGCGACCGCTCGTGCAGAGGTTCTGACTGCACTCAACCTCAGCCTGACTTCGGGTACGCTGAACTTTGGCGCAGTTGTCATCAACGGTGCCGATTTCCTCGTTCTCCAGCCCGATGGCACCATGGATTGCGCAAACAAGAACGTTGTGTGCAGCGGTACGACAGACACGCCGGAATTTCTGGCTGAAGGAACCGCCGATCAGACCGTGACCGTCAACGTCCCAACCACTGCTGTGACCATCAGCCTTGGTGGCACCGGCACCGCAGCCAACGAGCAGATGACCATCACCGATTTCACCACCAGCGCAACCGATGATGAAGTCGTGCTGACCGGCGGCGACGGTTCGTTCACCGTTGGCGGAACGCTGAACATTGCTTCAGACCAGGTTGCCGGCGTTTATACCGGTGAATTCACCGTTTCGGTCGATTATCTCTAATCAGGGCTGATCCACGGATTCGGCTTGGGGGCTACTTTAAGCCCCGGATGGCCGGGTTTCGCTGTAAGCTTGAAGGCGATGCCGCGTCTCTTGTTAGAGGCGCGGCATCGCTGTTTGACTTTCCTGTGATGTCGCCACGGGTTCAGGCGTGGAGCTGCTTTCCAGAAAACGGTTTAGCGCATCTTAACCCAGTTCGCTTACCAAGCTCGGTATATCCACGTGGATCGGGCTTTACGCTCGGTTCAGCACCACCGGGAGCTGGCTTTGACCATGTCATTCAAACATTTTCGCAAATCTTTTCGCATCGCTGCTATGGCCGCTGTCTGCTCGATGTCTTGTGTTTCAGCGCCCGGCGCTGCGCAAGGTGATCTGCTCGTCGCGCCGACGCGCGTTATCCTAGACGGGGCACGCGGTACAGAGGTGATCCTGAGCAATATCGGCTCCGAAGAGGCGACGTATCGCATCGGGCTTGAGTTGCGGCGCATGACCGAAAATGGGCGGCTGGAGCCGGTCGAATCGACTGAGGCGAGCGATACGGAGAACGCCGCGCTGGAAATGATCCGCTATGCTCCGCGCCGCATCACCTTGCCGCCCGGCCAACCGCAAGCCGTACGTCTGGCTGCACGTCCCGGATCGGATCTGCCCGACGGCGAATATCGCGTGCACATGTCGTTCAAGGCGATCCCCAAGGTCCGCGAAGTTACAGAGGGCGAGCCTTCCACGGCGAGCGGCGTCTCCATCCAGTTGACGCCAATTTACGGCGTGACCATCCCCATTATCGTCCGTCATGGCCGGGTTGAGGCGCAGGTTGCCATCACCCAGCCGCGCGTTGAGCAGAGCGAGGATGGCCCGGTGTTGGCGCTGACGATGAGCCGGAACGGCGAAAGCTCCACTTTCGGGGAATTGCGCGTCACCAAAGCGGGCGTTGATGAGCCGCTGGTTATCAGCCGCGGCCTTGCGATCTATCCTGAGATAGGCACGCGCGAAGTGCGCATCCCCATCTCCGCCGAACAGGCGGCCAGCATCAATGGACAATTGCGGTTTGAATATCGCGAAATGCCCGAATCTGGCGGCGGACTGATTTCCGCCGTGGACGCAGTGGTGGGGTAAGGCAGAGCCGGAACCATTGAGCGCGCTGCGCTCGTCCGGTCGCAATCGATGAAAGTTTTACGCCAATCCGTCAGAAGCGTCGCTGCGCATTCGGCCGCGGCGCTTTCGTCGTTTGCACCCCCATCGGTGAGGGCAGCAGCGATTGCGGCGGCAATGTCTCTGGGTCTGGCGCAGCCCGTCGCAGCGCAAGATCTGCTCGGTGAGCCGACATCAACCAGGGCTACACCACGCACTGCCGGGTGGCAGGCGAGCGACGATGACTTCCTGTTCCTGAAGCTGGTTATCAAGCAATATCAATTGACGTTCGATGTACGCGGATACCGGACGAATGACGGCGTCTGCCTTGATCTGGCCGACGTCATTCAGTCGCTCGATCTGCCGGTGCGGATCGACAAGAAGTCGCGCCGCGCAACCGGCTGGCTATTTGCCGAGAACGAAAGTTTTACCATCGACCGCGAAAGTGGCGTGGTACAAAGCATGAACAATTCAACGCAGGATGGTCGGGCGCCTATCGCGAACGACATCTACGATACGCCGGAGGGGTGGTGTGTCGACACCAAAGCATATTCGCGCTGGTTTGGCGTCGACTTCACGCCGGATCTCTACAATTCCATCGTGCGATTGGAATCGGACAAACCGCTGCCCTTCATGCAGGCGATGGAGCGCAAAAGTCGCGCGGCGCGACTTCGGTCTCCACGTGCCGCGTTCGACCTTTCGAAGTTTCCTTCGGCCGACATGGAATACAAACCATGGCGAACCCCTTCGGTGGATATCGTCGCGCGGACCGATGCGCGATCGGGCCGATCGGGGGACAGTCGCGTGCAGGCGCGGTTGGAGATGTTCGCCGCCGGGGAGGCCTTGGGTGCAAGTTACACCGCGCGATTGGGCACCGATGAACAATTGATCCCTCAGACATTGCGGCTGCGGGCCTATCGCCACGACCCGGAGGGCAATTTGCTCGGTCCGCTCAAAGCCACAGAGGTGGCGGTGGGCGATGTCGAGACGCTGGCGGGGCGTTTGACGGGGCAAACCGCAATCGGTCGCGGCGCTTTTATCACCAATCGCCCGTTGGGCCAGCCAACCCGCTTTTCGGCGACGACTCTGCGCGGCACCCTGCCCACAGGCTGGGACGCGGAACTGTATCGCAACGGCCAGCTGATCGCATTCCAGGATGAACGCGGGGATGGGCGATATGAATTCCTAGAAGTCGATCTGTTCTTCGGTCGAAACGAGCTGGAAGTGGTGCTTTACGGCCCTCAGGGGCAGATCCGGCGGGAAAGGACCACCATCCCCATCGGCTTCAACCAGATCGAGCCGGGCCAGACCTATTATTGGGCAGGTTTCCTGCAGAATGACCGTGACCTCATACAGCTGCAACAGATCGGGCTGCGCGAATTGCAGCAATGGCGCTGGGGCGTGGGCGTGGAGCGCGGCCTTAACAAGCGGACAAGCGCCGCAATCGGCATCCAGTCATTGTACTTTGCAGGCAGCCGCCGCACTTATGCGGAAGGGGCGTTGGTGCGCAGCCTCGGCAGCCTCCAGCTGGAGCTTACCGGGGCGCATGAGTTTGGCGCGGGCAGCGTTGCTGAGCTGAATGCGCTTGGCCAGTTCGGGCGGTTCAATTTCGGGGCGAATGCGCTCGTATCGTTTGGCGATTTTGAAAGCGAATTTGTCGATTCGCAGATCGATAGGCGCGTGGGCCTGAATTTCGATACGTCATTGCGCATGGGCAAGCTGGTGCTGCCCGTGCAGGGCGCGGCCAACCGTATCGCCCTGCGCGGCGGGGGAAGTTTAAACCAGTATCAACTGACAACGTCGATCAATGCGGGGCGAGTCGCGCTGTCTGCGCAGCTCGATCATCGGGAACAGGTGGAAAATGCGGGCGACGGATTGGGTAGCGGAGGATTGCCCGGACGCAGCGACACGCGCATCCGTCTGCTGGCGAATACACGGGTGCGCAATCTGCGCCTGCGCGGCAACGCAACCTTTCTTACAGACGGGCGGGACGCTGGTCTGGAGACAGCGACAGTTCGCATGGACCTCAACCTCAATGAGCGTTCCGATCTGCAAGGGCAGGTCGATTATGCGGCCAGCACGGACGAATTCCGACTGACTGCCGGCTACAGCCACCGGTTCGATCAGCTATCGTTGCGTGGCAGCGCGTTTGTCGGGACGCGCGGAGATGTGGGCGCGAACATCCAGTTGGCCTTCAGCATCGGCCCGGATCCGGTATTCGGCGGGATGCGCTTGACAGAGACAAAGCTGGCCCGCAGCGGTCAGGCGGCGGTTACGGTGTTTCGCGACGATGACGGCAATGGCCGCCGCGATCCGGGCGAAGCCCTGCTCAAGGATGTGCTGGTCGAGGCTGGTCTGCGCCGCACCAATGCCGTGACCGGCGAGAATGGCCGCGCGATAGTCGATGATCTCAACCCCTTCAGGCCCGTGTTGGTGGGCGTGGATGAAAGCACGCTGGGCGATCCGTTTCTGGCCCCCGCCGTGAAGGGTATCGTCGTTACTCCGCGTCCGGGTGTTATCACCGAGTTGGAACTGCCGATCGCACCTTCGGGCGAGATCGAGGGCCTGCTGCTCAATCCCTCCGGGGTAGAACAGCCTGGCGTAAAACTGGAACTGGTCACTCCGGATGGCGCCCCGGTGGCAGAAACGATCAGCGAATTTGACGGGTTTTTTCTGTTCGCGCGCGTGCCCTATGGCCGATATCGTTTGCAGGTGGCAGAGGATGCGGCGGCCAAACTGGGGGTTGAGCGCACCATCGCCGCGCCCGGTGGAAAGTCTTTGATCGAAGTCGTGCGCGGGTCTGATCAATTGCGAATGGGCCCGGTAAAACTGAAATTGACGGGCGATGCGCCCGGCAATCGGGAAAAGCCTTTATCGGAACTGACAGACGCGGGCGATCAGGCCCGCGGCCCGTCCGTCGCGGCAATCGATCCGCCCGAAACCCGCACTCAAGGTCCGCTCGCCAAGGCAGAGTGACTGCGCGGGGCGGAGTGAAGCGCTCGTGCCCAGCCCTAGTTCTTGATCAACTTAGGCGAGGGTAGTGGCTGCGGTGCGGGCGGAATGTACCGGACCGCACCAGGGATGATCTCCTCGCGCACGGTTTCGCGCACGATCACCCGTTGTTGTTGCTGGTATTGCACGGGCACCATCACGATCTGCTGGGGCTGCGCGTAATACACTTGCGCTGGTGCATAATCGTATCCGTAAGCCGGGTAACCAACCGGGGCGGCAATCGTGCGGCTGGCAAAGCGCGGTCCGTTGGCGCCATATTGCGAGAGATAGCCATCCAGGGCGGCCTCGCAATCGTAGCGGTCGTTCTTCTTTCCGCCGCCGATCAGATTGCCAATCAGCAATCCAGCCAGTCCGCCGACGCCAGCGCCAATCAATGTGCCGCCTAGACGCTCGCTATCGGCGACGCGGTTGCCGATAATCCCGCCACCAATCGCCCCAAGCAGCCCGCCGATGATGCCGCCTTTCTCGCTCTCATCGCGACCATTGGTGCGGCGATTGCATTCATCGAGCCATTGCTCACGCTCGAACACTACGGGTGCGTAGGCAGGGAAGGGATAGCCGGTGGGAGCATAATTGCGCTGATACACGTCCTGAGGGTACTGGACCGGTGCGGATGCCGTGATGCGGCGGGTGCGGGTGACAGTTTCTACACCGTCCGGCCCGATCACAGTGGTCGCCTGATCCTGCGCGACCGGCAGGCTGCGATATTCGGGCGGCAGGGTGGAAACCTCCGCCGGGGTCAGCGGTCCGCTTAAGGGCGGCAATTCGGGCAGAGGAGGCAGGCTGTCGTCCTGCGCAGCGGCGGGCACGGCAAAGGCGATGGCCGCGGAGCCAAACGCGATGACGGTTGCGGCGCGAAGGTGAGTGCGAATGGCCTGCATGGATTTTCCCCGGTGATCGATGCGGCGCGACTCGCGCCAGTAAGACAAGGCTTGCGTTAGCCTTTAATTTACCATCGCCTGACCAACCGGTCCAAGGCAACACGCGCGCATGTCTCGTTTCGGGGCGAGTAAGGATGCAAGTCCTGCGGCTTACTCAAATTCGGTTCGACAGCAAGCGGGCCAGCGCCTCTATCCCTTGCGCGTCTGCCTCAGAAAATCGCGCAAGCAGTGGGCTGTCGAGGTCTATCACTGCAATCACCTGCCCGTCGCGCAGCACCGGGACAACCAGTTCGGACTGGCTGGCTGCATCACACGCGATATGGCCAGGAAAGGCGTGGACGTCTGCAACCAGCTGCGTCTCGCCGGTTTGCGCGGCCGCTCCGCATACGCCCCGGCCCAAAGGGATCCGGATGCAGGCCGGGCGTCCGACAAACGGGCCAAGCACAAGCTCGTCGGCGCCCGTTCCAGTCTTGGCCGCGCCCATGCGGTAGAAGCCGGCCCAGTTGAGATCAGGCAGAAATTCCCATAGAACCGCTGCGACATTGGCCATGTTGGCAATTCCATCGGGCTCATCTGCGGTCAGGGCGTCGCAAGCCTCACACAACTCGCGATAAAGCTGCTGCGGAGCGATATCTGTCTGTGGTTTGAAATCGAACATCGTATATTCCTGTCACCAATCGGCGGTTCGCCCTGTCAATGCGAGTTGTCTCTCGCGCGCACCTCTTCTATCGCACCCCTATGGCCATTATCCGCAAACTCGCAATCGCATTGATCGTCATCCTCGTTGTCGCGGGGGTAGCAGGATACTTCATGACGCGGGGCGATCCCGCGCAACTGTCGGTCGCGCAAGTCACCGGGACTGAGCCGACGCTGGTCGAACCCGATCCGCAGACCGTGCCAACGGTGCAGATCGCAGAACCTGTCGGCTGGCCCGCAGGTGAGGTGCCGACCGCTGCTGATGGGCTGACCGTCAATCGATTTGCCGAGGGGCTGGACCATCCGCGCGTGATTTATGCGCTGCCCAATGGCGATGTGCTCGTCACGCTGACCCGTGCCCCGGCCGTTGAAAAGCCTGGCAGCGATGGCCTTATGGACACAATTCGCGGCTGGATCGAAGGGATCCTGTTTGCACAAGCAGGCGCAGGCGGCACATCCGCCAACCAGATCGTTCTGCTGCGCGATGCCGACGGCGATGGCGTGGCTGAAATCAAGCAGACCCTGCTTTCCGAAGGGCTCGATTCGCCTTCTGGCATGGGGTGGCATGACGGCACGTTGTATGTCGCCAACCACAACGCTTTGCTGGCGTTCGATTACGAACTGGGCGCGGATGCCGTCACCTCGCCTGCGCGCAAATTGATGGACCTGCCCGGCGGTGGCGGTCACTGGATGCGCAATCTCGAAGTCCACCCCGATGGCGATCGACTGTACGTGGCGGTCGGATCGGTCAGCAATATCGGCGAACAGGGAATGGCGGTCGAGGAAGGCCGCGCGATGATCTGGGAATACACCTTCGCAACGAAGAGCGCGCGCCCCTTTGCCGCGGGTCTGCGTAATCCCAACGGGCTGGATTTCAGCCCTTGGTCGGGCGAATTGTGGACCACCGTGAACGAACGCGACATGCTGGGATCGGACCTCGTGCCCGATTATCTCACCAACGTTTCCGTCGGCGCGCAATATGGCTGGCCTTGGCTTTACTACAAGGACAACATCGACCGCCGGGTTGAGGCACCGATGCCCCGCTTCATCATGGAATACACGCGCAAGCCGGTGTTCGCGCTAGGGCCACACGTGGCTGCGCTGGGGCTGGTGTTCACCGCCGAAGGACATCGCATGGGCAACGCCTATGCCAACGGTGCATTTGTCGCGCGACATGGCTCGTGGAACCGCAAGCCGCCGTCGGGATATGATGTCGTCTACGTCGACTTCGATGAGCGTGGCAATCCGCTGGGCAAGCCGACCCCGATCCTAAAAGGGTTCCTGAAAGACGACGGCACCACACGCGGCCGCCCGACCTGGGTGGAATGGGCGGGCGATGGATCGCTGCTCGTGTCCGATGACACCGCGGGTATCATCTGGCGCACGCTTGCGCCGGGATCACAGGCAGGCAAGGGTATCGCGCGTCTGCAAGGGGAAAGCCTGCCGGCGCGGCGCGAATTGCGCGATCCGCGCGCCGTGTTTGAAGAGGACTACCTGCGCAAACAGGCTGGTCAGGTCACTAACTAACGCGCGATTTGCAGCCTGAGTCCGGCGCGCCCGGCCAATTCGGTCGCGTATTGATAGGCGGTGCGCCCGGACCGATTGCCGCGCGCAATCGCCCAGGCAGCTGCGCTTTCTTCGTTCAGCGTCAAGCCGATCGGATCGGTGTAAGCGCGCACGATCTCCAGATAGGTCGCACGGTCGCATGGGTGAAAACCCAAAGTCAGCCCGAACCGGTCCGCCAGCGCCAGCGCATCGTCGCGCTCGTCCCGCTCATGCAAGGCGTGCGCCTCTGCCACGTCGCGCGTCACGATAGCGCGCCGGTTCGACGTGACAGCGATCCGCACATTCGTCGGGCGCGGCACCACGCCGCCATCCAGCAGACTGCGCAACGCAAGCATTTCCTGCCTCTGATCCGCGCTGAAGCCAAGATCGTCGATAAACAGCAGGAATGCGCGCGGCTGGCCCGCCAGCAACGTCAGCATTTCTGGCACGTTCTCGAGCGCACCGCCTGAAACCTGTACCAGTGCCAGCGCACCGGGCCGTTCGCGCTGAATCTCCGCAACGCAGGCGCGCACAA
Organism: uncultured Alphaproteobacteria bacterium; assembly: GCA_963815345.1. Lineage (GTDB taxonomy): Bacteria > Pseudomonadota > Alphaproteobacteria > Sphingomonadales > Sphingomonadaceae > Erythrobacter. The sequence goes on from CAWFGF010000004.1 coordinate 638,935, forward strand.
GCGCCGATTTACCCATACCGCGTGCGCCCCACAGCAAGATGTCATGCGCAGCGGCGTTGCCGGCAAGGCGAGACAGGTTGGAGATGAGCGAGGCCTTCTGCCCATCGACTCCTCGCAGTGTATCGAGCGGCAGCGCATCCAGATCAGCAATCGGAAGCGCGCGCCCCTGCGCCCAAATATAGGCTTGAGCGCCCGTCCAGTCGGGCGGCTGCGTTACCGGCGGGGCCAACCGCTCAAGCGCGTCAGCAATTCTTGCAAATACGTCCCGCCGGTTGGTCATTCGCAGATCAGCTCGCCAGCTTTTTAACTGGCAGGGCATACAGCAATTCCGCGCCGCCAATCGCCCCGGCTTTCAGGCCAAGCGCTTCAGGCACGATCCGATCGAGGAAGAAGCGCACCGTGACCGGCTTGCTTTGCGCCAGAGCAGGATTTGCCCCTGCCGCCACGGCTTCGGCCTGCTTCATCAGTTGCCAGCCCGCGACGGCGACTGCGCTCATCGTGCAGAACGGCACGCTGCCCGCCAGCCTGTCATCAAGGCTTGCCTCGTCGCGCATCCAGCGCGCGATCCCGGCGCATTCCTTCGCGAGGGTCGCCAGCATCGCCTCACCCGCCGCATCGCGCGCAATGTCATCGAACAGCGCAACCATCGCCTCGCCGCCGTCCAGCGCCAGCTTGCGCGTGACAAGGTCAGCGGCCTGAATGCCGTTGGTGCCCTCGTAAATTGGAGCAATGCGAGAATCGCGCCAGTGCTGCGCTGCGCCCGTTTCCTCGACGAAGCCCATGCCGCCGTGGATCTGGATGCCGATCCCGGCAACCTCGACGCCGATATCGGTGCCCCACGCCTTGACCATCGGCACGAGGATATCGGCGCGGTTCTTCGCTGCCGCATCGCCGATTGTGCCGCGATCCACCTGACCCGCACAATAATACAACAGCGCGCGCGAACCCTCGGTCAGCGCTTTCATCCGCACGATCATGCGCCGCACATCGGGGTGCTCGATAATCGCCACCGGCGCCCTGTCCGGCGAACCCGCGCGCGCCGATTGCACTCGGTCCATCGCGTAATACAGCGCCTGCTGCGTCGCGCGTTCGGCAATCTGGTTGCCCTGATTGCCGACATTGATGCGGGCATTGTTCATCATCGTGAACATCGCGGCCAAACCCCGGTTTTCCTGCCCGACCAGCTCGCCGATGCATTCGCCATTGTCGCCATAGCTCATGACGCACGTGGGCGAGGCGTTGATGCCCAGCTTGTGTTCGAGACTGACGCAGCGCAGATCGTTGCGATTGCCCAGCGTGCCATCATCGTTGACATGGAATTTGGGCACGAGGAACAGCGATATGCCGCGCGATCCCTCCGGTGCGCCCGGCAACCGTGCCAAGACAAGATGGATGATGTTTTCAGCCAGTTCGTGCTCGCCCCAGGTGATGTAGATCTTTTGCCCGGTGATGCGGTATTTGCCCGCGTGCTCCCCGCTTTCGATAGGGTGCGCCGTGGAGCGCAGCGCGCCGACATCGCTACCGGCGGCCGGTTCGGTCAGGTTCATCGTGCCAGACCATTTCCCGCTGACGAGATCAGGCAGATATTTCGCCTGCTGATCCTTGCTGCCATGGTGTTCCAGCGCCTCTACAGCGCCGACCGACAGCATTGGCAGCAGGGTAAAGGCCATGTTGGCCGCGCCGAGGTTTTCGAGCACATTGCACGACAGTGTGAACGGTAGCCCCTGACCGCCGAATTCTTCTGGGGAGGCAATCGCGTTCCAGCCTTGTTCGACATAGGCATCATAAGCTGACTTGAATCCTTCTGGCAGGCGCACCACGCCGTTTTCCAGCCGCGCGCCCTCGGTATCGCCAATTCGGTTCAGCGGAGCGAATTCTCCGGCGGCGAACTGGCCCACCCCTTCGACGATTGCTTCGACCAGATCGGGTTCGGCGTGGGCGAACTTTTCGGACTTTGCCAGCTCCTCGATCCCGGCGTTTATCCGGATGGCGAGCAATTGGTCCTGAGTGGGGGGCGTGTAAGGTGTCACGGTGAATCGATCCCTCGAATTGTCTGAGTGTGGCGGGGCAAGTTACGCAAAGCCCTTGGCGCGGGTTGCCTTTGAATATAGCGCACGCGGCATGAGCGGCAAGAACGTTACGGAAGTGGTGCTGGCAGATGCCGAGGGAATTGCAAAAGCAGAGCGAATCCTTGCGCGTGGCGGACTGGTCGCGGTCCCGACCGAGACGGTTTACGGCCTCGCCGCGCGCGCCGACAGCGCAGAGGCCGTGGGAAAGATCTTTGCGGCGAAAGGGCGCCCTGATTTCAACCCGCTGATCGTCCATGTGCGCGATGCACAGCAGGCGGCGCGATATGCCAGGATCGAGGGGGCAGCAAAGATCATCGCCGATCGGGTCTGGCCCGATGCGCTGACAATGGTTCTCCCCTTGCGCGAGGATGCGCGACTGGCGCGAGCGGTCACGGCAGGCCTGCCGACCGTCGCACTTCGGGCGCCTTTGCATCCGGTCATGCGAAAATTGCTGGAAAGCGTGGATTTTCCAATTGCGGCCCCATCAGCTAATCGCAGCGGCCTTATCAGCCCCACGACCGCCGCGCATGTTCTTGCATCGCTCGATGGGAGGATCGATCTGGTACTGGACGCCGGACCCACTGAGATGGGGCTTGAATCAACCATCCTCGCGATCAGGGCGGACGGCGGCTGGGACGAATTGCGACCGGGCCCGGTCGAGCTTTCAACGATCAATGATATTTATTTCGATTCTGACCACCCTGTCCACATTCGACGTGGCGGCAGCGCCATAGAGGCGCCCGGTCAGCTCGCGAGCCACTATTCACCGGGCAAGCCCCTGCGGTTGAACGCGATATCTCCGGAAGTCGGCGAATTCATGATCGGCTTTGGCGATATCGCGGGTGACTGCACGCTGTCAGCGACCGGCGATGAGAACGAGGCGGCGGCGCGACTTTACGATTGCCTGCATCAGGCGGCCGAGGCGAGCGCGCCGCGCATAGCGATTGCTACCATACCCGAAGGCGGGGTAGGGGCTGGCCGTGCGATCAACGACCGGTTGCGACGCGCGGCATCACCTGTGGAATAGGGCCGCGGGCTCAGTCGCTTTCGGGCTCCACCGGAACACCCGGCAGCAACTCCTGCATGTCGGCATGGGTCATCCGGGCTGCATCACACGCGCGCCGATCACCCTCCCGGCACTCCTTCAGCTCTTTTTCGTAACGACGCTCGAGCTTGCCCAGCTCCTCCTCGCGCTTGCGAAGGGCGCGCCCACGTTTTTCGTCAGCTTCGGATTGGCTGGTGGTGGCAAGATCAACCGCCTTGCTGGCAACCTTGACCGGGGCGGTGACGATAGCGGCGGCGGTGCGCGCGACGCACCCGCCGAGCGCCAGACCGACTACCAGAGTGACAGCTATTGTAAGACCCGGGATCTTGCTTGCAGATTGGGAAGACGGACGGAGCATGGCCATTATCATCACCCCTCGCCCGTCCTATGGCAAGTCCGAACAATTGCGGTTTAGCTCAATTGGCGACAGCCTCATCATCAACGGCTCGCGTGGGTGGTGTTGGCCCGGCGGTAGGCGAACTAGGCTTGCAATCAAGCGTTCCCGATCCAACCGATTTGAGCGTGCATTTCGCGTTGCCGATAACCTCTATATCGCCCGAACCCGCGATGGAAGCAGTGACTTCTCCGTCGGATGCCAACGCGATATCGCCCGATCCGGCGATTGATATCTCCACGGTGTCGGCGGTCAGCGCAGCGAGGTCGATATCACCCGAACCCGTTTTGCTAACTTCAAGCCGTTGCACTGTGCCAGCGGCTTTCATATCGCCGGAACCGGCCATGCTCACTTCCAACCGTTCAGAAGCGACTGTTGCAACATTCACCGATCCGGAACCGGCAATGTCGATCTCGGCATCTTTGGCGAGTGTTGCAGCGGAGATAGTGCCCGATCCGGCGAGCGAAACCTCGCGCGGGGCAGGCATCGTCACGCGGATTGTGGCGGGAGTAGAGCCAGACAGCCAGTCTCCCTCGCGTCCGATGCGCAATTTGTTATCCGTCAGGTCGAACCGCAGATCCTGCGTGCCGGTGCCGCCTTCCACGGTAATGTTCAGCCGATTACCGACCGTCAGGATTACGTTATCCGGGCCTGCGAGCGCAATTTCGCCGGGAGTGGACACGCTCATGTCAAGCTCCGCCAGCGGCACACCCGGCGCATCGTTGTAATTGCCAATACAGCCGGAAAGACCGATGCTGCTCGCAACAAGGACCGCCGATCTGACGACATTTGCCGTCGCTGATCTGACGCTGTTCATCGAAATGCCTACCATGGATCATTCACTCCCAACCGAGGATTGCTGCTACCGGGCGTATTGCTGATGTAATACAGTGCGCGAGGCATGGCAAGTCGGCACCACAGTTGGTCGTCAGACAAAAAAAGGGCCGCCCCGCTGGGGCAGCCCTTTGCTCGCGGTTTTTAATGCAGTCGGAGGTTCAGCTTTCCTCGGCGTTGTCGTAATATTGCGGCGCATGTTCGCGCAGCACTTCGAGGATTTTGACCAGCGCCGCCGGCTCATCGGTTTTTTCCATTGCGGCAAGTTCGCGTGCGAGGCGACTGGATGCGGCCTCGAAGATTTGCCGTTCCGAATAGCTCTGTTCGGGCTGATCTTCGGGGCGGAACAGGTCGCGCGTGACTTCGGCGATCGACACGAGGTCGCCCGAATTTATCTTCGCTTCGTATTCCTGGGCGCGGCGCGACCACATGGTACGCTTCACCTTCGGCTTGCCCTTCAGGGTCTCCATCGCTTCTTTCAGCGTCTTGTCCGAAGACAATTTGCGCATCCCGATGGATTCAACCTTGTTCATGGGAACGCGCAGGGTCATGCGTTCTTTTTCAAACCGCAGCACATACAATTCAAGCTGCATTCCAGCGATTTCTTCGCTTTGCAGTTCGATCACGCGGCCTACGCCGTGCTTTGGATAAACGACGTAGTCGCCGACTGTGAAAGCCATAGCGCTCGAAGCCATTCGCATTCCTTTCAATAGCCATCACCAAAAGACGAATGTGCAGCGATCACGAATCGTTCCGGACATCGGAACCGGTTCGCGCAGCACGGTGGTAATCAGCGACGCCGATCCGGGCCTTTGCCGGTCGATATCACTGGCCTGAAAACCGCCGCTCATGTCGTTTTGGGTGAGGAACCTTTCTGATATTCTCGCCCGGCGCCGATATCACACGGCGCGGTTGCACCATTATATAGCACAATCGCAACAATATTGCGAGTCGGTATGTTGCATTGCGGCGACAGGCGAGCTTAGCGGTCCGATCAGAGTGCAACGGACGCATCAGAAAGGTTCGATCAGTCGCCCTCGCCCGGTTCTGCGCTGAAGTACTTTTCGAACTTGCCCTCTTGCCCCTTGAAATCGTCCGCATCGGCGGGCGGCTCTTTCTGGCTGGTGATATTGGGCCATTCAGCTGAAAACTTGGTATTCAACTCCAGCCATTTCTCAAGGCCGTCTTCGGTGTCGGGCAGAATCGCTTCGGCTGGGCATTCTGGCTCGCACACGCCGCAATCAATGCATTCGCTGGGATTGATGACCAGCATATTCTCGCCTTCATAGAAGCAATCGACCGGGCAAACCTCGACACAATCGGTGTATTTGCATTTGATGCAGTCATCGGTGACGACGTAAGTCATGGGTGGCTTTCATCTCAATCAGGAACGGGCAGACTAATAAAGCGCGCTGCTATGGCGATTTCGGCCCGGCGGTCAAGTTTCGATACAGGGCGCGAGTACTACTCATCAATTGCGCGTCAGATCCCGGTAAAAGGTTCTCGCAACCGCGGGTGAGGCGCGGCGCTGTGGCAGGGCGGTGACCTCTACCACCCGAACCTCGTCTCCTACCGACAGCGTCAGCACATCGCCTATGCACACATTCTCTGCCGCGCGCCGCACATGAATTCTATTGCGACGTAAAGCGTGCCCCTCAATCATGGCGCGGGCAACAGAGCGGGTGCGGGCAAAGCGCAAATAAACGAGGAGGCGGTCGATCCTGATGCCGGGCCGGATATCCGGCCCCGATCCTGCATCGCCGCCTTCGCTCATTTTTTCGGGCCAGCCCCGGTCCCGAGCAAGTCGGCCAGAGCGTCGAAGGCTCCGCTGGCGCGCGCGGGGCCAAAATCAGGCCGACCGCCGGGGCGTGGGGCGTTACGATTATTGGGGCGATTATCAGGGCGGTTATCGGGGCGCTTTTCCTGAGGCCGGCGCTTGTCGGAACCGGCATTGGGCCCGCGCCGGGGTTTTCGACTGCTCTTTTCCTTTTCGCCGTTTTCGTCACGGGTGCGCTTCTGAGGCGGTCGGGCCCTGGAGTTTCGGCGCCCCGTTTCGCGATCTTCACCGCCAGCACGGCGCGGCTGCCACGTCCAGAAATCGGGCGCTTCGGGTCCGGGCGCGCCTTCGGGCAGGGGCCGCGCGCGTTGCAGGCGGAAACCTGCGCTGCTCAGCAGGCGGCGCGCATTGTCTGCCTCCAGCCCAATGGACACTGCCAGTGCAAGATCGAGCCGGAAGCGGGCCGCGCGCGATCCGCGACCCTTGGGCGATTTCTCCGTCGCCTTCGCCCGCCCATCAAACGCCGCGCGCAAAATCTTTTCCGCCAGATCGACCCGGATCAATTGCTCGCCAGCAGGACGATATCCCGCGGGCAAGCGCTTCGCCCCACTTAGAACCGGCAGCATCGCCGGCTCCAGCGGGCGCGTGTCCAGCCCCAACGCATGCAGCAATTGGCGCGGCGCTGGTTTCAGCAGGGGCGCAGCAAAAATATCGAGTGCGCCAAACGTCACCCCCAGCCTGCGCAGGAAGGGGCGCAATTCCTTTGGCAGGTGTTCCAGAGCAGCTTTCTCACGGCTGACCACGCCGCGCGCATCGATCAGCGTGATAAGCAATGCGCGCGCCTGACTTCCCGCGTCGGGATCGCGCGCGGCCTCGGCCAATTTGCGCAGCGGCGCGAGCGGTTCCAGTTGCGCGGCCAGCCATGCGGTCAGCCCTTCCTCCAATTGCGCCCGTGCGGCATCGGGCAGCAGCGAAGCCTCGCGCTGCAAGGTCACGCGCGGCGTGGCAAAGTCATCGGGCAGGGTAATCTGCGCCAGCGCGCGGCCCTGCCACCGGATCGCGCCGCCCGCGATTTCCAGCTCAGCCAGACCATCTGCAAGTAACCATTGCGCGCGCTGCGCCAATATGCCGGGCAGGGCCTTTTCTCCCGCCGCCAACAACATCTTGCGCTCATCTAGAGTGGCATCGGGATCGACCGCAAACCGGAACCCGTCGAGCCGTCCGATAGGCTCTCCCTCAACCGACATCCGGCCATCCGGTTCAAGCGTAACGGGAAGCGCACCTGCATCCTGTCCCAGCGATTTCATCAAGATTGTCGTCCTTCGGTTTACGAATCGTTCAGTCAGCCGCGCGTGCAGCGCGTCCGAGAGTTTGGCCTCCACCGCGCGGGCGCGGGCCGCCATCTCATCGCGCGCCAGCACCCAGTCGGGTCGTTGGCAGATATACGCCCAGGATCGGATCGCGGCTATCCTTCCCTGCAATGTGTCGATATCGCCGCCGGTGCGATCCAGCTCCGCAATGCGCGCGGCGACGAAATCCGCGCCGATGTGCCCACCCTGCAGATCATCCCACAACCGCGCGACGAACCGTGCGTGCGGATCGACGCCTATCTGCCGGAAATCGGGCAACTGGCACGCCTCCCACAACCGCCGCACTGCGCCCGGTCCGCGAACGGTATCGGCCAGCGGCTCGGCAGCAAGGCGTTTGAGCACGGCGAGGTCGATGGCCTCTGGCGCGGGTTTCAGCACGTCGTGGCGCGGGCGCGCCTCCAAGTCACCGATCAGCACTTCGAGCGTGTCAAAGCGCGGCTCCGCCTCGCGCCAGAACAGGTGGGTGAGAGGCGCAAACCTGTGCTCCTCTATGGCGTAGATTTCCTCATCGGTGAATTCCAGCGGTGCGCCACCGCGGGTGCCCCCGCCTGTCAGCGTGCCAAAGCTGCCGTCTCGCTGGTGCCTCCCGGCGCGTCCGGCAATCTGCGCCATTTCCGATGGAGTGAGCCGCCGCTTGCGCCGCCCGTCGAACTTGGTCAGCGCGGCAAAGGCGACATGATTGAGATCGAGGTTCAGACCCATACCGATCGCATCGGTGGCGACGATATAGTCAACCTCACCGTTCTGGAACAATTCGACCTGACGGTTTCGCGTCTCCGGTGAAAGCGCTCCCATCACCACCGCCGCGCCGCCACGAAACCTTCGCAGCGCCTCCGCCATCGCATAAACCTGCTCGACCGAGAACGCGACTACGGCACTGCGTGGAGCCAGGCGCGACAGTTTGGTCTGGCCCGCATGCGTGAGTGTGGAGAAGCGCGGCCGCTGCACCAGTTCCGCGCGCGGGATCAACGCACGCACCATCGGCTCCAGCGTGGCCGAGCCAAGAATCATCGTCTCCTCCCGCCCGCGCGCATTCAGCAGGCGGTCAGTAAAGATATGGCCGCGTTCCGGGTCCGCCCCGATCTGCGCCTCGTCCAGCGCGACAAAGGCGTGGGGCCCGTTCTTACCCTTGCCGAGCCGGTCCATTGCCTCTGCCGTGCAGCAGAAATAGCGTGCGTCGGGCGGCTCGATCCGTTCCTCGCCAGTGATCAGGGCGACCGCTTTGTCCCCCTTGATCGCGCGCACCCTGTCATAGACCTCGCGCGCCAGCAGTCGCAGTGGAAAGCCCATCATCCCGCTGGAATGAGCGCACATACGTTCAATCGCGAGATGGGTCTTGCCGGTGTTGGTCGGTCCCAGCACGGCGCGCACAGTGCTGGAATCTCGCCGGGAATCGGCGGAACGATAGGAATTGTCGGATGATGGAAAGCTCACGACAAAACTGTGTCAGGCTTGATCGACGGGGGCAACAGGTTGAGTATCGCGGTTGTCGATCCAGCGCCAGACGATTGCCGGACATAGGGGAAAACACCTTGTCGCATCGATCAGGCAACTGGTCGCCTCTTAACCGCGTCTTTACTATGATCCTGCATGAAATTGCGCCAGAGGGGCCTACCGGACGTGGGCTCTGGACCGATGGACAGGAATCTGTGGACCAATTTCGCAATTTTGAGACGGATGATGGGGAATCGCAGGATATGATTGCGTCCCCTGATTGCGCACGCGATCAGACATCGGGTCACGCACCGGGCCGATCACCGGGGCAATCACCGGTTCACGCACCAAATCAGGTGACGGGTCAGGCTCTCGCGATAGTGCCGGGCGATTTTGCAGGTTATTTCCACAAGGCGCGCGGCAATGCTCCCTCCACCGGTGCGCAGCGTGCCAAACGCCAGATGCTGTCGCGGGTGCGTCACTGGGGCGATCGCCATGATGAATGGAGGCACACGGCGGGCCAATGGTTCGACCGGCTCGATATGGCCCCGGACCTCGCTGAAAATATCGGTAGCCTGCGCTGGTTTCGCGGGATGACCACGATGGTCGGCCTTGGTGCGGTGGCGCTGATGTTCTGGCCTGACATTACCCCTGTTTCCGCGCGCGCTGCCGTTCCCGAAGATCCGCTGGTGCAGAACGAATTTCGCTCTCAGGCGATATCTCCGCTTGCGCTGGGCGCGGACACGGGCAAGCGCATGGGTCCGACCGATGCGGTGATCCCGCTGGCCAATGCGCCCGAACGCCCGCGGATCGAGATGATTTCCACCCTCGCCCCCGGAGACAGCTTTGCCAGCATGTTGCGCCGTGCGGGCGCAACCTCTGCCGATATCGACCGCGTTAGCGAACTGGTGGGCAATGCGATTGTTCTCAGCGAGATCGAGCCGGGCACGCAGATGGACATCGTGCTGGGCCGCCGCGCAGCCGAGAGCGAGCGGCGACCGCTGGATGCGCTGAAATTTCGCGCGCGGTTCGACCTTGAACTCAAGATCGACCGGGCAGGCCGCGATGACCTGGGCAACCCGGTTGGTCCATTGACGTTGGAGCGTAACGTGATCCGTGTCGATGATACCCCGCTGCGATTGCGCGGCCCGGTTGGGTCCAGCCTGTATCGATCCATGCGCGCGGCCGGTGTCCCGGCCAGCGCGGTGCAGGATTATCTGAAAGCGCTGGATGGGCAGGTCGATATGGACCGCGAAGTGCGCAGCACCGATCAGTTCGACATAATCCTGTCGTATCGCCGCGCCGCCACTGGCGAACGGCAGGCCGGCCAATTGCTGTATGCCGGGATCGAACGAGATGGAAAGCCGCGCACGCAATTGATGCGCTGGGGCAGCGATGGCCGCTTTTATGAGGCTTCGGGCGTGGGCGAACAGCGCGGGGGTCTGGCGCGTCCGGTGCTCGGTTCTGTCTCTTCCAGCTTCGGAATGCGTCGCCATCCCATCCTTGGCTACCGGCGGATGCATGCGGGCATGGACTTCAAGGCTTCGCGCGGCACCCCGATTGTTGCTGTCAGCGATGGGCGGGTCATTTCCGCCGGTCGCGCCGGGGGCTGCGGGAACGCGGTAAAGCTGCAGCATGGCGGCAATCTCCAGACTCGATATTGCCACATGAGCCGTATGGCAGTGAGCGCGGGTGCCTCCGTCCGGCGCGGTCAGGTCATCGGCTATGTCGGGTCTACCGGCCTTTCGACAGGGCCGCACCTCCATTACGAGATGTATCGCGGCGGGCGCGCCATCAATCCATCAAGCGTGCAATTCGTGACCCGTGCCATGCTTTCGGGAACGGAGCTGATCGATTTCAGGCTCCAGCTGATCGAATTGAAGGGCGTGGAGCCGGGGGCGGCGTTGCAGGATCTCGAACCGCAAAGAACCGAGAACGAGGAACCGCTGCGCGAGATCGACAAGGTCGCCGCTGTCACCCTCCGGCGCTGATCGGCCTCGCCCCCCCGCTCGTCTCGCGATTGCATGCCAGCACGCTTTGCGGCACACGTTGCCGCCATGAACGCTCGCTATCCCAACACCCGCCTGCGCCGCACTCGTGCAACCGGCTGGAGCCGTGCGCTGCATCGCGAATCGCAGCTTACCCCCGCAGACCTGATCTGGCCGCTATTCGTGACCGATGGCACCGGCGTGGAGGATCCGATCGCCAGTCTGCCCGGCGTATCGCGATGGTCGGTTGACGGCATCGTCGCGCGGGCGAAAGAGGCAGCCTCGATGGGTGTGCCGGTGGTCGCGCTATTCCCGAATACCCAGGCCGACAAACGCAGCGATGACGGGGGCGAAGCGCTCAATCCCGATAATCTGATGTGTCGTGCCATCCGCGCGATCAAGGATGCTTGCGGAGACGATATCGGCGTTCTGACCGACGTTGCGCTCGATCCCTACACGTCCCACGGGCAGGACGGACTGATCGACGCCGCCGGATATGTCATCAACGATGATACGGTTGGCGTACTGGTCGATCAGGCGATCAACCAGGCCGAGGCGGGCGCCGACATTATTGCCCCGTCGGATATGATGGACGGGCGCATCGGCGCGATCCGCATGGCGCTGGAGATGGGCGGGCATCACAATGTTCAGATCATGAGCTATGCCGCAAAGTATGCCAGCGCGTTCTACGGTCCGTTTCGCGACGCGGTGGGATCGGGCGGCCTCTTGAAAGGCGACAAAAAAAGCTACCAGATGGACCCTGCCAACGCTGACGAGGCCCTGCGCGAGGTAGAATTCGACATCGCGGAGGGTGCGGACAGCGTGATGGTGAAGCCGGGCCTCGCCTATCTCGACATTATCTACCGGGTGAAACAGGCGTTCGGTGTGCCAGTCTTCGCCTATCAGGTCAGCGGCGAATACGCGATGATCGAAGCCGCTGCCGCCGCCGGAGCGGGCGACCGCGATGCGCTGCTGATGGAAAAGCTGGTGGCGTTCAAACGCGCCGGGTGTTCGGGCATCCTCACCTATCACGCGCCGGTTGTGGCGCGGCTATTGAATGGCTGAATTCCGGCATGAGACGCCGCGGCTGATCCTTCGCGACTGGCGTGAGGATGATTGGGAGCCATTTTGGGAGGGCACCAATACTCCATCGGTCATGCGCTGGCTGGGTGGGCCGCTGGATCAAGAGGGGAAACTGGGCCAACGCGCAAGACTGCAACAATATCAGCGCGACAACGGTCACACATTCTGGGCGGTGGAGCGCAAGGAAGACGAAGCAATTCTCGGCTTTTGCGGATTGAAGCGATGCACCGACAAGAACGGCCCGTTTGGCATGATGGAAGCCGGTTGGCGCCTACGCGAAGACGCCTGGGGCAAAGGTTATGCAAGAGAAGCTGCCTCCGCGAGCCTCCAACTTGGCTTCGACCGGTTCGACGCCGAAGAGATCATTGCGCTGACAGTCGAGGGTAACACCGGCAGCTGGGGATTGATGCTCAGGCTCGGGATGATGCGCCGCCCCGAGCTTGATTTTGCTGAGGCGCATTGGAACGAGGGTTACGGGAAGATTATCGTCCATGTGATCGGACGTGAGGCTTGGGAAACTGCAATTGCCTGACATCGTGCTCGAAACGGAACGGCTGGTGCTTCGCCAGATCGGTGAAGGCGATGTCGATGAACATGACCGGGTGCTCAACACGCCCACCGTGATGGCGCACCTTGGCGGCGTGATGGAACGGCATGAGATCGAGGCACGGCACGCGCGCGGCATTGCGATGTTTGCGCAGCATGGCTTCAGTTTCCTGTTCCTGATCGAAAAGGCGACCGGGGACATGGTCGGATATTGCGGCATCAAGCGGGTGGACAACCCCCACGCGCACAATCCCGGCGACCATGAAATCGGCTGGGTTATCCGCGAAGATCGCTGGCGGCGCGGATATGCGCACGAAGCGATGCGCGCTGTGATCGACTGGGCGTTCTCGCCCCGAATCGACGCGCCGCATCTGGTTGCGCTGACCGGTCAGGCCAATATCGGCAGCTGGCAGCTGATGGAAAAACTGGGGATGCAGCGGCGCAAAGACCTCGATTTTGCAGAACCGGGCAAAATATCAGATGTTAACCATACCATCGTATACGCAATCGACCGTAAGCAATGGACTGATTAAACATGACTTCTTCACGCCGACCACTTTTCGTAGCGGCGATCCTTGTCGGCAGTTTTCTCCTGTTCCTCGTTCAGCCGCTGATGGCTCGGCTTGCCTTGCCCCGCCTGGGCGGCGCGCCCAATGTCTGGAACAGCGCGATGCTGGTGTATCAGGCACTGCTGCTCGGCGGGTATGCCTACGCGCATATCGTTGGGCGATTGCCCGTCAAACGACAGTTGACGGTGCATCTGGTGTTGCTTGCGGTGGCAGCGCTTACCTTGCCTTTGACGCTTGCCAATATCACTGATTTTGGGCCAGGGCTTGAAGTCCTTTGGGTGCCCGCCTTGTTGTTTGCGTCGATAGGGCCGGTGTTTTTCCTCATTTCCGCGCAGGCCCCTCTGATCCAGCGCTGGTATGCCGCCGATCCGAATGCCGGCGACCCTTATCCGCTCTACGCTGCGTCCAATCTCGGCAGTTTTGCAGGACTGTTAAGCTATCCGTTATTGATCGAACCGATTCTGCCACTTGGTCAGCAAAGCCTGCTGTGGAGCTTTGGCTATGGGGCCATGGTTATTCTTATCCTGTTCCTCACCCATGCCCGGTGGAACGTGGTGGAGCCCCCAGCCCAGCCAACGATCGCCTCCGATCATGCTGACACCGCTCCATTGGCTGTGATTGTCGATCCGATAGGATGGCGGCGCATCGCCCTGTGGTTGGCACTGGCGGCGGTGCCTTCGGGCCTGATGCTGTCGACCACGACGCACCTTACAACCGACATATTCGCCATGCCGCTGCTGTGGGTCATTCCGCTGGGGGTTTACCTGCTCAGTTTCAGCGTGGCCTTTGCAGAGAACCGGACGCTCGCGCAGATCGTCACGCGATTGGCACCCGTGGTGCTGCTGCTAGCGGGCGGGATGGCGATGGTGTCGCAATCGGGCGAAAGCCTGTGGCTGCTGGTTGGGTCGATCGCGATGCTGTTTGTGGTTGCGGTCGCGCTGCATTCACGGATGTACGATTTGCGGCCCCACCCCTCGCAACTCACTTTGTTCTACCTCGTCATGTCCGCTGGCGGCGCGCTGGGCGGGATGTTTACGGCATTGTTTGCTCCGCTGCTGTTCGACTGGGTGTGGGAGCATCCATTGCTCGTGTTTGCAGCGGCATTGTTGATACCACTTGGCGGGACTACGTTCCTGCACAAGTATTTCGCGGATCACGACAGGCGGCGTCTGGCGATGCTGGCAATCGGATTGACGTTGGCTATGGCGCTGTCTGTATTGCTGTTCCTCACGGTTTCTGAGGGGCCTTCGATCATTCTGGTCCTGGCATTTCTGCTCATGGCGCTGCTCGCACTCGTACTGGCGTTCAACCGGGCAGCCTTCGTGACGGTGTTCGTGCTCATGATGGCCGGCATCGGTCTGATGGGACATGGCATCACATATACAAAGGGGGAGCGCGTCCGCAGCTATTTCGGGGTCTACACCATCAGCGACTACCCCGAGGAGGGTCTGCGCATGTTGACCCATGGTACCACCAGCCATGGCCGCCAATTCCTCAAGGCCGAAAAACGGCGCGAACCCACGACCTATTATGGCAACAGCGCCGGGGTCGGCCTGCTACTTGGCAATGCGCGGCAATTGTACGGTGACGGCGCGCGGGTGGGCGTTGTGGGTCTGGGCGCAGGCACGCTCGCCTGTTATCGCCAACCCGATCAGATGTACCGGTTTTACGAGATCGATCCTGAAATCCTCGGCTTTTCGGAATCCGGCCAGTTCACTTTCCTCGACGATTGCGCGCCGGATAGTGAGACCGTCATCGGCGATGCGAGGATTGCTCTGGAATCGGAGGCGACAGGCCAATACGACGTTCTGGTAGTCGATGCGTTTTCATCCGATGCGATCCCGCTGCACCTGCTTACCCGTGAGGCTTTACAGACCTATCGCCGCTCCATCGATGCCGATGGCGCGATACTGATCCACATCTCCAACCGGTTCATCGATCTGGAGCCGGTGCTTGCGGCATTGGCACGCGATGCAGGCATGGTGGCCGCGGTGCGACTGGATAAGCCGGAGGATACAGATGCGCTTTCGGATTCGAAATGGGTGGTGATGACACCACAAGAAAAATCGCTCGCCGCGATCCGCCAGATCAGCGGCGCGAAGGAATGGAGCGCACTTGACGATACCGCGCAAACCGTCTGGAGCGATCAGTACGCTTCGACCCTGACGCAGTTCTACTGGAGCCGTCTGTTCAAACCCGACGAGTAATAGGAGGCGCGACGATGCATCGCCCCGGCGTCAATATCATCCCGATCCATGGGAAAACGCCCAAGATCCACGAAACCGCATTCATCGCGCCCGGCAGTTCCATAATCGGAGATGTCGAAATCGGTGCGGGCTCGTCCATCTGGTACAATTGCGTGCTGCGCGCCGATGTCTCGCATATGCGCATTGGGGAGCGGACCAATGTGCAGGATGGATCGGTGCTGCATTGCGACGGCCCCGGCCCCGGCCACCCCGATGGCTGCCCGCTGATCATCGGCGACGATGTACTGATCGGCCACATAGCGATGGTTCATGGCTGCACGATCCATGATCGCGGCTTTGTTGGGCTGGGGGCGATTGCG
Organism: uncultured Alphaproteobacteria bacterium; assembly: GCA_963815345.1. Taxonomy (GTDB): domain Bacteria; phylum Pseudomonadota; class Alphaproteobacteria; order Sphingomonadales; family Sphingomonadaceae; genus Erythrobacter. Next base: position 654,610 of record CAWFGF010000004.1, read on the forward strand.
ATGAACATGGCGGTGATCGCGTCCGACGCGATGCTGGGGGCAGGCGCGATGCTGACAGAACGCAAAGTGATGGGTCCGCGCGAATTGTGGACCGGCCGTCCGGCCAAACTGCTGCGCGAATTGCCGGAGGCCGCCATTGCCGGGATGCGGCTCGGCACCGCGCATTATGCCGAGAATGCCAAGCACCATATGGCGGCGATCGATGCGGCGACTGGCGACCCAAGCCGGAACTGAAAGTCCAATACCACCGGGCGCAAAGGCAACACGCTAGCCGTGCCGCCCGTCTCTATCCCGCAGGCTTAACGAAGTGACGCATTATATGTGGCAGGAAATCGATCTTGCCGATCGGCAAGCCTTCGCGACGTAGGATGGCGTAGGCGGTGGTAACGTGGAAATAGAAATTGGGCATCGCCCAGTCGCGCACGTATTCATGCGCCTGCGTTGCGAAGGTCATGCCGTTGCCCGCACCAAACTCGACGTGCGCGTCGCTCTTGGCCCAGCCATCGGGTGAATGAGTGGCAAGCATGGCGCGCAGGTCAGCAATATGGGCTCGCGCTTCAGCGATGGTGCTGACGTCCTGCTGCGCCGGGGTACATTCCCCGCGAGCCAGACGGTTAAGAGTGTTCGCCACCTGATGTCCGGCAAACCGCACCTGTGTCGCCAACGGGAACATATCGTCCGCCAGCCTTGCCGTTAGCAAGGCATCGCCCGCGTGGTGCGCCGTAGCCTTCGTCAGCAGACCATCAAGCATCCCCAGCGTCTGATCGAAAACGGTGTGGGCCGAAGTGGAATAGCTCATGTCGGGTTGCTCCAATGATTGACGCTGCTGTAGCGCGGCAACCACCACATTCAATCCTTCACGAGCGCTCGCAGGCTTTCAATGCGGTCCGCTTCGTGCACGGGCTTGTCCCAGCGAATGCGGTGGATACGGGGGAAGCGCATGGCGAGGCCGCTTTTGTGTCGCTTCGATGCGTGGACGCTGTCGAACGCCACTTCAAACACCAGGCGGCGTTCCACCTCGCGCACCGGGCCGAACCGATTGAGCGTGGTCTGGCGCACCAGCCTATCGAGCTTTTTCAACTCGGCGTCGGTGAAGCCTGAATACGCCTTGCCCACCGGCAACAATTCCGCGCCGGCATCGGGATCGCCGTCCCAGCAACCGAATGTGTAATCCGAATAAAAGCTCGACCGTTTGCCGCTGCCGCGCTGCGCATACATCAGCACGCAGTCGATCAGCAGCGGATTGCGTTTCCATTTATACCACAGCCCGACCTTGCGCCCGGCGATGTAAGGGCTGTCGCGGCGTTTCAGCATCAGCCCTTCGATGGCGTCATCGCGCGCGCCCTCGCGGATTTGCGCCAGATGCGAGAAGTCGTCTGCCGCAACTATGGACGACAGGTCGAATCGTTCGGCGGGGAGGCGCTCCATGAGCGATTCCAGTCTGGCGCGCCTCTTTGTCCACGGGCGCTCACGCAGATCTACGCCCTCGATCAGCAGCGCATCGTACAGCCTGACGAAAGCGGGCGCTTCGGCCAGCATCTTTTTGCTGACGGTCTTTCGCCCCAGCCGTTGTTGCAGCGCGTTGAAACTGGCCGCGCCGCCTGTCTCTCCGCCCTGTGTGACACCTCTCACCAGCAATTCGCCGTCGACCACCGCGTCCATCGGCAGCGCGTCAAGCAATTCGGGAAAAGATGCGGAGATATCGTCACCGCTGCGCGAATACAGCCGCGTCTGCGGCGCTCCTTCGGCATCGGTCACCCGGACCAATTGCACGCGAATACCGTCCCACTTCCACTCCGCCGCATAATCGGCAAGATCGATTACCGTCTCCTCCAGCGGGTGCGCCAGCATGAATGGACGAAATAACGGGCGGTGCCGCACATCGGGCGGATCGGCGCCGTCGGCACCCCAGGCAAACAGTTCGGAATAAGGCGGTGTCAGCGCATGCCAGTATTCCTCCACATCCTCCACCGCCACATCGAAGGCTTGCGCAAAAGCGGTCTTGGCCAGTCGGGCTGAAACGCCAATGCGCATCCCGCCGGTCGCCAGTTTGATGAGAGCATAGCGGCCCGACGAATCGAGCGCATCCAGCAACCCCGGCAGTTCTCTTGGCGCGGTGGCGCGGGTGAGACTTGAAAGCGTGCGGACTGTTTGATCCAGCGAGTACGATTCGTTCGGCACGCTAGCCAGCGGTTCGGGCCACAACAGGCTGGCGGTCTCTGCGGTATCGCCCACGAAATCGCGGCTTAACACCCACAACACCGGATCGACCCGGTCTTTCATCAGATTGCGGATAGTCGAGGATTTCACCGCTGGAAAATCCAGCTCCCCTGTAAGCGCCGCCAACGCCCAGCCGCGATCGGGATCGGGCGTTTCGCGCAAATAGGCCGCCAACAACGCCAGTTTGCGGTTGCGGCTGGTGGTGTAGACCAGTGCATCGAGCAAGGCCGCAAAGCGGTTCATGTGTGCGCAACACAAATTGCTTCAAAGGGGCAGGGTCGGCGTTCTATAGGACGATCTGAACCCTTCCCCTGTGCTACATCTCCAAAGGATTCGTTTTTATGAAGACCACAGCTTTTGCCGCAGTTCTGCTGATTGCCGGTGCAACGTCGCCCGCTTTTGCCGATGGACATAACCAAGCCCAGGGGGAACATGCCGGCCATGCTGGACACGCCGGCCATGTTGCTGCCGAAGCACCAAAGGCCGCCTTCACTGTCGATACTCCGATCGAGGCGTTGCTGGCCGACGCGAAGGCCGCCGCGGTGCTGGAAAAGCATCTGCCGGGCATTGCTGCTCATCCCGCCTATGAACAAATCAAGGGTATGAGCCTGGTACAGGTGCAGCCGTGGTCGCAAGGGCTGATCACCGATGAAACCATTGCCAAGGTCAAGGAAGACCTCTCCAAGATCGCTTGAGCCTGTTGGTTGAGGCCGGGAGCGGTTGAGGGTGTCAGTCATCCTCGTCCTCCCGGCCCACCAGCGCCAGCGCACGGGCACGGCGCTGTCCCAGCTCGCACCACCGCAGCAGCGCTTCCTCGCGGCCATGCGTGATCCAGGTTTCCGCCGGATTGACCTCCTCTATGGTGCGCGTCAATTCGTCCCAGTCAGCATGGTCGGAAATGATCAGCGGTAATTCCACACCACGTTGACGCGCCCGCCCACGCACGCGCATCCACCCGCTCGCCATCGCGGTGATCGGATCCGGCAGCCGGCGTGACCAGCGATCATTGAGCGCGGACGGCGGCGCGATCACCACGTGTCCGCGCATCGCCTCCTTCTCGTAATCGGATACCAGCCGCAACTCTCCCAAAGCCACGCCGTGATCTTCATACAGCCGGCACATCTTCTCCATCGCACCGTGCAGGTAGATCGGCGCGTGATGCCCGGCTGCGCGCAATTCCGCAATGACGCGTTGCGCCTTGCCCAGCGCATAGGCACCCACCAGCACGCAGGCATCGGAATTTTCGCTAAGCGCGCCGGTCAGCTTCGCAATCTCGTCGGCGATGGGGGGATGGGTGAAGACCGGCAGGCCGAACGTCGCTTCGGTGATGAAGATGTCGCACGGCGTTACTTCGAACAGCGGGCAGGTCGGGTCGGGCCGCCGCTTGTAATCGCCGGTAATGACCACGCGCTCACCTGCGTGTTCGAGCAGGATCTGCGCGCTGCCCAGCACGTGCCCCGCCGGAATGTAGGTTGCATCGACGCCGCCGGGCAGGCGGATCGTCTCGCCATATTCGCAAGGGGTCGCCTTGGTAGGCATTTCGCCCAAGGCATCCTCTACCCCTGTGCGATAACGCAGCGCCATGATTGCAAGCGTTTCAGGCGTGGCGATGGTTTCCCCGTGCCCGCCGCGCGCATGATCGGCATGGCCATGCGTGACGAGCGCGCGATCCACCGCGCGGCCCGGATCGATCCAGCAATCGGCAGGGACAATGTGAACGCCCCATGGTTCGGGTCGTATCCAGGAAAAAGGCGCGCTCATATCCCGTTATAAGCAACAGAGCCGGGTCAATGTTCCCGATCTGCGGTGCGTTATTGCGCTGGTTTGGCGCGGCGATACTTATCGAACCATGCGATGACGGCGGCGGTCTTGGCGGCTTGCTGGCTGGGACTCATGGAAAGGTCCGAATGGCTCGCCCCCGGCGTTACCACCAGCGCGGTGGGCACCCCCTGCACCTTCAGCGCGCCATAGAATTGCTCGGCCTCGCTGCGCGGGGTGCGGTAATCCTCATCCCCGACCAATACCAGCGTTGGCGTCTTGATGTTGGCGGCAGCGGCCAGCGGCGAACGCCGCCAGTATGCTTCCGGGTTTTCCCACGGTTGCCCCTTCATCCAGTATTTGCCGAAAAACGCATAGCCATCGCTCATCAACGCCATGCTGGTCCAGTTGATCACCGGTTTATACGACGCAGCAGCGGCAAAGCGGTTGGTCTGGCCCACGATCCAGGCGGTCAGGATGCCACCGCCCGATCCGCCGGTGACGAACAGGTTTTCGGGATCGACATAGCCTGCCGCAATCGCGGCATCGACCGCTGCCATCAGCTCATCATGGTTGGAGATCGGGTAATTGCCCTCGATCCGGTCGGCAAAGGCCTGTCCGTATCCTGTCGATCCGCCCGGATTAGTGAACAGGGTGGCATAGCCCGCGCTGGCATATTGCTGATAATCTGATGAGAAATGCGGACCATATGCAGCGTAGGGTCCGCCATGGATTTCAAGGATCATTGGCACCCGGTCGCCCTGCTTGTAACCGGCGGGCAGGACCAGCCAACTGGGGATTTTAGCCCCATCCGCCGCCGTGACGTCCAGTGCGATGGTTGTGCCAAGGGCTTTTCCCGACAGCTTCAGATCGTTGAGCGCGGTCACACGCGTCGTCTTGCCTGCGCGCAGCACTCCGACATCGGCAGGCCGCATCGCGCTGCCGGTGGTGTAGGCCAGCGTGCCGTTGTCCGAAACGCTCCATTGCCCGCCTGCATAGGGGCGCGAATAGGCGGTATCGACCACGCTGGCATCCAGCGGGGTAACATTACCCGACAGCGACACCCGCGCAACGCGATAGGCCCCGCTGTCTTCATAGCCAGCAAACAACCCGGCATCGGTCCATTCAAGGCTGGTGAAATCGTGGTCGAAACCGCCCGCGATGCGGCGCTTGTTCGATCCGTCGGCGTCCATCAGGTACAGGCCCGACTGCTGATACGCCATTTCGCGGTCGTCAAAACCGATATAGGCGATGGTACGCCCGTCGGGGGATATCTGCGGGTTGGCATCGGGACCGTTGCGGTCGGTCAAAGCGGTGATCGCACCCGAAGCAAGGTCAATCGCGTACACTTCGGAATCGACGCCGGACAGTTCCCAGTCATCGTCGCGGTTGCCGCTGATGAGAATGGTCTTGCCATCGGGCGTCCATTCCAGCGATCCGCCGTGATTGCGATCCCCCGAAGTCAGCTGGCGCGGTGCGCCGCCGGTCGCGTCCACCATGAACACCTGCGAATATCCGGTCTTGAGGTATCCCGCCCCATCATATCGATAGGTCACGCGATCAATGATTTGCGGGCCGGGTTTCCATTCGGCACCTTCGGGCTTGGGCGGGCTTTCGCCAAGGGAAAGCGGCTTTGCGGGCACCAGCGCGGTGTAGGCGATGCGCGTGCCGTCGGGTGACCAGCTGATATCGCCGGGACCATCGGGCAGGGCGGTGATGTTCGCACTCACTCCGCTATCCATCCAGCGCACGTGCAGTTCCGGCCCGCCGCCGCTTTGCGTCGAGACATAGGCGACGCGTTTGCCATCGGGCGACCAGCGTGGGCTGAAATGAGATCCTTCGCCCGATACCAGAGGTGTCTGCGCGTTGTTTTCGGTATCGACCAGCCAGATTGAGGTGACGGCATCATCGGTCATGATGTCGTTGGCCACGCGCACATAGGCGACGCGCGATCCGTCCGGGCTGATTTGCGGATCGCTGGCAACGGTCAGGTCGAACAGGTCCGCGCCGGTGAACTGTGCGCTGGGGCCGCTGTTTTCACTTTTGCTGGTGTGGTTATCAGCGGCGAGCGGCTGGACCGCCAGGCCAGTCAGGAGGATGGCGGCGGTGGTGAGCAGACGTGTTCTCATGATAAACGGGCCCCAAATTGCTTCGGGGCCCGTTCAATCATATCGGTTTGGCAAAAGCCAGCTTTTGCGTTCTGCCTAATTCGGCCCGCGTTTACGCCATTCCGTCAGTGTCGCTGTCCGAAGCCTCCGGCTTGGCATTGCCTTTTTGTGCCTCCGGCTTGGCCGTCGGTTTCTTTTTCGAGGCGGGTTTCCGCTTCGCTTTCGTTTTGGGCGGGGCCGGCGTCAGTTCAAAGCTGGGCTTGTTATCCTTGATCGAGACTTGCACCTCGCCGCCTTCGGAAAGTTTGCCGAACAGCAATTCCTCGGCCAGCGGCTGTTTGATGCGGTCCTGGATCAGGCGACCCATAGGACGCGCGCCGTACAGCTTGTCATAGCCCTTGTCCGCCAACCAGCTGCGCGCTTCGGTATCGAATTGGATGTGGACGTTCTGTTCGGCCAACTGCAATTCCAGCTCGAGGATGAACTTGTCGACAACGCGTGCGACCGTGCTTTTGCCGAGATAGGCGAACGGCACGATGGCATCGAGACGGTTGCGGAATTCTGGCGTGAACATCTTGTTCACGGCCTCTGTCCCGGCATCCTCCTTGGACACATCGCCAAACCCGATCCCGCTGCGCGCCATGTCGGACGCACCGGCATTGGTGGTCATGATGAGAACGACATTGCGGAAATCGACCGTCTTGCCGTGGTGGTCGGTCAGGCGGCCGTTGTCCATCACCTGCAACAGAATGTTGAACAGGTCCGGGTGTGCCTTTTCAATTTCGTCCAGCAACAGCACACAGTGCGGGTTCTGGTCGATGGCATCGGTCAGCAATCCGCCCTGATCGTATCCGACATAGCCCGGAGGCGCGCCGATCAGCCGCGAAACGCTGTGGCGTTCCATGTATTCGGACATGTCGAAGCGTTTCAATTCGATGCCCATGATGCTGGCAAGCTGTCGAGCAACCTCGGTCTTGCCGACGCCGGTAGGCCCGCTGAACAGGAAACTGCCAATCGGCTTTTCCGGATCGCGCAGGCCTGCGCGGCTGAGCTTCATCGCGGTTGCAAGACGCTGGATTGCCTCGTCCTGACCGAACACAACATGTTTCAGATCGCGTTCGAGGTTTTCGAGCGCTTTCTTGTCATCCTTGCTCACCGATTTGGCCGGGATGCGGGCCATGGTCGCGATGACCTGCTCGATCTCCTTGGCAGTGATCTTTTTCTTGCGGCGGCTGGGGGGGACCAGCATCTGCATCGCGCCGACCTCATCGATCACGTCGATCGCCTTGTCGGGCAGTTTGCGGTCGTTGATGTAACGTGCAGAGAGTTCCACCGCCGTCTTGATCGCGTCGGGCGTGTATTTCACCTTGTGGTGATCCTCGAACGCGGTGCGCAAACCTTGCAGGATCTTGACCGTGTCCTCAATCGTAGGCTCGTTCACGTCAATCTTCTGGAACCGGCGCAGCAGCGCGCGGTCTTTTTCAAAGTGGTTGCGGAACTCCTTGTAGGTGGTCGATCCGATGCACCGGATGGTCCCACCCGACAGCGCGGGCTTCAGCAGGTTGGAGGCATCCATTGCCCCGCCGCTGGTCGCGCCTGCGCCGATGACCGTATGAATTTCGTCAATGAAGAGCACCGCGTCGGGCATCCCTTCCAGCTCGTTGACGACCTGTTTCAGACGTTCTTCGAAATCGCCGCGATACCGCGTTCCCGCAAGCAGCGAGCCCATGTCGAGCGAATAGATAACCGCAGGCGCCAGCACTTCGGGCACATCGCCTTCCACGATCTTGCGCGCCAGCCCCTCGGCGATGGCGGTTTTGCCGACGCCGGGATCGCCGACATACAGCGGGTTGTTCTTTGACCGGCGGCACAGGATCTGGATCGTGCGATCCACTTCGGGTCCGCGACCGATCAGCGGGTCTATACGTCCGGCCTCCGCCTTGGCGTTGAGATTGACGGTAAACTGGTCGAGCGCGGTTTCCTTCTTGTTGCCGCTCTCCTTTGTCTTTTCACCGGGCTCATCGCCGGGCTCATCCGCACCGGTGGGCGATTTCGGCTCAATCTGGCGACCGCCCTTGCCGATGCCGTGGCTGATATAGCTCACTGCATCCAGCCGGCTCATGTCCTGTTGTTGCAGGAAATAGACGGCATAGCTGTCCCGCTCGGAAAACAGCGCCACCAGCACGTTGGCGCCCGTGACCGTATCCTTGCCAGAGGATTGCACGTGCAGGATCGCGCGCTGGATCACGCGCTGAAACCCGGCGGTAGGCTGCGGATCGGCGTTGTCCTCTGTCTTTAACGACTGGTATTCGTGGTCAAGATATTGCTTCACCACGTCGCCCAGTTCCGCAAGATCGACGCCGCACGCGCCCATGACAGCGGCTGCATCCTCATCATCGATCAGCGCCAGCAGCAGGTGTTCGAGCGTCGCGTATTCATGGCGACGTTCGGACGCATTGCTGAGCGCGTTGTGCAGTGTGCGTTCAAGGTTCTGGGCAAAACTGGGCATGGCTTGGGTCTCTGTAAGAGGGGTGGGCTGCAATCGAAAACGCAGCCCCAAAGGGAGCCGCCGTGAGGGGGTGCAATCTATGTAGGAATATGCGGCACAATTGCGAATCTGCAATGCATTTATTGCGCGAAATGCGCCCGGACGAATTGCGTCCGGCAGATGTCACGTCTTGCCACCCGATCCAGCACCGCTGCCAAACAGCGCATCGGCCGCGGCGCGGTGAGCGCTGGCCTTTTCCCGGTGTGCCGTAACACGCGCAATCTCCGCTCGAAGCAGTTCGATGCGGTCCGTCAGCTCATCTTGCGAATACGGATCGAGATCCTCGCGGGCGAGGAGGCTGGCTGCGTCTGAACGCATGGTCGGGCGTGCGTCATCTTCCATCGGTTTCCCAGCATCCAGTTGTCACGGCTTGCTGTCAATGGAGGAGATAGCTATTCGCAGGCACCATCCATTATTGAAATGCCAATATCGGATTTGACGTATTCGGGGCGAATGCGCGTTTAAGGGGGCAAAGCTGTGAACAGCGAGGCAAAAGTGCAAGACGCAACATCGCGAGCGGTTTCGGATATTTTACCCGTCCGCATGAAGGCTATCGGCTTTGTCGCGCCCGGCGGACCGGACGTGCTGGCGCTGGAAACCGTCGATGTGCCGCAGCCAGGCCCGCACGATGTCCTGATCGAAGTGGCCTATGCCGGGGTGAACCGGCCCGACTGCATCCAGCGCGCCGGGGCCTATCCCGCGCCGCCGGGAGCCTCCCCGATCCTTGGTCTGGAAGTCGCTGGCAAAGTCGTGGCCGTGGGCAGCAATGTCCCGGCAGAAATGCTGGGCGCGCGCGTCGCCGCGCTGACGCCCGGTGGCGGTTATGCGCAATACTGCGCCGCGCCGTGGCAGCATTGCCTGTCCGTGCCCGATGACATGGATATGAAAACCGCTGCGGCCCTGCCCGAAACGCTGTTCACCGTGTGGCACAACGTGTTCGAGCGCGGCATGGCCTGCGATGGAGAACGCCTGCTGGTCCATGGTGGCACCAGCGGGATCGGCACGATGGCGACCATGCTGGGCAAGGCTTTCGGCATGACGGTGATCGTGACTTGCGGCGATGAGGCCAAATGCGAGGCCGCACGGCGCGTTGGCGCAGACCTTGCGATCAACTACCGCGAGGCTGACTTCGTTGAGGCGGTGAAGGATTTCACCGGGGGCGAGGGCGTGAATGTGGTGCTCGATATGGTGTCGGGCGATTACGTGGCGCGCAATTTGCAATGTCTCGCCGAAGACGGGCGACACGTGACTATTGCGGTGCTGGGTGGGGCCAAGGCGGAACTATTCATGCCCATGGTGATGATGCGCCGCCTGACGTTGACGGGATCGACGCTGCGGCCGCGCTCCGATGCGTTCAAGACCGCACTGGCGGACGAGATCGCGAACCATGCATGGCCGCTGTTCATCAACGGCGAATTGAACCCGGTGATGGATCAGACCTTTCCGCTGGCTCAGGCTGCCGCTGCTCATGCGAGGATGGAGGGGGGCGAGCATATCGGCAAGATCGTGCTGGAGGTAGCCGGTGGTTAACGATACGCCAGACCGCCTGATCCTTCACGAAGATCCCCGCAGCGGCAATTGCTACAAGATAAAACTGACCGCAGCGCTGCTCGGCGTGCAGTTGGAAACGCGGCAATACGACATCATGAAGGGCGAAACGCGCACCCCGGAATTCATGAGCACCATCAACCCGCATGGCCGCATCCCGGTGCTGCAGGTGGGTGACCGGTTCCTGCCGGAAAGCAACGCCGCGTGCTGGTATCTTGCTGAAGGGTCCGCACTGGTGCCCGAAGACCGGTTCGATCGTGCGCAAATGTTGCGCTGGATGTTTTTCGAGCAATACAGCCATGAACCCAACATCGCGACCCTGCGGTTCTGGTGCCGGTTCGTTGGCCCTGCCAACCTCAGCGAACAGCAGCGCAGCCAGATGACGGCAAAACGGATTGCCGGACAGGATGCGCTGGAGACGATGGACGGGCATCTTGCGAAAGCTGACTGGTTTGTCGGTTCGGCCGCCTCGCTGGCGGATATCGTGCTGTTTGCCTATACGCATGTCGCGCACGAGGCAGGCTTCGATCTTGCCGATTATCCTTACGTGCGTCGCTGGCTGGAGCGCGTTCCGACTATACCGGGCTTTATCGGGATGGTTTGAGAAGAGGGTGACGGGCGGGGCCCGCGCCATCGCTTCGCGCTTGAAAACAGTGGCTTGCAGCGTCATAATGGTGGCGAGAGACAGGCATTGAGTCCCGATATGGGTCATTTGCGGATGCGCAAATGACGCAAAACCGTCACGCCCCTGTGAATCCCCTGTAACAAAAGCCTGTCATAGACGCTGACACATCAGATGCGATCTCGAAGGATTTTCGATGACCGACTTTATGCTGTCCGACCTGCCCACCGCTGACGCCGAGGGTGATTATTCTTCCGGTACCCTCCCCGGAAACATCGCCAAACTGCGGGTAAACAGGCCAAAAATCCCCGAACCTGTGGGCCGCAAACGCGCGCGCTATCGCACCATCTGGATCAGCGACGTGCATCTGGGCACGAAGGGTTGCAACGCTGAATTGCTGATCGACTTTCTCGACAATACCGACAGCGAAACGATGTATCTGGTCGGTGATATTATCGACGGTTGGCGGCTTAAGAAGAAATTCTACTGGCCTGCCGAACACAACGATATCGTATGGCGCATCATGAAACGGGCGAAGCGTGGCACCCGCATCGTCTATATTCCCGGCAACCATGATGAGATGTTTCGCCAGTTTACCGGGCTGAATTTTGGCGGGGTCGAAATCCGCCGCGCGGCCTTTCACGACACCGCCGACGGTCGCCGCCTGATGGTGCTGCACGGCGATGAATTCGACGCGGTGATGCTTTCTCACCGCTGGCTCGCCTTCGTCGGGGATTGGGCATACCGCGCGGGGATGAGCCTGAACGTGGCGGTGAACGCGGTTCGCAATGCGATGGGGATGCCGTACTGGTCGCTGTCGAAAGCGGCCAAGCACAAGGTCAAGAACGCGGTTGAATTCATCGGGCGATACGAGGAAGTAGTCGCCAAGGCCGCGGGCGATCGCGGGGTTGACGGGGTTGTCTGCGGGCATATTCACACCGCTGAATTCCGCACCTTCGAATTCAACGGCAGACCGGTCGAATACTGGAACGATGGCGACTGGGTCGAAGGGTGCAACGCGCTGGTCGAACATCATGACGGCCGGATGGAAATTCTCAACTGGCCCGATGTGATGCGCGCCCGGCAAGACGCCGAAGACGCCGAGGCAACCGCCGCTGAAGGCGCCAAGACCGGATCGGAGAAGGTCGACCCCGCGCGAGAAGCAGCGTGAGCGGTGCCGGCCCCGCGCGCGGGCACCAAAGCTACGCGCGTTCCGGCGTGCCGCAGACCATCGCCATCGTCACCGACGCCTGGCACCCGCAAACCAACGGTGTGGTGCGCACGCTTGCGACCACTTGTGAGGTTTTGCGCAGCTGGGGCCATCAGGTCACAGTGATCTCGCCGCAGGATTACCGATCGTTTCCTGCGCCCACCTATCCCGAGATTCGCCTCGCCCTGACATGGCCCGGCGCTGTCGGGCGGCATCTTGCGAAAATTCGCCCCGATGCCGTGCATATCGCCACCGAGGGTCCGCTGGGATTCGCCGCGCGGCGATATTGTCTGGGGCGCAAGGTGCCCTTTACCACCGCCTATCACACGCAATTTCCCGTTTATTTCGCCCGCCGCACCGGCCTGCCTGCAAGCGCTTTCTGGCCGTATATCCGCTGGTTCCACCGTCCCGCGCAGCGCATCATGGTTGCGACTGAGACGATCCGCGCACAATTGCGCGAACAGGGCCTGGCGCATCTGACGCCGTGGAGCCGCGGCGTCGATCTCACCTGCTTTTCTCCCAACGCCCCGGTCCCGCGCGAATATGCCGGGATCGAGGGGCCGATCCTGTTGTATGTCGGGCGCATTGCGGTCGAAAAGAATATCGAGGCATTCCTGACATGCGACTATCCGGGGACCAAGGTTGTGGTCGGTGATGGCCCGGCGCGTGCCTCTCTCGAAGCGCGGTTCCCGCAGGCACATTTCATGGGCAAGCGCACCGGCATCGACCTTGCCGGATTCTATGCTCACGCTGATGTGTTTGTATTCCCCAGCCAGACCGACACGTTCGGCCTGGTCATGATCGAGGCGTTAGCCTGCGGAACGCCGGTTGCCGCATATCCGGTGGCCGGCCCGCTCGACATTCTGAACGATGATGTGGGCGCAATGGCCGATGATCTGGCGCGCGCGATCGATGCCGCGCGCTATTGCGATCGGGCGGTGTGCGCGGAATACGGCGCGGGCTTCAGTTGGGATGCGGCGACGCACCAGTTCCTGACCGGGTTGGTCGCGCTGGCCGAGGAAGAAAGCATTTCGTTGCAGGCCGCGCCCGCTTTCTGAAGCGTTCGCGTGCACTGCGTGGCCGCACTCGCACCGATTGCCAAAGCAATTCCTTGCCGAGCGCGCGGGTTTCGCCTATCTGGACCCACGCAATGGCCGCTCCGCAAGGGGCGGCCCTTTACATTTTTACGAAAGGTTTTCCCATGGCAAACAAGGATCAGCCCAAACCGCTGATGCCGCACGCCACTGCCACCTGGCTGGTGGATCACACCGGCCTCAGCTTTGAGCAGATTGCCGAGTTTTGCGGCATCCATATCCTCGAAGTGCAGGCCATGGCCGATGATCTTGCGAGCAGCAAATACACCGGTCGCGATCCGGTCCATGCCGGCGAACTGACGCTGGCAGAGATCGAAAAAGGTCAGGCCGACAGCGAATATTCGCTTAAAATGCACAAGGCTCCCGTCGAAGTGACCCGGACCAAGGGGCCGCGATATACCCCCGTGTCGAAACGTCAGGACAAACCCGATGGTATCGCCTGGATTCTGCGCAATCATCCGGAAGTTTCGGACGCCCAGATTTCCAAGCTGATCGGCACCACGCGCAACACGATTGGCGCGATCAAGGATCGCTCGCACTGGAATATCCAGAACATTCAGCCCAAAGACCCGGTGACGCTGGGCCTGTGCTCGCAGCGCGAACTGGACGCAGTCGTCGCCAAGGCGGCAAAGCGTGCCGGCGTGACCGAAGAAACAGCACCAGTCACCGCCGATGAAATCAGCGAAACCTCCAGCGATCGCCGCAGCGACAAGGACAAGCTGATCGAGGAATTGCGCGCCGAACGCGATGCCAACGTGCAGGCTGCTGCCCGCGCCGCGCAGGAGGCCGAAGCCGAAGCATGGCTCGCTGCCAAGCGCGAAGCCGAAGCGAACCCCGTACCGATCGAACCCGAAGAGGCATTCGCGACACCGGCACCAGAAACTGATCCGGAACCAGAAACCGAGCAGGCGACCGAGGCCGATTGCGCAGCAGACGCAGATGCGGAGGCCGACGTGGATCGCGATACCGGCGCGGACGAAGATGCCGAGGACCAAAAGGGCGAATAATCCAGCCACCAGACCCGATAGTGAAAAAGGGCGGCCCGCACGGTCGCCCTTTTTTTTCCAAATCGGTGTCGCCATACTGCCCGATGGCCCACCGGTTTCGCTTGTATGCGCGGATGGGATAAGCCAAGATTACTGACATGAATGTCAACAACTTTCCCTATCATCACCCGACCCCGTGGAACACCGTTTTCGAGGCGCTGACGCTGCCCGATATGCTGGCGCGTACAGTTGCGCACGATCCCGCAGCGCCGTTCCTGCACTTCCTCGGGCGGACCTATTCGTATGGCGAGATATTCGAACACGCGAACCGGTTTGCCGTGGGGCTTGTCAAAATGGGCATCGCCAGGGGGGATCGTGTAGGCCTGTTCCTGCCCAATGTGCCGATCTATGCCGCCGCCTATTACGGTGCGATGATGGCGGGCGCGGTGGTGGTCAATTTCTCGCCGCTCTACTCGGTCGAGGAGCTGAGCTGGCAGGTCGGCGATTCGGGGACCAAGGTGCTGGTAACGCTCGACGTGCCCGAACTGTACCGCACCGCCGCGCAGGTGCTGGACGGATCGACGCTGGAAACTCTCGTGGTCGGACGGCTTTCTGCGATGCTGCCGTGGGTGAAGGGCACCGCGCTCAAACTGTTCAAACGCAGCCAGATCGCCGATGTGAAGTGGGGCGCGGCTATCCGCGACTGGGCGGATCTTCAGGGGAAATGGGCCCCCGGCACTCCGCCCCCGGCCCGGCTCGATCCGCGTGAAGACCTGGCCCTGTTGCAATACACCGGCGGCACCACCGGGCGGCCCAAGGGCGCCATGCTAGGGCACGATCAGCTGTCGATCAACGCGCAGCAGGTCGCCGCGATCAACCCGTTCGACAACCCGCGCGAGGAAGTCTTCATGGGCGCGCTGCCGTTCTTCCACGTGTTTGCGAACACCGCGCTGCTCAATCACGCGGTCGCCAGCGGCGGCTGCATCGCGATGGTGCCCCGGTTTGACACCAAGCAGGTGCTCCAGACCATAGAGCGTTACCGCTGTACCGGCTTTCCCGGCGTGCCGACGATGTTTCAGGCTATGCTGGA
Organism: uncultured Alphaproteobacteria bacterium; assembly: GCA_963815345.1. GTDB lineage: Bacteria > Pseudomonadota > Alphaproteobacteria > Sphingomonadales > Sphingomonadaceae > Erythrobacter. The sequence goes on from CAWFGF010000004.1 coordinate 669,794, forward strand.
CCACCCCGATCTGACCAAGACCGATCTTTCCAGCCTCAAGGTCTGCATTTCCGGCGGCGCGCCAATGCCCGCCCCGGTTCACGACAAGTTCGAGGCGGTAACCGGCGTGCGCGTGGTGGAGGGATATGGCCTTACCGAAAGCGCGGGCGTGGTGACGGCCAATCCGTACGCGGGCACGCGCAAGAAGGGCACGATCGGGCAATTGGTTGCCGGAACGCAGATCGTCCTGCTGGACAAGGAAGATCCGAACAAACTGGCACCCGATGGCGAGCCCGGCGAGCTCGCCGTACACGGCCCGCAGGTGATGCGCGGTTACTGGAACCGCCCCGATACCGATGCGGAAACTTTCGTCGAGCGCGACGGCAAACGTTATCTGCGCACCGGCGATGTTGCGGCGATGGACGCGGACGGCTTCCTCAGTATCGTCGACCGAATCAAGGACATGATTTCTGTCGGCGGGTTCAAGGTGTTCCCGAGTGTGGTGGAAGACGTGATCCTCCAGCATGAAGCTGTGAAGGAGGCGCTGGTGATCGGCGTACCCGAGGAATATCGCGGAGAGGTGCCGCGCGCCTATATCACGCTGAATGGCGATGCCGATATCGGGGCGGATGCGCTGAAAGGCTGGCTGAACGACCGCATCGGCAAGCACGAGCGGGTGGACGAAGTGGTGATCCGCGACGAATTGCCGCGCACGATCATCGGCAAACTGGACCGCAAGGCGCTCCGATCCGAAGTCCTGTAAGCCCGAAGTATACGGCACCGCGGGAATACTGCCCGAAACAGAAACGCCGCCCGCCCCGGTGGGAGCGCGCGGCGTTTTGCTGAAACCGGGTTCCTGACGAACAGGCGATCAGTTTGCGATCTTCAGCGTCGCCTGATCCTGGCCATCGGCTGCGGGCTTTGCCAGCTGCGTTGCAGATGCCGTCACATTCTTGGTCTGGGTCTGGCGCTGTGCGTTGGGCGCGAATCGGCCATCCACCTGTGCACCCTGTTCGATGGTCAGCGCATCGTAATGCACATCCCCTTCGATCGTGGCGCTTTTGAGGATGGTCAGCTCCCGCGCGGTGATGGACCCGCTGACATGGCCGGAAAACCGGGCGACTTCGGCCATGACCGCGCCGCTGATCTTGCTGCTTTCGCCCTGAACAAGGCTGGAGCACTTGATATCGCCTTCGATGGTGCCATCGACATGCAGATCGGCGGATGCGGCGATGTCGCCGGTAATCACCACATCTGCGCCAATCACCGAGAACGTCGAACTGGAATTTCCTGACATGAATTTCCCCTGGGTGCTGGGCTGAGAACTAACGGGCGCGCGCATTTGCGGTGTGCCCGTTGCCGGTTCCGCGGGCTTCTTTGAGAACATCGGGTGCGGTCTCCAAAAAACGGCGCGGATCGACCGCGCGGTCATTGATACGAACTTCGAAATGCAGGTGCGGCCCGGTCGAACGCCCGGTGCTGCCCAGTCCGCCGATCGTATCGCCGGCTTCGACCTTTTGGCCCACTTTTGCACCAATGCGTGAAAGGTGAGCGTAGCGGGTCATCAGGCCGTTGCCATGTGTTACTTCAACAACCTTGCCATACCCTGACCTCCACCCGGCATAAGTCACTTTGCCCATAGCGGTCGCAAAGATCGGCGAGCCATGCGCGCCCTTGAAATCAATGCCGCTGTGCATTGCACTGCTGCCAGTGAATGGATCGCGGCGATAACCAAAGCTCGAAGTGATTTTCTCGATACCGGCGGGAACCACGTGCGGTACGCTTTCAAGAGCACGTTCCAGCGCGGCCATCCGCGCCAGGCTGAGCCCCATGCGCTCGAACCGGGGATCAAGCGATCCGTCAGCTGAAGTCGCGAGCTGTTCCAGCGGGCCCCCCATGGCCTCGGTCATGGTATCGGCCATGACCTGGCGGGTTACACCGCGCGGATCGAGATTGAGCGTGCGCAAAGCCGTTTCAGCCCGCTTCGCACGCCAATCGGCATAGCGCGTAATGCGTTCGACAAAGGCGAGCTGGCGCGCTTCGATCTCGGCAAGGCCGCGAGCCTGCGGAAACAGCGCGCCGACCTTTTCGACGGTCTTGGCGGTTTCCGCCGAACTGTCGGTTACGTTGGTTCCCGCTTCGCGAATTTCATCGGGTAGCAGTGGCAACATCGCGTCGAGCACTTCCTGACGCGCGCTAAGGTCTTCGACCACACGGTCCATATCGCCGCCGTAATCCTTGATCCGTTCCTGCGCTGTGGCGACGCGCGCCTTTTCCTGCTCGAAAGAGGCAAGATCGGCCTCTGCCCGGTACTGGTTCCAGCCCATCACCACCAACGCGGCCAACCACACCAGCACCACGGCAAATGCGATGCCGGCGGCGGTCATTTGCAGGCGCGATGAAATCTTGATGAAGCGGACCTGCCCATCGGAGCGCATGAAAAATTCGCGGTCCGGAAACCATCCACGCACACGTGCATTGATGTTATCGAACGTCCACGATCGAGTGGTTTGAATATCTGGCAAAGCGGCCCCGTCTTTTTTCGGTCGTTGCCGGGTGCCCTACAGTTTGCTGACCGAGGGGTCGAATCCGCAGGGGGTTTGAACAGGCCAGTCGGTCACATTTCGGGATGAATGGATCAAACGGCCGCAATTGTTACCCACGCGTTTACAATATTATTGCGTAAAACGGCTGTTTTACGCCGTTCGGACTTAACCAGACCGGGCGAATCGCTGGCTTCGGCCTCTCCCTTCAATCCTGACGATAATGGCTTTTCGCGGCAGGCTCACGCTGGCTGACACTCGTGCGATCATCTGCTAATGCTGGTGACGATCATGAATGCCATCACTCCCACATTGTCAGATCACGCGCCAGATCATGCCACTGTCGTCACGCAATTGGCGCAAGCGGGCCGCCGCGCTCAGCGCGAGCTTGCGCTGATGGAGAGCGCCGCGCGCGCCGCTGCTCTTATGCTCGCCGCTGAAAGCCTGCGCGCCAACAGTGCAATGATCCTCGATGCCAATGCTCGCGACGTAGAAGCCGGGTGTGCTAACGGGCTTTCCGCGGCGATGCAGGATCGCCTCCTGCTTGACGAAACGCGGATCGAAGCGATTGCCACAGCGATTGAGGCTGTGGCGAGCCTGCCCGATCCTGTCGGCATGGTGATCGACCAGAGCGCGCGCCCCAACGGCCTGCAATTGTCGCGGGTGCGAGTGCCTATCGGATTGATTGGCATCATCTATGAAAGCCGACCCAATGTTACCGCGGACACCGCCGCCCTGGGTGTGCGTGCGGGCAACGCTGTGTTGCTGCGCGGGGGGAGCGAGGCGGTGCATTCCAACCGCGCGATCCATGCCAGCATGGTGGCGGGACTATCGCAGGGGGGTGTCCCCGCCGATGCGGTGCAATTGATGCCAACGCAGGACCGCGCGGCCGTGGGCGCCATGCTGACGGCAACAGGTCTTATCGATATGATCGTGCCGCGTGGGGGCAAGGGGTTGGTGGAGCGCGTGCAGGCCGATGCCCGCGTGCCGGTGCTGGCGCATCTCGACGGGGTCAACCACACCTATATCCACGCCGCTGCCGATCCGGCGATGGCGCGCGACATCGCTCTCAACGCCAAACTGCGCCGCACGGGGGTGTGCGGGGCGATGGAGACGCTGCTGATCGACAGCGGGTTTGGCAGTGCTCCGGCGCTTGTCACAGCTCTGCTGGATGCCGGATGCGAATTGCGCGGCGATGCGGGCGCTATGGCAATCGATCCGCGCGTGATTTCGGCGAACGTGGCGGATTGGGACACAGAATACCTCGACAGCGTGCTTTCAGTGGCCATGGTGGACAATCTGGATGCGGCGCTGGCGCATATTGCGCGCCATTCCTCAGGTCATACCGATGCCATTGTCACCGCCGACGATGCCGCGGCGGAGCGGTTCCTCGCGCAGGTCGACAGCGCGATCGTGATGCACAATGCGTCCAGCCAGTTTGCCGATGGCGGCGAGTTCGGGCTGGGCGCGGAAATTGGCATTGCCACGGGTCGCCTGCACGCGCGCGGGCCGGTCGCGCTGGAGGGGTTGACGACTTACAAATGGCTGGTGCGTGGCACCGGCCAGACCCGGCCATAGTAGCTGGTGCAGGTCCGCCTTCACGCATGACGCACATTCCGCGCCGAATCGGTCTGCTGGGCGGCAGCTTTAATCCCGCGCATGGCGGGCACCGCCGCATCACGCTGTTTTCAATTGCCGCGCTGGGTCTGGATCAGGCGTGGTGGCTGGTCTCGCCCGGCAATCCGCTGAAACCGCGCGCGGGTATGGCCAGCCTCCATGCAAGGTTGCAGTCCGCCTATATTCAGGCCCGACGCGCGCCGATCGTGCCGACCGCTATCGAGCAGCAATTGCGCACACGGTACACCGCCGATACGTTGAAGGCGCTGCGCCGCCGCTATCCCAAACGGCAGTTCGTGTGGTTGATGGGATCGGACAATCTGGCGCAGTTTCACTTGTGGAAGGATTGGCGCACCATTGCGCGCACCATGCCGATTGCAGTTATCGCACGTCCGGGCTATAACGCGGATGCCATGACGAGCCCCGCCATGGCCTGGCTCAGACGCTATCGGGTGTCTGCCGCCAGTTTTCGCAAAACGGGGCAATGGAGCGCACCGGCACTGGTGTTTTTGCGTTTCGATCCGGACCATCGCTCGGCCACGGCCATCCGCCGTGCCAATTCCGATTGGGCCGCTGAAATTACCGGAGTCGTCCTGCACGGTTCCGGTGACGACGCAGTAATGCGCGACCGGGTAACTTTCCGCCGCATAGCAGGATCGCAGCAAGCATGAGGCAACTCACCTCATCACGCTTCTTCTTGCCCTGTGATCTGTGCATCCCATATTCCACTTGTCCCGAAATCTGGAGAAGTCCACTTGCCCGCTACTCAGGCATATACCGGCGCGAATCAAGGCGCCGCTGCAAAGGTACCGCCATCCATGGCAGCTGATATGAACGATGATGACCTGCACGCTCTCGTGCTGGAACAGCTTGACGATGATCAGGCGCTCGATGTGGTTTCGATCCCGCTGGAAGGCAAAAGCTCGATCGCCGATTTCATGGTGGTCGCCAGCGGACGTTCGACCCGGCAGGTTGCCGCCATGGCACAAAAGCTGGCTGAAAAGGTCAAACAGGCGGGCCACGGTCCGGTCCGTATCGAAGGGCTGCCATCAGCGGACTGGGTGCTGATCGATTGCGGGGACGTTATCGTGCACCTGTTCCGCCCGGAAGTGCGCACATTCTACAACCTTGAACGCATGTGGTCGTTCGAAAGCGGAGAAGCTGCGGTTTCCTGATTCGTCATACCCCATTGGGGGTTCAACGAGCTAAAAGGCAGATTACCCCTGCTCCTCCACGTCATCGCCCGCGGAAAGATTGCCCGATCGCCGGAGGGGGATCTGGTCGCGCGTTATGAAAAGCGGCTGCAATGGCCGGTCAAGCTGACCGAACTGCCCGAAACGGGCGGGCGCATTCCAGAACCGTTGACCCCGCACAAGGCCGTGCTGCTGGATGAGCGCGGCACCGCGATGGGGTCTGAGGATTTTGCCGCTATGCTGGGCCAATGGCGCGATACCGGCACGCGAGAGGCGCGGTTTATGCTGGGCGCAGCCGACGGCCATTCGCCTGAGGATCGCGCCGGGGCCGACCTGTTGCTCGCTTTCGGCCCTGCCACATGGCCGCATCTGCTGGCCCGCGCGATGCTGATGGAACAACTTTACCGCGCCTCCAGCATCCTCGCCGGGCACCCCTATCACCGATCCTGAAACTGGGGCATAACTGCGCCATGCCGCCTCGCCCGACCCTGATTACCGCCACCTGCGCCAGCGTGTTTGCCGTATTGGCGATCGCTGTGCCGCAGAGCGAGGCGCAGCGCGCGGTGGCAATCATGGCCCCGGACGAAGCGCGCGCTCAACTGGAACGCGCCACGCAGGAAAGCCAACGGGCAGAGGCACGCGCGAACCGATTTGCAAGTCAGGCGCAGGACGCTGGCGCTGCGGCAGATCGCACCGCCCGCGAAGCTGCCGCGATGGCTGCGCAAGTCCAGCGGTTTGAGGCGGACATTACAGCGGCCCGTGCGCGGTATTCGCTTGCGCAAGGGGCGCGGTCCGAGATCGCCCGACGGTTGGCGGCGCGCCAGCAACCGCTCGTGCGCCTGACTGCCGCCCTGCAAATCACCGCGCGCCGGCCCCTGGCGCTGGCGGCGCTGCAACCCGGCTCGCTCAAGGATGTTGTGTATGTGCGCGCGGTGCTGGACAGCGCAGTGCCCGAAATTCGTCAGCGCACCTCAGGCCTCCGCAGCGAGCTGGACGAGGGTCGAAGGCTGGAACGCCGCGCCCGGCTGGCGTTGGCGCAACTGGGCGAAAGCGAGCGGGAATTGCAGGCTCGGCGCGATCAATTGGCTGCCTTGGAAACGCGGCAACGTCTGGCTTCGCGCAATGCGCGCGGCAACGCGCAGCGCGAAGAGGACCGCGCGCTGGCACTGGCAGAGGAAGCGCGCGATCTCGATGGGCTGATGGACCGGCTGGATCGCAACGCGCAACTGCGGCGCGAACTGGCTGCCTTGCCCGGTCCGGTGATGCGTCCTGCGGGTCTGGTGGCGGGGCGGGCAATCGCGCTGGAACCTGAAGACGCCGTGACACGCCCGGTGGCAACCAGCACCGGCGCTCCATCCGACTTCCAGCTTCCCGTTCAGGGCCGCACGATCAGCGGTTTCGGATCGCAGCGCGCAAGCGGATTGCGTGCCCGCGGACTGGTGCTGGGACCAGTGCCGGGCGCGCAGATCGTCGCCCCGGCCAGCGGTCGCATCGCATTTTCCGGCCCGTATGAAGGGTTCGGACGAATCATAATCATCGAACACGATGGCGGGTGGACCACGCTGATCACCGGGCTTGCCCGCATCGATGCGCAGGTGGGTGAAACCGTGATCGGCGGCGCGCCGTTGGGAGTGGCTGGCGGGGAAGCGCCGATGATCGGCATCGAACTGCGGCGCAACGGCGATCCGGTTAACCCGCTCGATTACCTGCGGTAATCGGCTGAAACCTATCGCGCCGAATTCTCGTATCTATTGACAGATTGCGCTCTGGCTGACCCGATGCGGGACGCGATTGGTCCGATCATTCGCTCTCATCTGGCATTCACCTGCGCGAACCTATACAATTGTGCTTCAAAGGAGCCTGCTCACCTCATGAAAATTGCCAGCACACGGCTTTCAAGCCCCAAACTCGCGAAGCTTGCCAGCGCTGCCGCGCTTGTAACGGCAGTCGCGCTGATTCCTGCGACCACCGCCACGATGGCGCAGGTCGACGGCCAGGCCGGTCCGGAATTTTCAAAGCTGTTCGCCACCTATCAGCGGATCAAGGCGAGCTATGTCGAGGATGTGAGTGACGATGTGCTGGTGCGCGGCGCGATTGACGGGATGCTGGCCGCGCTCGATCCGCATTCAAGCTATCTCGATGGCAGCGATCTGCAGCGCCTTGAAACGATGATCGACGGCAATTATTCGGGCCTTGGCCTTTCCGTCGTGATGGAGGATGGCGCGGTCAAGGTGATCTCCCCGTTCCGTGGCTCCCCCGCGGACGAGGCTGGGATCAAGGCAGGCGATTTCATTACGCACCTTGATGGAAAGCTGATCTATGGCGGCGAACTGGACGATGCCGTTGCGCAGATGCGCGGGCAGGCGGGCACGTCCATCCAGTTGACGATTTTCCGCCCCGGTCGCGAAACGCCGTTCGATGTCGGCGTTACGCGCGGCGTGATCGAACTGGAGCCGGTTACGTTTGAACTGATGCCCGGCAATGTCGGCCATATCAGCGTGAACGAATTTTCCGCCGACGTGGGCGCGGACGTTTTCAACGCATGGCGAAAGATTCAGGAAGAGGCTACGGGCCGGATGAACGGCCTCGTGCTCGATCTGCGATCCAATCCGGGCGGCAGTCTGGATGAGGCGGTGGCGCTGTCCGATCTGTTCCTGAAGAAAGGCCGGATCGTGTCGCAACGCGGGCGCGCACGCGGCGAAACGTTGCTGTACGATGCGGAAGAGGTGTTCCCCGGCGATATGGCCGATGGCGTGCCGATGATCGTGCTGATCGACGCCGGTTCTGCCTCGGCATCGGAGATCGTCGCAGGCGCATTGCAGGATCACCGCCGCGCGCTGGTGATGGGCGACCGCAGCTTTGGCAAGGGATCAGTGCAGTCGCTATTGCCGCTGGGCCGCGATGCCGCCCTTAAGCTGACGACCGCACGGTATTTTACGCCAAACGGCAATTCGGTGCAGGAAGGCGGGATCAAGCCTGATATTTCGGTGCCGCAATTGTCCGATCCAGACCGTGCCCTGCGCGAGAAATTCCAGACGCGCGAGAGCGATCTGCGCGGCCACCTGATCAACGATCTCGGGATCAAGGATGAGGAACTGGAAGTCGACAAGCTTGACGATCCGCGTTTCCAGCTGACTGCGGAGCAATTGGAAGAGCAGGGGATCGAGGATTTCCAGCTGCACTACGCGCTCGAAACATTGCGCCGCACCACAAAGAGTTCGGTAGCGCTGCGCCGGTAAGGGCTTTAGGGCGCATCGTATGACTGGATCGAATGCCGCCCGATTGTTGGCGCTAGCCCTGCCTGCCGGATTGCTGGCGGGCGCGTATATCGGGCAATATGTGTTCGGGCTGTATCCGTGCGAAATGTGCTGGTGGCAGCGCTGGCCGCATTTTACCGCGCTGGGGCTCGCTTTGATCGCCTTTATTGCCCCGCCCCCGCGATTGTGGACCGGGCTGGCGGCGCTGGCGGTGATCGTATCGGGCTTGATCGGCGGGTTCCATGCAGGCGTTGAATATGGCTGGTGGGAAGGCATCACCGGCTGCGCGGCGCGCGCGGATATCGATGTGCTGAACCCGACCTCTGCGCCGCTCATTCGGTGCGATGTGGCGCCGTGGGATCTGTTTGGCATATCGCTGGCGGGGTGGAATTTCCTGTTTTCGATAGGCGGCGGGATCGTCATTCTGGCCCTGACGTTATCTTCAGGACGAACAGATTAAGGTAAGACTATGGAACGCACGCATAATCAGCGGACTGTCGGGACGCAGAACACCCACGAAATTGAACGGATGATCCGGGTCGATCAGGCGGGCGAATTCGGCGCCACTCGCATCTACGAAGGCCAGCTTGCCGTGATGGGCGATCGCGGGCCGCACTCGGCTGAAATTCGCCATATGGCAGAGGATGAAGAGGCGCACCGGCGCGAATTCGATGCGTTCATGGCGGAACGGCGCGTGCGTCCGACCGCGCTGCATCCGCTATGGTCGGCGGCTGGATACGCTTTGGGTGCGGGCACGGCACTGCTGGGTCCGGAAGCGGCGATGGCCTGCACCGCGGCGGTTGAGGAAGAGATCGACCGGCATTATACCCAACAGCTTGACCGGCTGCGCGAGACCGGGGACGATCCCGAACTGGCCGACATGATCGAACGGTTCCGCGAAGAAGAGCGTGAGCATCGCGATTCGGCTCTTGCTCATGGAGCGGAGAATGCGCTCGCCTACCCGCTGCTTTCAGGGGCAATCCGGCTTGGCTGCCGCATCGCGATCAAGGTGAGCGAGCGGATCTGAGCGCCGCTACAAACTCCAATAGGCCACGTCGTCTGCAACCAGCGCGGGGTTAATCGCGGATTTGACGTCGATCACCACCCCGCCGGGTCTGACCCGCGCCAGCAACGCTGACGGGTCCGCGATATACTCAGTATGGTTCACAGCCAGGATCAAAGCATCCAGATCGGTTAGAGTGTCATCATCCGATAGGGCCAGCCCGTATACGTGGCGCGCATCCTCTGCATTGGCGAGTGGATCGCCCACCAGCGGCTCAATTCCGTATTCGCGCAGTTCCGCGATTAAATCCGGCACCTTCGAATTGCGGATATCGGGCACATCCTGCTTGAATGTCAGTCCCAAAATTCCGACCCGCGCAGTGCCAATTGCAACGCCGCGCGCAGCCAAAAGTTTTACCGTTTTCTGAGCGATAGCCCCGCCCATCGAATCGTTGATACGCCGCCCGGCAAGGATCACTTCGGGGCGATAATTCAGCTTTTCCGCTGCTGCTGTCAGGTAATACGGGTCCACCCCGATACAGTGTCCACCGACAAGGCCGGGGGTAAACGGCAGGAAATTCCATTTGGTGCCCGCCGCCGCCAGCACATCCTGTGTGCGAATGTCCATCCTATCGAAAATCAGCGCGATTTCGTTCATCAGTGCGATGTTGAGATCGCGCTGCGTGTTCTCGATTACCTTGGCCGCTTCGGCCACCTTGATCGAGGGCGCTTCGTGCAGGCCTGCATCGACAATCGCGCCATAGGCTGTTCGCATTCGGGCGAGCGAGGGAGCATCCTCGGCGGCAATAATCTTGGTAATGGATTCTAGGCGGTGGACCTGATCGCCCGGATTGATGCGTTCGGGACTGTAGCCAAGCGTGAAGTCACGCCCGCGCACCATGCCCGAATGCGCCTCCAGCAAGTGGCCGCAGAAATCCTCCGTGGCGCCGGGATACACGGTCAATTCGAACACCACCAGCGCACCTGTCGCCATGCGCGGGCCGATGGTCTCGCACGCGGATCTGAGTGGGGAGAGGTCGGGCCGACGTTCAGACGTGATCGGCGTGGGCACGGTTACGATAATCAGGCTGGCGCCTTCGATAGCGGCGGGATCGTCCGACACGATCAGGCCGCTTGCGACGAGCCTGGCATCGGAAATTTCGCGGGTGGTATCGTGCCCGGCCTGCAATGCCTCTATCCGGCGGCGCGAGATATCGAAGCCGACGACGCGGGCGCGCCCTGGCGTTGTTCCAGCGCCCAGCCGCTCGGCAAAGGCGACCGCAACCGGCAGCCCGACATAGCCCAGACCGACAACCGCAATCGTCTCCTGACAAGGCACTGTGCTGTCGACCGCATCGGCGGCCGGAGAGAGGAAAGGTGCATTCATGAGGGCAGCTATGACGCACAGATATTCAAGATTTCGCTAACCATGCAGGCGGTTTGCATCGCACAGCGTGGCGGCATTGCCCGTTTACCCCTTCACAGCCGGTTCACCGGCCGCCATGTAGTCGCTATAACGACAGATTAGCTGCTGATGATCATGCCGCTGGACAGGCAGGGATCGGTGGCGACAGGATTGGATGGACCAATGATTTCTGCACGAACAGCCCTAATTGCCTCAGCTGCCGTCTTAAGCAGCGCGCTCATGACGTCCGCCCCCGCCACCGCGCAGGATCAGCCCGGCGATCGTGTGAATCTGGTCATAGCCTACAGCGAGGATGAATGTCCGCCCCCCGCCGAGGGCGAAATCGTTGTGTGCGAAATTCTGGTCGAGGCAGACCGGTATCGCATCCCGCGCACGTTGCGCACCAGTGACAGCCCGCAAAACAAATCCTGGGCGGAGCGTGTGGAAACCATCCGATATGCGGGCGATTTCGGCACGCTATCTTGCAGTCCGGCTGGCGCTGGCGGGTTTCTTGGCTGCACGCAGAAACTGATCGACGCCGCCTATGCCGAGAAGCGCGAGGGATCAGCTGTGCGCTTTTCACAACTGATCGAAGAAGCGCGCGCGGAACGCCTGTCAACCATCGATGTCGATGCCGCCGCTGAACAGGGACGTGTCGAACAGATCGAGCGTGAGTATCTCGAACGGCTCGAACGCGAACGCGATGCCCCGCTGCCCGGTGAGATTGCGCCCGGCGATTCACCACCGGCCGATGCTGCCCCGACCGACGCCGTCGCACCTGCGTCGGAAGGTCAGGACGGGCGCGCTCCGCCGCCTGCATTCGGCCCGATCGAGGAAGAAGAGCCGCAGGGCTGAGCCCACGCGGTCATCCTCCTAGACATCGAAATAGTCACGGTACCACGCAACGAACTGGCGGATGCCGTCCTTCACATCGGTTTGCGGCTGGTATCCGGTCAGCTCTTTGAGCAGCGTAGCATCGGCCCATGTGGCGGGCACATCGCCCATTTGCATCGGCATGAAATTCTTCACCGCCTCCCGCCCGCATTCCGCCTCGATTGCGGAGATGAAATCCATCAACCGCACCTTGTCGCTGTTGCCGATATTAACCACACGCCACGGGGCGACGGGGGACAGGCTGTCATAGGGCGCAATATCGGTCGCGCTTTCGGGGCGCACCGGCACCGCGTCGATCAGCAGGCGGATGCCGCGCACCAGATCGGTGACGAAGGTGAAGTCGCGAAACATCTCTCCATTGTTGTAGATGTCGATCGGCGTCCCTTCGATAATGCCGCGCGTAAACTTGAACAGCGCCATATCGGGCCGGCCCCACGGGCCATACACGGTGAAGAACCGGAACATCGTGGTCGGCAGGTTCCACAGATGGGCATAGGAATGCGCCATCGCCTCGTTCGCCTTTTTCGTCGCCGCATACAGCGTGAGGGGGGTGTTGCATTTCTGCCGCTCGTCAAACGGCATATCCTCGTTCGCACCATAGACAGAGCTGGTGGAGGCCATCAGCAAATGATCAACGGCCAGTTCGCGCGCGCATTCCATCACGTTGAACGTGCCGGTCACATTGGCATCGATGTAGGCGCGCGGGTTTTCCAGACTGTATCGCACCCCTGCCTGCGCGGCGAGGTGGACGATCACATTGGGCTGCTCAGCCAGCGCGTAATCGCGCAAGGTGTCGAAATCCTCCAGCATCCCCTCAATCGCGGAGAAGTGCTGGTTCTGGCGCAACATCTGGTGGCGGCGCTGCTTGATCCGAACATCGTAATAATCGGTCATCCCGTCATAACCGACGACGGCAAAGCCTTCTGCCAGCAGCAATTGCGCCAGGTGGAAACCGATGAAACCGGCGCTGCCGGTGATGAGAACCTTGCGCATTATCGTGCCTTTTGTGGTGATTGCGCGCTTTGCAGAGGCGCGCGATGCCGCGTGAAAAAGACCGTTTAGCGCGCGAGGCTTAATGGCGCACTTACAAACTCTGGACAAAGCGCGATGGCTGTCGCAGGGGCAGCGCCATGGCACGCTATTCCCACCTTCGCGCTCATGGCCCGCTGCATCGGCACATGCTTTCGGCAGTCGCCCTTGCGGCGGCCGCGCTTACGCTTTCCGGATGCTCTGCAGAACCTGCGCCGCGCGCCGAGGCCGATGTTCAGTCCGCCGATCCTGCCGGTGTAGCGCTGCCGCTGTCGATTGGTGGACAAGTCGCCGCCGAGGGCGAGGACGATAGCGTGGTGGCGATCAATTGCTCCGCCGCGCTGGGTCTGACGGCAGAACGGCTGGCAAGCATGACGAACGATCCGCGCAGCGCGGAAATCGCACTTATTCGCCGGGCGGAGCGCTATTTCGCGAAGCAGGCGGGCGGCTCTGTCGAGGCAGCGATTGCGCAGCGTCGCAGCGAGAAATCGGACGAGGCGACGGAGCAGGCGCAGCTCGCGATTGCATGCCTCAGACGCTTTGGCGATGAAGTGTCTGCACAGTCCGGCGCGGCAACCCAGGAATAGAACGCGGCCCGCTCTGGCGGCGCCAGAAACTTACTGCGGCTTCAGTTCTGCCGAGGCGAGGATCAGCTTCACATACTGGGTGGTCACCAGCGTTTCTGCTGACACGAGCATGTACTGTAACGGGCAATTGGCAGGCACGGTAAATTGCGCCTCCAGCGTCATCGTTTCAGAGAATTGGACATCCTCACTGACCAGCGACAGCCCGTCGTTTCCGCCAACACAGCTCAGCGCCCACCGCGCCTGATCGGGATTGCTGTAATCCTCGGCACGCATGGCCGCTGTAAGGCGATAGCGCCCCGGTTTTAGCGCTATGTATTTGCGCGCGACCGGGCCGTTGTATCCCGCCTCCAGCTCGGCCTCGATCTCAACCTTGCCGCCGCCTTCGGGGCTGGCGAGAATGAAGGTTTCGATCCCGGCAATCTTGAAGGGTTGCCACGCAATCGGTGCGAGCTTCCAGTTGGTCGAAGCGTCGGTCAGCTTCACGCTTTCGAGGATCGAACGGTCCACTCCGTTGATCGCGCGGAAATGGTCGGTCGCTGCGGTGTAATCCTCGTTATCGAACAATCGCGCAAGCAATTCGGTGTCGAGCGAGGAGAACGCTGCGCCCGCAGGCCAGCCCCCGTTGAGCGTTGCAAGCCGCGCCATCGCCACCGGTTGCTTCGTGTTGGAGACCGCATACCGCAGGAAGCTTTCCAGCCAGGGCGGGTTCGCCTTCATATAAGGGACGAAACGTTCGCGAATGAGACCGCTTTCCAGCGCATTCGTCAGCACCGGATACAGCAACGCGCGGCTCGATTCCTCGATTCGGAGCGCAGTGTCGTAATGGCGCAGGGCGCGAGTAACATCGTTTTGTTCGACGGCGTTTTCGATCAGCCACAATTGCGCACCGACATCGCGGCGCTCCATCCGGTCGGAAATGCGCATTTGTGCGCGCATTGCGGATAGATTGGCGTTGGCCGCGCTGTTGAGGCCATAGAGGCGAAATGCCGGGCCGTTGATCGGCAGCGCCCGGACGGAACGCTGGACCACGCCCAGCACGGCCTGATCGGTGCGCGCCAAGGCATCGCCAGCGACGATCTTCACCTGCGCGGCGCGGATCAGGGCGACGGGATCATTCCCATAGACCGCAAGTGCGGCCTCCGGCGCCCTTGTCTGCAGCATGTTGACTGCCGCGTTGGCCATCGCCGCACCGGCAGCCAGCAGCGCGACAAGCGCGTATCCTATGCCCTTGCGCGTAAACGTCGGACGCCGAAGCGTGAAGCGCGGCTGAGCCGGAGCATTACGGCGCCGATTGGTGCGTGCCATCAGCCGTTCTTTTCGTTCTCGCCGTAGCCATAGCCGTATCCGTAGCCATAGCCGTAGCCTTCGATGCCCTGACCCTCGAATTTGGTGAAGATCGCCCCGATGAGCGGCGCACGGCTGGACCGCAGACGATCAAGCGAGGTGTTAATCGCTCGCGATGCAACCCCGCGCGATTCGATGACAAACACCACCGCATCGACGGCGTGAGCCAGCAGCGGCGCATCCGCGAGGCCGAGCAATGGTGGTGCATCGACGACGATGTGATCGAAATGCTGCGACAGCGCGGCCAGAACATCGCGCGGACCATCCCCGCTCAGCAATTCCGAGGCGCTTGGAGGCATACGTCCGGCCGACATCAGCGACAGGTTTTCGAACGGTGTCGTATGCACCAGCGACATCGGATCGGCATGGCCGGTCAGCGCGCTGGAAAAGCCCTCGGTATTCTCCATGTCGAGGAAAAGATGCGCCGAAGGGCTGCGCATGTCCGCATCCAGCATCAGCACCCGGCGTCCGGTCCGCGCCAGCACCGATGCGATGGCAAGGCCCGATGTCGACTTGCCCTCTGCGGGACGCGTGCTGGTGACCATCAGCGTCTTTGGTATGCCGCTGGTGGTGGCAAACGCGAGGTTCGAGCGAACCGTAAGATATGCCTCCGCAATGTCTGATTTGGGATCGCGCATCTGCTCGATCACATCGGCATCGTTGGCCGAGGCGGGGATCACTCCCAACAAGGGCAATCCGGTCAGCTGGCTGACCTGCGCAGGATCGCGGATACCCTCTTCGAACTGTTCCAGAGCGAACACCACGGCCCCGGCAACGGCAAGGCCCGCCACCAGCGAGACAAGCAGGTTCAGTGGCAGATTGGGCGAAGACGGTCCGCCCGGAACCTGCGCCTCATCGACCAGAGAGATATTGTTGGCGGCAACCCCGGCCACGCCAATTTCCTTGTAGCGCTGTAACAGCCCGTCATACAGTTCGCGGTTGGTGTCCACCTCGTTCTGGAAGATGTTGTACTGAATACGGTCGCGTTCCTGCAGAGTGAGACGTCCGGTCAGGGCATCTACCTTGTTGCGCAAATCCTGTTCGCGGGCGAGTGCGGCCTGATAATCGGTGCGGGTGCTGGACCGCACGCGGCCCTCTTCGCTGGCGATCGCCTTGTCCAGTTCGTTGATCTGCACCTTCAACGCGCGGGCAGCGGGATAGCCGGGTTCAAATTGCACCATCAGGCGGGCGTATTCCGCCTCACGAGCGCTGCGTTCCTGCCGCAGCGCATTGATTGTCGAGTTGCTGACCAGATCGGCATTGGTGCCGCCTGCCGCGTTGGCGCGGGCCTGTAATTGTACACGGTCCTCGGTCGCCTGAAGCAACGCCTCGTTCATCGCCTGAAGGTCGAGCTGGACCAGCGTCTGCGAACGGGTTGTACGGCCTTCCGCTTCCTGACGGTCGAGCACAACGATGCTTTTATCGTTGGCGTAGTTCACCAGCTGGATCTGCGATTCTTCCACGCGCTGGCGCAATTCGGCGAGTCTGCGTTCCAGCAATTGGCGCGCATCTGCGGTCGATTCGAAGCGGCGATCCGTGCTGTCCGCCGTGAACTGTTCGGCCCACTCGGTCGCAATCTGCGCCGACAGCGTGGGATTGGCGCTGGTGTATGAAATATCGACGAGCGCAGAGCGCGGGATCGGAGAAATGCCGATATGGCCCAGCAACAGGCCAACCGCTGCCTTGCGCCGGATTTCCAGCGTTTCGCGGCTGGTCGGAGCGTTTTCACTGCCGAGCCATTCGGTCGTCGCCGGGTCAATGTCGTGCGCGGCGAAGAAGGCGAAATTGTTGGCCAGACGCAATTCGCGCGCGACGCGTTCAGCGACGCTGCGGGATTCGAGCAATTCGTACTGCGTATCGTAGAATTCCTGATCGAAGGTCCGGTCGGCTTTTTGCACCCCTTCGACGTTCGTGATCTGTTGTTCCTGGCGACTGATTTCGATGCGCGAGGATGCAGTGAATTGCGGCGTTGTCGTCAGCGTTGCGGCCAATCCAGCGAGCAGCGCCAGCGCGACGATCCCCAGGATCACCCACTTGCGACGGTCAAGAATACCCAGATATTCGCGCATCAGCGGCGTTTCGCGCCCGGTTTGCTGGCCATATTGCGGGTATCCACCTGCACCTTGGCTGCGGTCTGCGCCGCCAGCGGAGAAGATCAGGTCATCTGCCCCTTGGGCGGCAGCTCCGGAGGCGGGAGTGGCGGGTTGAATTGCGTTCATGGAAATTGCAGCCTCGGCCTTAACGGGTGAGCACGATGGTCAGCGGCGTGACCAGAACCGTGGCGAAATCGACGACATCCTTGAACACCTGGCGTGCTCTGGAATTGTCGACCACGATTGTATCGTTGGGGTAGATGCGCGGGTCGTCGTAATTCCCCCGGCTGATCGCCTTGAGGTCGTAGAGCGTGGCCAGCCGTTCCCCGCCGACGGTGCGAAAGACGATAACTTTGCTCGAATCGGCGTCCTCGGTAATGCCGCGCGCGGTCGCAACCGCTTTCAGGAGGGTGCCATCGCCCACTATGGGATAAACTCCGGGCAGGCCGACCTGACCGTAAACCGTGTAGGTCGAATTGACGCTTGATTCCAGATTGGTGGTGACCTGCGGTGCGCGGATGAACTGGCCCCTTAGGCGGGTTTCAATCAATTGCGACACTTCGGAGGTAGAAAGCCCGGCGACCTGCACCGTGCCGATCAGCGGAAAACCGATTTCTCCGTTTCCATCTACCCGGACCGTGCGTGCGCTGAGTTCCTCGATGCCGAACACGTCGATCACCAGCGTGTCAAACGGGCGGACGCCCGCGAATTCTCCCGTACCATACAGATCTGCAGCGGTTGGCGGAGGCAAATCGCCCTGACGCACTTCCAGCCCCGGCGCGCCGCCAATCGGCGTGGTCGAACACCCGCCCAGCAAAGCAGCGCCCAGTGCCAGCGCCGAAGCGCCAAAAACGGAACTTGAACGCGTGCCTGCGATCAGGCGCTTCAGTGTGATCATGCTGACTTTGTCCGCTCTTGTTTTCATTGGTGTAACTGTCTTGATTTCGTCTGTCTTCATCATCGCGGGTGGTTCAGCCGGGTCCGTGTTCCACGGCGTGACCCGCCCCGTTCCGTCCCCCCGCTGCTGGCCATTCCCCAACCGCCGATTTGCCGAACTTTAGACGCGATGCAGATAGCGCCATCCACACCGCGCACAGCGCGGCAAGAGAGGCCAGCGCGGGCGTGCGCATGGGGTAGTCGACAAGGCTCCATCCGCCAAGGATAAACAGAATGATGGCCCCGGCCAGCCCCAGTTGAACCTCGATGCGTCCGGTATGACTGTTTTTCAGCAGGGTAACCGACCGCATCAGCCATGCCAGCACCGCTGCCACCATCAGGATGATTGCAGGGATACCGCCTTCCATCGCCCATTCCAGCCAATCGTTGTGCGCGTGGTTCCAGTAGGACTGCCCCAGCAGCTCGCCCGGCTCGTGGACCTTGAATATCTCGATAAACGAACCGATGCCGCTGCCAAGCGGCAGGTATGCGGGCGCGAAATCGGCAATCGTTTGCCAAACCGTGAAGCGAAATTCGTCCACCTCGCCCGAACCAGCGCTCACCAGGCGATCATACCCGGTGGTCTGGGTCAACAGCACGGCAAACGCGGCGAGCATTGCAAGGCCAAATCCGGCAAAGGCAATTGGCACCCATACCCGTTTCGATGCCGTACGGCGATGCGCCGAGGGGCTTGCGGGACGCGCGCGCCACACCAGCCAACTGGCGGCTATGGCCACAATCGACAGCAGCATTCCGGTGCGCGATCCGGTTGCCAGCGCCATCATCATCGCGAACGCGGCGAGCGCCGCACAAGCGGTGATTGTGAGTGCAGCGCGCGGGCCCTTCGCGCGGCTGGCGATCACAGCGAACAGCGGCACGCTGGCCACCATCAGCGCAGCCAGATGGTTGCGATTGGCAAACAGGCCATTGGCGACTTCCACTTGCGGGACACCATAGAAAAACGTGGATGGACTGAACCCGCTGATTGATTGCACCGCGCCCCAGGCTGCATTGGCAAGCACCCCGGCAAGGGCAAAGAAGATGAGCGTGCGGTGCTGTTCGCGGGTCAGTTGCACCGCGCACACCATCACGGCGGCGGGTATCAGCATCGCGTAAAAGGCATTCCACGCGCGATACGGCACCAGCGCGATGGGCCGCCATGGCTGGTCTATACCCGCAGCCTCGCCCGCGGCGATTGCCAGTTCGCGTCCCGGCAGCGCCATCCACACAGCCGGTGGCAGGGGGATCAGATGCAGCACAATCAGCGCCAGCACCGCCGCCATGAAGCCGAGCGGGAGCCGAAACCGCGTCCAGTCTTCGCGCGTCAGGTGATACAGTCCCACGGCCAGCACCAGAACACCCAGCGGACGCAGCAACAAGAGGCCGGTCACGTAATGCTTGGAACTGCCGCCCAGCAGCATCGCCACGATCATCAGCACGCATGCGGCCACGAATGGCGCGCGTGAACGTGCCCCCGCTTCCTGCGTGTCGATATTCTCTTGCGCCTTCACTTCAAAAGACCTTTTTCGCGCATTTCGGTGAGGCTTTTTTCATAGGCGCTCGCCTGTGGGCCGGATGCTTTTGCCCATGCCACCAATTGTGTGATGCCTTCCTCGAAAGTCCATGCGGGCGCGTAGCTGAGCGCGTCGTGAATGCGTGTCATATCGGCGTAATTGTGGCGGACGTCGCCAAGGCGGAAATTGCCCGTCACTTCGATGGGAGTGTCCGCTTCGAAAAGCCGCACGAGTGTTGTGGCGACCTCCATCACGCTCACCGGAACGCCGGTGCCGACATTGAAAATCCGATTGGCGGCATCCGCATGGGTAAGGCTGACCGCGGTTGCCTCCACAACGTCATCCACGAACACGAAATCGCGGCTTTCCTCGCCATCCTCGAAGATGTTGATCCCTTTGCCCTGCATGATGAGGTTGGAGAAGATCGAGAGGATGCCGGTATAGGGGTTGGCCAGCGATTGCCCCGGCCCATAGACGTTCTGATACCGCAACGCGACGCTTTCGATGCCGATGGACGGGCAGACCGTCATTACCAGCTGTTCCTGAACCTGCTTGGTGATGCCATAGACGGATGAGGGGTGGATCTTCGCGTCTTCATGCGTGGCGACGAGTTCCAGCGCGCCCTCCACACCGGGATATTTGACCGCGAAATCGCCCGCCGCCATGTCCGCTTCGGCGCGGTGCGCGGGGTAAACATCTGCGCCATTGGGAGTGCGATAGCGCCCCTCGCCATAGATCGAGCGTGAGGACGCAACCACCACGCGGCGGACCACGTGATCGGTGTTGGCAAGAATATCGAGCAACAGCGCGGTGCCCCCGATATTGACTGAATTGTACCGCTCAATCGCATACATCGACTGGCCCGTGCCGGTTTCCGCGGCGAGGTGGACGACAGCCTCTGCGCCTTGCAGGGCGGCCTCCATCGCGGCGCGATCGGTCACATCGGCGCGGATGATACGCGCGGCGCTGGCCAGCGCCTTGTAGCCATCGGTGGTTTCGGGCGCGGTGCCGTGAACCTGCTCGATAAAGCTGTCGAGCACGGTGACGCTGTGACCGTCGCCTGCCAGCCGCAGGGCAAGGCGCGATCCGATAAAACCAGCCCCGCCGGTGATGAGGACGTTCATTCGGCAGCCTCGCTCAGAATCGGCGCGGGCGAGATCAGCGACACGGTCTGTTTGATATTGCCAAGGGACGATGCACCAAACACCATCGACTGAAGGTTCAGACGGTTGAGATAGTCATACGCTTCTGGCGCGGGGATCGCCCCGCTTGCCAGCGTGCTCATCGCCATCACCGGGTATTTCGCACCGTCATTGGCGGCAAGGTCGGCCTCGTACTCGGCAACGCCCGGCGACATGAGATAGCCGATCTTGTTGACCGACGCGCAGATCACAACGCCTTCGATGCCCCATTCGCGCAACTTGGCGCGCAGGAACGGCAAATTCTGCGTAATCAGGCCCGGCCATGCGCCAAACCGCTGGCGGATGTACTCGCAATAGGCGACGAACGGATCGGGCACGTCATAACCCAGCATCAGATCGGTGATGATGTTCTGCAAAAACACGCAGCGCACATCCAGCCCATCATAGATCGCCATTTCCTCGTCGATCAGCATCTTCATCAGCTTGACCGCGTCGAGCGTCAGCACCGCGCCAGCCCCGCGCGCCATCTTGCCCAGCGCCGATTTCGCGCCCTTGGCAAACAGGATTTCCTGCACCGCGCCGACCATTCCCTTGTCATTCACCATCGCGGCGTATTTGTGCGGATAGGGGATCGAAGGGTACCATTTGAGGTGCCCGTATTTCGCCGGATCGGCGCGGAACGCATCGCAGATGCCCTTTGCACGATCGTTGCTGTTGAGCATGATCGCGTCGATCCCGGCCTCGATTGCGTGGTCGTACACCGCCATCACGCTTTCCAGCTTGGCAAAGCGTTCGGCGCGCTCCTGCGCCTTGTCCTGGCTCATGTGGTTGATGCCGAAGAACTGGTTATCTCCGAACACGATTCGGTCGATCGGCTGACCATAGGCGCTCATGCTGCCATCCCTCCGGTACGGCGCAGGTGCGCATCATCGGCAAAGATCGCCTCGATCACGCGCAGGTTTTCGGCCGCATCGGCAAATGTGCAGCGCACCGGCTTGCCCTCCCGGATTGCTGCGATGAAGTCGTACAATTGTGCAGTGTATTCGATCCCGCGCACGTAGAACGGCACGCTGGAATGGACATCGGTGATGTAAAGCTGGTTCCAGCCTGCCTTCAGCCCGTGGGCTTCATTCGGTTGGCTGAGATAAATTTTCATCCCGTGCTGATCGACCAACAGTTTGCCTTGCGATCCGAACACCTCGAATTTGTTGGTTGGCTTGCGAAAGCTGGCATCGGACCAGTTCACATACATCGTCCCAGAAAGCCCGGCGTTGGGCCCGGCATCGTAGAACAGGCTGGTAGAGACGATATCCTCCACCTGTTTGGAATAGACCTGCGAAAGGCTGGTACCCCCCACACGCCCCGGCGCGCCAAAGAAATAGGCGATGAGGTCAATCGCGTGGCTCGCCATTTCGAACACCGCGCCGCCGCCGTTGGCATGGCTTGCGCGCCACCCCGCGTCGCCCACGTCGCGGGTGATCGTGGGACTGAACATTTCGGAGCGGAACCGCAGCGCGCGGCCCAGCAACCCTTCATCGACAAAGCTTTTCGCCCTGGTGAACATGTCGTTCCACCGGTTCACGTAACCGACCTGATTGATGATCCCGGCCGCGTCGTAGCTTTGCGCAAACGCAGCCCCATCCGAGGCGTTGAGCACGAACGGCTTTTCGCAAAAGGCGGGCAGGCGGCGTTCATAGACCGCTTGCAGGATTTCCGGGTTGAACGCGGGCGGGGTGCAGATCAGCACGCCATCCAGCGCCTCGTTCTTGAGCAAGCCCTTGTAATCCTTGTAGGTTGCGACTTTGGCGTATTTGCCCAGCATCGCCGTGATCAGCTTTGACGGGTCGGCGACGGCGGTGATTTTCGCGTGGGTGTGCGCGTTGGCGATGGAATAATGGGTGATCCCCATCCGCCCAGCGCCGATGATCCCGAATTTCAGGGTGCCGGGTGCAATATCAGTCACTTGTCGGATACCTCTTGATGCCGATCCGCGCCAGCAGCAGGTGCCAGAAAAACAGCGCGATCTGCGGATAGCGTTTGAGCAGTTCGGGCCGGTCGATCGTGCGGATCAGCCAGGCCATGTAGATCTTCCACCAGAACGGATGGATTTCCTTGCGATTGCCAGCATACCAATCGAACACGCCGCCTACCGCTGCGACGATACAGGTATCGAGGCGGTCGCGGTGGAGATAACCCCATTTCTCCTGCTTGGGCGCGGTCATGCCGAGGAACACCACGTCGGGGCGGAACGCGTTGACCGCCGCAATCATCGCGTCGTTGTCCTCATCGCTGAATTCCGGCTTGAACGGAGGCGAATAGCTGCCGACCGTGATGTCGGGATAGTCGCGCCGCGTGCGCTCTTCCATCTTCTTGAGCGTGGCCGGCGACGCGCCGAGGAAGAACACGCGGCCCTTGTTCGCCTGAAGGCGCTGCATGAAGTGATAGAAGATGTCCGGCCCCTGATTGGGCTTCATCGTCTCACCCTTCAGCATCAGCGATGAGAGGCCGAAATACACTCCGTCAAGGCACAGGTAATCGGCGCGCTGCATCGCATGCCGGTAGATTTCGTCACGGGTCGCATTGCCGTAACTGATCGGGCTGATCGTCTGGATTGTCGAACACGGGCGCGTCAGCGGGATCAGCGACAGGTCTTCATTGAACACGGCATAGCCCATCGCCTCCACGCACTGCTCGCGAGTGGCGCGGTCCGGGGTTGCCGGGGCAAGAGGGGTCGGATCAGCTTCAGCCATGACGGAACGAATTGCTGTTGAACACCGGATCGTCGTCGCGCGCGAACAGCAGATCGACCTGCCACAGCGCGCCATCGCTCGGCCGGTTGAGGACATCGACGAGATGGCTCACGCGAAAGCCTTTTTCGCCTAGATAGGCGATCATTTCATGGAACAGCAGTGTTTCGGGCGTGTGGCGGAAATTGTACGCCTCCATCACGATAAAGCGCGTCTCCTTAAGCACTTTGGCAGCGCTTTCCAGGATCGGCAATTCAAACCCGTGCGTGTCAAATTTCAGGAAATACGGACCTTTCAGCCCCTTTCGCTGCGCGATGCCGTCGACCGATTGCACCGACACGGTGCGCACCTGTCCCTCGCTGCCGTGCACGCTCGATCCGTCCAAATTATCGGTCACGGCCAGTTCCACCGTGCCGCCATCATCGCCGCCCGCCACCGCCGAAACGTAATCGAACCGGGAGTTTTCGGCCTTCAGCTTTTCCAGATAGGGCACGCGTTCCTCCAGCGGATCGACGCCGACGATGCGCGTGCCGGGAAACAGATCGAGCGCCATGCGGCTCCAATTGCCCTGCGCCGCGCCCAGATCGAGGATGCTCGCAATGCCGTGGTCGCGTCTGGCGAGCCAGCCGAGCGCGTATTCCATGTCGATCCCGGCGCGGTAAAGCTGCGCACCTGTCGGCGCGATGAGGCGATTGGCCACCCGCAGGATGTTTTTCTTGGTGCTCATGGTTTGCCTTGGGGGAGATATAAGTTCTGTGCCACTAGCCCCTCGCTGATTGATTGACAACACATGCTAAAGTCGCGTTTGCGCTGTGCCGAAGGTTAGGTGCGTCAGCCAGAGCGAACCTCACCAGAACGGACCGATTTGCAGGCTATCGCAGGCCACGCACGCTCAAGCGACTTCGCGCATGCGGCCTGCCTCCACTTCGGCGCGGAACCACGCATAGGTTTCGGCTATGCCCTGTTCGAGCGGGATCGACGGGGTCCAGCCCAGCTTAGTCAGCCGCGCGGTATCGAGCAGCTTGCGCGGCGTGCCATCGGGCTTGGTCAGATCGTGGGCGATAGCCCCTTCGAAACCGACGATGCGGTTTACCAGACTGACGAGATCGAGGATCGAAATTTCCTCCCCGCAGCCGACATTGACGTGGCCCTCGTCCGAATAATGCTGGAGCAGATGCACGCAGGCATCGGCAAGATCATCGACATGGAGGAATTCGCGGCGCGCCGATCCGGTGCCCCAAACCTCCATGCTGCATGCGCCCGTCCGCGCGGCCTCATGCGCCTTGCGGATTAGCGCGGGGACCACATGGCTTGAACTCAGGCTGAAATTGTCGCCCGGCCCATACAGGTTGGTCGGCATAGCGGAGATAAAATCGCGCCCGTGCTGGCGGCGATAGGCCTGCGCCAGCTTGATTCCGGCAATCTTGGCGATGGCGTACCACTCGTTCGTCGGCTCCAGCGCACCGGTGAGGAGCGCCTCCTCGCGCATCGGCTGCTCGGCAAACTTGGGGTAGATGCACGAAGAGCCCAGGAACAGAAGCCTGTGCGTATCGCTGCGATGCGCCGCTTCGATGACGTTCGCCTCGATCATCAGATTGTCGTAGAGAAAATCTGCTGGATAGCTGTCGTTGGCAAGAATTCCGCCGACTTTCGCCGCCGCGACGACCACCGCATCGGGCCGCTCGCGTGCGAACCACTGGCGCACAGCGGACTGGTCGATAAGATCGAGCGTTTCGCGTGGCACGGTGAGCACGTCACACTCCTCGCGCGACAGCCGCCGCGCAATGGCGGAGCCCGCCATGCCGCGATGTCCGGCTACGAACACGCGCTTCCCCGCCAGATCGAAGTGCGCCTCAACCATGGGCGCGCGCCTCCGCTGCTTCGGCACGCATCACCTGCATATCGGCCATCACCATCTCGCGCGCCAGTTCACGCGGGCCTGTTTCGTGGACCCAGCCCAGCGTTTCACGCGCTTTGGTGGGATCGCCCAGCAGCAGATCAACCTCCGTCGGGCGAAAATAGGTCGGGTCAACTTCGATCAGGCAGCGCCCATCGGCAACCGCGTAGCCCTTTTCCTCGATCCCTTCGCCGCGAAACTCCACCGGCATGCCCGCATCCTCAAACGCCCAGCGTACAAAATCGCGCACGCTCGTCGTCTCTCCGGTGGCGAGCACGTAATCGCCAGGTTGATCCTGCTGCATCATCAGCCACATGCCGCGCACATATTCCTTGGCATGACCCCAATCGCGCTTGGCATCGAGATTGCCGAGATAGAGCCGCTCCTGCAAACCCAGCGCAATCGCCGCGGCGGCGCGGGTGATCTTGCGGGTGACGAAGGTTTCCCCGCGCAGGGGGCTTTCATGGTTGAACAGGATGCCGTTGGATGCGTGCATATCGTAGGCTTCGCGGTAATTGACCGTGATCCAGTAGGCATAAAGCTTCGCCGCCGCATAGGGGCTGCGCGGGTAGAACGGCGTCGTCTCGCTTTGCGGCACTTCCTGCACGAGGCCATATAGCTCCGAGGTGGAGGCTTGGTAGAACCGGCAGGTCTTCTCCAGCCCCAGGATCCGCATTGCCTCCAGTAATCGCAAAGTCCCGATCGCATCGGCATTGGCGGTGTATTCGGGTGTCTCGAAGCTAACCGCGACATGGCTTTGCGCGGCGAGGTTATAGATTTCGTCCGGCTGCACTTCCTGCACGATGCGGATGAGATTGGTGCTGTCCACCAGATCTCCGTAATGCAGCACGAAGCGCTGGTTATCAGTGTGCGGATCCTGATAGATATCTTCGATCCGAGCGGTGTTGAACGAGGACGAGCGCCTTTTGACCCCGTGTACCTCATACCCTTTTTCAAGCAGAAAGCGCGCCAGATAGGCGCCATCCTGCCCGGTAACGCCAGTGATCAAGGCTTTCTTGCCGGTGGTCATGCAAAAACTTTCTGAATTCTTTTGATAGGAAAAGGCACCGTTTAGCCCCTGAGTGCGCTGCTGGCAAAGACGCTAATACCAGCCGCTTGCAACACGCCGACTGTCACCGTGCTGTCCATTCGCACGCATGACATTTTGCGCGGGCGCTACAGTTCGATATTCTCCATCGTGATGCCCTCGCGCACAGTCCGCGCCGGATTGCCCGCAACAATCGTCCCCGATGGCACGTCCTTCGTCACAACTGCGCCCGAACCAATCACGCATTCATCGCCGATCCGAACGCCGCCCATGATCACTGCGCCGATCCCGATTACGCACCATTCGCCGATATAGGTGTGGACCTTGGCGCCATCGTAGCGGCCCAGGCTCTTCTTTGGAATCAGCTTGTGGCTCAGGATCGTTACCCGGCTGGTCAGGATCGTGTGCGCGCCCACATGGATGCCTTGCGGGAAATAGCGATCGAGGTTCAGCCCGCGCTCCAGCTCGCAGCTGGGATGAATGTCATATCCGGCCAGCTTGTAGCGAAACCAGCGCAGCCATTGGACGCGCTTGGCGATGGCCTGCCGCAGCCCCTTGGTCTCTTCGCTCATGCGGCGGGCACCTTTTCGCGGTCGAGCAGTTGTGCGGCCCAATTGTCGATGCCGAATGCCTCCACATCGAGCTGCGAGGTGATCGGACGCGCGAGGAATTCGGGCACCTGAGAAAAATCGTACCCGTCGACCAGCAGGAAGCGATCCTCGCGGTAGAAGGGTTCATCGAGGATGCGCCGATTCTCGGTCACGATCTTGCGGCCTGCGCACATGTTTTCAATCAGCCGCATGGTGTAGCCGGTCTGTGCGTGATTGGCGAAATCGAAAGTGCCGCGCGAGGCTTCGAGCATATCAACAATACCGTTGAAACTCAGGCTCCTGCCAGTGACGCCGGGCAGCGACTTACGCTCCTTGAGCAGGGTCAACTGCATCACCGGAGAGCATTTGAGATGGAACCGGGTGGCAAGGCGGTTCGCCTCGCAAAAGGCGTGCAGCCGCTCTAGCGCAGCGAAGCGGTGCAAAGTTCCGATTGCGCCGACGAAGTAAAGATCTTGCGTCTTGGCGCGCTGATGATCGATTTCGAAAAAGCGCGGGATCGCAAACAGCGGCAGATAGGCGATGCCCAGAGCCTGCGCATCGGCGGGATCGAAGGTTGCAACATGATCAAAATGCCTCAGCCACGCGCAGTAATCGTGCGTGGCGAGCGAATCCCAGTTGTAAAGCACGAAGCGCGCCTTCGGGTGCAGGTCGCGAAGCCGCTCCAGCGCGGAGTGCTGCATGTGATGGCACTGGATGAACAGCACCGTACCATACCCATTACCCGCGCTGCCCTCGATCACACGATCATGATAGGCCGCGAGCCTGCGCGCATAGGTGCGTTCTGCGAGCTTCTTGGCGGTCTTGCTGGCGAACCCGGCATCCTCGATCGGATGGAAATCGACCGTATGGCCAAGCCGTCTGAGCGCAGCGCAGATCTCTTTCGCATATGCGAAATAATCGATGCCGATGAGCAGGATGCGCGACATGGTGCGTTGCTGCTCTCGCTCAGACGCGCTGCGGTTGATCAGCCGGGCGCATGGGTCCCCCGCGGGCGACGGTACGCACGCCTTGCTGCGGAGCGATCAGCAAGCCGCTGAAGGCGACCATGAGGAAGACCGGAGTGAAAAACAGCGATTCCGCCAGCAGCGATAAGAACAGAATTCCTCCCATTAGCCAGCCCGGCCGGAACATGCGCTGGAAAAACAGCCCGAATAGGAACAACAGCGACAGCGGTACCCCCACGCTAAACAGCAACACCACGATCCCGTTGGTGTTGCCGCGGTCGATCAGGTTGTCGCGCGAAAGGTTCACATCTACATAGCCGACCTCGCTCGAGGCGTCGAAATACTTTTCGTAGTCGAAGCCGATCCCGGTCAACGGGTTTTCCATCGCCACGCGCAGACCGGTGCGAAGATCGTATTCGCGGGCCTCCGCCGAACCGCTCAGAACGCCGTAGAACTTCTCGCTCACATTGTAGGTCATATAGGCCGCCAGCGGTAGCAGCAGCACCGGCACGAATACGAACACGCCCAATTTCTGTTGGCGGTTCGCAGTCTTCAGCCAGCGCATGTAGAAGCCGCTAAATTGCAGCACGAGGATCACCGCGCCGGTTGTGGATTGCGTCGCGATCACGGCCAGCACTGCGAGCCCAATGTCGAACCACGAACGCTGCCGCACGAACAGGCAGATGAACAGGAACATGTTGAGATAGATCTGGAACACGCCCGGTTCAAAGAAGAACCCGTCCGGGCGCTTGATCGACGGCGCATTGATAATCGCGTCGTGATAGGTGAACACGTAGCCTAGCGTATTATAGGTCAGTTCACCCGATTCGAACGGGATGAAGAATTCTGACAGTGCGATCGCAAGCGGCGGAGTGAGGATCGACTGAAAGCACATCAGCTTCAACAGGCCATACAGATCATTGGCGATGGTCGATCGGCTTTCGCCGTAATACATCGCCAGAAGCGCAAAGCCGCCAATAAAATTGGCATAGCGCACAATCATCGCATCGACCTGGAACGACTGGCCGCCGATGAGCGCCATCACCAGCGTCGCGACCAGCACGAAGTAAATCAGCAGAAAATCGCGGCGAACCCATTTCGCCGGGCTGACAAGGGCGAACGAAATCAGGATCAGCGTCACGATCAGCGGCGCGCGCGGAATCACCACCAGCCCGCCCGAAAGCAGCATAGCCAGAAACAGCGCAGACTGGCGCATGCGCATGCGCACAACAGGATTCTTGATTTCGCCCACGGAGCGCGGTTGGCCTATGATGCTCATGCGCCGAGCTCCTCTTTATCGGTGAAACTGCCGTCGGGCCCTGTGTGATACCAGCCCCGTCGCGTCTCGCAATAGCGCTTGATAATCCGCGCGGGTGCGCCGACGGCGATGCAGCAATCAGGGATGTCACGCGTGACCACGCTGTTCGCTCCGATCACGCAATGCCGGCCAATGCTTGCACCCGATATGGCGACATTTTCACCGATCCAGCTGCCATCGCCGATCCGCACTGGGGCCAGCTGGGTCAGCCCCTGATCGCGCACTGGCACGCGCGGGTCTTCAAAAGTGTGGCGATTGTCGGAGACGAACACGCGATCCGCGACCAGCACGGATTCCCCGAATTCGACGCTTTTGGTGACGACGATATGCGCGTAGTTGCCGATCAGCGTACGCCTGCCGATGCGCAGTTCGGGCGCGTGCCCGAAATCGTCGAGCACGGCGATATAGGCGCCGTATTGCACCACGCTCTCATCGCTGAAGTGGCAGTAGCGCGCGCCGAAAATGCGCAGCGGTCGCACGACTCGCACCCGTCGGCCCATAGTTCCGAACACGGGGGAAATCAGGCGGTAGAACAGGATCGAAAGGTAATCGATAATGCGCGAATGCAGCATGGGTCTTCTGGCAACTTTCGACCCTTGCGGCCGTCGCGTGCAGCTATGTCACTTCACCGGTGAAAGCGCAAGCGCAGCCCGGACATTGGCGGTCTGCCGCGCGCGCCCGCTGCGACCAAGATGCGCGGCCCCATCGAAGAACATCGCTGCAGGCAGACAGAAATCATCGAGCCGGTAGCGCGGCGCATGCACCGTAGACAGGCGCGAAAGCCGATCGATCAGCGCCTGTGGCTTTTCCGGCGTACGCGCGCAGGCCGGAGCGGGCATTGCAGCGGGGACGAACAGCACGGCAAAGCCGCGCGCGATCAGCTTTTCATTGATGTAATCCTCGAACTGGGCGAGCTTCTGCTCGGTTACTTCGGGCAGTGCATAGTGCGAAAGATCGGGCGCGGGCCGATCGACGGAGAGGTGTGAAGTCAGATCGCCAACCGCGTTAAAACCGGAGCGGCGATAGATGGGATCAACCACTTGCTCCCCCGTGATATGGACGCGCACCTCCTGCCAGCTGCGCTCAACGATTTGCGGCAGGCAGAGCGGGCGCCTGGCGAGATCACCGAGCGCGCGGCGTAGATAAATTACATCGCACCACGATTGTGTATACCGTTCATCCAGCGCGAGCGTTTCCAGTTCGGGCACCAGCACGATGAGGTCGCGCCGCGGATCGAGCACGGGCGCGTAAAGGTCGATCAGGTTGCGCAGGCCGATGCTCGCCTGTAACCCGCCGTTGAAGACCGGGCGGTCAAGCTCGCGGCCCAGATCCTGCGCTGAAATCGAGAACGCGGCACCCGATCCGCCCAGCACCACCACCCGCCCGTGCTCGCCCTTATGCGCGCGGAGCATGTCGATCTTGTCGGAAACCGCAGCAAGATACCGGCTTTCGCTCACCGGGGTGAACGGGATCACCTGCCACACCACCAGCCAGAACGCGTTCAGCGCGACGAAGGCGGCGGCCAGCGCCAGCAACGAGCGCCGCGCCCTCTGGTCTCTAGAACTGGAAGTAGATGAAATCATTGGCAGTCTGTTGCGTTGTCGCATTGATGAGGACGATGATCAGCGCCGTAGCGAATACGAACGTTTCGACCACATCTTTTGCGCGTACGCCTAGCCAATCCAGCCGCAATCCGCGCTCCAGCCGCACGCGATCATACCACAAGGCATCGACCGCAAACGACAGCGCGACGAACACCAGACCATAACGCTGGCTTTGCGGGATGCCGAATTCGGTGACCATGCGCGCCACATAGTGGGCAGCGACGCCGATATCGGGGCTGCGAAACGCAATCATCGAAAGCACGAAAAACCCGAATGTGTATGCCCAGCCAGAGACACTCAGCCAGACACCCCTGCCCGGTTTCACGTATGCGTGCCAGCGGCGCTCAAGTGTGAGGGCGAGGCCGTGCATCCCCCCCCACACCACAAAGGTCCAGTTGGCCCCGTGCCACAATCCGCTGATCAGAAACGTCGCCATATAGGCCGCTGCAACACGCGCTTCAGGGCTATCGACCGTTCGCAGCGGGAAATACACGTAATCGCGGAAAAACTGCGACAGGGTGATGTTCCAGCGGCGCCACAGCGATCTGTTCGATGTGGCCAGCAAAGGCGTCGAAAAATTGGTCGACAGCCGAAACCCCATGATCGCCGCCAGTCCAATCGCAATCGAGGAATAGCCCGCGAAATCGGCATAGATCTGGACGGTGAAATACACCGCGCCCAGCGCCAGCGCCCCGCCATCCAGCGTCGCATATCCGGCAAACGCCGCGTCGACATAGGGGGCCAGATTGTCGGCGATAACAACTTTCAGGAACAGCCCGGCGATGATCAGGCGCACGCCTTGATATCCGAGCTCCCAGCCTGGTCTGGCAAGCCGCGCGAACTGCGGGATCAGTGCCCCGGCGCGTTCGATCGGGCCAGCCACCAGTTGCGGAAAGAATGCGACATAGGTGCCGTACCGCAGCAGGTTCCTCTCGGCCCGGATGCGGCCATAATAGACATCGATCGAATAGCTGAGCGTCTGCAGCGTGTAGAATGAGATACCCACGGGCAGGATGATGTCGAGAGTATCCCAGTTCGCCTGTAATCCGGCGGCGTCCAGCCCATCTTTCAGTTCTCTGGTGAACCATCCAAAATATTTGAAGAACCCCAGAAGCGAAAGGTTCGCTGCGAGCGACAGCTGCAACCAGCGACGGCGCGCGGCTGTCCCTGCTTCGTGACGCTCCATCATCAGCCCGGCGATATAGTCGATAAGGGTGCTGACCACGATCAGCCCCAGAAACCGCCAATCCCACCAGCCATAGAACACATAGCTCGCGCCCAGCAGGATCGAGTTCTGCACCGTGACCGAGCGCAATAGCATCCGGTTCGCCGCCAGCAGCGCGACCACCAGCAGGAAGAACAGCCAGAATGTTCCGGTGGTGAACAGCATGGGCGGTTCAGCGCACGGTCGGGTCGCTGGCTGCGCCTGAGTCGCCGCGCGGGGCCGTAAAGCGCAGGCCGGGATGGCCGCCGCTTACTAACCACCAGCCGCACACCGCCAGCAGCGCGGTCAGCCCAAGCCCACCCGAACGCACCGCCATGACCTGGTCAAGCGAGAGCGCATATTCGCCCAGCAAGGCCGCGCCCAGCACAATGGCGAGCGCTGCAGTGCCGCTGGCATAGGCGATCAGCAGATAGCGATACCGGATCAGCACGGTGAAGACCAAAGCAAACGCTGCGCTGACCACCAGCGCAAGCGCACCAGGCATGATCAGGTAGGCATAGCCGAGATCCGGGATATAGCGCGGGGCGAGCAGCGTAAGCACCGGCTCCGCCAGCAGCGCCACCACAATCGCACATGCCGCCGCATAGGCCACCAGCACCAACAGATAAAACCGCATCGTCCTGGCAAGCCGTCCGAAATCACGCTCATGATGCGCGCGCACCGCCGAGGGCAGGAACACTGCATCGAGCGCGTTGGGCACCATCTGGATGAGGTTGAGCATCATTACCGCAATGAACAGGTGTCCCAACGCCTCCAGCCCGAGTTCGGCCAGCACATACCAGCGCTCTATCTGGATGTTGAGCTGCACCATCATGCCCGCCAGAAAGATAGCAAAACCAGTCGCGAAAATATGCTTCGCCAGCCGCCCCGGCAGCGCGAAACGGTGCGGAATACCGCCGCATTTCGCCAGCGCGGCGATTACGGCGAACAGCACCGGCGGCGCGACCACTACGGCCATACACGCCAGCAGCGGCGAAATCGGCAGCAGCACAAAAAAGCCGAGTGCAGCGAGCGCCGAGCCAAGATTGATAATGTTGAGGGTTTTCAGTCGCTGTTCGGCGATCATCTGATTGCTCTGCCAGTTGCGCACCAGCGTTGCTCCGCCGCCGATCACGCCGACTACGCCGATCAGCCAGTCCTCCATCCGCGCCAACATGAAGAAAGTGGCGCAAGCGATGCCCAGCGCCAGCACGGTCAGCAATGCGATAAAGCTGAACACGAAATCGACCAACTCCTGCTTTTCCCCGTCTGGCGCGGAAAGGATCAGGCGATAGGCACCATTGATAACCCCGAATTGCATTACCCCCAGCAGCATTATCACTGACTGCAGAAGAGTGATGAGGCCCAGATCGCGGTAATCGAGCGCCAGCAGGAACACATAGGATCGCACCAGGACCAGCAGGTTTACCGCGAGATTCACGACTACGTAGATGATCCGGCCGTCGCGCGCCAAGCCTAGCCCGGTGGCGAGTAATGCTGACAAGGCATGGGGCCGCACTAGCAAATTACACCGCCTCGCGCGGATCGGCCCCTGGGGGTTGGGCTTCGCGCATGGCCCGGTGGTTGAGCACGGCGACGGGGCAATTGTCGCGGATCGCAGCGAGCATTCGGTGGGTCGCGGGTTCCGCCAGCCAGTGTGCCAGCGGCTTGCCGTGCCAGTTGCGCACATCTCCCGGATTGAAATCGGAACGCACCCAATTGGCCACCTGCGCGGTAAAATAACACAGCAGCGCCAGATCCTTGCGGCGCGCATCGATGGACAGTTCCGAGGCGCAGGCGCTGTCGATCAGCGCGAAATATTCCTCGCGCGTGCGCGCCTTGCTCGCAAAGCCGATGCCGGAGAAATAGGCGTTGGAAGAGGTGATGACCGGCAGGCCCATTGATGCTGCATCGGTTCCGATGGTGGAGGAATGCACGATCACCGCGCGCACCTGTTCAAGGATCGCATAGGTGTTGATCGGATCGGTGGCGGCTATGAAATGCAGCCGCGGATGCTCACCAAAATGCGTCTGAAGCAGCGCCCCGTAATCATCGCTGGTGGCGGCTTCGGCAAACCGTTCGGCTGGGTGCTGGCGGACGATCACCGGAGTCCGAGTGTTTTCGAGCAGGTGGCGGACAGTCTTGACGATCCACTGCGTGTTGCCCTCGAAAACCTCGTGGACGCCCAAAGCGGCTGAATCCCATGATGAATTGAGCGCGATCAGCACGGCGCCATCATATGCGCTGCTGCCGCTACCGGCCCCCTTTATCTGGTATGAAAACAGATCGGTCCCCTGTCTGCGAGCCGCGATCTCCGAGGCGGCGAGCGCGATCGCCTCCGCGCGCTCGGCGGGTTCCATCTCTCGGTCGAAGATTTCGACCGCGCGCGCAATATCGCCGTGATGGCAGGCAAGCCCATCTGCAGCGATCACCCAAGTTCCCAGCCCGCCGTTGTCGAAGCTCGCAACGCGGACTGCTTTGGCGCGGGCGAAGTGCGCCCACAGGCCCGATGTCCCGAAGATGCCTCCGGGGATGAACATGAGATCGGGGCTTGTCTGGTCAAACACCGCCGCGATCGGCGCGAAGGCTTCGCCCAGCTTTGTCGCGTTTCGCGCCTCGATTGCCGCCCGGCCATCATCGACCATCTCTCCGCGCAGCGCCCAGATCGCGTTCCACGCTGCGAGGTTCTCGATCAGTCCGGCGGGCGGCTCGTGTTGGCCCCGCGCAATTTCCGAAAGCCGCAGCACCGTATGGTCGGCGCGCAGCGCCTTCAGCGATGGCATCAGCGCGGCCTGCACGGCCTTTTGCCGAACGCCGTTACGATCGAACGGCTGATCGTCGAGCACGAAGTTGACCTGCGCGCCCATTGCTCCGAGCATCCGCCCGATGGCGAGCGAGAGCCACGGAATGCTGGTCCCCAACCACGGGATCACCGGCACCAGCACCTTTGGCCCTGTCGGCTCTGACTGCTGCACATCGAGCGCGGTCAGATAGGCGGGCATGGCGGAGGCGAACTGCGCCCACCCCACCGGGTTGAAGCCAATTGTGGCAGTCAGCCGGGCTTTGAGCGAGGCGATCATTGCTGGAGGAAGTTTTCAAAGAAGCGCAGCCCACTGGGGCCACTGCGTTCGGGATGGCACTGCGTGGCGGTGATGTTGCCCTGCTGGATGGCGGCGCAGATCGGCCAGCCTTCGTAATCGGCATCTGCAAGCCGCACGCTCTCATCGTCCGGTTGGCAGGCGTAGGAATGGACGAAATACATCGCCGTGCTGCCCTGCTCTGCGCCCTGAAACAGCGTGGCGTCCCAGCTTTCGCGGCCCGGTGGCAGTGTCAGCGCGGTCCAGCCGATATGCGGAACGCGGCGCCGGCGGGCGCCATCATCCACCGGTATCGGGCCGACATGCCCGGCAACAAGGCCAAGCCCGCTGGTCCTCCCGAATTCGAGCGAATGGCCAAACATCAGCTGCATGCCCACGCAAATGCCCAGAAACGGGCGCTCGCTGCGGGCATATTCTAGGATCGGATCGACCAATTGTGCGCCCTGCAAGGCTTCCATGCAGGCCTGAAACGCGCCCACGCCAGGCAAGATCAGCCGTTCCGCCCTGGCGATTTCGGCGGGATCGGCGCTCAGGCAGGGTTCGCCGCCAACCCGCTCAATCGCTCGGGCCACGCTGAAGACGTTGCCCGCGCCATAATCGGCGATGATAACGCGCTTGCTCATGCGGTCCCCCATGCTCCGTGGTCAAGGCCAAAGCCATTTTCGACCATGGTCGCGCGGATTTCTGCCAGCGTGTGCCGCCCGTAATGCAGCGCATCGGCCACCGCAACCGCATCCGCCCCGGCGCGCACGGCAGCCATTGTATCGTCCGGTTCGCCCAATCCGCCCGAAGCGATCAGCGGCACATCGGGGACGGCGGCATGCACCGCCTCGATCAGATCGGTGGCATAGCCCTTGCGCGTGCCTTCCTGATCCACCGAGGTCAGCAGGATTTCGCCCGCGCCCAGCTCCACACCCCGTTTGACCCATTCGATCACGTCGCGCCTGGTCCGCTCGCGCCCGTTATCGGTGTAGGCTTCCCACTTGCCCGGCCCGACCGCCTTCGCCTCGATCGATAGGACCATGCATTGCGAACCAAAGCGGTGCGCGATCTCGGTGATCAGCTCGGGCCGCCGGATTGCAGCGGTGTTCACCCCGACCTTATCCGCCCCGGCGCGCAGTACGTCGCGTACATCGTCGGGCGAGCGGATCCCACCCGTCACCGTCAGCGGTACGAACATGTGGGCGGCGGTGCGGCGGATGATATCGTGGAGGCTGTTGCGCCCGTAAAGACTGGCGACCACATCGACATACAACAGCTCGTCCGCGCCCGCATCGCAATAACGCTGCGCGAACTCCTGTGGATCGCCGATGACGCGCAGCCCTTCGAGATGGACCCCCTTGATAAGATTGGGTCCCTTGATATCCAGTCGGGGGATCAGCCGTGCGCGGGTCATCGCGGATCGACGGTTTCGCTGTCCTGCCAGACGGCGTGGCGCAGTTCCCAGCCATTGTTCGTGGCGCGCCAGAGGTGGTCGGAGCGCCAGCTGTCTACCATTGCGCGGAGATCCTCATCGGTAATGCCGCAATATTCAAGGAATTCGTGATAATATTTCTCCGGGAACTCCCCATCATACCGCCGCACCAGCGCCACGCCTTCCTCGCGCGTAATCTTGCCGTCGCGGATTTCGTGCGCGGCATCGGATGTAGTGCGCCCGATCCCGAACTTGATGAAGCCGAGGTAGTAATGAAAGCCGTCGATCCGGTCATCGAGGCTCGCATATTTCGAATAGGTCCCCTCTGAGCGATCAGGGTTGGGAGCAAAGCCGGTGTGCTCGCGGCAGTAGTAATAATTCTCCTGCGGATCCCAGAACTTGTAATAGCCGAAGAAGTGGATTTCGGTCTTGTTGGCCATGATATCGGCATAGCGTGGGGCCATGAATGGCCTCAGCTCCGCCAGGGAGACGCCGTGCTCGGTCCAAAATTCGGGTGGCAGGCCGGAGAAATAGTGCTTGTCGTGATCCTGAATCTCGCGGTCGGGGCGGAAGGCGTTCTTGGTATCGCCGCCGTATTCAACCTCGCCGTTCTCGCCATACATGATCAGCGCGACGTTGTATTTCACAGCCATGTGCATCGGGAAATTGGTCTGGCCGTAGATGAACGGCTGGAATGGATCGCCCAGATGCTGCGTCGCCAGCCGGGTGAGCTTGCGCGTCACGATGCCGTTGGGCGTGCCCAGGATATTGTCGAACCCGGCCTGGATGAAGGCATCAAGATTCTGCCGCCCGATGGGCGTTGGCCTGAGCGGGGCCCAGGTGACGGTGAGTGGGTTCATCCCGTATTTGTACTTGAGCTGATGAGCGACAAAGCTGCCATCCTTGCCGCCGCTGCACGGGACGATCACATCGTATTCGCCGTTATCCTTGCGGTGGCGTTTACACAGATCGATCAGTTCGCGCTCGCGCTCGTCCCAGTCGAACTCGCGCTTCGCCTGCGCGAAGTTGCAGGCCGAACAGACCCCGTGTTCATCGAAGGTGATGCGCGGCCTCTGGTTCGACATCGTGCATTTCACGCAGAACCGGACGTCGACGGGAAGCTTGTACTGTTTGATTACGTCGCGTTGGATCATCGGATTACCTTTGGGGAGCTAGTTTTGTGTCGCCGCGTCCAATTCGCGGCGCGCAGTTTTAAGGTCATCGGGACGCCCTACATCAAGCCATTGTTCGTGCAAGGGGAACACGATGGTGCGCTGACTATCGAATCGCAGCCGCTCGAACAGGGTAGGCATATCGCAATGCTCGCCGCGCCCAAGGAAATCGAGCGCGCGCGGTTCGATCACATAGATCCCGGCATTCACATGGCTGCGCACCACCGGCTTTTCTTCGAACCCGGTAATGTCGAGACCGCTGGTGCGCACCACGCCGAAGTCGTTGCGCACTTCGTGATTGCGCACGGCCATAGTAGCCACTGCGCCATGAAGCATGTGGTAATCGATCATTTCCCCATAGCCGACCGTGGTCATCACATCGCCATTGGTGACAAGGAACGGGCCGAGGGGGCGATCCTCAATCAGGCTCAGCGCGCCGCCCGTGCCAAGTGGCTCCTGCTCGCGGATGTAGTCGATCGACACGCCCCAGTCGGAGCCATCACCAAAATGATCCTCGATCATGTGGCCAAGATAATGGACCGAGAACAGGAAATGCCCGATCCCGGCCTTCTTCGCCTGTTCCACGATGTGTTCAAGCATGGGCTTGCCAGCGACCGGCAGCATCGGCTTGGGGCAGTTTTCGGTGTGCGGGCGCAGGCGCGTGCCCTTGCCGCCGGCCATCACTACCATCAGGTTGCTGCGCCGCACCGGGGTGCTCATCTCGTCCCGCAAGTGCAGCCCCAGCACGCGGCGGCTGCCATCCACGATGGGCAATTGGTGGATCTTGTTGGCTGACATGATCTGCAACACCACCTCGCCCTCCACGCTGGGCGGCACGACCATCGGTTCTTCCTGCATGATCGCGGCCGCCGGATCGCCAAGCGACAGTCCGCGCAGCAGGCCGCGGCGAATATCGCCATCGGTGATCGTGCCCGCCAGCGTATCGTCGGGCTGCATCAGCAGGACGATCTGCAGGCCCGATCGATCGAGTGATTCGATCGCCTGCCCGATGGTTGCTTCGTTTGCGAGCAGCGCCTCGCGCCAGGTTTCGATTCCCATCTTAGCGAGTCCCGTCATACGATTGCGAGCCCGTTGAGGGGGGACACGGCGATATCGTGAAACGCCTTGCGGGCAAGGCCCTCGAGCGGCTGGCGGCGCAGCACTTCGAACACCGCCGCGCTCGCGCCGCCTGTTCCATATGGATTGATCGCCGCGCGCGCCTTTGCGCGAAATTCGGGATGCAGGATCGTTGCCAGCCCTTCTGCAATTGCCTCGCGCCGGGCGGCGCAGTTCAGCACGCTGTGCGCCCGCAGCCGCCCCGCCTGCCGCGCGCCGATATCCAGCGTGCCGATCCTGAATGCGGGTGCCTCGATAATCGCGCTCGACGAATTGCCGACCACGCCGTCCACATGCCGCAGCACAGAGAGATACCGGTGCTGACCAAGCGAGGCATGGGCGACCGCATTGGCGCGCCCCGCCACGTAATCGCGCACCATCGCGCTCAGCTGCCGCCCGCCGGTATCGGCGTTGGGCAGGGTAAAGATAACATGCGCTTCGGGCCGCGTATCGAGTGCGGCGAGCAACTCCGCCATCTGCGCTACGGGATCCTGCCCGCCTGCGGTTTCAGGGTGGAAGGTGACCAGCAGCGTTTCTGTGCCAAACGGCAGGCCGAGAAACGCCTCCAGTTCGCCCCTGGGCAAAGGATCGAGTTCGGCAATGGCATCAAGCCCCAGCCCGCCGACATTGAACACACGCGCCGGGTCTTCGCCAAGCTGGATGACCCGTTGGCGATAAGGTTCTGCGGCGGTGAAGTGGAGCTGCGCCATCTTTGTCACCGCGTGCCGCACCGCTTCATCGAAGGCACCTTCGGTCACTTCGCCGCCGTGCAGATGCGCAATCGGGATGCCTGCAAACAGCGCAGCGGCGGCGGCGGCGAGGATTTCGAACCGGTCGCCCAGCACCACCACAATATCGGGCCGCAGCCGGGCAAAGCTGTCGGCAAAGCCAATCAGACCCAGGCCGGTCGCCTTGGTCACACCCACGGCGCTATCCGAAGACAGCAGCAGTTCCACCCGCTCGGCAATCGGGAAACCATCCGCCTCGATCTCGCGCACAGTCATGCCGAATTCGGGTGAAAGGTGCGCGGCGGCGGCGATCAGCTGCAGGTGCGTTTCAGGGTCCGCGTGGACGAGCGCGATCAACCGCTTGAGCAGCCCGTATTCCGCGCGCGAGCCGGTAACGATGGCGATGGTTCGGCTCACAGCTCGATCAACTCGTCGGGCACAAAGGCGCGCGGGGCCGGGCGGCCGATCACTTCGTCCCAGCACATCGGGGAAATGCCTGTGCCGGGCCGCTTGGCGGTGAGGTTGTCGGCGCTGAACACCTCTCCCGCCGCGATGGCGCGCGCAGCGACAAGCGATTTGCGGGCAATCGCGCGGTTGCTGATCTCGCTGGGGGAGGGTCGCTTGATTCCGTCGCCCGCCAGCGCGAGTTCGACATTGCGGACCGCGCGCACCATTGCGGCAAGTTCGCCGGGCTCGAGGCTGGCCGCGTGGTCGGGGCCGGGCAGCGCGCGGTCGAGCGTGAAGTGCTTCTCGATCACGCTTGCACCCAGTGCCACCGCAGCAATCGCCACTTCGATCCCCGAGGTATGGTCCGAATAACCGAACGCAGTGCCAAGCGCTGCACCGATGGCGGGCATGGCGCGCAGGTTCACATCGCGCATCGGGGTGGGATATTCGGTGTTGCAGTGCAGGATTGTAAGATCCGCGCGCACAGCGCCGCCCGCTTCCAGCACGTCAACTGCCGCCTCTATCTCGCCCAGATTGGCCATGCCGGTGGAAAGGATCACCGGCAGATGCTTGCCCGCGATATGGCGCAGCAGCGGAAGATTTGTGATCTCGCCTGAGGGGACCTTGATCCGGTCTGTCCCAAGCTCAACCAGCAGATCCACGCTTTCCTCATCGAACCCGGTCGAGAAGAAGGCGATGCCGGCATCCTCGCATTCGCGCAGCAGGACGGTGTGATCGGCGCGGGAGAGTTCGAGCGCGGCGATCATATCCTGCTGGCTCTGCTCGGTGCCGGTGGCAGCCCGCTGGTATTGCGCCTTGGGCGCGTGGGCGGCGGCGATCTTGCTGGCGGAAAAGGTCTGGAATTTCACCATGTTCGCACCCGCCGCAGCGGCCACCCGCACCAGCGCGCGCGCCATGGCGATATCGCCATTGTGGTTCACCCCGGCTTCCGCGATGATCAGCGTCATGGCGCGATTGCCCGTGCTGGCACGCCGACCTGCGTGGCCCCGGACGGCACATCGCGGATAACCGCCGCGCCTGATCCGATCACTGACCACGCGCCGATCCGGCGCGGCGCGGCATCGCTGCCCTGGTTCACGACCACGCCCATCCCGATCCACGCGCCTTCGCCCACCTCCACATTGCCCGCCAGATGCGCGCCGGGCGAAAGAGTGGCAAAGCTGCCGATCCGGCAATCGTGCGAAACGGTGGCGTTGCAATTGAGCGTGCAGAAATCGCCGATTGTACAGCCGCCCATGATCCTGACGCCGGGGAACACGATGGTCCCGCGGCTCTTTTCCAGAACGGCCCTGGTGGAATGACCGACGCTGGTATCGGGATGCACCAGTGTGGGAAAATGGCGATCCTTGCCCAGCTTCCCTGCGAGCGCGGTGCGCGTCCGGTTATCGCCTATGCCGATCGCGAAGGCGCGGTCATCACTTTCCAGCGCTTCGGCGTCGAGCACCTCGCTTTCAAGCATGATCGCTTCTTCGCCGCGCCAGGCATTGCGTTCGGCCTCGTCGCGCGCGACCAGCACTGGCTGGTAATCAAGCGCGCGCGCGATTTCCGCGATATCGCGCGCCTGTCCGCCGCCGCCGAGAATGAAAAGCGTGCGGCTCATGCGCCATGCCGCCACTCAAGGGCGCAGTATGTGCTGTTGGTGAACATCTGCTCCGTTCCCGATGTGCCTTGCAAGGGCCGCTATCCAATCGCGCCTGCGTTGGCAATCGTGTCGACCATCCCGGCAAAAGCGCGATCAGGGTTTCACGATATATGCAGGAACCTTGTAATACCGCGCCTTGCGGATCGCGAGCCCATACTGCGCGGCGAATTCATCGATGGCGACAGTGGCGCCGCTGACTGTGCCGTAATCGTCGATCATCACGATCCCGCCGGGAACCACGCGGCTCCACAGCCATTCGAGCACCGCCGCGGTAGGGGCATGCACATCCATATCGAGGTGGAGCAGGCTGATCTTCTCGTAATCGTGCTGGGCGAAATAGGGCTGCACGGTTTCAAAGACATTGCCGGCAATCAGATCGACATTGCCGAACCTCTTGGCATCCAGCATCGCGCGCAGCGTATCGGCGCTGATGCCCGGCCCGCCCGACTGGCCATCGTGCGTGGCGGCGAAATCGATATCGTCCTCGCGCGAAAGCTGGTCTGAAGGGAAATCGCCAAACGCATCGAAGCCGATTATCTTGCGCGATTCCTGCGTTTCGAGCACGTGGCGGAAGGTCGCCCAGCGGATCAGCGAAACGCCCTTGAAAACGCCGCATTCAACCACCGCGCCTGGCAGATCGACGATTTGCTTGTAGATTTCGTACTGGCCCAGCAGCTTGCTGAGGCGATAGGGATCGGAGCGAAGATAGAACGAGTTTTCGATATCAAAGACATCGCGGTCCGCAATTGGCCGGTATCCGCCTGCATTCGCGGCATCCGACGGGCTGTTCGACATGGTGTATCCTTTATGGGGCAGGGAGGCCCGCGCAGCACGGTGGAGATCGCTGCGGCGGGCGAGCAAGGGAAACGGGTAAGGATCAGGTGATCAGAAGGCGTGGCACACCGCGACCGAGGATGCGCCCCGCAGCGAAGCGTAATGGAGCACCCCGCGCTGAGGCACCGATGCGATGATGTAGAACCAGCCGGGCTTGCGGCGCAGGAAATCGATCCCGCCGGGGATCAGGTCTTCCACGCCAAGGCAGGTAGAGGCCCACGGCTCTAGCGTGAATTCACCCACCATCGGTTCATCGCCGTGGCTGTTGAACAGCTTGACCCGGTATGTAACCGTCTGCGCGGGTTCGTCGCCGATCGTGCGGTTGGCGATCATCAGGTAATTTTCGGTTTCGCCCGGTTCGAACACGGGGAACCAGCGCGAACGGATCGGCGGGGTCGAATGCGGCAACGGCCCATCGGTAAGGAAGCCGGGAAGCCCGTCTCCCACCTGATAATGGATGCCGGTGTGGAACCGCCGCGGGACTTCGCGCTCGTGCCGGAACAGGATTTCGAGGTTGGTGCCTTGGGCGGAGGCGTTGTCCATGCTGATCCGCGGGAAACTGTCGCTGCCGCCGCTGGCAACCGGCACGCGTTTGAGCGTACGGGGAGCACCTTCGCGATCAAGCTCGCGCACTTCGAGCGTGTAGCCGCTCTTGGCAGGGTAGGTCGGGTAGATATCGGCATAGCAATCCCATCCCGCCACGACATTGTTGGGCAGGTTGAACACTAATTCTTTGAAATGTTCATCCCCATGCATCGGGATCACATCGGCCACGCCTTCGCCGCCGGTCGCGGCAAAGTTGGTGTGGTCGATTGACCATTGGCCATTGCGCTCATTCCCGCCAATCATGCGCGGGAAGACGCCGCCCACCAGCATGCGTAGCGCGAAGGTCCCGCGCCGCCCGGCGAGGAACGTTCGGTATTCGATCAGCTCGCTCAGATGCAGCACGCGGGTCTGAAACGGTGCCCAGCCCAGCGGTTCGGTCTGCGCGGTGATGCTGTCCCCATCGACCGAATGAACGGTGACTTCGACTGAGGCGGGGTCGATCGCGACCGGCCCGTTGTGAACGATCACGAAGGGTTCGGCACTGCCGCCTTCGAGGATGGTGATGTTGCCTTCCTCAGCCAGCTGGATGCGCCCGACGATTTCGGGGTCATCGCCGCTGGTTTCGCTGTAATAACGCTGCGAGGAATGGGCGACGGTGTGCCAGTCGTCGCCCAAATACCGAACAATGGCAGCAGGATAGGCGATGGCGATGTTTACCGGGGCGAGAAATTCGATTTCGACACTGCCCTCATCAGGCGCGCCCGGCACGCTATCGAGAATGTCGTTGATCTCGACCGTGAACCCGCCGAGCCCTTCCACCTTGAGTTCGGACTCATGGAACATCGCGCCTGCCATATCACGCAGGGTGAGCCGGCGGGTGATGCAATCGAGGCCGCGCTTTTCGTGCCAGTAGTTCATGTAATGGATCTGCGTGCGCATCTGCGCGGTGCGACGGAAATAGAACACCGCCGAAGCGCGCGTGACTTCGCGCATGCCGCGTTCGGATTCGTGGTTGTGCTTGAAGAAGGCGCGCGGCGCTAGTTCGGCAATATCGGGCATATACTTGTCCTCGGATGTCAGAGCGCCAGGGCTGATAAGTAAAGTCCCGTAGGCGCTCGGCATTAATCTGCTGTCGGGCCGCTATTGCTCTCGCGAAGTAGCAATTCGGCCAGTTTCATGTCAAGCAAACCGTCAATGTCGACAGAGCGCCGGGGCGGCATTTCGTAGCCCAGTGTTCTTTCGCCCACAAGCCGCCTTTCACGCAGCAGCGCCTCGGTCTTGCAGTAATATATCGCCCCGTTGAGCACCTTGATCGCGGGCCCGTCCTGCCGCCGCGCGACATCATCAATCGCGGTGAAGCGTTCCAGCTGTCCGGCAGACCCCAGCGTATACATCCACGCGGGATTTTCGCTCGCGGCGGTGACGGAGACGACAAAATCCGCCCTTGCTCCCAGCGCCAGCACTGCCTCTATATCCGCCACACTGCGCAGCGGGGAGGTCGGTTGTAGCAGCACCAGCGCCTCATGCTGCGGCAGCTGCTCGACCGCGTGCAGCACGGGCGCGATGCCGGGCGCTTCGTCAGTGGCGAGTTCGGCTGGGCGCAGGAACGGCACCTGCGCGC
Organism: uncultured Alphaproteobacteria bacterium; assembly: GCA_963815345.1. Lineage (GTDB taxonomy): Bacteria > Pseudomonadota > Alphaproteobacteria > Sphingomonadales > Sphingomonadaceae > Erythrobacter. Next base: position 714,341 of record CAWFGF010000004.1, read on the forward strand.
CCCATGCGCGCGCGATTTCAGCGATCTCCTCATCGTCGGTCGAGACCACCACCTGCGCGATTCCCTTCGCCGCCAGCGCCGCCTCGATGGTCCAGGCGATCAGCGGTTTACCGGCGATATCGCGGATGTTCTTGCGCGGAATGCCTTTGGAGCCGCCGCGCGCCGGAATCAGCGCCAGCGTCATCCCGGTGGCCCGGCGAGCCTGGGGCTGCTTGGCACATTGATCACGCGCTTCGCCAGCGCCTCGGCGGTTGCAAGGTCTGCGCGCGGAGCGTGGGCATAAATCGGCAGCAGATGCATCAGCGTCCAGACCGGGCGCGCCATCAGCTGCGCATCGTTGAGCGCGGCCAGCACGCGTTCGTGCAGCGCGGCATCGGGCGCATCCAGCAGCAGCGTGCAGAGCCAGAAATTGCTGCGCGTATCGGCCGGCTCATCGAGGAAGCTAACCCCCTCTATACCGGCGAAATTCGCCTTGTAGCGCTCTGCCAGCACCCGCTTGCGCGCCAGCATATCGGGCATCCGCTCCAGCTGCGCGCAGCCCAGCGCCGCGTTGAGATTGGGCATCCGGTAATTGAAGCCGACCGCGTCATGGACGAAGTTCCAGCGATCCGGAACGCGCGCGGTCGTGGTGAGGTGCTTGGCGCGCTTTGCCAGGTCGGCATCGTTGGTGAGGATCGCCCCGCCGCCGCCGGTGGTGATCAGCTTGTTCCCGTTAAAGCTCAAAGCGGCGATCAGCCCGCTGTTGCCGGTATGGACGCCCTTGTAGCTAGACCCGAGCGATTCTGCCGCATCCTCCACCAGCGCCACATGCCACTTTTCAGCGACAGCCTTCAGCGCATCCATATCGGCGGGGTGGCCGAAAGCGTGCATCACCACCAGCGCGGGGATGCGTGCGCCGGTCTTGCGGTTGAAGCAGGCACCGACGCGCACCTGCGCGCAGGCCGAAAGGTGCGCCTCCAGCCGGGCGGCATCGACGCCGAGGCTCGCCGCCTCGCTGTCAACGAAATGTGGCACCGCGCCGATGTAGGAGATGGCGTTGGCAGTCGCGACGAAGCTGAGCGTAGGGGTCAGCACCTCATCGCCGCGCGTAACACCTGCCAGCAGCAGTGCCACATGCAGCGCGGCGGTGCCGTTAACGGTGGCGACGGCGTGACCTACGCCGCATATTTCGGCAAGGTCACGCTCGATCCGGTCAACATAGCTGCCGACCGAGGAAACCCAGCCGGTCTCAATGCAATCGGCCACGTAAGCTGCCTCGTTCCCGGCGAACTCGGGCTCGTGCAGCGGGACGAAGCCGTTCGGATCGCCGGTCGCCTGGCGGACGCCGCAAAGGATTTGGTCTACCAGGTCTGGCATAGGAATTTCCGCATCGCCCCAAGATTAGATATTGTAGGTATCCGCCTTGTAGCGGGCAAGATTGCCGGCGTCGCCGAACCATTCGATCGTCTCGTCCAGACCATGGCCAAAGCCTTCGCGTCCAGCATATTCGGGGGTCCAGCCGGTCAGCGAGGCGGCCTTGGCGTTGTCCGCCCACAGCCGCTCGACCTCGCTCTTTTCGGGGCGCATGCGCTGATCATCGCTGACAAAGCGCACCTCGCGCCCCATACGCTCGGCAATCAGCTGCGCGGTCTCGCCGATGGAGATTTCGAAATTGCTGCCGATGTTGATCGTCTCGCCGATCGCCGCATCCGCGCTGGCGACTGCGCAAAAACCGCGCACCGTATCACGCACATAGTTGAAATCGCGCGTGGGATGGGTCGCGCCCAGCCGCACTTCGTCCATGCCCGCAGCAATCTGGGTGATTATCGTGGGGATCACCGCGCGGGCCGACTGCCGCGGGCCATAGGTGTTGAACGGGCGGATCGTGGAGACCGGCGTGCCGAACGAGAGGTAAAAGCTCTGCGCGATTTGGTCTGCGCCAATCTTGCTCGCCGAATAGGGCGACTGGCCCTGGAGCGGATGTTCTTCGGTAATCGGCACGAAGCGCGCGGTGCCATAAACCTCGCTGGTCGAAGTGTGAATCACCCGCTCCACCCCCAGATCGCGCGCGGCCTGCACCACGTTGAGCGTGCCTTTGACGTTGGTATCGACGTAACTGTCGGGCGAATGATAGCTGAAGGGAATCGCGATCAACGCGGCAAGATGCATTACGATGTCGCAATCCTGCATCGCCACGCGCACGCCGTTGGGATCGCGGATATCGCCCGCGAACACGTCGATGGCCCTGGTTACTTCAGGTGATGCGCCATCGAGCCAGCCCCAGCTGTTGAAGCTGTTGTAGTAGACAAAAGCGCGCACGTCAGCGCCCAGTCCCACCAGATGCTCGACCAGATGCGAGCCGATAAAGCCATCCGCGCCGGTTACCAGCACACGTTTGTCGGCAAGGTTCACGTGTATTCCAATCCACAAATCAGATGTTTGGGAAGGCGCGGATCAAGGTCGGCTTGCGGCCTGTTGCCCTACGCCCGTTTCGCCGGGCTCACTACAGCCCCACCTCGGGCGAAGGCAACCGCATAATGCGCCGCGCACAGAACTGGGCCCACATGGAAGGTATCGCGCCCCAATGCACAATTCACACCGCTTGCCCCACGGCATTGCCTTCGACTAAGAGCAGAAACTGCGGTTCCAACCAAGTTACTGCGGCCGCTCAGGTCCTTAACGCCAGAGGCGACAACAATAATGAAGCTAGAACGGATCAGTTCGGCGGCCCAGATGCGGGGCAGAGGCGGTCCGTTGACTTCGCTTATCCGCTATGGCGTGGCTTGGACGGTGGTGGTGCTGGCCCCGCTGCTGGCGTTTCTGCTGTCGGGTTACGAGGAACCGTTCGACGACCCGACGCTGCGAGCCACTGCACTGGCGGGCACGGCGGCGCTGTTCGCCGGGCTGTATCTGGCGGGCCGGGTGCTCGATCTGCCGGGCACGCGCGGCACGGTGCACGGTGTGCCGATCATGGTGATGAGTTTTATCATCGCTGCGCTGGTGCTGTTCACCTTCCGCATCGAATACAGCCGCGTGATGCTGTTCTACTCCGCCGCGAGCGCCACGCTGATCGCGACGCAATTGCGCTGGAGCAACCGCACGATGCGCCGCCAACCGTTCTACCTCGTCCCGTTCGGCAAGGCGCTGACGATGGAGGAGATGGAAGGTTTCCCCATCCGCCGCCTGAAGAAGCCGGAGATACCGGCGGACCGCGCGGCCAATATCGTCGCCGATTTCCGTGCGGACCTGCCCGATGAATGGGAGCGTCTGCTGGCCCGCGCCAGCCTCGCAGGGGTGCCAGTCTATCATTACAAGCAATTGACCGAGAGCATTACCGGGCAGGTAAAGATCGAGCATCTATCGGAAAATTCCTTCGGATCGCTGATGCCCAACCGGTCCTACACCCCGATAAAGCGGTTGATTGACCTTATCGGCAGCGCGATCCTGATCGTGCTGCTGGCACCGTTGATGGCTGTAGTAGCGGTGTTGATCTGGGCTGAGGACCGCGATTCGCCGTTCTTCATCCAGCAACGCACCGGATACGGCGGGCGTGCGTTTCGCATGTACAAGTTCCGGTCGATGACCAATCGCGAACTGAAAGCAGGGGAATGCGAGCGCGAGGACGCGATCACTCAGTCCGAAGACGCCCGCGTCACCCGCATCGGGCGCTCGATCCGCAAATTCCGGATCGATGAATTGCCGCAGCTGTTCAACGTGCTGAAGGGCGAGATGAGCCTGATTGGACCGCGTCCAGAGGCCAATGCGCTAGCCAACTGGTACGAGGAAAACCTCGCGTTCTATTCCTACCGCAACATCGTGAAACCGGGCCTTACCGGCTGGGCGCAGGTTAATCAGGGCCATGTCGCCACGCTGGAAGACATCGATGTAAAGCTGCAATACGACTTCTATTACATCAAGTACTTCTCGTTCTGGCTCGATGTGCTGATCGTGATGCGCACGATCCACACCGTGATGACCGGCTTCGGATCGAAATAGGCGTCAGTTATCCAGCGCGATATCGGGCGCGTCTTCCTGCTTCATGCCCACGACATGATACCCGCCATCGACATGATGCACCTCCCCCGTCACGCCCGACGAAAGATCGCTTAGAAGATACAGCGCCGATCCACCGACATCGTCAATCGTGATGTTGCGGCGCAGGGGCGCGTTGTATTCGTTCCATTTGAGAATGTAGCGGAAATCTCCGATCCCGCTCGCCGCCAGTGTCTTGACCGGCCCCGCACTGATCGCATTCACCCGGATATTGCGCGGGCCAAGATCGTTGGCGAGGTATTTCACGCTGGTTTCCAGCGCGGCCTTGGCAACGCCCATGACGTTGTAATGCGGGATGACTTTCTCAGCGCCGTAATAGGTCAGCGTCACGATACTGCCGCCGGCCTCGGGCATCATCGCCGCCGCGCGCTGCGTTACCGCGACCAGCGAATAGGCCGATATGTTCATCGTCATCAGGAAATTGTCGAGGCTGGTGTCGAGGTATTTCCCGCGCAATTCGTTCTTGTCGGAAAAGCCGATGGCGTGGACCACGAAATCGAGCGTATCCCAGCGGTCCTTCAGAGTCGCGAACGCGGCATCGAGCGAGGTCATGTCCGACACATCGCATTCGAAAACGAAATCGCTGCCCAATTGCGCGGCGAGCGGCTTCACCCGTTTGGCCAGGGCGTCGCCCTGATACGAAAATGCCAGTTCGGCGCCGTGCGCGGCAAGCTGTTTTGCGATGCCCCAGGCCAGCGACTTGTCATTGGCAAGGCCCATGATGAGGCCGCGTTTACCCTGCATAAGGGTGCCTGTCTTGTCGCTCATCCGCTTGTCTCCTCGGTTTGCTGGTCGGCGGTGCGCCGTGGGTCTTCGGGTTCTGCCAGCGCTGCGTTCAGCTCTGCCCCGATAACCACGCCAAGTCCAACGAGCCAGAAAAACAACAGCGCAACGATAATGCCGGCAAGGCTGCCATAGGTCAGATCGTACTGGAAAAACCCGCGCAGGATCGGCGGCATCGCAGTGGTCGCGGCCAGCCACCACAGCGTGGTGACCAGCGCGCCAGGCCATTTGGGATACCGGCGTGGCCGGTATTTGAGCGGGGCAAGCGCCCAGAACAACAGATACAGCGATCCGAACAGGCCGAATGCAGGCACGATCCGCGATATCCCCAGCGTACCGATCAAATCGGCTAGACGCGGTATGCGCGCATCCAGGAATTGCTGCGCCGTTCCGATTACCACCTGCGCAAACAGCGACAGCAGCAACAGCAGCACCGCGCCGATGATGATCCCGGCGGACGCCAGCCGATACCGCCAGAACGGCATTACCGCGCGTGTGCCATAGGCGCGGCGCAGCACATCGCGGATCGTCTCGATCAGGCTGGATACAGACCACAGGCCCGCGCCCGCCCCCAACCACAACAGCCATCCGCTGCGCGCGTCGATCACGCTGTAGGCGACCGGAGAAATGACTTCGCGCACGGTCGGCGGCATCGCCAGCAGTACGGTTGCGATCATCATTCGCCGCTCTTCCACCTCACCCACCACCTGAAACAGCGCGCCTGCCAGAATGAAGAAGGGGAAGATTGAAAGCATGGCAAGATAGGCGAGGTTGCCGGCGTGGATGAAGCCGTCGTTGAACGTCCCGACAAACGTGCGACGCGTGACAATGAATACCCGCGTTCCGGGGCCGAGCAGACTGCGCAGGCGCGCCCGCCTGCCGGTCTTGTCCGCCTCGATGTCGGGCAGGAATTCTTCCAGAAGCGACTGCGCGGTTTCCGGCTGTGCTGTGCCCATCGCAGCCGATGCCCGACGGCGGGCTTCGGGGGACAGCGACCTTATTTCCTGCTCGTGCACCGCCTCTTCGGCTTCAGGCGACCGGTATCTCTTGTTCGCGCCCCGCTTGCGTCGCTTTACCATCGCTGCGCCTCACGCATTCGTGTTCCGCAGGCGCCGCTGCATTACAGGCCGAACTTCTCGCGCGGGCTGTCGGGGTCGCTCCAGCCTTCCAGCGCCTGTTCGAGCGAGGAGGTGTCCTTGGGCAGCTGAATTTCCAGCGTGACCAGCTGATCGCCGCGCGCCGGGCTTTCGCCCTTGGCGACCGCTCCCGCTTTGGTCCAGCCCTTGCCCGACAGTCGCATAACGGTGCCGCCGCTCGTCCCTGGCTTGATCGTCAGCATGACCGGACCATCGACGGTCGGGCATTTGATGCGGCCTCCGCGCAGTGCTTCGTCCAGTGTGATCGGCAGTTCCATGCGCACATTGCTGCCATCGCGGCGGAAGAACGGGTGCGGCCCGATCTCGACCAGCACGATGCCATCGCCATTGCCCCCCGGCCCGGCGTGGCCTTTATCCTTCAGCCGCATCTGCGTGCCGTCCTCGACCCCTCCGGGCAGTTTCAGGCTGATCGCCTTGCCATCGGCAAGAGTGATGCGTTGATCGCGCCCGGCGGCAGCATCCACGAACGGCACGGCCAGGCGATACTGGATATCGGCGCCGCGCCGGGGTGGCTGCGCGCCGGGGCGCGGGCCAAAGCCGGCACGTGCCCCCGGCTGCGGTCCTGAACCAGCGGTGCGCGCGCGCCCGCCAAACAGCCCTTCGAACAGGTCGCCCAGATCCATGTCATCAGCGGAGAATCCGCCCGGATCGCCCCCGCCATAGCCCGGACGCGGCCCGCCCCCCATGCCGCCTCCCATGCCGCCTCCCATACCTCCGGCCCCGCGCGCGAAACCGCGTCCGCCGCCTGCGCCCATCCCGGCAAACGGGTTCAGGGGATTACCCTCCCCGTCGATCTCGCCGCGATCATATTGAGCGCGCTTGTTCTTGTCCGACAGCAGGTCATAGGCCCGCGTCACGTCGGAGAACCGCTCCGATGCGCCGGGCTTGTCCTTGTTGCGATCGGGATGCAATTCCTTGGCAAGGGTGCGATAGGCGCTCTTGATGTCCTTTTCGGACGCGGTGCGCGGCACGCCTAGAGTGCGGTAGGGATCAGACATGGCGTGTTAGCTAGGTGCAACAGTCCCTCTAGGCAAGCGGGGAGTGGTGTGTGCGTCCTTTCCTACTGTGGTAAAAACGCCTAACGCGGCAGGCATGAACCCGCCCGCCCACCTTCGCCTTGCATTGCAATTTTGCACCGGTGCGCGGGCGCGCGGATTTCCTCCCCTGAACAGTGTGTCAGGTGTGTCAGGCGTGCGTGAGGTGAGACGAAATGACTGAGAATAGCAGCCTCGACAGCGGGCAATTGGCCGACAGCCAGATCCCGGCTGGCGCGGACCCGTTTGCGCTGTTCGATGAATGGTTCGCACTGGCTCAGCGCAGCGAGCCGAACGATCCCAACGGCATGGCAATTGCAACGGCAGACGCAAATGCACGGCCATCGGTACGCATGGTGCTGTTGAAAGGCCACGGGCGCAGCGAGGGTGCCGAATATGGCGTGGTCGGCGGAGGGTTCACCTTCTTCACCAATATGGGCAGCCGCAAGGGCACCGATATCGCCGCCAACATGCAGGCCGCGATCCTGTTCCACTGGAAGAGCCTGCGCCGCCAGATCCGGATCGAGGGGCGGCTGGTCGAGGTCTCGCCTGCCTACGCCGATGCCTATTTCCACTCGCGCCCGTTCAAGAGCCAGGTCGGCTCTGCCGCCAGCGACCAGTCGCGGCCCCTTCCGCAGCGCCAGACCTATATTGACCGGGTGGAGGAATTGCGCCGGGAGTTCGAGGATGCGGGTGAGGTGCCGCGCCCCGATCACTGGACCGGGTTCACGCTCGCGCCTGAACGCATCGAATTCTGGATGGACCGCGACAACCGCCTGCACGACCGGCGGCTGTTTACGCTGACGGGCGCGGGTGATGCGCTGCGCTGGTCCGATACGCTGCTTTACCCCTGAGAGGCTGAAACATGACCCAAACGATCCCCTATTGGCATGTCGATGCCTTCAGCGCCCGCCCCTTTGGCGGCAATCAGGCTGCGGTGATGGTGCTGGATGAATGGCTGCCCGATGATGTGCTGGTCGCCATCGCGGCGGAGAACCTGTTTGCCGAAACCGCCTTCCTCGTGCGCGATGCCATGCGACCCGAAGATGGGGGGGCGGACTGGGAGCTGCGCTGGTGCACGCCGACCTATGAAATCGCGCTGTGTGGCCACGCGACGCTCGCGAGCGGGCACGTGCTGATGGGTCGCGACGGGGGTGAGAGCCTCACCTTTCGTACGCGCAAATCGGGTATTCTCGAAGTGCGCAGGACGGACGAGGGTTATGCCGTGGCCCTGCCGGCCATCGCGACTGAACCCGGCACCTATCCGCAAGCGGAGGCCTTGCTTGGGCAGACGCCCCGGTCGACCTACCGGTCCACCGGGGCACATATCGGCTATTCGGTTTTCGAGTTCGAGAATGAAGCGGCCATTCGTTCGCTCAGCCCCGATATTCGCGGGCTTGGGCGACTGGGAACGGATCAGTTCATCTGCACCGCTCCGGGAGACAGCACCGATATCGTCAGCCGCGTGTTTGTGCCCGGCGGCGGCGTTGATGAAGACAGCGTGACGGGCTCAGCCCATGCGGTGCTCACTCCGTATTGGGCCGCAAAGCTGGGTCGCGACAGCTTTACCGCACATCAGGCTAGCGAACGCGGTGGCGATCTTGGATTGCGACTGGAGGGCGAACGCGCGTGGCTGGCCGGACCTTGCGTGACGGTGGTGGAGGGCCGCTTCTACCTCTGAGGATACAAAGCGATCACGTCGGCGGCCTCTTGCAGCATGGGTCCACGCTGATCGCTGTCCGAATGGCCCAGCCGCACCATCGTCACCCGCTGTTCGGGGGAGACAAGCACGTATTGCCCCATGTGCCCGATCAGCGCGAAAAGGGTCTCCGGCGCGCGGTCGGGGAACAGAGGGTGGGGGTATTCCAGCCGCGGTTCGGGCCGGTTCATCCATGTCTGGAACCCGTAATGTTCGGACGCGGGGCTGGGCGAATGCATCGCGCTGATCCAGCGGGTCGGCACCAATTGCTCGCCATCGGGAGCGCGTCCGCCATTGCGCATGAACTCGCCAAACTTCGCCCAGTCGCGGGCGGTGGCGTGCATCAGACTGCCGCCAATCAACGTACCGCTGGCATCGTATTCAGGCACCATCGAAGTCATGCCAAGCGGGCCGAACAACCGCTCCTGCATGAACCGGGCGACCGCTGCCCGCCGTTCATCAGGGTTGGTGCTTTTGGTCAGGACACTGGCGATGATGTCCGCGAGGATGACGGTGGTGTTGGAAGAATACTCGAACCGTTCGCCCGGCTCCGCCTCCAGCGGCTGTTCCTTCGCCCATTGCGCCATGTTGTCGCGTCCGTCGAGAAACAGCATCCGCACCTCGGAGCTGTCGTACGGAGGGTCGCCCGCTTCGGTGTGCCGCAGGCCGGACCGCATCTGGAGGAGCTGGCGCAGCGTGATCTCGGCACGCGGATCGCCGGGGCGCTGCCACATCGGGACGGGTGCGGGCGCGTCGAGGCTCAGGCTGCCATCGGACACCAGCATCCCCACCAGCACGGCGGTGATCGTCTTGGCCATCGACCAGCTGATGAAGCGGGTCTTGGCATCGTAACCATCAGCATATCGCTCCGCCGCGATCGCGCCATCGGCCATGACCAGCACTGCGCGCGTCTCTCCCAACCCCTCGCGGGTGAAAAGGTCGTCCACTTCGCGCGCCAGCTGATCGCGCGGCGCACCGGCCTCGTCGGTTACGGCAGCGATCGCGGCTTGGGTCAGCGGCGCGGACTGATCGGGGGCAGAAGCACCGCACGCAGCAAGGGCTGCGAAGGCTGGCGCAAAGGCGAAGGCGGCGATAGGGCGGGGGTAGCGTGTCATCATCGCGCTCTCAATTCCTCAAGTGGACAAGGTTGGCAATGACTAAAGCTCAGCGTGCAAAGGTACGGGCAAGCGGCTCGCGCATCCTGCTTTGGCTATTGTGCAGCGTCATCGCGGCCATCGCCATTGCGGCCTATATCAACCGAGCACCGATCTCCGGATATGCGCAGGTCGGCACGTCCTATGCCGCCCGAGTCGCGTGTTCGTGCCGGTTCGTGGCGGGGCGCCAGATGGAGGATTGCGAGAAGGACAAGTTGGCGGGCATGGAACTGGTCACGCTCAGGGACGATGCCGAGAGCAAAAGCGTCACCGCGCGCTTCCCGCTGGTTACTTCCAACACCGCCACCTATCGCGAAGGCTATGGCTGCGTGCTTGAGCCGTGGGAAGACGACGCGCGGCGGTAGTGGATCAGCTCGCCACCGCGACGGTCGAATCGATCCAGCCGCCACCCACCACACGTTCACCGGCATAAATCACCGCCGCCTGTCCCGGCGCGACGCCGAATTCGGGCGTATCGAACCGGATGCGGGTGGCCGCGCCATCGCCAAGGGTTCCTTCGAGGATGATGGGTACAGGCTTGGCAAGCGAGCGAACCTTCGCGGTGAGCGGCCCTTCAGGCAACACACCGATTCGGTTGGTTTCGATCAATTGAGCAGTTTCTACCGCCAGCATCCGCTTTGGCCCGACACGCACCTCACGGTTCGCCGCATCCAGAGCGATGACATAGAGCGGTTCAGGCTGCCCGCCGATATCCAGCCCCTTGCGCTGTCCGACGGTAAAATGGATTATGCCCTTGTGCTGCCCCAGCACCTCACCGGTGGCGGCGTGGACGATGGCACCGGGAACCGCGCCTTCGGGACGCAATTTGGTGACGATCCCGGCATAATTGCCATCGGGCACAAAACAGATGTCCTGACTGTCCGGCTTGGCCGCGTTGCGCAGGCCAGCAGCCTCGGCCAATTCGCGCACCCTGGCCTTGGGCAGCCCTCCCAGCGGAAACCGGATGTAATCCAGCTGCTCCTGCGTGGTGGCGTAAAGAAAATAGGACTGGTCGCGTGCGGGATCGAATGCGCGGTGAAGGTGCGGACCATCGGGGGTCTCGATTCGCTGCACATAATGTCCGGTCGCCAGACAATCCGCGCCCAATTCGCGTGCCATGCGGAACAGATCGGTAAATTTCGGCCCCATATTGCAACGGATGCACGGAACAGGCGTGCGCCCGGCGAGATATTCGTCGGCAAATTGTTCGACCACGTCCTCGCGAAAGGCGCTTTCATGATCGAATACGTAATGCGCGATGCCCAGCCGGTCGCACACGGCGCGCGCATCGGCGATATCGTCGCCCGCGCAGCACGCACCCTTGCGCCCGGTGGCCGCGCCATAATCGTACAATTGCAGCGTGATGCCGATCACCTCTGCCCCGGTGTCCGCCGCCAACGCGGCAACCACGGACGAATCGACCCCGCCGCTCATTGCAACGACGATCCGGCATTCGTTGGCGGGCCGCGACAAATCGAACAGATCGGCGGTATCCAGCCCGAAAGCCGAAGCGGATGGCGCGGGCACGAGGGGCTCGAGGGAAGGGGCAACGATGTCCATGATCGACGGGCGATATAGAGCTTTGCGGCGCTTTTCGCCAGTCCAGCGTCAACCACCGCTTGCCAGATTCACAGGCAGTAATCCTAAAGCGGGGTAAATGCGGGTTTTACCACATGTTGACGACCGCGCGATACAAGTGGTGTCATGTTCGAACATGGAAAACCTGTCGCCGCCACAAATAGCGGCACCGCGAGCGAGTTTGAGTCGCTGTTGCGTGCCGATGTCTCGGCACCTGCGCGCGGCACAGATGGCGGGCGCGCAGGCGAAGCGTTGCGCGCAATCGAATGGAGCGAATTGACCGCCCGGCTTAACGCTGCGCGCGACTTGCGCCGCGAATTGCGGCACGATACGCTGCTGTGCGCCGGTTCATCGGGAGCGCGCTTTGGCGATGCGGCAGCAAGTTTTTTCAAGGCATTGGGGACAGGCGAACGGCCTGTTAACCTTGATGCTTTAGAGGCCTGCAAAGCCTCATGCGGTAATGCTTCGGGTCCAACAAGGGCAACTGCACAAGGCGATGCGAGAGATATAACATGATAGAAAACCAGGACATCCGCCCCGCCCAGGTTATCGGGCCGCTCGGCGAACCGCTGACCTTGGCCGATCTGCCGTCGCCTTCCACGAAGCGCTGGGTGATGCGGCGCAAGGCCGAAGTGGTGGCTGCCGTGAATGGCGGATTGCTGACAATTGACGAAGTGCTGGAACGGTATGGCCTGACGCTTGAGGAATTCGCGTCATGGCAGAGGGCGATGGACCGTTCCGGGATGAAAGGTCTGCGCGTCACGCGGATCCAGAAATATCGCGACGAATACGAACGGAAACTGCGGTACTGACCGACCCGTTCAAATAGGGACAACTATTTTACGAAGCTTGCGGGAACCACATAACCCTCCATAGATTGATGAGATAAATGCAATCTTGCAGTGGAGGAAAATTATTATGGGATGGATTATCGCACTGATCGTCGGAGGTGTGGCCGGTTGGCTTGCCAGCATGGTGATGAATCGTGATGCCTCGATGGGCATCGTTCTGAATATCGTGGTCGGAATTATTGGTTCCATCATCGGCAATCTTATCGCAGGCCCGCTTCTCGGCATTTCGGGCAGCGTTCAGGAGTTCTCGCTGACCGGTCTGATCGTCGCAGTGATCGGGGCGATTGTCCTGCTCGGCATCGTAAACCTTATCCAGCGTGGCCGCGTGCGCGGTTAAACGCTACTTCCCGATCAAACCTGAAAAAGGGGCGGTACAGCGACTGGCTGTGCCGCCCTTTTTCGTTTATGCACAAGCGCGCTGGCGGCGTTATTGGCGGGAACATTTGTCCTTCGTCTGGCTGAACGGGTCATCAGTCGACCAGCGCGTGCGCCGTAAACCTTGGCGATCTAGCAAGGTTGCGCTGGGTGAGTTATCGAAGTAATACACTCGCTATACATTGGCCTTTTGCTAGGCTAGATATTAGGGAGCGGCAGCAGGCGCCAGGGAATTTGCGATGAATTACGAAACGACCATCACTGCCGAAGCTGCCGAACCGGTCGGCGCCGATCTTGGCGATGCGACAACGCAACGGTCGAAGGGTATCTCTGGCCGCCTGCTTGTTCTGGGCGCGATTATCTTCGCCATTCTGCTGGCTATTGGCGCCTATTTCGCGTTCGCTGGCGGAGAGCCGGCGGGTGCGGGTGATGACGAATCGCAGGCTCCGGTCGTAACCGTCGTCGCACCGGGCAAGACCACGATTGCTGCCACGATAGAAGTTCCCGGACAGATTGCCGCACGCCGTTCGATGCCCGTCGGTATCGAAGGCGAGGGCGGGCGGGTCATCTCCGTTCCTGTCGACGCAGGGCAGTGGGTGCGGCAAGGGCAGGTGCTGGTCGTAGTTGATCGCTCCGTGCAAGTGCAACAAGCCGCAGCGCAGGCGGCGCAGATCGAAGTTGCACGGGCCGATGCCGCACTGGCGCAGGCCAACCTCGACCGCGCCCAGCAATTGGTTGCGCGCGGATTCATCTCCAAGGCGGAAATTGATAGGCTGACTGCGACCCGCGATTCGGCGGCTGCGCGCGTCAAGGTGGCGCAGGCCCAGCTCAATGAATTGCGCGCCCGCGCTGCTCGTCTGAACGTGGTGGCCCCGGCAGCGGGCTATGTCCTGTCGCGCAATGTCGAACCTGGCCAAAGCGTCGGCCCCGGCGGTGCCCCGTTGTTCACGATCGCGCGCGGCGGCGAGATGGAGATGCTCGCACAGGTGAGCGAGACGCAGATGGCGCGCCTTTCCAAAGGGGTGAACGCCGAAATCATGCTCGCGGGTTCCGACAAGATTTTCGAAGGGCAGGTGTGGCAGATCGCGCCGACCGTCGACGAAACCACGCGGCAGGGCACTGCGCGAATTGCCTTGCCGTTCGCTTCCGAACTTCGGCCCGGCGGCTTTGCCACCGCGCGCATCAGTGGGGGGTCACTGACCGCAACCGTGCTGCCGGAAAGCGCGGTGCTGGCCGATGATGAGGGTGCATTCGTCTATATCGTCGGCAAGGACAACAAGGCGATCCGCCGCTCGGTCAAGACCGGAATGGTTACCGCAGAGGGCATCGCCATCACCGAGGGGCTTTCGGGCAATGAGCTGGTGGTGTTGAGCGCAGGCGGCTTCCTCAATCCGGGCGAAACCGTCAATCCGCGCCGCCAGAAGGGTTGAGGCTGACCAGTAATGAATTTCCGCAACCTTTCCGCGTGGTCGATCCGCAACCCGGTCATTCCGCTCGTATTCTTCACCGCATTGCTGCTGGCAGGCATCGTCAGTTTCCTGCGGATGGACGTGACCAATAACCCGGATGTGGAATTCCCCGGCGTACAGGTGACGATTGCGCAGCCGGGTGCGGCGCCTTCGGAAATCGAGAATCAGATCACCCAGCGGGTGGAAAGCGCCCTGCGATCCATCAACGGCGTCAATTCGCTGCAATCCTCCGCCAGCGAGGGTGCATCGTCAACCTTCGTCGAATTCGAAATCGGCACGGACATCACCCTCGCGCTGAGCGAGGTGCAAACCCAGATCGACAGCGTCCGCCCGACGCTGCCCGACGGCATCCTTGAACCGCAAATCCAGAAGGTCAACGTGGTAGGTGAGCCGATCGGCTACATCGCGGTCGAGGCCGATGACATGACGATCGAGGAACTGAGCTGGTTCATCGATGATACCGTGGCCAAACGACTGCTGAAGATCGAAGGCATGGCCGAAGTCGGACGATTTGGCGGGGTCAATCGCGAGATCGAAGTCATCCTCGATCCGGCAAAAATGCAGGCGCTGGACGTCACGGCCACCCAGATCAACGGCGTGTTGCGGCAGGAGAACATAAATGCAGCGGGCGGCCTGACGGAAATCGGCGGAACGCGGCAATCCCTGCGCGTGATCGGCAACAGCGATACCGCGTACGATCTTTCGCAACGCCAGATCCAGCTGGGCGGCGGCCGCACGGTTCGGTTGGCCGATGTGGCCACCGTACGGGATGGATACAGCGAACGCGATTCGATCAGCGAAGTCGGCGACAAGGAAGTCGTCAATTTCTTCATGAACCGCGCGCGCGGCGCTTCGGACCTGCAGGTTTACGAAGATGCGCTGACGGAAATGGACGCGATCGAGGCCGAATCCGATGGCATCCGCTTCATCAAGATGGGCACCAGCACCGATTATACGCGCAACCAGTACACCAGTTCGATGTCCGCCCTGATCGAAGGTGCGGTACTTGCGATTGTTGTGGTGTTCCTGTTCCTGCGCGATTGGCGCGCGACGTTCATCAGTGCAGTGGCTATCCCGCTTTCGGCAATTCCGACCTTTTTCTTCATGGAGCTGATGGGGTTCAACCTTAACTTCCTGTCGTTGCTGGCGTTGGGACTGGTGGCTGGCGTGCTGGTCGACGATGCCATCGTGGAGATCGAGAATATCGTTCGCCACATGCGCATGGGCAAAACGCCCTATCAGGCCAGCATCGACGCCGCCGACGAAATCGGATTGCCCGTGGTGGCGACCAGTTTCTGCATCGTCGCAGTCTTCCTGCCAGTGGGCCTGATGCCGGGCGTATCAGGGCAGTTCTTCCAGAACTTCGGTCTGACCGTGGTGGTCGCCGTGCTGATGAGCCTTGCTGTCGCGCGGATGGTCACACCGCTGATGGCGGCCTATTTCCTCGCGTCCAAAGGGCATTCGACCCACGGTGAGGGTCCGATGATGGACCGTTACATGCGCGTGCTGCGCTGGACGCTCGACACCAGCAAGATGCAGGCCATTCGCGATGGCCTTGCCGGGCCGCGGTGGCGCTGGCTGTATGTACCCAGCCTGTTACTGACCGTGATCGTCTTGTTGGCTGCGACGGCGATCGCGATGTTCTTCTCGTTCGATCTGCTGGCCGCGCTGGAGATACCCAAAAACGTCGCCAATGCCGTTTCGAGCGATACCAACAGCACCCCGCATTTTTTTGCGTCCAAGACGTTCGAGATCGTCCAGCTGCTGTTCGTGTCAATCCTCGCGTTTGTCGCCGGCCTGCTGGTGTTCAAGGCGTTGGAACTGTTTGGACGCGGCAACAGCCGCCATGCGCAAAGCACGCGGTATCTTACGGCGCGTTTCTACGATCACCGCGTCTGGATGCTGGGCATTGGCTGGTTTTCGCTGATCGTCACCGTGCTGCTGTTCCAACAAATACCCGGCCAGTTCCAGCCCGAAACCGACAACAATCGCAGCACTGTAGATATCGAGATGGTGCCCGGCACTACGCTCGCAACTACGAAAAAGGTTGTCGACCAGGTCACTGCCCTGCTCGAACAGCAGCAGGAATTCGACTACGCGCTGGAACGCATTCGCATCGGCAATGGCAGCGTCTTTGTAAACCTGCGTGAAGATCGCGAACGGACATCCATCGAATTCGAGCGTGAGCTTGCGCCCGAACTCGCCAAGATCGCGGATGCGCGCGTGCGGTTCGAATCGCAGGGCGGCGGGTTTGGCACCGGGCGCGATCTGACCATCATGCTTGCAGGCTCCAACCCCGATCTGCTCGATGAAACGGCAGCGACGCTCATCGAACAGATGAAGGGGTTGAACACCATCATTGCTCCGCGCATCAGCGGCGATATCAATCGGCCAGAGATCATAATTACCCCGCGTGAGGAAATCGCAGCGGAACTGGGTGTGAGCACTGTCGCGCTGAGCCAGACGATACGCATCGCCACCCTGGGCGAGATCGAGCAAAACGCGGCGCGCTTCTCCCTTTCCGACCGGCAGATCCCGATCCGTGTAAAACTGAGCGAAGATGACCGTACCGATCTTACCACCATTGAAAACCTTCCAGTGCCAACGGGTGACGGGGGATCGGTTCCACTGTCGCGCGTGGCCGATATCGAGTTCGGCTCCGGGCCAACTGTCATCCAGCGGTATAACCAGAACCGCCGCGTGCTGATCGGCGCCGATCTGGCATCCGGCGTGCTCAAGGGCACGGCGCAGGAACAGATCGAGGCCTTGCCTGTACTCCAGGAACTCCCGACCGGCGTGATCCGCGATGCAGTGGGTGACGAACAATGGCAGGAAGAACTGCAACAAAATCTTGTCATTGCAATCATCGCCGGTGTGCTGCTGGTGTTCGCCTGTCTTGTGCTGCTCTACAAGCGGTTGATGAGCCCGTTAGTCAACATGACCTCGCTCGCGCTGGCTCCGCTGGGCGGCATCCTCCTGATCTGGCTGCTTGGAGAACCGCAATCCATGCCGGTCTATATCGGCATCCTGCTGCTGCTGGGGATCGTTTCCAAGAACTCGATCCTGCTTATCGACTTTGCAATCGAGGAAATGGCGGCGGGGACGCAAAAGCTCGAAGCGATCATGGAGGCCGGGCACAAACGCGCGCAGCCGATCGTGATGACCACGGTTGCGATGACGGCGGGGATGATCCCCACCGCTCTCTCTATCGTGGGGGACGAGGCGTGGCGCAAACCGATGGGCATTGTCGTTATCGGCGGTCTGGTTTTGTCTACGCTGCTAACCCTGCTCATCGTTCCGGCAGGTTTCAGCTTGGCCGACGGGTTTGAAAAGCGGGTAGGCCCGTGGCTGCGTCAACGGATGCTGACCTACAAGCCGGGTGATGATACGCGACCCCACCGGCCTGGTCCGGAACCGGTTGATGCGCCGTATCCTCGCCCCGCTACACCGGGTGCGGGCCTACCGCCGGGGGCGCAACCGGCTGAATAGGCTGCTTTGATCATTACAAGTCGTGACGTGCCGCCGGTTTTCGGGCAGACGGTTTTCATAATGGCATCAATCCACCCTGTTTCCACGCAAGCCGCCGCTCCGTTTGGCGGTGAACCGCTAAGCGTGGACCGCGCGCGCCGCATGCGCTGGACCGCCACCGGGATGCTCGCGGCAATGGCCGTGCTGTTCTTCACAACACACGGCCTTGTTGGCGATCACCCGGCCTGGGGATACGTCAACGCCTTTGCCGAGGCGGCGATGGTCGGCGGGCTTGCCGACTGGTTTGCCGTCACCGCCCTGTTCCGCCATCCCCTGGGCCTCCCCATTCCGCACACCGCGATCATTCCGGAGAACAAGGATCGCATCGCCGACACGATGGCGCAATTTCTGCGGACCAATTTCCTGATCCCGGCAGTCGTCGCGCGACGCATGGCAGGTATGAACATCGCGCGCGCAATCGGCGATTTTCTGGTCGCGAGTCCCGAGGCCGGAACCGTATCTGCCGGGGGCAGCGATGCCCGCACCCAGATCCTTGGTGGAGCGGCAGAAATGCTCGCCGAAGTGCTCGAATCGCTCGATCCCGACCGGCTCGGCAATCAGGTGCGCTCCGGGCTGGCCGGCCAAATCCAGAAGATTGACATATCCCCGCTCGCCGGGCGGATGCTGGAAAGCATGATGACCGATCAACGCCACAAACCCCTGATCGACGGGTTCGTACGCTGGGCCGGGCTGACGCTTGAAGATAATGAGGACACGGTGAAAGAAGTGATCCACCGCCGCGCCAACGCAGTGCTGCGCTGGACCGGGCTGGACGAACGCATCTCCGCAAGCGTGCTCGATGGCCTTTACAAACTGCTGGCCGAGGTGCTGGTCGATCCCGACCACCCCATCCGTCACAAAGTCGAAGAGGGGTTGGCCAAATTGGCGCAGGATTTGCAGCACGACCCCGAAACCCGCGAGCGGGTGGAGGCGATGAAGCGCGATCTGATCGAAAACCCGGCGGTGGCGGAATGGTGGCTGGGCGTGTGGGAACGCATCCGCCGTTCGCTGATCCGTCGGGCGCGCTCGACCGATACCGAACTGGGCAGCGAAATGCGCAAAGGTCTGGCCGATCTGGGCACCGCGTTGCGACAGGATGAGCGGTTGCAAGTGCAGATAAACCGGTTTGCGCGGCGAACGATGGTCGGGGTGGCGACGCGATACGGTTCGGAAATCGTCACGCTGGTGTCGGAGACGGTAAAGCGCTGGGACGCGACCACCATCACCGGCCGGATCGAAAATGCAGTGGGACGCGATCTGCAGTTCATCCGCATAAACGGTACGCTGGTGGGTGGGTTGGTCGGCATGACGCTGCACTTCATAACCGGCTGGCTCTGACCTGTTGCGCCCTCGACGCAGGTTTGCGTGAGGCGTCGACTAAGTATTGTTCCGGAACCGCCCGGTCCCGTGCACCAGCGCTCTAAATTACATCTATGACCCAAGAAGATCACGCCATCGATCATCGCATCGTGACCCTTTCCGCAGGCGAGCAGGCAGTCATCAACGGTGCGCTGATCCGCGTGCACGACGCGTGCACGTTCGACGTCGGCGCGGGCGCAACCATCGTCCTGCAAGGCAAAATGCAGCAGGGCAAAAACGGATTGCGCAATCCTGCAGAAGAGCTGTACTTCTCTGTCCTCGATTGCGCGAATGACGTGATCCGGTTCGCGAATGCACGGCCGCGGCTGTTCAAAATGCTTTCCGAGGTCATCCTGCGCGAACCCGATCAGGATGCGCAACACGAGTGTTCGGAATGTGCCGCAGCTCTCGCCGCTAGTAACATTGAGGGTGTGAAACGTAGCGCAACACGGTTGCTTGCGGGCAGAATGCGATCCAACTTGGCGCTGGACGAAATCCCCGGATCGCTGGGCGAGGCGCAGTGAGTAGAGGTCGCAACGTCCAACGGACCGTACCCTTAGGGATGTAACGGAGGGCGGCGGCAGGAGGCCGGTAATCTTGTTAAAGTTATGGTGATGGTCCGGATCGAAGGGAGCCTGTCGCCCATACCATGCAACACCGCCCGATCTCTCGCGCCAGCCAGAAGATAGAGGCGCTGGCAGCATCGCTGAGTTGCGAGTGTACTGATATTGGGCCTGTCGGATCGACAATAGAAGCGCGCCACAGACGGACCCGTGACCGGGATTTTGCCGCGCTCCTTACGCTGATGCTCCCACGGATAAATCGGTTAATCGTCCAGTACCGGATGCTGGACATCGCCGATGATGCGCAGCAGGCGGCGGCCATTGGTGTGTTTCGCGCACTCCAGACCTACGATCCTGCAAAAGCAAGCTTTGTCACCCATGCCACTTGGCAGATGCGCGGTGAATTACAAAGCCTGCGCCACCGGGTGCGGCTGGATCAGCGGCGCTCTGCGGTCAACGCGGGAATTTCTACTGTCTCGCTTGACGGCCTGCACGCCGCCGCTGGCACGAGTGACGAGCCATTTTATGCATTCGAGCCGCCGGATGAGGCCGCGCTGACACAAGCGGAACACGCAGCCAGCAATCATATGGCGGCGGCTGCTCTGGACCGGATGCTTGATCGCCTCGGCGCGCCCGATCATGAGCGCATGATCGTGCAGCAATATGTGCTGGACAATAGGGAGCGCGCAGTTAGCGACACCACCCGCGCATCACGGCAAAGCGCCGAACAGCGTCGTCAGATCGTCCGTCGCACTCTGCGCAATTGTGCAAAGGTGATGGCGGGCTAGTTCATTCGATACACGATGGAAGTGGTGAAGTACGATGCGAAAGGCTGCCCGTTTTTGTCCAGCGCGGGAGTGTATTTGCCCATCATGAGCGGGCGGCAGGCAGGCGAATCGAGCTGCTGCGTCCGGGTAACCTCGTTGATCATGCAATCGGTTGCCTTGCCTGTCTCATCTATCATCACTCGGACCTGCAAAATTGCCTGTTCCCCGCGGATCAGGGCCGCTCGTGGATAATTTTGCGAAACTTTGCGCGCGATGGCGGGCAGATTGGTCATTGTCGGCAAACGGGTGGCAGATAGGTGACGTTCCACATCCAGGCCCCAATCCTTCAACAGACTTTCCATACATGAGTTCATCACCGTGAATGCCTCACGCAGATCGCCTGTGTTCAAGGTCACGGTGTTTTTACCCTGAGTCAGTTCGACAAATTCGACCATGCGCGCCCGATCGATATCCAACTGGGGAAATTTCGTAACGGGTTCGTCGCCCTGGTTCGTGCCTTGGTCAGGTGCTGGTCCGTTCTCGTCGATGGAAAGCTGAGTATAGATGATGGCTGCTCCAAAACCGCTGCTTTCGCCGACGAACGGCTCGGTCTGCCTGGGCATCACGCCCGCCCGAAAACGCACGTCTGTCACCCGCAGTGACTTGAACTTGCTGAATTCCGGACCCGCTGCGGTGAATGCAAAAGACGTCGCTGGTGCCCACTGACGAAAATAGACGGCATGACTATTTTCCTCTGGCCCGAATATGCGGAGCAGAGTGCACTGGTCGGCGCCGTAATCGACATTCCAGTTCGAGCTAGGCTCAAGCGCGACGGGCTCTGACTGCGCAGAAGTTGCGAAAATTGCGAAGCATAGCGACGCGAAAATGATCGTCCGGCAAAAAACCATGAAAAACCTCCGCTGCACACGCTGGCGCAGCGGAGTATGGTTTGCCACTTCATAATTCCTACAAAGGGCTTTATTTGACCTTTGGATTAGAGCCGATCAGCCCAGCGCGTTCGTCAGTTCTGGCACGGCGGTATAAAGGTCCGCCACCAGACCGATATCGGCGACCTGAAAGATCGGTGCGTCCTCATCCTTGTTGATCGCAATGATGACTTTGGAATCCTTCATCCCGGCCAGATGCTGGATCGCGCCGGAAATGCCGATCGCGATGTAAACTTCGGGGGCGACGATCTTGCCGGTCTGGCCAACCTGATAATCGTTGGGGACATAGCCCGCATCGACTGCCGCGCGCGATGCGCCAACTGCTGCGCCAAGTTTGTCTGCCAGCGGATTGATGATCGACTCGAAGGTTTCGCCGTCTTTCAACGCGCGCCCACCCGATACGATGATCTTGGCGCTGGCGAGTTCAGGCCGTTCGCTTTTGGCGACTTCGCGGCTTACGAAGCTGGAAAGCCCCGCATCGCCCGGCCCGCTTGCATCGGAAATGCTGGCCGAACCGCCTTCAGTCGCGGCCTTCTCAAACGCGGTGCCGCGCACGGTAATCACCAGCTTGGCGTCCGAGCTTTCGACAGTCGCGATGGCGTTGCCCGCATAGATCGGGCGAGTGAAGGTCTTTGGCCCCTCTACCGAAAGTATGTCGGAAATCTGCATCACATCAAGATGCGCAGCGACGCGCGGCGCGATGTTCTTGCCCGAGGTCGTCGCCGGGGTGAGGAAGGCATCATAATCCGCCATCAGCCCAGCCACTAGCGGCGCGACATTTTCAGCAAGGCCGTACTCGTAGGCTGCATCATCAGCTTTCAGCACCTTGGCCACGCCTGCGATCTTCGCAGCCGCTTCGGCAACCGATCCGCAATCCTTGCCTGCAACCAGCGCGGTGACTTCGCCCAGTTTGCCCGCAGCGGTAACCACGGCGAGCGTGGCATCGTTAACGGCGGTGTTGTCGTGTTCGACGAGAATGAGTGTGTTCATCTGTCCTGTGTCCCTTGTTTCCTGAACGGGCCGCCTCAGGCGATCCCCATTTCCTTGATCTTGGCGACGAGCGCGGCGACGTCCTCAACCTTCACGCCGGCCTGACGGACCGGCGGTTCGGCTACCTTGGTGGTGGTCAGACGCGGTGCGATGTCGACGCCGTAATCCGCCGCCGTCTTCACATCGAGCTGCTTTTTCTTGGCCTTCATGATGTTTGGCAGCGAAGCATAGCGCGGCTCGTTCAGGCGAAGGTCGGTGGTGACGATTGCGGGCATCGTCAGCTTGACCGTTTCAAGGCCGCCGTCGATTTCGCGCTTCACGATCACCGCATCGCCGTCGATCTCGACAGTGTTGGCAAACGTGCCCTGCGGACGCCCCATCATTGCGGCCAGCATCTGACCGGTCTGGTTGGAATCGTCGCTGATCGACTGCTTGCCAAGGAGGACGAGGCCGGGCTGTTCTTCATCAGCGATGGCTTTGAGGATCTTGGCAACCGCCAGCGGTTCGACTTCGGCGCCGACATCGTCTGGCGTCTCGATCAGGATCGCTCGGTCTGCACCCATGGCGAGCGCGGTGCGCAGGGTTTCCTGCGCCTTTGCCGGGCCAACGGACACCGCGATGATTTCCTCGGCCTTGCCCGCTACCTTCAGGCGAATCGCCTCCTCAACGGCGATTTCATCGAACGGGTTCATGCTCATCTTGACGTTGGCGAGGTCTACGCCGGTGCCATCAGCCTTGACGCGCGGCTTCACATTATAGTCGATCACCCGTTTGACGGGGACGAGGATTTTCATGGTGGTGTCCTTTCCCAATAAAGGCCGCTGCATCGCGCGCATGGCCAGACGTAACCTTGTGAGCGCGCTCTAGCTTGCGTTTACGTAAACGTCAAGCTGTGCGCGCCTGTCGAAACCTTAACGAACACCGGCCAGCGCCCGTTCCATGCCAGCTAGGTGATTTTGCCCCGACGCGCTACACCGCAGGGTATTGGGAGGGCGTGATGCGCGCAATTTTATCCGGAATAGCGATAGGTAGCATGATTTTTGCCATGCCCGCCATGGCGCAGGAAACGCGGCTTGCGGAGGGTGATATTGCATCCCCTCCAGCGACGCTCGATCAGATGGAATGGCTGATCGGCCAGTGGACGGGGGTGGGTATTCAGGGCGCTCCTGCGATGGAAAGCTGGCTGCCCCCTTCAGGTGGTACGATGGTGGGAACTTTCGTGCAGGAAACACCAGAGGGCGCGATCATGTTTACCGAACACCTGTATCTGTTAGAGGAAGAGGGCACGATTGTCCTGCGGCTGAAGCATTTCAACGCCGACCTGACCGGGTGGGAAGAAAAAGACGGGATGCTGACCTTCCGACTGATCGCGATAGAACCGTGTGCAGCCTACTTTAACGCGTTGACGCTGCGTTGCGCCGATCCGGCAAATCCGGGCGCTGGCATCGTCGCGGCGGTCCGCATGAAAAGCGACAAGCCCACACCGCAGGAACTGGTGTTCCGCTTAAACGGGTTGCCAGACGTCGCGCCGCGGTTCGATTGCGACGGAACGACCCTGGCGATGAACGAGTGCCTCATGGAGTTGCGAAGCCGCGCTGAGGAGCGAGAGGCAGACTACTTCACTGCCGCGCTGGAGAACTCCGCCAACACGCCTGAATTGGCGGAGAGGATGCAGCAATCGCAAGCGGCGGCAGATGAATATCGCAATCGGGAATGCGGGGCGGTCTATGAAAACTGGAAGTCCGGCTCGATCCGCAACATCATGTCGTTGACCTGCTCGATCCGTCTCATTGATCAGCGTACGCATGATATATGGAAGAACTGGCTGACCTTCATGGACAGCACTCCGCCTGTCCGGCCGGAACCGGCGCCAACGCGCTAGGCACGAAAAGGCCGCGCCAGTCGGAACCGGCGCGGCGTTTCGTTGCCTAATACGCTGCTTTCTTCACCTCCGCGACGATCTTTTTCGCAGCGTCACCCAGATCGTCAGCTGCGACGATGGCGAGGCCGGAGTTTGCAAGAATTTGCTTGCCCGCCTCTACGTTGGTGCCTTCAAGCCGCACGACCAGCGGGACCGAAAGGTTCACGTCCTTTGCCGCCTGCACGATGCCGTTGGCGATGATGTCGCACTTCATGATCCCGCCAAAGATGTTGACGAGGATACCTTCGACCGCCGGGTCTTTAAGAATGATCTTGAACGCTGCGGTCACCTTTTCGGTGGTCGCGCCGCCGCCGACATCGAGGAAGTTTGCCGGAAACGCGCCGTTCAACTTGATGATGTCCATCGTCGCCATGGCGAGGCCGGCGCCGTTGACCATGCAGCCGATGTTACCATCCAGCTTGATGTAGGCGAGGTCGTATTCGCTCGCCTCGACTTCGGCAGGGTCTTCCTCGGTCTCGTCGCGCATCGCCTCAATAGCGGGGTGGCGATAGAGCGCGTTGCCATCGAAACTCATCTTGGTATCGAGCACCAGCAGGTGCGCCTTGCCGTCTGCATCGGGCTTGGTTTCGACCAGCGGGTTGATTTCCAGCATCTCGCAATCGCTCGCGATGAATGCATCATAGAGTTGCGCGGCAACTTTCTGGCACTGCTTGTTGAGATCGCCCGACAGTTTGAGCGCGAATGCCACTGCGCGGCCATGGTGCGGCATGAAGCCTTGCGCGGGGTCGATGGTGATCGTGGTGATCAGTTCGGGCGTATCATGCGCCACATCCTCGATATCCATCCCGCCTTCGGTGGAAGCAACCATGGCCACTCGCCCGCTGGCCCGGTCGACCAGCATTGCGAGGTAATATTCACTCTCGATATCGACGCCATCGGTCACATACAGGCGATTGACCTGCTTGCCCGCGTCGCCTGTCTGGATCGTTACCAGCGTGTTGCCCAGCATCTCGCGCGCGTGCGATTCGACCTCGTCCAATGAAAAGGCGAGCCGCACGCCGCCCTTGGTATCGGCGGGCAGTTCGGTGAACTTGCCCTTGCCGCGGCCACCGGCATGGATCTGCGCCTTCACGACATAGAGCGGCCCGGGAAGTTTCTTCGCGCCCTCGACCGCTTCTTCAACGGTCAGAGCGGGGTATCCGGCGGGAATGGCGATGCCATGTTCCTTGAGCAGTTCCTTGGCCTGATATTCGTGGACGTTCATGGCAGCGTGATCCCTTTGAGAATGTGTCGCCCTGCCGCTTCACGATTTGAAGGCAGGATGCTGGGGAGAGGTTTTGTCGGTGGGTCATAAGCATGTCTCGCCGCGCTTGAAAAGTGCTTGTGGTGCGCGCACGGAAGTAAGCCTGACCAAGGGCTGACATGATAGACCGTTCAAGATTGCTGGAGATCGTCCGCGAGGCGGGCCGGATAGCCCATTCGCGCTGGCCCGGAGACGGGCACGCGCTCAGCAGCTGGGACAAGTCGCCCGGCAATCCCGTCAGCGAGGCCGACCTTGAGGTCGACCGGTTCCTGCGGCGCGAACTCACCGCATTGCTACCTTCCGCAGCGTGGCTTTCCGAGGAAAGCGTGGACGACAAGGCGCGCACCGACAGCGGCCTTATCTGGCTGGTCGACCCTATCGATGGCACCCGCGATTTCGTCCGAGGGAGGCCCGGCTGGGCAATATCGGTTGCATTGGTCAGCGCCGGCCGGCCGCTGATCGGGGTGCTGATGGCTCCCGCGAGGGAGGAGGAATGGTGTGCGGAGGCCGGTCAAGGTGCCACCCTGAACGACCGACCTTTACGCGCGAGTTCGCGCCGACATTTCTCCGGCGCGCGAGTGCCCGTGGATCAATTGCCGAGCGTCGATTCGGACTTGATTATGGTCGATAAACCCAATTCGATCGCCTTGCGTATCGCCATGGTTGCCGATGACCGGGCCGATCTGGTTGCGACTTTACGTTGGGGGTATGAATGGGATGTCGCCGCCGCCACGTTGATCGCGCGCGAAGCCGGAGCGCAGGTTTCCGACGCGTTTGGCAAGCCGCTGGCATACAACAAGCATGATCCGCGAGATTTCGGGGTGCTGGTGTGCGCACCGGCCATCCATGCCGAGGCGGTGGAGCGATTGCGCGAGCGGGCCCACGCACTGCGGTAAGCGTTCACCGCAAATGCGAAAAGCGGGCCTGCGCCGAGGCACAGACCCGCTTCCAAAGCTAAAATCGTAGGGATTAGCTGCCGCGCGCGGCGTTGACATCATCTTGGCTGATCGGGATGATCTTGATCTCCACACGGCGGTTCAGCGGCTCATCCACACCGTCTGCTGTCTTCACACGCAGCTGGTCATAGCTTTCGCCAAAGCCGCGCGTTGCCATCCGGCCCCGCGCTACGCCCCGTGCGGCGAGATAATCGGCAACCGCCTGCGCACGCTGTTGCGAAAGGCGCTGGTTCAGTTCGGTGCTGCCCGTCGTGTCGGTAAAACCATACACGTCAATGAGGCTGTTGGGATATTTGATCAGGCTGTCTGCCACGGTATCCAGGGTCTGCTGGAACCCGGCATTGATCGTGGCGGAACCGCTCGCAAACGTAACGCCATCAGGCAGACGCACCAGAATTGCATCGCCGTCGCCGATTTCCTCGACATCGACGCCGCTGCCAGCGGTCTGTTCGTCCAGTTCCTTGATCTGATCATCGAACTGCTTGCCAATAACTGCGCCTGCGGATCCACCGATGCCCGCACCGATGATGCGCGCGGTGTCGCCGCCAATCGCGCCGCCCAGCAGATAGCCAAGGGTGCCGCCAAGCGCTGCACCGATACCGGTACGCGAAATCTTCTGTTCGCCTGTATTCGGATCGGTGACACATGCGCTGGTACCCAGCAGTGCGAGCGCAGCGGTTCCCGAAAGCAGGATGCGTGAGATTGTCATTATATATCCTCCATTATGTTGTTTCTTATGCAAGCAACGGCGCGGCGCGCGGTTCCAAAAAAATCGCTGAACCTGTGCGCTTTTCCGCAACCTGAACGTTCAGTATCCACCTGTATCATCGTTATCCGCGAGTAACGCGATCAGGCCAAAGCGTGTTCCCATCATGCTGCTGGCAAGATCATTTAATTGTGCTAGCGGTTTGGGCGTGACCCCTTTTCCCTGGACTGACCTTTTCATAATTGCCGGGCTGATCGTGCTCAACGGCGCGTTCGCCATGTCCGAGCTTGCTATCGTCTCGGCCAAGACATCGCGGCTGACCGCGCGCGCTGAAGATGGCTCGGTTGCGGCGCGGACCGCGATCCGGCTGGCCGCGGAACCGGGCAAGTTCCTGTCGACCGTGCAGATCGGCATCACCCTGATCGGCATTATCAATGGCGCCTATTCCGGGGCCAGCCTGGGCGGGCCGGTCGGTGAGCGGTTGGTGGCGCTGGGTCTGCCCGCTGATATGGAGCAGGAGGCAGGCTTTGCGCTTGTCATCGCGATTACGACCTACCTCAGCCTGGTGGTCGGGGAATTGGTGCCCAAACAGCTCGCACTGCGTGCAGCGGTCCCGATCAGCATCGTTACTGCGCTGCCAATGGCATGGATGGCGCGCATCGCGGCGCCGCTGGTTTGGCTGCTCGATACAAGTTCAGCTGCATTGATCCGCCTGTTCGGCATCCGGTCAAAGGGGGCAAGCACCGTCACCGCCGAGGAATTGCAGATGATCTTTGCCGAGGCCACGCGATCTGGCGTGATAGAGGCCGAACAGCACCAGATCCTGACTGGTGTGGTGCGGCTGGCCGAACGCCCCGTGCGCGAAATGATGACGCCGCGGACGGAAGTTGACTGGATCGAGGCCGACGCCGATGTTGCAGCAATAAAGGAAACGATTGGCAAAAGCCCGCATTCGCTGCTGCCTGTGGCAGAGGGGTCGCCCGATGCCATTCTCGGCATCGTCAAAGTGCGCGAAGTTCTGGCCGCACTTGTGGCCGGTCAGGCTGTGTCGATCCGCGACATGGCAGTAAGGGCCGAAGTAGTGCCCGATCAACTGGATGCGATGGATGCGCTGAGGGTCTTGCAGTCCGCCGATATCGCGATGGCGGTCGTGCACGATGAATACGGCCATTTCGAAGGCATCGTCACACCGGTGGATGTGCTCACCGCCATTGCCGGAAATTTCGCCAGCGATTCCGATCAGGGCGATGCGCCGCAGATTATCGAGCGGGCCGATGGATCGCTGCTGGTGTCGGGTTCGCTATCCGCCGATATTCTCGCTGATAGGCTGGACATCGAATATGACGACAGCCGCGAATTTGGAACAGCGGCAGGTTATGTCCTGTCCGTGATGAAGAAGCTCCCGCTTGAAGGGGAGTTTTTCACCGATCAGGGCTGGGTGTTCGAAATTGTCGACATGGATAACCGCCGGATCGACAAGATTCTGGTGAGCCAGGCAGAGCCAGACACAAGGTAGAGCGCACCTTTGCCATTCGAACGCGCCGGTTCAGCCTGGAATGACTGTCGAAGCGGTCGCACCGTCACCTTCGGGCGCAGCGATGATGTCGCGCGTCACGCGGCCCTTCGCCACGGTGTTGGTGGCCGGATCGCCCGCAACGCTGCGGATCCCCGGAGCCGCACTGCCTGCACGATCGAGCGTGCTGCGCTCAATCTCGCTGCGAGCCTGCGGGCCACCGAACAGCGCATCCAGAGCCTGTTCGGAAGCGGTGCCCTCTGTGGGACGCGGCGCGCCGGGGGCGGGCGGGGTCAGGCTGAAATCGGGCGGAACCACCAGCGGCGCCTGACGCTGCACGGCAAATTCATCGGGCCGGTCACGGTTCAACAGGCCCGTGCTTCCGCATGCGGCCAGCATCGCAGTGCTGGCAGCCAGCAGGATTGCGGTTTTGAGGTTGCGCATCTTCAATTCTCCAGAGCGCTTTTCGCGCCGTCTTGCATATCGTTGTTGTCGCCCTTTTCGCCGAAGAACAGCGCGCGGGCAAGGATGACGACGACGCCGATGGTGATAGCGGCATCGGCGACGTTGAATATCAGGAACGGGCGGATGAACTGCCCGAACACCGTAAGATGAAAATCGGCAAAATCGATCACATAGCCGAATTTGAAGCGGTCGCGGATATTCCCGATAGCCCCGCCGAGTATCAGCGCCAGCCCAAGAATGTCAGCCAAGAACCGCTCCCGCATCATCCACACCAGAACCATCAGCGCAATCGCGCCGGTCATGGCGATCAGCAACCAGCGCATTTCCATGCTGGTCGCTTCCAGCAATCCCAGCGAAATGCCATAATTGCGGGTGTAGGTAAGATCGAAAAACGGCAACAGATCAAGCTTTGCGCCGGGGTAATACAGATCGAGCCGGTTGGTCACATACCATTTGGTGGCCTGATCGAACACGGCGATTATCGCAGCCAGCGCCAGCCCGATCAGGCGTGCGGGGGTGAACAGGTTACGCATGGATGGTGCCTCCATCCAGAACGCTGGCACAGCGTCCGCACAGCGCGCCATCTTCCGGCACGTCGGGCAGCAGACGCCAGCAGCGTCCGCATTTGGAATCGGTAGATTTGGCGACGATCACCGCATCCCCATCGCCTCGCGTCACTGTCCCGGTGATGAACAATTCGGCCAGCAGTTCATCGGATACGCCCTCGGGCACCGCCGATGCGGGCACGGTAACGATTGCTTCGTTGCTGGATCGGATGGTCTTTTCCCGGCGCAGCGGCTCGATCGCCTCGGTTACGCGTTCGCGAAGGGCACGCAGGCGCTTCCATTTGTCAGCATTGGCGGACACGCTGGGGACGCTCGGCCATTCGAGCAGGTGGACGCTGCCGACCTTTCCGTCCTCATCGGCCTCACCGTCCAACGGATAGCGGGTCTGCCACACTTCCTCCGCGGTGAAGACCAGCACCGGCGCGGCATAGCGCACCAGCGCGTGAAACAGCAGGTCGAGCACGGTGCGATAGGCGTTGCGAGCGGTGCTGTCCGGCCCATCACAATACAGTGTGTCCTTGCGGATATCGAAGAAGAACGCGCTGAGATCCTCGTTGCAGAAATCCACCAGCAGCCGGGTGTAGGTGTTGAAATCGTATTTGATCGCTGCACGGCGCAAATTTGCGTCTAGGTCGGCCAGTAGCGAGAGAACATACAGTTCGAGCTCCGGGATCGCGCTGCCATCGCTCATATCGCCGACAAAGCCGTCCAGTGCACCCAGCAAATAGCGGAAAGTATTGCGCAGGCGGCGGTACTGGTCGCCCACGCCTTTGAGGATTTCATCGCCGATACGGTGGTCCTCGGTGAAATCGACGCTCAATGCCCACAGCCGGATGATGTCCGCGCCGGTGGTTTCCATCAGTTTGACCGGATCGGTCGTGTTGCCGAGCGATTTCGACTGCTTGAATCCCTTGGAGTCCATCGTGAAGCCGTGGGTCAGCACCTGATCGTAAGGCGCGCGGCCGCGCGTGGCGCAGGACTGCAGCAACGAAGACTGGAACCAGCCGCGATGCTGATCGGAGCCTTCAAGGTAGAGATTGGCGGGCCACTGCAGGTCCGGCCAACGCCCGCTTTCGAGCACGAAGGCGTGGGTGCAGCCGCTATCGAACCACACGTCGAGAATATCGGTGACCATCTCGTAATCGTCGGGGTTGTGGGCTGTGCCGAGATATTCCGCCTTGCGCGCCTCGTCCCACGCATCGACGCCTTCGTGCATGACGGCGGCGATGATGCGGGCGTTGACCTCGGGGTCGGCCAGATAGGTGCCGTCGGGCTGCACGAACAGCGTGATCGGCACGCCCCACGCGCGCTGGCGGCTGAGCACCCAGTCGGGCCGCCCTTCGACCATCGCGCCGATGCGGTTGCGGCCCTTTTCGGGGATGAACTCGACGCGCGCGATTTCGGCGAGGGCGACGTCCCTTAAAGTCCCCCTCCCGCCTGCGGGAGGGGTTAGGGGTGGGCCTGTTTCGGCGGTGTCGGTCGTTAACGCGCCCACCCCCGACCCCTCCCGCCTGCGGGAGGGGAGGAGCTTATCCATCGGCACGAACCACTGCGGTGTGCAGCGGAAGATCACCTTGGCCTTGGAGCGCCACGAGTGCGGGTAGGAGTGCGCGTAATCCGCGCTCGCCGCGAGCAGCGCGCCTGCTTCGCGCAGGTCCGAGCAGATCGGGCCCCCAGTCCCTTCAGAATTAGGCGGCGCATTGAATTTGGGGTTGATGACGCTCATGCGGCGCTCGTCCGCACCGCCCAGCCATTGCCAGTCGTCGCGGTAGCGCCCGTCGTCCATTACCGCGAAGACGGGGTTGATCCCGTTCGCTTTGCAGAGGTCGAAGTCGTCCTCGCCATGATCGGGCGCCATGTGGACGAGGCCGGTGCCGCTGTCGGTGGTGACGAAATCGCCGGGCAGCAGCGGGCGCGGGGTCGCGTAGAACCCGCCCAATGCGTGCATCGGGTGGCGCGCAAGGGTGCCGGCAAGTTCGGAGCCCTTGAACACTGCGCCAGGAAAATTCACATCCGGCCGTTCGGGGACTTCGACATAGTCCCACGCAACGATGTCGGCACCGGGAGGCCAATCGCCCGCGCCGGGCATCTTACGCACCTCGGATTCAAGGCGGTTCCGGAAAGCCTCAAGAAGATCGACCGCTACCATGTAACGGCCCTGAAGGCCCTCTGCACCAGCAAGATGCACAGTCACATCGCCGATCTGATATTCAACCTCCGGCCCATAAGCCAAAGCCTTGTTGACCGGGATCGTCCACGGGGTCGTCGTCCAGATCACCGCGTGGGCGCCGACGAGTTCGGGGATCGGCGACTCCACAATCTCGAACGCCACATCGATCTGGGTCGAGGTGATGTCCTCGTATTCGACCTCCGCCTCGGCCAGCGCGGTCTTTTCGACCGGGGACCACATTACCGGCTTTGACCCGCGATAGAGGTTGCCGGCATCGGCAAACTTCAGCAATTCGGCAACGATCGTGCCTTCGGCCTGCGGATCCATTGTCAGGTAGGGATTGTCCCAATCGCCCATGATGCCCAGCCGCTTGAGCTGTTCGCGCTGCACATCCACCCAGCTTTGCGCATAGGCGCGGCATTCGGCGCGGAACTCGGCTGCGGGGACTTCGTCCTTGTTCCGCTTCTTCTTGCGGTACTGCTCCTCGACCTTCCATTCGATCGGCAGGCCGTGGCAGTCCCAGCCCGGAACGTAAGGCGCGTCCTTGCCCAGCAGGTTCTGGGTGCGGCAGACCATGTCTTTCAGGATATGGTTGAGCGCATGGCCGATGTGCATGTCGCCATTGGCATAGGGCGGGCCATCGTGGAGGATGAACTTCTCGCGGCCCCGGCGCGCATCGCGCAGGGCGTTATACAGCCCGATCTGCTCCCAACGCGCGGCAATGCCCGGCTCCTTTTGCGGGAGGCCCGCCTTCATCGGGAAATCGGTCTTCGGCAGGAAGACGGTGTCCTTGTAGTCGCGTTTTATATCATCAGTCATCGGAAAGGGCGCTTAGAAGCCTTCGCGCGTCGTCGCAATCCTTCTCCATCTGCGCCATCAGCCCGTCGAGGCTGTCAAACTTCGCCTCGCCACGCAGGAAGTGGTGGAAGGCGACCTCTATCTCCTGACCGTATAGATCGCCAGAAAAGTCGAAGAAGTATGGCTCCAGCAGCTCCTTTGGTGGCTCGAATTGCGGTCGGATCCCGATGTTGGCCGCGCCTTTCAGCACCTGCCCGCTGGCCAGCACGCGGCCCGTTACCGCATAGATGCCATATCGCGGGCGCAGGTACGATTCGACCGAGAGGTTCGCCGTTGGGTATCCGATGGTGCGCCCCCGCTTGTCCCCGTGCTCGACGATGCCGCGGATTGCGAATGGGCGGGTGAGCAATTGTGCGGCAAGCTGAGGATCGCCCTCGCGCAAGGCTTCGCGAATGCGGCTGGAAGAGACGGTCGCGCCGTGATCGGCCACGGGTTCCACCACGCGTGACTGCAAACCGAGTTCGCCGCCTCGGCTGCGCAGCAGATCGACACTGCCTGCCGCACCCTTGCCAAAGGTGAAATCGCCGCCCGTCACGACGCCGTGCGCGCCGAACCGTTCGATCAGGATGTGCGCAATGAAGTCTTCCGCGCTGGTGCCAGCAAGCTCCGCGTCGAAGTGGAGCACCAGCATCGCGGTCGCGCCTGCCGCCAGATACAGTTCCTGCCGCTGTTCCAGCGTCGTCAGGCGGAACGGCGGCACGTCGGGCCGGAAGAACCGCACCGGATGCGGATCGAAGGTGGCGATGATCGAGGGGCGACCTTCGGCCTGCGCCCACGCCATCGCCTCACCCGCTACGGCCTGATGGCCGCGGTGAAAGCCGTCAAAATTGCCCAGCGCGATGATCGCGCCGCGCAAGGTTTCGGGAACAGGGTCACGATGATCGAGCCAGCGCATTACGATGCCTTGCCTGTGTCCACCGCTTTCTCGGCGCGGCGATAGGTGACGAAGGAAAAGGCGGGCCGCTCACCATCTTCTGTATGATCTTCGCGCGCGATCTCCTCCCATTCGGGGCCAAGCGGTATCATGAAGGTATCGCCAGGATAGTCGCGGTGGATTTCAGTCACTTCGACGCGGTCGGCCCGGGGGCGGAACAGGTCATAGATTGCGGCGCCTCCGACAATGGCGATCTGGTCGGTGTCGCTTTTGCTGGCAGCAGCAAGCGCTTCATCGACATTGCGCACGACCTCCGCTCCTTCGCTGTCCCAGCGTTCGCGATGCGTCAGGACGATGTGACGGCGACCGGGCAGCAGGCCGGGCAGGCTTTCGAAGGTCTTGCGCCCCATGATCATGGGGAGCCCTTTTCCCTCTGGCCCCATCGTCAGCGCCTTGAACCGTTTGAGATCGGCGGGCAGACGCCAGGGCAGCGCCCCTTCCTGCCCGATCGCGCCATTGGCAGCGCGGGCATAGATCAGCACGATTTCGGGCAGGTTTGGCGCGTTCACGGCAGCGTGCGGCTTACCCGCGTGACATGGCCCATCTTGCGGCCCTCGCGCACTTCGCGCTTGCCATACAGGTGCAGGTGCGGCTCTCCGGGCTCGGCCAGTATCTGATGCGCCTCCAGCGCCTGTTCACCCACAATGTTGCGCATATCGATGCTGGCAAAGCGGGTCTCGGTCCCGCCAAGCGGCAGCCCGGCGATGGCGCGGACGTGGTTTTCGAACTGGCTGGTGGCTGCGCCCTCGATTGTCCAGTGCCCGGAATTGTGCACGCGCGGCGCCATTTCGTTGAACACCGGGCCTGATTTCGTGGCGAAGAACTCCAGCGTCAGCACGCCGACATATTGCAGCGCATCGGCGACCTTATGCGCAATGTCACGCGCGGCCTCCACCTGATCCTCGACAAGTTCGCCTGCCGGAAGCACGGAATGGACCAGCATCCCGCCATCATGGCGGTTGGCGGTCGAATCCCAAAACCGCACTTCGCCTGCACTGTTGCGCACCAGAATGACGGAAAACTCGGTCTCGAAGTTGACCATGCCCTCGTAAATGCAAGGCTGGCCCGGAAAGCGCACCCCGCTGGCTTCGAAACCGCTGGTGATGCGCCACTGGCCTTTGCCATCATAGCCATCGCGCGCGGTCTTGAGGATGCCGGGCGTGCCGACACACTCTATCGCGCGGGTCAGATCGTCGTCACTTTCGACGCGGCAATGGGCTGCGCAGACCGCGCCCAATTCCTCGACGAAGCTCTTTTCGCCAAGCCGATCCTGCGCCACTTCAAGCGCGCGCCGACCGGGGGCGAGCAGCGTCTCCGGGATCGCCGCAATCGTGGAGAGCGGGACGTTCTCGAACTCCCAAGTGACGATGTCGCAACGCTTCGCAAAGTCGGCGAGCGCGTCGTTGTCGCTCCAGCTGTGCTCGAAAAATTCAGCGCAGGTGTCGGCTGCGACATTGTCGCCCGCCGGGGCGTAGGCGATTGTGCGATAGCCCAGTTGTGCAGCGGCAATGGCCATCATCCGGCCAAGCTGACCGCCGCCAAGAATACCGATCGTGGAGCCGGGGGGGAGGGGTGTCATCATCAGTCTTCCGGAACCTCGGCCACGGCGGCGGAACGTTGCGCGCGCCAGTCCTGCAGGCGTTCGGACAGATCCTCATCGCCGAGCGCCAGTATCGCCGCCGCCATCAGCGCGGCGTTCTTTGCCCCTGCCTCACCAATAGCCAACGTGCCAACGGGTATGCCAGCGGGCATCTGCACGATGGATAGCAGGCTATCCATGCCAGAAAGCGCCTTTGACTGTACCGGAACGCCCAGCACCGGCAGGTGCGTCATGCTGGCGATCATGCCCGGCAAATGCGCCGCCCCGCCCGCGCCCGCGATAATCACGCTGAACCCATCGCCTTCGGCCCCCTTGGCAAAAGCGTTCATCCGGTCCGGCGTGCGGTGCGCGGAGACGATGCGCGCTTCATGGTCGACCTCCAGCTCATCGAGCACTTCGGCGGCGCATTTCATCGTCGGCCAGTCGGACTGGCTGCCCATGACGATGGCGATCTTGCCGGATGTCTGTTTGGCCATCGTGTCTCAGCTGTCCTTCAGGTAATACCGTTCGCCCGGCACCATATTGCTATCGAAGTCGTAAACGATTGGCTGACCGGTGGGAATCTCCAGCCCGGTGATGTCCTCATCCGAGATGTTCGAGAGGTGTTTTACCAGCGCGCGCAGGGAATTGCCGTGGGCAGAGATAATCACTGTTTCCCCGCTGGCGAGGACCGGCAGAATGTCGCTTTCCCAATAGGGTAGGACGCGCTCGATGGTGAGCTTCAGGCTCTCGGTATAGGGCACGTCAATCCCGGCATAGCACGGATCCGCGCCCGGATCGTATTGACTGCCCGGCTCCATCGGCGGGGGCGGTACGTCGAAACTGCGACGCCAGATATGCACCTGCTCATCGCCATGTTTGTCGCGGGTTTGCTGTTTGTCGAGGCCGGTCAGGCCGCCGTAATGGCGTTCATTCAGGCGCCAGTCCTTCGTCACCGGCAACCACAACCGGCCCATCTCTTCCAGCGCCAGATTGAGCGTCTTGATCGCGCGCGTCTGGAGCGAGGTGAAGCCGCGCGTGGGCAGCACGCCCTTGTCCTTCATCAGCGTGCCCGCTGCCTTTGCTTCGGCAACGCCCTTTTCTGTGAGGTCGACATCCCACCACCCGGTGAATCGGTTTTCGAGATTCCACTGGCTCTGGCCGTGGCGAACTAGGATCAGCTTTGGCATTCTGGCTCCGGATAGCGGGAGGATTGGCCTGCGGGAAGGTCATCAACCCCTAGCTATCGCGCCGGTCTTTGCAAATATCTTTGGAGGTTCCGGGCGATTGCGGATCGCCACCGGGCGGTTCCGCGTCTAGCCCGCGCGACTGGGCTTTGCGCCGACGCAGGTTTTCGCGCAGCTTGGCCGCAAGCCGCTCTTCGCGTGACAGTTTGTTGCGTGCCTGTTCACTCATGCGAAACGCCTTGCCGTTAAGCGACCAATCCATCAAGCCTATGCTTGACTTTGCGCGCCCCGCACGACAAGAGCGCGCGCCTGCCCTCCGCGGGCAGACATGGTGATCGCTGCTGTAGCTCAGTGGTAGAGCGCGTCATTGGTAATGACGAGGTCGAGAGTTCAATTCTCTCCAGCAGCACCATTTTTCAGATAACTTCCCCTTGGCGCATTTACACCAACGAGCAATCGGTGCGGCGTCAGTGCGCGTTCGCGGCGAGCATCATGGCGCCTGCGATCCCGGCATCATCGCGATAATGCGGTCGTCCGACCGTATGGCGAGCGCTTCCGGGCAGATAGCCTGCGCCAAGCTCCGTCGTACGAGCGGCGATCCGTTCGATTAGGCCCGGCGTTTTTGCCACGCCCCCGCCGATCACGACCCGCTCCGCAGCCACGGTAGCAAACAGCGTGTGGCAAGCCTGTGCGATGTAATCAGCGATGATCTGGTGGGCCGAGTGATCGTCTGGCAGTTCAGACAGCGGCACACTCCAACGCAACCGAATCGCAGGCCCGCTCGCCAGCCCTTCCAGACAATCGCCGTGATGCGGACATATGCCAGCAAATTCGCGATCAAGCGGATGGCGGCGGGGATAGATATGGCCGGTTTCGGGATGGGCAATACCGTGGATAGGCCTGCCACCCATAACCAACCCGCCGCCGATCCCGGTACCGATGGTAAGATAAGCAAGCGATTTGCAACCATGCGGTGCAGCAGCGCTGTATTCTGCCAGTGCTGCGGCGCCGACATCGGTGTCGAGACCAACGGGAATGTCGAACCTCCGGCGGAAAAACCCGGCGATGTCGCAATCGGCCCAGCCCGATTTGGGCGTGTTGGTAACGAAGCCGTATCGTGCGCTTGCCCGATCAAGCTCGACCGGACCGAAACTGCCAATTCCGAGCGCCGAAATGGTCGTCTGCTGCGCGAACCAGTCTGCGACCTGCGTCAGCGTGGTTTCCGGATCGCCGGTCGGGATCGTGTGACGCGCCGTAATCGCATCAGGAGCAGTGCCCACCGCCAGCACGAACTTGGTCCCCCCTGCCTCAATCGCGCCGAGCATTATCTGACGTGCTCGGATCGCAGCCCGATCAACGTCGCCCGGTCATCGTCGAGCGCGAGTTGCAGCAGCGGGGCAGGAACGCCGCCGAACCGATCTCGCGCACCCGGCACCGGCAGCACATCCACAAAGCTGCACACCGTAAGCGAGGCATCCACGAACCAGCTGTAAGACTGGAGCGGCTGCTGGGGAGGGTTGGCCAATACCAGCCCTGTGCCGTTCAATGGGCGCCACCCGGCGCTAAGGCTATCTGCCACCATCCCGTACAATCCCCCCGGCGCGTGGCGCAAATCAGGCGCGAAAGTCGCGGTCTGCGTCGACCAGAAAGCGTAATAATGCCCATCGTGAAACACCAGATGTGCCCGCTCAAGTTCATTATTCACACCATCGGCATGGATGAGGGGAGGCGCGAGCGACCAACCCGAAGGAGTCATGCGAGCGATCCCGAAGGCGCCGTTGAACGCGCTGGGGGATCCTCCCAGCGACGCGGTAAATGCAAGATATTGCTCTTCGTCCGCCGGATCGCGGAAATAGGCGGGGTCGCGAAATGCCTTGATCGTGCCGGGCGCACCCTCGTGTGCGTCCGCGAGCATGTACTGCTGGTCGTTCCCCTCGATCAAGGGTACCGGGAATGACCATTGCGAAGGACGGCCATCCGTACCGATACGCGCGCTCGCCTGCCACAATTGCTGCTGATAGCCGTTTGCGCGCGTGGCAGTGCCTGCAGCGGTGAAGAACAGCGTCAGCAGGCCATCATCGAACAGCGCCGAACCGGCCCATTCGCGCTCATACGGAACGGTAAATTCGGGCAGTGCTGGGCCTGCGTCAATCCAGTCGTCCCTGTGCCGCTCGATCAGGTGAATTTTCGCCTCGAAATGCCGGAGTGCCGGATTGCCGCGATCAGGGGCGGTCAGGGCCATCCACAATTCGCGCCCGTCAAAGGCGACGCGCACGCCATTTGCGTCCTGTACTGGCCACATGTCCCAATACACTCGCCCGTCAGCAAGGCCGGAGCGATCGATTGTGGTGATGGGCGGGACAATCGTCGATGCGCCCGGTACGATCCGGCGCACGTGATCCCCGGTCCAGGCGGTTGTCATGGCAGCACTCTATCCCAACTCATCGTTAAAAGAAGTGGCTGGCCACCGGGAATGGCGGCCGGCCCTTGTGCAATTGGTGCGGCTTCTAGAAGTCGAACCGCACCGATGCCAGTATGGTCCGGCCTGCAATCGAGCGAGCGCGCACGATGCCATTGGCGGGGATTGACCCTTCCTCCGCTTCGGTAAAGCCCGAGACGTCAAACAGGTTCTGGGCATTGAGCCCGATTTCCACCCGGTCGACCGGACGCACCGCCAGAAACGCGTTTACCTGCGCAAAGGCGGGCAGTTCCAACTGGTTGCTGTCCTGCGTGAAGCTGTCGGTAGTGCCGACGATGTTTGCGCCCAGCGTAAACAGGTCCGCCTCGTATTGTGCAGTGGCTTGATAAACCAGATCGGCCTGACGGCGCGGAGTGTTGCCGATTACGCTGGCATCCAGCGCATCGACAATCTCGGCATCGGTCCATGTCGCACCTGCCGAAAGCGTGAATGGGCCTGCCCTGTATGAGCCTTCGAGTTCGAGGCCGTATGCTTCGAATTCGGTATCGAACAACACGACGGGAGCAATATCAATGTTGGTTTCCGCAGTCTTGGCAAAGAACCCGGTGGCAAACAGCGACAGGCCAGCAGCCTGGTATTTGACGCCCGCCTCAAGCTGATCGACCGTGGCGATCACGCCCTGATCGCCGCCCGGCAGGCTGCCATCGACC
Source organism: uncultured Alphaproteobacteria bacterium (assembly GCA_963815345.1). Lineage (GTDB taxonomy): Bacteria > Pseudomonadota > Alphaproteobacteria > Sphingomonadales > Sphingomonadaceae > Erythrobacter. The sequence goes on from CAWFGF010000004.1 coordinate 753,875, forward strand.
GCACTGACGGCGGGCGAGAACAGGCTGCGATCTGCGGTATGACGGCCACCCTGACTGTAGCGCGCGAAAACGCCCAGATCATCGGTCACCAGGTAGTTTGCGCCCAGCGAGAAGCTGAAATAATTGAAATCGTAGTTGACCGGACGCGCATTGCCCAGCGGCAGGACACTGGTTTGCGCCTCGGCCGGGCTGATTGCGCCGTCATTATCGAAATCGAAGCTCGTCACGCCGATGCCAAACCCGCTGTCCGAACCGGTAATCGTTCCGCTGGCATCGCCGAAGTCATAGCGGATGCTGCCATCCAATGTCAGCCGGTCAAGCTCCAGCGAAAGCGACGCGAACGGCGCATAAGTGCTGTAATCGACATCGTAATTGCGCCGACAGCAATTACCAAAGAAGCTTGCGCCGAACCCGACAGTGCCGTTCTGGGTCACCAGATTGCCACCCGCATCGCGGATATCGACCAGCACCGCTTGGCCGTCACCCTGCACCGTCTGAACGTGGCTGGTCCACAGCCAGTCCGTGTCGATCGACTGGCGCGAAAGATAGAAACCAGTGGTGAAATTGGCTGAACCGCCGCCGAAATCGAATTCCTTGTTCACCCGGAAATCGTTGGTGATGTTGTCGAGGCTGTTGAGCCGGACATTGAACACCACCACGTTGGTGAGCAGGCCGTTACCGCCGATGTTGGCAGCATTGGCGACATCGCCCGAATTGGGTCCGGAGGCGAATTCGATCGTCGATCCCGCTCCGCCGATCCCATTGGCAATATCTTGCGCCGCACCTGCACTCGCCGGGAAAGGCGACTGGAAGCTTCCGGAATTGTCGGCAAAACGGAATCGGTTGGTCAATGTCCATCCACTGCCCACCTCGATTTCGCTTTCGATGCCGAATGCGAGGCTTTGCACCGACAACCCGTCACGAAAGTCAAAGCTGGCGGGATTGTTGGACCCGTCGAGCGTGACGGCTGGGGTCAGGAATGGGCTCAAAAGCGAATCGCTGCGCGGATCAAAGCCGGAGATTGCGTTGTAATCGGGATCGCCGTTGCTGCCGCCCACAAACACCGGCTGCGGCAGAATGGTGGGCGTGCGATCATCCAGATATTTACCGGAAAAGCGGATGTAGCCGCCATCGAATTCCTTGGTGATGTTGGCCTTTACCTGACCGCCATCATAACCGTTAAACCCGATGTCACGCGGGCCCTCACCGGTGCGGTAAAATCCGCCGACGTGAAAATAGAGATCATCGGCGAGCGGCGCGCCATAATCGAAATCGAGCCGGTAGCTTTCAAAATCCAGCCCGACACTGCCCTGGATCGCGCCGCCTTCCTGCTCCCCTGTCTTCGAGATGAAGTTTATTACCGCGCCCGGCGCGTTGGAGGCAAATGTGGAGGCCGAACCGCCGCGCACCGCCTCGACGCGGGCGACGCTGCGGTCTGCGCGCAGGAAGTTGTCTGCATTGCCAAAGATGATGTCGCCGAATTCGAGGATCGGCAGGCCGCCTTCCTGCAATTGGATGTAGCGCGCACCGCCCGTTGATACCGGAATGCCGCGCACCGCGATGTTAGCGTTGCCTTCACCGCCCGAAGCCTCTGACCGGATACCCGGGATCTGGCGGATGAGATCGGCGGAAGATGGCGCGGCAAGATCTGCGATCGCGTCTGCACCGATCGTGCTGACAGAGACTGAACTTTCGATCCGGTTCTGTCCCCGCGCAACGGCGGTGACGATTATCTCACCTTCGGGTGCGAAAGTATCTTCGGCGGTAGCGGCATTATCCTGCGCGATGGCGGGATTTGCAAAACCGCATAGGGCTGCACTTGCGCAAAGCGCGACACGCAATTTCATAGCAATTCTCCTCTCGGGATTCGCGCTTCTCTGGCACGACAACCAAAAGCGTAAGCGTGTTGCAAACGATTGCAACAGTAAAATTGCAAACGTTTGCAAATTGGGCGGGAATATGTAACTTCCAAGTCACAACGCTGCGGATGATGGCGTACGGGACAGGATCGGAAAAGGCAGGATATGATGGAAAAGCCCCGGCTTTCGCTATTGCGAATCATCGAGATGAACATCGGGTTTTTCGGGCTGCAGTTCAGTTTCGGTCTGCAACAGGCCAATATGGGACCGATCTACGGATTTCTGGGTGCAGACGAGGCGACGATGCCTCTGCTGTGGCTGGCAGGCCCGATGACCGGGCTTATCATCCAGCCCATCGTCGGCGCGATGAGCGACCGTACGAAATCGCGGATGGGCCGACGCACGCCATACTTCCTGATTGGCGCGGTGATTTGCACGCTTTCCTTATTTGCCATGCCTTATTCCAGCACGCTGTGGATGGCCGCCAGTCTGCTATGGATACTCGACGCGGGCAACAACATCACAATGGAGCCGTACCGCGCCTATGTTGCAGACCGATTGGCGCCGGGCCAGCGATCCGTCGGCTTCCTGACACAAAGCGCGTTCACGGGTCTTGCGCAGACATTGTCCTATCTTGCGCCAAGCCTGCTGACCGCATTTGTTGCGCGCGATGTACTGGATGCTAATGGCATTCCGGTGATCGTGCGGATTGCCTTTATCATCGGCGCGATCCTCTCGATCTCGACCATTGTCTGGTCGGTGTGGAGAGTGCCCGAATTGCCCTTGTCGGATGTGGAGAAGGTCGAGCTTGAGAGCAAGCCCTTGACGGTTAAGGCGACCCTTGCGGAGATCTGCGACGCGATCCGCGACATGCCGCGACCGATGCGGCAACTTGGCGCGGCGATGCTGTGTCAGTGGTATGCAATGTTTGCCTACTGGCAGTACATAACTTTTGCTGTGGGCCGCAGCATCTACAACACCAGCGATCCCGCCAGCGCCGCCTTCCGTGAGGCAACTCTGACGACCCAGCAGGCAGGGGCGCTGTACAATTTTATCGCGTTTCTGGGCGCATTGACGCTCATTCCGGTGGTCGGCCGGTTTGGTGCGCGCCATGTCCATGCGGTGTGTCTGGCCGCATCGGGCGCGGCAATGCTGATGATACCGGGTGCAAGCACACCGGCGGCGTTGTTCGTCCTGATGCTTGGGGTGGGCATTGGCTGGGCGGGTATGATGGGCAACACCTATGTCATGCTGGCCGATTGCATTCCGCCCGAACGAAACGGCATTTACATGGGGATTTTCAACCTCTTCATCGTCATCCCCATGTTGATCCAGACCCTTACCATGCCGCTGATCTATCGCCCGTTGTTGGGCGGCGATCCGCGCAACGTCCTGTTGCTGGGCGGCGGCTTGATGCTGGCAGGAGCGATTGCTACGCTACTGGTCGATGCCGGGCATCGCAGACCCCGCGATCAGGGGCTGGTTACGGGCTGAAATGACCACAAGAGACGGCATGAAAGCGCGCAGCGCGGTGCGCACGATTACCGACCTTGCGCGGCTGGCTGGCGTGTCGCCCGGCACAGTGTCCCGCGCGCTGGCGGGCAAGAGTCTGGTCAACACCAAGACGCGCGAGAAGATCGAGGCTATTGCCCGCGAACACGGTTTTCGCCCCAACCAGATGGCGAGCGGGTTGCGCCGCCAGAAGACCGGGGTGATCGGGGTCGTCATACCGCTTGGCCATGATGTTCGGCAGCAGATTTCAGACACATTCTTCATGACGCTGCTCGGCTATCTTGCCGATGAACTGACGCGGGAGGGATACGATCTGATGCTGCGCCGCGTAGTGCCAATGGAGGACGCGGACTGGCTTGACCGGTTCATCGGATCCGGCATGATCGACGGGCTGATCGTAATCGGCCAGTCCGACCAGTTCGACCGGATCGAGGATGTGGCCGAGGGCTATTTACCGATGGTGGTCTGGGGCAATCATCAGGAAGGGCAGCGGCATTGCGTCGTGGGCACTGACAATCGGCTTGGCGGCAGGCTGGCAGCAGAGCGACTGATCGCGGGCGGTGCGATGCGGTTGGCGTTTCTGGGCGACACGACGCCTATGGAGTTTGCTGCGCGTTTTGCCGGAGCACAGGACGTCGCGCGGCGCATGGGTGCGGAGGTTATCGCCTTGGCCACCCACCTTTCCCCCGACCGCGCGAACGAGGAGATTGCGCGCCACCTGGCAGAAAATTGCGGCGGGATCGATGGCATCTTCGCTGCCACGGATACGTTGGCGGCGCTTTGTCTGACAGAATTGCGCGCGCGCGGTATGAGCGTGCCTGATACAATGAAGCTGGTGGGGTTCGACGATCTGCCAATTGCCTGCCAGACCGTTCCACCTCTTACCACGGTCAAACAGGATATCGCGGCTGGCGCGCGTGGGCTTGTCGATTTGTTGTTGCGACGGCTGGCCGGGCAGGAGACTGAAAGCCTTGTTCTGCCTCCGCAACTGGTCATTCGTCAGTCGGCCTGAGCGGGCTCAGGAAATGCGAACGTCGATTTTTTTTACATTCCTATTTCCAAATTATACCTGCCTTAACCTGATCGTCGGTATTCCGGCAGCCCTAACGATCAGGGGTTTATCGAGGCCGGCTGCGCAAACTCGTGGGTTTGCAAAACTGGCACCGCAAAGAACACGCGATGACCATGGAAGAATCAACGCTTTTACCACCTCCCGGCCTATCCGATGGCGACGACGCAGCCGACGGGGCTGAACTGCGCACTGCGCCGCGTTTCACGTTGTTGATCCGCGCGGCAAAGCTGATTTCCCCCAATGGTGAATTTGTTTGCGTCATCCGCGATGTTTCCGAAAGCGGGGTGAGTGTCAGGCTTTTTCACCAATTGCCTCAGGGTAGCCCGCTGGAATTGCGGATGCCAAACGGCGCGATTTACGAGTTGTTGCCCAAATGGGAGCGCGCCAACGAGGCCGGTTTCGAATTTGCCAGCCCGATCGACGTGACCCGCCTGATCGCCGAAGCAAGCGATTATCCCAAGCGCGGGCTGCGCCTCGACGTGTGTTTCCCGATCCGAATCTCGACCCTTACGCAGTCTTGCGAGGGCGTTATCGCCAATCTTTCACAGCAGGGTGCGCGGTTTGAAACCGACGGATTGTTCGCCATCGACCAGAACGTGCGGATCGCAACGCTTGAATCGGTACCAGGCTTTTCCGAAGTGCGAGCAAAGATACGCTGGCGCCGCGATCATGACTTCGGCGTCGTGTTCGAGGATACGTTTGCGCTGGGCGATTTCGCCCGCCTCGCAGCGCGGATCCAGTCGCCGACGCTGTTGTCCGATTGAGCCTGGGCAAGATCATGTTCGGGCGGACGCTGCCAAATACGGCAGTGGGGAAACGCGTTTGATGCTGGAGACGGCGCTATCGTCACGCTGCACGGTCGGCCTTGTCGAGCGACTGATTGGCCCGCAAACGCTTGCCGGACGGATCTTGCGATACAGCATTGCGAGCGCTGGGGGCACTGTGATCGATTTGGCTGCGTTCGCGCTGTTGATTGCTGGCGAGTTCGGCGCGGGAGTGGCGGCGGCTTGCGGCTATGCATTGGGTACGGCGTGGCATTGGCAAAGATCAGCATCTCCAAGACAACCGGAGTTGTTTGCTGCCTCGGCGGCTCTCGGGATGATTGTGGTATCTTGCGTCGTGACAGTGGGCGCCGAAAGTGGGCTTGATCCCGCTCAGGCTAAATTCGCCGCGATGTGCGCGACATTTGCAAGCGTGTGGCTGTCACGATTGTTGTTTATCCTGTTGGAGCACCGGCTGGCACGCTAATCTCGGCTGAATTGTGAGTGGCTAAGCCGGGATAAAATCCATCGCCACACCGTTGATGCAGTGCCGTTTGCCCGTGGGTTGCGGCCCATCGCCAAAGATGTGGCCGAGATGCCCGCCGCAATCCGCGCAGTGCACTTCGGTGCGGGGATAACCGATCTTGTAATCGGTGCTGGTGCCGACAGCGCCCGCGTCCACCGCCTTGTAAAAACTGGGCCAGCCTGTGCCGCTGTCGTATTTATGTGCGGAGGAATACAGGCGATTCCCGCATCCTGCGCAGACAAACGTGCCCTTGCGCTTTTCCTTGTCCAGCGGAGAGGTGAACGCGCGTTCGGTGCCGGCCTCGCGCAACACGTAAAATTCGCTCTTGGTCAGCCTTTGCCGCCATTGCGCTTCAGTCCTGCTGACGCGAAAGCTTTTGGCCTGTGCTGGTGCGGCGCCGCACCCGCCAAGCAGCGGGAGGCTCAAACCGATCGCAGACGCGCCAAGGAATCTGCGGCGGGTCGTGTCGAGACTGTTCATGGCACCAATTTTCCGTATCAACTTCAAGGGTTCCTACCCTTCTATACGGCGCAAAGGACCGGAAAGTTTCACGCAACAGGTGGGCAGGGCATTCCGGCGGCCTGTCAGAACTGCGTGATTTCCACTTCCAGCTTGCGAAAGCCGTGAACGAAGTTTGCCTTCACCCGCTCCACATCCCCGGCAACATGCACGCGCATCCGACGTTTGTGCATTTCTTCGAGCAGGACGCGCAATTGCAATTCCGCCAGCCGCGCGCCGACGCACCGGTGGATGCCGTAACCAAATGCAAGATGGCGCCGGGCATTTTCGCGGGTGATGTCGAGCTTGTGCGGATCGGGAAACACGCTTTCTTCGCGGTTTGCGCCCAGATACCACAGCACCAACTTGTCGCCTTTCTTTACAACATTGCCGAACAATTCGGAATCCTCGGTCGCGGTGCGGCGCATGTGGGCAAGCGGGGTCTGGAACCGCAGGCATTCCTGCACAGCGGTGGGTATGAGTTCAGGCTTTGCCTCGAACAGTTTGCGTTGGTCGGGAAACTGATCGAGCGAATGGACTATCCCGCTCATCGTGTTGCGGGTGGTGTCGTTGCCGCCCACGATCAGCAGCACCAGATTGCCCATGAATTCCTGCGGGCTCATCTGGTTCATCGCATCGGAATGGATCATCATCGAAATAAGATCGTTGCCCGGTTCAGCCGCCTGCGCCTTCTTCATCCAGAGCAGCTGGAAATAGCCTGCCATCTCCTCCAGCATGGAACGGCGCATTTCGTCCATTTCGCGCACGGTGCCCAGTTCGGTATCCCCCGCCCAGTCGGACCAGAACGTCAGCAAGCGGCGGTCTTCCCAAGGGAAATCGAACAGCAGCGCCAGCATCCCGGTGGTCAGTTCGATCGAAACGCGGTCAACCCAGTCAAACACCTCACCGCGCGGCAGGGTATCCAGCAATTCGCCAGTGCGAGCGCGGATATCGCCCTCCATTTCCGCCATGGCCGAGGGGGTGAATTTGGGCGCGACGGTGCGACGCTGGCCGGTGTGCTTTGGCCGGTCCATCGCGATGAACATCGGCAGATCGAACCGGCCTTCCTCGCCGTCTTCCGCTTCATCCTTGATCCGTTCGAGGATGGTGATCCCGCCATATTCCCAACTGGAGGAATACAGTTCCGGCAAGGCTTCGATATGCTGGATCGCCTTGTGCCCGACCACCGCCCAATACGGGCCGAACGGGCTTTCCGGAATGTAGTGCATCGGGCCTGCATCCTGCATTTCCTTGAAGATCGGCTGCCAGCGATTTTCGAGGTAGATATCCGAGCGGCTTACGTCCCATTTGTGCGGGTGGCTGGGCTTGGCATCAGGGTGCGTCTCGAAATGCCGCGCCAACGCCTCATGCGCGGTGGGCGCCGTGCGCCATTGCGGCATTTTGGACGGATTACCGGCGTCGGGTGCGATAGTGGCCATGACTGCTCTCTCTCCTGTGAAAAGCGGCCTCTACCCTGTGTTGCCCAGGTTTTTTGTCGCGCCGACTCCCTTACGGCATCCTGCCCTAATTGACACGAGTGTCAATAGTCGGTTGCGTTTTGCGACCTATTCAGCGGGTTCTGGAGTCGGGTCAGCCTGGCGGTTGCTTGCAACCAGGGACTTGCCCGCCTTCCGCTTTTTATCACGGCCAGCACCACCCGATTTCATCACCCGCTTGCGGAACAGCAGCGAACCGCCTTTCACCAGAAGGACAACGGCGATTGCCTGCCAGACAAGCGCCAGGGCGTGCGTCCAAAGCGTTTCCTCCAGCGCAGCGCGTGCAAGCATCGCAAACGGTGAGGATAGCGGGAACACCACCGAAGTCAGTTCCAGCGGGGTTCCGGTTTGGCCGATATTGGCCGCCGACAGGAAAAACACCATCAATTGCAACATGGTGACTGGCATCGACATAGTCTGCACCTCGCGCACCGATGTTGCCATTGCGCCGATCGTCAGGAACAGCGACCCCAGCAGCAGATATGCCATCGAGAAATACACGACCCCCAACGTGATAAACAGCGGCCAGCCAACCGCCGGTCCGGGCAGTTCGCGGAAGTTCGTCTGCGTGACGGTGACAATAGCATCCTCGGCAATCGCCCAGAATCCCCAGCCGACCATGCCCCAAACTGCGATTCCGACGAACGACACGCCCAGCATCGCGAACAATTTGCCCATGAACACCGCGTCCATTGGCAGTGCGGCGGCGAGGATTTCGATAATCTTGTTGCCCTTTTCCTCGGCAAGGTTGGACAGCACCATGCCGCCCAACAGCATCGTCAGCAGGAACAGCACCATCTGCGCCGCCTGAGCGGTGCGGATGCGGTTGCTGCGTTCGGACGCGGCGCTGGTGGCGACCACCTCGCTTGTCGCGCTGGGGAACCGCACGGGCGCAGCGCTAGTCGCGGTTGCTGCGATCAGTTCGACAGGGCCGGTCCAGCGGTCTATCTGGCCTTGCGTCCCAACAAGCTTGGGTGCGGACAGCGTGCCGGTCAGGATCGCAGCGTAATTGCCGCGCCGCGCATCGAGGAAAGCACGCGCGTCAAAATCGCTCTCACTTGAAGCCTCCTCAATCTCGCGTAGCGCTGGGACCACGCCGCCCAGTTGCGGGCGCAATCTGTCTGCAGCGGCGATCATGGCAGCGTTGTCCGACGCGCTCATGGCAAGGCCAACTTCGACTGTCGCTGCCTGCGCAGTCACCGATTTTCCGATGCTGCCCGCCAGCCCACCGATCAGCACGGGGAACAATGGCCCGATAAGGAAGAACAGGAACGCGCGGCTGAATAGCACCGCAACGAAATCGCGCCGGGCGATCACCCATGCGGCCTCGAAGAAGGACAGGCGCGGATTGGCGTTGATGGCGGATTGATCGGACATTATGCGGCCCCTCCTGCGGTGACGGAAAGCGCGTCCGTTTCAAGTTGCCGCGCGGCCGCCTCGCCCGCAATCGCGACGAAGGCATCGTGCAATCCGGCGCGCTCGATCGAGAGAGATAGTATGCCAGCATTGCCTTCAATCAGGCTTTTGAGCAACGGCTCGACTCCGGTTTCGGGAAGGGAAAAATAGAAGAAATCGCCTTCTCGGCGAGCATCGGCTGGCAAGGCAGTGGTCCAACCGCCTTCATGCGCGCGCGTTTCAAGCCGCACCTGTGCCGGAATCCGGTCGCGCGCTGCCTCGACACTGCCGGCATAGGGCACGCGGCCCCCGGCGATTATTGCCACGCCTTCGCACAGCCGTTCGGCATGGTGAATGACGTGGGTTGAGAAGATCACCGTCACGCCGTCTTCAGAAAGCGCGCGGATCATCCGCTCCAGCTTGCCCTGATTGATCGCATCGAGGCCCGAAAACGGCTCATCCAGCACGACCAGCCGCGGGCGATGCACCAGCGTTCCGAGCAATTGCACGGTCTGCGCCATCCCCTTGGACAATTGGCGAATCGTTCGGTCGGCGGCATGGCCCAGATCGTGGCGTTCCAGCAGTTCGACCGCGCGTTTGCGCCCCTCGGCCAGTGGCAAACCGCGCAGCGCGCCCATAAAGGCAATGGCCTCGGTCGATTTCATTGCGGGGTAAAGCCCTCGTTCCTCAGGGAGATAGCCAATCAGGCGGCCGATATCGTGTGGCCGATCATGCCCGAACACGCGCCGCACGCCCTCGTCCGGGTCGATAATGCCCAGAAGCATCCGCAAGGTCGTGGTCTTGCCTGCACCATTGGGGCCGAGCACGCCGTAGATCGCGCCTTCGGGGACGGAGAGGTCCACACCGTCGACCGCGCGTGTGCCATCGAAACTCTTGACCAGACCGCGCGCCTCAATCGCGAGCGGTCGGTCATCGTGAAGATCCACCTCGCCCACAGGTTTGCTCGCCGTCATCAGATCGCTTACTGCCATGTTCATGACCCCGGTGGTTAACGCGCGCAGCTAAACGGGAGTGACCCCAAATATGGTTAACGGTGACGTAACCGTAGATACCAGCAAATCTCTTGAAGCAAGGATTGCAGCTGAGGCGCGCGCATTGGGATTTGCCGCCTGCGGATTTGCGAGCGCGGGCGAAGACCCGGTGCGGTCCGACCGGCTTGAGGAATGGTTGGGGGAAGGTCACCACGGATCGATGGAATGGATGGAGGCGCGCCTTCACCACCGCCGCTCCCCGCAAGGGCTGTGGCCGGACGCGCGCAGCGTCATCGCACTGGGCATGAGTTACGCGCCGGGGCGCGATCCGCTGGAACTGGAAGCGGAGCGCAGCCGCGCGCGCATTTCGGTCTATGCTCAGGGCAAGGATTACCACGATGTCGTCAAGAAACGGCTGAAAGCGCTCGCTCGCTGGCTGGTCGCCGATCAACCGCAGGCTGAGGTCAAGGTTTTCGTCGATACTGCACCGGTGATGGAAAAGCCGCTGGGAGAGGCAGCGGGGATCGGCTGGCAGGGCAAGCATACCAACATGGTGAGTCCTGATCACGGTTCATGGCTGTTCCTTGGCGCGATTTATACCACACTGGAACTGGCCCCGGCACGGCCCCACCGCGACCAATGCGGATCATGCCGCGCGTGCCTCGATGCGTGTCCGACCGACGCTTTCCCGCAGCCCTACCTGCTGGATGCACGGCGGTGCATTTCCTACCTCACGATCGAGCATAAGGGGCCTGTGGCGGAGGAATTCAGGGCGGCGCTGGGCAATCGCATCTATGGCTGCGACGATTGTCTGGCGGTGTGCCCGTGGAACAAGTTTGCGCAAACTGCCCACGCTGCGCGCGAATTTCTGCCCCGCGCAGAGCTGGTTGCGCCACGGCTCGCGGAATTGCTGGCACTGGACGACGCGGGATTCAGGACGCTGTTCTCTGGTTCTCCGATCAAACGGATCGGTCGGGACCGGTTCGTGCGAAACTGCCTTTATGCGGCGGGAAACAGTGGTGACGCCTCGCTGATTGCCCCGGTCGAAGCGCTGGCGGCAGATCCCGACCCGGTAGTGGCCGATGCCGCGCAGTGGGCGCTGGCGCGGCTCAGATCAAGTCCTTGAGCGGGGTGTCGGGATCGGCCAGCAGCGCCGGATCAATCCGCTGCGGTTTGGCTTCTAGCAATTTGCGCGCCTGCACGTAATCCTTCATCGCATTGACGCAGTCGAAGGCGATAGGGCGCCCTTCTTTCAGGTAAATCACCGTGAACTTTCGCGCCGCAGGATCGCCGCGCACCAGCGTCTCGTCATAGCCGATGTTGAGGCCCGCGGTTTGCAGTTTCAGGTCATACTGATTGGACCAAAACCATGGCAGCGCGTCATAGGGCTGTTTATCACCCATGATAGCGCGCGCGGCGGTGTTAGCCATATCGTGTGCGTTCTGCACCGATTCCAGGCGTGTCACCGCGTTATCGGCAAAGGGGTTGGCGTGCGCCGCGCAGTCACCGATGGCGTAAATGTCATCCAGCGTGGTGCGGCAGCAGAAATCGACATCCACTCCGTTCGATCCCGCAGCACCTGCTGCGATAAGCGGTGCGACCGCGGGCACAATACCTATGCCGACGACCACCATCTCACACGCGATCTCATCGCCGTTGTCCAGCGCGACGCCTGTTACCGCGCCGTCCTCGCCCAGCACTGCGGCAAGACCGGTCGAAAGCCGAATATCGACGCCCTGTGCCCGGTGCTCTCCTTCGTAAAAACGCGACAGAGGCTCACCCGCCACCCGCGCGAGCACGCGGTCCTGCATCTCCACAACGGTCACGTCGCAGCCCAGTTTGCGCAGCACCGCGGCCGCCTCAAGACCGACATAGCCGCCGCCGATCACAGCCGCGCGCCGCGCGCCAGCTTTCAAAGCCGCCATCATCGTATCGGCATCGCGCCTGTCGCGTACGTAATAGACGCCTTTCAGGTTGGCGCCACTGCACCCCAGCCGGCGGGGATCGCCGCCTGCCGACCAGATCAGCTTGCGATAGCCAATGCTTTCCCCGTTGCTGATCGTAATGGTATGCGCGATTGGATCGATTGCGGTCACGCCGGCGCCCAACCGCAAATCGATGCCCTTGTCCGCCCAGAACTTTTCTGGCCGGATCATTATCCGCTCAAACGGCTTGTCGCCCGCCAGATATTCCTTGGACAAGGGGGGACGTTCATAGGGCGGAGCCATGTCACGCCCGATCAGCATCATGGAACCCTCGTGCCCGAACTGGCGCAAGGCGATGGCGGCCTGCGCGCCCCCATGCCCGGTTCCCACGATGACGACATCCGCGCTGTGCGTCACCTCGCCCATATAATTTGTACTCCTGATCGGTTGCGCCTGACAGGTCGCGGCAATCGGGGCCAGCGTCAACCCGTCAGGACGTTCAGAAGGGGCGCTTCACCGTTCAAGCAGGTTACGCGCCTGGCTGGCAATCTGTGCCAGAACGGCGGGGGCGATCGGTTGCTGTGTTTGCGCCCGTGCCGTCATTGTGCGGAACTGCGTGACCGCGCTCTGATTGCGTGCCACCCAGTCTGCGACAGTGCCCAGTGGATCGTCCCGGCGCGCCTGATCGCTCATGATACGGCGCAGGAATTCCAGCCGCATCTGCTGGAAATCACGCGCAAGCCCGCTGACCAGCAAACGCTCCCAGATATCGGAAGGTGACATATACGCCGCCGTTCCCTGCGCCCAGTCCAGCCCCAGCCGCCCGCCGATATCGGTGAATGCCTGCGTCAGCCGTTGCGGGTCGATCCCCGTTCGCAGCGCCAGGTTGGCCAGCCCGACCGATCCGTCCATATCATACAGATTGGCCACATCCTGAGCGATTTGCGGAGGCGCGCCGTGTTCGATGAAATGCATGTGCAGCGATTCGGCGCGCTCACGTGTTTCCTGCGAGATCAGGTCGCCGCGCGCTTCGATCAGCGAGGCTACACCGGGTTGCAGGCGCTCGATCTGAGCCGCCACCTGGATCTGACCAGCGCTCGATCGCAGGACATCGGACATCAGATTGCCGATAGCCGCCGCCAGCCGGTCGAACAGAACCAGCCGTGCCAGTTCGGGCATGGGTTCAGTGTCGAGGCGGTCCCACAGCGATGCAAGATTGAACAACCGCTCTACCACCACGAATGCCGCTGCGACATCGGCTAGGCCGACGCCTTCCTCCTCAACCAGTTCAAAGGCGTGCAGCAGGCCCAGCCGGTTGATCATGCGATTGGCGATGTCGGTGGAAATCAGCTCTCTGCGCAGCCGGTGTTGGCGGATGTGGTCGGCATAATCCTGCTGCATCGGCGTCGGAAAACGAGCAATCAGATCGCCTTCCAGCTGCGGATCGTCGGGCAGCCCACTGGCCTCAATCGCGTCTTGCAAAGAGAGTTTGGTGGTGGATAGAAGCACCGCGAGTTCAGGCCGGGTCAGGCCTCGCCCATCTGCAGCGCGCCGATTAAGCGTTTCGGCATCGGCCAGCCCCTGTGTCCGGCGGTCCAACTCTCCACGCTCCTCCAGCCGTTCTATCAGGCGGACATAGCTTGGCACCGCCAGCGGCCCGCCGGTTTCCGCGATGGACAGCGCCAGCGCCTGCAGCCGGTTGTCCTCCAGCACGATGGCGGCAACCTCATCCGTCATCGTCTCCAACAATGCGTTGCGCGCCTGTCTGTCCAGTTCGCCCGCGCGCATTGCCGCAGCCAGCGCGATCTTTATGTTCACCTCGTTATCCGAACAGTCGACGCCTGCCGAATTGTCGATGAAATCGGTGTTGATGCGGCCCCCGCGCAGGGAAAATGCGATGCGTGCAGCCTGCGTTACGCCCAGGTTCGCGCCTTCGCCCACAACCTTTGCTCCGACCTCGTCCGCGTTGACGCGCAAGGTGTCATTGGCCGGATCGCCGACATCGATGTGATTTTCGCTCGCTGCCTTGATGTATGTGCCGATCCCGCCGAACCACAGCAGGTCCGCGTCCGCCCTGAGGATCGCACTGATCAGCGCATCCGGCTCAATTTCGTTGGTTTCAAGGCGCAGCATATCGCGCGCTGCATCGGAAAGCTCGATCTTCTTGAGGCTGCGCGCATACACGCCGCCACCGCTGGATATCAGCGACGCATCGTAATCCTCCCAGCTCGAACGCGGCAGATCGAACATCCGCTTACGCTCTCCCCAGCTGGCGGCGGGATCGGGATCGGGATCGATAAAGATGTGGCGATGATCGAACGCAGCGACCAGTTTTATCGCCTTTGACAGGAGCATTCCGTTGCCGAAAACATCGCCGGACATATCCCCGCAACCCACCACACGCACGCTTTCGCTCTGCACGTCGACGCCCATTTCAAGGAAGTGGCGCTGCACGCTGACCCATGCGCCCTTGGCCGTGATGCCCATCGCCTTGTGATCATATCCGTTGGACCCGCCGCTGGCGAACGCATCATCCAGCCAGAAATCGCGCGATTGCGCGATCGCATTGGCGATATCGGAAAAGCGCGCGGTGCCCTTGTCGGCGGCAACCACGAAATACGGGTCTTCGCCATCGAGAATGCGCACGCCTTCGGGATGAACCACTTTGCCATCGACGATGTTGTCGGTAACGGACAGCAGAGTGCGGATAAACACTTCATAGCTGCGCTGCCCTTCGGCAGCCCAGCCATCACGGTCCTGCGCGGGGTTGGGCAATAGTTTGGGATAAAATCCGCCCTTCGCCCCGCTTGGCACGATCACCGCGTTCTTGACCTTCTGCGCTTTCATCAGGCCGAGAACTTCGGTGCGGAAATCGTCGCGCCGGTCGGACCATCTGAGGCCACCACGAGCGACCGCGCCGCTGCGCAGGTGAATGCCTTCGACCCGGCGCGAATAGACGAAAATCTCGCGCCATGGCACTGGTTTTGGCAGGCCGGGCATCATGCTTGAATCGATCTTGAATGCGAGCGCTTCTGCGTGCGGACCAAACCCGGCAGCGGCAAAGGCGTTGGTGCGCAGCACCGCGTCCACCACCGCTCGATACAGGCGCAATAAGCGATCATCGTTGATGGCGGATACGCGCGCCAGCCCGGCGTTGAACGTTGCGATGGCTGCACTGACGGCGGCCTCGCGCTCGCCCGCAAAGGCCGGGTCATGGCGCGCGGTGAACAAGTCGATCATCGCACGTGTCACGTTCGGTGCACCGCCAAGGGCATCGACGACGGTGTAGATCGTGAAGGTCATGCCGGTCTGGCGCAGATAGCGATAAATGGCGCGCAGCCATTCAGCCTCGCGCGCGGTCAATGCGGTGTCGATCACCAGCCGGTTGAAAGCATCGTCCTCGGCGTGACCGTTCAACACTTCGGCGATGGCGGATTCGATAGTGTCGGCGCGCTCAAGAATGCCTGCAATGTCGATGCTGGCCTGCGCGCGGGCAGGAATTTCCAATGTGAAATCGTGGATCGTGCCCAGCGCGCCGTCTGCCAGCGCCGTCGCGATCTGGGTCATCACGCGAAAGCCGAAATTCTCCAGCGCCGGAACCGCATCAGACAGCGCAAATTCGCCGCTGGTGTGATAGATCTTGAGCCGCAAAGACCCATCGCCATCGCTATCCAGCCGATACAGCCGCACATCACGATCGCTCGCGCTGCGTCCGGCGCGCGCGGCAAGGGCGCGCAGGCGAGTGATATCGCGCCCAGCCTCTGCAGCGCCGTAATGGCTGCGATAGCTTTGCGGGAAAGCATCGGCATATCGCACCGCAATCGCCGCCGCACGCGAACCCTCGTCATTGTCGGTGAGGGCCTGTTCGACCGCTTCGCCCCAGCCGCGCAGCAAATCTCCGATCTGGCGCTCAAACGGGGAGGCATCGGGCAGTTGTGGCGTCGCGCGCGTATCCAGCAGGAATTGGAGCATCGCCAGCCCAATGCCCTCGACCGCGAGGCTCCAATCCAGCAGCACGCTACCCGGTATCTGCGTCAGCAGCGATTGAATCTCCAGCCGCACCGTGGTCGACAGCATATCGCGCGGTAGCCACACGAACGCGAAGACGTGGCGTTCCAGCGGCGAATTGATCAGCACCAGCCGCGGGCGCGGACGGTCGAGCAGGCTCATCATCGTGGTTGTCAGCAGGCGCGTATCAGCGGCACTGAAGGCGACCAGCAGATCGTGCGGCAGGGTGGTCAAGGCATGGACCAAAGCCTTGCCCGTGTGCCCGGAAGGGCTGAAGCCGAATTCTTGGGTCAACATCGCTACCCGTGCCCGCAACACGGGCACTTCGACCGGCGGGGTGGCCAGTCCCGCGCTGGTCCACACCCCGGCATGGACTGAAAGCGCGGCGATATCGCTGCCATCGAATATTGGCACAATAAACAGATCCAGCGCGGCGCGGCGGTGGACGTTGGACAGATGGTTAGCCTTGATTATCAGCAGGGTACGGGGCGCCCCGCTTTCATCTGGTTGTGCAAACCAATTGAACGCAGCGTCGTAAGACATTTCGGCCAACAGATCGCGCGCGCTTTTGCGGCAGATGCCCAGCACATTTGACAAGGTGCCGTCGCGCGACCGGGTCAGGTGCCCCAATTGCGTGAGCATTCCGTCATTCAGCCATTGTAGCAGCGCAGATTCCTCAGCGGCGTTTGCCCCAGAATATTCCTTGAGCGCGGTGGCGTCCGCGGTCATCGCGGCCTGCAACTGTGGCCAGTCTGCGACCGCTGCACGAACATCGCCCAGGGTAATGCGCAATTGCGCCAGCAGGTCGCGGCGCTGGCGCGCATCAACGCGCGGGGTTTCGATGTAGATCAGCGATTCAGCGGGCCCGCTATCTGCGCCCGAGCCCTCCGTACCGATACCGGTGATTTCGCCTGCATCGTTGCGAGTGACCGGCACCACCGGGTGCACCAGCACATCAATGCCAAGGCCGAGCGCCGTGATTGTCGCCGCAATTGAATCGACCAGAAACGGCATGTCATCGTTGACGATGCCAATGCGCAGCCGGCGCCGCCCACTGGTGGAGGATTCAACCAGAAGCGCTGACCGATCCTCATCGCGCGCATACCCGGCTGCAATCAGAAAATCCGCCGTCTCGCGCAGCGCCTCTGGTGTCAGCGGCGTATCGCCGGGCAGGATCGCCGCGGCCAGATGCGGGATCAGCGCATCGCGCAAATGGATGTTATTGGAGGGGGTAGTCGACACGTATGCTCTCCCGATGCTGTGCCGTGGGGGATGGGGTGCAATTTAATTATGCCCCCGTATTCTTATCGTTCATGGTTACAGTGAAGACCGCGCTACGTGCAAGCGCGATGATGCCGGATCATGCCGCAATTTTTTCCGCCATTGCGTTCATCGCCAGTTCGAGGGTGCGGATGCGATCTTCGGGATCATAGGTTGATCCGCACAGCAGGATTTCATCGGCGCGCGTGCGCTGGATGAATGCGGTTATTGCCGCAGCTGCTTCTGCCTGCGTGCCGACCGCGCCTGCCTGTCCGATATGCGTAAGCATGGCGCGCGCAGGCGCAGGCAGGGTGGCGGTGTAATCGCTGATCGGCGGCGGCAGCCGGCCCGGTTTGCCGGTTCGCAGCGCAACGAATGCCTGTTGCTGGCTGGATGCCATCGTGTGGGCGGCCTCGCTGGTTTCGGCGGCAAAGACGTTCATCGCCACCATCACGTGAGGGCGATCCAGCGCCGCCGACGGGGTAAAATTGCGACGATACAGTTCCAACGCCTCATCCAGATGGTCGGGCGCGAAATGTGCGGCAAAGGCATAGGGCAAGCCAAGCTGTGCCGCGAGATTAGCACCAAACAGGCTTGATCCAAGCATCCACAATTGCACCTGCGCGCCGTAGCCCGGCGTCGCGGTAATCGGCAGATCGATATCGCCGGTCAGCAGCGCGCGCAACTCCACAACATCCTGCGGGAAGTATTCGGATGCCTGCGCAAGATTCTTGCGCAGCGCGCGTTGCAATTCCGGGCCCGCCCCCGGCGCCCGTCCAAGACCCAGGTCAACGCGGCTGGGAAACAGCGCGTCCAGCGTCCCGAACTGCTCGGCAATCTGAAATGGCGTGTGGTTGGGCAGCATGATCCCGCCCGCACCAATGCGGATCGTGGTGGTCGCATTTCCGACATGCGCAAGCACCACCGAAGCCGCGCCGCCAGCGATCCCTTCCATCGCGTGATGTTCCGCGACCCAGAACCGGTTGCACCCGGCCCGCTCTGCCGCCTGTGCCAGCGCGGTGGTCGCGGCAAAGGCTTGGCTCAAGGTGCCCCCTTCGCGCACCGGGACAAGGTCCAGGACAGAAAATTGTGTCATTCGGGCGTGCTTTCAGGCTGTAATTTTTCCGGCGCGGGGCCGATCTGGTCGAGATACGCTTTCGCCGCCTCTGCCGCAGGACTGCCGGGCTGGGTGTCGATCACCGATTGCCAGCTGGCTCGCGCGGCGTCCTCTCGGCCAGACAGCACCGCGATCACGCCCGCTTCCAGCCCGATCGGTGCCTCTTGCGGGGCGATAGCCGCGGCACGCTCAATCGCGGCCTGCGCATCACCCAGCCGGTCCAGCCGCCGCAGAAGCGTTGCCTTGAGCAGCCAGCCTTCGGCGTCTTGCGGGCTGAGCGATGTGGCGGTTTCCAGCGGGGCGAGCGCTTCGTCGGCACGGTCCAGTGCAACCAACGCGCGCGCAGTGTCCAGCGCCGTTACCGCTTGCAACGGCGCGGAGGCCGCCGTCTGCGCATCGGCGCGCGCAATCGCCAGCAGCGCAAGCGCATCAGCCGCATCACCTGCACCCAAGGCGGCATTGCCCGCCATCGCGCCAAACCGGGCACGGGCGCGTATCTCGTCATTCGGTGTTTCATCACGTGCGGCAAGGAAGGCGGTGCGTGCGTCGTCCCAAAGGCCAAGCTCGGTTGCGGCTATTCCCAGGCAGTGATTGGCGATCACGCGCTCCGCCCCCGAAGTCTCACCGCGTCTGATCTGCGCCTGCGTATGCGCCCACGCCGCATCGGTTTCAATGAGGGTGAGGCATTGGGCTAGCCAGACGCTGGTCGGATCGGGCGAAGCTGGATCCGCAGGCCGCGGGGGTCGGTTGGCCAGTTCATCGGGTACGCCCAGCGGAGAGATGACCGCCGGATTGTACCCCACTTGCAGGAGAACGGGGAGGAGAATGGGCAGGAGGATCATGGGCGACTCTGATAAAAGCTGGCAACCTGCGCCAACAACAGGGCGATATCCTGCGGGCGCGACAGGCGGTGATCGCCGTCCTTTACCAGCGTCACCTGTATGTCGTCTGTATCGAGCGCGGCGCAAAGTTGCAGGCTGACTTCCCACGGCACGTCGGCATCGGCCTGACCGTGCAGCAGGCGCACCGGACAGTGGATCGGTATCGTGCGTTTCAGCACGGGATTGGCGAGCATCAGATTGGCTTCGGCATCGGTGAAAAAGCCGGGATGCATGGGGGTCGGGTCAGTTCCATAGGGATTGTCCTCCAACACCGTCTCACCGCGCTCCAGCGTCCCGCGCTGCTCCTCGGTGTAACCCCAGCGGGTGAAATCGGGCGCGGCGGCGATGCCGATCATGCCTGCCAATCGTTCGCCTAGAGTCGCCCCGATCATCAGCATCAGCCACCCGCCCATTGACGATCCGACGATCAGGACCGGGCCTTCGACATGCGCTTCAATCAGCGCCAACACTTCTTCGCGCCAGCGTGACAGGGTGCCATCGGCAAAATCCCCGCTGCTCGTCCCGCAGCCCGAATAGTCGAGTAGCAGGCAGGCGCGGCCCTTCGCGGTGGCGGCATCGAACAAAGCGCTCGCCTTGCTGCCCGACATATCGGACATATAGCCGGGCAGGAACACCGTCGTCGGGCCGGAACCGGGCGTGTGCCTAAATGCGATGCGGCGGCCATCAGGCATGGCGAAAAATTGCAGGTGAGTTTGCGTGTCGGTCATTACGTGCAGTCATGCCTGCGAGTGGCGCCGGAATGCAAGCTGTGTCACACCCCCGCAATGAGCCAGCTTTAGGGGGCATCCCATGTTCAAGACCGACAGCATATCGCAACCCGCCAACCCCGCCACCAACCTGACGCGCCGCGGCGTCTTCGGCCTTGCCGGGGCGACCGCCGCCGTTGCCGCCGCCCCGGGTGCAGCGCGCGGGTTTGGCAGCGGGTTCACCCATAGCGTTGCGAGCGGAGAGCCGCAGGCACAAAGCGTGCTGTTATGGACCCGCTACGTCGCGGACGCTGAAACGACGCTCGACTGGGAGGTTTCCACCACGGAGGATTTCACTCGCCCCGTCGCGCAAGGCAGCATCTCCGCCAGCCCTGATCGCGACTGGTGCGCCAAGGCGACCGCGCAGGGGCTTGAGCCGAATCGCTGGTATTTCTTCCGCTTCGTCGCGCCCGATGGCACGGTGTCGCCTCTTGGTCGCACCCGCACCTTGCCTCAGGGGCCGGCCGCGCAGTTCCGCATGGCGGTGTTCTCCTGTGCCAATTTCGGGTTCGGCTGGTTCAACGCCTATGCCCACGCGGTGGAAGCCAACGATTGCGACCTCGCGGTGCACTTGGGAGATTACATTTACGAATATGGCGGCGACACCTATCCCTCGCCCGCGCAAAAGCATCCTGACCGCGATCTTGCGCCCGGCAACGAGATTGTCGCGCTCACCGATTACCGCCTGCGCTATGCCACCTATCGCGCGGACCCGGATTTGCAGCGCATCCATCAGGTGCTGCCGATGATCGCGGTGTGGGACGATCACGAAAGCACCAATGACAGCTGGAAGGACGGCGCGCAGAATCACCAGCCCGAAACCGAGGGCGACTGGCAG
Source organism: uncultured Alphaproteobacteria bacterium (assembly GCA_963815345.1). GTDB lineage: Bacteria > Pseudomonadota > Alphaproteobacteria > Sphingomonadales > Sphingomonadaceae > Erythrobacter. Next base: position 774,782 of record CAWFGF010000004.1, read on the forward strand.
GTACGCAAGGCGATTGCCAAGCGGGTGTATCGCGAATGGATGCCGGTGTCCGACGCACCCTATGCCGCGTATGACGTGGGCACGCTGGCTACTCTGTTCCGCATCGACACCCGGCTGGAGGGGCGCGATCAGCAATTCAGCCTTGAAACGCTGCTGGCGGGCAAGGACAATCCGCAAGCGATGGTCTCAGCGCTCGAAACCTTTCGCGAAGGAGCCTATACTGACGCATCCCGACACCTGCTGGGAGTGGCGCAGGAAGAGTGGCTAAGCAAAGGTCTGGCCGCATCGAAAGCGCGCGGCGCAACATGGCAGGTGCTGGTGCAGCAAGTACTGATGGGCAAGGTTGCCTCGCCGCCGACCCTGCTGGAGATGCTGGGCGACAACGTGCCCGAATTCGCAAAAAAACGCTTGCAGGCTGCCGCATTGGCCAGTCGCGCAGGCCTGCCGCTTAACATGGATGCGTGGGACGGATACCCCGCCGCACGCGAGCGGGTGTTTGACGCCGCAATGGAAGCGGATGCGAATTTTATCGCGCTGGCGGGGGACACGCACAACGCCTGGGCATTTGATTTGACGCAAGAAGGCGCGGCGGTAGGCGTGGAATTCGGTGTATCTTCGGTCAGTTCGCCAGGGTTCGAGAGCTATCTCTCGATGGTTCCGCCCGGTCAGATGGCAGGCGCGCTGGTGGGTGCCAATGCAGAACTGAAATACGCCGACACCGCGCAGCGCGGATATATGGTGCTGGAACTGACCCCGACCCGCGCGACAAATGAATGGCGCTTCGTCGAGGGAATCAAGACCCGCTCCACCCGGCTGGCTGGCACCAGAAGCGCAAGCGTTGCGGCGGGTGCAAACGTCATTTCGTAATCTGTATTGTCACGCTTTGGGCGGTGCGAAGGCTTATTCTCGGCCCCATTGTGCCGGGTCAAGCGCAAGCAATTGCCCCAATTGGTCGTAAAGCGCTGGCTCTTCGCGTTGCAATTCACGAGGTTTTTCGAAGAAGGTGACAATCGCCTCAGCGAAGAATTCCTGGTGGTTGGTCGCGCCATAGGGGTCGATCAGGGTGTGTTCGCCTGCTTGCACCCGTTCCAGATGGCGGTGGTAAGCCTCCAGCATGGCTCTCTCATATCCCGCATATTCCTGCCCCTTGCGCAGGACGGGGATGCCATTGACGTGACCGGTCAGGCTATCGAGCTGGTGTGCAAATTCATGGATAACGACATTGTAACCGTCCTCCGCTTCCAGCCCGCCGTGCAGCGCGTCATCCCATGACAGGACCACCGGCCCGCGAGCCCAGCTTTCGCCCAATGTCGCATGATTGTTTTCCTGCACGAGTTGTCCATCGTAGGTTTTGTGAGGGGTACGAAAGGCGGATGGATAGACCAGCACATTTCTCAAAGTGTCGTACCACACCGGGCTGTTGACGATCAGCAAACAGGCCTGCGCGGCGATGGAAAGCCTCATGCCATCGGTGACCTCCAGCCCGTTCTGGCCGCGAACGGTAATCTGATCGAGGAAGAGATTGATCTTTCCCTCCAGTTTCTGCCGCAGCGGGCCTGGCAAACGGCGCAGGATCGGCACCAACTGATCGAGCATCTCGCGCTGTTGGGAATTGAGCGGCGTCGCCAGAATGCGTTCGCGTCGGCGCTGCCGCGAAATGCGACGATACAGCAGGATCGCAGCGATCGACAGCGCGACAAGAAGGAAGGGAAGGCCGCTCACCAGGCACAGATAATGGCGGTCCGGTCGGATTGGTAGGTGGCGGACCGAGCCAAGGCTATCGAACGGCTTTCAGTCCCGGCTGAAGATCGCCTCTATCGGCAGGTCGAACAATTCTGCGATGGTAAAGGCCAGCGGCAGCGAGGGGTCATAGCGACCCTTTTCTATTGCGTTGACGCTTTGACGACTGACGCCGAGGCGATCCGCCAGATCCTGCTGGCTCCAGTCGCGCTCGGCTCGCAGCACCTTCAGGCGGTTATTCATGCCTCTTCCTCATGCGGTTCAGATCGGCGGTCGCGCAGCGCAAGGATCGCCTGCGTAATCCCCAAGCCGATGGACCAGACCGGCAGCACCCACCACGCCCAGATGTGCGGAACCAGTTCGAACATTTCCAGAAATCCCCAGAATATGCCGATGGCAAGCACCATGCCGAGGCTGATCAGCGCCGCCATGATCGAGCGATGGCGCAAATATTCGTCCTGCTCCTCGATCAGGTAGCGCCCCATTGCCCAGATCATTCCGAATGTCGGAAGTGAGGGCAGTAGCGCGATGGCGAACACTACCGGCGTGGACAGATCGTAATTGTTCCAAAGAGCAATCGCGATACCAAGGCCAAGAACGTAGCCAAGCGATGCGACGAGCATTCGGCGATTGTAGCGGATGATAGCCGGGTTAGCGCAATTCTTGCGTTCGGTGGCCTGGACCAGCGGGATCAGCAGACCCATAGCACCCACAAACAGGATCAGGCCGACCGGGGTGGGGATGGCATCGGTGATGCGCAGGACGGCAATCGCGGCAATGCTTGCGCAGTACAGGACGCCCCAGAAGAGTGGGCTGCGACCGGCAAAATCGCCGCGGCTTTGCGGTGAGGTGTTCATTGCAGGCCTCCGAAAATCGAGAAATAGGCGGCGCTGTCGGACCGCGGTGCGAACACAATCAGCATCGCAAAAACGCCTGTTCCAACGGTAAGGATTGCGCTGGTCGATACGTTCATCTGGAAAGCTCCCTTTCAAGTATGGAAAGGACACTTGTCACAACTCGGCTTGGATGTCAAACAAACTTTCCATTTTGGAAAAGTGATTTGACGCCTACGATTTTGTCTTGGCAGGTAACGGGCAGTTTGCCCCCTTTCGATGCCGGGGTGACAGGGCGGGCGCTTCCCACTATATCGCCCCGCATGGCACTCAGGCTGATCTTCACCACGACTACCACCACCTCCGGCTTCCCGGGGCTGTTGGTCGCGCGTTGATCGCCGCCAGCGCCGCCCGGTTCGGGGCGGTGCGGTGTCCTCCTCGAAATCCGGTTTAACGCAACACCGCTCTTCAAGCGCGCGCCATGCTGTGCCAAAGGCGTGGCCAAACCAGACGGATTTGCAAAAATGACCGAATTGCTAAAGATCAGCCTGCCCGATGGATCGGTGCGCGAAGTGGAACCCGGTAGTACCCCTGCGGATATCGCCGCCGCGATTGGCCCCGGCCTCGCCAAGGCCGCGCTTGCTGCGCGCGTCGACGGGGAACTGCGCGACCTCAATCGCCCGTTCGAAGGCGATGCGCAGCTTGCGCTGGTTACCTCGCGCGATGAGGCAGATGCGCTGGAACTCGCGCGCCACGATTACGCGCACATTCTGGCAGAGGCGGTGCAGGCGCTGTGGCCGGGCACGCAGATAACCTTTGGTCCCGCAACTGACGATGGTTTCTACTACGACGTGATGGCTCCAGCCTCGCGCGAGCCGTTTGGCATGGACGATCTTCCCGCCATCGAGGAAAAGATGCGCGAAATCATCCGCGCCGACAAACCGCTGCGCCGCGAAGCATGGAGCCGCGAGGCTCTCATCGAAAAATGGGCTGGCGAGGGTGAAACGTTCAAGGCGGAATGGGCACAAACCCTTCCCGAAGGCGAGGAGTTGACGGTTTATTGGTCTGGCGACGATTGGCTGGATATGTGCCGCGGCCCGCATCTGTCCTCTACCGGCAAACTGGATCCCGATGCGTTCAAGCTGATGCGCACCGCCGGGGCATATTGGCGCGGCGATCAGAATAACGCGCAACTGACGCGCATCTATGGCACCGGCTGGCTCAACAAAAAGCAATTGCAGGCGCATCTCACCCGGCTGGAAGAGGCCGCGAAGCGCGATCACCGCAAGCTGGGCCGGGAGATGGACCTGTTCCACCTTCAGGAAGAGGCGCACGGCAGTGTCTTCTGGCATCCCAAAGGCTATCGCATCTGGCGCGAGCTTGAGGCCTATATGCGCCGCAAGATGGACGGCGCGGGTTATCGCGAGATCAAGACGCCGCAGCTGATGGACGTGCGCCAGTGGGAGCAATCCGGCCACTGGGGCAAGTATGCGGCGAACATGTTCGCTGTGCCCGACATGGTGCCCGAGGTCGATGACAGCGGCGCAGGCTCGCACCCCAGCGTGGCGAAAGATGCGGACTGGATGGCGATCAAGCCGATGAACTGCCCGGCACACGTGCTGGTGTTCAAGCAGGGCATCACGTCATACCGCGATCTGCCGATCCGGCTGGGCGAAATGGGCTGCTGCCACCGCAACGAACCGCATGGCGCGCTGCACGGGTTGATGCGAGTGCGGCAGTTCACGCAGGACGACGCGCACATCTTCTGCACTGAAAATCAGGTGGTGGGCGAGGTCCAGACGTTCCTCGCATTGGCAGACAGCGTGTACCGCGATTTCGGCTTCACCTACGATATCAAGCTGGCCTTGCGCCCGGATCAGCGGTTCGGATCGGATGCGGATTGGGACAAGGCCGAGCAGGAATTGCGCGATGCGCTGACTGCCAATGGGCTGGAATGGGAGGAGCTGCCGGGCGAGGGCGCCTTCTATGCGCCAAAGCTCGAATGGCATTTGACCGATGCCATCGGGCGCACCTGGCAGGTGGGTACGATCCAGTCCGACCGGGTGCTGCCCGAACGGCTCGATGCGCACTATATTGGCGAGGACGGCGAAAAGCATCGTCCGGTAATGCTGCACCGCGCCATCTTCGGCTCGTATGAGCGCTTTATCGGCATCCTGATCGAACATTTTGCCGGTCGTCTGCCCGTATGGCTCGCTCCGGTGCAGGCAGTTGTCGCGACGATTGTATCGGACGCAGACGACTACGCCAGGGACGTGTTTGCCAGGCTGGAGGCGGCGGGCATCCGCGTCACCAGCGACACGCGCAATGAAAAGATCAATTACAAGGTGCGCGAACACAGCCTCGCCAAGGTCCCGCACCTGCTGGTGGTGGGCAAGCGCGAGGCCGAGGAAGGCACCGTTGCAATGCGCACACTGGGTGAGAAGGATCAGCGCGTACTGTCTCTCGACGACGCGGTGGCCATGCTTAAAGTTGCCGCCACGCCGCCTGATCTGGTGGAGAAGAACGGATGAGAAGGGTCCTTGTTACCGCGCTGCCTACACTGCTCATCTTGACCGGATGTGGAAGCGTGGCACCCGCAGACGAGGCGAGTGTTGATGGCGTCACGGCCGGTCATGCCGCACATACCGTCGCAATGGACAGAGACGATCTGACAGAGGCGCAAAAGGCCTACGCTGAGGTAAACGACCGGATGCACGCTGCGATGGCGGACATTCCCGAAGATCCCGACATCGCTTTCATGCAAGGGATGCTCGCGCATCATCGCGGAGCGGTAGCAATGTCGCAGGTGGCGCTGAAACATGCAGACGATCCACAGGCACGCGATCTGGCGAAGCGTGTCATTGACGCGCAAGAAGCGGAGATTACCGAGATGGAAGCGTGGCTGAAAGCGCGCGGTGCGCCTTAAGCGCGATCTCAGCGACTGATGGACCTTTTCGCGAATTACAGCGCGGCGCAGATCGGCATTGCCTTGATTGCAGCGGTCGGCGCTGCATTTGTACGCGGGCTGACCGGGTTCGGCATGGCGATCCTACTGGTCCCGATCCTCGCACTGGCGCTGGCCCCGGTGGAGGCGGTGCTGGTGGGCAACGGACTGTCGGTGCTGGTTGGGCTTACCGAAATCCGCCGGCTGGTGCGCCATGCCGAACGATCCGCTTGGGTAATCGGTGCGCTCTGCGTAGTCGCGACCCCGCTAGGACTGATCGCGCTGGCCGCAACCGGAACTGGCCTTGCGCGGGTATTGATTGCTTTCATTGCACTGAGCGCATTTTTCGCCGTCATGCTGCCCCGCCGGTCCGCCACGCAACCCGGCGCGCTTGCGACAGGCGGTGTCGGGATCATCAGCGGGCTGATGACGGGCTATGCCGGGATGCCCGGCCCGCCAGTTGTGCCCTATTATGTCGGCAGAGATTTATCGCGCCAGACCGCGAAAGCATCCATGCTGCTGGTGTTTACTATTGCTGCGGCCGGGGGAGCGGCCTCTGGAGCGGTGCTGGGGATCATGGCGTGGCCGCTGGCAGCGCTTTCTGCCGCTCTGCTGCCCGCCGCTCTGATAGGCAATGCGCTGGGTGCGCGTGCGAGCGGTGCGATCAGCGATCCGGTGTGGCGCGCTGCTGTGGGTGCAATTCTGGCCGGGGCAGCCGTAGCAGCGATTGTGCGGCTGATTTAAAGCGCGCCGTCATCCAGCCAGCGAGCCGCGAGCACCGGACCGCCATTGGGCTCGCGCAGCACGATGGCATAACGATCCGCACCAGCCATGCGCAGGCGATCGTTGTACAGTTCGACGCTCGACTGGCCGCCATTCCACGTGTCCAAGCGAACCTCGTCGACCAGAACGTTGGTATAATGGACCGTGCGCCCCCTATTTTCTCCGCGTCCGATGGCCACTTCCCTGCGCGTGGCGACCCCGATCAGGGTAAGTTCCGCAAGGCTTGAGGTTTTACCTGCAATACCGATGGCATAGCCCTTGTCGCTCGCTCGCCTGATCCGCAACCGCGCGTCACTCGCGTCGCCTGCCGCCCTTGCCGAGCTTACAAGACCGCGCAGCGCGCGCTCATCGGAGCCAACCTCGCCAAGGGCGCCTGCGACAACGCTTTGCGGGGTATAGACGCCGTTGTATCCGCCCAAACCGCGCCGCGCATAGGCGCGCTGCAACGCGGTGTTCTCAGGCCGGGCCAAAGTGTCCTTCCAGCCGAGGCGGTCCCAGTAATCTACCGGACGCGAAATTACGATCAGACTGTCCTCTTGTGCCATGCGTTGTGCCAGCCGATCAGCCGGAGGGCAGGACGAACAGCCGTGGCTGGTGAACAGTTCGATCAGCACCGGTTCGGCGCTCGCCGCCGCAACGCCGGAGCCAACCGCCGAACGGGCAGAAATGCTTGAACTGAAGCCACTTGCCGCGATGACAGCCGCGCTGATGAACAGGGTGAAAAACAGCAGGTTCCTGCGCATGGTCGATATCCGTTCCGGCAAAGTGTGCCGAGAGTATTCGCCGCGATAGCGCGCGTGGTTACAGCGGCGGTGCAATCAGGAGCAGGATCGGGAGAAGCGGATCAGAGAGGAAGGGGCTGACCGGCAAGGATCAGCGCAGCGGCGCAGGACAGGACGATGATGCCCTGAACGGCAGACCGCGCAGCCAACAAAACCCTCGCCTGCGGGTGCTGAAATGCAGCATCAAAGCCCGCGCGCGTAAAGGTGATAGCTTTTCTCATGGGACGCAACTTCACGGGAAAACCCTAAAGATTAGTTAATACGCAGTCACTCGCACGCTTTTTTCGGGCATCTGCTGACTTGCGCAATGAAAGCCCCCACCGCCGGCCAGGACTGCATCGCCGGGAAGGCCGATAGTGGCGCGGTCGGGAAACTGTGCCGCAATGGCCGCGACGCCTGCTTCATCGTGGGGCGAGCCGAATGTCGGCACTACCACCAGATGCGTGGTGATTGCAAAGTTCACATAGCTTGCCGGTTCGATCGCGCCGTCGCGCTCGATAAGGCCGGGCGAGGGAATGCGGACGACCTCCAGCCCGGCGTCAAGTGCGCGCGCCGCGGCATCAGCGTATATCGCGGCGTTGGGGTCATCTGCCCCGGTGGCTTCGGGCACGACAAGCCGGTTTGGCCCGACAAACCGCGCGAGGTTATCGACATGGCCATCGGTGTGATCGTTGATGAGACCATCGCCCAGCCACACCATTCGCTCAAGCCCCAGCGTGCGCGCCAACTCTGCGTCTATCTGAGCGCGCGATAATCCAGGATTGCGATTGGGATTGAGCAGGCATTGCTCCGTCGTCACGGCAAGCCCGGTGCCATCGCCATCCACCGCACCCCCTTCAAGGATCATCGTCGATGTGCGCACCGGCAGCTTGGCATCGCGGGCTATCTCTGCCCCGATGGTTTCATCACCCGGCATTTCATACTTGCCGCCCCAGCCATTGAAGCCGAACCGGCAGGCCACCCGCTCACCATCGTCCAGCACGACCAGCGGCCCTGTGTCGCGCAACCAGATGTCACCATAGATTCGCCGTTCCAGCGTGACCCGCTCGCTCACCAGCGTCTGCGCTGCGCGCTCACTCGCATCGTCGCGCACCAGCAGGCGCACCGCCTGCCCGCTATCGGCCACAGCGCTGGCAAAGGCAGCAATCTGCGCCTGCGCGCGTTCAAGATAGCCCGGCCATTCCTCCGCCAGATGTGGAAAGCCGATCCACAGCCAGTCTTGCGGCGCCCATTCGGGCGGCATGGATAAAGCGCTCATCGCGGGCCACTTCCGCCTTTCAGCAGCCTGTTTCGGCGGACGCACAACCCTGGTCGCGGGTGGCCTTGAACTCGTCACCGGGGTTCCAGTTGGGCCAGTCCTTGCTCATCGCCATGCTGCGTCCGATGCGGTAATACAATTGCAGATCGGCCATCACGCCCGACCAGTCCCACGCCTCGTTGAATTCATCCTTGGGCCCGTGATAGCGGTTCTCGGTGTATTCCGCGGCTACCGCAGCACCTGCTTCGCTTCCGCCTTCGATCAGGTCTTCTCCGCCGTCGATATACAGCATCGGCACGCCCTTTTTCGCGAAGGCGAAGTGATCGGAGCGGTAGTAATATCCTGCTTCCGGCTTTGGGTTGGGGGTCGCGGTGCGGCCATCGGCAGCAAGGGCCGCCTCCATGAACAGGTCAAGTTGCGACTTGCCCGGACCAACCACCGTCACGTCCTTTGCCGGACCTGCAACCTGAAACGCATCCATGTTGATGCCGCCCACGGTCTGATCCAACGGGAAGACCGGGTTATCAGCATAGTAATATGCACCGAGCAGACCCGATTCTTCGGCGGTCACAGCCAAAAACACCAGACTGCGCCTGGGAGCGCCCGCTTTTGCATGGGCTTCAGCCAAGGCGACCAGCGCTGCGGTCCCGGTCGCATTGTCGACCGCGCCGTTGCAGATATCGTCGCCATCGGGCGCAGGCTTGCACCGGCCAAGGTGATCCCAGTGCGCTGTGTGCAGCACATATTCGTCGGGCTTCTCCGACCCCGGCAATACGCCAATCACGTTTTGTGAGGCGAATTTGCGCATCTCGTTTTCAAAGCTGGTGGAGGCGGTCATACCCAGTTCCACCGCTTTGAAACCCGGCTTCTTCGCGGCTGTCGTCAGCGTATCCAGATCCTGCCCTGCGGCCTTCAGGATTTCGGCGGCAACTTCCTTTTGCACCCAGCCGTTCATGATGGTCATCGGATCGGCATCTTCGCCGCGCTGGGCGTAGGCCTGTGGGCCGGTCCAGCTGGATTCGACTACCGCCCACGGGTAACTGGCAGGCGCCGTGTCGTGAACGATGATGGCACCTGCCGCGCCCTGCCGGGCGGCTTCTTCGTATTTGTAGGTCCAGCGCCCGTAATAGGTCATCGCCTTGCCGTTAAATGGCCCTTCGAGTTCAGATGTCTCCCAATCGGGATCGTTGACAAGGATCACTACCGTCTTGCCCTTTACATCCACACCTTCGTAATCGTTCCAGTCACGCTCCGGCGCGTTGATGCCGTATCCCACGAATACCAGATCGCTGTTGGCCAATTGCGTGCGCGCGTCCTCGCGATAGGACACGCCGACCCATTCGCTGCCGAAGTCATAGACCAGATCGGTCTTGCCGTTGGTGATGGTAAGTGGGGCGTAATTCTTGCCGGTAATCTCCACCAGCGGCACCTCCTGCACCCACGAATCGCCATTGCCGGGTTTCAGGCCTGCCTTTTCGAACCGGTCGATGAGCAGCGCGACGGTCAGCTCTTCACCCTTCGTGCCGGGCATGCGGCCTTCAAATTCGTCGCTGGACAGCATCTGGGTGACGTCAATCATCGTCGCCTCGCTCAATTCGCCGGGTTCTACCTCGGGAATGTCGAGCGCATCGGGCACGGCCCCGCCGGGCAGCGGCATGGCATCACACGCGGCAAGCGACAGCGCACCTGCAATCACGGACGCAATGGCGGCAATCTTAAATTTCATGGCTGGCGGTCCCTCGATGGTCGTTCGCTTGTAGTGATCGTTCTTGCAGAGCGAAGGGTCTGCGACAAGTGCGCTTGCTGAAGTTGCAAAGGCGCGCCAAAGCCATTCGAGTGGAAATTGCCATCCCCGACTGGACCGATGCGTTGCGGCGCGCGCGCGACTACGCGCCGTTCCTGAGGCGATCGCTGGAGCGGTCGCCCGATCTGGCGGCGCTGCTTGATGCGGGTGAGGGCGAGGCGGCGCTGGAATGGGCGCGAGCGCGCGGCATGCACGCCGACACTGGGATCGCTCTGCGGCGCGAGCGGCTGGCGCTGGCAACTGCGCTGGCGGTGAGCGATCTGGCGGGTGCTTTCCCGCTGGCGCGTGTGGTGCGCGAACTGACCGAGTTTGCCGACCGCGCGCTAGACCGGGCGATTCGCACCGCCATTGCGGAGCGAACCGGAGAGGATAGTGCGAGCGGCTTCATCGCGCTGGCGCTGGGAAAACAGGGGGCGGGGGAGCTGAACTATTCCTCCGACATTGACCCGATCCTGTTGTATGATCCCGCCACCATGCCGCGTCGCGAAAACGATGATCCGGGCGAGGCGGCACAACGATATACCCGCCGCATACTCGCTCTGCTGTCAGAAAACACGGGCGAAGGCTATGTTCTGCGCGTCGATCTGCGGCTGCGCCCGGCAAGCGAGATCAGCCCGCTCGCCGTTCCGTGCGCGCTGGCGTTGGAGCATTATCAAAGCGCCGCGCTGCCTTGGGAGCGCGCCGCCTTTACCCGCGCCCGCGCGGCGGCGGGCGATGTTGCAGCGGGCGAGGCATTCCTCGAAGCGATCCGACCGTTCGTATGGCGGCATACACTGGATTTCGGTGCGCGCGAGGAAATCCGCCTTTTGACCGCGCAGATCCGTGACAATCACGACGGGCCTGCAACCCCCAGTCCTGGCTTTGACGTGAAGCGTGGGCGCGGGGGTATCCGCGAGATCGAATTTATCGCCCAGACCCACCAATTGATCCACGGCGGGCGCGATCCGCAGTTGCGGGTGCGGGGCACGCGCGAAGCGCTGGATGCACTGGCCCGCGCGGGCCGGATCGAGGCGCAGCAGGCGCAGGTGCTGGGCACCAGTTACGATCGACTACGCACCATCGAACACCGCCTGCAAATGGTGAACGATCGGCAGACCCATGAACTGCCCGATGGCGATGCGCTGGATAATGTCGCGCAGCTGGATGGGCTGGCCGATGGCGATGCGCTGATCGAGGAATTGCGCGAACTTACCGATAGAACGGCGGCCATGTACACCGGCCTGATCGGGGAGCCTTTACCGATCGCCTCAACGATACCCGCACCTCCCGCTCCGATCAAAGAGCGCGCAGAGCGGCTCGATACCCTGGGCTTCGACAATGCCGAGGAATTGGCCAATCGCATCGCCGCGTGGCGCGATGGACGGTATCAGACATTGCGCAGCACGCAGGCGTTGGCTGCGTTCGATGAGTTGACACCTGCATTGCTGAAATCCCTGTCTGACAGCGACGATCCGATGCGCGCGCTGACCCGGTGGGAGACGTTGCTGGAGCGTGCCCCGTCTGCGGTCACGCTGTTTCGTCTGCTAAACGCGCGGCCCAACCTGCTGGCGCGGCTGGTGGCGGCGCTGACGCTGGCCCCGACGCTATCGGATGAATTGGCCCGCAGGCCGGAATTGCTCGACATTCTGATCGATCGCGATGCGCTGGAACTGCCGGGGCCTGTCGCGCAGATTGCCGAACGGATCGTGCAACGCGCGACGCGCGACGATTACGAAGCGCTCTTGGATGCGATCCGGCTGGTAACAGGCGAGCTGCGGTTTGCGCTGGGCATTCAGCTGATCCAGGGACTGGCCGATCCGCTGGATGTTGGCGCGGCGCTGGCCCGAATTGCAGAGGCCGCTGTGCAATTGGCGCTGGCCGGGGCGCAGGCTGAATTTGCGCGCGCGCACGGAAAGATTGCTGGCAGTGAACTGCTGGTGCTGGGACTTGGCCGGTTGGGGGGCGGTGCGCTCACCCACGCATCGGATCTTGATGTGGTGTACCTGTTCACTGGCGATTTTGCGGCACAATCCAACGGCCCGCGCCCGCTTTCCGCGACGCATTACTACAACCGCCTCGCCGGCCGGGTGACCGCCGCGCTGTCCGTCCCGACCGCGCAGGGCTCGCTGTACGAAGTGGATACGCGGCTGCGGCCACAGGGCGCGCAGGGTCCGCTGGCAGTAAGTTGCGAGGCATTCGAGAAATATCAGAACGAGGCTGCCTGGACGTGGGAGCACATGGCGCTGGCCCGGGCGCGCGTGTTGGCAGGGTCGGATGAGGGGCGCGCCGCACTCGAGGCGATCATGGAAAGCGTGCTGCGACGACCACGCGACCCTGCTACGCTGCGCAGGGACGTGACCGATATGCGCGCGCAGATGGTGCAGCATAAAGTCCCCGCCGGCCCGCTCGATATAAAGCGACTGCGCGGCGGGTTGGTCGATTGCGAGTTCGTCGTCCACTTCCTGCAACTGCGCGGGGTGACGGCCGTGGGCGCACCGCTCGCGGAGGATTACGCGGCGGCGTACTCGCCCGATCTGGGCACCGCGATCCCTGCGCTGATTGAGGCCGGACTGCTGCCCACCACCTTTCGGTTCGATTACGATCTGCTGACCCGCACTCTGGTTGCGTTGCGGCTGCTGGCACCGGGTGGCGGCGAGCCGCCCGCCTGCGCGGCGGGGGCACTGGCGGCATCATGCCGAGTGGGCGATTATGCAGGCCTGCTGACTGGTCTTTCGGCGGCACGCTCCCGCGTGCGTGCACTCTGGAACCAGACCTTTGATGCGGATATTCGCGACACACCTTTTCCCGATTCGAAACTGGAGCCAACCCGATGAGCAAATTTCCCGCAGCAGGTGACACCATGCCCGATATCGCCATGGAAACGCCCGATGGCGGCACCGTCAATCCTTCCGATTTCAAAGGCCGCAAACTGGTCTTGTTCTTTTACCCCAAAGACAACACGCCCGGCTGCACCACCGAGGCGAAGGATTTCTCTGCGCTGAAAAGCGAATTCGATGCCGCTGGTGTCGAGCTGCTGGGCGTGAGCAAGGACAGCGCCAAAAAGCACCAGAATTTCATTGCCAAGCACAGTCTCACGACCCCGCTGGCAACCGATGCCGAGGAAGGCGGGCTGTCCGATGCGTTGGGAATCTGGACTGAAAAACAGATGTATGGGAAATCCTACATGGGCATGGTCCGCACCACGTATCTGGTTGATGCGCAAGGAAAGATCGCGCAGGTGTGGGACAAGGTCAAGGTCAAGGGGCACGCTGCAGAAGTGCTCGCCGCCGCGAGTGCGCTGTAGCCTTCGTGCGAACGGTTGCCTCCGCTATCCGCACCGCGATGCTGACCGCACAGCCGCGCGAGAAATGCTTTGCTGCGCGCGAGGTTGCGCGCGCATGGCGGCAGGGGCGGCTGGAGCCGGTGTTTGATCAACCGATGCCCGATTACCCGGCGCGGCCCGACCGCCCCGAACTACTCGACCCCGGCAAGATGCCCAAGCGCGGCAAGGGTGGATCGGAGCGCGGACGAATCGCATTATGGCATAGCCTGGCGCACATAGAATTTGTGGCGATCGACCTCGCGCTGGATATAGCTGGGCGATTCGGCGAGCAAATGGGGGAGGCGTTCATCAGCGATTTTCTCTGGGTAGCTGCTGACGAGGCGATGCATTTCGCGCTGCTGGATCGCAAATTGCAAACGCTTGGCAGCCATTACGGAGCGTTGCCCGCTCACGGAGGACTGTGGCAGGCGGCTTATGACACGCGGCACGATGTCGCCGCGCGGCTGGCGGTTGTTCCAATGGTGCTGGAGGCGCGGGGTCTGGATGTAACCCCCGCAACGTTGAACAGGGTCAAGGCGGCGGGTGATGCAAATGGTGCGAAAATTCTAGCTCGCATTCTTGACGACGAAATTCGCCATGTCGCATTTGGTGCCAAGCACTTTATCGCTCGCGCGGCAGATCGCGGGGAAACAGCCGAATTCCTATGGAAAGAGCTTGTCCGGCGACATTTCAAAGGCACGATAAAGCCGCCATTCAACGACTCAGCGCGTCTTGCAGCCGGTCTGTCGCGGGAGTTCTACGCAGAGATTGCATGTTAATACTTTTCGCCGTTATTTCGACGCTCAAGTCGGGACCGGGTTCCCAAATTATTGAAAAAAAGCGCCGCGACAGGTGCCAACGGCAAAAATGCCAAACCAAGGGAACGGGTCAGCATGCGTATAGCTTTTGGGCAAAATCTCATGAAAATTACTGCAACTGTGGGAGCCGCAATGCTTGCCATGGCTGCCAGTCCCGCCCTCGCAAACAGTTCCGCCAGCGTGGCCGCCGATGTGACCGAACCGGTGCAGGAAGCTCAGGGCGAAGCGCTGGCCAAGGGTGATCCCCGGTTTCGCCAGTTGTTCGCCAGCTGGACCGCGCTTGACAATGCCGGACCCGATCCGTTCGCTGCCGATGTCGCTCCGGTGTTGCAGCGCTCCGTTGTTTCGGTGCCTTCGCGCAATCCTCTCAATTCCGGCCGTCTGACCAGTTCGTATGGTATGCGCACCCACCCTGTGCTGGGCCGTCGCAAACAGCATCACGGCATCGACATGGCAGCCCCGACTGGCACGCCGGTCTACGCCACTGCTGATGGCATCATCAACCGTGCGGAACGGTTCGGCAGCTATGGTCTGGTGGTGTTCATCGATCACGGTTCAGATCTCGAAACCCGCTACGCTCACCTGTCGCAGCTTTCGGTTGGCGGCGGTGAGCGAGTGCGCAAGGGCGACCTGGTAGGTTATGTTGGTTCCACGGGCCGCTCGACCGGGCCTCACCTGCATTACGAAGTGCGCGTTGCAGGGCTTGCAGTTGATCCGGTTCCCTATATGAAAGAAGGTGAAGCGCGGTCTTATATCGCGCAGGAACAGGGCGCCGCAGGGCGTATGCGCCCCGGTCAGCTGACCGGTCAGGGCGGGCAGTAAGCCAGCCGGTCTCAAAAGCTTACCCGCTGTAAAGCGGGTCGGACATTGGAGAGGGTGTCCGAGTACAGGCGGCGGGTTAATCCCGCCGCCTTTTTTACAGCCTTTCCCGCAGAAGACCTCACTGTGACCTATGGGTCTTTGCCCAATATCCGCCTCACCGATTTCGCTTGAGTGCGCGGTGCGCTGAGTTACGTTTCAATCCCAGAGAGAGTAAGCGCGAGCCTGAGCTGCAAAGTCGGCTCGATCGCGCTATGGGAGAGAAACACAGCCATGCATCCGATTACCCACGCGCAAAGCCGTCCTGATCATCCTGCCGTCATCATGACTGGCAGTGGACAGCAGATGACCTACCGGGAGCTGGACGCCGCAGCAAACCGCTTTGCGCAGCTGCTGCGCGCGCGTGGAATGGGGCCACATGCCGATGGCGGCGATGCTTTTGCCGTGCTGCTGGAAAACCGGCTGGAATACTACCCGCTCAACTGGGGATCGCAGCGTGTGGGCACCATGCTGGTGCCGATCTCGACCCGCCTGACTGGCCTTGAGATTGCCTATATTCTCAATGACAGCGAGGCAAAGCTGCTGGTGACTTCAACCAGATTTGCCGAGGTGCTGGAAACCGTGCGCGTAGATTGCCCCGATCTTGAAATTTTGGTGCTGGACAGCGGCGGCGCAGACGATTTCGGCGCTGAACTATCCCGGCACAGTGCGGACGCTGTGACAGATCCCCATGCAGGCCTGATCATGCTGTATTCCTCGGGCACCACCGGACGACCAAAAGGTGTAAAACCTGCCCCTCCGGCCGATCCCGATCCAAAGGCTCCTGTTCCGCTGTTGGGATTGGCGACCATGGTGGTGGGAATGCCTGCCGATGGATCGATGGTCTATCTCTCGCCCGCGCCATTGTATCATGCTGCACCCCTTGGATGGTCCTCGATCGTGCATCGTCTGGGCGGCACGGTGGTTGTGATGGAGAAATTCGACCCTGAAGAAGCGCTTAAGGCAATCGAACTCTACAAGGTCACGGATAGCCAATGGGTACCGACGCATTTCGTGCGCTTCCTGAAGCTCGATCCCGAAATTCGCACCCGGTATGACCTCTCCAGCCACCAGCGCGCTTTGCACGCCGCCGCGCCTTGTCCGGTTCCGGTTAAGCGCGAGATGATCGAATGGTGGGGACCGATCGTAAACGAATACTATGCCGGATCCGAACAGATCGGCATGACGTTCGCCAAAAGCGAGGGCTGGCTGGCACATCCCGGCACCGTGGGCGTGGCGATTTACGGCAAGGTGCATGTCTGCGGTCCCGATGGCAGCGAGTGCGCGCCGGGCGAGGATGGGCTGATTTTCTTCGAGAATGAAAACATGCCCACCTATCATAATGATGGCGCGAAGACGGCGGAAGCGATGAACGACAGGGGCTGGATGACGCTGGGCGATATCGGCCATCTGGATGCCGACGGGTATCTGTATTTGACCGACCGCAAGAGCCACATGATCATTTCGGGCGGGGTGAATATCTATCCGCAGGAAATCGAGAACCTGCTGATCACGCATGACAAGGTGATGGACGCCGCCGTAATTGGTGCGCCCGATGCCGATCTGGGCGAACAGGTGGTCGCGGTGGTGCAGCCGGTCGATATGAACGACGCCGGGCCAAACCTGGAGCAGGAGTTGCGCGATTTTCTTGCTCCGAACCTTTCGCGCATCAAGATGCCACGCCTGTTCGAATTCCGCCCGGAATTGCCGCGAGAGGCCAACGGGAAACTCTACAAGCGCGAACTTCGCGATGAGTACGCCGCCAAGGCGGCAGCAGAAGCCTGATGCCGAAGCAACCGGCCATCTTGGCTACGGACATCGCAAAAACCGTTATCGACCCGCACGCCTACGCCCAGTGGGACGAGCTGCTGGATGTGTTCGATAGCCTGCGTGAAAACATGCCGGTCGCCAAGGTCGTGCCCGAGATAGAGGGGTTGTTCGAGCCGTTCTGGCTCATCACCCGATATGACGATGTGATGCGCATATCGAAGGATAACGCGACCTTCCTCAACAATCCGCGGCCCGTGGTGTTCAGCTTTAATCAGGCAATCGAGTTCAGCCGCGCGGCGACGGGGTCTGACATGCTGGTGGATTCGCTGGTGGTGTTCGATGCACCGATCCATCCGAAATATCGCAAGTTGACGCAGGAATGGTTCATGCCGCGCAACCTTGCCCGGCTTGAGGATGAGATCCGCGCGCTGGCTGCCCGCACCGTGGATGCGATGGTGGAGGCGGGGCCAAAGATCGATTTCATCAAACTGGTCTCCGGCCCTTACCCCCTGCGCGTCGTCATGCAAATCCTTGGAGTGCCGCCGCAGGACGAACCTCGCATGCAGATGCTGACGCAGCAATTGTTTGGCGGACAGGATGCTGACCTTTCGGGCACCGGCATGGACAACATGACGCCCGAACAGGTGGTGCAATTGGTCGCGGGGGCCGTCAGGACGTTCGAGGATTACTTTGCACAGATCGCTCAGGATCGCCGGGCTAATCCCACCGATGATGTTGCCAGCGTGATCGCCAATGCGAGCGTCGACGGAAAGCCACTGCCCGCGCGCGATATGGCCGGATACTACATCATCGTTGCCACTGCCGGGCATGATACGACAAGCGCGTCCACCGCCGGGGCAATGCAGGCGCTGGCGCAGGATCCCGAGCAATGGGCGCGGGTGAAAGCGGACCGATCGCTGTTGCCAGGCATCGTGGAGGAAGCGATCCGCTGGACCACGCCGGTCCAGCATTTCATGCGCACTGCCGCGCACGATGTCGAGATCGGCGGGCAGACGATCCGCAAGGGCGACTGGATGATGCTCAACTACGTTTCGGCCAATCACGATCCCGCGCAATTTGCCGACCCGCGCCGGTTCGATGCAGCCCGCACGCCCAACCGCCATCTCGCTTTTGGTGCAGGAGCGCATCAATGCCTCGGCCTGCATCTGGCTCGGCTGGAAATGCGGCTGCTGTTCGAGGCGCTGCTGGACCGGATCGCGACGGTCGAGCTGGCAGGCGAACCAAGGCGGGCGACCAGCACGTTCGTGGGCGGATTGAAGTCGCTGCCTCTCACCGTGATCCCAGCCTGAAATTTCCCATAAAATCGGCATCCATTGATCCGATTGCACTGTTGTTTTCTCCGCATTTGTCCTAGCCTAGCGTGCATGGGATTTGATATTTGCCTTGATTTTGCGGGGCAGCAGCGATGAGCCTGCTAGAACCGTACAATCTGCCGTTCCTGATCGCTTTTGGCGCGCTCGCGGTGATTGCGATGTTGCAAGTCACCGGCGTGTCCGAAGCGATCGAGGGCGCGGGCGAGTTTGATTCGCCGGACGGTCTTGAAATGGGCGGGCTTGGCGACGCGATCACTACCCTGCTCGGGCTGGGCCGCGTTCCGTTGTTGATCTGGCTGGCTGCGCTGTTGTTCGTGTTCGGCACCGTCGGGGTTGTCGGGCAGTCGGTGGTTTCGAACTTGCTCGGAGCGCCGCTCCCCGCCGGATGGGCCGCACTGGCCGCTGGTGCGGCAGCGCTGCCGCTCAACAGCATCGCCATGCGCCCGCTTGCGGCGATCATGCCCAAGGATGAAACTACCGCTATTGGCCTCGATGAACTGGTGCGGCGCGATGCCGAAATCCAGATTGGCACCGCACGCACCGGCAGCCCTGCCCGTGCCAAGGTGATCGATGTGCACGGGCAAGCGCATTTCGTCATGGTCGAACCGCATGACCAGACACTCGAATTGAACGCAGGCGATACCGTCCTGCTGGTGCGCCGCGAAGGGCAGACCTTCTATGGCGTGCATTATGAAAGCTCGCTGCTTGGGCTGAACACTTGAGGGGAACGCAAATGGCTTTGACCACAACCGGAGAGTCGGGGGCGACAGAAGTGCTGAACTCATCCGGCGACCTGATCTCTTACGCGGTGATCGGCGGGGGCGCATTGCTCTTCTTCATCGTCCTCGTTGCCTTTCTCGTGCGGCTGTATCGCCGCGCGTCCAAGGAAACCGCCTTCGTCCGCACCGGTCTGGGCGGCGAACGGGTGGTGATGAACGGCGGTGCGCTGGTGTTTCCAGTGTTCCACGAAACAATGCCGGTTAACATGAACACGCTGGTGTTGCCGGTGGTGCGGCGCGACAGTGAAGCGCTGATCACGCTCGACCGGTTGCGGATCGACGTGAAAGCTGAATTTTATGTCCGCGTGCGCCCCGATGCTGCCGCGATTGCGATGGCGGCACAAACTCTGGGCCAGCGCACGATGCAGCCCGATGCGCTGAAGGATCTGGTCGAGGGTAAGTTCGTCGACGCGCTGCGCTCTGTCGCGGCGGGCATGACGATGAACGAGCTGCACGAACAGCGCGCCGATTTCGTGCAGAAAGTGCAGCAGGTCAGCTCCAACGACCTCGCCATGAACGGGCTCGAACTGGAATCAGTCTCGCTGACGGGGCTTGACCAGACGAGCATTGAACACTTCAACGCCAATAACGCGTTTGACGCCGAGGGCCTGACCAAGCTGACCGAGCAAATCGAAGCGCGCAAGAAACTGCGGAACGATATCGAACAGGACACCCGCGTCCAGATTGAGACCAAGAACCTCGAAGCTAGCCAGCGCAGCTTCGAAATCGCGCGCGATCAGGAATATGCGCGGCTGGAGCAGGAGCGTGAGGTCGAGGTTCGGCGCGCAGGCCAGACCGCCGAGATCGCCCGCGAACAGGCCGAACGCCAGCGCGAGGCCGATGCAGCCAAGATCGAGGCGAAAAAGCAGGTCGACGCACAGCAGATCGAGGCTGACCGACTGGTTGAGGAAGCTCGTATCGACCAGCAGCGCGCTTTGGAAATCGCCCGGCAGGAACAGCAGATCGCGGTCCAGAACAAGAGCCGCGAGGAAAGCCAGGCGAAGGCCGAAGCCGATGCCGCCCGCGCCAAGGCGGTGGCTGCAGAGGAACAGGTTTCAACCTCGCGCGAAAGCGAAATCGCCGAACGCCAGAAAAAGATCGAACTGATAGAGGCATCCAAACAGGCTGAGCGCGATGCGATCAAGATCAAAGTGGAGGCGCAGGCGGAGGCCGAAGCTGCCTCCAACCGCGCCGAAGCGGTCCGCCGCGAAGCCGAAGGTGATGCGGAGGCAGAAAAGCTGCGCGCCGAAGCATCGCGAGTGCGTTTTGAAGTCGAGGCGGCGGGTCAACGCGCCATTAACGAGGCTGCCAACATCCTCTCGATGGACCAAATCAGCTTACAAACGAAAATGGCGCTACTCAAAGTGCTGCCCGAAGTCATCCGCGAAAGCGCAAAGCCGCTGGAATCTATCGACTCGATCAAGATCGTGCAGGTCGACGGGCTCACCAACGGCGGGCGCGGCGCGGCGAACGGTTCCGGTGGCGGCAGCGTCTTGTCGGGCAACCTCGCCAGCGATGCGGTTTCGGCGGCGCTTGCTTATCGCGCGCAGGCACCGGTGCTGGACGGGTTGATGAAAGAGCTTGGCCTCGATGGGTCATCGCTCGGCGGGCTGGTCCAAACTGCGGCTAGGGAATCGGCTGGAATGGAGGAAGTGGCCTCGCAATTGTCGTTTGACAACGATGTTGGAACACGCGCTGAAGCCCCTGAGAAAAAGGGCATCCAGTCCGCGGTCGAGGGACAGGACGCCGCCGAGTAAACCATGGGACGAGCCATGAATTCGCCGCCCCGGATAATATCCGGGCGGCGTTTTCATTCATTACGCAAAGGTCAACCCAGCAGCCGCTGCGCCATGGCGCGCACTTCTGCACCCATGTCCTCGCGCTGCAATGCCAACGCCAGAGTCGCTTCGACGAAGCCCAGCTTACTTCCGCAATCGTAGCGATTGCCTTCGAACGTGACTGCGTGGAACGGCTGGCTGCCAATCATCCGCGCCATCGCGTCGGTTAGCTGGATTTCACCGCCGGCACCCTTGCCCTGCGTTTCCAGCGTACGCATCACTTCGGGCTGGAGAATATATCGGCCGGAGATAATCTTGTTCGACGGAGCATCGGCCTGTGGCGGTTTTTCGACGAGCCCCTTCACCTCTGTAAGCGCGCCTTGAGAAGAACCCGGATCGATCACGCCATAGCTTGAAACCTCCTCCATCGGCACCTCAAGCACGCTGATCAGATTGCCGCCGACCTTATCATAGGCATCGACCATCTGTTTCATGCAGCCCGACCCGCCCGGTTTCCCGATCATCAGTTCATCGGGGAGGAAGATCGCGAACGGTTCATCCCCGACAATCGCGCGCGCGCACCAGATCGCGTGGCCCAGCCCCAACGGGACTTGCTGGCGTACGGTAATGATATCGCCGGGGGTCGCGCGCGTGGGATCGAGCACGCTCATATCCTTGCCACGTTCGCTCATCGTGGCCTCAAGTTCGTAAGCGACGTCAAAGTGTTCCACGATCGCGGTTTTGCCCCGCCCGGTGACGAAAATCATCTGCTCGATCCCGGCCTCACGCGCTTCGTCAACGGCGTACTGGATCAAGGGACGATCAACGATCGGAAGCAATTCTTTGGGTATGGCTTTTGTCGCGGGTAAAAACCGTGTGCCAAGACCGGCCACGGGGAAAACTGCCTTTCGAATGGTTTTTCTTGCTGGATCGGTCATCGGATTCCTCTGTTGACGTTTGGGCAGTCTTGCCGTCGCACGGGCGAGGGATGAATGCCGCGCGCCCATGGCGAGGTCAATCCCGCGCTGGCCAAGACACTTCAAGACAGATGCGCGTGTCAGTTGCGTGAAAGGCGTGGTTCGCTATGGCACATTCATGGACAAACTCATCATTCGCGGTGGCAACCGCCTTTCGGGCACGATTCCCATTTCTGGCGCGAAGAACGCTGCGCTTACGCTTATCCCATGCGCACTTTTGACCGAAGAGCCGTTGACCCTGCGCAATCTCCCCCGGCTGGCGGATATCGACGGGTTTCAGCACCTGATGACGCAATTCGGGGTCTCGACCGAAATCCATGGAAAGCGGTCCGAGGAATTTGGGAGGGTCGTGACTTTCGAGGCATCGCGGCTGACATCCAATGTAGCGCCGTATGACCTGGTGCGAAAGATGCGCGCATCTATCCTGGTACTCGGTCCACTGCTGGCCCGCGATGGCGAAGCGACCGTGTCCATGCCCGGCGGCTGCGCAATCGGTAACCGACCCATTGATCTCCATCTGAAGGCACTCGAAGCGTTCGGAGCAGAGATCGAGCTGACCCAGGGATATGTGAGAGCGATGCAGCCCGATGGCGGGTTGCCGGGCGGGGATTTCGATTTTCCGGTAGTCAGCGTGGGCGCGACGGAAAACGCGTTGATGGCTGCTGTGCTGGCCAAAGGCACCAGTCGTCTGACCGGAGCTGCGCGTGAACCCGAGATTGTGGATCTGTGCAATTTGCTGTGCGCGATGGGCGCGGAGATTGAGGGAACTGGCACATCCAACCTTACCATTCACGGGGTAAAGCGGCTGCACGGAGCGACCTATCGCGTGATGCCCGACCGGATCGAAGCTGGATCGTACGCCTGCGCGGCAGCGATTACCGGTGGCGAAGTGCGGTTGGAAGGCGCAAATGCCGACGACATGATTTCGACACTAGCCGCCTTGCGCAAGATCGGGCTACATATCGAAACCGATGCCAAGGGCGTGAATGTCGCGGCCAACGGATCTCTCAAACCCGTCGATCTCACCACCGCGCCCTTCCCCGGCCTTGCGACAGATATGCAGGCGCAGCTGATGGCGCTGTTGTGCAGGGCGCAAGGGACGAGCGTGCTGAAGGAAACGATTTTCGAAAACCGCTTCATGCACGTGCCCGAATTGACGCGGATGGGGGCCGATGTCTCAACCCAGGGCCGCACGGCGATAGTAAAGGGGGTTGAAACTCTCACAGGTGCCGAAGTGATGGCGACAGACCTGCGCGCTTCGATGAGCCTGGTGATCGCTGGCCTCGCCGCCGGAGGGGAGACAACTGTGCGCCGACTTTATCACTTGGACCGGGGATACGAGCGGTTGGAGGAAAAGCTCCAGCTGGTAGGCGCGGATATCGAGCGGGTCGGTGACGATTAGGGCTGCGGCTGTATAAGCCCGGCCACCAGCCACACCCTGATCGCGCTCGCCAGACCGGGCGGAGTTTCTGCCTTTATGCGCTCTGCGTCTATGCGGGCGACCAGCGTGCTGGTTGGCTGGCCATCGCGCGCCGCAGCCTCGCGCAGCATTTCCCAGAACACCGGCTCCAGACTGATGCTGGTCTTGTGACCGGCAATCGCAATCGAGCGCTTCACCGGGGGATGATAGGCGGGTTTAAAAGGCTGCTGCATGGTCTTCACCGGGATAGGCGAGTGGAGCCGCACTACAAGTTTTTTGGGGTGGTTTCGAATGCCATCCCTGCCTTAGTATCCTGCAATGGCCGAACATCTTGATGCGCTGACCTCCAGGGAAAAGCAAACATTGCGCCTGATCGTACGCGGGCACGACGCCAAGTCTGCGGCAAATGTGTTGGACCTGTCGGTGCATACAATCAACGAGCACCTGCGCACCGCGCGCCGAAAACTTGATGTAACCAGCAGCCGTGAAGCTGCACGCCTGTTGTTCGAAAGCGAAGCAAAAGCCCCTGAAAATTCTGTATCCGAACGATTGGGGGATGCACCTGCGGCCTCATCGACCCAACATCTTTCAAAAGAGAAGCACCGCACCATTACGGCGCTCTGGATTGGAGGGATCGTTGTTATGTCGATATTTATCGCAACGTTGGCTGTTTGGATGACGACCAGCTTTTCAGCTTCTGCACCGGGGGACTCACCAGCTATGGCTCAGGCACCATCAGAGGAACCGGTAACCCTCGATCCGCTGGAGGGCGTCGCACGCGATTGGCTGTTGCTGACCGATGCGCGAGATTGGGAAGGTGGTTTTGACAAGGCGGCCCATGTCTGGAAGCAGGAATTGACGCTGGCCGCATGGGTTGCAGCAGGCGAACAGACGCGCGCGCCGCTTGGCCAGGTTGTAAACCGGAAGCTGGATCACTTCGGATCCCATTCCACTCCACCTGCATCCTACAAGATGGTGGTGTTTACGACCGACTTTGAACATCGCACAGGCGTAACGGAAACCGTTGTTCTGAATTGGGAAGACGGCGTCTGGAAGGTGAGCGGTTACTGGCTTGCGTGATCCGTAATCAGGCTGCCCGCGCCCTTGCCAGCGTTTCGCGGACGCCACCGGGCGCCGGTGTGTCGAAGGGTTGCAGGCGCATCGCCGCCTGCGCCAGTTCGCGAAGTGAGACGGGGTGCTGGAATTGCAGCCCGAACCGCGCAATCTTTCCGCTGCCATCACTCCAGGCGATCTGACCGAGGCGTGCGTTCAGCCCGGTCAAATGAAACCCGATCAGACCGCGCTGTCTCAACGTGCTGGTGCACTCGAATTTTGCGCCGTTGGTGGAAATGTCGAGCAGACGCGCCCGATGATTTGTCCGTCCATCGGTCAGCAGAGCGTTCGTGTTTATGGCAAGGCGGGTAGGGCGAGCTTCGAAAGGGATCGTTTCGTGCATGAACTCCTCAAGCGAGACATGCCCTCCGAAACGATACCCGGCCTGTCGCTTGCCCGA
Organism: uncultured Alphaproteobacteria bacterium; assembly: GCA_963815345.1. Taxonomy (GTDB): domain Bacteria; phylum Pseudomonadota; class Alphaproteobacteria; order Sphingomonadales; family Sphingomonadaceae; genus Erythrobacter. The sequence continues at coordinate 799,474 of CAWFGF010000004.1, forward strand.
CCAGACGCGCTCGATCGGATAGGTATTGCCGTTGGCAAGGCACAGCAGGATGCGCGGCTCTGGCGGCACATCATGCAGGAAGCTGAGCGAAGTCGCGATCTCGCATACATCGCGGACCAGACATACGTATTCGCCGGTCTGGCAGATCACTTTCGCGCTGCGCAGCATCAGCGATTTACGCCCCGCCGCGCGCGTATCGTTGCGTAGTTCATCGCTTAATGCGATTTGCAAATCTGGTACTACCATTTTCGTCGCGATCATGAAGCACCCCCAATGGTCCCGATCATCAGCCCTGAGAATCAGGGATAACGAATAGTAACCCAGCATGCTTAACGAACTGCAAAGGACGCGTTGATCTCAATGGCGTTGCCAATGGATCGGCCACTGATCGCGAACTTGACTTAATACATGTGCTGACCGCCATTGATGCTCATGGTGGAGCCGGTAATGAAGCCGGCATCTTCCGAACATAGGAAACTGACACCACGAGCGATTTCGTTAGCCTGTCCAAGCCGCCCAACCGGGATCCCGGCGACGATCTTTTCGAGCACGTTTTCCGGTACCGCGGCGACCATGTCGGTGTCGATATAGCCCGGCGCGATGGCGTTGCAGGTGACGCCAAATTTGGCGCCCTCCTGCGCCAGTGCCTTGGTAAAGCCGTGAATGCCGGATTTGGCAGCCGCATAATTGACCTGTCCATATTGCCCCGCCTGACCGTTGATCGAACCGATATTGACGATCCGACCCCACTTGCGCTCGCGCATACCGGGGAAGCACGCCTTGGCCATGTTAAAGCAACCGCCAAGGTTGATGCGCATCACCTCATTCCAGTCTTCAAAGCTCATTCGGTGCAGCGTGCCATCGCGGGTGATGCCAGCGTTGTTAACGACAACGTCGATGGGCCCGACTTCCCTTTCGACCTGAGCGCACCCCTCTATTGCGGCCTGATGATCACCCACATCCCATTTGTAGCTTTTGACGCCAATATCTTCTTCGCAGGCCTTTGCCGCGTCGTCATTGCCCCCGTAATTGGCCACCACGGTAAAGCCATCTGCCACCAATTGTTCGCAAATGGCGCGACCGATACCGCGCGTTCCACCGGTGACCATAGCAATTCGGCTCATCTTGTTATCTCCCGCTTGTTGTCGAAGCAGCGTAGCCAAGCCGTAGCGTCAGGCAATAAAAAACCCCGCCGAAGCAGGGTCTTTGGAGTCGAGTATGGCAAACTGGAGAATGGTGGCGCGCTCTTGCAGGATCAGAACTTGATCTGGGTTCCCACATACACTGCCTGGCTGTCCTGATCCGAATTGGTCAGCGGGTCGAGCCGTTCACGTTCCTGGCTGAGGCGTACGCCGGCGGTCACATCAATCTTTGACGAAACCCGGAAACTGCCACCCACATCAACTGTCTGGGAACCCATTGCATCGAGTGTATTGACCGAACGCCCCGTGATCCGCTCATCCTCAAGCGCGATGCGCGGCTGAAGGCGGCTCGGCTTTTCCTTAGCGGCGGGAAGAGCCGGCTCGAATTCGGAAAGGTCCGGAACGCTCAGGCTGCGCACATTTGCAGGCAGCGCCACGGTGCGCGCAAAGCTTTGATAACCGCGCGCAGTACCCAAATCGAATCGCGCAGTCTTGAGCGGGGTCAGACTTTTGCCAATGCCTGGCACCGATGCGACCGAATTGCGAACCGAAATCGCCTGCGGATTGCTGTTATCGATTCGCACTGCGACCGTAACGGGGCCATGGCCCAATGCCGGGTTGGAGCTGGCCGGAGTGAACCGAAGGCCTTTTTCCCGAGCTTTCGGAGCGATACGGGCCACCAGATCAGGATCCACCGAAGCGGGTGTGAAAAGGTCCAGCGCGCCGGCCGTGTCCTGTGGGGAATCGAGGCCGAACGTCACGACCGCGAGGCTTGCAGTCGGCAAGGCCAGCATCAGCGCAGCGGCAACACCGAACAGCGGCAGTTTCATCTGCCGTGATGCTGTGGAATTGTGCCGCCGTGGCATTGCTGAACCGCTCCCATAAATTCGTTGCGACGATGGCAATGGCTCATAAATGCTGAACCCCACCTGATCGTCCCCTCGATCGAGGTACTTAAGAATTTTGATAGAACCGTGACGCAACGTCACGCAATCTTTTCCAAAAGCCACACTGTGGTAAGTGTCGTGACTGTGTCCTTGCGCACACATATTCTTAAGACGCCTCACGGAATCCGGGCGATTCGCGAACCCGTGCCAATAGCCAACCGGGTTTTTTCGGGTTCACAAGCGGTAAAGCCGACGCGGCTCAACCGGTTATAATCTTAAATTCAGCGAATCGGCAGCACGATTTGCCGCAGCGCGCGCATGGTGGTTCACCGGAGATCGGGCAAGCGCGCACTTGCCGAGGCCGGTGCGCTGTTTATAGAGCATGTGAACATAACGATTGAGGAATATCGCCGCCGTGCCCAACGCAACTTTCGCCATTTCCCGCGCTGCTTTTGGACTGGCAGCGATTGCCGCACTGGCCGCATGCGCAGGACGCGATCAGCCCAAGTCGGATCTGCAATCCGCGCAGATAAATACGATCGGGGTGAATGCCTATTTGTGGCGCGCCGCGCTGGATACAATCAGCTTTGCCCCGCTGCTTCAGGCGGACAGCAACGGCGGCGTAATCGTAACCGACTGGTATGCTAATCCCAGCAACCCCAATGAGCGGGTGAAAATGACCATCACGATTCTCGATCAGGATTTGCGCGCCGATGCCTTGCGGGTGGCGGCGGTGCGTCAGGTTGCGCAGGGCAATGGCTGGGTCGATGCTCCGGTTCAGGCTGCGACCGTGCAGAAGCTGGAAGATATCATTCTGACCAAGGCGCGCGATCTGCGCCGCAAGGCTGTTGCAGGCTGAGCGCGATTTTTCGCTTCTGGAACCTTCCATGCGTCTGTGAAGTTGCGCATAACCGAGCAAAGCCATGACTGATACCCGTTTCGATCCGTCCCTTGCCGACGATCGCTGGCAACGCGCATGGGATGCAGCGGGCACCTTCGTCGCTGATTCCGACAGCGCGAAGCCCAAAAGCTATATCCTCGAAATGTTTCCGTATCCTTCGGGGCGGATCCATATGGGGCACGTGCGCAATTACACGATGGGCGACGTGCTGGCCCGCTACAAGAAGATGCGTGGATTTGAAGTGCTGCATCCGATGGGGTGGGATGCGTTTGGTATGCCGGCGGAAAACGCCGCGATGGAGAAAAAGGTTCATCCGGGCGAGTGGACCAGAGCCAATATCGCCGGAATGAAGGCGCAATTGCAGCGCATTGGCTTCGCGCTCGACTGGACGCGCGAATTTGCCACTTGCGATCCGGAATATTACGGACATGAACAGGCGCTGTTCCTCGATATGTATGCCGCAGGACTGGTCTATCGTCGGTCGAGCGAGGTCAATTGGGATCCGGTCGACATGACCGTGCTCGCCAACGAACAGGTGGTCGACGGCAAGGGCTGGCGTTCGGGCGCAGCGGTCGAAAAGCGCAAGCTGGATCAGTGGTTCCTGAAAATCACCGACTTCGCGCAAGACCTGTTGAGCGGGCTCGACGAGTTGAAGGATTGGCCCGAAAAAGTCCGGCTGATGCAGGAAAACTGGATCGGCAAATCGACCGGGCTGGAGTTTTCGTTCAATCTTTCGAACGGCGAAAAATTGCCGGTTTACACCACCCGGCCAGACACGATCTTCGGCGCAAGTTTCTGCGCCATCGCCGCCGATCACCCAATTGCGCAAGGGTTGGCAGGGGACGCCGCCGTTGCCGCGTTTATCGAACAGTGCAAGCTCGGGGGAACCACTGCAGCCGAACTGGAAACGGCGGAAAAGCGGGGGCTCGACACCGGGATAACGGCGCGCCATCCGTTCAGCGGCGCACAGTTGCCAGTCTTCATCGCGAACTTTGTGTTGATCGATTACGGCACCGGGGCGGTGATGGGTGTTCCGGGACACGACCAGCGCGACTTTGAGTTCGCAACCAAATATAATCTGCCGATCCGCCGCGTGGTAGCGCGCGACCCCTCTGAAGCTGATGCACCGATGGGTGACGCAGCTGAGGCGGGGGACGGCGTAATCGTCAATTCCGAATTCCTCGACGGATTGAGCGTTGAGGACGCCAAGGCGCAAGTGATAGCCAGCGCGCAGGATGGCGGCTGGGGTGAGGGCAGGACTGTTTGGCGCCTACGCGATTGGGGCATTTCGCGCCAGCGTTATTGGGGTACGCCGATCCCCTTCGTCCACTGCGATGCGTGCGGGATCGTGCCCGTGCCCAAGGATCAATTGCCGGTCACTTTGCCCGGCGATGTCGATTTCGAAACGCCGGGCAACCCGCTGGAACGGCATCCGACATGGAAACACGTTGATTGTCCGCAATGCAGCGCGGCGGCGCAGCGCGAGACTGACACGCTCGACACGTTCACCAATTCATCCTGGTATTTCCTTCGCTTTGCCAGCCAGCCTGCTGACAGGCCTTTCGACCCGGCGGAAATCGCGAAATGGATGCCGGTCCAGCACTACATCGGCGGCATCGAACACGCGATCCTGCACCTGCTCTACGCTCGGTTCTGGACCCGCGCTTTGTCCCACATCGGTAAATTCGATGTGAAGGAGCCGTTCGCCGCGCTGTTCACGCAGGGCATGGTCACGCATGAAACTTACAGTCTTGGAGATGGCAGCTGGCTGAGCCCCGACGAGGTGCGCAAAAATGGCATCGACTGGGTTGCGATTGAGGATGGCGCGCCGGTAACGGCAGGCCGCGTCGTCAAAATGTCGAAGTCCAAGAAGAATGTCGTCGATCCCGATGCGATCATGGCGGATTACGGCGCGGATGCGGTGCGCTGGTTCATGTTGTCCGACAGCCCGCCCGAACGCGACCTACCGTGGTCGGCGAGCGGGATCGATGGCTGCGGGCGCTTCGTCCAGCGGTTGTGGCGCCTGTTCCAGCAGCTCGACCCGTCAGCCACCGGAGAGGACAAGCCACTCGCACGAAAAGTGCATCAGGCGATCGTCGCTGTGGCGCAGGATATCGAGGCGCTTGGCTTTAACAAGGCGGTGGCGCGCATCTATGAACTGACCGGCGCCACCGAAAAGGCCGCACCCGGCGAAAGCCGCAATTTCGCGATCACCACGCTGATGCACCTCGTCAGCCCGATGATGCCGCATCTGGCCGAAGAGGCGTGGGCGGCCGCTGGTAACACCGGCCTCATCGCGGACGAAAAGTGGCCCAACCACGATCCCGCCATGCTGATCGACGACGAGGTTACCATCGCGGTTCAGCACATGGGCAAGCTGCGCGACACGTTGACCGCGCCCAAGGGAGCGTCGAAAGACATCCTCGAAGCGCTTGCACTCGCCAGCGAGAACGTCCAGCGTTCGATCGACGGAGCGGCTATTCGCAAAGTGATCGTGGTGCCCGATAGACTGGTTAATATCGTAACCTGATGCGCAGGACGCTCGCCCTCGTTGCGCTGGCCGCGTATGCGCCGCTGATCGCCGGTTGCGGTTTGCAGCCTCTGTATGCGGGCGGTTCCAGCGCCAGTGTCGCGCAGGGCCTTGGCGCGGTTGATGTGTCGGCCATTCCAGGTCGCGGCGGTTGGCTGCTGCGCAATGCCCTAACCGAACGGCTCGAAGCAGGCGGGGCGAACACGGCTGCATACCGGCTCGACGTGCGGATCGACGATTCGCTAGAAGCGCTGGGCGTGCTAAACGACGATACGATCAGCCGCGAACGCCGCATTCTGCGCACGCGCTATCAGCTGATCGAGCTGGCGACGGGCGAAATCCTACTTGATGCGACCGATGGTTCGGATGCCGGGATCGACGTGGTGTCCAGCGAATACGCGACTATCGCAGCAGAACAGACGGCGCTTGAAAACCTTACCCGCGAAGTGGCGGACCGGATGGCAACCCGCATCGCGCTGACGTTGCGGGCGCGCTCGGAGCAAGAGCCCACCGCGACAACGCCGTAATGGTCTGCACCGTCGCCAGAGGCGCGTCATGAAGGCGAAGAATACCGATTTCGCGCGCGGGCTTCCCCGCAATTGGGAGACCGCCTCTATCTTTTTTTTCTGCGGACCGGACGAGGCCGGTGCCAGCGCCGCCGCGCAAAAGATCATCTCAGCCCTGCCCGATGCCGGAGAGCGGATCGAGCTGGCGGGGTCAGACTTGCGCCGCGATCCTGCCTTGCTGGGCGATGAGGCGCGTTCGGGTTCGCTGTTCGGCGATGCCCGCCACATCTATGTCCGCGCCAACGGTGACGAGGCGCACGATGCGCTGAAAACCCTGATAGACACAGCCGAAGCCGGATCGGGCAAGGCGGCGCCGGTGCTGGTCGTTGCGACCTCTGCAACCGATAAATCCCGCAGCGCGAAACTCCTCGAAAAGCGGCCCGACGCGCTGGTCGGCATGTTCTATGCGCCCGATCTCTCGTCGGTTGCAGCATCGGTGCGAGCGATGGCTGACAGCGCGGGGCTGCGGCTGAACGGCGACGTGGCGGAACGTATCGCGCGTGCCGCGGGACTGGATGTCCGCCTCGCGAAATCGGAGGTCGACAAACTCGCCCTGTATTGCGACGCCGATCCCCTCGTCCCCAAAACGGCAGGGGTCGATGACTATGCCGAGATCGGTGCGGCGACCGAAGAAGAGGGATTTCAGCCGATCGTCAATGCGGTGCTGGGCGGCGATCTTGGCCGGTTGTCGCGTGAAATTCATCGGATGCGCGAGCTGGGCCTCAACCCGGTGGGCCTGCTGCTGGCAATAGAGCGGCGCGCGACCCAATTGACCCAAATCACGGCGAAACTGGGGCCTCGGGGCAACCTCGATAGTCTGGGCAGGGGCGAAAAAGCGCAACTGGGAATTTTTTGGCGGGAGGAAGGTGATATCCGCGACCAAATCGCCCGCTGGCCCCAGCGAAAGCTGGACCGCCTGATCCCGCGTCTTGTTGCGTTGCATCGTAATCTGCTCGCAAACAGTCAACCGGCGCAATTGCTGCTGGCGCAGGAACTGACGGAAATTGCACGATTTGCGGCGAAGCGGTAGCTCTTTCAGACACGATCCATTTCGCAACCGCAAAATAGTAGCATTTGCATTTCATCGCAGGCATACGGAAAAATACCTAAAAATGGACCGCGACAAGCGGAGAATTAGCCTACATGAATCAGCCAAGCGGAATACTTTTGCGCGCAGAGCAACCCGAAACGGTTGAGCGTAAAATTGTCACTTCCCTCGAACGCAGGCGGTTGCGCGCATACATTGCGATGCTGGTGGTTGATGCTGCGTTGCTGCACCTGTCATTCATGTGTGCTACAAAGCTGTATCTCGGCATGTGGTGGAAACCTGAGATCATGCTGGTAGCGCAAGCGTTCCTGCCGGCTTACTTCACGATCGCACTCTACAATTCAACCTATTGTGTGAAGGCTTTGCAAGATTGGTTGTTCGCAGTGCGAAAGGCCTTAATCGCGCTGGTTATTTCAGCAGGATTGTTAAACTTCGTCGCGTTTTACACTAAATCAAGCGCGGAATTCTCACGGGTGTCGGTGACTATCGGGCTGGTATTGTTTGCGGCCAGTCTGATCGCTTTTCGCCGTCTCATCGTTCTGGTAGTAGAGCGGCATTGGGGCGGGCGCGTGCGCAATCAACTGGTGATCGAGGATGGCGGCCCGCCATTCCGCCTCACCAATGCAGTTTGTGTGTCAGCAGCGCATTACAGGCTTGATCCCACAGTCCATGATCCCTTCATGCTCGATCGGCTCGGCACGATGCTGCGCAATCAGGATCAGGTCGTGGTCAGCACCCCGCGCGAACGGCGCGAAGCGTGGTCATTGCTACTCAAATCGGCGGGGGTCGAGGGCGAGATCGTGAGCGAACCGGCGCACGCACTAGGGGCGTTAGGTGTGCACCGGTACGAGGAACAGGAGCGAACCACTCTGGTAGTTTCGACCGGCCCACTGGGTCTGCGCTCGCGCATAACCAAGCGCGCTTTCGATATCGGGGTAGCACTTGCGGGACTGGTGGTGCTGTCACCCTTGCTGTTGTTCGTTGCGCTCAGGATAAAGCTGGAGGACGGCGGGCCTGTGTTTTTTATCCAGCGCCGACTTGGCCGCGGTAACCAGTTCTTCGATATGTACAAATTCCGTTCCATGCGGGTCGAAAAACTCGATCAGGATGGCAATCGGTCCGCCTCACGCGATGACGACCGCATAACCAAGATCGGTGCGTTTATCCGCAGGACCAGCATCGACGAATTGCCCCAGATGCTGAATGTGCTCCTGGGTGACATGGCTATTGTCGGGCCGCGTCCCCATGCATTGGGAAGCCGGGCGAACAACAAGTTCTTTTGGGAAGTCGATAGCATGTACTGGCAGCGCCACTGCCTCAAACCGGGGCTGACCGGGCTTGCGCAGGTGCGGGGTCATCGCGGCGCGACCGAGCATGAATCGGATCTGACCGACCGGCTGCAATCGGATCTGGAATACATTGCGGGCTGGAACCTGCGGCGCGATCTTGAGATTGTGGCGAAGACAGTGTGGGTGCTGAGGCACGCCAACGCGTATTGATTTATAGCGCCGTCGGGGGGGTTCAGGAACGACCGCTCAATTGTCGCCCTGCGGTACCGTGAATGTCCCACGTACCCGTCCCTCGCGCGATCCTGCAGCGCCTGCTGCACCACCCGAAGCGCTTCCGTCAACGCTCGAAATGCCGGTATCGAGGTCGATCACAAGTCGCCCACCGCTCAGATTGTTGCTGCCCTGTCGAAGCCGTACATTGCCCGCCATCGTGATGATCCGGCGGTTGAAATCATAGATTGCGGTGTCGCCGGTTGCCTGTTCATTGCCGCGAGATACGACGACGCCGCCCGTCGCTGTCAGCCGCTGCAATTCGAGCGAGCCTGCATCCACATAGTTTAACAACATCCGCTGAGACCGCACCGACAGATCGGCCTGCGTCACCACCACATTGCCCGAAAACGACACGCGGTTTGCGCGATCCTCCACTTCGATCCGGCCTGCATCCACGCTGACTGGCGCGCGGGTGTTGTGCGAGGAAAGCCCTTGTGCGCTCAATTCCATACCGCCCATCAGCGCCAGAGCGAGCGTGAAGCCCGCCGCACCATAGCATGATGCCAGCCTGCCCAATCGTTTGCGGTTCGGCATATAGTCAGGGGTAGTCATTACGGTATCCTCACCTTGCCAGGGATCATCTTCAGTCGTGCGTTTCCATCAAGGGTGATCGTGCGCGCAGCCAGATCAGCACGCATCGTATCGGCGGAAAATGTCCCCGCAGGTATCTGCCCTTCTACCCCGCCGTCACCGCGCATTTCGCGCAATTTCAGATCGACCGAGACTCCGCGAGCGCTCATCCGATAACCATCGGCGGCAGTCAGTCGCACCGTCCCGTCGATCGCGACAACCTCTTCGTCGAGAGCGTAGGTTCCGCCCGGTGCCATCAGCCGCGCCGGACCTTCGGGCAGCAGCAATTGTGCGATCAGATCGTCCATCCGCACCAACGCCTCGCTGCTGGAGCGTTGCACCGCTTCTCCCGCCATGATCGAAAATGGCCGACCTTCTCCGTCCCGCCCGCGATACATCGCATTATCAACTCGCAACCGTTCATCGATCTGGGCAACCTTGTTGCGATCCAGCAGGAAACTCACCTCGCCGCGTGGCGACAGCGGTGTAATCACCATTAGTGCGGCCAGAACACCGACCCCCATCGGCAACGCCCGTGCAAGAAATCCGACCAGCCGGTCATGGCTGCCGCCCGGCGCTGCAAAGCGCTGACGGCGACTTCTCAGCGCCTTTGCCTCACTGGTTTCGATGCGGCGCTTCATGACCATCGCAGCCTCGCCCATCAGCTATTCGTGACTGAAAATATCACGCTCGGCCCAACCCGCAATGTCAAGCAGGGCACGGGTCGGCAAAAACTCATAGCACGCCTGAGCAAGGTGCATCCTGCCCTCACGCTCCAGTCGCACGGTCAGTTCATCCCGCAGGGCGTGCAGGAATCGCACATCGGATGCTGCATAATCACGCTGCGCCTCGCTCAGCACCGGGCCGCCCCAGTCAGAGCTTTGTTGCTGTTTCGACATGTCGGCGCTCAGCAATTCGCTCACCAGATTTTTCAGTCCGTGGCGATCGGTATAGGTGCGCACGAGCTTGCTGGCGATCTTGGTGCAGAACACCGGCGCGGCCATGACGCCAAGGTAATACTGGATCGCCGCAAGATCGAAGCGGGCGAAGTGGTACAGCTTCACCCGGTCCGGATCGGACAGCAGCGCGGTAAGATTGGGCGCTTCATATTCGCTGCCCACGCCAAACCGCACAAGGTGTTCATCGCCCGATCCATCGCTAATCTGCACGACGCACAGCCGATCGCGCGGGGTAACGAGCCCCATCGTCTCGGTATCCACGGCAAGCGCGCTGGTGCCTTCGAGCACGCCGGCGGGCAGGTCTTCTTCATGAAAATGCACTGTCATCGCGGGTGTCCCTACGCGGATTGGGGATAGAGGGGAAGGGGCGAGTGGTCGGATTGGGCGGGCGGGTTGTATCACTTGCCGCATGTCCGACGATAATATCCCCGAAAGCTGGCGCGACGCACTGGAACCTGTGCTGAACATGGCGGAGGCGCGCAGGCTGGGTGGCTGGCTGAATGCGCAGGAAGCGGCGGGCAAACTGGTCTATCCTCCGCGTGGCGAACGGCTGGCTGCGCTGGCGTTGACCCCGCTCGACGAGGTCCGCGTCGTTATTCTGGGGCAAGATCCGTATCACGGACCGGGGCAGGCGCACGGGCTGGCATTCTCAGTGCAGGCCGGGGTGAAAGTGCCGCCATCGCTTATGAACATCTACAAAGAGCTGGAGAGCGATCTTGGTATTGCGCGCGCCGCCCATGGCAATTTGACCAAGTGGGCGCGGCAGGGCGTTTTGCTGTTGAACAACACGCTGACGGTGGAGGCCGGGTTGGCGGGTAGCCACGCCGGTCGGGGTTGGGACGCCATTACCGATGCCGCCGTCGCGGCGGTCGCAGCGCGGGGCGATCCGTGCGTTTTCATCCTGTGGGGCAGCCATGCGAAGAAAAAGGCCGCGCGGGTCAAGGCTCTGGGCAGCGGACCGCACCATCTGGTTCTCACCAGTCCACACCCCAGCCCCTTATCGGCGCACGGCGGATTTTTTGGCTCAAAGCCATTCAGTCAGGCAAACGCATTTCTGCAAAGTCTTGGTTGGGAGCCGATTGACTGGGCGGTTTGACCGACTCAAAAACTGCCTGACGAAGTTGACACCGTGCGGCATTTCAGCGGAAATATCCGCCTGCGCGCTTGGATCAAAGGGGGCCAACGATGCGAAAGAGCAGTGCGAACCCATACGCTGCGCAACCCATGCGAGAAACGATGGAAATACCAGCGCGAACGGCGTCGGCCCTGAACGTCAGTCTGGTGCATCCCCGGCGCGCGGCGCCAGCTTTCGCAATTCGAACTGCCACTCACCACCCTGCAATGTCAGCGTGCCGTCTTGGAGCGCACCCGTCATCCCGGTAAAATCGGCGACGCCCAGATCATTGCGCTCGAATTCGAACCGCGCGGTTTGCCCTGGCGTCCAGCCCAGACTGGCAAGATCGAACGGCTCGGACGCAACATCGTACATGGAAAGCTCCAGCATCGCGGTCACAGGCGCGTCGCATGACTTGCGCGGATCGTATTCGTCGGGCAGTTCGTCCTCGTATTCCAGTGCGTTGGTCGATGGGTAGCCACCTGAGCGGACCTGCCCGTAAAATTTCTTGCCGTTGCGGCAGGTCAAACGGATATCGGCAAACTCGAACTCTTCGCCATTGGAGGCAAGCACCACTCGAACGAATTCACCGCCTCTTGCGGGTTCGAGGCCCGAAAACCGGAACACCGGCGGCACCGGTCTGGGGTTGCTGGTCAGAATGATCATCTCGCGCTGCTGTGCCCACGTTCCTGAAGCGCGAAGATCGAGCGCGCCGACCGAAAGCCCCCAGTCGAACGTTCCGTCCGCGCGCACTTCCATGCCCATTGCAGACTCGAATGAGCTGCCGTCGTAAAGGCCAACGAATTCCGAGCCTTGCGCCTTTTCCGGCGTTCCGGATTCCGGCTGCGAATTGGCAGGAAGCGCCATCGCTAACGCGGCAATCGCCAGACGTTTCATTCAGAACCCCGCTGTCAGTCGCAGACCTGCGATCACGCCGGTATCGCGGACCGACACCGCGCTGTCGACCACCTGCAGGTTGGCAGTGAGTTCAAAACTTCTGGCGAGGCCGCCAAGGCCAATCGTGTAGAACGCCTCCACGCCCTGTTCGTCTTCTAGCCCCAGACGAAACGCGATATCGTCGACCAATTCGTCCGTCAGCGAATAGTGGAAATAGGCGAGGCCGAAGCGGTCCTGCGGGCGCCTCATCGGATTACCCGCAATCCCGAAATATCCCGAATAATCGAGGAAGGTCGGATCGCCCAGCGAACCTTGAACACGCGCGACGATGCCGATGCCCTTGCCGCGGTGGGCGGGATTGAGGGAGAGATATTGATAGGCCGATAGCTGCACCGCCAGCTCACCACGAGCATCGCCGAAATTGCCGCCGGGCGGTGGAGTGAGTGCGCGCGGCAGGATATCCACCGCCGGGCCGGTGCGCGTCGATCCGACCAGCGCGACGGTGTAGAACCCCGGCTTGCTCCCGATCCGAGCGATGCGTGTGGCTGCGCCTAGAAACGCAACGCCGCTTTCAAAAGCGGTCTCGAAACCGGTTCGTTCGTATTGCGAGTCCGGATCGTAGACCCACGCGCGGAAAATCCAGTCTTTCTTCGGCACCTCCAGCAGCGCGCCGACCCATGTGTTGGGGATGACTGCGGTCGGCGGGAAGGCAAGGCCAAGGTTCTGAAAACCGTAATGCCCGTCGCTCCCCACGATTGGCAGCGTGCCGACCAGATCGAGCGAATTGATTTTGCCGACGGTCAGATTGGTGCCGTTCTTCCAGACTTTCTTGACGTTGATGCCAAGATCGAAATCGCCCGCGCCTTCTGGTCGGAACAGCGCGGTGTTGTTGGGGATTAGGCCGATCGTACCGTTGGAAGTCTTGCCCCAGGTGTATTCCGGACGGAAATTGAGCGTGATCGAATCGTCGGCCAAGCCAAAGTTCGTGCCGCCGACATTGATGTATGCGTCGGCCCTGCCGGAATATCGTACTGTATCCGCAGCATCGCCCGCAACCGGGACGTCGACGAATTGCGATACAACAAATCGCGCCTTGAAAGCGGTGTTCGGTTTGGGAGCAGTCGGAGGCGCGGCAATCGGTTGCGCGTCATCGGTCGTCTTTTCCAGCGTCTCCCCATTGCGCGGCGAGGCTGGCGCGGCAGACAGCCCGCCGTCGCTTGCAGGCGCGAATGCCTCATCGAAGGGCGCTGCCATAACCGGAGCCGCAGTTGCCAGCGCGGTCAGGCCGACGGCGACGAGCGCCACGGGAAGTATTTTCTTAAATTCATGCATGAGCGAACCCGGTAGCAGCGCAAGGCAATATGCCCCGTGCCGCTATTCTCCCCTTGTTTTGCGCGTGCCCGGACATTGCGTGTGTCCGATGTCATGCCACGTCCACTGTCCCGGCTTTTCCTCAAGCTCTCAGACCGTTTCGCCACCCATCGCCGCAAAAGGCAAGCGGATACGCGGTCAATGGTGCCGTCAGCGCCCGGTTTGCAATTCCCAGTGTCGCAAATGACGCAGCTGACGCTGCGCCTGGTAAAGTCAGCGTGGCAGTTCGCTCGCGGCCATCAATGCCTCGTCCACGCTGCGCGCGCATTGGCGCCCTTCGCGGATCGCCCACACGACAAGGCTCTGGCCGCGCCGCATATCGCCGCAGGCGAATACGCCCGGCGCACTGGTGGCATAGCTGTCCGTGTCTGCATGGACATTGCCGCGATCCGTCATTTCCACGCCGGCCTGTTCGAGAAGGCCGGTCTTTTTCGATCCGATAAAGCCCATGGCGAGCAGGATGAGGTCGGCCTTGAGCGTGAATTCGCTGCCGACGATTTCCCGCATTGCGCCATCGACCCATTCGATCCGCGCACACTCCAGTCCGGTCACTTTCTCACCGTCGCCGATCACGCGCTTGGTCAGGACCGCCCAGTCGCGCTCCACCCCTTCCTGATGGCTGGAAGATGTGCGCAATTTCACCGGCCAATCGGGCCAGGTCAGCGCCTTGTCCTCTTTGCTCGGAGGCTTGGGCATGATTTCCAGCTGGGTGACGCTGGCCGCACCCTGCCGGTTGGATGTGCCCACGCAATCGGAGCCGGTGTCGCCCCCGCCCAGCACCACAACGTGCTTCCCCGTTGCCAGCAGGCTTCCGCGCGGGGCGGCGCGCAATTCATCGTCGCCCGCATTGCGCTTGTTCTGCTGTGTCAGGAATTCCATCGCGAGCCGCACACCGGGCATTTCCGCGCCGGGAATGGCAAGCGCGCGCGCATCCTCAGACCCGCCCGAAAGCACCACCGCATCGAAATTTTCCTTGAGACTGGTGAAGGATATATCGACGCCCACTTCCTTGCTGGTGCGAAATTCGACGCCTTCAGCCTCCATCTGCAAGCAACGGCGCGCGATCAGGTGCTTTTCCATCTTGAAGTCGGGAATGCCATAGCGTAGCAATCCGCCCACGCGGTCGCTTTTCTCGAACACAACGACCGAATGGCCCGCGCGCGCAAGTTGTTGCGCGCAGGCGAGGCCAGCGGGGCCGGAACCGACGACGGCGACCGATTTGCCGGTCTTTTTGGCCGGAACCTGAGGCGTCACCCAGCCTTCCTGCCACCCCCGGTCAATGATCGCGCATTCGATGCTCTTGATCGTCACCGGCTGATCCACGATGTTCAGCGTGCAGCTTGCCTCGCACGGGGCGGGGCAGATGCGACCGGTAAATTCGGGAAAATTGTTGGTAGAATGCAGCAGATCGAGCGCGTTCTTCCAGTCGTTTTCATAGACGAGATGGTTCCAGTCCGGGATCAGATTGTTCACCGGACAACCGTTGTGACAATACGGTATGCCACAATCCATGCAGCGCGATGCCTGCCCGGAAAGCGTTGCATCGTCGGGCGCGATGACGAATTCTCGGTAATTGTTCAACCGCTCCTTTGGGTCGAGGTAATCGCGCTCGCGCCGATCCAGTTCCAGAAATCCGGTGTCTTTGCCCATAGCTGTATCGTTTCGTCCTAGAATCTATTCCGCCGCCACGCTCTCGGCTGCGAGGCGTTCTGCCTCCAGCGTTTCGAGCGCGCGCCTGTAATCGGTTGGCATGACCTTGACGAAGCGGGTGATCGCCTCGTCCCAATTGGCCAGCAATTCGCCCGCGACCGCGCTGCCGGTGTGCAGCTGATGCCGCTCCACTAATATACGCAGCCGCTCGCTATCGTGGTGCAGCATGTCGCCCATGCCGAAATCGTGGACCGAACGCGGGCGCTGTGTCGGGCGTCCGGTGCCTTCGTCGGTGTCCACGCCAGCGCGGACCGGACCAAGTTCGACCTGCGCATGGTTGACGAGGCTGGAGAATGTGCCTTCGGGATCATAGACATACGCGATCCCGCCGCTCATCCCCGCGGCAAAGTTGCGGCCAGTTTTGCCCAGAACTACTACGACGCCGCCGGTCATGTATTCGCAGGCGTGGTCGCCCGCGCCTTCGACCACGGCAATTGCGCCCGAATTGCGCACGGCAAAGCGTTCGCCTGCGACGCCGCTGAAATATGCCTCGCCGGCGATTGCGCCATACAGCGCGGTGTTGCCGACGATGATGTTTTCATTCGCATTGCGCGGCACGTCATCGGGTTGGCGCACGATCAGACGACCGCCCGACAGCCCCTTGCCGACGTAATCGTTGGCATCGCCGACCAGATCGAGAGTGACGCCGTGGGCAAGCCACGCGCCAAAGCTTTGCCCGGCAACGCCCGTCAGATTGATGCGGATGGTTTCGGGCGGCAGGCCTTCGTGGCCATAGGCCCTCGCAATTTCGCCAGAGAGCATCGCTCCGACAGTGCGGTTAACATTGCGGACCTCATAGGAAAGCTGAACCGGCGTTTGTGTGGCAATGGCATTCTTGCAATTGGCGATCAGCGCAACGTCCATCGCTGCATCCAGCCCGTGATCCTGCACCTGCGTTTGGCGCAGCGGTGCGCCCTTGGGCAGGGCGGGCACGTGCAACAGCCGCGAAAGATCGATGCCGCGCGCCTTCCAATGGCGATGCACACGCGTCATATCGAGCCGATCGACCCGGCCCACCATCTCGTCCATCGTGCGAAAGCCCAGTTGCGCCATGATGGTTCGCAATTCCTCGGCGACGAAGAACATGTAATTGACCACGTGTTCGGGCTGACCAGTAAAGCGCGCGCGCAGCACCGGATCCTGTGTCGCCACGCCAACCGGGCAGGTGTTGAGGTGGCATTTGCGCATCATGATGCAGCCCGCCGCGATCAACGGGGCGGTGGCAAAGCCGAATTCGTCTGCGCCCAGCAGTGCGCCAATGGCAACGTCGCGCCCGGTGCGAAGCCCGCCATCGACCTGTACCGCAATCCGGCTGCGCAGATCGTTGAGCAGCAGCGTCTGCTGCGTTTCGGCAAGGCCGATTTCCCACGGGGAACCAGCATGGGTCAGGCTGGTCAGCGGGGATGCGCCCGTGCCGCCATCGTATCCTGCGATGGTTACGTGATCGGCGCGCGCTTTCGATACGCCTGCCGCGACGGTGCCAACGCCAACTTCGGAAACCAGTTTGACCGAAATGCGCGCCTGTGTGTTCACATTCTTCAGATCGTGGATCAGCTGTGCCAGATCCTCGATCGAATAGATGTCGTGGTGTGGCGGCGGGGAGATCAGCCCCACGCCCGGCGTCGAATGGCGCACTGCGGCAATCCGCTTGTCCACCTTGTGCCCCGGCAACTGGCCACCTTCGCCCGGCTTTGCGCCTTGCGCCATCTTGATCTGAATATCGTCGGCATTGACGAGGTATTGCGTGGTGACGCCGAACCGGCCTGACGCAACCTGCTTGATCCGACTGCGCATCGAATCGCCATTGTCCAACGGCTTGAACCGGAATGGTTCCTCACCGCCCTCTCCGGTGTTGGATCGACCGCCGATGCGGTTCATCGCCAGCGCCATCGTCGAATGCGCTTCGTGGCTGATTGAACCCAGGCTCATCGCCCCGGTGCTGAAGCGTTTGACGATCTCGCTCGCGGGCTCAACCTCTTCGAGCGGGACAGGGCGTTTCGCCTGCTTGAATTCCATCAACCCGCGAATGGTCAACAGCCGTTCGGACTGCTCATTAACCGATTTGGCAAATTCCTCGTAATTCGCAGAATTGTTGCCGCGCACAGCGTGCTGCAATTGCGCGACGTTTTCCGGCGTCCAGGCATGCTGTTCGCCGCGCAGACGGTATTGATAGATGCCGCCCACATCCAGCATGTTGGCATACAGCGGATTGTCGCCATACGCCTGCCCGTGGCGCGCCACGGTCTCATGCCCGACTTCCTCCAGTCCGATGCCCTCAATCGTGGTTGCGGTGCCGGTGAAATACTTTTCGACAAATGCGCTCGACAGGCCGACCGCGTCGAAAATCTGCGCGCCGCAATACGATTGGTAGGTCGAAATGCCCATCTTGGACATGACCTTGCGGATGCCCTTGCCAATGGCCTTGACGTAGTTCTTTTCAACCTGTTCGCTCGCCAGGTCGGAATGCTTGCGCTGACGGATGTCCTCCATCGTCTCGAACGCGACGTAAGGATTGATCGCTTCGGCGCCATAGCCTGCGAGCACGCAGAAATGGTGCACTTCGCGCGCTTCGCCGGTTTCCACAACCAGCCCGGTTTGCATTCTGAGGCCCTGCCGCACCAGATGGTGATGCACCGCCGCCGTCGCGAGCAAGGCGGGGATGGGCACACGGCCTGGCCCCTGCGCACGATCTGACAGGACAAGGATGTTCTGATCCTGCAACACTGCCTCGGTCGCGGCCCAGCACATCTCCTTGATCGCCATTTCCAGGCCCTCGACCCCGGTTTCCGCGTCCCAGGTTATGTCGATGGTCTCGCACCGGAATGCGCCATCCAGCACCGCTTCGACCGACCGGATGATCGCCAGATCGCGGTTGGTGAGGATCGGCTGTTCCACCTCCAGCCGTTTGTGCGTGCCGGCATCGTGACCGAGCAGATTGGGGCGCGGGCCGATCATCGACAGCAGGCTCATCACCAGTTCTTCGCGGATCGGATCAATCGGCGGGTTGGTGACCTGTGCAAAGTTCTGCTTGAAGTAATCGTACAGCAGGCGCGAGCGGTCGGACAGCACAGCGATGGGCGTGTCGGTGCCCATTGACCCGATCGGATCGTCGGCATTGACTGCCATCGGTTCAAGGAAGCGGGAGACGTCCTCCTGCGTGTATCCGAACGCCTGCTGGCGTTGCAGCAAGGTGGTTTCGTCCGACGGCAGTTGCGACAGTTCGGGTTCGATATGGTGAAGATCGGCCAGCTTGAACTGGGCCTGCGCCAGCCATTCGGCGTAGGGTTCCTTTTCAGCGAGGCTGCTTTTCAACTCGCCATCTTCTATGATGCGACCTTCCTGCAGGTCGATCAGTAACATCTTGCCGGGCTGCAGCCGCCATTTGCGGATGATATCTTCCTCCGCAAACGGCAGAACGCCGCTTTCCGAAGCGAGGCAGACGATATCGCCCTTTGTCACGCAGAACCGCGCCGGGCGCAGGCCGTTGCGGTCCAGCGTCGCGCCAATCTGGCGACCGTCGGTAAAGCAAACCGCCGCAGGCCCATCCCACGGTTCCATCAGGGCGGCGTGGTATTCGTAAAATGCGCGCCGCGACTCGTTCATCAGCGCGTTGCCCGCCCAAGCTTCCGGCATCAGCATCATCATCGAATGGGCAAGGCTGTAACCGCCCGCCACCAGCAGTTCGAGCGCGTTATCGAGGCAGGCCGTGTCCGACTGGCCGTGCGGGATGATCGGCCAGATCTTGTCGAGATCGGGGCCAAGCAGCTCGCTTTCCATCGTGCGGCGGCGCGCGTTCATCCAGTTTATGTTGCCGCGCACTGTGTTGATTTCGCCATTGTGCGCGATCAGGCGGAACGGGTGCGCCAGACGCCAGCTGGGGAAGGTGTTGGTCGAAAACCGTTGATGCACCAGCCCCAGCGCCGATACGCAATCGGGATCGCGCAGGTCGTCGTAAAAACTGCTGACCTGATCGCACAGCAGCAGCCCCTTGTAGACGATGGTGCGGCTGGAACAGCTGGGCATGTACAGATCGGTGAGGCCGGGCAGGTCGTGCTTTTGCGCCAGTTGTGCCAGCGGGTTCTGCACCTGCTTGCGGATCACCAGTAGCTTGCGCTCAAACGCGTCCTGATCAGGTGTGTCCGGCCCGCGCGCAATGATTGCCTGCTGCATCACCGGCATCGAATCGATAACCGCCTTGCCCAGTCCATCCACAGTAGTGGGAACATCGCGCCAGCCGATCAGGCGCTGCCCTTCCTTGGCGATGAATTTTTCAAACTGTCCGGTAATGAATTCACGCGCCGCGCGGTCCTGCGGCATGAAGCACATCGCCACCGCGTAATCGCCCGGTTGCGGCAGGTCGTGACTGTTTTCATCGGCCCAACGGCGGATCAGCGGATCGTGGATCTGGAGCAAAATGCCCGCGCCATCGCCCAGCAACGGGTCCGCCCCCACCGCGCCGCGATGGTCGAGGCTCTCAAGAATTTCGAGCGCCTGACGCACGATGGCATGACTTTTCTCGCCCTTGATGTGAGCGATCATGCCCACGCCGCAGGCATCATGTTCGTTGGCGGGGTCGTAAAGACCCTGAGAAACCGGTTGCCTCATGGCAAAGTCCATCCTGTCAGATGCCGGCCCCTGTGGTCCGCAGTGCGGGACCGCCGGGCGGCAGTGTGTCGAGCCCGCGACATCACCCGATGTACGCGTACGTTCGTTTCGACATTCCCATTGCCAATGGTTTTGTGATTTTGCAACCGCGAGCTGCGAAGTAAAATTGCGCAGAGCCGTATTACGCCTTTACCTTGATTGCGTCAGGGTCAACGCAATCGGCCGGCTTTTGCAAGTTTTGCAGCACTGCGGGGCGTGATGCCCGGTTCAGGCTGCCCCGCGCAGGTTCTGGAGCTTCGACAGGGCATTGCGCAATTCGCGCTCGGTTTCGCCCACCATGTCGACCGGTTGCCCGCTGATTTCGCCCATGTTGTCGGCGTCAAATCCGCGCTCGGTGAACAGCGCCAAAGCCTTGAGCGCCTGCGCCAGTGCAGCATCACGCGGCGGTGCGGAGGAATTGACCGCGCCCCGCATGGCGAGTTTTCGGGCAGCGTCCTGATTTTCGTGCAGAGCCGCGGCAAACCGTTCCACCATTTGCACCAGGCTGAGTTCCTGCGGCGGAACCTCGCGCAGCTTTTCGATCGCGCTGCGCGCGTCATTGGCATGGGCACGCGCAAACGGCTGCGCCGTGGAGTCTGTCTCACACGTACGATGAATTGTGGGACCGGGCTCTATTCCCGTCTCGGCCTCAGCTTCCATTTCCGGCTCGGCTTCGGGCTGCTGGTTGCCCAAGGTCTGCGGCTTGCGCTTCAGCAATTGGGGATCTTCGGCTGCATCGTATGCATTGTCCGCATCGGTGACCCACACGCCGTTGCGCCCGGACAGTACGGCAAATTCGCCAAGCTCCAGCGCGCGTGGCTTTTCAGGCACAGAAGCTTGTGCATCAGACAGACCATCCGATTGACGCGCGCGCTCAGCCGGAGTCGGATCGAAGGGACCGGCAGCAGCCATTCGGCGAGATGTCAGATCGGGTGCGCTATCGACAGCACCGGGATCCGTATCAGCCGATTCCGGCGCATCGAACCAGACATCAGGAGAAATTTCGTCTTCGCCAAGCTCGGCTGAACTTTCCAGCTCGAACGGTTCTGCGTCGTCTGCGCCGGCCTGTTCTTCCGAGCCTTGCGCGAACGGCATCTCGCTGATCGGCGCATCAAGGCTGTCACTGCCCAGTTCGGTGCCCGGATCGATTGGTCGCACCCTGCCTGCTGCCATGGCAGCAACCGCTTCGTTATCCGATGATCGCAGCATGATCGAGCGGATCACATGGGCGGCACCATACGCAATTACCCCGCCAATCACGGCAGCGACCAACGCAAATGCGATTTGCGGGACCGAACCGATCCCGGCAGAGATCGAAAGGCGTGCAATCGTCACACCTGAAACCATCATCACGCACAGGCCAGCCAGCAGCGCGCCCCAGATTGCTATTGCGGGGACGAACACGGCATGCCCCACGATCCCGCGTGAGGGGACCGCGCGCCCCAGTCCACCGAGGCTGGACAATCCGAAAAGAGAGACCCTGGTCTTTCGTGCCTCCGCATTCGCAGCAGCCTCTGCCGCTTCGCGCCGCGCATTTTCCCGCAGTTTCTCGATAACCATGACGCCCCGTCTATTCTGGCCTCTCTCGCGATCGAAGAGGAGCCGATGTGCGAACCGGGAAGATTATCCCTGCGCGCGCAAGCCCTGTTGTGCCGCGCGCGGGCCACGCTGATGCGCTGCCCCTTCGCGACAATTGGTCTGGGCTATCAGAAGTTGGTAAACAGACAGATAACGATTCACGTTGCGCGCCCAGTCATGACGCTCGTGGACATGGGCAATTGCGTGACCCCGCATCACATCCCAATCATCGCGCGCATCGAGCAAATGGGAGAGCGCAGCGGCGCAGGCGGCGGGATCATCGGGGGCGAACAGCATCCCCGTTTTTCCATGCGTTAACAGTTCGCGATGCCCGCCAACGTCGGACGCGGCGACTATCCGGCGCTGCGCCATCGCCTCCAGCGGCTTCAGCGGAGTTACCAGATCGGTCAGCCGCGAAGCCTTGCGCGGATAGGCCAACACGTCGATCAGCGAGTAATACCGTTCAACCTGATCGTGCGGCACACGTCCGGTAAACATCACCGCCTGCGGTTCTGGCAGAGCGGCGGCGGCGGCGCGCCAGGCACTCTCCATTTCGCCCGAGCCCACCAGCAGTAGCCGCGCACCGGGGTGCGAGCTACGCAGGGCGGGCATGGCGGCGATCAGATCGTCCACCCCTTCGTAATCATAGAAACTGCCGATGTAACCGATCACTGGCGCGCCGGGCGCGATACCGAGCGTTTTCGCTAGCGCATCGTCGCGCGGTGGCGGATCGCCGAACAGCGACAGGTCCACCCCGTTGCGCATCACGCCGATCTTGCCGCCAGGAATACCGCGCGCAATCAGATCGTCGCGCAGGCCATCGCAGATGGTAAACACCGCATCGGCGCGGCGCGCAATCTGCGTTTCTAGCGCGCGCGTGAGGCGGTATTTGGCGGAGCCTTGTGTGCCGGTGCGATTGCCGACCGCTGCGTCTTCCCAGAACGCGCGAATTTCATACACGAGCGGAACGTCCAGCGCCCGTGCAGCCCGCAATGCCGCGCCGCCGCTCAGGGCAGGCGAATGCGCGTGGATCAGATCGGGCCGCCATTCCTTCCCCAAATTGAGGATGGACCGCGCCAGCACGCCCATTTCGCGGATTTCGCGAAGCAGCACGGGACCGTGCGGTTCCCCTGTGGTGCGATGAAAAGTCAGGCCATCCACCGTCTCCACCGCGCCCGCCGAAGATTTTTGCTCAATCTGGGTTTCGTGGCGCAATCCGGTGATGCCGCGCACCTCCAGCCCGGCTGATCCTTGCGCTTTCATGATCGCGCGCGTGCGAAAGGTATAGCCACTGTGGAGCGGCAGCGAATGGTCAAGGACGTGCAGAACCCGTGTCATGGCCGCTGCAATAGCGTGTATGTGCTTAACGGCACGTCAACCGCATGGCGCTATCCACGCGTGATTGCCTGTCTGCTGCGCCTTCAAACCGGAAGGGGCGGCGACGGGCCGGATACGCTGCAAGCATGATTGATTACATTGCCCTTTCCATCGGCCACGGCGTTCTCGCCATAGCCTTCCTGCGCCTTGTCATGCGTGACGGTCTGGACGTGGACCCGTTGCTGGACGGGTTTAAGGAGGCCGCGCTCGAACGGCGCAAGGCAAGATCGAAGGCAGGCCGGGCAAAACGCACACAGGCAGCGGACGAAATGTCTGTCGATCCCGAGACGCAGGCGGACTGCTGATGCTGGGCTTCGTCTTCCTCGCCTTTATCGGGTTTGTGCTTTTATTAGGGCTGCGGCGTCCGTATCTCTGGGTGCTGCTATACGTATATATCGATATCCTCGCCCCGCAACGCATCGGCTTTGGTCTGATCCAGAGCCTGCAGATATCGCTGGTTGCGTTCGCCGCGGCATTTGGCGGCTGGCTGCTGCTGGATCGCAAGGAGAACATCAGCTTCTCTTTCCGGCAGGCGCTGTTGGTGGTGTTCTTCGCGTGGTGTTTCTGGACCACTGGCAGGGCCGATTTCCCTGTCGAGGCTGCGACCAAGTGGGATTGGGTTTGGAAGGCATCGCTGTTTGCGATTTTCCTGCCCTTCACGCTCACCACCCGCGCTCGGCTGGAGGCCTTGGGTCTGACAATGGTTCTGGCCATCGGCACGATTGTGATCGGCACCGGGATGAAGGTGACGCTGGGCGGGGGCGGATATGGCAACCTCAAATTTTTCGTGAACGATAACAGCGGCATATACGAAAGCTCTACGCTTGCGACCGTCGCCATTGCTCTGACGCCGCTGATCTGGTGGTTCACGCGGTACGGGACGATCTATCGCCCGCACTGGGCCGTTACCGCGTTTGGCGTCGCGCTGATATTTGCTTGCCTGATGGTCCCCATCGGGACCGAGGCACGCACCGGCCTTTTGTGCATCGCCGCGCTGGCAGTCCTGCTGCTGCGCTATACCAAGCGGCGACTGGCGTTCATCGTCGGTGCGGGCGCGCTGGGCCTCGCCGCGCTGCCGTTTTTGCCGCAAAGCTATTATGACCGCATGGCAACGATTGCGGAACCGGGCGGCGATGAAAGCGCCTCCACCCGCGTTGCGGTGTGGGAATGGACGCTGGACTATGTGGCGGAAAACCCCACTGGCGGCGGATTTGACGCCTATCGCGGCAACAGCTTTACCTACCAGATGCCGGTAAAGGAAGGTGAAGGCAATTCCACCTCCGTCGAATATCGCAAGGTGACGGACGAGGGGCGCGCATTCCATTCATCGCTGTTCGAGGTGCTGGGCGAACAGGGCTATCCCGGTTTCATTATGTGGGTGCTGCTGCACCTTACCGGGCTGTGGCAGATGGAGCGGGTGCGGGCGCGCTGGCGCCGGCGCGATCTCGTGGGGGAAAATGGCGAGGAGGAGGCGTGGATCGCGCCGATGGCAACCTCGCTGCAACTGGCCACCTGCGTCTATCTGGTCGGCGCGCTGTTTCAGGGCATCGCCTATCAGCCGGTGATGCTGATGATTATCGGCCTTCAGATCGGCCTCAATTCCTATTGCAAGCGGATCGAATCGGCGCGAGCGGAGGAAACGCAGAGTGCACGCGGTAGACAACACAGCCGGGCGAAGGCGAAGCGCGGCAAGCCCAAGCGACGTTCGGATGCCGTAACGGCATAAGGTTCCGACTGCGGAAGCGCGCCAGTTGCGATTGCATCAGACGCACTCTTACGCCATGTAGCCGGGCAAGTACGCGCCCTTTCGCGTGGGATTGAAGGGCGCACACAATCAGCAGGAGAGCCTTATGAACCCGCAAGAATTGGCCGCAAAGGTCGGCGAGAATATCGGCACCAGCGAATGGGCCGAAATGAGCCAGGAGCGCATCAAGAAGTTTGCCGACGCGACAGGCGATCACCAGTTCATTCATATCAACGAAGAAGCTGCCAAGATGACCCCGTTCGGCGGGACCATCGCGCACGGCTTCCTCACGCTATCGATGATCCCTTATCTTACCGCAGAAAGCGATGTTCCGCGTCTTGACGGTATAAAGATGGCGGTGAACTACGGCGGCAACAAGACGCGCTTTATCGCGCCCGTCCGTTCGGGAAAGCGCATTCGTGGTCACTGGAAGCTTACTGAAATGGTCGAAAAGCGTCCTGGTCAATGGCAGCAGACCTGCGAAATCACCATCGAGATCGAGGGCGAGGAAAAGCCCGCTCTGATCTGCGAATGGATGACGATGTATTTCGTCTGATTTGATGTGAGATCCCGCGCAGGCGGGTCGCTCCATCGGTATAGAACTCAGCATCAAGGAATGCCCCGACCTTGCGGGCATTCGCTTCACTATAAAGGACCCCCGTTATGTCACGCGAAGCCGTAATCGTTTCCACCGCCCGCACGCCCATCGGGCGCGCTTACAAGGGCGCATTCAACGCTACCCCCGGCGCCACCCTCGGCGCCTATTCGTTCGCGCCTGCGGTTGAGCGCGCCGGGATCGACCCCGGCGAAATTGACGATGTGGTGTGGGGCGCAGTTCTGACACAGGGCACGCAGGCCGGTAACATCGCCCGCCAGGTCGCGCTACGCGGCGGCGCGCCGGTGACGGTCGCTGCCCAGACCATCGACCGCCAGTGTTCTTCGGGCCTGATGGCGATTTCGACGGCGGCCAAGCAGATCATCGTCGATAACTTGGACATCGTCGTCGGCGGTGGTCAGGATTCCATCTCGATGGTGCAGACGCCGGAAATGCGCGTTGCGATGGATAAATCGCTGCTCGCCATGCACGCAAATGTCTACATGCCAATGCTCCAGACCGCTGAAACGGTCGCCGCACGCTATAACATCAGCCGCGAGGCGCAGGACGAATACGCATACCAGTCGCAGATGCGCACTGCCGCAGGGCAGGCCGCTGGCAAATTCGATGACGAAATCGTACCCGTCACCACCACCATGATGGTGAAGGACAAGGCCACCGGCGAAGTGTCGCACGTGGAAACCACCCTGACCAAGGATGAGGGTAACCGTCCCGAAACCACGCTCGAAGGGCTGCAATCACTGAACCCGGTGATGGGCCCCGACAAGGTCATAACCGCAGGCAACGCCTCGCAGCTTTCCGATGGATCGTCCGCCAGCGTGCTGATGGAAGCCAAGCTTGCCGAGAAAAAGGGCCTCCAGCCGCTCGGCCGTTATGTCGGCATGGCAGTCGCAGGCACCGAGCCTGACGAAATGGGCATTGGCCCGGTCTTCGCGATCCCGAAACTGCTCAAGCAGACCGGGCTCAAGATGGACGACATCGGTCTGTGGGAACTGAACGAGGCTTTCGCCGTGCAGGTGCTGTACTGCCGCGACAAGCTGGGCATCGATAACGACATCCTCAACGTCAATGGCGGCTCGATTTCGATCGGTCACCCCTATGGCATGACCGGCGCACGCTGCACCGGCCACGCCCTGATCGAAGGCAAGCGTCGCGGCGCTAAATACGTCGTCGTCACCATGTGCGTGGGCGGCGGCATGGGCGCAGCGGGCCTGTTCGAGGTGTATTGAGCCTTCATTACGCGTGACTATAAGAACGGCGCGGAGGGCAACTTCCGCGCCGTTTTCTTTCGGGCTTTTCGATCGTGCGTTTTAATCGTTTGTCGAACCCGTCCGATTTCGGAACCGCGCTGCACAAGCCCCGTTTCCTTTGCAAACCTACCAAAGGAGAAACACGATGGCGACCGATGCAGAAATCAAGGCGAAGTTTTGGAAAGCGCTCAAAAGCGACATGACCATGTTTCTTGGCACTGCCGAGGAAGAAGATGGCCACGCTCGCCCGATGACCGCGCAGCTTGACGAGGATTTTTACGACGACGGCACGTACACTGGGCCGATCTGGTTTTTCACATCGACCGACAACACACTTTACCGGTTAATCCAGTCGGGCAAGGCAGAAGGCGGAATGGTCCGCGCTGCTGGCCTGTTTGCGTCAAAGGGTCACGATGTGTGGGCCAGTGTTGACGGGAATCTGAGTGCGACGCAGGACCGTGCTACGATCGACAAAATGTGGAATCGCTTTGTCGCGGCATGGTACGAGGGTAAAGACGATCCCAAAATCGTGCTGTTGAGGCTGGACCCGGACAGCGCTCAAATCTGGATAGATGCCTCGTCAATGGTGGCAGGGATCAAGATGCTGATCGGCATTGATCCCAAGGAAGATTACAAGGACAAGGTTGCGACCGTCCCACTTTGAAGGTTGTTGACTGCAACACCGGCACGGCGGGATATCTGATCGCCGGTACCGGTGGTGCCACACGCTTGATGAGTTGCAGCAACCTCGCTTCGGGCGCAAAGCGTGTGTATGGGCATCATGGAAATCATCGGCGTTGCAAGCAGTGTCACCCTGTTGGCGGGGTGGCGGCTGTATCTGTGCATCTTCGCAACCGGGCTCGCCATGCGGCTGGACGTGTTGCCGATGCCAGAACATCTCGCCAGCCTTGGTGTACTCGAAAACCCGTGGATCATGGGCATCGCTGCTGTTGGTGCGCTTGCCGAGTTTTTTGCGGATAAGGTGATGTGGCTCGACACCGTTTGGGACACCATACACACGGCGGTGCGCCCCATTGGCGGAGCGCTGCTGGCGCTGGCAATTGTCGATCCGTCAGACCCGGCGGTTCAGGTAATGGCGTTCCTGCTGGGCGGCGGGGCAAGCTTCCTCGCGCATGGCGGCAAGGCAAGCGCGCGCGCCGTGGTCAATACCTCACCCGAACCGGTCAGCAATATCGCTGTCTCCACCGTTGAGGATGTGACGACTGTCGGACTGTTGTGGCTGGCTTTTGAATACCCGATTGCTGCAGGCGGCGTCGCGCTGGTGCTGCTGGCGCTGGTGATCGCCCTGCTGGTCTGGGCGCGGCGGGTGATCAAGCGGGTGTTTTTCCGCAGCCGCACGCCAGTGCCCTGGTCAGGGGCAGGCGGCGTCGTGGCCGCCCATTGATACTGCCAACCGAACCGCTTCAATCGTCCTGGCTGGCGTTCGCGCCCGGTTGCAGCGCCTCAAGCGCGGGATCGCTCAAACCGCTCGTTTTCGGCTTGTTGTCATAACCCTTCACCACGGCCGCCAGCGCTGTGGTGCTGCGCTGGTTCCGGTTGTGGTCGGTCGTCAGCATATCATCCAGAAATTCCAGAAACTGTCCGACAGGCCCGCTTCCCTCTACTTTCGCAATGCGGAGCTGTTCGTCGGGCGGGACGATCACGAATTCCTTGTTCCGGACCAGAACCGCGCGTCCGGCCTTGCTGGTGCGCACGACATCGCCGATCTGCAGACGTGTGCCTTCGGCCCCGTAAATGGCTTTGCTGTCGCGGATGACGGAGACCTGTCCATCGGCCTCGGAAATGCTCCAGCCCGTGTCCTGAGCGAAAGCGGCGCTGGCGCCGAAAAAGGCGACCAGAACACAAAGCCACTTTGAAACCTTCAACATCGCCTAACCTCGATTGCTTACGGCTTTACACGTAATACCCGTAACAGGAGCGTCGCTGACCTGCAGTTGAGACGTTTGGATAAGAAGACGCTAACGCAACCACCGCCCAATTTTCAGATTGTTGCACAAATCAATCAAATCGAGCGGCAAAAAGGCACGGTTTTGACGATTGCAGCGTTGCGAACTGCCTACGGCTCCACCCCCATCACCGTATCGCCGCTTGCCCCCATCTGAGCTTGGCACCCCGGTGTCAGCAGACAGGTCGTTTCGGTCGAAAGGTTCTGATTGTACTGCTGCATCATGGCGAGGGTGCTCTGATGCTGTGCGACGAGCCCTTGCAATCCCAGATTGACCTTTGCGGTTGCGTACGCTTCGAACAATTGTACATCCTGCGCGGGGTTACTGCTGCGTGCAGCGTTTCGAAAGGCCGCATCAAACTCATCTGGGGACCGTGCAAAGCCGAACGCGATGATAGGAGCGATCGCGCCACCCCAGTCACGGTAAGTCTCCACGCGAGACTCGATCATTGAAATGTTGAGATTTCCCGTGCCCTTGTCGAGCACGATGTTGACGACAACGCGCGAAGGCTTATCGCCCAATTTACCTGTTCCTGAAACGATGAAGGCGGGCGCGCCGAACACCTCCCGCATCACTTCGAGCGGTTCGATCGGCGCGAACCTCACATCGCGCAGTTTCCACCGCTCGATTGCCATCCGCAACGCCACATCTCCGGTGGGGGCGGCAGTTTGCGCAACTGAGAACGAGCAGGCCCTTGGAGTGTCGGGTGCGTCAGGGCGCGGGCGCGAGCAATTGTCGCTGCCCTCCATCCATCCCGGAATGCGGCCTTGGCTGCTGGGGATGGGCAGCGGGTCAGACGAGCCGGACTGGCCGATCGCCGGTATGCTCATTCCAAGAACCAGGGCACAACCTGAAATCGAGGTTACCCACAGAGGGGAGTTGCAGGACCATCTTCGCATGTAGCGCCTCCAACCGGCTTACCCTGCTCATTGGATAGCGCATCGGGATTGCGAACATGTGACTAACGCAACTCCATCAGCAAGCGCCTTAAAAAAAATGTGTTGCAAATGCGCTCTTACGAGTGCGCCGCCACAAATTCTTCCACCACCGGCGCGACCTTGTTCTTCCAGCGGCTGCCGTTGAAAATGCCGTAATGTCCGGCCCCTTCGGCCATGTAGTATTTCTTCATGTCGGCGGGCAGGTTGGGGGTCAATTTGAGCGCGGCCTTGGTCTGGCCCAAGCCAGAGATATCGTCACGTTCGCCTTCGATGGCGAGCAGGGCGGTGTCGGTGATTTGCTTGATATCCACCAGTTCGCCCTTGTGGCGAAAGGTGCCGTTGGGGATCGAGTGGGTCTGGAACACTTCTTCGACCGTTTGGAGGTAGAATTCCGACGTCATGTCGCACACGCTGCGATACTCGTCGTAGAAATCCTTGGTCGCCTGCGCGCTGTCATCATCGCCAGCGGTCAGATGTTTGTACATCTCGTAATGGCTCATCATGTGGCTTTGCAGGTTCATGCTCATAAACGCATTGAGCTGCATGAAGCCGGGATACACGGTGCGCCCAGCGCCGGGGTATTTAAACGGCACGCGTGCGATCACGGACTGGCGGAACCATTCGATCGGACGCTTCATCGCGTGATTGTTGACCGTGGTGGGGCTTTCGCGGGTATCGATAGGCCCACCCATCATGGTCAGTGTTGCCGGGGTTGCAGGCGATTTGTGCAGGTTCATCAATGCGGTCGCGGCAAAGGCCGGGACCGAGGGTTGGCACACTGCCATCATGTGCGGACGCTGTCCGGGGGTGACGCCTTCGATATATTCCAGGAAGCCGATCAGGTAGTCGATGTAATCGTCAAGATCGAAGCTGCCTTCGTGCAAGGGCACCATTTTCGCATCGGCCCAATCGGTGATGTACACCTCGAACTTTTGCAGCATCCGTTCGACCGTGCCGCGCAGCAGGGTGGCGTAATGCCCGCTCATCGGGGCGACAATCAGCAGTTTGGGGCGGTTGTCATCCACGCCATCCAGACGGAAGCGCTTAAGGTCGCCGAACGGACGGTTGACCACAGTCGCCTCGATCACGGGATAAAGTTTGCCGTCGCTTTCGATTTCGGTGATGCCGAACACCGGTTTGCCATAGCTTGCGGTCGCATGTGCCACCACGTCGAGCGCATTGGCCGCCATCGGCCCAATCCCGGTGAGGCGCAGCGGATTGGCCGGATTGTTCAGCATTTCGGAGCTGATAGAGGCAAACGAACTGATGGAATTGAGCCAGTTGCGCTGAATCTCATAGGCCTGGTAAAGCATGATGCTGCCCCTTTGTCCGTACTTTGTATCGGGTGCGGGGCACATGATCCGCCAGAAATGCGCGCGTGCCCGCAGCCGTAGCCCCTGCGCGTGGCGGGGCCTTGTGAGCACGCTAAATGGAGGTTTGCAGCCCATTGTGCAATGCACAATTTTCGAGGGGAATAGAGTGCGAACCGTGCAAAAGCCGGAATTGTGCGCTTTTTACACGTGAAATTTTGGCCCGGCACGCCTAGATCACGCATTGCAATGGCAGGTGACACCCTTGAGATCAGCCCCGAAGGGCCAGGTGACCCGTCGGTAATCGGCGCAAATGCTGACGGAGCAGTCGAAATAACCCCGCACATGCAGGAGAGTGATGCGGAACTTGCCGCAGGAGCGCCTCCGCGCTCGCTCGCGCCTCTCAGGATGGTCTATCGCGAGGCGGGCAAATATCCACGCGAGGTGGCGCTGGCGCTATTGGCGCTGTTCATCACTGCTGCGGGCACGCTGGCGATCCCTGCGGCGATGCAACTGATTGTCGACCGTGGGTTTGGCGGTGCCGGGACAGACGCTGGCGCAGGTGACATCGGGCACTGGTTCCGGCTGCTTTTCGGCGTGGTGATCGTTATCGCCTTGGGAACGGCGGCGCGGTTCTATTTTGTCAGCTGGATCGGGGAGCGCGTGGTCGCGGATATCCGGCGCAAGGTGCATCGCAACCTGATGCGCCTGTCGCCCAGCTTCTATGAAG
The DNA here is from genome assembly GCA_963815345.1 of uncultured Alphaproteobacteria bacterium. GTDB lineage: Bacteria > Pseudomonadota > Alphaproteobacteria > Sphingomonadales > Sphingomonadaceae > Erythrobacter. Next base: position 830,885 of record CAWFGF010000004.1, read on the forward strand.
AAAACAGTCCCAAGGAAATTTCCAGCCGGATGACATCGGACACCGCGATCATCGAAACGGTAGTCGCAACAACGGTCTCTATTGCGCTGCGCAACCTGTTTCTGGGTATTGGCGGCACGGTCTACCTGTTCTGGCTGCTGCCTGAGCTCACGATCTGGCTGGCGATCGGAATCCCCGCTATCATCCTGCCGATCGTGGTCTTCGGTCGGCGCATCCGGTCGATCTCACGCGATAATCAGGACCGCGTGGCCGATGTCGGCGCAATGGTGACAGAAGTGCTGGGTGCGATGAAGATTGTGCAGGGCTTCAACCAGCAAGGGCGCGAGGCTGACCGGTTCGGCGATGCGGTAGAGCGCACTTTCGATACTGCGCGCCGCCGGATCGTGCTGCGATCGATCATGACCGCCATCATCATTCTCGCAATCTTTGGCTCAATCGTCGTGCTGCTGTGGCGCGGGGCAGAGGGGGTGGCATCGGGCGATATCACCGGCGGCACGATCCTGTCGTTCATTGTTGGGGCAATGATTGTGGCGGGCGCATTCGGCGCTTTGACAGAGGTGTACGGCGATCTGCTGCGCGGTGCCGGCGCTGCCAGCCGCCTTGCCGAATTGCTGGAGGCGGAACCGGCAATTGCCGCGCCCGCTCGGCCGGAACGCCTGCCGGAACCTGCACGCGGCAGCCTGTCGTTTCGCAATGTCACCTTCCGTTACCCCGCACGGCCCGAAACGCCGGCGCTGGACGGCTTCAGTCTGGAGATTGAGCCGGGCGAAACCATCGCCATCGTGGGGCCATCTGGTGCGGGCAAATCTACGATCTTCCAGCTAGTTGAACGGTTCTATGATCCGCAGGGCGGAACAATCCGGTTGGACGGTGTCCCGCTGACCATGGCGGACCCTGCCGACGTGCGCGAACGGCTGGCACTGGTTCCGCAGGACGGCGTGCTGTTCAGCGCCAATGCCCGTGACAACCTGCGTTACAGCAGGTGGGATGCGACCGACGCAGAAATCTGGGACGCCGCACGCGCTGCCAATGCCGAGGAATTTCTGCGCGCCCTCCCGCGCGGGCTGGACACCTATCTGGGCGAGAGCGGGACGCAGATGTCGGGCGGTCAACAACAGCGTATTGCGATTGCCCGCGCACTGCTCCGCAACGCCCCGATCCTGCTGCTGGACGAAGCGACAAGCGCGCTGGACGCGCAAAGCGAGCAACTGGTGCAGCAGGCGCTTGACACGCTGATGCAGGATCGCACGACGTTGGTGATCGCGCATCGATTGGCCACGGTGCGCAAGGCGGACCGGATCATCGTGCTCGACAAGGGCCGGATTGTGGAACAGGGAACGCACGTTGAATTATCGGGCGCAGGCGGATTGTATGCGCGGCTTGCCACATTGCAATTCGCCGCCCACGAGGCACGCTAGAGCCGCCCCTCCGGACTTTTAAACAAAATGTCATAATCACGGGACCGACGACGGCGATTGACCGTTTACTAAGCTAAAACGACAGCACAAACCACGAATACAACACCCAGGAGTCGCATCCCATGAGCCAATTTGTTCGCCGTCGCGGCGCGTTCCGCAAGACCAGTTTCCTTATGGCTGGTGTCGCCGCAATCGGAATGACTGCCCCGCTTTCCGCGCAAGACATTGGCGGCGATGATATCGAGACCCTGATCGAAGCACCAGCCGACAGCGCCGCTGCTGCCAAAATTGCGGTGAACGATACTCCCACGATGAGCTTTGGTGAATGGGGCGTCGATCCTGCGCTGCTTTCCCCCACTATCGCACCCGGCGACGATTTCTTCGGCTATGTCAACGCCAAATGGCTGAATGCCAATCCCCTGCCCGATCAGTACAGTCGGTTTGGCGCATTCACTCTGCTTAGTGAGAAATCCACCAGCGATGTGAAGGCCCTGATCAACGCAATGGCCGCGAAAGACCCGTCAGCGCTCTCTGCAGATGAGGCACGGATACTGGCGGTGTACAACGCCTATCTTGATACAGACGCGATCAATACGGCGGGTTTCGCACGCGCGCAGCCGTACATCAATGCGCTGGCGCAGGTGACTTCGCTGGATGAACTGGCAAAACTTTGGGCGAAGCCTGGCTATTCCAGCCCTCTGGGCGGGTTCGTCAGTGTCGATTCGAAACAGCCTGACCGCTACGTTGCGTATATTTCCAGCGGCTCGCTGGGCCTTCCGGACCGCGATTATTACATAGACGATACCGAAAAGGCGCGGGAAACCCAGTCGAAATACCGCGATTACATGACGATGCTGTTCGATGCGGCGGGCTATGAAGACCCAGCCAATGCTGCGGCTGCCGTCTATGCCTTTGAAGAACGCATCGCCCGCGAAGTGAGTTGGGATCGTAGCGTTAACCGTAATCGCGACTTGACATATAATCCGCTTTCCATGGCTAACCTTGAGGCGATGGCCGGCGCCTTCCCGATTTCCGCAATGATAGCTGATCTCGGCCTTCAAGCCTCGCCAATTTTCGTGGTTGGAGCGGTCCCGCCGACCGATGAAGAGATCAAGGAGCTGGGCCTGACGCCAGAAACACTGGCCAAGATCGGTAAGGGCCTGCCCGGCTTCATGGAGCTGCTCAACGAAACCCCGCTGGCGACGTTGCAAGCGTGGTCGATCAAGGAATTTCTGTCCGACAATTCCGATGTTCTGCCCGAGAAGTACGACGCCGCCAGCTTTGAGTTTTACGGAAAGACCCTGCGCGGCACGGCTGAACAGCGCCCGCGCTGGAAACGAGCGATCAGCGCCACCGAAGGTGCGTTGGGCGAATTGCTCGGCAAGTCTTATGTCGAGCGCTATTTCCCGGCTGAAAGCAAAGCGCAGATGGATGAACTGGTCGCCAATCTGCGCCTGGCACTGGCGCAAAGCCTGGATGAGATCGAATGGATGAGCGCGGAGACGAAAACTCAGGCGCGCGAAAAGCTCGACAGCTTTGATCCCAAGATTGGTTACAGGGATAACCTGGAGGTTTATGAAGGGCTTGAGGTGGGTGACAATCCGCTTGAAAACTCGATTGCCGCCGGGGCGTGGTCGCGAGCGGACAACGTCGCCAAACTGGGCCAGCCAATTGACCGCACCGAATGGTTCATGTTGCCCCAGACGGTGAACGCCTATTACAATTCGACAAAGAACGAGATCGTCTTCCCGGCCGCTATCCTGCAGCAGCCGTTTTTTGGCCTCGGGAACGATCCTGCGGTTAATTACGGCGGGATTGGCGGCGTGATCGGCCATGAGATCGGTCATGGCTTCGACGATCAAGGATCCAAATCCGATGCGGACGGCAAACTTCGCAACTGGTGGACCGATGAAGATCGAGCCAATTTCGACAAGCGCGGCGATGCCTTGGTGGCGCAATACAATGCGTTTTGCCCGTTCGACGAGGGCGAAACCTGCGTCAACGGACGCCTGACGCTGGGCGAGAACATCGGCGACCTGGGCGGGCTTAGCCTTGCCTATCGCGCTTACAAGATCGCCACGCAGGGCAAGGAAGTGCCTGTGATAGACGGGTTAACGGGCGACCAACGCTTTTTCCTGGCATGGGCACAGGTGTGGCGTTCGACCCAACGCGAGGCGAACTATCGTCAGCGCCTGCGCACCGACAGTCACAGCCCGGAAGAGTACCGCGTCAACGGCGTCGTACGCAATCTTGACGAATGGTATGAAGCATTCGGCATTACTGAAGACCACGCGCTGTATCTGCCGCCCCAACAACGCGTTCGCATCTGGTAAATCCGCATCATGACAGGCGGCCCGCACAACCGTGCAGGACCGTCTGTCACGCGAGCTGCCTCATTGTTTGCGACTGCTTGCGGCGCGGCACGGGTGCGGGTAAGCGCTCGCCAACGCCGTTCGGCTCGTATGCAAGGCTCTTTGCCATCCCATGACCATTTTTCAGTTGATCATCATTGCGATCGTGCAGGGAATTACCGAGTTCCTGCCGATTTCATCGTCAGGGCACCTGATCCTGATCCCCTATTTGACCGACTTTTCCGATCAGGGACCCCTGATCGATGTCGCGGTGCATGTAGGATCGCTGCTGGCGATCATTGTCTATTTCTTCAAGGATGTGGTGGTGCTGGCGCGTGGCGGTTTTGCCAGCATCGGGATCGGGGCAAAGGCGCCCAGCGCACCGGCTGACAGGCGATTGTTCTGGTGGATCGTGCTTGGAACCATCCCGGCAGTGGCGTTCGGTCTTGCAATCAAATTGGGCGTATTCAACGCATTTGTCACTTCCACATTCGGCATTACGATTGTCGATGGTAATCTGATGAGCTCGATCCGCGTCACCGATCTTATCGCGTTCAACCTCATCACCTATGGTGTGTTGCTGGGCATTGCGGACAGGATCGGGCGTGAGACTAAGGTGTTCGAGAATATGACCTGGCGCGACGGGTTGATCGTCGGCCTTGCGCAGGCTTTGGCCATCATACCGGGCACCAGCCGATCGGGCGTGACGATGACAGCCGCTCGCCTCTTGGGATACAAACGGGTGGAGGCCGCCCGCTTCTCGTTCCTGCTATCGATACCGGCTGTCGCCGGGGCAGGTGTCCTGATCGTACCGGAGATTTTCGAGGCTGGAACCGCGCTTGCCTGGGATGCACTGATCGCTGGAGTGCTGACCTTCATGGCGGCCTTCGCGACGATGGCGTTCCTCATGAATTTCCTGAAACGCGCGTCGATGCTGGTGTTTGTAATATATCGCATCGCGATGGGCGCGGCTTTATTGTATTTCTTCTAACACTGCGTCCAATCGGCGCGGGCTGGAACCAGTAAGGGTTTGACTTGTTAATTTCGCAGGATGCCGATGTACGATCGGTTGACTGTCCAAATTTCTGGACCCGATTCAAGTTGGATTAGAAATGGCTTTGCTTGTATTGATCATTCTAGGCGCGTCGCTCGGTTGGATCAGCTCAATCATGGCCCGTACCGAAGCCGTCGGCGCGATTTTGCGCCTGATTGGCCTCGGCGTTTTCATATCATTGGTAACCGGCATGATCGTCAATGCGGGCAGTCCATTGGGCGGCCTATCGATTTTGGGGCTTTTTGCTGCACTTGCTGTTACCATTGTCTCACTTTTAGCCTACCATGCGTTCGTCGCGCGTCAGGTGAATTCCCAGGCGTGATCGCCGTAGTATGAAACCTTTTTGCGAACTCGCCGTTTGAAACTGGAAAGCTGGGCGCAGTTCGTCTTGCAGATCATTGGAGATTATCATGAAATTCAACAGCAAATATACCGCCACCGCTTTGATTGCAGCCATGGGTCTTTCGATTGCAGCCTGCGAAGGCCCGAACGAAAACGCCATGGAAGATGCTGGCGAACAGAACGCCGAAATGGTCGATGAAAAAGCGGAAGCTATGGAAGACGCCGGTGCCATCACCGAAGGTCAGGAAGATGCGATGACCGAACAGGCCGAAGACAAGGCCGACGCAATGGAAGAAACCGGCGAAGCGATGGACGAAGCGCAGGGCATGTAATCCTTCCTTCTTTCGAATATCATAGAAAGCGGCCCGGACATCAGTTCCGGGCCGTTTTTCGTTTAGCGCGGCTCTGCTCCTGATCCGGCTCCACCACGCAGATGGTATTCCTGTGTCCCGCGATGCACCATATCGTCGACATCGATTACCGCGCTGTTTGCGTATGTGAAACCGGCGGGAAGGTTGCGGTAAAGCCGGTCGAAATCCCGCTCTACCGTCTGCCGGAAAAGATCGCGGAAACTCTCGATCACAAAATAAGTCGGCTGCAAATCGCTGATTACGTAATCGGTGCGCATCACCCGGTCGACGTTCAGCATGATGCGATTTGGGCTTTGCGCCTCTACGGCGAACACGGCCTCCGTCGGGCCCGACAGGATGCCAGCACCGTAGGCCTTGATCCCATCGGCTTCCTGGATCAGGCCAAATTCGACCGTGTACCAGTACAGCGATCCCAGCGCCTTTAGCCGGTTGTACCGCATTGCCTTCCATCCGGCGCGGCCATATTCCTGCATGTAATCAGCATAGACCGGATCGGTCAGCATCGGCACGTGGCCGAACACGTCATGAAAAACGTCAGGCTCTTGAATGTAATCGAACGTCTCGCGAGTGCGGATGAAATTGCCGGCGGGAAAGCGGCGGTTGGCAAGGTGCCAAAAGAACACGTGATCGGGGATCAGCATGGGTACGGGCACCACACTCCAGCCGGTAAGTTTTTGCAATTCCTGCGACATTGCGCCGAAATCAGGTACGCCGCCCCTGCCCAAATCGAGCTTTTCGAGCCCTGCCATGAACGCGGTTGCCGCGCGACCGGGCAAAACCTCCAACTGGCGCGCAAACAGATCGTCCCAGATGGCGTGTTCTTCCGGTTTATAATTGGTCTGTGCTGGCTCCAGCCAATCCTCGCCTACGTGCGCAGGCTTTGCCAGCGGGGCGGTAAACACATCCTGAGGCAGGCTGGGCAGCTGTGTGAAGTCAATCGGAGGATCAGCAAGAGTGGCCATGAAACCCAATTTGAGGCTAGCAGGGCAAAGGCACAAGACCCAAAAATTTCCAAAGGGGCTGAAAATGGCACTCAAAGGCAAGGAATACCGCAAACTGCTCGAACCAATGACCGAAGAATTGGTCGCCATGGCACGCTGGGCGCGGGTCACGGGTGCGCGGATCGTGGCGCTATTCGAAGGACGCGACACGGCGGGCAAGGGCGGCGCGATCACGGCGGTTCGGGATAGGCTCAACCCGCGTCAGTGTCGGACCGTGGCGCTGGGCAAACCAACGGACGATGAACGCGGCCAGTGGTATTTCCAGCGCTATATAGCGCACCTGCCCACGGCTGGCGAGATCGTGCTGTTTGACCGCAGCTGGTACAATCGCGCGGGCGTGGAAAAGGTGATGGGATATGCCGAGGAAAATCAGGTTGTGCGGTTTCTTGAGCAGACCCCGGTATTTGAGAAACTGTTAACCGACGATGGCATCCGTTTGTTCAAATACTGGCTCTCAACCGATCAGGACCGGCAGGAAGCGCGCCTGAAAGAACGTCTCGACGATCCGCTGAAACGGTGGAAATTGTCCGCAATCGACCTTGCTGCGCGCGGGCACTACGACGCCTACACGCAGGCGCGTGAGACGATGTTGAAGGCCACGCACAAAGCCCACGCGCCGTGGACGCTGGTGGATTTCAACGATCAGAAACGCGGGCGGTTGACGCTGATCCGCGATCTGCTGGACCGGTTGCCCGATACCCATGTGGAACCGCCCGTGATTGAATTGCCAGAGCTGGGACGCGAACCGAAAGTGGAAACCTACGGTGTGCTGAAACCCATAGCGGATTATCCGCTGGGCTAGATCGCGGCTCTTGCCTTTGTTACCTGCCGCCCGTCGCTGGCAAACGCGGCCAGATCATACCCTTTTTCCGCGATCCTCATCGCAAGATGCAGCGGCTCGTCCGCAATCGCCGGGGAAACCCCGCGAAATTCAAAGGTGCGCAGTCGGTTTTCGCCAAGCTCGTGCGCGGCCAGTTGCAGCAACAGGCTGGCTGTCAGCGGGCCGTGAACCACGAGCCCGCGATATCGCTCAACATCGCGCGCATACGGCGCGTCATAATGGATACGGTGAGTGTTGAAGGTCAGTGCTGAATAGCGGAACAGCAGCGCTGGCGACGGTGTGATCGTTCGCACCGCGCCCCACTGGCTTGCATCGAATGCTGCTGTCTCCGGCGATTGCGGGATGAGCGGAGCGTCGGACGCGGCGTGCTCGCGATAAACCAACGTCTGTGTTTCCTGCACCGATAGCATGCCGTTGGCGCGAGTTTCATGCTTCACATCGACGAAGGCAAGCCTGCCCGATCCGCCGTCCTTCTCGTTGATGGAGGCCACGCGACTGATCCGCTCGATCACCGCGCCAACAGCGATCGGGGCGATGAATCGAATCGCGCTCGACGCCCACATCCGGCGCGGCATGGCGAACGGAGGGAGGAAACTGTCGGCATTTTTGTCTCGCGCAGGGTGGCCATCCTCGCCCAGCATCGCCGTGGACGCGTCGGGCGTGCAGAGCGCGAAGTGGATGCCCTGCGGCATGATTGCTGGCTCAGGTGCGCGCAGATCAAATGTCGCCAGCCAGCGTGCCGCTCGTGCTTCATCCAGCCGGTCGGTAGCGCGCCTCTCGTGCCCGATCCAGGCGTCCCATTGGCTCATACCGCCCGTTCGAACACCGCCGCGATGCCCTGTCCGCCGCCGATGCACATCGTTTCAAGCCCGTAACGCACCTCGCGCCGGTGCATTTCATGCGCCATGTCAGCCAGAATACGCCCGCCCGTAGCGCCAATGGGATGGCCCAGTGAAATGCCCGATCCGTTGACGTTGAGGATGTCGCGGCGCGAATCGTCCTCGCTCCAGCCCCAGCCCTTCAGCACGGCGAGCACCTGCGGGGCGAAGGCTTCGTTGAGTTCGACCAACCCGATATCGTCCCAACTGTATCCGCGCCGCGCAAACAGGCGCTCCACCGCCGGAACCGGGCCGATGCCCATGCGCGCCGGGTGACATCCCGCCGCCGCCCAGCCGCCGAACCACAGCATCGGGGTAAGGCCCAGCTCCTCCAGTTTGTCTTCAGCCACTACCAGACACGCAGCAGCCGCATCGTTTTGTTGGCTGGCATTGCCTGCGGTGACAATGGCGTGCGGGTCGTTCCTGATTTCCAGCGGACGCAATTGCCCCAGCGTCTCCATCGAGGCATCGTTGCGATACCCCTCGTCCCGATCAAAAGTCACAGGGTCGCCGCGCCGTTGGGGCACATCAATCAGAACCAATTGCGCATCAAACCGGCCTGCATCCCATGCAGCAGCAGCGCGTTGGTGCGACTGCACCGCATAGGCATCAGCTTCCTCGCGGGTGATGTCGTATTCCTTGGCGAGGTTTTCCGCCGTTTCGATCATGCCAGTGATGACGCCAAAGCGCTCTGCTGGCTGGCTCATCAAGCGACCACGTGAAAGTCGGTCATGCAGCACCATGTCGCCCATGCGCACACCGCCACGCAAATCGGTGGTATAGTGTTCGACATTGGACATGCTCTCACACCCACCCGCGACGACCACATCGGCCATACCCGTCTCGACCATCATTGCCGCATTCGCGACCGCTTGCAGCCCCGATCCGCAGCGCCGATCAATCTGGTAGCCGGGCACTTCGAGCGGCAGATCAGCGGCCAGCCAAGACCAGTGGCCGATGGCTGGAGCCTCCGCATTGCCATACCCTTGCGCAAACACGACATCATCAACGCGCGCCGGGTCTATGCCGGAACGCTCAATCAGTTCGTGAAGGATGACTGCGCCCAGTTCGCCTGCGTTCAGGCTGGAAAGCCCGCCCAGGAACTTTCCCACAGGGGTACGGATCGGCGTGCAGATGGCGGCTCTTCTCGTCATGATCTGTCCTTATCGCTTCTTCGCGTCGCTCAACGCCACGGTACCCGCATCCACCAGTTTCGCGATTGCTCCTGAGGACAATCCCAGCCGTTCTGCCAGCACCTGTTCGGAGTGCTCGCCCAAGTAGGGCGCAGGGGCGGGATCGCCCGGCTCGTATTTCGGCAAATTGGCAAAGCTACGCGTCGCTGGGTATTCAAAGCCTGATGGATTGGCGGGCGAAGGGCCAAACAGCGGATTGCCGTCCACCAGCACCGGATCAGTGGCGGCCTCGTGCGCGGTGCGGTATCGTTCATAGGTGCAGCCATGCGCCTTCATCATGACTTCGAGCGCGGCGTAATCGTGGCTGGCGGTTACTTGCCCGAACAATTCGAACAGGCGGTGGCGATGTGCAAAGCGCGGCTCATCTCCGTCGGCGAAGCGCACGCCAAGTTCGGCCTCAAGCACACGAATTGGCCCTGAGAGCGAAAACGCGGCTACCAGCCCGTCCCACTGTTTCGGCGTGAGCGCCGCGACCATGAAGCGCACGCCATCCCTGCTGCGAAAATCGCGCCCGAACGCGCCCCAGATTGCGTTGCCCAGCCGCTCCCGGTCGGCTCCGCGATACAGCATTTCCGCCATTGCCCCCGAATTGGCGAGCGTGCCGATTGCCACATCGCCCAGCGGCACTCGCACCTGTGCCCCTTCCCCGGTGGCGTCGCGGTGGCGCAAGGCGGCGAGGAGGGCGAATGCGGAATACGCGCCTGTGATGAAGTCCCACGCCGGCATCACCTGATTGATTGGGGGCGCGGTGTCCAGATCCCAGTCTTCCGGCCCGGTCATCAACGGGTATCCAGACGCGGCGTTGACGGTGAAATCCATCGCCTGTCGCCCATCGTGCCAACCCATGATGCGCAGGCTGATCATGTCGGCGCGTCTTTCTTCCATCGCGGCGTGGCTCAGGAAGCTTTGTTCGGGCAGGTTGGTGATGCACTGGCCGGTCTTTGCTGCCAGTTCGACGCACAATTCACGCCCCTCATCGCTGCGCAGGTCGAGCGCGACCGATTTCTTTGCGCGGTTAAGGTTTTCCCAGCTGAGCGAGCGCCCCTCGCGCGTCAGCATGAAGCGATCGTAATCGAGCCCGCCCGCGACATGGTCCACACGGATGACCTCCGCACCCATCTGCGCGTAATACAGGCCAGCTGTGGGCGATGCGACAAAGCTGGAGACTTCGATGATCGAGAGGTCGGTTAGCAGTTTATACAAGCGCGCTCACCCGTTCGCCGCTTCCCATTCGCGCAGCATGTGCTTGGCGATCTGGAGCTGCAGGATCTGCGTGGTGCCTTCGTAGATGCGATAGATGCGCGCATCGCGATAGAAGCGTTCGGCATCGTATTCGGCCAGATAGCCTGCGCCGCCATAAATCTGCACCACGCGATCGACCACCCGGCCGCACATTTCGGAGGCGAACACCTTGAAAGCCGCAGCCTTGGTCAGGATATTCTCGCCCCGGTCGGCCCGCGCGGTGACATCGCGCATCATGCAGTCGGCCGCGTAGATTTCGGTTTCGCTATCGGCCAGCATCGCCTGAATCAGCTGAAAACGTGCGATGGGTTCGCCAAAGGCCTGCCGTTCATTTGCATAACGCAGCGCTGAATCGAGCGCGCGGCGGGCATAGGCAGTGGCCGCCGCGCCCACGGAAATACGCCCGTTATCAAGGCTCTGCATTGCAAAGCGGAAGCCCTTGCCGGTTTCCCCACCCAACAGCGCATCGCCCGGCACGTGCACCTCGTCGAGCATGATGTCCGAGACATGCGACCCGGCCTGGCCCATTTTCCTGTCGGGCGATCCGGTAGAGACACCAGGCGTGTTCATCGGGACGATAAACGCGCTGACATGCGCATTCTTGGGCAGTGCCTCCTTGTCCGTCCGCGCCATGATCAGCGCGACATCGGCGTGGGGGGCATTGGTAATGTAGCGCTTGGTCCCGTTCAGTATCCAGCCATTGCCATCGGGATCGGCCACGGCGGTGGTCTGCATGGCGGCGGAATCGCTGCCCGAACCCGGCTCGGTCAAGCCGAAGCAGGCGATTTTGCCTTCGACCAGTTTGGGATACCATTCGGACCGCTGTGCCTCGGTCGCGCCGTTTTTCAGGGCGCTGGCGAACATGCCGATATTGATCGAGAAAATGGAACGGTATGCGGGCGCGGCATAGCTCATCATGTTCACCACGCGCGCATATTGCGTCATGTTCAGCCCCGCGCCGCCATATTCCTCCGGCACGCTTATGCCAAACAGACCCATTTCGCGCATTTCGTCGATGATCTCTGGCGGCACCCGGTCATTTTCGACCACGTCCGGTTCCGCCGGGATCAGCCGTTCGCGCACATAGCGTTGCAGCTGCTCGGCGAATTGCTCGAAACTGTCCTCGTCCATTCCGGGGTTGGGTATGCTTTGGCTGGTCATCGGGGCGTTCATGATAGCGTCTTTCCCGTCCTATTCGACTTTTGCCTCGGGTGCCTCTGCGTCTGCTGATGCTTCCGGATCGATTTCGGGCAGAGCACCCTCAGGCAGGCGCTTTTCGTCCAGCATCGAGGCCGCTTTGTCGAGCGCATCTGCCTCACCTTCGCTGATTGCGCCCGGTGCATTGCCAGCATCGTCAGCCGTTCCGCCACCGCAAGCGCTTACCGCCAACGCGGCGGAAAGCGTCACGATAGCCAGGCGCACGGACAATGCCGGGCGATCAGGGTTACGCTTATTCAAGCCCGTCGAGCGCATCGACAGCCTCGGCAGCGGCGGCGGCCTCTTCAGCCTGACGCGCTACGTTTTCTGCACGATCAGCCGCGCTGCTGGCGGCTTCCTGCGTGACAGGGGCGGGCCCTTCGACTTCGCTAGCGGTCGGCGCGGTCGCTCCGGTGTCCACCACTGGTTCTTCCGTGATGGGTTCCAGCGCGGTTTCGGCCGGCATTTCAACCGTATCGGGGCTGGCCTCTGTTGACGCATCCTCGGCACTGCCGCACGCGGCAAGTGCGAAAGAGAGAGTGCCAAGAGCAGTGATTGCATTGAGTTTTTTCATTATTAGTTCCTCCAACGGAAAATGCTGTTGCGCGCCCGTTTAGCCGCTGCGCCCGTATTTAGCCAAGCGCGAATTGCTGCATCGAAACGGTACAGCGATCATAGCACACTTGGCAGCCCGATGGGGCGCGATAGGCCCTTACGCATGACCGAAACACGCATTTCTCCTCAGCCCGCCTCGCCAAGTCTATTGTTGCAGGTACGCACGGCTGCACGGCACAGCCTGCTGGCGGTCGTGGCGCTGAATACCGTGCCTTTGGGCGTGGCACTTGCCCAGGGGGTCGGCACGGCCAACCCGTTCACCGTGATCGAAACCGGCAAGAGCTACGCTTCTTTGCAGGTCGCGGTAAAGGAAATCGGCGACCGGCGCGGTACGATCCGCATTGCGCCGGGCACCTATCGCGAATGCGCGGTGCAGGAAGCGGGCGTCATCACCTATCTGGCCGAAACGGCAGGCACTGCCGTGTTCGAAGGGCGCGCGTGCGAGGGGAAGGCTTCGCTGGTGTTGCGCGGGATTGGCGCTGAGGTGCGCGGGCTGACCTTCCGCAACATCGTGGTGCCTGATGGCAATGGCGCAGGCATACGGCTGGAACGGGGCGCGCTGAACGTTGCCTACACCCGTTTCCTCGATAGCCAGCAGGGCATCCTCTCAGCGGACGATCCCACCTCGCGCATATACATAACCCGCTCGACATTCAGCGGACTGGGCACTTGCGAGAATTCCGCTGGCTGCGCGCATTCGCTGTATATCGGCAATTTCGGGGAACTGACCGTGCGCGAGAGCCGGTTCGAAAAAGGGCGCGGGGGGCACTACCTCAAATCACGCGCGGGTCGTGTGATGATAGTGGACAATTCGTTCGACGACGCCGCAGGCACAGCCACAAATTACATGATCGACCTGCCAGCGGGCAGCATCGGCACCATCGCCAACAATTGGTTCGTGCAGGGCCGCGACAAGGAGAACTATTCCGCCTTTATTGCGCTGGGTGCGGAAACCAGCCTGCACAATTCCGATGGGCTGATAGTGCGTGGAAACGAAGCGCGGTTTGTCCCCGGCGTGCGCCGCCAGAGTGCATTCGTGGCCGACTGGACCGGGGCGGCCGTGCAAATGGCGGACAACCGGCTGGCCGAGGGCCTCATGAAATACGAGCGGCGCTGAGCCCTATCGAAATCCGCTACCGAAAGGCAGGGGCAAAACGCACTTCTCCTCTAGGCCATTCGCCATTAAGGCGCAGCGCCTGAAAGTATTGTGGCGGCATATCGGGATAACGCAGGTCCGGGCGGTTTTTGAAGCCGAAGCGACCGTAATAATCCGGGCTTCCCGCCAGAACGATACCGCCTGCGCCTCGCGCCCGCATGTCCGCGATCGCGCGGTTCACCAAAGCACCGCCGATGCCGCGATGGTGCATTTCGGGCCAAACCGATACCGGACCGAGGCCGAACCAGCCCTGCTCCCCGTCAGAAATGGTGACAGGTGACAGCGCGATGTGGCCTACGATCCGCGTCCCGTCTTCGGCCACCAGTGACAGCACCAGGTCGCCCGCGCCGCGCAACGCGTTGACGAGATACTGCTCGTCACCTTCGCTGAAAGGCATGTCACGAAAAGCGGCTTCGGTCAGAGCAAAAATGGAGTCTTCGTCGCCGGGTGCTTCGGGTCGGATAGTGATGGGAATTGCTGGGCCAATCATTTCAACAGGTGTCCTGAACGATCGCGCTTGGTCGCCAGATAGCGGGCGTTATGGGGGTTGTCGGGCAATTGGTGTGCAACGCGTTCGATGACGCAAATGCCCGCCTCCTGCAACGCCGCAACCTTTGCCGGATTATTCGTCAGCAAACGAATAGTGCGCGCGCCGATCAATTCCAGCATCCGCGCTGCCAGTGGAAAATCGCGTGCCTCGTCCGGCAGGCCAAGCCGCTGGTTCGCCTCCACAGTATCAAACCCCTGATCCTGCAGGCGATAGGCGCGCAGTTTGTTGACCAGCCCGATCCCCCGCCCCTCCTGCCGCAGATACAATAGCGCGCCCCAGCCGCCTTTCGTGCGCGCATGGTGCGCCATGGCGTCCAGAGCGCCATCCAGTTGCGGACCGCAATCGCACTTCAGGCTGCCCAGAATGTCGCCGGTCAGGCATTCCGAATGCAGGCGCACCAGCGGAGGCCTGTCCCCGTCCTGCTGCCCGATGATGAGGGTAACGTGTTCGCGAGTATCGGCAGTGGAGCGAAAGGCGATGATTTCCGCATCCTCGTTGGCGGAAACGGGCAGCCGGGCGCGTGTGACGATGCGCAAATTGCCGGTCTGCGCAAAGGCAGCAAGATCGCCCGGATGCAGCACATGCGGTTCGCCCGCGTCTTCGGGATCTACCATGAAGGCGGGCAGGATACCCGCAATCCGCGCCAGTTCCAGAGCGGTGCGTGCGGTGGCCTCCCACCCGATTGCCTCGGCGCGGAACGGGCCTTTCAACGGGTTGATCAGATCCAGCGCGGGGTCGGCAATCGGCACCGCGTCGCTCAGTGCGAAGGGCTCCCCGCCCCGGATCAGTACAGGTGAATGCTGGGCGGCGGCATCGCGCTGATTTGCGAGTTTGAGGGTTGCGGCGCGCGCCGCCGAAATCAGCATGCGTGGTGCGCGTGCCTGCGCCGCAATCGCAGTTTCCACTGGCAGCAGGGTGGGGCCATCCGCAAACGCCAGCGGCCAGCCATGGCGCAGCGCATCCACAGCCTGCGCCGCGCGGCGCTCCGCAGAAGGTGACGGCGTCCCGTTCAGAGATCGAACTCCGTGATCAGGGGCACGTGATCGGATGGTTTATCCCAGTCGCGCGCATCTTCCAGCACGCGATGCCCGCGCGCCTGCTTCGCCAAAGCCGGGCTCGCCCACATATGATCGAGCCTGCGCCCGCGATCATTCTTGCGCCAATCGGGTGAGCGATATGACCACCAGCTGTAATACCGTTCCGGCTCGGCCACGAAATCGCGCCCGATATCGGTCCAGCCGTGCGCCTCACGAAAGCGCTGAAGCGCCTCCACCTCTACCGGCGTATGGCTGACAACCTTCAGCAATTGTTTGTGGTTCCAGACGTCGCTTTCCAGCGGAGCAATGTTGAAATCACCAACGATCAGCGTGGGCCGGTCAACCGCATCCGCCCAGCGCGCCATGCGTTCCAGAAAATCGAGCTTCTGGCCGAACTTCACGTTCGCGTCGCGGTCGGGAATGTCGCCGCCTGCCGGCACATAGACATTGTCGATCAGCAGATCGTGCCCCTCGACCTCCACGCAGATGTGCCGCGCCTCGCCATTGTCCTGCCAATCATGGCGGGCGACTTCGCGAATCGGCACCCGACTGACCGTGGCAACGCCGTGATACCCCTTTTGCCCGCTGATGGCCTGATGGGTGTAGCCAAGGTCAGCCAGGGCGGCGGTGGGAAACTGGAAATCCTGGCACTTGATCTCCTGCAAGCACAGCACGTCGGGTGCCTCTGTCCGGAGGTATTTTTCGATGATCGGCAGGCGCAGGCGGGCCGAATTGATGTTCCAGGTGGCAACAGAAAGCATGCCTGCGGACTTAGTGTGCGTGGAGATGAAACTCCACCTTTCCCTTTTGTGTAACAGTCATCGGAGATAGGACGCGCACAGATTCTAGGAGTTCATCGCCATGTTGCGCCCGATTTTGCCCGCTATCACCATCCTTGCCGCCGCGCTGCCCATGGGCGCTTGCACAACTATCGGTACAGGTCGGGACGTGCCCACTTTGGCCAGTGCCTCACCTGCGGAACGCGCCCCTGCCTCAGGTAAAGCGAAGAACGTAATCCTGTTTATCGGCGATGGCATGGGAATTTCGACCATCACCGCAGCGCGCATTTATGCCGGGCAAAAGCGGGGCGAAACGGGCGAGGAAAACGTGCTGAGTTTCGAAACCTTTCCCAATGTTGCGCTGGTCAAAACCTACAACACCGACGCGCAGGTACCCGACAGCGCAGGCACGGCGACCGCGATGCATTCTGGCCGCAAGACCCGAATTGGCGTGCTGGGCGTCGGCCCGGGCGTTGAGCGCGGTAATTGCGAGTCGGGGCAGGCGAACGCGCTGCCCTTGTTGGGGGAGGAAGTGAAGCAGCGCGGACTGGCGCTGGGCATCGTTTCTACCGCGCGGCTCACTCATGCGACGCCTGCCAGCGTCTATGCCCGCACGCCCGACCGCAATTGGGAGGCCGATGCTGCAATTCCCGCCGATCAGCGTGGCAAGGGCTGCAATGATATCGCGACCCAGCTGGTGAACGGTGACTGGGATGTTGCGCTGGGCGGCGGTACGGCCAGCTTCTTTGGCAAGAACAAGGGCGGCCGCCGCGCTGATGACGCCGCCGATCTGCCCGCTGCATGGGCGCAGCGCACCGGCGGGACCTACATATCCGACAAGGCTGCGCTGGCCGCAGCGCCCGTTGGTAAGCCGGTGCTGGGCCTGTTTGGTGCCAGTCATATGGATTACATGGGCAACGCGGATCGCGACGCCAGCCAGCCCACACTCACGGACATGACTGCGCAGGCCATTGCCCGTCTCAAAACCGATCCCGATGGCTATTATCTGATGGTCGAGGGCGGGCGGATCGATCATGCGCATCACGGCGGGCAGGCGGGCCTCGCGCTGGAGGAAGCGGTCGAATTTGCCAAGGCCATCCAGTATGCGATCGACAACACCGATCCTGAAGAAACGCTGATCATGGTCACCGCGGATCACAGCCACGTCTTCACGATTTCGGGCTATCCCCGGCGCGGTAACGATATTCTGGGGCTGGTAATTCCTCCCGAAGGTGGCGGCGAGGATGACGATGGCGGTGATGGCGGACCAACACTGGCCGCCGATCGCAAGCCATACACGACGCTTGGATACGGCAATGGCCCCGGTTCAATCGCCAATCTGGCAGAGCGGCCCACGCCTGAAACCGGGATTACCGCGCGCCAGCAATCAGCGATTCCATTGGGCAGTGAAACCCACGGCGGAGAAGATGTCGCGCTGTACGCTCAGGGTCCGGGCGCAACCCGCGTACGCGGGGTAATCGAACAGAACCTGATCTATGATTTTATCCGCAAGGCATTTGGCTGGGAGTGATCGCAGCTCCGACCGCGCGTCTGAAACAGGAAGGCAATCATCGGGGCGTAGGTTGCAGAAATTCCGAGCTAACTGTCTTGGGCTGGTTCGACGCCATCGTCGTCGCAAGGGCTACTACCAGCCCGCAAACGCGTCAGGGTCAAGGATGCCGCGCACCAGATGGCGAGCGAAAGAAAGTTCCAACAAAAAACCCCTACCCCGGGGGCGATGGGGCAGGGGTTCCATGTTAGCGTTCGTCACGCTTGTGCAAGACGGTTTTTAAAGAGGTAAAAGCAACAGGGGGGAAACTTTTCCTCAGCCGTCTTGATGTTGGAAATACGCCGTTTCAGCTTTCGCGTCCATGAACATCACCCTACGTTGGTCGCATCCATACAACTTTTTGGGGACGAAGCGTTCAGTTCGGACGACGGGATGTCCGACGCGGATCACGAAACGTGAACGTGCTGTCAGCCACGGACACACCGTAGCGGTGATTCGTCAACCGCACCGTGGTCCGGTTGTTCTGCGCATCCAGCGCCACCCAATGTGTCAATTGCAGGCCGCCAGGCGCGGCCGCGCTCTGTACGAAGATCAGGTTTATCTTGCCGTATTCAGGCTTTTTCCTGTCCTCGACCATGATGCTGAGAACATTGGGGCTGCCGGTCGGGATCAGCGTACCATATTGCTTCACATCACGTTTGGGATCGAGCAGCGCTCCCAGCGGCGAGTTGCTGATCGGCCACCGCTCGACCTGATTAACTTCGTAATCGACCATGTAGAGCGATTTGCCATTGGCAACGACCAACAGATCGGCGCTCTTGCCGTAGTCGAAACGAATTTTGCCAGGACGCTTCAATGTCAGGACACCGCGCATGGTGCCACCCTGCCGATCCGTCTGGGTAAAATCAGCGCGTAGCGTCGATATGCCGCGCAGTGCCGATACCGCCCGGTCCAGATCAGCAGTGCGGGTCTGGGCGTGGAGCGGCGCGGGCGGCGCAAGCAGCGTTGCTGCAGGCACGGCCAAAGCCGAAGCGACGAAAAGCCCGCCAGCCAGAAGGCGGACACGACCGGTACGAATTTTTGATATCAGCGTCATCATGCCCACGGCCTTGCGCAAAGAGGCTTGAATGGCGGCTGAATTGTCAGCCAAATTTCGCGGGTAGGGACCGACCCTCAGCAGGGCCGGAACCAAGCTAGCATCGCCCTTGGGATGATCCCAAAGGCGGCGCGCTCACTTGATCTTCGCTTCCTTGAACTCGACGTGCTTTTTTGCGACCGGATCGTATTTGCGGAACGACATCTTTTCGGTGGTGTTGCGCGGGTTCTTCTTGGTCACATAGAAAAAGCCGGTGCCTTCACTCGACACGAGCCTGATCTTGACGGTTGCTGGCTTCGCCATGGCGGTTTCCTAAGATCGGATGGTGGCCCCCGAAATTGGCCGGGCAGCCGGAAAAACAAAAGGGCGACGCGCACCAATTGATGATGTCGCCGCCTTGCAGAGGCGCGCCATTGGGCGATTCACGGGTAAAAGTCAAGCAATGCAACATGTGCCTACAGCCCAGCATCGCCTACCATTCGGACCGGCTGACCTTGCCGCGATTCGCCTTGACGGTGCCGCGCGCTTTCTTTGTTTTCAGGCGTTTGACCTTGCCCACCCGGTTTACACGGGACTTTGCGCGTTTGCGCGGCTGGCGATGGGCTGCTTCCAGCAAATCTTCCAGCTTTTCTCGCGCCTCCTGCCGATTCGCGTCCTGCGTGCGATGCGTTCGCGCGGTGATGAGCAGATCGCCGCTGGTGGTCAGTTTTGAACCGGCGAGATCGCGCAGCCGTGCGAATACGGCCGGGGGCAGGCGCAGCGCATATATGTTAAGGCGCAGCAAGACCTCGGTCGCGACCTTGTTGGCATTCTGCCCGCCGGGACCAGAGCCTGCGAAGAAACTTTCCTGCGCCAGCGCGTGTGCCCGGCCCAGCAGCCCGTCATCCATCGCGCACCTCTTCATCGCGTACGCTATCGTCTTGCAGGCTTTCGTCGCGAACGCCCAGCGCCAGAAAGTCCGCTGGCAAGGGGGCGCGTGCCACGATCGGGGGTTTGCCCTCGCGGGTCACGATCAGGCTTTCAGCATGAAGCATGGTGCGCGCGGCACCCTTGCCGCGCTGGCTCTCACTGCCATAAACCGGATCGCCCAGCAGCGGCGCGCCCAGCCCTTTCAGCGCGTGGACCCGCAATTGATGCGTGCGCCCGGTTTCGGGGCGGAAGCGGATGACGGCATGAGGCCCCAGCAATTCCACCAGTTCCCAGTGTGAGATCGCAGGCTTGCCTTTCTTTGCGACGATCATCCGCCAGCCCTTTTCTTCTGAGCTGATCTTGGCCAGCGACAGTTTGATCGTCCCTGACGTGCCATCCGGATGCCCGGCCAGCACCGCGATATAGGACTTGGCCACAAGCCGATCCTCGAACGCGCGGTTAAAGCGTTTGAGCGATTTGGGATTGCGCGCCAGCAGCAGACAGCCGCTGGTATCTGTATCCAGCCGGTGGACCGGTACGGGCGGGCGCTCGAAACCAAGCTTGAGCGCATCAAGACGATCTTCAAGGCTCGGGCCGCCGCGACGCGGGCGTTCGATGGGGAGACCGGCGGGCTTGTCGATGACGAGCGCTTCGCCGTCTTCGAACAGGATCTGGGGGGTTTGCATGATTGCCCAGTATCGCGTTGCCCGCGACTTGTCGAAGGGTCTGATGGTTTGCGCCCTAGATCAGGCGTGCCCTGAACAGCCCGCGCACAGCATTGCCTAGCCAGAATCCGTTTGCCAGATCGTCCAGCGTCAGTTCCTCCTCGCGCGCGCGGCCTTTTTCGAGCAGGAAGGCGCGCAGCACCCCCGGCAGCAGGCCAAGCGTGATCGGCGGGGTCAGCAACACATCATCACGCTCGACAAAGAGGTTCGTCCACGCGCCCTCGGTTACCAGGCCATCGTCGCGTACCAGCACTGCCTCTGCGGCATCCATGGATCTCGCGGCGTCGAGAGCCTCGTCGTAAAAGCCGCGGTCGCTGGTTTTGTGCGCCAGCCGCCAGTCGGACCGGTCGAGCGGGTGGGGCAGGGCAATCGCTCTCACCTCACCTTCAAACGGGGTTGGCAGGGGGCCAGTCTCGAGCGCGGTCGCGCCGCTCCGCGCTGTGAGCAGGCGAATTTTCGCAGGTGTTTCCAGCTCGAAACACAGCGCCTGGATCTGGTTGCGTGCGGCATGGCGATCAAATTCGTGACCCAGCGCCGCAGCACTGTGCTTCATGCGCTCCAGATGCAGTTCAAGCAGTGGTATGCCGTTTTCGGGATCGAAAGCCATCGTCTCGATCAGATCGCATCGCGTCGCAGAGTTGGCGGGAGAGGCGGCGCGCACAAAGCCAGCCTTGACCTCACATTCGCGCCGCTCGGCCATCGCATCGCTGTCTGCCACAATCGCCGATCCCACTCCCAGCACGGCGCTACCCTGATCGTTTTCGATCGGAGTCAGGCGCAGCGTGCGGATCGCGACGTTGAACGCTGCCGTGCCATCCGGGTCGATCCGGCCGATCGCGCCGCAATAGGCGCCGCGCGCATCGCGCTCGACTTCGGCTATCAGCTCCATGGCCCGGATTTTTGGCGCGCCGGTGATCGACCCGCACGGAAACAGCGCGCGCACCAGATCCATCGCGCCCTTGTCCGGCAACAGGCTGGCGCGCACGGTGGAGACCATCTGATGAACCGTCGGATAGCTTTCGACCGCGAACGGCGCGTCCACAGCGACGCTGCCCGGCACTGCGACACGCGACAAATCGTTGCGCATCAGATCGACAATCATCAGGTTTTCGGCCTTGTCCTTGACCGAGGTGGCAAGCTCGTGAGCCAGGGCGCGGTCTGTCTCTGCATCGCTGCCGCGCGGGCGCGTGCCCTTCATCGGCTTGACCTTGGCCGCCCGGTTTTCGAGCGCGACGAACAGTTCGGGCGAGAAGCTGAGCAGCCAGTGCGAGCCGTCAAACACCATCCCCCCGTAGCCTGCGCCCGCACTGGCGCGCAGCTGGGCATAGACCGCAACCGGATCGCCGCGATATGATCCGGCGAGCGGGTAGGTGAGGTTTGCCTGATAGATATCGCCTGCGTGGATCGCCTGGCGCAGCTTTTCGAACGCGGCGACATATCCGCCGGGTGACAGCTGCGGATCGAGCGGGCCGATGCTCGCATGATCGCTCCCGCCACGCTCCGCCAGCCAAGCCGGCACATCGGCGGCAGCAATACGCTTCGGCGCCTGATCGAACAGGCCCAGCCACACCAGCGGCCCCGCACTGCCGACCCGCGCATCGGCCAACGGCGCAAGCCTTTCCTCCAGCGCCAGCCCCGCGTCATACGCGATATAGCCCGCAAGATGGCCGCCGCCCCTGCTCTGTGCTGACTGCGCCTCATCCAGCGCCCGTTCGACATCGCGCGGATTGAATGCGGCGAAAACCGCAGCCGGCACTTCGTACAGAAGGGCATCGGCAGGCCCGCTTTGGTGTGCGTCGTCCAGCAGAACGAATGGCGTCTGTACTCCCATATCCCCCACTTAACCCATACCAGCCCCAAGTCGAGAGGTTGACCGCTCGCCCTTCGCTCTGCATTCCGGAGCACGAGCTTTCAAGGGGTCTGACACGCATGAGCGATATCTTTCTGGGATTGGGCGGCAATGGCGAAAAGCAAAGCCTCGCCCTGTCGCGCGCCAACCGTCACGGACTGGTTGCGGGCGCCACCGGGACGGGAAAGACCGTGACATTGCAAGGACTGGCCGAAAGCTTCTCGGCCAACGGCGTGCCGGTGTTCGTTGCCGATGTGAAGGGCGATTTGTCGGGCATCGCCATGCCCGGATCGCCCACGTTCAAGCACGCCGACAAGCTGGAATCGCGAGCGCGAGAATTGGACATGACCGATTACTCTTACAGCGATAATCCCGTTGTTTTCTGGGATCTGTACGGAGAACAGGGCCATCCGATCCGCACTACCGTTTCGGAAATGGGGCCGCTGCTGTTGTCGCGGCTGCTCGACCTGAACGAAACGCAGGAGGGCGTGCTACAGATCGTCTTCCGCTATGCCGATGAGAATGGTCTGCTGTTGCTCGATTTCGGCGATTTGCAGGCGATGCTGCAATGGGCGAATGAGAATGCGTCCGAGCTTTCGGGTAAATACGGCAACGTATCCAAACCTTCGGTCGGCGCGATCCAGCGCCAACTATTGAGTTTTGAGGCGCAAGGTGCGGATCACTTTTTTGGCGAACCGGCGCTGGAGATCGACGATTTCCTGAAAGTTGACGATGCCGGGCGCGGCCATGTGAACGTGCTGGCCGCGGACAAGCTGATGCGCAGCCCCAAACTCTACGCCACTTTCTTGCTGTGGTTGCTGGCTGAGCTGTTCGAAACCCTGCCCGAAATCGGCGATCCTGAAAAACCGACGCTCGTGTTCTTCTTTGATGAGGCCCATCTGCTGTTCGATGATGCGCCAAAGGCGTTGCAGGACAAGATCGAGCAGGTCGTGCGCCTGATCCGGTCAAAAGGGGTGGGCGTGTTTTTCGTCACGCAAAACCCCATCGACATCCCGGAGGAGGTAGCGGGCCAATTAGGCAACCGGGTGCAGCATGCCTTACGCGCGTTTACCCCGCGCGATCAGCGCGCGATCAAGGCGGCATCAGAAACCTTCCGGATAAACAAGAATCTGGACGTCGAAGAGGCCATCACCGAGTTGAAAGTGGGCGAGGCGCTGGTATCGACACTGGATGAGGATGGCGCGCCCACCGTGGTTCAGCGAACGCTGATAAAGCCGCCGCGTTCTCGCCTCGGCCCAGTGAATGCAAAAGAGCGCGCGATCATCCAGTCGGTCAGCCCGTTTGCGGGAAAATATGACGAGGCGATCGACCGGGAAAGCGCAGAAGAAGTGCTGCTGGCCAAGGCGCAGGACGCCGCGGTCACCGCCGAGGAAGTCGAGGCGGTGGGCGCTGAGGAAGTAGGCAAGCGGTCGCGCAAATCGACCTCGATCTGGGGCAAGGCGCTGTCGCGTGGCACGCAGGTTGCTGCGGGCGGATTGGCGGGCGCGGCGGCGTCGGCAGTGCTGGGCAAGAAGAGCCGAGCCAACCCGATGGCGTCCGGCATCACGTCTGCTGCAGGGTCAATCGCGACCGATCTTGCCGGCCCGGTCGCCGGACGGTTCGTGCGCAACCTGATCGGCGGGTTGATGCGATAACGCTGGCGGCTTGCCCTAACCCGGCAAACGAATTTCGGCGCGCAAACCGGCGATGCTGCCGCCGTCCATGCGGTTGGCCAGAACCAGTTCGCCTTCGTGTGCCACCGCAATCGCACGCGCGAGCGTCAGGCCAAGACCAGCGCCGCCCGTCGCACGGTTGCGAGACACCTCTCCGCGCGTGAAGGGCTCCAGCATATCGACGATCCGGTCCTGAGGGATGCCCGGCCCATCATCGTCCACCCGCAGCACAAGTATGCGGCGAGTGCCGCCTTCGTCCGCAAACAGCGATACGCGCGCCGCACCGCCATATCGTACAGCATTGCCAACAAGGTTGCGCATCGCCCGCTTGAGCCAGATTTCCTGCACCGTTGCGACCAGCCGTTTCGGCGGCGGCGTCACCGTCACCGGGTCACCTAAATCCTCGAATTCTTCGACTACGTTGTCGACCAGTGCACCCAGATCTACAGGCTCTGCACCATTGGCTCCGCTCGCCGCCCCGCCACTGCCAAGACCGATGCGTCCGACGCGGGCGAGCGACAAAATGTCGTCAAGGGTCCGGGTGATGTCCTCGATAGTGTCGGCCATGCGGGCGCGCTGCACGTCGTCCGGCACGCTTTCGACCCGCACGCGCAACGCTGCCAACGGGGTTTTCAGATCGTGACCAATCGCGCCCAGCATCACGTCCTTTTCATCCAGCATTCCCGCGATCCGCGCTTCCATCGCGTTATGGGCCGCTACCAGACGGCGAATGTCCGCGGGTCCGCTTTCCTCCATCAGCACCGCGTGTCCGGGGGACCGTGAGAAGTCCGCAACGCGCTGCGTCAGCAATTCCAGCGGGCGGGTGATCCGGCGCAACACGAAGTAAAGGATTGCCAACAAGAATGCGAACAGCACCAGGGTCTGCATGATTAGCAGACCGATTTGGCCGCGCGGGCGAGGTCGATCAAATGCACGCGCGATTTCCCACGGGCTGCCTTTGGTGCGCTGGATAGCGGCGATGAATACTCGCCGTTCGCGCCAGTCGGAACGCTGGGCAAAGCGCGGCCTTTCTCTTGCGAAGTCAACCAGCGCACGATCTTCGCTCGCACGCCGCGAGGCCACTTCGACACGGAACGGTGCAATCCCCTCAATTTCAAGCAGCTCGCGCAGCTTTTGCGTGCGGGCCGGGTCGATGCCACGTTCCTGCGGCGCAATGGGCGACACGTCGGCAACGCTGTACCGCAGCATTCGGGGAAGCCTGCGTCCGCCGCCCATGCCTGCGGCTTCGCCAGCAAAGCGATTGCGCCCTGCTCGCTGTGCCGATGGCGGCAATTGCTCGGACTTGTCCGAACCCGCAACCAGCTGAAATGCCACCGCGTTCAGCGCGAACAATTCGCGCCGTTCCTCGCCTGCGTGGTACAACAATACTGCCGATACAATCTGCGCAATGAGTAGCGCCAGCATAGCGCTGGCCATGACCTGGCCCAGCAAACTTTGGGGGAACAGGCGCTTCATCGTGCGCCGGAACGCTCGGGCGGGTCGCGCCGGACCTGCGCGGCAAAGAGGTATCCGCCGCCGCGCACTGTCTGAATCAGTTGCGGATCGCGGCTGTCCACTTCGATCTTGCGGCGCAGGCGGCTCACCTGATTATCGACCGCGCGATCGAACAAATGCGCAGTGCGCCCTTGCACGATGTCGAGCAGTCGGTCGCGGTCCAGCACGGCGCGCGGACGGTCGAGGAAAGCGCGCAAGAGGCGAAATTCGGCGGTGGAAAGCGGTACGCTCACGCCATCGGCATCGGTCAGCTTGCGCTTTAGCGGGTCGAGCGACCAGCCCTCGAAATGATAGATCCAGTCCTCCGCCGCTGTCTCGGGCGAGGGGCCGCGCGCGACCCGGCGGAGCACGGTGCGGATGCGCGCGATGAGTTCGCGCGGTTCGAAAGGCTTGAGTACGTAATCGTCAGCGCCCAGTTCCAGTCCGACGATGCGGTCCATCGCTTCGGTTTTTGCGGTCAGGAAGATGACCGGAAGGCGCTGCGTTTCGACCAGATGGCGGCACAGCGAAATCCCGTCCTCGCCCGGCATCATTATGTCGAGCAGGACGATGTCGGGCCTTGCATCGGTCGGCCCGGCGGCCATCAAAGTGCGGGCGTGAGCGGCGCCGGTCGCCTCGATCACTTCGAAGCCCTGCCCCGAAAGGTATTCCGCCAGCGGTTCACGCAAGGTCGCCTCATCATCGACCAGGAGGACGCGGGTGAGGGTTTGCTCAGGCGTATCGGGTTTGCTCATGATTGCCTCTTAGTGCGAACCGTCGCACTGGGCGAGCGATTGCGCCCTAGATAGACGCCAATGCGGCGCACATGGGGGGCCATGCGCGCCGGATCGGCAAGACTGGCAGGACGCAGGTTTAGGAACCCGCGCCTTGTCCATCGGCTTGCGCGCCACGACGGGCCTTGCGCGCTTCCTTTGCAGCGGCGATTTCATCTGCGGTGATCGCACCATCGCCATCGGTGTCGACGCGGGCAAAGCGCGCTTCGATAGCGGCGTCAAATTCGGTCCGGCTGATCATCTGGTCGTTATTGGCGTCCGCGCGGCGCATCATCCCGCGATCGCGCCCGCCGCCCCCGCGGCGACCCAAGCGTTCGCCGCCATCGCCTCGGCGCTTGCCGCGCCGCTCACGCATCATGTCCTTGCCCGCCTCAAGCTCGGCTGCGCTGAGACCGCCGCTGCCATCGGTGTCGAGGGTTTCAAACATACGCACCTGTCGATCCGCGCGTTTTTGGGCGCGACGTTCGGCTCGTTCGCCACTGCGCGTTTCGCGTGCGGCAGTCATTTCTTGTGGTGTCAGTTCGCCATCGGCATCGGCATCGGCGTCCGCAAAGCGCTGTTGGGCGCGAACGGCACGGTCATCCCGGCTGATAGCGCCATCGCCGTTGGCATCCATCCGGGCAAAGCGGGTCGCGCCCTGTACCTTGGCTTCTTCAAGGGTGACGTTGCCATCACCATTGGCGTCGGCGTGTTCAAAACCGCCATGCCCGCCATGCTGGCTGGCGAAGGCGATCCCGGCTCCGCCCAATGCAAGCGCACTGGCAGCAACCAAAAGAGTGAATTTATGCATCGTATCTGTCTCCAACATCAAGTTCGTATCGAAGAGTTGCGGCGATTGTCCAGCGAATGGCAGATCGGACTTTGGGCAAAGACAAGTCTGGGACCGGCGTGCTGCGTCAGGGGAGGCGCAGCTTTGAGGGGAGGGGCCGGTCGCCAGCCCTGATGCAGTGGGCCAGAGGTGCCTTTGGGGTAAGGGTCACTTCAAACGTTCACCGCAACTCACATCGCCGGTTCTACAGGCGCTGTGTCGCAGAATTATCCCGACCTCCGATCAATTTGTCGCACAATGTATCGGGCTGGACGGCCCATTCATGCGCGCGCAATCTGCAAGAGGTTTAGCGGGGCCGATGCTGGGTGCCTTCGCCCGCCGTGATGAAGATTGCGGTGGCGCTGCCATCAACGTCGGCGATGTGCCAGACGCCGGGAGGGTTGATTGCGTATTCGCCTGCCGCGATCGTTACGGTCTGGCGCGATCCATCGGGAAGTTCCTGCGTGAGGTCCATTGCGCCATCCGTGCAGATCACCACCTCCGCGCCATAGGGGTGCATTTCCCAGCTCGGCCAGTTTTCGGTGAAGGTGTATTGCGATACCAGCCGCCCTTCGTGCCCATCATCGCCGTGGCGCGCGCCATACTCCTCATACCAGTCCATCCCGCTGAACGGGGGCTGCGGCACCGCCGTCGCGCCCAGTCCCAGATGGATGAACTCCTCGCCCAGCCGCAGAGCATCGGTCACTCCGCATCCACCATGCAGAATACCGCCAGCTTGTTGCCGTCGGGATCGCGGAAATACCCTGCAAAAAAGCCGTCATCGCCTCGCGGTCCGGGCGCGCCTTCGTCGCTGCCGCCCTGTTCCATCGCCGTGGCGTGGATAGCATGGACCATCTCTGGGTCTTCGGCCTGCAATGCGACCATTGTGCCATTTCCGACGGTGGCCGGTTCACCATCAAAGGGCGCAGTCGCGGCGATGCCTGGCGCGCCGCCCATCTCACCCCAAGCGATGAAGCTATCGAAGTCCATCATCCGGCCAACCCCGAAATGTTTTGCCAGTGCATCGTAAAACGTCGCTGCGCGCGGCAGATCATTGGTCCCAAGCGTTACGTATCCGATCATGTGCGCTGTCTCCCTTGCGACTCGGTAAGACAGAACATTACAGGAACATAGTCTGTGGCGCAATCACTGCAGAAGCGGCGCGGTCGCGCGTTCCACCCATGCGCGGTCCTCTCCCTCGAGCTGCGGCACGAGAATTTTTCGCACCTGCGCATGGTACCGATCGACCCACGCGATCTCGATCGGAGTCAGCAAAGCCGGTTCGATCAGCCGCCGGTCCAGCGGTACGAAAGTCAGCGTTTGAAAGCCCAGATACCGTCCTTCCGCATCGGCAATATCGGCCTCCACGATCAGCACCAGATTTTCGATCCGGATGCCGAACGCATCCTGCTTGTAGTAGCCAGGCTCGTTCGAACAAATCATCCCGGCGAACAATTCCTGGCCCGTGCCTGCCTGCCCGCCGCCTGGTTTGCCGATGCGCTGAGGCCCTTCGTGGACGGAGAGAAAGCTGCCGACGCCGTGCCCGGTGCCGTGTGCGTAATCCACGCCCGCTTCCCACAGATATTGCCGCGCCAGCGCATCGAGCTGGCCACCGCTGGTGCCCTGCGGAAACTTCGCGCAGGCAAGCTGGATATGGCCTTTCAAGACACGTGTGTTACGATCCTTCATCTCGGCAGTGGGGGCCGATCCTGCGGGTGTATCGATCCAGACGGTGCGGGTGATGTCGGTGGTGCCAGCGGGATATTGCCCACCCGAATCGACGAGATAGATTGAGCCCGGCGGGATGGTGATGTTGCTGTCCTCATCGACCTTGTAATGCGGCAGTGCGGCATGTCCTGCGGCAGCGGAAATCGTATCGAAGCTGGTGTCGCGCAGGTCGCCGTGTTCGCGCCGGAACCCCTCCAGCCTTGCTGCCGCGCCCAGTTCATCGACCGTGCCCGACGGCGCGGTGATTTCCAGCCAGCGCAGGAATCGGCTGACCGCCGCGCCGTCGCGCGCCTGCGCATCGCGGTGGCCGGCAATCTCGGCAGGGTTCTTTACCGCCTTGGCAAGGATTGTCGGGTCTTGCTTGAAAATAAAATTCGCGCCGCCTGCACGCAACCCTTGCGCGATGGCGACAACTCCGAAATCGGGATCGATGCTCACTTTCTTGCCGGAAAAGTCGCTGAGCGCACCGCCAAAGACGTCTCGGTCGCGGATGGTGACCGCGTTACCCAGATGCTGAACCAGTTCGGGCGTGACCTTTTCAGGCGCGATGAACAGATCGGCGCGGCCATCGGCATGGGCGATCACATACGATAGCGTGACCGGTGTGTGCGACACATCCTCACCCCGGATATTGAGCAGCCAGGCAATCGAATCGAGCGCCGGGATCACCGCTGCATCAAGCCCTTCCTTCGTCAGCCAGTCAGCCACCTGAGCGCGTTTCTGCGCTGAGCTTTGCCCGGCCAGTTCCTCGTTCTGGATCAGTGCTCGCGCCCCCGATGGTGAGGGCCGGTCAGCCCACACCGCGTCGATCGGATTGCTGTCTGCCGGGACCATGGCGATGCCCGCAGGCTCAACCTGCGCCTCCAGCGCCTCTACCCATTTCCACGTATGCAGCCATGGATCATAGGCAATGCGAGCGCCCGAATGCGCCACTTCCTTCAGCCAGTCGCCCAGCGTATCCTTCGGCACGGAGCGATAATCGAACAGCGCGCCATCCACCTGATCGCGCACCTGCACGGTGTAACGCCCATCGACGAAAATTGCTGCATGGGTCCGTGTGACTGCGGCAAAGCCAGCCGACCCGCCAAAGCCTGTGAGCCACGCCAGGCGTTGCGCATATTCACCGACATATTCGCTCATGAATTCATCGCTGATCGGAACAACAAACCCATCGAGATCGCGGCACTTCAACTCCTCTCGAAGGGCTGCAAGGCGGGCTTCATGGGTCTGCATCAGCATCGGTTCGGTCCTTTCGCGCGCAACCAGGATTGCAGGTCGCGCGCATGTGTGTCTACAAGCTGCCAACATAGCTGTTTCGCCGCGCGCTTTCCACCCGCGCGGCAGCTTTGCCGAAAAGGATCGCACCTTCATGAACACCCTTCCGACATTCCGCCTCGGCATGTTTTGCTGTGCGGCGGGACTTGCCCTTGCTCCGATGACCGCAGTGCAAGCCGACAATCATAAGGAAATGCCCAGCGTGAGTTCCAAGGAAGTTGCCCCAACCGCTCCACCGGTCGCGGAAAAGCGTCCTCACAGCTACACCCATCATGGGATCACCATCGAAGACCCGTACGACTGGCTCTACGACAAATCCTATCCCACGGTCGATGATGAGGACGTACTGGATTACGTAAAGGCCGAAAACGCCTGGTTCGAGGCGAACATGGCACCGCAGGCGGCACTGACCGAGAAGCTGTTCGAGGAGATGCGGGCGCGGATCAAGGAAGACGATTCGACCGTTCCGCAACGTTATGGCGATTACCTCTACTGGTCCGAATTTGAGGAAGGCGCGCAATATCGCAAACACTACCGCAAACCGGTGGGTGCGGCGGCGGATGCAGGGGGCGACCTGATCCTCGATGAAACCGCCCTGGCAGAGGGGCTGGAATATTTCCGCCTCGGCGCGTTCTCGGTCAGCAAATCAGGGCGGTATCTGGCCTATTCGACCGACACCAACGGGTCCGAACGCTACACCGCCCGGATCAAGGATCTGCAAACCGGTGAACTGCTGACCGATGAGATTCCCGGTATCCGTACTGGCCTCACTTGGGTCGCGAACGACACTGCACTGGTCTATGGCCCGGCAAACGAGAACTGGCGCACGCTGGAGGCGAAGCTGCACACGATTGGCACCCAGGTCGATCAGGACGTGGTGCTGTATGCCGAAGCGGACGAGAGCTTTTCGGTTGGTACCGGGCTGACCGCGCAAGAAGACTACCTGATCATCTCCACTGGCGACAACGAGACGAGCGAAGTGCGCTTTGTCCCCGCCGACAATCCCACCGCCAAACCTGTGCTGGTCAAGCCCCGTGCAAAGGGTGTCGAGTACAATGTCGACATCCGCGAGGGTGAGCTGTGGGTCTGGACCAACGATGATCACATTAACTTCCGCCTCGCCAAGGCCAGCCTTGATACGCCCGGCAACTGGCAGACCGTGATTGCCGGAACGGACGAATTCTACCTGACCGGGTTCGATCTGTTCAAAGGGTATTTTGTGACCGAGGGCCGGCTGAACGGCCTCGATCAGATCCAGATCCGCAGCTATGACACCCCGGCGCTGGGACGGGTGATCGAATTTCCCGAAGCAAGCTTTTCTGCGGGCCTTTCCAACAATCCGGAATATGACCAGACAAAGCTGCGGCTGGCCTATGAAAGCATGGTGACGCCGGATTCGGTGTTCGATTACGATGTCGCCAGCGCCTCTCTCGATCTGCTCAAGCAACAGGAAATTCCCAGCGGTTATGACGCAGGCCAGTATGTGACCGAGCGGCTCACCATTGAAGCGCGCGATGGCACCATGGTCCCTGTCAGCGTGGTAATGCACAAGGATCGCAAGCGACTGCTTGAACAGGCTGGGATCGAGGGGCCGGGGCCGCTGCATCTGTACGCCTATGGCGCGTATGGTTACGCCATTCCGCCCGGCTTTTCGACCTCGCGCCTCAGCTTGGTGGATCGCGGCTTTGCCTATGCCATCGCGCATATTCGCGGCGGCGATGATCTGGGGCGGCGCTGGTATCTTCAAGGCAAGCTCAATGAACGGACCAACACCTTCAACGATTTCGTCGATGTCGGGCGAGGCCTGATCTCCAAGGGCTTCACCGCAGAGGGCATGGTCACCGCGAGCGGCGGTTCCGCCGGGGGCGAGCTGATGGGCGCAATCGTCAACGAAGACCCTGCGCAATACGGCGCTGTGGTCGCGCATGTGCCGTTTGTCGATGTGCTGAATACCATGCTGAACAAGGAGCTGCCGCTGACGCCGGGCGAATGGCAGGAATGGGGCAACCCCATCGAAGACAAGCAGGCGTTCGCCTATATCCTGAGCTACAGCCCTTACGATCAGGTCAAGGCACAGGATTACCCGCCAATGCTGGTGACCGCCGGTCTTAACGATCCGCGCGTCACTTATTGGGAGCCGGCCAAATGGGTCGCTCGCCTGCGCGACATGAAAACCGATGGCAATGTGCTGCTGATGAAAACCAATATGGGCGCAGGCCACGGCGGCAAATCGGGCCGGTGGAATTCGCTGTATGAAACAGCGGAGGAATTCAGCTTCATCCTGTGGCAGATGGGGATGAGCGGACAAGATTGATGAGGCTGGGGGGAAGCGAAACATCGTAACGGATCGCTTCCTCCACCAGCCCTATAACAACGTCCTCCATCTCGGGGCCGAACATCGCGAGTTTTTCATACAGTTCCGGCACCGCGCGGATCATGCCGAACCCGGCCTCTTGCCCAAACTTCGGGATGCGCGGAGGCAGATGCCTGACGTCGAGACTGGGGGTGACCTGCCACACCATGCCAACGATTCGACTGTTGAACACCGCCAGCAGCCGCCCGTAATCGCCTGCCAAAAGCGGCGAAGGCATGGCACAGAGATATTTGCACGCCGCCGTTGCGGCATCGCGGTCGCGCTGCGCAAGCGCTGCTTCGATCC
The DNA here is from genome assembly GCA_963815345.1 of uncultured Alphaproteobacteria bacterium. Taxonomy (GTDB): domain Bacteria; phylum Pseudomonadota; class Alphaproteobacteria; order Sphingomonadales; family Sphingomonadaceae; genus Erythrobacter. The sequence goes on from CAWFGF010000004.1 coordinate 863,430, forward strand.
AGCCAAGCGTTCGGCGGACATCCTCGCGGTCCGCTTCGAGCGCGCGGTCGAGCAGGTAGTTGTATCCCTTCGTTGCATTGGACCAACCTGACGGGGTGCGCGCGATGACCGACCAGAAAAAGTCCACTGCATCGGCCACCGTTTCCAGCTTGCCATCCTGATGGATGAACGCACCATCAGGCGACAGGATGAAACTGCGCGCGCCGGGCCGCTTCGCGCTGAAATCTGCATTAGGCTTGAATGCACGTCGCTGGCGTTTCTCCGGGTCGTCCTCGTTCATTTGGCTTTCTCTTTGGCACTCCTGCGCTGCTGCAAGCATAGTCCAAACGGTCTAAGATTGTCTTGATGCGGCGAGGTCTTGCCGCGATCATGCGACGCGGATAACGAATCGGCCAGCAATGAACCACCAGTTCACCCGCACCTTCACCGCGCAGCTCGATCACATTGATGAGTTGGGGCATGTGAACAACGCCGTGTGGGTGCAATGGATTCAGGACATGGCGACCGCGCACTGGGATGCGGCAGCATTGCCAGAATATCACGCGGCGTTCTTCTGGGTCGTGATCCGGCATGAGATTGATTATCGTGGAAACATCGCCGCGGGCCAGAGCGCGATTGGCATGACGTGGATTCCCGAACCTCCCACAGGGGCAAAGTCGGTGCGCATTGTCGAATTCCGGGACGAGGCCGGCAAACTCCTGGTATCCGCGCGCACCACGTGGGCGATGCTTGATCGGAAAACCGGTCGGCTGGCGCGTGTGCGGCCAGACGTGATTGCGTCGTTTCAGCCAGTCTCCTGAAGCGCAATGTTGCGATCAGGCGGAGCGCCTGCGACGCCGTCGCAAGTGCGTCTCTGCCGGGATTGGCGCTGGTGGAAAGCCGGGGAATGTCGGCTGTTGCTGCGCCGGTCTAGGGAAAAGGGTCAGGCGTTCATACACCATTCGGTTGCGGCCTGATGCCTTCGCTTCGTACATCAGCGTGTCAGCGCGCGCGTACAATTCGTCAAACAACAGCATCGCCGTGCGCGCGTGGGGTATCTCGACGACGCCCATGCTGGCGGTGACGGGCGCTTCGAGCCCATGCACACTGGCGGCGATCCGCATCGGAATCGCCTGTCGCAGGGCATCGGCGCGCTGAACGCTGTTATCGCCTCGCAGCATCACTACGAATTCCTCACCACCCAGCCGCGCTGCCATCAGATCGGGGTCGTGATCGTTGCGCAGGGCCTGCGCGCATGCGACCAGCGCGGCATCGCCGATCTGGTGGCCGTGCCTGTCATTCACCTGCTTGAACCGGTCGAGGTCGATCAGCGCAAACGTATCGAAACCGCGCCGGAAGAATTCGTCGAACTGCGTTTCCAGCCCGCGCCGGTTGAGCAAACCTGTCAACTCGTCACGCTCCGATAGCTGCTCGAGCATCCGCGCCTCGGTCCGTGCGGCATCGCGCTCCTGCCGCAAGGCCAGCAGCCGATCGGCAACCGCCAGGCTCATCACGATCACCTCAAACCCTGTCGCTACGTACAACGCCAGATCGAGCGTGGAAGAGCCGACATGCCAGCCCATTCCCCGCGTCAGACGCTCTACCGAAGCCAGGATGATAGGTGTCCAAGCCACAGCTATAAACCGGGCACTCCTGCTGCCGCGCCCGACCGCCTCGGCGATGGCCGCTGTGATGATCAGGATGACCGGAATAAAACCGTAGAAATACATCCGGTCATCGACCGACTGCGTGGCGTGGAATTGCCATGCAGCGAAACCGGGCACGCAAATCGCCCACCAGCCGCCTGCAATCGTCAACCTGCGCATCACATGCGACTGCGCTGCATCCTCCAGAAATTCTGCAAGGAAAAACGCCGATATGCCGCATCCGATTGCCCATGCGAACGGACCGCCTACCGCAATGACTGGGACGGAAAAGATGCCCAACACCGAGATAAGCCCGCCTGCAAACATGATATAGGTAATCATTGCCACCACCATGGCCGCGTGCAGCAGCACGAACCGTTCGCGCAGCACCAAGAAAAAGCTTATGTCGAACAGCAATGGCAACACCAGCATCCCGATCACGAAGGCGAGTGTCAGGACATGAAATTGCGACCATTCGGCGCGGTTGGGCTTCGGGGAAATGCGAGCTTCTGTCAGCAAGGGCACCGAATGTGGCCGTTCGACCCGAACCAACAGCGCGACGGTCTGATCAGTGATGCGCGGCAACTGCAGCTGGAAAACCGGGCCAGAGGCAAACGGGCGCGCCTCGCTTTCGACAAATTTTTCTGTCCTGATCGTGCCATCGGCATCCACCACGGCAAAGGCGATGCTGCGATGACGCGCGATGCGGCTGAAGAAATAGCGCGGTATTGCGCGGCCTTCCCAGCTTTCCCGGTCGAACAGGAGAAAAGCCGCGGGTTCGTGTGCGATCCAGTTCCCGCCTGAACATTTCCACGCGCCACCCGAACGCGGCTGCGCGGCCATTTGTTCGAATGTCTGGTCCAGCCCAGCGCTCGCATGGCAGCGTGGCGCGATGCTGGCTGGCGCATCCTTATTTGTATGCGCAAAGGCTGGCTGAGCAGACAGGCTCGCCAGCAGCACCGCCATGGCGCAAAGCAAAGGAATGAGCCAGCGGCGATCCATGCGCGGCAGCATAGTGGTAAGCGGTTATGAATGACTTAAATTCGGGCGCTGCGAATTACAGGATGAGAGTTTTACAAGTCTCCGATAAAAAAGGAAAAATACTGTGGATATCCAGCGCCAGCCACGGTTTGCCAAAGCTGTGATGCAGGACCGGATTGCGTGCATTTCACCCATGCCGGAGATACAACCACGCAATGGGGCAGGGCCACGTCATTGCGATGTCATAGATGCGCTGTAACCGGCGATCCCTTACCGGAGCCCCAATTCACCATGATGTTCATGAATGTTTCGCCGCAAATGCACGCCGCCGCATTGCCGACATTGCCCAAATTGCTCGCAATGGTCGCGTTGGCGGGGCTGCTGCTTTCCGGGTGTGCTGAAACCCCGCGGGACTCAATTCGGGCAGTGGGATCTTCCACCGTCTATCCGTTTGCCAAGCAAGTCGCCGAAAGTTACGCGCGTTCCAATCCGGACAGTAAGTCACCGCTCATTGAAAGCACTGGGACCGGCGGCGGCATCCAGCTTTTCTGCGATGGGATCGGCGCGAACACGCCCGATATGGCCAATGCTTCGCGGCGCATGAAATTGGCAGAGTTCGACAAGTGCCAAGGCAATAATGTCAAGGATATCATTGAATTGCAGGTAGGGCTGGATGGTATTGCCTTCGCTTCGGCAAGAGGAGGCATCATGTTGAACCTGTCTCCCAAGATCGTTTACGAAGCGCTGGCGGCGCGCCCCTATGGCGGCGAACAGACCGCCAAGACGTGGGCAGATGTCGATCCCTCACTTCCGGACGAACCTATCCTTGTTTATGGCCCGCCCAGTTCATCGGGCACGCGCGATGCATTGAAAGAACTGGTGCTCGAAGTCGGCTGCGACACCAATCCGGCGATGAAAGCTCTGAAAGAGACCGATGAGGACGAACACAAGGCGATCTGCACAGAGGTCCGTTCGGATGGGGCCTATTCCGATCAGGGAGAGCAGGACAATTTGATTGTTCAGAAAATTGAGGCCAATCCGCGCACCGTGGGCGTATTCGGTTTCTCATATCTCGATGAAAATTCTCAGAAAGTGCAGGGCCTGCCGATGAACGGGGTAGATCCGACCTACGACAATATCGCCAGCTTCGCCTATCCGGGCGCGCGCCCGCTGTACGTGTATGTAAAGAAAGCGCATATGCGTGCAATTCCGGGCCTCGATTTGTATCTTCAGGAATGGATCAAGAACTGGAAGAAGGACGGCCCGCTCGCCAGAATTGGTCTGGTCGCGCTGTCGCCGGAAAAGATGGAAGAGAACGCGGCCAAGGTGAGCGGACAAATTACCATGACGCGCAAAGATCTGACCGGAGCATAGTGTCGGGCGGCTCGACGCCAAACCGACGCAGCTTCGCCTCAATAACGAAGGGGCCGTGCTGCCAATTGCAACACGGCCCCTTTCATGACTAAATTATGATCCCGGCGCGATCAGAATTCGATCGACACGCGTCCGTACAGGAACCGTCCGCTGAACCCGAACGGCGATTGCGAGGAATACGGCAGGAAGGCGTTGTTGATGCCGAAGTTCACCCCATCGACCGTGCCGAACGGCAGACGATCGGGATATTGATCCAGCAGATTGTTTGCGCCCAAAGCCAGCTGCACGCTTTCGAGCGGATTGAAACGCACCTCCAGATCGAGTACCCAAGACGGTGAAAGTTCGAAATCACCTGGCGCGTCACCAGCAGCGACGCTGATATCGTTGCGGATTTGCTGGGTGGACCCGGCGGCCGATGTGGTGGTCACTCCATCGGGGATCAGCACTTCACCAAACCGGTTGGCGTTGATAGTCACCCCGAACGGTTCATTGTCCCACGTCAGGCCGAGGTTTAGCTTGTTGCTCGGCTGTCCGTCGGTAAGTCGGATGCTTTCCTGCCTCGCGAACAGCCGGTTGGCGGTAAATCCGCTGAAAGTGCGGCGATCCGTAATTGTAGTTTCGTTGAGGTTGAAACCGGCATTCAGGGTAAAGCGACCGAACCCGAAATCCGGCACACGGTAACTGCCGACAATGTCGAGGCCTTCGGTGCGGGTGTCGATCCCGTTGATGAAAAAGCGGGCCGATGTTCCGATCACATTGGCAGCCTGAAGGATCGCGACGACATCCGCACCCTGAAGGTTTTCTGTCAGCACGATACGGTCGGAAATGTCGATGTTGTAATAGTCCACCGTCACATTGAGCCCGGGGACCACAGTGAACACTACCCCGCCGCTGATATTGACCGAGGTTTCAGCTTCAAGCGGCTCCGATCCGAGCGCAACTGCGATGGGAGATGCGACCGGGAAGGTGCCGATTTCGATCAGCTGACCGCCGACATTGTTGGTCGAAGTGGTCGAGAAGAATTGCTGAGCAAGGCCGGGTGCACGGAACCCTGTTGAAATCGCGCCGCGAATTGCAATACCGTCAATCGGCTCGAACCGCGCGGCGGCCTTGCCGTTGATGGTGCTGCCAAAATCCGAATAATCCTCATACCGGCCCGCCAGCTGGATGTTGAAGGCGTCTGAGATATCGGTATCGACTTCGATATAGGCGGCGTAGGAGTTGCGTGAAGCATCGATCTCTGTCGAGGGCGCAAAACCCGGGAACACCTGCGCCCCTGGGGCAGCGCCAAATGGTGCTGCGGAAAACGGCCCAGCGATGTAGCTGCCCAGATCGCCCGCGATAATGCGGTAATTTTCGTCGCGATATTCGCCGCCGAATGCCAGTGACGTGTCGCCAAAGCCGAGATCGAGTGTGCGCTGTGCGTCGAAATTGATCGAAGTCTGTCCCGAACGCAAACCGCCCGCATCGAACGCGGTTGGGCTGTTCGCCCCGCCAAGCGATGTGTTGAAGGTGTTCGTGATAAGGTAGTCCAGCCGGTTGGAACCGTAGTTGACCGAAAGATCGACGTTCCAGCCCGAGACTTCCCCGCGCACGCCCAGCACACCGGCAATATCTTCAATGTCGCTGTTGATCAGCGGCAGGAAACCTTCGGGATAGAACGGAACGAAAGTGGTGGTCGAGGCCGAAAAATCGCGGTTACGCGCATCGAGTGAGCGGCGATAGAAGCCCGCGCCATTACCATCGCGAATGCCGTAGCTGCCAAAGGAATATATCTCGAAATCGGTGCCAAGATCGACGCCGGCATTGATGAAGAAGTTGAGATCTTGCGATTTGCCATCGCCGAACCGGTGGCTGAAACGATCGAAGGTAGTCTCGCGCGGATCACCAGCAGCTACGAACTGGCGACGGGGATCGGCGCCTGAACGGTTGGTGGGCGAACGGTCGCGGTATTCCGCTGTCCAGTTGAAATAGCCACTAGCACCGATGGGTAGGCCGATATTGGTCGCAAATGTGAGGGTATCGCCATCGCGCCGCGTGCGTTCTTCGTCCGAAAAGGTAATGACCGGACTTTCGTTCGCGGACCCCGTTAGGGTCGGCAGCACGTTTTCGACATCGAACACCCCTTCCAATTGTGTAAAATACTTGCCGAATGTCGCCTGTGCCCGTCCACCTTCGCGCTTTTTCAATTGCAGGTTGATGACGCCTGCAATCGCATCCGATCCGTATTGCGAGGCGGCGCCATCGCGCAGCACTTCAATCCGCTCAATCGCGAGCGCCGGGATGGTGTTGAGATCGACACCTGCCGAACCACGCCCGATGGAACCATTCAGGTTGAGAAGGGATGAGATGTGCCTACGCTTGCCATTGACCAGCACCAGAACCTGATCGGGTGCGAGGCCGCGCAGCGTTGCCGGGCGGAGCGAATCCGTTCCGTCCGTCAGCGAGGGTTGGGGAAAATTGAACGAAGGAACAAGATTGTTCAGCAGGCGGTTCGTTTCGGTTGCGCCCTGATTGAGCAGCGCCTCACCGGAAATGATGTCGATCGGAACAGCGCTTTCGGCGACTGTTCGGTCGGTGCGGCGAGTACCGGTAACGATGATCGGGTTGGCATCCGGTGCTGTGGTGGCCCCTTCTGAAATTTCGCTATTTTGGGCATGGGCGATCGAGGGAAGGGAGGCAAATGCCAGTGCGGCAAGGCCGCTACCGACAATAAGGGCACGCGTATGCGACATTAGATATTCCCCTGAAGTTGAACCTTTCAGAGACTATACGACCAGTGAAATTTTCCATCACGTTTCAATCACGTTGGACATTAAAATTTCACCGATGTAATAATTTTGCCACAAAGTAAGCGACGTCTGCCTAGTCAGAGTGGGTTGCCATCGCTGTCACGGAAGATTTCACGCCGTCCGACATGATTTGCCGGGCCGACCAAGCCTTCTCCTTCCATGCGTTCGATCCATTTGGCCGCGGTGTTGTAGCCCACACCCATCTGGCGCTGGAGCCATGATCCGCTGGCCTTCTGGTTTTCGATCACGATCTGGCAGGCCTGTCTGTATTTGCGCTCTTCGGGGTTGTCGCTGGCGGTCAGATCGTCGTCGAACATCAGCCCGCCATCCTCGGGTTCTTCAGTGACGGCATCGACATATTCGGGCGTGCCTTGGGCGCGCCAAAAATCAGCGACCGCTTCCACTTCTTCGTCGCTGACAAACGGGCCGTGGACACGCACCATCGCGCCGGTGTTGGGCTTGTAAAGCATGTCGCCCTTGCCCAGCAGTTGTTCTGCGCCCTGTTCGCCCAGGATCGTGCGGCTGTCGATGCGGCTTGTCACCTTGAAGCTGATGCGGGTCGGCAGGTTGGCCTTGATCACGCCGGTGATGACATCGACGCTGGGCCGCTGCGTCGCCATGATGAGGTGAATGCCCGCTGCGCGCGATTTCTGGCTGAGGCGCTGGATCAGCACCTCAATCTCTTTGCCGATAGTGACCATAAGATCGGCCAATTCATCCACGATCAGCACAATTTGCGGCAGCGGCTGGTAATCCAGCTGTTCTTCCTCGTACAATTGCTCGCCCGTATCGGGATCGAAGCCGGTTTCAACTCTCCGGCCCAGCGGTTTGCCCTTGGCCGCCGCAACGCGCACTTTCTCGTTGAAGGAGTGAATGTTGCGCGAGTTGATGGAGCTCATCATGCGATACCGCTTTTCCATCTCTTCCACCGCCCATTTCAGCGCGCGCACGCTCTTGTGGGGCTCTGTCACCACGGGGGACAGCAGGTGCGGAATGTCGTCGTAGCTTTTCAGCTCCAGCACCTTGGGATCGATGAGGATCAGGCGACATTCCGACGGGGTAAATGTATACAGCAGGCTGAGCAGAATGCAGTTGAGACCCACTGATTTACCCGATCCGGTGGTCCCCGCAACCAGCAAATGCGGCATTGCGGCAAGGTCCGCAACCACCGGCTCCCCGGCAATATCCTTGCCCAGAATGATCGGCAGACTGCCTTTGCTTTCGACAAAGTCGGCGCACGCGGCCAGTTCTTTCAGCACGACCATCTGTCGGTCGGCATTGGGCAGTTCAATGCCAATTACGGTCTTGCCCGGAATGGTGGAAACGCGCGCGCTGATCGCGCTCATGTTGCGGGCGATGTCTTCTGCGAGGCCCACCACGCGGCTGGCCTTGATGCCGGGTGCGGGCTCCAGTTCGTACATGGTCACGACCGGCCCCGTGCGAACGGCGGTGATTTCACCTTTCACGTTGAAATCGTCGAGCACGTTTTCAAGCAGCCGGGCGTTGCGTTCCAACGCCAGCTTGTCCAGCGGGCGCGCGTTGTTTGGCGGCGGTTCGGCCAGCAGATCGAGCGGCGGCAGATCGAACGACGCGAACATATCGCGCTGCGGTGCCTTCGCTGCCGCGGCGCGTTTGGGCGGGGCGCTGGGATCGCTGATTTCAGGCGAGCGGCGCGGTGCATCTGTGGCGACAGGTGCGCGTTGCGTCCCTTGCCGGGTGCGGGATTGCGAAGCGATCACATCGCCTACTTCATCACCGTCACGACTGGCTGGACGAGCAAGGCGCGGTTGCGACAGTTCAATCCCTGGTATGCGCGACAGAACCCGCCCCATCGTGGTTCCCGCAACCGGGCCAGCGGAGAGAAAATCGGGCAATGTCAGCAACGCGCGCCAATCAATCGCAAACACCCGCGTCAATAACGCCACACCGCTGGCAAGTGCAACGAGTGCGCCGCCAAGAATGATCCATCCCGATGCGTCGCCGCCAAATCGATTTGCCACGGCCTCTATCGCGCCTGCGCCCAGCAGTCCCGAAAGACCGCCCAATTGAGCGGGCAAGGTCCAGCCCGGTGCCGGTATCGCCAGCGCCAGCACGCTCGACAGCAGCACCATGGCAAGCAACAACATGCCCAAAGGCGCCCACCAGCGCGTATTGTCTTCTTGCGCATCGAGATCATCGTCTTGTTCGACATCGTGCCACAGCTTGCGTGCGGAGATGTAGAACAGCGGCAATAACAGCACGCCGGGCAGGCCGAAATACAGCAATACCGCATTCGATACCCATGCGCCCGAACGGCCCATCCAGTTGCCAATCTGGTCTCCGCTGGCGGCTGTCAGCGAACTGGGATCGGTCTGGGTGTAGCTCATCAGCGCGAGCGCCAGGAACCCCATCGCCAGCAACAGCGCTCCCGCCGCACTCATCTGCACGGTTCTGCGGATCGAACGGCGCAGCCCGGCACGCCAATCGGCGGTCGATTTTCTTGGGTTAGCAGCGCGGGAGGCCATGCCGGTTCCTTGGCAAGGGGGAGGTTAACGATGGGAACACATCATGAATCCTCAACCGCCACGGGTCAAGCAAAGAGCGGTGAACGGTGATGCGCGGCTCTCTGCAGGCGGGGTTTATGAAAGCCCGTCAATCGCCGCCCAGAAGGGCCAGTCCAGCGCGTGGGCGCGCTCCTCATTCATTCCGCCAAGCGCGATCACCGGGATCGTGGAAGTATTTGCCAATTGCAGGAATTTCTCAGCCCCAAGGATGGTCCCATCGGGGTGCGAACGTGTTGGAAATACCGGGGAAAGCATCACCGCATCCGCGCCATACCGGTTGGCCTCTGCAAGCTCGCGCTCATTATGTGCGGTCGCTATCCAGACAGAACCCGGCCAGACGAGGCCCTCTGGAGGCTTTCGATCCGGCCCGCCATAAAAGCCATCCGCACCCCATTCGCGCGCGGTCTGCGATGCGTCGGAGACAACCACCACAATCTCGCGCGCGCGTAAGATGGGCAGCAGGCTGGCAAAACGGCGCGCGCGCTGTGGTTCATCAAGGTGGTAGTGACGATACACTAAACCCGATCCACCCGGCATTCGACCAATAGCATTTTCCAGTACGGCATCGTTGCGTGCATCGGAAAGCAGCCAGTGCGCCGGGAGGGACTTTGCAACATGCATCATCACGCTATAGCTGCCCGTCATGGAAAGTGCAGCCACCCGTCTCGCTCAGGTTCAGGACAATATCGCCCGCATCTGCAGGCCCGCGCGGCGCAGGCCCGAGGACGTCACCGTGATCGCGGTCAGCAAAACCCATCCGCCCGAACGGATCGAATCGCTGCTGGAAGCTGGCCACCGCGTGTTCGGCGAGAACCGCGTGCAGGAAACGCAGGACAAATGGCCCGCATTGAAAGAGCGTTATCCCGATGTGGAACTGCACCTCATCGGGCAGCTGCAATCTAACAAGGCGGACGATGCGGTTGCGGTGTTCGATGCGATCCACGCTCTCGACCGGCCAAGCCTATTGAAAGCGCTTGCGAAGGCGATGGATAAAGCGGATCGGCGTGTGCCGTGTTTCGTGCAGGTAAATATCGGCGATGAGGCGCAGAAGGGCGGTTGCCCAATTAAAGATTTGCCGACGTTTATGGGAAAAGTGCGCGACGCCGAAGTGCCGGTTGCCGGGCTGATGTGCCTGCCACCCGCCGACATCGAGCCTGCGCCGTTCTTTGCGCTGATGGCAAAGCTGGCCGCTGACAACGGGGTGGAAGGTCTCAGCATGGGGATGAGCGGTGATTACGAAACCGCTGTACAACTGGGCGCTACTCATGTGCGGGTGGGCACCGCATTGTTCGGGTCGCGCGGTTGATCCCAAAGCAAAGGGGCGCCCCGTTGCCGGAGCGCCCCTTTGTTACGCTGCAAGCTCTGTTTTTAGAACTCGAACAATGCCTCGATGCCGACGTTCCGACCGCGTTGCAGCGGTGAGAACGTGCCGGCTGTGGGGCGGTCGGAGAACGGCTGGCGCACTCCGGTTGACCGCGGGCCACCAAACGGCACCTGCGTATCGCCGCCCGCCTGCACTTCGTCGAACAGGTTGCGACCATAGAGCGATAGCGAGAAGCCATCGATCGGCGTCACCCAGGTGATATTCGCCTCAAGGTTCGAGATATCCTGAATGAAGCCGAGATTGTCGTCAGTGTACGCGAATTCATCACGATACTGATAATTCACCCGCGTCAGGATTTCGCTGTCGCCAAGAAGAAGCTCGTGAATGAAGCCCATGCCCCAGGTGACTTCGGGCACGCGCGGCTGGCGCAGGTCGAAATCGGTCTGGTTGATCACACCATCGCCGGAGATGTCGAACAGGATTTCATCGTACTCGTCATCGATGAGGCCGATATTGGCGGTGACGATCAGCGCATCCGAAAGCCGCATGCGCGCCTCGGCCTCGAAACCCGTGATCGTAGCATCCGCAGTGTTGAGAATGTTCTGCACCACGCCCGCGCCCGGATCAGCCAGATTCACTTCACGCTGCATGTCCTGCACTTCGGTACGATACGCCGCGAGGTTCAGCGTAAAGGTTCCGTCGAAGGTCTGGAACTTGCCGCCGATCTCATAGGTGTTCACTTGCTCTTCGTCGAAAAACAGGTTGCCCGTCGAATTGAACGCACGGTTGAAAACCGCGACGTTCGTGATGCGGAAGTTGTAACCGCCCGAACGGAATGCGCGGCTCCAGTGGCCATAGACCTGACTGTTAGCAAATTCGTATTGCAGCCCAACCTTGGGCGAAAGGTTGCGGAACCGAACGTCATCGGTGAAGCCGTTCGTCTCGGTTGCAGGATTGAACGGCTGGGTGCCGGTTGGGCAGGTGCCCGCGTTCACCGAACATGGTGGGCGCGGGACAATATAAGTGACCGCCGCGTCCTTCGTTTCCTGATTCCAGCGCAGCCCGGCAATGATTGAAAGTCCGTCGATGAATTCGTACTGCGCGTTGGCAAACACGCCGATCACTTCATGATCCTGGCGGCCACCGCCGAAGAACACAGGCGGTTGAAATTGAGGCGGCAAATCACGGCGCAATTCGCGACTTTCGTCATAGGCGAGGGTTTGGTCGAAATAGAAACCGCCGAAGGTAAGATCGAGCCGGTCGGTCGAGATCGCATAGCGCAACTCGTTCGAAATCTGCTCCTGCGTCGTCAGTGTGTTCGAGTGGAACAGGAACACCGGTGTCGCATCGATGTCACCACGAGTGCGCGCGGTGTAATCGCGATAGCCGAAGATGTTGGTAAGCGTACCTTGCCCAATATCCCATTCGGCGGTAAGCGATCCGGTCCAGATTTCGTTGGCATAGAAACCCGGTTCGTTAATGGAAAAATCGAACGTATCCCGCTCGAAAATCGCGCGGTTCTGGGCCGAGGGTCCGTCGCCATCGCTCTCGAAATAGTCCAGTTTGGCGCGGATCATTAAATCGCCGAAACGCCCTTCAAGCGCGCCGCGCAGAATCTTTGTTTCTGCCTCACCATGGTTCGATCCGTCGAACAGGTTGGTGAAATAACCTTGGTCATTGTTGTAATAGGCGCCGACCTTGAACAGCAGCGTGTCCTCTACGATCGGACCGGAGATAACGCCGCTCGCGGTGTAGTTCGCGCCGCCGCGACCGCCATCAACGAACGGACCGTCGACCGCCGCGCGAAACTTGCCCGTGAACTCTTCGGTCGGGTTGCCGGTGTTTATAACGACCGCGCCACCGGTCACGTTGCGGCCAAACAGCACGCCCTGCGGTCCGCGCAGGATTTCAACGCTGTCGAGGTCGAAAATATCGAACACGACACCGCCATTGATGCCCAGATATACGCCATCGACGAACACGCCGACGGTGGGATCGATCGAAGGGATCGACGAGTTGATGCCCAGACCGCGGATCGAGAAGTTCGCGGTGCCGCGGCTGGTACCAATCTGGTCCAGCGAGACGTTGGGAGCCTGGAATGTCAGTCCCTGAATGTCGCGCACCTTAAGTGCTTCCAGCGTGTCTGCGTTGAAGGCGGTGACAGCCAGCGCAACGTCCTGCACATCTTCCGCGTTCTGCGTCTTGGTACCGGTGACCACGATCTGATTCAGGGAATCGAGCGACCCGCCGCGCTGGGGCTGCGTATCTTCGTCAGCGATCTCTTCCTGAGTGGATGTGTCCTGGGCAAAGGCAACGCCAGGGGTGGCGATGGCAGTAATTGCGCAGGTGGATGAAAGCAGCACGATGGCGCGCCGCACAGGTTTGCGGAATTTCATGTTTTTGGCCTCTCCTCACGTAGGGGAAACCGCAATTACAAATAGGTAGCGCAAATGCAACCCATGTCGTTTGTTTGTGCTAACCGTGCTTCAACGGTTCAGGATGCTGCCTTTTCCAGTTGGCGCTGCCGCTTGTCGCTCGAAGCGGCCAGCAGCGCGGCTTCGATCTCGGCCAGGCGGTCGGGCTTGCTCACCTTGCTCCCGGTCAGATCGGTGACATAAAACGTATCGGTCGCGCTCTCGCCATAGGCTGTGATGTGCGCGGACTGCACGATCAGATTGGCCTGATACAGCACATGGGAGAGCCGGTTGAGCAGCGCAGGACGATCACGCGCAGTCACCTCGATCACGGTAAAGCGGTTGGAGGCATCATTATCGAACGTCACCGTGGGGGCGACCTTGAACGCCTTTGACCGCGAATTGGGCAGCGGGCGGGCTGCGAGTTTCGACACAAGTTCGATTTTGGCCATGAGCGCGTCGACAATGTTGCGTTTGAGCCGTTCGATCTGCCCGGCCTCGCTGAAAGGTTGGCAGTGCTGGTCCTGCACCAGAAAATTGTCGATTGCATATCCATTACGAGAGGTGTGGATGCGCGCATCAATGATATTGGCGCCCGCCAGATGGATGCCACCGGCGGTACGGAAAAACAGGCCCGGATGATCGACGGCGATGACGCTGACGAGCGTTGCGCCGCGTTCCTCATCGACTTCGCAATGGATGGACAGGTCCTCATCCAGCCTTCGCGCTTCGGCGTATTGGATCAGATTGTGGGCGATGATGTCTTCAGGCTCCGCGATCCAGTAAGCATCGCCCAACAGTTTGCCCACGGTGTCGATCAGATCGCCCCGCTCACCCAGAGCCGCGCGCGCAGCGGCTTGCTTTGACGCGACGCGTTCCTTTCGCCCGTTCCGCTTGTATCCCAGCCGCAAGCGTTCCTGCGCACCATCGTAGAGCTCTCCGAGCAGCTGCCCCTTCCAGCTATTCCACGTGCCCGGCCCGACCGCGCGAATGTCAACCGCAGTAAGGATTGCAAGATTGCGCAACCGGTCAATCGACTGCACTTCGGCGACGAAATCCTCAATTGTCTTGGGATCGGTGAGATCGCGTTTCTGCGCGGTGCGGCTCATCAACAAATGTTCCAGCACCAGCCACGCGACCAGTTCCGTTTCGCGATCGTCCAGACCAAAGCGCGGGCACAGCCGCTTGGCCACGCCCGCTCCCAGCACCGAATGATCGCCGCCGCGCCCCTTGGCGATATCATGGAGAAGGACCGCGACATACAGCGCCCGGCGCGAGGAGATTTTGTGGATCTGCTCGGTCGCGCGCGGATGATCCTTTTGCAGCAGGCCGCGTTCGATCTGGCTTACCAGACCGATGGCACGGATCGTGTGTTCATCAACGGTGTAGTGGTGATACATATCGAACTGCATCTGCGCATTCACCCGGCCAAAATCGGGCACGAAGCGGCCAAAAACCCCCGCTTCGTTCATCCAGCGCAATACGGTTTCGGGATCGCGCTTTCCGCCCAGCAGATCGAGAAACAGCGCGTTGGCACGCGGGTCGGCGCGCACCGTTTTGTCGATCAGCCGGGAATCGCGGTCCGCCTGCCGCATCGTCTGCGGATGAACCGTCAGCCCGTTTTCTTCTGCCAATTGAAAAATCTCGATCAGGCGAACCGGATCCTCCACGAACCAGTCGTCGCCCGCTGCGCCCGCAGGAACGCTGATAGTGCCATCGCGCACGGTGAACCCGTTGAGCGTTTTCGCGCGCGACCGTCTGCCAAACAGACCGGTGCGCACGCTACGCCTGGCGGTTTCCTCTTCCAGCGCGCTGAGGAAGACGCCGCTGAGGCTGCCGACGCGCTTCGCCTGGAGGAAATAGAACTGCATGAAGCGTTCGACCGCGCTTTTGCCGGGGCGATCGGCAAAGCTCATCCGTTCGGCCACCTGACGTTGCAGATCGAAGGTCAGGCGGTCTTCTGCCCGGCCAGCCAGCTCGTGCATGTGGCAGCGCACCGCCAGCAGGAACCCTTCGGCTCGGCGAAAGCTTCGATATTCAGACGCGGTGAACAGGCCGACATCGACCAGCTGCGATGCGGTTTCGGCGCGGTGGATGTACTTGCCGATCCAGTACAGCGTCTGAAGATCGCGCAGGCCGCCTTTGCCCTCTTTCACGTTGGGTTCGACGACATAGCGGCTGTCGCCCATGCGGTGATGGCGTTTGTTGCGTTCTTCCAGCTTCTCGGTCAGGAAATCGCGCTCGCTGCCGTGTACCACCTCGCTCCAGAACCGGCTGCGCGCTTCTTCGTAAATGTCGGCGTCGCCCCATACCAGCCGCGATTCGAGCAAAGCGGTGCGGATCGTCAGGTCTTCCTTTGCCATGCGCATCGTATCGCTGACGGTGCGACTGGAATGGCCCACTTTCAGGCCCAGATCCCACAGCAGATACAGCATTGCCTCGATCACCTGTTCGCACCATGGCGCGCGGCGCATGGGCGTGATGAAGGCGATGTCGATATCCGAATAGGGTGCCATCTCGCTGCGCCCGTATCCACCCACCGCGAGCAGCGCGATCCGTTCAGCTGCGCTGCGATTGGCGACGGGGTAGATATCGGCCGTTACGTGGTCGTAGATCACCCGCAGCAGTTGATCCGTCAGAAACGCATGTCCTCCCGCGCATTCATGCCCCGCCGAAGGTTTTTCGGCTAGTCGCCGCGCCAGTTCGCCGCGACCCTTGTCCAGAGCATTGCGCAATGTGTTGACGATGTGCGGGCGCGCCTTTTGCCCATGCGCCTCCACCAGTTTGGTGATGGTTTCGGCAATCATGCGCCGGTCGAATATGGCACGCTGATGGGCGAGGCGGCTGCCCGGCCTCGTCCCGGACCGCTTGGGCCCCGCTTTATTGGACGCGTTTATGGGCGCGTTCATCCAACGCCTCCCTGTATGGAGTGCATCACGCGATCAGGCAGTGGCCATCCGCTCTGTATATTGCTCACGCAGCAGTTTCTTGTCGATCTTCTGCGTGCCAAGGCGCGGGAGTGTATCATCGGTCACAAAGATATGCTCCTCAAGCGGCACCTTGAAGGGGGCAATGTGTTCGAGCAGGAATGCCCGCAGTGCAGCCGGAGTGATCGGATCGCGCCCTTGCTTGGTGCGGATAACCACCGCCGGCAGTTCGCCAAACCGTTCATCAGGCAGGCCAAAGACCGAACATTCGCTCATATCCTCATGGGCATAGACCGCATCTTCGACTTCGATGCAGGATATATTTTCCCCGCCGCGGATGATGATGTCCTTCTTGCGGTCGACGATGAACAGATAGCCATCCTCATCAACATATCCCAGATCGCCGGTGCGGAAATACTGGTCTTTGGTGAAGGCCTTTTGCGTGGCTTCCTCATTCTTCCAGTAACCCAGGAAGTTCGCGACCGAACGGATACAGACCTCGCCGATGCTGCCTTGGGACAGTATGTTGCCGTCGTCATCGAGGATTGCGAGATCGACCATCGGGCGGCTGGGCGTGCCGGTCGATCCCGGCTTGGCGATGTAATTTTCGTTGAAATTGCCGCAGCCCACTGCGTTTGTTTCAGTGAGGCCATAGCCCAGCAGTGGGAAACCGCGGGGAAAGGCTTTCTTGATCTTCGTTACGTGTTCAGGCGGGCGCGGCGCGCCGCCAGCGGCAAAGCTCTTGCACGCGGAAAGGTCATATTTGGCCACATCAGGGTGGCTCGCCATTTCAAAGCTCATCAGCGGAACGCCGACGAAATAGGTGACCTTTTCGGCCTCCATCAGACGCAGCGCCTCGGTCGCGTCCCATTTGGGCATCAGCACGAGCTTGCGCGCGATCGCAAAGCTTTGCAGGAATAGCGGAACTTCGCCGGTTACGTGGAACAGCGGCACCGCGATCAGCGCGCAGGGCTGGGCGCTCATGTCCTCGCCCCGGCTTTCCATCAGCAGCTTTGCCATTGCGCTTTGCGCGACATAGCTCATCACACCATGCACGACGCCGCGATGATCGGAATATGCACCCTTTGATTGTCCGGTCGAACCCGAAGTGTAGAGGATTGTTGCAAGGTCATCCGGGCCGAGTTGGCCCAGCATCGCCATCGCAGCAGATGGACCTCCATCGCCGGGAGTGGCCCAGACTTGCGACAGACCCTCGGCCGGGTCGCCACCGTGATCGAACAGCAACAGGCGGGCGCTATGGTCGGCTCCATCGAGCCGTTTGGCCCGCCCTTCATCGGCGAGCACCACAGTACATTCGGCAAGGCGAACACCGTAGGCCAGTTCCTCGCCCGACCAGAAGCCATTAAGCAGGGTGGCGCAGCCCCCTGCCATAATGATGCCCATATGCGCGATCATCCAGTTGGCCGAATTGCGTGCGGCAATGCCGATGCGGTCGCCCTTTTTCACGCCATGCTTCGTCACCAATCCCTGCGCCACGCATACGGCGGCGGCATAGGTCTGGCCAAAGGTCAGCCGAGTATCGCCATCGACGAGAAACTCGAGGTCTTTGTTCTCATTGCAGAAATGAGCAAAATAATGCGCAAGAGTGGGCGGCGCGCCTGCAAAGGCGGGCATTTCCACACCGTTGCGATCAAATGGCACAGTGGCAAAGGGTTGTCCCTCAGCCGTCAGCGCGGTGATAATACCATCCAGAGCAGTGTCCAGCTGAGTGGGCATGCGTTTCTCTCTCCTCTAATCCCAAACTTTCCGGCGACTAATCTTCCTGACCAAATGTCGGCAGGCAAACCGTCTTTCCAAGTATCTTGCATGGCACTGGCGCAGCGCTTCTTCCGGCGCATTGACGCTGGCGCTAACTCCAGGATCACGTCGCAGCACTTTCCCCCTACCGCATGGTGTGCCAAAGACCGAACGGCAGCAACGCTATCCAGCTGACAATGACTGTTAAGAGGTTCGCATCGTGATGTCACTACTTGCCGCGGTCAACGCGATGGCCCCAGCCGCAGCCGAGGCCGCAGCCGGAGCATCCGCTGATCCGATCTATTGGGCAGAGCTGGGTTTGAAACCGGGGATTGAGCTGTTCGGCGGTTTCATGCTTCGCTATTACTCGCTTGCCTATTTGCTGGGGGTTTTCTTCGCCTATTGGCACACATCGAAAATGCTGAAGCAACCGGGCGCGCCCATGGCACAGCGCCACGCCGACGATCTGTTCTTTTATTGCACGCTGGGCGTCATTCTGGGCGGACGACTGGGCTATGCCGCATTCTACACCGGCGGGGAGACAGGCATTCCCAGTGCCTTTACCGATTTTTCAGGTGATGGCTTCGTCAGTTGGCAATTGCTGCGCGTGTGGGATGGCGGGATGAGCTTTCACGGCGGGATGCTGGGCGTGTTCTTTGCCATGATCTGGGTGTCATGGCGCGATCGGCTGAACTTTTTACGGGTGTGCGATTACGTGGTCGTTGGCGTGCCGATGGGGATGCTGCTGGGCCGCCTTGCCAACTTCATCAATGGAGAACTGTGGGGCCGGGTAACCGATGTTCCGTGGGGCATGGTGTTTCCCGGCGCAGGCGAATTGCCACGTCACCCAAGCCAGCTGTATCAGGCAGGGCTCGAAGGGCTGGCATTGCTGATTATCCTGATGCTGCTGTTCTGGAAAACGCGGGCGCGCTATCGTCCCGGTCTGCTGGCTGGCATTTTCACGCTCGGAATGGGGATAGCGCGGTTTGTGAACGAATTTTTCCGCGAACCCGATGCACAACTGGCTGACTTTGCGGTCCGAACTGGTCTATCGATGGGGCAATGGCTTACGATACCGCTGATCCTGATTGGGTTGATTGCCACGCTTTACGCCGTGACGAAGAGACCCGTGGGCATGGGAACGGGCGGCGGAACGGGAGCGGGCACCGCCGCAGCCTGAGCTTTTTCTCAAGCGGTGGGGAAAACGAATGGCGCCCGCGCCTGCATTTGATCGAGCCTGATGGCAGCATAATCGAACTGCCCGTTCTAGTCGCCGGGCCGGAACTCAAGACCGCAGCCAACACAAAGCGAGCCGAACAGGCCGCGGCGGAGGCGAGAGCCAAAGCTGAAGCACAGACCGAGGCCGAGGCAGCCGAAGTGGCAAAAGTCGCCGCCGAAGCAAAGGCTAAAGCAGAAGCCCGCGCAAAGGCCGAAGCGCAAGCGCGCGCGCTAGAAGAAGAGGAAGCCCGCGCCGAGTCCGAAGCCCGCGCGAAAGCTGCCGCCGAAGCCAAAGCGAGGGCTGAAGCTGAAGCTGAAGCTGAAGCGGAGGCGAAGGCAGAGGCTCAGGCGCGGGCAGAACGCGAAGCAGAAGCCAAAGCGCGCCAGGAAGCAGAAGAAAAGGCGCGCCGCAAGGCAGAGGCTGAAGCTGCCGCAAAACTCAAAGCGGAAGCAGAGGCCAAGGCACGAGAAGAGGCGGAAGCCAAGGCGAAGCAAGAAGCCGAAGAAAAAGCGCGTCGCGAGGCTGAGGAGAAAGCAGCGGCCGAGGTGAAGGCCAAGGCTGAAGCAGAGGCGATCGCCAAAGCCAAGGCTCAAGCGGAGGCTGTGGAAAAAGCGAAAGCAGAGGCTGAAGCGAAAGCCGCAGCAGAAGCTAAGGCCGCAGCAGAAGCAGAGGCCAGAGCGAAGGCAGAAGCAGAAGCCAGAGCGAAGGCGGAAGCAGAGGCCAGAGCGAAGGCAGAAGCAGAGGCCAGAGCTAAGGCCGCAGCAGAAGCCAGAGCAAAGGCAGAAGCAGAGGCCAAAGCAAAGGCAGAGGCAGAAGCCAAGGCTGAAGCTGAAGAAAAAGCGCGCCGCGAGGCCGAACTTGCAGCTGAACGGGAAGCTGCGGCGAAAGCCAAGGCCAAGGCTGAAGCCGATGCGAAAGAGGCCGAGGAAAAGGCTGAGGCACAGCGCAAAGCCAAAGCCGCCGCAGAAGCCAGAGCCAAGGAAGAGGCAGACGCGAAGGCCAAGGCGGAGGCCGAAGCGAAAGCCAAAGCTGAAGCGAAAGCCAAAGCTGAAGCGGAAGAAAAAGCGCGCCGCGAAGCAGAGCTTGCCGCTGAACGCGAAGCCGCCGCAAAGGCCAAGGCCAAAGCTGAAGCCGATGCGAAAGAGGCAGAGGAGCAGGCGCAGGCCGAGGCAAGGTCCAAAGCCGCCGCCGAAGCCAAAGCGAAAGCAGAAGCAGAGGCAGAGGCCGCTTCACAGGCTAGGGAGCGCGAAGAGCAGGACGCCCGAGAAAAGCGCGAGTCAGAGGCCGCAGCCCAAGCCGAAGCCAAGGGCGCCGCCGAGGCTGCGGAGAAAACCGCGAAATCCCCTGCCAAGACGGCATCCAAGGCTCCCATCAAAGGCAAAAAAGCCAAACCCAAGCCTGCTGCCGAACCCGAAGCGGAGACCTCGCAGCCGCGCGATCTGATGGCCAGTTACCGGCGGCTCATCCGCAGCACTGGTCCGATCAGCCTCGCGCAGTTCATGGGTGAGAGCAATGCGCGATATTATGCCAGCCGCGATCCGCTGGGTGAAGCTGGCGATTTCATCACCGCGCCCGAAGTCAGCCAGATGTTCGGCGAGCTGATCGGGCTGTGGTTCGCCGATCTTTGGGTCAAGATGGGCTCTTCCAAAAGCATTCACTACGTAGAGCTAGGGCCGGGGCGCGGTACTCTGTCTACTGACGCCCTGCGCGCGGCAGGACGGTACGGGTTTGAACCGCAGGTCCACTTCGTAGAAGGGTCGCCCGCCTTGCGCGCCATCCAGAAAAAGGCGTTCCCCGATGCGATCCATCACCATGATCTGTCGACCTTGCCCGATGATCGCCCGCTGCTGATTGTCGCCAACGAATTCTTCGATGCGCTGCCGATTCATCAGCTTGTGCGGTCGGCAACCGGCTGGCACGAGCGCATGATCGGGCTGGAAGAGGATCGACTGGCCTTTGTACCCGGTGAAGAGCCAATGGACAGCATTGTTCCACCCAGTTGGGCGAACGCTTCGCAAGGCACCATGATAGAGACCAGCCCGGCCGCCTGCGCGCTGATGAGCGAAATTTCAGACCGGCTGGTCAATCAGGGGGGCGTTGCGATAATCATAGATTATGGTCCATTTGAACTGCGCGCAGGCTCCACTCTCCAGGCGTTGAAGGATCACAAACACGTCGATCCGTTGACGCATCCGGGCGAGGCCGATCTGACCGCGCATGTCGATTTCGAGCTGCTCCGGCATGTGGCGCGTCGGCAGGGGGCCGATGTGATGGGCATCCAGATGCAGGGTGACTGGCTGCGCGAAATGGGTATCGAAACGCGTCTGGAAGCGCTGAAGCGCAAGGATCCCGATCAGTCCGATGTTGTGCAGCGGCAGTTTGACCGATTGGTGCGCGACGATCAGATGGGCACCTTGTTCAAGGTGCTGGGCGTTTGTGGGCGACGCTGGCCGATGGGTTACGGTTTTGACTAAGGCTGCTGTTTGGTTCCATGAAGCCCAACGCGCTGTAACTAATCAGGCATTTGCACGAACAGACGTTATAGCTTCCTTATTGCCGGCCAGGAGATCGATATGCTTGCCCGCTTTTCTATCATTGCTCTGGCGCTTTTCGCCCTTCCGGGCGCGGCGAATGCGGCAGAGGCGGTGGCCGGACGCTGGGTGACGCAGGACAGGGACGCGGTGGTTACGATAGGCAAATGCGGCGCTTCGACCTGTGGTCGATTGACACAGTTTCTTGTTCCGCCGCCCGACGGTCCGAACCAGCGCGACATCAACAATCCGGATCCCGCCCTCAAAAAGCGAAAACTGCAAGGCCTGCCGGTCCTGTACGATTTTGCGGAAGAGGCCGATCTGTGGCGCGGGCGGATTTATGATCCCAAATCCGGTAAAAGCTATCGCTCGATCCTGCGCCGAAAAGGGCCAAACGTGCTGGAAGTGAAGGGCTGCATCAGCATTGTCTGCCAAACGCAGATTTGGCGCCGCGCGTCCTGATTTGAGTGTGCCATCCGGCGCGGTTAGTTTGCGATCTTGGCGGCCAGCTGCTCCGCTGCCTGTTTGGGTGACAGTTTTCCCTCGCCTTCGCGGTCGACCGCGAAGTTTGCCTCGCGCATGACCTCCACACTGATCGCCCCGATCAGCGGCTGGAGCGCCTCGACCAGTTTTTCATCGTCTGCGACACGCGGGCTGAGCATCAGAATCGCATCGTACGATGGCAGCGCCTCACGCGGATCGTCGAGAATGATCAGCCGGTCCGCCGCAATCCGCCCGTCCGATGTGTAGGCGCTGATCACATCCGCCTCGCCCGATTTTAGTGCGTTGTACATGAAGGTCGGCGCGAAATTGCGGGTCTCCCCGAACCGAAGACCATATGCGTTGCGAACCGCGATCCATTCGGGTCGCTCGAAAAACTCCGGATCGCCGCCCACAGCAAGACGCGGCGCGACCGGCGCAAGTTCACCCAAGGATGTGACGCCCAGTTCCTTTGCCCGATCCGCGCGCATGGCAAAAGCATAGGCGTTTTCGAACCCCAACCGCCCCAGCACGCGGACGCCGGTGTTTTCACGCTCCCATTCGACGATGGTTTGATACATTGAATCACGCCCGGGATTATCGTTCCGGTTCAATTCGTTGGTCCAGATCGTGCCGGTGTAATCGACCGAGATGTCTATGCTGGAATTGGCCACCGCGCTGTGGACCACGGCGGAACCAAGCCCGTCGCGATATTCGACAGTGTAGCCCGCTTCTTCCAGCCGCGCGCCGATCAGTTGTGCAAGAATGTATTGTTCGGAAAACTGTTTCGACGCGATGACGATGGAGTCCTCATCGTCGCCGTTCGATTGCGCGGCGAGCGCGGCCAAAATTCCCAGCGCCACCGCCAGCATCCCGCCGCCGTATTGCCAGCGTGAACGGCGCGCCATACCGCGTTCGATCACCCACAGCAAATTGTCGACCGCTAACGCCAGCCCGGCGCTCGCGAGGCAACCGGCCACCACCAGCGCCCAGTTCTGTGTTTGCAGTCCGGCAAATATCGGATCGCCCAGGCTGGGTTGGCCGATTGTGGTCGAAAGCGTGGCCGCGCCGATGGTCCACACGCTGGCGGTGCGGATCCCTGCCATGATGAACGGTGCTGACAGCGGGGCTTCGACCAGCGTCAGTTTCTGCCAGCTTGTCATGCCGACGCCATCGGCGGCCTCCAGCACGCCGGGATCAAGATTGCTTTGAGCGGTCAGCGCATTTCGCAGGATCGGCAGCAGCGCATACAATGCGAGCGCCAGCAGAGCGGGCAGGAATCCCAACGTCGGCAGCCCTTCGCCAAACACCGCGCGCAGCGACAGCAGGATCGGGAAGAACAGTGCGAGCAGCGCCAAGGCCGGGATTGTCTGTACCAGGCTGGCAAACCCCAGCGCGATCCGGGATATCGTCTGCGAGCGGCTGGCCCACACAGCCATCGGCAGCGCGACCACTATGCCAAGCCCGATGGCACATGCCGAAAGTACGATGTGCGCGGTGAGTTTATCTCCCAGACCCATCACGATTTCCCAGAAGCCAGTCATCGCTCGGCGCCTGTGGGTCCGCTGCCACCGGCCAATTGCTGAACGGCTTTGGCAGCGATGCTTTCCTCCATCGCTGCAAGCTTTTCTGCTTGTTTGCGCGGGACGGTCACCAGGCTTTGCGCAATGTCGCCGCCTTTTCCGGCAAGGAGCGCGCGCGGAGTCTCGTCCGCCACCAGCAGCCCGGCATCCATCACCAGCACGCGGTCCGCCAGCAGCAGCGCCTCGGCCATGTCGTGCGTTACCATCACCGTGGTCAGGCCGAGTTCTTCGTGGAGTTCACGCACTCGATCCCCCAGCGCAGCGCGGGTGATCGGATCGAGCGCGCCGAACGGTTCGTCCATCAGCAACAATTCCGGATCGCCCGCCAGCGCGCGCGCGACGCCTACCCGCTGGCGCTGTCCGCCAGAAAGTTCATCGGGCATCCGGCTTGCCATCTCAGGTTCGAGTTCGACCAGTTCCAGCAGTTCCCTGATGCGATCGGGCCGAAGCTTTTCCCCGGCCAGCCGTGGGCCGATTCCGATATTCTCTCCGACGCGAAAATGCGGGAACAGTCCGATGCCCTGAAACACATATCCAACCCGGCGGCGCAGGCGCGAAGGTTTCAGCGTGGTGACATCCTCACCCCCGAACAGCACGCGGCCTGCCGACGGTTCGACAAGTGTGTTCACCATCTTAAGCAAGGTCGATTTGCCGGAACCCGATGCACCGACCAGCGCCACAAACGACCCTTGGACGATATCGCACGTGACGCCGCCTACGGCGATAACCTCATCGCGCACGCCATAGCGGCGCTCTGCCGCGTCGAACTGCAAAAGCGCGGGATTATCCCGCTCGGACTTTTCGTTGGGGTGGGATGCCAAAACTGGATCAGCCCCCGTGCGCTCGCAGGGAGCGAGCATTTTCGACTGAATTCAGAAAGATACAGGCGGCCAAAAATACAAAATGCACGTCGGAAGGGGAAATAGCGGGGCTCATCGGTCCGTAGGGTAACCGCGCGAATAGCGCTCGCCAAGGCGTTTGCCTGACATTCGGCTCAATTCCCAAGCCGCGCGAGCGGGATTGAGATGGTGATCCGCAAACCCTCGGGCTGCCAGTCCAGGTTCATCTGGCCGCCCAGCTGATTTTGGACCGCCATAGTCATGAGGCGCGATCCGAAGCCTTTGTCTTCGGGAACCGTGGTTGGAGGGCCGCCCGCTTCGTGCCAGCCAATTATCGCATCGTCTCCCTGACGTTCGATATTGATGGCGAGAGTGCCCTGCGCCGCGCTGAGCGCACCGTATTTGGCCGAATTGGTCGCAAGTTCATGGAACACCAGCGCCAGCGGTGTGGCCGCGCGCACGCCGAATCGCACAGCGGCGCCGGTTATGCTGACCGCGCTCACACCGGGGACGCCATACGGGGCCATCAGAACTTCGAGCAGGCCTTTCAGATCCTCCGCCTTGTTCGGATCCATTTGCAACGCGAATTCCTGTGCCCGCGAAAGTGCGCGGATGTTGTCCGATAGAACCGCAGCAAATCCTTGCGCCTCTGGATTCCCGCGGGCGTGAAGCGAGATGAGGCCAATGACGACCGAAAAGATGTTCTTGATCCGGTGTGCCAATTCGCCCGTAATCAGCTCACGTTCTTCTGAATTTCGGTGAGCGTCGTCAATGTCGGTGATCGTGCCGAACCACCGGGCGGTTTCGGGATCGTTGGTAGAGGGAACTGCGCGGCTAAGCACCCAGCGATACGTGCCGTCGGCATGCCGCAGCCGCCATTCATCTTCGAACGGCTCAGCTTTTTCAAGAGCCAATTTGAACTTTGCGAGCGTGGCGTCGTAATTTTCGGGGTGGATCACTTTGCGCCACCCGTCCACATCATTCAGCGAGGCCTCACCGGTGAATTCATTCCAGCGGGCGTTGAAATAATCGAACTGCGCTGCCGGTGCTGCAGACCATGCGATATTGGGCACCGAATCGATCATGGACTGCAGACGTTCACTACTGGCGCGCAACTCACGGTTGGCATGGTTAGCCTGCCGGTGGGCGAGCAGTCGGCGTTTGACTGCTTCTGCCAGCACCAGCAATCCTTCGCGCTGGAGTTCGGTCAGTCCCTCAGGATGAGGCACCCCATCGAGAACGCACAGCGAGCCCAGTGGCGCACCTTCGGATGAGATCAGCGGAGCGCCCGCATAAAAGCGTAGATGCGCGCTCCCGGTGACCAGTGTGAAATCCTGAAAGCGCGGATCATTGCTCGCATCGCACACTTCGAGAATACCAGGCTGCATCATCGCATGCGCACAGAAACTGGTGGACCGCGGGGTTTCTGATATCTCGAGACCCTCGCGTGCGAGAAAGACCTGTCGTTCCGCCTCAACCAGGCTGATCGCGGCGGAAGGCGTTCCACACAGTTTTGCTGCGAACTGGGCGATGCGGGCCAGCTCCTTATCTCCGGAAAGCTCCGATACCGAAAAGCTGGCGAGCGTCACGAGGCGTGCATCTTCGCCGCAAAAACTTGGTGCGGGAGCAGTGCCGGTCGGCCATGGGGAGGGATCTGAAATCTTCATCCAGCGTCGATCTGATTCGCCAATACACAATCCTTGGTCACGGTCAAAACGGATCGGTTCACGATTCCAGACGAGCACCTTGCTGTTTGTTGGCGTTTGCATGACGCATTGCTAAGGCGGTGGGCATATCGACAGGAAACGGCCGGGCCACCATGCAGTTGCGGCCCGATAAGCCGACCCGAGAGGATGACAGATACATGCGCGCTACCCCCGATTTCGAGTTCCACCTCGGCGAAGCTGCGGAGATGATACGCGACACCACGGCGCGGTTTGCTGATGAACAAATCGCACCGCTGGCCGCAAAGGTTGATAGAGAGGACTGGTTCCCGCGCGAATTGTGGGAGCCGATGGGCGCGCTGGGCCTGCACGGCATCACGGTCGAAGAGGAATGGGGCGGATTGGGGCTCGGCTATCTCGAACACGTCATCGCGGTCGAGGAAGTCAGCCGCGCTTCGGCCAGCGTCGGCCTTAGCTATGGGGCGCACTCCAACCTCTGCCTCAACCAGATCCGCCGCTGGGGGAATGACGAGCAGAAGGCCAAGTATCTCCCCAAGCTGATTTCCGGCGAACACGTCGGCAGCCTCGCCATGTCCGAAGCGGGCGCGGGGTCGGACGTGGTCTCGATGAAGCTGAAGGCCGAGGCGGTTCAGGGCGGCTACGTCCTCAACGGCACCAAGTTCTGGATCACCAACGCGCCCGAGGCCGATACGCTGGTGGTCTATGCCAAGACCGATGGTCACGCCGGATCGCGCAGCATCACCGCCTTCCTGATCGAGAAGGGCGACGAGGGCTTTGCCATCGGCCAGAAGATCAGCAAGGTCGGCATGAAGGGCTCGCCCACCGCCGAGCTTGTGTTCTCCGACTGCTTCGTCCCCGAAGACCGCATCATGGGGCCGCTGAATGGCGGCGTCGGCGTGCTGATGAGCGGGCTGGATTACGAGCGCGTCGTGCTCGCCGGATTGCAGCTCGGCATCATGCAGGCATGCCTCGACACGGTGATCCCGTATCTGCGGGAGCGCAAGCAGTTCGGAAAGCCGATTGGCTCGTTCCAGCTGATGCAGGCCAAGGTAGCCGACATGTATGTCGCCCTGCAATCGGCCCGCGCCTACACCTATGCGGTCGCCAAGGCGTGTGACGCAGGGCAGACGACGCGCTTCGATGCGGCGGGGGTGATTTTGCTGGCGTCGGAGAATGCCTTCAAGGTGGCGGCGGAAAGCGTGCAGGCGCTGGGCGGGGCGGGCTACACGACCGACTGGCCGGTGGAACGCTACATGCGCGATGCGAAGCTGCTCGACATCGGGGCGGGCACGAATGAGATCAGGCGGATGCTGATCGGGCGCGAGCTGATCGGGGCGGCGGGGTGAGTTGGATTTCAAAGCTTTTTGGGAGAAGGCGGATGTCAGCAAGACCTGAGCGTATTTCTATTTTTCCTGACGAGTATCATCTGCCGCATGTCGGCAAAACGAGTTCTGGCCTTCAAGCTTGGCTGACGGAGCCATTTGTTCCGGCAATGGGGTCAAACGAAGGTGGCGAGTATATCGCGCTTTACCTGTTTGATGACGATGGCAAACTGACCAGCCATACGATCAAGTCACTTGGTCCGAGGGCTGCGCTGGACAAGGACGATGCGAAACGCGTCCATGCCGAGTTGCTGGATTCAGTCTCCCCCCTCTCGCCCGAGGGCATTGCTGTGATACCGTTTTCTATTGAACACGAAGGTGTAGAGTTCGGTCTTATTCCTCGAGCACCCGAAGACGAGGATGACGATTGGACGGTTGAGGCTCAGCCGGGCAACTACCTCTCGTTCTACGCTCCGTGGGACAAGGGGGAATACGATACATGATCGCTCGCGACGAAAACTACGTCTATGACGAGGCGAGCGGCGAATGGCTGCCGGCCTCGGAACTCGCAGCCAAGCAGGCGGCTGAAAGCGCGGTTGAGGTACGCGACGCGGTCGGCAACCTGCTTGCTGACGGCGATGCGGTGACGCTGATCAAGGATCTCGAGGTCAAGGGCGCAGGCCAGACGCTGAAGCAGGGCACGCTGATCAAATCGATCCGCCTGACCGGCGACGCGCAGGAGATCGACTGCAAATATCCAGGCATCAAGGGCCTTGTGCTGCGGGCCGAGTTTGTGCGGAAACGCTAAGGACGACGATATGACCGCCCCCACCCTCACCACCAAACTCGACCGCGAAAGCCCCGAGGCCAAGGCTCGCTTCGCGCATAACCACGCCCTCGCGCAGCAGCTTCGCGCTACCGTGGTGGAAGCTGCGCTCGGCGGGCCGGAGAAGCACAGGGAACGCCATGTGTCGCGCGGGAAGCTGCTGCCGCGCGACCGTGTCGAGCGGCTGCTTGATCCGGGTTCGCCTTTCCTCGAAGTCGCCCAGCTCGCCGCAAATGGCATGTATGAAGGTGATATCAACGGCGCCTCGCTCATCTGCGGGGTGGGGCGCGTTTCGGGGCGGCAGTGCATGATCGTGTGCAATGATGCGACCGTGAAGGGTGGCACCTACTACCCGATGACGGTCAAGAAGCACCTGCGAGCGCAGGAGATCGCAGCTGAGAATCGCCTGCCGTGCATCTATCTTGTGGACAGCGGCGGCGCGAACCTGCCGCATCAGGCCGAGGTCTTCCCGGACCGCGATCATTTCGGGCGGATATTCTTCAATCAGGCGAACATGTCCGCGCTCGGCATCCCGCAGATCGCCTGCGTGATGGGGAGCTGCACTGCTGGCGGCGCTTATGTGCCCGCCATGTCGGACGAGAGCGTGATTGTCCGCAACCAGGGCACCATCTTCCTCGCCGGGCCGCCGCTGGTGAAGGCTGCGACGGGTGAGGAAATCACCGCTGAAGATCTGGGCGGCGGAGACTTGCACGCGAAGAAATCGGGCGTGGTCGATCATCTGGCCGAGAATGACGAACACGCGCTCACCATCGTGCGCGATATCATCAGTCACTTGGGCGCGAACCCCGCTGCGGCGAAAGACATTGCGCTCAAAGACCCACGCCCGCCCAAATTCGATGCCGACGATCTCTACGCTATCATCCCCGACGATGTTCGCGCGCCCTATGACGTGAAGGAAGTGATCGCGCGGCTGGTCGACGGCAGCGAATTCCACGAGTTCAAGGCGCTTTACGGCTCCACGCTGGTGTGCGGTTTTGCGCATATCTGGGGCATGCCGGTTGCGATCCTCGCCAATAACGGCGTGCTGTTCTCCGAAAGCGCGCAGAAAGGCGCGCACTTCATCGAGCTTGCCTGTCAGCGCCGCATTCCGCTGCTGTTCCTCCAGAATATCAGCGGCTTCATGGTCGGGGGGAAATACGAGGCGGAGGGCATTGCCAAACATGGCGCGAAGCTCGTCACCGCCGTCGCCACCGCCACCGTGCCAAAGATCACCGTGGTTATCGGCGGCAGCTTTGGCGCAGGCAATTACGGCATGGCGGGCCGCGCCTATTCCCCTCGCTTCATGTTCACCTGGCCCAATGCGCGCATCAGCGTGATGGGCGGTGAACAGGCCGCATCGGTGCTGGCGACGGTCCACCGCGATGCGGATAACTGGTCCGAAGAAGAGGCCGAGGCATTTCAGGCCCCGATCCGCCAGAAATACGAAGACGAAGGCAACCCCTACTACGCTACCGCCCGCCTGTGGGACGACGGCGTGGTCGACCCAGTGCAGACCCGCGATGTGCTGGGGCTGGCGTTTGCCGCGACGCTTGAGGCGCCGATTGCAGAGCGGCCTGTGTTTGGTGTGTTCAGGATGTGACGATGAAACCCCCACCCTTTCCCTTGCGTAACTCCTGCTATCCACCCAAAAGCACCGGGCACAATCGCGCGTGGGAGAGACGCCAATTGCCATATGATAACACTCGCAAGCCGACGCTGCTTTCGCGCGTCGTGCGCCGGATGATTCTGGCGATCTGGTACGCCAGAGGTTGGAAGATCGACAGTGGTCTGCCCAAGCATCTGAAGAAATACGTTCTCGCGGGCGCGCCGCATACCACCAATTGGGACTTCGTGTTCTTTACCGGCGCGACCCACGAAGAAGGGGTCAAGCCCAACTTCATGGGTAAACACACGCTATTTCAGGGTATGATGAAGAACTTCATGCTCGATATGGGCGGGATTCCGGTTGATCGCACGGCGAAAGCCAACGCCACTGAACAGATTGCCGCCGAGTTTGCGGCCCGCGATGAACTTGCGTTGGTTATCGCCTGTGAAGGCACGCGCGACAGCGATGGTAAGTGGCGATCCGGCTTTTATCACATCGCTCGCGCTGCCGGCGTGCCGATTGTCCCTGCCTTTGCCGACAATGCCAGCAGAATTGTCAGTT
Source organism: uncultured Alphaproteobacteria bacterium (assembly GCA_963815345.1). Classification (GTDB taxonomy): domain Bacteria; phylum Pseudomonadota; class Alphaproteobacteria; order Sphingomonadales; family Sphingomonadaceae; genus Erythrobacter. The sequence continues at coordinate 893,820 of CAWFGF010000004.1, forward strand.
TCGGCCCGCCGATGATGACGACCGGCAATTATGGCGAAGATCTGCTGAAAATCGCCGAATGGTTCCGCGCAAGATTGCCAGACTACGAACGCTTCAAAGTTCTCGAGGCGCAGGCGAAAGCGATTATCGAGGGCCGCAACGACGTTTGAACCAGCCGTTTGGTCATCAAGGCCGGTTCCCTACACCTTCGCGGAGACGTGCCTTAAAGTGCAGGAGGCGCTGTGTCGTTCGCCGGACGAGATGAATCGATGTTGCGATGCACAAAAGTTCGCAACCATGCTTTTATAATGCTGCATATGGCACTATCTTGGCGGGCAGTCAGGGAGGCACAGAGCCATGGTGCTCACACCGGAAACACGAGACCGTGAACGCAGGCGCATCGCTGAAATGGTGCTCGATCTGGTCAAAGAACGCGGGACCGACATTCCTTATTCGGTCGCGGTGAGCGAAAGTGGCCTGTCGCGCGTCCGGTTTGAACAGGTGTTCGAGGACGAGGACGCGCTGTTCGATGCTGTCGCAGCGTTGTGGCTCTCGCCCAACCTTCAGGTGATGGAGGAGGTGCTGGCTACCGATCTTCCTCCACAGCGCAAGATGTACGAATTCTTCCGCCGCCGTTTCGTAATATCCCAAGGACGTTGGCGCGAAGATCCGGAGTATTTCCGCATCGTGTGCGAGATGGGTGCGGCCAATTTCGAAAAGGTGCGTTCTTATGTGGATCTGGCCGACCACTATCTGTGCGAACTCATCGTGCAGTCGCAGGCCGATGGCTATTTCGCCGGACTTGAAATCGAGGAAGCGCTGTCGCTGATCAACCAGATCGTTTCTTGCTATACCATGCCGGACGCCCTTCTGTATCTCGGCGACAAACTGACCGAAGAAAAGCTGGCCCGGATCATCGACACGATGTTTGCCGGGCTTGATGGCGGAACAGGGCGGGGCCTTGGGCGCGGGGTCAACACGCTTAAAATAGCGTCCTGACGCACGTTCAGCGAATTAGTGCCGGGTCTTCTTAAATTGCAGAACATTGGCGGGCAATTTGCGCGCAGGCGGTCTGCGACCTCGATTTTCGGATAGCGCGTATTTCAGGCTCGCCCCGGTCATTAGCACTGACAAAACGACGATAAGTCCCGCCCAAACCCAATATGGCAGGAATAACGCGGCCTCCATCTGACCGGTGTCGGACAGCATCACTTGGCCGCCGATCTCTGCCTGCCGACTGAACAGATAGTCGAAATCGCGCAGCATACTCATCGCTGCAAGCACACCGAGAAATTGAAGCGTGAAGCGCGCAAACCCGGAAGGCGCGCGCCACGCCACAAGTGCAAGGGCAACCGCGACCAGAGGCAGCACGAAATAGCCGACGGGCGAGCGAACATAGGCGATGACGGAAGCAAAGATGACCGCCGCAGTACCCCACAGGACCGGACGCCACAGCCGCTCGTGCGCGCTGGCGAGGATCAGGCCCGCGCCAACCAGACTTGGCGCAAGCGGTCCGCCTGCAGCAATCGCTGCGCTGGTGAAGCGTGACGCATCTGCCTCCATCAGGCTTTCGGCGACACCGGAGCCGTTAGCAAAGATCCGCAATTGCTGAAAATCTTGGCCCATCAATGTCGCGGTTATGCCATGACCCATCTCGTGAAACCAAGTCGTCAGAATGACGAAGGGATAGATGAGATAAGTGCCTAGTGGCAGCGCGGGCAGCGACAGGACGATGACGACTGCCAGTATTAGCCGCCCGACTTGTTCTGCCTGACTGCCGGGTTGGACGATGGATTGCATTAACAAGCCTTGCGTGTTGCCTAAACCGGTTGGCGGGCGACGGAGTCTGCGCCCGCAGAATCAGATTTACCGACGACCAAGCCCTGATTTTCCGGTTGCGCCTGATAATCCTTTGCGGCCTCCTCATCTTCGGCGCGCTGTTCCTGAAGGATCGACCAGCTTGCCAAAAACAATCCTGCCACCAACGGCCCAAGCACAATACCGGAAAAACCGGCAATCGAAAGCCCGCCGAGTGTGGTCACCAGAATGATCCAGTCGGGAATTCCAGTATCCCTGCCAACCAGAATAGGGCGCAGCAAATTGTCCGCGGAACTGATCACAACAAAGCCGGAAACCAGCACGAAAATGCCCTGCCAAACTTCGCCCGTGACGAACAGCCATAATCCTACAGGCAGCCACACCAGCCCGGTACCGATGGCAGGTATCAGGGAAAACAGGCCCATCAACACACCGAACAGCAAAGCTGACGGCACGCCTGCGATGACGAATGTTATCGCACCGAGCGCGCCCTGAACCAGTCCGACAACGACCGAACCCTTGATAGTGGCGCGCACTATCCCAAGAAACCGTTGCGCCAGACGGTCGGCAATTCCGCGTTCCACAGGGGCGGAGTGCAGAATCGTCTCGCCAATCCGCGTACCATCGCGCAGCAGGAAGTACGTTATATAAAGCCCCAGCCCGAAGCTCAGGATAAATCCGAGTGCATCACCGCCAATCGACACGGCCTGTCCCGCGATCAACCCTGCGCTTTCACCAATCATTTCCTCCAGCCGGTTCTGCAGGTTGGAGACGTTGTTCCAGCCGTTCTCTTCCACCAATCGCTGCGCGCGATCCGGCAAAGCCTTGTATATGGTGTCCGCCCACGTGGCGAGGTCGACGGGGTTTTCCTGGATCGCTGCGATGAGTTCCAGCGCTTCGGAAACGACCATAGTTCCTATCCATAGCGCAGGCAGCGCCACGGCGAACAGGATAATTGTGAGCGATAGAAGGGCGGCCGGATTGCGACGACCGCGGCATTTGCGCAGCGACCACCGGTAAAGCGGCTGGAACATGACTGCCGCCAGGGCCGACCACAACAGTGCGGTTGCGAACGGCCATACGATCATAATCAGCAAGATCGTCACCGCCGCCAGAAACAGCAGGAAACTAATCTGTTTCAGCTCGGTCGTATGATGATGTTCGCCGGTCATGTCCGCCATATTTACCGCGCCCCTGCCGATAGGTTCCTGAATGAATCGCGCTGGCAGACAATCCGGCGCCGCCGCGGCAAAATCGCCACAGTCATGCGACCGTGACCAGATCAAACATCCAGATTCGCCACATTAAGGGCATTGTCCTGAATGAATTCCCGGCGCGGCTCGACTACATCGCCCATCAATCGGGTGAAGATTTCATCAGTTATATCGGCGTCCTCGACCTTGACCTGCAACAGCGCGCGGTTTTCGGGGTCGAGCGTGGTTTCCCACAATTGCTCAGCGTTCATTTCGCCCAGACCCTTGTAACGCTGTACCGACAGCCCCTTACGCCCGGCGGCAAACACCGCCTCAAGCAACTGGGTCGGTCGCATCAGCGCATCGTCGGAAACGATGCTCACCGGTTGATCGTCAGCCTCGGCATCATCGGTGGAGACAATTTCAGCTTCTTCGGCCGAATCGCTCGCCTTTACCAGCCGCACAGGCGCGGCATAGGCCTCGGCCTGCGGTTCGGCGAGCGCATGAAGTTTCAGCGCTTCGGTGCTGGAGAAGAATCGGCCTTCGATATCGTGGACATCAGTAACGCCGCGCCACACACGTGAAAACTGCACCGATCCATCATCGAGCAACCGCGCGCTCCAGTGCGCTTCGGGATCGCCCATCTGAATACGTTTAGCGGTGAATTCCAGCGCTGCAGTGAGTTTGTCGGATGACATTGCAGGGTCGAGAGCGCCGGAAAGCGCCATTTGCTCGACAATAGCGTAGTCATACCGTCGCGGAACGAAGGCGAGCAGGTTCTTCAGCCGCAGCGCCTGTTCGACCAGCACGCGAAGGTCTTCGCCAGACCGAGCGCCGCCCTGCGTTTCCAGCAGCCGGCCTTGCAGCCCGGCGTCGACGAGGTAGCGATCCAGCGCGGGCTGGTCTTTGAGATAGACCTCACTCCGGCCCTTGGCGACCTTGAACAGCGGCGGCTGGGCAATGAACAAGTGTCCGGCGCGAATGATGTCAGGCATTTGGCGGTGGAAGAATGTGAGCAACAGAGTGCGGATATGGGCGCCGTCAACATCGGCGTCGGTCATGATGACAATCTTGTGATAGCGCAGTTTATCGAGATTGAATTCATCGCGAATACCCGTGCCCATCGCTTGGATCAGGGTGCCGACTTCCTTTGATGATATGATCCGATCAAACCTGGCGCGCTCCACATTCAGGATCTTGCCCTTTAATGGGAGGATCGCCTGCGTCTTGCGATCGCGCCCCTGCTTGGCTGAGCCGCCTGCGGAATCGCCCTCGACCAGGAAGAGTTCGGCCTTGGTTGCGTCACGTTCCTGACAATCGGCGAGCTTGCCGGGCAGGCTGGCGACGCTCATCGCGCCCTTGCGGCTCATTTCGCGGGCGCGCTTGGCGGCTTCGCGCGCAGCGGCGGCGTCGATGATCTTCTGAATGATCGAGCGCGCATCGGCCGGGTTTTCTTCCAGCCATTCGGTCATTTTCTCGCTCATGAGGGACTCGAGCGGAGACCGGACTTCGGAAGAGACGAGCTTGTCCTTGGTCTGGGACGAAAACTTGGGGTCAGGCAGTTTGACGCTGACGATGGCTGACAGCCCCTCGCGCATATCCTCGCCCGTCAGGCTGACCTTTTCCTTCTTCAACAGCCCTTCGCGTTCGGAATAATTGTTGAGCGTGCGCGTCAGCGCGGCGCGGAACGCAGCGAGGTGCGTACCCCCATCGCGCTGCGGTATGTTGTTGGTGAAGCACAGGACGTTTTCGTAATAGCTGTCGTTCCATTGCAGCGAAACGTCGATCCCGATCCCCTCCTTCTCGGCCGACACGGCAATCGGCTCGGCAACCAGCGGCTGCTTGTTGCGATCGAGATATTTGACGAACGCCGCAATCCCACCTTCATAGAACAGGTCGTGCTCCAGCACATCTTCGTGCCGCTTGTCGCGCAGCAGGATGCGTACGCCAGAGTTGAGAAATGCAAGCTCGCGGTAGCGATGTTCCAGCTTGTCGAAATCAAACTCGGTGACGTTCTTGAAGGTATTGTGCGAAGCTTTGAAAGTGACGCGCGTGCCTTTCTTAAAGCCATCTTCGTCGGGTTTTTCATCGACGCGGGGCGCATCGCCCCTGATCTCAAGTGGTGCAACGGCGTTGCCAAGCTCGAAGCGCATCCAGTGCTCTTTGCCATCGCGCCAGATTACCAGTTCAAGCCATTCGGACAGCGCGTTAACCACCGAAACGCCCACGCCGTGTAGGCCGCCCGAAACCTTGTAGGCGTTGTCATCGGAAGTGTTCTCGAACTTACCCCCGGCGTGCAGCTGCGTCATGATAACCTCGGCTGCAGACACGCCTTCGCCTGTGTGCATTCCGACGGGAATACCGCGCCCATTATCTTCGACGCTGACGCTGCCATCGGGATTGAGTTCGATGAGGACGAGGTCGCAATGACCGGCCAGCGCCTCATCAATGGCGTTATCGGAGACTTCGAATACCATGTGATGCAGCCCCGACCCATCGTCGGTGTCGCCAATATACATTCCGGGCCGTTTGCGAACCGCATCCAGGCCTTTGAGAACCTTAATGGAATCGGCGCCATATTCGCCATTCTGGCGGACTTTTGCGGGTGTTTCAGAAGTGCTGTCGTTCATGACGATTATATAGGCGCTGCAAGGCGGAAACCCAAACTTTGTCGGGGCATCGGGAGACCTTTTCCACCACGTAGCTGCGCGGATGTGCATGATTGGCTGACCGGGCGGTCAATTCAGTCTTCTTTGAGATTTGCGAACCGCGAAACGCAATCATGAGCGCAAATAAAAAGCCCCGGCTAAGCCGGGGCTTTGGATTGTGTCGATCAAGCCGGAGTTAACGGCTGCCGAACACTTGTCTAAAATAACCCCACATAGCAATCTCCTGTCGCGCACGGCACGTGCTAAGGAGTATGCTTAACAAGTGGTAAACAAAATGCAACCCCTGTGGGGGAATCATGCGGCCTCGCGGTCTCCCTTGATCATCTTTAACACCTCGTGGATTGGCACTGCGGGCGAATAGACGAAGCCCTGGGCAATGTCGCAGCCCATCGCGCGCAAACGTTCTGCGGTCGCCTTGTCCTCAACTCCCTCAGCAACAACGACCTTTCCAAGCGAGTGAGCCATTTCGATTGTGCCTTTGACAAGCGCTGCGCTGGCTTCGGATGTGCCCATCAGCATCACGAACCGGCGGTCTATCTTGAGCTCCGAACTTGGCACGGTTCGCAAATATTCGAGGCTGGAATGGCCCGTGCCAAAGTCGTCGATTGAGAAACTGACGCCCGCTTTTTGCAGTGCGATGATCTTTTCATGCACCAGCTCATCGTCCAACGGCGACGATTCGGTGACTTCAAGGATAAGGTTGCGACTGGGAAACTGGTAGCGGTGAAGCAGGCGTGCAACATGATAAAGGATCATCTCGCTACCCAATGTCTGCGCAGACAGATTTACCGCCAGCTTGAAAGAAGGCGACTTTTCCAGCACGAACTTTGCTTCGCGCAATGCGCGGTCGATGACATAGACGCTGAGATCGTCGATCCGCCGATGTTCTTCGGCCATGTGGACCAGCTCCTGCGGGTCGATGTAACCCATTTCCGGGTGCTGCCAGCGGATCAAGGCTTCGGCGCCTATTAACTGTCCTGTCGCAAGCTCGATCTTGGGTTGGTAACCCAAATCTATGGTTTCCTGCGCAATACCGTGCTCCAGTTCGGTCAACAGGGTGAGCCTGCGCGCTCGATCATCCAGAAATGCCGCGTCGGCAATGTATAGGCGCAGGCCTCGGCGTGAAGCTGTTTCGGCCGCCTGCATGGCGTTTTGCATCCGCTTTTCGAGCGTCAAGGAATGATTGACATCAATGCCCAGCGTCGCCTCGATGAATTCCGACCGGCCGCTGGTATCCATCGCGTTCTTGAGCAGTGAGACAAGGCCCAGCGCGTTTTCCTCAAGTTCGCCCCTGTGCAATCTCGGCGCAAACCATATCAGCGTATCCTTGTCGAATGCGACTTGCTGCCCCTTGCAGCCCTGTGGCCATGACTTTTCAAGACAGGCAATGATCCGGTCGACCAGACGACCCAACTCCTGCGGAGCGCCTGCTTCTGCAAAATCGCCCAAGTTATCGATCTTCAGCGCGTAGAGATCGCGTTCCGAACCGGCTTCGGTATCTTTGATCGCTTCGGGCAATACCAGATTCGTTGATTTCCTATAGGTGTGATTCGCAATTCGATTGAGCCCGACTGTGCCAATACTAAGCGCAATAAGTGCCGGAAATATATCGAACGAGATAGCCAGTCTATCCAGAATGAAGGGTGCAACCCCAAGGATGCTAACGACTGACCATGTCACTGCGCGCAATGGGCGCCTTATGCGCGCTTGGACGAGGATCACCATCGCTACCATTAGCAGCGCAGGATACCAGGACAGGTCGTGCGGAACACCGTTTTTCAAGGTGTGTGCTCCCGTCACGTGAAAATAGACACCCGGCAACGCTCCGCCGAAGGGAAGAGGATGAAGGTCCGGAGAGTGAAGGTGGGTGCGTCCAAAAACTACTTGCTTTCCTGCCAGTCCATTGGACTCTAGTCGCCCTTTTAATACGTCGACGAAACTAATTGTCGGAATAGATTGCGGATCGAAAGTAAAATCGGGATAATAAAATTGACCCGTGCCATGATGGCCTGCAAGCACTGCCGAGATCGAACGAGTTTGCTTTCCTTCTGTGCCGGTCGAGGTAGGAAGTCGAACGGAAAGCCCAAAGGGTCCTATGTCTCCCAACATCGATGCAAGTTGCACGTCCTCAAGAAATTGTCTTGCGGGGACCAAAGGCCCTATCTGATGTAACCCATTGTCGATGGGTGGTGATATACCCAACCATACCCGCCCTTTGTTCTCCGCTAGCACTTTTGCAAATTCAGCGTCCCCTGCCTCGCTTTCCGGGTCCGCGAAGGCCTTGTCGAACACTAAACGCTCCGCACCCGCCGCGAACACGTTGCGCATCATCTGTGCATATTGAAAGCGATCTGGCATCTTCCCGCCAAGTTCAGCGATAGTCGCATCGTCAAGCGCGATGACCACGATATCGTCTGGAGCCGGTCGCGATCGCAGTTCCGCTCTCACCGCCCTGTAGGCGTCCTCCGCCGGGAGCGGCAATTCGATAAGCCCGCAGATCGCGCCAATCACGACCGCAAGCAGCGCAATCCGTAACTTGCGATAAGTCATGAAGGAAGCGCCAGGTGTCAAAAGGGCTGACACGTCACCACCCTGCCGCCAGTTGGCGACCGTTGCCCTGAGGCGACCGTGTGGCGGGTCTTCATGTGTCTGCATTGCCCGGTTCCATTGCGCACCCCTATTGCCGTCAAAGTGCGCGCAAACCTCTAAAACTTCGTTAATTTTGGGTTACCGCTCATCGCCCATTCAAAATGAGAAGCCAGGTGAGTTTGGTGAGCGGCGCTAGTTTTCTGGGCTTTATTCACCCGTCAATCCTGTCCCGAACCAGTGAACGAACAAACTTAACGCACTGTTATTCATAAACCCTTTTACCTGCGGATACCTTCTTGCGAATTTCCCTTGCGGCAAGCGTTGCGGCGATTATGCCTGCCGGGATGACAGACCTGATCATCAAGGAAGCGCTCGGCGCCCCGTTCGGCAGCTTCATCGAAATCCTGCGTTTGTGGTCGCAGACGCGCCCCGATGCCATTGCGCTGGTCGATGATACGCGCGATGTCGCATGGGCCGAACTGATCGGAGAGGTCGAGCGGCTTGCGGCTCGGCTGATCGAAACCGGGCTGGAGCGCGGGCAGTCGGTTGCCATCCTGGGGTCGAGCAGCGTCAATTACGCACTCGTATTTCTGGCCGCGGTGCGCGCGGGCGGGGTGGCAGCGCCGCTCACCACAAGTGCCACGCCCGAACAACTTGCCGGAATGGCGCGGGATTCCGGTGCTCGACACCTGTTTATCGATGCCGCAAAGTCAGCGGAACTCGGCCCCGATTTCATGGCCGACCTGATCCGCGTGCCGTTGTACTCGATCGAGGGTTGGATGGCCCCTCCCGGTGCTCGTGCTCCCAATCGTGAGCCGATGCCAAGCGATCCTTTCAATATCATCTATTCCAGCGGGACAACCGGCGTTCCCAAGGGGATCGTCCACTCTCACCAGATGCGCTGGCGACAATTCGGCGCAACGGCGATGTCCTATCTTTCTGCCGAACTGCCGGTGCGCTCGCTTGCCTCGACCCCGCTGTACTCGAATACCACCATGGTTGCATTTCTGGCGCCCCTGCTGGCTGGCGGGACGATCCGCATCATGTCCAAATTCGATTGCGAGCGCTGGCTTGGCCATGTGCAGGCCGATCGCACCACCATCACCATGCTGGTGCCGGTGCAGTATCAGCGCTTGCTAGACTTTGACAAGTTCGACACGTTCGACCTGTCCAGCCTCATGGTGAAGTATTGCACCTCCGGACCGTTCTCTGCTGAATTGAAGCGCGCGGTGCTCGAACGGATGCCGGGCGGGCTGATCGAGATTTATTCCATGACCGAAGGCGGCGTTGTGTGCCTGCTGCCGTGCCATGAATTTCCAGGCAAGCTTCACACCGTCGGTCGCCCCGCGCCGGGCAGCGAAATCAAGGTGCTCGACGATAACGACGCCGAAGTCGCTCCGGGCACTCCCGGCAACCTGGTGGGTCGCAGCCACACCATGATGCTGGGGTACAAGAACCGTCCCGACAAGACCGCAGAGGCGCAATGGCCCGATCCCGCCACCGGCGACGTATGGATGCGCATGGGTGATATCGGGCGGGTAGATGCAGACGGTTTCGTCGAACTAATCGGCCGGGCCAAGGACATGATCATTTCTGGCGGCTTCAACATTTATCCCAGCGACCTGGAGGCAGCCCTGGAGCGCGAGGACGACGTGATCGAGGCGGCGGTGGTTGGCATCCCATCTCGCAAATGGGGCGAAACGCCAATCGGATTTGCGGTCCTCGCATCGGGCGCGCGCGGACAGAACGTTATCCTCGATGCGGTCAACGCTCGGCTCGGCAAGACGCAACGCCTTTCAGCTCTCCACATAATCGACGAAATGCCGCGCAGCCACATCGGAAAATTGTTGAAAAGCGATCTGCGCGAGTTTGCCGAACGGGCCGCCCAAAAAGGCTGATAACAAAGCTTTCATCGTCCGGGCGTGGCGGCGCAGCGTAGCCTTTGGCTGAGCATCGTGAGATCCGACCCGAAACCAACAGCTCAATACGCAGCAAAGACTGGTCGAATGCTGGACACTGGCGCGCGCGCTCCGTAATTCCGCCCTCATGACCGCTCAGCATCCAGATGATTCATCTCATAGCCCTGACTCGATCCTTATCGTCGACTTCGGCAGTCAGGTTACCCAGCTGATTGCCCGGCGGGTGAGAGAGGCCGGTGTCTATTCCGAAATCGCTCCCTTCAGTATGGCCGAAGAAGCGTTTCGACGCATGAAGCCCAAGGGGATCATCCTGTCAGGATCGCCTGCCAGCGTTCCCGAAGATGGATCGCCCCGCGCCCCGCAAGGTCTGCTTGAAGCGGGCGTGCCGATCCTGGGGATCTGTTATGGCCAACAGGTGATGAGCCAGCAATTGGGAGGCGAGGTTCGCCCCGGCCATGAAACAGGCGAGGGCGGTGAGTTTGGCCGCGCGTACCTTACCGTCACGCAGGAATGCGCGCTGTTCGATGGTCTGTGGCAAGTGGGGGAACGCCATCAGGTGTGGATGAGCCACGGCGACAAGGTCACTCAGTTTGCACCCGGTTTTGAAATCGTTGCCACCAGCGACGGCGCACCCTTTGCGGTTATCGCCGATGAAAAGCGCAAGTTCTACGGCACGCAATTTCACCCCGAAGTCGTCCACACGCCGGACGGTGGCAAACTGCTCGCCAACTTCGTGCGCCACGTATGCGGTCTGGCGGGCGACTGGACAATGGCGGAATTCCGCAAAACCAAGATTGCCGAAATCCGTGAGCAGGTGGGTGACGGGCGCGTCATCTGCGGCCTTTCGGGCGGTGTCGATTCAGCGGTCGCCGCGGTTTTGATCCATGAGGCGATCGGCGATCAGCTGACCTGTGTTTACGTCGACCACGGGCTGATGCGTCTGAACGAGACAGAGCAGGTCGTGACCCTGTTTCGCGATCATTACAACATCCCACTGGTCGCGGTCGATGCGGAGGAAGCCTTCCTCGCAGGGCTTGCCGGGGTCACCGATCCGGAGAAAAAGCGCAAGTTCATCGGCGGCGCCTTCATTGATCTGTTCGAGGCCGAAGCGAAGAAGGTCGGCGGCGCGGATTTCCTCGCTCAGGGCACACTCTACCCCGATGTGATCGAAAGTGTTTCGTTTACTGGCGGGCCAAGCGTCACGATCAAAAGCCACCACAATGTCGGCGGGCTGCCCGAACGTATGAACATGGCTCTGGTTGAGCCGTTGCGCGAATTGTTCAAGGACGAGGTGCGTGAACTTGGCCGCGAGTTGGGCCTGCCCGAAGCCTTCGTCGGACGACACCCCTTCCCGGGCCCCGGTCTCGCGATCCGCATTCCCGGTGAGGTCACAAAGGAGCGTTGCGACATCCTGCGCAAGGCCGACGCGATCTATCTCGAAGAAATCCGCAATGCGGGTCTGTACGATGCGATCTGGCAGGCATTTGCCGTGTTGCTGCCGGTGAAGACCGTGGGCGTGATGGGCGACGCGCGCACTTATGACCGCGTCTGCGGATTGCGTGCGGTGACCAGCACCGATGGCATGACCGCTGATGTCTATCCTTTCGACGCCGGGTTCCTGACGCAGGTCGCAACACGTATCGTCAATGAAGTTAAGGGCATCAACCGCGTGGTCTATGACTACACCAGCAAACCGCCGGGCACGATCGAGTGGGAATGAGAGGCACGCCAGGGTTGGTGCTCTGAATTTCGCGACCTATGCTTCGCGTTAGCGTTCGAGTATCCGCTAAACCTGCCTTCTCCTTCGAAAAGGCCATCGTAGTGATCCGAACATCTCTTATCCTGACCGTCCCAGCCACCTTCATTCTTACCGCTTGCGGGCAAACTGCGACGGAACCGATTGCGTTGGCTGAGGGCAGCTGGAGCGTCGATCCTGCTACTTCCAGCCTCTCCTATGTCACGGTAAAGTCGGGCGAGATCGCAGAGGCTAACAGCTTGTCCGGCCTTACCGGCAATGTCGCTGCCGACGGGACTGCAAACGTGGAAATCGACCTGTCGACGGTCAATACCGTTGTCGATATCCGCAATGAACGGATGCGCGACATCTTCTTTGATGTCGCGACCCATCCCACGGCAACCATCACCGCAAAATTCGATCCGCAGCGTTCGCAACGCTTGGCGTAGGTGAAACGATTGTCCAGCCGCTCGACGTAAAGCTCACCCAAAGGGCTTGGAAGCGCCAATCTCGACGCAGGTGTCCGTTGCTCGCACCGCCGCTGACCGTGTGCTCGCGACTTCGACCCAACCGGTCATTGTCTATGCCGACGCGTTGAAGCTAACGAAGGGGTGGTGCAATTGCAGGAACTGGCGGGCCTTCCCCAATCACGCTCGCCGTGCCGGTGAAATTTTTAATCGCGTTCCAACGCTGACGGCAAGGCGAGGGTGCCGTTTTTTGGAACGCAGGGCTGTTGCTACGCGTTCGGCTTGCAAGAAGGTTAAAGAGAGGAAATCCCCCATGACATGCAAGATCATTTTGACTGGCGCGGCACTGCTATCACTGACCGGATGCGAAACCATTCAAGAAGCCTACACCGAGCAGACATCGACCACCTATACCGCCGAACTGAAGGGCGCAAACGAGGTTGGGCCCGGTGATCGCAACGCCTCGGGCACGGCAGAAATCAGCTTTGCCGATGAGTTGAAGCGGGTGTGCTGGGATTTGAACGATCTGGCAGGTCTTGCACCGATCACGGGCGCGCATATTCACCGCGGCGCTGCAGGTGTCGATGGACCGGTTGTTCTGGCGATGTCGCAGGCTACGGAAGGTGGCTGGCGCGGTTGCAGCAATGATACGGCATGGGTCCAGAGAGCCTTTGATGAGGGTCTTTCGAACTATTACGTGAACGTCCACACCGCTGAATTCCCCAAGGGAGCCATTCGCGGGCAATTGCGTCAGTAACTGGGCAGATGCGCATATCTTGCAGTTAGATCTTGGACCTGATGATCGCACGCTGGTTTTGCGGCGGGTGCATACGGCATTGATATCGCGGTTCGGACGGACCGAACGTCCTGACGATAAGCGGCGCGATCCTGTTTGGGTGATGGTGCATGGGGTCATTGGCGCCCAGACGAAGACAGCTGCCTCGAACGCGTCGACCGACGGACTGCTGGTGCGGTTTGGCACGTGGGAAGAAGTCGCCGCGCAATCGCTCGCGACGCTGGAGGCGCATCTCCAGCGCCAGACCTTTCCCGCCGTGGCTGCGCGCCGGATTAAGGATTGCCTCAACACCATCATCGCGGAGCGCGGGAGCGTGGACTTGCGCCACCTCTCCAATTTCGAAACCGCGGAGGCGATGGCATGGCTGGAGCATTTGCCCGGTGTAGCGCGCAAGGTCTCTGCCGGGGTGATGAACGCCAGCACCTTCAACCGCCGCGCCATGGTGATCGACGGGCACCACCGCCGGATCATGCAGCGAATGGGGATCGTGCCCGCAAAGGCTGACACCGCGCGCACCTATGATGCGTTGATGCCGATTGTCCCGCCGGAATGGAGCGCGGCGGACATGGACGAACATCACCTGCTGCTGAAGAAACTTGGGCAAACATATTGCCGCCCACGCCGTCCGCAGTGCGAGAGTTGCCCGGTGCGCGAGAGTTGCGAGATGGGAACCGCCAACACACTTTGAACGCTGTATGATCATGCTCGAACAGCCGCAAATCGAACAAGTCTATCGCCGCCTGTCTCAGGCCATGCCGGGCCGAACAAAAGACGCGAAGGGACCGAAGGGTCAGCCCGATGCCTTTCGATCCTGTATTTCGTGCATGCTTTCTGCCCAATCTCTTGATCGCAACACCGCAGCAGCCACGCGCGCACTGTTCAAACTGGCGCGGACGCCAGAGGCGATGCTTGCGCTGGATGACGCCGTGATTGCCGCCGCGATCAAGCCGTGTGGCCTCTATAACAACAAGACAAGGAACATCCGCAAGTTCTGCAACGCCCTGCTCGGCGAACACGGCGGCGTGGTGCCCGATACACGCGAAGCCTTGCTGAGCCTGCCCGGTATCGGGCGCAAATGCGCTGATATCGTGATGAGTTTCACATTCGGCGCAGATGTGATCGCCGTGGACACGCACGTCCACCGCGTGTGCAACCGGATCGGTTTGACACAGGCAAAGACAGCGGAAAAGACCGCGCAACAACTTGAGGAGCGCAGCCCTGAATGGGCAATGCGCGATGGCCATTTTTGGCTGATCCAGTTTGGCAAACGCGTGTGCCGCGCGCGCATCCCCAAATGCGATATCTGCGTAGTGAGCGACCTGTGCGAGACGGGACCGATAGTGCGCGTGCCAGAGATCGCGAAGTAACCACACCTCGCATCTCGCACTCACATCGTGCGCGTGCCATGAATGCCGCGACGAGGATCTACGGACGTTTCTTCCGTGCGCAGCCTTTTCGGCACGATCTTGTGGGCGAGCATCGCCATTGTGGCTTTTGGGGGCAATTCGCTGCTGGCGCGCGCGGCGCTGGGCGATGGCATGATCGGCGCGGGCGCTTTCTCCGCGATCCGGCTGGCTGCGGGTGCGTTGATCCTGTTGCCAGTGATCGGTCGACGACCCGCATTGTCCGACTGGCCGGGTGCGGTTTCGCTGGCGGTGTATGTCGCCGGATTTTCGCTCGCCTATCTCAGCCTTCGCGCTGGGACAGGAGCGCTGATCCTGTTTGCGTTTGTCCAGGCGACCATTGTGGTGGCGGGATATATGCGCGGGGAGGCGCTTTCGCTGCTTGGGTGGATGGGCCTTGCGCTGGCAATGACGGGTCTAACTGTGTTGCTTGCACCCGGCGGCGAAGTAGTGGCAACGGGCGCGGCGACGATGATGGCAATCGCCGGGATCGCGTGGGGCGCATACACCTTGATCGGCAGGGAAGGGGGAGACGCAACGGGGCGCACGGCGCGCAGTTTCCTTCTGGCCACGCCGCTGATGCTTCCAATGGTGTGGTTTGACACTGGCGGCTTTGCGCAGCCTTTGATGCCAACTCTTACCGGAATGCTGCTGGCGACAGTGAGCGGGGCGGTGACATCGGGTCTCGGCTATATCGCGTGGTACAAGGTGACGCCGCGCCTTGGGCTGGGAACCGTCGCGAGCGTGCAATTGGCCACCCCCGTTGTTGCCGCGCTGGGCGGAGTGGTGATGCTGTCGGAACCGCTGAGCTGGCGATTGCTGGCGGGTGGCGCGCTGATCCTTGGCGGGATCGTGCTGACCTTGGCAAGGCCCCGCGCAAAAGCCGGGTAAAAGGCTGGGGCTGACGTTACGGCTTGCGCCCCCTAGTAAAAGCGCGCTTGCACACGAGGACAAACTCGGCTTGTCTCGCGCGCAAACGCGAACCCCTTGGGAGAGACACAGCCATGAAAACCGCCATTACCGAAATGTTCGGCATCCAGCACCCGATTATTCAGGGCGGGATGCACTATGTCGGGTTTGCCGAAATGGCTGCGGCAGTCTCGAATGCCGGAGGACTGGGTATCATCACCGGGCTGACGCAGGGCACGCCCGAGAAGCTAGCGAATGAAATCGCGCGTTGCCACGATATGACGGACAAGCCGTTCGGCGTGAATCTGACAATCCTGCCAACGCTTACCCCGCCCGATTATCCGGGTCTGGTGAAGGCGGTGATCGAAGGCGGGGTGAAGGTGGTGGAGACGGCGGGCCGCAATCCGGTCGATCTGCTGCCGCCATTAAAGGATGCGGGTATCAAGGTGATCCACAAATGCACCAGCGTCCGCCACAGTCTCAAGGCGCAAGATATCGGCTGCGATGCGGTGAGCGTCGATGGCTTTGAATGCGGCGGGCATCCGGGCGAAGATGATATTCCCAATTTCATCCTGCTGCCTCGCGCCGCGGATGAACTGGATATTCCGTTTGTCTCCAGCGGCGGCATGGCGGACGGGCGCAGCCTCATCGCCAGCCTCGCCATGGGCGCGCAGGGGATGAACATGGGCACTCGCTTTATCGCCACGAAGGAAGCGCCGGTGCACGAAAACGTGAAACGCGCCATCGTGGAAGCCTCCGAGCTGGATACAAGATTGGTCATGCGCCCGCTGCGCAACACCGAACGCGTGCTGCATAACGAGGCGGTGGATCGCCTGCTCCAGAAGGAAAAAGAGCTGGGCGATGCAATCACCATTCAGGATATCCTGCCCGAGGTCGCCGGGGTCTATCCATCCATCATGATGGAGGGCGAGATGG
Source organism: uncultured Alphaproteobacteria bacterium (assembly GCA_963815345.1). Lineage (GTDB taxonomy): Bacteria > Pseudomonadota > Alphaproteobacteria > Sphingomonadales > Sphingomonadaceae > Erythrobacter. The sequence goes on from CAWFGF010000004.1 coordinate 910,233, forward strand.
ACAAGGGCGCGTGGAGTTGCGGCATGGTAGCCGGGCTGATCAACGATATCCCAACCTGTCAGGAACTGATTGACCGGATCATGCGCGAAGCGGACGAAATCCTTGCCCGGATGAATGCAATGGCGGGCGATTAAGCCTGATCTATCGAAAGCATCAGAATTGTAGCGATGGGCTCAGCGGAGCGCCGTTGATCAACCTGCGTTTTCGTCCACGCGCGTATACGGCACGAAATCATCGAAGAAAACCGCGCCGGTCAGGAACCCGTTGAGTGGGTCAATAGTGGTGGTCATATCCACCTTGCACAACTGCGTTCCTCCGCCAAATCGCTGGGTGACCAACACATCGCGCCGGTCAATCTGTTCCGGGTTATGAGTGCGCTGCACGTAGATCGTGTTGCCACGCCCATATACATAGGCGGTCTTGTCGATCGTGGTCATGCGGCCCGTAGGGATTGTGCGGATGCACGTCTGCGGCTCGCCCGCGACACGGCCTTCAAGCATTTTGGCCAGTTTTTTTTCGCCCTTGGTCAATTCCTGGGCAGGTTCGCTCGCATCGGTGTTGGATGCAAGCGGCGGTTGTACTTCTTGCGCCAATGCGGGCGCGGCGCCGAATGCAAGGCCGGCGATCATGGCGCCAGCACTGAACAGGCGCGGGACGCGGAATGAAGATGGATTGCTCATCAGTGTTGCTCCTTCGCTGACCCTTGAAGCTTTCAGTATCACCATTCAGCCTGAACGGGCGATGAGCGCAAGCCCGGAAATGCAGCGGTGCGGGGCCTATTCATATTCCAGCGTGACGGTGAATTCTCCGTTATAGACGCCGGGAGCCTGATCGCTTGCGATTTGTAGGCGTCCCGCGATGGTGAACGAGAAAAAGCCATCGGGATTTACAATTCGGAAACGGCGAGGGTTGCGGGTGATGCGAATTGGCGGGCGACTGCCAATGGTGACGCGATCAAACAGCAGCGTTTCAGCGCCACCCTCGCGCGTCAACAGATAGGTGTTCTGATCGATATTGATGAGCACTGTCTGGTTGAGAGTGCCATATCCCCAGAAACGTGCCGGCTGCGACGTTCCATCGAGCACGGCGATACCGTTGGTGGTGGTAACGATACCATCGGAATCCATGTTGACTTCGCCATCGGCATTACCGGGTACGATTTTGCCGAAGTCGAGGTCTGTCTGTTTGACGAAGCTAAGGGGAGTGACGAGAAACGCCTGCGCGTCCGCCGTTTGGGTATTCTGCGCAGCGGCAGGGGTGGCCAACACCGCTGCCAAAGCCAGCATGATGGCAAATCCTGTGATCAACCGCGTCGAGGCTGAGCGGCATGAAACCGCGAGCCGTGCGCGATTAACTGCCCAGTATTCGATCATCGCAATATTCCAAAACCCAGTGGATCGCCCAAATTTGGCAGGGCAACGTTTCGGCAGCGCTTGCGCAATGCTCTTCGAAAAGCCGGGTTACACGGTCCGGGTTAATAACGGATTGATGCGGACCGCATCAATCTCTGTTTATCATACCGGAAGAACGCGTATTACCGATGTCCGGGATCGGACCCTTCGGAGATATCGCGCAAGGATGCCTGATCGGCCCCGTCAGCCGGGCCACCTTTCAAGACGAAACGACGGTCGCAATACCCGCAATCGACATAGCCATGCTCGTCTATCTCAAGATAGATGCGTGGGTGGCCCAAAGCAGCCGAAACATAGCCTGCGCCAGTGCGAATTGCGCTTGCGCCGTCACAGCTGACGCGGCGCGTATCGACCATGAGGATTTCGGGAGGGGGGATATTCATGCAGCAGCGGATAATCGCGCAGCCGTCCTAATTCAATCACTGATAATCAAGGCGGATCTCGAATGTGCCTTCATAGACGCCTGGAGCCTGATTTGGATTGACATTCAGCGTCCCGCCAACCCGGAATACGAACGTTCCGTTGGGATTGCCGATGCGGAACCGCTCCCAGTTGGGGTTTGAGCGCACCGGAACGAGATCGGGATCGCCGTTGATCGTTATATCGGTCACAATCATGTCCTGCCCCGGCCCAGTGAGCGTGATAGTGTTGCGAATTGGGCGCCTTATGCGGGCACGCTGATCAAAACCGCCCGATCCGATGAAGGTTGCTGGCTGGCATTCATTGATCTGCACCAGCCCGCCAGCAGCCGTGCACGTCGGCGTGGCGGTTGGCGTCAGAACAATCGTACCTCCGCTCGCACCGATGATGTCGCCAAAATCAAGGTCGGTGAGCTTGGTGATGGTCAGCGGGTCAATCATTGTCACGCGCGCCTGCGTCGTCGCTGAGCCTTGAGCAGATGCCGCGGCCGGTGCGAGAGCGAATGCGGCGACCAGCCCAATTGCTAGCGCACTTGGAACAGGCGAAGATCGCCCTGCGAGTGTGCGCTGGAAAGGGGAAAAGCACCGGATCACGTTCGCGCTCTATCGTTGAAGGTCTTTGGGTATGCCCACCAAATGCGGTTAACGGCGCGGCAAGATTTCGCGCAGGCCGGGCTCAGGCGCGATATTGCCGACTGACGGCTGATTTGCCACCTCTTGCACGGCCGGCGCGCATCTCTATGGCAGCAGCGATGACAGATGCTCCTGCAATCCGGATCGAAAACCTGGTCAAGCGCTACGCCCCGCCCAAGGGTGCGAAGGGTGATGACGCGCAGGGTAAGCTGGCGCTGGATGGGGTCAGCTTCGATGTACCGCAAGGTTCGATCTTTGGCCTGCTCGGGCCCAATGGCGCGGGCAAATCCACGCTGATCAATATTCTTGCCGGGCTAGTGAACAAGACCGGTGGCACAGCCGATATCTGGGGCTTTGACATCGATCAGCAGCGTCGCAATGCCAGCCGCGCTATTGGCATCGTGCCGCAGGAAATTGTGTTCGACCCGTTCTTTACTCCGTACGAGGTGCTCGAGAATCAGGGCGGCTTTTACGGGATCCCGGCATCGCGCCGCCGCAGCGAGGAATTGCTGGCGGCCGTGCGTCTGGCGGACAAACGCGACGCTTACGCGCGCACGCTGTCTGGCGGGATGAAGCGCCGTCTGCTGATCGCCAAGGCGATGGTTCATTCCCCGCCGATCCTTGTGCTGGATGAACCCACCGCGGGCGTCGATGTCGAATTGCGCCGGCAATTGTGGGAACTTGTCACCGAAATGAATAGGCAGGGGGTGACTGTGGTGCTGACCACGCATTACCTCGAAGAGGCGGAGGAATTGTGCGACCGCATCGCAATCATTAACCACGGAAAACTGATCGCCAACAAACCGACGCGCGATCTGGTAGAGATGGCGCGCGAGAAAATCGTCGCGGTGACGCTGGCCAATGACCTTGCCACCCCGCCCGCACACGAAGCCTTCAGCAAGGTTGAACTGACTGGCGAACGCGGGGTCGAGGTGACTTATGACAAGGACAAGCTGAACGCCGGACAGGTGCTTGCGATCCTTCAATCACAGGGATTGACGGTGGAGGATGTCACCACGCGTGAGGCCGATCTGGAGGATGTGTTCGTGCAATTGACGGGATCGGGGGCCTGATGGCCAGATGCGCCACCATTGCCAAATGTGCGGCGCTGGCATTGGCGCTGTGTGGATGTGGCAATGGATCGGTGGTTGAGGAGCTGGACGCGGCTTCAAACCTGCCCCGTGCAGAGCAGCCCGCAGCCTGCCCTTCGACCGGGGCGGCATTGCAGGTGCTGGGCAGCGGCGGTCCGGTTGCCGAGGCGGATCGCGCAGGCACATCCTATCTGCTGTGGATCGATGGACAGCCGCGGCTGCTGATCGATGCAGGATCGGGCAGTTTCCTGAGGTTTGCCGAGGCCGGGGGAAAGCTGGCTAGCCTCGACGCAATCCTTATTACGCATCTGCACGCCGATCATGCGGGCGATTTGGTGGATGTTCTCAATTCCGGCGGGTTCGAGCAGCGCGAGCGCCCGCTCCCCGTGATCGGGCCCGATGCCGCACTACGTTTTCCTGGCACCGGCGATTTCCTCACCCGATTGCTGAGCAGGGATGCAGGCGCTTTCGCGTATAATGGCGGGTACCTGGATGGAACCGAGGAGAAACCCCTTCTGGAGCCGCGCGATATCGCAACAGCGCAAGGCGCGGGTGCGCCGACGGGTGTGGACGTCTCCGATGATTATTCCGTGATGGCGCATCCGGTGAACCACGGACCGGTCCCGGCATTGGGTTATGTGATTGAAACCGTTAGTGGATCGGTTGTGATCACCGGCGATCAGAGTTTCCTGAGCGAACGATTTCTGGCTGATTTGACCGGGTCCAAACCGGCAATCCTGTTCGCGCATCACGTCATCAATGGCGAGGACGGTCAGCCGCGCGGGTTGCATCGCACTCCGGAACAGATCGGCCAGCTGGGGGGTGCATTGGCACCGCAGCGGATTGTGCTGACGCACAACATGCAACGCTCGATTAGCCGGATCGAGCAAGGCCTAAACGCGATTGGGCGCGGATATTCCGGTCCGGTCAGCGTCGCCGCCGACCTCGATTGCTATGCATTTTGAAGCGGTTCGCCAGACCGCATCGCCCGATTGCTGTGCCTGCCAGTAACTTCAACCATCCAGCCGTTGCCAATTGCGGTGGGCAATGCGCTGGATCGGTTTTTTGCAATGGCGGCAATCAGCGACGTACGAATAGGCCTTCGCATCCCACCTGTAGGAGTGGCGCAAAGGGCGATGACGCCCCATCCTGCACGTTATCAGCGAGAGGATATTCAAGATTCGGACGTTTCCGGTACGAGAGGTTCGACAGCAGAACGAGAATATCCTGCGCGCGATTTCTCTCAAAGACAATCGCGCACAGGTAATCGCGTTTTCAGGGCGTCCGGGAGCAAATTGCCACGGGTTGCGAGCTTAGAGCGTATCGCGGCGATCCACCTGGCAATCGAGTCGCCATTTGCGATGCGACACTCTGCGGATCGGCTTTCCGCAATGTCGACACTTACCGACATAATCTTGCCCATCATGTAGGACCGCACGGCGTTTTGGATCGTGGCGACCTGGCAGGCAGGAAATCACCGGAAACAAGGGCATGGCGCGCTCCGCGAGTATTGGCTGTTTAGGCTTATTTTGGACCACGCATAGATTGCCCTGTTCACCCGTCTGAGCCGGAGTGGTATACCGTGGAACAATCATCTGCACCTGAGGGAAACCCCGTGAAATCACCCAGATAGCGCCTATTTGGCGCTAGTTATGTCCGTTGCGGCAGTTTTTAGCGGTGGAATCGCCTCCGCACAGCCAAGCGGCTCTGCTGTTGCGGATGTTCCGCCTGCTTGCCGCCGAACCGAATGCAGTTCATGGAACGCCGCGCATGACAATTATCTCTAGGACACCGGGCTCCATGCCGGAAACGCAGCGCGCTTCTTCCCACACCGCCGAGGCTTATGACGTGATCGTGATCGGATCTGGTGCCGCCGGATTGACGGCGGCACTCGAACTGGCGGAAACCCGGCGCGTGCTGATCCTTGCCAAGGGTACATTCACCGGCGGGTCGACCGCATGGGCGCAGGGCGGGATTGCCGCAGTACTGGACAGCGGAGACACATTCGAAAACCATGTGCGCGACACGATGGTCGCAGGCGCAGGGCTGAATGACCGCGCTACAGTGGAATTTGTGATCGAGCGCGCCCCTGCAAGCATCGATCGCCTGTGCGAGTTGGGAGTGCCCTTCAACCGCGATAAGGATTCCCTGCATCTGACACGCGAGGGCGGGCATTCGCACCGCCGGATTGTGCATGTCGACGATGCGACCGGTTGGGCTGTGCAAAGCGCGCTGCTGGCTGCGGCGCAGGCGAACGACAACATTACCATGCTGGCTGGACGCATCTGCATCGATTTTATTACCGACCGCCACCGCGAACACTTCTCCGCCGCTGGGCGGGTGTGGGGCGTCTATGCGCTGAACGAGGAGACGGGCCGAGTCGAGCGCCATGTCGCGCGCGCCACGGTGCTGGCGGCGGGCGGCGCGGGCAGGGTCTATCAATTCTCCACTGCCCCGCGCGGCGCAACCGGCGATGGCATTGCGATGGCGTGGCGGGCAGGCGCGCGCGTTTCAAATATGGAGATGATGCAGTTCCACCCCACTTGCCTGTACAACCTCGACGTCAAGAATTTCCTGATCACCGAGGCCGTGCGAGGAGAAGGGGGGCGACTGTTGCACCCGGAAACCGGCCACCGCTTCATGGTGGATTATGATCCGGAGCGCATGGAGCTGGCTCCGCGCGATGTGGTGGCGCGCGCAATTGACGATCAGATCAAGCGGTTCGGCCTCGACTACGTCCATCTCGATATCAGTCATCAACCCGCCGATTTTGTGACCGGGCATTTTCCGACGATCCATGAAAATCTGATGAGCCTTGGCATCGATATGACGACGGGCCCGATCCCGGTCGTGCCCGCGCAGCATTATACCTGCGGCGGAGTGGTGGTGGGTCTTAACGCGCGCACTGATCTGCCGGGCCTGTGGGCGGCAGGCGAATGCACCGAAAGCGGGCTGCACGGCGCGAACCGGCTGGCGTCCAATTCCCTGCTCGAATGCTTTGTGTTCGGAGAAGCGGCGGCGGGCGATATCCTGTCGCAGTGGGACGCGCTGGAGGAACCACCCACCATCCTGCCTTGGGACGAAAGCCGCGTCACCGATTCCGATGAAGAGGTTGTCATTAAGCAGAACTGGGCCGAAATCCGCCGCTTCATGTGGAACTATGTCGGCATCGTGCGCACCACAAAGCGGCTGGAGCGCGCAAAGAACCGCATCGCCCTGCTGACGCAGGAAGTAGAGGAATATTATGGAAGTTTCCGCGTAACGACCGACCTCATCGAATTGCGCAACCTGCTGCAATCGGCCGAACTGATCGTGCGCAGCGCCCTCGACCGCAAGGAAAGCCGCGGGCTGCATTACACGCTGGATTATCCGGAGACGGATGAAAGCAGCGAACCCAAGGATACGGTACTAGTACCCTGAGGATCAAACCCCTTGCACTTTCTGCCCTTGAAAGAGCGACACGTTCACCATGGGTGCAGCGAAGCGGTGCAAGGAGACGATGATGCTGCGGATCACCCGAACCATTGCCATTTGTGTCCTTGCTAGTACGGCAACCACGTCAGCCTTTGCCCAGGAACCCGACACGTCCAACACCATCGTGGTAACCGCGCAGCGGTCTGGCGCGCCGATGTGGACCGTCGACACCGCCAGCGGCACCGTGATCCTTGTTGGCGAAATCCGTTCCGTGCCCAATGTGACGCCTTGGCTGCCTGACCGGCTACGCGAAGCCGCCGCCGGGGCCGACCGGGTCATCATCCGGTCGCAACCCAAAATTTCGCCGGGCGATCTCTTCCGCCTGATCTTTCGCGGCGGGCGATTTCTGAAACTGCCAGACAAGGCCGTGGCAAGTGACTTTCTTGATGCAAACCAGCGCGCGCGTCTTGCATTGCTGGAACAGGAATACGATCAAGATTACGATCGCGGATCGTTCCTGATTACAGCGTTCAACCTGCTGACCCGCCAGCTCGATTTTACTGACGACACACTAGATGACGATGCGACCGATATCGTGCGCAAGGCGGCTGACAAGGCCGATGTCCCGATCACCCGACCAGAGCAATTTCGCGGCGAAGACTTGCTGGACAATCTTGCCGAAGCACCGCCAGAAAGCCACATTCCGTGCCTTGAAGCGGCGATGACTGCTACCGAGGCTGGGCCTGCGATTATAGAGGCGCGGGGGCGCGACTGGACCAAGTTTAACGTGCCCGCCGTTATGAACAACCCGCTCGAAATCGCGCTGGGCATATGCTGGCCGTGGGCCGACCCGGAAGTTGGCGATGAAATCCGGAACCAGTGGATCGCAATGATCACGCAGGCGACCGTGCAGAAAGGCACCAGTGTCGCCGTCGTCCCGTTGCGCGTTCTGGCTGAAAGCGATGGGGTGCTGGACCGGTTGAAAGCGCAGGGACTTGCGATTTCCGGCCCGGATTGGCGATGATCTAATAGCGACCGATGCGTTGATCGGGCGCTGTAGGCAGTTTATCTGCGCTTCACGGTCGCTTGACGAACGATTCCACCGTTTGCCGATATGCGTTTGAAATAATCATACGATTTGCCAATATCAGCACGGACGCCAGCGGACAGACCCCAACCCAAGTTGTCCGCTACGCCTGATCGAACGATAGAGCCTGTTGCACGAGTGTAGGGACTGGTGTTTGGCGCTGATGGTCCTTGCGATCGATCCACTTCACACGTGATGAGGAGGATGATCTGATGAAATACCTTACAAAACTCGCCTTGGGCAACGCTGCGACCATTGCGATTATGCTGCCGCTTGCGGCGCCGACTGCCGCCGAAAGGTCCCAGGAAATTGTCGTCAAATCGAAGGGTGCGATGGAAGACTGGCAGGCCGAAACCACCAAGGATCTGAACCGCGCGCTCGCCCGCGTTCCGCTGGCCCGCAAGGTCCAACCCAACAATGCGATTGTGCAGGTTGCCTTCACGCTTGGCGCTGATGGCAAAGCCAGCGACATTCAAGTTCTCGATGGCAGAGGCAACTGGGCAGCGCGCAAGACCGCGGCGCACGCCGTGCGTCAGCTGGATGACCTGGCATCAGTGCCTGTCACCAATCCGCAAAAGGCGAAATTCGTCGCAAACGTGATTTTCGCCAGCACGCCTCGCAAGCGCGACGAACTTGCCGCGACGCTCTGGAAATCAGAAGCGGGTCGGATGGCCGCCGCAAAGGATGCTGAAAATACCATCATGCTTGGCGGTTGATACCCTTTCCGCCAGGAATGACCTGGTGCGCCGATCAGGCGTGACAGGTGCCCGCGCCGCTTCCCACCCGTCTCCAGTCCCTTCAAGGACGGGCATGGGTTGCGGCGCGAGTGCATGTGCGGCATTCACGCTCCCCTACGCGCCGAAAATCGGGCGCACCGTGAAAACGAACAGGGAGCCGCTTTCTTCATGCCCACAATTACCACCCCCAAGACCGGTATTGAACTGTTTTACGAGACACGCGGCGATCCTGCGAACGAACCGATCCTGCTGGTGATGGGGCTGGGCGCGCAGATGATCCTGTGGCCCGAAGAATTCGTCGACGCGCTGGTGGAGCGTGGCTTTCATGTGATCCGTTATGATAATCGGGATATCGGCCTCAGCCAGAAGATGGGTGAGGCCAAACCGCCAAAGATCGTATGGCAGGTGCTGCGCGCGCGGATCGGCTGGAAGGCGAGCGTGCCCTATACTTTGCGCGACATGGCGGACGACGGGGCCGGTCTGCTGGAGGCGCTGGGGATTGATCGCGCGCATGTGGTGGGTGCGTCTATGGGCGGGATGATCGCGCAACTGATGGCGGTGCATCACGAAGACAAGTTGCTGTCTTTAACTTCAATCATGTCGACCACGGGCAATCCCAAACTGCCACAAGCGGAAAAGCATGCGATAGAGGCGCTGACCGCACCGCTTCCCTCAATGGAAGAAAACGTCCTGGTGGCGCACGGCATGAATGTGCAGCAACAAATCGGCAGTCCAGGGTATCCCGCTGATCTTGACCGACGCCGCGAACGGGTCACGCAGATGGTGCAGCGCAATGTCTATCCGCCGGGTCTGCCGCGCCAGTTGGCCGCGATTATCGACGATGGCGATCGGCGTGCGCGGCTGGCACGCGTGACCACGCCCACGCTGGTGCTGCATGGCGAGGCCGACCCCTTGATCAAGCTGCAGGCGGGCGAAGAAACCGCGGCCAGCATTCCCGGCGCACGGCTGGTGACTATCCCCGGTTGGGGCCACGATTTGCCACTGGAACTGATCGACCGTCTGGCTGACGAGGTCGCACAACACGCGCGCTCAATCTGAATGGCGCGGCGACGTGGTGCTGACAGTCGGCACGCATGAAGCGATCTTCATTAGCCGCACCGATGTATCCGCAAACTTATCCGTCCAGAAAGGCTTGGTGCGGCAATGATCGAAATTACACTGTTTGGCATCCCCAACTGCGACAAGGTAAAGAAGGCAAGGGGCTGGTTGGACGCCAATCGCATCCAATATGCGTTTCACGACTACAAGAAAGCAGGAGCCGATGCGTGCAAGCTTGAGGCGTGGATTGCAGCGAAAGGTATTGACGTGGTGCTTAACAAACGCGGCACGACATATCGAAAGCTGAACAATGCGGAAAAGTCGGCGGCGTCGGATAGTCACGAGGCTGTAGCCCTGCTGGTTCAGCACCCCTCCATGATCAAACGGCCAGTTGTCGAACATCCCGATGGCATTCTGATCGGTTTCGAGGAAGAAGAATGGTCCGCCGCACTCTTGTGAATCTGGTTCTGGCTTTTGCGCTGGGGGCACCGATAGCGGTGCACGCCAATACTTATGCACGTGCCGGAGATCCAGCGCGACCGTTGATCATCGCGCATCGCGGCGCTTCGGGTGACCGGCCCGAACATACGCTGGCCGCCTATGAACTCGCCATCGACAAGGGCGCCGACTTTATTGAGCCGGATCTTGTCGCGACGAAGGATCTGGTCTTGGTCGCGCGGCACGAAAACGAACTGTCGGGCACGACCGATGTCGCCTCCCGCGAAGAATTCGAGGATAGGCGCAAGACCGCGCAGATTGACGGGCAGGCGGTGGCAGGCTGGTTTGCCGAGGATTTCACTCTGGCTGAACTGCGCACTTTGCGCGTGCGCGAACGGGTGCCGAACGCGCGGCCCTCCAACACTGCCTACAATGACCTCTATCAGATCCCGACGTTCGATGAGATCGTGCAGTTGGTGCGCGCGAAGGAAGCGCAGAGCGGGCGGACGATCGGCCTTTATCCGGAACTCAAGCATCCGACATACCTGTTGCAGGACGCAGGTATAGACACGGTTGACCTGCTTGTCGCGCAATTGCGCAAACATGCGTTCGACACGAAAGATGCGCCGGTATTCGTGCAGGCGTTTGAGGTCGGTCCGCTCCAGCGACTGAACAGGCTGGTCGATACCCCGCTGGTTCTGCTGATCGGACCGGAAGGCGGTCCGGTGGATGAACCCGCGATGCGCTGGGCGCAGATGATTGCACCGGCAGGTCTTGCTGAAATTTCCACCTATGCGGATGGAATCGGACCGTGGCTTGGGCACGTGCTGGACGCCGAAACAATGCAGCCCAGTGCACTGGTGGGCGACGCACATGTGGCAGGACTTAAGGTGCACCCCTGGACCTTGCGCAAGGAAAACGGGTTTTTGCCAAGCGCACTGCAAAATGGCGGCGGCCCGGCTGCCGATGGCAACTACCACGACTTGTGGAAGGCCGCGATCAATAGCGGCGCCGACGGGTTCTTCACCGATAATGTCAGCGAATTCGTCTCATTGGTCAAAGACTTGGGTGAATGAAGCGCCACGTTGATGACCGTGTGCCGACAAAATGATGCACGCTTGCTAACCAGAATTTCATTCGGCCTTCTTATTACTGCCACCTTGTTAAAGGGGGCATCAAGATGAAGACCTGGGTATTGCTGGCATGTATGTTAACGCTGGGCGCGTGCGGGGGCTCGGCGGAACCGGCAGCGGTCGAGGATACGCTGACCGAGGCGGCAGCGTACATCAACAAGAACGGGGCCGCCGTTCTTCCTGAAGCAATGGCCCAGGCGACCGTTGGCGCGACAGTCGAGGGCAATGATACAATCGTCATCCAACTTGCCAATTTGCCGACTGGCAACGCGACCCTCGATTCCAATTTCGCGCGCAAGATGCTGCGCCCCAAAGTTTGCGAAGACACCAGCACCCGCGCCTTGATAGACGCGGGCGGGAAGATCCGCTTTGAAATGAAGTCGAACACCGGCAAGGAAGCATTGTCGGCGCAGATTGCCCGCTGCGGCTAGGTTTTTCGCCGCGCGCTGAGAATGTAATTTAACGCCTCGTTATCCGAAAGGTGGAGGCCCTTGCCAGGTGAGAACGCTATGCCGCGCCGGCCTGTCACTTCAAGTCCGACCGTGGCCAGCATCGCTTCGAGTTCATCGGGCGTCACAAAATCGCTCCAGTGGTGGGTGCCGCGCGGGACATAGCCGATGGCCTCGGCCGCGCCGACCAGCAGAATACGCGATTGCACGGTGCGGTTCGGCGTGGACATAACGAGTAGCCCGCCTGGTGCAACGCGCGCCGCAACATCCGCCAGAAACGCAGTCTTGTCCGCCACGTGCTCGATGACCTCGACGCAGGTGACGAGATCGAACGTTCCGATATCCAATCCTGCAACCTCGCCCGCCATGTAGCGGATATCGAGCCCGCCCGCCTCGGCATGGGCGGCGGCGACCGAAACGTTCTCGGCGCTCGCATCCACCCCGGTGACATCGGCACCCAGCCGCGCCAGAGGTTCGCACAGCAGCCCCGCACCGCAGCCAATATCGAGCGCGGATTTACCTGCCAGCGGGCGGACGCTTTCGCGATCCCCGCTCCAATGCGCGTCAATCGCGCCGCGCAAAAACTCCAGCCGCACCGGGTTGACCTGGTGCAGACTCGCCATCTTGCCCTTTGGGTTCCACCAGTCACGTGCGAGGCCCGAAAAGAATTCGGCTTCTTCCGGGCGGATAGTTACATTTGAACCGTTTGCGTTTCCCATGCGGCATCCTTAACAGCGCCGACGGGACCAAACCAGCGGGAGCTTCGCGCAATTGCCACGAATAGTGATGAAATTTGGCGGCACTTCGATGGCCGGGACCGAGCGCATTCGCCGCGTCGCCGATCTGGTGCGCAAGCAGGCGGCTGGCCCTGAGGGTGGCCCGCGCAACGAAGTGGCCGTGGTGGTCAGCGCAATGGCGGGGGAGACGGATCGGCTGGTTACCTTCTGCCGCGAGGCGAACCCGCTCTACGATCCGGCCGAATATGATGTCGTCGTCGCCAGCGGGGAGCAGGTGACGAGCGGGCTTTTGGCGCTGACGCTGCAATCGCTGGGAGAGCGGGCGCGCAGCTGGCTGGGCTGGCAATTGCCGGTCCGCACTATCGAAGCGCACGCAAAGGCACGGGTTGAAACCATTGATGCGCCTGAAATGCTGGCGTCTCTGGCGCGGGGCGAAATCGCGGTTATTCCCGGCTTTCAAGGCGTGAGCGAAGATGGCCGCATCACCACGATGGGGCGCGGTGGATCGGACACATCGGCTGTTGCCATCGCGGCTGCGGTGGGCGCTGATCGCTGCGATATTTATACCGATGTCGATGGGGTTTACACCACCGATCCGCGTATCGTTGCCAAGGCGCGAAAACTGAAGGCGGTGACATACGAGGAAATGCTGGAACTCGCATCGGTTGGGGCCAAGGTGCTCCAGACCCGCTCTGTGGGCCTTGCGATGAAGGCAGGGGTGCGCATTCAGGTGCTCTCCAGCTTTGTCGGAGAAGATGCCGCGCCCGCAGACGACCTGCCCGGAACGTTGATCGTGTCGGAAGAAGAAATGGATGAAATGGTGGAGAACGGCCTGATGGAACGCCAGCTTGTGACCGGTATCGCGCATGACAAGACAGAAGCGAAGGTGATCCTCACCCGCGTACCTGACAAGCCCGGAGCGGTTGCGAATATCTTTGAACCGTTGGCTGCGGCTGCGATCAATGTCGATATGATCATCCAGAACGTGGGCCGCGACAAGGGCGAGACCGATGTGACCTTCACCGTGCCGCAGGCCGACCTTGCGCGCGCGCAGGCTATGCTGGAGGACAAACGCGCCCTGATTGGGTTCAATCGCATCATCACTGACAGCCAGATCGCGAAGATCAGTGTCGTGGGCGTGGGAATGAAAAGCCATGCCGGGGTGGCCAGCACGATGTTTCGCGCGCTGTCGGATCGTGGCATCAACATTCAGGCGATCTCGACCTCCGAAATCAAGGTCAGCGTGCTGATCGACGAGGACGAGACCGAACTCGCCGTGCGCGTGCTGCACACCGCATACGGGTTGGACGCGACTGACTGACGCGGCTTACTAATGCGGTGCCGATCAATGCCAGACGTCGCACATCGGGCGCATTCGGTCCGTGTTAAGCATATTTGATAACCCGGTCTTAACCTTTTGGGCCTGACGACGTGACCTCCACACACGGAGACACGTTGCAATGGCCCTTAAAGCCCACCTCGATCCCGGAGCCCGCGATGCAGGGTCCGTCGATGCCCGCGCAGCCGAGCGCCGCGCGCTGCGCATGGAAGCCAGCGGGGTGTTGCCCGGCGGGTTCGAAGCCAACGTGCTGATCCACAACCTGTCAGCCGTTGGCCTGCTTTTGGAAACCGACATTCCACTCGAAAAGGGAGAGCGGCTCGTCGTCGACCTGCCTGAAACTGGCACCCTGCCCGTGGCGATCGTCTGGAAAAGCGAGCGTTTGTACGGCTGCGCCTTTGAACAAGCCTTGTCGCAAACCGCGATAGCTGCAGTGCAATTGCGCAGCCTGTTGGATCAGAGCGCAACGCAGCCTGGTGGGGCTTTCGCGGGGGAAGCCGGGCTCGAAGGTGCCGCACCGGGCGCCCTCCAGACCCCGCCGGAACCTTTGGGAACCAAGCTTAACCGGCTGCGCCGGGAACGCGGCATGACGCTGGCGCAGGTTGCCGAGCAACTGGGCGTCAGCAAGCCGACCGTCTGGGCATGGGAAAAAGGCAAGGCAAAACCGGTATCGGACCGGATCGCTGCCATCGCACAGGTTCTGGGCGTGGGACCGCAGGAATTGGAAGACAGGCTCGGCGATGAGCAACATTCCGCGATCGTACAGGAGTGTCGCCTGCGTATTGCCACAGCTTACGGCGCTCATCCTGACAGTGTTCGCATAATGATAGAGGTCTGAAACGAAAAGATACAACTAGACATACATTTATCCGGCTCACCTTTGGTCAAGTATGGTAAATGTTATTTGGTTGTGATTCGATAATTAGGTCTATTAGATAACATGACTAACGAAAGATAAATTAAATACTAGCTGTTGTCATGGCTAGCTGTATTTTTTGACGTTCTTGTTAGTTAATTGGCTAATCGGCTGGAGGATCGCGACCGGGGGCAAACATCAAAGCCGGGGGCGATACGGCATGTACATGGGATTGAATTTCCGAGAAGACTCGGCCTTGAAAGGCCTTCTTGAAGATACGACAGGGGATATTGCAGTAAGACTGGACCGCCACGGTTTCATAGAAACCGCTTCGGCAAATCTGGCAGACATCGGGTACGACCTGACGCAATTGCTGGTGAAACCGCATGTAGCTGATCTCGCGGAACGCGATCATGTGGCCGCACTGCGCGCTTACACATCGCGGATACTGAATTCCAATGACGGGGTTGGGGACGCCCATGACCACTCTACTGACGGAGCAGCCGACTGGCTGGAATTCCCGGTTCTTGCTAATCATCGCCCGGACAGCGGCACTACTGCGGCGGATGGGTGCTGGTACGCGCTTAGCCTGCGCGCGCTGAAAAATCCGAGCGGCGCAATCACCGGTGCCTTGGGCCTGCTGCGTTCGGTACAGCGGTTGCGCGGGCTGGAGAGCGAGATTCAATCGCGCACGCTCATCGATCCGCTAACCGGCCTTGCCAATCGTCATGCGTTTTTGACCGCGCTGCGCCGGCAGCTTTCCAGCGGGAAGGGCGGGGCAATCGCGCTGTTCGAGATTGACCGGATGCGCGCCGTGTTCATGCAATACGGTCAGCGGACCGCTGATGAAATCATCTGGGGCTTCGCCAGATTTCTGGAAACTATGGCCCATGGCTCGCATGAAGTGGCGCAGTTGGACGGCGAGAAATTTTGCGTGATCCTGCCCGGGCTTTCTCGTCACGCGGCGCGCGAATGGTCGCGGGATGTGCTGGACACATTTGCCTCGCTTACTCTGATGCCATCTGCGCGATCGCCCCGACTTTCCGCCAGCGCTGGCCTGGCCGTGATTGAATGCACGGTGGACTGGACGCTGCGACAGGCGGAACTGGCCTTGGTCATGGCGCGTGCACGGGGCGGAATGCAGGTGGCGGAAAACACTCATTTCGCGGCACCAGTCCTACTTGGTGCGGTGGGTTAAGCGGCGCGTCTTATCCGCTTCGCTTTGACTTGAGAAACGGCGGCGCTAGGGCTGTGGTCCATGCCTCATATCGCGACGATACTGCTACTGGGCTCGGGTGAGCTTGGACGTGAATTCACCATCTCGGCAAAGCGGCTGGGCGCGCGGGTTATCGCCTGTGACGCCTATGCCGATGCCCCGGCCATGCAAATGGCAGACGCAGCGGAGGTTTTTTCGATGCTGGATGGCGAGGCGTTGCGCGCAGCCGTGATGAAACATCGTCCCGATCTGATCGTCCCGGAGATCGAGGCGATCCGCACACAGGTTCTGGTCGATCTGGAAAGAGAGGGCTTCGCCGTTATCCCCTCCGCTCGCGCCGCACAGTTGACAATGAACCGTGATGCCATCCGCGATTTGGCCGCGGGCGAGCTGGATCTCAAAACCTCCCGCTATCGCTATGCTACGACGCTGGCCGAGGTGCGCGAGGCCGCCAAGTATGCGGGTTTCCCCTGCGTAATCAAGCCGGTAATGTCCTCCTCTGGTAAGGGGCAGAGCAAAGTCGAAAATGCCGCCGCGCTCGAAACTGCATGGAATTACGCTGTTGCCAACATGCGCGGTGACCGGGCGCGGGTGATCGTCGAGGAGTTTATCGATTTCGATTACGAGATCACCTTGTTGACAGTGCGCCATGCAGGGGGCGTCACCTTTTGTTCGCCCATTGGTCATCGGCAGGAACGCGGGGACTATCAGGAAAGCTGGCAGCCCGCCGCGATGTCTTCAGCGGCACTGGATCAGGCGCAGGCGATGGCATCGACTGTGGTCGAAGCGTTAAAGGGCAATGGCCGCGGTTGGGGATTGTATGGGGTCGAATTCTTTGTCCGCGGCGATGAAGTCATCTTTTCAGAACTGTCGCCGCGCCCGCATGATACCGGCATGGTGACACTGGCGTCTCAGCGCCTGTCCGAATTCGATCTGCACGCCCGCGCGATATTGGGTCTGCCGGTACCTGATACGATTGCAGCGCTGCCCGGTGCATCGGCGGTCATACTGGCTGACGGTTACACTGCGCCAGACGCTCACCGGTTTCACTATGAAGGGCTAGCCGATGCGCTCGCTCTGGATCCGCGCGTGGATGTCAGGCTCTTCGGCAAACCGGTCACGCGGCCCTGGCGGCGTATGGGTGTCGCGTTGGCGACAGCGGAAACCACCACCGCCGCTCGTGATCTGGCCAAAGCCGCCGCTGACCGCCTGCGCATCGTTTACACGCAATAGGGCGTTTTCAGCCAACCGCTAGTAAGCGCTGATCGCAGAGAGGTGTTCTGGAAGGATGCCCACTGGCGATTGGTAGGAGCTAATGGCATGATCAAAGCGCTTCCAGTTGGGGTAAAAGTGCGTAGAATTCAGCATCTGCACTTATCGGTAACGCGCAGACATTTGGCCGACATACATTGTTCACCAACCTTATTGCCTATGGCAAGCCCATTAATGCTCACATTACTGGAGTTCCGCCTCGCGCAGCGGGATAATCGTACATTCACCGCCAATTTGCGCCGAGTGCGCGCATCGACTGACTATGCAAAAAGCCCGCTCACCATGCTTACAGCGCGGAGCGGTGAGAAGGACATTGTGGGTGCGCTGTGAACCCTCGGCCCTGAATTCGAAACCGGAGCGGTTGTTGATGTAGATTCCGTCCAGGAAGATAGCATTCGAACGCGTCGGTGGCGCGCAGAAGCTTACCGATCTTCTCCGGTTCAAGAATCGCTGCGTAGAGGCGCGTCTGCGGCGTTGGCAGTGCCCCCTTGAGGATGGGGGTCGGGTCCACGGTGCACCGCACGGTTGGCGCGCGATAGCGGAACACCCGGCTCGCGAAGGTGCAACATTTCTTGACGGTCTTGCGGTTGTCACGCGCCTTGAGCGGGGGCGAGCATCATTTGTGAATCCACATCCGAGATTGGCATGTGCCCGATCTTTGGTTTGAGCAAATCGAGAAACCAGCGGGCCTTCAGCCGCCAGAGCTTCGAGCCGATGGGGAAGATTTCAAGGTAGAGACCGCGCTGATCAGCGACCTTGGAAGCGGTAGCACCGGGCGAAAAAGCTCGGATTTGTAGGGCTGTCAGTGACATTTGAGGGCACGGCCTGAAATAGCTTGAAACACGCGGTATTAAAATCCAGCCGAAAATGCCAGATTTCTGCGGTTTTTCCAAGGTTTTTGATGCCACTCCCGCAGAGGTTTTGGTGCCAGAGGAGGCGTCGCACTGTCGAGTTAAAAAATTGATCTAAACATGAATTTTCCGAGGTTAGGGCAGAAAGCCCGCAACTAGGCCCGCATATTCGACGCTAACCTCTGTATCTCACGGATATATTTAGTCTTCTTGGCCCATTTCTTCAATTCGAAATCTCAAGAACCTGCCTGCCCGATTAAAGCCATTTAGCCTGCACTAGCCTGTCAGGGGACACAGAACTTGAATTCGCGGCGATACTCCGATGACCGCTTTGCGCCCTAATCCAAGACGTATGCACCGAGGTTCTTAGTTCCTAAAAGCGGGCCTTCATCGGCGACGTCGCCGGCGAGAAAAACGGGGCTGTCGCCGCAGCGCATCGTTTCCCTGTCATGAAGCGGAACGCCATCATCGCCTAGCTCAAGTCCAGTCTGGCCAAGGTCGAGAGTGTCCAGATTGGGTGGCCGACCGGTGGTGACAAGAACGTAGTCGAAATCGGCCTCGCCGGTTGTATCCCCACTCCATTCGAGCGTGACCGAGTTATCGTTCGCCTTCGCATCAAGTGTCGTCCCCATTTTGAGTTCGACATCTTTCGCGACGATTTCCCGCAGGGCTGAGTGGACTTTGTCGCAGCGGATCGCGCCGAGGCGGTGGCCATTGTCGAACAGCGTCACCGCAACACCCAACCTCGCCATGGCTTGCGAAAGTTCCAAGCCTATTGCGCCCGCACCAACGAGTGCAAGCCGATCAGGAAGGTCTTCGAGTTCGAAAATGGTTTGGTTGGTCAGAATTCGGCTGCCGAGACCCGCGAATTCCGCAGGGACAAACGGCGTAGAGCCGGTTGCAATCACCACGGTCCGAGCCTCAATCTTGCGGCCATCGTCCAGGATCAAGGTGGTCGCGCCTGCAAATCGAGCACGGCCCGTCAAGCGCACGGCTTCAGGAATATCTTCTATGCCCTCGCGCGTAAGTCGGGCGAAGCGATCGCGCTCCTCGCGCACGCGCTGCATTACAGCAGCGCCATCAATGCGGATGCCATCGACCTCTATGCCAAACATCTCCGTATAATTGGCGGCATGGGCTGCGTGCGCTGCTGCAATCAGCAGTTTTGAAGGCATGCAGCCAACGGTCGCGCACATCGTCCCTGCATACTTAGGGTCGATCAACAAAGTCGTCGCACCGCTCGAACGTGCAGCCCGTTCGGCGGCCAATCCAGCCGTGCCAGCGCCAATTACAGCGACATTGCAATGCAAAACGTCGGCCACGCTAAAACGCCGTCGCAATCACCTGGGCACTCATAAGCTAATCCTTCGCAAAATCTCGGTTTCTTGTGTAAATGCGCGATACGCGACAGTGCCCGCATTTATCCATGCGTCTCACGGTGATTTTCGAGCACGCTGGAAGAATGGTCCAACGCCGTCTCAATGGCTTGGCCGAAGGTTGAATCTTGCAAATGCAAGATCCCTTTATGAGCAGCGCAAATGGTTTGGGTATCTTGCCATTCCAGAGCAAGGCAGCGCGCCCACGCTATGAAATCGTCGGCAGCACCGGGTCGTTTCTGCAAGGCATCGGCAAGTTTAGGATGGAATCGCAGCTTCGGTCCTGCGCCGAACTTTTCTAATAGCGTCGGCAAATCGAGATACATCAGCGTGGCATCAACATGGACGATGCCACTTTCCCCGTGCCGGACCAAAACCGAACTCACGTGAATACTCTCATCGTCACACACTAACTCGACCCCGTCAGGGATGGAGAAATCGAGACAGTCTGCAAATTGCTGCTGGGTAGCTTGCTCTTCGATCAGATTTGGATCCCATTTCAGATGGCTCAGCTCTTGATGATGTCGGCATGTTCCGATCAATCGGGCGTCAGGAAGCAATTCACTAAGAAATTCACAGTCAACTGTATGAAATGGATGCACGTTCAGGATTGCCTCTATCTGCGCACCTTGGTTGGTCAACGTCATCAAATTGCTGCGGTCTGCATCGTCCAATTGATACGAATCAAGCATAACGAAAGCGCCACTCGGCCTGCGCACCAATGACATCTGCGTGCCGATATTGAGCGCGTGCGCGATCTTGAAAACCCCGCGGATATTCCAAAAATTTTCAGCTAAGTGTTCGATCGTCATTCTCCCGCTGTGGACATCGTCGGCAACCTAATAAGCCGTGACGGACTTGCCTGTTCCGATTGGCAGGCCTTGGCGGAGCAGAAAGCTTTCGAACACCACTCAAAAACTGTGGCGCAGACATCCTCCGCCATGACCCAGATATGGCCTTACAAGCATGCTTTCAAATGTCTGTTACTGAGGAGCGAACTGATTGTTTTGGTCGCTCAATCAGAACAATAATCGGGTCCTTGCCCGGTGGTGCCTGTCTGGCGCATTAGGACCCCCAAAAAGGGGTAGAACGTGAGAGTTCGCTGACCGCGACTTGCAAGGGATAACCGGCACAGGAGAGCTTCAGATCTTCTGCTGCAGCCTTCCCATTTAAACGTCAGTGGTAATCGGGAATCTGACGGTGACAATCGGCCCATTGGTCTCCCAAACTGTCTCGATTGTCCCATTCCTTATAGCAACAATTCTTTGAATGAGATTTATCCCTTGCCCTCCAGGGCGTGACTTCGCAGCTACAGGCTGGCTCGATATTTCGATCCAAGAGATCTGTAGAACGCCATCGAGAGTTTCCGTGCTGACCTCAATACTTCCACCGTGGCGCAACGCCCCGTGTTTCGCCGAATTTACTGCAAGTTCGCCGACGATCAAAGCTAACGCGTCGCCCTGTCCTTGCGAGACGAGAGAACGCTGAACGTTCTGCGTAGAAATATCACAGGCAGGCGTAGCGAAGGCTTCGACAAGCGCTGGGATAAGTTCAGCTGTGTCACTCGGTGCGCCAGGTTCTGCGAGCAGCGATTGAGCGGCACTGAGAGCAACGAGACGGGCCTGCATTTCTCTGGCAAAAAGTTCATGCTCGGCATTTCCCCTCGCAAAACCGCTCAAGAGGCCTCCGACCATTCCATAAGTGTTCTTGAGCCGATGGCGCATTTCTTCCGCCGCAATCGCCAAGGCCCGTTTCTGCAACTCCGCATCCGTAATATCGCGCGAAATAGACAAGAATCCTGCGTCACCACCATCCGGGGACGTTACCTTCGAAACCGTCACATTCCACCAGCGGGGTGTTCCCTTGGCAGTGGGGCAGAAAGCTTCAAAGTTTCCGATCCTGCCAGTTCCAGCAAGCAAGAGCGCATTGGACAGAGTCTCGTGCGCTCCATCTGGCCAAAGGCTGATCCAAGGCGACCCGTAAACGTTTGAAACATCCTCGATTTCCATAGCACAAATGCCATTGGAATTCATCCATAGCAAATGGCCGTCGGAGTTGAGCAATTTTACGCAATCGACACTTTGGTCCAGAATATTGGCCAGCGCTTCAGTCGATATGTCTGCATTTTGTAGCATTCGAACGCAAACTCCGCTGGTCAAGGAGGACCTGCGGGAATGTAATTCAATGAAATATAAACTCAAGTGCGGGTGCCGTGCGCCAGAAACAGTCATTGCGTCTCCAGTCGGATTCGTCGCTGGAAGGCGTCTTTTGATCATTACAATGCGTAGAGCCGAGTCCGCGATCGGCTCAGTTTTCGCCATAAAAAAGGAGCTAGCAATCAACCTGTCGTGCCAAATCCCATTAAATTTGCTGCTTTCTCGGAAAGCGGGTGTTCGGCAAGTTCCGCGATTGGTGACGGCGATCCTGATATCCGGAGACGACACCGCCCAATTCGTGCGGTAGCACCGGCTTTGAAAGCATCGCAATTGGACGAATGTTAAGACGCTCCTCCTCAGTGACAGTGTGTAGATTGCCACTCAGAATTATGGAGGTCACATTGAGTTCGCTGCGAAGAACCTGCGCGGCATCTTGCCCGCGAGAGCCGTCGGCAAGCTGGAGATCAACAAGCGCCAGATCGGGCAAAGTACGGCGTGCGATCTCGATAGCCTGCGATGCAGTTACTGCGGTTCCAACGACTTCGCATCCCAGATCTTGCAGCTGTGCTTCGAGATCAAGGGCAATGAAGGCGTTATCCTCGATTATCAGCACGCGAACCCGGGAAATCCTATTCGGGGAAGAGAATGCGGGTCTTCCATCCATTCATGCGCTCCTCCTCAATCGTTCCACGTAGTTGGGCTACCATCCCATGGATCAGACGTTTTCCCAAACCCGATGACTGTATGTCTTTGTCTAACAAGCCGGAAGCGCTTCCTGTTCCGTTATCCGACACTTCAAGCACGATCTGTTCAGGTCCATCTCGTCGCAGTTCAACCGTCATGGTTCCGCCCTCTTCGGGCCAGCTGGCATGCTTGACCGAATTTGTCACAAATTCGTTGATTGCCAGAGACAGCGTCACCGCCTTGTCGATCGGAAGGCGCAACTCTTCGACCTTTAGGACGATCTGCGGTGCATATTCCCTCCCGGGTAGCGATGCGCGAAGATGTTCAACGAGGCGCCCAACATGATTGTCCAGCCTTACCGTCTTGAGATCGTTATCCTGATATAGCGAGGCGTGGATAGCGGTGATTGCCTGCACGCGTGCGGTCGCCGCGTTGAGTGACAAGCGCGCGGTCTCGTCCATCGCTCCGTGCGCTTCCAGGTTTAGAATGCTCATGACCATTTGCAGGGAGTTCTTCACCCGGTGATTGACCTCGGCGATCAGGAGGTCGCGCACAGAAATGGCCTCTCGCAGCTTCACTTCGCTTTGCTTGATATGCGTCACATCAAGCAGCATTCCGACGACCAGAACCTTGTCCGTATCGGGGTTGAAGATCGATTCGCCCCGTAAGTCTAGCCAGCGCGTTGAGCCGTCCGGTCAGACAGCGCGAAAATCGTGATGTAGATCGGCGCCCACGGTTCGGGAAACTCGACCAATCTCGGCTTCAACTCCTGGCAGGTCGTCGGGATGCACACGATCCAAAAACGGCCGAAGCTGTTTCGCCTGGCCCTCTTCGCCAAAGCCGAACATGGTATCGAACTGCGGGGATCTCGAAACGCTCCGGGCGCCTGCGCACCATTCGAAATAGGCAAGATCCGCGCCGCGCATGGCCGCACGCCGCTTCGCCTCATGAACGCGATCGCCGAGGATTCTGCCGGTTATATCCTCGGCAGTATGGATGATGTGCGAGACCTTGGCGGGATCATCACTATCGGCAAACACTGGCGAATTGACGATACGCCAGTACCGGACCCTGTAGTGTCCTTCGCGGCCCATGACATCATGTTGGCGAAGCGGCATTTCTTGCGCTTCACCCGTCTCCACGACCCGATCGGCCGAGGCTTGCAATTCTCTTTCGGCATCCGCCTGAGGATCGTCGGGATTTGCGGGAAAGGCTTCGAAAACACGTTTGACGACGAGGTCGGAGCGATCGATGCCAAGCATCTCGCAATAACGCTGATTTGCAGCGACGATGTGAAGATCAGGTTTGAAGACCATTTGCGCAGTCGGTTGAGAATCGAACAGCACGCTCATGTCGATCGAAGTATCCAAGGCCTGAATTCCTCTCTTGGCTCAATGGACCAAGCCGCGACGGATCGCCATAAAAGACGCCGTTGACTGAAACGAACCCAAACGCTTTGATATTCAGCTTGGTCAGCCTGAGCAAGGTCAGCGTGCTTATCACACTGTGAGAATACCCGACGGTCCGCTAGTGCGCTGGATGCTGCTGTAGGGGCTGCACTGGCCGAGAGCAGGCAGTCAGATAGCGGCTCAAGGCCTGCCATGTGCCTATAGCAGAGACTGGTAATGGAAAGCCAGTTGCCAGATCGCCTCACGCGGAAGCAATTCCAGCTTTGTCCGCTGGTGTTTCGACCGGCTGATCGCGTTCAACGCGTTCGGAATATCGATCGACCAGTTGATCTGTGTGCGGTCGCAAAAGTACAGTGAACCGGACCAGTTCCTCCATCACATCGACAATGCGTTCGTAATAGGCCGATGGCTTCATACGGCCCGCTTCATCGTACTCTTCATAGGCCTTGGCTACCGAGGACTGGTTGGGGATGGTGACCATGCGCATCCAGCGGCCCAGCACGCGCAATGCGTTGACCGTATTGAAGCTCTGCGATCCGGCGCAGACCTGCATCACCGCCAGCGTGCGGCCCTGCGTCGGACGGAGGCCTTTGTAAGCCAGCGGCAGGTGGTCGATCTGCGCCTTCATGATCCCTGTCATCTGGCCGTGCCGCTCGGGACTGCACCAGACGTGCCCGTCCGACCACAGCGAATGCTCCCGCAATTCGTGCACGGCGGGATGGTCATCGCCCGGAATCTGATCGGGCAGCGGCAGGTCGGACGGATCGAATATCCGCGTCTCGCAGCCGAACAGTTGCAACAAACGGGCGGATTCCTCCACCGCCAACCTCGAAAAGGACCGCTCCCGCAGCGAGCCGTAGAGCAGCAGGATGCGCGGCGGCGGGTCCATCGAGCCCAGGCCAAGCGCCGGAGTGCGGCGGAGATATTCGGCCCGCAGCGCAGGCAGGTGACCGGGATCCGACAAGGTACGAAGACGGGACATAGGCTGCTCGATCTCAGGACTGGGGGAAGCGATCGCGCGTGCGATTGGCAATAGCGACCAGCGACAGCATCACAGGGACTTCCACCAGCACGCCGACCACGGTCGCCATCGCCGCGCCGCTGGTCAGCCCGAACAGGCCGATGGCGACGGCCACCGCCAGCTCAAAAAAGTTGGAAGTGCCAATAAGCGCGCAGGGCGCGGCGATGTCGTGCGGCACCTTCCACGCCTTGGCCGCAGCATAGGCGATGGCGAAAATGCCATAGGACTGGATGATGATCGGAATTGCGATCAACACGATCAGCAGCGGGTTGGAGATGATCGTGCCTGCCTGAAAGGCGAACAGCAGTACAACTGTCGCCAACAGACCGATGATCGACCATGGCTTGAGCCGCGCGGTGAAGGCATCGACCGCCGCTGCGTCACCGGCGTGCGAGCGAATGACCTGCCGCCGCGCGATAGCTCCTGCGACCAGCGGGATGACGACATAGAGCGCGACCGAGAGCAGCAACGTCTCCCACGGAACCACGATGTCGGTCACGCCCAGCAGGAGCGCCACGATGGGCGCGAAGGCGACGATCATCACGAGGTCGTTCACCGAAACCTGCACCAGCGTGTAGGCAGGGTCGCCCCGCGTCAGCTGCGACCACACGAACACCATCGCGGTGCACGGCGCAGCGCCCAGGATGATGAGCCCGGCGATATACTGGTCGGCATCGCTCTCCGACATCAGTCCAGTATAGAGATAATCGAAAAACAGTACCGCTAGCGCAGCCATCGTGAACGGCTTGACCAGCCAGTTGACCACCAGCGTGATGACCAGCCCCTTGGGCTTGCGGCCGATATCCTTGATGCTGGCGAAATCGACGCCGACCATCATCGGGAAGATCATCGCCCAGATCAGCACCGCGACCACCAGATTGACCGAAGCGTATTCATTGCCAGCCACTACGCCAACCGCATCCGGAGCGACCAGCCCAATCCCAAGCCCTGAAAGAATGGCGAGGAAGACCCAGACCGACAGGTATCGCTCGAACAGGCCCAGCGGCGATGCATCGGCGCTCATGCGGCACCTTCCATCGCGCCGATGTCGGCGAGAGCGGCCTGTAAAGCGCGCTGGTCCATCTTTGCCCGGTCGAGCGCAAGAAACGCCCTGACGCGCATTTCCAGCAGCCGCCAGGTTTCTTCGAACGCCGCATCGACCTCGGCCTCGGTGCCGGTCACATCGGCGGGGTCAGGCAAGCCCCAATGCGCTCTCAGTGGACTGCCGAAAAACACAGGGCACGCTTCTCCCGCCGCATTGCCGCAGACTGTGATAGCGAGGTCGATTGGTGGGCCGCCTGCGTCAGTGAACTCGTCCCAGCTTTTGGAGCGAAGGGGCCTCGTGTCGATGCCTCGCCTTGCGAGCAGCCTGAGCGCGCCGGGATGCGGCACGCCCTTGGGTTTGCTGCCTGCGCTGAATGCGCAAACAGCGTCGCCGCCAAGGTGATTGAACAGTGCCTCCCCAAGGATCGAGCGGGCGCTGTTGCCCGTGCACAGGACGAGAACGGTGAAAGGTTTGTCGGTCATGATCGGCCTCAAGCGGTGGCGGGTTGTTCAGCGAGGCAGGCAAGAATGTCCTGAAACTCACCCAACAGGTCGCCGCACATTTCGGGCGCGCCCTGGCAGCAATTCTGCATCAGGAATGTCAACAGGCGCCGCATCCCGGCAAAGTCAGCGCGATAGTGGATTAACCGGCTTTCGCGCTCAGAATGCACCAGCCCGGCCCGTTCCAACGTGGCCAGATGGTGCGACATGGTCGATGGCGGCACACCGCGATGTTCGGCGATAGCGCCCGCAACCATGCCTTGCGCCCCCGCTTTCACCAAAGCTCTAAATACCGACAGGCGCGTTTCATGGGCGAGCGCGCCAAGCGCATCCACGGCCCAGACCTGAGAGTTGAGATCTGTCACCGGCTCCACCTTTCGAACAATATCGAAATACAAGCGCGGTACTGCAGGTCAAGCTACAATTCGAAAACTATCGAAATATAGCTGTCGTCGTCGGGGCACTCAATGCCAGGGGCTTAGTCGGCCAGTTCGCCAGCAACGTAGCTGGGACCATTGTCGGACAGCAGACGCGGCTTGTGCACCACCGTTGCCTGGTCGCAGCCTGACGCCTCAAGTGCCAGCTCCAACGTGTCCGTAACATCCTCGGCCCGCATCGTCGTGCACAGCTTCCACGCAATGATGTAGCGCGAGTAATCGTCGAGGATGGTCGATAGGTAATACCAGCCCCAGCCAATGATCTTGAGATAGGTAAAGTCCGTTTGCCACAGCTGGTTGATCGCCGTCGTCTTATCCTTGAACTCACTGGCAGCCTTCATCACGATGAAGTTCGGACTGGTAATCAGATCATGAGCCTTGACCAAGGCGGTAAACGCTGGCCTTGGAGACGAAGTAGCGGCGCTCATCGGCGAACGTCACCGCCAGTCCCCTGGGAATCAACTCGCAGCGCTCCAGTTCCATCTCCAGTATTTGACGCTGCACATCATCCGAGATCCGGTTCCATGCTCGGCGAGAACCTGACCGCCGGTTCTCCAGAGCATCTTCGCCGAACCGCTGACACAGATCATACGAGCGGTAAAAGGTGGGCCGGGCGACTCCCAGTCTGTCCAGCGTCCGCTTCGCTGGAAGGCGGCTTTTCTCGACCAGCCTTGATGATCTCAAGCTTTTCTGATGCAGAATACCTCATTCGTCGTCGCCACCATCCCCGATCATGCATTTTTTTTAAGCAACCGGTTCTCGAGCATCTGTTCAGCAACAACCTCCTTCAGATCAAGAGCCTCACGGCGCAGATCACGGACTTCATCGGTATTGGCGCTGCGCGCCGTATCACCGGCAAGCCGACACCTGCCAGCCTACATGAAGTCATAGGCCGATGGCCACCTTCGGTTCCGGCCATTTGTAATACACGCCCTGCGCAATACCCTCACGGCGGCATAGCTCGGCAATACTATCTTCGCTGCGCAGGCCTTCCAGCACAATCCGGATCTTCTCCTCTGCGCTATACTGTTTGCTGGTCGCCCGGCGGATGTCTTTGACTACCCGCTCAGCACTCGCTTTGGGCTTTGAGGATTGGGTCTCATCTTCGTTCCTTCGTCACTACGACGAGACCCAAATCCTCCTTAAATTACAACCTCAATTTCGTGTCATAGGTGTTGACGGCGAACAATCGATCACGACTAGAACTTAGTTCTGAGGTTGTGCCATTTTGCGGTGCATTTTAGCTAACATACTGTCAGGAATGATACCGGCAAAAGCATTTTGAATTTTTGCCATAAAACCGCTCACCACATGTGCCTCGCCAGCGAGCAATGCTTGATACCCATCGCTGGCAACCTTCGCAGGGTCAGATTTGGCGCCAGACTGACCGACCAGTGTATCTTCCATGTCGGCGTGCTCAAAAAACTCGGTATCAGTAGCGCCGGGCATCAGACAGGTAATAAAGACATTCGTGTTCTGCAGCTCGTCGCGCAAGCCGAAGCAAAAATAGTCGATGAAGCTTTTCGTACTATTGTAGGTCAGGTTAAAGGTCCCTGGAATATGTCCAACAATCGACCCTGTTACCAGGATCCGGCCTCCTCCAACTTTTCTCATTCGACCGGCAATAATGTGAACAAGCTTCGCAGTGTAGGTAATGTTGGCATTGATAATCGATTCGATCTGCGACCACGATTGGTCGAGCCATCGTCCCCCTTGGCCCTCAGCAGCATTCGCCATTAAAATATCCACCTGACGGTCGCCGATGGTTTCCATAAGTTTGTCGAGACCTTCCGAAGTTGAAAGGTCGGCGTGGAGAACCTCTACAGTCCGCGCGCCAGCACGACGAGCCGCGTCTTCGCCCGTTTGCAGATCGCGATCGGCAGCAATCAATATGCAGCACCCGTCGGTAGCGGCGAGCTTAACGAGCTCCAAGCCAATTCCGCTCGTGCCGCCAGTAATGACAGCAAACCCTTGAAGTTTTTCGATCTTGCTCATCATTAATTCTCCATCCCTGGCTTGAGGATTACCTTGATCCAATCATTTTGCTGCTCCTTGAAATTTTTGTAGCCTGTAGCTGCATCCTCAAGCGGGAGACGGTGGCTAATCAAAAACGTAGTATCGAGAGTGCCCTCCTCGATTTTGGCGAGCAGATCGTGTGTGTATTTCTGCACATGAGTCTGTCCGCCGCGGATTTGCAGCCCTTTCTCCATCATCGCTCCAAGCGGCCACTTATCCACCATCCCGCCGTAAACACCGGGGATTGAGACTTTCCCGCCGAAGCGCACTGCCAATATCGCTTGCTTTAATGCGCTCGCCCGGTCCGCGCCGATGCCAACTTTTTGCTTTGCGATATCAATCATGTTGTCGACTGCAAAACCATGAGATTCCATCCCCACCGCGTCGATAACCGCATCCACGCCAATACCGCCAGACATTTCCATCAACGCCTCGCGGACATCAGTTTCTCGAAAATCTATAATCTCAGCACCAAGCTTTTTGGCCAGCGCGAGGCGGTTTGGATAATGATCAATCGCGATTACTTTGGACGCGCCCATTGCGATTGCCGATTGGATCGCAAACAAACCTACTGGTCCGCAGCCCCAGACAGCGACGGTATCATCGGGTTGGATATCTGCGTTTTCCGACGCCATCCATCCTGTGGGCAAGATATCGGACAAAAACAATACCTTGTCGTCTTCTAAGTGTTCCGGGACTACAATTGGCCCTATATCGGAATAGGGCACACGTACAAATTCGGACTGCCCCCCGGAATAGCCACCGGTCAAATGAGAATATCCAAACAGTCCGGACATTGGCTGACCGTAGAGTGTTGCCGACATGTCCTGTTTTTCGACCGGATTTGAATTATCACAAGCAGAAAATTGCTGCAGCTTACAGTGGAAGCAACCACCGCAGCTTATGGTGAAAGGCACCACGACACGTTGCCCTTTCTGCAAGCTGCTTTCGGAGCCAATGTCGACCACCTCACCCATAAATTCATGACCAAGCACGTCACCAGGTTTCACGCCCGGTATGACTCCATCATAGAGATGCAGGTCTGATCCGCAGATTGCTGTGCTGGTAACCTTGATGATCGCATCTCGCGGATTGATAATCTCTGGGTCACTGACCGTATCCATGCGGACATCCTTGGTGCCATGCCATGTGAGTGCTCGCATTATCCGTTCTCCTGCAGTGCAGCACGGGTCTCATCCTCTGTCCGCGCCGAAGTCGAAATCTCACCAGTTTCCATTAGCATTTTAAAGCGCTTGAGATCATGCCGCGCCTGAATTTGCGGCTCTCGCAAAAACAGTTTCGCGGCAGCTCGGCCCAGCGTTCCGCCAGGCGGATCATAAGCCATTTCCAAGCTGACCTTGGTTCCCCGATCTCCCGAGGCATCTTCAAATTTGACCTTACCGCGAGTTTCAATGTCGGATCCCTCGACTGATTGCCAAGCGATATAATCGTTCTTTTTTTCGCTCAGAATTTCGCTTTTGATCTCGACGGTCTGACCGATCGGCGCTTTAATTCTCCAAGTTGTTACTTTGGTACCTTCTTCGCGTTCTACCGCTTCAAGATTCTCCATGAATTTCGCCAAATTGGAAAAGTCCCGCCAAAATTCGAACAACTCCTCTTTCGGCTTGCGAATGGTCACTGATCTGCCGACTTGAGCCAATTCGCCTTCAGGTTTTCGCTTTGCGAAAAATGGTGCACTATCAATGCTTCGTTGCTTATGACGATTTGACAAGAACGCTCCGAAAGCCACTGCACCGGCTGCAATTGCCAATCCAGCAAGGCCGCCTCCTAATTCAATCTTTTTATCCATTGAAAAACTCCGTTGCTAATTAACGGAGCGATTAGCGAAACGAAGGGTTCCCCTCACAACTCATGAAAATGTGCGACACTCCATCGAGCCTTAATGCGCTGCAATCGTAGATCGCATAGCTTGCTGGTATCGAGCCAACCATCCGAACAAACCGTTCTCAGAGGTGACGGAAGACCGTTAGTGTCGGATGGCCAATTTTGATTGATCGCTACAGTGTATTTTTTCGACAAAGAAATGCAGATTGAGGATCTTGGTATTAGCCGAGGATGACATCGCCGACTCAAAAAAGAGTTTCTAGGTCAAGGCACAGGCTCGCCAGTCATAAAACTGGAACATAGACAAAACCCTTGATCGCGCTACGTATTCCCCAAATTTCTGTTCATTTAGTGGACTATCCAAGCAGCTGATATATAATTCCAAGAGGAGTGCTGGAGAAGAGCATGTGCAACCTTTGCCGCCTCGGCCAATCCGCAGCCGAGATCGCTAAGCTCTTCCGTGCTGAGGTTAATCCCAATCCCAACCTGTCGAGCCACATCTATCCAAATTCAAATGGGCTAGTGATCGACAATGAGGTTCTGCGCTCAATGACGTGGGGATTTCCCCTAGCAAAGCGGTCGAAGAAGACTGGCAAGGTGTTGAAGCCTAAGGCGGTCAACAATGCCCGAGCGGACAAACTCGGCGCTGCTTTCTGGAAGTCCAGCTTCGCGGAACGACGCTGCCTTATTCCGTTGTCAGCATTTGCAGAAGCGCAAGGCCAGCGCGGCTCTATGACTCGCACTTGGATGTCTCTGCAAAACTCCGATGTGATGATCTGCGCAGCGGTCTGGCGCGATAGCGATGAATGGGGGCCTTGCTATTCAATGAACATGACCGATGCATGCGAACAGATGCAGCCGATACACAATCGAATGCCGGTGATCTTAAGAGGACAGGAGACAGCGCAGTTCACACATGGCGACGAAGCCGATGCTAGAGAACTTTGCAGACCTTTTAGAGGCCAGCTAAAAATAGAGTAGACCGACGAACTCTGGTTTAATCCTATATGACCGATCATCCGCGAACGCCTGATGATCGCTATTTTGTTGTGAATGGCAGGTTTTGGCGGCTGTCTGATCCTACTTTAGCGCCAGATGATCGCGAATGCTTGGTGAGAGATCTAATGGCAGCACGGCGACATGTTCGAGACGCAATTCGGACATCTGACGATACGCTGCTTAAAGATGCGCGCAAAAAAGTTAATTCTGCCAAAATCGCACTTGGCGAGCGAGGGCCAGTCTGGTGGGCGGATGGCGCACCAGACTTCAATCGACATCTGGCAAAGAACACTCCTTATGCGCAATGGTTTGCCAACCTCGGCAATATCTAACTGGCGAAACCGGAGGGTCCGCAGCGTCTCGATCGCGATATTGGAATTTATCGACATTCTCCAACCTGTTGAGAAATTTTCCGCATATAGCGCCATTCACATACTGACTTCGCGGGAATTGGCTCGGGAAGCGGCAGCGATTATGATTCTCGACTGAATCGTCAGATTGCGCGCGCTTCCAATTTGGCATCGGTTCGCTCTTAGCTACTAAGGCCGCGATGCTTCGATCGTCCGTACGCAGAGTTGTTGCACTTGTTACGCCGGGTGGGGATCCTCGAGAATGATAGATCTCGTTCGGACACTGGTTTCGGAACGTTCTTGGAAGCAAGATCGTTGATTTTTGAACTAATTGGCAGGAAGGCGTTCTGATGTTTGTCGATGATATGATCTTGGAGATTATTCTGCGTGGATTGATCCTGACCGCGCTTGGGATGATCTGGATAGTTTTTTTAGTCCGCATCGTGGGGCTTAGATCATTCTCCAAGATGACCAATTTTGATTTCGTAATGACTGTTGCGATGGGCTCGCTATTGGCAGCCTCCGGACAATCGAGTGAGTGGTCGGCGTTCTGGCAAACGATCGTCGCTATGGCTGCACTTTTCGTGGTTCAATGGCTAGTCGCCCGATTGCGAAAAAGTTCGGACCAATTTGAAGATTTTGTGCAGAACGAACCAATACTTTTGATGCGCAATGGCAAATTTGACCAAGAAGCGTTAACCAAGACAAGAGTGGCCAAGGATGATTTGATAGTCAAATTGCGCGAGGCCAATGTACTCTCACTAGATCAAGTTCGGGCTGTAATCTTGGAGACTACCGGTGACGTATCGGTGATGCATGGGGAATATCTGGAAGATACGTTGTTGAAAGGCGTTCGCAAAGCTTAGAGATGATATTCTGCGCATCTTTTTTGCTCAATGCTCATTTAGGTTTGCTAAGCAATTGCTTTATTATTTCCGATGTTGTTCCTCCTTTGTTTTTCACAGCTAGGGCCTTCAGTTCTTAGATACAACACTCATCAAATCTATTGTCTGAGTACATGGCAATGAACCGCAGGCGGTAGCTTTGCAAACACGATCCGATGCAGAATTTCATGCGCAAGCGGCCTCCTTTGCTAAATATAATTGGCCGTTGAATTCGCATTTCAAAAACGGGATACAGGCGGTAGATCGATAGCGTGCATTTTGACCTTTCTTATGATGCGCCTCTCGGGGTTCGGCAAATTTCCGTGTGCGTGCCGGCGCGGAATGAAGCGGCGAGACTTCCTGCGCTGCTCGATGCGTTGGCTAGACAGCACGTCAATGCGGCAAATATTGCCGTCTGCATTTTTCTTGATCATTGCTGTGATGATAGCGCAGCGGTAGTTCACGAAGCGAAAGACTGGTTTCCCTTCCCCCTCATCGCCGGTTCGAGTTCAACTGGTCTCAATGATTCAAGTGAGCCTAACGCCGGTCGGGCGCGCCGCGCGGCCATGTCAATGGGATTGGAACGGCACCGACAGGACTCTGAGCAGTTCTTGCTTACCACAGATGCCGACAGCGAACCGGACACCGGTTGGATTGCAGCGTCCATCGACGCCTTAAGCATCTCCGATGTCGCTACTGGTCCGGTACTTCTCCGGGAGGAGCACAATCTGCAAACCAGGGTAGAACGTTATTTTGACCGTATCCATCGATATCGGCGAATGGTTGACCCGGTACATTGGGACACGCCCTGGGGCCGGCATTTTACAGGTGCGGTAAGTTTCGCAGTGCGGGCAAAAGTGTATGAAGCTCTGGGTGGGTTTGAAGGCCGGGCATCAGGAGAGGATGCAGATTTCCTTGATCGCGCTTCACGGGCTGGTTTCCGCGTTCGCCGAGATCCCCAGATGATTGTGACAACCTCGTCTCGCAGACATGGCCGCGTGATTGGGGGACTGGCGAGCACGCTAGAAACTCTTGACCGCGAAGGCCCGCCTTTTGTTGCGCACCCCGCTGGCGCTGCATGGCAATACCGTATGCATGCGCGGGCACGGTCCGTATTTACAACATTGCACTCCAGCTCAGATGACTGCCAATGGCTTGGCCGCGCGCTTGGCAAATCACCTGAAGATATCCTTACCACCGCGCGTGGATCCCCTAACAATGAAGCTTTTGCCATGCGTGTGGTGCCAGGCGCTCCTGAATCCGAGCAGCTCGTGCCACTTGCCGAAGCGGAAGCCGCGTTGACCTCTCTGGAACTCGCCTTGCCGTGTCCAAATGACCGCGATGGCTCATAATTGCTCGCTGAAACAGAAGCTCGTTTCGGCTATCCGAAGCGCGGGGTGGCGAGAGTGTCCACCGGCTGATCCGACATCTTCAGATGAATATCTAGCAATGCTCAGGGTTCTCTACGAGGTTGGCCGCGTCGATCTCCCGCTTGCGCGTCTTCTTGAAGGCCATGTTGATGCGGTCCAGATCGTACAGCGTTTGGGGAACGAACGACAATCCGCGAGCCTTCGCGAAAAAGTCGCTGATGGAAAGATTTTGGGAGTATGGAATGCCGCTCTAACTGGAACACCACTGGTTCTTTATGGCAACCAATTGCAAGGGGCAAAGTCCTTCGCGTCGGGAGCAGGCATCTTGGATTTTGCGCTTGTGACGGCTGAACGAACCGAGGGTTCCGATATAAGCGCGCAATTGGTGTTGATGGATCTGATTGCCGCTCCGCCGCGGATTGATCAAACCTGGTGGAACGTTACCGGCATGCAACGCTCGCAAACGCACCAAGTCCAATGGGATAAGACAAAAATCCAAGCAGACGCCCTTCTGGGTAAGCCTGGATCCTACGCCGATGAACCTTGGTTCAGCGGCGGCGCGCTGCGGTTTGTTGCCGTACAAGCTGGAGCCGTCGCGGGTATTTTTGACCAGACGCAGCATCATCTGGAAGCCACCGGACGGCTTGATGATCCATTTCAAAAGGTTCGCCTTGGCGAGCTATTCAATCTCGCCGATAGCGCTGCTGGCAAAGTTTCGCGAACGGCTCGGCGGTGGTTCGAGGAAACGGACCAGGCCAGGCTCACACGCGTGGCTGCGGCGCGAACTCACGTACTAGCGGTTGCTCTGGAGGCCATGACGCTCGCACGCGCTGCGGTGGGTGTGAAGTCAATGTTCAATGTGCACCCTTTGGCCGCGCTCCTTACCGATCTGGATGTCTACTTGCGCCAGCCTGCACCCGACGCTGCGCGCCTGCTTGCAGGGTCAGCTGCGGGCTCGGGTTTGCTGCTTCCCGGGCTATGACGCTCAAGAGCTCAACCTGGCGACGCGTGATGGTCATTGCTCCCCACCCCGATGATGAGGCAATTGGCGCTGCGGGTCTCATTTACGATTTGCGCCTCAAGGGTATGAGGGTAGTTATAGTGGTCGTATCCGATGGTTCGGCGTCACACTTAGATAGTGCGTCTTGGCCAAAGAGGAAACTCATGGCTGAGCGCCGGAAAGAGACACGCCGAGCGATGGCCCGCATTGGCGTATGCGCGTCAGACATTGTTTTTCTTGGACTTTCCGATGGGTGCCTGCCGGTTCACACACGCGAATGCCGCCAAATGATCCAGCGCGAACTGGAGCGAAACGGCCCCTTCGATCTTGTCATTGCGCCAGCGGCAAATGACGATCACCCCGATCACAGAGCAGTTGCACGGGCACTGGCCAGATGCCGGACCGCAGGCGTCCGTCTCGCATACCATGTGTGGCCGGTAAAGCGCGCTCCTCCACGCCCATCTCTCCTATTGCCAAGTAGCCTTTCTATTTATGCAAAACGCTTGATTCTGCAATCTTACCGAACGCAGTGCGGTCTTGTTCGCGATGGTCCGAACGGTTTTGAAATGAGCCACGACGAGATTGCAGCTTTTGCGCATCCGGTCGAAACTTTCTCCTACGTGCGTCAATGATGGCGATCAATCTCGATGGTTTTGCCGCAAGATTTGCTGCTGATAGTGATCCATGGAGCACATTCACCGGCCGTGATGAAGCAATCAAACGCGAGGCCATCATCCATGCGCTGGGTTCAAACACGCGCGGCCGAATATTAGAGCTGGCAAGCGGAAACGGATCCAACAGCGCCGCACTGGCTCCTCGGTGCCTAAAGCTCGATGCCACCGAAGGGACAGCAGAAGGAACTGCGCTGACTGCACGCGCGATTGCCCATTGGCCACGCGCCCGCGCCCACAAGCTCGTCTTGCCGGGGCGCAGCCCGCAAGGGACTTATGACGCAATCATTATCGCTGAACTTCTCTACTATCTAACACCTTCCCAGATGCGGTCCGTCGCCGCAGAATGCGATAGGTTGGCGCGTCACAGAACACGGCTCGTGCTGGCGCACCACACTGTAGACTTCTTCGATTTTGCCCAGCATGCGCAGCGCATCAACGAGCGTTTTGTTTACTGCACTGCGAAGTTTGGATCACTGCGAACCCAGCGGCGTTCAAGGCGTTGGACCGTGCAATATTGCGATGCGCGGTAAGACGCTCGGCTCAACGACAACTTCGTGAGTACAAATCGACAAGTCAGTGCATTACTGACATTGTTCGCCGGAACCTCGCCTCAATAAATACATTATATCAGCACGCTACTGGCGGGATTTTTTGGCTTGAGAATGGTGATGGAAATGAGCGTAGGACATTGCGGCACCCTTCTGACTCCTATGCCAGTTGCTAAGCCGTGGGGTAGAACGAAACTACCAGCCCAATATGGGAATTTTGGCGATGAGCGGATCGGCGAGATCTGGTTTGACCCCCCTGCACATCTGCAGTCGCTTCTTGTCAAATATATTTTCACAAACGAGAAGCTGTCGGTTCAGGTCCACCCTTCTGATGATCAGGCTAGGGCCATGGGAGAAAAGGATCGCGGCGGCGGGGGCGGCAAGGACGAGTGCTGGCTTATCATTGATGCGGAACCTGAGGCGAAGCTCGCGGCCGGCTTCAAGATCCCAATTGACGCTAAAGCATTGGTAGCTGCCGCAATAGACGGCTCGGTTGAAGATTTGCTCGTGTGGCATCCTGTCCAGAAAGGCGATTTCTTCTACATACCGGCGGGTACTGTCCATGCCATCGGTGCAGGTATTACGCTCATCGAAATACAGCAGAATGCCGATATTACTTATCGTCTGTACGACTACGGTCGTCCGCGTGAACTCCATCTGGACCAAGCCGTCGAGATCGCAGATCGGACTGTCTATCCTGACAATCTGCATCAAAGGCTTCCTGAACGTGGAACGATCGAGCTCATTGATGGACGGTATTTTCAGCTGCACCGGGTTGATGGAGCGGTCAGCGATGGCCTTGCGTCCATTTATGATGGGCCGTGCCTAGTGGTCCCGCTCAATGACGGGGTGAGACTGGCTGGGTGCTCTTTGCCGAGCGGACAATGCGCCCATTTCAATGGAATTCGCATGCTCGAATTTGCCGAACGCTCGCAGTGCCTTGTCATTCGCCCAAAATCGTGAGGTGCGATCAACCTCCGAGGATGTCGCGGTATAAAGCGATATAATTGTCTGCCATTCGCTCGACAGAAAACCGCTCTTTAACGCGCGCACGAATAAGGGCGCGATCAAGTTCGCCCACCCTCTCTATCGCAGCTTGCACCTGCGCGACACTGTCGATCAAAAAACCAGTGACACCGTCTTCAATGATCTCGCCCATGGATCCTTTGCGATTGGCAATCACCGGCGTTCCGCACGCCATGGCCTCTATGACTGACAATCCAAATGGCTCATCGAAATTGATAAGATGCAGAAGTGCGCGCGCCTCTCCCAGAGCGTTGAGCCGCCTGCTTCCGCCAACAGGGCCATGAAAGGTAGCATAGTCGTCGTTGACATAAGGCCGGACAGCGCGCTCGTGATAATCGACATCTTGCACAAGCCCAAAAAGATTAAGGTGCCGCCCGTTAGCCCGAGCAGCCGTGATCGCTTCCGCGGCGCCCTTGTCCGGGTGGATACGTCCAAAAAAAAGCAGATCGTCGCTACCTTCGGCATTGAACGGAAAGGTATTGACCGGAATGCCGTGGTGGATGGTGGCAGCATAACGCAGATCTGGCCGTCTGTCTGCCGCGCTGATCGCGACAAGATGCACCTGCTGGTCGAATGGCGCATACATAGGCAGAATCCGGTCTGACGAGAAACCATGCACGGTCGTCACAATTGGTGTCTGGATAAGCGGAGCAAACGCGTGCGCTGGAAAATCGGCCTGATTGTGGATGATATCAAAATTGCCCGCTTGCGCGAATACATGCGCCAGATGACGCATCTCCCACACCTTGGCATCGATTTCTGGGTCTTCATTGTATGGAGCCGGGACAATACCATCCAGTTTTGCGCTCGTCTGCGCATCGCGCGTTGCAAACAGCGTCACCTCGATCCCGCGCGCAACCAAGGCTTCGGTGAGCATACTGGTCACCAGTTCCCAGGGGCCGTAGCGGCGTGGCGGCGTTCGCCAGGCAATCGGCGCTATCATGGCAATTTTCATGCAGACCTTGCTCCTAAAGTCTTGCCAGGCGCGGGCCGTGAAGGGTCCCTGCGTTTGCGCATCTCAAATTCTTTCTCTTCGCGGAAACTCAAACGCTTAATACTCGTTCTGGAAGGGAACCCTTCTACTATGCGAGCAAGTTATGCCAGTCCCAGGATTGAACGACGAGAAGCTTTCTCCGCAGCACGCGCCATCTGCTCCGCGCGGTGATGATAAACGCCGCACACCGCGCTCAGCCTTCACATTTTCGCCGCCTTCAAAAACGGCGCTCAAACACATTGCATTGATAGGAAACATGCCGCCGCAGCGCTGCGGCATCGCCACGTTCACCGATGATACGCTCATTGCGCTCAAGGCCCATGATCCTTCGCTGCGAATTGATCTCTATGCTCTGGCAGATCCTGCTGCCAAGCACGATGATGCGCAGTTCACTGGTTCGATTGGCCGGCAGGATCGCTATGCCTACGAAGCTGCAGGCCGCGCTATCAACCGTTCCGGCGTGCAGTCAGTCTGGCTGCAGCACGAATACGGTATTTTTGGCGGCGAAGATGGTGAATATGTGTTGAGCCTGCTTGACGCACTCAATGTACCGCTTTGTGTTACCCTCCATACAGTGCTGGAAGAACCCAGCGCTTTGCAGCGCCGCATTTTGGAACGAATGATCATGCAGGCCGAGCGGCTGATTGTTATGGCGGAGTACGGCAAGCTAATATTGCAGGAACAGTACGGCGCTCCGCCAAGCAAGGTGACCGTCATACCTCATGGTATTCCCGACCGCCCTTACATCAAGCCAAGCAGGGCCAAGAAAATGCTCGGCATGACCGACCGCAAAATCGTGCTTACATTCGGACTGCTATCGCATGACAAGGGCATAGGCCATATGATTTCCGCTCTGCCTTCGATCGTCGAACGTCATCCGGACGCATTGTATATTGTAGTTGGTGCGACCCATCCTCACCTCATCGAGCAGGAAGGTGAAGCTTTACGCAATCAGCTCATGCGTGAGGTGTTAGACAAGCAGTTGGAAGACCACGTTTTATGGATCAATGAATTCGTTTCGCTCGATGAATTGACCCGGTATATTCAGGCGGCCGATATTTATGTGACCCCTTACCTCAATCCGATGCAGGTGACTTCGGGAACTTTGGCCTATGCGACCGGGCTCGGCAAACCAGTGATCTCAACTCCTTACGTCCATGCGACAGAATTGCTACCAAGAAGTGGCGGAACACTTGTGCCCTTTCGCGATCATACAGCGCTGGCGACACATGTCTCAGCTTTGCTGAGTGATGATTTGAGGCGCGCCAGAGCCGCTAGGCAGGCGTATGAGTGCGGCCGGACCATGACGTGGGATTGCTATGCTGAAGCTGCAAAAAACTGTCTAATTTCTGCATCGTCCTCGGGGAAGGCGCACTCTGCAACGATTACCTCTTCCCATTTGGCAATGTTACCGGACACTCGGCCGACGTGTTGACCGGTACTGCGGCACTGGAGCGCCTCACCGACCGGACCGGCATGCTGCAGCATAGCCGCTTTGGTGTGCCCGACCGTGCGCATGGATACTGCGTCGATGACAATGCACGGGCTTTGCTGCTCATGGCTTGGGCGCATGACTTACCCTTGGAATTTCGCTGCGAGCAAGCGGCAATTTATGCAGCGTTTATTGAACATGCATGGAATGAAGAAGCCCTCAGTTTTCGCAACTTCCTAGGTTATGACCGGCAGTGGCTAGAAAGTGCAGGATCGCCCGATAGCAACTGTCGCACTTGGTGGGCACTGTGCGCCGCCGCTCGTAATTTCCCAGACCCGGGGATCGCCTCCTGGGCTGCGACTTTGCGTGATCATGTGGCGCCATTTCTCACCAAGCAAATATCTCCGCGCGCGACCGCCTTCTGCATTTTGGGAGCTCGGCGCGCATGTGAAGGGCCATTCTTATCTCCAGAAGCTCCTGCCATATTAAAAGCGGGAAGTGAGCGATTGCAGGCATGCTTACGCGCGAATACTCGTAGTGATTGGATTTGGTTCGAACCCTATCTCGCATATGACAATGCGCGGCTTTGTGAAGCGTTAATCGTAGGCGGCGATTTTTTGAACGACAGCGTGATGGTTGCATTGGGGACAGATGCGCTCGCTTGGCTTGCTGATTGGGAGTCGCACAAGGAAGGTCATTTCTCCCCAGTCGGAACACAATCTTTTGGAATAGCTCACACATCGCCAGCTCCCTTCGATCAGCAGCCGCTCGAGGCGTGGGCCATGATCGATGCGTGTATAGCCGCCTTTAGCGTAGATCGCTCCTCCAGATGGAAAGATACAGGCGAGCGGGCCTTCAATTGGTTTACCGGAGCAAACTGCCATACAAGTAGCCTTGTCGATGCGGTAACCGGTGAATGCTTTGACGGACTTGGCGAAGTCGAGGTCAATCTTAACCGCGGAGCAGAATCGGTACTTTCGTGGCAATGCGCAAGACGGCGGATCGAAGTGCTCCGCCAGCTTGACAATTCTTAGTCAGCAAGCCGAGTAAGCTCTTGCTGGTTAGGTGAGGGAACGGCTCATATGGGAGTAACGCTCAAAGATAGCGGATTATTTTTGCACGCTGACGCAAGCAAGGTTCTGGTCCTTCCTTTCGAATTATCGTGGGACGATAATGGCACGACACAAAGCCGGGCCAAGCGTCTGGTGGATCAGATCATGGCGTTAACGCCAGGAGCGGTTGAACTCGAATTGAAAATCGTCAGAGCCGACTTTGGAGATCGGCACGAAGCAATTGGGCGGATTTTTCGAGCACGGTATATGGAAGTGGCGCGGCGAGCCGGGTTCGATCCCAAACTATGCGATGCAGCCAGGGCTCAGTTAATAGGCGCGTATTTTTGCCAAGAATACAGCTATGCTTCGGCCGCACTGATGAACCCCAGCGTCACATTGCACTATGATCAATCGGGTCTCGCGGAAGGTGAGCAGCGTATTATCATATCCACTCGTTCAGTCGGCGAGGGACATATTTCATCGATCGCTTTTCGTGAGGGTATCATAAGCTCTTGCAGTTCGGTCCAGCTTCTTGATGCTCCAGCTATTTCGACAGCTGCTCGCGTTGTTAGCAACACGGCCGATAGCTTGGATAACGGCATAACCATTGTACGTAGCTGCGATACTTCGTTGTCCGAAACTGTCCTATTCCCCGCAACTGAAGCGCAGCGCGGCGGTCTTGAGGATTTGCGCTTGACCAGAATGCCAAGTGACACCTCACCATCAGGCTTTGAATGGGCCGGCACCTATACCGCTTACAACGGCCGTGAAATCCGCTCCGAGCTCCTTCTGACGCAAGATTTTAAAACTTTTGAAATGAAACCCATGCGCGGTGATGCGGCGCGCAACAAGGGCATGGCGCTCTTTCCAAAAAAGATCGGTGGCCGCTATGCCATGATAGGCCGGCAGGACGGAGAAACCCTGTCTTACATCGAATCGAATGACATTTGCGAATGGTCAATCGGTGCGCGAATCCTCGCGCCGCGTTATCCGTGGGAATTTGTGCAAATAGGCAATTGCGGACCTCCTATAGAAATCGATGAAGGTTGGCTGCTTCTTACGCACGGCGTGGGCGCAATGCGGAAATATGCTATTGGAGCTGCACTACTTGACAAGGGCAATCCCTCGAAAGTGCTGGCCCGGACCCCTGAACCTATTCTGTCAGCTGCGGAGGAACACAGAGACGGCTATGTGCCCAACGTCGTTTACACCTGCGGAGCTCTTGCATGCGGTGATAAGCTCTTCCTGCCGTACGGTATTGCCGACAGTTCGATAGCTTTCGCATTCGCTCCGCTCAAAGAGATTTTACGAAGTATGGTCTGATTTCTCGCGGTACGACTGATGCAGCTGTCAAATGAGCAACCCGAAAGCCCAAATTTTCACCAGTGAGCGATGGTCGTCATTTGGCTCCCAAGGCCTCGAAAGGTCGGAACAGAGCGGTTGAGTTTTCAATATTACCGCGCGCGCCCGTATGGGCTATTTTCCGCCAATCCAGCATCGGCGCAAATCCAAGCGAAACTATATCGTCGGCAATAGGAATGGTGCTGACTAATGCAATGCAGCCCTGCAAGCGAGGTGATGACCGACTTGGAACCCTCTTTGCGGATCCTTACTGCAACTCCCCGATGTGATTGCGCGCATCGCCGGAACGGTAAAAACAAGGAAGTCACGAAGTTTTAAAGCTTCGTTGGCGCAGGGAAAGACGTAAGAATAAAGCACGGCATTCTCTTGCAGAAATAGATTTCTTTAAATCGGAAATGCCTCAAACCGCCACCCAAGCTCGACATTATTACAGTCGCGCCGACAGCCCGCGCGAAGTTACTTTTTTCGCAGCGCTGAACCACATTCTTTCCACTTGGCTATCGCGCGTACTCACACGCCTAGAATTATTGACCAAATTACCGAAAGTCTGGAACCGAGCCCTTCACCATCCGTAATGCTGATAGCGCAACAGCACAGCTCTTTTTACACCTAATATATAGCGTATCAGGCATTTATTTTTGCAAGCTGCAATCAGGTGAAAGGTATAAACATGAGCGATTTCAAACTCTCGTCTGCCGGCGTCAATCATCAAGAGCCTGAAGATGGCAAGGTCATGACGACCGCTCAGGGTTGTCCGGTTTCC
Source organism: uncultured Alphaproteobacteria bacterium (assembly GCA_963815345.1). GTDB lineage: Bacteria > Pseudomonadota > Alphaproteobacteria > Sphingomonadales > Sphingomonadaceae > Erythrobacter. Next base: position 953,319 of record CAWFGF010000004.1, read on the forward strand.
GATGATCAGAATTGGCTCGCAGCCGGTCCGCGCGGTCCGATGCTACTTGAAGATCATATAGCGCGCGAAAAAATATTTCATTTCGATCATGAGCGTATTCCCGAGCGGGTAGTACATGCCCGCGGTTACGGCATTCACGGCGAGTTTGAGCTTACCGACCCGATCCCAGAATTGACCCGCGCCAAAGTTCTTACTGGCGAAAAAGGTAAAAAAACGCCGCTATTTTGCCGTTTCTCAACCGTCGCAGGCAACAAGGGATCACCTGATCTTGCGCGTGATGTACGCGGATTTGCTGTCAAATTTTACACCGAAGAAGGCAATTGGGACATTGTCGGCAACAATATACCAGTATTTTTCACACAGGACGCAATCAAATTTCCTGATCTAATCCATTCGGTCAAACCTGCTCCTGACCGCGGTTTTCCGCAGGCCCAGAGCGCACATGACAACTTCTGGGACTTTGTGACGCTCACCCCGGAATCGATGCATATGGTCATGTGGCAGATGTCCGACCGAACCATACCGCGCTCTTTCAGATTCATGGAAGGTTTCGGAATTCATACCTTCCGCTTGATCAATGAAAAGGGCAAGAGCACGTTCGTCAAATTTCACTGGAAGCCCAAGCAAGGTTTGCAATCTGTCATGTGGAACGAGGCACTCAAGATCAATGGTGCCGACCCGGACTTTCATCGCCGCGATATGTGGGATGCCATCGATGCAGGCGACTTCCCGCAGTGGGATCTTGGCATTCAGGTCTTCGATGAGGATTTCGCGGAGAGTTTCGAGTTCGACGTGCTCGATGCCACGAAGCTCATACCCGAGGAACAGGTTCCGGTCAGGTTCATCGGCACGATGACCCTCAATGCCAATGTCGACAATTTCTTTGCAGAAACCGAGCAAGTAGCCTTCTGTACCCAGAACATTGTGCCCGGGATCGATCACTCGGACGATCCCCTGCTCCAGGGCCGCAATTTCAGTTATCTTGATACGCAGCTAAAGCGCCTAGGCGGACCAAATTTCACTCATATTCCCATCAATGCGCCAAAATGCCCGGTCCGGCATTTTCAGCAGGACGGTCATATGACGATGTCGAACCCCAAGGGCCGCGCAAATTATGAACCCAACAGTTGGGGTGATGGCGACGGGGCTGAAGAGGACCGCGGACCGCGCGCGTGTCCAAGCAGCGGCTTCTCCAGCTATGAAGCGCCGGTCGCCGGGCCAAAAGTTCGCGTCCGTAGCGAGACCTTTGCCGATCACTACAGCCAGGCGCGCCAGTTCTATATCTCGCAGACGGACGTTGAACAAAAACATTTAAGCGACGCGTTCGTGTTTGAACTCAGCAAAGTCGGGCGCATGGACATTCGTGAGCGTTTGGTGGGCCACCTGCGTCATGTCGACGCCGATCTGGCTCAGAGCGTCAGCGACGGATTGGGGCTTGAAAAATTGCCCAAAAAGGTACCGATTGCGCGCGAGCCTGTCGAAGACTTACCCGCCAGCGACGCGCTTTCGATCCTGAAAAATGGCCCAGAATCCTTCAAGGGCCGCAAGCTGGGAATTTTCATTTCCGACGGGGCTGACGCAGCGGCTGTGACCGATCTGAAAAAAGCGGCGGAAAATGCCGGCGCAATGGTGGGGATTATCGCCCCGCATATAGCTGGCGCCAAATTATCCGACGGCAAGATAATGGCTGCCAACGAAAAAATTGACGGCGGGCCCTCGGTCTTGTTCGACGCGGTAGCGATCATTCTCGGCGAAGAAACGGCTGACAAGGTCAAAGATATGAAACCGGCCCAGGATTTCGTGTCAGACGCCTTTGCGCATGCCAAATTCATCGCCTGGATGCCTTCGTCCATGCCGCTGTTTGAAGCCACTTGCCTCGATGATAAAGTAGATGGTGGGTTTCACGACCTGTCTTCGGGCGACAGCAAGTCATTTATAAAGACCTGCAGCGCGCTCCGGTACTGGGCTAGAACCATGCCGAAGTAACCGCAGCTAATTTCTCTATTCGAGGGCGCAGCGCTTGCTCCAAAGATTCACTGCGCCCCCGTTTTTTGATGCCTGCATTATAGAATTTTCTGCAACGCAAACTTGCGCTCAGTTTGATTTCTCACAGCTCACCCTTCTTGAGGGTAAATTTGAAGATTGCACTATGTAGTACAGATGATTGCGATCGCTCTGTGCGACGATTTTAGTCTTTCCATGCAGTACATTTGAGCGTGTTAAGTTTAACGATAGGCGGTGCCGGTGCAAAATGTCTGCGAAAAAGACTCAGGACGGAAGCACTGTGTGGCCCATACGCGACCCAACAGATTTGCGCTCGTTTTATGGGATACTTAGCTGCCACCGTACGTTCATCGTCTTACTTGACATAAAGGAGACGGAGAATGTTTATCCAAGCTTTACTGCTCGGTGGCGCGGGCTATCTCGGTTACAAATACTACACCAAAAACATGTCGTCGTCTGCGCCGAGAGAGGCTCCAGGCAATAGGGTGCGAGATGCCGGCCCTGATGCCATGGCCACCCCACCAGAGCGCGAATGGACAGAGCTCGATCAAGAACTGGACGAAAGTTTTCCAGCGAGCGATCCGCCAGCCAATTACTGATGCTGTCGAAGCCAAGCTTTGGTAAACTGTCATCACGCCGCAATGCTCATTTCAACCGCAAAACTGAAAGCGAAACTGCAGCATCCTGCTCGGCACTTTATGTGCATCAGAAATATTTCGGGAACGATCAAGACGCGGGAGCGATTGATAAACAGACAGAATATTTGGAGAAAAAAAATGCGTAACCATGTCATTTTTAACAGCCACGACGAAGCGAGGATCGCAATCCAAAATCTTCGCGATGCAGGAGTGCGTAATGACTCGATTTCTGTAATTGCTCTCCGCGGTGACACACTGACAACCACGAATGTTAACGGTGAGGTTACCGATGAGGAAGACACTAGCATAATACGCGGAATTTTGGGCGGCGGTGCTCTTGGAGCAGGACTTAGTGTCGCAGCCCTAGCGATTCCAGGTGTCGGACCACTCATAGCAGGCGGGGCCATCGCGGCCGCTGCTGTTCCTGGTGCCGTTGGAGCCGGCGCCCTTGCCGGTGCTGCTCTGGGCTCGGTAAACGAGCTGCTTAAAGACCACGGCGTAGATGATCAGGATGCTGAGTATTATAGCGGCAGGATGAAAGATGGTGCAGTCTTCGTGTCAGTCGACGAAGATAGCTCTGGCTATGATCCCGAAGAAACCTCAACTATTTTGCATCGCTCTGGTGGTCATAATTCGAGGCTGACAAGGATCTAGATCCTCTTTGCAAGTGGACTTTCAAAAGGGGAGATCAAAACCGGTCACTTCTTTTTCGCAGTCGCTCGCAAGCTATACCACCGATCGTATCAGAGAGACGATGGAACAATCTGTAATTAAGGAGCCCACACAATGGAGGGCCTGCTTGAATGGGCCGCATCAATTGGTGCTGTGATAGCGGCCGGCTTGATTGCGCTTGACCTGGGACGAAAAATAACCGGCTACGCGTTCGTTCTGTTCTGTATAGTGTCGATCATGTGGGTTATATCCGGCCTGACGGGCGACGCTATGCCCATTGCAGCGATGAACGGTGTCTTGCTGCTCATCAATGCTTGGGGCGTATGGCAATATCTGCTCAATCCTTCGCGCAAAACAAGATCGGAAGCGCCCCCTAGCGCTCAACGAGGATAGCAATTCATGCGTGAAACCGCTGACTGGATCAAATCATGGAACGATATAGGTGACGCGGTTCTGTCAGCTTTGTTATTCTATGTAGTAATTGTCGTCATGGTGCGGATCGTCGGTATAAGGTCCACTGCGCAGCTGAATAACTTTGACTGGATCATCAACGTTACCGTTGGCAGCATTGCAGCATCAGGCATTTTGCTGGATAGCGTGCCAGCGCTGCGTGCGGTCGCAGCAATCATCTCCCTGGCAGCTCTGCAATTTACGCTAACTTGGCTTACCCCTTTCCTACGAATGGGCCAGCAAGCTAGTAAAGGCCTCACCGACATTGTTAACCCATAAAGGGGAATTTCTGGATGAGCAGATGCGCAAATCCCGGGTTTCCAAAGAAGAAATTTTCAGTACTTTACGGGAACACAGCATGACCAGCCTCGATGAAGCGAATTGGATCATTCTGAAGAACGATGGGCAGTTGACCGTGATCCCGCGGCAGGACTTGAAATTAACCGATACCGGCACGATGGCGAGCGTCGAGACCGGAGAAATTGGCCGCTAAACTCACAGGCTCGCCAGCCTGTTATATTGGTCCTTTCATCTGATGAGACGTAGCGCTGGAACCATATACCGCCCGCGCTCCTTGTACTACCGAAGGAGAAAACAATGTCTGCACCATCAAATCTCGAAGATTGCTACACCCATGAGCTGAAGGATCTCGTATCCGCCAACGACCAGATGAAAACGGTCGTTAAGGAGCTTCATAAGGCAGCCAGCAACGATGCACTTAAATCTCATTTGAAAAAGACTATCGATGGTATCGAAAAACATACCGAGACGATCGAGGGCCTGCTTGAGGACTGCGGGGAAAGTGGCAGAGAGCATTGCAAGGGCATGGAAGGCCTGTGCAAAGAAGCCACGAAGCACGCACTCGAAGAGGCACCGCATCTCAATTCCGTGCAGGATGTCGTTATTCTTTCGCAATACCAGAGGCTTTGCCATTACGGTATCAGCGGATTTGGAACGAGCCGCGCGTTTGCTGAGGGCCTTGGCAAATCAGATCATGCTAAGAAGCTGGAATCGATTACCGGCGATATTTACTGGGCTGACGAGGAGATGACCAAAGTCGCCGAAAATTGTGTGAATGAAGCTGCCAAAGCGTGAGGCAAGCATTCTAGAATTAAAGCCCGCCCGCATGTAAAGAGTGTTGGCGGGCTTTTCTCAAGTAGACAAACGTGCGCTTAGCCGGTCTCTTCCTCACCTGCCTGCCTGTCTCCACTACGAGTTCTTCCAGGCCACGGGCATTCCCAATCGCTACTGACAACTCGCCCGGAATATTGCGCCGCTTCCGACTTTTCGCCGTGCCTGGCGAGCATAGGATTGACCGACCCTGCTAGTTTTTCATCCCGCTCCAATATCGAAGCGCGAAGATTTTCATAACGGCCATCCGCTCTCAGTCGATCGAACTGGTCGTGCAGATTGACAGCTTTGCGCCCCAACTCCGGACATTGAAGCTTTCTTGCCGATTGCCTGAAAGCAGACAAAAAAAGAGATGCGTGGCAATGACCGCTTCGTCGGACAGTCCTGACTGTCTGTTCTTAGGGTCGTGACAGCGTTTAGCTGCCCTTCGTTCATCGGAAGAAATAGCGGCCGGATGAGATCAATCAGTGCTAAGGATTTCGCACCCAGTCATCCACCACATGGCCTGACTATCGCCAAAGGAAACAGATCTTGCGCCAAATCGCGATAGTGGGCTCCGGACCGACGGGTATTTATTTGCTAAAACATCTTGCTTCGAGCGAAGAAAAGCTCGGAATTACATTCTTCGAAGCTTCCGAAACGCCAGGCGTGGGAATGCCATATGACCCAGCTCTCAATTCTGACTATATGCTCTGTAACGCTTTCAGCCGCGAGATACCGAAGCTCGATCAGTCTTTGATCGCCTGGCTAAAGGACCGTCCGTCCCGCGAGCTGAGTCATTGGGAAATCTCTGCCCATGATCTCACAGCAAGAGCGTTCTACCCGCGCGTTTTGATTGGAGAATATCTGAAGTCGCAGTTTGGCGATCTATGTGAGAAGGCCAGAGCAGCGGGGCACAGGGTCAAAGTTCATACATCTGCCCGCGTTGTCGATGTCATTGTCGGCGATCAGTCTAAACCTACCGTACACTGGAGAGCCGAAAGCTCGGCTAAAAAGGCACAGTTCGATACGGTTGTAATTGCTACAGGCCATTCCTGGCCAAGCTCCCCTGAGATCGACGGTGTGAAATTGGTCCGGCCTTGGCCCTACACCAACGTCACTGACCTGCATGTGGACCAGATCGGCGTACTTGGATCGTCTCTATCCGCAATCGACATTGTTCTGGCGATCGGACACACACGAGGACGTTTCGAAGAGGTCGGGGACCATATTAGCTGGCTTCCCAATGATCTGAATGACGCTCTCCGCATCACAATGGTGTCTCACATGGGCATAATGCCCGAAGGAGATTTCTATTATCCCTTCCCTTACGAGCCGCTGAAATGCTTTACTGCTGAAGCGATCAGCGACGAAATTGCGACAGGCTCGGAAGGCCTGTTAGAACGAACCTTCGAGCTCTTGTGCCAAGAACTTGACGAGTCTGCACCTGAGTATCTTGACGAGTTGCCGCAAGCCGCACGAACTTTGGAGGGGTTTGCTCCGGCATACTTTTCACGTCGCCGCGAGCTTGGCGGGCTTCGTGCTGTCAAGCGCGATTTGGCTGAAGCCCGGAAGACGTTGCAGCGCAAAGAGACGATCCCATATCGTTATATCCTTCTTCGGGGCCACGAAGCATTCGGCAAGGTACTTCGTGATCTGACGGAGGCAGATTACGCACGGTTCCTCGAGCATTTGATGCCGGTTTTTGCTGACTGCTATGCGGCTGTGCCGCACCTGTCACTTGCTCGAATTGTCGCCCTCTATGACGCGGGCGCACTTGATCTTGTTGCCACTGAGGAAGGCGCTAAATTCTCGCAATCGGATGACGGCGGGATTGAGGTGGATACCGAACACGGTATTTCGCATTTCGAAGTTGTAATCGATGCCCGCGGTCAATCATCGGCAAGTCTAGCGGACTTGCCATTTTCGGGTCTGGTTAAATCTATGAGCGATCCACAAGCACCTGTGTTGAAGCCATTCGATCTGGATCTCGCCCAAGATAACGGTTCTCAGGTTTTCTGTTTGGCTCTTCCACAAATTCTGGAGCGTTATCCATTCTCGCAAGGCTTGGCAGAAAGCTCGACCCACGCAAAAACTGTCTGCAACGAAATTTTGCGTTCAAACTAGGTTTAGAGTCCTCTTTTGGGAGGAGCCCCTCCGACCTCAGTCGGATACTAGCTTCAGCCTCAGTGTCTGATTCAAAATTATCCGGCATGATTTCATGATCTTGCGACACTCCGCGTGAAGAGCTGTATTGATGCGACGAACAGCCATGAGGTGGCTGAAGCAATGGTCTGTTCGAAGTCCTTTGCGAGGCGGCGATTGCGATTGAACCAGGCTAAGGTTCGTTCGACGACCCAGCGGCGCGGCAGCACCTCGAAGCCCCTGGCCTTGTCGGACCGCTTGATGATTTCGATTGCTTACTTGCTCTTGCCGACCTTTCGAAGCGCTTGGCGGAGCTTGTCCCCGGCATACCCACCATCGGCGAAGACATGCCGCAGCCACGGGAAGCTACGGATGATCTCAGCCAGCACAAGCGGTGCGCCATCACGGTCCTGGATATCGGCGGTGTGGATCACGGCGTGAACCAGATTGCCCTCCGTATCGGTGAGGATATGGCGCTTGCGCCCCTTGATCTTCTTGCCCGCATCATAGCCTCGAGGCCCGCCGCTTTCCGTGGTTTTTATGCTCTGGCTGTCGATCACCCCAGCGCTGGGCGAGGCTTCGCGGCCAGTTGATTCACGCCCGATCAGCAGCAGCGCATGATTGAGCAAAAGCCAAAGACCATTATCGCGCCACAGGTAGAACCAGCGCCGCACCGTCGAGACTGGCGGAAAGCAGGGTGGCAACATCCGCCAAGGCAACCCACCGCGCAGCAAATACAGGATCGCCTCGATGATCCGCCGCATCGGCCATTTGCGTGGCCGGCCAACGTGCGAGGGTGGCGGAAAGAAAGGCTTCAGCACGGCACATTCCGCATCGGTCAAATCGCTTGGCAAAATCAGTTCCGCGCGGGCATATTGCGCCCGAGAGGTGTCGGTCCACATCGTTGCACTCCTTCGGTCTGTAGCAAAACCATTGGAAGCGAAGCTGTGCAAAACGCAATCAACGACTTGGGCTGGCATCAAGCTAACCCGCTGACACCACTGAACTTAATTTCGGATCAGTCTCTAAGTCGAAGCAGCCTATGCCGCCCAAGACCGAACCGCCTATCACGTCATCTTCCACCCCGACAGGCGCGCGATCTATCTTGTTGCTCAAAAGTTATTCTAAGTCGGCTTCTCAAGGGCCAAAGAGTCGATCTACATCAATTACCGGGCCAAGTTGGTTACTTCGATCAATTAAAGGGCGGATAAAACGGAGAATGCAATTGCGCAGATGGCAATTCCGGCGTTAACCGTAGACAAGGCTTTGGGGGCGGGTTTGGGATAAGCAATTGGCACTTGGTGCCGCAAGCGACCCAAGAAAATACCCGACTGATAAGCCTGAATTCGATCTATTTTCGGACTGTGATCATCGTGTGCGCTATCGCCAAAAGTGACGCAGTCGATGCTGGCCGAGGTTGAAACCACGATGTTCCGTCCCTGCCCATCTTACGAAGTATCATTCATCCGCAAGAATTTGGTGTACCGTCTGATTCACACCAAACAGATGAGCGTCATGTTTAAAGCACGCGAACAGGTGATCAAGCACCATTCGAACGCGCTTCGATTTGCGCAAGTCCCGGTGGGTAAGCAACCAAAGATCCAGTTCCACCGTGAAATCGACGAGATCGAGCTCCTCCATACCCTCCCCAACTGGAGCCATGTAGCGGGGGACGGAAATCAGACCAAGTCCTCGTTTCGCCAAAGCGATCTGGACGTTGACGTCATCGGTGCTGAAAGGTGAACGGCTCGTTCCTTGGCCGACTGCTTTCGCCAGCTCACGATTCTGCACAAAGCCCGCGATATGTCCGGCCGATCCGATGATCTGGTGGTTCGCCAATTCTGCAAGCGAAGCAGGCCTGCCATGTTTGTCGAAATAAGCAGTTGACCCGTAAATGCCGCACGTGGCGACACCCAGTTTCCTACCGATTAAATCGTCGCCGCCCAGCGTTCCGAATCGGATCGCGACGTCGGCCTCCAGCTCTCTGACATCGACTGCGGAATTGCCGATGATGAGTTCGACCGAAATTTCAGGATTCACGACGTAAAGGCTGGCAAGATGCGGCGGCAAATATTTTTCGGCGAGACCGCGGGTCACGGCAATCTTCACTGTACCTCCGAAATTCGTCTGCAAACCAAGAGCGATGCGCCGGGCTTCCAGAGATTTTTCGTGAAGGGCGCCAACCGCCTCAAGTATTGTATGGCCTTCGGTCGAGAGACGTTGCCCGTCGGGTAGTCGCTCGAACAGCGAAATACCCAGTCGCTCTTCCAGATGGGTTACACGGCGACTGACGGTTGGTTGCGAAACATTGAGCTTGCGTGCAGCGGCAGCGAAGCTTCCTTCTTCGACTGTAATCAGAAAGTACCGGTAATCGTCCCAATTATCAGTTTCAATCATTCGACATACTCTCGCATCCTACTTTTTTCGCGAGATTCAGGCCTATACATTTTTGTCTATCAACTCAAAATTATCGATGATTGTTCGATAAAAGCCGTCCTGAGATAACAATCCCCGAAGCCGCCAAACTACCGGTGCCAGCCTTCGTGAAAGCCCATTCACGCTGGCTGGTACCCGCGGCAAGGGAGAGACGAAATGAATGATCGCGGCCACCCGCCGATCTTCGATGCCGGCATGGGTCCGGCACGATCGATCAAGCAATGCCTTATCGATCAGGTTCTGCAGGCACCATGGCTAACCGTCATAGTGGCGCTTATCCCCGTTCTGATATTCGCGGCAGGCCTGACGAAATTGTCGAGAGACCCGTCGGTCGATGCATTCGTCAGTCATGACCATCCTGCCTATGTGGCGCGTGAGCGGGCGAAGGAAATATTCGGGTTGGAAGACCCAGTGGTGGTGGTCTTCGCGCAAGACCACAGCACCAGCGCCTTCAATACTCCTACTCTGGAAGCGCTGGCCACCTTTACCGACAAGGTGAGTGAAATTCCGGGTGTGGAATCCGGCGTCATCAGCCTCGCCTCAGAAAAAGCTATCCTTGCCGACAGTTTCGGCAATCTGGAAACCCCCAGAATTGTCGAGCAGGGATCCATCGATCCCGATCGCGCCCGCCGCCTTTACGCAGCGATGCCGCAAATGGAGAACCTGCTAGTTTCTGCTGATGGCGATGCTTTGGCCGCGATCATCCCCGTGGAAGATCCCAACCACGCGCAGGACCAAGTCGCCGCGATAGAGAAGCTCGCCATTTCATTAGCCCCGTCGGATGTATCCGTTCACATGGCGGGCGTTGCGACTATGAACAGCCGCCTTGCGGAGCATATTTCTACCGACACCCGCATTTTTTTGCCCGCGGCGTTTCTAACCATCGCCATCGTTCTCCTAATTGCGCTCCGACGCGTACCCGCCATCGTGGGTCCGTTTGTTGTTGTGATATGCGCGGCATTGTCCGCGGTCGGCGCAATCGGCTTGTTCGGGTCGAAGTATTTTCTCATCACCACTGCTCTTCCGGTAGTGGTTGTAGCTATCGCGGTGGCGGACAGCATCCACCTTACTCTCGCCTATCAAAAGCAACGCACCCAAAGTCCGGAGCGAAGCCGGGATCGTTGCATGAGCGATGCGCTGGATGGCGTTGCGATGCCCATCCTGCTGACAAGTGTTACGACCAGCGTCGGCTTCCTGGGGCTGGCGCTTGGATCCCCGATGCGCCCGATTGCGGACTTCGGCATCTTCGCCGCAGTCGGAACGATGGTGGCTTGCCTTTTAAGCCTCACAATTCTGCCCCTTATCCAGATGCGCTTGAGCGACACCGCTTCGGCTCCCAAGACCGCCCGCAAACTCGACGACGCACTGACCCGGCTCGCTGTCTGGAGCGCGTCGCGCCCCCATCTCGCCCTCGGCCTGTCGGCGCTAGTGATCGTGGGTGCCATCGCCGGTGCGGCCAGCGTCAGTTTCGACTACGAGCGCCGCAACTATTTCTCGGAGGGCGATCCGGTCTTGGTAGCTGACGAGCTGCTGGCCGAACGGTTCGCAGGCGGTAACATCCTCGACGTGGTGGTCGACGGGCGCGAGGACGAGGCGCTGCTGACGGCGTCGAGCACACGCGCCGTCCAGCAACTCGAAAACCGGCTGCTCACTCTGCCAGGTATCGTCAAGACCACCAGCTACGCCGATTCGATCAGTCTTATGCACGAGCGGTTGAACGATGCCGCCCGTGATAGCCTGCCAGCGTTGGAAGATGCGCCTGCCCAGTATATGTTCCTGTACGAAGCCAGCGGCGATCCCGAAGATTTCGATGCGCAGCTCGATTTCGGGCGACGCGAGGCACTGGTTCGCAGCTATCTAGCCAGCGGTCAGTATAGCACTGCCAAGCCGGTCATCGAACAAGCACAGACCATTGTTGCCGACTGGTCCGCGCAGACTGGCCTTAAGGCCGAAATCAGTGGTCGCATCCCGGTAAACGACGGGTGGATGGACCAACTTAAAACAAGCCATCCCGGTACGATTGCGTTGGCTGTGTTGATGGTGTTCCTCACCACTTGGGTATTCCTCAAGGATTTGCGTTGGACAGTCGTGGCAGTCCTCCCTGTCTTGTCCGGCATTGTGCTGCTCTACGCAGCGATGGGTATCACGGGCATTGATCTTGCCCCCGCGACTAGCATGTGTGCGGCGATCGCAGCCGGTCTGGGCGTCGATTTCGGCATTCATCTGGTGCAGGAATTGCGTGCACAATTGGCGCGCGGGCGAGACCTGATCACGGCGCTTGGCGGTCATTATGTCGTGGTTATGCGCGCCTGTTTCTTCAGCGTGGTGAGCCTCGGTGCGGGATTCATGGTGGTTGCGCTCAGCCAGACGCCGGTCCTGCGCTGGTTCGGTATCCTTATTGCCTTTGCAGCATTCGGCAGCCTGTTCGGCGCTTTGGTCATCGTACCGGCGGTCGCCAGACTGGCCTCCAGAAAATCCCGTTACCACCCATCCAAATTGAGGAGTTCGATCCATGCTTAGATTTGCCCTTTTGTCACTCGCCTTGGCGACGCCCGCAAATGCTGCTCTTGATGGTCCGAGCCTGGCCAAGAAAGTCGCTGAACGCAAAAGCGACGACGCCCGGACCGGCACCGTCACCTTCGCCATTCAAAGCGCCAAGGGACAGCAGCGAGAGCGTCAGGCACGCATGGCGGTTATGGAAACCACCGGCGCTCACCGGATGGTTCTGAGCTTTGACAAACCTACCAACATCCGGGAAACCGCCTTTCTCAGCTACGATCACAAGAACCCTGCAACTGCCGACGAGACCTGGTTATTCCTGCCCTCTACCGGGCGGACGAGGCGGGTTCCGGCTTCCGACCAATCCGACAGTTTCATGGGCACCGAATTGAGTTTTGGCGACGTGAAGGACAGCTTCAAATTCGGGCTTGGCGACTATCGTTTCTCCGCTGGTGGAGCGACTGCCGACGGGCGGCTGATATTAAAGGGCAAGGCGATCAGCGCAGCCACAGCAAAATCGCTCGGTTACGGCGGATTCACCGCTGAAATCGACCCCAAGACATGGTTTCCTCGTCTTATCCGTTTTGAAGACTCCTCGGGGAAGAATGTGAAGACAATCGCGGTTACGGGATTGCAACGCGTCGGCGGAACCTGGGTCGCAACCAAATTTAGCGTCAAGAATCATCTTACCGGTCGCTCAACTGCGGTAACTGTCGCAAATCTCAGGGCAAGCAACGGATTGAGCGGCAATTTGTTCGCTCCCGATCAGCTCGAAAATGTCGCGAGCCGCATAAAATGAGGCTGATTGCACTTGCGCTGCCGGCTTTGATGTTCGCTTGGTCAACGCAATCGATCGCGCAGGTGCAAGTGGACGGCAGTGTGGAAATTGCTGCTCGCGATGACGGCATTTCCCGCTCCGGGCTGCTCGTGGTTCCTGAATGGTCCGACAGTATCGGCGACGATGTAGAAGCCATTCTCTCCTTCCGCATCGAAAGTGCCTTGTCGGACACTGGGCTGGGGACCGCGAGCAGCTTCTCTTCCCTCTCGAAGCCGCTTTTGGGCGGGGACGAATTTCGGATTTCGGTCAATGAAGCATATCTCACTTTTGTATCGGAAGACGTGGATGTCGTTCTCGGCAAACAGGAAATTGCGTGGGGTTCTATCGACGGTGTACGTGTAACGGATACGGTCAATCCCAAGCGTTTAACGGAATTTCTCGCTCGCGAGCCGCGTCCCGACCGGATACCGATCTGGGCCGCACGCATAAAGGCGCGCTTCGGCAAGTTCGATCTCGATGTAGTCGGCGCACCGGATCCTACCGTCAACCAATTGCCCAATCCCGGCGATGCCTTCTTCCCAACCGCGCCGCGCCTGCTTGGCGGGTTGCCAGCGACAGCCATTTTGCCGCCTATCGTCAGCGATGACCGCAGCCGACTGTTTGCTGATGGTACGCTGGCAGCGCGGCTCTCGCTTCGCCTGACCGGTCTTGACTTGCGGATATCGGCGGTCACCAGCGCGGATCACGACGGTGTTCCGCGGTTCGACGGCCAGATCGTCGAACTTCTTCATCCGCGACGGCATTCTTACGGTATCGAGGCGGTTAGGCAATCCGGCCCGCTTGTGCTGCGGTTCGGCGCGGCATGGACCCCCGATGCGACGTTCGTTGTGGCCGGAACCTTCGCTACCCAAACTACGCAAGCCGACCGAATCGTTGCGGGGGTAGCTGCCGATCTCCAAGGCCCGTTCGACAGCTTCTTGAACGTGCAGCTGATAATCGATCACGTAGAAAGCGCTGTATCGATTGTTCGGCCCGATACCGATGTGTTCACTTCGGTCCGTATCCAGAAAGATTTTGCTGATGACCAGTTTACGCTGCAGCTTGAGGCTATTGTTTCGCTGACCGACCAGGACGCATTGTTGCGAGCCAAACTAAAACGTAGGTTGACCGACAATATGGCTACGTTTGTCGGCTCTGACATCTTCATTGGACCGGCGCGCGGATTATTCGGCCAGTATGAGGACCAGTCGCGGCTGCGCGCTGGAATCGAATTCGCATTTTGAATGGGGCGAGTTGATCTAATTCAGCCCCACGGCACTTTTCCATAAGTTTTAGCCAGAAACCTGGCCCCGTTAGCTTTTGAAACCGATCAACACGAATGTTGAGCCGCTTGTGCAGTAATGTTGATCGCTAAGCCCACACGGCGCCCCCTATAGTTACTTGGAAATTTTGATGCTGAAAAAGCAACTACTTAACTGATCGGGCGAGGATCAGGCACTGCGGATCGCCCGTATAGAATGCGATTGCTGCCTACCATTTCGGCCTGAGTTATAACGGGAAAAGGTATGAAACGGCGAACTTCTTTCATGGGCATGGCTATTGCCATCGGCGCGGCTTCTTTGGGCGTATCGTCGAAGGCGGTGGCCCAGCAAGCGCCTGTCGACGGGGTAGCGCTCAATGCGCTCGAAGGGGTCTCGTCATGGACGGAGGCATCGAATGGCGATCTGCTGATCACCTTGGAAACCGGCGAAGTCGTCACGGTCGCGGAAGGCGATTTCTTTGTCATCGATGGGCAATATTTCCTGACCGAAGCGGGATTCTTGGCGGGTGACTTCTCCCTTGCTGATACAGCGCTCGGTTTTCTCGATACTGGCGAAGGACAGCTTCTTCTCGGTGCGGTGGGTGCAGGCGGGATCTTCGCTTTGGTGTCCGGCGGTGAAGCCGATGCTGCGCCGCCGCCGGTCTCCCCGGTCAATGCGGCACCCGTTTTCTCATCCGCCGCTACGACCGCAATTCCCGAGAACCAGGGACTGGCCTACACCGCGGTCGCGACTGATTCTGATGGCGACGCATTGACTTATAGTCTGTCGGGTCCAGACGCTGCACTATTCTCAATCAATTCCTCGACGGGACAGGTCACGTTCGATGACCTGCCCGATTTCGAGTCCCCTCGGGACGCCGGTGGCGACAATGTCTATGATGTTGTCGTCACTGCGTCCGATGGGGTGAACAGCACCGATCAGGCAGTTTCGATCGCCGTGAGCAATGAGAACGATAATGCACCGGTATTCGCCAGCAACGCGGATGTCAGCGTATCCGAAAACCAGACCGCCGCATCCATTGCGATGGCGAACGATGCCGATGGCGATGCCATAACCTACAGCCTGTCGGGGATCGATGCTGCCCTGTTCTCCATAGATGCGGCAAACGGCGTCGTTAGTTTTATCAATGCTCCGGATTTCGAAGCCCCAGCAGACGCGGACGGTGACAATATCTACGATGTCGTCATAACCGCTTCGGACGGCACCAACAGCACCGATCAGGCGGTCGCGATCAGCGTCACTAATCAGAATGATAACGCGCCGGTCCTCTCCAGCGATGCTGCGGTGTCGGTATCCGAGAACCAAACTGCCGCCTATATGGCCGAGGCCAGCGACGCCGATGGCGACGCGATGACCTACAGCCTGTCGGGCACGGATGCCGGCCTGTTCGACATCGGCGCCGCGACGGGCGAGGTAACGTTCAGGACGGCGCCTGACTTCGAGGCTCCGGCTGACGCCGATGGCGACGACAGGTATGATATCGTCGTCACTGCATCGGACGGCACCAACAGCACCGATCAGGCGGTCGCGATCAGCGTCACCAATGAAAATGATAACTCCCCGATTTTCAATTCGCCTGCCGCCGTTTCAGTCGCTGAGAACCAGACCGCTGCTCACATGGCACAGGCCAGCGACGCTGACGGCGATGCGGTAACCTACAGCCTATCCGGCAGCGATGCGGCGCTGTTCTCGATCGATGCGGCGAACGGCGTGGTTAGCTTCATCGCCGCGCCCGACTTTGAGACGCCCGGCGATGCGAACGGCGACAATATCTACGACATCGTCATTACCGCGAGCGATGGTGTGAATGCGACCGACCAAGCGGTCGAGATCACCGTTACCAATGAAAACGACAATGCGCCGTTGTTCGCCAGCGATGCCGCCGTCTCCGTGTCGGAGAACCAGACCGCCGCCTATATTGCCGAGGCAAACGATGCGGACGGCGATACCGTGACCTATAGTCTGTCAGGCACCGATGCCGCATTGTTCTCGATCGATCCCACGACCGGCATCGTCGAATTCCTGGCCGCGCCCGATTTCGAAGCTCCCACAGACGCAGACGGCGACAATATTTACGATATCGTAGTCACCGCCAGTGATGGCAGCAATACGACCGATCAAGTTATCGTCATCGCTGTCACGAACCAAAACGATAATGCGCCGGTGTTCGTCAGCGATGCCGCGGTGTCGGTGTCCGAAAATCAGACTGCCGCCTATATGGCCAACGCCGGCGACGCGGACGGCGATACCGTAACCTACAGCCTGTCGGGCACGGATGCAGCGCTGTTTGCGATCGATCCGGCGAGCGGCCTGGTCAGCTTCAACGCCGCGCCCGATTTCGAAAATCCCGGTGATGCGAACGGCGACAATATCTACGACCTTGTCGTAACCGCCAGTGATCGGGTGAACGCGACCGACGAAGCCGTCGCGATCAGCGTGACCGATGCGAATGACGATGCACCGGTGTTCGTCAGCGACGCTGCGGTCAGCGTGGCCGAGAACCAGCAAGCGGCCTATATCGCGGCCGCGACGGATCCCAATGGAGATGCGGTCAGCTACGCGCTTTCAGGCAGTGATGCCGCCCTGTTCGACATCGACGCCGCAACGGGCGAGGTAACGTTCAGGACCGCGGCCGACTTCGAAGCTCCGACGGATGCCAATGGCGACAATATCTACGACATCGTGGTCACTGCTTCGGACGGCACCAACAGCACCGACCAGGCGGTGGCGATCAGCGTCACCAATCAAAACGACAATGCGCCGGTCTTCTCCAGCAATGCTACGGTGTCGGTATCCGAGAACCAGACCGCCGCCTACGCTGCCGTCGCCAGCGATGCAGACGCCGATACGGTGACCTACAGCCTGTCGGGGACAGATGCGGCGTTGTTCTCGATCGACGCGGCAACCGGCATTGCCAGCTTTCTGGCCGCACCCGATTTCGAGTCCCCTCGGGACGCCGGTGGCGACAATGTCTATGATGTTGTCGTCACTGCGTCCGACGGGGTGAACAGCACCGATCAGGCGGTGGCGATCACGGTCACGAACGAGAACGACAATGCGCCGGTGTACAACTCGCCTGCCTCCGTGTCGGCGGCTGAGAATCAGACCGCGGCCTATAGCGCACTGGCGAGCGATCCCGATGGCGATGCGGTCAGCTACGCGCTGTCGGGTAGCGACGCGGCGCTGTTCTCGGTCGACGCGGCAAGCGGTGCGGTTCGGTTCAAAACCGCGCCCGACTTCGAAGCTCCGACGGATGCCAATGGCGACAATGTATACGATATCGTCGTGACGGCGAGCGACGGGGTTAACGCGACCGACCAGGCGGTTGCGATCAGCGTCACGAACGTGGTTGCGGAGACGCCTCCGCTCATCGATCTGACCTTCCTGAGCGCCAGCCAGGGTTTCATCGTTCAAGGAGACATAGCTTCCGATTATCTGGGCGCCTCCGTATCGAATATCGGCGACATAAACGGAGACGGTTTCGACGATATCATCCTTGGTGCGACCGGAGGTGACGACGGGGGAACCCGTGCAGGGGAAGCCTATGTCATCTTCGGTTCAGGTGACGGCTTCGGAACCCAAGTCGTCAGCAGGCGGGTGATCGATACGACCAATCTGGATCCTTCCGAAGGCTTCATCCTCGTCAGGGCAAGTGCCTTCGGCTTCGCGGGATCCTCGGTGGCTGAAGCAGGCGACATTAACGGCGATGGGTTCGACGACTTTATCGTCAGCAACCTTCGTCTCGGTGCCAATAATATTGCGGAACGATCCTATGTGATTTTCGGCACGGACGAGGGTTTCGGCAGCGTCGATGCGACGGGCCGCAGTGTCGTCGATCTTATCAATCTGAACGCGGCTGACGGATTCATTCTGACAAATACTCGCGATACCTTCACCTATAGCCGCACCAACATCACGACCGCAGGCGACATCAACGGCGACGGGTTCGAAGACATCGTCGGTCTCATCCAGAATAATGAGGGCTTCGTGCTGTTTGGCGGTCCGGAACCGTTCGGCACCGTCGACGCCAATGGTCGCCAGTTGTTCAACACGACGCAACGGCTGGACCCAGCGGACGGGTTCAGGATCCTCGCCTCTTCGTCGATCTCGCTCGGAACGTCGGTTTCGACGGCGGGCGACATCAATGGCGATGGTTACGACGATATCGTGCTGACCGCGCCGCGCGCCGATCCGCTGGGTAGAACCGATGCCGGTCAGGTCACCGTGATCTTCGGCGGACCAGGGGTTCAAGGATCTTTGGACGGCACCGGCCAGCGCATCGTCGATGTCGACAATCTGTCTTCGAACCAGGGCTTCACGATCATCGGGGTGGAAGCGGGCGATCAGCTAGGCGATTCGGTTCGCAACGCAGGCGACTTCAACGGAGACGGATTTGACGATATCATCATAAGTACCCGTTCGGCCAATTCGGCGCCCAATGAATCGGTCGAAGCCTATATTATTTTCGGCAGAGCGGCGGGGTTCGGCACCGATAGCGGCGGGATATCGACGATCGACCTGGCGACGCTACGCGACGATCAGGGTTTCGTCCTGAGCGGAAAAATCGGCAACACTTCGAACACCTTCTCGCAAGGCCCCACAGTGTCGTCAGCCGGCGACGTCAACGGCGATGGCTATGATGATTTGCTCATCGGAGCTTCGCGCAACGATATCGCGGGAACCGATGCCGGCCTAACCTATGTTCTGTTCGGCCGACCGGATGCGCCGGGCGGCCTCGACGCCAACGGTCGGCTGGTCCTCGATGAGATCAATCTCAATGGCGATGAAGGGTTCGTGATCCTTGGAGATCGATCGGGCGACCGCGCGGGTTCCGCAGTGTCCTTAGCCGGCGATATTAACGGAGATGGGTTTGACGACCTAATCGTAGGCGCCGAAGGGGGCGATGACGGCGGGAGCGGGGCCGGCGAAGCCTATATTATCTTCGGCGGCCAATTTAACGTGGACTCGACCGGGCGGACGGCGGTCGGAACCTCCGGGCCCGACATCCTCATCGGCGATGCCGGGGACAATTCGATCTTCGGCAGCGGCGGCGCGGATGTGATCCGGGGCGGCGCCGGCGACGATACTATCTTTGTGTCCGTGCTCGACTTCGCCCATATCGATGGCGGCACGGGAAACGATACGCTGCGGCTGTCCGGCGGCGGGCAGACGCTCGATCTGGACACAATTCTTCCTGCCGAGATCAAGTCGATCGAGACCATCGATCTCACGGGCTCGGGCAACAATGTTCTGAGGTTGGACCAGCTCGCGGTTTTCGATCTGACCGAGGAGCGAGCGAACGGCAAAGTCACGCTGTTCGTCAACGGCAATACCGGTGACCGCGTCGAGTTCACCGATGCCGGATGGGTCGCGGCCGGAGTGCCCACCATCAACGGCAGAACCTATACGATTTTTCGTAATGGCGATGCGGACGTCCTGGTGCAAGGAGCCGTGGTCACCACCGTTCCCCAAGCCCCCGTTTTCACCAGCGGAACCACATCGACGGCGGCCGAGAACCAGACTGCCGCCTACCTCGCTCAGGCCACCGACGGCGACAGTCCCACGGTCACTTACAGTATATCGGGGACAAATTCGGCGCTGTTTGCGATCAATGCGGCAACCGGAGTGGTCAGCTTCAATGCCGCGCCTGACTTCGAAGCGCCCGGCGATGCCAATGGCGACAATCTCTACGATATCGTCGTTACGGCGAGCGACGGGAGAAACGCGACCGATCGGGCGGTTGCGATCAGCGTCACTAACGAAAACGACAATGCGCCCAGCTTCACCAGCGGCGCCTCGGCGAGCGCATTAGAGAACCAGACTGCGGCCTATAACGCTGCGGCGACCGATCCCGACGGCGACAGCATTACTTACTCGCTGTCGGGCACCGATGCGGCGCTGTTTGCGATCGATGCGGCGAGCGGCGTGGTCAGCTTCATCGCTGCGCCCGACTTCGAGGCGCCCGCCGATGCGAATGGCGACAATATCTACGATATCGTCGTAACTGCGAGCGACGGGGAGAATGCGACCGACCAGCCGGTGGCGTTTACCGTGACCGACGAGAATCCCGAAACGACCGTGGTCAACCTGGCCGGCCTGAATGCCGCCCAGGGTTTCGTTATCCAGGGCGATGTGGCGGGAGACGCGCTGGGTATTTCGGTCTCGTCGGCAGGCGATGTCAACGGGGACGGTTTCGACGATATCGTCCTCGGCGCGTGGTTGGGCGATGATGGCGGCAGCAATGCCGGCGAGGCCTATGTCATCTTCGGCAAGGCGGGCGGGTTCGGTACCGTCGATCTGACCGGGCTGTCGGCCGCCGATGGCTTCGTCATCCAGGGCGATGCAGCCGAGGACCGGGCCGGACGCTCGGTATCGAGCGCGGGCGATGTGAACGGTGATGGCTACGGCGATCTCATCATCGGCGCGCCCTATGACGATGGCGGCGGCACCAACGCAGGCGCGGCCTATGTGATTTTCGGCAAGGCGGGCGGGTTCGGCAGGATCGACCTGACCGGTCTCACTGCGGCCGACGGTTTCGCGATCCTGGGCGACGCAGACGGCGACAATGCCGGTTGGTCGGTCTCTTCGGCGGGCGATGTCAACGGCGATGGCTTTGACGATGTCATCGTCGGCGCGCGGCGCGGCGATGATGGCGGCAACAATGCCGGCGAGGCCTATGTGATCTTCGGCAAGGCGAGCGGGTTCGGCGCGATCGACTTGGCGAGTTTTTCAACAGCCAACGGTTTCGTGATCCAGGGTGATGCAGCGTTCGACTTTGCCGGCACCTCGGTATTCTCCGCGGGCGACATCAACGGTGACGGCTATGACGACCTGATCGTCGGCGCGCCCGGTGGCGACGACGGCGGCACCAATGCCGGCGAGGCCTATGTCATCTTCGGCAAGGCGGGCGGGTTCGGCAGGATCGACCTGACCGGTCTCACCGCAGTCGATGGTTTCGTGATCCAGGGCGACTTGCCGGGCGACAATGCGGGTATTTCGGTTTCCGCGGCGGGCGACGTCAATGGCGACGGCTATGACGATCTGATCATCGGTGCGGATTATAACGACAATGGCGGGACCAACGCCGGTGTAGCCTATGCCCTGTTCGGCAAGGCGGGTGGGTTCGGGACAATCGATCTTACTGGACTGTCGGCGGCTGACGGCTTCGTCATCCAGGGCGATACCGCCAATGACCAGGCAGGCCGTTCTGTCTCGGGCGCCGGGGATGTCAACGGCGACGGCTATGCCGATCTGATCATCGGTGCTGCCGGTGGCGATGACGGCGGCAACGCTGCCGGCGAGGCGTATGTGATTTTCGGCATGGCTGGCGGCTTCGGTACCATCGACCTCAGCGGCCTGACGTCGGAGCAGGGCTTCATCATCGGAGGGGCTGCTGACAATGATCTTGCAGGAGACGCGGTATCCGCAGCCGGCGATATAGACGGCGACGGCTATGACGATCTGCTTGTCGGTGCCCCGGGCGGCGCTCTCGGCGGGAGCAATGCCGGCCAAGCCTATGTGATCTTCGGGGGGCCGTTCGCGGCTGGCAATGCCGACCGGACGATTGCTGGGACCAGCGGCGCGGACATGCTGATTGGCAGCGATGGCAATGATGTCCTCATCGGCAATGGCGGCGCGGACGTGATCCGCAGCGGCGCTGGCAGCGATAGGATTTCGGTCGCGGATCTCGCCTTTGCCGATATCGACGGCGGAACAGGCCGCGATACGCTGGTGCTGACCGGCAGTGGCCAGACGCTGGACCTTACCGCGGGCAGCGGCCTGGGCCTGCCGGCGGAGATCACCTCTATCGAGGTGATCGACCTGACCGGCAGCGGCAGCAACACGCTGGTGATCGACGCGCTTGCTGTGTTCGACACGTCCGACAACACCGGCGGCGGAGTGACCACGCTGACCGTTCGTCGCGACGACGGGGATAGCTTGATCTTCGGCGATACAGGCTGGTCACAAGGCACCGATACGACGGTGGATGGGGTTCTCTATGAAACCTATGCCAACGGCAATGCGCGCCTGCTCGTTGAGCAGATAGCGACCACTACCGGTCCGTTCGTACCTGCAATGGTGATAAACTCGACCACGCTCGGCGCCGGGCAAGGATTCATCGTCCGGGGCGATGCCGATAGGGATTTTTCCGGTATTTCCGTTTCGCGCGCGGGCGATGTCAACAACGATGGACATGAGGATATTATTATCGGGGCGTCTGATGGCGACGATGGCGGTTTTGGTGCCGGCGAGGCTTATGTGATATTCGGCGGCACAGGCGGGTTCGGCACGGCAGACGGGACCGGTCGGCAGGTAATCGACCTTACGACGCTCGGCACCGCTCAAGGCTTCATCATTCAGGGCGACGCCCCGGGGGATGGGGCTGGTTTCTCGGTATCGAATGCAGGCGATGTCAATGGCGACGGTTTCGACGATCTCATCGTCGGGGCCAGGAACGGCGGCGATGGCGGGCAGCTTGCCGGTGAGGCCTATGTAGTGTTCGGCAGGGCGGACGGAGCACGGCAGGTTGTCGATCTTAGCACGCTCGGCTCCACGCAGGGCTTCATCATTCAGGGCGACGCCGCGCTTGACCTTGCCGGCACCTCGGTATCGAATGCAGGCGATGTCAATGGCGATGGCTATGACGATCTGATCGTCGGGGCGCCTGGCGGCTTTGATGGCGGTCCGGTTGCCGGCGAGGCCTATGTGGTGTTCGGCGGCGCTGGCGGGTTCGGTACGACGGACGGCAGCGGTCGGCAGGTCATCGACCTGACCTCTCTTAACGTGACGCAAGGTTTCATTATCCAGGGCGATGCGTCCTATGACGGGGCCGCTGTGTCGGTGTCGGGGGCAGGCGATGTCAATGGCGATGGCTATGACGATCTGATCATCGGCGCCGCTGGCGGCGACGACGGCGGGAACAATGCGGGCGAAGCCTATGTGATATTCGGCGGCGCTGGCGGGTTCGGCACGGCGGACGGCAGCGGTCGGCAGGTGATTGACCTCGCCACGCTCAGCGCCGCACAGGGCTTTATCATCCAGGGCGATGCCGCCGGCGATCAGGCAGGGCGGTCGGTGTCTGCCGCGGGCGATATCAATGGCGATGGCTATGACGATATCATTCTCGGGGCAGCCAGTGGCGACGATGGGGGCAGTGACGCGGGTGAGGCCTATGTGATATTCGGCGGCGCCGGCGGGTTGGGTACGACGGACGGCAGCGGTCGGCAGGTGATCGACCTCTCTACGCTCAGCGCCGCACAGGGCTTTATCATCCAGGGCGATGCCGCCGAGGATCAGGCAGGCCGATCGGTGTCTGCCGCGGGCGATATCAATGGGGATGGCTATGACGATATTATCGTCGGCGCGCGATATGGCGACGACGGCGGGAACTTGGCCGGCGAGGCGTATGTCATTTTCGGCAGCGGGGGCGGGTTTGGCACTGCGGACCGTACCGGCAGGCAGGTGATCGACCTCTCTACGCTCAGCGCCGCACAGGGCTTCGTCATCCAGGGCGATGATGATTTTGACATTGCGGGATCCGCGGTATCGAGTGCGGGCGATGTCGATGGCGACGGCTATGGCGATCTGATCGTCGGGGCACCCGGCAACGACAGAGGCGGCACCCTTGCGGGCGAGACCTATGTGGTATTCGGCGCGGCGTTCGCGGCCGGTGATGCGGACCGGACAATCGTCGGCACCAGCGGCGGGGACCGGCTGATCGGCAGCGATGGCGACGATGTCCTCATCGGCAACGGCGGAACGGATGTGTTCCGCGGCGGCGCGGGCGATGACGTAATTGCCGTCTCCGATCTTACCTTTGCCGACATCGACGGCGGAACCGGTATCGACAGGCTGGCCTTGTCGGGTTCGTCGCAAGCCATTGATTTCACGTTGACGTTGCCGGCGGAAATCCAGTCCATCGAAATTATCGACCTGACCAGCCCCGGCAGTCAAGGCGTCGTCCTCGACCGGCTTGCCGTGATCGATCTCAGCGACTCGCGCGACAGCGTCTTCGGTGCCGTTCTGATCGTCGATGGCGACGTTGAAGACATCGTTTCGTTCGCCGACGCGGGCTGGACGTTGACCGGAACCAGCGCCGCCACATCCGCCAACCCACAGCAATATGATATCTACCAGAACGGCAACGCGACCGTTCTGATTGACCCCGATGTGAACATCGCGACAGCTGCGCCGACCACCATTTTGAGCTTTGTCGTTCCATCGTCGATGACCAGTCTTTCGATGGACGATGCGATCGATCTCAATGCCGATAGTGGCTTCGGGTCGGTGACCGACACGATCCGGACGATGCTTTACGAGATATCCGAGAGCGATCTGGGCAGCATCGGCGTCTTGGATGGACCAGAGGAAATCCCGCCAATGGATGTAATGGAAATTCAGACTGTCGAACTCTCCGCAGCCATGATGCAGATCGATGCGACTACCTTGTTCGCAGACAATCTGGGTTGATCGATGAGCGCGCAATCCCTCATTGACATTGTCAGGGAGCGGCTTGCCGCTTGGCGTAAGGGCGGGCGCAACAACATAAGCGAAAGGTCGACGGTCGCGCCTCCTGGTTCGGACGCGGCTATGGGGCCGCTGCGCCCTTATCTGTCGCTGGCAGCAGCGTTTTCCCTTGTCGTCAACGTTCTGATGTTGGTGACGCCGCTCTATATGCTTCAGGTTTACGACCGGGTGTTGACGTCGGGTTCGGTTGATACGCTGATTCTGATCTCCCTTCTCGCGGTCGCTATGCTCGCGACCTATATCGTAGCCGAAGCGGCGCGGCGGCGGGTCATGGCACTGGCGGCCGACCGGCTTCGTGATCTCTACGGGGAACGGCTGTTCGCGGTCAATCTCGCCCGCCCCAATGCCGCAGCAACACTTCAGCGCGATCTGGGCGATCTGTCCGCAGTGCAGGGCTTTCTCTCGCACGGAATGATCCTGCCACTGTTCGATCTGCCGTTCACGCCGTTCTTCCTGGCGATCTTGTTCCTCGTCCATCCGCTGCTCGGCTGGATCGGGGTCGGCGGTGCCCTGCTATTGCTCGCCATCGCCATCGCCGCCGAAATGACCACGCGCGGCCGGGTCGAAGACGCGCAGGCGGCAGAAGGAAGTGCGCAGGTTTTTGCGGCGGGTCTTGCACGGCAGCAATCGGCGATCGTCGGAATGGGTATGACCGGCGCGGCGTGGACAGGCTGGAAGATGCGAAAGGAAGCGGCTGGGGCGCTGTCGCTCGAGAATGCGCAGTCGCATGGGGTCTACAGTTCGCTGACGCGCGGTTTCAGACTGATGTTGCAGATCGCGTCGTTGGGCGTCGGTGCCTGGCTGGTCCTCCAGCAGCAGGCCACGCCGGGTGTGATCATCGCGGGATCGATTTTGCTCGGACGCGCCCTTGCACCTATCGATCAATCGGTGGGCATGTGGCGTCAGATGATCAATACACGGCGCGCATGGCGCGATCTTAACATCCGCGCCGGTCCGTTTGCCGCTCATGGTGCCGCCTCGACCCCGCTACCCCTCCCGGACGCAATCTTGCAGCTCGAGAATCTGGAGGTGGCAACGCCCGGAAACGAAAAACCGCTGCTGCCCAAGTTCAATCTTACCCTCGAAGCAGGAGCGATGATTGCTCTGGTCGGGGCCAGCGGATCGGGCAAGACGTCTTTGTTACAGACGATCGCGGCAGCTTGGCCGCCACTTGCCGGACACGTTCGGTTGGGAGGGCGCGATATGCATGCTTGGCCGATCGACGACCGCGGACGCTATATCGGCTATCTGCCGCAGAATACCGAACTTCTGCCTGGAAGCGTGGGCCAGAATATTGCGCGCTTCACTCAATGTGAACCAGACAGTTTGGTTCATGCGGCCAGAATCGCCGGTGTGCATGCGCTGATCATGACATTACCAGACGGCTACGACACGCGCGTTGGCCCCGGAGGCGTGCATTTGTCCGCAGGTCAGAAACAGGCAATTGGGTTGGCCCGCGCACTATTTTCCGCCGGGTGGGGCGGTCCGTCTCTGCTCCTGCTGGATGAACCTTCGGCCAATCTTGACAGCGCTCTGCTTAAAACCCTGCGGATGGCCCTCGCGACTGCGCGGGAGGATGGAAGTATTGTGGTCATGGCTACCCATGATCCAAGATTGATCGAAGATGCGCATCATGTCGTCGTGTTGAACAGCGACAATATCGGCATGCTTGCGGCGTCTGAATATTTTGCAGAGATGCGCGCGACTATGGCGGCACCGGTTGGTAGGAGAACCGTGCCATGACGATGACCGGACTGCTTCGCAGCGACCGTATCTTACGTGCCTCGGCAATGACCTGCCTCTTGGCTCTCGGCACTTTCTTGATTTGGTCCGCCTTCGCCCCATTGGCTGAGGGGATCACCGCCTATGGCAAAGTGGCGGTCGAGAACGAACGCCAGGTCGTACAACACCTCGAAGGCGGCATCATCGACACGATCCTCGTGCGCGAGGGACAGCGGGTCGAGGCGGGCGAGCGCCTGATAGTCCTGACTGACATTCCGGCGCTGTCGGGCCGCGATCAGACGGCGGAGGACTATGTTGATGCACAGGCCAGTATTGCACGCCTTCGCGCGCTCTCCGCTAGCGAAACCAGCCTGACTTTGCCGACAATCGATAGTGCCGACGTCCCTACAGACCGGTTCGACGAAATCGTGTCGCGCCAGTCGAGCTTGTTCAGTCAGCAGCGCCTGACCCACGCCGCCGATATCGAGGTTTTGCACAGCCGCCGCGACGGATTTGCCCGCAGCGCGCAGAACACGCAGAATCAAATCAACAGCGTCGCCAGATCACTGGCTATCGTTCGAGTCGATTTGGCGGAGAAGCGCGGTCTTCTGGCCGAGCGGCTGATCCGCGCAGCCGAAGTCAACCAGCTTGAGCGGGACGAGTCGGGATTGAGCGGCGACATGGCACGGTTGCGCACCGAACAGGTCGACGATCGCTCCCAAGTGGTCGAGGTCGACCGTGAGATTGCCCAAACCCGCGCGCGTTTTGATGAAAAGGTCAGCAGCGATCTGCTGGAGGCGCGAACACGGGAGGCCGAGCTACGCGAACGGCTTACGGCAATGCAAGATGTGGTCAGCCGGACCGTTATCAAGGCGCCGGTCGCTGGCACGATCCTGAACCTTAAATTCGCGACGGCCGGCGGTGTCGTGCGCGCGGGCGAACCGATCATGGAGATCGTACCCACCGGTACCGCGCTCGTCGCCACGGTTGAGATTCGCCCCGTCGATCGGGACACCGTCTATGAAGGTCTCAAAGTCAAAACACGCCTTAGCGGCCTGAAGAGCTGGAGTGCGCCAAGCCTCAACGGCGAAGTGAGCCAGGTTAGCGCCGATCTCAAGACGGCTCCGGATGGCAAATACAGCTATTACGAAGCCCGGGTAATTATCGCTGCAAAAGATCTGGCGGAACTGGATGATGTGGTTCTGCCCGGAATGCCGGTCGAAGCATTTATCTTCTCCGGCACTGAGCGGACGTTTCTTGATTATCTGCTTGAACCGATCACTGCGACCCTCCGCCGCGGAGCAAGGTCATGACACGCGTTACGATGCTTGCGATACTCTTGGCTACGGCGACCCCCGTGTCTGCGCAGCAAGCCGACTGTCTGAGCCTGCCGGAAGCGCTTGCCATAACAGCGGAACGCGATCCAACGATCGGCCTTGCACGCGCCGAACAGGCGGCTGCGCAGGCCCGCTTGACCCAGGTGCGCTCCGAGTGGCGTCCGCAGCTATCGAGCTATGCCCGCGCTGCTCAAGGCGAAGTCGGCCTGGTTAGCGGACGCGGCGACAACCAGGCAGGTCTAATCCTCTCCCAGAGGATATTTGATTTCGGTCAAGGCAAATACCGGCAAACCGCCGCGCGCGCGCGCGTAACCGCGGCAAACCATGCCATCGCCGATGCGGATGCGACCTCGCGACTCGATGCGGCCGAAACATTTCTCCAGGTCCTCGAATCGCGCGAACGCCTAGAGGCTGCGAATTCTCGTGCACAAAGGTTTGGTGCTCTGGCGGAGGGTGTTAACCAGCTCCTCAATCCCGGTCTGATCACTCTTGCCGAGGCGCGCAGTATCGAAGCGGAGAATGCCGCCGCCACCGCGTCACGGATAGAAGAGGCCGCCACGTTGACCGCTGCGCTGTCTCGCCTTGCTATCTATAGCGGGGTCTCCCGATTGCCCTGCCCAGACAGCCCCGGGATCGATGCTTTCCTGACACGCAATCTACCGGTTGCTGTGGATGTTGGGCCTGTGCTGTCCGACGAACTGGTGGAAGACAATCCCGAAATCCGCATCGCGAAAGCTAGTCGTGATGCCGCGCTGGCCGATCTTGAAGTCGCTCGTCGCGTTCAGCGTCCCGCCGTCGACCTGCAGGGTGTAACTGCTTATCGCTATGACGACTTCAAGAATCGCTGGGTTTCGGCAAGCCGTATCGGAATAGAGTTGACGATGCCGATTTTCGGCAGCGGAAAATATAGCGGCGGCCGGGCGGAGGCACGTGCGCAGCTTACCGCCCGTGACTTGGAAATCCAGCGATTGAAGCGCGAATTGCTGGAACGAACCACGACCACGCGTAATCGTATTGCCGCCTTCGACGAACTCGCTCGCGCTCGTGCGGCCGCATTGTCGAGTCAGAGGGCCGAAGTCGATGCCATAGAACGCGAATTCGAACGAGGCTTGCGCACCTTTCAGGATTTCATCCGTGCGAAAGCCGAACTCGCCCTATCCGAGGTGGCAGAAATCGAAGCGCGCTATGCCGCCCGCAAACAGCGTTTGATCCTGTTGGCCTTGACCGACACGCTGCCCACGGACGAATCACCTTCTGATAATACATCGATGAGGCAATGAGTATGACCAAGATTGCCAAAAGACCCGCGGGTAAAAGGCCATCTAATGGAACCGACACTCCAAAGGCCGCCCAATTGCCTAGTTCGGAGGTGAAGTTCGGCGTCGAAATCTCGCGCGGGTTCACCCGCTGGCTGGTGAGCCAAAAGGCAAGCATTGCGATCACCACCTACCAAGTCGGCAAGATCATTTTCTTCGGCGTCGATCCCGACGGGAAATTCTGGAGCTATAACCGCAATATTGGTCGCTGCCTCGGCATTGGCGTCGACCCCGCGTCCAAAGGAAAGCCGCCGCAGGGCTTTTGGGTTTCCAGCGACATTCAGTTCTATCGCTTCGAGAACCTGCTTCCTCAAGGGGCTGACGGGGTGCAGGGCGCGGACGCATTGTATGCACCGCGAATGAGCTATTTCCCCGGTGACCTCGATATCCACGACGTCGCTCTGGATGGCGATAGCAGACCGGTGTTCGTAAACACCCTCTTCAACTGCCTCGCCCGTCCCAGCGCATCCCACAGCTTCGAACCGATCTGGAAGCCCAAATTCATTTCCCGCTTGGCCGCTGAAGATCGCTGCCATCTTAACGGCCTCGCAATGGTCGACGGCGTGCCGGGTTATGTTACTGTGGTGAGTCAGTCCGACACATTCGATGGCTGGCGGGATGGACGACGAGATCAGGGCGTGGTGATCGATGTACGCACAGACGAGATAGTCTGTACGGGACTTTCCATGCCCCACTCGCCGCGCTGGCATGATGGCAAGCTCTGGTTGCACAATAGCGGGCGGGGGCAGTTCGGCCATGTTGATCTCGAGAAAAATACATTCGTGCCCGTTGCCTTCTGCCCTGGTTATCTCCGCGGCCTTGATTTCATCGGCGACGTCGCCGTTGTCGGCCTCTCGCTCCCACGTGATAACAAGACATTCGCCGGCCTCGACCTCGACGACGAACTTGTGGCCCGCAAAGTCGAGCCAAGACGTGGTCTCTACTTCATCGATACCA
This sequence comes from uncultured Alphaproteobacteria bacterium, assembly GCA_963815345.1. Taxonomy (GTDB): domain Bacteria; phylum Pseudomonadota; class Alphaproteobacteria; order Sphingomonadales; family Sphingomonadaceae; genus Erythrobacter. Next base: position 983,232 of record CAWFGF010000004.1, read on the forward strand.
AGTCGGGAGATATCGTTCACTCGTTAATCCTCGAAGGCATCGTCACCGAACTCTACGACGTTGCAGTTTTTCCCGGTATTCGTCAGCCGAGTGCCCTTGGTCCCGCCAGCGAAGAGATCAGGCGCATGCTTTCGATTTCTGAAGGCTCCGCAAAATGAATGCTACCTACAGCAGGTGACGAACACTTCAAGGATCGCAACGAGGACTGACCTTCGGCTTATGGTGCCGACCGCTTGGTTCTTAGGCATCGATACGACCAATCTGGATCCTTCCGAAGGCTTCATCCTCGTCAGGGCAAGTGCCTTCGGCTTCGCGGGATCCTCGGTGGCCGGGGCAGGCGACATCAACGGCGACGGGTTCGACGACTTCATCGTCAGCAATCTTCGTCTCGGCTCCAACAATATTGCGGAAAGATCCTATGTGATTTTCGGCACGGACGAGGGTTTCGGCAGCGTCGATGCGACGGGTCGCAGTGTCGTCGATCTTATCAATCTGAACGCGGCTGACGGATTCATTCTGACAAATACTCGCGATACCTTCACCTATAGCCGCACCAACATCACGACCGCAGGCGACATCAACGGCGACGGGTTCGAAGACATCGTCGGTCTCATCCAGAATAATGAGGGCTTCGTGCTGTTTGGCGGTCCGGAACCGTTCGGCACCGTCGACGCCAATGGTCGCCAGTTGTTCAACACGACGCAACGGCTGGACCCAGCGGACGGGTTCAGGATCCTCGCCTCTTCGTCGATCTCGCTCGGAACGTCGGTTTCGACGGCGGGCGACATCAATGGCGATGGTTACGACGATATCGTGCTGACCGCGCCGCGCGCCGATCCGCTGGGTAGAACCGATGCCGGTCAGGTCACCGTGATCTTCGGCGGACCAGGGGTTCAAGGATCTTTGGACGGCACCGGCCAGCGCATCGTCGATGTCGACAATCTGTCTTCGAACCAGGGCTTCACGATCATCGGGGTGGAAGCGGGCGATCAGCTAGGCGATTCGGTTCGCAACGCAGGCGACTTCAACGGAGACGGATTTGACGATATCATCATAAGTACCCGTTCGGCCAATTCGGCGCCCAATGAATCGGTCGAAGCCTATATTATTTTCGGCAGAGCGGCGGGGTTCGGCACCGATAGCGGCGGGATATCGACGATCGACCTGGCGACGCTACGCGACGATCAGGGTTTCGTCCTGAGCGGAAAAATCGGCAACACTTCGAACACCTTCTCGCAAGGCCCCACAGTGTCGTCAGCCGGCGACGTCAACGGCGATGGCTATGATGATTTGCTCATCGGAGCTTCGCGCAACGATATCGCGGGAACCGATGCCGGCCTAACCTATGTTCTGTTCGGCCGACCGGATGCGCCGGGCGGCCTCGACGCCAACGGTCGGCTGGTCCTCGATGAGATCAATCTCAATGGCGATGAAGGGTTCGTGATCCTTGGAGATCGATCGGGCGACCGCGCGGGTTCCGCAGTGTCCTTAGCCGGCGATATTAACGGAGATGGGTTTGACGACCTAATCGTAGGCGCCGAAGGGGGCGATGACGGCGGGAGCGGGGCCGGCGAAGCCTATATTATCTTCGGCGGCCAATTTAACGTGGACTCGACCGGGCGGACGGCGGTCGGAACCTCCGGGCCCGACATCCTCATCGGCGATGCCGGGGACAATTCGATCTTCGGCAGCGGCGGCGCGGATGTGATCCGGGGCGGCGCCGGCGACGATACTATCTTCGTGTCCGTGCTCGACTTCGCCCATATCGATGGCGGCACGGGAAACGATACGCTGCGGCTGTCCGGCGGCGGGCAGACGCTCGATCTGGACACAATTCTTCCTGCCGAGATCAAGTCGATCGAGACCATCGATCTCACGGGCTCGGGCAACAATGTTCTGAGGTTGGACCAGCTCGCGGTTTTCGATCTGACCGAGGAGCGAGCGAACGGCAAAGTCACGCTGTTCGTCAACGGCAATACCGGTGACCGCGTCGAGTTCACCGATGCCGGATGGGTCGCGGCCGGAGTGCCCACCATCAACGGCAGAACCTATACGATTTTTCGTAATGGCGATGCGGACGTCCTGGTGCAAGGAGCCGTGGTCACCACCGTTCCCCAAGCCCCCGTTTTCACCAGCGGAACCACATCGACGGCGGCCGAGAACCAGACTGCCGCCTACCTCGCTCAGGCCACCGACGGCGACAGTCCCACGGTCACTTACAGTATATCGGGGACAGATTCGGCGCTGTTTGCGATCAATGCGGCAACCGGAGTGGTCAGCTTCAATGCCGCGCCTGACTTCGAAGCGCCCGGCGATGCCAATGGCGACAATCTCTACGATATCGTCGTTACGGCGAGCGACGGGAGAAACGCGACCGATCGGGCGGTTGCGATCAGCGTCACTAACGAAAACGACAATGCGCCCAGCTTCACCAGCGGCGCCTCGGCGAGCGCATTAGAGAACCAGACTGCGGCCTATAACGCTGCGGCGACCGATCCCGACGGCGACAGCATTACTTACTCGCTGTCGGGCACCGATGCGGCGCTGTTTGCGATCGATGCGGCGAGCGGCGTGGTCAGCTTCATCGCTGCGCCCGACTTCGAGGCGCCCGCCGATGCGAATGGCGACAATATCTACGATATCGTCGTAACTGCGAGCGACGGGGAGAATGCGACCGACCAGCCGGTGGCGTTTACCGTGACCGACGAGAATCCCGAAACGACCGTGGTCAACCTGGCCGGCCTGAATGCCGCCCAGGGTTTCGTTATCCAGGGCGATGTGGCGGGAGACGCGCTGGGTATTTCGGTCTCGTCGGCAGGCGATGTCAACGGGGACGGTTTCGACGATATCGTCCTCGGCGCGTGGTTGGGCGATGATGGCGGCAGCAATGCCGGCGAGGCCTATGTCATCTTCGGCAAGGCGGGCGGGTTCGGTACCGTCGATCTGACCGGGCTGTCGGCCGCCGATGGCTTCGTCATCCAGGGCGATGCAGCCGAGGACCGGGCCGGACGCTCGGTATCGAGCGCGGGCGATGTGAACGGTGATGGCTACGGCGATCTCATCATCGGCGCGCCCTATGACGATGGCGGCGGCACCAACGCAGGCGCGGCCTATGTGATTTTCGGCAAGGCGGGCGGGTTCGGCAGGATCGACCTGACCGGTCTCACTGCGGCCGACGGTTTCGCGATCCTGGGCGACGCAGACGGCGACAATGCCGGTTGGTCGGTCTCTTCGGCGGGCGATGTCAACGGCGATGGCTTTGACGATGTCATCGTCGGCGCGCGGCGCGGCGATGATGGCGGCAACAATGCCGGCGAGGCCTATGTGATCTTCGGCAAGGCGAGCGGGTTCGGCGCGATCGACTTGGCGAGTCTTTCAACAGCCAACGGTTTCGTGATCCAGGGTGATGCAGCGTTCGACTTTGCCGGCACCTCGGTATTCTCCGCGGGCGACATCAACGGTGACGGCTATGACGACCTGATCGTCGGCGCGCCCGGTGGCGACGACGGCGGCACCAATGCCGGCGAGGCCTATGTCATCTTCGGCAAGGCGGGCGGGTTCGGCAGGATCGACCTGACCGGTCTCACCGCAGTCGATGGTTTCGTGATCCAGGGCGACTTGCCGGGCGACAATGCGGGTATTTCGGTTTCCGCGGCGGGCGACGTCAATGGCGACGGCTATGACGATCTGATCATCGGTGCGGATTATAACGACAATGGCGGGACCAACGCCGGTGTAGCCTACGTCCTGTTCGGCAAGGCGGGTGGGTTCGGGACAATCGATCTTACTGGACTGTCGGCGGCTGACGGCTTCGTCATCCAGGGCGATACCGCCAATGACCAGGCAGGCCGTTCTGTCTCGGGCGCCGGGGATGTCAACGGCGACGGCTATGCCGATCTGATCATCGGTGCTGCCGGTGGCGATGACGGCGGCAACGCTGCCGGCGAGGCGTATGTGATTTTCGGCATGGCTGGCGGCTTCGGTACCATCGACCTCAGCGGCCTGACGTCGGAGCAGGGCTTCATCATCGGAGGGGCTGCTGACAATGATCTTGCAGGAGACGCGGTATCCGCAGCCGGCGATATAGACGGCGACGGCTATGACGATCTGCTTGTCGGTGCCCCGGGCGGCGCTCTCGGCGGGAGCAATGCCGGCCAAGCCTATGTGATCTTCGGGGGGCCGTTCGCGGCTGGCAATGCCGACCGGACGATTGCTGGGACCAGCGGCGCGGACATGCTGATTGGCAGCGATGGCAATGATGTCCTCATCGGCAATGGCGGCGCGGACGTGATCCGCAGCGGCGCTGGCAGCGATAGGATTTCGGTCGCGGATCTCGCCTTTGCCGATATCGACGGCGGAACAGGCCGCGATACGCTGGCGCTGACCGGAAGTGGCCAGACGCTGGACCTTACCGCGGGCAGCGGCCTGGGCCTGCCGGCGGAGATCACCTCTATCGAGGTGATCGACCTGACCGGCAGCGGCAGCAACACGCTGGTGATCGACGCGCTTGCTGTGTTCGACACGTCCGACAACACCGGCGGCGGAGTGACCACGCTGACCGTTCGTCGCGACGACGGGGATAGCTTGATCTTCGGCGATACAGGCTGGTCACAAGGCACCGATACGACGGTGGATGGGGTTCTCTATGAAACCTATGCCAACGGCAATGCGCGCCTGCTCGTTGAGCAGATAGCGACCACTACCGGTCCGTTCGTACCTGCAATGGTGATAGACTCGACCACGCTCGGCGCCGGGCAAGGATTCATCGTCCGGGGCGATGCCGATAGGGATTTTTCCGGTATTTCCGTTTCGCGCGCGGGCGATGTCAACAACGATGGACATGAGGATATTATTATCGGGGCGTCTGATGGCGACGATGGCGGTTTTGGTGCCGGCGAGGCTTATGTGATATTCGGCGGCACAGGCGGGTTCGGCACGGCAGACGGGACCGGTCGGCAGGTAATCGACCTTACGACGCTCGGCACCGCTCAAGGCTTCATCATTCAGGGCGACGCCCCGGGGGATGGGGCTGGTTTCTCGGTATCGAATGCAGGCGATGTCAATGGCGACGGTTTCGACGATCTCATCGTCGGGGCCAGGAACGGCGGCGATGGCGGGCAGCTTGCCGGTGAGGCCTATGTAGTGTTCGGCAGGGCGGACGGAGCACGGCAGGTTGTCGATCTTAGCACGCTCGGCTCCACGCAGGGCTTCATCATTCAGGGCGACGCCGCGCTTGACCTTGCCGGCACCTCGGTATCGAATGCAGGCGATGTCAATGGCGATGGCTATGACGATCTGATCGTCGGGGCGCCTGGCGGCTTTGATGGCGGTCCGGTTGCCGGCGAGGCCTATGTGGTGTTCGGCGGCGCTGGCGGGTTCGGTACGACGGACGGCAGCGGTCGGCAGGTCATCGACCTGACCTCTCTTAACGTGACGCAAGGTTTCATTATCCAGGGCGATGCGTCCTATGACGGGGCCGCTGTGTCGGTGTCGGGGGCAGGCGATGTCAATGGCGATGGCTATGACGATCTGATCATCGGCGCCGCTGGCGGCGACGACGGCGGGAACAATGCGGGCGAAGCCTATGTGATATTCGGCGGCGCTGGCGGGTTCGGCACGGCGGACGGCAGCGGTCGGCAGGTGATTGACCTCGCCACGCTCAGCGCCGCACAGGGCTTTATCATCCAGGGCGATGCCGCCGGCGATCAGGCAGGGCGGTCGGTGTCTGCCGCGGGCGATATCAATGGCGATGGCTATGACGATATCATTCTCGGGGCAGCCAGTGGCGACGATGGGGGCAGTGACGCGGGTGAGGCCTATGTGATATTCGGCGGCGCCGGCGGGTTGGGTACGACGGACGGCAGCGGTCGGCAGGTGATCGACCTCTCTACGCTCAGCGCCGCACAGGGCTTTATCATCCAGGGCGATGCCGCCGAGGATCAGGCAGGCCGATCGGTGTCTGCCGCGGGCGATATCAATGGGGATGGCTATGACGATATTATCGTCGGCGCGCGATATGGCGACGACGGCGGGAACTTGGCCGGCGAGGCGTATGTCATTTTCGGCAGCGGGGGCGGGTTTGGCACTGCGGACCGTACCGGCAGGCAGGTGATCGACCTCTCTACGCTCAGCGCCGCACAGGGCTTCGTCATCCAGGGCGATGATGATTTTGACATTGCGGGATCCGCGGTATCGAGTGCGGGCGATGTCGATGGCGACGGCTATGGCGATCTGATCGTCGGGGCACCCGGCAACGACAGAGGCGGCACCCTTGCGGGCGAGACCTATGTGGTATTCGGCGCGGCGTTCGCGGCCGGTGATGCGGACCGGACAATCGTCGGCACCAGCGGCGGGGACCGGCTGATCGGCAGCGATGGCGACGATGTCCTCATCGGCAACGGCGGAACGGATGTGTTCCGCGGCGGCGCGGGCGATGACGTAATTGCCGTCTCCGATCTTACCTTTGCCGACATCGACGGCGGAACCGGTATCGACAGGCTGGCCTTGTCGGGTTCGTCGCAAGCCATTGATTTCACGTTGACGTTGCCGGCGGAAATCCAGTCCATCGAAATTATCGACCTGACCAGCCCCGGCAGTCAAGGCGTCGTCCTCGACCGGCTTGCCGTGATCGATCTCAGCGACTCGCGCGACAGCGTCTTCGGTGCCGTTCTGATCGTCGATGGCGACGTTGAAGACATCGTTTCGTTCGCCGACGCGGGCTGGACGTTGACCGGAACCAGCGCCGCCACATCCGCCAACCCACAGCAATATGATATCTACCAGAACGGCAACGCGACCGTTCTGATTGACCCCGATGTGAACATCGCGACAGCTGCGCCGACCACCATTTTGAGCTTTGTCGTTCCATCGTCGATGACCAGTCTTTCGATGGACGATGCGATCGATCTCAATGCCGATAGTGGCTTCGGGTCGGTGACCGACACGATCCGGACGATGCTTTACGAGATATCCGAGAGCGATCTGGGCAGCATCGGCGTCTTGGATGGACCAGAGGAAATCCCGCCAATGGATGTAATGGAAATTCAGACTGTCGAACTCTCCGCAGCCATGATGCAGATCGATGCGACTACCTTGTTCGCAGACAATCTGGGTTGATCGATGAGCGCGCAATCCCTCATTGACATTGTCAGGGAGCGGCTTGCCGCTTGGCGTAAGGGCGGGCGCAACAACATAAGCGAAAGGTCGACGGTCGCGCCTCCTGGTTCGGACGCGGCTATGGGGCCGCTGCGCCCTTATCTGTCGCTGGCAGCAGCGTTTTCCCTTGTCGTCAACGTGCTGATGTTGGTGACGCCGCTGTATATGCTTCAGGTTTACGACCGGGTGTTGACGTCGGGTTCGGTTGATACGCTGATCCTGATCTCCCTTCTCGCGGTCGCTATGCTCGCGACCTATATCGTAGCCGAAGCGGCGCGGCGGCGGGTCATGGCACTGGCGGCCGACCGGCTTCGTGATCTCTACGGGGAACGGCTGTTCGCGGTCAATCTCGCCCGCCCCAATGCCGCAACGACACTTCAGCGCGATCTGGGCGATTTGTCGGCAGTGCAGGGCTTTCTCTCGCACGGAATGATCCTGCCACTGTTCGATCTGCCGTTCACGCCGTTCTTCCTGGCGATCTTGTTCCTCGTCCATCCGCTGCTCGGCTGGATCGGGGTCGGCGGTGCCCTGCTATTGCTCGCCATCGCCATCGCCGCCGAAATGACCACGCGCGGCCGGGTCGAAGACGCGCAGGCGGCAGAAGGCAGTGCGCAGGTTTTTGCGGCGGGTCTTGCACGGCAGCAATCGGCGATCGTCGGAATGGGTATGACCGGCGCGGCGTGGAAAGGCTGGAAAATTCGCAAGGAAGCAGCTGGGGTACTATCGCTCGAGAACGCGCAGTCGCATGGCGTCTACAGTTCGTTGACGCGCGGTTTCAGACTAATGTTGCAAATCGCGTCGCTGGGCGTCGGGGCTTGGCTGGTCGTTCAGCAACAGGCAACGCCGGGTGTGATCATCGCGGGATCTATTTTGCTCGGACGTGCCCTTGCGCCGATCGATCAATCAGTGGGTATGTGGCGTCAGATAATCAATACACGGCGCGCATGGCGCGATCTTAACATCCGCGCCGGTCCGCTATCCGCTCATGACGATGTACCGACCCCGCTACCCCTCCCTGACGCAATCTTGCAGCTCGAGAATCTGGAGGTGGCAACACCCGGAAACGAAAAACCGCTGCTGCCCAAGTTCAATCTTACGCTTGAAGCAGGAGCGATGATTGCGCTGGTCGGGGCCAGCGGATCGGGCAAGACGTCGTTGTTGCAGACGATCGCGGCAGCTTGGCCGCCTCTTGCCGGACACGTTCGGTTGGGAGGGCGCGATATGCATGCTTGGCCGATCGACGACCGCGGACGCTATATCGGCTATCTGCCGCAGAATACCGAACTTCTGCCTGGAAGCGTGGGCCAGAATATTGCGCGCTTCACTCAATGTGAACCAGATAGTTTAGTTCATGCGGCCAGAATCGCCGGTGTGCATGCGCTGATCATGACATTACCAGACGGATACGACACGCGCGTTGGCCCCGGAGGCGTGCAATTGTCCGCAGGTCAGAAACAGGCAATTGGCATGGCCCGCGCACTCTTTTCCGCCGGGTGGGGCGGTCCGTCTCTGCTCCTGCTTGATGAACCTTCGGCCAATCTTGATAGCGCTCTGCTTAAAACCCTGCGGGTGGCCCTCGCGACTGCGCGAGAGGATGGCGGCATCGTGCTCATGGCTACCCATGATCCAAGATTGATCGAAGATGCGGATCATGTCGTCGTGTTGAACAGCGACCGTATCGGCATGCTTCCGGTGTCAGAATATTTTGCAGAGGTGCGCGCGACTATGGCGGCACCGGTTGGTCGGAGAACCGTGCCGTGACGATGACTGGACTGCTTCGCAGCGACCGTGTCTTGCGTGCCTCGGCAATGACCTGCCTCGTGGCTCTCGGCACTTTCTTGATTTGGTCCGCCTTCGCGCCACTGGCCGAGGGGATCACCGCTTATGGCAAAGTGGCGGTTGAGAACGAACGCCAGGTCGTACAGCACCTCGAAGGCGGTATCATTGACACGATCCTCGTGCGCGAGGGACAACGGATCAAGGCGGGCGAGCGTCTCATAGTCCTCACCGATATTCCAGCACTGTCGGGCCGCGACCAGACGGCTGAGGACTATGTCGATGCGCAGGCCAGTATTGCGCGCCTTCGCGCGCTCTCCGCCAGTGAAACCAGCCTAACCCTGCCGGCAATCGATAATGCCGACGTTCCGACAGACCGGTTCGAAGAAATCGTGTCGCGCCAGTCGAGCTTGTTCAGTCAGCAGCGCCTGACCCACGCCGCCGATATCGAGGTTTTGCGCAGCCGCCGCGACGGATTTGCCCGCAGCGGACAGAATACGCAGAACCAAATCAACAGCATTGCCAGGTCGCTGGCTATCGTTCGTGCCGATCTGGCGGAAAAGCGCGGTCTTCTGGCGGAGCGGCTGATCCGCGCCGCCGAAGTCACCCAGCTTGAGCGGGACGAGGCAGGATTGAGCGGCGACATGGCACGGTTGCGCGCCGAACAGGTCGATGACCGCTCCCAAGTGATCGAGATCGACCGTGAGATTGCCCAGACCCGCGCGCGTTTCGATGAGAAGGTCAGCAGCGATCTGCTGGAGGGGCGAACGCGTGAGGCCGAGCTGCGTGAACGGCTTACGGCGATGCGCGATGTGGTCAGCCGGACCGTTATCACCGCGCCGGTCGCGGGGACGATCCTGAACCTTAAATTCGCGACGACCGGCGGTGTCGTGCGCGCGGGCGAACCGATCATGGAGATCGTACCGACCGGTACCGCGCTCGTCGCCACGGTTGAAATTCGACCCGTCGATCGGGATACAGTTTATGAGGGACTCAAAGTCAAAACCCGCCTCAGCGGCCTCAAGAGCTGGAGTGCGCCTAGCCTAGACGGTGAAGTGAGCCAGGTCAGCGCCGATCTCAAGACGTCTCCCGATGGCGATTACAGCTACTACGAAGCCCGGGTAATTATCGCTGCGGAGGATCTGGCGGAACTGGATGATGCGGTTCTGCCCGGAATGCCGGTCGAAGCATTTATCTTCTCGGGGACTGAACGGACGTTTCTTGACTATCTGCTTGAACCGATCACCGCGACCCTGCGCCGCGGAGCGAGGTCATGACGCGCGTTACGATGGTTGCGATATTCTTGGTCCTGGCTACGGCGACCCCCGTGTCTGCGCAGCAAGCCGACTGTCTGAGCCTGCCGGAAACGCTCGCCATCATAGCGGAACGCGATCCGACGATCGGCCTTGCACGCGCCGAACAGGCGGCGGCGCAGGCCCGCCTGACCCAGGTCCGATCGGAGTGGCGCCCGCAGCTCTCGAGCTATGCTCGCGCTGCTCAAGGCGAAGTCGGCCTGGTTAGCGGACGGGGCGACAACCAGGCAGGTCTGATCCTCTCCCAAAGAGTATTCGATTTCGGTCAAGGCAAGTACCGGCAAACCGCCGCCCGCGCCCGTGTCACCGCTGCCGATCATTCCATCGCCGAGGCGGATGCGACCTCGCGGCTCGATGCCGCCGAAACATTTCTCCAAGTCCTCGAATCACGCGAACGTCTGGAGGCTGCGAATTCTCGTGCACAAAGGTTTGGTGCTCTGGCGGAGGGTGTCAACCAGCTCCTCGACCCCGGTCTCATCACTCTGGCCGAGGCGCGCAGTATCGAAGCGGAGAATGCCGCAGCAACCGCGTCACGGATAGAAGAAGCCGCCACGCTCGACGCTGCGCTGTCTCGCCTTGCCATCTACAGCGGGATCTCGCGATCGCCGTGTCCAGACAGCCCCGAGATCGATGCTTTCCTAGCACGCAATCTACCGGCTGCTGTGGATGTGGGGCCTGTGCTGTCCGGCGAACTGGTGGAAGACAATCCCGAAATCCGCATCGCAAAAGCCATGCGCGATGCCGCGTTGGCCGATCTTGAAGTCGCTCGTCGCGCTCAGCGTCCCGCCGTCGATCTGCAGGGTGTGACGGCGTATCGCTATGACGACTTCGAGAATCGCTGGGTTTCGGCAAGCCGGATCGGGATCGAGTTGACGATGCCGATTTTCGGCAGCGGAAAATACAGCGGCGGCCGGGCGGAGGCACGTGCGCAGCTTACCGCCAGCGACTTGGAAATCGAGCGATTGAGGCGTGAATTGCTGGAACGGACCACCACTACGCAAAATCGCATTGCCGCCTTCGATGAACTCGCCCGCGCTCGTGCGGCCGCATTGTCGAGTCAGAGGGCCGAAGTCGATGCCATCGAACGCGAATTCGAGCGAGGCCTGCGAACGTTTCAGGATTTCATTCGCGCGAAAGCCGAACTCGCCCTGTCCGAGGTGGCGGAAATCGAAGCGCGCTACGCCGCGCGCAAACAGCGTTTGATCCTGCTGGCCTTGACCGACACGCTGCCCACTGACGAACCGGCTCCTGACAACGCATCGATAAGGCAATGAGCATGACCAAGGTTGCCAAAAGACCCACAAGCAAAATGCCGTCCAAGGGAGCCGATATACCGAATGGCACCCAATTGCCTGGCTCGGACGTGAAATTCGGCGTCGAAATCTCGCGCGGGTTCACCCGCTGGCTGGCAAGCCAGAATGCCAGCATTGCGATCACCACCTACCAGGTCGGCAAGATCATTTTCTTCGGCGTCGATCCGGAGGATAATTTCTGGACCTACAACCGCAATATCGGTCGCTGCCTCGGCATTGGCGTCGACCCCGCGCCCAAAGGAAAGCCGCCGCAGGGCTTCTGGGTATCAAGCGACATCCAGTTCTACCGCTTCGAGAACCTGCTTCCCGAAGGTGCCGCAGGGGTGAAGGGCGCGGACGCACTCTATGCACCGCGAATGAGCTATTTCCCCGGCGACCTCGACATTCACGACGTCGCTCTGGATGGCGATGGCAGGCCGGTGTTCGTAAACACCCTCTTCAACTGCCTCGCCCGTCCCAGCGCATCCCACAGCTTCGAACCGATCTGGAAGCCCGAATTCATTTCCCGCCTTGCCGCCGAAGATCGCTGCCATCTCAACGGCCTCGCCATGGTCGACGGCGCGCCGGGATACGTTACGACCGTAAGCCAGTCCGACACATTCGACGGCTGGCGCGATGGACGAAAAGATCAAGGCGTGGTGATCGATGTACGCACCGACGAGATCGTCTGCTCGGGTCTTTCCATGCCCCACTCGCCGCGCTGGCACGATGGCAAGCTCTGGTTGCACGATAGCGGGCGGGGGCGGTTCGGCCATGTCGATCTCGAGAAAAAGACATTCGTGCCCCTGGCTTTCTGCCCTGGTTATCTCCGCGGCCTCGCTTTCATCGGCGACATCGCCGTTGTCGGCCTCTCGCTCCCGCGTGATAACAAGACATTCGCCGGTCTCGACCTCGACGACGAACTTGCCGCTCGCAAGGTCGAGCCAAGACGTGGTCTCTACTTCATCGATACCAAATCGGGGGATATCGTTCACTCGCTAATCCTCGAAGGCATTGTCACCGAACTCTACGACGTTGCAGTTTTTCCCGGTATCCGTCAGCCGAGTGCCCTGGGGCCTGCTAGCGAAGAGATCAGGCGCATGCTTTCGATTTCTGAAGGCTCCGCAAAATGAATGCTACCTACAGCAGGTGACGAACACTTCAAGGATCGCAACGAGGACTGACCTTCGGCTTATGGTGCCGACCGCTTGGTTCTTAGGC